>NZ_BBQM01000001.1 GCF_000876015.1 Cupriavidus basilensis | reverse complement strand
GGGGGCGGTGGTTCTGCAGGGATTCTGCCGGTACCGGTTTTAGCGGCCACTGTCTCTCGGGTGGTGTTCGATTCGTGGTGGCGCTGCATGATGGCATAGGCCCAGGCCCTTCGGGCTGCTGCCGCGACCGCGGCAAATGCATACGGCATAGGAACGGTGCTGGTTTCGTGGTGGGCGTGGTGGCCCCGACTTGAGACGCGCCCGGTTTTGGCTTGAAAAGTAATCCGGTTCAAAGTAACCCAGCACGCCCGCGCTGGGTCCACCACGCCCACCACGAAACCAGTGCCGGTGCTACGCCGTGACCGCCCAAACCGGTAACGGCAGATGTCCGAACCAGCAGTGCGCCCGCCATCATAGGTCTGACCCCGCAACCCATACCGCCAGCCAGATCGTGGCCGCTCGCACCGGTAACGGCAGGATCCCAGCAGAACTACAGGCCCCACGACGAAACCAACAACAAGAGAAATCCCAACGTTTCTGCCCCTGCCGGCCAGGCAGCCCGCTTTCTTTGCCTACTTTCTTTTCGGGCAAAAGAAAGTAGGTCGCTCCGGGGGAGCGAAAGCCTTTGACTTTGATGTTGACTTTGACTTTGATGTTAAGCAGTCGACTTTGAAGTGGCTTTTGACATTAAGAAACCACCATTAAAATCAACCCCCTTCAAAACTCCCCATGCAACCTGACCCCATAAAACTTGGCCGGTCCCCGATCCCGATTATACCCAGGATTCCGAATATACTGAAAATCCGGACTAATACTCAAATACTTGACCGGCTGAAAACTGTAATACAACTCCATCACCTGTTCCGGCCCATACCGTAGCGCGCCGTCCCCGAGAAACGCCCCGAGGCCGCCGGCCTCCAGATACGCCCGGTGCCGCGGTCCCAGCATGTTGACCGCCACGGCCAGCCCTACCGCGTCGCGCGGGCGACCCCAGGCGTTGCCGTTGAGCACGCCGCCGGCCGATACCTGGCGGCCGATTTCCGTGAAGGCGTAGGTCTCGGTCTTGTCGTCGGACATGTTGGCGCGCGCGAACACGCCCAGCGATTCGTTGATCCGTTGCAGCAGGGTCAGCCCCACGCCGATCTTGGCGTGTTCCTCGCGCACGTTGGCCACGTCCGGCGTGGTGCCGGTGGCGGCGCCGAACTGCAGCGCGTCGCTGAACGCGCCCATGCGCGCCTTGTTGCGGAAGAACAGCAGCCGCGCGGTGCCGGGCTGGCCGGCGATGCTGTAGCGCTTCTCCAGTTCGAGGATGTCGCCGTAGTGCTGGAACATGCGCGTGTCCAGCTCCAGCCCGTTGGATTCGAGCGGCTGCAGGAAGCGGCCGATGCGCGCCGACCACGCGTCGCCGATGTATTCCAGCGCCACGCCCCAGTCGTAGCCGCGCGCGTCGGCCGGGTAGTCGAACGCGCCGTGCGTGAGGAATGACCAGTTCATGAACTGGGTGCGCGGGTCGGAGCCGAATTCGTTCTGGTCGAACACGTCGAGCGCGCCGAAATTGCCGGCGGTCAGCACCACGCGGCGCTTGTCGACGCTGCCGGCGAACTGGTTGAAATCGGCCTCGACGTCCTCGCTGCCGCCGCCCAGGCCCCAGGTCTGGCGCACGAAGGCGCGCGCGCGGTAGAACACCGGGTTGGTGCTCGACACCTTGGCCAGCTCGCCGTTGGGCAGGCCGCCCAGGCCGTGCAGCTCGGAGAACGGCACGCCCTGCGTCACCTCCGGGTTGAAGTGGAATTCGGCGCCGCGCCACAGGCGGATCCCCAGGTCGAGCGTGGTGCTGAACGAATAGCTCTTGGCGCGCTGCGCGGCCAGGCTGTTGTCGCCCGAATAGGCCGCGCCGAAGGCCGGCTTGCGCTGCCAGATATAGGTGGTCTGGCCGTGGAACGAGAACGGCGCGTCGGCCTCGTTCACCAGGCTGCCCGAGGCCGGCATCGGGTCCGGCGCCGGGCCTGCGTCCTGCGCCCGCGCCACGCCGGCGCAGGCCAGCAGCGACAGGGCGACGGCCGGCAAGCGGCAGGCAACGGACAAGCGGAACCGCGCCGGGGCGGCGGTGAGACGGCGAAGCAGCATGAAAAATCCGGGGAGAAACCTGACCGGCGGGGCGGCCGGCGGCAGCAACGGTGCTGCCTGGCGAATTGGCGGGACGAAGCATAGCCAAGGCTTTATGACATGTCTACCTTGCATTGCTGCATTGCAACATTCCACTTCCCGCGCGGGTGCGCCGCGGTCCCAGGCCATCGTTATTTTTGTAACCGGCCTTGAATTAATTAATCCAACAATTAATATTTCTCTGTTCCCGCACAGCGCTTGCCCCATGCCCACGCCGCCGCCCGCCCGCTCGCCTTCCCCGCCCCGCCGCCCGGGCCGGCCCGCCGCCGGCAAGGCGGCCACGGCCGGCCAGCGCGGGCAACTGCTCGACGCCGCCACCACCCTGTTCGCGCGGCACGGCGTGGCCGCCACGCCGATCAGGACCATTGCCGCGCATGCCGGCGTCACGCCGGCGCTGGTGCACTACTACTTCCGCGACCGCGACCAGCTGCTCGACGCGGTGGTCGACGAGCGCCTGCAGCCGCTGGTGGAGCAGGTCTTCGCGCCCGCGCTGGCGGACCAGGAAGATCCCACCGCGATGCTGGTCGGCATCGCCACGCGGCTGATCCGCGCCGCCGCCGCCACGCCGTGGTTCCCCGGGCTGTGGATCCGCGAGATCGTCAACGCGGAAGGCCAGCTGCACGAGCGCGTGCTGCAGAAGATCGCGCTGCAGCGCGCCGGCATCGTCACCGCCCACCTGGGCGCCGCGCGCGCGGCCGGCAAGCTCAACCCGGGCGTGGAGCCGGCACTGCTGATGGTGTCGCTGATCGGCCTGACGCTGCTGCCGCTGGCCACCACGCATATCTGGCAGCGCCTGCCCGGCGCGCAGGGCATCGACCCCGAGGCGCTGGCGCGCCACGTCGGCGCGCTGCTCGCGCACGGGATGTCGCCGCTGCCGCTGCCTCCCAGCCCCTCCGCCTGAGACCCAGCCATGCGCACGGAGCCTGCCATGCACCGCCACCGCCTTCGCCACCTTCGCCACCTTCTCCGCCTCTCCCGCCGGACCGCCGCCCTGGCGTTGCCGGCCGCGGCCGCCGCGCTGCTCGGCGCGTGCGGCAACGACGCGCCGCCCGCCTGGCAAGGCTACGTGGAGGGCGAGTTCGTCAGCGTGGCCTCGCCGTTCGCCGGGCGGCTCGACCAGCTCGTCGTGCAGCGCGGCCAGCAGGTCGCCGGCGGCGCGCCGCTGTTCGCGCTCGAAGCCGACGACGAAAGCGCCGCGCGGCAGCAGGCCGCCGCGCAGGTGCGCGCGGCCGAGTCGCAGGCGGCCGACCTGCAGACCGGCAAGCGCCCGCCCGAGGTGGACGCCACCCGCGCGCAGCTCGCGCAGGCGCAGGCCGGCGCGCTGCGCAGCGCGGCGCAATACCGGCGCGACCAGGCGCAGTTCGCCATCGGCGGCGTGTCCCAGGCGCAGCTCGAGGAAAGCCGCGCCACGGCCGCCGCCGACGCCGCCCGCGTGCGCGAACTGCAGCGCGACGTGGAAGTGGCGCGCCTGCCCGGGCGCAGCGCCCAGCGCGCCGCGCAGGAGGCCCAGGTGGCCGCGGCGCGCGCCGCGCTGGCGCAGGCCGAGTGGAAGCTCTCGCGCAAGACCGTGAGCGCGACCCAGGCCGGCCTGGTCTACGACACGCCGTTCCGCCGCGGCGACTGGGTGCCGGCCGGCAGCCCGGTGGTCAGGCTGCTGCCGCCGGGCAACGTCAAGGTGCGCTTCTACGTGCCGGAAACCGTGGTCGGCGCGTTCAGGACCGGCGAGCCGGTGCGCGTGCGCTGCGACGGCTGCGCCGCGCCGGTCGACGCCACCGTCAGCTACATCTCCAGCCAGGCCGAGTTCACGCCGCCGGTGATCTACAGCAACGAGACGCGCGCCAAGCTGGTGTTCCTGGTGGAAGCGCGCCCGGCCGCGGCCGACGCGCCGAAGCTGCACCCGGGCCAGCCGGTCGAGGTGGCGCGGCCATGAGCGCATCCGCCATGCCCCCGGCAGCGCCCGGTCCGCGCGGCGACGGCCACGCCGGATGGGTCATCGACGTGCGCGACCTCACCAAGCGCTACGGCGACAAGGTGGTGGTCGACAAGCTCGCCATGCAGGTCGGGCGCGGCGAGATCTTCGGCTTCCTCGGCCCCAACGGCAGCGGCAAGACCACCTCGATCCGCATGATGTGCGGCCTGCTCACGCCCGACGGCGGCAGCGGCACCTGCCTGGGCTACGACATCCTGCGCGAGAGCGCGCAGATCAAGCGCCGCGTGGGTTACATGACGCAGAAGTTCTCCTACTGGGACGATCTCTCCATCCGCGAGAACCTCGATTTCGTCGCGCGCGTGTACGGCATGCCGAAGCGGCGCGAGGCCGTGGACCGCGCGCTCGAGGAACTCGGCCTGGCCAGCCGCGCGCAGCAGCTGGCCGGCTCGCTCTCGGGCGGCTGGAAGCAGCGCCTGGCGCTGGCCGCCTGCCTGCTGCACGAGCCGCAGCTGCTGCTGCTCGACGAGCCCACCGCCGGCGTGGACCCGAAGGCGCGACGCGATTTCTGGGCGCAGTTGCATCAGCTCGCCGCGCGCGGCATCTCGGTGCTGGTCAGCACGCACTACATGGACGAGGCCGAGCGCTGCCACAAGCTCGCCTACATCGCCTACGGCAAGCTGCTGGCGCAGGGCACCGCGGGCGAGGTGGTGGCCAGCCAGAAGCTGGTCACGTGGAGCGTGCTGGGCGAGCAGCTTTCCGCGCTGTCCGACCAATTGCGCGGCGCGCCCGGGGTCGAGCAGACCGTGGTGTTCGGCAGCGCGCTGCACGTCACCGGGCACGACGAAGCCGCGCTCGAAGCCACGCTGCGCCGCGTGGCCGGCGCGCGGCACCGGCTGGAGCGGATCGACACCAGCCTCGAAGACGTCTTCATCCACATGATGAGCCGCGCCGACGACAACATGCGCGCCGGCAAGGAGGCCGGGCGATGAGCGGCAACGGCAATGGCGGGCGCTTCGCGTTCTCGCCGCAGCGCTGGTGGAGCATCGTCATCAAGGAGTTCCTGCAGCTGCGCCGCGACCGCATCACCTTCGGCATGATCGTGGGCCTGCCGATCATCCAGCTGATGCTGTTCGGCTTCGCCATCAACACCGACCCGCGCCAGCTGCCCACCGCGGTGATCGCGGCGGACCACAGCGAATTCACGCGCTCGTTCGTGGCCGGCATGCAGGCTTCCACGTATTTCCGCGTGACCCGCACCCTGCCCGACGAAGCGGCCGGGCGCGCCGCGCTGCGCCGCGGCGACGTGCAGTTCGTGCTCACCATCCCGCCCGACTTCACCGCGCGGCTGCTGCGCGGCGAGCGCCCGGCGCTGCTGGTCGAGGCCGACGCCACCGACCCGTCCGCCACCGGCCAGGCCATCGCCGCGCTGCCGCAGCTGGCCTACTCGGTGGCCGACAAGGACCTGCGGGGCGCGCTCGCGCATCTCGCGGGCGGCAAGGCGCCGTTCGAGGTGCAGGTGCAGCGCCTCTACAACCCGGAGGGCCTCACGCCGTACAACATCATCCCCGGCCTGATGGGCGTGATCCTGACCATGACGATGGTGATGATGACCGGCCTGGCGATGACGCGCGAGCGCGAGCGCGGCACGATGGAGAACCTGCTCGCCACGCCGGTCCGGCCGCTCGAGGTCATCACCGGCAAGATCGTGCCCTACGTGTTCATCGGCCTGATCCAGTCCACCATCATCCTGCTGGCGGCGCGCTGGGTCTTCCACGTGCCGTTCGTCGGCTCGGTGCTGGCGGTCTACCTGGCCGCGCTGCTGTTCATCGCCGCCAACCTGACGGTCGGCATCACGCTGTCGTCGCTGGCGCAGAACCAGCTGCAGGCGGTGCAGCTGACCTTCTTCTATTTCCTGCCGGGCATCCTGCTGTCGGGCTTCATGTTCCCGTTCCAGGGCATGCCGCGCTGGGCGCAGGGCATCGGCAGCGTGCTGCCGCTGACCTACTTCAACCGCATGATCCGCGGCATCCTGCTCAAGGGCAACGGCTGGGCCGAACTGTGGCCCGACGTGTGGCCGCTGCTGCTGTTTACCGCCGTGGTGATGGCCATCGCGGTGCGTTTCTACCGCCGCACACTCGACTAAGGGAGCCGGCCATGCCAGCCTTGCCGCGCGTTCTCGTCTCCATGCTGCCCGCCGCGCTCGCGCTCGCGCTCGGCGGCTGCGCCGTCGGCCCCGATTTCGCGGTGCCGCCCGCGCCCGCCGGCGACACCTACACCGCCGGCACGCAGCCGCGGCGCACCGGCGCGGCCGACGCGCCGGACGGCCACGCGCAGGCGCTGCTGGCCGGCGCCGACGTGCCGGCGCAATGGTGGACGCTGTTCCAAAGCCCGGCGCTGGACCGCGCCATCCGCGCCGCGCTGGACGCCAGCCCCACGCTGGCGCAGGCGCGCGCGCGGCTGGAGCAGGCGCGCCAGGACCTCTCCGCCAGCACCGGCGCGCTGCTGGCGCCGCGCGTGGACGCCAAGCTCAACACCACGCGCGAGCAGGTCGACCTCGCCTCGGTCGGCATCACCGCGTTTCCCAGCCCGGGCCCGTTCACGCTGTACGGCGCCAGCGTGACGGTCTCCTACACGCTCGACCTGTTCGGCGGCGCGCGGCGCGAGCTCGAAGGCCTGCGCGCGGCGGTGGACTACCAGCGCTTCGAGCTGGAGGCGGCGCGCCTGGCGCTGGCCGGCAACGTGGCCACCGCGGCGATCCGCGAGGCCAGCCTGCGCGCGCAGATCGCCGACACCGAGGCCATCGTGCGGGCCCAGCAGCAGCAGCTCGCCATCACGGAGCAGCGCCACCAGGCCGGCGGCGTGGCCGCGCTCGACGTGCGGCGCCAGCGCGGCGAGCTGGCGCAGAGCCAGGCGCTGCTGCCTGGGCTGGTCCAGCAGCTTGCCGCCACGCGCCACCAGCTCGCGGTGTACGCGGGCCAGGAACCGGCGAACGCCGGCCTGCCCGAATTCCGCCTCGAAGACCTGACGCTGCCCGACACGCTGCCGCTGACCCTGCCGTCCGCGCTGGCGCGGCGCCGGCCCGACATCCGCGCGGCCGAGGCGCTGCTGCACCAGGCCTCGGCCAATATCGGCGTGGCCACCGCGCAGCGCTATCCGCAGCTCACGCTGAGCGGCAGCGCCGGCACCCAGGCCATGTCCACGCGCAACCTGTTCGACAGCTTCAACGTGTGGTCGCTGGCGGCGGGCATCGTGCAGCCGGTGTTCCGCGGCGGCGAGCTGGTGGCGCGCAAGCGCTCGGCCGAAGCAGCCTACGAGCAATCGCTGGCCGCCTACCGGCAGGCGGTGCTGAGCGGCCTGCGCGAAGTGGCCGACACGCTGCGCGCGCTCGAGGCCGACGCCGACACGCTGCGCGCGCGCGCCGACAGCGCGCGCGAGGCCGCCGCCACGCTGGCCGTGGTCAGGGAACAGTACCGCCTCGGCGGCGTCAGCCAGCTGGCGGTGCTCGATGCCGAGCGGCAGGACCGGCAGGCGCGGCTGACGCTGGCGCAGGCGCGCGCGAGCCGCTTCTCCGACTCGGCCGCGCTGCTGCAGGCGCTGGGCGGCGGCTGGTGGCAGGAACAGGCCGCCGCCACTGGCAAGGCGTTGGCGTCAGCGCCCCAGGAACGCCCGTAGCCGGCGCGCGCCTTCGTCAAGGCGGGCGGTGTCGCAGGCGTAGCACCAGCGCACGAAGCCTTCGCCTTCGTCGCCGAACGCGCTGCCGGGCGCCAGGCCCAGATGCGCCTCGCGCACCAGCTGCTTGCACAGCGCCAGGCTGTCGCGCGCGCCCTCGAGCCGGAAGAACACGTACATCGCGCCCTCCGGCGCATGCACGTCCACGCCGGGCACTTCGGACAGCGCACTCACGAGGTGGTCGCGCGCCGCGCGCAGCTTGCCGACCAGCTCGCGCGTGAAGGCCTCGCCCTCGCGCACGGCCACGATGCCCGCCTCCTGCACGAACGACGGCGCGCACGAGGTGTTGTACTCGATCAGCTTGCCGAGATCGCCGGTGAGCGCCGCCGGCAGCACCATCCAGCCCAGCCGCCAGCCCGTCATCAGCCACGCCTTCGAGAACGAGTTCACGCAGATCACGCGCTCGTCGCGGCTGGCGATGTCGAGGAAGGACGGCGCCACGGCGTGTTCGCCGCCGCCGTAGTAGAGCCGCTCGTAGACCTCGTCCGCGATGATCCAGATGCCGTGCCGGCGGCAGTGGTCGAGCACGGCCTGCTGGTCCGCGCGCGACATCACCCAGCCGGTCGGGTTGTTGGGCGAGTTGATCATCAGCAGGCGCGTGCCGGGCGTGAGCGCGGCCAGCAGCTGGTCCAGGTCGAGCGTCCAGCCGTGCGCGCCGTAGTCGAGCGAGACCGTCTCCACCCCGGCGCCGAGGATCTTGGGAATCTCCACCAGGTTGGGCCACAGCGGCGTGACCGCCACGGCGCGGTCGCCGGGGCCGGCCACCAGCTGCGCGGCCAGCATCAGCGCGTTGACGCCGGCGCTGGTGACGGCCACGTTGTCCGCCGCGGTGGCGCCGTGCAGCGCGCTCACGTAGCCGGCCAGCGCCTCGCGCAGCGGCGCGATGCCGAGGTTGTGCGTGTAGAACGTGGCGCCGCCGGCCAGCGCGCGGCTGGCGGCGTCGCGGATGAAGGCGGGCGTGACCTGGTCGGACTCGCCGAACCAGAACGGCAGCACGTCGGGCAGGCCGATGCCGGCGTTGGCCACCTCGCGGATGCGCGAGGCGCGCAGGTGATGGACGGCGGCGCGGGCGGCGGCCGGGCCGGGCTGGCTGGTGGACATCTGCACTCCTTGGTGTCGGGTGGCCCCGCGCCGGCGGGCGCGCGGCGAAGCGGGGGGGAAGCGGAGAGAAGCGGCGCATCCGCGCAAGCGTAGCGCAAAGCCGGTGGCCGCGGTATCGGCGCCGGCCCGGGCACGGAGCAATTCCCGCGCCACCTCGCCCGCGCCACCTCGCGCGGCGCCGGGCGCCAGCCCCGGCCCGGCCGCGCGCGGCCGCCGCCTAGGGATTGTCCCGATCCCCGCCGCATTGACTCTCCCGTCTTTATCGCCTACAAATCTGTCCACAACATCAGTTATTTTTGTAGACAATTTTGTTCTCAATAAAAATGCGGGCCGCGCACAGGAACGCGGCCGGCGCCTCGCCACGCACGGCCCGGGCGCGGCCCGTCCAGCGGGACCGCCTTGCCGCCCGGCCGGCATCCGCCACCAGGAGAGATCCACGATGCAAGCGACTGCCACCCCCACCGCGTCGCCCGACGCCGCCCAGGCCGCCGGCCACGCGCACGGCAACGCCCTCGTCAAGCCCGGCTACGACGAGCGCCTGACCAACGAGGACCTCGCCCCGCTGCGCCGGCAGACCTGGGGCACCTACAACATCTTCGCGTTCTGGATGTCCGACGTGCACAGCGTGGGCGGCTACATCACCGCCGGCAGCCTGTTCGCGCTGGGCCTGTCGAGCTGGCAGGTGCTGGTGTCGCTGCTGGTGGGCATCGTGATCGTGCAGTTCTTCTGCAACCTCGTGGCCAGGCCCAGCCAGGCCACCGGCACGCCCTACCCGGTGATCTGCCGCGCCTCGTTCGGCGTGCTCGGCGCCAACATCCCGGCGGTGATCCGCGGGCTGATCGCGGTGGCGTGGTACGGCATCCAGACCTATCTCGCGTCGAGCGCGTTCCTGGTGCTGGCGCTGCATTTCTTCCCGGCGCTGGCGCCGTATGCGGATGCGAAGCTGCACGGCTTCGCCGGACTGTCCGCGCTGGGCTGGTGCGCGTTCATGACGCTGTGGGTGCTGCAGGCGCTGGTGTTCTGGAACGGCATGGAGACCATCCGCAAGTTCATCGACTGGGCCGGCCCGGCGGTCTACGTGGTGATGATCGCGCTGGCGATCTGGCTGGTGCAGAAGGCCGGCTGGCAGAACGTCAACTTCACACTGAGCTTCCTCAAGTACACCGGCTGGGACGCGGTGCCGGTGATGCTCACGGCGATCGCGCTGGTGGTGTCGTACTTCTCCGGCCCGATGCTCAACTTCGGCGACTTCTCGCGCTATGCGAAGGACTTCCGCTCGGCGCGGCGCGGCAACTTCTGGGGCCTGCCGGTCAACTTCCTCGGCTTCTCGCTGCTCACGGTGATCACCACCTCGGCCACGCTGCCGGTGTTCGGCAAGCTCATCACCGACCCGGTGGAGACCGTCAGCCACATCGACAGCACCTTCGCCATGCTGCTGGGCGCGTTCACCTTCATGACCGCCACCATCGGCATCAATATCGTGGCCAACTTCGTCTCGCCGGCGTTCGACTTCTCCAACGTCTCGCCGAAGCACATCAGCTGGCGCACCGGCGGCATGATCGCGGCGGTGGCGTCGATCTTCATCACGCCGTGGAATCTCTACAACAACCCGCAGGTCATCCACTACACGCTGGACATCCTGGGCGCGTTCATCGGCCCGCTGTTCGGCATCCTGATCGCCGACTACTACCTGGTGCGCCGGCAACGGGTGGCGGTGGACGACCTCTACACCATGAGCGCGCAAGGCCGCTACTGGTACCGCAACGGCTACAACCCGGCGGCCGTGCTCACCCTGCTGCCGTCGGCGCTGGTGCCCATCCTGTGCGTGGTGGTGCCGGCGTGGCAGGGGCTGGCGAACTACAGCTGGTTCATCGGCATGGGCATGGCCCTGCTGCTGTACCGCCTGCTGGCGCCGCGCCTGATGGCGGCGCACCTTGCCGACCGCGGCTGAATTTCCCGGACATCTGACCCCGGACACCCGACCCCGAAAACCCGCCATGAAGCTCAAGATCATCAACCCCAACACCACCCAGAGCATGACCGACAAGATCGGGCAGTGCGCCGCCGCCGTGGCCGCGCCCGGCACGCGCATCGCCGCGGTCAGCCCGCGCATGGGGCCGGCCTCGATCGAGAGCCACTACGACGAGGCGCTCTCGGTGCCCGGCATCCTCGACGAGATCCTGGCCGGCGAGCAGGACGGCACCGACGGCTACGTGATCGCCTGCTTCGGCGATCCCGGCCTGTACGCGGCGCGCGAGCTCGCGCGCGGCCCGGTGATCGGCGTGGCCGAGGCGGCCATGCACATGGCCAGCATGGTCGGCACCAGCTTCAGCGTGGTGACGACGCTGGCGCGCACCTGCAACATCGCCTGGCACCTGGCCGAGCGCTACGGCATGAAGCGCTTCTGCCGCGCGGTGCACGCCTGCGACCTGCCGGTGCTGGAGCTGGAGCGGCCCGGCTCGGACGCGCGCCGCATCGTCGCCGAGGCCTGCCGCGGCGCGCTCGCGCGTGACGGCAGCGACTGCATCGTGCTCGGCTGCGCCGGCATGGCCGACCTGTGCGAGGAGATCGCCGAGGCCATCGGCGCGCCGGTGATCGACGGCGTCAGCGCGGCGGTGAAGATGGCCGAGGGAATGGTCTCGATCCGGCTCGGCACCAGCAAGCGCGGCGACTGGGCGCGCCCGCTGCCCAAGGCCTACGCCGGCATGCTGGCGCCGTTCGCGCTCAACTGAGCGCGCGGCCTGCCAGCCGACTTGTGTACGATATGCGGGAATTTCGTCGCCAATCTCGGCGGCAAGCCGACCATGCGTACCCAGATGGCAACCAGCAGAAGCAAAGCGAAACCGAAGGACAAGGATAGGGACAGGGACAACGCCGCGGAGGCGACCGAGGCGGCCGAGGCCGGCGAGGGCTCGCCCGCCGAGACGATCTACCTCCACCTGCTCACCGCGATCATGGAGCACCGCCTGCTGGCGGGCACCAAGCTGGTGGAGGAGCGCCTGTGCGAAGTCACCGGCGCGAGCCGCGCGCGCATCCGCCAGGTGTTCGCGCGGCTCGCGCACGAGAAGCTGGTGACGCTGGTGCCCAACCGCGGCGCCTTCATCGCCAGCCCCACGGTGGACGAGGCGCGCCAGGTGTTCCAGGCGCGCCGCGTGGTGGAGCCGGAGCTGGCCGGCGTGCTGGCGCGGCAGGCCACGCCGGCCCGCATCCGCAGCCTGCGCCGCCACGCGCAGGAGGAAGACAGCGCGCGCGGCCGCGGCGACCGCGCCGCCATGATCCGCCTGTCCGGCGAGTTCCATATCCTGCTGGCGGAGATCGCCGGCAACGCGATCCTGGAAAAGCTGATCCGCGAGATGGTCTCGCTGACCTGCCTGATCATCACGCTCTACGACCGCCCGGGCGCGCCCGCCTGCCCCGAGCACGAGCACCGCGAGCTGATCGACGCCATCGAGAAGCGCGACGCCGCGCGCGCCGGCGCGCTGATGACCGAGCACCTGGAACACATCGAGGCCTCGCTCGACCTCACCGCGCAGGCCAGCGGCACGCCCGACTTCCACAGCATCTTCGCGCGCGGCTGAGGCGCGGCGGGCGCTAGCGCCCGTCGTCGTCGACGCCGCCCTGCGATACCCAGCCGGGCTTCATGCGCAGGCCGAAGCTGCTCTGCGGCTGCGCCTCGCGCTCCGGGCGCAGCGCGTACTGGTCGCGGTTGCCCGGCGAGAGCGGCGGCGCGGCCGGCCGGAGCGCCGGCGCCGGCGGCGCCTTGCCGGCCGCGCGCGGCGCGGCCTTGCCGGGCGCGGCGCCGGCGCCGGGCTGGTCGGCGGGCGGCGCGGCCGGGGCTGCCTGGGCCGCCAGGCAGGCGCACAGGGTTGCGAGGATGGGAAGGAGGGGTTTCAAGATCACACTGTCTCGCCGCGGCGAGACCGGGAATCGCCCGCCGCCGCTCGTTGCCGAAGGGAGCATTGTCGCAGCTAGTGGCGCTCCCGGGCCAGTATCCTGAATCGCGGACTCGCCGGGCCCCTTTCCGCGATGCCCTCTTCGACCCTCTCCGGCAGTCCCTCCGGCCGGCGGCGCTAGGCCGCCAGCGCCTCGACGCCGCACCAGCTGGCGATGAAAAGCGCCAGCGTCTTGGTCACCATGCGCACGGACTGCAGGTTGACCGCCTCGTCGTAGCCATGCGGCATGCGGCATTCCGGGCCGTAGACGATGGCCGGCGTGTCGGCGTACAGGCCGAAGAACCGGGCGTCGGTGGCGGCCGAGGTCGAATACTCCTGCAGCGCCTCGCCGAACACGCGCTCGTGGCTGGCGCGCAGCGCGGCTTCCACGTCCTCGCCGTTCTCCAGCACGTAACCCTCGGCCATGAAGCCGTGGTAGATCACGCGCGGCGGATGCTTGGCCAGGAAAGGATCGCGGGCCGCGGCCGCGGCGATGAAGGCCTCGATCTCCGCCCTGGCGGACGCCAGGCTCTGGCCCGGATACACCGCCACGCGCATGTCGAAGTGGCACCACGCGGGCACGCTCGAGGCCCAGTCGCCGCCGGCGATCTTGCCGAGGTTGAAGTTGATGGGATGCGGGTGGCAGCAATAGTGCCGGTAGTCCTTCTTGCGCGCGTTCCAGGTGACTTCCAGCGCCTTCAGCTCGCCGATCAGGAAGATCGCCTTCTCGATCGCGTTGGCGCCGGCGCCCGAGAACGCCGCCGAAGCGTGCTGCGGGTCGCCATCGACCTGCACCTGGAACCACATCGGCCCGACCTGGGCCCGCATGAGCTTGGGCAGCAGCGGCTCGGGAATGAAGGCGGCGTCCGCCCGGTAGCCGCGCTGCAGGCAGGCCAGCGCGCCGTTGCCGGTGCATTCCTCTTCCACCACCGATTGCAGGTACACGTTGGCCGCGGGCTGCAGGCCCACCGCGCGCAGCGCGTCCAGCGCCGACACGCAGGCCACCAGCCCCGCCTTCATGTCCCCGGCGCCGCGCCCGTGCATCCAGCCGTCGACGATCTCGGCGCCGTACGGGTCCCGCGTCCATTGCGCCAGCGGCCCGACGGGCACGACGTCGATGTGCCCGTTCAGGATCAGCGAGCGCCCGGCCTGCGTGCGCGCGCGATGCGCGCCGACCACGTTGAAGGCGTTGTCATACGAGACCGCCACCGGCGAGAAGCCCGGCAGGTGCCGGATCTTCTCGACGTCGATCTGCCACTGGTCCACGGCATAACCGCGCGCGCGGTATTGCCGCGCCATGAAATCCTGGGCCGTCGCCTCCTCGCCGCGCTGCGAGGGAATCCTGACCAGTTGCCGGAGCAGCTCGGTCTGCGTGTCGAAGCCGCTGTCCACCGCGTCGAGAATGCGCGCGGCGAGAGAGTCCGCCAGCGGCGTGGCGAGTTCGTTCTGGTTCATGCGTTTGCCTTTGAGATCATTGCCGGCGGCAGCACCCTGGCGCCGGTTTCCGGATGTTCCGATGCGGCCGCCGATGCAGCCCGCGCGCGCCTCAGCCCCGCTCCACGGCCATGCCGGGATAGTCGCCGGCCGCTTCCTGGCGGTCCTCCGCGGACGCGCCCTCGCCATTGGGGATGAGCAGCGCGGCCAGGAACGTGCTGCCGGCGATCAGCGCGAACAGCAGCGCCAGCGGCCCCCATTGCAGGCCGTACTGCTGCGCGATCCACAGTCCCACCAGCGGCGTGGTCCCGCCGAAGACGGCGCCGCAGATCTGGAAGCTCAGCGAGATGCCGGTGTAGCGCACGTTGACCGGGAACGCCTTGGGCAGGAACGGCGCCAGCACCGCGTAGTAGGCGCCGATGAAGGCCGTGGCCACCAGGATGCCGATGGCGATGTTGGTCAGGTCGCGGGTCAGGATGAGCATCATCATGGGCGCCGCCCACAGCACCGCCGCGCCCGACACGATGGCGATGAACCTGCGCTCGCCGAGGCGATGGGCGAGATAGGAGGCCAGCGGGAAGCTCAGGAACTCGACCAGGCCGGTGTAGGTGACGATCTTGAGGATGTCGGGCTTGGCGACGTGCAGGTAGTTGGTGGTGTAGGTGATCATCAGCGTGGTGATGAAGTAGAACCCGGAGATGCCGAGCATGGACAGCCCGATCCCCGCCACCAGCCGGCCCTTGAAGCGCGCGAAGATCGTGCGCAGCGGCGCGACCTCGACCGCGTGCGCGCTCCGCGCGCGCGCCTCGCGGTGCGCCTCCAGCTCCGGGCTCTCGTTGACGCCGCGCCGGATCAGGAACGCCACCAGCACCAGCACCGCGCTCACCAGGAACGGGATGCGCCAGCCCCAGCTCCTGAAATCGTTCTCGGGCAGCGCCGACACCACCTGGAAGATCGAGGTCGCCATGATCAGGCCGACCGGGCTGCCGTATTGCGGCGCGGCGGCCAGGAAGGTGCGCCAGCGCCGCGGCGCGTGCTCGGCGGCGATCAGCACCGCGCCGCCCCACTCGCCGCCCACGGCGACGCCCTGGACCAGCCGCAGGATCACCAGCAGGACCGCCGCCGAGATGCCGATGGCGTGATACGACGGCAGCAGCCCGATCAGCGTGGTCGACACGCCCATCAGCAGCAGCGTGATGATCAGCGCTTCGCGGCGGCCCACCTTGTCGCCCAGGTGGCCGAACAGGATGGCGCCGAAGGGCCGCGCCACGAAGCCCACGGCGAAGGTGCCCAGCGACGCGAGCGTGCCCATGAAGTGGTCCTTGGTGGCGAAGAACACGTCGCCGAACACCAGGGCCGACGCGGTGGCGTAGCAGAAAAAGTCGTACCACTCGATGGTGGTCCCGAAGAATGCGGCTGCGGCCGCCCGGAATGGCTGCCGCGTCGTTGTCGTACCCATGTTCTGTCTTCCTTCGTGATTGGTGGTGCCCGTTGCGTCCACACTCGCGGCGCGAGCCGCCGCCGCGAGTCACCGCCGGATGACTGGATCTGTTCGGATGGGTAGGCGGCGATTGACTATAGCAATCGATGGCTATAGCCTATATATCCAAATACGTTTATTTGATGAGGCCATTTCGATGCGCGCCGTGCTGCTTACCGACCTGCTTTCGCAAGCGCTTTCGAGGTCGGGGGAGGAACCGATGCAGCGCCAGATCTACCAGGTGGTGCGGCGCGCGGTGCTCGACCACACGCTGGTCGCCGGGCAGAAGCTGCCCTCCTCGCGCGCGCTGGCGCAGGACTTGGGCATCTCCCGCATCACCGTCTCGCTGGCCTACGACCGCCTGATCGCGGAGAACTATCTCAATGCCAGCAGCGGCAGCGGCACCTTCGTCGCGCCGACCAGCGTGCGGCCGCTCGGCGGCGCGTCCGAGGCGAGCCACGCCAGGCACACGATGGCCCTGTCCCAGCGCGGGCGCATGCTGGAGGACCTGCCCGGCGGCCTGAGCCAGTCCAGCGGCGCCTTCGTGCCCGGCGTGGCCGATGCCTCGATGTTCCCGTTCCACCTGTGGCGGCGGCTGGTGTCCCGGCACATCGGCAAGGGCGACCTCTCGCTGTCGGGGTACGCGGCCGACGGCGGCGGCTTCGCGCCGCTGCGCGCGGCGGTGGCGAGCTACCTGAAGATCTCCCGCTCGGTGGCGTGCGAGCCGGAGCAGGTCATCATCACCTCGGGCACGCACCAGTCCATCGACCTGTGCGCGCGCCTGCTGGCCGACCCCGGCGACATGGCCCTGGTCGAGAACCCGTGCCACTGGGCGTTCCCCACGGTGCTGGCGTCGGCCGGGCTCAGCATCGGCGCCGGCACCGTGGACGAGCACGGGCTGTCGCTGGAAGCGAGCCACGCGCCGCGCCACACGCGCCTGGTCGTGACCAGCCCGTCGCATCACTATCCCACCGGCGTGGTGATGCCGCTGGCGCGCCGGCTGGAGCTGCTGCAAAGCGCGCGCTCGCGCAACCTGTGGGTCATGGAGGACGACTACGACAGCGAGTTCCGCTACGACGGCGCGCCGCTGCCCTCGCTGCAGGGCCTGGACAGCGATGCGCGGGTCATCTACGTGGGCACCTTCAGCAAGGCGATGTTCGCCGGCGTGCGCCTGGGCTACCTGGTGGTGCCCGCGCACCTGGCGCAGACCTTCTCGATGGCCAGCGCCAAGCTCTACCGGCCCGGCCAGCTCCATGCGCAGGCGGCCCTCGCCGACTTCATCGACGAAGGCCACTTCTCCCAGCACATCCGCCGCATGCGGCTCGAATACGCGGAGCGGCAGAACACGCTGCGCGCATGCCTGACGCGCCGGCTCGGCGGCGCGATCAGCCTGTCGGAGGCGCGCGCCGGCCTGCACCTGTTCATGCGCATGGACCTGAAGACGGGCACCGGCGCCCTGGTGGAAGCGGCCCGGGCGAAGCACATCGTGCTCGGCGCCCCGCGCTTCGTGGCGGCGCGCCCGGACCTGGAAGACCGCTCCGTGGTGCTGGGCTTCGGCGGCGTGCCGCTCGCCGAGATCGCCCCGGGCGTGGAGCGGCTCGCCCGGGTGGTGGAGCAGTGCGGCGCGAAGAAGCGCGCGCCGGCCTGAACGCTGAACGCTGAATGCCGGACGCCGGACGCTCAGGCCGCGCGCAGGGCGTGGTCGGCGACCTCCAGCAGCAGGTCGGCGTTGGCGCGGCTGAACGGCAGCAGCGGCCGGATCTTCAGCACGTTGCCGCGCGGGCCGGTGGTGCTGATCAGCACGCCGTTCTCGCGCATCGCGTTGACCACGCGGCCGGCCTCGTCGGCCGCGGCCTGCTTGCCCGCGCGGTCGCGCACCAGCTCCACGCCGATGAACAGGCCCGCGCCGCGCACGTCGCCGATCAGGTCGTGCCGGCGCGCCAGCTCGGCGAAGCCCTGCCGGATGTAGTCGCCGATCGCGGCCGCGTTCTCCTGCAGCCCGTTCTTCTGGATCACGTCCAGCGTCGCCCGGGCGGCCGCGCAGGACACCGGGTTGCCGCCGAACGTGTTGAAGTAGCGCGCCTCGCGGCCGAACGCCGCGATCACTTCCGGCCTGGCCACCAGGCCCGAGACCGGATGCCCGTTGCCCATCGGCTTGCCCATCGTGACGATGTCGGGCACCAGGCCGTGGCGCTGGAAGCCCCACATCGCGGTCCCCGTCCTGGCAAAGCCGGCCTGCACTTCGTCGGCGATGAAGATGCCGCCGGCGCGGCGCATTACCTCGACCGCCTCGCGCAGGAAGCCGGGCGGGTCGGCGAACACGCCGTCGCTCGAGAACAGCGTGTCCACGATCAGCGCGGCCGGCCGGATGCCGTGCCGGAGCATGTCGTCGATGGCGTGCTGGACGTCGCGCGCGAACTGCGCCCCCACGGTGTCCGGGTCGCCGAGATAGCTGTCCGGCGCGGGCACGGCGCGCACGTCCGCGCCGAGCGGGACCGACTTGCCCAGCGACGGCGAGATCGCCGCGACGGCGGCGGTGACGCCGTGGTAGGCCAACTGCGTCACCACCACGCCGGTGCCGCCGGTGTGGCGGCGGGCGATGCGCAGCGCCAGGTCGTTGGCTTCGCTGCCGGTGCAGGCGAACATCGCCTGCGAAAGCTCGGCGGGAAAGGTGGCCAGCAGCTGCTCCGCGTAGTCCAGCACGCCTTCGTGCAGATAGCGCGTGTGGGTGTTGAGCGTGGCGGCCTGCCGGGCGATGGCCTCGACCACCTCGGGGCGGCAGTGCCCGACCGATGCCACGTTGTTGTAGGCGTCAAGGTAGGCCTTGCCGGTGTTGTCGTACAGCCAGACGCCCTCGCCGCGGACCATGTGCAGCGGCTCTTCGTAGAAGAGCCGGTATGCCGGCCCCAGCAGCCGCTGCCGGCGCTCGATCAGCGCGCGGTCGATGTCGCCCAGCGTGCCCGACCGCGCGGGGTCGAAGGCGTTGAGCATGGCCTTGTCTTTACTCATGGTGGTTCTCCGGTTCGCCGCCGATCGCCTCTAGCACGGTGTGTTCAGCCTGCCCGCGCGGCAACGCGGCCAGGCGATGAAGGCCGGTCCACGACAGGGCATTGTTGCGCAGGATGTATGCGCTGTTCTCGGGATGCTGCCGCGCGCGCCAGCCGGTGATCAGCACCGTGATCAGCAACCGCGCGGCGATGAGGTCGGGCAGCACGCCGGCCTCCGCCTCGGTCAGCGGGAGGACGCGGTGGTAGGCCCGGATGCAGTCGAGCGCCGTCGCCAGCGGGTCGGGCGCGTCGGCGAGCTGGTAGGCGCACGCCACGGCGAGGTCGTTGACCAGCGGCGCCTCCACCATGTCGCCGAAATCCAGGATCGCGGTCACGCGCTCGGTGTCGTGCTCGTCCACCAGCACGTTGTAGGCGTTGAGATCGTTATGGATGACCTGCCGGCGCAGGCCCGCGACCCGCTGCGCGGTGGCCTGCTCGTAGTGGTCGAGGAACCGCGTGGCCAGCGCGCGGCGCGGGCTGTCTTCGACCAGGGCCAGCAGCGGACGCAGCTGGGAGACGTGCTGGATGTCCCACAGCAGCCGGTGATTCGAATGCGCGTGGGAAAAGCCCGCCAGGGCCTGGTCGAAGCGCGCCAGGGCGCCGCCGAGGGCCTGGCGCTGCCTGGCGCTGCGCGCCACCTTGTACAGCGGCACGCCGGGCAGGAAGGTGATCAGCCGCACCGCCTGGCGCAGCCCGCCGGCGCCCACCTCGCGCCAGTGGATGCTCTCGCCGCTCGTGGTCGGCAGGATGCCCGGCACCGGCAGCGCCGGCTGTGCACGCATCAGGTGCAGCTGCGCCTGGGTCTGGAAATCCGTTACCCCGGGATCCTCGGCCGGGTGCGTGACCTTGAGCACGTAGGTGCCGCCATCGCGGCCGTCGAGCCGGAAATTCTGGTCGCGCTCGCTGCTCAGCACCGTCGCGCGGCTGTCGATGCCATACACTTCCGCGGCCAGCGCCTGCGCCTGCCGGAGGTCGAGCTTGGGTGTCGACACGGCAAACAGCCCGTCGCCGCCGAGCGGATCCGGCATGCCATGCATGCCGCCTGCCTGCGCCTGCGTTGCCGCCTGGCGCTCAATCGCCTGCCTCATATCTGGATCTATCCGTAGAGTGACCGTGCGCACAACTATAGGGCGCATTGGCGTTACTTTGGATAGCCATTTCCGAGTATTCCATATGGCCACTTTGGCCGCTTTCCGGCAATCCGCCGCCGCGCCGCTCAAGTTGGTGCAGGCGGGCAGGCGGGCGCGGCCCAGGTTGGTGCACGGCGCGGCGCGCCCGCGCCGCCGCGCCGGACCCTAGGACACCGCGACTTTCCGCGGCCGCGCGGCCTGCGTGCCGGCCGGCGCGGCGACTGCCCGCCCGCGCGCCAGCACCGGCGCCAGCGCCGCCCCGGTATGGCTGGCCTTGACCTTCACCAGCCCTTCCGGATCGGTCGCGGCGACGATGGCGCCGCCGGCCACGCCGCCCTCCGGCCCGAGGTCGATGATCCAGTCGGCCTCGGCGATCACGTCGAGGTCGTGCTCGATCACCACCACGCTGTGGCCGCCGTCGGCGAGCCGGTGCAGCACGCGGATCAGCTTGGCCACGTCGGCCATGTGCAGGCCCACGGTGGGCTCGTCCAGCACGTAGAGCGTGTGCGGCGCCTGCTGGCCGCGCCGCGTGATGTCGTCGCGCACCTTGGACAGCTCCGTCACCAGCTTGATGCGCTGCGCCTCGCCGCCGGACAGCGTGGGCGAGGGCTGGCCCAGCGTGAGGTAGCCCAGGCCCACGTCCTTCATCAACTGCAGCGGATGGGCGATGTTGGACATGGCGGCGAAGAACTCCACCGCCTCGTCGATCTCCATCGTCAGCACGTCGCCGATGTTCTTGCCGCGCCACGTCACCGCCAGCGTCTCGGGGTTGAAGCGCTGGCCGTGGCAGACGTCGCACGGCACCTTCACGTCGGGCAGAAAGCTCATGCCGATGGTGCGCACGCCCTGGCCTTCGCAGGCCGGGCAGCGACCGTCGCCGGTGTTGAACGAGAAGCGCGAGGCGGAGTAGCCGCGCGCCTTGGCTTCGAGCGTCTGCGCGAACAGCTTGCGGATGGTGTCCCACACGCCGATGTAGGTGGCCGGGCACGAGCGCGGCGTCTTGCCGATCGGGGTCTGGTCCACTTCCAGCACGCGGTCGATGCTCTCGAAGCCGGTGACGGCGTCGCAGCCCTGCCAGTCGTGCGCGACGTCGAGCTTGCGGCGCGGCTCGGCGCGCGCGGCGCTGCGCGTGCGCGCGGCATTGGCGGCATCGGCGCCGGCGGCCTTGCGCGCGCGGCGCGTGGCCGGCGACGACATCACCGAGCGGCCCACCGCGTCGAGCAGGTTGGTCATCAGCACGTCGCGCGCGAGCGTGGACTTGCCCGAGCCGGACACGCCGGTGATCGCCACCAGCCGCCCGAGCGGGATGCCGGCGGTGACGCCGCGCAGGTTGTGCAGCGAGGCGCCGTGCACGGTCAGCCATTGCGCCGGCACCGCCTCGCGGCCCTTGCCTTCGGGGCGCACCGCGCGGCGCGGCTGCAGCGGATGCAGGATCGGGTGCGCGAGGAACTGGCCGGTCAGCGAGTCGGGGCTGGCCGACAGCGCCGCCACCCCGCCCTGCGCCACCAGCGTGCCGCCGCGCTTGCCGGCGCCGGGGCCGATGTCGATGATGTGGTCGGCACGGCGGATGGTGTCCTCGTCGTGCTCCACCACCACCAGCGTGTTGCCCTTCTCGCCGAGCTTGCGCAGCGCGTCGAGCAGGATCTGGTTGTCGCGCGGATGCAGGCCGATGGTGGGCTCGTCGAGCACGTAGCACACGCCCTGCAGGTTGCTGCCGAGCTGCGCGGCGAGGCGGATGCGCTGCGCCTCGCCGCCCGAGAGGCTGGGCGCGGCGCGGTCCAGGCTGAGGTAGCCCAGGCCCACTTCTTCCAGGAACTGCAGGCGGCTGCGGATCTCGCTGACCACGTCGCGCGCGATCTCGGCGTCGCGCCCGGCCAGGCGCAGCGTCTGCACCCAGCGGTGGGTGTCGGACACGGTCCACCGCGCCACGTCGGTGATGGCGTGCGCGTCGAACGTGACCGCGCGCGCCACCGGGTTCAGGCGCGTGCCGCCGCAGTCGGGGCACGGCAGGTCGGCCACGTCGTCGGGCTCCTGCTGCTCGGACGGCAGGGTCTGCTCGCGGCCGCGGTTGTCGTCGGCCATCACGGTGTCGTCGAAGGCGGCGCGCTGCTCGCGCGTGAGCGTGAGGCCGGTGCCGACGCAGCTCGGGCACCAGCCGTGCTTGCTGTTGTACGAGAACAGGCGCGGGTCCAGCTCGGGATAGCTGGTGCTGCACACCGGGCAGGCGCGCTTGGTGGAGAACACCGTGGTGGCGCCGATGCCGCGCGTGCCGCCGTTGCCCATCGCGTGGCCGAGGCCGTCGAGCGGCGCCAGCAGGTGCATCACGCCCTTGCCGGCTTCGAGCGCCTGGCCGAGCAGCGCGCGCAGCGCGGCCTCGTTCTCGGCCGAGACCTTGATGTCGCCGACCGGCAGCTCGATGGTGTGCTCGCGGAAGCGGTCCAGGCGCGGCCACGGATCGACCGGCAGGAATTCGCCGTCCACGCGCAGGTGCGTGTTGCCGCGCGCCTTGGCCCACTTGGCGAGGTCGGTGTAGACGCCCTTGCGGTTGACCACCAGCGGCGCCAGCAAACCCACGTGCTGGCCCTTGTAGTCGCGCAGCAGCTGCGCGGCGATGGACTCGGGGCTCTGCGAAGTGACCGGCGTGCCGTCGTGGATGCAGTGCTGGATGCCCAGCTTCACGTACATCAGGCGCAGGAAGTGCCAGACCTCGGAGGTGGTCGCCACCGTGCTCTTGCGCCCGCCGCGCGACAGGCGCTGCTCGATCGCCACCGTGGGCGGGATGCCGTACACCGCGTCCACCTCGGGCCGCCCGGCCGGCTGCACGATCGAGCGCGCGTAGGCGTTGAGCGATTCGAGATAGCGGCGCTGCCCTTCGTGGAACAGGATGTCGAAGGCCAGCGTGGACTTGCCCGAGCCGGACACGCCCGTGACCACGTTGAACTTGCCGTGCGGGATGTCGACGTTGAGCGCCTTGAGGTTGTGCTCGTGCGCGTTGACGATGCGCACCACGTCCACGCCTTCCACCGCGCGGCGCTCGCGCGCGGCGCGCAGCGCGGCCTGCAGCGGCACGCCTTCGTCGTCGAGCGCGAAGGCGTGGCCGATGGCGCGGTCGTAGTGCAGCAGCGCCTGCCCGGTGTGGGACGCGGCGCAGCCGCGCACGTCCTGCGGCGTGCCCACGCACAGCACCTCGCCGCCGGCGTCGCCGCCCTCGGGGCCGAGGTCGATGATCCAGTCGGCCGCGCGCACCACGTCGAGGTTGTGCTCGATCACGATCAGCGAATGGCCGCCGTCGAGCAGCTTGCCGAACGCGCGCATCAGCTTGGCGATGTCGTCGAAGTGCAGCCCGGTGGTGGGCTCGTCGAACATGAACAGCCGGCCTTCGTGCGGCAGCGGCTTGTTGCGCGACGCCATGCCGCCGTGCGCGGTCTCGGCCAGGTAGCCGGCCAGCTTGAGGCGCTGCGCCTCGCCGCCCGACAGCGTCGGCACCGGCTGGCCCAGCTTGACGTATTCCAGGCCCACGTCGACGATCGGCTGGAGCACGCGCAGCACCGCGGCGTCGCCGGCGAAATACGCCACCGCCTCGCTCACGGTCAGCTCCAGCACGTCGGCCACGCTGAGCGGGCGCGGCGGCTGGCCCGGCAGCGCGCGCTCGATCTTCACCTCGAGGATCTCGGCGCGGTAGCGGCGCCCGTCGCAGTCGGGGCAGCGCAGGTAGACGTCGGAGAGGAACTGCATCTCGACGTGCTCGAAGCCGGAGCCGCCGCACGTGGGGCAGCGCCCGTCGCCCGAGTTGAAGCTGAACATGCCGGCGGTGTAGCTGCGCTGCAGCGCCATCGGCGCCTTGGCGAACAGCTTGCGGATCTCGTCGAACGCGCCGACGTAGCTGGCCGGGTTGGAGCGCGCGGTCTTGCCGATCGGCGACTGGTCGACGAACACCACGTCGCTGACCTGGCCGGCGCCTTCCAGCCGGCGGAACGCGCCGGGCGCGTCGGTGGACTTGCCGAAGTGGCGCGCCATCGCCGGGTAGAGCACGTCCTGCAGCAGCGTGGACTTGCCCGAGCCGGACACGCCGGTCACGCACACCAGGCGCTGCAGCGGGATCGCCACGGTGACGTCGCGCAGGTTGTGCTCGGTGGCGCCTTCGAGCACGATGCGCGGCGTGGCGGCGTCCACCGGGCGCGGCGCCCACGCGGACAGGTCGGTCACCTGGCGGCGCCCGGCGAGGTATTCGCCGGTGAGCGTGCCGGCGGCGCGGATGTCGCCCGGCGTGCCGTCATAGATGATGTTGCCGCCGCGCTCGCCGGGGCCGGGACCCATGTCGATCAGGCGGTCGGCCGCGAGCATCACGGACGGGTCGTGCTCCACCACCACCAGCGTGTTGCCGGCGTCGCGCAGGCGCCGCATGGCCTCGACGATGCGGTTGAGGTCGCGCGGGTGCAGGCCGATGCTGGGCTCGTCGAGCACGAACAGCGTCTTCACCAGCGAGGTGCCGAGCGCCGTGGTCAGGTTGATGCGCTGCACCTCGCCGCCGGACAGCGTGCGGCTCTGGCGGTCCAGCGTGAGGTAGCCCAGGCCCACGTCGCACAGGTACTTCAGGCGCGTGCGCACCTCGGCCAGCAGCAGCTTGAGCGCGTCGTCGAGCATCAGGCTCGGCAGCGTGAGCTCGTCGAAGAACTGGCGGATGCGCCCGATCGGCATCAGCATCAGGTCGTGCACGGTCAGGCCCGGCAGCGCCTCGAGCTGGCCGCGGTCCCAGTCCACGCCGCGCGGCAGGAAGCGCCGCGCCGGCTCGCACACGGCGTCGGCGCCGGCCTTGCCGCCCAGGCGCCACAGCAGCGCCTCGGTCTTCAGGCGCGCGCCGCCGCAGGTCTCGCACGGGGTGTAGCTGCGGTACTTCGACAGCAGCACGCGGATGTGCATCTTGTAGGCCTTCGACTCGAGATAGTCGAAGAAGCGCTTGACGCCGTACCAGTGCGTGTTCCACTTGCCGTTCCAGTCGGGCGAGCCGTCGATGACCCAGGCGCGCTCGGCCGCGGTCAGGCTGGACCACGGCACGTCGCGCGGGATGCCGGCGCGGGCGGCGTAGCGCATCAGGTCGTCCTGGCATTCCTTCCAGGCCGGCGTCTGCATCGGCTTGATGGCGCCGTCGCGCAGGCTCTTGCGCTCGTCCGGGATCACCAGCCCGAGGTCGACGCCGATCACGCGGCCGAAGCCGCGGCAGGTCTCGCACGCGCCGTAGGCGGAGTTGAACGAGAACAGCGCGGGCTGCGGGTCGGCGTAGCGGATGTCGCTCTCGGGGCTGTGCAGGCCGGTGGAGAAGCGCCACACCTGCGGCCCGGCCGCCTCGTCGGCGGCGTTGAGCACGTAGACGTTGACGCGGCCGCCGCCGCGCTTGAGCGAGGCCTCGATGGCCTCCAGCGCGCGCGCCTTCTCCGTGTTGCCGAGGCGGAAGCGGTCGGCCACCACGTCGAGCACCTTGCGCGGGCCGGTCGGCGACGCGACCACGCGCTGCGCCTGCACGCGCGTGTAGCCGCTGACCGACAGCCATTGCGCGATCTCGGCCTCGGTGGTGGTCTCGGGCAGCTCCACCGGGAACGTCACCACCAGGCGCGGATCGTCCTGCGCGGCGCGCGCCTGCAATTCGGCATAAATCGTCTCGGGCGAATCGTGGCGCACCGGCTGCGCGGTCTTGCGGTCGAACAGCTCGGCCGCGCGCGCGTAAAGCAGCTTGAGGTGGTCGTTGAGCTCGGTCATGGTGCCGACCGTGGAGCGCGAGCTGCGCACCGGGTTGGTCTGGTCGATGGCGATCGCCGGCGGCACGCCGTCCACGCGGTCCACCTGCGGCCGGTCCATGCGGTCGAGGAACTGGCGCGCGTAGGCGCTGAAGGTCTCGACGTAGCGGCGCTGGCCCTCGGCGTAGAGCGTGTCGAACACCAGGCTCGACTTGCCCGACCCGGACGGCCCCGTCACCACGGTCATTTCGCCGGTGTGCAGGTCGAGGTCGAGATTCTTGAGATTGTGCTGACGGGCTCCGCGGATGCGGATGACACCGGATGACATGGCTTGCGTCCTCTTGGCTTGCGGTTTGCTGCGGGTGGGCGGGGCGCGGCGGCGAGTGTCACCGGCGGCACGCAGCATGCGGTATTGGTACGATCAGGCCGCTATCCTATCCCGAAGCACGCGCGCGCGCCCGCTTGCCGGGTGTGGCGCTGACATCTCCTGACAGTACGCTGTCAGGAGAAAACAGGGACGGATACGCCGCCGGGCTGGCAAACTGCGGGCATGGCCGCGCCGCGGGCGGCGCCCGGCCCACACCGAAACCACGAGAACGGAAAAAAAACGATGGCGAAGTCCCCACGCGGCGCCGACGCGCTCGCCGCCACGCTGGCGCGGGCCGGCGTGCGCCGCCTGTTCACCTTGTCCGGCAACCACGTGATGCCGGTCTTCGATGCCTGCCTCGGCGCCGGCATCGCGCTGGTGCACGTGCGCCACGAAGCCGCCGCCGTGCACATGGCCGACGCCTGGGCGCGCCTGACCGGCGAGGTCGGCGTGGCGCTGGTGACGGGCGGCCCCGGCCATGCCAACGCGGTGTCGGCGCTCTACACCGCGCAGATGTCGGAGTCCGCGGTGGTGCTGCTGTCCGGCCACGCGCCGAACCGGCAGCACGGCTTCGGCGCGTTCCAGGAAATGCGCCAGGCCGAGATGGCGGCGCCGGTGTGCAAGGCCGCGTGGACCTGCGCCGGCGCGGATGCGGTCGCCGCCGACATGGCGCTGGCGATGCGCATCGCCGCCGCCGGCCGGCCCGGCCCGGTGCACCTGAGCCTGCCGACCGACGCGCTCGAAGACCTCGTGGGCCCGGCCGGCGCGCCCGCGTCCGTCGCCGCGCCACCCGCCGCGCCCGCGTTCGGCGCGGACGACGCGCGCGCCGTGCTGGCGCTGCTGGCCGGCGCGCGGCGCGCGCTGATCCTGGCCGGGCCGGCGTGGCTGAGCGCGCGCGGGCGCGCCGCCACGGCGGCGCTGGAAGCCGGCACCGGCATCCCGGTGGCCGGCATGGAAAGCCCGCGCGGCATCGCCGACCCGGGCCTGGGCGCGTTCGCGCAGATGCTGGCGCGCGCCGACTGCGTGCTGCTGCTGGGCAAGCGCCTGGACTTCACGCTGCGCTTCGGCGCCGCGCCCGCGTTCGCGCCGGACTGCGCCTTCCTGCAGATCGACGCCGACGCGGACGAACTCGCGCGCAGCCGGCGCGCCGCCGGCGAGCGCCTGCGCTTCGCGCGGCAGGCCGACGTGGGCAGCGCCATCGCGCAGCTCACGCAACTCGCGGCCGGCAGCCAGGCGCACGCCGCGTGGCGCGGCGAAGTGGACGCCGCGATCCGCTACCGGCCGGCGGCGTGGGACACCGCGGCCGGCGCCGGCGCGCTGCACCCGGTGCAGGCCTGCCGCCCGCTGCAGACCATCCTGGACAGCCACCCCGACGCGGTGCTGGTTTCCGACGGCGGCGAGTTCGGGCAGTGGGCGCAGGCCTGCCTGCACGCGCCGCACCGCCTCGTCAACGGCCCCGCCGGCGCCATCGGCGCGGGCCTGCCGATGGCGCTGGCGGCGCGGCTGGCGCAGCCGGAAGCCCCGGTCATCGCCATGATGGGCGACGGCAGCGCCGGCTTCCACATCGCCGAGTTCGACACCGCGCTGCGCTACAGCCTGCCGTTCGTCGCCGTGGTCGGCAACGACGCGCGCTGGAACGCCGAGTACCAGATCCAGTTGAACAGCTACGGCCGGGACCGGCTGGTCGGCTGCGAGCTGCTGCCCACGCGCTACGACCAGGTGTGCGCGGCCTTCGGCGGGCACGGCGAGCTGGTGCGCGAGGCGCACGAACTGCTGCCCGCCGTGCGGCGCGCCATCGCCTCGGGCAAGCCGGCCTGCGTCAACGTGCGGATCGAGGGCGTGGCGGCGCCGCTGGTGGCGCGCGGCTAGGCACCGTGCACAATGCGGGCTGCCGCCCCCGAGCAGAAAAACCAGAGACACACAGACATGGAACTTCGGCAGCTACGCTATTTCGTCCAGGTGGTGGAGATGGGCAGCATGGGCCAGGCGGCGCAGAAGCTGGGCGTGGTCACTTCCGCGCTGAGCCAGCAGATCAGCCGGCTGGAGAGCGAGCTGTCCACGCGCCTGCTGCAGCGCACCTCCAGCGGCGCGGTGCCCACCGACGCCGGCCTGGCCTTCTGGCGCCAGGCGCAGCTCGCCATCCGCCATGCCGACGACGCGGTGCGCGCGGCCCAGCTCGCGCGCCTGTCCGGCCACGTCAGCGTGGGCATGGCGCCCAGCACCGTGGCCGTGCTCGGCCTGCCATTCATGCTGGCCATGCGCGAGCGCTATCCCGACATCCGCCTGCACCTGGTGGAGAACCTGTCCGGCAACCTGGCCGCGATGATCGGCGCGCGCCAGCTCGACCTCGCCGTGCTGTTCCAGGTCGAGGCCGGCCAGCGCTGGAGCGTGACGCCGCTGCTGGAAGAGCGGCTGTTCCTGATCGCGCGCGACGGCCTGCCCGGCGTGCCCGCCGGCGGCCCGCTGGAGCTGGAGCAGCTCGGCGCGCTGCCGCTGATCCTGCCGAGCAGCCCGCACGGCCTGCGCGCGCTGCTCAACCAGGCGTTCGCGCGCGGCCAGCACCAGCCCAACGTGGTGGCAGAGATCGACGGCCTGGCCATGCTGATGGACGCGGTGCGCGCCGGCCTGGGCGCCACCATCCAGCCCGGCGCCGCGGTGGCGCGGCTGCTCGGCGAGCCGCTCGCCATGACCGAGATCGCCGACGGCGGCAACGGCACCCACGGCGGCAATGGCTCCGGCACGGTGTGCCGGCCCAACCTGCTGGTCAGCCTGAGCGACGACGAACTGTCGCCGGCCGGGCTGGCCGCGCGCACCGTGCTGGCCAGCGTGACGCGCGCGCTCGTCACCGAGGGCCGCTGGCCCGGCGCCACCCTTCACGAATCCTGAAGACCCCTTGCCGCAACGTGACTGGCGCCGCCCGGCGGCGCTGCGTACAGTCACGCCAACAGCGCGCCCCGCCGGCGCATGCCCTCGCATTGCCCGGCGCATGACGCACGCACGACAAGAGCCATCCCTCCAGGAGACATCATGCAGTCCACCGCCCGCCGCGCCGCGCTCGCCGGCATCATCGGCACCCTCCTCATGTCCGCCGGCGCCGCGTCGTTCGCGGCGGACCCGTGGCCCGCCAAGCCGGTCACGCTGGTGGTGCCGTTCGCCGCGGGCGGCACCACCGACATCATCGGCCGCACCATCGGCCAGAAGCTCGGCGAGGCGCTGCACCAGCCGGTGGTGGTGGACAACCGCCCCGGCGCGGGCGGCACGCTCGGCGCCGGCATCGTGGCGCGCGCGCAGCCGGACGGCTACACCCTGCTGCTGGCCACCGTGGCGCACACGATGGCGCCCGGCATCTACAAAAGCCTGCCCTACGACTTCATCAGGGACCTCGACCCCGTCGGGCTGGCCGCGCTGACGCCCAACGTGCTGCTGGTCAACCAGTCGATCCCGGCCAAGAACGTGCCGGAGCTGATCGCCTACATCAAGGCGCATCCGGGCAAGGTCAACTACGGCTCGGCCGGCACCGGCAGCACCGAGCACCTGTCCGGCGAGCTGTTCCGCTCGATGACCCACACCGACATCGCCCACGTGCCCTACAAGGGCGGCGCGCCGATGATGACCGACCTGATCGCCGGCCAGATCCAGATGGCCATCGAGACCAGCCCGTCGGCCGCGCCGCACGTGCGCAGCGGCAAGGTCCGCGCGCTGGCGGTGACGACGGCCAAGCGCTCGGGCGCCTACCCCGGCGTGCCCACGCTGGACGAGAGCGGCGTGAAGGGCTTCGAAGTGACCACGTGGTACGCCGTGATGGCGCCGCACGGCACGCCGCCGGCGGTGGAGCAGCGCGTGGCCGCCGAGCTGGCCAAGCTGCTCAAGCAGCCCGACGTGCAGAAGCGCTTCGAGGAACAGGGCGTGACCGCCGGCGACATGACGCCCGCGCAACTGGCCGGCTTCATCCGCGCCGAGACGGTCAAGTGGACCAAGGTGGCGAAGGACTCCGGCGCCAGCGCGGAGTAAGACGGAAAGACCCGGCGCGGCCCCCCGCCGCGCCGCCCGCCGCGATGGCGGCGCCCCGAGCGCCTAGCCCGCGGCCTGCCAGCCGCGCACCTCGATGCGGTTCACGGCGCTGGCCTGCCTGGGGCCGAGGCGCAGGTCGCCCAGCGACACCAGCTGCAGGCCGCCGGCGGACGGCGGCAGCGCCACGCCGTCCTGCTCCACCATCACGATGGCGCCCTCGCCCACCGGCGTGTTGTACAACTCGTGCCAGGTGAACAGGCAGGCGTAGCCGTCGCCGGCCAGCGCGGCGATGACCAGCCGCTTGCACACCGCGCGCGGCAGCGACTGCATGCCCGCCGCATCGAGCAGCGCCGTCAGCCGCACGCCGCGCATGCCGCCCAGGTCGCGCACGTGCCGCCCCGAATAGCACTCGATGGTGGCCGGGCCGCTGCGCACGTCGGCCAGCGCGAGCAGCTCGTCGCGGCCGAAGCTGCGGCTGCCCGGCAGCACGCCGGTCACGGCGATGCTGTCGGAGAAATGCCGGACGTCCTGCATATCCTGCGCGTCCTGCGCATGCGGCGGATGCGCCTGCGGCGCGGTTTCGGTCAGCATGGCGTCTTGCCTCCGTGTCATCTGGGTTCCGCGCGCGGGCCGCGCAACCGGCTCGTAGTATATCGCCGAATATAACGGCAAACCCCGCTGCCGGAACGCCGCGGCATTGCGCGTGCCGCCGGCGCCGCAGGCCGTGGCCAGCGCATGCCCGTTGTGCTTCCTCGCGCCCTTGCCTACCATGCACTCACGCCCCGCGGCGCCGACAGGCGCCGGGCGTCCAGCCGACGGAGGTAGCGACATGACCCCACGTGTACCCGCTTGCCGGCCCGGCGCCCGCGCGGCCCGCCACCGGGCGGCGCCGTGACGGCGGCCGGCGGCGACGCGGGCGCCAGGCCGGCGGGCAGCTTCGCGCCGCTGGCGCAGACCACCTTCGCCGTGCTGTGGGCGGCCACGGTACTCGGCAACGTGGGCAGCTTCATGCGCGACGTGGCCAGCGCCTGGCTGGCCACCGACCTGTCCGGCTCGCCGGCGGCCGTGGCCACGATCCAGGCCGCGGCGACGCTGCCGGTGTTCCTGCTGGCGATTCCCGCCGGCGTGCTGTCCGACATCCTCGACCGGCGCCGCTTCCTGATCGTGATCCAGGCCGCGCTGGCGCTGGTGAGCGGCACGCTGATGACGCTGGCCTGGCGCGGCGCGCTGACCATCGAGATCCTGGTGGCGATGGCCTTCGCCGGCGGCATCGGCGCGGCCATGATGGGGCCGACCTGGCAGTCGATCGTGCCCGAGCTGGTGCCGCAGCGCGAGCTCAAGAACGCGGTGGCGCTCAACGCGCTGGGCGTCAACATCGCGCGCGCCATCGGCCCGGCCGCGGGCGGGCTGCTGCTGGCGGCCTTCGGCGCGGCCGTGACCTATGGCTTCGACCTCGCCAGCTACGTCTTCGTGGTGGCGGCGCTGCTGTGGTGGAAGCGCCCGGCCCGCGCCGACGACCCGCTGCGCGAGCAGTTCTTCGGCGCCTTCCGCGCGGGGCTGCGCTTCACGCGCGCGCACCGCCGGCTGCACGTGGTGCTGGCGCGCTCGGCCTGCCATTTCGCCTTCGGCAGCAGCGTGTGGGCGCTGTTGCCGCTGGTGGCCAAGCAGCTGCTGCACGGCGGCGCGAGCCTCTACGGCATCCTGCTCGGCGCGGTCGGCGCGGGCGCCATCCTCGGCGCGCTGGCCATGCCCGGCCTGCAGCGCCGCCTCGATGCCGACGGCCTGGTGCTGCTGTCCGCGCTCGCCACCGCGGCGGTGATGGCGGCGCTGTCGGCCGCGCCCCCGGTGTGGCTGGCGCTGCCGCTGCTGCTCCTGCTGGGCGCGGCGTGGATCATGGCGCTGACCACGCTCGGCGGCACCGCGCAGGCGATCCTGCCGAACTGGGTGCGCGGCCGCGCGCTGGCGGTGTACCAGATGGTCTTCAACGGCGCGATGGCGGGCGGCAGCCTGCTGTGGGGCTTCGTCGCGCAGGAGCTGGGCGTCGCCCAGGGGCTGATGGCGGCGGCGGCCGGGCTGGCCGTGGCCGGCGTGGCGCTGCACCGGGTCAAGCTGCCGCGCGGCGAGGACGACCTCGTGCCGGCGCACCACTGGCCCGAGCCGGCGCTGGCCGAAGCCGTGGCGCATGACCGCGGCCCGGTGATGGTCCAGATCGCCTACCGCGTCAGCAGCGAGAACCGCGACGGCTTCCTGCGCGCGGTCCATGCGCTGTCCGAGGAGCGCCTGCGCGACGGCGCGTTCAACTGGGGCGTGATGGAAGACGCGGCCGATCCCGGCGCGTTCACCGAGTGGTTCCTGGTGGAGTCGTGGGCCGAGCACCTGCGCCAGCACGAGCGCGTGCCGAACGCCGACGCCGACCTCCAGCGCGACGTCAGCCGCTTCCACAGCGGCCCCGGCGCGCCGCAGGTGCGCCACCTGCTGGCGGTGGCGCCACCGCCACCCGCGGCGACCTGAGGCGCCCCGCGCGTGCGCGGCACGCCGCATGCGGAAAACGCAAACGACTGTGTATGCGGCCCGGGCGACGCTGCCCCCGCGCCGAAAGACCTCTATACTGGACTCATGCTGCACCACAGCATTTCGTGGTTCGCGCAGCGCATTCCCAGGAGGCAGGCATGTCACTCTGCGAGCTGTGCATGGCGCAAGTCGACCGCCCCGGCCATTTCCCGCCACATCCGCGGCTCGTCAAGGCCAGTACGTTCCACGCCGGCGTGGGCGGCAACGCGTTCGTCTATCGCTGCCAGGTCTGCGGGCAGACCATCCTGCTGTCCGCCGCCACCGAGGACGGGCCGGACCGCTGGACCCATCTCAAGAGCACCGAACCGTAACAGGCGGGCGCGCCGCAATAAAAAGAGCCGTCCAGCAGACGGCTCCAGTGGTTCCCCGCGATCAATGACCGCCCGGCCGGCTCGCGGCGTCTCTGGGGACGCACGTCCAGCATGATCGGCAAGGCGGCACCGGGCACGGCCACGGCGTGTTCACTGCTTGTCCGCGCCGGCCCGATCCGTTGCGGATTGTGCCGGCGCACGGTGACAGCACGAAGTCGGCACGGTGGCCCGGGCCGCACTCGCGGCAGGCGCGCATGGCGCGGATGGCGCCCCGATAGTGTCCCTTGAGGCACAGCGGAATCGGCCGGAAGCAAGACGATGCGGAAGAAGCCTTGCCGCGCACTTGCCCCGCCCGGGACGTTCATCGAGAATGACCGGGCAGCCACGCCCGGCCGGCACGCCGGCGGCCGTGGCCGGAGGAAGGGAACACGAAACACGCGACGACGGCATGACGATGCGCCTCGTGGCGGCCAGTCAAAGGAAAGCCTTCAAATGAACAATCTTCATCGGGAACTCGCACCGCTGTCCGAAGGTGCGTGGGGACAGATCGAGCAGGAAGCATCCCGCACCCTCAAGCGCTACTTCGCGGCGCGGCGCGTGGTGGACCTGATCGGGCCGAAGGGGCCCGAGCTCGCCGCGGTCGGCACCGGCCACCTGCGGCAGATCGCCGCGCCGGGCGACGGCGTCGAAGCCACCCAGCGCGACGTGCGGGCGCTGGTGGAGCTGCGCGTGCCGTTCGATCTGTCGCGCGCGGAGATGGACAGCGTCGAGCGCGGCTCGAACAATCCCGACCTGCAGCCGCTCAAGGACGCGGCCCGCAAGCTCGCCGACGCCGAGGACCGCATCGTCTTCGACGGCTACGCGGCCGCCGGCATCCAGGGCATCGCCCAGGGCGCCAGCAATGTCGCGCTGGCCCTGCCGGCCGACATCAGCGGCTATCCGGCCGTGGTGGCGCAGGCGGTGGACCAGCTGCGCCGCGCCGGCGTCGACGGCCCCTACCGGCTGCTGCTCGGCGACCAGCCGTTCACGGCCCTGAGCGGCGCCACCGACAGCGGTTATCCCGTGCTGCGCGACATCCGCGAGCTCGTGGACGGCGACATCATCTGGGCGCCGGCGATGCAAGGCGGCGTGGTGCTCACCGAGCGGGGCGGCGATTTCGAGCTGCACGTCGGCCAGGACGTCTCGATCGGCTACCTTGGCCATACCGACACCACCGTGCGCCTGTACTTCCAGGAAACCCTCACCTTTCTCATGCTGACGGCCGAGGCGGCCGTGGTGCTGGGGCACGCCGGATAGTCGGCAGTCACCGGCAGCGGCCTGCGCGCGGCACGCGGGACCACCGGCCACGGCCGGCGGCCCCGGGCTGCGCCGGCGCCATCGCAAAATTGATCCGCGCGCATCGTTCCGCTATTGTTGGAACCCGATGCAAAAAACACTCCCCGACATGCCCAACCACATCCCCGAGCAGCAAGCCGTCTGCAGTCCGATCACGCGCAGCGCGATCTTCATCGTCGCCGTCATTTCCCCCGGCGACGAACACGCCGAAACGGTGCGCGCGCTGTGCGCCGACATCGCCGCGCTGGTGCGCTCCGTGGGCAAGCGCGTGCCCGCCGGCAACCTCTCGTGCGTGTGCGGATTCGGCTCCGATGCCTGGGACCGGCTGTTCGGCGACCCGCGTCCCGCGGGCCTGCACGCCTTTCGCGAATTCGGCGCCGGCGACCGGCGCGCGGTGGCGACGCCGGGCGACCTGCTCCTGCACATCCGCGCCGAGCAGATGGACCTGTGCTTCGAGCTCGCGACCCAGTTGATGGGCCGGCTCGGCGAGGCCGTGTCGGTGGTGGACGAAGTGCACGGCTTTCGCTACTTCGACATGCGCAGCATGGTGGGCTTCGTCGACGGCACCGAGAACCCGACCGGCGCCGAAGCCGTCGACTTCACCATCATCGGCGACGAGGACGCCGCGTTCGCCGGCGGCAGCTACGTGCTGGTGCAGAAGTACCTGCACGACATGGCCGGCTGGAACAAGCTGCCCGTGGAGACGCAGGAACGGATCATCGGCCGCACGAAACTCTCGGACATCGAGCTCGACGACGCGGTCAAGCCGTCGTCGTCGCACAGCTCGCTCACCACGCTCGAGGAAAACGGCGAAGAGGTGAAGATCCTGCGCGACAACATGCCGTTCGGCCAGCCCGGCAAAGGCGAGTTCGGCACCTACTTCATCGGCTATGCGCGCTCGCCCCGGCCGATCGAGCAGATGCTCGAGAACATGTTCGTGGGGCGGCCGCCCGGCAACTACGACCGGCTGCTCGACTTCAGCAAGGCCGTCACCGGCGGGCTGTTCTTCACGCCGTCGGCCACGCTGCTGGAAGCCCTCGCCGAGCGCCAGGCCGGCGCCGCCGGGGCCAGCCTGCCGTCCGCGGCGCCACGCGAGGACGGCTCGCTGAAGATCGGTTCGCTGAAGGCGGCTTCGGAAGCGGACTGAGGCGGCGTTGCCGACAAGGCAGGCTCGCCGCCTGCCTGCGGACAGACCAGCCCGATCGTTATTCCGCGTAGATGCCCGCGGCCTTGATGATCGGCGTCCAGCGCGCGACTTCCGCCTTGGTGCGTTTCCCCAGCGTCGGCGCGTCCAGCCGCGCGGCCGTCGGCACCGCAACGCCCATCTGGGCAAATCTCTGCAATACGGACGGGTCGGCAAGCGCGAAGCGCAAGGATTGGTTCAGGCGCTCGATGACGGCCGGCGGCGTGCCCTTCGGCGCGTAGAGGCCATGCCAGACCTCGAGCTCGAAATTCGCCAGGCCCGCTTCGGCGAACGTGGGCACATCCGGCAGGCTCGAAAGGCGCGAACCGGCGGCCAGCGCGTAGGGTTTCAGCAAACCGCTCTTGATGTACGGCCCCGTCGCCACCGGCTGGTCGCACAACAGGTCGACTTGCCCCGCGAGCAGGTCCTGCAGCGCCGGGCCGGTGCCGCGGTACGGCACCATCGTGACTTCGGTGCCGATCGTCTTGGCCAGCAGCATCGCGCAAAGATGCGAGGTCGAGCCGATGCCGGCATGGCCGAAGCGCACTTCTCCCTGCCGTTGCTTGATGGTGGCGATGACTTCCTTCAGGTTCGACGGCGCGAACCCCTTCGCGCCCACGAGGATCATCGGCACGTCGGCCGCCTGGCCGACCGGATCCAGATCCTTGGTCGAGTCGAAGTTCAGTTTCTTGTACAGCGCCGGCGCGGTAGCGATGCCCATGTTGTGGAACAGAAGCGTGTAGCCGTTCGCCTGCGCGTTGACGACGCGCCCGGTTCCGATGGTCCCGCCGGCGCCGCCCGAGTTCTCGATGACCACCGGCTGCTTGAGGTTGCGCGACATCGCTTCGCCCAAGGCCCGCCCGATCACGTCGGTGGACCCGCCGGGCGCATACGGAATGATGACCTGAACCGGTTTGTTGGGATACGACTGAGCAGCCGCGATGGCTGACGTCAGCGCCATGACAATACCCGTGGCTGCTGCAAGGATGCGTTTCATGATGTCTCCAGTCTGAACGGCGACTTCTGTCGATTCGCCTTGTTTTTTCGGGCCCGCGGCCGTCACGGGGACGAGCGCGGCCCACCGCGCCTTGCGGCGCGGCAAATCCGTACATCGAGGAATTCGGGAAACGCCCGGGCTTTGCGCTGTCCGTCGGAAGCCCTGGCGGCTGGTCCGCAGGCTACGGGTGCTCGACGAAGCGATACATCTCCGTGTGGTCCGCGGCTTTCCCAAGCGCATTGGAAGCTTGCGTGCACAGCGCGTTGACATGCGCGCCCAGCCGCATGTCGGCCTGCACGGCCTCGGCCAGCACGGCCGCGATGGCAACGTCCTTGGCCATCAGTGCCAGCGAGAACCCGGAGTTGAACGCGCCGGAAAGCATGAACTGCTTTGCCTTGTTTTCCGTCGTGTTGTTCTTTCCGGTGGAGCTGTTCAGAACGTCGACCATGATGTTGGGGTCGATGCCAAAACGCTGTCCGGCAATCAGGGCTTCCGCGGTCGCAATCAGGCCGGCGGCCGACACGTAGTTGTTCAGCGCCTTCATCGCATGGCCCGCGCCGATGTCGCCGACACGGGTGAGCGTGGAACCCAGGTGGCCGAGCAACGGCCGCGCGCGGTCGACGTCGGCGGCATCGCCTCCGGCCATGATCGCCAGGGTGCCCGACCTTGCGCGGCTTACCCCGCCGGAAACCGGGGCGTCGATCATGGCCAGGCCCGCGGCCTTGACCGCTGCCGACAACGCCCGCGTGCGCACCGGGTCCGCGGAGCTCATGTCGATGACGAGCGCGCCTTGCCCGAGCACCTTCGTCAGCGCGAGGACCGCCTCGTCGACGATGTCGGAGTTCGGCAGCATCGTCACCACGACATCGCAGTCGCCGAACGCCTGCAGGTCCGCGGCGACGCGCGCCGCCTTGTTCTCGGCGGCGAAACGCTGCCGCGTCTCGGCCACCACGTCATACGCCAGGACGTTCACGCCCGCGGCCGCCAGCCGGCCGGCCATGGGGAAACCCATCATCCCCAGGCCGACGAATCCGATTTGCTTCATGGCCGGCTCCTTAGATGCCCATTTCCTTGAACACTTCGCGGGCAATGCGGAACGAGTCGATCGCCGCCGGCACGCCGCAGTAGATCGCCACCTGCAGGAAGACCTCCTTGATTTCGTCCTTGGTCAGCCCGTTGTTGATGGCGCCGCGCACGTGCAGCTTCAGTTCGTGCGGCCGGTTGAGCGCGGCAATCATCGCGAGGTTCAGGAAGCTGCGGGTGCGGCGCTCGAGGCCGGGGCGGTTCCACACGTCGCCCCAGCAGTACTGCGTGACCAGCTCCTGCATGTCGCGATTGAAATCGTCGGCGTTCTTCAGCGAAGCGTCCACGTACTCGCTGCCCAGCACTTCACGACGGGTCTTGAGGCCTTTCTCGAACAGGTCTTGGTTCATGCGTGTCTCCTTTGGTTAACGGCTCCCATCGTAGAGCGCGGCTTTTCATAAGTCAATAAGATTGTCTTACAATCTGCTTGGCGAGAAATCTGGGATAATTTCGCGCAACCAGCATGGCAATCTATGGAAACAGACCTGTACATCAAGCGCGACATGACCACCCTGCGTCAGCAAGTGACGGACAGGTTGCGTCAGGCTATCCTTTCCGGCCGCTTCCTGCCGGGCGCGCGACTCGTGGAACGGGAACTATGCGAGAACCTGGGCGTGAGCCGGCCGCTCCTGCGCGAGGCGCTGCAGCAGCTCCAGGCGGAGGGATTGATTCACCTCATTCCCCACAAGGGCCCGGTGGTGGCAACCATTTCCGCGGAGGAAGCGCGCCAGATCTACGCCGTGCGCGCCTACCTAGAAGCGTGCATCGGGGAAGGCTTCGCGCGCAACGCGACGGACCCGCAGATTTCGCGGCTGAGAGCCGCGCTGCAATACCTGGCCACGCCGCAGGCATCCGCCGACACCGATGCCCTGCTGCTGGGCAAGAACACCTTCTACGCCATCCTGATGGAAGGCTGCGGCAATGAGATTGCCGGGCAAATGCTCACCCAGCTCAACAACCGCATCACCCTTCTGCGCCGCCTGTCTCTCGGGCGCACCGGACGGCTCGCCGAATCCATCAAGGAGCTCGACGCGGTCGTGTCGGCGATCGAGAAGCGGGATGCCGAGACCACCCGCCAGCTGTGCTTCGACCACGTCCTGAGCGCGGCGAAGGCCGCCGAGGATGCGCGCTCCGTGAGCGGCGCCTGAGGCGAACGACGGAACCTGCCGGGCGGAAGTCCGGCAGGCCGCTGGCCTGTGCCGAAGCGTCCTGTCAGAACCTGTGACGCAGGCCCACGCTGAGCGAGCGCGCGTCGTCACCGCTGCCGCGGTCGATGGCAATACTGTTGATCGTCACGCTGCCGCCGGGGCTGTTGTGGACATAGACCGCGCGCAGATAGGCGGTGGTGCGCTTGCTGAGATCGTGGTCCCAGCCGAGCGTCATGCTCCAGGGCCGCTCGCCGCCGCCCAGTATCTGCCGCTTGAGCGCCACCGCCTTGAATGTGCCCTTCTGCGTGACGTTCCAGCTGAACGTGATGCCGTAGTGGCGCGCCACCCGGGTCGTCGTCAGCTTGCTGCCGGCCTGTGCCAGCAGCAGGCCCACCTTCACCGGCTTGAAGCGGTACGCGCCGCCCAGGAAGTGGTTCGACGTCAGCGCAGTGGGAACCTGCGGCGTGCTGGTGCCCGTGTACATGCCCTGGTAGCCGTAAAACGCGTAGGCGTTGCCGGCTTCGTACATCGCGTTCATGCCGAAGTTGGTGCCCGAACGCGGATTGCCCGGCACCTCGCCCGGGGCCACGGCGGCACCGAGCGAGAAGCCGCCCCAGGTCGGCGAGAAGTACTGCACGGCATTGTCGAAGCGCGCGCCATACGCGACCTGCCCGATACCTTGCGACGCCGTGGTGCCCAGCAGGTTGAATGGCGACACCATGCCGTTCAGCAGGAAGGGATCGAGCCGCAGCAAGACATAGAACGACGGCGTGTACTGCCGGCCCAACCGGATCTCGCCCCATGATTCGTTGGAAAGCCCCAACCACGACTGGCGGCCAAACAGGCGGCCATTGCCGAAGAGCTCGGTGCCGGTATCGATATTGAAACCGGACTCGACCAGGAAGTTGGCCTTGGTGCCTCCGCCCAGGTCCTCGATGCCACGCAGCCCCCAGCGCGACGCTGCCTGCTGGCCTTCGCGCATCCGTACCACGCTTTGCGACCCCTTTGCATATTCGATCGACGCGTCGACCACGCCATACAACTGCGCCGTCATGGCCGCCGCGCCGCCGCAGGCCAGGGCCAGGCCGATGCCGAGGCCCAGGTTCGTGCCGATCACGATGCCCGATGGCCGTCTGCTTGCTCTGCTCTCTCTCACGCTGCCGTCTCCCGTTCTACGCTGCTGCATCGTTTGTCTCCTTGGTGGCTATTTCAGGTGATGCGGGGCCCTGCCAACGCTGAGGGTGCCGCCTACTGCGGTGTCACGCCGGCAAGCTTGACGATGTCGCCCCACGCAGCCAGATCGGCGCGCACCAGTTGCCCGAGTTCGTCAGGCGTTGAAGGCTTGCCAGGCTTCAGGTACATCGAGGCAAAGCGCAGCTGTCCCTCGCGCGATTGCAGGATGCGGTTCACTTCGGCGTTCAGGCGCGAGACGATGGGCGTGGGCAGGCCCCTGGGCCCGAACAGCGCAAGCCAGCTTGCCTGCTCGAACGGCACGCCCTGCTCGCCCATGGTCGACACCTCGGGCGCGGAGAGCATGCGTTCGGGGCCGGATACGGCGATGCCGCGAATGCGGCCCGACTTCAGATGCGGAATGGCAGACAGCGAATCGGTGAAGGCGATGGTCACGTGTCCGGCCGCCAGGTCGCTGGTGCACTGGACGGCAGTCTTGTACGGCACGTGGCGCATGCGGATGCCGGTCTTGGCCTTGAGGTACTCCATCGCCAGATGGCCGCCCGACCCTACGCCCCACGAGCAATAGGCCAGTTCGGTGGGGCTTGCCTCGACATGGGCGATGAGCTCCTTGAGGCTGCGCACCGGCACGGTGGACGTCACCGCCAGCAGGTTGCCGCCCGGGGCAACCGGCCGGGCAATCGGCGTGAAATCCTTGACGGGGTCATAGGGCAGGCTGGCCGTGGTCCACGGGTTCACGGTCATCGTGGCCGAGTACGTGAACAGCAGCGTGTAGCCATCGGGCTCGGCACGCGCCACCATCTCGCTGGCGATGATGCCGTTGGCACCGGGGCGGTTATCCACCACCACCGGCTGCTTGAACGCCGCCGAGAGCCGTTCCGCCACCAGCCGGGCGGTCTGGTCGGTCACGCTGCCCGCGCCGGACGGCACCAGCATCCGGATCGGACGGTTGGGATACGGTGCGGTCTCGGCATGGGCCGGGGCGATGCCGGACCCCGTGGCCAGCGCCGCCACGATGACCGGCAAGGCCACGCGGACGCCAGATTTCCGACTACGCATATTGCTGTCTCCATCACGGCGCATTGGCCGTTCATGCCGGTACGTTGCCGGCGTGTCGCGAACAGGCGCCGCGCGCGCCTGGTGTGGCCAGGGCCTGGGCGGTGGCCATATCGATGGCGTTGCGCGTCTCGGGGCGGTTCAGGGTGAGCTCCGCCCGGCCTTCGTGGCGAGATGCCGGGACAGTCGGCGCGGTGGTCATGCTGCCGCGCCTTCGCGACGCGGCAACGCCACACCGATCGCGCCGTCGCGGGCCATCGTGTCGATGGCGTCGTCGCCATAGCCAAGCTCGCGGAGCACCTCCACCGTGTGCTGGCCGATCCGGGGCACCACCGGGCTGGATGCAGGCGGGGCCGCCTCCATGCGGAACGGCAGGCCCGGCAGCGACAGGTGACCGCCAGCGCCGTCGGCAACAGCCATCAACATTGCGTTGGCGTGCACGTCGGCGCTGACCTCGACCTGGCGATAGTCGCGCACCACGCCCACCACCACCCGATGCCGTTCGAGCAGCGCGCACGCGTCCTCGCCCGAGTACCCGCGCAGCGCGTCATGCAGGATCGCCAGCAAGGCCGGCCGGTTCTGCACGCGCAGCGGGTTGCTGGCAAAGCGGGCATCGCTGGCCAGCCCGGGTTGCCCGATGGCCGTGCACAGCCGCGCCCAGTGTTCGTCGAGATAGGCCGACAGCACGATATGGCCGTCCGCCACGCCAATCACGTCGGCGGCAGGCGCCGCCCTGGGCTGGCTGTTGCCGCTGCGTGCCGGCAGCGCGCCCGAGCACTGGTACTCGGCCCAGAGCTGGGCCTGCAGATGCACGCCGACGTTCAGCAGCGACGTCTCGATGGTATCGCCGTGGCCTGTGCGCAAGCGCCGGAACAGCGCCGCCACGATGCCGCTGGATGTCGCCAGCGCCGTGGCGGCATCGATCAGCGCGAAGCCGGCCTTCAGCGGCTGGCCGCCGGCCTCGCCCGTCACGGACATCATGCCGCTTTCGGCCTGCGCGGCGATATCCAGGCCCGGCCGCAGGCGCGACGGCCCGCGCGTGCCGAAGGCGGTGACACTGGCATGGACCAGATCGGGCCGGACGTCCCGCAGCGAGACGGCATCCAGGCCCAGCGACTCCATCGAGCCGGGCCGCGCGTTGTGCAGCACCACGTCGCACGACAACGCCAGCTTGCGGGCGGCCTGCAGCCCCGCCGGACGACGCAGGTCCAGCGCGATGGCGCGCTTGCCGCGGTTGTAGGCCAGGAACATCGGGCTCTGCGGGCTGGTGCCGTCGAAACGCCGGGCGCCGTCGCCGCGCAGCGGTTCCACCTTGATGACGTCGGCGCCAAGGTCGGCCAGCAGCATCGCCGCCCCCGGTGCGGCGATGAACTGGCCGAATTCGGCCACGCGAATGCCTGCAAGCGGCAGGTCGTTCTGGGTCTTCATCCTGTCTTCCGAATGCATGCCATGACGGCATCGATGGAAACGGATCATGCGGCACGTGCATCGGATGCGGCAGCTTCCCAGATCGCTGCGGCGTGAACCAGCGGTTAGCACCACGGGTAATCCCGTGGCCGCGCGGCTGGCGCTATGCTGGCGGACAGGGCGCCGCCATGAACGCCCGCGACAGGAGACGAACCCATGCGACTAAGCCAGGTACAGGACTTCATCGCCGTGGCCGAGTGCGGCAGCATCCGTGCCGGCGCCAAGGCGCGCGGCGTGTCGGCACCGGCCATCACCAAGAGCATCCGGCTGCTCGAGGAGGAACTGCATGTGCCGCTGCTGACGCGCACCACGCGCGGCATCGTGCTCTCACGCTATGGCGAGGCGTTCCTGCGCCGCGCCCAGCTCATCGCCAGCGAAGCCCGGAAGGCCACCGACGAGATGGCCCAGATGCTTGGCACGCGCAACGGCGTGGTCCGCATTGGCGTCACGGGCGGCCCGGCGCATCTGCTGCTGCCGGCGGTGCTCAAGCGTTTCCGGTCCCAGCATCCCGACGTGCAGGTCTGCATCGACAGCGGCGTCTATCCGGCCCATCTGTCGAACCTGCGCGCGGGCGCGATGGACATGGCCGTGAGCCCGATTCCCGACGAGGGCATCGAGCGCGAGTTCGTCTGCGAGCCCCTGTACAACAACGATTCCGTGGTGGTGGCGCATCGCGAGCATCCGTTGCGCAACGCCCGATCCCTGCGCGAGCTGGTGGGTTCGGAATGGGTGCTGACCGGGCAGCGGATGCACGGGCCCGGCGCGGCGATCATGGACGCCTTCCGTGCCCGCGACCTGCCGCTGCCCCGCGTGGCGGTACGGTGCGACACCATCGGCATGATCCAGACGCTGCTCGAAGACCGCTCGCTGCTGTGCCTGCTGCCGCGCCAGCTCGTGCCGGGCCGCCTGACCAACGCCAGCCTGGTGGTGCTGCCGATCGAAGACCCGCTGCCCAGCCATGCCGTCAGCCTGGTCTATCGCGCCGATTCGCCGATGACGCCCGTGGCCGAGCAGTTCGCGAAGCTGCTGCGCCGTGAAGTGCACTACCTGAGCAAGATGCCCGACAGTCCGCTGCGCCGCCAGGTGCCGCACCCCCCGGAAGCGGTCGGCTAGCCCAGCGCCGCGCCGGCGGGAATTCCCGGCCGGCCACAGGCGATAACCGCCGGTTCACACCTGAAATTCCGCAACGCCCGCCAGGCCGCGCCAGCGCTGCCCGCGCAGCCGGCGCGCCCGGCCGCACCGGGACTTTCCCCACTGCATATAGTCCCGCGTCTGCGCGTGAATATCCCTTCGCCAACTGGGAGGGGAAACACATGCACACAATCGAGGACCGCCCCGCCGCGCTGATCACCGGCCACGGCATCGACGCCATTGGAGACGGCATCTGGCTGCTGCACGGCCAGGGCCAGAGTTTCGTCGCCGACGTGGGTGGCGGACTGCTGGTGGTCGACAGCGGCCCTGGCGGCGGCGTGACGGCCGGGATGATCGAAGTGCTGCGCGCCCGGACCAGCCTCCCTGTGCTGGCGCTCTGCTACAGCCACGGACACCTGGGCTACAACGCCGGTGTGAAGCAGTGGATCGACCATGCCGCCCAGCGCGGCGAACCGGCGCCACGCGTGCTGGCGCACGTCAACGTACTGGCGCGCCAGAGCCGCTACCGCGAGACCCAGCGCATGCAGGAGCGCATGGCGGAGATCCAGTTCCGGCACGCCAGCGGCGCCCTGGCGGGCAAGCTGCGCCAAAGCGTGCCCACGGAGACGTTCCACGACGGCATCACGGTGGGCCAGGGCGATCGTCGCGCCGAAATCCTGTGGGCCCCCTCGGAGACGGACGATGCCGTAGCCGTGTGGCTGCCGGGCAGTCGGCTGCTGTATGGCGGCCCGGCGGTCATCGACTCCATCCCGAACATCGGCACTCCGTTCCGCACGATGCGCGATACGGTGCGCTGGGCCGAAACGCTGGAACGCCTGGCCGGGCTGCGGCCCGAGACGGTGGCCCGGGAATTCGGGACCACCCTGCACGGCGAGGAGACCTGCCGGCAGGTGCTGCTGCATACGGCGGCCGCGCTGCGCTGGATGCGCGGGGAAGTGGTGCGGCTGATGAACGCCGGCTGCAACGAGCGCCAGATGCTGGCCGCGCTGCAACCACCGGCCGAACTGTTCGAGCAGCCGTGCATGCAGCCGACCTACGGCGATCCGACCTACATCGCACGCGATATCTACCGGTCCGAGAACGGCTGGTGGGACCGCAATGCCACGACGCTGCATCCTGCCGCGCCCGAGGACGTGGCCAGCGAGATCGCGGCGGCAATCGCCGACCACGGCGCCGTGGTGCGGCATGCGTGCGCGCTGGCCGAACGCGGAGATATCCAGCTTGCGCTGCATGTGATCGACCTGCTGGCGCAGGCGCCCGGCGACGCGCCGCCCGTGATGGAAGCCCGCCAACGCAAGGCCCAATGGCTGCGCGCCCGATCAAGACAGGTGCGCAGCTATGTGTCCCGCAGCCTCTATGTGGCGGCCGCGATGGTGCTGGAAAGCGGTTCGGACGACAACTTCGGCATCCACTGAGGAGCCAGCGATGACCCATTCCCTCATGACCGGCGCGGCGCCCGGGCGCAGCCGCCGCGATGCCCTGCGGTGGCTTGCCTGGCTTGGACTGGGCGCGGTCTTGCACCCGGCCCGCGCCGCTGCCACGTGGCCGTCGCGGCCGATCCGGCTGGTCGTGCCGGCGTCGGCCGGCAGCGGCCCCGACCTGTTCGCCCGGCCGCTGGCCGAAGTCATCGGCAGGCGGCTGGGCCAGCCGTTCGTGATCGACAACAAGCCCGGCGCCACCGGCATCATCGGCAATAACATCGTCGCCAAGGCGGCGCCGGACGGCCAGACGCTGCTGTTCACCTACGCGGCCACGGTGGTCATCAACCAGACCTTGCAGCCAAAGATGCCGTACGACGGGCTGCGTGACCTGACGCCGGTGGCCCAGATTGGCGCGGGCGGCAACTTCCTGGTGGTGGTGCCGGCGTTTCCGGCGCGCAATCTGAAGGAGTTCGTCGCCCACGTGCGGGCGCGGCCCGACGCCTACGACTACGCGTCGTGGGGCATCGGCTCCGGCGGCCATCTGACGATGGAGGCGCTGCGGATGCAGAGCGGCATCCGCATGCGGCATGTGCCCTACAAGTCCGTGCCGCAGATCCTGAACGACATGCAGGGTGGCATCGTGAAGGTGGGATGGGTCGATGCGTCGTCGTCGCTGCCGCTGATCCGGGCCGGCAAGCTGCGCGTGCTGGCCATCAGCGGCACGCGGCGCGGCGCGGCCACGCCGGACGTGCCGACCATGACCGAGCAGGGCTACCCGTTCGACACCGATAGCTGGTACGGCCTGTTCGCGCCGGCCGGCACCCCCGCCGCCATCGTCCAGCGGCTCAACGCGGAAGTGAACCAGGCATTGGCCAGCGCCGACATACGGGAGCGCTTCCTGCAAATGAACATGACCGATCCGCCAATCAAGACGCCGGAGCAGTTTGCGCAGACCGTGCGCGACGACGTGGCGGTCTGGGGCAACGTGATTCGCGCCAACCACATCACCGTGGACTAACGACACCATCGAGGAACCGACATGACCACAGACCGCGCCGCACTGGACCAGCGCATCCGCGCAGCCTTTATCTACACCTTTGCGCTGCACGACCTGGCACGCACGCGCTGGCGCTTCACGCAGCACGAGACCACGCACGGCAGGCCAGCCAACCAGCTGCATCACAACCGCGATCTGCTGGACGACCGCGCGCGCCAGGTGACGATGCCGAACAACGACACGCTGTATTCGTTGGCATGGCTCGACCTGTCCGCCGGCCCCGCCACGCTGACGGTTCCCGATATGGGCAGCCGCTACTACAGCGTGGCGCTGATGGATGCCTTCACCAACAATTTCGCCTGCCTGGGCCTGCGCACGAATGGCCCCGGCGCGCACGTGTTCGTCATCGCCGGGCCGGCGCACCACGCCAGCGCGCCGGCCGGGCTGCCCAACGGCGCCGTCCTGGCGCGCGCCCCGTGCAACGATGTCTGGCTGCTGGCGCGCGTGCTCGTCGACGGCCCGTCGGACCTGCCGCAAGTCCATGCGCTGCAGGAACAGATGCGGCTCGGCACAAGCGCCGTGCCGCCCGCACGCCTCCAGGCCACGCCCGACGAGACCCGCCCCGCCGCCTACCTGGCGCTGGTCAACGAAGCGCTGGCGCGCAACGGCGTGCCAGCGCATGAACAGGAGATGGTGGCGGGCTTTGCCGACCTGGGCGTCCGCGCCGGCGACCTGGCCGCGTGGGACACGCTGTCGCCGGAGATCCGTGAGGCCTGGACACGCCTGTGGCCCGCGCTGCGCCACGAACTGGAGCACCCGCCCAAGGGCAGCCTCCGCCGGAACGGACCGCGCGGATCCTGGCTCAGCGGCATGGACCACATCGGCAACTTCGGCACCGACTATTTGTACCGCGCCTATATCTCGCTGGTCGGACTCGGCGCGCTGGAGCGCCCGGAAGCCATCTACGCCAGTGCATTGACCGATGGAGACGGCCAGCCGCTCGACGGCGCGCACTGCTACCGGCTGCACGTGCCTGCACGGATGCCCGTGAACGCCTTCTGGTCACTGTCGATGTACGAGTTCGCGCCGGACGGGCGGCGCTTCTTCACGGCGAATCCGATCCAGCGCTACGCCATCGGCGATCGTACGCCCGGGCTGACGCGAAACGCGGACGGGTCTCTGGATCTCGCCATCCAATGCGCACCGCCCGCGGAAGGCCTCGCCAACTGGCTCCCGGCACCCAAGGGGAGGTTCGCCATGGCCCTGCGCTACTACCATCCGCAACCCGACCTGATCGAACATCGCTTCGTCATGCCGGATACCGAGCGGGTGTCGGCGTAGGTGGCAAACGCAAGGCGGTTGTGCGCCAGCGCCGCGCACGCGCACGGAAGGTCAACGCGACCTTCCAATGCCTGGAGATCGATGGATTGCGCCGCCGCCCGGCGGTAAAGCCACCGCCATGCATGGAGCGCGGCGAGCATGGTGTTCGGTGCCTTGCCGGCGCTCCGAATCTGGGCGGTAACAGATAACGTGGGCAGATAGGCGCGGAGGCCGCGGCGATCGACTAGCACCGGAACCCGTTCACCGCCAGCGAATCTGGCGAATCGAATCCCGAGGGAACCTTCTCCCGCCAGCGAGCGAGTCAGAGTGCGCATGCCACTGCCCCACGGAAACAGGACAACGCTTCAAGGTGGAGAGAAACACACGAACATGCAAGAAAAAACTTGCAGCTCAGATGCCAAAAACCCCGCACTCGGCGGGGTTCGATGTTTATGGCTTTCCGTTACGGGAGGTCAGAACGGAATATCGTCGTCCATGTCCTCGAAGCCGTTCGACGGCGCCGGCTGCGGACGCCGCGCCGCGCCGCCGCCCTGCTGTCCACCGCCACCGCCGGCAGCCTGGCCGCCGCGCGCGCCATAGCCACCGCCGCCACCGCCGCCGCCGCCACCGCCGCTCGACTCGCGGCCGCCGCCGTAGCCGCCGCCCATGTCGTCACCGCCGCCACCACCGCCCATGCCCTGGCGCGAGCCCAGCATCTGCATCTGATCGGCGACGATTTCGGTGCTGTATTTTTCCGCGCCGGACTGGTCGGTCCACTTGCGGGTGCGGATGCGCCCTTCGATATAGACCTGCGAGCCCTTCTTCAGGTACTGGCCGGCGATCTCGGCCAGCTTGCCGAAGAAGGCGATGCGGTGCCACTCGGTGGCTTCCTTGAACTCGCCGCTCTGCTTGTCCTTGTAGCGGTCGGTGGTCGCCAGGCGGATGTTGGTCACGGCGTCGCCGCTGGGCATGTAGCGGGTTTCGGGGTCCGCGCCCAGGTTGCCGACGAGGATGACTTTATTGATCGATGCCATGTGAGTGTTCTCCCAGGGCCACGCCCTCTGCTGCAAGCGGCGTGGCGATGCCTTGACTGATGCGCAAACAAATGCGCTGGAAAAAAATGCGCGTAAACGAATAACGCGCCCCCGGCCATTGAGTCGGGCGCGCGGTCATGCTAACGCCAAATTGCGGCGAAAAGCGTTAATAAGTGATGCGGGAAACTCTTGCGGGCCCACCTCCGTCATCGCCGGCGTTGCCGCCGGCTTCAGGCGGCGACGGCCGGCGCACTGCTTTTCCGCGCCGGGGGCGACTTCATGTTCCAGGCGATTATAAGCCAGAGGAGCAGCACCACCGCACAGCCGAGGAACACGGCGCTGCGGCCTTCGTGCTTGAGCAGCCAGCCGCCGGCCGCGCCGCCGAGGAACAGGCCCAGCGCCTGGGTGGTGTTGTACACGCCGAGCGCGGCTCCGCGCGCGGCGGCAGCGTAGCGCGACACCAGCGAGGGCTGCATGGCTTCGAGCACGTTGAAGGCGACGAAGAACAGCAGCAGCACCGCGACGATGCCCCACAGGCCGTGCACGGCGGCGAACAGCAGCTGCACGGCGGTCATCAGCCCGACCGCGCACAGCAGCACGGGACGCACCTTGCCGTAGCGCTCGGCGGCCATCATCGGCCCGAGCATCAGCACGAAGGACACCAGCACCACCGGCAGGTAGACCTTCCAGTGCTGGTCCAGCGGCATGCCGGCGTCGCTGAGCATGGCCGGCACCACCATGAACATGGCGACCTGGGAGGCGTGCAGCGCGAGCACGCCCACGTTGAGCCGCAGCAGGTCGGGGTTGGCCAGCACGGCGCGGAACGGCATGCGCACCGGATGCGGCGGCGGCGGCGCGGGCACCAGGAACAGCGTGACCAGGATGGCGAGCACGCCGAGCACCGACATCAGCGTGAAGATGCCCGGCATGCCGATGCCGTGCAGCAGCGGCGAGGCGATCACCAGCGACAGCGCGAAAGTCAGGCCGATGCTGCCGCCGACCAGGGCCATCGCCTTGGTGCGGTGCTGCTCGCGGGTCAGGTCGGCGATGCAGGCGGTGATGGCCGCGGAGATCGCGCCCATGCCCTGCAGCGCGCGCCCGGCGATGATGCCGTTGAGCGTGTCCGCGTTCGCCGCCACCAGCCCGCCGGCGACGAACAGCAGCAGCCCGGCGACCATGACCGGCTTGCGGCCGACGCGGTCGGACAGCCAGCCCAGCGGGATATGGAGGAAGGCCTGCATCAGGCCGTAGATGCCCATCGCCAGGCCCACGCGCTGGGCGTCGTGCCCATCGGGCAGCCCGGCCGCGTATTCGGCGAACACCGGCAGGATCAGGAACAGGCCGAGCATGCGCAGCGCGAAGATGCTGGCGAGCGAGATGCTGGCCCGCAGTTCCATGCGGGTCATGCGGTCGCGCCCGGCGGCCGGCGCGCTGGCGCCGTCGGCCTTGGAATCGTCGGCCTTGGCCGCATCTTGGGAGGAGCTATGGATCGACGACATTGCGATCGTGGGAATTTCCGAGACTGGTTGCCGGACCGGCCCGCGCGGCGTGCCGGATGCGCGCGCCGCGCGCCAGGCTGCCGCGCGGCCTCACCGGAGGCACCGTCCGGAGCGCCGCCGCGGCCCCCTGCAGGGACACTACTGGAACGCCTCGGGGGCACCGCGCAAACCCGTGGCAAACCCGCAAAAAAGGCCTCCCGCAGGTGCTGCCGGACAGGGGCTGGCAACCCCGGAAACCGAAGTTCGGTATATTAACAGGTTTGCTTCGCCGCGCTTCGGGCGCCGCAACGGGCGCCGCGCGGCCCGGGGCGGGCCGCCGGAGCCGCGCCTGGCATGCTTTTTTCTTGGAAATTCCGTGAGACCGGCCTGTCGACCTGACCGGCGGCCCCGCCTGGCGAAGACAATCGGTATATGGAAGAAATCAGAATCCGTGGTGCCCGTACCCACAACCTGAAGAACATCAATCTCGACCTGCCGCGCAACAAGCTGATCGTGATCACCGGGCTGTCCGGTTCGGGCAAGTCGTCGCTGGCCTTCGACACCCTGTACGCGGAGGGCCAGCGCCGCTACGTGGAGTCGCTGTCGGCCTACGCGCGCCAGTTCCTGCAACTGATGGAGAAGCCCGACGTGGACCTGATCGAGGGCCTGTCGCCCGCGATCTCCATCGAACAGAAGGCAACCAGCCACAACCCCCGCTCCACGGTCGGCACCGTCACCGAGATCCACGACTACCTGCGCCTGCTGTTCGCGCGCGCCGGCACGCCCTACTGCCCCGACCACAACCTGGCGCTGCAGGCGCAGAGCGTGTCGCAGATGGTGGACGCGGCGCTGGCGCTGCCGGAAGACACCAAGCTGATGATCCTGGCGCCGGTGGTGGCCAACCGCAAGGGCGAGCACTCCGACCTGTTCGACACCATGCAGGCGCAGGGTTTCGTGCGTTTCCGCATCCGCTCGGGCGGCGGCACCACGCACGAGGCGCCGGCGGTGGTCTACGAGGTGGACGCGCTGCCCAAGCTGAAGAAGACCGAGAAGCATTCGATCGACGTGGTGGTCGACCGCGTCAAGGTGCGCGCCGACATCAAGCAGCGCCTTGCGGAATCGTTCGAGACCGCGCTGCGGCTGGCCGACGGCCGCGCCGTGGCGCTGGAGATCGACAGCGGCCAGGAGCACGTGTTCAGCTCCAAGTTCGCCTGCCCGATCTGCTCGTACTCGCTGCAGGAGCTCGAGCCGCGCCTGTTCTCGTTCAACAACCCGATGGGCGCCTGCCCGAGCTGCGACGGCCTGGGCCAGATCACCTTCTTCGATCCCAAGCGCGTGGTGGCCTTCCCCAACCTGTCGCTGGCCTCGGGCGCGATCAAGGGCTGGGACCGCCGCAACCAGTTCTACTTCCAGATGCTGCAAAGCCTGGCGGCCTACTACGACTTCGAACTGGAAACGGCCTTCGAGGACCTGCCGGCCGAGGTGCAGGAAGTGGTGCTGCACGGCTCGGGCGAGGTGGAGATCCCGTTCACCTACATGAACGAGCGCGGCCGCACCACGGTGCGCGAGCACGCTTTCGAGGGCATCATCCCCAACCTGGAGCGGCGCTACCGCGAGACCGACTCGGTCGCGGTGCGCGAGGAACTGGCCAAGTACCAGAACAACCAGGCCTGCCCGGCCTGCCACGGCACGCGGCTGCGCACCGAGGCGCGCCACGTCAAGCTCGGCGAGAACGACCAGGCGCGCGCCATCTTCGAGATCAACGGCTGGCCGCTGCGCGACGCGCTGACGTACTTCCTCACGCTCGACATGCACGGCGCCAAGCGCGAGATCGCCGACAAGATCGTCAAGGAAATCACCGCGCGGCTGAACTTCCTCAACAACGTCGGGCTGGACTATCTCTCGCTCGAGCGCAGCGCGGACACGCTCTCGGGCGGCGAGGCGCAGCGCATCCGCCTGGCCTCGCAGATCGGCTCGGGCCTGACCGGCGTGATGTACGTGCTCGACGAGCCGTCCATCGGCCTGCACCAGCGCGACAACGACCGCCTGATCGGCACGCTCAAGCACCTGCGCGACATCGGCAACTCGGTGCTGGTGGTGGAGCACGACGAGGACATGATCCGCGCCAGCGACTACGTGGTCGACATCGGCCCCGGCGCGGGCGTGCACGGCGGCATGATCGTGGCCGAGGGCACGCCGGCGCAGATCGAGCAGTCGCCCAACTCGCTGACCGGGCAGTACATGTCCGGCGCGCGCCGCATCGAGGTGCCGCCCACGCGCACCGCGCCCGACGACGACAAGCTGCTGCGCATCGTCAACGCCACCGGCAACAACCTGCGCAACGTCAGCGCGGAAATCCCGGTGGGCCTGCTGACCTGCGTGACCGGCGTGTCCGGCTCGGGCAAGTCCACGCTGATCAACGACACGCTCTACCACGCGGTGGCGCGCCACCTGTACGGCTCCACGGCCGAGCCCGCGCCGCACGACCGCATCGAGGGGCTGGAACACTTCGACAAGGTCATCAACGTCGACCAGAGCCCGATCGGCCGCACCCCGCGCTCCAACCCCGCCACCTACACCGGCCTGTTCACGCCCATCCGCGAACTGTTCGCCGGCGTGCCCGCCGCCAAGGAACGCGGCTACGACCCGGGCCGCTTCTCGTTCAACGTCAAGGGCGGGCGCTGCGAAGCCTGCCAGGGCGACGGCGTGCTCAAGGTGGAAATGCACTTCCTGCCGGACGTGTACGTGCCGTGCGACGTGTGCCACGGCAAGCGCTACAACCGCGAGACGCTGGAGGTGCTCTACAAGGGCAAGAACATCCACGAAACGCTGGACATGACCGTGGAGCAGGCGCACGAGTTCTTCAGCGCGGTGCCGGTGGTGCGGCGCAAGCTCAAGACGCTGCTCGACGTGGGCCTCGGCTATATCCGCCTGGGGCAGTCCGCCACCACGCTGTCCGGCGGCGAAGCGCAGCGCGTGAAGCTCTCGCTGGAACTGTCCAAGCGCGACACCGGCCGCACGCTCTACATCCTCGACGAACCCACCACCGGCTTGCATTTCCACGACATCGAACTGCTGCTCAAGGTCATCCACAAGCTGCGCGACCAGGGGAATACGGTGGTCATCATCGAACACAACCTGGACGTCATCAAGACCGCCGACTGGCTGCTCGACATGGGGCCGGAGGGTGGCGCCGGCGGCGGACAGGTGATTGCCAAGGGGACGCCGGAGACGGTGGCGAAGAGTCGGGCTAGTTTTACGGGGAAGTATTTGGCGCCGTTGTTGGCGAAGGGGTGAGGGATCCTTGTCCGGGCTGTTGTGGGCCTTGAGGCTCGGGCGGTTGTTGGTGCTTGAACCCAACGGCCGTATGACATCCCCGCTGCGCGGGGCTGCCAGTCACTTTCTTTTGTCTGAAAAGAAAGTAACCAAAGAAAGCAGACCCCTTGCAGGGGGGCTGGGCACTCAGACCTTATGGTTGGTGGTGGTTTCGTGGTGCGCGCGTTGGCTTCGATGAGACTGCTGACGCTACCGGTTTGCTCGCCTGCGGCGTCGCAAACGAAATTGGATTCGTGGTGGCGCTGCATGATGGCGTTGGTCCAGGCCCTTCGGGCTGCTGCCGCGACCGGGGCGGATGGGCTCGTCATAGAGATGGTGCTGGTTTCGTGGTGGGCGCGGTGGTCCCTATTCGAGCGCGTACCCGCCAACACCCGCGCCCCGGTCCACCACGCCCACCACGAAAACACGAGGGTGCTACGCCGTGACCGCCAAAACCGGTAACGGCAGATGCCCGAACCAGCAGTGCGCCCGCCATCATAGGTCTGACCCCGAAACCCATACCGCCAGCCAGATCGTGGCCGCTCGCACCGGTAACGGCAGGATCCCAGCAGAACCGCAGGCCCCACCACGAAACCACCAACAAGAGAAATCCCAACGTTTCTGCCCCTGCCGGCCAGGCAGTCCGCTTTCTTGGCCTACTTTCTTTTCGGACAAAAGAAAGTAGGTCGCTCCGGAGGAGCGAAAGCCTTTGACTTTGACTTTGACTTTAGACCTCCAAAACCTTCCCCCCCATCAACCTCAAACCCCCGCCGAAGACACCACCCCCACCGGCGGCTCCCCATCATCCTCCTTCATCCGGCTCCGATTCAGCACCCCCGCTTCCTCCAGCACCGGATACGCCGTGGCGCAGAACAGCGAATTGAGCCGCTTGAGATTGCTGATGATGTCGAGATGCAGCGAGCTGGTCTCGATGCTCTCCGCGGTCTGCACCGCAATGCGCTGCAGGTGGTTGCGCGCGAACCGGCGCTCCAGTTCGCGGAAGGTGGCTTTCTCGCTCATGAGCTGCTGCGCGCTCTTGAGGTCGCCGGAGAGGAACACCGACAACCCCAGCCGCAGGTTCGCCACCACGCGCGCGTGCATCTGCGCGATTTCCTCCATGCCCGCTTCCGAGAACGCCAGGTTGTGGGCGATCTTCTTCTCGCGCGCGTCGAGCAGGATGCGCTCGATGATGTCGCCGGCATGCTCGAGGTTGATGGTGAGCGAGATGATCTCGGTCCAGCGGCGGCCGTCGCGCTCGTCCAGCGCTTCCAGGCTGATCTGGGTGAGGTAGAGCTTGATCGCGGTGTAGAGGTCGTCGACCTCGTCGTCGATGCGGCAGGTGGCGGTGGCCAGCTTGGCGTCATTGGTGCGCAGCACGCGCAGCATGTTGTCGAGCATCTGCTCGATGCGGTCGCCGATGCGCAGCACTTCGCGCGCGGCGTTGGACAGCGCCAGCGTGGGCGTGGTCAGCGCGGCGGCGTCGAGGTGGCGCGGCGTGACCTGGCTGTCGCCGGTGTTGCGCCCCGGCAGCACCGCTTCGCACAGGCGCGCGAGCGGGCCGGTGGCGCCCAGCAGCAGCACCGCCAGCGCCACGTTGAAGAGCAGGTGGAAGTTGACCACCAGCCGCTGCGGATCGGCGTCGAGCAGCGCCAGCAGGCGCTCGGCCTGTCCCAGCAGCGGCAGCGCGATCACGCAGCCGAGCAGGCGCGACAGCAGGTTGCCCAGCGTGACGCGCTTGCCGGGCTGGTTGTTGCCCGAGGTGGTCAGCAGCGCGGAGATGCCGGAGCCGAGGTTGGCGCCCAGCACCAGCGCCATCGCCACGTGCAGCGAGACCACGCCGGCCGAGGCCAGCGCGCCGCAGAACAGCACCACCGCCAGGCTGGAATAGCACAGGATGGTGAGGAAGGCGCCGACCAGCATGTCCAGCGTGGGGTCGCCGGTCAGCGTGCCGAACAGCACCTTGACGCCGGCGGCCTGCACCACCGGCCGGGTGGCGATGGAGATCAGCTCGAGCGCCAGCGTGATGAGCCCCAGGCCGATCAGCACGCGGCCGACGTGGCCGGGCTTGTTGCCCTTCCAGCTCAGGTGCAGGATCACGCCGACGAAGATCAGCAGCGGCGACAGCCACGACAGGTCCAGCGAGAACACCTGCACCATCACCGCGGTGCCCACGTTGGCGCCCAGCATGATGGCCAGCGCCGGCGCCACGGCGATCAGGCCCTGGCCGACGAAGGAGCTGACGATCACCGCGGTGGCGTTGCTGCTCTGTACCAGCCCGGTCACGCCGAGGCCGGCGGCGAACGCCGTGAAACGGTTGGCGATGCTGGAGGAGAGCACGTGGCGCAGGTTGGCGCCGTACACGCGCAGGATGCCCACCTTGACGATGTTGGTGCCCCACACCAGCAGCGCCACGCCGGAAAGCAAATGAAGTAGAACGCCCATGGTCTGCCCTTTTGTGACCGGTGCCGCCGTTGCGAGGGCAGATGCAGGAGCCGGAAGATGCGGGGCCGGACGCGGGGCCGGGCGCGGCGCTGATGCCGGAGCTGATGCAAATGCCGGCGCAAGGTGCCGCCCGGCCATCGTATCGTTGTCAAGAGGGCATTATGCGCCGCCACGCATGGGCGGGCAACGCCGCGGACGGGGGGCGGACAGGGCGTGGGCACGCGGCGCAACGCGGCGGCGCCGGGCCGCCCGCGCGCGTTCAGGCCGGCAGCGCGACCTTGACGCCGAGCGCCACGAAGATGGCGCCGGCCACGCGGTCGAGCCAGCGGCCCGCGCGCGGCCGGTGCCGGAGCCAGTCGCCCAGCACGCCGGCGAACAGCCCGAACAGCGAGAACACCACCGCCGTCTGCAGCATGAACACCATGCCCAGCAGCAGCATCTGCCAGCCCGCGTGGGCGGCGTCGGCGCGCACGAACTGCGGCAGGAACACCAGGAAGAACAGCGTCACCTTGGGGTTCATCAGGTTGGCCAGCACGCTCTGGCGGAACACCCGCGCCAGCGGCACCGCCGGCGCGTCGGCGCCCCGGCCGAGCGCGCCGCGCGAGCGCAGCGCCTGGATGCCGATCCAGATCAGGTAGGCCGCGCCGGCGAACTTGATGCACTGGAACGCCAGCGGCGAGGAGCGCAGCACCGCCGCCAGCCCGACCGCGGCCACCACGGTGTGGAACAGGCAGCCCGAGGCGAAGCCGAGCGCCGCCACCACGCCGGCGCGGCGCCCCTGCGCCATGCCGCGCGCCAGCACCTGGAGGTTGTCGGGCCCGGGCGCCAGCGTGATGGCGACCGAGGTGACGAGGAACAGCAGCAGATCCGGCATGGCAGAGGCTCCGGTGATTGATTCAGGCGCGCGCCCGGCTTCAGTGCCCGTCGAAGCGGCACACGGTAAACAGCGGCAGCCCGCTGTCGAGCAGCAGGCGCGAGCCGCCCAGCTCGGGCAGGTCGACGATGGCCGCGCCCTCCACCACGGTGGCGCCCAGGCGCTCGAGCAGCTTGCGCCCGGCCATCATGGTGCCGCCGGTGGCGATCAGGTCGTCGATCAGCAGCACGCGGTCGCCGGGCTTGCAGGCGTCGGCGTGGATCTCGACGGTGGCGCTGCCGTATTCGAGCTCGTATTCCTCGGACACGGTCTGGAACGGCAGCTTGCCCTTCTTGCGGATCGGCACGAAGCCGAGGTTGAGCTCGTAGGCGACGATCGCGCCGAGGATGAAGCCGCGCGCGTCGATGCCGGCGACCAGGTCCAGGCGGGCGTCCATGTAGCGGTGGACGAAGACGTCGATCAGCACGCGCAGGGTCTTGGGGTCCTGCAGCAGCGGGGTGATGTCGCGGAACATCACGCCGGGCTGCGGCCAGTCGGGCACGGTGCGGATCCGCTCGCGCAGGTATTCGGTGACGTGGCCGAGGGCGGACGACTGGATGGTGGTATTGGGCATGGGAACTCGTTGGTGCGGCCTGCCGGCCCGGCAGGCCGGCCGCGGTGGCCGGATGCCGGAGGGGTGCGGAACAGGCTGCGGGACAGGATGCGGTAATGGGTTACTACCCGGGCGGCCGCGAACGGCAACACAATGGGCTCGCGCCGGGCGGGCCGGGCGCGCGGTCCGTCCGCGCGTGCGCCCCGCCGGGCACCCGTAACCATACAGGAGACCGCGATGGCAAAAAAGATCTTGATGCTGGTCGGCGACTACGCCGAGGACTACGAAACGATGGTGCCGTTCCAGGCGCTCCAGATGGTCGGCCACACGGTGCACGCGGTCTGCCCGGACAAGAAGGCCGGCGCGAGCTGCGCGACCGCCATCCATGACTTCGAGGGCGACCAGACCTACAGCGAGAAGCGCGGCCACAACTTCGCGCTCAACGCGACCTTCGCCGAGGTCGATCCCGCCGCCTACGATGCGCTGGTGATCCCGGGCGGGCGCGCCCCCGAATACCTGCGCCTGAACGAGCGCGTGCTGGAGATCGTGCGCCACTTCGCCGGCGCCGGCAAGCCGATCGCCGCGGTCTGCCACGGCGCGCAACTGCTGGCCGCCGCGGGCGTGCTGGAAGGGCGCACCTGCTCGGCCTACCCGGCCTGCGCGCCGGAAGTGCGGTTGGCCGGCGGCAAGTACGCCGACATCCCGGTGGACCAGGCCCATACCGACGGCAACCTCGTGACCGCCCCGGCATGGCCGGCGCACCCGGCCTGGCTGGCGCAGTTCCTTGCGGTGCTGGGCACCCGGATCGTACATTAGAGGCTGCCGGAGGCGGCCCGCGTGCTTGCGTTGCCCGCCGGCCGCGCCGAACGGGAGTCTCCCATGTGCGAAATCTTCATCCGGGCCAATCCGGAGTCGTATCTGTGCCAGTCGCGCTCGCTGCGGCTGCATGGCGTGGCCACCAGCATCCGCCTGGAAAGCCTGTTCTGGGAAGTGCTGGAAACGCTGGCCCGGCGCGACGCCATGAGCGTGGGCCAGCTGATCACGCGGCTGCACGACGAACTGGTGGCCTACCGGGGCGAGGCGGCCAATTTCACGTCCTTCCTGCGCGTGTGCTGCCTGCGCTACCTGATGCTGCAGGGCGAGGGCCGCATCCCGGCCGACCCGCTGGTGCCGATCCGCTCGCTCGACGCGCGCTCGGTGCTCGAAGGCCTGCCGCCGTCGTGGGCCGACGGCGCGGCGAGCGCCACGGCCGCGCCGCGCGCGGCGGCCTGACGGTAGGTAGCTGACCGCGATCCGCGCATTTGCCTGACGGCGGGCATCAGCCCGTCAGCATGCGCTTTTCCGCCGCTTCCAGCGCCTCGGGCTGGCCGCGCAGGACCACGATGTCGCCCGGCTCCAGCACGGTCTCGGGCTGCGGGTCGAACGCGCGGATGCCGCGCCGGCGCACCGCCGTCACCTCCACGCCGATGCGCTCCAGCCCGAGCGTGCCGAGGCTGCGCCCGAGCGCGGTGGCGTCCGGCCCGAGCGAGACCGAGCACAGCCGCACCGACTCGCGCTCCACCATGTCCTCGTCGTCGTCGCGGCCGTGGAAGTAGCCGCGCAGCAGGCTGTAGCGCGCGTCGCGCGCCTGCTGCACGCCGCGCACCACGCGCCGCATCGGCACGCCCAGCAGCACCAGCGCGTGCGAGGCCAGCATCAGGCTGCCCTCGATGATCTCCGGCACCACCTCGGTGGCGCCGGCCTTCTGCAGCACGCCGAGTTCCGAGTCGTCCACCGTGCGCACGATCACCGGCAGCGCCGGCGCGAGCTCCTGCACGTGGTGCAGCACCTTGAGCGCCGACGGCGTGTTGGCGTAGGTGATGATGACCGCCGCGGCGCGGTGCAGGCCGGCGGCGATCAGCGCCTCGCGCCGGCCCGCGTCGCCGTACACCACGGTGTCGCCGGCGCCGGCGGCCTCGCGCACGCGGTCGGGGTCGAGGTCGAGCGCCACGTAGGTGATGCCCTCGCGCTCCAGCATGCGCGCGAGGTTCTGCCCGCTGCGGCCGAAGCCGCAGATGATGGCGTGCTTCTCGGTCTGCAGGCTCTGCACGGCGATGCGCGTCATGTTCAGCGACTGCATCAGCCATTCGTTGGCGGCGAAGCGCAGCACGATGGCGTCGCTGTACTGGATCAGGAACGGCGCGGCCAGCATGGAGAGCAGCATCGAGGCCAGGATGACCTGGGTCAGCACCGGGTCCACCAGGTTGAGGCCGTCGATCTGGTTGAGCAGCACGAAGCCGAACTCGCCGGCCTGCGCCAGCCCCAGCCCGGTGCGGATCGCCACGCCCTGGCGCGAGCCGAACAGGCGCGCCAGCCCGGCGATCAGCAGCAGCTTGAACAGGATCGGCACCACCAGCAGCGCCAGCACCAGCCACAGGTGGTCCAGCACCACGTGGATGTTGAGCAGCATGCCGATGGTGACGAAGAACAGCCCCAGCAGCACGTCGCGGAACGGCTTGATGTCTTCTTCCACCTGGTGGCGGTAGGGCGTCTCGGAGATCAGCATGCCGGCCATGAAGGCGCCCAGCGCCATCGACAGCCCGAGCCGCTCGGTCAGCGCCGCCATGCCCAGCGTGACCAGCAGCAGGTTGAGCATGAACAGTTCCTGCGAGCGGCGCGCGGCCACCACGTGGAACCACCGGCTCATCACTTTCTGGCCGAGGAAGAAGATCACGCTCAGCGCCACCGCGATCTTCACCGTGGCCAGCACCAGCGCCATGACCAGGTCGCCGGGGTCGCGCGACAGCGCCGGGATCACGATCAGCAGCGGCACCACGGCCAGGTCCTGGAACAGCAGGATGCTGATGATGTTGCGCCCGTGCTCGCTTTCCAGCTCGAGGCGCTCGGACAGCATCTTGGAGACGATGGCCGTGGACGACATCGCCAGCGCCCCGCCGAGCGCCACCGAGGCCTGCCAGGACAGCGGGAAGGCCCAGTTGAACAGCCAGCTCGCCGGCACCACCGCCAGCATCGACAGCACCACCTGCGAGCCGCCCAGGCCGAACACCTGGCGCTTCATGGCCTTGAGCTTGCCCAGGCTGAACTCCAGCCCGATCGAGAACATCAGGAAGACCACGCCGAATTCGGCCAGGTATTTGGTCTGCGCGGTATCGCTGGCCAGCCCGAGCGCGTGCGGCCCGATCAGGATGCCGACCGCCAGGTAGCCCAGCATCGGCGGCAATTGCAGCATGCGGAAAGCGACCACGCCAAACACGGCGGCGGCCAGCAGCACGAGAGTCAGGTCCAGCGGAGAATGCATCGAAAGGGGTCTGGGTGCGCCGTCCCGCGCCAGGGCCAGGCCCGGCGCGGGCGGCCCTGCCGGCGGGTTGCGGCAGGCGCGGCAGCCGCAACGGCCGCCCCGATCCCCGGAACAGCCAAAGCGCCATCGCATTCGTTGGTATACTTCGTCGCCATGATAGCTAATTTCAATGCGGATCGAGCACTTCGGCTCGCCCGCGACACGCTCCAGATCGAAGCCGAAGCCGTTGCCGCCCTCGCGGGCCGCCTGGACGGCGAGTTCGCGCGCGCCGTCGAGCTCACGCTCGGGTGCACCGGCCGGGTGGTGGTGTCGGGCATGGGCAAGTCCGGGCACATCGGGCGCAAGGTGGCGGCCACGCTGGCCTCGACCGGCACGCCCTCGTTCTTCGTGCACCCCGCCGAGGCCAGCCACGGCGACCTCGGCATGGTCACGCGCGACGACGTGCTGATCGCCTTCTCCAATTCCGGCGAGACCGCCGAGCTGCTGTCGATCGTCCCGATCGTCAAGCGCATCGGCGCCAAGCTGATCTCGGTGACGGGCAACCCGGAATCGGCGCTGGCCAAGCTGGCCGACGCCCACCTCAATGCCGGCGTCGAGAAGGAAGCCTGCCCGCTCAACCTGGCGCCGACCGCGAGCACCACCGCCGCGCTGGCGATGGGCGACGCGCTGGCGGTGGCGGTGCTGGACGCGCGCGGCTTCGGCGAGGAAGACTTCGCCCGCTCGCACCCGGGCGGCGCGCTCGGGCGCAAGCTGCTCACGCACGTGCGCGACGTCATGCGCAGCGGCAACGCCGTGCCCAAGGTGCGCGAAAACACGCCGCTGGCCCAGGCGCTGATGGAAATCACCCGCAAGGGCATGGCCATGACCGCCGTGGTGGACCCGGACGAGCGCCTGATCGGCGTGTTCACCGACGGCGACCTGCGCCGCCTGCTGGAGACGCCGCGCGACTGGAAGACCATGCCGATCAGCGAGGTCATGCACCGCTCGCCCCACGCCGTGGGCCCGGACCAGCTCGCCGTGGAAGCGGTGCAGGTGATGGAGGCCAACCGCATCAACCAGATGCTGGTGGTCGACGCCGACGGCCGCCTGGTGGGCGCGCTGCACATCCACGACCTGACCCGCGCCAAGGTCATCTGAGGCCGGCCACGACACATGCGGGAATTCCTGTCCTCCCTCGGCCGGCTCGGCATGCGGCTGCTGCCCCTGCTGCTGATGGCGCTGGTGGCCGGCAGCACGTTCTGGCTGGTGCAGGTCAATTCGCCGCGCGAGGCGCCCGCCGGGCCGGTCGGCGCCAAGCACGAGCCGGACTACTACATGGTCCGCTTCTCGGCCACCGAGCTGGCCGAGGACGGCAACACCAAGATGCGCTTCACCGGCGACAAGATGATCCACTTCGCCGACGACCAGACCTACGAAGTGACCAGGCCGGCCATGCGCGCCTACGAGATCGGCCGCCCGCCGGTCACGGGCCATGCCGACCGCGGCACCATGAACGCCGAGGGCTCGGTGGTGGACCTGTTCGGCAACGCCCTGATCGTGCGCGCGCAGGGGCCCGACCCGTCCAAGGACCCGCCCATGACGGCCGCCTCCGAGTATTTCCAGGTGCTGGTCAACGACGACATCGTCAAGACCGACAAGGCCGTCAAGCTCACGCGCGGGCCTTCCGTGATGACCGCCAACGGGCTCGTCTTCAACAACGTCACCCGCGAAGTACAATTGCTGGGTAACGTACACGGCACCATCATCACGGTCCCGCCGCCGGCCAGCCCCGCGGCCAGGCCGTGAGCGGAGCCTGACGTGGCCCCACCCGGAAACCGCCAGAGAAACGAAGCCGCCCGCGGGCCACAGCCGTCCGCGCCAACCGCCACCACGCCAATATGAATCCATTCCTGACGACATCGTCCTGTCGCCGCCGCGGCACGGCTGCCCTGATGACGGCCGCGGCCCTCCTCGGCCTGGCGCTGGCCGCGCCGGCCCGCGCCGAGAAGGCCGACCGCGACAAGCCGCTGGTGCTGGAGGCCGACAACGCCAGCTACGACGACGTCAAGCAGGTGTACGTACTGACCGGCAACGTGGTGCTGACCAAGGGCACGATGGTGCTGAAGTCGGACGCGGCGGAAGTGCGCACCGACCCCGAGGGCTACCAGTACGCGGTGGCCACCTCCAAGGGCGGCAGGCAGGCCTACATCCGCCAGAAGCGCGACAACGTCGACGAATACATCGACGGCTGGGGCGACCGCATCGAGTCCGACGGCAAGCAGGACCTGTCCAAGCTGATCGGCCACGCCCGCATGGCGCGTCTGGCCGGCGCCAAGCTGATCGACGAGATCCGCGGCGCGGTGATTACCTACGACAGCCGCAACGAGTTCTACACGGCCACCGGCGGCACCGACAACGCCACCGCGGGCAGCCCGTCCGGGCGCGTGCGCGCGGTGCTGTCGCCGCGCCAGGAGCAGCCCGCCAGCGGTGCCGCCGCCAGCCCGCTGCCGCTCAAGCCCGCGCCGGCCCCCGCCGCCCCCTGACCCCGCCACAGCCGACCCACGGATTCACGCCTTCATGACCGCTACCCTGACCGAACCGTCGTCCGCGACCAACGTCCTGACCGAAAGCAGCACGCTCGTCGTGCGCCACCTGAAGAAGCGCTACGGCTCGCGCACGGTGGTCAAGGACGTGTCGCTCGACGTGAAGAGCGGCGAGGTGGTGGGCCTGCTCGGCCCCAACGGCGCGGGCAAGACCACCTCGTTCTACATGATCGTCGGGCTGGTGGCGCTGGACGAGGGCGACATCGTGCTCGACGACAAGCACATCAGCGGCCTGGCCATCCACGAGCGCGCCCGCATGGGCCTGTCCTACCTGCCGCAGGAAGCGTCGGTGTTCCGCAAGCTCAACGTGCAGGAGAACATCCGCGCCGTGCTGGAATTGCAGGTCCACGACGGCAAGCCGCTGGCCAAGGCCGAAATCGAGCGGCGCCTGGACACCCTGCTCGACGACCTGCAGATCGCCCACCTGCGCGACAACCCGGCGCTGTCGCTGTCGGGCGGCGAGCGCCGCCGCGTGGAAATCGCGCGCGCGCTGGCCTCCGCGCCGCGCTTCATCCTGCTCGACGAGCCGTTCGCCGGCGTGGACCCGATCGCGGTGGGCGAGATCCAGCGCATCGTCAGCTTCCTCAAGGCGCGCAACATCGGCGTGCTGATCACCGACCACAACGTGCGCGAGACCCTGGGCATCTGCGACCACGCCTACATCATCAGCGAAGGCACGGTGCTGGCGTCCGGGCAGCCGGAAGACATCATCGCCAACGAGTCGGTGCGCAAGGTCTACCTGGGCGAGAACTTCCGCATGTAGCCGCGGGAGGGGCACGCGGGGACACCCGCGAGGCGGCGTTCATGCCGCCTTTCGCCCCGCAAACGATCACGGCGACGCCAGCGATAGCAATTTCCGTTCCACCAGTACGGAAGTTGGGCATAAAATAGCTCGCATGAAACCGTCGCTACAGCTCCGCCTCTCGCAACATCTCGCGCTCACGCCGCAACTCCAGCAGTCGATCCGCCTGCTGCAACTGTCCACGCTCGAACTGCAGCAGGAAGTGGAACAGGCCCTGACCGAGAATCCGCTGCTCGAACGCGAGAACGACTGGATCGAAAGCCCGCTGCGCGTGGCCGCCGACGGCTCGGTCAACCTGCAGAGCGCGCCCGCCCCGGCCCCCGCCGACGGCCAGGGCACCAGCGAGAACCGCGCCGACGGCGCCGCCGACAGCGAGGACAGCTACAGCGACAGCGGCGAGGACTACGGCAACGACTGGAGCCTGGACGACTTCGCCCGCCGCCCGCAGGGCGACGAGGACGAAAAGACCCCGATGCAGTTGCGCGACGCGGAGCCCACGCTGCGCGAGCACCTGATGGAGCAGCTCGCCCCGCTGAAGATCTCCATGCGCGACAAGGGCCTGGCCATCTTCCTGATCGAGTCGCTCGACGACGACGGCTACCTGAGCGCCTCGCTCGAGGAAATCTGCACGGAGCTGCCCGAGGAGCTCGAATTCGAGCTCGACGAGGTGCACGCCATCCTCACGCTGCTGCAGAGCTTCGACCCCGCCGGCGTGGGCGCGCGCAACGCCGCCGAATGCCTGGCGCTGCAGCTGCGCCGGCTCAAGCATCCGCAGCGCGAGCTGGCCCTGACCATCGTCACCAGCCATCTCGAACTGCTCGCGGTACGCGACTACACGCGCCTGAAGAAGGCGCTGCAGGTCGACGAGGCCGACCTCAAGGCCGCGCACGAGCTGATCCGCTCGCTCGCGCCCTACCCCGGCCATGCCTACAGCCGCCCCGAGGCCGACTTCGTCGTGCCCGACGTGTTCGTGCGGAAAATGAGCGGCGGCTGGATCGCGCAGCTCAACCCGGATGTGATGCCGCGGCTACGCATCAACGACATGTACGCGCAGATCCTGCGCGGCGCAAAAGGCGACTCCGGCGCGGCCGGGCTGCAGCAGAAGCTGCAGGAAGCGCGCTGGCTCATCAAGAATATCCAGCAGCGCTTCGACACCATATTGCGCGTCGCACAAGCGATTGTCGAACGTCAAAAGAACTTCTTCACCCACGGGGAAATTGCGATGCGCCCCTTGGTTTTGCGGGAGATTGCCGATACACTGGGTTTACACGAGTCCACCATCTCTCGGGTGACAACCAATAAATACATGGCAACGCCGATGGGGACTTTCGAGCTGAAGTACTTCTTCGGCAGTCACGTATCCACGGAAACCGGCGGCGCGGCCTCATCAACGGCAATCAGGGCGTTGATCAAGCAACTCATAGGAGCCGAAGACCCTAGGAACCCCCTGTCGGACAGCAGGATCGCCGAACTGCTCGGCGAGCAAGGCTTCGTGGTGGCCCGGCGAACCGTGGCCAAATACCGCGAAGCGCTGAAAATCCCTGCCGTCAATCTCCGCAAGACTTTGTAGCCGAGCCGCACCGCCTGCCTGGTGTGGCTCTTTCAGAAGGAGAAACGCTATGAACTTCAAGATCAGTGGACACCACTTGGACATCACGCCCCCGCTGCGTGAGTACGTGGAAACGAAACTGGAGCGTATCGTCAGGCATTTCGATCAAGTCATTGGCGTAAGCGTGCTGCTCTCTGTCGACAATACAAAAGAAAAGGACCGGCGGCAGTATGCGGAAATCAATCTACATCTCAAGGGCAAGGACATCTTTGTCGAGGCGCATCACGAAGACCTGTATGCCGCCATCGACGCACTGGTCGACAAGCTCGACCGGCAGGTGATTCGCCACAAGGATCGCGTGCAGAGCCACGACCGCGACGCGGTCAAGTACCAGATGGCCGCATCGCAGATGCAGCAATGACCGTGCCTGGCGGCCCGCCAAGGGGGCCGCCGGTGTCAGTCCCTTGAACCAGAACAAGCCGCGCCCGTTGCGCGGCTTTTTTGCGCCGTCCGCTTTCGTGTCCACCCTCGCGCCGGCGGCCGTTGCGCAATGCCACAAGGGGATTCCGCAACGCCCCGCCGCCGGTGTATGCTGCGCAATACATGAACGGTGGTTCAGCGATTCCGGGCATGCGCGCGGCACCGCTTCCGCGCACGGGCTATTGCGATGCACAAGGCGGGGGCGGGCCTGCTCTATAATGGCCAGACGCCCGACACCGGCATGGGACAACCGGTGCAATGCGGGTATGAGCCGGCACCAGCCTTTTCATCCCCTTTTTGCCTGGCGCGCCCCCCTGCCGGCCCCGGGCCTGCTTACTAGAAAAACCTGCGCATTCCACATGAATCGTTTGGCTAAATTGCTGCCACCCGGCAACATCAACCTCGACGTCAGCGTCACCAGCAAGAAGCGGGTGTTCGAACAGGCCGGGCTCCTCTTCGAGAACAACCACGGCGTAGCGCGCGCCACCGTGACCGACAACCTGTTTGCCCGCGAATCGCTGGGCTCGACCGGCCTCGGCGCCGGCGTGGCCATTCCGCACGGCCGCATCAAGGGCCTGAAGCAGCCGCTGGCCGGCTTCATGCGCCTGGCCGAGCCGATCCCGTTCGAGTCGCCGGACGGCAAGCCGGTATCGCTGCTGATCTTCCTGCTGGTGCCCGAGCAGGCCACCCAGCAACACCTGGAAATCCTCTCCGAGATCGCCCAGCTGCTGTCCGACCGCGAAATGCGCGAAGGACTCGCCACCCTGCCCACTTCCGATGCCGTGCACCAGTTGCTGACGCAATGGCATCCCTGATCCGCCTGGGCAGCCGCCACCCGGCACGCCGGGCGACGGCCCGCCCGCCCGTCCCCCGAAAGTAGCCGCATGGAACTCACTGGCGTCACCTCGCAGTCGATCTTCGACGACAACGCAGCCGACATCAAACTCTCCTGGGTTGCTGGGCTGGAAGGCGCGGACCGCGCCTTCGACGTCGAGTTCGCGCGCGAAGCCACCTCCGCCGCCGACCTCGTCGGCCACCTGAACCTGATCCACCCGAACCGGATCCAGGTGCTCGGCAAGCCGGAGATCACCTACTACCAGCGCCTCGACGACGAGATGCGCAAGCGCCAGATGGGCGAGCTGATCCTGCTCGAGCCGCCGTTCCTGGTGATCGCCGACGGCATGGAGCCGCCGCCCGACCTGGAACTGCGCTGCACGCGCTCGTCCACGCCGCTGTTCACCACGCCGGTGTCCTCGGCCGCGGTGATCGACCACCTGCGACTCTATCTCTCGCGGATCTCCGCGCCGCGCGTGACCATGCACGGCGTGTTCCTCGACATCCTCGGCATGGGCGTGCTGATCATGGGCGAGTCGGGCCTGGGCAAGAGCGAGCTCGGCCTGGAACTGATCTCGCGCGGACACGGGCTGGTGGCCGACGACGCGGTGGACTTCGTGCGCCTGGGGCCGGACTTCATCGAAGGCCGCTGCCCGCCGCTGCTGCAGAACCTGCTCGAGGTGCGCGGACTGGGCCTGCTCGACATCAAGACCATCTTCGGCGAGACCGCGGTGCGCCGGAAGATGAAGATGAAGCTGGTGGTGCAGCTCGTGCGCCGCAACGACGGCGAGTTCGAGCGCCTGCCGCTCGATTCGCAATACCTCGACGTGCTCGGCCTGCCGATCCACATGGTCAAGATCCAGGTGGCGGCCGGCCGCAACCTCGCCGTGCTGGTCGAGGCCGCCGTGCGCAACACCATCCTGCGCCTGCGCGGCATCGACACGCTGCGCGACTTCATGGACCGCCAGCGCGCGGCGATGCAGGCCGACGTGGTCGCGCGCGGCCAGGGCCGGCTGCTCTGAAGCGCCGGGAGCGCGGGCGCGCGCGCGCAGAAAGCGCGCCCGCCCCGCGCGGTTTTTCATTTGCTTACATTGCTTGCGGGTCCAGGCCGTCAACGGCTTTGGGACATCGTCCGTTTTGTGCTGTAATGGGCATCGAGCCCACCCCGAGCCGCCGCGCCGACAGGCCGGCGGCCATGACGTTTTCCACAGCCAGGAGAGCAAGCATGAAGAAGATGATCGCGATGTGCGCGCTGGTAGCCCCGCTGTTCGCCAGCGTGGCGTTTGCCCAGACGGCTGCGGCCCCCGCCGCACCCGCCGCCCCCGCGGCGGCACCCGCAGCCGCCAACACCCAGCAGGACAAGATGAAGGCCTGCAACACCCAGGCTTCCGGCAAGAAGGGCGACGAGCGCAAGACCTTCATGAAGGGCTGCCTGTCGAACAAGCCGGCGGCGGCGCCCGGCAACAGCCAGCAGGAAAAGATGAAGGCGTGCAACAAGGACGCCACCGGCAAGAAGGGCGACGAGCGCAAGGCCTTCATGAAGGATTGCCTGTCCAAGTAAAAGGGCCGCCCTTGCGGCAAGGCACGCAGTCGAATGGCGAACCCCGGTTCGCCATTTTTCTTGGCGCCCGCGCCGTCATGACGGCGTCATTCCCCTGATGTTATGCTTGTGACGCTATGCGCATCATACTTATCACCGGAATTTCCGGCTCCGGCAAGTCGGTCGCCCTGAACGTACTGGAAGACGCGGGCTACTACTGCGTCGACAACCTGCCAGCGCAGTTCATCCCCGAGCTGGCGCGCTATCTCGCGTCCCAGGGCTACACGCACCTGGGCGTCGCCACCGACATCCGCAGCCGCGAATCGCTCGACCAGTTGCCGGGCACGCTGCGCGACCTCGCGGCCGAGCACCAGGTCCGCGTGGTGTTCCTGACCGCCAATACCGACGCGCTGGTGCAGCGCTACTCGGAGACGCGGCGGCGCCACCCGCTGTCCATGCGCACGGAGAAGCCCGGCGCGGCCGGCGAGAACAATGCAGACAATATCGCCGCTGCCGCGCCGCTCAACGACACCTCGCTGGTCGAGGCGATCGAGATGGAGCGCGAGCTGCTCAGCCCGCTGGCCGAGGCCGCGCACCGCATCGACACCAGCAACGTGCGCACCAACACGCTGCGCGCCTGGATCAAGGAATTCGTGCGCGAAGACGGCCTGCAGCTCACGCTGCTGTTCGAGTCGTTCGGCTTCAAGCACGGCGTGCCCAGCGACGCGGACATGGTGTTCGACGTGCGCTCGCTGCCCAACCCGTACTACGACCTCGCCCTGCGCCCGCTGACCGGGCGCGACGCGCCGGTGATCGACTTCCTGCAGAGCCAGCCGATGGTGCTGGCGATGGCCGAGGACATCCGCGCCTACGTCGAAAAGTGGCTGCCGAGTTTCATCGCCGACAACCGCAGCTACCTGACCGTGGCCATCGGCTGCACCGGCGGCCAGCACCGTTCGGTCTACATCGCCGAAAGACTTGCCAACTATTTCCGCGCGCATGGTAATGTGCTGGTGAGACACCGCGAGCTCGCGCCGGGCGGCTGATACACGCTGCTGCGCCCGCCTTCGCGGCCCGGCCCCGGCAGCCGGTGCCCGGCACCGCTGCCCGCCCGCAACCTTTGCTGGCTCAGCATGTCCTCACGCGCCACGCCCGCCGCACCCGGCCCATCCGCCTCGCCTTCCCTGTCCGCCACATCGGCGCCGCCCACGCTGGATAGCCTGCCGCTGTTCCCGCTGAACACCGTGCTGTTCCCCGACGGCCTGCTGCCGCTGCGCGTGTTCGAGGCGCGCTACGTCGACATGGTGCGCGCCTGCATGCGCGACCGCGCGCCGTTCGGCGTGTGCCTGATCGCCAGCGGCAGCGAGGTGGCCCGCCCCGACGAGCCCACCGTGCCGGAAACCGTCGGCTGCCTGGCCGACATCATCGACTGCAACATGGAGCAGCTCGGCGTGCTGCTGATCAGCACGCGCGGCCGGCAGCGCTTCGAGCTGCTCAGCTACACCGTGCGCGACAACGGCCTGCTGGTCGGGCAGGCCAGGCTGCTGCCGCCGGACATCATCGACTGCAAGCTGGAACTGCTGGGCGAATGCCTGGCCGTGCTACGCCGCATCGTCGGCGCGCTGCATGCCGAGCACCCGGGCAAGCTGCCTTTCTGCGAGCCCTTCCTGTGGGACGACCCGAGCTGGGTGGCGAACCGCCTGTGCGAGCTGCTGCCGGTGCCGCTCAAGGCCAAGCAGATGCTGATGGCGCTGCCGGACGCGGGGATGCGGATCGAGATCGTCCACAAGTACATGCACCAGCACCACATCCTGTAGCGAAGGCGCGAATAAATCTGCTGCGCGGGCCGTGGCAGGCGCTGCGATGCTCGCCGTACGCGTGTACGGCTGTGCTTCTCGCACCTGCCACGGCCCGCTCGCTACGATTTCTTCGCACCTTCGGGGCGCTGATCAAACCATCAGAACAGGCCGCTTTGCGCTTGCGTTTCGAGCAGCTTGCGCACCGGCGCTGGCGTGCCGACTTCATCCAGGTCGTCCAGCGAGATCCAGCGCAGCGCGGGGCCATCGCCGCCGTCGCGCATGGCCAGCGCGGTCATGTCCACGCGGATGGCGCGGATCAGCAGGCGGAAGTGGGTGAAGACGTGGGTAAGCTCGCCGACCAGTTCGGCGCGGCCAGGCGTGCCGAACGCGCGGGCGCGTTCGAGCGCGGCGTCCTCGGCCTGCTCGGCGTCGAAGGGCACGGTGTCGACCGGCATCTCGGGCAGGCTCCACAGGCCGCCCCAGATGCCGCTGTCGGGGCGCAGCGCGAGCAGGATCTCGCGGCCGCGCCGCAGCAGCAGCATCACGGTGCTGCGCTCGGGGATGGCGGCGCGCGGCTTGGGCGTGGGCAGCGCGGCGGTAAGGCCGTCGCGGCGCGCCACGCAGTCGGCGGACAGCGGACAGGCCGCGGCGCTGCCCAGGCAGGCGGGCTTGCCGCGCGAGCAGATGGTGGCGCCGAGGTCCATCAGGCCCTGGGTGTAGGACACCATGTCCTCGGACTGCGCGGGGCCTTGGGCGGGCAGCACCTCGCCGGCCAGTTGCCACATGCGGGTCTCGACCGCCTTGACGCCGGGATGTCCGTGGATGCCGAAGAACCTGGCGAACACGCGCTTGACGTTGCCGTCGAGGATGGGCGAGCGCACGCCGGCGCTGAAGGCCGCCACCGCCGCCGCGGTCGAGCGGCCGATGCCGGGCAGCGTCACCAGGACTTCGGGATCGGTCGGGAACACGCCGCCGTGCTCGCTCATCACCGCCTTGGCGCAGCGGTGCAGGTTACGCGCGCGCGAGTAGTAGCCGAGCCCCGCCCACAGCGCCATCACCTCGTCCGCGCTCGCCTCGGCCAGCGCGGCCACGGTGGGCAGGCGGCCGACGAAACGCTGGAAGTATTCGATCACCGCGCTGACCTGGGTCTGCTGCAGCATGATCTCCGACAGCCAGATGCGATACGGATCGCGCGTGTTCTGCCACGGCAGGTCATGGCGCCCGTGCACGCGCTGCCACGCCACCACGCGGGCGGCGAAATCGGTGGGAACACCGGCGGCGGGAACGCCGGCGGCAGGCCGGGCTACGGTGGCGGGAATATCGGCGGACAGGACGGCGGGCTTGCGGGGCATCGGGGACGTGGCGGGCAAAGGCGGCGCCGGGAGCGGCGGCGCGTCATGATACCGCCTCCCGCGGCGCGGCCCGCGGGCCGCGCTGCTTCATGCCGCCTTCAGACTGCCTACAGACTGCCTTCAGGCCGCCGCCCGCGCGTGGCCGCTGCTCTCGGGCCGCAGGATCTGCCGGGCATAGGCTTCGATGCGCCCGCTGCGGTCGTCCAGGCCGTTGAGCACTTCCTCGAGCTGCGCGATGCGGCTCTCGAGCGTGTCGGTGGCTTCATGGATGCGCTCGATCGAATCGACGCGGCGGCGCAGCTGCTTCTGGTGCTCGCGCACCTGCGCCTCGAGCGGCGTCATCACCGACTTGAGCCAGATCTCGATGTCGCGGTTGAGGTCGCGGAAGGTCTCCAGCACGCGGCTGGCGATGGTCGAGAACGCGCTCTGCACCAGTTGCGGACGCGAGCGCGTGAGCATGCTCATGGCGCCGAAATGCGTGTTGGCCAGCGCCAGCGTGGCCTGCAGCTCGCTGACGTAGCGCGCGGTGACGAACTGGATCGGCGCCGGCAGCGTGAAGCCGTGCTCGGCATTGAAGCGGCGGTACATGCTGTCGGTGAGCTGGTGCAGCTGGGCGATCTTCTGGTCGGCCTCGCTGACCAGCTCGACCAGCCGCGCGAACAGGCTGTCCATGTCCTCGCGCAGGCCGCGCGAGAAGAAGCGCTCCTTCATCTGCTCGCGGCGCTCGCGCATGGTGCTGCGCACGTCGCGCAACTGCAGGCTCTTGATGATGTCGGCGCTGTGCCGGCCGAACACCAGCCGCAGCGCCTGGAACTTGGCGATGCTCTGCTCGAACTCCTCCTTCTCGGACTGCACGCGCGAGAGCATGTGCTTGACCATCGCGTGGTTCTTGCCGCGCAGCCCGCGCAGCTCGAACAACTGCTCGACGATGCTGCGGCGGCGGCTTTGCAGCAGTTGCTGCGCGCCGCGCGCCATCTCCTCGACGGCGCGCTGCACCTGGTCGGCGACGATCTCGCGCCGCTGCGGGATCAACTGGTCCGACAGCACGTGCTCGAACTGCGGCAGGCCGCTGCGCACGAGCAGGTCGTCGTCGTGCGTCACCTTGGCGACCAGGCCCTTCTGCGCCGACACCGGGTAGACGCGCGCCTCGTCGATGCCCAGCACCTGCGCGCTGGAGGTGACCTGGCGCGTGATCTCCGCGGCGGTCTCGGCCGGCGACTTGAGCGGGTCCCACAGGCCGTCGATCTTGTTGAGCACCGCCAGGCAGCCCTTGCGGTGCCCCGCGCTGACATGGCTGCGCCACAGGTCGAGGTCGCTCTTGGTAACACCGGCGTCGGCGGCCAGCATGAACACCACCACGTGCGCATCGGGGATCAGGCGCAGCGTCAGTTCCGGCTCGGTGCCGATGGCGTTGAGGCCCGGCGTGTCGAGGATCACCAGGCCCTGGCGCAGCAGCGGATGCGGGAAGTTGATCACCGCGTGGCGCCAGCGCGAGATCTCGACCATGCCGTCGGCGTCGAGCGCGTAGGCGGCGTCGGGGTCCTTGTCGTTGTACAGGCCCAGCGACTCGGCCATCTCGCGCGTGACGCGGCTGGTCTCGATCACGTGGCGGAAGGCGTCGAGCATGCCGTCGGGCGAGGACGGGTCGAGCGGCACGGTGTGCCAGTGCGAGTCGACGTCGAGGAAGTCGGCGGTGGAGGCTTCCTGCAGGCGCGTCTCGATCGGCAGCAGGCGGATGCAGGGCGCCTCGGTCTCGTCGTAGCGCAGCTCGGTCGGGCACATGGTGGTGCGCCCGGCCGACGACGGCAGGATGCGCCGGCCGTAGTCGGCGAAGAAGATCGCGTTGATCAGTTCGCTCTTGCCGCGCGAGAACTCGGCGATGAACGCCACCTTGAGCCGGTCGCTCTTGAGCACGCTCTGGATGCGCTGCGCGCGCTCGTCGGCCTGGGCGTCGTAGAGGTCGTGCTGCTGCAGCCAGCCACGGAATTCGGCCAGGGAATCGAGTACCCCGGTTCTCCAGGCGCCGTACTGTTCGAATTGAAGGGCGAGGGTTGTCATTGGTACTGGGATCTTGAGCGATCAGCCCCCGCGGCGGCATCACGGGCCTGGCGCAGGCGTCTACGCCGGCTCGCGCCGGCGCAGGGGCTGAGTATTCGGCTGTGTATTCTGTAACACTTTTTTACGTTATCGAAGATACAGGTTTCCGGCGCACTTTTGTGAAATTAGAAGCGCCCGCGGGCCGCGGTGTTGCGCCGGCCCATCGGGTACGCGCGGCACCAGCCGCAAGACGCCCGCGAAGCACTTCGCCGGGCGCCGCTCAACGCTGGCAGGTCGGGCAATAGAAGGTGGAGCGCTGGCCCTGCACGATCTGCCGGATGGTCGTGCCGCACACCCGGCACGGATGGCCGGCGCGGTCGTACACCGCGCAGTCGAGCTGGAAGTAGCCGCTGCTGCCGTCGCTGCCGACGAAATCGCGCAGGGTGCTGCCGCCGCGCTCGATGGCGCGCGCCAGCGTGTCGCGCACGGCCGCGGCCAGCCGCTCGCAGCGCGCCAGCGACAGCCGCCCGGCCGGCGTGGTCGGGCGGATGCCGGCGGCGAACAAACTCTCGGAGGCGTAGATGTTGCCCACGCCGACCACGATGTTGCCGGCCAGCAGCACGGTCTTGATGGCCGCGCTGCGGCCGCGCCCGTGGCGGTGCAGCCAGGCGCCGTCGAAGCGCGCGTCGAAAGGCTCGATGCCGAGCCCGCGCAGCAGCGGATGGGTCTCGAGCTCGGCCTCCGCCAGCGCGCTCCACAGCACCGCGCCGAAGCGGCGCGGATCGCGAAAGCGCAGCACGAGCGGCGCCGCGGCGCCATCTCCGTCCGCCCCGGCCAGGACCAGGTCGAGGTGATCGTGCGCGCCCGGCGGCGGCGCCTGCGGCAGCACCCGCAGCGTGCCGGTCATGCCGAGGTGGATCAGCAGCCAGCCGCGCTCGCCGCCGGGCGGCGACCCAGGCGCCGGACCCGCCACGGCGGCCGGGCCCGGCGCCCCATCAGCGTGCGGGGCCGCCCGCACGCACTCCAGCAGCAGGTACTTGCCGCGCCGCTCGATGCGCGCGACCACGCGCCCGGCCAGTTGCGCCTCCAGCCCGGTTTCCACCGGCCAGCGCAGGCCGCGATGGCGCACCACGACCTCGGCGATACGCCGGCCGACCACGTGCGGCAGCAAGCCGCGCCGGGTCACTTCGACCTCCGGCAACTCAGGCATCGAACCTCTCCCTTCCAAGCCACTCAAACCGCCAGAAGCCCCATGCCGGCTGGCGCCACGCGGACAAGCAAGGCATTGTAACGGCAGGCTACAATGCCCTTAACTATCCCATCGCATCTGCGCTTTTGCGTGCTGGAGCACCCACCCACATGTCGGACCGTCTGGACCGTACCTCGATGACCCCCGCTGACTCCATCCTTGCCCGGCCGGCCCGGCGGCCCCTGCGTCACAGGCTGGCGGCCATCGCCGCGGCCGCGCTGGCGGTCTGCGCCCTGGCTCCGCTCGCCGGCCATGCCGCCGACGCCCGTCCGCTCACGCTCGCCGCGGAAGCCGCGCCGGCGCCGGCCCGCTCCAACCCGCTGCCGCCCAAGATGCCGCTGCCGGCGGTGCCGCTGACCGGCGACATCCTGTACCGCGTGCTGGCCGCGGAGATTTCCGTGCAGCGCGGCGTGATCGGCCCGGCCTACCAGACCTACCTGGAACTGGCCCGCAACACGCGCGACCCGCGCTTCGCCCAGCGCGCCACCGAGATCGCGTTCAACGCGCGCAGCGCCCCGCAGGCGCTGGAGGCCGCGCGCCTGTGGACCGAGCTTGCGCCCACTTCGGCGGGCGCGCGCCAGGTGCTGTCCACCCTGCTGGTGCTGAGCGCCCGCTGGGACGAGGCCGAGCCGCTGCTCGCGCTGCAGCTCAACGGCGTGCCGCCGGGCCACCGGCCGGACGCGATCCTGCAGATGCAGCAGCAGCTCTCGCGCACCAGCGACCCGGCCGGCGCCGCCGCCCTGCTGCGGCGCCTGGTGGCCAACGATATGGGCTCGGCCGAGACCCACCTCGCGCTGGCCCGCGCCAGGGAAGCCGCCAACGACATCCCCGGCGCGCTGACCGAGCTCGACCAGACGCTGCGCATGCGGCCCGACTACGAGGCGGCCGCGCTGATGGCCGCCGAGCTGCGCGCGGACGGCGCGCCCGACCAGGCCATCGCCGGACTGAAAGCCTTCGTCGACAAGGCGCCGGTCTCGATCAACGGGCACATCACGCTGGCCCGCCTGTACCTGCAGCAGAACGACCTGCAGGCCGCGCGCGCCGAGTTCGAGACCCTGCGCAAGATCGCGCCGAAGGACCCGCGCGTGCCGCTCGCGCTCGGCCTGACCAGCCTGCAGTCCAAGCGCTACGACGAGGCCGAGCAGTACCTGAAGGAATACCTGCAGCTGGCCGGCCAGGTGCCGACCGCCAGCCCAGACATCGCCTACCAGTACCTGGCGCAGATCGCCGAGGAAAAGAAGGACTACCCGGCCGCGGTGGCCTGGCTCGACCGCATCGACGACAGCCGCCTGGCGCCAGCCGCCGCGGTGAAGCGCGCGCAGCTGCTGGGCCGCATGGGCAAGCTCGACGATGCCCAGGCCGTCTTCAACGACATGCTGGCCGACAGCGAGGACATCGCCGAGCCGGACCAGCGCGCGCAGCGCATGACCGCGATACGCCAGGCCGAGGTCGGCATGCTGCTCGACGCCAAGGCCTACGGCCGCGCCCGCAAGGTGCTGGAAGAGCGGACCACGGCCGAGCCCGACAACTCCGACTGGGTCTACGAGCTGGCCATGCTCGACGAGCGCGAGAAGCGCTACGACAGCATGGAGACGCTGCTGCGCCGGGTGATCGCCATGCAGCCCGAGCAGAAGCAGGGCTACAACGCGCTCGGCTACTCGCTGGCCGACCGCAACGTGCGCCTGCCCGAGGCGCTGCAGCTGCTCGAGAAGGCTTCGGCGCTGGGCCCGGACGATCCCTACATCATGGACAGCCTGGCCTGGGTCAAATTCCGCCTGGGCCAGCTCCAGCCGGCCGCCGAACTGCTGCGCAACGCCTACGCCCGGGCGCCCGAGGCCGAGATCGGCGCCCATCTGGGCGAGGTCCTCTGGCAGCTCGGCCAGCAGGACGAGGCGCGCAAGACCTGGACCGAAGCCGCCAAGATCGAGCCGGACAACGTGATCCTGATCGACACCCTGCGCCGCTACAACGTGCCGCTGTCGGCGCTGTCCAAGTAGGCCCGCGCCTGCCTTCGCCGACGTTCGCCTCTGTTCGCCGCGTCCGATGATCCACCCGCTTCCTTCCGGCCCGCGCCGGGAGGAAGGCCCGCCGCCCGCGCCGCCGGCGCGGGCGCCAGACACCCATGCCCATATCCCGATGCCTAGCCCTGCTGTGCCTGACCGCGCCCCTCTGGCTCGCGGCCTGCGCCAGCATCACGCCCACCCGCCAGTTCGACACCGGCGAGGCCGCGCAGGCGCGCGACCTCAAGGGCCGCTTTGCCGCCAGCTACGTGCGCTACGGCCGCGACGAAGGCGTGCAGGGCAGCTTCCAGTGGCATGAGCAGGGCCGCAACGTGCGGCTCGACCTGATCTCGCCGCTGGGCCAGACCCTGGCCGTGGTGACTTCCACGCCGTCCGGCGCCACGCTCGACCTGCCCAACCAGCCGCCGCGCAACGCGCCCGAGGTGGACACGCTGCTGGAGGAAGCCCTCGGCTTCTCGCTGCCGGTGGCCGGCATGCGCGACTGGCTGTACGGCCGGCCCGCGCCGGGCTCGCCCGCGCGCGCCACGCGCGACGACAGCGGGCGCCTGGCCACGCTGGCGCAGAACGGCTGGACCGTGCGCTACGTCGCGTGGCAGGATGCGGCCGCACAGCAGCCGCGCCGCATCGACCTTGCGCGCGACGGCGACAGCAACCCCTTGTCGGTCCGCCTCGTGATCGACCCGGAACAGGCCCAATGAATACTGCCCGCACCCTGCCCCCGCCCGAACTGCGCGGCTGCCCCGCGCCCGCCAAGCTCAATCTCTTCCTGCACGTGACCGGGCGCCGCCCCGACGGCTACCACACGCTGCAGACCGTGTTCCAACTGGTGGACTGGAGCGACACGCTGGACTTCCGCCGCCGCGACGACGGCCGCATCGAGCGCGTCACCGAGGTGCCCGGCGTGCCGGCCGACTCGGACCTGATCGTGCGCGCGGCGCGCGCGCTGCAGCAGGCCGGCGGCACCGCGTTCGGCGCCGACATCGCCATCGACAAGCGGCTGCCGATGGGCGGCGGCATCGGCGGCGGCTCGTCCGACGCGGCCACCACGCTGATGGCGCTCAACCACCTGTGGGGCCTGGGCCTGCCGCGCGAGGAACTCAAGCGCATCGGCCTGACGCTCGGCGCCGACGTGCCGTTCTTCCTGCACGGCGAGAATGCCTTCGCGCAGGGCATCGGCGAGGAACTGGCCACGGTCGAGCTGCCCGAGAGCTGGTTCGTGATCGTCCATCCGCGCCAGCACGTCCCGACCCCGGAAATTTTTTCGGACGGGCGCTTGACAAGGGATACGCCGATCTCTATAGTTGCGGTCTTCGCTGCTTGCACAAACAAATTCGCTTTCGGTCGCAACGATCTGGAAACGATAGCAACGGCGAAGTTCGGCGAAGTTGCCCGAGCCCTTGAATGGTTGAGACAATACAGTCCCCATGCAAGGATGACCGGATCCGGCGCCTGCGTGTTTGCACGGTTTGATGACGAGCAGACGGCGCAGCAGGTACTGGAACGGTTGCCACCCGGATGGGATGGCAAGTGTGCGAGGAGTTTGTCCCGCCACCCGCTCGCAGCGCTCGCTTGATAGTTTTTCGTTCGGCGTCACGCTGGCTGTATGTGACGATGGACGGACCCGGTTGTGTAGGGGAGTCGCCAAGTTGGTCAAGGCACCGGATTTTGATTCCGGCATTCGAAGGTTCGAATCCTTCTTCCCCTGCCATTACATTCCTCGCAGATCCGCAGAATACGTCACCGGCACTAGCCGGTGACGGTCGTCCCCCCCAGCAGCAAGACAGGTGCACCGAATGAGCAGCGAAGGCTTGATGGTTTTTACCGGCAACGCCAACCCCAAACTCGCGGAGGCTGTCGTGCAGCACCTCGGCATTCCCCTTGGGAAGGCACAGGTGGGCCGGTTCTCCGACGGCGAAGTCCAAGTCGAAATCCAGGAAAACGTTCGCGGCAAGCACGTCATCGTGCTGCAGTCTACCTGCGCGCCGACCAACGACAACCTGATGGAACTGATGGTGATGGTCGACGCGCTCAAGCGCGCCTCGGCACGCAGCATCACCGCCGCCATGCCCTACTTCGGCTATGCCCGCCAGGACCGCCGCCCGCGCTCGGCGCGCGTCGCGATCTCGGCCAAGGTGGTGGCCAACATGCTGGAAGTCGCCGGCGTCGACCGCATCCTGACGATGGACCTGCACGCCGACCAGATCCAGGGCTTCTTCGACATCCCCGTCGACAACATCTACGCCTCGCCGGTCCTGCTGGGCGACCTGCGCGAGAAGAACTACGGCGACCTGCTGGTGGTCTCGCCCGACGTCGGCGGCGTGGTGCGCGCCCGTGCGCTGGCCAAGCAGCTCAACTGCGACCTGGCCATCATCGACAAGCGCCGCCCCAAGGCCAACGTGGCCGAGGTGATGAACATCATCGGTGAAGTCGACGGCCGCAACTGCGTGATCATGGACGACATGATCGACACCGGCGGCACGCTGTGCAAGGCGGCCCAGGTGCTCAAGGAGCGCGGCGCGCAGAAGGTCTTCGCCTATTGCACCCATCCGGTGCTGTCGGGCGGCGCCGCTGCCCGCATCGCGGATTCCGAGCTGGACGAAGTGGTGGTGTGCGACACCATCCCGCTGCGCGACGACGCCATCCAGTCCGGCAAGATCCGCCAGCTGTCGACCGCGCCGCTGCTGGCCGAAACCTTTACCCGGATCGTCAAGGGCGACTCGATCATGTCGCTGTTTGCCGATTCCTGATAGAATTCAAGGCTTTACTGTGGCGGGCAGGGGCGAATAGCCCTTTCCTGCCGGTTCATCGGGCTGTCTGGTCGCGGACAGCCCTCTTACATTTGGAGTCATCATGAAAGTCGTAGCTTTCGAGCGTAGCGTACAGGGAACGGGTGCGAGCCGCCGCCTGCGCAACGCCGGCAAGACCCCGGGCATCATCTATGGCGGCGCTGCCGAACCCAAGATGATCGAACTCGATCACAACGCGCTGTTCCACGCGCTGAAGAAGGAAGCGTTCCACTCGTCGATCCTCGACCTGGAAGTGGAAGGCAAGGCCGAGAAGGCCCTGCTGCGCGCGTTCCAGATGCACCCGTTCAAGCCGCTGGTGCTGCACGTCGACTTCCAGCGCGTGTCGGCCTCGGACAAGATCCACGTGAAGGTGCCGCTGCACTTCGTCAACCAGGAAAACGCCCCGGGCGTGAAGCTGGGCCACGGCATCGTCAACCACATCCTGAACGAACTGGAAGTGTCGTGCCTGCCGGCCGACCTGCCCGAGTTCATCGAGGTGGACCTGGGCGCGGGCGAGCTGGGCCAGACCCTGCACCTGTCGGACGTGAAGCTGCCGAAGGGCGTGAGCGCCATCACCCACGGTGACGAAAACCCCGCCGTCGCCAGCATCTCGCTGCCGGCCGGTGGCGTCGCGGAAGCTGCCGAAGGCGGCGAAACGCCCGCTGCCTGAGTTGCCTGAGCGCGGCCCGCGGGCCGCGCACCAGCAATGGCAAGAAAGAGCCGCCGGCGTGTCCGGCGGTTTTTTTTCGCGTGCCGGTCCCCATGCCGTTTCGCGTATGCTTGGCCTCTGGCCGCCCTCACCCACGTAGTGCACGCATGATCAAACTCATCGTCGGCCTCGGCAATCCCGGGGCGGAATACGAAGCCACCCGCCACAACGCCGGCTTCTGGCTGGTCGACCAGCTTGCCCGCATGGGCGGCGCCACGCTGCGCGTGGAAGGCCGCTTCCACGGGCTGGCCGCGCGCGCGCGCCTGTGGGACCAGGACATCTGGCTGCTCAAGCCGTCCACCTTCATGAACCGCTCGGGGCTGTCGGTGGTGTCGCTGGCGCGCTTCTACAAGATCCTGCCCGACGAGATCCTGGTCGCCCACGACGAGATGGACCTGCCGCCGGGCGCGGTCAAGCTCAAGCGCGGCGGCGGCGCCGGCGGCCACAACGGCCTCAAGGACATCGCCGCGCACCTGACCACGCAGGACTACTGGCGGCTGCGCCTGGGCGTGGGCCATCCGCGCAACGCGCCGGGCGGCGCGGGCGGGCGCGAGGACGTGATCAATTATGTGCTCAAGCCGCCGCGCCGCGAGGAGCAGCAGGCCATCGACGAGGCCATCGACCGCAGCATCGCGCCGCTGTCGCTGCTGGCCAGGGGCGAGAGCGAGCGCGCCATGCTGGAGCTGCACACGGGCCGCTGAGCGCCGCGCCGGCATCACGCGCGCGGAACGCCCAACAAGCACCCAACAAAAAACCCCGCCACCTTCCGGTGCCGGGGTTTTTTGCCGCCGAACGGGCTGCCTGGCCGTGTGGCTTCAGGCGGCGCGCTTGGCCGCCGTCAGCAGGCGGTAGCGCCCCATCAGCGTCTCGCGCGACTCGACCCGGGCCGGATCGTGCGGGATGCAAGCCACGGGGCAGACCTGCTGGCATTGCGGTTCATCGAAGTGTCCGACGCATTCCGTGCATTTGTTGGGGTCGATCTCGTAGATCTCGGGCCCCATCGAAATGGCTTCGTTCGGGCACTCCGGCTCACAAACGTCGCAATTGATGCAGTCGTCGGTGATCATCAGTGCCATCGTGTTTCCTTTCAGCCGGACATGGGCCGCGCCCGACTGGCCGCGGTCCGCATGTCGCAAGCCCTCATTCTATTCCGCTTTGCCGATTTTCTCTTTCAGCCAGCGCTCGACCGAGGGGAATACGAACTTGCTGACGTCGCCGCCGAGCACCGCGATCTCGCGCACGAAGGTGCCGGAGATGAACTGGTACTGGTCCGACGGCGTCAGGAACATGGTTTCCACGTCGGGCAGCAGGTAGCGGTTCATGCCCGCCATCTGGAACTCGTACTCGAAGTCGGACACGGCGCGCAGGCCGCGCACGATCACGCGGGCGTTGTTCTTGCGGACGAAATCCTTGAGCAGGCCGGAGAAGCCTTCCACGCGCACGTTGGGATAGTGGCCCAGCACCTCGCGGGCGATACCGATGCGCTCTTCCAGCGAAAAGAACGGGCGCTTGTTAGGACTATGCGCCACACCGACCACGAGCTCATCGAAGATGTTGGACGCTCTGCGCACCAGATCCTCGTGGCCCCGGGTCATTGGATCGAACGTGCCGGGGTAGACCGCGACGACCATGCTTCCTCCTTGTTCTGCCCGTTGCCGGTCCTGGATGGACCGCTTGGCCCCGCCCGCTATGGTGAGGGCTGGGAGCCGAGGCTGCGTGACGAGCGTTGGCGACAGCGGCGTAGTGTAACGCTAAAAGCAGCACTTGCAAGCCGCCCGATGACGGTTTCGCGGCAGTGCGGCATCCAGCGTGCGATGGCCGGCCACGGCGCCCCGCCGGGCGGATCGGGCCGATCGCGCCGGGCGGATCAGGTGGTCCGGTGCTGCAGCAGATGGAAGTGCACCGCGCCCGCGCGCGCATGCCGCACGATCTCCAGCGCGGCCGGCACCGGCGCGTCGGGACCGTTCAGCGCGCGGTCGGTCTCCACGTAGACCGCGCCGCCCGGGCGCGACAGCCTGGCCGCGTGCTCGAGCGCGGGCCGCAGCCAGTCCTGCGCGAACGGCGGATCGAGGAAGACCACGTCGAAGCTCGACGCCGGCATCTGCGCCGCGGTTGCGAATGCGTCACCCTGCACGATGCGGATCTGCTGCGCGTCGAGCCGGTACTGGTTGTCGCGCAACTGTTTGGCCACGCGCGGATTGGCCTCCACCATCGTCACCTGCACCGCCCCGCGCGAGGCGGCCTCGAAGCCGAGCGCGCCGGAGCCGGCGAACAGGTCCAGGCACGCCAGGCCGGACATGTCCTGGCCGAGCCAGTTGAACAGGGTTTCCCGCACGCGGTCGGGCGTGGGGCGCAGGCCTTCGGCGTCGAGCACGGGCAGCGGCGTGCGCTTCCACTTGCCGCCGATGATGCGGACCTGCGCGGGCGAGCGCCGCGCGGCAGGCGCCGGGGATGGCCCGCCGGCGGCGGGCGAAGGAGATCGGGTACGCGAATTCATGCCGTGATTGTAGAGCCTGCGGACGCGCCCGTGCTCCGCGCCCGCCTTGCTCCGCCTGTTCCGCTTGCCCCGCCGGTTCCGCCGGTTCCGCCGATTCTGGCCAGGATCTTTCCGAAACGACGTCTTATTCCGGTCCGCCCACGATCACGGTGGCCATCGCATCCGGATGCACGTGGCGCTGGAAGGCGTCCTTCACCTGCGCCCGCGTCACCTTGCCGATCTGCGCGGTCCAGGTGTCCAGGTAGTCCAGCGGCAGGCCGTACCAGCCGATGTTGGCCACGTTGGTCAGCAGCTTGCGGTTGCTGTCGATGCGCAGCGGGAAGCCGTTGACGAGGTTGTCCCTGGCCGCCTTGAGCTCGGCCTCGGTCGGGCCCTCGGCCACGTATTGCGCCAGCACCTTGCGCACCAGCGCCAGCGCCTCGTTGGTCTGCTCCTTCTTGGTCTGCAGGCCGATGCCGAACGGGCCCGCCTGCTTGGCCGGCGCGAAATAGCTGTCCACGCCGTAGGTCAGGCCGCGCTTCTCGCGCACCTCGTTGGTCAGGCGCGAGCTGAAGCCGCCGCCGCCGAGCACGTAGTTGCCCACCAGCAGCGGGAAGTAGTCGGGGTCGCCGCGCGCGATGGCGGGCTGGCCGATCGCCACCGTGGCCTGCTGCGCCGGATGCGGCACGCGCTGCTCGCTGGCCGGGATGGCGAGCTGCACCGGCGGCATGGCCGGCGGCGCGGCGCCGGCCGGCAGGCCGCGCGTGAGCGCCTCGGCGATGGACTCGGCCTGCTTGCGGTCGATCGCGCCGATCAGCGTCACCACGGCGCGCGAGGCGGCAAAGTTGTCGTGCCAGAAGCGCTGCAGGTCGGCCCGCGTGATGGACTCGACCGAGGCCACGGTGGCGGACACGCCATACGGATGCGCGGGATAGATCGCGCGCGACACCATCTTGTCGGCGATCACGCCGGGCTTGGAGTCGGCTTCGCGGATGGCGGTGATCAGGCGCTGCTTCTCGCGCGCGACCACGGCATCCGGGTAGGCCGGCGCCTTGACCAGTTGCGCGGCGAGCGCGAGCGACTGGCTCAACTCGGGCTCGCTGGTGAGCGTGCGCAGGCCGATGCCGCCGCGGTCGCTGCTGGCCGCGCCGCCGAAGTCCGCGCCGGTGTCGGCGAAGGCGTCGGCGACCTGGGCTTCGTCGCGCGCGGGCTGGCCGTCCTGCGCGCCGGCGCCCTTGTCGAGCAGGGCCGACGCCAGCGTGGCCAGCCCCGCCTTGCCGGGCGGGTCATAGCGGCTGCCGGCGTCGAAATCCATATTGACGTCCAGCATGGGAATGGACGGGCTGCGCACGAAATAGACGCGCGCGCCGGTGGAGGTGGTCCACTGCTCGATCGGGATGGCGGCCTGCGCGGCCTGCGGGGCCAGCAGCGAGGCGGCCGCGAGCAGCGCGCCGCCGGCCACGCCCGCGAGGCGGCGCAGCAGGCGTGGCGACGGGATCGTCGGGGCAAAGAGAGGCATCTTCGGTCCTCTTGGTGACTCAGCGCAGCGAGCCGGGATCGACCGGCGCCTGCTGCTTCTTGTTGGGATCGATCGGCTGGGGCAGCAACGTCGCCACAGTGAGGTTGTCGTCGCTGAAATACCTGGCGGCCACGGCCTGCACCTGCGCCGGCGTGACGTCCTTGATGCGCTCCAGCATGCGGTCGAGCTTGCGCCACGAAATGCCGGCCATCTCCGCCACGCCGATCTCCATGCCTTGCCCGAACACGGAGTCGCGCTTGTAGATCTGCGAGGCCACGACCTGCGCCTTGACGCGCTTGAGCTCCTCGGGCGAGACGCCGTCGCGCGCGATGCGGGCGACCTCGTCGCGCAGCGCGCGCTCGATCTCCTCGGCGGTGTGGCCGGCGGCCGGGGTGCCGTCGAGCACCATGATCGATTCCGCGCGGTTGATGCTGTCGTAGCCGACGTTGACGTCGTCCGCCAGGCGCCGCTCGCGCACCAGGTCGCGCGTCAGGCGCGCGTTGTCGTAACCGTTGAGCACCGCGGCCAGGACCTCGAGCGCGTAGGGGTCGACGTCCTTGTCGACGTCGTGCAGGCGCGGCACCTTGTAGGCCAGCACCACGTAGGGATTCTCGGCCGGCGCCTTGACCCAGATCCGCTTGATGCCCTTCTGCTCGGCCTCGAGCTGGGTCTTGCGCAGCGGCAGCGGGCGCGGCTTGAGCTTGCCGTAGGTGCGCTCGGCCAGGGTCTTCACCTCGGCGGCGGTGACGTCGCCGGTGACGATCAGCAGCGCGTTGTTGGGCACGTACCATTCGCGGTACCACGCCTGCACGTCTTCCACGCGCATGTTGACGAGGTCGTCCATCCAGCCGATCACCGGGTGGCGGTACGGCGCGGCGGTAAACACCGTGGCCAGCAACTGCTCGTAGACCGTGCCGCGCGCGGAGTCGTCGGTGCGCAGGCGGCGCTCTTCCATCACCACCTTCATCTCGCGCTCGAACTCGTCCTTGCGGATGATGAGGTTGGCCATGCGGTCGGCCTCCAGCTCCATCATGCGCGGCAGATACTGCTTGCCGATCTGCTGGTAATAGAGCGTGAAGTCGCGGTTGGTCATGGCGTTCTCGCGCCCGCCCAGCTCGGCGATCTGCCTGGAGAACTCGCCGATGCCCACCTTGGGCGTGCCCTTGAACATCATGTGCTCGAGCATGTGCGCCACGCCGGTGGTGCCGCTGACCTCGTCCATGCCGCCGACCCGGTACCAGATCTGGTGGGCCACGGTGGGCGCGCGGTGGTCTTCCTTGACGATCACGCGCATACCGTTGGACAGCGTGAACTCGGTAGTGGTAGCCTCGGCAGCCGCGCTCTGCGAGGAGGCGGTGGCCCGGCCGGTGGGCAGGGGCGGCGCCACCACGCCGGTCTGCGCGTGAACCGCGCCGAACCAGGGCAGGACGCCTAGCAGCAGGGTGGGAAGAAGGCGCCGCGCACGAGCGGCGGCGCGTGAAGCCCGGAAGGCGCCGGCGAGCGGCGATGCGGCACGGGCGGCGCCCGGCCTGGACCTGACAGCACAATGGTTCATGCAACCCCGTCTGCTAGAATTTTGGCGATTGATTCTACCGGGGTATTGACCCCTTTCCCAATGTTTAGTTTCTGGAAGAAGCGCAAGGCCGAACCGGCCAGTGCGCCACCCGAGGTGCCGGCCCCGGCGCCCGCGGCCGCGCCTGCACCCGTTCCGTCGCCGGCCGCCGCACCAGCGGCGCTTCCCGCCGCCGGGCCCGCCCAGGTTCCGGCTCCCCGGCCCGTCCCCATTTCCACTCCCGCTCCCGCTCCCGCGCCGGTCGCGCAGCAGCCGGTGCCCCAGCCGGCCGCCGCCGAGGAAATGGTCCTGACCCCGCCGCCGGCCGCCACGCCGGAAGCGCGGCGCGGCTGGATGCAGCGCCTGCGCTCGGGCCTGTCCAAGACCAGCCGCAACCTCGGCACCCTGTTCGTCGGCGTCAAGGTCGACGAAGCCCTGTTCGAGGAGCTGGAAACCGCGCTGCTGATGGCCGACGCGGGCGTGGAAGCCACCGAATACCTGCTCGGCGAGCTGCGCCGCCGGGTCAAGAGCGAGCGCATCGAAACCTCCGAGGGCGTCAAGGCCGCGCTACGCGAGCTGCTCACCAACCTGCTGCGCCCGCTCGAAAAGACGATGGCGCTGGGCCGCGAGCAGCCGATGGTGATGATGATCGCGGGCGTCAACGGCGCCGGCAAGACCACCAGCATCGGCAAGCTGTGCAAGCATTTCCAGAGCTACGGCCAGTCCGTGCTGCTGGCCGCCGGCGACACCTTCCGCGCCGCCGCGCGCGAGCAGCTGACGATCTGGGGCGAGCGCAACAACGTCACCGTGGTGTCGCAGGAAAGCGGCGACCCGGCCGCGGTGATCTTCGACGCGGTCAACGCCGCGCGCGCGCGCCGCATCGACATCGTGATGGCCGACACCGCCGGGCGCCTGCCGACGCAGCTGCACCTGATGGAAGAGCTCAAGAAGGTCAAGCGCGTCATCGCCAAGGCCATGCCGAGCGCGCCCCACGAAGCGCTGCTGGTGATCGACGCCAACACCGGCCAGAACGCGCTGGCCCAGGTCAAGGCCTTCGACGACGCGCTCGGGCTGACCGGGCTGATCGTGACCAAGCTCGACGGCACCGCCAAGGGCGGCATCCTCGCCGCGATCGCGCGCCAGCGCCCGGTGCCGGTCTATTTCATCGGCGTGGGCGAGAAAGTGGAAGACCTGCAGCCGTTCCGGGCCGACGAGTTCGCCGAGGCTTTGCTGGGCTGAACGGAAAAAAGCCCCGCAATAGCTGCGGGGCCTGGATTGCCGGCAAGGCCGGCTTGCCGCTTGTGGTCTCCCCTCTCCCGCGTGCGGGAGAGGGGAGCAAACCATTCGGCAATGGAGAGTTCGTCAGCAACCTGAACCCCGCAAACCACCGCGGGGTCTTCATCACCGGCAGCCCGCCGCCCTACTCCGCGTCCGGCTGCGCCTTCGGCTCGGCCTGCTGGAAAGCCGGCAGCGCCATGCACGCTTCGAACACCTTCGCGATCGCCGCATAGCGGCTCACGTCGATGTTGAAGCGCTGCGCGTTGAACACCTGCGGCACCAGGCAGATGTCGGCCAGCGTCGGCGTGTCGCCGAAACAGAAACGGCCGGCCTTGCCCGAGCGCGCGAGGTTGGTGTTGACCGCCTCGAAGCCCAGCTCGACCCAGTGGCGGTACCACGCGTCCTTGGCTTCCTCGGTCACGCCCAGCGTGTGCTTGAGGTACTTCAGCACGCGCAGGTTGTTGAGCGGATGGATCTCGCACGCGACCTCGAGCGCGACCGCGCGGATGTAGGCGCGGTCGAGCGCGCTGCCGGGCAGCAGCGGCGGCTCGGGATGCGTCTCGTCGAGGTACTCCACCATCGCGACCGATTGCATCAGGACGTGATCGTCGTCGACCAGGGTCGGCACCAGCGCGTCCGGATTGAGCGCGCGGTAGGCCGGCAGCAGTTGCTGGCCGCCGTCGCGCAGCAGGTGCACCGGCGCGTAGTCGTAGGGCAGGCCCTTGAGGTTCAGCGCGATGCGCACCCGGTACGAAGCCGAGCTACGGAAGTAGCTGTAGAGCTTCAGCATCGGCTCACACCACCTTGACGGTGAGCTCGCCCACGCCTTCGATCTTGCATTGCATGACGTCGCCCTTGACCACCGGGCCCACGCCTTCGGGCGTGCCGCTGTAGATCAGGTCGCCCGGCTGCAGCTCGAACAGGCGCGACAGGTAGGACACCATTTCGGGCACCGACCAGATCAGGTCGGAGAGGTCGCCGCGCTGCTTCTCGGCGCCGTTCACGGCCAGCGTGACCGCGCCCTTGTCGGGATGGCCGATGGCGGACACCGGCACGATCGGGCCGATCGGCGCGGACTTGTCGAAGGCCTTGCCGGTCTCCCAGGGGCGCCCGGTCTTCTTCGATTCGTTCTGCAGGTCGCGGCGCGTCATGTCCAGGCCGATGGCGTAGCCGAACACGTGGCTGGCGGCGTCGGCCTCGGCGATGTCCTTGCCGCCCTTGCCGATGGCCACCACCAGCTCCACCTCGTAGTGGCAGTTGCTGGTGCCCTGCGGATACGGGAAGTGGCCTTCGGTGCCGTCGGCCACGTAGCTCACCGCGTCGGCGGGCTTGCAGAAGAAGAACGGCGGCTCGCGGTCGGGGTCCGAACCCATCTCGCGGGCATGGGCGGCATAATTGCGGCCCACGCAGTAGACCCGGCGCACCGGGAACTGGGCATGGCCCCCGCGCACGGGCACGCCGGTGGGCGCGGGCGGGGCGAATACGAATTCGGTCATCCAACTCTCCAGACTTTGCTTGTACTGTGTGTGTACTGTGTTTTTTGGGCCGCGCGCCGGCGCACCGGCGCCGCGGCGTTGCCGGCGCACGCCCTGCCGCGCAGCAGGGCGATAGCATACACCGCGCCTCCGCGCCGTGTACTCCCGCGGGCCGCGCATGCGGGTATCCCCGCAATACATGGCAGGAACCATCCGGCGCGGTTCTTGCATGACTGCCGACAATGCCCCTGACGCCATGACCCGACGCTCCCCCGCCCCTCCCAGCCCGCCGAGCCCCGCGACGCCGCCCACGGCATCGCGCAGCCTGCGCATCCTGCTGGTCAGGGACCCGCACGACGCCGACCCGCTCAATGTCGAGACCATCCAGGCCGGGCTGGTCTCGGCGGGCTTCACCGACATCGACACGGTGGATGCGGACCTGCGCCTGCCCGACGCCATCGCCGCGCGCCAGCCCGACCTCATCATCATCGCCTCCGAGTCCGCCGCGCGCGACACGGTGGAGCATGTGTGCGTCTCGACCCAGCACGCGCCGCGGCCGATCGTGCTGTTTACCGACAACGACGACGCCCAGCGCATCAAGGCCGCGCTCACCGCGGGCATCACCGCCTACATCGTCGACGGCCTGCGCGCCGAGCGCGTCAAGACCGTGCTCGACGTGGCCTACGCGCGCTTCCAGCTCGACCAGGAACTGCGCGCCGAACTCGACGCCACGCGCCTGCAGCTGGCCGAGCGCAAGGAAGTGGAACGCGCCAAGGGCCTGCTGATGAAGGAGCGCGGCATGACCGAGGACGAGGCCTACAAGCGCCTGCGCAGCATGGCGATGGAGCGCGGCATCAAGCTGGTCGAGGCCGCCCGCCGCGTGATCGATGTGATGAGCTGAGCGCGCACGGCGCTGGTGCATTGCACAAACATGGCGCCGCGCGGCAACCCCGCGCGCACCGCGCCCGCGCCGGAACGCGCGTGCCGGCCACCCCGTTCACGGTTCCCGTGCGCCGTGCGGCCCGTCTTTCGCCCGCGTTTCCCGGATTCCCCGTTTCGGCGCCTGGCACACCGCTTGCGTAGTTGCCATGCCGGCCAACGAAGGCCGCTCACAAACCCGATCGGCGCCGCCAACGAAGGCCGCGCCGCATCACAGGACAACGGCGTCCTGGACCGCCCCGCATTCTGGCGAACGCGGCGCGGTTCAGGACGCTTTTCTTTTGGAGCCGTGGAATGCCCTCTCGCCTGAAGATTGCCAAGCCGCTGCATGCCGCGGTCGCCAACGATGCCGGCGCCGCCGCCGACGCGGTGCCCGCCAGCAGCGGACGCCGCCGCGCGCTGGCGACCATCGCCGGCGCCAGCGTGGTCACGCTGGTCGATCCGCTGGTGCGCGCGGGCGCGTGGGCGGCCGGCTCCGACGCGCCGGAAAAGCCGGAGGTGAGGATCGGCTTCATTCCGCTGACCGACTGCGCCTCGGTGGTGATGGCCAGCACGCTCGGCCTCGACAAGAAATACGGCATCAAGATCACGCCCACCAAGGAAGCCTCCTGGGCCGGCGTGCGCGACAAGCTGGTCAACGGCGAGCTGGACGCGGCGCACGTGCTCTACGGCCTGGTCTACGGCGTGCAGCTCGGCATCGGCGGCCCCAAGAAGGACATGGCCGTGCTGATGAGCCTGAACCACAACGGCCAGGCCATCACGCTGTCGTCCAAGCTGGCCGAGAAGGGCGTCAAGGACGGCGCCAGCCTGAAGGCGCTGATGACGAAGGAAAAGCGCGACTACACCTTCGCCCAGACCTTCCCCACCGGCACCCACGCGATGTGGCTGTACTACTGGCTGGCCGCCAACGGCATCAACCCGATGCAGGACGCCAAGGTCATCACGGTGCCGCCGCCGCAGATGGTGGCCAACATGCGCGTGGGCAACATGGACGGCTACTGCGTGGGCGAGCCCTGGGGCGCGCGCGCCATCGCCGACAAGATCGGCTTCACCGCGGAAACCACGCAGGCGATCTGGAAGGACCATCCCGAGAAGGTGCTCGGCACCACCGCCGAGTTCGTGCAGAAGTACCCGAACACCGCGCGCGCGATGGTGGCCGCGGTGCTGGAGGCGTCCCGGTTCATCGACGCCTCGGCCTCCAACCGCCGCAAGACCGCCGAGACCATCGCCGCCAAGTCCTACGTCAACACCGACATGGACATCATCCTGGACCGCATGCTGGGCCGCTACAGCAACGGCCTGGGCAAGACCTGGGACGACCCCGACTCGATGAAGTTCTACCAGGACGGCGTCGCCAACTACCCGTTCCTCTCCGACGGCATGTGGTTCCTCACGCAGCACAAGCGCTGGGGCCTGCTCAAGGAGCATCCCGACTACCTGGCGGTGGCCAAGAAGGTCAACCGCATCGACGTCTACAAGCAGGGCGCCGCCGCCGCGCAGGTGCCGCTGCCCAAGAGCGATTTCCGCACCGCGCGCCTGATGGACGGCGTGACGTGGGACGCCGCCAAGGACCCGAAGGCCTACGCCGACGGTTTCAAGATCAAGGCCTGAGCCGGTCCGATTGCCGCATGAATGCCGGCGCCGCCTGCGCGCCGGCGCCTCCAAGGAGCCTGACGTGAATGCACTAGCTCGGCCGGCCGACCATGCCGGCAACCCAGCTTCTCCCGCCGATGCCAGCGCCGCCAGTCTCGGCGGACTCGCCTCGCTCGGCGACCCGCAGGCGCGCGAGCGCGCCGAGCGCCGCGCGCTGGAGGCCCAGGCCGAGGCGCGCCGCGCGGCGCGGCGCGAGGCCGTCGCGGCGGTGGTGCTCAAGGCGATGCCGCCGGTGGCCGGCTTCGCGCTGTTCCTGCTGTTCTGGCACGGCGTGGCCACGCTGATCCCGGCCATCCCGACGCCGGCCGCCACCTGGCACGCGGCCGTGCCGCTGTTCTCCGACCCGTTCTACCGCAACGGGCCCAACGACCAGGGCATCGGCTGGAACGTGCTGGCGTCGCTGGCGCGCGTGGCGGCGGGCTTCGGGCTGGCCGCGCTGATCGGCATCCCGGCCGGCTTCGCGCTGGGCCGCTTCGCCTTCCTCAACGCCATGATGGCGCCCATCATCAGCCTGCTGCGGCCGGTCTCGCCGCTGGCGTGGCTGCCGATCGGGCTGCTGCTGTTCAAGTCCGCCAACCCGGCCGCGATCTGGGCCATCTTCATCTGCTCGATCTGGCCGATGGTCATCAACACCGCGGTGGGCGTCACGCGCGTGCCGCAGGACTACCTGAACGTGGCGCGCGTGCTCGACTTGTCCGAGTGGAAGGTGTTTACGCGCGTGCTGCTGCCGGCGGTGCTGCCCTACATGCTGACCGGCGTGCGGCTGTCGATCGGCACCGCGTGGCTGGTGATCGTGGCCGCGGAGATGCTGACCGGCGGCACCGGCATCGGCTTCTGGCTGTGGGACGAGTGGAACAACCTGAAGGTGGAGCACATCGTGATCGCCATCTTCATCATCGGCGTGGTGGGCCTGCTGCTCGAATACGCGCTGCTGAGCCTCGCCAAACGCTTCAGCTACGGCAACTAGCGCGCCAGGGAGAACGACATGGAAAAGTTCGTCCGCATCGAAAACGTGGGCCAGACCTTCAAGACCAAGAAGGGACCGTTCGTCGCGCTGCGCGACGTCAACCTGACCATCGCCCGCGGCGAGTTCATCACGCTGATCGGCCATTCGGGCTGCGGCAAATCGACGCTGCTGAACCTGCTGGCCGGGCTCGACCGCCCCAGCGGCGGCGCGCTGATCTGCGCCGAGCGCGAGATCTCCGGCCCGGGGCCGGACCGCGCGGTGGTGTTCCAGAACCACTCGCTGCTGCCGTGGCTGACCTGCTTCGAGAACGTCTACCTCGGCGTGGAGCGCGTGTTCGGCGGCAGCGAAAACCGCGCGCAGCTCAAGGCCCGCACGCACGACACGCTGGCGATGGTGGGCCTGACCCATGCCGAGGGCAAGTACCCGCAGGAGATCTCCGGCGGCATGAAGCAGCGCGTGGGCATCGCGCGGGCGCTGGCGATGGAGCCCAAGGTGCTGCTGATGGACGAGCCGTTCGGCGCGCTCGATGCGCTCACGCGCGCCCACCTGCAGGACGAGCTCATCAAGATCGTCGCCAAGACCCGCAGCACGGTGGTGATGGTGACGCACGACGTGGACGAGGCCGTGCTGCTGGCCGACCGCATCGTCATGATGACCAACGGTCCCGCGGCGACCATCGGCGAGGTGCTGCCGGTGGACCTGCCGCGCCCGCGCGAGCGCATGGCGCTGGCCGACGACAAGGCCTACCACGCCTGCCGCACCGCGGTGCTGGACTTCCTGTACCGCAAGCAGCGCAATCCGGCGCTCAAGGAAGCGGCCTGAGCGCGGGCCGGGCCGCGGGTTCATGGCGCGGATTCCACGGCGCGGGCCGGCGGCTGCGATGGGCAGCGCCGGCCCGCTCCGCTATCATGAACCACAAACAACACCGTCCCAGCCCGCCATGACCGACACCGCCACGCCCGCTGCCACCCCCGCCGCTGCCCCTTTCGCCGCAGCCAGGTACATCAAGGAAATCGGCCGCGGCGTCAACGGCGCCCGCGCGCTGCCGCGCGAGGACGCGCAGACGCTGTTCGACGCCATGCTGGCCGGCCGCGTGGCCGACATCGAGCTGGGCGCCGTGCTGATGGCCTACCGCATCAAGGGCGAGGCGCCGCACGAGCTGGCCGGCATGCTGGAGGCCGCGCACGCGCACTGCCTGCCGCTGGCCGCGCCGCCCGACCGCGTGGTGGTCTCCATCCCCAGCTACAACGGCGCGCGCAAGCAGCCCAACCTGGTGCCGCTGCTGGCGCTGCTGCTGGCGCGCGAAGGCGTGCCGGTGCTGGTGCACGGCAGCCGCGAATTCAGCGGGCGCGTGACCAGCATCGCGCTGTTCGGGGCGCTCGGCATCGCGCCGTGCGCGACGGTGGCCGAAGCCGAGTCCCGCCTGCGCGAGAAGGACAACCCGCTGGCGGTGCTGCCGGTCGACGTGCTGTCGCCGGCGCTGTCACGGCTGCTCGACCGGCGCATGCAGATCGGCCTGCGCAATTCCTCGCACACGGTGGCGAAGATGCTGCAGCCCGTCGGCGCGCATACGCCGGCCGAGGCGCTGCGCCTGTACAGCTACACCCATCCGGAATACCGCGAGACCCTGACCGACTACTTCTCGCACGAGCCGGCCAACGTGCTGCTGGCGCGCGGCACCGAGGGCGAGGTGGTGGCCGACGCGCGCCGCGCCGGCCGCATCGACTGGCTGCACGACGGCCACCAGCGCACGCTGGTCGACCCCACCGCGGGCTCGATTGGCGAGGTGCCGGAACTCCCGCCCGGCAACGACGCCGCGCAGACCGCGGCCTGGATCCGCGCCGTGCTGGACGGCAAGGTGCCGGTGCCGGCACCGATCGCCACCCAGGTCGAGGCCATCCGCGGCTGCGTGCAGCAGGGCACGCGCGTGGCCTGGACCAGCCCGGTCTAGCGCTTGCGCGGCGGCAGCGGGATGCGGTCGTCCTCGCCCGGCACGCGCGGGAACTGGTCGTTCTCCCAGCGCTGCGACGCGGCTTCGATGGCCTCCTTGCTGCTGGCGACGAAATTCCAGAAGATGAAGCGGTGCCCGTCGGTCGGATCGCCGCCGAGCAGCATCACGCGCGAAGGCGCCTCGGCGTTCAGCGTGACGGTCTGGCCGGGCACCAGCACCGCCATGTGACGCTCCGGCAGCACCTCGCCGTCGAGCGCGACCACGCCGTCGACCGGATAGACGCCGCGCTCGGCATGCTCGGGCGGGATCTCCAGGCTGGCGCCCGCCTCCAGCTCGATCGCCACGTATAGCGTGCGGCTGAAGACCTTCACCGGCGCCTCGGCGCCGAACGCATCGCCCGCGATCACGGTCATGCGCACGCCCGGGCGCTCGAGCTTGGGCAGCGTCGCGGCCGGATGGTGGAAGAACGACGGCGCGGTGGTCTCGTGCTCCAGCGGCAGCGCCACCCAGGTCTGGATGCCGTGCAGGCTCGGCCCGGCCTCGCGGGCCGCCGCGGGCGAGCGCTCCGAGTGCGCGATGCCGCTGCCGGCGGTCATCCAGTTGACGTCGCCGGGCCGGATCACCTGCTTGCTGCCCAGGCTGTCGTGGTGGAGGATCTCGCCGTCGAACAGGTAGGTCACGGTGGCCAGGCCGATATGCGGATGCGGGCGCACATCCAGCCCCTGGCCGCGCGGCAGGGCCGTGGGCCCCATGTGGTCGAAGAAGATGAACGGGCCCACCGTCTGGGCCGCGGCGGCGGGCAGCACGCGGCTGACGGTGAAACCGTCGCCGAGGTCGCGTGTGTGCGGCTTGAGCAAGTGTTCGATGACAGACATGGATCTCCCCGGTTGGGCCGAAGCCGAAGGCCGGCCAAATGAGAGGAGTGTAGCTGCTGGCGGAACACAGCATCTCATCCGGCGACAGAACCAGACGGGGCGCGCCCCCTCTAATCTTTGTCCGATAAGGCAGCGAACGCTGTCTGATAGTGATTACGCCACATGACGGAAGCCGGTCCCGATAAAAGACTATGTGATTCACGACATCAATTAGCTGGAACTATCAACCCCACGGGGACTCCAACTTAGCAGTCCCCCGGCTTGAGTGCTAATATGTGTTGCAATGCAGTGCGCGGACCCTTGTGGCGAGCGCCGCGGGCAACCCACCCGCCGGATGCGAAAGGAGCAATCGAGTGAACGCGGTCCTATCTGCCGACCAGACCCAAACCAGCAGCCGCCTGCCTACGGCGCCTCAGGGCGCCGGGGCGTTCGCGCTGACGTTTCCCGGTAATCTGGGAAACCTGGACAGCTATATCCAGGCTGTCCATCGTATCCCCATGCTGACGCCCGAGGAGGAGCAGCGGCTTGCGCGCGACCTGCGCGAGCACGACTCCGTCGACGCGGCGCGCCGCCTGGTGCTGTCGCACCTGCGCCTGGTGGTGTCCATCGCCCGCCAGTACCTTGGCTACGGCCTGCCCCACGCCGACCTGATCCAGGAAGGCAACATCGGCCTGATGAAGGCAGTGAAGCGCTTCGACCCGGACCAGGGCGTGCGCCTGGTGTCGTATGCCATGCACTGGATCAAGGCCGAGATCCACGAGTACGTGCTGAAGAACTGGCGCATGGTCAAGGTGGCCACCACCAAGGCCCAGCGCAAGCTGTTCTTCAACCTGCGCAGCCACAAGCAGGGCGCCCACACCTTCACGCCGGAACAGATCGACGCGGTGGCGCGCGAGCTGAACGTCAAGCCGGAAGAAGTGATGGAGATGGAGACCCGCCTGTCGGGCGGCGACCTGGCGCTGGAAGGCCAGATCGACGACGGCGAGGAGGAATTCGCCCCCATCGCCTACCTGGCCGACAACCACAACGAGCCGACCCGCGTGATCGAGGCCCAGCGCCACGACCGCCTGCAGGTGCAGGGCCTGGAAGAAGCGCTGGGCAAGCTCGACGAGCGCAGCCGCCGCATCATCGAGGCGCGCTGGCTGCACGTCAACGACGACGGCTCGGGCGGCTCGACGCTGCACGAGCTGGCTGACGAGTTCGGCGTGTCGGCCGAGCGCATCCGCCAGATCGAAACGGCGGCGATGAAGAAGATGAAGGGCGCGCTGCAAGCGTTTGCCTGAAGCGTTTGCCTGACTGCGCGCGGCGGCGAAAGCCGCGCCGCGCAACGAAAAAGGGCCGGTCCTCGCGACCGGCCCTTTTTTCGTCCGCGCGCCGCCGGCGGCGGCACGCGGATCAGGACAGCAGCTGCTTGAGATCGTGCACGATCGGCTCCGGCCCCTGGCCGTGGCGGATGAACAGGCGCAGCTTGCCGCTCGGGTCGAACACGTAGCTGCCGGCCGAGTGGTCCATCGTGTAGTTGTTCGGCGAGGTGCCGGGCACCTTGGCGTAATACACCTTGAAGTCCTTGGCCACCTTCTGCAGCGCGGCGTCGTCGGCCGCGCGCATGCCCAGGAAGCGCGGGTCGAAGGCCGGCACGTATTGCGCCAGCAGCTCCTGCGTGTCGCGCTCGGGGTCGACCGTGACGAACAGCACCTGCACCTTGTCGGCATCGGGACCGAGCTGCTCCATGACCGCCTTGAGCTCGGCCATCGTGGTCGGGCAGACGTCCGGGCAATGCGTGTAGCCGAAGAACATCACCACCGCCTTGCCCTTGAAGTCGGCCAGCGTGCGGACCTTGCCGGTGTGGTCGGTGAGGCTGAAGTCCTTGCCGAATTCGCTGCCGCCGGTGATGTCGACGTTCTTGAAGGACGCGCGCTGCTGGCCACACGCGGCGAGCAGCAGCGAACACAGCGCCAGCAGGCAGAAACGACGAAGCAGCAGCGCGAAGCTGGAGGAAGAACCGGGGAAGGGGCGGGTAGGCATTCGGGTCGCGTGATGGATGGGGCGGCGCAGGGCGGCCGCTTCACATTGGCCGCCTCGCATTGGCATATGGGCGCAGTATCGCCGATCGCGCCGCCGCTGCGCCCGGTCCGCGACAAGATGCCGCAAGACCGGCGCCGGCGCGCCGTTCAGGACTGCGGCAGGAACTTGAAATAGTGGTCGATCAGCAGCGCCGCGAACAGCAGCGACAGGTACAGGATCGAGAAGCGGAACATGCGCTGCGCCAGCGCATCCGAGTAGTTGCGGTACAGCTTCCAGGCATAGGCCAGGAAACCGCCGCCGAGCACCAGCGCGGACGCCAGGTAGATATAACCGCACATGCCGTACACGAACGGCAGCAGCGTGGCCGCGATCATGATCAGCGTGTACAGCAGGATGTGCAGCAGGGTGAAGCGCTCGCCGTGGGTAATCGGCAGCATCGGCAGGCCCGACTTGGCGTAGTCGGCGCGGCGGTACAGCGCCAGCGCCCAGAAATGCGGCGGGGTCCAGGTGAAGATGATGAGCACCAGGAACCACGCTTCGGCCGGCACGGTGCCCGACACCGCCGCCCAGCCCAGCGCCGGCGGCATGGCGCCGGACAGGCCGCCGATCACGATGTTCTGCGGCGTGGCCGGCTTGAGCAGGATGGTGTACACCACCGCGTAGCCGACGAAGGTCGCCACCGTCAGCCACATGGTCAGGTCGTTGGCGAACACGTGCAGCAGCCACATCCCCGCTCCGCCCAGCACCGCGGAGAACACCAGCGTCTGCGCGGTGGTGATCTCGCCGGTGGCCGAGGGGCGCCACGCGGTGCGGCGCATCAGCGCGTCGATCTTCTGCTCCACCAGGCAGTTGATGGCGAACGCCGCGCCCGCCAGCAGCCAGATGCCCGCCGCGCCGCCGATCAGCACCGGCCACGGCACCATGCCCGGCGCGGCCAGGAACATGCCGATGATGGCGCAGAAGACGGCCAGTTGCGTGACGCGGGGCTTGGTGAGGGCGGCGTACTGGCGGACCAGGTGACGGACCCGTCCGGCAGGATGAGGGTGGGTAGCAGTAACCACGGGGGGAATCTTCTCTTTCATGTGGCGCGCACGGCGGCCGGCACGTCAGTAGCGAGGTCAGCGGCGCGGGCCGCGAGCCCTATATTGTAGTTGAGGCGGACCAACAGCATCAGAAGCACCGCCGCGCCGCCGTTGTGGGCCACCGCGGCCACCAGCGGCCAGTCGAACACGATGTTGGACAAGCCGGTGGCCAGTTGCAGCGCGAGCACGCCCAGCAGCCAGCCCGCGTGGCGCGCCAGCCCGCCGAGGTGGCGCGCGCGCAGCCCGAACCACGCCAGGTAGCCCAGCACCACGAAGGCGAAGCCGCGGTGCACCCAGTGGATCGCCACCAGCGCCGAGTGCGGGATATAGTCGCCGTCGGCGGTCATGCCGAGCTGGCGCCACAGCGTGAAGCCGTGGCGGAAGTCCATCTCCGGCACCAGCTGGCCGTTGCACAGCGGGAAGTCGGTGCAGGCCAGCACCGCGTAGTTGGTGCTCACCCAGCCGCCCAGGAAGATCTGCAGCACCAGCAGCGCCAGCCCCAGCCGCGCCGGCCAGCGCAGCGCGCCGGCGGCCGGCGCCACGCCCAGCGGCGGGTCGTTGCGCGAGCCCAGCCAGATCAGCGACGCCAGCAGGGCCATGCCCAGCATCAGGTGCGTGACCACGATGACGGGCTGCAGCTTGAGCGTGACCGTGAACGCGCCGAACGCGCCCTGCACGCACACCAGCAGCAGCACGCCGGTGGCGAACCACGGCGACTGCCGCAGCTCGCGCCGCCTGACCCAGGCCAGCACCATCAGCGTGATGATCAGCACGCCCACCGCCATCGCGAAATAGCGGTGGATCATCTCGATCCAGGCCTTGGTGGCGGAAACCGGGCCGCTGGGCAACGCGGTCTCGGCCGCGCGGATCGGCTCGCTGGCCGCGTGCGGGTTGGAGTGGCCGTAGCAGCCCGGCCAGTCCGGGCAGCCCAGGCCGGAATCGGTCAGCCGCGTGAAGCTGCCGAACATGATCAGGTCCAGCGTCAGGAAGGCGGTGATCCACACCAGTTTGCGGTACTTGTTGCGGTCGCCCCTGACCAGCACGTAGCTCAGGGGAAACAGCGCGATCAGGACGCCGATGACGGCGAGTTGGAGCAGCATGCGCGTAGTGGTTGAGTCTGGCCGTAAGCCCGGGCTTCAGCCGATGTGGGTTCAGCCGATGTGGGAATACTTGAGCAGCTTCTTGAGGTCGGAGCTCATCTTCTGGGGGTCCGGGTCCTTCGGGAAGCGCATCATCAGGTTGCCGAGCGGGTCGACCAGGTAGAGCGTGTCCTCGATGCGCGCGCCCGCGTCGGGCGGCAGCCACTTCTGCAGCGCGTCGCGCGGCGCGCGCAGGAAGCGCACGCCGGCGTAGGGCTCGTTGTAGGCGGCGGACAGGCGCGCGTCGATGGGGCCGTCGTCGCTGACCAGCCATACCGGCACGATGCGCTCGCGGTCCTGGCCCTGGCCGGCGCGCAGCTGGCGGATGGTGAACAGCTTCCTGGCGCAGGCTTCGCCGCAGGCGGCGCCGTCGGCGCTGATCAGCAGCCACTTGCCCTTGAAGCTGTCCAGCGGCACCGGCTCGGCGCGCTCGTTGGCGACCTGCACGGCCGGCATCGGGCGCTGCGGCTCGATCAGCGCGCCATAGTTGGTGGTGCCGCCGGCCGGCCTGAACACGTAGTAGGTCAGGTAGGAGGCAATCACCGGCGAAGCGCACACCAGCAGCAGCAGCAGCATCTGGATGCGGCCGCGCCGGGTGCGGGCATCGATGCGCGGGTCCTGCGGTGCGGCGCGCGCGGCCTGGGCCGGCGCTGGGTCTCGTTGTGGCATCACGTTCGTTCGTCTCTTCTGTCTCTTCTGTCTCTCGGGTGTCCGGTCGCGGGTGCCGCGCTCATCTGACCGCGCGGCCCCGCGGTGGTTCGGGCCGCATCTCCGGCGGCATCTCCGCCCGCGCCTCGGCCGCCATGCGCCGCGCGCGCCGCCAGCTCAGCGCCACCAGCAGCACCAGCGTCAGCGCGGCCATCCCGAACCACTGGAAGGCATAACCGTAATGGCGGTCGGCGCCGATGTCGGCCGGCGCCCAGTCGCGCGCCAGCCCGTCGCCATTGTCGCTGCGCTGCTCCAGCACGAACGGCTGCAAGGGCATGCCCAGCTCCCTGGCAAAGGCGGCGATGTCCACGTTCTGGCGGATCTTCTGGCCGGCTTCGGCATCCGCGCCGCGGCCGAGGCCGAAGACCCGGGGCACCGTTGCCAGCGCCGTGCCTTCCACGTCCACCTCGCCCGCGGGCGTGGCGAACGGCGCGATGCGGGTGCGGTCCTGCGCGTCGCGCGGCAGCCAGCCGCGCAGCACCAGCACCGCCGGCGCGGCGCGGTCATCCGACACGCGCAGCGGCGTCAGCACCATGAAGCCGGCGCGGCTGTCGCTGCCGTTGCCATGCGGCCGGTTGTCCAGCAGCACGGTATGGTCCGCGTCGAAACGGCCGCGCGCATGCACGCGCCGCTCGGCCACCGGGCCCGACACCAGCGTCCGCCCGACTTCCAGCGGCGGCTGCGCGGCCAGCGCCTGCAGGCGCTGCGCCCGCGCGATCTTCTCGTGGGCGCGGCCAAGCTGCCAGTTGCCCAGCGCGCAGGTCGCGGCGATCACCGCCAGCGCGGCGATGGCAGGCACCGGGCTCAGCGCGCGCCACGGTTTCACGGGCGGCCCCCGAGTGCCGGCAACGGCGCGCCGGTGCGATAATGGTACTTCACCTCCAGCCGATCCCGCCCGGGCGAACCCTCCATGCGCATCGTCATCCTCATCGCGTTCGTCCTCATCGTCGGCAGCCTGGCCTCCGCCCTGTTCTTCATGATGCGCGACCGCGGCAGGACGCCGAACATGATGCGCTCGCTGATGTTCCGGGTCGGCTTCTCCGTGGCGCTGTTCCTGTTCATCCTGTTCTCGCACTGGATGGGCTGGATACAGAGCACCGGCATCCGCATGGGGCCGTGAGGCGCGCGCGCCGGGCTCGCGGATGGCCGCCGGCGGCTCGCGCCACGGCGGCGGGATCGCAAAAAACAAGCGCCGCAGGCTGGCCAGGCCCCTGCGGCGCTTGTTTTTCGTGCTCCGTGGGAGGCTGCCCTCCCCGGCGGTGGCCGGCGGCCACCGCGCCCCGGGTGTGTTACAGCCAGTACACCACGACGTAGAGGAACAGCCACACCACGTCCACGAAGTGCCAGTACCAGGCCGCGCCTTCGAAGGCGAAGTGGTGGTCGGGCGTGAAATGCCCCTTCAGCACGCGCACCAGCACCACCGTCAGCATGATCGCGCCCATCGTCACGTGGAAGCCGTGGAAGCCGGTCAGCAGGAAGAAGGTGGAGCCGTAGATGCCCGAGGTCAGCTTGAGGTTGAGCTCGGTGTAGGCGTGATGGTACTCGTAGACCTGGAAGCACATGAACAGCGCGCCCAGCAGGATGGTCAGCACAAGGCCCTGGATCAGCTGGCTGCGCTTGTTGGCCAGCAGCGCGTGGTGCGCCCAGGTCAGCGTCACGCCGGAGGTCAGCAGCAGGGCCGTGTTGATCGTCGGGATCGGCCACGGGCCCATCGTCTGGAAGCTCTCGACCACGCCGGCCGGGCCGGCGTTGGGCCACACCGCGGCGAAGTCGGGCCACAGGATCTTGTTGTTCAGGTCGCCCAGCCACGGCATGGCGATGTTGCGGGCGTAGAACAGCGCGCCGAAGAAGGCCGCGAAGAACATCACCTCGGAGAAGATGAACCAGCCCATCGACCAGCGGAAGGACAGGTCGATGTTCTTGCCGTACTTGCCGGTCTCCGATTCGCTGATGGCGTCGCCGAACCAGCTCTTGAGCACGAACAGGAACCACAGCAAGCCGAGGCCGCAGACATACGGCCCCCACGGTTGCCCGTTCACCCAGCCCGCGGCCCCGCCGGCCGTCAGCAGCAGGCCGAAGGCCGCCGTGATCGGATGGCGCGAGGGGCCCGGTACGAAGTAGTACGGAGCGTTGGCGCGATTCGCACTCATTCTTTTTTCTCCAGCTCAGAGTCTTGATTCAGTCATCGTTATCCGCGCATCCGGCCCCGACGGCCGGCCGGCGGCATGCTTTTGCCTGCTTGTACCCTACTTGTACCCTTACCCTGCCACCACCACGCGCACCACGGTGATCAGCACCGCGATCAGGATGGCCACCCCGATCAGCCCGGCGATGATCACGTGGACCGGGTTGAGCTGCGCCATGTCGCGCTCGTGCTCGCTGCCCTTGCGCAGGCCGATGAACGACCAGAACACCGCGCGCAGCGTCTGCGCGAAAGACATCTTGCGCTTGACCGCGTCCTTCATCTCTTCCACGGCTTGCTCCTGCTTGTGGCTTCGTGTCGCTTCGTGTTGCGTCGTGTCGCTTCGAACTGCCCGGACCGGCATCGCCGGCCACGGCGCGAATCCCGGAATCTCAAATGCCCCGGCCCGCTCCGGCCGGCGTGTCGGCGCCGCCCTGCGGCACCTGCGCCACCGGCGCGCCGATCTCGAAGAAGGTATAGGACAGCGTAATGTTCCTCACGTCCTTCGGCAGGTCCGGATCGATCACGAACACCACCGGCATCTCGCGCGCTTCCTTTGCCTTGAGCGTCTGCTGCTTGAAGCAGAAGCACTCGATCTTCTTGAAATACTGCGTGGCCAGCTTGGGCAGGTAGCTCGGGATCGCCTGCGCCGAGATGTCGCGCGGCTGGCCGTTGGCCACCTCGTAGACGATCGTCGCCATCTCGCCCGGATGCACTTCCATGCTGCTCTTCACCGGCCGGAACGCGAACGGCCCGCGCGCGTTGGAATCGAACTCGACCGTGATGGTGCGGCTCTTGTCCACCTGCGTGTTCCTGACCTGCCCGCCGTACAGGTCGCGCGTGGTCACGACGTTGAGGCCGGTGATCTCGCAGATCTTCTTGTACAGCGGCACCAGCGCGTAGCCGAACGAGAACATCAGCGCCACCACCACCAGCAGCCGCAGCATCATGCTGCGGTTGAAGCGCCTGTCGGCGGCGTCCTGTGACGGCTGGTTCGTGCTCATTCCAATACCCCCGCGGCTTCAGCCCAGAAGAATCATCTTGGCGAAGAAACCCAGAAAGAAAACCACCACGATCGAGAAGAGGATCAGACCGAGGCGGCGGTTGGCGGCCTTGCGGTCAGGCTGCGATGGATTGTTGTCTGGACCCTGCATGGCACCCTGTCTGCGTGGCGCGGCGGGGACAGGCGTCGCGCCCGTCCCTGCCGCGCCTGGTTACGGCTTACTTGACTTGCGGCGGCACCTCGAAGGTGTGGAACGGGGCCGGCGACGGCACGGTCCATTCCAGGCCTTCGGCGCCGTCCCAGGGCTTGTCTCCGGCCTTCTGGCCGCCACGGTACGACGGCAGCACCACGAAGAAGAAGAAATACACCTGCATCAGCCCGAAGCCCAGCGCGCCGATCGAGGCGATCGCGTTGAAGTCGGCGAACTGCGTCGGGTAGTCGGCATAGCGGCGCGGCATGCCGGCCAGGCCGAGGAAGTGCATCGGGAAGAACGTGATGTTGAAGAAGATCATCGAGCCCCAGAAGTGGATCTGGCCGCGGGTCTCGTTGTACATGAAGCCGCTCCACTTCGGGCCCCAGTAGTAGAAGCCCGAGAACATCGCGAACAGCGAGCCGGCCACCAGCACGTAGTGGAAGTGGGCCACGATGAAGTAGGTGTCCTGCAGCTGGATGTCGATCGGCGCGACCGCCGGCATCAGGCCGGTGAAGCCGCCGATGGTGAACACGAAGATGAAGCCGATGGCGAACAGCATCGGCGTCTCGAACGTCATCGAGCCGCGCCACATGGTGGCGATCCAGTTGAAGATCTTCACGGCGGTCGGCACCGCGATCAGCATGGTCGCGTACATGAAGAACAGCTGGCCCGTCACCGGCATGCCGGTCGTGAACATGTGGTGCGCCCACACGATGAACGACAGGATGGCGATCGAGGCGGTGGCGTACACCATCGAGCTGTAGCCGAACAGGCGCTTGCGCGCGAAGGTCGGCACCACGTGCGAGATGATCCCGAACGCGGGCAGGATCATGATGTACACCTCGGGGTGGCCGAAGAACCAGAAGATGTGCTGGTACATCACCGGGTCGCCGCCGCCGGCGGCCGAGAAGAAGCTCGTGCCGAAGTGGCGGTCGGTCAGCACCATCGTGATGGCGCCGGCCAGCACGGGCATCACGGCGATCAGCAGGTAGGCGGTGATGAGCCAGGTCCAGCAGAACATCGGCATCTTCATCAGCGTCATGCCGGGCGCGCGCATGTTGAGCACGGTGACGATGATGTTGATCGAGCCCATGATCGACGACGCGCCCATGATGTGCATGGCGAAGATGGCCATGTCCATGCCCGGGCCCATCTGCACCGACAGCGGCGCGTACAGCGTCCAGCCGGCGGCGGTGGCGCCGCCCGGCGCGAAGAACGACAGCACCAGCAGCAGCGCGGCCGGCGGCATCAGCCAGAAGCTGAAGTTGTTCATGCGCGCGAACGCCATGTCGGAGGCGCCGATCTGCAGCGGGATCATCCAGTTGGCGAAGCCCACGAAGGCCGGCATGATCGCGCCGAACACCATGATCAGGCCGTGCATGGTGGTGAACTGGTTGAACAGCTCGGGGCGGAAGAACTGCAGGCCCGGCTCGAACAGTTCCAGGCGGATCAGCAGCGCCAGCATGCCGCCCGACAGCAGCATGGTGAACGAGAACAGCAGGTACAGCGTGCCGATGTCCTTGTGGTTGGTGGCGAACAGCCAGCGGCGCCAGCCATGCGGGTGATCGTGATGCTCATCGTGCGCGTGGTCATGCGCATGATCGTGCGCGTGGTCGTGCGGATGGCCGAGCGCGTCCGGGGTAGCAGTACTCATCGCGAAAACTCCTCTAGTCCTGATCAGCCTGCCGCGCGGTCGCCCGCGACGCTGGCCTGCTTGGCGGCGGGCTTGTCTTGCGCCTTGGGCGCGGCGTCGCCGCCCGCGGCGCCACCGCCTTCCGGGAACTTGCCCGCGCGGGCGTTCACGAAATCGCTCGGTTGAATCACTTCGCCGGTATGGTTGCCCCAGTTGTTGCGGGTAAAGGTCATGACGGCGGCGAGCTCGGTATCGGAGAGGTGCTTCCAGACGGGCATGGCGCCCTTGCCTTCGAGCAGGATGTGCATCTGGCCGGCCTTGGGGCCGTTGACGACCTTGGAGCCGTCCAGCGCCGGGAACGCGCCGCCGCCCTTGCCGGTGGGCTGGTGGCAGACCGCGCAGTTGGCGGCGTAGACCTTCTCGCCGCGCGCCTTGAGTTCGTCGAGGGTCCAGGTCTTGTTGGGGTCGTCGGCCTTGGCGGCGAGTTCCTTCTTCTTGCCGTCGACCCACTTGGCGTAGTCGGCGTCGGACACCACGCGCACCACGATCGGCATGAAGGCGTGTTCCTTGCCGCACAACTCGGCGCACTGGCCGCGGTACACGCCGATCTTCTCGGCCTTGAACCAGGTGTCGCGCACGAAGCCGGGGATCGCGTCCTGCTTGACGCCGAACGCCGGGATCATCCACGCATGGATCACGTCGTTGGCGGTGGTGACGATGCGCACCTTCTTGTTGACGGGCACCACCAGCTCGTTGTCCACCTCCATCAGGTAGGTGTTGGACTTCGGCGCCTCGTTGTTGATCTGGTCGCGCGGGGTGGCCAGGGTGGAGACGAAGGAGATGCCCTCGCCTTCGCCCTTGAGGTAGTCATAACCCCATTTCCACTGGTAGCCGGTGGCCTTGATGGTGATGTCGGAATTGGTGGTGTCCTTCATCGCCACGACCGTCTTGGTGGCGGGCAGCGCCATGCCGATGACGATCAGGAAGGGGATGATGGTCCAGATCACCTCGACGGTGATGCTTTCGTGGAAGGAGGCAGATTTCGCACCCTTGGACCTGCGGTGCTTGAACACGGAATAGAACATCACGCCGAACACGCCGACGAAGATCACCGTGCAGATGATCAGCATCATCCAGTTCAGCCAGTGAATCTGTTCGGCGATCTTGGTAACGGGCTCGGCCAGATTGAGCTGTCGCACTGCGGGGCCGCCCGGCATGTCTTCCACCGCCAGGGCTGCCTGGCCAACGAGCAGGGACGCGCCCGTCAGACACGCTGCGGATGCCTTCTTCCACATTTTCATTTGTTATCTACCCAATTTACAGATGCAAATCTGTCAGCCTGCCCGGCCGCTGCCAGTCTCCATTCAAAGGCAACGCAAGGCAGATACGAGCTCCTGCGCGAACTTTCTGCGCTTGTACGGGTCCAGAAAACACCCCACCTGCACAACGCACTTACCCGAGCGCAACTGCACCAGCGCCCTTAACGATTCACCCTGTTCGACCCGCACCCAGAGCGGGTTGAACTCATGCCGGGTCAGTTGCCCGGCACTGACGGAGACGACCACCAGCAGGCCGCCCGCCAGGCTCACGCGTTCGTAGTCGGCCGCATGCCGCGCGTAGACCAGCAGCGCGATGCCCAGACCCAGCAGGTCCAGCCCGGCGAAGGGCAGCACGAGCCACGAACCCCGCCACGCAAAGCACAACGCGATGGCGAGCGAGACACAGACGATTGAGAGGTAGAACCAGCCGACCTGGCGTGGCGACAGCGAGCAATTCCGCTTCATCAGCCAGTCTTTGTCCGGCGCACCGGGCCCGCCGGGACTGCTGCCGGGCTCGTCTTGCGCCGTCTGGAATGCGATACCCAAGTCTTGCATCGCCCACCACTCTGCATAGGATGCACACCTGGGACGATCGCCTGGGCCGCACTAACTTAGTGCGATTCCGGGGCACATGTGCCAGGGGAACCACTGCGACAAACTGGCGCATTATAGGGCGCTTCACCTGCTCGAACAAGGCCGCCCCTTGACCGCCGGGGTGGCGCGCGACACGGTTTTGTGCTTCAGCGCGGTGCACGCGGTGGCCTCGCGGTGCCCCGTCCGGGGCACGCTATCGGCGCGGCCGCGCGCGTCCGATCTTGTCCAGCGGCACCACCGCGCGGCCCATTTCGTCGACGTCCTGCCGGCCGCGCGGCGCCAGTTTCCACGCATGCCCGTAGACGATCTCGAAGGTCAGCGGAATCAGCCCGTCGGCATTGCGGCGGCGCTCGAGCGCGCCCAGCAGCGCATCGAGCCAACGCCTGCCACGCAAGCCCTGGCTTGGGATTGGCGGCAGCCGCAGGCCGCCGAAGGCCTGCACTTCGCGCAGCAGGGTGCGCGGCGATTCATAGGTGATCGTCAGCGTTTCCATGTCCATCACGGGCGTGGACCAGCCGCTGTTGACCAGCATGTCGCCGATGTCGTGCATGTCGACGAAGCGCAGCGTGTGGGTACCCGGATCGACCTCGGCGAAGGCCGCGCGCAACTCGGCCAGCGTGTCCGGGCCGAACAGCGAGAACAGCACCAGGCCCTCGTCACGTGCGACACGATGCCACTCGGGAAATACCCTATGTGGTTCAGGATGCCAGTGCAGCGCGAGGTTGGACCAGAGCAGGTCGAAGCTGGCCGGGGCAAACGGCAATGTGGCAAGATCGCCCTGCACCAGGTCGAACACGGGCCGCTTGCCGAGCATGCGCCCGAGCCATCCGGCCTGGCGCTGGGGATCGCGCTGGGCCGCCTCGCGCAGCATGGCGCCGGAGATGTCCAGGCCGGCGATCTGCGCGTCCGGGTACTGCGCGCGCAGCGCCGCCAGGCCGCGGCCGTGGCCGCAGCCGATGTCCAGCGCGCGCGCGGGCGACAGCCGGATCATCTGCATGCGCTCCTGCATGCGCTGGCCGATCTCGCCCAGCAGGAAATCGAGCTGGCCGAAGCGCGCGCTGCGCCGGTCGAAGGCGAGGCGGGTCAGCCGCGCGGGCGGCAGATAGGCATCGGGGGAGTCGGCGTCATGCAGGGACACGGGCAAGCCAGGCAACAGGAGAATGAGGAACACGGCCGGACGCGCGCGCCCGGGCGGAATGCGGCGCGCGCGCCTGCGGGCGCGGCGGCCGGAGCGCAAGTATACGCGCGCGCCGCGTCCGCTGCCGGCGCCCGCCACGCCGAAGGCGCCCTGCGCCGCCAGGCGCGCCGGCTGTGGCGCGCGCTGCTGCCGTGCGCGTGCGCGCTGTGCGGCGAGGTGCAGGAAGACGCCGTGTGCGCCGGCTGCGCGCGCGAACTGCTGGCCCCGGCGGCGCGCTGCCGCGTCTGCGCGCGGCCTGCCCTGCGCCGCGATGCGCGCCACAGCTTGCGCCACGGTCCGCGCTGCCATCACTGCCGGCTCGAACCGCCCGCGTTCGACGCCGCCGTCACGCTCGGCGACTACGCCAGCCCGCAGGACGGGCTGGTGCTGGCGCTCAAGTTCGGCGGCGCGCTGCCGCTCGCGGACTGGCTGGCGGCGGCGCTGGCCGAGCGCTGGCAGGCCATGCACGATGCCGCGCGCGCCCTGCCCGATCCTCCGACACTGCCCGCCCCGCCCGACCTGCTGGCGCCGGTGCCGCTGTCGCCGCGGCGGCTGGCGGCGCGCGGCTTCAACCAGTCGTGGGAGATCGCCCGGCCGCTGGCGCGCCGTCTGGGCGTGCGCGCGCGCCCGGCGCTGCTGGCCCGCCTGCGCGACACGCCGGCCCAGGCCTCGCTGGACCTGCCCGCGCGGCAGGCCAACCTGCGGGATGCCTTCGGCCTCGCGCCGGGTGGCGAGGTCGCCGGCCTGCACATCGGGCTGGTGGACGACGTGATGACCAGCGGCGCGACGCTCGGCGAGGCCGCGCGCGTGCTGAAGGCGCACGGCGCGGCGCGCGTCACCTTGTTCGTCCCGCTGCGCACGCCGTAGCGGGGAGGGGGGCGTGGCGATGGCGGCGTGACAGGCGCCACCCGGCAAGGTAAGCTGCGCAGCGGTTTACAAGCGGCGCTCCGAGGCCCGCCCCCCAACATGTTCAATGTCGTCCTGGTCGAACCCGAGATCCCGCCGAACACCGGCAACGTGATCCGCCTGTGCGCCAATACCGGCGCCCGCCTGCACCTCGTCAAGCCGCTCGGCTTCCCGCTCGAGGATGCGCGCATGCGCCGCGCCGGCCTGGACTACCACGAATACGCCACCATGCGCGTGCACGAGAACTGGGACGCCCTGATGGCCAGCGAACAGCCCGACCCGGCCCGCATGTTCGCGCTCACCACGCATGGCGCGACGCCGTTCGGGCAGGTCGCCTTCCGGCCCGGCGACTGGTTCGTGTTCGGCTCCGAGACGCGCGGCCTGGCGCCGGAGCGGCGCGAGTGGTTTCCCGCCGCGCAGCGCATCCGCCTGCCGATGCGGCCGGACAACCGCAGCCTCAACCTCTCCAACACGGTGGCCGTGGTGGTGTTCGAGGCCTGGCGCCAGAACGGCTTCGCCGGCGGCGCCTAGCGTTCGCCTACTCCGGCTGCACGCCGGCGATCCGGATCACCTTGTCCCAGCGCGCCTTCTCGCTCGCCAGGGTCTCGCGCAGCGACTGCGGCGCCGTGCCCGCCGGCGCGAAATACTGCGCGCGCATCTTGGCGCGCACGTCTTCGCTGCCGATGATCGCCACCAGCTCGCGGTAGAGCCGGTCGATCACCGGCGCGGGCGTGCCCGCCGGCGCCATCACGGCCTGCCACGAGATCGCCTCGAAGCCCGGATAACCGGACTCGGCCACGGTGGGCACCGCCGGCAGCAGGCTGGTGCGCCCGCTGGTGGTCACGGCGAGGACGCGCAGCTTGCCCGCGCTCACCAGCGGCATGGCGATCGCCGGTACCATGAAGCCGGCCTGCACCTGGCCGCCGACCATCGCCGTGGTGATCTGCGCGAAGCCCGGGTACGGAATATGGGCGAGGTCGATCTTCGCCATCGCCTTGAGCTGCTCCATCGCGAGATGGGCGGCGCTGCCGTTGCCGACCGAGCCGTAGTTCAGCGCGCCGGGACGCGCGCGCGCCAGCGCCACGAACTCGCGCACGTCGCGCACCGGCAGGCGCGCATCCACCACCAGCACGTTGGGCGAGGTCGCCACCAGCGAGACCGGCGCAAGCTGGCGCACGGGGTCGTAGCCGAGATGGCGCCACAGCGTCGGCGCCGTGACCAGCGGGCCGTTGATGGTCAGCAGCAGCGTGTAGCCGTCGGGCGCGGCGCGCGCCACCATGCCGGTGCCGATATTGCCGCCGGCGCCGGGGCGGTTCTCCACCACCACCGGCTGGCCGAGCGACGCCGACAGCTTCTCGGCCAGCAGACGCGCGATCAGGTCCGGCGAGGAGCCGGCCGGAAACGGCACCACCAGGCGCACCGGCCGCTCGGGCCAGTTGCCGGCCGCGCGCGCGGGAAACGCCAGCGCGGCGGGCACGGCGGCGGCAAGGGCCATCAGGACGCGGCGGCGGGCCGCGATGCAATCTTGGGACATGAGACAGGACCAGGGCGGCCGGACATCCGCGTCGACGCGGGCATCACCGCCGGGAAAGGAAATGAAGGGGAAAAAGCGGCGCGCTCACTCGTCGCGCGCGTCGCGCTGGAGCAGGCGCGCCACCGCGTCGGCCACCGGCAGGCCATCGAACAGCACCGCGCACACCGCGCGCGTGATCGGCATCTCCACGCCGTGCGCGGCGGCCAGCGCCGCCACCGCCTGCGCGCAGCGCACGCCTTCGGCGACGTGGCCGAGGTCGGTGAGGATCTGCTCGAGCGTCATGCCCTGCGCCAGTTGCTGGCCGACCTTGCGGTTGCGCGAGAGGTCGCCGGTGGCGGTCAGGATCAGGTCGCCCACGCCGGCCAGGCCCATGAAGGTCTCGACGCGCCCGCCCAGCGCCATGCCCAGCCGCGTCATCTCGGCCAGGCCGCGCGTGACCAGCGCGGCGCGCGCGTTCAGGCCCAGGCCGAGCCCGTCGCTGGCGCCGGTGGCGATCGCCAGCACGTTCTTGACCGCGCCGCCCACCTCGGCGCCGACCAGGTCGTCGCTGCCGTAGATGCGCATGGCATGGTGATGGAAACCCTGCTGCGCGAGGTCGGCCAGCAGCGGCGAGGTGCCGGCCACGGTCAGCGCGCACGGCAGGCCGAGCGCCACCTCGCGGGCGAAGCTGGGGCCGGTCAGCACGCCGAACATGGCGTCGCCGAGCCGGCCCGCGGCGTCGAGCTCCTCGCGCACCATCTGGTGCGGCAAGGCATTGGTGACGGCCTCGAAGCCCTTGCACAGCCACAGCATGCGCAGGCCGGCGCGGCGCGCGGCCAGCCGGCGCGTCATCTCGCGCAGGCCGGAGACCGGCGTGGCGACGATCAGCAGGCCGTCGGGATCGGCATCCACGTGCGCGGCGGCGCGCTCGAAGTCGGCCTGCACCGCGAGCCGCGCCGACAGCGCCACGCCGGGCAGGTAGGTGGCGTTTTCATGGCTGGCGCCGATCGCCGCCAGCCCGGCGGCCTCCCGGCCCCACAGCACCACGTCGTGGACCGCGGCCGCATGGCTGGCCAGCGCGGTGCCCCAGGCCCCGGCTCCGAAGACAGTGATTTTCATGACGCTTTGCCTCGCTCGAACGGCCTGCCGGCCGCGTGGCCCGCCGGGCGGGCCGGAAAACACAAAACGGGGCACGTGGCCCCGTCTTTACCGCATGCCGCGCCAGGATCCGAGGATCAGTGGCGGGCCTGGCTGCCGTCGGGCATCACGATGCCGCTGTTGCCGCCCTGGGCCGCTTCGGCTTCCTGCATGGCCGCCTGCAGGCGTTGCTCGTAGAGCGCCTGGAAGTTGATTTCCGACAGGTGGATGGCCTGGAAGCCGGCGCGCGTGATCACGTCGGCGATGTTGCCGCGCAGGTACGGGTAGAGGATGGTCGGGCAGGCGATGCCCAGCAGCGGGTCGAGCTGCTCCACCGGCACGTTGCGGATGTCGAAGATGCCGGCCTGGTGCGCTTCGACCAGGAAGGCGACCTTGTCCTGCACCTTGGTGGTCACGGTGCCGGTCACGACCACTTCGAAGATGCCTTCCTGCAGTTGGGTGGCACCCACGTTCACCTGGACTTCCACGGCCGGCGCTTCGGTCTCGAGGAAGATGGCGGGCGAGTTCGGCTGTTCGAGCGACATGTCCTTCAGGTACACGCGCTGGATGTTGAAGAACGGCTGGTCTTCCTGCTGATTGTTTTGCTGGTCGCTCATGAAAGGCTTCCGGGAATGGGCATTGGACGCCAGATACCGCGGCCACGAGCCCCGCGGGCGGCTAAGGCCCAGGCTGGCGACCCGGGTCGGCACCCGGTTGGAAAACGCATATGGTACATGACGCGGGTGGCGAATTCACCCGCATCGCGGCTAGGAATTTGCCTCAGGCCGCCAGCAGCGGCACCAGGCCGCCCTTGCGGTCGAGCGCCGAGAGGTCGTCGAAACCGCCCACGTGGGTCTCGTCGATGTAGATCTGCGGCACCGTGCGGCGGCCGGTGCGGGTCATCATTTCTTCACGCTTGCCGGGTTCGCGGTCGATCAGGATCTTCTCGATCGACTCCACGCCCTTGGCCTTCAGAAGGCGCTCGGCCATCTGGCAATACGGGCAAACTACCGTGCTGTACATCACAACGCGGGCCATGCGGTTCTCCTTGAGACTAGAAACTGGCGCGGCTCGGGGCGGCCGGCGGGACAGCCGGCCCGGCACCCTGCCGCGCCCGGCGCGCGTCTTACTTGACCACCGGCAAGCCGGCTTGCTGCCATGCGGCCAGGCCGCCTTCGAGCGAATAGACCTCACTGTAACCGGCTTCCTTCAGCGCTGCTTGGCCCTTGCCCGAGCGCTGGCCGGTCTGGCACACCACGATGATGGGTACGGACTTGTCCTTTGCAAGGCCGGCGGCGCGGCTGGCCAGGTCGGCGAGCGGCGCGCTCTTGGCCTGCGGCAGGTGGCCCTTGGCGTATTCGGCGGCCTCGCGGATGTCCACCACCACCGCGTTGCGCCTGTTGATCAGCTGCGTCGCGCCAGCCGGGTTGACCGACTTGCCGCCCAGGGAGCCGCGCGAGATGACGGGCCAGGCCAGCAGGCCGCCCGACACCACGGCGATGGCGATCAGGGCAAGGTTGTTGTAGTCGGCGAAGAAATTCACGTTGGCATTCCGGTGGGTTGAGTCGGCGGCATTATAAAATAGACGGTTTCGCGCCCGCGAGCCGGCATTGTCTCCTACTTGACACATGAACGGAGCGAGTGACATGGCGCGCACCGGTTTCTCACGCTTTGGAAGCAGCATGTACAAACTCGTTCTCATTCGTCACGGCGAATCCACCTGGAATCTCGAAAACCGCTTCACCGGCTGGGTCGACGTCGACCTGACCGACACCGGCGTGGCGCAGGCCAAGCAGGCCGGCAAGCTGCTGCGCGAGGGCGGCTTCGCCTTCGACGTAGCCTATACCTCCGTGCTCAAGCGGGCCATCCGCACGCTGTGGCACGTGCAGGACGAGATGGACCAGATGTGGATCCCGGTGCGCAACGAGTGGCGCCTGAACGAGCGCCACTACGGCGCGCTGTCCGGCCTCAACAAGGCCGAGACCGCCGCCAAGTTCGGCGACCAGCAGGTGCTGGTCTGGCGCCGCAGCTACGACACCCCGCCGCCCGCGCTGGCGCAGGACGATCCGCGTGCCTCATACGACGACCCGCGCTACGCCGGCGTGCCGCGCGAGCAGATCCCGCTCACGGAATGCCTGAAGGACACGGTGGCCCGCGTGCTGCCGCTATGGAACGAATTCATTGCACCTGACATCAAATCCGGGAAGCGCGTGGTGATTGCCGCTCATGGCAACAGCATCCGCGCGCTGGTGAAGTACCTGGACCAGGTTTCGGATGACGACATCGTTGGCATCAACATTCCCAATGGCACCCCGCTCGTGTACGAGCTCGACGCCGAACTGCGTCCGCTGCGCCATTACTACCTGGGCGACCAGGAAGCGATCGCCGCATCGCTGGCCGCCGTGGCCAGCCAGGGCAAGGCACGCTGAGGCCAGGGCCGGGCGCGCGCCGCCGCGCGCTGCCCGGCCTTGGCTCGCAGCGGGTCAGGCCTTTTTTTCCACTCCCTCTTATACTGTCGGACACAACCGGCCGGTGTGACGCACCAGGCCGGGTCCGACACCGCATTTTCCTCACACGTTCAGGCAGCCCTCATGCGTAAGACGCTCAAGAACATCAGTCTTGTTACTGCCGGACTCGTCGCCGGCGTGCTGGCTACCATGCAACTCTCGGCCACGGCGCAGAATTCGTCCGGGCCGCTGCCGCTGGAGCAGTTGCGCCTGATGGCGGACATCTTCGGCCAGATCAAGCGCGAGTACGTGGAGCCGGTCGACGACAAGAAGCTGCTGACCGAAGCCATCAAGGGCATGGTCGCCAGCCTCGACCCGCATTCGGCCTACCTGGACGAAAAGGACTTCAAGGAACTGCAGGAAGGCACGCGCGGGCGCTTCGCCGGCCTGGGCATCGAGATCTCGCAGGAAGAAGGCCTGGTTAAGGTCATCAACCCGATCGAGGACACCCCCGCCTTCCGCGCCGGCATCCAGCCGGGCGACCTGATCACCCGCATCGACGACAAGCCCGTGCGCGGCCTGCCGCTGGAGCAGGCGGTCAAGCGCATGCGCGGCGAGCCGGGCACCAAGGTCACGCTGACCATCTACCGCAAGAGCGACGAGCGCACCTTCCCGGTCTCGATCACGCGCGCCGAGATCCGCGTGCAGTCGGTCAAGGCCAAGCTGATCGACAACGACCGCCTGGCCTGGGTGCGCCTGACCAGCTTCCAGGAACGCACCGTGGCCGACCTGGGCAAGAAGCTCGACGAGCTGGCCAAGAAGAACCCCAACCTCAAGGGCGTGATCCTCGACCTGCGCAACAACGGCGGCGGCGTGCTGCAAGGCGCCGTGGGCGTGGCCGCGGCCTTCCTGCCCGACGACGCGACCGTGGTCTCGACCAACGGCCAGGTGCCGGACGCCAAGCGCGTCTACAAGGCGACCTTCAACAACTACCGCCTGTCGTCGCTCGAGGACGATCCGCTCAAGGACCTGCCGGCGCTGTACAAGAAGATCCCGATGGTGGTGCTGACCAACGCCTACTCGGCCTCGGCTTCCGAGATCGTGGCCGGCGCGCTGCAGGACCACAAGCGCGCGCTGATCATGGGCAAGACCACCTTCGGCAAAGGCTCGGTGCAGACCGTGCGCCCGCTGACCAACGACACCGGCATCAAGCTGACCATCGCGTACTACTACACGCCGACCGGCAAGTCGATCCAGGCCAAGGGCATCCGCCCGGACATCCCGGTCGACCAGAACCCCGAGGGCGATCCCGACGACGCGCTGATCACGCGCGAGATCGACACCGAGCGCCACCTGCACAACAAGCAGGAATCGGAAGAGCCGGAGATGAACGAGCGCGAGCAGCGCCGCGTCGAGGAACTGCGCCGGCTCGAGGAAGAAAACGCCAAGAAGACGCCGGAGCAGCGCGACCAGGAACGCAAGAAGAAGCCCATCGAGTTCGGCTCGGCGGAAGACTTCATGCTGCAGCAGGCCGTCGCCCAGCTCGAAGGCCAGCCGGTCAAGCGCTCCAAGTCCAGGCTCGAAGCCGTGGCGACCTCCGACAAGCCGGCCACCAGGCCCGCGCCCAAGAGCACCGCGCCGGCCAAGCCCGCCACCAAGGACAAGGCGCCGGCGAGCGCGCCGATCGGGACCCCGCTGGGCACCCCGACCGGCAAGACTCCCTGATATCCCGACCGGAAAAAGCGGCCCTGCGGGGCCGCTTTTTCGTTGCCAGGCATGAAGGACGCAAGGACGCATGAACGACGACCAACTGCTGCGCTACTCGCGGCACATCCTGCTCGACGAGCTCGGCATCGAAGGACAAGGCCGGCTGCTGGCCGGCCACGCGCTGGTGATCGGCGCCGGCGGGCTGGGCGCGGCCGCGCTGCCCTACCTCGCCTCGGCCGGGGTCGGCACCATCACGGTGGTGGACGACGACGTGGTCGACCTCACCAACCTGCAGCGCCAGGTGATCCACACCACCGCCAACGTCGGCCGGCCCAAGGTGGAGTCGGCGCGCGAAGGCATGCTGCGCATCAATCCGGACATCGACGTGCGGCTGATTGCCGCACGCGCGGGCGAGCCGGAGCTCGCGCGGCTGGTCGCCGGGGCCGACGTGGTGCTCGACTGCAGCGACAACTTCGCCACGCGCCAGGCCGTCAACCGCGCCTGCGTGCGGCACCGCGTGCCGCTGGTGTCCGGCGCCGCGCTGCGCTTCGACGGGCAGGTCAGCGTGTTCGACCAGCGCCAGCCCGGCGCGCCGTGCTACGCCTGCCTGTTCCCGCCGTCGCAGCCCGCGCAGGAGGCCGCCTGCGCCAGCATGGGCGTGTTCGCGCCGCTGGTGGGCATGGTCGGCACCGTGCAGGCCGCCGAGGCGCTCAAGCTGCTGGCGGGCATCGGCACCAGCCTGGCCGGGCGCCTGCTGATGGTCGATGCGCTCGGCATGGAGTGGACCACCATGCGGCTCGCCCGCGCGCCGGACTGCGAGGTCTGCGGCAGGCACGACGGCGGGCACGGCGCCTAGCAATCCGGCTGGCGGCCAGGGACGATTTGCGGAGGCCAGGGCCTCGCCTCAACCGCTGTCCCGCGCGCGCAGGACGGCCCGCCCCGGATGGGCGCGAATGCGCTCGATCCGGCTCGCATGAGCTCGAATGGGAATCTGAATCCGAATGAGAGGAATTCCCGCCAGGACGCGGCGGATGGCGGCAGCACCGGACGGCGCCGCGCGGATGCGGCCACTGCGTTCTCGCGAACTTGCGGCCGACTGCCAGGCTTACAGCTCGCCCGGCTCCATCTGCGATTGCAGATAGTTCGGCAGGCCAACCTTGTCGATCAGGTCGATCTGCGTTTCCAGGTATTCGATGTGCTCTTCGGTGTCGGTCAGGATGTCGACCAGGATCTCGCGGCTGACGTAGTCGCCCACCGATTCGCAGTAGGCGATGCCTTCCTTGACCGTGGCGTGCGCGCCCTGCTCGAGCTTCAGGTCGCACTTGAGCATTTCCGGGGTGTCTTCGCCGAGCAGCAGCTTGTTCAGGTCCTGCAGGTTGGGCAGGCCGTCGAGCATGAGGATGCGTTCGATCAGGCGGTCGGCGTGCTTCATCTCGCCGATGGATTCCTTGTATTCCACCTCGCCGAGCTTCTTCAGGCCCCAGTGACGGTACATGCGGGCGTGCAGGAAATACTGGTTGATCGCGGTCAGCTCGTTCTTGAGCTGCGCGTTCAGGTGTTGGATGACCTTCTTGTCACCTTTCATTTGGAGGCTCCTGTAGCATCGGAACCCCGCAAAAACGCGAAGCGGCGCAAGATGCGCCGCATGCAGTCTGGAAATGGGAAAACGCCCCGCAACCTGGAAGTTGCGGGCGAGTTCAGGCAACCAGCTCGGTTTGCTGGTCGTTCGCGACTGCCGGGTCCCGAGTGTCCATTATGGCACGCGGACCTGAGGACGAACAGGACGAAATGTCCACCATCTGGATGGTGGCGACCGTGACGCTGCGCACCGCGGCCACGCCTTCGCACAGCACCTGCTGTGCGCAATCGCGGCAGCGCCCGCAGCAGGTGCCCACGCCCAGCGTTTCCGCCAGTTCGTCGAGCGTTTCCACGCCGAGATGCACGGCGCCATGGATTTCTCGGTCGGTAACCTGGTTGCAGATGCAAACGTACACAAATCCCTCCTTGGGGCAGGGGTGACACCGGCATGTCACCCGCGATGTACGTCAGAATATCAGAGATCGAAAATGATAACAATTCCCATTAAGCCACAAAGGGTACATGCCCGGAAAGCGCCACTCGGGCGGCGTTGCCGGCATGCGGGAGGCGTCACAGCGCTATCTTGAAGTGCCGGATACCGCGCCCGCGGGCGTGGTATCCGGCAGAAAAACCCCAAGGTGGACAGGGTTGTCAGAGCTGCTTGAGCGCGCAGGCCAGTTCGTCCGGCTCGTAGGCCTCGAGCACCTGCCCCACCAGGCGCTCGAGGCGCTGGCAGTCGGCGTGGAGGACTTCCTGCTTGACCCGCAGCAGTTGCGAGGGATGCATCGAGAACTCGCGCAGGCCCATGCCCAGCAGCAGGCGCGTCATGGCCGGGTCGCCCGCCATCTCGCCGCACACCGCCACCGGCACGCCGGCGTGGTTGGCCTCGCGGATGGTGCGCGCGATCAGTTGCAGCACGGCCGGGTGCAGCGGGTCGTACAGGTGCGCCACGGCGTTGTCGGCGCGGTCGATGGCCAGCGTGTACTGGATCAGGTCGTTGGTGCCGATCGAGAGGAAATCCATGCGCCGCAGGAACAGCGGCAGCATCAGCACCGCGGCCGGGATCTCGATCATGGCGCCGACCTTGAGGTTGGGGTCGAAGGCCTGGCCGCGCGCCGCCAGCTGGCGCTTGGCTTGGGCGATCAGCTCCAGGGTCTGGTCGATCTCGCGCGCGTGCGCCAGCATCGGGATCAGCAGCCGCACCGGCCCGAACGCCGAGGCGCGCAGCAGCGCGCGCAACTGGGTCAGGAACATGGTCGGCTCGGACAGCGACCAGCGGATCGCGCGCAGGCCCAGCGCCGGGTTGAGCGCGGTCTCGAAGTCGTCGCCGCGATCGCCGCGCCCGTCCCTGCCGTCGCGCCCGTCGAGCGGCTTGTCGGCGCCGATGTCGATGGTGCGGATCGTGACCGGCAGCCCGTGCATGGCATCCACGGCGCCGCGGTAGGCCTGGAACTGTTCCTCCTCGTCGGGCAGCTCGCCGCGCCGGTTCATGAACAGGAACTCGGAGCGGAACAGGCCCACGCCGACCGCGCCCGCGGCCAGCGCCGCGCTGGCATCCTCGGCCATCTCGATGTTGGCCAGCAGGTCGATCTCCAGCCCGTCCAGCGTCACCGCCGGCGTATGGCGCAGGCGCTGCAGGCGCTTCTTCTCCAGCGCGCGCTCGCTCTGGCGGTGGCGGTATTCCTCGAGGATGATCGCCGACGGGTCCACGATCACCAGCCCGGCGTCGCCGTCGATGATGACCCAGTCGTCCTGGCGGATCAGTTCGCTGGCGCTCTGCACGCCCACCGCGGCGGGGATGTCCAGGCTGCGCGCCACGATGGCGGTATGCGAGGTGCGCCCGCCCAGGTCGGTCACGAAGCCGTGGAACACGGTATGGCGGAACTGCAGCATGTCGGCCGGCGCGATGTCGTGCGCGACCACGATCACGCCCGGCGCGGGCTCGCCGTCCGGCGCCAGCGAGGACGGCGGCGCCGGGGCCGGCGCCAGCATGGCCGCGCCGGCCAGCACCTTGAGAATGCGCTCGACCACCTGGCGGATGTCCGCCTTGCGCTCGCGCAGGTACTCGTCCTCGATTTCGTCGAACTGCCGCATCAGCTCTTCGAGCCGCGTGGTCAGCGCCCATTCGGCGTTGTAGCGGCGGTTGCGGATCAGCGCCTCGGGCTCGCGCGCGAGCGCCTCGTCGTCGAGGATCATCGCGTGCACGTCGAGAAAGGCGCCCATCTCCTCGGGCGCCTCGCGCGGCAGGTCCCGCTTGAGCGCGGCGAGCTCGGCGCGCACCACGGCGCGCGCCGAGCGCAGGCGCTCGACCTCGTCGTCGAGCCGGTCTTCGTCGACCAGGTAATGGGAAACATCGAGCGCGGCAGGCGCCAGCAGATGCGCGCGGCCGATGGCGACGCCGCGCGAGACCGGGATGCCGTGCAGGGCAAATGGCATGTACCGCTCCGTCAGGAACGTTTAAAGAAATCTGGCCAGGGCCAGCAGCCTCAGGAGCCGTTGCGGAACGCGGCGAGGCGGCCCCGGCCGGGCGCGCCGTGGCGGACGCTGCCGCCGCCTGGTCCCGCTCGGGCCTTTACTCTCCCTCGCCGAAGCGGTTGGCGATCAGCGCCAGCAGCGCGTCCATCGCCTCCTGCTCGTCGGGCCCGTCGGTCTCGATGGTCACGGTCGAGCCGATGCCCGCGGCCAGCATCATCACGCCCATGATGCTCTTGGCGTCGACCTGCCGGCCATTGCGCGACATCTTGACCTGACTCACGAAACTGCCCGCCAGCTGCGTCAGCTTGGCGGAAGCGCGGGCATGCAGCCCGAGCTTATTGATGATGTTGGTGTCCCTCTGCAGCATATTTGTCGGGATGATTTGCGATCTGGTTCTGGACGGTGGTGGAGCCTACCTGCAGCACCCCTTGCGAGCCGCCGGCCAGCGCCTTGAGGGCGAGCTGGTCGAGCTTCTCGGTACGGTAGCAAATGGCGCGCACCAGCATGGGAAGGTTGACGCCGGCGAGCACCCTGACGCGGCCCGGCTCGGCCAGGCGCGCGGCGATGTTGGCCGGCGTGGCGCCGAAGATGTCGGTCAGCACCAGCGCGCCGTTGTCCTCGCAGATTTCCGCCAGGCGGCGCCGCGCTTCGGCCAGCACGGCGGCCGGCTCGGCGTCGGGCATGACGTCGATCGCTTCGAGCCGCTGCGGCTGGCCGCAGTAGACGTGGGCGGCGCACTCGCGCAATGCCGAAGCCAGCGGGGCGTGCGCGATGATCAGGATGCCTGCCATGGTGGTGAATCCGTTGGATTGACGCGATTGTAGCAGGCACTCCAGCCCGCGAATCGGCCAGGACGCCCCGCCTCCGGCGGGGCGCTCAGGCCGCGCGGGCCTGCACCGCCTGCTCCAGCGCGTCGATGAACATGGCGGCCACCCGGAAGCCGGTCTGCTGCGTGATTTCCTGGAAGCAGGTCGGGCTCGTCACATTGACTTCGGTGAGGTAGTCGCCGATCGCGTCCAGCCCCACCAGCAGCAGGCCGCGCTGCCACAGCCCCGGCGCCAGCGCCTCGGCGATCTCGCGGTCGCGCCGCGACAGCTCCTGCGCGCGCCCGGTGCCGCCCGCGGCCAGGTTGCCGCGCACCTCGCCGTCCTTGGGAATGCGCGCCAGCGCATACGGCACCGGCTTGCCGCCGATCAGCAGGATGCGCTTGTCGCCATCCTTGATCTCGGGGATGTAGCGCTGCGCCATCAGCGTGCGCGCGCCGTTCTCGCCCAGCGTCTCGATGATGGAGCCGAGGTTCAGGCCGTCCGCGCCGACGCGGAAGATGCCCATGCCGCCCATGCCGTCGAGCGGCTTGAGGATGACGTCGCGGTGCTCGGCGTGGAACGCGCGGATGCGCTCGGCATCGCGCGTGACCAGGGTCGGCGTGATGAACTGGGGATACTTGGCGATCGCCAGCTTCTCGGAGAAGTCGCGCACCGCCTGCGGCTTGTTGAACACGTTGGCGCCATGCGACTCGGCCAACTCCAGCAGCCAGGTGCTGGTCACGTATTCCATGTCGAACGGCGGGTCCTTGCGCATCAGCACCGCGTCGAAGCCGGTCAGCGGCTGCAGCGACGGCTCGCCGGCGCGGTACCAGTCATGGGCGTCGCCGGTCAGCTGCAGCGGGCTCGTGACCGCCTCGACCTGGTGCGCCGACAGCGACAACTGCGACTGCAGGCAGACGAACAGCGCGTGGCCGCGCGCGGCCGCCTCCACCATCATGGCGTAGGTGGAGTCCTTGTAGGTCTTGAAGGTGTCCAGCGGGTCGGTAATAAACAGAATGCGCATGATGGCTCGTCCCGGGTGACAGGATCGCCGCGCGCGTCGCGCGGCACGTCGGGCGCCGCCGGGGGCGGCGCCGCCTTACAGAATCGGATTGGGGTCGGTCTTCTCGAGTTCCAGCGAGGCCGCCAGCAGGGCCAGCCGCGCCACCACGCCATACATGTAGAAACGGTTCGGCACCGCCGCGCCCGGCTTGGCATGGCTGTCCGGGATGCCATTGGGCGCGAACGCCAGCGGCACAAAATGCATGCCCGGCGCGTTCAGGTTCTCGTCGTTGCCGCGGCCGGTGTGCACGCGGTAGAAGCCGCCGACCACGTAGCGGTCGATCATGTACACCACCGGCTCGGCCACCGCCTCGTTGACCTTCTCGAAGGTGTGCACGCCTTCCTGGATGATGACGTCGTTGACCTCGAGGCCTTCCTTGACGACGCTCATCTTGTTGCGTTCCTTGCGGTTCAGCCCCTTGACCTCGGACGGGTCGCGCACGGTCATGATGCCCATGCCGTAGGTGCCCGCGTCGGCCTTGACCACCACGTAGGGCGTTTCCTTGATGCCGTACTCGCGGTACTTCTTGGCGATCTTCTTGAGCACCGCCTCGACCGAGTCGGCCAGCGCTTCCTCGCCCACGCGCTCGTGGAAATCGATGCCCGAGCACTTGGCGAAGTACGGGTTGACCATCCACGGGTCGATGTCGATCAGCTTGGCGAACTTCTTGGCCACCTCGTCATAGGCGGCGAAGTGGCTGGTCTTGCGCCGCGTCGACCAGCCCGCGTGCAGCGGCGGCAGCAGGTACTGCTCGTTGATATTCTCCAGGATCGGCGGGATGCCGGCCGAGAGATCGTTGTTGAGCAGGATCGAACAGGGATCGAAGTCCTTCAGGCCCAGCCGGCGCCCGCGCACGCCCAGGCGCGCCAGCGGCTCGACCACCAGCGTCTGGCCGTCGGGCAGCTCGATCGGGGTGGGCTCGGTGATGTCCTCGGACAGCGAGCCCAGGCGCACGTTGAGCCCGGCCTGGCGCATGATCAGCGACAGGCGCGCCACGTTCTGCAGGTAGAACATGTTGCGCGTGTGGCGCTCGGGGATCAGCAGCAGGTTCTTGGCGTCCGGGCAGATCTTCTCGATCGCGGCCATCGCGGCCTGCACCGCCAGCGGCAGCATCTCCGGCGCGAGGTTGTTGAAGCCGCCCGGGAACAGGTTGGTATCGACCGGGGCCAGCTTGAAACCGGCGTTGCGCAGGTCCACCGAACAGTAGAACGGAGGCGTATGTTCCTGCCATTCCAGCCTGAACCAGCGCTCGATGGACGGCGTCGCGTCCAGGATCTTTTTTTCCAGTTCGAGCAGCGGACCGTTCAGCGCGGTGATGAGATGCGGGACCATATACATCCTATTGATCGTCTTTATCGTTCGCCCAGATTGTAGAGGAACGGCCAATTGGCTGCTGGCGCCGCCTGAATAAGCATATGCGAGCACCGGCAAGAGGATGAAGAATATGGGGGTGGCGGGCCGGATTAAAAGGGGGACGCAAAGGGGACCGCGCGCCAGCCGCCAGCCTCCCGGGCCGAGGGCCGCGCCGGGGCGCCGGGACAAAAAAAAGCGCGACGTTCGTCGCGCTTTCAAATGGCCTGACAGATACGGGGAGCGTTCTGCAGGTGGAGGAAACTGCCTCACTCGCACTGTATGTGCGCCGCCCCCCTAAAACAATTGAAGCTTTTTAAGATCGGATTTAAGCACTTGGCGAAAAGTCCATGCCGGCAGTGTGCGTAAGGCACCGCCGGGCGCCAGCGGCGCACGATGCCGGCAGGTTCGGCGCCAAAGCCGCCACGATGCCGGCACCAGAATGAAAAAAGCCCGGCACAAGGCCGGGCGAAACTCCTGAGAGAAGATTCCCAATCAGCTCTCCAGCACAACACCTTTACGATCAGGCCTCATACGCGGTCTCGCCGTGCGAGGTAATGTCCAGACCCTCGCGCTCTTCTTCTTCCGGCACCCGCAGGCCGATCAGCATATCCACCAGCTTGTAGGCCACGAAGGCCACCACGCCGGACCACACGATGGTGGTCAGCACACCTTCGAACTGGATCCACACCTGGCCGGCGATCGAATAGTCGTCGGCGACCTTGTTGGCCACGTAGTCGTAGACACCCGTGCCGCCCAGGCTCGGCGCGGCGAACACGCCGGTCAGCAGCGCACCCAGGATGCCGCCCACGCCGTGCACGCCGAACACGTCCAGCGAGTCGTCCATGCCCAGCAGCTTCTTCAGTCCGGTCACGCCCCACAGGCACAGCAGGCCCGCGGCGATGCCGATCACGATCGAGCCCATCGGGCCGACGAAGCCGGCCGCCGGGGTGATCGCCACCAGGCCGGCCACGGCGCCCGAGGCACCGCCCAGCATCGACGGCTTGCCCTTGCTGATCCACTCGCCGAAGGTCCAGGCCAGCACCGCGGCGCAGGTGGCCAGCAGCGTGTTGACGAAGGCCAGCGCGGCGCCGCCGTTGGCTTCCAGGCCCGAGCCGGCGTTGAAGCCGAACCAGCCGAACCACAGCAGCGAAGCACCCACCATCGTGAAGGTCAGGCTGTGCGGACGCAGTGCCTCGCGGCCGAAGCCGATGCGCTTGCCGAACATGAAGGCACCCACCAGGCCGGCCACGGCCGCGTTGATGTGCACCACCGTGCCGCCGGCGTAGTCGAGCGCGCCCTTCTGGAACAGCCAGCCGCCCTTGGCCGTGGCCGCCGCGCCTGCTGCCGCGTCGGTGTAGGCGTCAGGACCCGGCCAGAACCAGACCATGTGGGCCATCGGGATGTAGGCGAAGGTGAACCACAGCACCACGAACACCAGCACCGCCGAGAACTTGGCGCGCTCGGCGAAGGCGCCGATGATCAGGCCGCAGGTGATCGCCGCGAAAGCGCACTGGAAGGCGAAGAAGGCCAGTTCCGGCACCACCACGCCCTTGCTGAAGGTCGCGGTCACGGCGTCGGCAACCAGACCCTTCATGAAGAGCCGGTCGGTGCCGCCGAAGAAGGCGTTGCCCTCGGTGAAGGCGAAGCTGTAGCCGTAGATGGCCCACAGCAGCGACACCAGCGAGAAGATCACCAGGCACTGCATCAGCACCGACAGCATGTTCTTCGAACGGACCAGGCCGCCGTAGAACAGGGCCAGGCCGGGCAGCGTCATCAGGATGACGAAGGCGGTCGCGACCAGCAGCCAGGCGGTGTCGCCCTTGTTGGGCACGGGTGCCGGGGCAGCCTCGGGCGCGGCGGCCGGTGCGGCGGCGGCCGGTGCGGCAGGCGCGGCCGCTGCGGGCGCGGGCGCGGGTGCCGCGGCAGCGGCGGCCGGGGCCGACGCTTCGGCGGCAGGCTTGTCCTGCGCCACGGCTTGCGTGGCCAGGCCGAGGCCGGCCGTGCCCAGGGCCAGCGCCACGGCGCCGGTTGTCAGGATGCGCTTGAACCAGGATTTCATGTGATTAACCTCTTGTCGTTGGGCTGTGCGTCACAGCGCATCGCCGCCGGTCTCGCCGGTGCGGATGCGGATGACCTGCTCGATCGGGGCGACGAAGATCTTGCCGTCGCCAATCTTGCCGGTGCGCGCCGATTTTTCGATCGCCTCGATGGCCCGGTCCACCACGTCGTCCGGGACCGCCACTTCGATCTTCACCTTGGGCAGGAAGTCGACGATGTACTCCGCGCCCCGGTACAGCTCGGTATGGCCCTTCTGGCGACCGAAGCCCTTGACCTCGGTCACGGTGATGCCGGACACGCCGACGTCGGAGAGCGCTTCGCGCACCTCGTCGAGCTTGAACGGCTTGATGACAGCGATGATGAGTTTCATCCGATTTCTCCTCTGGGCAGCGCGGCCGAGTATGCACCGGCCGCCCGCCCTACCTCACGCTTGTTTAGAAAGTCTTGGTGATCGAAGCCCAGGCCGTGGCACGGCCGACATAGCGGCCGGAGGTATTGGTATAGACCGAGCGGTGCGCGTTGGTGTCGATATACGCGATCGCCAGCGCGAAACCCTTGCCCAGGTCCTTGGTCAGGCCCAGCTTCCAGTCCGTGTACGAGGCGCTGTCCACGTGCTTCACGTTCTGGTAGCCGATGTGCGCGTTCGCCGTCAGGTCCCAGAAGTTCAGCGGCACGTTCGCGCTCAGGTCCACGTAGTAGCTGTAGCGGCTGTCGGCATAACCGAACAGGTTGGTCATCGACTGCGAATACTTCAGGAACACCGGGCCGTAGCCGGCGCCAACATAGAGCTCCGTCGTGTTCGGGCGCGTGTAGCCGTTCGGGTAGTCGCCCGGGTAGTAGTACTGCAGCACGCCGGCGTCATAGTTCCACTCCAGTCCGGCGATGGTCACGGTATTCTTGAAGCCGGCGTAGAAATCCATCTCGATCGGCGCCGACACGTCCGGGTTGCTGTCGTCGAGCCAGCTGATGCTCGAGTTCCAGTTGCCGATGTAGAAGCCGCTCGAATGCGCGTAGTCGAACCCGCCCTGGATGGCCGGGCGGCGGTTGGTCTGCATCAGGCCGCGATAGCGATATTCGCTGGCCAGCGTCACGTTGGCCGAGAAGGTATGCGGCGAGGCTTCTTCAGCGGCGGGAGCGGCGGCGGGGGCGGCCGCCGCGTCCGGGGTGCTCTGGGCGTAAGCTGCGGGAACAAGACCGCAAAGCACGACTGCACTGGCGCTGACTGCAAAGGCCAACTTCTTCATGGATTTCTTCTCCTTTTTTTGGCTCGGTACTCGTGTGTTTGAATAAATGTAAAACGAGGCTCCTGGTTTCATTACTGCAACTGCCGTGCCAGCCTCACGGACCCCGCCGGCCACGGTTTTTGTGCAGATTGAATCCCTCCCCAATCCCCCCGCCACGGACCGCCGCGAGGGCATCCACACGTCAAAAGGTGTTACCAGGCCGCGCTGGCGCTTTCCCGGCGGCGCGCGAAGCGCGATAATCGGCCCATGCCGGCGGCATGTGCCGAGTGCGCACCGCGTTTGCCCGCGCCCCCGGGAGGCTGCACCGCGATGCAGCAGAGCGGAGCCGCCCACCCATCATTCGCACCAACGCGGTGCAAAAGGAGAATCACCATGAAACCGACCGACCTGTTCAACGACTTCCAGGCCAAGGTCAGCGAGGCGCTGCGCAACTCGCCCGCCAAGGACATCGAGAAAAACGTGCGCAGCATGATGGCGCAGGGCTTTTCCAAGCTCGACCTGGTCACGCGCGAGGAATTCGACGTGCAGTCGCAGGTGCTGGCCCGCACCCGCGCGCGCCTGGAAGAACTGGAAGCGCGCGTGCTCGAGCTGGAACGCCGCGCCGCCGGCGGCACCGACACCCCGGCTGCCGGCTGACGCGCTTGCCGCGCCGCCGCCGCTGCATGGTCCCGGATAGCGTCCCGAATATGGTCCCGGACCGCGCCGGGACACCGGGAAGCCCGGGCCGCAGCCCGACCCGCCACGATGGCCGCCGCACTCCGGCGGCCATTTTCGTTAACACTTCCGCAACGCCGGCGGCGCCGCGATGAGCCTCGCCCTGCTGCGCAGCCGCGCCCTGACCGGGCTGGAAGCCCCGCTGGTGTCGGTCGAGGTCCATCTCGCCAACGGCCTGCCCGCCTGCAGCATCGTCGGCCTGGCCGAGACCGAGGTCCGCGAAAGCCGCGAGCGCGTGCGCGCGGCCATCCTCAACAGCCGCTTCGAATTCCCGAACCGGCGCATCACCGTCAATCTCGCGCCGGCCGACCTGCCCAAGGAATCGGGGCGCTTCGACCTGCCCATCGCCCTCGGCATCCTCGCCGCCAGCGGGCAGATCCCGCTCGACGGGCTGGACGCCTGCGAGTTCGCCGGCGAGCTGTCGCTGTCCGGCGCGCTGCGCCCGGTGCGCGGCGCGCTGGCCATGACGATGGGCCTCGGGCGCGACAACGCCGCGCGCGCGGCCGCCGGCGCCGGGCCGGCGCGCGCCTTCGTGGTGGCGGCCGAGAACGCCCCCGAGGCCGCCCTGATCGACGGCGTCACCGTCTACGCGGCGCGCTCCCTGCTGGAAGTCTGCGCTCACCTTGGGCCGCTGCCCGACGGCCGCCTGCCGCGCGCCGAACCGCTGGTCGCGCTCGCCGACAATGGCCCGGACTGCCCCGACATGCGCGACGTGCGCGGCCAGGCCCAGGCCCGCCGCGCGATGGAGATCGCCGCCGCGGGCCAGCATTCGGCGCTGCTGGTCGGGCCGCCCGGCACCGGCAAGTCGATGCTCGCGCAGCGCTTCCCGGGCCTGCTGCCGCCGATGACGCTGGAAGAGGCGCTCGAGTCGGCCGCCGTGCAAAGCCTCACCACCGCCGGCTTCCAGCCCGCCCGCTGGCGCGAGCGGCCCTACCGCGCGCCGCACCACACCGCCTCGGCCGCCGCGCTGGTCGGCGGCGGCGGCAATCCCCGGCCCGGCGAGATTTCCCTCGCCCACCACGGCGTGCTGTTCCTGGACGAGCTGCCCGAGTTCGACCGCCGCGTGCTCGAAGTCCTGCGCGAGCCGCTGGAATCCGGCCGCGTCACCATCTCGCGCGCCAACCGCCAGGCCGACTTCCCGGCCCGCTTCCAGTTCGTCGCCGCCATGAACCCGTGCCCGTGCGGCTACCTCGGCCATCCGTCCCGGCCCTGCCGCTGCACGCCCGACCAGGTCCAGCGCTACCAGTCCCGGCTCTCCGGCCCGCTGCTCGACCGCATCGACCTGCAGGTCGAGGTGCGCGCCCAGGACCAGCAGGACATGCTCGACGGCCCGCCCGGCGAAGCCAGCGCCGACGTGCGCGAGCGCATACTGGCCGCGCGCGCCCGCCAGCAGGCGCGCCAGGGCAAACCCAACGCCGCCCTGGCCGGCCGCGAGATCGACGAGCACTGCCCGCTCGCGCCCGAGGCGCAGGCCATGCTGCGCGCCGCCATGACCAAGCTGGCGTGGTCGGCGCGCGCCTATTTCCGGGTATTGAAGATCGCCCGCACGGTGGCGGACCTGGAAGGCGCCGGGCTATTGCAGCCCGGCCATGTGGGCGAGGCCATCCAGTACCGGCGCGCGCTGCGCGGGCCTTGAGATGGTCTTTAGCAAGCCTTGGGAGGGGCTTGGGCGAATGCCCTCAGCCGCGCGGCGGCACGGCCACCGGCGGCTCCGCCGGCGGCGGGTCTTCCTCGGGCGGCAGCGGCAGGTCGGGCGGCACCCCCGGCGGCCCGGGCTCCTCCACCGGCGGCACGGTATGGAACGGACGCCCGGACGGCAGGGCCTGCAAGAGGGAGGGACTGCGCATGGCTGGACTCCGCAACGGAACAATGCACCTATTTAAGCAAACCCGCGACCCCGGGGCCAGCGGCGATGCGGCCGGCGCGGGCGGGCCCGACGGTCAGGCCGGATGGCGCCGCACGAAGAACAGCGCCGTGCCCACCGCCACCAGCACGCTGCCGAACACGCGGTTCTGCCAGCGCATGGCACGCGCGTTGCGGAACAGGCCGCGCATGCGCGAGGCCAGCAGCGCGTAGCCGTGCATCACCACCAGGTCCACGCCGCACATGGTCGCGGCCAGGATGGCGAGCTGCGGCGCCAGCGGATGCGTGGGGTCGATGAACTGCGGCAGCACCGCCACCATGAAGATGATGCCCTTGGGATTGGTCACGTTGGTCAGCAGCCCGGTGGCGAAGCGCCGGCGCGGGCTCAGCGCGGCCACGCGCGGCGCGGCGGCCGCGTCCTCGGCGGCGGCCGGGCTGTCCTCCACGCGCGCGCGCCACTGCTGCACGCCCAGGTAGATCAGGTAGAGCGCGCCGATCGTCTTGACCACGGCGAAGGCGTGCTCGGAAGCCAGCAGCAGCGCGCCCAGGCCGCCGCCCGCCACCAGCAGGATGATCACCAGCCCCGCCTGCAGGCCGAAGATGGTGGTGGTGGTCTTGCGCAGCCCGTAGGACAGGCCGTGGCTCATCGACAGCACCGCGCCCGAACCCGGCGACACGGCAATCACCCAACAGGCCGCGAAATAGGCCAGCCAAACTTCCCAACGCATGACATCACTCCTTGAAAAAACGTTGCGCCAGTCCCGCACTCAGAACGGATGGAAACCCGTCAGGAACTGGTCGACCTGCTCGGCCTGGCGCTGGTCGCGCGCGGCGTCGCCGGCCTCCAGCACCACCGCCTGGTAGACCCGCACGCCCGAGGCCACCAGCCGCGCGGTCAGCCGGCGCGGCGCCTGGTCCTGCGGCGACACCGCCGCCACCTGCACCTCCACGCCCGGCAGCGCCACCGCCGGCGTGGCGGCGGACATCACCGTCACCTGGCGCGTCTTGACCGCGTCGGGCGCGTGCGGCCCGAGGTTGCCGAGCAGCCCGGCCTGCATCGATTCGAGCGCGGCCTGGCGCAAGGCGGCGTCGTTGGCGGGCAGCGTCACCACGCCCACGGCGAACAGGGTCTCGTCGACGCGCGCCGCGTCCATCGTCATCGGCAGCTTGCGCCCGGCGATGGCCACCTCGCGCGCCGCGCCGGTCGGCTTGCCCGGGTAGAGCGCGGCGTAGGCGCCCTCGCTGGACTGGATGGTGCGCCAGTCGTAGCGCGGCGAGCAGCCGACGAGCACGCAGACGGCGGCGGCCGCGCCAAGGGCGGACAGCGTGGACGGCAGGCGGGACAACCAGGCGTGGGGCATCGCGGCGGCGGATAGGGCAACGGTCCTGCGGACGGCTGCTGCGTGATGGTGCGGTCTCGCGCCCGCGGGCCGGCGCGGCGCCACGGGTACGGACGGAAGCCGCTATTATCGGGGAACCCGCGCGCCAACGCGTATTCTTGCATTCCCCACCCCCCCCCCGCCCCCGCCATGCCGAGCCTGCCCCACGCCCCGTCCCCGATGCCGCCGCCATGCGCGCGCGCCCGGCATGCCGTGGCCGCCGTGCTGCTCGGTGCCGCCCTGCTCGCCGGCGGCGCGAGCGCGCTGGCCGCGCCCGCCCACCTGCCGCCCGCCACCGACCTCGCCGCGCAGGGCGCGGCCGCCGCCGGCAAGGGCCAGCCGCTGGTGGTGCTGGTCAGCCTGCCCGGCTGCGTCTACTGCGAGACCGTGCGCCGCAACTATCTCGGCCCGCAGGCCGCCGCCGGCAAGATCGAGGCGCGCGAGCTGGACATGACCGCCGCCACGCCGCTGCGCAATGCCGACGGCACCATGACCACCGCGCGCGACTGGGCGCGCAGCCACAACGTGTCGGTGGCGCCCACGGTGCTGTTCCTCGACGCCCGCGGCCGCTCGCTGGCCGCGCCGCTGCAAGGCCTGCAGCCGGATTTCTACGGCGCCTACCTGGAGCAGGCGCTGGACCAGGCCCGCGCGGCGCTGGCGGCGGCGCCACGCTGACACCGCCCGGCACTGCGGCCAATCGCCGCAGCCCGGCCGCGCCCGGAATTGCCTCCGGCAGCGCTTCGGCCGCGGCAGTAGAATGGGAGCTTATCCCCTGACCCGCCGGCAAGCATCATGACGACTTCGGCTTCCCCCGCCATGCCCACCCCGACCACCCGCGCCGCCCAGCGCAAGCTGTGGCCCGTCATCGGCGCCGTGGTGCTGGTCGCCGTGCTCGGCTTCTTCGGCTACCGCGCGATCGCGCCGGCCAACGCCGCGCCCCCCGCCACCTTCACGCTGCTGTCGGGCCAGAAGATCAGCACCGCCGACCTCAAGGGCAAGGTCTACCTCGTCAACTTCTGGGCCACCAGCTGCACCACCTGCGTCAAGGAGATGCCGGAAATGGTCCGCACCTACGACAAGTTCAAGGGCAAGGGCCTGGAGTTCGTGGCGGTGGCGATGAGCTACGATCCGCCGATGTACGTGATGAACTATGCCCAGACGCGCCAGCTGCCGTTCAAGGTGGCGATGGACTCCGACGGCGCCGCCGCCAAGGCCTTCGGCGAAGTGCAACTGACCCCGACCACCTTCGTGATCGACAAGGACGGCCACATCCTCAAGCGCTACGTGGGCGAGCCCGAGTGGGACGCGCTGCACAAGCTGCTCGACGACGCGCTGGCCAAGGCCGCCTGACCCGCCTTCTTTCTCGTCTTTCCCCGCCTCCGCCAGCCTTTGCAGGCACTTTCCCGCAGCGTTTCCCGCTGACAGGGCCACGCGCGCAACGCTGCGGCTTGCGCGCGCGGCCTGTATAGATATACAGTTACCGGCAGCCGTTTCTCGCCCTCGTCCCGCCCATGCCGGGCAGCGCACATGCGCGCCCCCGCAGCCCAGAGGCTCCTGCCGTGCTACTCGATTCCGCCCCCGCTGCCACCCCTGCCGCCCCTGCCACCCCTATTGCCGCTCCCGGCGACGCCCCTCCGGCTTCGCCCGCCACGCCGCCGCCGCCCGCCGCGGAAGTGCCGCCGCATCTCGCGAAGCTGAATCCCGAACAGCGCGCCGCCGTGACGCACGAGGCGCACTCGCCGCTGCTCATCATCGCCGGCGCCGGTTCGGGCAAGACCAACACGCTGGCGCACCGCGTGGCGCACCTGGTGCTGGGCGGCGCCGATCCGCGCCGCATCCTGCTGCTGACGTTCTCGCGGCGCGCCGCCGCCGAGATGGGGCGGCGCGTGGAGCGCATCGTCGACCAGGCGCTCGGCAACCAGGCTTCGGGCGCCGGGCGCGCCGCGCTGCAATGGTCGGGCACCTTCCACGCCATCGGCGCGCGCCTGCTGCGCGAGTACGCCGAGACGCTCGGCCTGTCGCCCGCCTTCACCATCAGCGACCGCGGCGACGCCGCCGACCTGATGAACATGGTGCGGCACGACCTCGGCCTGTCGGCGCAGGCCACGCGCTTCCCGCGCAAGGAAACCTGCCTGTCGATCTATTCGCGCGTGGTCAACACCCAGGCCCCGCTCGAAGACGTGCTCAAGCACTGGTTCCCGCGCTACGCCCAGTGGGCCGACGCGCTGCGCGGCCTGTTCGCCGGCTACGTGGAGGCCAAGCAGAAGCAGCAGGTGCTGGACTACGACGACCTGCTGCTCTACTGGGCGCAGGCGCTCGGCGAGCCGGCGCTGGCGCAGGACATGGGCGCGCGCTTCGACCACGTGCTGGTCGACGAATACCAGGACACCAACGCGCTGCAGGCCGCCATCCTGCTGCGCCTGAAGCCGGACGGGCGCGGCCTCACGGTGGTCGGCGACGACGCGCAGTCCATCTACGCGTTCCGCGGCGCCACCGTGCGCAACATCCTCGATTTCCCCACGCGGTTCTCGCCGGCGGCGGACATGGTCACGCTGTCGCAAAACTACCGCTCCACGCAGCCCATCCTGTGCGCCGCCAACGCCGTGATCGGCCTGGCCGCCGAGCGCTTCACCAAGGACCTGTGGTCCGAGCGCGCCTCGGCCGAGAAGCCGCACATCGTGGTGGTCAACGACGAGGCCGACCAGGCCCGCTACGTGGCCGAACAGATCCTGGCGCGGCGCGAGGCCGGGCTGGCGCTGATCTCGCAGGCGGTGCTGTTCCGCGCCGCCGACTACAGCGCGCAGCTCGAGATCGAGCTGGTCCGCCGCAACATCCCGTTCGTGAAGTTCGGCGGCCTGAAATTCCTGGAGTCGACGCACGTCAAGGACGTGCTGTCGGTGGTGCGCTGGATGGAGAATCCGCGCGACCGCATGGCGGCCTTCCGCAGCCTGCAGCTGATGCCGGGCGTGGGCCCCAAGACCGCCGCGCGCGTGCTCGACGCCATCGAGGTCGCCACCGAGCCGCTGTTCGCGCTCGAATCGTTCGAGGCGCCGCCGGCCGCGGCCGAGGCGTGGCCGGAGTTCGTCGCGCTGGCGCGCGTGCTGATGGCGCCGGCCGCGCCGTGGCCGCCGGTCTTCGAGCAGGTGGTGGCGTGGTACCAGCCGCACCTGGAGCGCATGCACGACGACGCCCACGCGCGCGCCGCCGACCTGCAGCAGCTCGAGCGCGTCGCCGCCACCTACGCCTCGCGCGAGCGCTTCCTGACCGAGCTCACGCTCGACCCGCCCGATGCGTCGAGCGACGAATCCGGCGCGCCGCTGCGCGACGAGGACTACCTGATCCTGTCCACCATCCACTCCGCCAAGGGCCAGGAATGGAAGGCGGTCTACGTGCTCAACGCCGTGGACGGCTGCATGCCGTCGGACCTCGCCACCGGCACCACCGAGGAAATCGAGGAGGAGCGCCGCCTGCTCTACGTGGCCATGACGCGCGCGCGCGACCACCTGGACATCGTGGTGCCGCAGCGCTTCTACGTGCAGCAGCAAAGCGGCTTCGGCGACCGCCACATCTATGCCTCGCGCACGCGCTTCCTGCCCAACCGCGTGATGCCGCTGTTCCACAGCCGGGCGTGGCCGGAGCCGCCGCCGGTGCCGCAGGCCCCCGCCAAGGCTTCGCTGCCGAAGCTGGACCTCGGCAGCAAGATGCGCGACATGTGGCGCTAGCCGCCGCGCCTCAACACATTTCGGCGCATCACGGCACATCCCGGCGCATCTCAGCGCAGATCGGCGCTAATCAAGCGCCTCAGTGCACCGCGGCGCCCGCCGCGCGCGCCACCGCCACCAGCGCGCCCGCGCGCAACTGCGCGGCGATGGCCTCGATGTCGTCGGTCATGTAGCGGTCCATGTCCAGGAACGGCACGCGCTTGCGCACGAAGCCGAACACCGCGCGCCCGGCCGGCGACAGGTGCGCCACCGCCCCCGCCAGCTCGGCCGCCTGGCACGCGGCCAGCAGTTCCACGGCGAGGATGTACTGGTTGTTGTCGATGATGCGGCGCGCGTTGCGCGCGCCGATCAGGCCCATGCTCACCACGTCCTGGTTGTCGCCGTTGGACGGCACGCTCTGGATGCTGGCCGGGCTGCAGATGGTGCGGTTCTCGGCGATCAGCGCGGTGGCCGGGTACTGCGCGCCGGCAAAGCCGCAGCTCAGGCCCTCGTTGGCCGCCGCCAGGAACGCCGGCAGGCCGGTGTTCAGGTGCGGGCTCAGCAGGCGGTTCAGGCGGCGCTCGGACACCACGCCGAGCTGCGTCGCCGCGATGGCCAGGAAGTCCATCGCGAACGCCACCTGCTGGCCGTGGAAATTGCCGCCGTGGAACAGCTCGCCGTCGTCGAAGAACAGCGGGTTGTCGTTGGACGAGTTCAGCTCGCGCTCCACCACCGCGGCGCAGTGGCCCAGCGTGTCGCGCACCGCGCCCAGCACCTGCGGGATGCAGCGCAGCGTGTAGGCCTTCTGGATGAACACGCCGGTGCCGGTGTTCTTCTCGGCGCCGGCGCGCGTCTTCATCTCGCCGGCCAGCTCGCCGTGGCCGGACAGGCGCGTGGCGCCCGCCAGCAGCGCGCGCATGTTGGCCGCGGACTGCACCTGCCCGGGGTGCGGCTTGGCGATGTCGTGGCCGTGCGTCATGAAGGCGTCGGCCGAGGCGTTCAGCCCTTCGAGCGCCAGCGCGGCGATGATCTCCGCCTGCGTCACCTGCGCGCGCATGGTCTCCAGCAGCAGGCACGACATGCCGGTCATGGCCGAGGTGCCGTTGATCAGCGCCAGCCCTTCCTTGTAGGCCAGCTTGATCGGCTCGATGCCGTGCTCGCGCAGCACCTGCGCGGTGGGCGCGGTGCCGCCGTCGGCCAGCAGCACCTTGCCTTCGCCGATCAGCGTGATGGCGATGTGCGACAGCGGCGCGAGGTCGCCGCTGGCGCCGAGCGAGCCGACCTGCGGCACCGCCGGCGTGATGCCCGCTTCCACGTAGCGCAGCAGCTGCTCGATCACCAGCGGGCGCACCGCCGAATAGCCGCGCGCCAGCGCGTTGGCGCGCGCCACCATCATGGCGCGCACTTCCTCGCGCGCGAACAGCGGGCCCACGCCGGCGCAGTGGCTGCGCAGCAGGTTTTCCTGCAGCGCGCGGCCATGTTCGATGTCCACCCAGTTGTGGACCAGCTCGCCGAAGCCGGTGGACACGCCGTAGATCGGGATATTGGCCGAGGCCAGTTGCTCGAAGCGCGCGCGCGCATCGGCCACGTGCGCGCGCGCCGCGTCGTCCAGCCGCGCGGCGGCGCCGCGCGCCACCTGCGCCACCGCGGCGGCAGTCAGTTGATGTCCGTCGACCCGCACGGTCGCGCCGGCCTCCAGGGATACCTCGTTCATGGCTTGTTCCGGATGAGCTGTTCGGAGGCACGCCGGGCGGCGCGGGGCCGCGCGGCATGCAGAGCCCGCGAGTGTATCAAGAGATGCAGCCGGCGCCGGCCGCGGCCCGCCGGCGGCCCTTCATGGGCCCTTCACAGGCCGTAGCGCTTGATCTTCTCGTACAGCGTGGCCTTGCCGACCTGCAGCAGGTCGGCCGCCTGGCTGACCGCGCCGCCGGTGCGCGCCAGCGTGTCGGCGATCACCGCGCGCTCGTAGTGCTCCATGCGCTCCTTGAGCGGCGTGGAGTCGTCCGGCGCGTCGGCGCGCGCGCCGCCCTCCGGCACGCCCAGCACGAGGCGGTCGGCGGCGTTGCGCAGCTCGCGCACGTTGCCGGGCCAGGCGCGCTGCATCAGCGCCTGGCGCTGCAGCTCGGACAGGATCGGCGCGGGCCGCTGGTAGCGCACCGCCGCCACCAGCATGAAATGCTCGAACAGCGGCACGATGTCCTCGCGCCGCTCGCGCAGCGGCGGCAGCGGGATCGTCACCACGTTGAGCCGGTACAGCAGATCCTGGCGGAAGGTGCCGTTGGCCACCAGCGTCTCCATGTCGCCCTTGGCCGCCGCCACGATGCGCACGTCGATGCCGATCGAGGCATTGGAGCCGAGCCGCTCCAGCGTGCCCTCCTGCAGCACGCGCAGCAGCTTGACCTGCAACGCCAGCGGCATGCTCTCGATCTCGTCGAGGAACAGCGTGCCGCCCGAGGCATGCTCGAGCTTGCCCACGCGGCGCTTGCCCGCGCCGGTGAAGGCGCCGGCCTCGTGGCCGAACATCTCGCTCTCGAAGATGGCCTCCGGCACCGCGCCGCAGTTCAGCGCCACGAACGGCGCCTGGTGGCGCGTGGACAGCGCGTGCAGGCTGCGCGCCACCAGCTCCTTGCCGGTGCCGGTCTCGCCGTTGATCATCACCGGCACGTCGGTGGCGGCGACGTTGGCCACCAGCATGCGCACCTGCTCGATGGCCGGCGAGCGGCCGATGATGCGCGTGCCCGCCGCGGGCCCGGCCAGCTCGCGCCGCAGCGCGTGGTTTTCCAGTTCCAGCGCGCGCCGCTCGAGCGCGCGGCGCACGGTCTCGGTCAGGCGGTCGGCGCCGAACGGCTTCTCGATGAAATCGTAGGCGCCCTCGCGCATGGCCTGCACGGCCATCGTGATATCGCCGTGGCCGGTGACCAGGATCACCGGCACGCCCGGCGCGGCGTTGCGGCAGTGCTGCAGCAGGTCCAGCCCGCTGGCGCCGGTCAGGCGCACGTCCGTCACCAGCACGCCGGGAAACTCGGCCGACAGGTGCGGCATGGCGGCTTCGGCCGAAGGCAGCGCCAGCACGTTGAAGCCAGCAAGCTCCAGGCTCTGCGCGGTAGCCTGGCGCACCAGGGGTTCGTCTTCGACGAACAGGACACGCAATCCGTCTTGCATGGCAATGCTCACTCGGTATGGGTAGGGGAAGCGGCGTCGGACGCCGCGGGCACCGCCCCGGCGTCGTCCGCCGCGGGCGCGCGCCGCAGCACCACCACGAACTCGGCGCCGCCGCCGGCGCGGTTGGCCGCGCTCAACTGGCCGCCGAACTCGCGCACGATGGAGGTGGAGATGGCCAGGCCCAGGCCCAGCCCCTGGCCGATTTCCTTGGTGGTGAAGAACGGTTCGAACAGCCGCGGCAGCGCGTCTTCGGCGATGCCGCCGCCATTGTCGCGCACCGCGATGCTGACGGTGTCGCCTTGCTCGCCGACCACCACCTCGACGCAGGGCGCCGCGGGCGCGGCGGCGGCCAGCGCGTCGAGCGCGTTGCCGAGCAGGTTGAGCAGCACCTGCTCGAGCTTGAGCTCGTCGGCCCACACCGCCGGGCCGGGCGCCGCCTGCAGGCCTTCCACCCGCAGCGCCACCGCGCCCAGGCGCGGCGCCATCAGCGCCAGCACGTGGTCGAGCGCGGCGCGCACCGGCACCGCGTGGCGGCGCGGGCGCGCCTTGCCGGCGAACAGCTTGAGCTGGCCGGTGATCTTGCCCATGCGCGCGGTCAGGTCGGCGATGGCGGCGAGGTTGTCGGTGGCGGCATCCAGCTTGCCGCGCTCGAGCAGCACGCGCGTGTTGTCGGAAAACGTGCGCAGCGCCGCCAGCGGCTGGTTCAGCTCGTGGGTGATGCCGGCGGCCATCTGGCCCAGCGCCGCCAGCTTGCTGGCCTGCACCAGTTCGTCCTGGGCCGCGCGCAGCTCGCTCTCGGCGCGGGTGCGCTCGGCCACCTCGGCCTCGAGCTGCTCGTTGATCGCCATCAGGTCGGCGGTGCGCGCCTCCACGCGGCGCTCCAGTTCGTCGTAGGCGGCTTCCAGCAGGCGCCGGCCGTACTCGATGTCGCGCGCGCGCTGGCGGCGCTGGCGCCAGTTGAACAGCAGCAGGCACATGCAGGCATAGGCCAGCGCCGCGCCCAGCGTGGCGTTGCGCGCGCTGGCCAGCACCGGGTCGAGCGCGGCCATCACCTGCATGGTCCAGTCGGCCGGGCCGACCTTGCGGCTGATCTCCAGGTAGCGCTCGGCGCCGCCGCCGGTGCCGATGCGCACCAGCCGCGCGCCGTCGCGCAGCACGGCCTGGGTGAGCCAGCGCGTCACCGGCGACTGCAGCGCCTCGAGCGGCAGCGGCCTGACCGCCTGGCCGTGGTACTGGCGCGTGCGGTCCAGCTCCGTCTGCAGCGCCGGCGGCAGCGGGCGCAGCGTGCGGTACTGCCAGGCCGGCACGGAGGACAGGAAGATCACGCCGTGGTCGTCGCTCACCATCACCGGCTCGGTGCCGCCGGCGCCGGCGCGCTGGAACCACTCCAGGTTGAGCTTGACCACCGTCACGCCCACCACGCGCCCGCCCGACCGGACCGGCTGGGCGATGTAGTAGCCGGGCTCGTCGCTGGTCACGCCGATGGCGTAGAAGCGCCCGACCTGGCCGCGCGCGGCCATCTGGAAATAGGGCCGGAAGCGGTAGTCGGTGCCGACGAAGCTGCCCGGCAGGTCATGGTTGCTGGCCGCCAGCGCGATGCCGTTGGCGGCGATCACGTAGGTGGCCGAGGCGCGCGCGCGCCGGTTGACCTCGGCCAGGTAGCGGTTGGCCGCCGCCACGCGCGCGGGATCGTCGGGCGCGGCCAGCAGATCGTGTACGAAGGGATGGAGCGAGACCAGCGCGGGCAGGAACTCGTAGCGGTCCAGCGTGCTTTCCAGCGTGGCCGCGTAGCGGTCGGCGCGCGTGGCGGTGGTCTGCTGCAGTGCGTCGATGCCGCGCTGCACCGAGACCAGCCAGGTCAGCGCGCACAGCAGCAGCAGGCCGGCGGCCAGCGCCGCGGCAAATCCCCGCAGCGTCCCGCCGCCCTCGCCCGGCGCGTGCACCAGGCGGTCGGAAGCGGGATCATGCACGGCGAGGAAATCGTCGGAATGTGGCATCGGCGCATGCGTTGGGACACGCGCCGATGATACCCGCTGGCGGGCGGCGCCGGCGGGCGCCGCGGCCGGCCCGCGGGCGCCGGCGGCGTCCTCAGCGGGCGCCGGTGCCGGCTTCGGCAAGTTCGGCCGTGCCATCGCCGCCGCCGCGCAGCACGCGGTCGAGCTGCTTGCGGTCGAGCTCGCGCTCCCAGGCCGACATCACCACCGTGGCCACGCCGTTGCCGACGATGTTGGTCAGCGCGCGGCACTCGCTCATGAAGCGGTCGATGCCGAGGATCAGCACCATGCCCGCCACCGGGATGTCAGGCACCACCGCCAGCGTGGCGGCCAGCGTGATGAAGCCCGAGCCGGTCACGCCGCTGGCGCCCTTGGAGGTGATCATCGCCACGCCCAGCACGGTGAACTGCTGCAGCAGCGTCAGCTCGATGCCGGTGGCCTGGGCGATGAAGATCACCGCCATCGTCATGTAGATGTTGGTGCCGTCCAGGTTGAACGAGTAACCCGTGGGCACCACCAGGCCCACCACCGACTTGGAGCAGCCGAGCTTTTCCAGCTTTTCCATCAGGTGCGGCAGCGCGGCTTCCGACGAGCTGGTGCCCAGCACGATCAGCAGCTCTTCCTTGATGTAGGCGACGAAGCGGAAGATCGAGAAGCCGGTGAAGCGCGCGATCGTGCCCAGCACCACCACCACGAACACGATGGCCGTGAAGTAGAACGTGCCGATCAGCTTGAGCAGCGGCACCAGCGAGCCCAGGCCGTACTTGCCGATGGTGAAGGCCATCGCGCCGAACGCGCCGAGCGGCGCGACCTTGGTGATGACGTGCACGATGTGGAAGAACACCTTGGAGACCTGCTCGACGAAGTCGAACACGATCTTCGAGCGGTCGCCCATCGCCGCCAGCGCCGAGCCGAAGAACATCGACACCAGCAGGATCTGCAGGATTTCGCCGTTGGCGAACGCGCTGAAGATCGTGTCCGGGATGATGTGCATGAAGAAGTCGACCGTGCTCTGGCCGTGCGCCTGCTTCACGTACTGCGAGATCGCCTTGGTGTCCAGCGTGGCCGGATCGATGTTGAAGCCCACGCCCGGCTTGAGCGCATGGGCGGCCAGCAGGCCGATCAGCAGCGCGAAGGTGGAGACGATCTCGAAGTACAGCAGCGCCTTGCCGCCGACCCGGCCGACCTTCTTCATGTCGCGCATGCCGGCGATGCCGGACACCACGGTACAGAAGATGATCGGCCCGATGATCATCTTGATCAGCTTGATGAACGCGTCGCCAAGCGGCTTCATGGCCACGCCGGTGTCGGGCCAGTAGTGTCCGAGCACGATGCCGACCGCAATGGCGAACAGCACCTGCACGTACAGGATCTTGTAAAAGGGTTTCCTCATGATGTCGTCCTCGGTGTTTTGACCGTGCCCGCCGCCGCGGCGGCGGCAGGATCGCGCGCCCTTCTCGACGAGGACGCGTCTGGCTTAAGCATCGCAACCGCCGTGCCAGCCCGGCGCCACGCGACAACCTCATGATTCCAAACGGGAATTCTCCAAGCGCAGGCGCGCGCACTCCGGCTTTCCGGAATTCCGGAAAGCGCGCGTCCGGGAATCCGTACGCCGGCGCCGGCAAAGGTGCCCGTTACGCCACCCGCGAGCTCGGCCGCCGCGTTCCCGCCCGGCGGCGCCGCGGCAAAGCGGTAAATCGCCGCGCGCAACGCCGTATAATTCAGGGCTTCCACCTGACCCAGCGGCCGGCGCACGCCGGGCACCAGCCTCCGGTGCCACAGATCGCCGACCTCCGCCGACACCCGACGACATCCGCCGAGCACGCATGAGCAGCTTCTACCAGCACCACGTTTTCTTCTGCCTCAACCAGCGCGACGACGGCCGGGCCTGCTGTGCCGACCACAACGCCCAGGCCATGCAGGAATACGCCAAGAAGCGCTGCAAGGCGCTCGGCATCAACGGCGAAGGGCGCGTGCGGATCAACAAGTCCGGCTGCCTGGACCGCTGTGAACTCGGCCCGGTGCTGGTGGTCTATCCCGAGGCCGTCTGGTACACCTTCGTCGACGAGCACGACATCGACGAAATCATCGACAGCCACCTGGTGGGCGGCAAGCCGGTCGAGCGCCTGATGATCGACCGCTGAGCCGCCGGTCCGCGCCCGCCGCGCGGACGCCCCTGAATCCCCGGCATCGCTGCAAGCCCGCGCGCCACCGCGCCGGCGCCAGCCATACCGCCATCCAGTTCCCTGCTTCCGGTTTTCCATGAACGCGCATACCCAGGTACTCACCATCACCGGCCCGGCCGGCGCCATCGAACTCTCGGTGGACCTACCGCAGGGCCAGGCGCCGCGCGGCCTCGCGCTGGTGGCCCACCCGCATCCGCTGTTCGGTGGCACCAAGGACAACAAGGTGGCGCAGACCCTGGCGCGCAGCTTCGTGCAGCTCGGCTACGCCACCGTGCGCCCCAACTTCCGCGGCGTGGGCGGCAGCGCCGGCACCCACGACAACGGCGTGGGCGAGCAGGACGACCTGCTCGCCGTGATCGACTGGATGCGCGCGCAGACCGGCTGGTCGCCCGAGGCCGCCACGCTTCCGCTGGCGCTGGGCGGCTTCTCGTTCGGCAGCTTCGTCGCCAGCCACGTCGCCCGGCGCCTGGCCGAGGCCGGCACGCCCGCGCAGCGCCTGGTCATGGTCGGCACCGCCGCCAGCCGCTGGCAGGTGGCCGGGGTGCCGGCCGACACCATCGTCATCCACGGCGAGCAGGACGAGACCGTGCCGCTGGCGAGCGTGTTCGACTGGGCGCGCCCGCAGGAGCTGCCCGTGATCGTGATTCCCGGCGCCGACCACTTCTTTCACCGCAAGCTGCACCTGATCAAGCAGCTCGTCGTCAATGCGTGGGAGCGGTGACGCGGCAGCGCTTCTGCCCGCCCCGCCCGCGCCTTGCCCGTACCCATTTTTTTGTCGGAAACTGAAACATGTTGAATAGAGCCACGCCGCTTCTCGCGTCCGCCAACACGTCCGTCCTGGCCGCCGCCGCCACCGCCGCCGTGGTCGGCGCCGCCACGCTGCTCGCCCCCGCGCCCGCGCGCGCCCAGGGCGTGCCAACGCCGCAGGTCGCGGCCAAGTCCTGGATGCTGTTCGACGCCACCAGCGGCCAGGCCCTGGCTTCGCAGAACGCCGACCAGCGCATCGAGCCGGCCTCGCTGACCAAGCTGATGACCGCCTACCTGGCCTTCGCCGCGCTCAAGGAAAAGCGCCTGACGCTGGAGCAGACCGTGGTGCCGACCACGCTGGTGCTCAAGGTCAAGAGCGACGAGTCGCGCATGTTCCTCGAACCCAACAAGCCGGTCAGCGTGCAGGACCTGCTGCTGGGCCTGATCGTGCAGTCCGGCAACGACGCCGCGCTGGCGCTGGCCGAAGCCGTGGGCGGCTCGGAAGAAGGCTTCGTGGCGATGATGAACCGCCAGGCCCAGCAACTGGGCATGAAGAACACCCACTTCACCAACACCGACGGCATCCCCGACCCGAACCACTACACCACGGCCAACGACCTGGCCACGCTGACCACGCGCCTGATCAAGGACTTCCCCGAGTACTACGGCATGTACTCGCAGAAGGAATTCACCTACAACAAGATCCGCCAGCCCAACCGCAACCGCCTGCTCTACATCGACCCGACCGTGGACGGCGTCAAGACCGGCCACACCAAGTCGGCCGGCTACTGCCTGATCTCGTCGGCCAAGCGCCCGCTGGCCAACGTGCCGAACGGTTCGCGCCGCCTGATCTCGGTGGTGATCGGCACCGCCACCGAAGCCGTGCGCACGCAGGAAAGCCTGAAGATCCTCAACTACGGCTTCCAGTTCTTCGACACGCTGCGCCTGTACGACCGCGGCCAGGTGCTGGCCACGCCGGACATCTACAAGGGCCGCGCGTCCACCATCAAGATCGGCGTCAAGGACGAGACCTTCATCACCGTGCCCAAGGGCACGGGCGCGCGCATCAAGCCGGTGCTGGAGCGCCAGGAGCTGCTGGTGGCGCCGATCGCCGCCGGCCAGCAGGTCGGCACCGTCAAGCTGATGGACGGCGCCACCAAGGTGGCCGAGTTCCCGGTGGTGGCGCTCGAGGAAGTGCCCGAGGCCGGCTTCTTCGGCCGCCTGTGGGATACCATCCGCCTGTGGTTCAAGCGCAAGTAAGCAGGAGGGCTTTGCCATGAGCACCGACGACCCCAAGGGCAGGCCGGGCGACATCCCGCCGTCCGAATCGCTGATCGAATACCCTAGCCATTTCCCCATCAAGGTGATGGGCAGCATGCAGGACGGCTTCGCCGAAGCCATCGTCACGCTGGTGCAGGAGTTCGACGCCGACTTTCACGCCGGCAAGCTGGAAATGCGCCCCTCGCGCAACGGCAACTACCTCGGCCTGACCATCACCGTGTGGGTCACCAGCCGCGAGCAGCTCGACGACCTGTACCGCGCGCTGACCTCGCACCCGATGGTCAAGATCGTGCTGTAGTTCGCTTCCTTCTCCTGTTTGCGGGAGAGGGTGGGGGTTGCGAATGCTGCCGTGCAGGAAAAAACCGGCGGCTTCGTTTCTCGCCTCTACGCTGGGAAAAACCGCTGGCTCCGCTTGATGTGGCTCCTAGCTAAACCGCCCCTCTCCCCGGCCCTCTCCCCGTGAGGGGAGAGGGGGGACACCTTGCTTGGGCCAGCTCTGGCGGTGTGGGCCCATTCGCGGGCTTCGTCGATCGCCCCGGGGGGGGGTTCCTCCCCTCTCCCGCCCGCGGGAGAGGGGCCGGGGGAGAGGGCGGGGGCTTGCGAATGCCGCCGTGCCGAAAAAACCCCCGGCTTCGTTGCCCGCCGCTGCCAGCCCCAAAACCAAAAAAACCATGAACACCATCACCCTCAAGCCCGGCAAGGAAAAATCGCTGCTGCGCCGCCACCCCTGGGTCTACGCCACCGGCGTGGCCGCCACCGAAGGCCGTTGCGAGCCGGGCAGCACCGTGATCGTGCGCGCCGCCGACGGCCGCTTCCTGGCGCGCGCGGCGTACAGCCCCTCTTCGCAGATCCGCGCGCGGGTGTGGAGCTTCGACGAGAACGAGCCGGTCGACCACGCCATGTTCAAGCGCCGCGTGTCCGCCGCGCTCGCGCACCGCAAGCAGTGGGTCGCCGACAGCAACGCCGTGCGCCTGGTCTTCGGCGAGTCCGACCGCCTGCCGGGCCTGATCGTCGACTACTACGGCAGCGGCGCGGGCGGCCAGCTGGTGTGCCAGTTCAACTCGGCCGGCGTGGAAGCCTGGAAGGACGCGCTGGTGCAGGCGCTGGTCAAGGAAACCGGCTGCCCCAACGTCTACGAGCGCTCCGACGCCGCCGTGCGCGAGCGCGAAGGCCTGCCGCTGGTCACTGGCGTGCTGGCCGGCGCCGAGCCCGACCCGGCGCTCAACGTCACCGAGCACGGCGTGCGCTATTACGTGGACGTGCGCAACGGCCACAAGACCGGCTTCTACGTGGACCAGCGCGACAACCGCAAGCTGGTCGGCGATCTCGCCGCCGGCCGCGAGGTGCTCAACTGCTTCTGCTACACCGGCGGCTTCTCGCTGGCCGCGCTGCGCGGCGGCGCCACCGCCGTGACTTCGATCGACTCGTCGGGCGAAGCGCTCAAGACCGCCGCCGGCAACGTCACGCTCAACGGCTTCGACCCCGCGCGCGCCACCTGGCTCGACGCCGACGTGTTCAAGACACTGCGCCAGTTCCGCGCCGAGGGCCGCCAGTTCGACCTGATCGTGCTCGACCCGCCCAAGTTCGCGCCGTCGGCCCAGCACATCGACCGCGCCGCGCGCGCCTACAAGGAGATCAACCTGGTCGGCATGCAGTTGCTGCGCCCGGGCGGCCTGCTGTTCACGTACTCGTGCTCGGGCGCGATCAGCATGGAGCTGTTCCAGAAGATCGTGGCCGGCGCGGCGACCGACGCGCGCGTCGACGCGCGCATCCTGCGGCGCCTGTCGGCCGGCACCGACCACCCGATGCTGGCGGCCTTCCCCGAAGGCGAATACCTCAAGGGCCTGCTGCTCGAAAAAATCTGAGGCCCCGGCGGCGCCGTTTCCGGCAATGCCAGGCAGCCCGCCCGCCGCGCCAGGCAGCGCGGCGGGCTTTTTTTTGCCGGGACTCAGACCTGCGCGAGCCCGCCGTCGACAAAGAACTCGGCGCCGTTCACGAAGCTGCTGTCGTCCGACGCGAGGAACAGCGCGGCGGCGGCGATCTCGGCCGGATCGCCGACCCGGCCGAGCGGCGTGGCGGCCGCCAGGTGGCCGTAGATCGCATCGGCCTGTCCTTCGGGCACCAGCCCGGTCAGCCCGGGCGTGCGCGTGGCCCCGGGGCTCAGCACATTGACGCGGATGCCGCGCGGCTTCAGGTCGAGGATCCACGAGCGCGCGAAGTTGCGCACCGCGGCCTTGCTGGCGCTGTACACGCTGAACGCTTCGGTGCCCGAGGAGCCGGCGGTGGAGCCGGTCAGGATCACCGAGGCGCCATCCTTGAGCAGCGGCAGCGCCTTCTGCACCGTGAACAGGGTGCCCTTCACATTGGTATCGAAGGTGCTTTCGTAGTGCGCCTCGGTGATCGTGCCGAGCGGCGCGAACTCGCCGCCGCCGGCATTGGCGAACAGCACGTCGATCCGTCCCGCCTCCTGCCCGACCAGCGCGTAGAACCGGTCCAGGTCGTCGAGGCTGGCGACGTCGCCGCGCAATGCCGTGACATTGCCGCCGAGCTGCGCGACCGCGGCGTCGAGCGCATCCTGGCGGCGGCCGGTGATGAAGACGCGCGCGCCTTCGGCGACGAAGCGCCTGGCGGTGGCCAGGCCGATGCCGGAACTGGCGCCGGTGATGACGGCGATCTTGCCTTCGAGTTTGTTGCCCATGCTGCGATTCCTTGCGGTGTCTTGCGGCCTGCCACCATTGGCACGCCGGTGTGGGAGCAGAATAGGCCGCGCCCAGGTGCGGAACAAGGCAGCCTGCGGCAAGGGATCGTTCTATATTTGCAATAGTTCAAAGGAGCCACTTTTGCCCGCCGCCGCCGACCTGCCCGATTTCCCCGACGTGACCGACATGCTGCTGTTCGCCCAGGTGGTCGAGCACGGCGGCTATACCGCCGCCGCGCGCGCCACCGGCATGCAGGCATCGAAGCTGAGCCGGCGCGTCGCGGAACTCGAGGCGCAGCTCGGCGTGCGGCTGCTCCAGCGCACCACCCGCAGCGTCACCGTGACGGAGATCGGGCAGACGCTCTACCGGCATTGCGTGGCGCTGCAAAGCGAGGCGCGCGCGGCGCGCGAAGCCGTCGAGCGCGTGCGTTCCGCGCCGCAGGGCGTGGTGCGCCTCAGTTGTCCGCCGGGGCTGCTGCGCAGCGACGTGGCGGCCATCCTGTCGCGCTACCTGGCCGAACACCCGCTGGTGCGCATCGACCTGGTCGCCACCAACCGGCGCGTCAACGTGGTGAAGGAAGGGTTCGACATCGCCATCCGCGTGCGGCGGCCGCCGCTCGACGACTCCGACCTGGCCGTGCGGCCGCTGGGCGACTCGGCAATGGTGCTGGTCGCCAGCCCCCGCCTGCTCGCCTGCTACGGCCATCCGGCCACGGTGGCGGCGCTCGCCGGCCTGCCCACGCTGGGCACCGCGCGCATGGCCGACAAGCACGTATGGCCGCTGCGCGGGCCCGGCGGCGCGGAAGTGCCCTTTCATCACGTGCCGCGGCTGGCGACCGACGACATGTCCACCCTGCTGCATGCCGCCCGCGATGGCGCCGGCGTGGCATGCCTGCCCCACAACTTCGTGCAGCGCGCGCTCGACGAAGGCGCGCTGATCCGCGTGCTGCCGGAATTCCGCCTGCCGGTCGGCATCGTCCACGCGGTATTCCCGAGCCGGCGCGGGCTGGTGCCGGCGGTGCGCACGCTGCTCGACGCGCTCGTGCGCGGCTTCGGCACGCCGGCCGCGGGCGGGCGCGAGGGCGATGCGCGCGCGGGCGCCTTCCGCTAGCGCGCCGCCCCGCGCCGTCATCGCCATTGCCGTCATCACGTCTTCATGCGAACGTCTTCGGTCCGTCACAAAACCTGCCTATAGTCCGCTGTGCGGATGCGGCATTGGCAGGTGTCCTTCCGCCTCTTCCTATCAGTCTTCGTGGTAGTTGCCCCGCGGCGTAGCGGGGCTTTTTTTTGCCTCGCCGGCGCTGCTGGGCAAGCGGCGCTGCCCCGCGCTCGCGTACCAGCGCGCGAATTCCAGCGGCGGCATCGGCCGCGCGTACAGGAAGCCCTGCATGAACGACACGCCGCGCGCGCGCAGGTAGTCGAACTGCACCGGCCGCTCCACGCCCTCGGCCACCAGCCCGGCGCCGAGGCGCTGCGCCAGGCCGATGATGGTGTCCAGCACCGGCGCGTTGCCCTGCTCCGGGTCGATGGCCTGCACGAAGCCCTTGTCGACCTTGAGCAGGTCGAACGGAAACCGCTGCAGGTACGACAGCGCGCAATAGCCGGTGCCGAAGTCGTCGATGGCCACGCGCACGCCCTCGGCGCGCAGGGCATGCAGGTTGCGCTGCGCCTGCTCCGGGTTCTCGACCAGGCCGCGCTCGGTGATTTCGAGCACCACCACCGGCTGGCGCGCCGACACCTCGGCCAGGAAGGCGCGCATGTCGGCCAGCAGGCCCGGGCTCGACAGGTGCTCGGCGGCGAGGTTGATGCCGAGGTGAAACCCGGGCCGGGTCTGCCAGCCGCGGAAATCGCGCGCCACCATCTCCAGCAGGTGCCGCGTCAGCGGCACGATGACGTGGGTCTGCTCCGCGGTGGCGATGAAGGTATCGGGACGCACCGGGCCCGTGCCCGGGCGGTCCCAGCGCAGCAGCGCCTCCGCGCCCTCGCAGCGGTCCTCGGCGGCGCTGTAGACCGGCTGGTACTCGACGCGGAACTCGCCGTCGCGGATGGCGCGCAGCAGTTGCTCGCGCTCCGAGCGCCGGCCCTGCTGCAGCCGGTGGCAGAGGAACACCAGCACGCCCGACAGCAGCACCGCGAACGGCATGAAACGCTGCAGCAGCTCGTGCCACGCGGCGTACAGGCGCGCGCGCAGGCCGTGCACGCGCACGCCGATCCGGGTGCCCGACACGTCGGCGTCGCCCTCGAACAGCATCGAGGTCATCGCGCGGGTGGCCTCCGGCACGCCGCCGCGCAGGGCGATGCCGTCGCCCACGCGCAGCTCCAGGCTGTAGCCGCCGAGCGGCGCCACCGCCTGCAGCAGGTCGAGCAGGTGCTGGCCGTCGACGATGGTCAGCACCGAGCGCGCGCCGCCGGATTTCTCCACCAGCAGGGCCGGGCGGTCCGGCATCAGCGGCGAGCCGCTCACCATGCGGGTCCACGGCTTGCCGGGCACCCTGGCCGGGAACGCCTTGACCGAGGACAGCGGGTAGTCCACCGGGCCGTCGATCGACGAGCAATAGATGCGGTCGTGGTCGGTCAGCAGCACGGAGCGGAAATACGGCTCCAGCGAGCCCACGCGCGCCAGCTGGTTGGCGATCGGCGCGCACGGCTGCTCCGTCAGCGGCAGCAACTGGCCCGCCACCAGGCGCGCGTGCCCGAGTATGCTTTCCGCCCGGTTGCGCACGAGGTCGGCGACCTGCATCGCCTCGCGCCGCTCGTGGCGGCGCGCCTCGGTCCAGCTCAGCACCGCGCACAACAGCAGCGGCACGAGCGCGACGCAGGCCAGCAGCAGATGGCGGCGCCACGGCGGGCGGTCCGAGATGGCCGATTCGGACAAGATTGACTCCCTGTGATGAAAAGCGCCGGTGCCCGGCGAGCGGAGCGCGTCGCCCGGGCGCGGCGCTCCGGCATGATCAAAGCCCGGCTATGGTACGGCGATGGCTTCGCAGCCGGTGAAATTGGCGCACGAGCGTGGCGCGCGGGCAGCTTGCAGATGTCTCGTCTTTTTTATCGAACAGGAATTTTCCGATATCGTCCGATAAATGTCCGATAAATTTCCGATAAATTTCCGATAAGCGTCCGGCAGCGTCTGATCGAATATCCGGATCCGGTCCCGCGAAAACGGATGCCTTGCCGTTTTTTCAAGACACTGCCATCGCCATGAGGCGAGGTCAATCATATCTATGCCGGCATTGTGGATTCCCCTCATTGCCGGCGGCCATTCCCGCGCCAAATTGAACTCCGTTCTTCCATTTCGCCACTCCCGGCCTGATTTCGCGGCGAATTCTCCGTGAAATAAGGCAGCCCGCACTTCAATCGCACGGGCAATTGATATAAAACAATCAATAAAGAAATTTCCGAAACGAATTCACGAATTGTTTTTAAACCCGGCATGGCAGGCATGCATGACGGTGGCGGCACATTACCGGAAAATGCCGGCGGAAACGTCACCGAAAGCGGGACCGAAAGCACCGCCAGGAAGGACGCGCGGCCACGCGCCAGGAACCGAACGGCCCGCCGCCCTACCGCGCACCCTGCCCCATCGCCGCGCGCACGCCGTTGCAGTGCCGCACCAGGTTCGGCCGCGACAGCACGAAGCGCTTGAGCGGCGTGTCGATGTCGTAGCAATGGATGTTGGCGACGAAGCCGTAGATGCCCGCGTCGGTGCTGGCCGGCGCGTCGCCGAACAGGAAGGCCCGCTCGCCGATCAGGCGGGACACCACCGCAAGGTCGGCCATGCCCCGCGCATACACCTCGTCCCGCTCGTAGCGCCCGATGCCCTGGTAGTAATAGCGCTCGAAGTTGTACTTCCGCGCGGCGAGGAGCGCGTCCTCGGTGAGGTCGGCATGCGTGCGCAGCAGCGCCGCCATGAACGCCGGCCAATAGCGCTCGTCGCGCCAGCGCGAATACGACATCACCCAGTACAGGTCGTCCAGCGTGCGCCGCACGAGGTGATCGAGGTCGCGCTGCGCGTCGGTCAGCGCCGCGTCGATGGACAAGCCGTAGTGCTGCGTCAGGTGGCGCACGATGGCGTCGCTGTCGCCGATGGCGTGGCCGTCGTCGTCCACGTAGGGCAACTGCGCGCGCGGCGCCGACCGCGCGTCGAGAATGTGGCGATGCCCGAACGCCAGCCCGCACAGCTTGAGGAACGCGAAGACCTTGAGGCCGTAGGGATTGTTGTCCTCCACGCCGAACAGGTCCGGGTAGGAATAGAGTGTGATCACGCGGCGCTCCTTGCTGGCGGCCAGCCTGGCACGAGGGTCCCCGCAGTGTTCGGGAAATGGCCGCGCAAGGCAAGCACCAGCGCGGCGGGCGCGGCAGGCGGGCGCCCACGCCGCCACATTCGCCGGCGGCGCGGCGGCGCCGATGCCTGCGGCGTCACCTCATGGCAGCCTGCGTCGGCAAGAGCGGGGAAGAACGCACCAGCAATCCCGGCCGCCGCGCCAGACGCCCGCGGCCACGCATCAGGGCCGCGCGTAGGCCACCAGCCCCTCGACCAGCGCATCGAACGTGACCCGGCAGCGCGGGCTGTTGCGCAGGTCCTCGTGCATCGTCACCCAGGTGTCGAGCTGCATGGAGAACGCGCCTGGCAGCACCCGCGCCAGCGTGTCGTCGCGCGCGGCGAGCGCGGCCTGGCAGATGCCGATGCCGGCGCCGCTGCGGATCAGCGCGAGCTGCGCGAGGTCGCTGTCGGTGCGGATCGAGAACGCATCGCGGTCGAAGCCCGTGAAGGACCGGCTGGCCGCGCGCACGAACGCGCTCGGCTGGTCGTAGCCGATCAGCGCGTGCCCGGCCAGCTCGCTGACCCGGCGCGGCGCGCCATGCCGGGCGAGGTAGTCCTTGCGCGCGTGCAGGCCGATCTCGATGTTGCCGACGCGGCGGGCAAGCAGTTGCGCCTGCTCGGGCCGCATCATGCGCACCGCGATGTCGGCCTCGCGCCGCAGCAGGTCCTGCACCCGGTTGGTCAGGACCAGCTCGATCTTCAGTTCCGCGTGCCGGCGCCGCAGGCGCTCGACGATGGGCGGCAGCACCTCGACCCCGACCACCTCGCTGGCCGACACGCGCACCACGCCGCGCACGCCTTCGCCATAACCGGAGGCCGCGCGCTCGAGCGAGGCGGCCGTGCTGGCCATGATCTCCGCATGGGCGCGCAGGCCCAGCGCCACCTCGGTCGGCGCGAGGCCGACCTGCGAGCGCGTGAACAGGGCCACGCCCAGCGCCGCCTCCAGCGCCGCGACGTGGCGCCCCACGGTCGGCTGGGTCAGGCCCAGTTCGCGCGCGGCGCCGGACAGCGAGCCGGCCTTCAGCACGCCGAGGAAGGAGCGGTAGAGTTCCCAGCCGATATTCGAGGTCATGCGTAAATGTATAGCGACTAGTCGGAATTCGGTAATTTTCGTTTAGTCCATCCGCTCGCAGAATACCGCCATCGACACGCCTTTTCGGAGAGCAAGATGGCAAACGGCAACACGGTCCTGGTTCTCGGCGCCACCGGCGGCGCTGGCGGCGAAGTGGCGCGCCAGTTGCGCGACGCGGGCTGGGACGTGCGCGCGCTCCGGCGCGGCGCGGCGCACGCCACCGGGCGCAGGGACGGCATCCTGTGGCTGCGCGGCGATGCGCTCGCCGCCGCGGACGTGGCCAGCGCCGCGGCGGGCTGCGCGGTGATCGTCCATGCGGTCAACCCGCCCGGCTACCGCAACTGGCAGCAGCTGGTGCTGCCGATGCTCGACAACACCATCGCCGCCGCCATCGCGCAGCGCGCGACCATCGTGCTGCCCGGCACGGTCTACAACTACGGCGCCGACGCCTTCCCCGTGCTGCGCGAGGACGCGCCGCAGCACCCGGCCACGCGCAAGGGCGCCATCCGCGTCGAGCTCGAGCGGCGCCTGGAACAGGCCAGCCGCGCGGGCGCCCGCGTCATCATCGTGCGCGCCGGGGACTTCTTCGGGCCGGGCGCCGGCAACAACTGGTTCTCGCAAGGGCTGGTCAAACCCGGGCAGCCGGTGAAGACCATCCGCTACCCGGGCCGGCGCGGCGTCGGGCACCAGTGGTCCTACCTGCCCGACGTCGCCCGCACGATGGTCGAGCTGCTCGCGCGCCGCGACACGCTCGACGCCTTCGCCGCGTTCCACATGGCGGGCCACTGGGACGCGGACGGCACGCAGATGAGCGGCGCCATCCGCCGCGTGGTGGCGCGCCGCACCGGCGCCGCGCCGCGCGTGGCCGCCTTCCCGTGGTGGCTGGCCGCGCTGGCGTCGCCGTTCGTGGCGACGCTGCGCGAACTGCGCGAGATGCGCTACCTGTGGAACACGCCCGTGCGCATGGACAACGCGCGCCTGCTGGCGGTGCTGGGACACGAGCCGCACACCCCGCTCGACGAAGCGGTGGAGGCGACGCTGGCCGGCATGGGGAACCTCGCGCCCGGCGCGCCGAAGGCAATGGCGGCGGCATGAGGCCGCGGACGGCGGCGATTGCTGCTCTGCACCGTACCGCGGTACGGGTTTATGCCGACTTTTCGCCGCCCCCGCGTTGCGGTCTACTGAACGCGCATCAAGACGTGGCTGGAGCGTGGACCCGTACCGCCGTGCTTGCCATCGCGGTGCCCGCCATCGACCTTCGGCCGTGGATTCCTATATCGGGAGACGACATGGTGACCAAGCAGGATGATGCCTTCGTTTTGAAGAACCTTCTCGCACTGGCAGCACTGGAAGCCCTCGGCGGCGCGATCGCGCTGGGGTTCGCGTTCAACCTCCTGACCTGACGCGGGGACAGCCCCGGGGAGCACGCCGGCCACGGTGCTGAGCGCGGCTCCCCACCCGCCGCAAGCCGGCGTCGGCACAGGCCCATGACGGGACTTCGCCGGCGCCTTCCCGCCATCGCGAACCGCGACGCTTGCAAATTTCCATGTCTTGGGTAAAATGCGCGGCTCAGCTTGCCCAGGTGGCGAAATTGGTAGACGCACTAGGTTCAGGTCCTAGCGGTGGCAACACTGTGGAGGTTCGAGTCCTCTCCTGGGCACCACGAAGCTGTATTGCAGTGAGAAAGCGCAGTGAGAAAGCGCAGTGAGAAAGCAGTAAAAAAGCAGTGAGAAGGTAGCAACAAGCAATCCGTCAGAGCCCCGCAAAGCCTCGTGCCCGCGGGGTTTTCTGTTTTCCGGCTCCGGTTTTTCGCCACGCCACTCGCCACGCCCCGCCAGCCGCGCGCGCGCTTCACGCTCCCCGAAGTCTCCTGACAGAAACTGACAGCAGCCTGGTCTATGCTCCCGCCAGCAGACCGAACGGCGGTCTGACCGGCACAAGACCCATGACCAAAGCTGCGCCAGCTCCGCTGAAACTGGCAATGGACACGCAGCGCTTCCGCCAGCTGGCGAAGCGCCTGCGCGCCGTTGCGCCCGACTTCGACGACAAGACCTTTCTCTCGGTCGCGCTCGACGGCCTGGAAGACCTGACCCTGATGGCGCGCGTGCGCCAGGCGAGCGTGGCCATCCACGCGGCTTGCCCCGCCGGCTTCGACGGCGCGCTGCGCATGCTGACCGAAGCCGCGCCGCATATCGGCGCAGGCTTCATGTCGCTGGTGCCGCCCGACTACGTCGGGCAATACGGGCGCCATGCCGGACGCCGCGCGTTCGATGCCTCGATGAACGCGCTGAAGTTCTTCACGCAGTTCGGCACGTCGGAATTCGCGGTCCGGGAATTCCTGCGCGACGACCTGCCGCGCGCGCTCGCCATCATGGAAACGTGGTCCACGGACAGCAGCGACGCGGTGCGCCGCCTCGCCAGCGAAGGCAGCCGCCCGCGCCTGCCGTGGTCCTTCCGGCTCGGCGAGATAGAAGCCAACCCGGCGCTGACCGCGAACATCATCGACAACCTGCGCGCGGACGACAGCCTCTACGTCCGCAAGTCGGTGGCCAACCACCTCAACGACATCACCAAGCGGCATCCGGACTGGGTGCTGGACCGGGTCGAGGCCTGGCCCGCCGGCAATCCGCGCACCGCGTGGATCGTGAAGCAGGCGCTGCGCACGCTGGTCAAGCAGGGCAACCCGCGCGCGCTGGCGGCGATCGGCGCGGGCGCCGCGCCGCTGGTGGAGATCGGCCGGTTCGCCGTCACGCCGGCCAGCATCGCGCTCGGCGACGCGGTCACGCTGTCGTTCGAGCTGGTGTCGACCTCGCCGGCGCCGCAGCGGCTCGTGGTCGACTACCGGATCACCTACGTGAAGAAATCCGGCGCGACCTCGGCCAAGGTGTTCAAGCTCAAGGCACTGTCGCTGCCGGGCGGGCAGCGCGTGTCCGTGCGGCGCAGCCAGCATATCCGCGACTTCACCACGCGCACCCACTACCCGGGCCGCCACGAGGTCGAGCTGGTCGTGAACGGCCGGCGCATGGCGAGCGGGTTCTTCGATCTGCGCTGCTAGCAAGCCGTTTCGAGAAGATCGGCGCGGCAAGTACCGCTTGCGGGCGAACCATCCGCGGCACCCTTGGCGCGGCCGCCGGCACCGTGTTAATATACGATTCGTTTACGTTTCATATATTAAAAAACATGGGTATCGTCAAGATCTCGGACCAGATGCACGAGAACCTGCGCCTGAGCAGCAGTGCACTGTCCCGCTCCATCAACGCGCAGGCCGAGCACTGGATGCGCATCGGCATGCTGGCCGAGCTGTACCCGGCGCTGAACCACGCGCAGATCTGCCAGCTGCTCATGCGCGCCGAGCAGGCCGGCCATTTCGACCTGGCCGCCATCCTGGCCGACGAAGCGCCGCGCCTGGCCGCCGCCGGAGGTGCGCGATGAGACGCGGCGTTCCGATCAAGTCGCCGGCGGAAGTCGCCCGCGCCCGCGAGGCCGGCAAGCTGGCCGCCGACGTGCTGCGCATGATCGCGCCCCACGTGAAGCCCGGCGCCAGCACCGAGGACCTGGACCGCATCTGCCACGACTACATCGTCCACGAACTCAAGGTGACGCCGGCCAACATCGGCTATCACGGCTACCAGAAGACGCTGTGCGCGTCGGTGAACCAGGTGGTGTGCCACGGCATCCCGTCGCCGGCCAGGGTGCTCAAGGCCGGCGACATCGTCAACCTCGACGTGGCCATCATCAAGGACGGCTGGTTCGGCGACACCAGCCGCATGTACTTCGTCGGCGAGCCCGCGCCGCTGGCCCGCAAGCTGGTGCGCACCACCTACGAGGCGCTGCTGGCCGGCATCCGCCAGGTGCGCCCCGGTGCCACGCTCGGCGACGTGGGCCACGCGATCCAGACGGTGGCGCACCGCGAGGGCTTCAGCGTGGTGCGCGAATACTGCGGGCACGGCATCGGCACCATCTACCACGACGAGCCGCAGGTGCTGCACTACGGCAACCGCGGCGAAGGGCTGCGCCTCAAGGAAGGCATGGTGTTTACGATCGAGCCGATGATCAACGCGGGCAAGCGCCACGTCAAGGAACTGCCCGACGGCTGGACCGTGGTGACGCGCGACCACTCGCTTTCCGCGCAGTGGGAGCACATGGTGGCGGTGACGGCGGACGGCGTGGAGATCCTCACGCCGTGGCCCGACGGCCCCGGCGAGTACGAAGGCATCTAGCCGCGTCCGGTGCGCGTGCGGCGCGCCGCGTCACAGCGGCGAAGCGCCCGAGCCCGCCACGGTGGCGACGGCCAGGCCCAGGCACTGCCCGCATCCGGGCGGCCGGGGAATTTGTGGACGGAAAACCGCTCGATTGTAGGCGTCCGGCGGCGCGCGCCGCGCGAAGCGCCGCGCGCGAATGTGGCCGACCGCACCGTGCACGATATTTCCCTTGGCCGCCGGTTAACGGCGTATGCTGGATGCGCCCTCCGGCAAGCAATGCACCACCACGCCACAGGAGTACATCATGGCCAAGAGTCAACTACGCGGTAATCGCGAAGCCAAGAAACCGAAGCAGCCCAAGAAGCCCGCCGCGCCGGCCACCCCGTTCGGCGCCGTGCAGTCGCGCGTCGGCAACGATGGCGCCGCCAAGAAGAAGTAGCCTCCCCCGCGCCGCGCCGGACCCGGCGCAGGCAGGCGCCGCCACACAGCCGCCGGTTTTGCATCCCGCCAGGTCTTGCCCGATTTAAGTCTTGCTTAAGACTCGGCCCCTAGACTGGGAGCACTCAACAACCCGGATAGGTGGTGCCATGACCCCCCAAGAGATGCAAGCGCTGGAAGGCTTCCTGAACCAGCTGACGCAGGCCCGCGCCGGCGCGAAGGACCCGCAGGCCGACGCGCTGATCGCCGAAGCCGTCGCCCGGCAGCCCGATGCCGCCTACCTGCTGGTCCAGCGCGCCATGCTGCTCGACCACGCGCTGGCCTCGGCCAGGACCCAGATCACCACGCTGCAAAGCCAGTTGCAGGCCGCCCAGGCCGGCGGCGCCAGCCGCTTCCTCGACACCGAGAACGCCTGGGGCGTCCACGCCAACGCCAACCCCAGCCCCGCCGCCGCGGCGCGCCCCGTCATGGCGCCGCCGCCCAGCGCGCCGGCACCGCTGCCGCCGGAACCCCAGGCCATGCCCGCGCAGGCGGCCCGGCCCGGATTCCTCGGCGGCGGCTTCGGCAGCGCGCTGGGCGGCATCGCCACCACGGCGGCCGGCGTGGCCGGCGGCGCGTTCCTGTTCCAGGGCATCGAGAGCCTGTTCCACCGCAACGGCGGCGGCGGCTTCCTCGGGCAGTCCGCCACGGGACAGGCGCCGACCGAGACCGTCGTCAACAACTTCTACGGCAGCGACGACCGCGCGCTGGCGGACGGGCGCGACACCGGCGTGGATGCCGCGCTGGACAACGGCGGGCTCGACGACGGCCTCGACGATTTCCTGGACGACGACTCGTTCAACGCCTGATCCAGCACGTCACGCGCGCGGCGCGGGCATCGCGCCGCGCCGCATTCCCGCCAGCCGCCGCCATCGCCGGAAGCCCTGCTCAACGCGCGCCATATTCGTCATGGCGACGCCACCACACGCCGGTCTCGTTGCGTCCCCTGGGCGCGCGGTCCAGCCACTGGTACATGCCCCACAGGCCGTCCAGCCCGCGCGCGTAGGTGGAATAGGTGTGATAGACCACGCCGTCCTCCAGCACGAACGCGCTCATGCCCGGCCGGTCGCGCGAGTAGGTAGGCGCATCGGTGCCGCAACTGGCGGCGAAGCGCGCGACCGGCTCCGGCACCGGCGCCGCGTCCATCGCGTGGCCGCCGCGCCGGTAGTTGTATTCCACGTCGCCCGCGCGCTGCTGCGCCTCGGTGACCGCGACGTTGAAATCGAAGTTGAAGTCGCCGCCGAGCGAGGACGCCCACGGAAACGTCCAGCCCATGCGCCGCCGGTACGCCAGCAGCTTCGCCAGCGGCGCGCGCGACACCGCCGCCAGCGTGACGTCGTGATGCGCCAGGTGGACGGCGAACCCGTCGAAGCCGTCCGCGAGCGCCGAGCAGGACGGGCAGCCCGCCGTGTAGTCCGGGCCGAACATGAAGTGATAGACCAGCAGTTGCGAACGCCCGCCGAACAGGTCCGCCAGCGAGGCCGCGCCCGCCTCGGTCTCGAAGCGGTACGCCTTGTCCACGCGCACCCACGGCAGCGCCTGCCGCTGCCGCGCCAGCGCGTCGCTGCGCCGCGTCAGCGCCTTCTCCTCCTCCAGCAGCGCAAGCCGCGCCGCCAGCCATTCCTCGTGTGTTCCGGTGATGTGCGTGGTCATGGTTCGTCCTCCTTGGCTTGGCCCGCGGCGCCGCATCCGGCGCGCCGGCCGATGGATGGTCGTGTGCTAGATTAGCCCCGGACATCGAACGGCGGGAGTGACAAGCGTGGCGGGATTCCGATGGACTCGCTGATCACGGCGGCAGCGCGCGCGCTCGCGGCCGGCGATCCGCTCGGCGCGCTCAACCGGATCGCCCTGCGCGACGACGCGCCCGCGCTCGCGCTGCGCGGCATCGCGCTGGCGCAGCTCGGCGATTTCGCGCGCGCGCGGGCGCTGGTGCGCGGCGCCGCGCGCGCCTTCGGCCCGCAGGAAGCCGTGGCACGCGCACGCTGCGTGGTCGCCGAGGCCGAGATCGCGCTGGCCGCGCGCGACCTGGGCTGGCCCGCCCGCGCGCTCGACGCGGCGCGCGCCACGCTCGCCGCGCACGGCGACCCGGTCAACGCCGCGCATGCGGGTTATCTCGCCATCCGGCACCTGCTGCTGACCGGCCGCGTCGACGCCGCCGGGCACGCGCTCGCCGCGCTCGACCCCGCGCCCCTGCCGCCCGCGCTGCGCGCCGCCCACGAACTGATCGCCGCGGGCATCGCGCTGCGGCGCCTGCATGCGCAGGCCGCGCGCGCCGCGCTCGCCCGCGCCAGGCTCGCCGCGCGCGACGCGGGCATCCCCGCGCTGCTGGCGGAAGTCGAGCACGCCGGCGCCGTCCTCGACACGCCCGCCGCGCGCGTGGTCGCGCATGGCGAGTCGCGCCCCGTGCTGCTCGACGAAGTGGAAACGCTGCTGGCATCGCCGGCGCTGGTGGTGGACGCCTGCCGCCACGCGGTGCGCGACGCCGGCCACGCGGTCTCGCTCGCCACGCGCCCGGTCCTGTTCGCGCTCGCCCGCGCGCTGGCCGAGGCGTGGCCCGCCGACGTGCCGCGCGACACGCTCATCGCGCAGGCCTTCCGCACCCGGCACGCCGACGCCTCGCACCGCGCGCGGCTGCGCGTCGAGATCGGCCGGCTGCGCGCGTTGCTGCGCGCGCTGGCCGGCGTGCAAGCCACGCCGCGGGGCTTCGTGCTGGCGCCGCGCAACACGCGCGAGGTGGTCCTGCTGGCGCGCCCGGTCGAGGACAAGCACGCCGCGCTGCTGGCCTGCCTCGCCGACGGCGAATCGTGGTCCAGCTCCGCGCTGGCGCTCGCGCTCGGCGCCAGCCAGCGCACCGTGCAGCGCGCGCTCGACGCGCTGGCCGCCGCCGGCAAGGTGCAGCCGTGCGGCCACGGCCGCGCGCGCCGCTGGATGACCCCGCCCGTGCCCGGATTCGCGACGGCCTTGTTACTCCCCGCGCCGCTGCCGAGTGAGTAGGATGCACTCCACCACCGCGTGACCACGAGGACAGACATGAAACCATCCGCAGCCGAAATCCTCCGCGAATACGGCCCCTTCCCCGGCGTCGACCAGATCGGCGGCGTCACCTACGACGGCCGCCACGTCTGGTTCGCCAGCGGCGACAAGCTCAACGCCCTGGACCCGGCCAGCGGCGAGACCGTGCGCGCCATCGCGGTCCCCGCGCACGCCGGCACCGCCTTCGACGGCCGCCACCTGTTCCAGATCGCCGAAGACCGCATCCAGAAGATCGACCCGCAAAGCGGCCGCGTGCTCGCCACCATCCCGGCGCCCGGCGGCGGCGCCGTCTCGGGCATGGCATGGGCCGAAGGCACGCTGTGGGTCGGCCAGTACCGCGAGCGCAAGATCCACCAGGTCGACCCCGAGACCGGCGCGGTCCTGCGCACCATCGCGTCGAGCCGCTTCGTCACCGGCGTCACCTGGGTCGACGGCGAACTCTGGCACGGCACCTGGGAAAACGAGCAGAGCGACCTGCGGCGCATCGATCCGCAAACCGGCGAAGTGCTGGAACAGCTCGACATGCCGGCCGGCGTCGGCGTGTCCGGGCTCGAGTCCGACGGCGCGGACAGGTTCTACTGCGGCGGCGGCAACAGCGCCAGGCTGCGCGTCGTGCGCCGGCCCGCGCGCGGCGCGGCCGGCGCCGCGGACGAATGAGCGGGCGCGGGCGCCGCGCTCAGTGTTTCTCCGCGGCATCCCTCTCGGCGCGCTGGAAAGCCGGCACCTCGGACAGCCGCAAACCCTCCGGCACGCGCGCGCGCTTGGCATGGCCGACGCGCTGCGCGGGATAGATGCCGGTGTGGCCCGAGAACAGATAGCTCACCACGCAGGCGATGCCCGCGAACACGCCCACCTCCGGGCCGAACAGTTCCATCGCCATGATGGTCGAGGCGATCGGCGTGTTGGCCGCGCCGGCGAACACCGCGACGAAACCCGCGCCGGCCAGCAGCGGCAGCGGCAGCGGCAGCACGTAGGCCAGCGCGTTGCCGAGCGTGGCGCCGATGTAGAACAGCGGCGTCACCTCCCCGCCCTTGAAGCCCGAGGCCAGCGTCGCCACCGTGAACGCCATCTTGCCGGCGAAGTCGTAGGCCGGCAGCGGCCCCTGGAACGCCGCCACGATGGTCGGGATGCCCAGCCCCAGGTATTTGTCGGTGCCGATCAGCATGGCCGCGCCCGCGACCACCGCGCCGCCCAGCAGCGGCCGCAGCGGCCCGAACGCGACGCGGCGCTTGAGCGCGCGCGACAGGCGGTGCGTGGCCTCGGCGAACGTCATGCCGGCCACCCCGAAGACGATGCCCGCCAGCACCATCGCGCCCAGCGTCAGCGGCCCGGGATGCGGCACGAACGGCACCGCGTACGCGGTGTGATGCACGCCCAGCAGCGGCGGGATCAGGTCGCCCACGATGGCCGCCACGAAGCACGGCAGGATCGCGTCATAGCGCAGCCGCCCGATCGCCAGCACCTCCAGCCCGAACACCGCACCGGCCAGCGGCGTGCCGAACACCGAGGCAAAACCCGCGCTGATGCCCGCCATCAGCAGGATGCGGCGCGCCTGCGCGCCGAGCCGGAACAGCCGCGTGAGGTAGTCGGCAAAGCTGCCGCCCATCTGCACCGCCGTGCCCTCCCGCCCCGCCGAGCCGCCGAACAGGTGCGTGACCACGGTGCCGGCGAGAATCAGCGGCGCCATGCGCTTGGGCACGATGCGCTTGGGGTCGTGGATCTCGTCGATGAGCAGGTTGTTGCCGCCCTCCACCGACTGCCCCAGGTAGTGATAGGCCAGCCCGACCGCGAGGCCCGCGAACGGCAGCAGCCACAGCAGCCACGGATGCGACACGCGCGTGGCCGTGGCCCAGTCCAGCGCGACCAGCAGCGCGGCCGAGCCGGTGCCGGCAAGCACGCCGGCGGCGGACGCGAGAACGAGCCAGCGGCCCAGGTAAGGCAGCATCGCCAGTTGTTCCGGCGGAACGAATGTTTTCTTCATGATGACCAGATTCGCAGAACACAAACCTGGACGGCGGGACGCCGCATGGTGATCGCACAGACGCGAGCCTACGACTTCCCTGTCCAGGAACTCGTAGGCATCATCAGCCGACAAGGTTGCTGCCGTCGGCGGTTAAGGGAGGCATGCCATCTCCGCAAGCTGTGCATTTTGCCGCAGCCCGATGCCGGGCGCAAGCGCCCGGCGCGCGCCAGGCCAGCCGGCCGGGTCAGTCGTCCCAGCGCACGCCCGCGAAGCGCTCCACGAGGTAGTTGACCAGCGCCCGCACCTTGGGCGGCAGATGCTTGCGCGACGGATACACCGCGTAGATGCCGAACTCGATGGCGCGGTAGTCCGGCAGGATTTCCACGAGATCGCCGCGCCGGATGTCGTCGGCCAGCATGAAGCTCGGCTGCAGCAGGATGCCGCCGCCGCTCAGGCCGATGGCGCGGCAGGTGTCGCCGTTGTTGCAGCGTACCGCCGGCTGCGTCTGCACCGTGGCCTCGCCCGCCGGGCCGGTGAGGGTCCATTCATTGCGCGAGGCGAAGTGGCTGTACGCGATCACCTTGTGCGCCAGCAGGTCCGCCGGCCGCGCCAGCGGCGGATGCCGCGCCAGGTACGCCGGCGCCGCGCACAGGCGCATGCGCGTGCTGGCCAGCCGGCGGCCCACCAGTGACGAATCCTCCATGCGCGCGATGCGCACCGCCACGTCGAACCCCTCCTCCACCAGATCCACCACGCGGTCGTTGAGGCTGATGTCGAGCTCGATCTTCGGGTGCGCGCGCATGAAGTCCGCCCACAGCGGCGCGAGGTGCGCGATGCCGAAGCTCAGCGGCGCGTTGACGCGCAGCACGCCCGCCGGCTCCTCCGAACCGGACGCCGCCGCGCCCTCGGCCGCGTCCATCAGCGCCAGCACGTCGCGCGCCTGCTGGTAGAAGATGCGCCCCTCCTCGGTCAGCGACAGCCGCCGCGTGGTCCGGTGCAGCAGCCGCACGCCGAGCCGCGCCTCCAGCGCGTTCACGTAGCGCGACACCGCCGCCTTGGACATGGCCAGCGGCTCGGTGGCGGCGATGAAGCTGCCTTTGTCCACCACCGTGCAGAACACCTGCATCTCGAGGGCGCGATCCATGTTTATCTCACCTGCCTTTGTCTCACCTGCCGGGATGATTTGTCGCATTAGACCATCTTTATCCCTGCAACCGAATCTATACACTCGGAATCACGTTCCCACCGATTTGCAGAGGCCCCCATGAACACCCCGATGCAGCACGCATCCCCGGTTCTCTTCGTCTCCCACGGCGCGCCCACGTTCGCCATCGAACCGGGCCCGGCCGGCGCCAGCCTCGCCGCGCTCGGCCAGGCACTGCCGCGCCCCGGCGCCGTGGTCGTGATCTCGCCGCACTGGCACACGCGCGGCGGCGTGCGCATCGGCGCCAGCGCCGCGCCGGCCACCATCCACGACTTCGGCGGCTTCCCCGAAGCGCTGTACCGGCTGCAATACCCCGCGCCGGGCCAGCCCGCGCTGGCCGCGCGGATCCAGTCGCTGCTCGGCGCCGCCGGCTGGCCCGCCACGCTCGATCCGCAGCGCGGACTCGACCACGGCGCCTGGGTGCCGCTGATGCACCTGCTGCCCGCGGCGGACGTGCCCGTGGTGCAGGTCTCGCTGCCCGCGCCGCTCGCGCCGGCCGACGCGCTGCGCCTCGGGCAGGCGCTGCGGCCGCTGCGCGAGCAGGGCGTGCTGATCGTGGCATCGGGCAGCCTCACGCACAACCTGTACGAGTTCCGCGCGTCGCGCGACGGCTCGCCGGAGGCGGCCGGCGATGTGGCCGGCTATGTGGTCGACTTCGCGCGCTGGACCGCCGGCGCGCTGCGCGACAGGCAGCGCGACAAGCTGCTGGCCTACCGCGACCTCGCGCCCGGCGCCGCGCGCGCGCACCCGACCGACGAGCATTTCCTGCCGCTGTTCGTCGCGCTCGGCGCCGCCGGCGAAAACTACACGCTGCGCGTGCTCGACGGCGGCATCACGCACGGCGTGCTGTCGATGGACAGCTATCTGTTCGACGGCCCGCCGGCGCAAACCCGATCCACGCAGCCCGCGCAACGCGAGGTGGCCGCATGAACGACGCGAACGGAATCGCCAGCCTCGAACTGGAACCCCACTCCGGCCTGCACTACCGCCGCGCCTGCCAGCCGCGGGCGCCGCGCGCGCGGCTGGTGCTGCTGCACGGCGTGGGCGGCAACGAAACCAACTTCGCCGGGCTGGAAAGCGACTGGCCCGACGGCCTCGAAGTGCTGCTGCTGCGCGCGCCGCTGCGCATGGGGCCGTCCGGCTTCGCGTGGTTCCCGGTCAGCTTCACCGCCGGCGGCCCGGTCATCGACGCCGCGCAGGCCGAAGCCAGCCGCGCGCGCGTGCTGCGCTTTCTCGACGCCCTGCCGCCGCTGCCCACCGTCGTCGCCGGCTTCAGCCAGGGCGGCATCGTCAGCGCCAGCGTGGGCCTCAGCGCGCCGCACAAGGTCAGCGGCTTCGGCCTGCTCAGCGGCCGCATCCTGCCCGAGATCGAACCGCATATCGCCCCGCCCGAGGCGCTGCGCACGCTGGGCGCCTTCGTCGCCCACGGCCGCCACGACGACAAGCTGCCCGCGTTCTGGGCCCAGCGCGCCGACGCGCTGCTGGCGCGCCTCGGCGTGCGCCGCGAGACCCGCCTCTACGACATGGGCCACGAACTGGTCCGCGCGGAGATCGCCGATTTCGCGCAGTGGCTGCGCCAGACCCTCGATCTCGGTTCGCCGCGCGCGGGCCGGGCATGAATACATCACACAAATGACAATCATTCGTATTTATAATCGTGCGCACCTCGACAGAACCAGGTTCTCCCGGCCGTGCTACGCGACCCCGCCCACCTCACGCTGTTCGCCACCCTGATACGGCACTATGACGACCTGGTCGACCACGTCCGGCGCCGCTTCGGCGACCGCCATTTCGCCCGCGACGTGGTACAGGACGTCTGCGTGCAGGTGCTGGAGCGCCCGCCGGCCGGCATCGTCGCCAGGCCGCTGGCGTTCCTGCGCCACGTCTCCACGCACCGCGCGATCGACCGCTACCGCGCCGAGCAGGCCCGCCAGCAGGCGCTGGACGAATGGGCCGCGGTAACGCAGGCGCATGGCGCGAGCGCGCCGGACGGCGCCCAGGCACTGGCGTTCCGCCAGCAGGTGGACCGGCTCGCCGCGTGCATCGCCGCCCTGCCGCCGCGCTGCCGGGACGCCTTCGTACTGCACCGGCTGCACGACCTGCCGCAGGACGAGGTGGCCGAGCGGCTCGGCATCTCGCGCGGCATGGTGGCGCGGCACATGGCGCGCGCCATGACCCTGCTCGCGCCGGCGCTTGACGAACTGGCCGCCAGCGCCCAACCTCCGGGGTCCGCCTCATGAAGCCGATTGCCGCGCCAGCCCGGGCCAGATCCGACGCGCCCATGGCCGAACCATCCCCGCCCTCCTCCCAGCCATCCCGGCCATCTCCGCCCGCGCCGGCCGATCCGCTCTCGCCGTACCAGCAGGCGCTGCGCGAGCGCTTCCCGTCGGTGGAGGCCATCACGCAGGCCGCCCAGGCGCGCCGCGAGCGCCGGCGCCGCGCGCGGGCCGGCACCGCCGCGTGCGCCGCGCTGCTCGCCGCGGCGCTGTGGGTGGCCGATCCCGCATACCGCACCGATCACGTTACCGCCGCGGCCGGCCAGCCCGCCACGCAGGTGCTGGCCGACGGCAGCGAGATCGAGCTCGACCGCGGCAGCCGCGTCGACGTGGCCTGGCACCTGCGCTCGCGCCAGCTCACGCTGGCCGCCGGCGAGGCGCTGTTCCGCGTCGCCCACGGCCCGCGCGCGTTCACGGTGCAGGCCGGCGACACGCGCGTGCGCGACATCGGCACCGTGTTCGACGTGCGCCGGCATGACGGCAGCACGCGCGTGGTGGTGCTCGAAGGCGCCGTGGAAGTCAGCGCCGGCGGCGACACGCGCCGCGTCGGCGCCAACCAGCGGGTGGACGTGCCTGACGGCGGCGCGCCGTCGGCGGCCAGCCGCGTCGACGCCGAGCGCATCACCGCCTGGCGGCGCGGCAAGCTCTCGTTCGACGGCCTGACGCTGGCCGAGGCGGTGCGCGAGATGCAGCCGTTCACCGCGCGCCGCATCGTCATCGACGACAGCCGGGCGGCGGCGCTGCGCCTGTCCGCCGAGTTCGACCGCGACCAGGCCGACGCCAGGCTGCCGCTGCTGCCCGGCATCCTGCCCGTCACGCTGCGTACCGCGGCGGACGGCAGCGCGCACCTGGCGCTGCGGGCCGGACAGGGCGGCAACTAGCGGCAGCCGGCGAACATCGGCAAACCGCGGCGGCGGCGAACACCGGCCGCCGCCGCGCACCCGAAAATTTTTTCCGCGCGCAGGTGTACATCGCGCGCCTCCCGCTCGGCAACTCTCTGACAAGGCCGGATGCACCGGCCGAATTCGGGAGAAATCATTGAAGCCGATCGTTCGTAACCAGCCCGCGCGCCGCCCGGTGGCGCGGCTGTTGTCTCTGGCCGTGCCGGCCGTGGCCGCGCTGTTCGCCGCCGGCGCCATCGCGCAGAGCGCCGCGCTGGCGGTCGACCTGCCCGCGCAGCCGCTGGCGCAATCGCTCGCGGCGCTGGCGCGCCAGGCCGACGTGCAGATCCTGTTCTCGACCGCGCTGGCCGAAGGCCACCGCGCGCCGGCCGTGCGCGGCTCGCTCAGCGTGGAAGACGCGCTGGGCCGCCTGCTGGCCGGCTCGGGGCTGCGGCTGGTGGCCAACAGCCCGCGCACCTACACCATCGTCGCCGCGCCGGCCCCGGGCGCCGAGGCCACGCTGCCGCCCGTCACCGTGCGCGCGCTGGCCGACCAGCCCGAGCCGCCCGCCGGCCTGGCCTACCGCGCGGACAGCGCCAGCCTCGGCGCCCTGGGCAACAAGGCGCTGCTCGACACGCCCTACAGCGTGGACGTGGTCACGCGCGCGCTGATGGACAACCAGCAGGCGGGCTCGCTGGTGCAGGCGCTCAAGAACGACGCCTCGGTCTCGCCCACCAGCAACAACATCGGCGGCCTGTCCTCGCAGATCGCCATCCGCGGCATCGGGCTGGACCTGCTCAACGGCCGCAAGATCGATGGCCTCAACGTCTTCGGCTGGAGCGGCGACCTGCCGCTGGAGCACTTCGAGCAGCTGCAGGTGCTGCGCGGCGCCACCGGCTTCCTCTACGGCTTCGCGCAGCCCGGCGGCACGGTCAACTTCGTCAGCAAGCGCCCCACCGACACGCCCGTGCGCAGCGTGCTCACCTCCGTCACCGGCAGCGGCACCTTCCTGCTGGCCGGCGACCTCGGCGGGCGCTTCGGCCCCGACGACCGCTTCGGCTACCGCGCCAACCTGGTCGGCGAGGAAGGCGACAGCTATGTCACCGACGGCGGGCGCGTCAAGCGCGGCTCCGCCTCGCTGGCGCTGGACTGGCGCATCCTGCCCAACCTGGTCTGGAGCGCGGACGCGCTGGGCATGGACCGCGTGGTCAAGGGCTCCTCCACCTGGGGCCTCTTCCCCAACGCCAGCGGCACCGACAGCGACTTCACCGTGGCGCAGCCGCCCGGCCCGATCCGCGGCAGCAAGCGCATCTTCTCGCCGTTCACCAGCTACGAGACGCGCGCCAAGGTCTACGGCACCGCCGTCGACTGGGGCTTCGCCGAAGACTGGAACGCGCGCCTGGCCTATCGCGGCTCGGTCATGGACCGGGTCTACCTGAACGGCTCCGTCTACGCCAACGCGCAGGGCGACTACACCGAGGCCCAGTACGGCGGCACCGACCGCTTCAAGACCGACGACGCGCAGGCGCTCGTCACCGGCAAGGCGCGCACCGACTTCGTCTCGCACGACCTCGCCTTCGGCCTGTCCTACGGGCGCACCCGCTCCTACTATTCGAGCGTGTCGAACTACGCCGTGCTCGGCACCGGCAACCTCGCCAACCCGGGCAATTTCGCCAATCCCGGCATCGCCGCCGAGCCCGCCGACACGCTCGGCAGCTACGCCGCGCAGCGCGCCGTGTTCGCCTCGGACACGCTCCATCTCGGCCAGCACTGGGACGTGGTGGCCGGCGTGCGCCGCAACAGCATCAAGGACACCATCAACCATTACGACAAGAGCGCCACCACGCCCACGGCGGCGCTCATCTTCAAGCCGGTGAACTGGCTGTCCACCTACGGCAGCTACGTCGAGTCGCTGGAGCAGGGCTCGACCGCGCCGCTGTCCGCGGCCAACGCGCAGGAAGTGTTCGCGCCGCTCAAGAGCAAGCAGATGGAAGTGGGCGTCAAGGCCGAGCGCGCCAACTGGTCCGCCAACGCCGCGCTGTTCCGCATCAAGCGCGGACTCACGTACACCAATGCGTCGAACGTGTTCACGCAGGACGGCGAAGCGCGCTACGACGGGCTGGAACTGTCCGCGCGCGCACAGGTGACGCCGCTGTGGCTGGTCAGCGCCAGCGTGCTGTTCCTCAACGCCCGCAACGAAAACGTCGCCCAGGAGCTCAACGGCAAGCGCGTGGACGGCACGCCCAAGCAGCAGGCCGCGCTGTACACCGAATACCGCCTGGCGGACACCGGCTTCACGCTCACCGCCGGCCTGCAGTACTACGGCGCGCGCCCGATCGACGCCGCCAACACCGCGTCGGTGCCGTCGTACACGCTGCTCGACGCCGGCGTGCGCTACGTCACGCGCGTGGCCGGCAAGCGCGCCACGGTGCGTTTCAACATCGACAACCTCGCCGACCGGGCGTACTGGCTCACCAGCGCCTCGTACCTGACGCAAGGCGCGCCGCGCACCTTCATGCTGAGCGCGCAGGTCGATTTCTGACCCTTCCCTCCCCGCCGCGCCGGCTGCCTCCGCCGCCGGGCGCGAACCCCGCCGCCGGTGCGCCGTCGCGTGCCGGCGTGCGCCACCATCCTCACTAGGGTTTTTCCCGTGTGAGTAGCGGGCTGTGACCCATGCCCGGCGTCTTCGGCCTATAGTCGTATCGACCCTCCCGCAAGAATGGAGGGAACGACAACGACGGAGACGACATCTTGTCCACCACGCTCACCCCAGGCGCACGCCGGCCCGGCCACGCGGCACGGCCGCGGCGGCAGGATCGTGCCGCATCGCACAACGCCGCCTCTCCCCTCCCGACAACCGCCATGTGAAGCACGCAGGCGCGCGACATCATGCGAGACACCGCCCGCGGCGGACCACGCCCGTCGAACCCCTCGGAGCAGACACCGTGAAAACCATTCCCATCGTGCACATCCGCGAGCGCGGCGATGCAGCGCACAAGACCACGCCGACGCTCACGCGCCGCTCGCTGCTCAAGGGCACCGGCGTGCTGATCGGCACGCTGGCCATCGGCAGCCCGCTGGCGCTGCTGGCGCCGTCGACCGTGTGGGCGCTAGAGCTCGCCGCGCTGGACCAGGGCGAAGGCGAGGCGCTGCTGCGCATGGGCCGCGTGCTGTACCCGCACGAGCGCCTGCCGGACGCCGTCTACGCGCTGCTGGTCAAGGACCTCGACGCCGCCGCGGCCAAGGACGCCGCCGTCGCCAGCCAGCTGCGCGCCGGCGTGGCCTCGCTCGACAAGCTCGCCGGCGGCAGCTTCACCGCCGCCGCGCCGGACCGGCAGCTGGCCGCCGTCAAGGCGCTCGAAGGGCAGCCGTTCTTCGACACCGTGCGAGGCAAGTGCGTGACCGCGCTCTACGACAACGAAATGGCGTTCGCCACCTTCGGCTATCCCGGCTCCTCCTGGGAAAAAGGCGGCTACATCCTGCGCGGCTTCCAGGACCTCAAGTGGCTGCCCGCGCCGCCCGCGGCAGCGAGCCCGCCGCCGTACATGGGTTGACGCCGGCGGCAGTCCCCCGATCCGGCCGCAGAGCCGGGGCAAGACACAACCCGGACGCAACCCGGACACAACCCGAGCCGCGCGCCCGGGCCCACAAAGGAGACATGCACATGGCCAAGTTCGACTTCGGCGACGACTCCGTCGTCGTCATCATCGGCTCCGGCGCCGGCGGCGGCACGCTGGCCAACGAGCTGTGCCAGAAAGGCGTCAAGGTGGTGGTGCTGGAAGCCGGCGGCACGCAATCCAACGCCAGCTTCATCAACGACGAATGGAAAGCGTTCAGCCAGCTCGCGTGGCTCGACAAACGCACCACCTCCGGAAGCTGGCGCGTCGCCAAGGACTTCGCCGGCCTGCCCGCGTGGATCTGCAAGACCGTGGGCGGCACCACCACGCACTGGGCCGGCGCGTCGCTGCGCTTCCAGGAACACGAATTCCGCGCGCGCACGGTCTACGGCGACATCAAGGGCGCCAACCTGCAGGACTGGCCCCTCACGCTGCGCGAACTCGCGCCCTACTACGGCAAGGCCGAGGACAAGATGGGTGTCACGCGCACCCACGGCATCCCCGGCCTGCCCGGCAACAACAACTTCAAGGTCATGTACAACGGCGCCACGCGCCTGGGCTACAAGGAAGTGCACACCGGCAACATGGCCATCAACAGCCGCCCGCGCAACGGCCGCGCGCGCTGCCTGCAGCTCGGCTTCTGCTTCGAAGGCTGCAAGAGCGGCGCCAAATGGTCCACCCTCTACACCGAACTGCCCGAAGCCGAAGCCACCGGCAAGTTCGAGCTGCGCACGCAGGCGCACGCCACGCGCATCGAGCACGACGACAAAGGCCGCGTCCAACGCCGTGCTCTACGTGGACGCCGACGGCAAGACCCAGCGCCAGAAAGCGCGCATCGTCTGCGTGGCCGGCAACGCCATCGAAACGCCGCGCCTGCTGCTGCTGTCCGCCTCCAGCCTGTTCAAGGACGGCCTGGCGAACTCCTCCGGACAGGTCGGGCGCAACTACATGCGCCACATGACCGGCTCCGTCTACGCCGCCTTCAACGAACCCGTGCACATGTACCGCGGCACCACGATGGCCGGCATCGTGCGCGACGAATCGCGCCACGACACCAAGCGCGGCTTCGTCGGCGGCTACGAGCTGGAAACGCTCTCGCTCGGCATCCCGTTCATGGCCGCCTTCCTCAACCCCGGCGGCTGGGGCAGCGACTTCACGTGGTGGATGGACCGCTACACCAGCCTCGCCGGCATGTGGCTGGTCGGCGAAGACATGCCGCGCGAGACCAACCGCGTCACGCTCAACCAGACCGTCAAGGACCAGTGGGGCAACTACGTGCCCAACGTCCACTTCGACGACCACGACAACGACATCGCCATGCGCAGCCACGCCTACACCCAGGCCGAGCGCATCTACGGCGCGGTCGGCGCCATCAAGACCTTCCGCACGCCGCCCTACCCGTCCACCCACAACCTCGGCACCGCGCGCATGAGCGCGCGCCCCCGCGACGGCGTGTGCAACAAATGGGGGCAGACCCACGACATCCCCAACCTGTTCATCAGCGACGGCAGCCAGTTCACCACCGGCGGCTCCGAAAACCCCACGCTCACCATCGTGACGCTCGCCATCCGCCAGGCCGACTACATCGCCGCGCAGATGTCCAGGCGCACGATCTGAGCGCGGCATCCGAGCGAACCCCCAGCCGCCAAGGAGGCCCCCATGTGCGAATTCTTCGTCACGGCCGACCCGATCCACTACGAATCCCGCACGCGCTCGGTGCGCATCCACGGCGTGCACACCAGCATCCGCCTGGAGAACTTCGTCTGGGACACGCTGGCCACCCTGGCCGCCGAAGAAGGCATGACCACCAACGCGCTGATCGTGCAGTTCCACGACGAGATCATGCTCCACCGCGGCGACGTGCAGAACTTCACCTCGTTCCTGCGCGTGACGTGCCTGCGCTACCTGCGCCGCAAATGCGACCGGCTCGAAAGCGCGCAGGAAAGCCTGGCCGAACCCGCGCCGCCCCCGAAGAAAACCACCGTCACCACCCACTAATCATGGCCAAGCTGATCCACACGATGATCCGCGTGCGCGCCCTCGACGCATCGCTGCGCTTCTACGACGAAGTCCTCGGCCTCAAGCCTGCCCACACGCTGGATTTTCCGGACTTCGCGCTGGTGTATCTGCGCAATGCCGAGAACGATGTCGAGCTTGAGCTCACGTTGAACAAGGGGCGCGAGGAGCCCTATACGCATGGCGATGGCTACGGGCATGTGGCGGCGGTCGTTGACGATGTTGCGGCCACGCATGCAGCGCTGACCGCCGCCGGGTACAGTCCGCTGCCGGTCAAGGAGTTCAGGGTTGGGGAGGAGTTGCTAGCGCGGTTTTTCTTCATCCAGGACCCTGACGGATACAAGATCGAAGTCTTGGAAAGGCATGGGCATTATCGGTGAAGTGGCGTCCGGGTCAGACCGTTGTCATGCAACCGGGATAGCGTGCGAAGACTTACAGCCCGGAGAAACACCCTGCTCCGGAGGGGAATCCAGCGAAGGCAAGCATCTGCAGAATCCCCCTCGGGAGGATTGCGATGCGGATACCGCTACTATTGCTGCTGATCGTGACCGGCACGGGCGTCCAGGCCCAGACGATCTATCAATGCCGAAATGCCGCGGGGAAAGTCACGCTCCAGGATTCACCTTGCCCGGACAGCGCCAAGACCGAACTGGCTCGCAAGTCCATCGGGCAGCTTAACGCCGAGGATCGTGCGCAGCCGTTTGTGATTGGGGACCAGCAATCCGCCAAGCGGTTGGCGTCCAGCATTGTCTGCCCTTCCCTTCGGCAGACGTATACGGCAAACCTGGCTTGGTCGGAGCGCGCGATGGCGCGGGGGGATGCAGTTGAGGCGCAGCGGGCGTCGGAGGCGGTTCAAAGGTCGGGGGCGCAGATTTCGGCTAATCGGTGCGAGTGATTGGAAACGTCCCTTGAGCTACACAGGCACAGTCTGAAAATCAGCACTCTGCAATGCCACCTCTCCGCCACACTGGACGCAAATCGACACCGTGACCTATCATCACTACGCCATGAGTCACGCTCTCGTCACCCCTCGTCTGCTCACCTGGTCCCGCCTGCGGGCCGGGCTGTCCGAGTTCGACGTGGCGGACAAAATCCCCGTGAAGCCGGAGAAAGTCTTTGAGTGGGAGGTAGGCGATAGCCAGCCCACTTTCAAGCAGGCGCAGAAGTGGGCCCTTCTGTCTCACATACCGTTCGGATTCCTGTTCCTGAAGGAACCACCCTCTGACGAACTGCCGCTGCCGGACCTGCGCACGCTGGGTGGCGCGGCGCCGGCCCGGCCGAGCCCCGAATTGGTCGATGCGGTAAAGGACGTTCTCTGGAAGCACAGCTGGTATCTGGACTATCTCAAGGAACACGAGTTCGGGCCGCTACCGTTCGTCGGGCGCTTCACCAGCCAGAGCCCTGTCAAGGAGGTCGTCGCGGACATGCGGAAGACACTGCATGTCGCAGAAAATGCCGCGCGGCCAACCCATGAAGAATTCCTTCGCACGCTCATAGCGGCTGCCGAGTCCGTCGGCATACTCGTGATGCGCAGCGGCATCGTGGGAACCAATACCCATCGCAAACTCGACGTGGGCGAATTCCGCGGCTTTGCCATCAGCAACCCGCTGGCGCCCGTGGTGTTCATCAACAGCGCCGATGCGCCGGCAGCGCGGCTCTTCACGCTCGTCCACGAATTGGCGCATGTCTGGATCAACAGCAGCGGCATTTCCAGCGTATCGGTGAACGCCAACCGGCGGGAAGAGATCTTCTGCAACGCCGTTGCCGGCGAGTTTCTCGCGCCGGAGGCCGCCTTCCGCCAAGCCTGGCGCGGCGATGTCGACTGGAAGGAGAACCTTCCCGTGCTCGCCGCCGACTTCAAGGTCAGCAAGCTGGTCATTGCCAGGCGCGCCGCCGATCTTGGCCTCATCGCCAGGGAGGCCTACAGCGGCTACTACCTCGCCGAACTCCAGGCATACCGGGACAAAGACAACGGCGGCGGGAATTTCTACCGCAACGCCGGCGCCAAGAACAGCGCGCGCTTCAGCAGAGCCGTGCTGGCGGAGACGATGCGAGGCAACATGCTGCTGCGCGACGCCGCCAGGCTACTCGGTATCCAGCCATCGAAAATGAAAGCCTACGCCAGTACCGTCACCGAATGAAGCATCTGCTCGACTCCAACACGTTGATTGAGGCAAAGAACCGGTACTACAGCATGACCTTCTGTCCGGCTTTCTGGCAGTGGGTTCATGGCCAAAATCAGTTGTTGCAGGTAGGCAGCATCTCTATGGTTGCCGACGAGTTGAAGAAGGGCAACGACGAACTGGCCCAATGGGCCAAGGACAATGCAGGGCTTTTCATGGATGTCAGCGACGACGCCACGCAGTTGGCCTTCGTTGATGTTGCACGTGTTGTTGCCGAGCAGGCGCCTGTGATGAAAGTCGGTGCTCTTGAAGAATTTATGGCCGGAGCCGATCCTTGGTTGATTGCCAAGGCCATGGCGACCGATGCGATTGTGGTTACGCATGAGGCTTTTCACAGGGATGCTCGGAAGAAGTTCTTTATTCCGAATATCTGCCAGCACTTTGGTGTGCGGTGGATGAATACGTTTGAGTTGCTGGATAAGCTTGGGGCGCAGTTTGTGTTGGCGGCTTAGTGTTTTTTTGGGGCTCTACAATAAGGCTGCCGTTAAGCCTCCCTCCACCCACACGGCGGACGCAGCGCTTGCTAATGGTAAGAGTATTGCCCCCGCTCCAGATCTCTTGCATTGCTTAAACTAGTAACTGCCGATAGGCTTTCGTTGCCAGTCTAGTTCGGCAATAGTTCACGTTTCAACAGCGGTCATAGATTACGAGCCTGCCACTGGCCGCTGTCGGCCACAAAGCGACGCTCGCAGACTGGCCTTGAACGACCGCATGCTTGTCAATAGCTGACGGTCATGACGAAAGATTCTTGTTGTCAGTAGCACTGTCGGTGGCTATTGAGCGGGTTGGGTCGCTCCGAGGAATTATCATGATGCCGGTGGCCCAACGATTTTATTCGCTCAGCGGCAACTATAGTGCAGCGATTTTCGACTAAGCAGAAGACAACGTCAGGCGACCCTCCCCCAAAGTAGGTAATATGACAATCGAGTCCTCCGAGCGGGCAAGTAGATGGCTCGCGCAAATCCACGATCCCGTCGACCGCGAGATCGGTCGTCAGATGCTTCGTGCTCTCCGACTCGTATCGCACTCGGAGTTTGAGCGTGGTGTACAATTCGAAATCGAAAAGATCCTCTCAAGTGTCGGTAAAGAGAACGTTGCCTTAATTTCAGTAACCGAACCTAAGCCTCAGATATTCGATGAAGGGAAGGAGCGGCGCACGCCGGGGAGCAGCGCGGATCGTGTCCGACACATGGTGGAGAACTTGCGCCGAGTCCACGGCGATCGAGTGCTCGCGAACCCCACCGTTGATTCAATGCGAGCGGAGCGAATTCGCAATATAGTCATCGTTGAAGACTATGTGGGAACGGGGAAACGTGTGTCAGATTTCTGGACGGAGCAGATTGACACATCAATAAAGAGCTGGGTTTCTTATGGATGGACCAAGCTATGGTTGGTGACATTCGCTGCAGACGCTGAAGGCCTTCGCCAAGTATGTCGGAGAGTTCCAAAGCTGACCTCAGCGCGAATACATTCTGTCTTGCCGACCACGGCCGCAGGCATAAGGCCAACCATGCCAATGACAGCCTTGGCGATTAAATATGCTCAACGCATATCAAAGTCAGGTATGCCGCTCGGCTTTGGATCGCGCGGAACTTTAGTAGTCTTCGAGCATGGCTGCCCGAACAACGCGCCCACCATCCTGTGGGATTTCGGTAGAAAATGGTCGCCCATTTTTCCGAACCGAGGAATCCCAACAGACATTAGACACTATTTTGATGATGCCAATCCTACGCAGCAGGCTGAATCACTTTGGGACCATGGGCAATATTCATTGGCCGTCGGTTTGCTAGATCACGTCCGTCTTCACCAGGCGAGCCCGATGGAGTGGCGACTCCTCCTTGCGCTGGGTCACTCGTCACGATCTGGATGGAATGACACACGACTCGCCGAGCGCCTGCTAATTCTAACCAGCGAAGTTGCTGAGCTTCGCAGACGCGCCTATCGACTAGGGGTGATAGACACCCAGACTCACCGTCTTACGATCTTCGGCCGAGAGTTCCTATCGCTCGTGAAACGAGGTGCTGGGCGCGAAAATCGCGGGCCGCGCTCGTCTTCCCCATTGCGTCGAGTGACCGATTTATATTATCCTGATTCATGTGGAGGGGTGACCAAGCATCAGTCAAACGTGGCTACCTAATTTGGTAGTTGCGACCTTGTTGCGCTGGAAGGCCAACAATGCGGCATCGGGAGTCCTGATGCCTTGGAAGTAGCTCTCTCTTGATCGAGGTTAACACGCGGTTCAGAGCTTCGAAACAGCGCCTATACCTCTGAGCCGTGTGTTGACCCCGCTTCGCGGGGCGGGATTAAAGTGATGCTTGGCCCTTCTCTCCACGCTATCAAAGCCCACGCTCACGGGCTCAACGAGCAATATGTCAAAGTGCTTGTCGACACGGCCAGACAAATGTCGGTTAAGCGTGTACCGGTTGTATTCACGTTAATGCATTTCGCGACATTGTCGAACACGCCTTGGGCGGCATTGATACAAACGATTGGCCGACGGGCCGAAAATGATTATCGTGTGTTTAATATCCGCAAGAAGTCGGGCGGATTTCGTCGAATTTGCGTGCCCGTCCCACACTTGAAGCGTGCACAGCGTTGGATACACGATCAAATTCTGAAGAGTCGAGGTGCGCTTGACTATCTACATGAGGCTTCCAAGGCATACGGTGACGGCGATAGTATTCTGAATAATGCGTCCGTACATGCTGGTAGTGAGTGGATAATTAAAGTCGATATTAAGGACTTTTTTGAATCCATTTCAGAGAGGCAGGTTTACCACGTTTTTAGGAAGTTTGGATATAGAGCTTTGCTCGCCTTCGAATTGGCAAGGCTTTGCACTCGAACAGCGCCACGTCGATATGACGGGCAGCCGCGTCGCAGAGATAAAACTTGGCGTTGGGGCAGTCCACAAGTTGCTGGTAAGGTGCCATACCGTTCGCGTACAACCGTCGGGCACCTGCCCCAAGGTGCACCTAGCAGCGCCATGCTGGCAAACTATGTAGCGGCATCCTTGGACACGAAAATCCAAACAATCGCAGACGCCGCTGGTGCGGCGTATACCAGATACGCAGACGACATCGTTCTATCGTTGACGAACTCCGATAGAGAATCGTGCCAAGAGATTTTTCGCCAGGTGTGCTTGGCAGTCACGACAGCCGGCTTCAGGTTGAATGAAAAGAAGTGCCTCATTCGCGGACCGGGAAGTCGAAAAATTGTCACTGGCCTAGTAGTAAACGATGTCAAGCCACGCTTAACCAAGTCGATCAAGGACGAGATCGAACTTTCCCTGTACTACATCGGAAAATTTGGTCTTCTGTCGCACGCCAAGCGCAGGAAAACCAAAAGTCCGCTCGGTTACCTGAACCACCTGACTGGACTCATCCACTTTGCTCACTCTGTAGATGACCGTTTTGGGGCTTGGGCTCAGAAAGAGTTCGATCGCGTGCTAGCTCCCGAACGCGAGACAGTTGAACTGCTACGAAGCTTCAGTGGCCGCCCTCGCCCGAATCGGCACATGCTCGGTTAGATTCATTTAGGTGATGCAATTCGATTTGAATTGCTCATGATTTATTGGAGGCGCACACAGCTGAAGTATGGCTATGCATGAATCAGGAATGTCTCTTGTTGCAGGAACTTAAGACGGTGGCCCGAATTTATTGCGTGGCTGTAATGGGTCGGCAGCAGCCCTCTGACAGCCTCGCCCAATGTCCGCTTACCGGCCCCTCCCTTAGCTCAAAAAAAATGGCCAACAAGTTCAAACACCTGTGAGCCATTCCCTGTAAACAACAGTCAGTGTTCTAGGTAGGCTAGGTCCAAGAGCCACTTGTCTCACCCATCAACCACCTCCCGCCCCGCCACCCCCACCATCTCACTCAACGCCAACACCTCCCCCGCCAGCTCCGCAGCCAGCGAAAAAACACTCTCCCGCTCCATCGGCTGCAGGCCGTTGGCCGAACCATCGGCCACCACAAAATCGCTGGCCATTAACAACAACGCATGCAGCTGCGCAGCCTTCAATACCGCAAGGCTCAGGGGATTTTCATGTGGGAAGCGCGCAGTCAAGGACATGTCTGCGCCGTTGTGGTCGACGGTGATGCCGTCTCGGGTGTGCTGGTGCATTGGGCGTTCTCGCAAGCTGAAATAAGGTGTCCACCGGATGCCGGCGGTTCGTCCTTCGTATTCAGGCTGCTATTCCCGGTCGCCGCAGAAAGCGGCAACGACTAGAGTCTAGCTCCGAGTTGGCGTGCGATTTGATAACTTCTGTTACCAACCGCAGATTTTTTTGCACCCCTGAACGCCAGTCCCACAACCGCCTGCAACACCCTCCACCCTGGCATTTCAGCAGTCACAGCAAACGCCTCGCTCAACTGCGGCGACGCAGGATCAGCAAACGCGCGCGCCTGGACCGAGCCCAAAGTCACTGCATGCGCAAGCACCCGGCACATGTCCGTCTTCAGCAAGAACATGCAACAAGGCCCCGCATTGCGGGGCCTTCAGGCTGTTGATGAAGTCGGCCTGGCGCTTTGTGGCACGCTGCTCTCCCGTGTGCGGGGCAGCGGCGGGGGAGGAAATCAGGTGCTCTGCAAAGTGACCGCGTTCGTCATTCGCAAGCGCTCTGCCCTCTCCCCCGCCCCCTCTCCCACTGCGCGGGAGAGGGGAGCAAACCGGGAAGTCAGTCAGCAGATCAGCAACCACGCAGCGCGGGGCCACGCCGCTGCAATACCTGCACCACCTCAAGCCTTCCGGTGCGCATCCTTATCCAGCTCACGTTCCGCCGCGTCGCCAGTGGCACCCTTGTAGTAAAGATGCACGCCGATGGCCAGCGAGTCGTGGCGGATTTCCTGCAGGGTCTTCCACGCCTTGTCGGGTTCCTTGAACACGAGGTAGTGCGCTTCCTGCGCGATCAGCTCGGCCGTCTGGTGCAGCCCGTGGTTGTGCAGCGCGCCGACCAGGGCGTCCAGGCTGCGGTGGGTGCGGGCGTCGGTGCGCGGGTAGAGCATGTGCAGGATGGCGACGTTCTTCTCGGCGACCAGCGCTGACAGGGCGACGACGATTTCCTGGTGGTTGAGCGCCGTGACCACGCGATCGGGGTCGCCGATGTGCCTGGAGAACAGGGCTTCGAGGATGGAACTCATGAATGCACTCCTTTGCTGCTGACTACTGGCTGGGGACGCGCGCCGGCCGGGCCGGCGCTGCTGCCTGGTTCCGTGGCCGTCGCCTTGTGGCGGCGGGGCGGAAGCCTGGCGGTTCACGAAATGTACGCCTGGGATTGACCTAGGGGAAACCCTGATTCAGTCAATACACTGTTCTGCAAAAGAAACAATGTGCGCGGAACCAAGCTGCATATGCACCAGTCGCCGCGCGCCATCTCGTATGGGTTTAACGGATGAGGCGTATGCGCCGTGTACCGGGGCGGGCTCCGGGCTTGTATCCGTTTCTTACACGCGCCCGCGCCGGCCAGCCGGCCGTAGACTGGCGCGTCTAGCCAGCCCCCAACGCCGCCGCGCGGAAACTCCCTATAATCGAACGATCGTTCACATCCCGGGCGCCGGTCGCGGCGCCCGCCGTGGTTCAGGAGATACCATGCCCGCCGCCAGACAATTGCCGAAGGTCCTGCAGAACCTCACCCTGCCCGTCATTGCCTCGCCGATGTTCATCGTCAGTTATCCGGAGCTGGTGCTGGCGCAGTGCAAGGCGGGCATCGTCGGTTCCTTCCCCGCGCTGAACGCGCGCCCGGCGGAGGTGCTGGGCGACTGGCTGACGCAGATCGAGGAGGAGCTGGCCAGCTTCCGCGCGGCCAACCCGGGCGCGCCGGTGGGGCCGGTGGCGGTGAACCAGATCGTGCATGCGTCCAACGTGCGGCTGGAGCATGACATCAAGGTGTGCGTGGACCACAAGGTGCCGATCTTCATCACCTCGCTGCGCGCGCCGCCCAGGGAGATGATCGACGCGGTGCACGGCTACGGCGGCATCGTGCTGCACGACGTGATCAGCATCCGCCATGCGCAGAAGGCCATCGAGGCCGGCGTGGATGGCCTGATCCTGGTGGCGGCCGGCGCGGGCGGGCACGCGGGCACGCTGTCGCCGTTCGCGCTGGTGGGCGAGGTGCGCAAGATCTTCGACGGCGTGATCGCGCTGTCGGGGTCGATTGCCACCGGCGAGGCGGTGCTGGCCGCGCAGGCGATGGGCGCGGACTTCGCCTACGTGGGCACGCGCTTCATCGCTTCGCGGGAGGCGCACGCGAGCGAGCAGTACAAGCAGTCGATCACCACGTCGGCCGCGGCGGACATCATCTACACCAACCTGTTCACCGGCGTGCACGGCAACTACATCCGCGAGAGCATCGTGGCGTCCGGGCTGGACCCGGAGAACCTGCCGGAAGCGGACAAGAGCAAGATGGATTTCTCCAGCGGCGCGTCCAAGGCGAAGGCGTGGAAGGACGTGTGGGGCGCGGGCCAGGGCGTGGGCCAGATCCACGATGTCCCGGCCGCCGGCGAGATCGTGGCGCGCATGAAGGCCGAGTACGACGCGGCGCGCGCGCGCCTGGGGCTGGCGGTCTGAGCGCGAAGCGGCCGCCCGCCGGCTCCGGCGCCAACGCCGACGCAGACACTGACGCCGGCGCCAATGCCGGTACCGGCGCCGCCGTGCGCAGCCACCGCGAGCGGGTGCTGCGCGCGCTGTTCGTCGCGCTCGGCGCGCTCAGCCTGCTGCTGGGCATCGTCGGCATCTTCCTGCCGGTGCTGCCGACCACGCCGTTCGTGCTGCTGGCCGCGGCGTGCTTCGCGCGCGGCTCGGAGCGTTTTCATGCGCGGCTGCTGGCGCATCCGCGGCTGGGGCCGCTGGTGCATGACTGGCAGCAGCACCACAGCGTGCCGCTGCGCGCCAAGTGGCTGGCCATCGGCACCATGTGGCCGTCGATGGGCGCCACGGCGTGGCTGCTGCGCGAGCGCCCGTTCATCTCGGTTGCCTTGCTGGCCTGCGCGGCGGCCGTGACCGCGTGGCTGCTGTGGCTGCCGACGCGCCCGCGCGGCGGCTATCCGCCGTCCGCCACGGACGGCGAGGCCTGAGCGCCCGGTTCAGGCCGCTTCGTTTGCCCGCGCGGCCACCGCCAGCGCGCGCGCCCTGTACCAGCCGAAGTAAGCCACCGTCAGCACCGCCAGGAAGGGCACGCCGAACACCAGCGTCATGCGGAATGCCTGCGTGAACGCCGTGGTGAGCATCACGGCCAGCATCAGCCCCGCGCCGAGCAGCGTGAGCACCGGAAAACCCCACATGCGAAAGCGCAGCGGCGCGCCGCCCCGGGCATGCCACGCGCGGCGGAAGAAGTAGTGGGTGACGAAGATCATCATCCACGTGAACAGCGCGCCGAACATCGACACGGCCATCATGATGGTGAACGAGGCATCGGGATAGAAGATGCTCACCAGCGTGGCGATGGCGATGCCGCCGGTGGACAGCAGCAGCGCCGGCAGCGGCACGCCGCGCGCGCTGAGCTGGCCGAGCGGCCGCGGCGCGTAGCCGGCGCGAGAGAGGCTGAACATCATGCGCGTGGTGATGTAGAGCTGGCTGTTCATGGCCGACAGCGCGGCGATCAGCACCACGAAGTTGATGACGCCGGCCGCGCCGGGAATGCGGATGGCTTCCATGACCTTGACGAAGGGGCTCTGGTCGTGGCCGGCGGCCGTCCACGGCACGATGGCCAGCATCAGCGCGAGCGTGAGCAGGTAGAACAGCACCAGCCGCAGCATGGTGGAGCGGAACGCGCGCATGACGGCGCGCTCCGGGTCCTGCGCCTCGCCGGCGGCCACGGCGATCATCTCGATGCTCAGGTAGCTGAAGATGGAGACGATCACCGCCACCCACGTGCCGCCAATGCCGTTGGGAAAGAAGCCGCCGTGCGCGGTGTAGTGGTGGAAGCCGGCCTGCCGCGCGCCGTCGCCGACCAGCGTGGGCGCGCCGAAGACCACGTAGGCGCCGAGCAGGATGAAGCCGACGATGGCGGTGATCTTGATGACCGAGAACCAGTACTCCACCGCGCCGAAGATGTTGACGCTCAGCGCGTTGACCAGCACCAGCGCGCCCGAGAACGACACGATCCAGAACCAGCCCGGCACCGCCGGCAGCCAGTACTTCATGTAGAGTGCGGTGGCCGTGACCTCGGCCCCGACCGCCAGCACGATGCAGGCCCAGTAGGCATAGCGCACCAGGAAGCCGGCCAGCGGCCCGACGTAGTGCTCGGCATAGGCGCCGAACGAGCCGGAGGTCGGGTGCGCGACCGTCATCTCGGCCAGGCAGCCCATCAGCAGCAGCGCGATGCACGCGCCGATGGCGTAGCTCACCAGCACGCTCGGGCCGGCAAAGCCGATGGCGAAACCGCTGCCGAGGAACAGCCCGGTGCCGACCGCGCCGCCGATGGCGATCATGGTCATCTGGCTGGCGCTGAGGCTGCGCCGCAGCCCTTTCTCGCGCTCGACGATCTGCTGGAACTGCTGCGGGGGCTTTGTCATGGCTTGTCTCCTTCGGGTGCTGGGTGCTCCGCGTGGTCCCCTGCTCGGGGCCAGGGGGCTGGATGATGCAGGGCGCCGCGGCTCAGAACACGTGGCGGATGCCGAGCGCCACGCCGGTCTGGTTGCCGCGCCCGGGCAGTTCCGTGGCGGCGCCGCCGCTGACGATGTTGTGGTCCACCGTGCCGTACAACTGCGTGCGCCGCGACAGCGCGTACTCGGCCAGCGCCACACCCGTGTAGCGCCTGCCGCCGTTGCCGGCGATGCCGTTGGCGTTGCGGATGCGGTCGTAGTAGAAGACGGCGGTCAGCGTAAGCGCCGGCGCTATCTGATAAGCGAGGCCGGCGTACACGGTATCGTCCCGGCGCGGGTTGGCCGTGATGGTGCCGTGGGCGACGGCGCGGGCGGCATCGTTGAGCGCGGCGTCGAGCGAGCCGGTGGCGTCCCGGCCGCCGAGGTAGCCGAGGAAATACCTGCCGGCGCCCGCCGCGTAGCGCGCGGCCGCGCCCCACATGCGCTGCGCGTTGCTGGCGGCGTCGCGCGTTTCCTGGTACACGCCGCCCACGCTGACGGCGCCGGCGGTGTAGGCGGCGCGCGCGCCCCAGTACGCGTTGCGGCCCACGCTGCCGGGCTGCTCGCCGAAGCCGTAGCTGGCGCCCACGTTGAGGCCGCCGAAGGTGCCGTCATAGCTGGCGGCGTTGTCGATGCGGCCGGCGGTGATGAAGTACGGCCAGTAGTTGGCGGTGTAATTGGCGATGGTGAGCGGGTCGAAGTCGCCGAACAGGTTGAAGCCTTCGGTGGACTGGCGGCCGAGCCGCAGCGTGCCGAGGCGGCCGGACAGGCCGACGTAGGCGTAGCGGCCGAACAGCCGGCCGTTCTGGTTGGTGTGGCCGGTCTGCGGGTCGAAGCCGTTTTCCAGGCGGAAGATGGCCTTGAGGCCGGAGCCCAGCGTTTCCTCGCCGCGCAGGCCAAAGCGGCTGTTGGTCACGGCGCCGTTGGCCAGCGCGACGTCGTGGTCGTTGGCGGCGTTGGCGTGGGTGGTGAAGCGCAGGCTCTGGTCGACGATGCCGTAGAGCGTGGCCGAGCCCTGTGCGCTGGCGCCGCCCGCGGCGAGCATGCCCGCCAATAGCGCGGGTCGGAATTTTCTCATTAATGCGTCTCCTCTCTTTTTTGTTTTTCCGGCTCCGCGCACCTCGCGGCGAACAGGCCAGCCTGATGCGCGGCACTGCATGCCAGCCAGTGCTTTTACGCTCAGGGAGAGGTATATTAACAAACAGATAATTGAATTTTCTTCGACTTTTTACCGCATCAAATCGTTTTGCGCTGCATTTATTTCGACAAATAACGATTTCGCGGTTAAATATTCAGAATGAAACTTGACCTGATCGATGTCCGCATCCTGCGCCACCTGACCCGCGACGGAAAAACCACCAACCAGGAACTGGCCGAGGCGGTGAACCTGTCCGCCTCGGCATGCTTCCGGCGGGTGAAGCTACTGGAAGAAGCCGGCGTGATCGCCGGCTACCGCTGTGTGCTCGACGCCAAGGCGCTGGGCATGGAGTTCGAGGCACTGGTGCAGGTGTCGATGCGCACCGACGTGGAGCGCTGGCACGAGAACTTCGTGCAGGCCTTGAACGACTGGCCGGAGGTGGTGACCGCACGGATCGTGTCGGGGCCTTCCAATTATGTGTTAACTGTGCGGGCACGGAGTTTAGAGCATTATTCTGAGTTTGTTGTCGATCGGTTGCATAAGGCGCCGGGGGTTATGGCTATTAATTCTCATATTGTTTTGGCTACAGTTAAGAGGACGGGGTCTGTTCTTGATATCTTGGAGATTTGATCTTTCCCTAGGAAAAAACTTAAATTCAACGGCCTAATGTCAAGATCAAAATCAAATTCAAAGTCAAAGTCAAAGGCTTTCGCTCCCCCGGAGCGACCTACTTTCTTTTCCCCGAAAAGAAAGTAGGCAAAGAAAGCGGGCTGCCTGGCCGGCAGGGGCAGAAACGTTGGGGTTTCTTGTTGTTGGTGGTTTCGTCGTGGGGCCTGCGGTTCTGCTGGCATCCTGCCGTTACCGGTTCGGCTGGCCACGATCTGGCTGGCGGTATGGGTTGCGGGGTCAGACTTATGATGGCGGGCGCACTGCCTGTTCGGCCATCTGCCGTTACCGGTGCTGGCGGTCACGGCATAGCACCGGCACTGGTTTCGTGGTGGGCGTGGTGGACCCCACGCGGGTGTACTGGGTTGCTTTGAACCGGATTGCCTCTCAAGTCAAAACCGTTTGGCACTGAGATCGACTGGGGGCCACCACGCCCACCACGAAACCAGCCCCGTCCCTATGACGCACCCATCCGCCCCGGTCGCGGCAGCAGCCCGAAGAGCCTGGGCCACCGCCATCATGCAGCGCCACCACGAATCGAACACCACCCGAGAGAACGTGGCCACCAAAACCGGTACCGGCAGAATCCCAGCAGAACCACCACCCCCACCACGAAACCACCAACAACCAGCATCCCTGTTCGGCTCTGCCCCTGCCGGCCAGGCAGCCCGCTTTCTTTGCCTACTTTCTTTTCGGGGAAAAGAAAGTAGGTCGCTCCGGGGGAGCGAAAGCCTTTGACTTTGACTTTGAAGTTGATTTTGACTTTGACGTCCAGCCGTTGACGTTACGCCGTTGAAGCTGCCTTTGAAGCCAAGCAGCACAAATAAACCACTCCCCCCTCACTCATAACTCCTAGCATCCTCAATAACCCTCCCATCCTGCGGCAACGCCCCCACTGCCACAAACCGTACCTCCCCACGCAACCGCAACACCTCCCGCACCGATTCCCCGATCGCGCGGGCCAGGCTCTCGTCATTCCCCACAGCCTCGCAATGCAGGGTCATCACATCGGCTCCCACGCGGCCCGTGACGATGAGGCGAGCGGCCCGCACTTCGGGATGCCGCCGCATGACCTCCCCAACCTGCCCGGGATGCACAAACATCCCTTTGACCTTGGTGGTCTGGTCGGCGCGGCCGAGCCATCCCTTGAGCCGCAGGTTGGTGCGCCCGCACGGGCTGGCGCGCTCGGCGGAGCCGGCCACGAAGGCGGAGAGGTCGCCGGTGCCGAAGCGGATCAGCGGATAGTCGCCGTTGCCGAGCACCGTCACCACCACCTCGCCGACCTCGCCGTCGGGCATCGGCTGCGTGCCGCCGGGCTCGACGATCTCCACCAGCACGCCTTCGTCCACCACCCAGCCGTCCGCGCCTTCGCTCTCGTAGGCGACCAGGCCGACGTCGGCGCTGCCGTACATCTGCTGCACGCGGATGCCGCGCTCGCCGAACCACGCGCGCAGCGAGGGGGGCAACGCTTCGCCGGAGACGAGTGCCTTGCGCAGGCTGGTGCACGGCAGGCCCATCTCGTCGCCCTTCTCCAGCAGGATGCGCAGGAACGAGGGCGTGCCGGCGTAGGCGGCCGGCTGCAGGCTGGCCAGCGCCTGCACCTGCGATTCGGTCTGGCCCACGCCGGCCGGGAACACGCAGCAGCCCAGCTTGTGCGCGCCGCTTTCCATCATCATGCCGGCCGGCGTGAAGTGATAGGAGAAGGTGTTGTAGACCAGATCCCCGGCGCGAAAGCCCGCGGCGAACATGGCGCGCGCGATGCGCCACCAGTCCGCGCCGTGGCCGTCCGGCTCATGGATGGGGCCGGGCGACTGGAAGATGTGGCGCAGCCCGCCCAGCGGCGTGGCGTTGAGCCCGCCGAGCGGCGGCGCGGCACGCTGGCGCTGCGTGAGCTCGGACTTGCGCGTCACCGGCAGCGCGGCCAGCGCCGCGCGCGAATCGAGCGCGTCCGGGTCCACCTCGCGCAGCAGTTGCGCGAAGTACGGCGCGTGCGCCTTGGCGTGGGCCACCTGCCGGCGCAGGTCCGCCAGCAGGGCCTGCGCGCGCGCGGCGGGCGCGCGCGTTTCCAGCGAATCGAAGTGTTCGGACATGGTTTGCGTATGAGTCGCGTGAATAGGGGCGATGCGGAAATCAGGCGAGCCAGCGCTTCCGGCGGCGATAACTCTTGACGTCGCGGAACGAGCTGCGCCCGCCGCCCTCGCCGTCGTTGGCCGCCACGCCGAGGTAGAACTCCTTCACGTCCTCGTTGGAGCGCAATGCCTCCGCGGCACCGTCCATCACCACGCGGCCGTTCTCGAGGATGTAGCCGTAGTCGGCGTAGCGCAGCGCCACCATCGTGTTCTGCTCGGCCAGCAGGAAGCTGACCTTCTCGCGCTGGTTGAGGTCGCGCACGATCTCGAAGATCTCTTCCACGATCTGCGGCGCGAGGCCCATCGAGGGCTCGTCGAGCAGGATCATGCTGGGCTTGGCCATCATGGCCCGGCCGATCGCGCACATCTGCTGCTCTCCGCCGGAGGTGTAGCCGGCCTGCGACTTGCGGCGCGTCTTCAGGCGTGGGAAATAGGCGTAGATGCGCTCCAGCGCGTCGCGCGTCTCGGCGCGCGAGAGGCCGCGCGTGTAGGCGCCGGTGAGCAGGTTTTCTTCCAGCGTGAGGTGGGCGAAGCAGTGGCGCCCTTCCATCACCTGGATCACGCCGCGCCTGACCAGCGCGTTGGGCGTGAGGCGGTCCACGCGGTCGCCGCGGTATTCGATGGAGCCCTTGGTGACGTCGCCGCGCTCGGCATGCAGCAGGTTGGAGATGGCCTTGAGCGTGGTGGTCTTGCCCGCGCCGTTGGCGCCCAGCAGCGCCACGATCCGGCCTTCCGGCACGTCGAGCGAGACGCCCTTGAGCACCAGGATGACGTGGTCGTAGATGACTTCGATGTTGTTGACGGACAAGAGGGTCATGGTACGGCTCGGTTGGTGGTTCTTTCTGGCTGCGCCTGGCGTTTTCCTGCTCTCCTCTCCCACTTCATGGGAGAGGGGAGCAAACCCACAGCATCAGGCCATCACGACTTCATGCACCCCGGCGTGATTCCCTTCTCCTTGGCGAACTGCGCGGCGGTGGCCTTGAACAGCGGGTGGATCAGGTTCTTGTTGCCTTCGATCCAGTCGGACACCACGGTCCACCTGGTGCCGTCCCATTGCTGGATCTTCACCTTGCCGGAGCCTTCGTGGTTGTCGCAGCTGGTCTTGATCTCGGGCAGCAGGCCGGTGGCGCCGAGCTGCTGCAGGCGCGCGCTGGTGAGGTTGAGGTTCTCGAAGGCCCAGCGCATGTCGTCGCCGCTCATGACCTTGCCCTTGCCGTATTTGGCCTGCGCCACGCGGATGGCTTCCACCGTGACCACGGCGGCGGACACGCCGCGGTTGTAGAGCACGGAGCCGACCTTGTTGCGGTCCTGCATGTTGCCCTTGCCGGCGCCGTAGACCACCTTGTCGATGTCGGCGATGACGGGCACGGTCTTGCCGGCCACGTTCCAGGTGGCGCTCATGTAGCCCTTGGCGGCGTCGCCGGCGGGCACGGTGTCTTCCTCGGAGCCGGCCCACCACGAGCCGATCATCTTGTCGCGCGCGTAGCCGACCTTCTGCGCGGCCTTGAGCGCGGTCTGGTTCATCACGCCCCAGCCCCAGAAGATCACGTAGTCGGGATTTTCCTGGCGGATCTTGAGCCACTGCGCGCCCTGCTCGTTGCCGGGGTGCGCCACCGGGATCTCGACCAGGTTGAACTTGCCGAGCTTGGCCTCGGCTTCCAGCGCGACGATGGGTTCCTTGCCGTAGGCGGAGTCGTGGTACAGGTAGACGATCTTCTTGCCGGCGAGCGAGCCGCCGTTCTTGCCGGCCAGGAACTTGACGATGGCCGAGACCTGCATCTGGTACGTGGTCACGAGCGGGAAGGCATAGGGGAACACCGAGCCGTCCACCGCGTCGGTGCGGCCGTAGCCCATCATCACCAGCGGCACCTTGTCGGCCGAGGTCTTGTCCACCAGCGCGTAGGAGATGCCGGTGGACATGGTGTGGTACGCGGTGCCCTTGCTGGCCGCGCTCTTGGACTTCAGGCGCTCATAGCATTCCACGCCCTTGGCGTTGTTGTACTCGGTCTCGCATTCTTCCCAAGAGAGCTTGACGCCGTTGACGCCGCCGTCCTTGAGGTTGACGTAGTTGAGGTAGTCGATGAAGCCGCCGTAGAAGGACTGCCCGTTGGCGCCGTACGGCCCCACGCGGTAGCTGGGCAGCGCCACGAACTGCTCGCCGCTCTGGGCCTGCGCGGCCGGCGGCGCCAGCAGCGCGGCGCACGCGCCCGCGGCCACGGCGATGCGCCGCAGGTTGCGAATCAGGATGGTCATGACAGTCTCCTTCACCTTGGCAGGTGTGTGTTTGTTATGGAATACCCGTTTTGCTTGGTCCGACCTCGAAATCTCGTCAATGTCTCAATGCGGGAACGGCCACAGCCGCAGCTTTTCCTTGGCGATCTGCCACAGCCGCGCGAGCCCGTGCGGCTCCACCACCAGGAAGAAGATGATGAGCGCGCCGAACACCATCAGCTGGATGTGCGACACCGCCGCGTTGGTGAACGGCAGGTGCAGCAGCGCGGCCAGCGGCGGCAGCACGTTGTCCAGGAAGATCGGCAGCAGCAGGATGAAGGCCGCGCCGAGGAAGGCGCCGAGGATGCTGCCCACGCCGCCGATGATGATCATGAACAGCACGCGGAACGACAGGTCCAGCGAGAAGCCGTCCGGCTCCACCGAGCCGAGGTAGCAGAACGCATAGAGCGCGCCGGCCACGCCGCAGTAGAACGAGCTGACGGCGAACGCCAGCAGCTTGGTGCGCATGAGCGGGATGCCGATCACCTCGGCGGCCACGTCCATGTCGCGCACCGACATCCACGCGCGGCCCGTGGACGAGCGCACCAGGTTCTTGGCCACCACCGCCAGCACCGTCACCAGCGCCAGCACGAACAGGTATTTCTTCACGGGCGTATCGATGGCGATGCCGAACAGCGCGAGCTTCTGCGCGGTGATCACGCCGGAGGAGCTGTTGTTGGAGAACCAGGGAAACTTGGTCAGCGCCCACACCACGAAGAACTGCGCGGCCAGCGTGGCCACGGCGAGGTAGAAGCCCTTGATGCGCAGCGACGGCAGGCCGAACGCCACGCCGACCAGCGCGGCGGACAACCCCGCCAGGATGAACGTGAGCAGCACCGGCAGCCCTTCGATGCGCAGCTGGAAGTTGTACGCGGCGTAGGCGCCCACCGCCATGAACGCGGCGGTGCCGAGCGAGAGCTGGCCGGCGTAGCCGGTCAGGATGTTGAGGCCGAGCGCGGCCAGCGCGAAGATCAGGAACGGGATCAGGATGGCGGAGAACCAGTATTCCGACGCGGTGAACGGAATCGCCACGAAGGCCACCGCCATCAGCACGGCGAAGCCGATGCGGTCCTGGCGGATCGGGAATACCTGGCTGTCGGCCTCGTAGGTGGTCTTGAACTGGCCGGCTTCACGATAGAACATGGGCTTGTCTCCTGTTGGGGCCGTGCCGCTCAGACGCGGTCGATGTGTTTCTCGCCGAACAGCCCCTCGGGCCGCACCAGCAGGAAGAGCAACGCGAACACGTAGGGGAACCACCCTTCGATGCCGCCGAAGTTGCCGCCGAACGCGGACTGGAACACCGGCGGAATGTAGATCTCGGCCAGCTTCTCCGACGCGCCGATGATGAGCCCGCCGACAATGGCGCCCGGCACCGAGGTGAAGCCGCCCAGGATCAGCACCGGCAGCGCCTTGAGCGCCGTCAGCGTCAGCGCGAACTGCACGCCATTGCGCGAGCCCCACAGCATGCCCGCCACCAGCGCGACGAACCCCGCCACGCCCCACACGATGGCCCAGATATGCTGCAGCGGAATCCCCAGCGACAGCGCCGCCTGGTGGTCGTCCGCCACCGCGCGCAGCGCGCGGCCGACCTTGGTGAACTGGAAGAACAGCGCCAGCGCGCCGACCAGGATGCCGGCGATGGCCGCCGCGGCGAGGTCGAACTTGGACAGCACGATGTTGAAGCGCGTGAGGATGGCCTCGATCGGCTCGTCGACGATGCCGAGGTTGATCGGCCGCACTTCGTTGCCGAACAGCAGCGGCCCCAGCCCTTCGAGGAAGAACGACAGGCCGATGGTGGCCATGAACAGCGTGATGGGCGGCTGGTTGACCAGCTTGCGCAGCACGAAGCGCTCGGTGCTGATGCCCACCACCAGCATCACGCCGAACGCGCCGATCACCGCGGCCCACATCGGCAGGCCCTTGTCCATCAGCCCCACCACCGCGAGCGCGGCGAAGTAGACCATCGCGCCCTGGGCGAAGTTGAACACGCCCGAGGCCTTGTAGATCAGCACGAAGCCGAGCGCCACCAGCGAGTACATCAGTCCCGACAGCAGGCCGCCGATCAGGATCTCGAAGAAGAACGTCATGGTGTTCCTTGTTCCCTGTTACCTGGATCCCGCGCGTCAGTGCCCGGCGCCGAGGTAGGCGCGGATCACGTCCGGGTTGGCCTTGACCACGTCGGGCGTGCCGTCGCCGATCTTCTTGCCGTAGTCGAGCACCACCACGCGGTCGGAGATGTCCATCACCACGCCCATGTCGTGCTCGATCAGCACGATGGTGGTGCCGAACTGGTGGTTCACGTCGAGGATGAAGCGGCACATGTCCTGCTTTTCTTCCACGTTCATGCCGGCCATCGGTTCGTCGAGCAGCAGCATGGACGGCTCGGCCGCCAGCGCCCGCGCGAGTTCCACGCGCTTTTGCAGGCCGTAGGGCAGGCGCCCCACCGGGGTCTTGCGGATGGCCTGGATCTCCAGGAAGTCGATCACTTCCTCGACCTTGCGGCGGTGCCGCGTTTCCTCGTTGCGCGCCGGGCCCCACCACAGCGCGTTGGCCAGCAGGCCGCTGCGGAATTTGGTGTTGCGCCCGGTCATGATGTTGTCGAGCACGGTCATGCCCTTGAACAGCGCGATGTTCTGGAAGGTGCGCGCGATGCCCTGGCGCGCGGCCTCGGTCGGATGCATCTTGCGGCGTTCCTCGCCGCGAAAGACGATGCGGCCCTGCTGCGGGTGGTAGACCCCGTTGATGACGTTGAGCATGGAACTCTTGCCCGCGCCGTTGGGGCCGATGATGGCGCGGATCTCGTGCTCGCGCACGTCGAACGAGATGTCCGTGAGCGCCTTCACCCCGCCGAACGAGAGCGAAATGTTCTGCAGGTCCAGGATCACGTCGCCGGCCTGGCGCGCGTGCGCCTGCGCGGCCTGCGCATCCTCCCGCGGAGACTCCGCCGCGATCGCCGCGGCGGACGCGCCGCTCCATGCGGGCTGGCCATCGCCGCCGCGCGCTACGCCTTGCCATGCCATCTGCGTCATCCTTGCGTCCCCGCTCATGCCGCGCGCGCCGCGCCGGCGGCCGGCGGGAAGCGCTTCACATCGACCAGCTTCAGGGTGGCCGAGACGCTGCCTTCGCGTCCGTCCTCGAACTTCACGCGCGTCTCGATGAACTGTTCGCCGCGGCCGGCGAACAGCGCATCGACCAGCGCGGCGTATTTCTCCGCGATAAAGCCGCGCCGCACCTTGCGCGTGCGCGTGAGCTCGTCGTCGTCGGGGTCGAGCTCCTTGTGCAGGATCAGGAAGCGCGCCACCTGCGAGCCGGCCAGCATGGCGTCGGCCGCGAGGTCCGCGTTCACCTGCGCCACGCACTCGCCGATCATGGCGATCACCTCGGGCTGCGCGGCCAGGTCGATATAACCGGCATACGGCAGGTGGCGCCGCTCGGCCCAGTTGCCCACCGCGTCGAAGTCGATGTTGATGAACGCGCAGACGCGCTCGCGCCCGGTGCCGAAGGCCACCGCTTCCTTGATGTAGGGGAAGAACTTGAGCTTGTTCTCGATGTACTTGGGCGCGAACATCGCGCCGTCGGCGAGCTTGCCCACGTCCTTGGCGCGGTCGATGATCTTGAGGTGGCCGTCGGCGTCGATCACGCCAGCGTCGCCGGTCATGAAATAGCCTTCGTCGTTGATGGCCTCGCGGGTGGCGTCGTCGCGCTTGTAGTAGGACTTGAGCAGGCCCACGCCGCGCACCAGCACCTCGCCGTTGTCGGCGATGCGGATCTCCATGCCGGGCGCGGCCGGGCCGACCGAGTCGAACTTGACCTTGCCGTCGGGCTGCAGGCAGACGTAGGCGCAGGTCTCGGTCTGGCCGTAGAACTGCTTGAGGTTGACGCCGATGGAGCGGTAGAAGCGGAACAGGTCCGGGCCGATGGCCTCGCCGGCGGTGTAGCCCACGCGGATGCGGCTCATGCCGAGCACGTTGCGCAACGGCCCGTAGATCAGCGCTTCGCCGGCGGCGTAGCGCAGGCGCTCGGCCAGCGGCACCGGGCGGCCGTCGAGGATGTCGGTGCCGCAGCGGCGCGCCACGTTCATGGCCCAGCGGAACAGGCGCCGCTTGGCCCAGCCCGCGTCTTCCATGCGGATCATCACCTGCGTGAGCAGGTTCTCGTAGATGCGCGGCGGCGCGAAGTAATAGGTAGGGCCGATCTCGCGCAGGTCGGTCATCACGGTGTCGCGCGACTCGGGGCAGTTCACCGTGAAACCGGCCACCAGCGCCTGCGCGTAGGAGAACAGGTTGTCGCCGACCCACGCCATCGGCAGGTAGGACAGCACGTCGTCGCCGGGCACCAGGCCGTCGAACGCGCAGCCGTTGCGCGCCGCGCCGATCAGGCCGCGGTGCGAATGGCACACGCCCTTGGGCTTGCCGGTGGTGCCGGAGGTGTAGAGGATGATGGCGGTGTCCTCGGGCGAGCCGGCCTCGACCGCGGCATCGAAGAAACCAGGGTTGGCGCGGTCGAACTCGCGGCCGATCTCCTGCAGGCGCGCATACGACATCAGCGCCGGATGGTCGTAGCCGCGCAGCCCGCGCGGGTCTTCGTAGACGATGTGGCGCACGGCGCGCTGCGCCTGGACTTCGAGCAGCTTGTCGACCTGCTCCTGGTCCTCGACGATGGCGAAGTCGATCTCGGCGTCGTCGAGCACGTAGACCATCTCGCCGCCGATGGCGTCCTGGTACAGCGGCACGGGCACGCCGCCGAGCGCCTGCGCGGCGCTCATGGCCCAGTACAGGCGCGGGCGGTTGTCGCCCACCACCGCGAGGTTCATGCCGCGCGCAAAACCGAGCGCGGCCAGCCCGCAGGCGAGCGCGCGCACCTCCTGCGCGGCCTGCGCCCAGCTGTAGGTCTGCCAGATACCGAGGTCCTTCTCGCGGTAGGCCGGGCTTCCGGGCCGCTGCTGGGCATGCGCCAGCAGCAGGCGCGGGAAGGTCGTCGCCGACGGTTCCTGCATCGCTGTCTCCTTTCCCTCGGCGGCGGGGCTCCGCGGCCGGTGTCAAGCCTGCTTCCGCTGGTTATACTTGGCCTGTTTTGCCCGCCGGCGGCCCTGCGGCTGCCGCGTCGCAACAAGCCCGCCGCGCCTGTCCTGGCGCGCACTCGCGGTTCGTGGTGATCGTAAGATAGTTCATGCCATTTCCCCCGGTTGTCACGCCGGTGACAATTCGGGGTTAATCCCTACGGGAAGGGTTTTCAGCTAATGCTTAACGATTTCGTGGACCGCTGCGTGTGGGCGGCCGACCTCACGCCCGAGCAGCGCGACCGCGTGCGCCGCGCGATGTGCGTGCGCGAGTACAGCCAGGGCGACTACGTCTGCCACAAGGGCGACGTGGCCGAGCACTGGCTGGGCGTGCTCGAAGGCATCGTCAAGATCACCACGGTGTCGCCCTCGGGCAAGTCGGTGACGTTCACCGGCGTGCCCACCGGCGGCTGGTTCGGCGAGGGCGCGGTGCTCAAGCGCGAGATCCGCAAGTACGACGTGATGGCGCTGCGCCGCTCGCGCATCGCCTTCCTGCCGCTCGACACCTTCCAGTGGCTGCTCGATACCAGCCTGCCGTTTACGCGCTTCCTGCTCACGCAGTTCAACGAGCGGCTCGGGCAGTTCATCGCCGCGGTGGAATACGAGCGCCTGCTCGACATCGACTCGCGCGTGGCGCGCGCGGTGTCGTCGCTGTTCAACGAGCACCTGTATCCGGGGCTGGGCACCACGCTGGAAATCTCGCAGGAGGAGATCGGCCTGCTGGCGGGCATCTCGCGCCAGCGCGCCAACCAGGCGCTCAAGGTGCTGGAGCAGCAGGGGCTGGTGAAGGTGGACTACGGCGTGATCGAGGTGCTGGACCTGGAGGGGCTGCGGCAGTACGGAGAGTGACGCTCCGGGTTGCTTCCCCGCGGCGCCGGCTACCGCCGCCGTGCGTCAGGATGATGACGGCGGCGGGCCGATGCGCGCCGCGCGACAGGGCCGCATCCGGCGGGCATGCGCGTCACGCCGCTCCTATACAATCGCGCCTCGTCTCCCAGCGTCCTCCGACAAGTATCCCCATCATGCGAAAGGCTTTCCTGGCCGCCCTGGCGGCGCTGACCTGCGGCGCGTCCGCGCTGGCCGCCACCGAGATCCGCGGCGCGGGCTCCACCGCCGCCGCGCCCATCTACCGCGTCTGGGCGGACGGCTACAAGGCCGCCACCGGCGTCACGCTCCAGTACGACGCGGTCGGCTCGGGCGAGGGCCTCAAGCGCGTGCGCGCCGGGCAGGTGGACTTCGGCGCGTCGGACGTGCCCATGCCGGAGGCGGAAGCGAAGAAGGCCGGGCTGGTGTTCGTGCCGTCGGTGGTGACGGGCGCGGTGCCGGTGGTCAACCTGCCCGGCGTGCCGCAGGGCAGGCTCAAGCTCACCGGCGAGGTGCTGGCGGCGATCTTCCTGGGCAAGCTCACGGCCTGGGACGCGCCGGAGATCCGCGCGCTCAACCCCGGCGTCGCGCTGCCGCGCCTGCCGATCCGCCCGGTGGTGCGCGCGGACGGCTCGGGCACCACCTACCATTTCAGCAGCTACCTGAGCGCGGTCAGCGCGGACTGGAAGGCCACCTACGGCACCCAGTCCACCTTGCCGTGGCCGTCGTCCTTCACCGCCGCGCGCGGCAGCAGCGAGGTGGTCGGCGCCGTGCAGGGCACGGCCGGCACCATCGGCTACGTGGACTACAACTACGTGCTCGACGCCGGCCTCAACGCCGTGCAGCTGCGCAACGCGGCCGGGCGCTTCGTGCCGGCGCAGGTCGACAACTTCCGCGAGGCGGTGGTGCAGAGCGAGTGGAACCAGAAGGGCAACTTCACCGCGAGCCTGGTGAACCAGCCGGGCGCCAACGCGTGGCCGATCACGATGGGCACCTTCATCGTGGTGCCGGCGGTCAGCCAGAGCGGCGCGCGCACGCTCGATGCGCTGAAGTTCGTCACCTGGGGCTACCTGCGCGGCGACGACCTGGCGCGCGAGGCGAAGTTCGTGCCGCTGCCCGAGCGCGTGCAGGCGCGCGCCTACCGCGAGCTGGCGCGCGTGACCGACCGCTCGGGCGCGCCGATCGGCCTGAGCAGCATCGGCGCGCCGGGCCGCTGACGCGCGGGCCGCCCCGCTGCCGGGCGGCGACCACGGGGTGGCAACTACAAGGTGACGACGATCTTGCCGACCTGCGCGTTGGACTCCATGTAGCGGTGCGCCGCGGCCATGTCTTCGAAGGCGAAGGTCTTGTCCACCACCGGGCGCAGCTGGCCGGAGGCGAGCCCGGCGTTGACGAAGTCGCGGGCCTTGCCGAGCCGCTCCGGATCGGTGGTGATCTCGAACAGCTCGTAGCCGCGCAGCGTCAGGTGCTTGCCGAGCAGGTCCATCACCGGCACCGGGATGTCGCCAGTGTCGAGCGCGCCGTACTGGAAGAAGATGCCGCCCGCGCACAGCGCCTTGAACAGCCTGGCAGCCTCCGGCCCGCCGACCGGGTCGAACGCCATACGCGCGCCGGCGCCGCCGGTGATGCGCGCCACCTCGGCAACGAGATCCTGCTCCTGCGTGGCGATGACGTGCGCCGCGCCGGCGTCCAGCAGCGCCTGCCGCTTGCCGCTGCCGCGCGTCAGCGCCACCGGCACCGCGCCCGCCATCCTGGCGATCTGGATCGCGGCCAGGCCCACGCTGCTGGAGGCCGCGCGCACCAGCACGGTCTCGCCGGCGCGCAGGTTGCCGAGTTCGACCAGCGCGCCGTAGGCGGTGACGAACATCATCCACGCCGCGGCGGCATCGACGAACGACAGGCCGCGCGGGTGCTTCACCACCGCATGCGCGGGCGCGTTGACGAGCTCGCCGTACATACCGTAGTCGGCGAACGAGAAGGCGGGCACCACGCTGACCTCGTCGCCGGGCGCGAAGCCCGCCACGCCGGCGCCGACCGCATCGACCACGCCGGCGGCTTCATAGCCCAGGCGGGCCGGAAAACGCGGCTCGATCACGTATTGCCCGCTGCGGTACATCACTTCGGCACGGTTCAGGCCGATTGCCTTGACGCGGATGCGCACTTCGCCGGCGCCGGGCGCGGCCACTTCCACTTCATGCAGCTCCAGCACCTCGGGACCGCCGGTGCGGTTGAACTGATAGACCTTTGGCATTGCGTCGTTCTCTTGGCGAATCTGGCGGTTGTCTGAAAATGAAGCGAAGCGGGGAACGGCGGTCAGAACGCGTAGCGGCGCATGCCGCCGTCGACCAGCATCACCGTGCCGGTGATGTAGCGCGCCCGCGGCGACACCAGGAACGCCACCGCGTTGGCCACGTCCTCGGGCTCGCCGAAGTCGCGCAGCGCGATCTCGCGCTCGGCGAACTTGCGGCGCTCGTCGCCGGGGTACAGGCGGCGGATCTGCGCGGTGTCGATCAGGCCGGGCTGCACGCAGTTGACCGTGATGCCGTGCTGGCCGAGCTGCTCGGACAGGCCCTTGGACCAGACCACGAGGCCGGCCTTGGCCACCATCGCGGCATTGACCACTTCCGGCTCGAGGTTGCCGGACAGGCTGACGATGGCGCCCGACTTGCGTTCGAGGAAATTGGGCAGCAGCGCCTGGGTGAGCTGGCGGTGGCGGTCGAAGTTGAGCGTCATGCCTTCGAGCCATTGCGCCTCGGGGGCGTCCACGCCCATCGGGCGGCTGCCGCCGGCGTTGTTGACGAGGATGTCGACGTGGCCGAGCCGCGCCAGCGCGGCGTCGGCGATGCGGCGCGGGCCGTCGTCGGCGACGAAGTCCTGCACCAGCAGGACGGGGTCGGCGCCGCCGGCGGCGACGATCTCGTCGGCCAGGCTGGCGAGCAGCGCTTCGTCGCGCGCGGTCGCCAGCACCCTGGCGCCCTCGGCGGCCAGCGTCCTGGCGATGGCGCGGCCGATGCCCTGGCTGGCGCCGGTGACGACGGCGGTCTTGCCGCTGAGCTGCAGGTCCATCTTGTTTCCCGGTTCGGTGCCGCGTGGGCGGCAAATGCGATTGGCAGGCGAGCGCAGGCGCCGACCTCGTCGCCCGGCCGTGGCATGCGAAGACCCGCGAAGACCAGCAAGGACCGGCACTGCCCGCGGCGGGAATCTACGCGCAATGCCCGCGCCGATAAACGCGCGCCGGCGAACTTGACTATTGCCGTGGCAATAACAATGGCGCGCGGCCGGCGCTCAGGCCAGCCCGCGCTCGACGAACAGCGCCTCCAGCCAGCCGATGAACGCATCGACCTTGGGCGGCCGGTGGCGGCGCTGCGTCATGACCACGGAGATCGGCCTGGGCACCGGCTTGCAGTGCGGCAGGACCTCGACCAGCTGGCCGGCGTCGATGTAGGGCTGCAGCGCGGGCCGCAGGCCCTGCAGCAGGCCGAGTCCGGCCAGCCCGCAGGCGTGGAACGCTTCGGAGTCGTCCACCACGATGTCGCTGGGCACCTGCCTGGTGACGATGCGGTCGCCCGCGTCGAACTGCCATTCGAGCGTGCGCCGGCCGTGCTGGACCAGGAAGTTGACCGCAACGTGGCGGTCGAGGTCGTCGAGCGAGGCCGGCGTGCCGTGCCGGGCCAGGTAGCCGGGCGAGCCGCACGTCACCATCGGGATGGTGCCGATGCGGCGCGCCACCAGGCTGGAATCGGCCAGCTCGCCGAGGCGCACGGCGCAGTCCACGCCTTCGCCGATCAGGTCGACGTGGTGGTCGGATGAGCGCAGCACGAGCTCGATGGCGGGATAGCGCCGGCGGAAGTCGGGCAGCGCCGGCACGATGATGGCCTTGGCCACCGCCGTGGGCATGTCCAGGCGCAGCTTGCCCTTGGGCGGGCGCGTCGGCGAGAACAGCGCGAGCGTGTCGGCGAAGTCGCCGAGCAGCTGGGTGCAGCGCTGGTAGAACTCCTCGCCTTCCTCGGTCATGCTCAGCTTGCGCGTGGTGCGGTGGAGCAGTTGCACGCCCAGCTCGCGCTCGAGCTGCTGGATGGCCTTGGTCACGGCGGGGCGATGGAACTGATTGGCCTGCGCGGCGCGCGCGAAGCTGCCGTGATCGACCACCTGGACGAAGATTCCCATCGCTTCGAACATATTCATGCTTGCCTTGTCCTGTCTGAAATCTGAAAGTTGCCGGCGCGCGCCATTTTCGTTCATTGCCCGCGCGCGGGCGGGACGCGGCTTCGCGTGCGCTCTTTCGTGCGGCTTTCTTGTGCGGTTTTTTGTGCGGACTCGCGCACCAGAATGGATCATCGCCGCGCCGCCACTGCGACAACATGCCGCAGGTGACAGCGCCGCATCGGGCACCGCATTAATCGTTTGAAATATTTCGCCCGGACAATGTCGGGAAAACCCTGCGTAGCCGGGATAGAATCACCTATCTGCGTATCGGTAGGCGCACTCACGCCACGCATCGTGAGGCCCCGGCGGCACGTTCCTTGCTCGCTTCTGCGGCATGACTGCCACCGTCCCGAAACGCCCGACACCGGGCTGCCTCGTGCCCCGCGCCAGGAACCAAACTCCGGCGCAGGCTGCCTGAGCGTTCGTTGCCCGGTATTTCATTTCCCTATCATCCTCTTGTAATCATCTGACCTGTCAGCTATCTTCGCATCCACAATCGCAATTGCCGCCGGATTTCCGGCGTAGGCGCCTGCTGGCGGGCGCTCTCACTCAACCGTATCGGCTGACCCACGCGACCGCAGAATGGACGGTCCGGCGGTCGAGCGGGTCTCGCAGTCTTTCAATCTTCTAGGAAATCGCAATGCAACGATCGCGCATCACGCGTGCTTTGATTCTGGGCGTGCCGGGGATTGCCCTGGCCGCGCTCGCCGGATGCGGCAAGAAAGAACAGGCGGCCGCGGCACCGCAGCCGCCGCAGGTCGGGGTGGTCACGCTGGCGCCGGAGTCGGTCATGGTGGACTCCGAGCTGCCGGGCCGCACCACCGCCTACCTCGTCGCCGAAGTGCGGCCGCAGGTCGACGGCATCATCCAGCACCGGCTGTTCAAGGAAGGCAGCGACGTCAAGCAGGGTCAGCAGCTGTACCAGATCGACCCGTCCACCTACGACGCCGCCTACAAGAGCGCGCAGGCCACGCTGGAATCGAGCCGGCTGCTGGCCGAGCGCTACGGCAAGCTGGTCGCCGACGAGGCGGTCAGCAAGCAGGCCGCGGCCGAGGCCAAGGCGTCGTTCCTGCAGGCGCAGGCCGCCGTGCAGCGCGCCGAGATCAACCTGCGCTACACCAAGGTGCTGGCGCCGATCTCCGGGCGCATCGGCCGCTCCAGCGTGACCCAGGGCGCGCTGGCGGTCAACGGGCAGGCCACCGCGCTGGCCACGGTGCAGCAGATCGACCCGATCTTCGTCGACGTGACGCAGCCCTCGTCCACGCTGCTGCGCCTGCGCCGCGAGCTGGCCGACGGCAAGCTCGACGGCGCCGGCGCCAACGCGGCCAAGGTGAACCTGCGGCTGGAGGACGGCACGACCTACCCCGAGACCGGCCGGCTCGAGTTCTCCGAGGTGTCGGTGGACCAGGGCACCGGCTCGGTGACGCTGCGCGCGGTGTTCCCGAACCCGAACCACGTGCTGCTGCCGGGCATGTTCGTGCACGCGCGCCTGAGCGAAGGCGTCAAGGCCAACGCGATCCTGGCGCCGCAGGTCGGCGTCACGCGCGACCTCAAGGGCCAGGCCACCGCGCTGGTGGTCAACGCCAAGGACGAGGTCGAGCTGCGCACGCTCACCACCGAGCGCGCGGTCGGCGACAAGTGGCTGGTGAGCAGCGGCCTGAACGCCGGCGACCGCGTCATCGTCGAGGGCCTGCAGTTCGTGCGCCCGGGCGCCAAGGTCAAGGCGGTGCCGGCGGCCGCGCAGGCTTCCGGCAACGCGCCGGCCGCCGCCGCGCCGGCCAAGTCCTGAGCACGCGCCCGAGCAAGGAACAAGGGATAAGGAATCCTCCATGTCTAAATTCTTCATCGATCGCCCGATCTTCGCGTGGGTGATCGCGCTGGTCATCATGCTCGCCGGCGTGCTGTCGATCCGGGCACTGCCGATCAGCCAGTACCCGGCGATCGCGCCGCCGACCATCGCCATTTCGGTCAACTACCCCGGCGCTTCCGCCGAGACGGTGCAGGACACGGTCGTGCAGGTCATCGAGCAGCAGCTCAATGGCCTGGACCGCCTGCGCTACATCTCGTCGGAAAGCAATTCCGACGGCAGCATGACCATCACCGTGACCTTCGAGCAGGGCACCAACCCCGACATCGCGCAGGTGCAGGTGCAGAACAAGCTGCAGCTGGCCACGCCGCTGCTGCCGCAGGAAGTCCAGCAGCAGGGCATCCGCGTGACCAAGTCGGTGCGCAACTTCCTGCTCATCGTGGGCCTGATCTCGACCGATCCGAAAGTGACGCGCGAGGACTTGTCGAACTACATCGTCTCGAACATCCAGGATCCGCTGTCGCGCACCTACGGCGTGGGCGACTTCCAGGTGTTCGGCTCGCAGTACGCGATGCGCGTGTGGATCGACCCGGCCAAGCTCAACAGCTTCCAGCTCGCGCCGCTCGACGTCAGCAACGCCATCAAGGCGCAGAACGTGCAGGTGGCCTCCGGCCAGCTGGGCGGGCTGCCGGCGGTCAAGGGCCAGCAGCTCAACGCCAGCGTGATCGGCAAGACCCGCCTGCAGACCAGCGAGCAGTTCGGCAACATCCTGCTCAAGGTCAACCCGGACGGCTCGCAGGTGCGCCTGAAGGACGTGGCGCAGGTGGAGCTGGGCGGCCAGGACTACAACATCAACGCGCTCTACAACGGCCAGCCGGCTTCCGGCATCGCCGTGCGCCTGGCCAGCGGCGCCAACGCGCTGGAGACGGTCAAGGCGATCCGCCAGACGCTGGACCAGCTGCAGCCGTTCTTCCCGCAGGGCATGAAGGTGGTGTACCCGTATGACACCTCGCCGGTGATCTCGGGCTCCATCCACGAGGTGGTGAAGACGCTGCTCGAAGCCATCGTGCTGGTGTTCCTGGTGATGTACCTGTTCCTGCAGAACGTGCGCGCCACGCTGATCCCGACCATCGCCGTGCCGGTGGTGCTGCTGGGCACGTTCGGCGTGCTGGCGGCGTTCGGCTACTCGATCAACACGCTGACCATGTTCGGCATGGTGCTGGCGATCGGCCTGCTGGTGGACGATGCCATCGTGGTGGTGGAGAACGTCGAGCGGGTGATGGCCGAGGAAGGACTGTCGCCCAAGGAGGCCGCGCGCAAGTCGATGGGGCAGATCCAGGGCGCGCTGGTGGGCATCGCGATGGTGCTCTCGGCGGTGTTCCTGCCGATGGCGTTCTTCGGCGGCTCGACCGGCGTGATCTACCGCCAGTTCTCGATCACCATCGTCTCGTCGATGGTGCTGTCGGTGCTGGTGGCGCTGGTGCTGACGCCGGCGCTGTGCGCGACCATGCTCAAGCCGATCGACAAGGGCGACCACGGCGAGCACAAGCGCGGCTTCTTCGGCTGGTTCAACCGCAAGTTCATCTCCACCACGCAGAGCTACGAGCGCAGCGTGCAGGGCATCCTGCGCCGGCGCATTCCGTTCCTGCTGCTCTACGTGGCGATCGTCGCGGCGATGGCCTTCCTGTTCACGCGCATCCCGACCTCGTTCCTGCCGGAAGAAGACCAGGGCGTGCTGTATGCCCAGGTGCAGACGCCGCCGGGCGCGACCGCCGAGCGCACGCAGAAGGTGCTCGACCAGATGCGCGAGTACCTGCTCAAGGACGAAGGCAAGGTGGTGGACTCACTGTTCACGGTCAACGGCTTCAACTTCGCCGGCCGCGGCCAGAACTCGGGCCTGGCGTTCATCCTGCTCAAGCCGTGGGAAGAACGCAGCGGCGAGAACACCAGCGTGTTCGACCTGACCCAGCGCGCGCAGCGCAAGTTCGCCTCGTTCCGCGATTCGCTGTCGTTCGCGTTCGCGCCGCCCGCGGTGCAGGAGCTCGGCAACGCCACCGGCTTCGACCTCTACATGCAGGACCAGGCGGGCCTGGGCCACCAGGCGCTGATGAACGCGCGCGACAAGTTCCTGCAGCTCGCGTCGAAGAACCCGGTGCTGCAGCGCGTGCGCCCGAACGGCCTGAACGACCAGCCGCAGTACATGCTGGAGATCGACGACGAGAAGGCGCGCGCGCTGGGCCTGTCGCTGTCGGACATCAACAACACGGTGTCGATCGCGTGGGGCTCGAGCTACGTCAACGACTTCATCGACCGCGGCCGCGTCAAGCGGGTCTACCTGCAGGGCCAGCCCAACTCGCGCATGAACCCGGACGACGTGGACAAGTGGTTCGTGCGCAACGACAAGGGCACGATGGTGCCGTTCTCGGCCTTCGCCACCGGCCGCTGGGGCTACGGCTCGCCCAAGCTGCAGCGCTACAACGGCGTGCCGGCGGTGGAAGTGCTCGGCGAGCCGGCCGCGGGCCGCAGTTCGGGCGAGGCGATGGCCGCCGTCGAGGAAATCATGAAGCAGATGCCGCCGGGCATCGGCTATGCGTGGACCGGCCTGTCGTATGAAGAGCGGCTGTCCGGCTCGCAGGCGCCGGCGCTGTACGCGCTGTCGCTGCTCGTGGTGTTCCTGTGCCTGGCCGCGCTGTACGAAAGCTGGTCGATCCCGTTCTCGGTGATGCTGGTGGTGCCGCTGGGCGTGATCGGCGCGCTGCTGGCCACGCTGCTGCGCGGGCTGTCCAACGACGTGTTCTTCCAGGTGGGCCTGCTGACCACGGTCGGCCTGTCGGCCAAGAACGCGATCCTGATCGTGGAATTCGCCAAGGAGCTGCATGAGCAGGGCAAGGGTCTGGTCGAATCCGCGGTCGAGGCCTGCCGCATGCGGCTGCGCCCGATCATCATGACCTCGCTCGCGTTCATGCTGGGCGTGGCGCCGCTGGCGGTATCGAGCGGCGCCGGCGCCGGCAGCCAGCACGCGATCGGCACGGGCGTGATCGGCGGCATGGTGACGGCCACGGTCCTGGCCATCTTCTGGGTGCCGCTGTTCTTCGTCGCGGTGGGCGCGCTGTTCAAGCGCAAGCCCCACGACGACGCCGCCCCCATCAAAACGGAAGCGCTCCAATGAAAAAACACGTGATTGGCCTGGCCGCCGCGGCGGCGCTCGCTGCGCTGTCCGGTTGCAGCCTGATTCCGCACTACGAGCGCCCGGCCGCGCCGGTGGCGGGCGCCTACCCGCAGGGCCCGGCCTACCCGCAGGCCGCCCCCGCCCAGGCGCCGCAGGCGACCGAACTCGGCTGGCGCGATTTCTTCGCCGACCCGCGCCTGCGCCGCCTCATCGAGACGGCGCTCGACAACAACCGCGACCTGCGCGTGGCCGCGCTCAACGTCGAGGCCTACCGCGCGCAGTACCGCATCCAGCGCGCCGAGCTGTTCCCCGAGGTGGACGCCAGCGGCTCGGGCTCGCGCCAGCGCGTGCCGGCCGACCTGTCCACCACCGGCCAGCGCGTCATCAGCAGCAGCTACGGCGTGTCGCTCGGCACCACCGCGTGGGAGCTCGACCTGTTCGGGCGCGTGCGCAGCCTGAGCACCGCCACGCTGGAACGCTACTTCGCCAGCCAGGAAGCCATGCGCGGCACCCACGTCGCGCTGGTCGCCAGCGTGGCGGACGCCTACCTGACGCTGCGCGCCGACGAGGCGCTGCTGAAGCTCACGCGCGACACGCTCGGCACCTACGAGCGCAGCTACCGCCTGACCAAGCGCAGCTACGACGAAGGCGTGGCCTCACGCCTGGACCTGCGCCAGGCGCAGACCAGCGTGGAAACCGCGCGCGCCAGCCTGGCACGCTACACGCGCCAGGTCGCGCAGGACGAGAACGCGCTGCTGGTGCTGCTCGGCACCGCCAGCATGCCGGCCGACCTGCCGCCAGGGCTGGACCTCGACCAGAAGCTGCTGGCCGAAGTCCCGGCCGGCCTGCCGTCCGACCTGCTGCAGAACCGGCCCGACATCCTCTCGGCCGAGCACCAGCTGCTGTCGGCCAACGCCGACATCGGCGCGGCGCGCGCGGCGTTCTTCCCCAGCATCAGCCTGACCGCCTCCGCCGGCACGGCCAGCAACCAGCTCTCCGACCTGTTCTCGGCGGGCTCGGGCACCTGGCTGTTCCAGCCGCACATCAACCTGCCGCTGTTTACCGCGGGCAGCCTGTCGGCAAGCCTGGACTACGCGCGCATCCAGAAGGACATCAACGTGGCGCAGTACGAACGCACCATTCAGACCGCCTTCCGCGAAGTCGCCGACGGGCTGGCCGCGCGCGGCACGTTCAGCGAGCAGCTCCAGGCGCAGACGCGGCTGGTCGACGCCACGCAGGACTACTACAAGCTGGCCGAGCAGCGTTACCGCACCGGGGTCGACAACTACCTGACCGTGCTCGACGCGCAGCGCCAGCTGTATAGCGCACAGCAGGTGCTGATTGGCGACCGGCTCAACCAGTTGAGCAGCGAGGTCAATCTGTACAAGGCGCTTGGAGGTGGGTGGAAGGATGTGGTTGGGGGGGCCGGGACGCCGGCTTCGTAGGGGGGAGGCTGGGCTCCTTGTTCTAGCTGCTGTGGGCCTGGCGGCTCGGGCTTGATTGGTGGTTCGAGCTTGGGGTCCTTGTTCTAGCTTTCGTGGGTCTTTAGGCTCGGGCGGTTTTGGTGCTTGAACCCAAA
>NZ_BBQM01000002.1 GCF_000876015.1 Cupriavidus basilensis | reverse complement strand
GAAGATTGCGCTGACCCAGGCGTCGCCGGGAATGTATGTGCGCAGACTCCGTTGGGCGGGGGATATCTTGAATGACCTAGAGGCGGCTGGGGCGAGCGTGTCGAAGCTCACGCGAAAATCCCTGTTAAGGGAATGCAATACGATCAAGATCGACGAAGCGGATGGGCTCGCCTATCTCCGCACATTCTTTGAAACGCTGTTTGTCAACTTGTCGATTGATTTTCGTCTTTTCTCGCTACTTCAAGAACATCACACAGCGTTTTTCGATAGCTCACAAGCGAGAATTGATCGGCTGAAGAGCGAAGGCAGCGAATTCATCGGAGACATCGAGACATTCAGAAAGGTATTTCAGAGCCGGACTGGCATAACCATTTCAACAATCCATGGCGTGAAAGGGGCAGAGTTTGACGCAGTGATCGCCTACGCCTTGTTGGAAGACATGGTGCCGCACTTCAATGACCCGAACGGACAAGAAAGCGCGATGAAATTGCTTTATGTCATCGGATCGCGTGCGAGGAAGAACTTGCACTTGATTTCGGAGCGCGGGCGCATCCGCCAGTATTCTGGTGAAGAGTATCAAGTCACCCGGAAGCTCGCGGCATGCGCCTTTGGCTATGACCAAATTCCATAGAGTGGGGGGGCACCGTCGAAGCCCAAATGGACGCTCCGTAAGGAATGCTTCCAGTTCGCCGACAACCTCCCACGGCGTCAAATTCGGCATTTTTTTGGGTTCTCTTCGTGCTGCTCGATCTGGACACGCGCACGTGCGGCCGCCTGCTGCAACCGTTCACCCAGCACCGCACGCGGCGGCAAAGTGGTCAGGTACTCAGCAACATGGATGCCGGACTTGTCCAACTCCAGCAACTCGATCTGCTCACGCTTCTTGCCGGTGCAGAGAATGATCCCCAGTGGGGAGGCCTCCTCCGGCTCGCGTTCGTGCTTGTCGAGCCAGCGTAGGTAAAGCTCCATCTGTCCCTTGTACGCGGCCTTGAACTCGCCGATCTTCAGCTCCACCGCCACCATCCGCCGCAGCTTGCGGTTGTAGAACAGCAGGTCGAGGTGGAAATCCTCGTCGTCGATCTGGATGCGCTTCTGACGGGCGACGAAGGAGAAGCCCGCGCCCAACTCCAGCAGGAAGGATTCCATTTCGCGGATGATCGCCGTCTCCAGGTCGCCTTCCTGCCAGGTGTCGCGCAGGCCCAGGAAGTCGAGGATGTATGGGTCGCGCATGACCAGCGCCGGCGACATGCGCTGCGCATCGCGCAGGGTCGCCAACTCTTGCGCAATTGTCTCGTCGGGTTTCTTAGATAGCGCCGTGCGCTCGTACAGCATCGAGTCGATGCGCTCGCGCAGTGTTCGAACACTCCAGCGTTCGACGCCGGCCATCTGCGCATAGTAATCCCGCTGCATCGGTTCCTTGAGCGCCAGCAGCAGGACGAAATGCGACCAGCTCAATTGTCGCGACAGTGTCGCGACAATTGGTTCCTCTGGGAAAGTGGCGGCGAACTTGACCATCCGGCGCAGATTCTTCTCCCCGAATCCACGCCCATAGTCACGGGCAAGCTGCTCAGCCAGGGTCGGCAGGATTTCCTCGCCGTACCCGGCCCGCTGCCCAGCCAGCACTTCCGTATGGATACGTTGGCCGATGCGCCAGAACAGCAGGGTCAGCTCGGCATTGACCGCCGAGGCGGCGCGCTGGTGCGACGCCTCGATCAGTGCCCGAATGTCGCCCAGCAACGCTACCGGCGCTGCTGGCGACGCGATGGATGCCTTGCGCCGGGTCATGCCACCACCTCTTTGGCTCGTTGCATCCCGGTGATCGTCTTGCGACGATTCGCCACCAGTTCGGCCGCGTCTCGCACCGGCTTGTCCTCCGTGTGGACGTAGCGCATGAACATCACAACGGTCTTGTGCGCCGTCAGCGCCATGCCGACCTTGACCGGGATGCCCGAATTGGCAATGTCGGTCGCCGAACGGTGGCGAATGCCGTGCGTGCCCACGTGCGTGGCGCCAGCCGCCTTGAGTGCACGGCTCCAGCCGCCGTAATACTCGCCCGTAGTCAGATGCTTGCCAGGGTGGCTCGGAGAAGGCAGCACGTAGCGGCTGCCCGGCTGCCGAGGTGCCGTCGAGAGTAGCTGGTAGGCTTCCTCGCTCATGGGCTTGGACATGCCGCCGGTCTTGCTGTCGGGCCAGACGACGCGCCGGTTCTGCAGGTCAACCCAGTCCCATTCCAGCGCGATGATTTCGGAGCGGCGACCAGCAAACTCGAATTGCAGGCGGATTCCCAAAGGGATGACGTAGCTTTCCAGCCCATCCGACTCGATCTTGTCGAGCTGCCGAAACAAGCTGCCCATTTCTTCATCGCTGATGAGGTGGGTGGATTTGCCGGCAGGGAACATCGGGACGTGACGGCACGGGTTGGTGCCGTCGGGCCGATAGCCCCAAACCTCGGCCATGTTGAACATCTTGCGCAGGACGCTGAAGACCTTGTTCGCCTCGGTCTGCTTGTACGAAAGCTTTTCCATCAACCCGGCGATGTCAGGACGCTTCACGTCCTGAACTTTCTTGCGGCCTAGCAGCGGGATGATGTTGCGATTGATGACGGCCTGATAGCCGGCCTGAGTGCTGAGCTTGTTGCGCTTCTTGGAGTAGTCCTCCATGAACTTCGTGCATAGCTCCTCGACCGTGGGGGCCTGGCGCGCCTCCGCTTTCTCTGCGGCGGGATCGCCGCCCCGACGGACCTGGGCCAGCCACTCCTGCGCCAGCGACCGCGCCTGTTCGACGGTGAGTTCCCCGTACAACCCTAGCGACGGCTTGCGGCGCTCGCCGGCGTTCGTCCGGTACTGGAGCATGAACACCTTGCGACCCGCCGGGGTAATCTTGCACAGGAAGCCGGGAACCAGCGTGTCCCGAAGTTCGACAGCCTCTGCCTGGGGTTGTGCCGCGTCGACAGCGGACTTAGTGAGTTTGATCTTAGCCATGATGACTCCTCGGAAAGACCCGGATTCCAAGGGCCGGATAGGAGTCAGGCGGCTGGAAGTCAGGTCAGATTTCGGAAAGCACCGGCATATGTTGAACTCGCCTAAGTTATTGATAAACCTGCTGTATCGAACTGGGGCGTAGGCCAGCGAATTTCGGTGCTGGAGTCATCGTGAAATAAAAAAACCCGCCGGCGGCGAGTGCCGAAATCGACATAACTTGATCTGGATCCTGGCAGGCGCCTGCCATCGGTGCCATCATTGCCCGCAATGGCCGCCCCCGGCTGTCCGCACGCCGTCCCGGCCTGCACCCCGGGGCGCAGCCACGCCAGGACAACCGTTGCTCAATCAGGAGATCGCCCCATGACCAATATCGTGCTTGCCACCGATGGTTCGCCCTTTGCCGATGCCGCCGCGCGCTTCATCATCGAAGGCCGCCTGCTGCAGAGCGGCTTCACCGTGCACGTGGTGCACGTGACGCCGGAAGTCACCGGACAGGTACGCGCCTTCGTCAGCAAGGAAACCATCGACGCCTGGCATCAGGAGGAAAGCGACAAGGCCATGAAGTCGGTGTCGGACATTCTCGCCGCGGGCGGCGTCGCCTTCGAGCGCCACGCGCTGCACGGCTTCGCGCCGGAGCGCATCGTGGCCTATGCCACCAGCGTGGACGCGCAGGGCATCGTCATGGGCACGCACGGGCGCGGCTCGTTCTTCGACGCGGTGATCGGCTCGGTGGCGGGTCGGGTGCTGGCGCATGCGCCGTGCCCGGTGGTGCTGGTCAAGGCGCAGGACAAGAAGTAAGGCCTGCGCGGTCCGCGCCGCTTGCTTTAGGCCGCGCTTGTGCCCGGGCTGATGTCCGGGTCCGGCCGGGCTTCATGCCGGCCAGAGCGGCGGCTCGTCCATCAGCGCGACCTGCTCGCGCAGTTCGAGGATGCGGTCCTGCCAGTAGCGCGCCGTGCCGAACCACGGAAAGGCCGCGGGGAAGGCCGGGTCGCGCCAGCGGCTGGCCAGCCACGCGCTGTAGTGCAGCAGGCGCAGCGTGCGCAGCGCCTCGATCAGGTGGAGCTGGCGCGGATGGAATTCCGCGAAGTCCTCGTAGCCGGCCAGGATGTCGGCCATCTGGCGCTGCATCGCGGCGCGGTCGCCTTCGAGCAGCATCCACAGATCCTGCACGGCCGGGCCCATGCGGCTGTCGTCGAAGTCGACGAAGTGCGGGCCGGGCGGACGCGCGCCGGCCTGCGATGCCTCTATCCACAGCACGTTGCCGCGATGGCAGTCGCCATGCAGGCGCAGCAGCGGCAGTTCGCCGGCGCGCTCGTAGCAGCGGCGCGCGCCGTCGATGGCGAGCGCCGCCACCGCTTCCCAGGCCGGGCGCAGGTCGTGCGGAATGCAGTCGTGCGCCAGCAGCCAGTCGCGCGGGGCCACGCCGAACGTGTCCACGTCGATGGCCGGGCGCGCGACGTAGGGCCGCGTGGCGCCGACCGCGTGGATGCGGCCGATGAAGCGGCCGAGCCAGGTCAGCGTGTCGGCGCGGTCGAGCTCGGGCTCGCGCCCGCCGCAGCGCGGGAACACCGCGAAGCGGAAGCCCGCGTGCGCCAGCAGCGTGCGGCCGTCGCGCGCGATGGCCGGCACCGCCGGGATCTCGGCGTCGGCCAGTTGCTGCACGAACGCGTGTTCCTCCAGGATGGCGGCGTCGCTCCAGCGGCCGGGCCGGTAGAACTTGGCCACCACCGGCGCGCTGTCTTCGATGCCGACCTGCCAGACCCGGTTCTCGTAGCTGTTGAGCGCCAGCAGGCGGCCGTCCGGCTGGAAGCCGGCGGCTTCCAGCGCGTCGAGCAGCAGGTCCGGCGTCAGGCCGGCGTAGGGCACGCCGCCATCATCGACGCCATCGCCCGTACCCGGAAGATCGAAGCCTGAGCTGGACATGATGCGCGGCCGCCGTAGGGGAATCAGCGGCCGGTCTTGCGCTGGCCGCCCAGCAGCGCGGCTTGCGGCGCCGGACGGCGGCCCTGGCCGCCGCGCGGCTGCGCGACGTTGCCGTTGACGTCGCCGCCACCGTTGCCGCCGCGGCCACCGCCGTTGCCGTTACCACCACCATTGCCATTGCCGGCGGCGCGGTTGCCGTTGGCCTGGCCGTTGCGCGGCGCGCCCTGGCCGGCCTGCGCCGGACGGCCGCCACCCTGCGCGGGACGCTGGCCCTGCGGCTGCGGCGCGCGGCGCTGGCCTTCGGCGCCGGCCGGCGCGGCGGTGCCGCGGCCTTGCGGCGCGCGGGCCGGACGCTGCTGGCGCTCGCCGCCTTCGGGCGCGCGCGCGCGCGGCTGGCCGCCGCCCGCGGGGGCCGGGGCGCGGCCACGGCCACCACCGCCACCGCCGCCATTGCCCTGGCCGCGGGCCTGCCGGCCCTTCTGGATCGGCTCGGGCGGGATCGACGGATCGACCTCGAAGCCCGGCAGCACGGTCTTTTCGATCTGGCGCTTGATCAGGCGCTCGATGTCGCGCAGCAGGCCGGCCTCGTCCACGCACACCAGCGAGATCGCCTCGCCCTCGGCGCCGGCGCGGCCGGTGCGGCCGATCCGGTGCACGTAGTCTTCGGGCACGTTGGGCAGGTCGTAGTTGACCACGTGGGGAAGCTGGTCGATGTCGATGCCGCGCGCGGCGATGTCGGTGGCCACCAGCAGGCGCAGCGTGCCGGCCTTGAACTCGGTCAGCGCGCGCGTGCGCGCGGACTGGCTCTTGTTGCCGTGGATCGCCAGCGCCGACAGGCCGTCCTTGTCGAGCTGCTCGGCCAGGCGGTTGGCGCCATGCTTGGTGCGCGTAAACACCAGCACCTGGTGCCAGTCGTTCTCGCGCACGAGATGGGCCAGCAGTTCGCGCTTGCGCTCGCGGTCCACCGGGTAGACGCGCTGCGCCACCGTTTCGGCCGTGGTGTTGCGGCGCGCCACCTCGATCGAGGCGGGGTTGTCGAGCAGCCGGTCGGCCAGGCCGCGGATCTCGTCCGAGAAGGTGGCCGAGAACAGCAGGTTCTGGCGCTTCGGCGGCAGCACGTTGAGGATCTTGCGGATGTCGTGGATGAAGCCCATGTCGAGCATGCGGTCGGCTTCGTCCAGCACCAGGATTTCCACGTGCGAGAGATCGATGGTGCGCTGGGACAGGTGATCCAGCAGGCGGCCGGGCGTGGCCACCACGATGTCGACGCCGCGCTTGAGCTGCTCGATCTGCGGGTTGATGCCGACGCCGCCGAACATCACCATCGAGCGCAGCTTGAGGTACTTGCCGTAGTTGCGCACGCTTTCCTCGACCTGCGCCGCCAGTTCGCGGGTGGGCGTGAGGACCAGGGCGCGCACCGGCAGGCGCTGGCCGCGCGCGGGTTCGCGGCTGGCCGGGGATTCGGACAGCAGTTGCAGCAGCGGCAGCGTGAAGCCGGCCGTCTTGCCGGTGCCGGTCTGCGCGCCGGCGAGCAGGTCGCCGCCCTTGAGGATGGCGGGGATGGCCTGCGCTTGAATCGGGGTCGGCGTGGTATAGCCCTGTTCGGCCACTGCACGCAGGAGCTTGTCGGACAAGCCAAGTTCGGAAAAAGACATGAATTGACGCTTCGGCCGCCCTTTGCGCACGCGGTGCGCCAATCGCGGGGGCGACGTGAGTGAGAAAACCGAAAACCGGCCAACACGGCCGGCGAAGCGAGGCGACTGCCCCCGCTTCTTTGGAGGAAAGACCGCTAGTGTAACAGCCTGGCGTCCGCGCGCAGGGGCCAACCTCGTTTGCGGCAAGATCCCGGCGCCGCCGCCCGCCGCGGCCCGGCGGGCAAACCCCGAAAAAAAGCGCCGCCCCCTGCGCTATGATGCTGCCAGCCAAGCCTTGCCCCGCCTGGCCCGTGGCCGCGGCGCGGGCGGGCGGCGGCGCATCCCCCCTCGCCCCCGGATGCAGACACGATGCGGTTCCGATTCATCGAAGACCAGGAAGTCACCCTTTTCACCGCCATCCCGGTGGGGATCGCCGCCGCCATCGTCACCACCCTGTTCAAGGAGGCGCTGGACGCCAGCGGGCTGGCCATGTTCGGCACGCGCGCCGACATCGTCACCGTGTTCGCCGGGCTGGCGCTGGCCTGGCGCGTGGCGATCCCGACGCTCGGCGGCGTGGTGGCGGGTCTGCTGCTGAGCGCCGCCGCGCGCCTCAACGCGGCCCAGCCCGGCGTGTCCGACTATATGGAAGCGGTGGCCAGCGGCACCGGACGCCTGCCGGTGCGCATCACGCTGCTGCGCGCGCTGTCCTCGTTCTGCTCGATCGTCACCGGCAGCTCGGTCGGCAAGGAAGGCGCCATGATCCAGCTCGCCGCGCTGTGCGGCTCGGTGTTCCCGTCGGCGCGCGGGCGCCCGGGGCCGGACGGCGACACCAACCTGCGGCGCATGCTCACCGCCTGCGCCGCCGCGGCCGGGCTGGCCTCGGTCTATCACACGCCGCTCTCGGCGGCGGTGTTCGTCGCCGAGGTGGTGTTCGGCGCGGTGGCGGTGCAGCGGCTGATGCCGCTGTTCCTGGCCTCGGTGGCCGGCACCGTGGTCAGCCAGCTGCACGGCGGCCTGCAGCCGCTCTACCCGGGGCTGAGCGTGCCGTCGGACCTGCTGCACCCGCCGATGCTGCTGGCCGCCGCGCTGCTGGGCGTGCTCGCGGGCGTGGCCGGCGCCGGCTTCATGCGCGCCTCGAGCCTGGCCAGGGCCGCCTTCTCGCACGTGCCCGGCGGGCTGGTGCCGCGCCTGGCGCTGGGCGGCGCGCTGGTGGGCGTGCTGGCGATGCGGGTGCCCGAGGTGGTGGGCAACGGCTACTACACCATCCAGTCCATCCTGCAGGCGCATGCGCTGAGCGTGCCGCTGGCGGCGGTGCTGCTGGCCAAGCTGGCGGCCACGGTGCTGAGCATGGGCTCGGGCGCGGTGGGCGGGGTGTTCACGCCGTCGCTGTTCGTGGGCGCGGCGCTGGGCCAGTTGCTGGCGCCGGCCGTGCCGGGCGGCGCCGGCGCGCCGCTGCTGCCGCTGGTGGGCATGGCCGCGTTCCTGGCCGCCACCAGCCAGGCGCCGCTGATGTCGGTGCTGATGGTGTTCGAGATGACGCTGGCGCCGGCGCTGCTGCTGCCGGGCATGATCGGCGCGGCGGCGGCGTACTACACCGCCTCGCGCTGCCAGACGCTGTCGCTCTACAGCGTGGTAGCGGAGCGCACCCAGGCCTCGGCCGCGGCCGAGCGCGCGCGCGCCCTGACGCTGGCCGGGCTGTGCGACCCGACCGACACCATCATCGGCCCCGACGCCACGCTCGCGCAGGCCAGCGACAAGTTCGCCGAGACCGGCACGCGCTATCTGTACGTGGTGTGCCCCGAGGGCCGCCTGCTCGGCGCGCTGTCGATCCACGCCGTGCAGCGCGCGCTGCGCGAGCAGCCGGGCGCGGCGCTGGCGGCGCTGTGCGAGCGCGACTTCCCCACGCTGACGCCGGAGTCCCACCTGCCCGACGCGCTGCAACTGTTTACCCACCACGCGCTCAACCGCATCCCGCTGGTGCGCGACGCGGCCGGGCGCGAGTTGATGGGTACGGTGTCGAAGCAGCGTGTGCTGCAAGAGGCATCCAGCCTGTTCTAGCGGCGGGCCTGCGGGGCGCCAGGGATGGCGCGAGCGGGTAGAATGGCGGGTTGCCCTTTGCTTGCCGAAGCCTTGCCGAGGCTGTTCCGAACCATTCCCGAACCTCTCGCCGGAGCCCCCATGCCAGCCAACCGCGCCGCGCGCCGCGCGCCGACCATCCGTGCCTGTCTGCTTGCCGCCACGCTGGCCACGCTTGCGGCGGGCGCCGCCCTGTTGCCGGCCGGCGCGCTGGCGCAGGTGCCGCTGCGCGTGATTCCCGCCGACGCGGCGCGCGCGCAGCTGGTGCTGGCCACGCCGTCGGCCAGCGCGCCGCTGTCGGCCACGCTCGACGGCAAGGCCGTGGGCGTGGCGCCGGGGCTGCGGCTGTTCGGCACCGACAACCAGTTGCTGCCGGTCGCCGCGGTAGCCGGCCAGAAGCTGCCGGTGCGCTTCAGGCTGGATCTCTACGGCCAGTTGCTGACGGCGTGGGTGCTGAGCGAGCAGGAGCAGAAGGAGAAGACGGCGCAGTGACCGCCGTCCGTGGCTGCCATTCGTGGCTGCAATCCGCGGCCACGACCGCATTCGTCCCCCAAACCCTGATGCCCCCAGGTAAACCACTGAGACCGGCACCATGAAGAAAGTATTCATCAAGACCTACGGCTGCCAGATGAACGAGTACGACTCGGACAAGATGGTAGACGTGCTCCACGCCACCGACGGCCTGGAGAAGACCGACAACCCCGAGGACGCCGACGTGATCCTCTTCAACACCTGCTCGGTGCGCGAGAAGGCGCAGGAGAAGGTGTTCTCGGAGCTGGGCCGCATGAAGGCGCTCAAGGCGCTCAAGCCCGAACTGGTGATCGGCGTGGGCGGCTGCGTGGCCAGCCAGGAAGGCGCGGCCATCGTGCAGCGCGCGCCCTACGTGGACGTGGTGTTCGGCCCGCAGACGCTGCACCGCCTGCCCGAGATGATCAACCGCCGCCGCCAGACCGGCCGCTCGCAGGTGGACATCTCGTTCCCCGAGATCGAGAAGTTCGACCACCTGCCGCCGGCGCGCGTGGAAGGCCCGAGCGCGTTCGTCTCGATCATGGAAGGCTGCTCCAAGTATTGCAGCTACTGCGTGGTGCCCTACACGCGCGGCGAGGAAGTCTCGCGCCCGTTCGAGGACGTGCTGGCGGAAATCGCCGGCCTGGCCGGACAGGGCGTGCGCGAGGTCACGCTGCTGGGCCAGAACGTCAACGCCTACCGCGGCGCGATGGGCGGCACCAGCGAGATCGCCGACTTCGCGCTGCTGATCGAGTACGTGGCCGAGATCCCCGGCATCGAGCGCATCCGCTACACCACCAGCCACCCGAAGGAATTCACGCCGCGCCTGATCGAGATGTACGCGCGCTGCCCGAAGCTGGTCAACCACCTGCACCTGCCGGTGCAGCATGCCTCGGACCGCATCCTGATGGCGATGAAGCGCGGCTACAGCGTGCTGGAGTACAAGAGCATCATCCGCAAGTTGCGCGCGATCCGCCCGGACATGTCGCTGTCGTCGGACTTCATCGTCGGCTTCCCCGGCGAGACCGACGCCGACTTCGACAAGCTGATGGCGATGATCGAGGAGATCGGCTACGACACCTCGTTCTCGTTCATCTTCAGCCCGCGCCCCGGCACGCCGGCGGCCAGCCTGTCCGACGACACGCCGCACGAGGTCAAGCTGCGCCGCCTACAGCGCCTGCAGGCCACCATCGAGGAAAACGTGCAGCGCATCAGCCGCGGCATGGTCGGCACGGTGCAGCGCATCCTGGTCGAAGGCCCGGCGCGCAAGGACCCGACCGAGCTGCACGGCCGCACCGAGAACAACCGCGTGGTGAACTTCGCGCTGCCCGGCGTGCCGCAGGCCGGCCGCGACCGCCTGGTGGGCGAGATGGTGGAGGTGGCGATCACCGAGGCCTTCCCGCACTCGCTGCGCGGCGAGATCGTGGTGCGCCAGTAGCGCCGCGCGAACCGCGCCCATGCAGACCGGAACGACAAGAACAAGACCGCCCAGATGAAGATCCCCTCAGCCGAATTCGTCGCCCCCAAGGACGACAACACCCGCCTGCAGAACCTGTGCGGGCCGCTGGACGAGAACCTGCGCCAGATCGAGCAGGCGCTCGACGTCACCATCCAGCGCCGCGGCCACCGCATGACGGTGCGCGGCGCCTACGCGCGCGAGGCCGCCGCGGCGCTCGAGCGCTTCTACAACCAGGCGCGCGGCGCGCTGTCGATCGACGACGTGCAGCTCGGCCTGGTGGAGGCGCGCCAGTCGGCCGCGCACGGCGGCTACGTGCCCGAGGGCGCCGATGCCGCCGAGGCCGGCACGGGCGAGGACAGCTCGCCGGTGCTGCACACGCGCCGCACCGGGCTGCAGGGCCGCACGCCGATGCAGCGCGACTACCTGCGCAACATCCTGGCCCACGATCTGACGCTGGGCATCGGCCCGGCCGGCACCGGCAAGACCTACCTGGCGGTGGCCTGCGCGGTGGACGCGCTCGAGCGCGACGCGGTCAAGCGCATCGTGCTCACGCGCCCGGCGGTGGAGGCTGGCGAGCGCCTGGGCTTCCTGCCCGGCGACCTGGCGCAGAAGGTCGACCCCTACCTGCGCCCGCTCTACGACGCGCTCTACGACCTGCTCGGCTTCGACCGCACGCAGAAGATGTTCGAGCGCCAGATGATCGAGATCGCGCCGCTGGCCTACATGCGCGGGCGCACGCTCAACCATGCCTTCATCATCCTCGACGAAGCGCAGAACACCACGCCGGAGCAGATGAAGATGTTCCTCACGCGCATCGGCTTCGGCTCCAAGGCGGTGATCACCGGCGACACCACGCAGATCGACCTGCCGCGCGGCCAGAAAAGCGGCCTGGTGGAGGCGCAGCACGTGCTGCGCGACGTGCGCGGCGTGGCCATGACGCGCTTTACGAGCATCGACGTGGTGCGCCATCCGCTGGTGGCGCGCATCGTGGATGCCTATGACGAATACCATGCCCAGCACCGGGATGCCTGACCGAATGACCGTAAACACCAATATCAAGAACGCCGCCGCCAGCCTGATCCTGTTCGACGCCGACGGGCGCGCGCGCAAGACCCAGGCGCATGCGCTGCGCGTGCAGCTGGCCGACGGCCGCAGCCTCACCGTGGACCTGTCGCAGGCCGCCGACGGCGTGCTCGCGCTGCTGGCCGAGCACACCGACGACCGCCAGCAGGCCGGCCTGCTGGTGCGCCCGGACAACCACGACGCGCTCTCGGTGGCCGTCACCGCCACCCCGCTGGTCACCACCACGGGCACGCCCGCCACGCCGCCCGAACTCGACCTCGCGCTGCAGTACGGCAACGGCATGCGGGGCCGCCGCGGCCTGCCCACGCAGCGCAAGGTGCAGACCTGGGTGAAATCGGCGCTGTACGCCGACGCCGCGCTGACCGTGCGCTTCGTCGGCGAGGAAGAAGGCCGCGGCCTGAACCGCAGCTACCGCGGCAAGGACTACGCCACCAATGTGCTGACCTTTGCCTACGCCGAGCACGAGTCCGACCCGGTCAGCGGCGACATCGTGCTGTGCTGCCCGGTGGTGGAGCGCGAAGCGCGCGAGCAGAAAAAGCCGCTCGAGGCACACTATGCCCACCTGATCGTGCACGGCGTGCTGCACGCGCAGGGCTACGAGCACGAGGACGACGCCGAGGCCGAGGAGATGGAGGCGATCGAGACCGAGACCCTGCAGGCGCTCGGTTTCGCCGATCCCTACCTCGTGCGCGGCAAGGCCGCCTGAGCCCGCCGCGCCCGGGGCCGCGCGGTGCGGCGCCCGCGCCGCACGGCCTTGCGCTGTCACGGAACGCAAACTCTTTTGGTGTATCCTTTGACCGATCTCCACCACGCGCTCGCCGCGCCATGAACGACCCTTATCCCAGTTCGAAGCCAGTCGACCGACCCCGATCCCTGCTCGAACGGCTCTCGGATTTCATCTCCCCCGAGCCCGAATCCCGCGTTGAACTGCTTGCGGTGCTGCAGGATGCGCACGCCCGCAACCTGATCGACGCCGACTCCCTCTCCATGATCGAGGGCGTGTTCCAGGTCTCCGAGCTGACCGCGCGCGACATCATGGTGCCGCGCGGCCAGATGGACATGGTCAACATCGCCGACGCGCCGGACAGCTTCATCCCCTTCATGCGGCAGACCGCGCACTCGCGCTTTCCCGTCTACGAGGGCAGCCGCGACAACGTCATCGGCATCCTGCTGGCCAAGGACCTGCTGCGCTACTACACGGACGAACAGTTCGACCTGCGCGAGACCCTGCGCCCGGCGGTCTTCATCCCCGAATCCAAGCGCCTGAACATCCTGCTGCGCGAGTTCCGCATCAACCGCAACCACATCGCGATGGTGGTGGACGAGTACGGCGGCGTCGCCGGGCTGGTCACGATCGAGGACGTGCTGGAGCAGATCGTGGGCGACATCGAGGACGAGTTCGACCTCGACGAGGACCACGACAACATCGTGCAACTGCCCGACGGCGGCTGGCGCGTGCACGGCCTGACCGAGATCGAGCAGTTCAACGAGGTCTTCGGCACCCACTTCTCCGACCAGGACGTGGACACCGTGGGCGGCCTGCTGAGCAACCACCTCGGCCACGTCCCGCACCGCGGCGAAGTGGTGGTGCTGCCGCCGGTGCGCTTCGAGGTCCTGCGCGCCGACGCGCGCCAGGTACACCTGCTGCTGGTGCGCCGCGAGGCGCCCGCCGTGCCGTCCGGCCTGGACGGCGCATGAGGAGCCCGTTCCCGGACCGGACCGGTGCGGCCGCCGCCGGGCGCGAACGCGCGCGCGGCGCCGGCCTGCCGCGCCTGCTGCTGGCCGCGGTGCTCGGCGTGGCCCACACCCAGGCCTACGCGCCCCACACCTGGTGGTGGCTGCAGTTGCTGTCGCTGGCCGGGCTGGTGGCGCTGGTCGCCGACGCGCCGCGCGCGCGCGGCGCCGCCGCCGCCGGCTACGCCTTCGGCCTGGGCTGGTTCCTGTCCGGCGTGTGGTGGCTCTACATCAGCATGCACGTCTATGGCGAGATGCCGGCCTGGATGGCGCTCCTGGCCGTGCTGCTGTTCGCCGCCTATCTCTCGCTCTACCCGGCGCTGGCCGCCGCGGCCTGGCACTGGCTGGGCGCGCGCGCGCGGGCTTCGGCGCTGCTGATGCCGCTGGCCTTCGGCGCCGCGTGGGGCCTGTCGGAATGGCTGCGCGGCGTGGTGTTTACCGGCTTCCCGTGGCTGGCCAGCGGCTATGCCCACAGCGACGGTCCGCTGGCCGGCTTCGCGCCGCTGGTCGGCGTGTACGGCATCGGCGCGCTGGCCGGCGCCGTGGCCGCGCTGCTGGCGGCGGCGGTGCGCGGCTTTGCCCGCAACGACCGGCGTGATGACCGGCGCGATGGCCGGCGCGGCGGCTGGCTCGCGCTGGCGGTCGCCGCCGCGCTGCCGCTGGCCGGCGCGGCGCTGGCGCCGCTGGCCTGGACCACGCCGGCCGGCAAGCCCATCTCGGTGCGGCTGCTGCAAGGCAACGTGGCGCAGGACATCAAGTTCGAGCCGGCCGGCGTGCAGCGCTCGCTGGAGCTGTACCGCGACCTGATCACGGCCACGCCGGCCGACCTCGTGGTCACGCCGGAAACCGCGTTCCCGGTCATCCTGCAGGACCTGCCGGTGGACATCGCCATCGCCGTGCGCGACTTCAGCGCGGCCAGCAGCACCACCGTGCTGTTCGGCGCGGCCGGCGCGGACTCGCCGGTGGACTTCACCAACAGCGTGTTCGGCCTGGGCCCGCTGACGCAGCAGCTCTACCGCTACAACAAGCACCACCTGGTGCCGTTCGGCGAGTTCATCCCGTTCGGCTTCCACTGGTTCGTCGACATGATGAAGATGCCGCTCGGGGATTTCCGCCGCGGCGGGCTGGACCAGGCGCCGCTGCCGGTGCGCGGCATCATGGTGGCGCCCAACATCTGCTACGAGGATCTGTTCGGCGAGGAAATCGCCGAGACCCTGCGCAGCCAGCCGGTGCCGGCCAACATCCTGGCCAACGTGACCAACCTGGCGTGGTTCGGCGACACCATCGCGCTGGACCAGCATCTGCAGATCTCGCGCATGCGCGCGCTGGAGACGCGCCGGCCGATGCTGCGCTCGACCAACACCGGCATGACCGCCGTGGTCGCGCCCGACGGCGTGGTGAGCGCGCGCCTGCCCACCTTCACGGTCGGCACGCTGACGGCCACCGTGCAGGGCACGCAGGGCTTCACGCCGTTCGTGCGCTGGGGCAACGTGCCGGCGCTGGCGGGCTGCGTGCTGGTGCTGGCCGCCGCCTGGCGGCGGCGCGCGCGCGGCTAGGCAGCGGGCCCGGGCCGGGCTAGGCCGAGACGCCCGCCACGGCGGACAGCAGCGCGGCGGCGATCATCACGGCGATGGCGACGAGATAGGGCTTGCGAGAAAGAAGCGACATGACCAGTGTCCCCGTTTGGGTGTCCGTGTGGATGAATTCGGATGGTTCGGCCGCTGCGGCAGCAATGACGGCGCTGCGCGCGGCTCTGCCTAATACTGTATACAAAAACGCTATCGACAAGTATCGGCAGGGACTTTAGGGGGCTTCGGTGTTTACCCGATTCGTTGCGGAGCGCCGACAGCGCCCCCGACAGCGCCCCGATGCCACCCGAAACGCCCCGCCAGCGCGCCATGACATGCAAGGGCCGTGCCGATGACGGGCCTGGCGGAAAAAACCGATAGAATTCGGGGTTTGGCACGAACTCCGTGCGACGCCCCGGCGACTTCTGGCGACTTTTGCCGCCGCGGCGGCGCCCTCGCCTGCCGGCCCTGCGTGATCGAGCACCCCATGCGGGCCCCTACTTGTCTTCGCCGTCGTCTTTGCCGTCTTCGCCTATGCTGACCTTCCAACAAATGATCCTCACCCTGCAGTCCTACTGGGACCGGCAGGGCTGCGCACTCTTGCAACCCATCGATCTGGAGGTCGGCGCCGGAACCTCGCACGTGCACACCTTCCTGCGCGCGATCGGGCCGGAGCCGTGGCGCGCCGCCTACGTGCAGCCGTCGCGCCGCCCCAAGGATGGCCGCTACGGCGAGAACCCCAACCGCCTGCAGCACTATTACCAGTACCAGGTGGTGCTCAAGCCCGCGCCCGAGAACATCCTGGAGCTGTACCTGGGCTCGCTCGAGGCGCTGGGCCTGGACCTCAAGCAGAACGACATCCGCTTCGTCGAGGACGACTGGGAGAACCCCACGCTGGGCGCCTGGGGCCTGGGCTGGGAAGTCTGGCTCAACGGCATGGAAGTGACCCAGTTCACCTACTTCCAGCAGGTCGGTGGCATCGACTGCAAGCCGATCACCGGCGAGATCACCTACGGCATCGAGCGGCTGGCGATGTACCTGCAGAAGGTCGAGAACGTCTACGACCTGGTCTGGACCGAGTGGGAAGAGAACGGCAAGACCCGCCGCCTGACCTACGGCGACGTGTACCACCAGAACGAGGTGGAGCAGTCCACCTACAACTTCGAGCAGAGCAACACCGAGATCCTGTTCCGCCATTTCGCCGAGCATGAGGCCGAGGCCAAGCGCCTGATGGGCGCCGCCGAAGGACAGGAAGCCGAGGCCGCCAGGCGCCTGCCGCTGCCCGCCTACGAGCAGCTGCTCAAGGCCGCGCACACCTTCAACCTGCTGGACGCGCGCGGCGCCATCTCCGTCACCGAGCGCGCCGCCTACATCGGCCGCATCCGCAACCTGTCGCGCTCGGTCGCGCAGGCCTATTACGAATCGCGCGAGGCGCTGGGCTTCCCGATGTGCGACCGCGAGGCCGCCGCATGACGCGCGCCGCGCGCGGCGCCTGGCGCCGGGGCGCTGCCCTGGCGGTGCTGGCCCTGGCCGCGCGCGGCGCGGCCGGCGCCACCGTGCCCGTGCCCAGCCCGCAGGCGCTGTACCTGCCGGCCGACCTGTCCAACGTGTGCGAGGCCAACCCGCAGGCGCTGCAGCAGGCCATCGACCGGCACTGGCATGGTGCGTTCGGCCCCAACAACGCGCTCGACCAGTGGACCCAACTGGTGCGCACGTTCTCGTGCGACCTGTCCGGCTCCAAGGACCTGGGCTGGCACCGCGTGCCGCTGCGCGCCTACGAGAGCGCGATCCGCTACCCGCTGACCTGGACCGAGACGCAGACCGTCAACGGCCGCGTGAAGCGCCTGGTCAAGACCTATTATTCCGCCGCGCAACTGCCGCCCCGGATCGATTTCTGGGTCAGCGGCCGCATCGACGAGATCCGCTACGACCGGCGCCTGCGCCGGCTCGACGCTCGCTTCTTCGCGCCGCGCCCGGGCGCGGGCGCGTCCGGCGCGCGCGGCAGCAGCCCCGCCGGCGCGGACACGCAGTGCGTGGCGACCACGCTGCAATTCCGCCAGCAGAACGGCCTGTGGCTGCTGTCCGGCGTAGAACCCACTACCGCACCGCGCTGCTGACGCGCAGCGCGTGCCCCAACTTGCTGGAAACGATTCATGTCGCAACTCCTGACCGATTCGAACGATACGCTGCTGATCGAGCTGTTCACCGAAGAGCTGCCGCCCAAGGCGCTGGCGCGCCTGGGCGAAGCCTTCGCGCAGGGCCTGTTCGCCGGCCTCTCGGCGCAGGGCCTGCTGGGTGACGGCGCGGCCGTGACCGCGTTCGCCACGCCGCGCCGCCTGGCCGCGCAAGTGACCCGCGTGCGCCGCAACGCGCCCGACCGCGAGCAGCGCGAGAAGGTGCTGCCGCTGTCGGTGGCGCTCGACGCCAACGGCGAGCCGACCCCGCCGCTGGCCAAGAAGCTGGCCGCGCTGGCCAGGTCGGTGGGCGTGGAATCGATCGACTGGCGCAGCCTGGAGCGCGCCTCCGACGGCAAGGCCGACGCCTTCTTCCACCGCTACACCGCGCGCGGCGCCGAGCTGGTCGCGGGCCTGCAGGCGGCGCTCGACGACACTATCGCCAAACTGCCCATCCCCAAGGTGATGAGCTACCAGCGCCCGGACGGCAGCACCGTGCACTTCGTGCGCCCCGCGCACCGCCTGATCGCGCTGCTGGGCGCCGAAGTCGTGCCGGTGACGGCACTCGGCCTGCAGGCCGGCCGCACCACGCAGGGCCACCGCTTCCTGTCCGACGGCGCGATCGAGATCGCCCACGCCGGCGAATACGCCGCCGTGCTGGAAAGCCGGGGCCGCGTGCTGGCCGGCTACGCCGCGCGCCGCGAGCGCATCCGCGCCGCGCTGCTGGAACAGGCCGGCGACGACCGCGTCATCATGCCCGACGCGCTGCTCGACGAAGTCAACTCGCTGGTGGAATGGCCGGTGGTCTACGCCTGCCATTTCGAGGCAGCCTTCCTCGAAGTGCCGCAGGAATGCCTGATCCTGACCATGCAGACCAACCAGAAGTACTTCGCGCTGACCGACGCCGCCGGCCACCTGCGCAACCGCTTCCTGATCGTCTCCAACCTCGCCACCGACACGCCGCAGTCCATCATCACCGGCAACGAGCGCGTGGTGCGCCCGCGCCTGGCCGACGCCAAGTTCTTCTTCGACCAGGACCGCAAGAAGACCCTGGCCTCGCGCGTGCCGCAACTGGGCAGCGTGGTCTACCACAACAAGATCGGCTCGCAGCTCGACCGCGTGCAGCGCCTGCAGCAGATCGCCGGCCACATCGCCGACGCGCTGGCCGCGGCCGGCATCGCCGTGGACAAGGCCGCCGCCATGCGCGGCGCCGAGCTGGCCAAGGCCGACCTGCTGACCGACATGGTGGGCGAGTTCCCCGAGCTGCAGGGCACGATGGGCACCTACTACGCGCGCCACGACGGCGAGGCCGAGGAAGTGGCGCTGGCCTGCTCCGAGCACTACCGCCCGCGTTTCGCCGGCGACGCGCTGCCGGCCGGCCCGGTGAGCCTGGCCGTGGCGCTGGCCGACAAGCTCGAGACGCTGGTCGGCATCTGGGGCATCGGCCTGTCGCCGACCGGCGAGAAGGATCCGTTCGCGCTGCGCCGCCACGCGCTGGGCATCCTGCGCATGCTGGTGGAGACGCCGCTGCCGCTGGCGCTGGACACGCTGCTGGAGATCGCGCAGCAGTCGTTCGCCGGCATCGCCGCGGTCAAGCCCGCGCAGGACGCCATCGCCGACTTCCTCTACGACCGCCTGCGCGGCTACCTCAAGGACAAGGGCTACACCACCAACGAGGTGGAAGCGGTGGTGAGCCAGCGCCCGCGGCGCCTGGACGACATCCTGGCCCGCCTGGAAGCGGTGCGCACCTTCGCCGCGCTGCCGCAGGCCGAGGCGCTGGCCGCGGCCAACAAGCGCATCACCAACATCCTGCGCAAGAACACCGAGCCGGTGGGCCAGGTGCAGCCCGCGCTGCTGCAGGAAGCCGCCGAGAGCGCGCTGCATGCCGCCGTCGAGAGCGTGCGCCCGCAGGTGGAGGCCGCCTTCGCCGGCGGCGACTTCGCCGCCGCGCTGCGCGACCTGGCGCAGTTGCGCGACGCGGTGGACCGCTTCTTCAACGACGTCATGGTGATGGCCGAGGACGCGCAGCTGCGCGCCAACCGGCTCGCGCTGCTGGCCTCGCTGCACGTGCTGGCCAACCGCGTGGCCGACATCTCCAAGCTCGCCGCGTAGGCGGGCGCACCGAACCGGGAGACCATCATGCCGCAGACTCCGCCCAAGCTCGTCATCCTCGACCGCGACGGGGTGGTCAACCTCGACAGCGACCAGTTCATCAAGACGCCGGACGAATGGATCGCCATCGAAGGCAGCCTGGAAGCGATCGCCTCGCTCAACCAGGCCGGCTACCGCGTGGTGATCGTCAGCAACCAGTCCGGCATCGGCCGCGGCCTGTTCGAGATGAGCGCGCTCAACGCCATGCATGAAAAGATGCACAAGGCGCTGGCCCATCTCGGCGGGCGCGTCGACGCCGTGTTCTTCTGCCCGCATACCGCCGCCGACGGCTGCGACTGCCGCAAGCCCAAGCCCGGCATGCTGGAGCAACTGGCCGAGCGCTTCGGCGTGGAGCTCAAGGGCGTGCCGCTGGTGGGCGACTCGCTGCGCGACCTCGAAGCCGGCGTGGCGGTGGCCTGCGCCCCGCACCTGGTGCTGACCGGCAAGGGCCGGGAGACCCTGGCCAAGGGCGGCCTGCCGGCCGGCACGCTGGTCCACGATGACCTGCGCGCGTTCGCGCGCTGGCTGCTCACCGGCGACGGCGCCCCGCGCCTGGCCGCCTCCTGAATCCCCTGCGCCCTTTCGCCCTTTCCCCGCACCGATGATCTTTCTCCGCTCCCTGCTGTTCGCGCTGTACCTGCTGGTGCTGACGCCGCCCTACGCCTGCGCGTGCTTCATCGCCTTTCCGTTCATGAGCGCCAACCGCCGCTACGCCTTCGTGCGCGGCTGGCCGCGGCTGGTGATCGCCGCCGCCACGCTGATCTGCGGCATCCGCTACCGCTTCGAGGGCTACGAGAACTTCGACGGCGTGCTCGACAAGCCGGTGGTGGTGCTGTCCAAGCACCAGTCGGCCTGGGAGACCGTGGCCTACGTCGCCACCATGCCCAAGCCGATGTGCTTCGTGTTCAAGCGCGAGCTGCTGATGGTGCCGTTCTTCGGCTGGGCGCTGGGCATGCTCAAGATGGTGCACATCAACCGCAAGGAAGGCACGCGCGCGTTCGCCTCGGCCGTGCGCCAGGGCCGCGAGCGGCTGGCCGAGGGCGCCTGGATCATCATGTTCCCGGAAGGCACGCGCACGCCCGCGGGCATGGAAAAGCCGCGCTACAAGAGCGGCGGCGCGCGCCTGGCGGTGGAGGCCGGCGCGTGGGTGGTGCCGATCGCGGTCAACTCCGGCCGCCTGTGGCCGCGCAACGCCTTCATGAAGTACCCTGGCACCATCACGGTCTCCGTGGGCGCGCCGATTTCCTCGGCCAACAAGACCGCCGACCAGCTCAACCAGGAGGTGGAGACGTGGATCGAGCAAGATATGCGTAGAATCGACGCCCAGAGCTACCGGAGCCGCGAGCCCGCATGAAATTGCTGCGCCAATCCCCCGACGCCCCTGGTTCCCAGATGGAGTTGCCGCTGTCCGACGCCCTCGCGGGCGACGGCGCGGCATCCGGCGCGGCGCCGGGCGGATGCACACCGGCGCAGCCCCTCCTGCCCGGCGCCCAGCCCTGGCCGCTGCCGCAGCCCAACGCCCGCCGCCTGCAGGTGGGCGAACGCAGCGTGCACTACACGCTCAAGCGCTCGTCGCGCCGGACCATCGGCTTCACCGTCGACGACCGCGGCCTGTCCATCACCGCGCCGCGCTGGGTGACGCTGGCCGACATCGAATCCGCGATCCTCGAAAAGCAGCGCTGGATCTTCAACAAGCTCGGCGAGTGGCGGCACCGCGAAGCCCGGCGCGTGCTGCCCACCGTGCAATGGCGCGAAGGCGCCAGCCTGCCCTTCCTGGGCCAGGCCATCACGCTGCAGCTCGAGTCCCCCGCCGGCATCCTGCTGTTCGACGCCGACACCCGCGTGCTGCACCTCGCGCTGCCGCCGCACGCCGACGAGCAGCAGATCAAGGACCGCGTGCAGGGCTGGCTGCAGCATCAGGCCAGGCGCCTGCTGTCCCAGCGCCTGGACGTCTACGCCGAAAAGCTCGGCGTGCGGCACAGCGCGTTCGCGCTCACCTCCGCCGCCACGCGCTGGGGCAGTTGCACCGCCGACGGCAAGATCCGGCTGAACTGGCGGCTGATGCATTTTCCGATGTCGATGATCGACTATGTGGCGGCGCATGAGCTGGCGCATCTCAAGGAGATGAACCATAGTCCCAGGTTCTGGGATACGGTGGCGTCGATTTTTCCTGAGTTTCGGGATGCGAGGGCGCAGTTGCGGGCGCATCCGCCGGAGTTGTTGCCGACTTTTTGAGAGGGGGTTTGACGTCAGTCTGCTGAGCTTCAAAGTCAACGGCTTTAACGTCAAAGGCTTAAAGTCAAAGTCAAAGTCAACCTCAAAGTCAAAGGCTTTCGCTCCCCCGGAGCGACCTACTTTCTTTTCCCCGAAAAGAAAGTAGGCAAAGAAAGCGGGCTGCCTAGCCGGCAGGGGCAGAGCCGAACAGGGTTTCTCGGGTTGGTGGTTTCGTGGTGGGGGTGGTGGTTCTGCTGGGGTTCTGCCGGTACCGGTTTTGGCGGCCACGTTCTCTCGGACGGTGTTCGATTCGTGGTGGCGCTGCATGATGGCGTTGGTCCAGGCCCTTCAGGCTGCTGCCGCGACCGGGGCGGAGGGATGCGTCGTAGGAACGATGCTGGTTTCGTGGTGGGCGTGGTGGCCCCCCATTCGATCTCACTGCCAAACGGTTTTGACTTGAGAGGCAATCCGGTTCAAAGCAACCCAGCACACCCGCGCGGGGTCCACCACGCCCACCACGAAACCAGTGCCGGTGCTACGCCGTGACCGCCAAAACCGGTAACGGCAGATGCCCGAACCAGCAGTCCGCCCGCCATCATAGGTCTGACCCCGAAACCACCACCGCCAGCCAGATCGTGGCCAGCCGAACCGGTAACGGCAGCAGGCCAGCAGAACCACAGGCCCCACCACGAAACCACCAACAAGAGAAACCCCAACGTTTCTGCCCCTGCCGGCCAGGCAGCCCGCTTTCTTTGCCTACTTTCTTTTCGGGGAAAAGAAAGTAGGTCGCTCCGGGGGAGCGAAAGCCTTTGACTTTGAAGTTGACTTTGACTTTGACTTTGACTTTGACTTTGACTTTAAGCCTTTGACGTTCAGCCTTTGACGTTAAAGCCGTTGACTTTGAAGCTCAGCAGACTGACGTCATGCAGCCACCTTTGAAGCCCACCCCCCATCCCGTCTAAAATACCCTCCTCCCCCACCAACAACCAAACCCCAAAAATGCGTCTCCTCCACACCATGCTCCGCGTCGGCGACCTCCAGCGCTCGATCGACTTCTACACCCGCATCCTCGGCATGCAACTGCTGCGCCAGAGCGACAACCCCGAATACAAGTACCGCCTGGCCTTCGTCGGCTATGGCCCGGAATCCGAGACGGCCGTGCTGGAGCTGACCTACAACTACGGCGTCGACAAGTACGAGATGGGCACCGCCTACGGCCACGTCGCGCTGGAGACCGACGACGCCGCGGCGGCCTGCGAGCGTATCCGCGCGGCTGGCGGCAAGGTCACGCGCGAGGCGGGCCCGGTCAAGGGCGGCACTACCGTGATCGCCTTCGTGGAGGACCCGGACGGCTACAAGATCGAGCTGATCGAGCGCCACTCCACGCGCGACGCGGCGCGTCCTTGAGGTGGGCGCGCCGGCGCTGAGCCGCCGTCCGCTGGACGGCACCGCGATCGGCCTGATGGTGCTGCTGTGCCTGGTCTGGGGCCTGCAGCAGGTGGTGATCAAGATGACCGCGCCGCTGATGGGCGCGGTGCTGCAGGCGGGCGTGCGCTCGGCGGTGGCGGCGCTGCTGGTGTTCGGTTTCGCGGCGTGGCGCCGCGTGCCGCTGTGGACGCGCGACGGCACGCTCGGGCCCGGGCTGCTCGCCGGGCTGCTGTTCGGCGGCGAGTTTTTCTGCATCTTCGTCGGGCTGGGCCACACCACGGCCTCGCGCATGGCGGTGTTCCTCTACACCGCGCCGATCTTCACGGCGCTCGGCCTGCATGCGATGGTGCCCGGCGAGCGGCTGCGCCGCGGGCAGTGGCTGGGCGTGGGCCTGGCCTTTTGCGGCATGGCGCTGGCCTTTGCCGACGGCATCGCGGCGCCGGCCGCGCATGGCGGCGGCACGCTGGCCGGCGACGTGCTCGGCATCCTGGCGGGTTTCCTGTGGGCGGCCACCACGGTGGTGGTGCGCGCCAGCCGGCTGGCCGCGGCGGCGCCGAGCAAGACCCTGCTTTACCAACTGGCGGTGTCGGCGGTGATGCTGCTGGCGCTGGCGCTGGGCGCGGGCCAGCACCAGCAGGCGCAGGTGGACGGGCTGGTGCTGGCGAGCCTGTTCTACCAGTCGGTGCTGATCGCCTTCGCCAGCTACCTGACGTGGTTCTGGCTGCTGCGCCAGTACCTGGCGTCGCGGCTGTCGGTGTTCTCGTTCCTGACGCCGCTGTTCGGCGTGGCGTTCGGCGTGGTGCTGATGCACGACGCGGTCGGCATGCGCTTCGCGGTGGCGGCGGTGCTGGTGCTGGCCGGCATCGTGCTGGTGAACCGGCGCGCCTGAAGCGGCGCGCCGCGCCTTCCCGAAAAACTCAGAAGCGGAACGTGCCCAGCGCGTCGCGCACTTCGTCGAGCGTGCGCTGGGTGATGCCGCGCGCCTGCTCGGTGCCGTGGCGCAGGATGTCGAACACGTGCTGCGGGTCCTTGGCGAGCGCTTCGCGGCGCTCGCGGATCGGCGCCAGCAGCGCCTGCAGCACGCCTTCGAGCCGGCGCTTGAGCACCATGTCGCCGAGGCCGCCGCGGCGGTAGTGCGCCTTCAGTTCCGCCACTTCGTCGGCGGCCTCGTCGAACGCATCGAGGTAGGTGAACACCACGTTGCCTTCCACCTGGCCCGGATCGGACACCTTGAGGTGGTTGGGGTCGGTGTACATGCGCATGACCGCTTCCTTGATCTGCTCGGGCGTGGCCGCGAGCGGGATCGCGTTGCCCTGCGACTTGCTCATCTTGGCCTTGCCGTCGACGCCGGGCAGGCGGCCGAAGCGCGGGATCAGCGCGGCGGCCTCGGGCAGCACGTCGCGCCCGACCTGGTGGTTGATGCGGCGCACGATCTCGTTGGTCTGCTCGATCAGCGGCGCCTGGTCCTCGCCCACCGGCACCACCTCGGCCTTGAAGCCGGTGATGTCGGCGGCCTGCGCGGCCGGGTAGCACAGGAAGCCGGCCGGGATGTCGCGGCCGAAGCCGCGCGCCTGGATCTCTTCCTTGATGGTCGGGTTGCGCTCGAGGCGGGCCACCGTGACGAAGTTCAGGTACAGCAGCGTCAGCTCGGCCAGCGCGGGCAGGTAGGACTGCACCGTGATGGTGGTCTTGGCCGGATCGATGCCGACCGCCAGGTAGTCGAGCGCCACCTCCAGCACGTTGCGCCGCACCTTGTCGGGATCGTGCGCGTTGTCGGTCATGGCCTGGGTGTCGGCCAGCAGCAGGTATTGCTGGTGGGAATCCTGCAGCGCCACGCGGCTCTTGAGCGAGCCGACGTAGTGGCCGAGGTGGAGCTGGCCGGTGGGACGGTCGCCGGTGAGGATGACCTTGCGCCGGGGCGCCTGCGTTTCGCTAGTCATGGCATTTCCTTGGGAGGGGTGGCGCCGCGCAGCGGTCCGGCGGGGCGATGCGCCTGCCGGGCGGGCTGCGGCGGCTGAAGTCGGGATCGGTGGATCTGTCGGTGAACCTGTCGGTGGATGTCCGGATCGATGACGGCGCGCCGCTCGCTTCAGCGGCGGCGCCAGCGATGGACGCGGAGCATACGGGTCGGCATGGCGCGCATCATCGCAGCGACCTCACGCGGCGGGCAGTTCGAGCTGGCGCGCCAGCCCGACGTAGTCGGCCACCGGCACTTCCTCGGCGCGCCGGCTCAGGTCGAAGCCCAGCGCGTCGAAGTCGACCTGGTCGCGCAGCATCGACAGCGTGTTGCGCAGCACCTTGCGCCGCTGCGAGAACGCCGCGGCGACCACGTCGCCAAGCACGGTCAGGTCGCAGGCCGGATACGGCGAGCGCAACTGGCCGTCGGCCTGGCGCGGCCACGGGATCATGCGCACCACGGCGGAGTCGACCTTGGGCGGCGGGTTGAACGAGGCCGGCGGCACGTCCAGCACGTGCTCCATGTGATAGCGCACCTGCAGCATGATCGACAGCCGGCCGAAGGCCTTGCTGCCGGGCTCGGCCACCATGCGCTCCACCACTTCCTTCTGCAGCATGAAATGCTGGTCGCGCACGAGGTCGGCGAAGGCGGCGAGGTGGAACAGCAGCGGGCTGGAGATGTTGTACGGCAGGTTGCCGACGATGCGCAGCGGCTTGCCGGCCTCGTGCAGCTTGCCGAAGTCGAAGGCCAGCGCGTCGCCGGCGTGGACGGTCAGGCGCTCGCCGTAGCGGCGGCGCAGGCGCTCGACCAGGTCGCGGTCCAGCTCCACCACCTGCATCCGCGGCAGGCGTTCGAGCAGCGGCTGGGTCAGCGCGCCGAGGCCCGGGCCGATCTCGACCAGGGTGTCGCCCGGCTGCGGGTCGATGGCGCTGACGATGCCGTGGATGATGCCGTCATCGACCAGGAAGTTCTGCCCGAATCGTTTGCGGGCCACGTGGCCCTGATGTACGTTGGAACGCATAGCTCTCTCGTCGGCTCTCGCCGGGCCTCAGCGGGTTGCCGCCGGCACGGCGCGCGGGCGGCCGCCGGCGTGTCCGGCCATGACGATGGCATTGCGGATCGCCTCGATCATGCTGCCGTGCTCGGCGCGGCCGCTGCCGGCCAGGTCGAGCGCCGTGCCGTGGTCGACCGACGTGCGGATGAAGGGCAGGCCCAGCGTGATGTTGACGCCGTGCCCGAAGGTGCCGTACTTGAGCGGCGCGAGGCCCTGGTCGTGGTACATCGCCAGCACGCAGTCGGCGCCGTCGAGATGGCGCGGCTGAAACAGCGTGTCGGCCGGATAGGGCCCGCGCGCGTCGATGCCGGCGTCGGCGGCCGCGGCCAGCGCGGGGATGATGACGTCGATTTCCTCGTGGCCCATGTGGCCGCTCTCGCCGGCATGGGGGTTGAGCCCCGTCACCAGGATGCGCGGGCGCTCGATGCCGAAGTGGCGGCGCAGGTCGGCGTCGACGATGGCCAGCGTCTGCACCAGCATGGGCACGTCGATCGCGTCGGGCACCGCGCGCAGCGGCAGGTGGGTGGTGGCCAGCGCCACGCGCAGCACGGCGTTGGCGTGCGCGGGCTGCGGGCCGGCCAGCATCATCACCACGCGCGGCACGCCGGCGCGCTCGGCCAGGTATTCGGTGTGGCCGGTAAACGGCACGCCGGCGTCATTGATGGTGCTCTTCTGCACCGGCGCCGTGACCATGCCGGCGTAGCGCGCGGCGCCGTCCGCGCCGGGCGTGCAGCCGTCGATGGCGTGGTCCAGCAGCGCCAGCACGTAGTCGCCGTTGCGCGCGTCGAGCCGGCCGGCATGGCACGGCACCGACAGCGCGATGTCCTCGCTCGCCACGCTGCCGTCGGCCAGCCGGCGGGCCCACGCCTGCGCCACGCCGAGCGCGGCGGCGCGCTCGGCCAGCAGGCGCGCGTCGCCGATCACGTGGAAGCGCGCCTGCGGGTACTCGCCGGCCATCTGCAGCAGGGCGCCCACCGTGATGTCGGGGCCGATGCCGGCAGGCTCCCCGGTGGTGATGGCCAGCGCGAGCGGTGCGGACATGGCGGCGGCGCGCGCGCTCAATTCTCGGAACGCTGGCGGTTGACGCGGTATTCCACGTAGGCCGCCTGGCGCAGTTGGCGCTGCCAGTCTTCGTAGGCCGCGCGGATCTTCTGCTCGCGCACTTCGGCGCGGGCGAAATCGCGCTGCTTTTCCGGCGTGATCTCGGTTTCGCGGCGGTCGAGGACCTGGATCAGGTGCACGCCGAACTGGCTGACCACCGGCTCGGATACCTCGCCCGGGCGCAGCCGGCTCATGGCCTGCTCGAACTCGGGCACCAGCTCGCCGGGCGAGACCCAGCCGAGGTCGCCGCCGTTGGAGGCGGAGCCGTCCTGCGAGAAGCGGCGCGCGGCGTCGGCGAAATCGCCCCCGTGGGTGATGCGGTCGCGCAGCGTGGACAACTGGCGGCGCGCCTCGGCTTCCGGCATGTTGGGGCCGGTGCGGATCAGGATGTGGCGCACCTGGGTCTGGGCGATGCGCTCGCTGGCCGCCGGGTTCGGCGCCGCGGCCGGCGCGGTGCGCTTGGCCACCAGCTTGAGCACGTGGAAGCCGTTGGCGCTTTCGATCACCTGCGGCGCCACCGCGCCCACCTGCAGGTCGAGCACGGCGTTGGCGAACAGCGCCGGCAGGCGGCCGATCTCGCGGAAGCCGAGCGCGCCGCCCTGGGCCGCTTCCGCCGAGTCGGAGGCTTTCGCCAGCTGGGCGAAGTCGGCGCCGCCCTGGACCTGCTTGAGCAGGCCCTCGGCCTTGGCGCGCAGCGCGGTCTTCTGGGCGTCCGAGGCGTCTTCCGGCACGCGCACCAGGATCTGGGCGACGTTGTACTCGGTCGGGCCGCTGCCGGCGGCGCCCTGGCCGCCGCGCGCGGCGAGATAGTTGTCGATCTCGCCGTCGTAGACCTGGACCTTGGAGTCGACCTCGCGCTCGCGCAGGCGGATCACCTGCACCTGCTTGCGCAGCTCGTCGCGGTACTTGGGCCAGGCCATGCCGCTGCGCTCGACCTGCGAGCGCAGGTCGGTCACGCTCATGCGGTTCTGCTGCGCCACCGACTCGACCGCGCGGTCGACTTCCTGGTCGGTCACCTTGATGCCCGCGTCCTGCGCGGCCTGCGTCTGCACGCGCTCCATCACCAGGCGCTCCAGCACCTCGCCGAGCAGGTCGGCGCGCGCCGGCACCGGCCGGTTGGCGGCGCGCAGCTGTCCCTCAATCTCGTCGGCGCGGTCCAGCAGCTCGCGCCGTGTGATCACGCTGCTGTCGACGATCGCCACCACCTCGTCCACCAGCTGCGAGCGCTGGGCGGTGGCGCCGGGCTGCGTCACGCCCAGGCGCGGCTGGCTCGGCGAAGTGGCGCTGCTGTCGCCCGCCTGCGGCAGGAAGATGCCGGTGGCGCGCGGCTGGGCGCCGGGCGCCTTGAGCTGCGCCGCGGCAGGCAGCGCGAAAGCGGCCAGCAGCGCGGCCAGCAGCAGGCTATGCCAGCCGGTCAGGCCGGACGGCAGGTGGGACAACGCGGTGCTTTCTTGACGTTTCATCATGGTCCGTCATTCGTAATGGTCGAGCTGGGATGGAATCACCGGACTGGCGGTGACGGGCTCATAACCCGGCACGTTCAGCCGCAGTATATCCAGCGGATTGGAGCCGATCTTGGACAGCCCGCGGAACTCCACCTGGAAGAAGATCCGTCCGGTGTAGCCGTTCGTCGTGTTGCGGAAGCGCTGGTAGACCACCCGTCCGACCCAGCAGTCGGCCGCGTATTCGACCCCGGCGAGCGCGTCGACGAGCTGGCTCGCACTCATGTCGAACGCGACCCGGCCGATGCCGTAGGTGCGCTGGGTCAGCGGCCACTGGCTCGACAGCTCGAGCTGGTCGATGGCGGTATCGTCCGTCACCGAGGTCGGCCGGCGGTAGCGGTAGCCGATATTGAACGTCTTGCGCGCCTCGGGACGCCACGAGAAGGCGATATTCGAATAAATCACACGGTCGCTGTCCGGGTTGTACTGCACCCCGGTATCGAGATAATAGCCCCGGAACAGCTGGACCGTGGCCGCCGCCAGCAGGTCGGAGTAGCCGGCCTTGCCGATCGGGTCGGTGCCGCCGATCTGCACGCGCTGGCCGGTCAGGTCGAAGCGCTGGGCGATGGTGCCGCGGAAGCGCTCGATGCCGGTGCCCGCCTCGATCAGGCGCGTGGTCACGCCGGCCGTGATCTTGTTGTTGTCGGCGATGCGGTCGTAGCCGGTAAACGGGTTCTCGCTGAAGATCTGGCCGTAGCCGAAGTCCGACTGCACGGTATCGAACAGCGGGAACAGGCTCTGGTCGCGGAACGGCGTGTAGACATAGAACAGGCGCGGCTCGAGCGTCTGCACGTAGTTGACGCCGAACAGCCGGCTCACGGTCGGCGCGTCGCGCTCGAAGGTCATGCCGGAGTCCACGCTGAAGGTCGGCAGGTTCCGGTTCAGCGTGTTGGGCGTGCCCGGCGCCGTCGTGCCCGGCTCCATCTGGTACTGGGTGGCGTTGAACGACACCTTGGGCGTGACGAACCAGCCGGGCCGGATGATCGGGTAGCTGATCGACGGCTGGATGAACAGGCGGTCGCCTTCGGGCTGCTGCGCGCTGCCGGCCGACAGCGGGATGCGGAAGCGGCTGAAGTCGGTCTCCACCTGGATGTCGAAGCCGCCCAGGTCATAGCGGATGTACTTGCCGTTCAACTGCGGCACGCGCTCGTAGGAAGGCCCGCTCGGCGGCAGCGTCTGGAACTTCTGCACGCGCGCCAGCAGATAGAAATCCTGCCAGTTGTAGGTGATGCCCCCTTCCTGGTTGTATTGCAGCTGCGTGGCCTGCACCACCGAGCGGCTCAGGTCGTTCGGATACTGGGCATCCGACACCTTGTTCACGTTCACATACGCGGCCAGCCCGGGGGCGAGCGTCTGCGCATGCTGGATCGAGTACGACCAGCGGTTGGTCTTGGTCTTCTGGTCGTCCGGCAGGAACTCGGCGCGGATGCGCCCGCCGTAGCCGCTGCCGATATAACGGTAGTCGCTGCCGAGCTGGAAGCCGCGCGAGCTCACCACGCGCGGAAAGACCGTCAGATCGCGGTTGGGCGCGATATTGAAGTAATACGGCGCCGTCAGGTCCAGGCCGGACGAGGAACTGTAGCCGAACAGCGGCGGCAGGAAGCCGCTGTGGCGGTCGCTGTTGAGCGGGAAGCTGAACACCGGCGCGGCCATGATCGGCACGTCGAAGAAGCGCAGCACGCCGCCGTAGGCGGTGCCGACCTGTCGATCGTTGTCGATGTCGAGCGTGCGCGCGCTGAAATACCAGTCCGCGTTGTCCGGCGAACAGGTGGTATAGGTGGCGTGCTGGATCGTGCTGACGTCCTTGTCGAGGAAGTCGATGCGCTCGGCCTTGCCCGAGCCGCCGGTCTGCTGGAAATAATAGTCCGGCGACAGCATGTAGCCTTCGTTGGCCTCGACCTTGAGCCGGGCTTCCGGGCCCACCGCCAGCGAGCCGCCGCGCGACAGGCGCGCGTTGCCGTGCACGAAGGCCTCGTCGCTGTCCTGGTCGTAGGTGAGCTTGTCGCCCTTGACCACGCCGCCCGCGCGGCGCAGCTCGGCGTTGCCCTCGAGCTCCACGCCGCGCTGGTTGTAGCCGTTCATGCGGTCGCCCGAGACGAAGGTCGGCGGGTTCTCGCCGGCCGCCGCCGGCGGGGCCTGGGGGCCGCCGGGCTCGGCCAGGCGCGGCACCAGCTCACCGGAGACCGGCGGCGCCTCGGGCACCTGCGCGGCGGCGGGCTCGGCGACCGGCAGGTCGGGAATGACCGAACTCGCTGTCTGCGCCTGCGCGCACACCGACCATCCGGCCATCGCCAACACGAGCGGGCGCAGTGCGCTGCCGGGCAGTCGCGCCGATGTCTTGCTTGCCTTCTGGTGCGGTGATCGTCGTTGTTCGGTCATGCGAGCGGGTCATGGGTCAGCGCGACGGCGGCGGTCCAGTGGCCGCCAGCCGCCGCCGGAGCAGGCTTTCCGGGCAAGGCAAGCCCACCCGGGGCCGCCCCGGGGCCCGGTGCTGGTCGGGTATTATACGGGGCATCGTATTCTCCCTTTCCGGCATGGCAGCACATCCTCTCGACCCGCGTCTCGACCAGCTCAAACTGTGGGTGTCCGGACTCGGTCCGGCCTGGTCGGTCGACCCCGCCTCCTGCGTGCCGGCCTCGGCCGACGCCAGCTTCCGGCGCTACTTCCGCGCCCGCACCGGCAATCCGGCGCATCCGAGCGTGATCGTGATGGATGCGCCGCCCGCGCAGGAAGACTGCCGCCCGTTCATCCACGTGGCCGGCCTGTTCGGCGACGCCGGCGTGACCGTGCCCAAGGTGCTGGCGCAGGACCTGGAGCAGGGCTTCCTGCTGCTGAGCGACCTGGGCAATACCACCTACCTGTCGCGGCTCGACGCCGCCAGCGCGCGGCAGCTGTACGGCGACGCCGCGGCGGCGCTGGTGCGCATCCAGGCGGCCACCCGCCCCGGCACCCTGCCCGCCTACGACCAGGCGCTGCTGCAGCGCGAGCTCGACCTGTTCCCGCAGTGGTACGTGGCGCGGCACCTCGGCGTCACGCTCACGGCGGCGCAGCAGGAAGGCCTGGCCGAAGTGATGCAGGCGCTGCTGGCCAACAACCTCGCGCAGCCGCAGGTCTACGTGCACCGCGACTACCACTCGCGCAACCTGATGGTGCTCGAGGGCGAGGCCAATCCCGGCATCCTCGACTTCCAGGACGCGGTGATCGGCCCCATCACCTACGACGCGGTCTCGCTGTGGCGCGACGCCTACGTCGAATGGGAAGAAGAGGCGCAGCTCGACTGGCTGATCCGCTACTGGGAGCGCGCGCGCAAGGCCGGCCTGCCGGTGGCCGGCGATTTCGGCGACTTCTACCGCGACTTCGAGTGGATGGGCCTGCAGCGCCATCTCAAGGTGCTCGGCATCTTCGCCCGCCTGTACCACCGCGACGGCAAGGACGGCTACCTCGCCAACCTGCCGCTGGTGCTGAAATACGCGCGCCAGGTGGCCGGCCGCTACGCCGAACTGCGCAAGCTGGTACGCCTGTTCGACGCCCTCGACGGCGTCGAGCGCCCGGTCGGCTACACCTTCTGATGGCCGCCGCGCAAGGCGGGCCCGCCGCCTCGCCCGCCGGGCCCGCCGCCACCCGCCGCGGCGAATGGTGGGCCGGCGTGCGCGCGCTGGCGCCGATGCTGCTCGGCGTGGTGCCGTTCGGCCTGATCTACGGCGTGCTGGCGGTCAATGCCGGCATGCCCGCGTGGCTGGCCTGCGCCATGAGCGCGGTGGTGTTCGGCGGCGCCTCGCAGATGATCCTCACGCAGTTGTGGGCGGCCGGCACGCCGGCCGTGCTGATCGCGGTCACGGTGGCGATGGTCAACCTGCGCCACGCGCTCTACTCGGCCAGCATCGCGCCGGCGCTGGCCCACCTGCCGCGCCGCTGGAAGGCGCTGGTGGCCTACCTGCTGACCGACGAGGCCTTCGCCGCCATGACGCGCCGCCTGGCCGACGACGGCGAGCGGCGGCGCTACCGCCACTGGTTCTTCTTCGGCGCCGGGTTCTCGCTGTGGGCGAGCTGGCAGGTCTCGACGCTGGCCGGCGTGCTGGTCGGCGCGCAGGTGCCGCGCGACTGGCCGCTCGACTTCTTCCTGCCGCTGACCTTCATCGCCATCATCGTGCCCGGCATCCGGCACCGCTCGCATGGCGCGGCGGCGCTGGTGGCCAGCGCGCTGGCGGTGGCCTGCTTCGGCATGCCGCACAAGCTGGGCCTGATGGTGGCGGCGCTGGGCGGCATCGCCGCCGGCATGCTGCTGCGCGGCGGCGGCCAGCGCAAGCACGGCGCCACGGAGCCCGCGGCATGAGCCAGATGACCTTGCTGCTGGTGTTCCTCGGCGCCGGCCTCGCCACCTTCCTGATCCGCCTGTCCTTCATCGCCGTGGAAGGCCGGGTGCGGCTGCCCTCGTGGTTCCGCACCGCGCTGCAGTTCGTGCCGGCGGCCATGCTGTCGGCGCTGATCGCGCCCGACCTGCTGATGCGCGGCGGCCGGCTCGCGCTCGGCCTGGACAACGCGCGCCTGCTGGCCGGCCTGGTGGCCATCGTCATCGCCGCGCGCACGCGCAGCGTCGGCTGGACCATCGCCGGCGGCATGGCCACGCTGATCGGCCTCACCTGGTGGCTCGGCCACCTGCCGAAATGAACGCCAACGCGAACGCACCGGAGCCCGCCTTGAAAGCCATGATCTTCGCCGCCGGGCGCGGCGAGCGCATGCGCCCGCTGACCGACGCCCGCCCCAAGCCGCTGCTGCCGGCCGGCGGCAAGCCGCTGATCGTCTGGCAGATCGAGGCGCTGGCGCGCGCCGGCTTCACCGACATCGTCATCAACCACGCATGGCTCGGCCAGCAGATCGAGGACGCGCTCGGCGACGGCGGCCGCTTCGGCGTGCGCCTGGCCTACTCGGCCGAGGCCAGCGCGCTGGAGACCGCCGGCGGCATCGCCCGCGCCCTGCCGCTGCTGAGCGCGGCGCCGGCGCGCGGCGACATCTTCCTGGCGGTGTCGGGCGACATCTTCACCGACTTCGACTACCGCGCGCTGCTGCCGCGCGCGCGCGCGCTGGCCGGCGCGCCCGAGCCGCGCATGCACCTGGTGATGGTGCCCAACCCGCCGTTCCATCCCGGCGGCGACTTCGCGCTCGGCGCCGACGGCCTGCTGCGGCCCGCCGGCAGCGCCGGCGCGGCCAGCCTGACCTTCGGCAACATCGGCCTGTACGACACGCGCATGTTCGCCGACATCGAGCCCGGCCGGAAGGTCGCCATGACGCCCTACTACCGCGCCGCCGTGGCCGCCGGCCTGGCCAGCGGCGAGCGCTTCGACGGCGCCTGGGAGAACGTCGGCACCCCGGCCCAGCTTGCCGGCCTGGACGCCGCCCTGCGCGCCGCGGCCGGCGCCGGCACCGCGCCGCCGCGCTGACCCGCCGATGGCGGCGGCGTAGAATCGAGCCTGTTCCCCCCAACATCCACGTGGCCACACACATGACCGCTCCCGACCCCGCCCTTCTTTCCGCCTGTCGCGGCCGCCGCGCCCGCGTGCTGCAGCAGTTGCGCGCCGCCGGCGGCGGCGTGGCGATCCTGCCCACCGCGCCGGAAGCCATGCGCAACCGCGACAGCGACTACCCGTATCGCCACGACAGCTATTTCTATTACCTGACCGGCTTCACCGAGCCGGAAGCGGTGCTGGTGCTGGTGGCGCCGGCCGCGGGCCCGGAGCGCTGCATCCTGTTCTGCCGCCCCAAGCACGAAGAGCGCGAGATCTGGGACGGCTTCCGCCACGGCCCGGAAGGCGCGCAGGCCGCGTTCGGCTTCGACGCGGCGCATTCGGTCGAGGAGATCGACACGCTGCTGCCGCCGCTGCTGGCCAACCACGCCGTGCTGGCCTACCCGCTGGCCGCCACCACCCGCACCGACATGCAGGTGCGCCGCTGGCTCGACGCGGTGCGCATGCAGGGCCGCGCCGGCGTGACCGCGCCGGCGACCGCGCTCGACATCCGCACCATCCTCGACGAGATGCGCCTGTTCAAGGACGCCGGCGAGATCGCGGTGATGCGCCGCGCCGGCGAGATCTCGGCGCAGGCGCACGTGCGCGCCATGCGCGCGTCGCGCCAGGGGCTGCGCGAATACCACCTCGAAGCCGAGCTGCTCTACGAATTCCGCCGCCACGGCGCGCAGAGCGTGGCCTACAATTCGATCGTCGCCACCGGCGCCAATGCCTGCGTGCTGCACTACCGCGCCGGCCCGGCCGAACTGCGCGACGGCGACCTGTGCCTGATCGACGCCGGCTGCGAACTCGACAGCTATGCGTCGGACATCACCCGCACCTTCCCGGTCTCGGGCCGCTTCTCGCCGGCCCAGCGCGAACTCTACGACCTGGTGCTGGCCGCGCAGGAAGCCGCCATTGCCGAGACCCGCCCCGGCGTGCCCTACAACGTGCCGCACGACGCCGCCACGCGCGTGCTGGCGCAGGGCATGCTCGACAGCGGCCTGCTCGACGCGAACCGCTGCGGCAACGTCGACGACGTGCTCGCCAGCGGCGCCTACCGCCAGTTCTACATGCACCGCACCGGCCACTGGCTGGGCATGGACGTGCACGACGTGGGCGAATACCGCGTGCCGGGCGCCGCGCCGGCCGAAGGCGAACGCCCGTGGCGCCCGCTCGAGCCCGGCATGGTGCTGACCGTGGAGCCGGGCATCTACGTGCGCCCGGCGCCGGATGTGCCCGAGCGCTTCTGGCACATCGGCATCCGCATCGAGGACGACGCGGTCGTCACCGCCACCGGCTGCGAGCTGATCACGCGCGGCGTGCCGGTCAAGGCCGACGAGATCGAAGCCCTCATGCGCGAGGCGGGAGGTGCGCGATGATCGGCTGGCTGCGCAAGGTCCTGCCCGGCGCCGGCCGCGCCGACGCCCCGCGCGCGCGCGGCTACGATCCGTCGCAGCCGTTCGTGATCAATCTCTACGATGACCGCGTGGTGGTGCACCGCCCCGACGGCCAGCGCGAGGAAGTCGAGTGGGACGCGCTGGAGCGCGTGGTGGTGCGGGTCTCGAACCGCGAGCCGTGGGCCGGCCCCGCCTGGCTGATCCTGGTCGGCGACCCGGCCGCCGACGGCACCCGGCGCGGCTGCGTGGTGCCGATGAACGCGGTCAACCAGGCCGCGCTGGTGGAGCGCCTGCAGGCGCTGCCCGGCTTCAGCCAGTCCAAGCTCGACAACGCGCTGCGCGACGCCGCGGCCGGCAAGCACCGCACCGACGCCAACCTGTGGAAGCGCGGCGCGCAGCCGGAGCCGGCCGCGAGCGATGCCGGCGCGGCGGACCCGGCAAGGCAGGCGGACGCGGCGGACGGCACGCATGCGCCCGGCGGCCACTGACGACATCATGGACGCGGATATCGCCATCGTCGGCGCCGGCCCGGTCGGCCTGTCCCTGGCCTGCCTGCTGCTGCGCACCAGTCCCTGGCGGGTGGCGCTGATCGACGCCGCCACGCCGGCGCGCGCGGCGCGCGACCCGCGCGCCATCGCGCTCTCGCACGGCAGCCGCCAGCTGCTCGAGCAGATCGGCGCATGGCCGCGCGCGGTGACGCCGATCGAACACATCCATGTGTCGCAGCGCGGGCGCTTCGGCCACGTGCGCCTGCACCACGACGACTACGCCGTGCCGGCGCTCGGCTACGTGGTGCGCTACGGCGAGCTGTGCGGCGCGCTCGAGCGGGCGCTGGCCGCGGCCGCGCAGTCCGTGCCGGACGGCGGCGCGCGCCTGCTGCGCGCCTACGACACGCACATCGGGCACACCGGGCAGCACGACGATCCCGCCGGGCTGGTGCGCCTGAGCGGCCACGCGCACGAGCAGCAGCCCGCCGTCTTCACCGCGCGGCTGGCGGTGCAGGCCGAGGGCGGCCTGTTCCAGCCGCAGGCCGACAAGGACCAGGGCAAAGACAAGGACAAGGCCGCGCCGCGCGCGCGCGGCGGCCCGGTGTTCCGGCGCGACTACGGCCAGACCGCCATCATCGCCCACGTGATCTGCTCGCGCCCGCAGCCGGGCTGGGCCTGGGAGCGCTTCACCGAGGAAGGCCCGCTGGCGCTGCTGCCCTATGAAGAACAGCACGGCGAGCCGGGCTACGCGCTGGTCTGGTGCTGCCCGCCGGAACAGGCGGCGCGCCGCCTGGCCCTGCCCGACGCGGCGTTCCTCGCCGAGCTGGAGCAGGCGTTCGGCGCGCGCATGGGCCGCTTCACCGCGATCGGCAAGCGCCACGCGTTCCCGCTCGGGCTCAATGCCGCCCAGGTGACGGTCGACGGCCGCGTGGGCGCGGTCGGCAATGCCGCGCAGACGCTGCATCCGGTGGCCGGCCAGGGCCTCAACCTGGGGCTGCGCGACGCGTTCGCGCTGGGCGCCGCGCTGCGCGCCGAGTGCAGCCCGCAGGCCTTGCAGGCGTTCGCCGGGCGGCAGCGGCTGGACCGCGCCGTGACCATCGGCGTGACCGACATGCTGCCCCGGCTGTTCGGCGTGTCCTACCCGCTGGCCGCGCATGCGCGCGGCGCCTCGCTGGCGGCGCTGGCCTGCCTCGGGCCGCTCAAGGATGCGCTGGCGCGACAGATGATGTACGGCATGCGGCGCTGACGCCGCCGGGCCCGCGGCAACGCGCGCTGCGGGGCGCGCGGCCGCGCTGCGCCACGGTCCCGCCGCCGGCCGTCGCGGCGCCCTTGCGATTATTTGCTCAAAACTTAAGCAACCCGCCCGGTTTGGCGGTAAAATCCTGCCCTCGCACATGCCCCTGGAAGTCGCCGAACCATGCGCCGAGCATGGTTTCGGCAGGGCATGCCATTTCATTTTTGTCTCGTTGCGGGCCGCCTTGCCGGCCCCCCGCCAGTCTCTATCGTGCAAATCGGACCGCACCTGCTCCGCAACAATCTGTTCGTCGCGCCCATGGCCGGCGTGACGGACCGTCCCTTCCGCCAGCTCTGCAAGCGGCTGGGCGCGGGTTATGCGGTGTCGGAAATGGTCGCGTCCAATGCGCAGTTGTGGAAGAGCGAGAAGACCATGCGGCGCGCCAATCACACCGGCGAAGTCGAGCCGATCGCGGTGCAGATCGCCGGCGCCGAGCCGTCGATGATGGCCGAGGCGGCGCGCTACAACGTCGAGCGCGGCGCGCAGATCATCGACATCAACATGGGCTGCCCGGCCAAGAAGGTGTGCAACGTCGCCGCCGGCTCGGCGCTGCTGCAGAACGAGCCGCTGGTGGCGCGCATCGTCGCGGCGGTGGTCGCCGCGGTGGCCGAGGTCGATCCGCGCGTGCCCGTCACGCTCAAGATCCGCACCGGCTGGGACCGCCAGAACCGCAACGCGCTGCGCGTCGCGCACCTCGCCCAGGAAGCCGGCATCAGCATGCTGACCGTGCACGGCCGCACGCGCGCCGACCTGTACAAGGGCGAGGCCGAGTACGAGACCATCGCCGCGGTCAAGGCGTCGGTCTCGATCCCGGTGGTCGCCAACGGCGACATCGACTCGCCGCACAAGGCCAGGCACGTGCTGGCCGCGACCGGCGCCGACGCCATCATGATCGGCCGCGCGGCGCAGGGCCGGCCCTGGCTGTTCCGCGAGATCGCGCACTATCTCGACACCGGCGCGCTGCTGCCGCCGCCCGAGGTGGCCGAGATCCGCGCGATCATGAACGAGCACCTCGAAGACCACTACGCGTTCTACGGCGAGTTCACCGGCGTGCGCACCGCGCGCAAGCACATCGCGTGGTACACGCGCGGGCTGGCCGGCGCCAACCTGTTCCGCCACCACATGAACACGCTGGACAGCAGCACCGCCCAGCTGGCCGCGGTCAACGCCTTCTTCGACCAGCAGGCGCTGCTGTCGGACCGCCTGGTCTACGTGGACGAAGGCGCGGCCGGCCCGGACGGCGACGAAGACGACCGCAACGGGTCGAACAACAACAAGAACGGGGAGTTGCTTGCCGCATGAGCCGCAACGCTATCGACCAGTGCATTCGGGACAGCCTGAGTGCCTATTTCCGCGACCTGGACGGCGAAGAGCCGTCGAACATGTACAACATGGTGCTCGAAGCCGTGGAGCGGCCGCTGCTGGAAGCCGTGATGGCGCGCGCCGAGCGCAACCAGTCGCTGGCCGCCGCCTACCTGGGCATCAATCGCAATACGCTGCGCAAGAAACTGCAGCAGCACGGTTTACTTTGAAGCGTTCCCCACAGCCATGATCAAGCAAGCTCTTCTCTCCGTATCCGACAAGACCGGCATCGTCGACTTCGCCCGCGAGCTCAACGCGCTGGGCGTGGCGCTGCTCTCCACCGGCGGCACCGCCAAGCTGCTCGCCGAGGCCGGCCTGCCGGTCACGGAAGTGGCCGACTACACCGGCTTCCCCGAAATGCTCGACGGCCGCGTCAAGACGCTGCACCCCAAGGTGCACGGCGGCATCCTGGCGCGCCGCGACCTGCCCGAGCACATGGCCGCGCTGGCCGCGCACGACATCCCCACCATCGACCTGCTGGTGGTCAACCTGTACCCGTTCCAGCAGACCGTGGCCAAGGACGACTGCACGCTGCCGGACGCGATCGAGAACATCGACATCGGCGGCCCCACCATGCTGCGCTCGGCGGCCAAGAACCACCGCGACGTCACCGTGGTGGTGGACCCCGCCGACTACGCGCCGGTGCTGGCGGAAATGCGCGCCAACGCCAACAGCGTCGGCTACGACACCAACTTCCGCCTGGCCACCAAGGTGTTCGCGCACACCGCGCAGTACGACGGCGCCATCACCAACTACCTGACCAGCCTCGGCGCCGACAAGTCGCACCAGGCCCGCAGCGCCTACCCGCAGACGCTCAACCTCGCCTTCGAGAAGGTGCAGGAAATGCGCTACGGCGAGAACCCGCACCAGTCGGCCGCGTTCTACCGCGACCTCAAGCCGTTCGACGGCGCGCTGGCCAACTACGCGCAGCTGCAGGGCAAGGAACTGTCGTACAACAACATCGCCGACGCCGACGCCGCGTGGGAATGCGTCAAGTCGTTCGACGCCGCCTACGGCGCGGCCTGCGTCATCATCAAGCACGCCAACCCGTGCGGCGTGGCAGTGGGCGCCAGCGCGCTGGAAGCCTACGAGAAGGCCTTCAAGACCGACTCCACCTCGGCCTTCGGCGGCATCATCGCCTTCAACGTCGAGCTCGACGAAGCCGCCGCGCAGGTGGTGGCCAAGCAGTTCGTCGAAGTGCTGATCGCGCCGTCGTTCACGGCCGGCGCGCGCGCGGTGTTCGCCGCCAAGCAGAACGTGCGCCTGCTGGAGATCCCGCTCGGCAAGGGCGTGAACCCGTACGACTTCAAGCGCGTCGGCGGCGGCCTGCTGGTGCAGGGCCCGGACGCCAGGAACGTGCAGCGCGAAGAACTGCGCGTGGTGACCAAGCGCCATCCCACCCCGAAGGAAATGGACGACCTGATGTTCGCCTGGCGCGTGGCCAAGTTCGTCAAGTCCAACGCCATCGTGTTCTGCGGCGGCGGCATGACGCTGGGCGTCGGCGCCGGCCAGATGAGCCGCGTGGACTCCGCGCGCATCGCCAGCATCAAGGCGCAGAACGCCGGCCTGACGCTGGCCGGCTCGGCGGTAGCGTCGGATGCGTTCTTCCCGTTCCGCGACGGCCTCGACGTGGTGGTGGACGCGGGCGCCTCGTGCGTGATCCAGCCCGGCGGTTCGGTGCGGGACGATGAGGTGATCGCGGCGGCGGATGAGAGGAATATTGCGATGGTGCTGACTGGGACTCGGCATTTCAGGCATTGATTGGCCTGATTTGAGCGACGGGCGGTTTTTTTTGGCCGCGTTGGCGCTTGAACCCAAAAGCTGTATGACATCCCCGCGCAGCGGGGATGTCATACGGCCTTTGGGTTCAAGCACCAAAACCGCCCGCAAACCCCAACCGAGTAATAGACCACCCCAATATCGCCAGCAAGAATCCGCAAAAGCAATGTCATACTGACACCCTCTCCAAGCCACGCGGCCAGGTCCCAAGCAGACACCCCAAATCCCATGCGTATCCTCGGCATCGACCCCGGCCTCCGCACCACCGGCTTCGGCGTGCTCGAAAAGCACGGCAGCAAGCTCGCCTACATCGCCTCGGGCACCATCAAGAGCGACGGCGAGAGCGATCTGCCCTCGCGCCTCAAGACGCTGTTCGACGGCATCAGCGAGGTCGCGCGCACCTATGCGCCGGACTGCGCCGCGATCGAGAAGGTGTTCGTCAACGTCAACCCGCAATCCACGCTGCTGCTGGGCCAGGCCCGCGGCGCGGCGATCTGCGGGCTGGTGGGCCAGGGCCTGCCGGTGTTCGAGTACACCGCGCTGCAGTTGAAGGTGGCGGTGGTCGGCTATGGCCGCGCCAACAAGGAGCAGGTGCAGGAGATGGTGATGCGCCTGCTGAGCCTGAGCGGCCGGCCCGGTTCCGATGCGGCCGACGCGCTCGGCGTGGCGATCTGCCATGCCAACGGCAGCAATACGCTGGGCGCGCTGACGGGCCTCGCGCCCGAGCTGGTGCGCAAGGGCATGCGCGTGCGGCGCGGCCGGCTGGTCGGCTGATCGTCTTTCCAGGCCGCGCGCGGGGCGGCCGCCGGGCCGCTTACAATCGGACGGTTGCCCGCCCGAGGATGCTCATGTTCCGCCTGCCCGCCGACTTCCGTCGCCTTCGCGCTTGCGCGCGTCCGCGCCTGCCACGCCTGGCCGCGCTGCTGCCGGCACTGGCCGCCGCGGTCCTGGCCGGCTGCGCCGCGCCGCCGCCGGTGGCCACCGCGCCGGCTCCCGCCGCATCGCCGGCGCCGGCGCCGGCCGCGCCCAGGGCGCTGGTGATCGGGCATCGCGGCGCCAGCGCGCTGCGCCCGGAACACACGCTGGCATCCTACGCGCGCGCCATCGAGGACGGCGCCGACGCCATCGAGCCGGACCTCGTGACGACGCGCGACGGCGTGCTGGTGGCCCGCCACGAGAACGAGATCGGCGGCACCACCAATGTCTCCACGCTGCCGCAGTTCGCCGGCCGCAAGCGCATCAAGGTGATCGACGGCGAGCGCCTGGACGGCTGGTTCACCGAGGACTTCACGCTGGCCGAACTGAAGACGCTGCGCGCGCGCGAGCGCATCCCGCAGCTGCGCCGCGCCAACACGCAGTACAACGACCAGTTCGAGATTCCGACCCTCGACGAGATCATCGACATGGTGGCCAGCGCTTCGCGGCGCAGCGGCCGCGTGATCGCGCTGTACCCCGAGACCAAGCACCCGAGCTATTTCCGCGGCATCGGCCTGCCGCTCGAGGAAAAGCTGGTGGCCACGCTGCGCGCGCACGCCTATACGCGCAGCGCGCCGGTGTACGTGCAGTCGTTCGAGAGCGGCAACCTGCGCGAGCTGCGCCAGCGCCTGGGCGCCGGCATGCCGAACGTGAAGCTGGTGCAGCTGATGGGCGGCGCGCGCGGCCGGCCCGCCGACTGGCGCCTGGCCGGCGACACCCGCACCTACGCCGACATGATGACGCCCATCGGCCTGCGCGAGGTGGCCAGCTATGCCGGCGGCATCGCGCCGGAGAAGTCCAGCGTGGTGCCGCGCGACGCCGGCGGCGGCCTCGGCGCGCCCACCGCGCTGGTGCGCAACGCCCATGCCGCCGGGCTGCTGGTGCACCCGTACACGTTCCGCCCCGAGAACAGCTTCCTGCCGCGCGGCCTGCGCACCGGCGGCGACGATGCCACGCGCAGCCCGGACGGCATGGTGCGGGAGGTGCAGGCCTTCCTGGCCGCCGGCGTCGACGGCGTCTTCACCGACGACCCGGCGCTGGGCCGCCGCGCCGTCGACACCCTGGGACGCTGACCCGCCGCTCGGCTACACTGGCGCCCACTTTCGCTTTCGCCGCACACACCAGACACCATGATCGGACGCATCGCCGGCACCCTCATCGAGAAGAATCCCCCGCACCTGCTGGTCGACTGCCACGGCGTCGGCTACGAGATCGACGTGCCGATGAGCACGTTCTACAACCTGCCCGCGGTGGGCCATCCGGTCACGCTGCTGACCCAGCAGATCGTGCGCGAGGACGCGCACCTGCTGTACGGCTTCGGCACCGCCACCGAGCGCAATGCGTTCCGCGAGCTGATCAAGATCACCGGCATCGGCGCGCGCATGGCGCTGGCCGTGCTGTCGGGCATGTCGGTCGGCGAGCTGGCGCAGGCCATCACGCTGCAGGAGGCCGGGCGCCTGACGCGCGTGCCGGGTATCGGCAAGAAGACCGCCGAGCGCCTGCTGCTCGAGCTCAAGGGCAAGCTCGGCGCCGAGCTCGGCCACGCGCCGGGCAGCACGCCGGTGCACGACAACGCCGTCGACATCCTCAACGCGCTGCTGGCGCTGGGCTACTCGGAGAAGGAGGCGGCGCTGGCCATCAAGCAGGTGCCGGCCGGCACCGGCGTGTCGGACGGCATCAAGCTGGCGCTGAAGTCGCTCTCCAAGGGCTGAGCGGCCGCGGGCAGGCGCGGCCGGCGCGGGTAGCGCGGCCCGGAGGGGCTACAATCGAGCCACTTCGCCCGTAGCACACCCATGATCGAAACCGACAAGCTGGTCCCCGACCGCGGCAGCGACCGCGTGATCGCCCCCACCACCGCCTCCCCCAGCGAGGAGGCCTTCGAGCGCGCGCTGCGCCCGAAGCTGCTCGACGAATACGTCGGCCAGGAGAAAGTGCGCGGCCAGCTCGACATCTTCATGCACGCCGCGCGCAACCGCCGCGAGGCGCTCGACCACGTGCTGCTGTTCGGCCCGCCGGGCCTGGGCAAGACCACGCTGGCGCACATCATCGCGCGCGAGATGGGCGTGAACCTGCGCCAGACCTCCGGCCCGGTGCTGGAGCGCCCGGGCGACCTCGCCGCGCTGCTGACCAACCTCGAAGCCAACGACGTCCTCTTCATCGACGAGATCCACCGCCTCTCGCCGGTGGTGGAGGAAATCCTGTACCCGGCGCTCGAGGACTACCAGATCGACATCATGATCGGCGAGGGGCCGGCCGCGCGCTCGGTCAAGCTGGACCTGCAGCCGTTCACGCTGGTCGGCGCCACCACGCGCGCCGGCATGCTGACCAACCCGCTGCGCGACCGCTTCGGCATCGTCGCGCGGCTGGAGTTCTACACCGCCGAGGAGCTCGGGCGCATCGTCACCCGCTCGGCGCAACTGCTCAATGCCCGCATCGACCCGCTCGGCGCGCTGGAGATCGCCCGCCGCGCGCGCGGCACGCCGCGCATCGCCAACCGCCTGCTGCGGCGCGTGCGCGATTTCGCCGAGGTCAAGAGCGACGGCACCATCACGCGCGCCACCGCCGATGCCGCGCTGGCCATGCTCGACGTGGACGCGGTCGGCTTCGACCTGATGGACCGCAAGCTGCTCGAGGCCATCCTGCACAAGTTCGGCGGCGGCCCGGTCGGCGTGGACAACCTCGCCGCGGCCATCGGCGAGGAGCGCGACACCATCGAGGACGTGCTGGAGCCGTACCTGATCCAGCAGGGCTACCTGCAGCGCACGCCGCGCGGGCGCATGGCCACGGCCGCCGCCTACCTGCACTTCGGGCTGCCCGCGCCGGGCGGCGAGGCCGAGCCGGCGCCCTGAGGCGCGGCGGCGACGGCCGCGCGGTGCCGCGTATCCCGTGTTAAATGTTTTCGTTGCCCGCAGACAATTCTTTCGTCGCGCGTTGCTGGCGGCTGCCTGCCTGTTCACAATGGCTTAGTTCCGGCCGCCGCGAGGCGGTACCGGCCTGGCGCCGCATGCCGGGCGGCCGGCCCCGTTCGTACCTGACAGGAGAGAGCACATGAATCGACGCCAGTTTGTGACCCGGATGGCGGGCTCGGGCCTGCTCGTGGCCACCGCCTTCACCGCGGGCTGCACCACCACGGGCACCAATGCGCCAACCGACGCGGCGGCCAAGCGGCAGGAGATCAACGCGGGGGCCGACGGCGCGCTCAACCGGCTCTACGGCACCACCAGCAGCGCGCGCGAGCTGGCCGCGCGCGCCCAGGGCATCCTGGTCTTCCCGCGCGTGCTGTCGGCGGGGCTGGTGATCGGCGGCGAATATGGCGAAGGCGTGCTGCGCGGCCGCAGCGGTGCTCCGGTGGGCTACTACCGCACCACCTCGGCCTCGGTGGGCCTGACCGCGGGCGGGCAGTCCAAGTCGGTCATCATCATGTTCATGACGCCCGACGCCTACAGCAAGTTCCTCAACAGCAGCGGCTGGACCGTGGGCGCGGATGCCAGCGTGGCGCTGGCCAAGATCGGCGCCAACGGCTCGATCGACACCAACACCGCGCAGCAGCCGGTGATCGGCTTCGTGCAGACCAACGCCGGGCTGATGTTCGACATCTCGCTGGACGGCTCCAAGATCGGCAAGCTGGACCTGTAGTCCGGCGCGCGCCTCGCGGCGCGCGGGCGAGGCGGACGCGGCGCGAACACGGCGGCGGCATGGCTGGCATAATCGCCACACCGCCGCCCCTGGAACCGCCATGACCACATCGAACGCCACGCCCGGCCATACCGGGCGCGTCTACCGCTACTACGATCTCGTGATGGTGGCGTTCGTCACGGTCCTGCTGTGCTCCAACCTGATCGGCGCGGCCAAGGCGGCCCAGGTCACGCTGCCGCTGATCGGCCCGGTGACCTTCGGCGCCGGCGTGCTGTTCTTCCCCATCTCCTACATCTTCGGCGACGTGCTGACCGAGGTCTACGGCTACGGGCGCGACCGCCGCGTGGTGTGGGCCGGCTTCGCCGCGCTGGCCTTCGCCACGTTCATGAGCCTGGTGGTGCTGAAGATGCCGGTGGCGCCGTTCATGAGCGACTACCAGAAAAGCCTGCAGGACGTGTTCGGCAACACCTGGCGCATCGCGCTCGGCTCGCTGATCGCGTTCTGCTGCGGCAGCTTCGCCAACAGCTACGTGCTGGCCAAGATGAAGCTGTGGACCGAGGGGCGCTGGCTGTGGACGCGCACCATCGGCTCCACGCTGGCCGGCGAGCTGGTCGACTCGTCGCTGTTCTACGTGATCGCGTTCTACGGCATCTGGCCGCTGGAGAAGGTGATCCAGGTGGCGATCGCCCAGTACATCCTGAAGACCGGCTGGGAGGTGGTGATGACGCCGGTCACCTACAAGGTGGTGGGTTTCCTCAAGCGCGCCGAGCGCGAGGACTGGTACGACCGCAACACCGACTTCACGCCGTTCCGGCTGCGCGTGTAGCGCGGCCCGCCATGCCGCGCGGCTAGGGCACGCGGCGGTCCACCTCGTCGAGCGCCAGGTCCTGCAGGTGGGCCACGTCGGCCCACTGCATCACGGTCAGGCGCTGGCTGTCGCAGCGCAGCCGGTTGATGCTGGCGTTGAGCAGCTCGTGCTGGCGCGGCGCTTCGAGCGTCATGTCGTTGGCTTCCCGGTAGAGGCAGTCGAGCACCCCGCCGTGCGCGACCAGCGCGATGCGCTCGCCCGGATGGCGGCGCGCCAGCGCCAGCGCGGCTTCCACCGCGCGCTCGTGGAAGGCCAGCAGCGATTCGCCGCCCTGCGGCGCGTAGTCCGGCACGCGCGCCTGCCAGCGGGCGAAATCCTCGGGCGAATTCTCCGCCACCTCCGCGTAGGTGCGGCCTTCGAGCGCGCCGTAGCAGCGCTCGCGCAGCCGCGCGTCGGGCCGCACCGTGGTGCCGAGCGCCTCGGCCAGCGGCGTCGCGGTCTGCATCGCGCGCGACAGGTCGCTGGCATAGACCGCGTCGATCGGCTCGCCGGACAGCGCCTGCGCCAGCGCGTCGGCCTGCGCCACGCCAGTGGCGTTGAGCGGGATGTCGAGCTGCCCCTGCAGGCGCCGCTCGCGGTTCCACGCGGTCTCGCCGTGGCGGATCAGGATCAGGTGGGTGAAGGCCAGCGAATGCGGCCCGGGCAATTGCGACATGCCGTTTCCTTTCTCTTCCTTGCGTTTGCCTGCGACCCTTCGCGGACCCTGCCGGCATGGCCGGCGGGGTCCGCGGCCGCGCACGGCCTCGCGCGGCCTGTCGTGGCCCGTTGTGGCCTGTCGCAGCCTATTGCGCCGGGCCGGACAGCTTCGGGTTCAGCGTGTAGGTGCCGGTGATCGCCGCCTGCGCCAGCACGTGGCCGCGGATCGCCTCGCGCACCTGCGCGCCGGTGAAGGTGCCGTCGAGCGGCAGGCGGTCGACGTCGAGCGCGTAGACGGTGAACACGTAGTGGTGCAGCAGGGTGTCGTTCCACGGCGGGCAGGGGCCGTCGTAGCCGTAGTAGTCGCCCTTCATGTCGGGGTCGCCGGCGAACCAGCCGGTGTAGTCGTTGAGGCCGTGGCGCAGGCCGCCCGCCGCCGCGGTGCCGCCGGTGGCCTCGGGGCCGGGCTTGCCGCGCGCGATCACGCCGTCGCTGTGGCTGCCGGCGGAGATCGAGCGCAGGCCCGGCGGGATGTCGACCAGCACCCAGTGGAAGAAGTCCACGCGCGGCAGCGAGGCCGGCACTTCGCGGCCTTCCTGGTTGACGTCGTCGCCGCGGCTCGGCACGTCCGGGTCGTGGCAGATCAGCACGAACGAGCGCGTGGCGGCCGGCGCCTCGTCCCAGTGCAGGTCGGGATTGCGGTTGCCCGACAGCGCCACGTGGGTGGCGGGATCCATCGCGCCGAAAGCGAAATCGACCGGGATGGGACCGTTGTCGCCGAATGCCTTGCTCCAGATCTTCATGTATCTCTCCTTGCTGGTTTGGGCGCCGCGCGCGGCGCGGCCAATGTGAGGGTCGGCGGACTCAGGCCGGCGGCACGCGCAGCCAGAAGGTCACCGGGCCGTCGTTGACCAGGCTGACCTGCATCATGGCGCCGAATTCGCCGGTCTGGACCTCGCCGTGCGCGGCGCGGGCGCGCTGCACGAAATGGTTGTAGAGACGCTCGCCGTCGGCCGGCGCGGCGGCCGGGGTGAAGCTCGGGCGGGTGCCGCTGTTGGTGTCGGCCGCCAGCGTGAACTGCGACACCACCAGCAGGCCGCCGCGCGTGCCGCGGCCGTCGATGTCCTGCACCGGCAGGTTCATCTTGCCGTTGGCGTCGGAGAACACGCGGTAGGACAGCAGCTTGGCCAGCAGGCGCTCGGCCTGGGCTTCGGTGTCGCCGCGCTCGGCGCACACCAGCGCCAGCAGGCCGGCGCCGATCTCGCCGGTGGTGCGGCCTTCGACCGTGACGCGGGCCTGCGAGACCCGCTGGATCAGCGCGATCATGGACGGCTCCGGCGCGCGCTCACGCCAGCGTCACGCGCGCGAAGCGGCGCTTGCCGACCTGCACGACGTAGCTGCCGGCCTCGACCTTGAGCGCCTTGTCGCTGACCACGGCGCCGTCGATCTTGACGCCGCCCTGCTCGATGTTGCGGTTGGCCTCGGAGGTGGACGGCACCAGGTTGGCCTGCTTGAGCAGCTGCGCGATGCCCAGCGGCGCGCCGGACAGGCTGACCGCCGGGATGTCGTCGGGCACGCCGCCGCGCGCGCGGTGGTTGAAGTCTTCCAGCGCGCGCTCGGCGTCGGCCGCGCTGTGGAAGCGCGCGACGATCTCCTGGCCGAGCAGCACCTTGCAGTCGCGCGGGTTGCGGCCCAGCGCGATCTCCTGCTTCATCAGGTCGATCTCGCTCAGCGGGCGGAACGACAGCAGCTCGAAGTACTGCCACATCAGGTCGTCGGAGATGCTCATCAGCTTGCCGAACATGTCGCTCGGGGCCTCGGTCACGCCGACGTAGTTGCCCTTGGACTTGGACATCTTCTCCACGCCGTCCAGACCGACCAGCAGCGGCATGGTCAGGATGCACTGCTGCTCCTGGCCGTACTCCTTCTGCAGCTCGCGCCCGACCAGCAGGTTGAACTTCTGGTCGGTGCCGCCGAGCTCGAGGTCGGCCTTGAGCGCGACCGAATCGTAGCCCTGCATCAGCGGGTAGAGGAACTCATGGACCGAAATCGGAATCCCAGAACGGAACCGCTTGGTGAAGTCGTCGCGCTCCATCATGCGCGCCACGGTGTACTTGGCCGCCAGCTCGATCATGCCGCGCGCGCCGAGCGGGTCGCACCATTCGCTGTTGTAGCGGATCTCGGTGCGGTCCGGGTCGAGCACCAGGCTGGCCTGGCGGTAGTAGGTCTGGGCGTTGGCCTCGATCTGCTCGCGCGTGAGCGGCGGGCGCGTGGCGTTGCGCCCGGACGGATCGCCGATGGTGGAGGTGAAGTCGCCGATCAGGAAGATGACCTGGTGGCCGAGGTCCTGCAGCTGGCGCAGCTTGTTGAGCACCACGGTGTGGCCGATGTGGATGTCGGGCGCGGTCGGGTCCAGGCCCAGCTTGATGCGCAGCGGCACGCCGGTCGCCTCGCTGCGCGCGAGCTTGGCCAGCCACTCGGACTCGACCAGCAGTTCGTCGCAGCCGCGCTTGGACACCTCCAGGGCGTGCATCACGGTAGGCGTGAGGGGGTAGGAAGTGGCGGCGCCGGAGGAAACTTCAGTCATGACGTAAGTCTTTGAAAAACATGAGAATTCAGACGCGTACGAAAAACAGCCAGCGGCCGCATTTGGTATAATCCGCGCTTCTTGTGCCGGCGGGACGCTCCCGTTGGCCAACCGCCATTCTACGGCGGCAAACCAATATGGCACGCGCCGCACCTCGGGGGAGGAAGGCAGACGAAGCAGATCGTCGCGGCAGCGCAGCCCGAACCAAAGAGTGAATTTTACGTGATGTGGTCCAGACTCCGCGAAGTTTTCGCGCGTGAGCTGGTGGTTCTCGTCGATCCGACCAACGCCCTGCACGCGCGCCGGCGCAAGCAGCTCACGGCGGCGGTCGGCACGGTGTTTACGCTTGGCATGGCGGCCGCCATGGGCGTGGCGCCGCGCAACGCCTACGACGACCCCCTTGCGCCGCGCATCCGGGAAGCCATCCGGCTGCCCGACCTGCGCGACCAGCTCGAGCAACTTACCGAAACCGACGCCACCTTCGTGCGCGAGGCGCGCATGCTGCGCGGCGACACCATCGCCACGCTGCTCAAGCGGCTCGGCATCGACGACCCCGACGCGCAGGCCTTCATCCGCGGCAACGCCACCGCGCGCGGCCTGTTCGCGCTCGAGCCGGGCCAGAACGTGCAGGCCGAGGTCGACCAGGACAACCTGCTGGTGTCGCTGCAGGCCAACCTCGGCGGCGACGCGCAGTCCTCGCGCGAGCTGGTGATCGAGCGCGCTGGCGACGAGCGCGCTGGCGACGCCGCCACGCCGGCCTACAAGGCGCGCGTGCAGTCGGTGAAGAACGACGTGCACTACGAGATGCTGTCCGGCGCCATCGCCGCGGGCGGCTTCTTCAAGGCCATGGACGACGCCGACGTGCCCGACGACGTGGTCGCGCAGATGATCTCGATCTTCTCCGGCGTCATCGACTTCCACCACGACATCACCGCCGGCGACCGCTTCCGCATCGTCTACGAGGCGGGCTACCGCGACGCCGCCTTCGTGCGCAACGGCCGCGTGGTGGCGGTCGAGCTGATCAACCACAACCAGCTGCACCAGGCGCTGTGGTACGCGCCCGACGGCGGCGCGCAGGGCGCCCAGGGCGCCTACTACACCTTCGACGGGCGCAGCATGAAGCGGCCGTTCCTGCGCTCGCCGGTGGAGTTCTCGCGGGTGTCGTCCGGCTTCGGCGGGCGCAACCATCCGCTGCATCACAACTGGGCGCAGCACAAGGGCGTGGACTTCGCCGCGCCGACCGGCACCAAGGTGATGGCCACCGGCGACGGCGAGGTGGAATTCGTCGGCCAGCAGAACGGCTACGGCAACATCGTCATCCTCCGGCACCACAGCGGCTACGCCACCTACTACGCGCACCTGTCCGGCTTTGCCGGCATGCAGCGCGGCCAGCATGTGTCGCAGGGGCAGGTCATCGGCTACGTCGGCCAGACCGGCTGGGCCACCGGGCCGCACCTGCACTACGAGTTCCGCGTCAACGACGTGCCGCTCAACCCGCTGGCCATCGCCGCGCTGGACACGCCGGCGCTGACCGGGCCGGCGCGCCAGCAGTTCCTCGCCTACTCCAGCGAGCTGCTCAGCCGCATCAACGCGCTGCGCACCTACAACGTGGCCTCCATCAACAACTGAGCCAGCATGCCGACCTCCGCGTCCCCGCCGTCCGCCTCCGACCGCTTCATCGGCATCATGTCCGGCACCAGCATGGACGGCGCCGACGGCGTGCTGGTCGATTTCTCCGGCGCGCGGCCGGCGGTGCTGGCGGCGGCGCACCAGCCCTTCCCGGCCGAGCTGCGCGAGGCCTTCGCCGCGCTCCAGCAGCCCGGCGCCGACGAGATCCACCGCGAGGCGCTGGCCGCCAACGGACTGGCGCGCGTCTACGCCGGCTGCGTGGCGTCGCTGCTGCGCGACTCGGGGCTGGCGGCGACGGCGATCGCGGCCGTGGGCGCGCACGGGCAGACCATCCGCCACCGGCCCGGCCTCTACGACGGCACCGGCTATACGCGCCAGAGCCAGCAGCCCGCGCTGCTGGCCGAGCTGTGCGGCATCGACGTGGTGGCGGATTTCCGCAGCCGCGACGTGGCCGCCGGCGGCCAGGGCGCGCCGCTGGTGCCGGCGCTGCACCAGGCGCTGTTCGGTGCCGCCGGCGAGACGCGCGTGGCCTGCAACATCGGCGGCATCTCGAACATCAGCGTGCTGCCCGCCGCCGCCGGCCAGGGCGGCCAGGCCCCCGTCAGCGGCTTCGACTGCGGCCCCGGCAACGTGCTGCTCGACTACTGGATCGAGCGCCACCACGGCCAGGCCTTCGACGCCGGCGGCGCCTGGGGCGCCAGCGGCAGCATCGACCACGCGCTGCTGGCGCGCCTGCTGGCCGAGCCTTATTTCAGCGTGGCCCCGCCCAAGAGCACCGGCCGCGACCTGTTCCACCCGGCCTGGCTGGAAAACCATCTCGCCGCCCACGGCGCCGCGCTTGCGCCGGCCGACGTGCAGGCCACGCTGGCCGCGCTCACGGCCGAGGCCATCGCGCGCGACGTGCGCGCGCACGCGCCCGGCGCCGCGCGGCTGATCGTGTGCGGCGGCGGCGCGCGCAACGGCTTCGTCATGGCGCTGCTGGCGCGCGCGCTGCCGGGCGTGGCCGTGCAAAGCTCGGACGACTTCGGCGTGCCGGTCTCGCAGGTCGAAGGCATCGCCTTCGCATGGCTGGCGCGCCAGATGCTGCTGCGCGCGCCGGGCAACGTGCCGACCGTCACCGGCGCGGCCGGCCCGCGCGTGCTGGGCGCGCTCTACCCGCGCTAAGAAGGCGCTTCTTAGAAGGCGCTTCTTGCCGCTACGGCCTCACGCCGGCTGCGCATGGCCGGCCTCGCATGTCCACTGGATGAAGGCCTCGGCCACCGGCGACGGCCGCATGGCCGGCGAGCGCGCCAGCACCACGCGCTGCGGCGCCACCGCGTCGCGCAGCGGCAGGCAGGCGATCGGCTCGCCGTCGTAGCTGTGGTCCCCGGCCGGGCGCGTGCACGACAGCGCCACGCCGTAGCCATGCGCCACCAGCCCGCGCTGCATCTCGAAGGTCTGCGTGTACTGGTGCAGCTGCGGGCGCAGGCCGTGGGCCCAGAACAGCGACAGGAAATACTCGCGCGTCTGCGCGATGTCCTCCAGGATCAGCCGCTCCGAGGCCAGTTCGGCCAGGCTGACGTCCGCCTGCCCGGCGCGCGCGTGGCCCGCCGGCAGCAACGCATAGGGCGCCAGCCGCGCCACCACCCAGCGCGCGATGCGCTGGTCGAAGCCGAGATCGTAGGTCAGCGCCAGCTCTGCCTTGCCGGCGGCCAGCGTGCGGTGCACCGTCGCCAGGTCCGCCTCGAACAGCGTCACCGAGACCTCCGGATGCCGGCGGCGAAAGCCGGCCAGCAGGCGCGGCGCATAGTAGGCACCGAGATCCTGGAAGCACGTCAGCGAAAGCTGCCCGCGCAGGCCGCGCCCGGCGGCCCCGTGCGCGCCGCCGGCGCCCAGGTCCGCGGCCAGCGCCAGGATGTCGCGCGCGCGGCCGAGCAGTTGCTGGCCGGCCGGCGTCAGTTCCAGCCCGCGGCTGACCTGGCGGCGGAACAGCGTCTCGCCGAGCGTTTCCTCGAGCTGCGCGATCGCCAGCGACACCGACGGCTGCGACACATGGCGCGCCCGCGCGGCGGCGCTGATGCTGCCGTGCTCGGCGGCGGCCACGAAGTATTCGAGCTGGCGGAAGGAGAAACCAATCATGATTTCCAATACTACAGCATAGGAAATATATGCTTTTCCTATCTCCAGGCAGCCGCGATACTCGTTCCATCCCCGCCCCACGCCAGCCGGAAAGGACCATCGTGACCCTCTCGCCAGCCCCCTCGGCCGCCCTCCCGACCACCCTCTCGCCGGCCGACATCGAAACCTACCAGCGCGACGGCGCGCTGGTGCTGCGCGGCGCCTTCGCCGGCTGGGTGGCCGCGCTGCGCGATGGCTTCGAGCAGAATCTCGCGCAGCCCGGCCCGTTCGCGATCGAGAACGTCGGCAGCGGCGAGCGCGGGCGCTTCTTCGAGGACTACTGCAACTGGCAGCGCATCGCGCCGTTCGCCGACTTCATCCGCCGCTCGCCGGCGGCGGAGATCGCCGGGCGGCTGATGGGGGCCGACGCCGTGCAGGTCTTCCACGAGCACATCCTGGTCAAGGAGCCGGGCACGGCCAAGCCCACGCCCTGGCACCAGGACCTGCCCTATTACTGCGTGGAAGGATTGCAGACCGCGAGCTACTGGATTCCGCTCGACCCCGTCACCCGCGCCAACACCTTGCGCGTGGTGCTCGGCTCGCACCGCTGGCCGCGGCTGGTGCGGCCCAAGCGCTGGGCCAGCAACGAGAATTTCTACGCTGGCGACGACCTGTTCATGGAGATGCCCGACGTGGAAGACGGCAGCCACGCGATCCTGGTGCCGGAGCTGGAGCCCGGCGACGCGGTGGTGTTCGACTTCCGCACCGTGCACGGCGCCGCCGGCAATACCGGCAGCGGCCGGCGCCGCGCGTTCTCGGCGCGCTTCCTCGGCGACGACGTGCGCTACCTCGCGCGGCCGGGCCGGACCTCGCCGCCGTTCCCGGGCATCGGGCTGGCCAGCGGCGAGCGCATGCGCGAGGACTGGTTCCCGGTGGTGTGGCGCCGGCCTTCGTAGATCGGCCGCGCCTCGTGCTGGTGCCGGACGGCGGCCCATGCCGGGTGCATGAAAACAAAAAGCGCACCGAAGTGCGCTTTTTTACTGCTGGCCGGTCGGGCGTTCGTCAGACCGAGAACGAAGAACCGCAGCCGCAGGTGGTGGTGGCGTTGGGATTCTTGATCACGAACTGCGCGCCGTTGATGTCTTCCTTGTAGTCGATCTCGGCGCCCACCAGGTACTGGTAGCTCATCGAGTCGATCAGCAGCGTGACGCCGTTCTTGTTGAGGGTGGTGTCGTCCTCGTTGACGTCTTCATCGAAGGTGAAGCCGTACTGGAAGCCGGAACAGCCGCCGCCCTGCACGAAGACGCGCAGTTTCAGGTCGGCATTGCCCTCTTCCTCGATCAACTGCTTGACCTTGTCGGCAGCGCTGTCGGTAAAGACAAACGGAGCCGGCATGTCCTCGGTAACGGGTGCCTCTGCGACTGCGTTCATGGGGTTCTCCTGTTTAGATACGCCTGTATTCTAAGCGCATCGGGAAGATCGTGCCGAAACCCCGCAACTTCAAGGGCTTCTGCCGCCGCCGGCCCGCCGCGCGTGCGCCATCAGGCGGTTTTCTGCGCGTCCCCGGCCGCATCCGCAACGTCCGCAACATCCGCAACATCCGCGGCATCCGAAGCGTCCGCCGCGCCGCTGGCCAGCGACAGGTTGGGCAGCGCCTTGGGCTCGCCGGCGCCGAGCGGCACCAGCCGCCCTTCGACCAGCGCGCCCTGGTGCATCTCCAGCGCCGCGTAGTGCACCTCGCCGTACACGCGCGCGTGCGGCTGCAGTTCCAGCAGCTCGGCCGCGTGAACGGGGCCGGTCACGGTGCCGTTGAGGATCAGGTGGCCGACGCGGACCTCGCCCTCGACCACGCCTTTCTCGCTGATGACCAGCATGCTCGACTGCTCGGCCAGCGCCGTCACGTTGCCGCGCACGCGGCCGTCCAGGCGCAGGCCGCCCGAGAACGTGAGGTCGCCCTGGATCACGGTGTGCTGGCCGATCAGCGTATCGATCGCCAGGCCCTTCTTCTTGGAAAAAAACATAGGTCCTTTTGCCCCTCTCTGGAGTTGCCGGCCGCGGCGGCCTTACGGCAGGGCCGTCTGGGTCGCGCGTAACTGACCGTTCTGCAAAATTCGTACCGTCACCGCCTGCACCGCGGCGCCGGCGGGCAGCGCGAACGTCCCCTCGATGCGCTGGTAGTGCGTGAGGCGCAGGTCCGGCAGCGCGCCGGCCTGGTCCTCGCCCAGGTTCAAGGTGACGGGCTGGCCGTCCCGCACCAGCGAAGCCACCAACTGTAACTCACCGCGAAACTCGGGCAGGGACGAGAACGCCTTCGAGCCGCCCTGCATGACAAGTAACCGATAGTGCATCTTTTGTGTGTCAGCTTCATCAACGCTGACCCGGAAGCTGCGCACGTGGATGCCCGAGGTATTGCCACTGGCGGGCAGCAGGCTCTCGAAGAACGCCAGGTCTTCCTGGAGCTGGGCAACCTCGCCCTCCGCCGTCTTGAGCTGCTGCGCCAGCCCGCGCTGCGCGCCGCGCGCCATCTGCAACTGCGCGTCGGCGGTATTGGCCGCGGCCTGCAGGCGGTCGCGCTCGGCCGAAACCGCCGCCACCTGCCCGCGCAGCGCCCTGTTCTGCGCCGCCATGTCCGGCCCCGCCGCGCCAACCGCGCGCCGGCCGGCGTAATACGCCCCTCCCGCCACCGCCGCCACCAGCGCGGCCACCAGCGCCCCGCCCAGCACGCGCACCGGCCACGGCCGGTGCGAGCGCACGGCCAGCGGCCGCGACATCGGCGCGCGACGCGGACGCAGCAGGCGGTATTTCATGCGCTGCGCCGGGGTCGCGCTGGCGGTTGGGTCATCTGAGGTTCTCCGGGCGGGAAGTGCCGGAATTGTATCCGGGAAGAGGCATTGGCATTATAAAGCGCGCGTGACACCTGCCTCGCCCCGGGGTCGGCGCGGGCGACGCGGCCGGCCGGCGGGCAAAAAAAAACCGCACGGCGAACCGTGCGGTCTTTCTGGCTCGGCCAGATCCGGTGAACCGGACCTGCCGGACACGATCAGCGCTTCGAGAACTGCTTGCGGCGACGTGCCTTGTGGAAACCGACCTTCTTGCGTTCCACTTCGCGCGCATCGCGCGTGACGAAGCCAGCCTTGGACAGCGTGGGCTTCAGGGTCGCGTCGTAGTCGATCAGCGCGCGGGTGATGCCGTGGCGAACCGCGCCGGCCTGGCCGGTTTCGCCGCCGCCGGTCACGTTGACCTTGATGTCGAAGGTCTGTGCGTTGGCGGTCAGTTCGAGCGGCTGGCGCACGATCATCAGCGAGGTTTCGCGAGCGAAATACTCATTGATGGGCTTGCCGTTGACGATGATGTCGCCCTTGCCCGACTTGATGAAGACACGAGCCACAGCGCTTTTGCGGCGGCCGGTACCGTAATTCCAGTTTCCGATCATGGATGGCCCCCTTAGATTTCCAGCGCCTTAGGCTGCTGCGCTTCATGCGGATGCTCGGCTTCGGCGTACACCTTCAGCTTCTTGATCATCGCATAGCCCAGCGGGCCCTTGGGCAGCATGCCCTTCACAGCCTTTTCCAGGGCACGGCCCGGGAAACGCTGCTGCATCTTGCCGAACGTCGTTTCGTAGATACCGCCCGGGTAGCCCGAATGGCGGTAGTACTTCTTGTCCGTTTCCTTGGTACCCGTGACACGCAGCTTGGCTGCGTTGACGATGATGATGTAATCACCCGTGTCGACGTGCGGAGTAAATTCCGGCTTGTGCTTGCCGCGCAGTCGGCGTGCCACTTCGCTGGCAACACGGCCGAGGACTTTGTCCGTCGCGTCAATCACGTACCAGTCGCGCTTTACCTCTGCAGGCTTGGCGGAAAAGGTCTTCATGATTTTTCCTGAGACTTGTAGAACTGCCCGTAACGTGACGCGCACCGCCTTGCTTGTGATCGCTGATCGGTGCTGGCGCCGTCGGCCGGTCCTCGGGACCTGGCCTTCTCCTGCTTGTATGTGCAGGCTCTCCCTGAATTCCTTTTCCGCGGGCATGACGGAAAAGCCCTCGATTATACTGTCGTTTTTGGCGCAGGCACAAGCAAAGTCTGGGCTCCGCGTCAAGACGGCATGTGCCGGGCGACGGCGGCGGCACTTCGATGGGCGCGGCCGGATGCCGGCGGGAGGTGGACGGGTGCGGGAAGGCGAAAAAAAACCCAAGCCATGAGCTTGGGTTTGAATCCACCAAAGGAGGAGGGTGGAGGAGACACCTGGAGAGCGACGGGGCCTGGCTGGCGGTGCGGCCGGCGAACCGGGAAGTTCGCTTTCGCACTCTGGCGAGTCCTGCATGCCGTCGTTCAATGATTAAAATTATACATGAGCACCCTTCCGGCGCAAGAAAATTTGCAGTGCGGAATGGCGTTTTGCATTGTAAAAAATTGCGACATAGCAAAAACATAGTGCATTAATCAACAAAATCAAATACTTACGACTGATTTCGCCTGTCATCAAACCGTCATCTTAGAGGAAACCCTCAGTCTTGAGCCGGATCTGATGCGTCCCGACCACACATTGGCAAGTGGCATATACTAAAAAATCAAGTTTCGAAATCGCGTGTTCGTGATCGGATACGCACTCACCAAAACGCAGGATCGAACAAAATGGAATGCAAAGTAACTTGGATGGGCGGCGACGGCATGACCTTCGTGGCCGAGACCGGCAGCGGCCACGTGGTCGCGATGGACGGTGCGCGCGAGGGCGGCGGCCACGACCTGGCGCCGCGGCCGATGGAAATGGTGTTGCTGGGCACCGGCGGCTGCACCGCCTATGACGTCGTGCTGATCCTGAAGCGCGGCCGGCAGGACGTGCGCGGCTGCAGCGTGAAGCTGGAAGCCGAGCGCGCCGGCGAAGACCCGAAGGTGTTCACGCGCATCAATTTCCATTTCACCGTGACGGGCCGCAACCTCAATGCCAGCACGGTCGAGCGCGCCATCCAGCTGTCGCACGACAAGTACTGCTCGGCGTCGATCATGCTGGCCAAGACGGCCGAGATCACGCACACGGTGGAGATCGTGGAAGGGTAAGCGGTAAGCGGTAAGCGCGAGGATGGGCGCGGACCGGCATGGCGGCCGCACCTTCCGTTGTCCCGGGCGGCATGCGACGCGTAATGCGCGCCGGCCGGGACGGAAGAATCGGGAAGCAAAGCAGGCCGATAAGCCGGATTCTGTGCGCGCCACCCGCCTTGCGGCCGGCGGCGCGTGACAACCATTCCTCTAGGCCGGCCGTTACCGGCCGGCTCCAGCTCCCTACCCGCAGGCTCAGCGGGCCGCCTCGATGCCTGCCTATTTGGGATTGCTCCAGGTGGAGGTTACCGCGTTTCACCCTTGCCGCCGGGCGAACCCGGCGGCAAGACTCGTCTCTGTGGCCCTATTCCGCACGTTGCCGTGGATGGCTGTTAGCCAACACCCTGCCCTGTGGAGTCCGGACTTTCCTCCCCTTGCACCTTGCGATGCAAGCAGCGATTGTCTGTCCTGCTTTGCGGCCCGCAGTCTAACACCGTTTGGCCCCGGCCCGGCCTGGCGCGCGCGGCCCGGGCGCTAGGCCGCCGCGGCGCGCCGGCCCGGACGGAACACGGCCGCATCCGCGTAGAAGTCCGGATCGCGGTTGGCATCGCACCAGCCCGGGATGCCCAGCACGGGCAGCGGCGCGAAGTCGCGGCTCGACAGCGCGCGGCGTTCGAGCGAGGCGGCCACGGCCGCATCGAGCGTGCCGGGCAACTCGCCGCCCGCCGCGGGCGGCAAGGCCAGCGGCCACGCGTGCGCGGTCAGGGCCTTGTAGGGCCGCGCCAGCTTTTCCAGCAGCGCGTGGCCGAACGGCACCACGGCGCAGCCGGCTGCCTCCCAGTCCGCGCGCCGCGCCACGAACAGCGTGTGCCAGCCGAAACCGCGCAACGCGCTTTCCAGCCTGCCGTCCGTGCTCAGGAACAGGATGGCGTTCTCGTCGAACAAGGTGGCGGCGTCGCGCAGGGCGCCGCGGCGCGGCTGCACGCCGGCGGCGGCGATCGCCTCGGCCTGGAGCCGGTTCAGCGCGCGCTTGGCCTGGGGGAAATGCAACCAGACCAGCGCGTTGAAGACGTCGTGCAGGTTGTCGCGCGTGGGCACCGCGCCGGTGGCGAAGATATGGGCCTCGTAGGCGGTGCCGGCAGGAAGCTCGGCCTGCGGCACGAAGCGCAGCGGCAGGCCGCGCGCGTTGCGCAGGCCTTGCCGCGCGCTGAGTTCGCAGAGCGCGGCGCGCAGGTCGGCGCCGGCTTGCAGCGCGCCGGCCAGCGCCGCGCCGACCCGTGCGAACGGTTTGTACCAGGGCCGCGTCCAGTCGATCTCCGCCACGGCGCCGGCCACGGGCGGCATGCCGCCCTGCTGCTGCGTCACGGCCGCGAGGCTCAGCTGGCCTTCCAGCGCAGCGTCTCGCCGCCGCGCAGCGGCACCAGCGTGGTGTCGCCGTACGGCAGTTCGGCCGGCAGTTGCCACGCCTCGCGCGTCAGCGTCAGCGTGCCGCCGTTGCGCGGCAGGCCGTAGAAGGCCGGGCCGTTGAAGCTGGCGAACGCTTCGAGCTTGTCCAGCGCGCCGGCGGCCTCGAAGGCCTCGGCGTAGAGCTCCATCGCGTGCAGCGCGGTGTAGCAGCCGGCGCAGCCGCAGGCATGTTCCTTGAGGCCGCGCGCGTGCGGCGCGCTGTCGGTGCCGAGGAAGAAGCGCGGGCTGCCGGACACGGCGGCGGCCACCAGCGCGGCGCGGTGGATCTCGCGCTTGAGCACCGGCAGACAGTAGTAGTGCGGGCGGATGCCGCCGGTGAAGAGCGCGTTGCGGTTGTACAGCAGGTGATGCGCGGTGATGGTGGCGCCGACCGGGCCTTCGGCGTCGCGCACGTATTCGGCGGCGTCCTTGGTGGTGATGTGCTCGAAGACCACCTTGAGGCCGGGGAAGTCGCGGCGCAGCGGCGTCATCACGCGGTCGATGAAGACGGCTTCGCGGTCGAAGATGTCGATGTCGGCATCGGTCACTTCGCCGTGCACCAGCAGCGGCAGGCCGGCGCGCTCCATCGCCTCCAGCGCGCTCGCGCAGCGGCGCAGGTCGCTCACGCCGGCGTCGCTGTTGGTGGTGGCGCCGGCCGGGTACAGCTTGACCCCGTGCACGAAGCCGCTGGCCTTGGCCGCGACGATTTCCGCGGCCGGGGTGTTGTCGGTCAGGTACAGCGTCATCAGCGGCTCGAACGCCATGCCGGCCGGCAGCGCGGCCAGGATGCGCTCGCGGTAGGCCGCCGCCTGCGCCACCGTGGTCACGGGCGGCTTCAGGTTCGGCATGATGATGGCGCGGGCGAACTGGCGGGCGGTGTCGGGCAGCACGGCGGCCAGCGCCGCGCCGTCGCGCAGGTGCAGGTGCCAGTCGTCCGGGCGGGTGATGGTGAGGGTCTGGGTCATGGCTTGGTGTGGCTCGGGTGGCCGGCCGCCGGTGGCGGCCAGCGCTTTCGCGGGGGATTACAGGATCAGGATGGCGCGGTAGTCGTTCACGTTGGTGCGCGTGGGGCCGGTGATCACGAGGTCGCCGGCGGCGTCGAAGAAGCCCCAGGCGTCGTGCGCGTCCAGCCGCGCGCGCGCCGGGGCGCCGGCGGCCTGCGCGCGCGCCGCCGTGGACGGGTCCAGCAGGGCGCCGGCGTTGTCCTCGGAGCCGTCGATGCCGTCGGTGTCGGCCGCGATGGCGTACACGCCGGCGGCGCCGTCGAGCTCCAGCGCCAGCGACAGCAGGAACTCGGCGCAGCGCCCGCCGCGCGGCTTCGTGCCGGCCGCGCCGCCGCCCGCGGGCAGCGTCACGGTGCATTCGCCGCCCGAGATCAGCGCCACCGGCGCGGCGAACGGCGCATTGTACGCGCGTATCTCGCGCACCAGCGCGGCGTACACGCGCGCCACTTCCTGCGCCTCGCCGGTCACGGTGTCGCCCAGCACCACCGGCTGGATGCCGCGCGCGCGGAAGACCTCGGCCGCCGCCGTCAGGCTGCCGTGCGCCGTGGCGATCACGCGGTTGTCGACGCGGGCGAACAGCGCGTCGCCCGGCTTGGGCGTTTCCGCCACTTCGCCGCGCGCGCCGCGCTCGAGGTAGGCACGCACCGCCGGCGGCACCGTGGCGCCGTGGCGGCGCAGGATGTCCAGCGCGTCGCCGTAGGTGCTCGGATCCGGCACCGTGGGGCCGGAGGCGATCGCGCTCGGGTCGTCGCCGGCCACGTCGGAGACGATCAGCGTCGTCACCGGCGCGCGGCTGGCCTGGGCGAGCCGCCCGCCCTGGATGCGCGACAGGTGCTTGCGCACGATGTTCATCTCGGTGATCGGCGCGCCGCAGCGCAGCAGTTCCTGCGTGGTGGCCTTCAGGTCGGCCATCGCGATGCCTTCGGCCGGCAGCGACAGCAGGCTCGAGCCGCCGCCCGAGACCAGCACGATCAGACGGTCGTCCGGGCCGAGCGCGGCCACGCGGGCCAGGATCTCGGCCGCGGCGCGCTCGCCGGCTTCGTCGGGCACCGGGTGGCCGGCCTCGATCACGCGCACGTGCGCGGTCGGCAGGCCGTGGGCATAGCGCGTGACCACCAGCCCTTCGATGACATGGCCCGGGTCCAGGCGCGCATAGGCCTGCTCCACCGCCAGCGCCATCGAGGCGGCGGCCTTGCCCGCGCCCACCACCAGCGTGCGGCCGCCCGGCTGCGGCTGCGGCAGATGGTCCGCCACGATGCGCAGCGGATCGGCCGCCGCTACCGCTGCCTGGAAGGTGTCGAGCAGCAGGGCCCGCGCGTCGGCCGCGCTCACAGCGCCTCCGCGATGGCCTGGCCCAGGTCCGCGGTGCCGGCCTTGCCGCCGATGTCGCGGGTCAGCGGCGCGTGTTCCGGGCCGGCCGCCAGCACCTGCTCGATGGCGCCCAGCACGGCCGCGCCGGCTTCCGCGTGGCCCAGGTGCTCCAGCATCATCGCGCCGCACCAGATCTGGCCGATCGGGTTGGCCACGCCGCGCCCGGCGATGTCGGGCGCCGAGCCGTGCACCGGCTCGAACAGGCTGGGGAAGGTGCGGTCCGGGTTGATGTTGCCCGACGGCGCGATGCCGATGGTGCCGGTGCAGGCCGGGCCCAGGTCGGAAAGGATGTCGCCGAACAGGTTGCTGGCCACCACCACGTCGAACCAGTCGGGATGCTGGACGAAGTGCGCGGTCAGGATGTCGATGTGGTACTTGTCGACCTTGACGCCGGGATAGCCGGCCGCCATCGCCTCCACGCGCTCGTCCCAGTACGGCATGGTGATGGAGATGCCGTTGGACTTGGTGGCCGAGGTCAGATGCTTGCCCGGGCGCTTGTTCGCCAGCTCGAAGGCGAACTTGAGGATGCGGTCCACGCCGGTGCGCGTCATCACCGTTTCCTGGATCACCACTTCGCGGTCGGTGCCGGGGAACATGCGTCCGCCGATGCTGGAATACTCGCCCTCGGTGTTCTCGCGCACCACGTAGAAATCGATGTCGCCGGGCTTGCGCGGGTTGCCGTCGCGGTCCACCAGCGGGCTGCGGATGCCGGGCATGAGCCGCACCGGGCGCAGGTTGACGTACTGGTCGAACGAGCGGCGGAACTGCAGCAGCGAGCCCCACAGCGAGACGTGGTCGGGCACGGAATCGGGCCAGCCCACCGCGCCAAAATAGATCGCGTCGTACTTGACCAGGGTGTCGAACCAGTCGTCCGGCAGCATCTTGCCGTGGCGGGCGTAGTAGTCGCAGCTGGAAAAGTCGAACTGGTCGAACTGCAGGTCGATGCCGAAACGCCGCGCGGCGGCGTCCATCACGCGCAGCCCCTCGGGCATCACTTCGGTGCCGATGCCGTCGCCAGGGATGACTGCGATCTTGTATTTGCTCATGTCTCGAAAAGCCCGCTGAAGGTGTACAGGACGAATGGTTGTCGGGAAGATCCGGCGGCGGCCGGGCGGCATGCCGGCGGCGCGCGGGAAAACCGCGAGGCGCGACGCGCTTGGCAGAAAACCCGGGCTGGCCGGATAATGGAACATTCTATTGCAATCCGGCAGCCTGCTGCCGGTCCGGTGCCCCGCCATGTGCCAGCTGCTCGGCATGAACTGCGCCACGCCGACCGACGTGACGTTCTCCTTTACCGGCTTCGCCGCCCGCGGCGGCGTCACGGACCACCATGCCGACGGCTTCGGCGTGGCGTTCTTCGAGGACAAGGCCTGCCGCCTGTTCATCGACAACCAGTCCGCCGGCACCTCGCCGGTGGCCGACCTGATCAAGCGCTACCCGATCAAGTCCAAGAACGTCATCTCGCATATCCGCAAGGCGACCCAGGGCACCGTGCTGCTGGAGAACTGCCACCCGTTCATGCGCGAGCTGTGGGGCCGGCACTGGATCTTCGCCCACAACGGCGACCTGAAGAACTTCTCGCCGTTCCTGTCCGGCGTCTACCAGCCGGTGGGCGACACCGACAGCGAACTGGCCTTCTGCACGCTGATGCAGGGCCTGCGCAAGCGCTTCCCCGGCTCGCAGCCGCCGCTCAACGAGCTGTGCCACGCGCTGGCCGACATCACGCGCGAGATCACGCTGCACGGCGTGTTCAACTACCTGCTGTCCAACGGGCAGGCGCTGTTCGCGCACTGCTCCACGCGCCTGTACTACATCGTGCGCCAGTGGCCGTTTTCCACGGCGCACCTGATCGACGCCGACCTGTCGATCGACTTCGCCCAGGTCACCACGCCCGACGACCGCGTGGCGGTGATCGCCACCGCGCCGCTGACCGACAACGAGACCTGGACCGCGTTCGCGCCGGGCGAGCTGATGATGTTCGAGGAAGGCCGCTCGGTGATGACGCTGTCGGTACCGATCCCGCCCGAGGTGCAGGCCAGGAACGCGGCGAACAGCGCCTGCACCTGAGGTGCCGGTTTGCTCCCCTCTCCCGCGCAGTGGGAGAGGGGTTGGGGGAGAGGGCCGGCGCTGGCGAATGCTGGCGTGCTGGAAAAAACCGGCGGCTTCGTCCGCGGTCATCATGCCGGACAACGCCGTTGGCCCCGCTTGATCTGGCTCCTGGTCAAACCGCCCCTCTCCCCCTGAGGGGAGAGGGGGAACACCTTGTTTTGGCCAGCTCTGGCGGTGTGGGCCCGTTCGCGGGCTTCGTCAATCGTCCGGGGGGGAGACAACATGCGGCAACCGACCGTCTTTGCCGGCGGATAAGAAAAGGGACGCCTCGGCGTCCCTTTTCATGGCTTGCCGCCCCGGGCGGCCATCCAATCTCAATGATGCAGGATCTTCGACAGGAACTGCTTGGCGCGGTCCGAGCGCGCGTCGATGTTGCCGAAGAACTCTTCCTTGGGGCAGTCCTCGACGATCTTGCCCGCGTCCATGAAGATCACGCGGTTGGCGACCTTGCGCGCGAAGCCCATTTCGTGGGTCACGCACATCATGGTCATGCCTTCCTGCGCGAGCTGCACCATCACGTCCAGCACTTCGTTGACCATTTCCGGGTCCAGCGCCGAAGTGGGCTCGTCGAACAGCATGCAGATCGGGTCCATCGACAGCGCGCGGGCGATCGCCACGCGCTGCTGCTGGCCGCCCGACAACTGGCCCGGGAACTTGGCCGCCTGGCTCTTCAGGCCGACCCGCTCGAGGTACTTCAGGCCCTTGGCGGTGGCTTCCTCCTTCGAGCGGCCGAGCACCTTCACCTGGGCGATGGTCAGGTTCTCGGTGATCGACAGGTGCGGGAACAGCTCGAAGTTCTGGAACACCATGCCCACGCGCGAGCGCAGCTTGGGCAGGTTGGTCTTGGGCGAGCCGACCGAGGTGCCGTCGACCAGGATGTCGCCCTTCTGGAACGGTTCCAGCGCGTTGACGGTCTTGATCAGGGTCGACTTGCCGGAGCCCGACGGACCGCACACCACCACCACCTCGCCCTTGGCGACCTTGGTGGTGCAATCGGTCAGCACCTGGAAGGCGCCATACCACTTGGAGACGTTGTTGATTTCAATCATACGGCCACCTTTTTCTGGTAACGCTTGACCAGCAGAGATGCGGAAAAACAGATTATGAAGTACACCAGCCCGGCGAACAGCAGCATCTCCACGATGCGGCCGTCACGCTCGCCGATGCCGTAGGCCTGGCCGAAGAAGTCGGCCAGCGCGCTGACGTAGACCAGCGACGTATCCTGGAACAGGATGATGCCCTGGGTCAGCAGCAGCGGCACCATGTTGCGGAACGCCTGCGGCAGGATCACCAGCCGCATGGACTGGCCGTAGGTCATGCCCATCGCCTGCGCGGCGAACATCTGCCCGCGCGACACGCTCTGGATGCCGGCGCGGATGATCTCGGAGTAGTACGCCGCCTCGAACAGCGCGAACGCGATCAGCGCCGAGGTCATGCGCAGGTCCGACGCCTGCGACAGGTTGAACGTCTTCTGCAGCACCTGCGGAATGATCAGGAAGAACCACAGCAACACCATCACCAGCGGGATGGAGCGGAAGATGGTCACGTAGCCCTGCGCGAACCAGTTCAGCGGCTTGACCGAGGACAGGCGCATCATCGCCAGGATGGTGCCCCAGACGATGCCCACCACCACCGCGGTGACGGTGATCTTGAGCGAGACCATCATGCCCTCGCCCAGCACTTCCAGCGTGGTCGCGTTGATCGAGCTGAAATCGAATGAATATGCCATGACGGGTCCTCTTACTTGCCACCGATGAAGCCGGGCACGCGGGTGCGCTGTTCCACCCAGCGCATGAGCAGCATCACGACGAGATTGATCAGCGCGTACATGATGGTCACGGCGATGAAGGACTCATACGGGCGCGCCGTGTAGTCCACCAGCTGCCGGCCCTGCGCCGCCAGTTCCAGCAGGCCGATCGTGGACGCCACCGCGGAGTTCTTGAAGATGTTCAGGAACTCGGAGGTCAGCGGCGGCACGATGACGCGGAACGACATCGGCAGCAGCACGAAGCGGTAGGTCTGCGCCAGCGTGAAGCCCATCGCCAGGCCGGCGTTGCGCTGGCCGCGCGGCAGCGAGTTGATGCCCGAGCGCACCTGCTCGCAGACCCGGGCCGCGGTGAACGTGCCCAGGCAGAACATGGCTGCCAGGAACTGCTGCGCGAACGGGTTCATCTGCTTGAACATCTCGCCGCCGGGCAGCAGCTCGGGCATGACGAAGTACCAGATGAACAGCTGCACCAGCAGCGGAATATTGCGGAAGATCTCGACGTAGGTCGCGGCAAGGCCGGACAGCCACTTGTTGGGCACCGTGCGCAGCACGCCGAGCACCGAGCCGATGACCAGGGCGATGATCCATGACGAGAGCCCGAGCGCCAGCGTGACCTTGAGCCCGGAAATCATCCAGTCAAGGTAGGTCTCGTTCTGGGCGGCCTGCTCGAGGAATACACCCCAATGCCAGCTGTAATTCATGATGAGTCCTCAAAAAGAAACGGAAGGACATGCCTTCCGTTTCGCACAACCGGAATCCCAGGATCAGTCGAGCGCCTTGTCATTCGGCGTCTTGAACAACGCCTTCATGTCTTCGGACAGCGGGAAGTCCAGGTTCAGGCCCTTGGGCGGCACCGGCTGCTGGAACCACTTGGTGTACAGCGTGTTGATCGAGCCGTCCTTCATCATGCCGGTGATGACGGTGTCCGACAGCTTCTTGAACGGTGCGTCATCCTTGCGGATCATGCAGCCGTAGGACTCGCGCGATTGCGGCTTGGCCACCACGATCCAGTCGGCCGGGTTCTTGGCCTTGGCGCGCTCGCCGTACAGCAGCGCGTCGTCCATCATGAACGCGACCGCGCGGCCCGATTCCAGCGTCAGGAACGACTGGCCGTGGTCCTTGGTGCTGATGATGTTCATGCCCAGCTTCTGGTCATCGTTCATCTTGCGCAGCAGGCGCTCGGACGTGGTGCCGGCGGTGGTCACGACGTTCTTGCCCTTGAGGTCGGCCCAGTCCTTGATGCCGCCGTCCTTCTTCACCATGATGCGGGTGCCGATGATGAAGATGCTGGTGGTAAACGATGCCTGCTTCTGGCGTTCGAGGTTGTTGGTGGTCGAGCCGCACTCGATGTCGATGGTGCCGTTCTGCAGCAGCGTGATGCGGTTCTGCGAGGTGATCGGGATTTCCTTGACCTGCAGGTTCGGCAGCTTCAGTTGGTCCTTGATGGCTTCCACGATCTTGACGTTGATGTCGTAGGAATAGCCGACCTGGCGCACGCCGCCCAGGTTGTAGTTGAACGGAATCGACGATTCGCGCACGCCAAGCGTAATCACACCGGTGTCTTTGATCTTCTGCAGCGTGCCCGTCAGTTGCTCGGCGGCTTGCGCGGTACCGCACAGCACGCCGGCTGCAATCATCAGGGAAGCCAACTTGGCAACATTCATAACATCTCCTTGACCATGAAGAGAAGAAAGGCGGGACTCTAACAAAAAACCACCCGCCGACGAAATAGTATTGCGCAGGCATGCACTCAAGACAACGGGTTTTTCCCCTAGCAAAGCCAATATGGGCATGGTTTGCGGGGAGATCGCACCCTGTTGCGGCCCGGATACGGACCCGTTGCCGGCCGGCCGTTTCCTCCCGGCAACACCGGGGAACACCGGGGAACGCCGGAAAGCGCCGCGGACCGGCTTCCGCGCGGCCGTCATCGGACGGTCACATGCCGCATGGCCGCCGCCGCTCCCGTCAGCGCGGCTGGCGACGCCATACGACAACGCGGCTGCCGGAACATCCGGCAGCCGCGTTACCGACACCCGACTGGATTGCTGCAATGCAGCATCACCCTCCGGCGACGCCGCGGCAGCAAGCCGCCCCGACCATCAGGGGTAAAGGCCGCGCATTTCGCGCGCCTGCAGGATCCGCGTGCAGGCCACGATGAACGCGGCCGTGCGCAAGGTAACCTTGTTTTCCTGAGCGATCTGCCAGATCGCACGGAAAGCCTCTTGCATGATTCGTACCAGGCGCTGGTTGATCTCCTCCTCGGTCCAGAAGAAGCTGGAGAAATCCTGCACCCATTCGAAGTACGAAACCGTGACGCCGCCGGCGTTGGCGATCACATCCGGTGCCACCAGGATGTTGCGCTCGCGCAGGATGTCGTCGGCTTCGGGCGTGGTCGGGCCGTTCGCACCTTCAATGACCATCCGTGCCTTGATTTGGGGCGCGTTCTGCGCGGTGATCTGGCCTTCCAGCGCGGCCGGGATCAGGATGTCGCAGTCGACCTGCCAGAACTGCCCGCTGGAGATGGTCTCGCCCTGGAAGCCGTCGATGGTGCCGCTGTGCGACGCATATTCCATCATGGCGGGCACGTCCAGGCCGGCCGGATTGTACAGCGAGGTGCGGTGGTCCTGCACCGCCACCACGCGGGCGCCGGCCTCGTGGAACAGCTTGGCCGCCACCGCGCCGACGTTGCCGAAGCCCTGCACCGCCACGCGGGCGCCGCGGATCTCCAGCCCCAGGTTGCGCGCCGCCTCGGAGCCGACCACGAACACGCCGCGGCCGGTGGCCTCGTGGCGGCCCAGCGAGCCACCCAGCGAGATCGGCTTGCCCGTCACCACGCCGGTGGCGGTGCTGCCCGAGTTCATCGAATAGGTGTCCATCATCCACGCCATCACCTGCGCGTTGGTGTTGACGTCGGGCGCCGGGATGTCCTTGTTGGGCCCGATGATGATGTTGATCTCGCTGGTGTAGCGGCGCGTGATGCGCTCCAGCTCGCCGTGCGAGAGGGTGCGCGGATCGACGCGGATGCCGCCCTTGGCGCCGCCGTAGGGCACGTTGACCGCCGCGTTCTTGACCGACATCCAGGCCGACAGCGCCATCACCTCGGACAGCGTCACGTCCTGGTGGAAGCGCACGCCGCCCTTGCCCGGGCCGCGCGACAGGTTGTGCTGCACGCGGTAGCCCTCGAAGTGGGCGATGGTGCCGTTGTCCATCTCGATGGGCACGTCCACGATCAGCGCGCGCTTGGGGCGCTTGAGCGTCTCGACCCAGCGGGCCAGCGAGCCCAGGTAGGGCGTGACGCGGTCGACCTGCTGCAGGTAGGTGCCCCAGGGGCCGAGGGCCTCGGGGTTGAGGTAGGAAGGCAGCGTGTGGGATGAAGCGGCGGCGTTGGAGAGGACGGATGAGGGTACGGCGGAAGACATCGTTGGGTCTCGGTGTGAAGGTGCCGCCAGCTTAGAGGAGGCGGCCCCGCCGAAGCCAATGCCGTTTGGTCATCCCGCCGCGCACGTTATGCAAGCCGCGCATAACGTTGCCCGCGGCGCCGCGCGCCTACGCGGGGGCGCCTCCCGTGGCGCCGGCGGGCGCGCCGGCCTGCCACGCGCCCGGCGCGGGCAGGCTGCGCGCGGCCACCGCGTTCCAGACGCGGTCCACCAGCCGGCGCTTGTTGCGCAGCTGCGCGCTGCGGCGCTCGCCGGCCTGCTCGCCCGGCTTCTCGCGGTACAGGCGGATCTCCATGTCGATCGACAGCGGCAGCCCGCGCGCCGGCTCCGCCCGCACCAGCCGGTGGTGGGCGATCTCGTCGCGCACCGCGCTCTCGGGCAGGAAGGCCATGCCGTGCCCGGCCAGCGCCATCACCTTGAGCGCCTCGGCCATGTCCGTCTCGTAGCATTTGTCGAGCTTGAGCTTGTCCGCGGTCTCGCCCAGCAACATGTCCACCATGCGCCCGAGGAACGCGTTCGGCGTGTAGCTGAGGAACGGCACCGGCTTCTTGTCGGTGCCGGGCAGCCGGTACAGCGGCTTGCCGGCGGCGTCGGGCACGCTGTACGGCGACAGCCGCTCGATGCCCAGCACCAGCATGTCGTAGTGCGCCGGGTCGAGCTGGATGGCCTGGCGCGCGTGATGGTAGACCATCACCAGGTCGCAGCCGCCGTCGACCAGCGCCAGCACCGCGTCGTGCACGTTGAGCGCGCGCAGCCGGCACGGCAGCGTGCCGATCTCGCGCTCCACCGCCTTGAGCCATTCCGGGAAGAAGGTCAGCGACAGCGTGTGCGGCACCGCGAATTCCAGCACGTGGCCGTTGGCCGAGCGCTGGCCGCGCATCAGCGCGCGCGTCTCGCTGACCTGCGCCAGCATCGCCAGCGCCTGCTCGTAGAACACCTTGCCGGCCGGCGTCAGGCTGGTCGGATAGCTGGAGCGGTCGATCAGCTCCGTGCCCACCCAGGACTCCAGCGACTGGATCCGGCGCGAGAACGCGGGCTGCGTCACGTGGCGCTGCTCGGCCGAGCGCGAGAAGCTGTGCGTCTCGGCCAGGCTGACGAAGTCTTCAAGCCATTTGATTTCCATGAGGCGGCATTATCCACCGGCTGCCCGCGTCCGGCGCGGCCGCGGGAATGAAATTCTATCTTCTTGCCTTTTAGTGGAATGAGATTACACTTTCAGGCAGATTTGCACGACAAGACGCACGTGTTTGCTAAAGGCCCGGCGCTATGATGGTCGCAGACCAACAAGGAGCCCGACATGGCCACCCAGCAAGCCGGCGCGGCCGATGCCGCCCACCGCCAGACCCCGCATCCCGGCCTGTTCGCTCCGCTGTCCGCGGGCATGTCCTCGGCGTTCGCGGCCAGCGCGCGCCTGGTGGCGCAGGGCATCGAGGACAGCCTGCCGGATGCCGCCGCGCTGCTGGCGCTGCTGCCCGAACCGCTGCGCGCCGGCTCGCCGCACGGCTATGTGCGCCACCTGGTCCACGCCGACCCGCTGGCGCGCTACGCGGCCATGCTGCTGGTGTGGCGACCCGGCCAGCACAGCCCGGTGCACGGCCACCAGACCTGGTGCGCCTACCGCGTGCTGCAAGGCACGCTGCACGAGCGCCACTACCGCTGGGACGCGCAGGCGCGGCGCGCGCGGCTGTGCGGCGAAATGCCGCGTGCGGCGGGCGACACCTTCAGCGTGCCGGCCGGCCTGCGCCACATCCACGCGCTCGGCAACGACGGCACCGAAGTAGCCGTGTCGCTGCACATCTACGGGGTGGACCAGGAACACATCGGCAGCGGTGTGAACCTGCTGGTCGACGCGGTCTGATTCCGGGCCGGCGCGGCCGGGCACCTGTCACGCTGCATGCCAGGAAACACCGCCCGAACATGGACCGCTACGACCGCCAGATACTCGCCGCCCTGCAGGAAGACGCCACCGTGCCGGTGGCCGAACTCGGCGAGCGCGTCGGCCTGACCTCCACGCCGTGCTGGCGGCGCGTGCAGAAGCTGGAGGAAAGCGGCGTGATCCGCAAGCGCGTGGCGCTGCTCGACCCGGCCCTGCTCAACGTGGGCGTGACCGTGTTCGTCTCGGTCCGCACCAACCAGCACAGCGCCAGGTGGCTCAAGACCTTTCACGAGCTGGTCGCCTCGATCCCCGAAGTCACCGAGTTCTACCGCATGGCGGGAGACACCGACTACCTGCTGCGCGTGGTGGTGCCGGACATCGCCGCCTACGACCGCGTCTACAAGAAGCTGATCCAGGGCGCGGAGCTGGCCGACGTCAGCTCCAGCTTCGCGATGGAGCAGATCAAGTACACCACCGCGCTGCCGCTGGATTACGCCGACTAGATCTCCGCGCCATCCAGCGAAGCCGAAAGGATGCGCCAGCGCCGCGCGAGCTGGCCCAGGCAAGGCGTCCTCCGTCTCCCGCGAGCGGCAGAGGGAGCAGACCCCGGACGCTGCCTCGGCCACGTCGGGCACTGCGTCGCCCCATCGCCTCACCCGCGATTGGCCCACCCCGTCATCCGCCGCTCCACCACCGCGAAGAACTCGTACATCACCATCGCCATCACGGCGATCACCACCAGCCCGGCGAAGGCCAGCGGCATCTTCATGGCCGAGCCGGCCGACACCAGCAGGTAGCCGATGCCTTCGTTGGCGGCGTTCATCTCCGACACGGTGGTGCCGACGAAGGCCAGCGTGATGGCCACCTTGAGCGAGGCGAAGAAGAACGGCATCGAGCGCGGCAGGCCGATCTTGAGCAGCACGTCGGTGCGCTTTGCGCCAAGCACGCGCAGCACGTCCTCCAGCTCGGGCTCGAGCGTGGCCAGGCCGGTGGCGATGTTGACCATGATCGGGAAGAACGAGATCAGGAACGCGGTCAGGATGGCCGGGCCGGCGCCGAGGCCGAACCACACCACCAGGATCGGCACGAAGGCGGCCTTGGGCAGCGCGTTGAACGCCGTCATCAGCGGATAGCCCGCGGCGTAGGCCAGCTTCGACGAGCCCATCACCAGCCCCAGCGCCACGCCCACCACGATGGCCAGGGCGAAGCCGACCATCGTGGTCCAGAAGGTGCGCCAGGCATGCCCGGCGATCACGTCCCAGTATTCGAACAGCGCGGCGACGATCGCGCGCGGGCTGGGCAGGATGAAGTCCGACAGGTCGAACGCCAGGCACGCGCCCTGCCACAGCGCCAGGACCGCGGCCAGCAGCAGCCACGGCGCCACGCGCTGCACGCGGCGCTGCCGCGCGGCGCTCATCGGGGAAGAGAAGGTGCTCATGGTCAGTGCTGCCTCACGTGGCCGATCTTCTCGCGCAGCGCGTGGACCAGATCGGCGAAGGGTTCGGTATAGGTCAGGTCGAGGTCGCGCGGGCGCGGCAGGCCGATCTCCTTGCGCGTGAGGATGCGCCCGGGGCGCTGGCTCATCACGTACACGGTGTCGGCCAGGAACACCGCCTCGCGCAGGTCGTGCGTGACCAGGATCACGTTGAAGCGCCGCGCCTGCCACAGGTCGCGCAGCACGCACCACAGCTCCTCGCGCGTGAAGGCGTCGAGCGCGCCGAACGGCTCGTCAAGCAGCAGCATGCGCGGCTCGTGGATCAGCGCGCGGCAGATCGAGGCGCGCTGCTGCATGCCGCCGGAAAGCTGCCACGGATACTTGTCCTCGTAGCCGGCCAACCCCACCGTGCGCAGCAGGTCGCGTGCGCGCGCCGTGTATTCCTCGCGCTTTTCGCGCAGCGTGGCGCGGTAGGGCTCGACGATCTCCAGCGGCAGCATCACATTCTGCAGCGTGGTGCGCCACGGCAGCAGCGTCGGCGCCTGGAACGCCATGCCGACCATGTTGAGCGGCCCGCTCACCTTCCGGCCGGCGATCCTGACCACGCCGCGCGTGGCCGGCCGCAGGCCGGTGGCCAGCTTCATGAAGGTGGACTTGCCGCAGCCCGAAGGCCCGACGATGGCGATGAACTCGCCGGGCTCGACCTGCAGCGAGATGTCCTCGACGGCGAACTCGCCCTTGCGGGCCAGCTCGTCGTTATAGGCCAGCCACACGCGGTTGAACTCGACGAAGGGCTTGTCCGCCGGTTCCGCCGGTTCCGCGGGTTCGGCCGGCGCCAGCGCGCGCGGCGATGCGTGTCCGGCCGTCATCGCAGCACGTCCAGTTCGGCGGCCGAGGGCAGGTAGGCATCGGTCCACAGCGCGTCGGGATCGATGCGGCCCTTGGTGCCGAACGCGTCGGCCACCTGCGACGCCATCAGCGACAGGCGCGGCTTGCTGACGCGGCCGAAGCCCTCGGCGCGCGCGTCGGGCGACTTGACCACGCTGTCCAGCGCCAGCTTCAGGCGCCGGACCTCGAGCTTCTCGTCGATGATGCCGTCGCGCGCCTTGACCGCCTTGACGCCGTCCTCGGGCCGGGCGATCACGTCGCGCGCTGACCTGGCGAACGCGCGCAGGAAAGCCTTCACGGCTTCCGGGTTCTTCTTGATGAATTCCTCCGAGGCGATCACCGCGTTGCCGTACAGCTTCACGCCGTACTGCGGATACGGCAGCACCACGATGTCCTCGTCCTTCACGCCGCGCGCATTGAGGTTGAGGATGGAGGTGAACGAGAAGCCGGTGATGGCGTCGAGGTCGCCGCGCGCGAGCATGGTCTCGCGCAGGGCCGGGTCCATCGCCTGCCAGTTGAAGCTCGCCGCCTGCAGCCCGTTGGCCCTGGCGAAGATCGGGAAGGCGCGGCGCCCGGCGTCGAACACCGGCGCGCCGAGCTTCTTGCCGGCCAGGTCGCGCGGCGCCTTGATGCCGGACTTCTTCAGCGCCAGCACGGCCGCCGGCGTGTTGTTGTAGACCATCATCACGGCCACCGGCTTGTTGCGCGCGTCCGGGTTGTTGCCGTAGAACTCCATCACCGAGGCCAGGTCGGCGAAGCCCATGTCGTAGGTGCCGGAGGCCACGCGGTTGACCACGTTGCCCGAGCCGTTGCCGGCGTCGATCGACACGTCGAGCTTCTCGGCCTTGAAGTAGCCCTTCTGCTCGCCCAGCAGGAACAGCGCGGACGGCCCCTCGAAACGCCAGTCGAGCTGGAAGCGGACCTTGGTCTGGGCATGCGCGTGGCCGGCGAATTGCGTCGACAGCACCAGCGCGGTGCCGAGCGCCATGCCGAGCCGCAGCATGCGGCGGCCCAGCGTTGGCGCGGCGGACGCGGCCGGCGCGGCGGTGGCGGCGGCAATGACTTCGATCGGGTTGGCGGCACGGGATTGCGGCATGGACTCTCTCTCCTGTTGATCGTTTTCGTGGAGAGTCCGTCTGCAAGCGGCATGCCATGCGAAGGCGCACCAGGCCTGGGCGAGCCCGCATCGGTTTGTCGAACCGGACTTGCGCAAGCCGATGCGCCGGCGCCGTTTGCCGCGCCGGATTGTCGGCAATCCGCGCGCGCGGATTGCGCGGATTGCGCGCGCCGGGCGTGTCCGCCCCGCCGCCGCTTCAGGCAATCAGATGTTCAGGCGTCCTGCGTGGCGTCGCCGGCCTCGACGGCCAGCGTCGCGTCTTCCACCGGCGTGGCGTTCTGCGCGGCGCTGCGCGCCTGGATGCGCCACATCTCGGCGTAGCGGCCATCCATGCGCATCAGCTCGGCATGGGTGCCGCGCTCGACCACGCGGCCGTGGTCCATCACCAGGATCTGGTCGGCGTGCACCACGGTCGAGAGCCGGTGCGCGATCAGCAGCGTGGTGCGGTTCTGCGCCAGGCGGATCAGCTCGGCCTGGATGGCCTGCTCGGTGCGCGAGTCGAGCGCCGAGGTGGCTTCGTCGAACACCAGGATGGGCGGGTTCTTGAGCAGCGTGCGCGCGATCGCCACGCGCTGCTTCTCGCCGCCCGAGAGCTTGAGGCCGCGCTCGCCCACGGGCGTGTCGTAGCCCTGCGGCAGCTCGCGGATGAAGGTATCGATCTGCGCCGCGCGCGCGGCCGCGATGACTTCCTCGTGGCTGGCCTCGGGCCGGCCGTAGGCGATGTTGTAGTAGATGCTGTCGTTGAACAGCACGGTGTCCTGCGGCACGATGCCGATGGCGCGGCGCAGGCTGTCCTGCGTGACCGCGCGGATGTCCTGCCCGTCGATCTCGATGGCGCCGCTGCCCACGTCGTAGAAGCGGAACAGCAGCCGCGCCAGCGTGGACTTGCCCGAGCCGCTGTGCCCCACCACCGCGGTGGTGGTGCCCGCCGCGATGGTGAAGTCGACGTCCTCGAGGATGGCGCGGTTGCTCTCGTAGCCGAAGCCCACGTGGGCGAAGCGCACCGCCGCGCCCTGCACGCGCAGCGCCGGCGCGCCCGGCGCGTCGGCCACCTCGCGGTTGGTGCCCAGCAGCACGAACATGCGGTCCATGTCGGTGGTGGCCTGCTTGATCTCGCGGTAGATCACGCCGAGGAAGTTCAGCGGGATGTAGAGCTGGATCATCAGCGTGTTGACCAGCACCAGGTCGCCCAGCGTGAGCTTGCCCGCGGCCACGCCCACGGTGGCGCGCCACAGGATCAGGATCAGCCCGGTGGCGATGATGGCCTGCTGGCCGAAGTTGAGGAAGGACAGCGAGTTCTGCGAGCGGATCGCCGCCGAGCGGTAGGTCAGCAGGTTCTCGTCGTAGCGGCGCGCCTCGTATTCCTCGTTGCCGAAGTACTTGACGGTCTCGAAGTTGAGCAGCGAGTCGATCGCCTTCTGGTTGGCGCGCGAATCCAGCTCGTTCATCCTGCGGCGGAAGTGCGTGCGCCACTCCGTCACCACGATGGTGAAGACGATGTAGCTCACCAGCGCGCAGCCGGTGATGGCGGCGAACCAGATGTCGTAGTGCAGGATGAAGAAGCCCATCACCAGCCCCATCTCGACCAGGGTCGGCAGGATGCTGTAGAGCGAATACGAGATCAGCGACTGGATGCCGCGCGTGCCGCGCTCGATGTCGCGGCTCATGCCGCCGGTCTGCCGCTCCAGGTGAAAGCGCAGCGACAGCGCGTGCAGGTGGCGGAACACCTGCAGCGCGATCTCGCGCACCGCGCTCTGCGTGACCTTGGCGAACAGGATCTCGCGCAGCTCCGTGAACAGCGTGCCGGACAGCCGCAGCACGCCGTAGGCCACGATCAGCCCGACCGGCACCACCAGCAGCGCGGCGGCGCTGCCGGCGGGCACGTTCATGTTGTCCACCAGCTTCTTCATCAGCACCGGCACGCCGAGGTTGGCCACCTTGGCCGCCACCAGGCAGACCAGCGCCAGCATCACGCGCCATTTGTAGTGCCATACGTAGGGCAGCAGATTGCGCACGGTCTGCCAGTCGCTGCGTGGCACGCCAGACTTGGCGAACAAGGAGGAAGCGGGCCGGGCGGGGGACGGCTCGGCCGGCGGGGAATAGCGTCGCATACGTTAGAATTCGGGCGAATATGCGATTGTGGCAGAGATCGGCCCGGCTGGCCGGCGCCACCATCGCATCCGCCCGACCGCGGCCACGCCGCGATGCCGGGGCCGCACGGCGGCCAACGCACTCCGGCACGCATCGCCCGGCCCCGCGGCACGGCGCCGCCCCAACCCTGTCTCTTCTGCCCCAGCCATCATGACCCAAGCCATCGACCACCCCTGCCTGCCGCCCGGCAAATATCCCGCGCTGCGCGTCGTCCCCATGCCGGCCGACGCCAACGTGCACGGCGACGTGTTCGGCGGCTGGATCATGGCGCAGGTCGACCTGGCCGGCTCGATCCCCGCGGTCGAGCGCGCCCAGGGCCGCGTGGCCACGGTGGCGGTCAACTCGTTCCTGTTCAAGCATCCCGTCTTCGTCGGCGACCTGGTGAGCTTCTACGCCGACATCGAGAAGACCGGCCGCACCTCGATCACGGTGTCGGTGGAGGTCTACGCGCAACGCATGCGCCACAGCAACGAGATCGTCAAGGTCACGGAAGCCACGCTGACCTACGTGGCTACCGACGACAGCCGGCAGCCGCGCGTGCTGCCGGCGATCTGACCGCCCTCCCCGGCCGGACTGCCGCCCAGGCCGCCGCCTGAATCCTCGCGGGAATCCCCGCGGGCACGCCGCCAGCCTCATCGACAGCACCCCCGCCATGCCGCCGCCCGGCCCGCCCCGGGCCGCCGGCGCGCGGCCGGCCACCCGGCAGGTGCACGCTCTCCGGTTGAAAAGCGGAAATTTCCCTCCGTGAATTGGGCTGCTTCCGAGTCCCCGGCCTGTCTTTCGATCCTTAAATGCGAATGATTATCAACCGTGTTTCAGGAGCAAAGAATGAGCAGCTACATAAAATCCGTCGCGCTGCCGCCGCGCCGCCCCCTGGCTTGCACCGTGCTGGCGATGGCGGCCTGCGCCGCGCCGGTCCTGGCCGAGGACCGCGAACGGCGAGGCCGGCACGTCGAGCTGGAAACGGTCACGCTGCGCGAAGCGCTCCTGCCGGGCGCCAAGGTGGACGCCTCGGGCTCGGCCAAGTACGCGATGCCGCTGCTGGACACGCCCCAGACCATCTCGGTGGTGCCGCGGCAGGTGATGGAGGAGCAGAACGCGCTGAGCCTGCGGCAGGTGCTGTCCAACGTTTCCGGCATCACCTTCAACGCCGGCGAGGGCGGCGGCGGCTCGGGCGACAGCATCAACATCCGCGGCTTCAGCGCCAATGCCAACATGCAGATCGACGGCCTGCGCGACAGCGGCCAGAACAACCGCAGCGACCTGTTCAACCTGGAGGCGGTCGAGGTCATCAAGGGGCCGAACTCGGTGTTCGGCGGCGCCGGCACCACCGGCGGCAGCATCAACATGATCAGCAAGCAGCCCGGGGCGGACAGCTTCACGCACGCCGGCGCGGGCCTCGGCACCGACAACTTCCGCCGCCTGACGCTGGACACCAACCAGGTGCTGCCGTGGGGCGCGGCATCGACCGCGGTGCGCCTGAACCTGATGGCGCACGAGAACGACGTGCCGGGCCGCGGCCCGGTCGACCGGCGCCGCTGGGGCGTCGCGCCGTCGGTCGTGTTCGGCCTGCGATCGCCCACGCAGCTGACCCTGAGCTACTTCCACCAGCGCGACGACAACCTGCCCGACTACGGCGTGCCGGCGCTCAACGGCCACCCGCTGGCCGGCGCGGGCCGCCACGGCTACTTCGGCTGGCGCAACCTCGACAAGGAAGACATCACCACCGACGCGATCACCGCCCGGCTCGAACACGAGTTCAGCGACAGGCTCAAGCTGCAGAACCTGACGCGCTACTCGCGCCTGCACCGCGACACCGTCATCTCGGCCTCGCACGTCGACCAGACCGGGCTGCCGCCCGGGCGCTACAAGCCGGCCGGCCCGCAGGGCTACGGCCGCGATTCGACCACCGCCATGTGGATCAACCAGACCAACCTGACCGGCCGGTTCGATACCTTCGGGCTGGCGCACACGCTGGTCGGCGGCTTCGAGATCTCGCGCGAGACCTACGAGCGCGGCACCTATTCCTACAATCTCTCCGGCCACTACCCCGCCGGCGGCTACGACCTGCGCAACCCGCCCGGCTTCTGGAGCGGCCCGGCCAACCGGCAGGACAGCGGCTACAACCGGACCTGGCTGGACGTGAAGGCGCTCTACGCGCTCGACACCATCGCCCTGGGCAAGGCCTGGGACCTGAGCCTGGGCATGCGCTACGACTGGATGGACGGCAGCTCGCAAAACACGCCGGCGGGCAAACCCACCGAGCGCGCGGACAGCGCCGACCGCCAGCTCAGCACGCGCGCGGGCGTGGTCTTCAAGCCCACGGACAACGGCCGCGTCTATGCCGCCTATGGCACCGCCTTCAATCCGTCCGCCGAGCATCTCGTCACCACCGGCTCGGGCGTGGACAAGAACACGGCCTCGCTCGCGCCGGAAAAGAACAGGACCTTCGAGGCCGGCACCAAATGGGAATTCCTGGCGCGGCGCCTGAGCGTGAACGCGGCGCTGTTCCAGGTCGACAAGAACAATGCGCGCGAACGGCTGGCCGACGGCAGCTACGCGCTGGCGGGCAAGCAGCGCGTGCGCGGCGTGGAACTGGGCGCGGCCGGCAAGCTGACGCCGCAATGGGACCTGCTGGCCAGCTACACCTACCTGAACAGCGCGACGCGCCGGTCGCCTCTCGCGCCCGCGCGCGAAGGCAAGGCGCTGGCCAACACGCCGGCGCATTCGCTCAGCTTGTGGACCACCTACCAGCTTGCGGCCGGCTGGACGCTCGGCTACGGCGCGCGCTACGTCGGCAGGCGCAACGTGACCTCGGCCGGCGACGGCAAGCTCGGCAGCTATTTGGTGCACAACGCCATGCTCGGCTATGCGCCGAACAAGCGCCTCCGGTTCCAGCTGAACGTCGACAACCTGTTCAACAAGGCCTACGTGGAGCGGGTGCGGCAGTCGCTGGGCAGCGCCTCGCGCTCGTCGGCGCTCGAATACGGCGACGGCCGCGCCGCCGTCCTGAGCGCGGTCTACTCGTTCTGACGCGTCAGTCGAAGCGCGAGAAATCCGGGCGGCGCTTCTCGAAGAACGCGGTGAAGGCCTCCTTCGCCTCCGGCGCCTGCAGCATGCGCCGGAACGTCTCGCCTTCCTCCTGCATCCGCGCCTGCACCGCGGCCATGTCGCCGCCCTTCATCAGGCGCTTGGTCGCGCGCAGCGACGAGGCCGGCAGCGCGGCCAGCTTGCGCGCCTGCTGCAACGCGAACTCGTGCAGCTCGGCCACCGGCAGCACGCGCGTGACCAGCCCGATCTGCTGCGCTTCGTGCGCGCCGAAGGCTTCGCCCAGCAGCAGCTTTTCCGCGGCGCGCTGGTAGCCCAGCAGGCGCGGCAGCAACAGGCTCGAGGCCGCTTCCGGGCACAGCCCGAGCTGCGCGAACGGCAGCGACAGCCGCGCCGTCTCGGAGGCGTAGACCAGGTCGCAATGCAGCAGCATGGTGGTGCCCACGCCGACAGCCGGCCCGCTCACCGCGGCCACCAGCGGCTTGCCGGCCTGGCTGATCTGCTGCAGGAACTGGAACACCGGCGCCGGCGGCTCGCCTTCGCCGCCGGTGGGCGGGCGCTTCATGAAGTCGTCGAGGTCGTTGCCGGCGGTGAAGACCTCGGGCTTGCCGCGCAGCAGCACCACGCGCACGGCCGGGTCGGTCTCGGCCGCGCGCAGCGCGTCGGCCATCGCCTGGTACATCGCCGCGGTGATGGCGTTCTTCTTGTCGAGCCGGTCGAACTCGATGGTCAGGATGCCCTGCCCGATGGTGGTGAGAATGCTCATGGAATGTCCGCTCCTTGCTGGCCGGCCCGGTCGCGCAACGGGCCGGAAGAATGGCAAGACGGGCCACGGCGGCACGGCGCGAGTCCGTGTTCCGTGGCCCGTCTCGACTACGTCGCCCGCGGCGCGTTCAGACGCGCTCGAAGATCCCCGCCGCGCCCATGCCGGTGCCCACGCACATCGTCACCATGCCGTACTTCAGGTCGTGGCGGCGCAGCGCGTGCACCACGGTGGCCGAGCGGATCGCGCCGGTGGCGCCGAGCGGGTGGCCCAGCGCGATGGCGCCGCCCATGCGGTTGACCTTGTCCGGGTCCAGGCCGAGGTCGCGCGTCACCGCCAGCGCCTGCGCGGCGAAGGCTTCGTTGAGCTCGATCCAGTCGATCCGGTCCTGGGTCAGGCCCGCCGCCTTGAGCGCGGCCGGAATCGCTTCCTTGGGGCCGATGCCCATGATCTCGGGCGGCACGCCGCGCACCGCGAACGAGACGAAGCGCGCCAGCGGCACCAGGTTGAACTGCTTGAGGATCTTCTCCGAGACCAGGATCAGCGCGCCGGCGCCGTCCGAGGTCTGCGAGCTGTTGCCGGCGGTGACGCTGCCCTTGCTGGCGAATACCGGGCGCAGCCGGGCCAGCCCTTCGAGCGAGGTCTCCGGGCGCGGGCCTTCGTCGAGCGCGATGGTGCGCGTCTTGACGTCGACCTGCCCGGTGGCGAGGTCGGGGAATTTCTCCACGATCTCCACCGGCGTGATCTCGTCGGCGAACTCGCCGGCCTGCTGCGCGCGGATCGCCTTCTGGTGCGAGGCCAGCGAGAACGCATCCTGGTCCTCGCGGCTGACCTGCCACTGACTGGCCACCTTCTCGGCGGTCAGGCCCATGCCGTAGGCAATGCCGATGTTCTCGTCGCGCGCGAAGATCGACGGCGACATCGACGGCGAGTTGCCCATCATCGGCACCATGCTCATCGACTCCACGCCGGCGGCGATCATCACGTCGGACTCGCCCACGCGGATGCGGTCGGCCGCCATCGCCACCGCCGACAGGCCCGAGGCGCAGAAGCGGTTGACCGTGATGCCGCCCACGCTGACCGGCAGGCCCGACAGCAGCGCGCCGATGCGCGCCACGTTCAGGCCCTGCTGGGCCTCGGGAATCGCGCAGCCGACGATGGCGTCCTCGATCAGCGCGGGATCGAGCCCGGGCACCTGCGCCACGGCCGCGCGCAGGATGGTGGCCAGCAGGTCGTCCGGCCGGGTGTTCCTGAACGCGCCCTTGGGCGCCTTGCCGATCGGCGTGCGGGTCGCGGCAACGATGTATGCGTCTTGCAGTTGTTTCATGATGTCGGTTCCTCGCTTGCCTTAGTTGCGCACCGGCTTGCCGGTCTGCAGCATGCCCATGATGCGTTCCTGGGTCTTGCCCGTGCCGAGCAGATCGACAAAGGCGCGGCGCTCCAGCGCCAGCAGCCATTCCTCGCTGACCAGCGAGCCGGCCTCCACGTCGCCGCCGCACACCACCTCGGCGATGCGGCTGGCGATCAGGAAGTCGTGCGCGGAGATGAAGCCGCCGTCGCGCATGTTGGCCAGCTGCGCCTTGATGGTGGCGATGCCCGAGCGGCCCGCCACCGGCACCAGCGCCGGCAGCGGCGCGCGGTAGCCGGCATCGGCCAGCGCGCGCACGGTGTTCTGCGCCACGTGCAGCAGCTCGTGCACGTTGAAGACGATGGCGTCCGACGGCTGCAGGTAGCCCATCGCGCGCGCCTCCAGCGCCGAGGCCGAGACCTTGGCCGTGGCCGCGCTCTGGAAGCGGCCGGTGACGAACTGCAGGTAGTTGGTGCTGCCGGCGGCCTGCGCCGCGCGCGCCGCGGCCAGCACCGCCTCCTTCAGCCCGCCGCCGGACGGCACCAGCCCGACGCCCACCTCCACCAGGCCGACGTAGGTCTCCAGCGCGGCCACGCGCGCCGCCGAATGCAGCATCAGCTCGCAGCCGCCGCCCAGCGCGATGCCGGACGCCGCCGCCACCACCGGCACGGCGCTGTACTTCACGCGCATCATGCCGTCCTGGAACGTCTTGACGAAGGGCTCGATGCCCTTGGCGCCGCCCATCATGAAGGCCGGCATCGCGGCTTCCAGGTTGGCGCCCGCGGAGAACGGGCCGCCCGGCGCGCCCAGTTGCAGCGAGGTCGGCTGCCACACCACCAGGCCCTTGTACCCGGCCTCGGCGAGGTCGACCGCGCGCGTGAGGCCGGCGATCACGTCCGGCCCGATGGTGTTCATCTTGCTCTTGAACGAGACCACCAGCACGTCGTCCTGGCCTTCGCTCACCCAGATGCGCACCGCGTCGTTCTCCTCCACGGTGCGGCCGCCCTTGCGCGGATCGGCCGCGGCCGTGCCCTTCAGGGCGGCGCGGAACACCTGGCGCTGATAGACAGGCAGCTCGGCTCGCTTGACGAAGGCGTTGGCCGCGGGCGACCACGAGCCCTGCGCGCCATGCACGCCCTGGGCCTCGGCCACGGGGCCGGAGAACACCCATGCCGGCAGCGCGACCTTCGCCAGCGCCTTGCCCGCATCCACGTCTTCCTTCACCCAGTCGGCCACCTGCTTCCATCCTGCCGCCTGCCAGTCCTCGAACGGACCGGAATTCCAGCCGAAGCCCCAGCGGATCGCCAGGTCGATGTCGGCGGCCGAGCCGGCGATCTGCTCGAGATACACGGCGATGTAGTGGAACACGTCGCGGAACACCGCCCACAGGAACTGCGCCTGCGGGTTGGTTGACTCGCGCAGCAGCTTGATGCGCTCGGCCGGCTCCTTCTTCAGCATGCGCACCACGATCTCGTCGGCCTTCTTGCCGGCGTCGACGTACTGGCCGGTCTTCGGGTCTAGCACCTTGATGGCCTTGCCTTCCTTCTTGTAGAAGCCGGCGCCGGTCTTCTGCCCCAGCGCGCCCGCGTCCACCAGCCCCTTGAGCACGGCCGGCGTCTTGTAGACCGGCGCGAACGGGTCGTCCCGCAGCGTGTCCTGCATGGTCTTGATGACGTGGGCCATCGTGTCCAAGCCCACCACGTCGGCGGTGCGGAAGGTGGCGGACTTGGCGCGGCCCAGCTTGGCGCCGGTCAGGTCGTCCACCACGTCGAACGGGATGCCGTACTTCTCGGCCTCGGCGAACACCGCCAGGATCGAGAAGATGCCGACGCGGTTGGCGATGAAGTTGGGCGTGTCCCTGGCGCGCACCACGCCCTTGCCGAGCGTGGAAGTGAGGAACGTTTCCAGGCGGTCCAGGATGGCCGGCTGCGTGGCGGCGGTCGGGATCAGCTCGACCAGATGCATGTAGCGCGGCGGGTTGAAGAAGTGCACGCCGCAGAAGCGCGACTTGAGGTCCGCGTCGAAGCCATCCGACAGCGCGGTGATCGACAGGCCCGAGGTATTGGTGGCGAAGATCGCGTGCGGCGCGAGATACGGCGCGACCTTCTTGTACAGGTCGTGCTTCCAGTCCATGCGCTCGGCGATCGCCTCGATCACGAGGTCGCATTCCTTGAGCAGGCCGATGTCGTCCTCGTAGTTGGCGACCCGGATCAGCGCGGCGTCTTCCTTGATGCCGAGCGGTGCCGGCGACAGCTTCCTGAGGTTCTCGACGGCCTTGAGCGAAATGCCGTTCTTCGGGCCTTCCTTCGCAGGCAGGTCGAACAGCACCACCGGCACGCGGGCGTTGACGAGATGCGCCGCGATCTGCGCCCCCATGACGCCGGCACCCAGCACGGCGACCTTCTTGACGATGAAATTGGACATGCGCGCTCCTAGGAGAAGTGAGCGTTGAGAAGAGAAGGGGTTGTCCGCGTGCGTCCGGTCATGCTGGCGGCTGGCTCCCCTCTCCCGCTTGCGGGAGAGGGGTTGGGGGAGAGGGCGGGCGCTCGTTCAGGCGACGTCGCCTGTCGAACCGCCGGCCCTCTCCCCCGGCCCCTCTCCCATTGCATGGGAGAGGGGAGCCAACCTGCCGCATCGCCGGAAGCGCACGCGCAATGGCAACCGCGAAGATCAGAACAGATCCGCGTCCAGCGCCATCAGGCTGGCCGAGCCGGCGCGCGCCTTGCGGATCTCGGCGGCGGTCTCCGGCAGCAGCCGGGCGAAGTAGAAGCGGGCCGTGGCCAGCTTGCTGGCGTAGAACTTGTCGCCGCCGGCTTCCTTGTCCAGCGCGATGCGGGCCATGCGCGCCCAGAAGTACGAGAACACCAGGTGGCCCACCACGCGCAGGTAAGGCACCGCGGCGGCGCCGACCTCGTCGGGGTTGGCCATCGCCTTCATGCCGATTTCCATGGTCAGCTTCTGCACCTTGTCGCCCAGGTCGGCCAGCGGGTTGACGAACTCCTGCATGGCTTCACTGGTGCCCTCCTGCTCGACGAACGCCTGCACGATCTTGCCGAAGGCCTTGAGCTTGGCGCCCATGTCGCCGAGGATCTTGCGGCCCAGCAGGTCCAGCGCCTGGATGGTGTTGGTGCCTTCGTAGATCATGTTGATGCGGGCGTCGCGCACGTACTGCTCCATGCCCCACTCGGCGATGTAGCCGTGGCCGCCGAACACCTGCATGCCTTCGTTGGTGGCGGTGAAGGCGTTGTCGGTCAGGAACGCCTTGATCACCGGCGTGAGCAGCGCCACCAGGTCGCCGGCCTCCTTGCGCACGGCTTCGTCCGGGTGCGACAGCTCGCGGTCGATCTGCAGCGCGGTCCAGTAGCTGAACGCGCGGCCGCCTTCGGCGTAGGCCTTCTGCGTCAGCAGCATGCGGCGCACGTCGGGGTGCACGATGATCGGGTCGGCCGGCTTGTCCGGCGCCTTGGGGCCGGTCAGCGCGCGCATCTGCAGGCGGTCCTTGGCGTAGGCCAGCGAGTTCTGGTACGCCACCTCGGTCAGGCCCAGGCCCTGCATGCCCACGCCCAGGCGCGCCGCGTTCATCATCACGAACATGGCGTTGAGGCCCTTGTTGGGCTCGCCCACCATCCAGCCGCGCGCGCCGTCCAGGTTCATCACGCAGGTGGCGTTGCCGTGGATGCCCATCTTGTGCTCGATCGAGCCGCACTTGATGCCGTTGCGCTCGCCGGGGTTGCCGGCCGCGTCCGGGATGAACTTGGGCACCACGAACAGCGAGATGCCCTTGGTGCCCTGCGGCGCGTCCGGCAGGCGCGCCAGCACCAGGTGGATGATGTTGTCGGAGAGGTCGTGCTCGCCGGCCGAGATGAAGATCTTGGTGCCGGTGATGCGGTATGCGCCGTCGGCCTGCGGCTCGGCCTTGCTGCGCAGGATGCCGAGGTCGGTGCCGCAGTGCGGCTCGGTCAGGCACATGGTGCCGGTCCACTCGCCGGACACCAGCTTGGGCAGGTAGGTCTGCTGCAGTTCGGGCGTGCCGTGCGCGTGCAGCGCCTCGTAGGCGCCGTGCGACAGGCCGGGGTACATGGTCCACGCCTGGCTGGCCGAGTTCAGCATCTCGAACAGCGCGTTGTTGACCAGGATGGGCAGGCCCTGGCCGCCGTATTCGGGGTCGCAGCCCAGCGCCGGCCAGCCGGCTTCCACGTACTGGCGGTAGGCTTCCCTGAAGCCCTTGGGCGCCGTCACCACGCCGTCGCCGACATAGGTGCAGCCTTCGCGGTCGCCGCTCTGGTTGAGCGGGAACACCACCTCGGAGCAGAACTTGCCGGCCTCCTCGAGCACCTGGTTGATGGTCTCCGCGTCGACGTCGGCGTGCTTCGGCAGCGCCTTGAGTTCGGCTTCCACGCCGAGCAATTCATGGAGCACGAACTGCATGTCGCGCAACGGTGCGGTGTACTGGCCCATCAAAGACTCCTTGGAGGTATCTGTAAAGCCGCCACGCCGCCCGTGCACGATCCCGGCACGGAACGCCACGCGGCGTCAGGTTCGGTAAGACTGGATCAACTTGTTGAGCGCGACCATCGCAAGCTCGGCGCTGGCGGGCAGGCGCAGGAAGCGGGCGTCATGATGCAAGCCTAGCTCAAGGCTGTACATCTCGAACAGCATCAGGCGCGGATCGCAGTCCGCGCGCAGGTGCCCCTCTTCCTTGGCCTGGTCGATGGCGCGCGTGAGCGCGGCGCGCCAGATGGTGACGCTCTTGACCAGCTCGTCACGCACCGGGCTTTCCGCGCGGTCGTCGTATTCCACCGCCCCGCTGATGTAGATGCAGCCCGTGGTCACTTCCTGGATGCGTTTTTCCATCCAGCGCCGCACCATGGATTGCAGCCGGGGCAGCCCGCGCGGCTCGTGCAGCGAGGGGTAGAACACCTCCTGCTCGAAACGCCGGTGATACTCGCGCACCACTTCCACCTGCAGGTCCTCGCGCGAACCGAAATGCGCGAACACGCCGCTCTTGCTCATCTGCATGCGTTCCGCGAGCAGCCCGATGGTCAAACCCTCGAGCCCGTCGCGGGACGACAGTTCCAGCGCGGCATCCAGAATCGCCACGCGCGTCATTTCCCCCTTGCGCATGGGCGCGGGGGACGCGGAAGCGGCGGATTCGAGACGGGCAGACTGGTGTCGCATGATTTTTCTCCGTTCTTGGCGGTGCGATTCCTGTTCGCGGCCGCGCAATGACCCTGACGTAATGCTGATTTACGCTGCCCGGCGGCCCTGAAAGGCGCTGCCCGGCAGACGCGAATGCACGCAGTCTAAGGCAAAAAAGAACGGTCGTTCAGATTATTGTGATGGCGCCCCGCGGCGGCAAGCATTTAATTAGACCGGCGTTTCTAAACGCAGCGGCCGGGTTCGGTGCGGCGCAACAAGCCGGGGCATGGCGACGCCGCGCCGCGCCCGCGCTTCGCTGCGCCGCCGCCACCGCAGAGCAGCAGGCGGCTGGCCGGCCGCGTCAGTAGCGCCCCGTCACCCCCGCCACCACCACGCCGATGCGCAGCACCATGTACGCGGCCCAGCTACCCAGGCGGCGCAGCGCGGAGCGGCGCGCGTGGGTGGCGGCCTTGACCTCGCTGCTGCGCGTGGCGATGGCGCGCTCCAGCTCCTGGCGCAGGCCGGCGCAGAAACCGGCGTCGTAGACCGCGACGTTGGCCTCGCGCGCGAGCAGCAGGCTGAAGGGATCCATATTACTGGAGCCGACCGTGGCCCAGGCATCGTCCACCACCGCCACCTTGGCGTGCAGGAAGCTGTCGGCATATTCGTGGATCTCCACGCCGGCGGCCAGCAGGGTGGCGTAGAGCGCATGCGTGGCGTAGTGCTGGAGCCGGTACTCGACCATGCCCTGCAGCAGCAGGCGCACCCGCACGCCGCGCTCGCGGCAGGCCAGCAGCGCGCGGCGCATCTTGTAGCCGGGCAGGAAATACGCATTGGCGATGATGACCTCGCGTCGCGCGCTGCCCAGCGCCTGCAGGTACTGGCGCTCGATGGCGCGGCGGTTGCGCAGGTTGTCGCGCAGCAGCAGCGCGGCGCGCATGCCGCCGGCCGCGTCCTGGCGCGGCAGCGGCAGGTCGGTGATGAGCGGGAATTCAGCCGCCACCCCGGCCAGGCCGACGCTGCGCATCTCGCCGCGCAGCGTGAGCTGCCACCACAGGCGCTCCGCGCTCAGCGCGATCTGGCCGACCAGCGGGCCGCGCACCTCCACGGCGAAGTCGTAGCGCGGGCCCAGGCCGGCGCTCTCGAACGGGCCGTGGTTGTGGTCGTCGATGATGTTGATGCCGCCGACGAAACCGACCTGCTGGTCGATCACGGCGAGCTTGCGGTGCAGCCGGCGCAGGTTGCGCCGCGCCAGGCGAAAGCCGCGCAGCGGGCGGAACACCTTGAGCGCCACGCCGCCGTCGCGCAGGCGCGCGGCCAGCGCGGCCGGCATGTCGCCGGCGCCGAAGCCGTCCACCACCAGCCGCACGGTCACGCCGCGCGCGGCCGCGCGCACCAGCGCGCCGGTCACGGCCGCGCCGACCTCGTCGTCGGCGTAGATATAGGTTTCCAGCGAGACCGAGAACACCGCGCGGTCGATGGCGGCGATCAGCGCCGGGAAGAACTCGGCGCCGCCGCGCAGCAGCCGCACGGCATTGCCGCCGAGCGGCTTGCCGCGGCGCCACTCGGAACGCAGCGGGCCGGCCCGGCGCGGCGCCTGCGGCGGCGCGCCCGCATCGGCATCGGCGTCGTCGCGCAGCGCGGCGATGCCGGCGCGGGACGGCGGCACCGGGCAGGCGTGCGGATGCGGGGGCGAAAGCGGCGGCATGGGGCACATTATCAGGCACGCCGGTGTCATGCGCATGTTCCGCGCCGCGCACGCGCCGCGCCGCGCGCGCCGTTCTCTGCTATCTTCGGCGCTTTATCCCGCCACGCGCCCCCATATCGTGAAGGTTTTCGGCATTTCCGGCTCGTCCGGCAGCGGCAAGACCACGCTGCTGGACCGGCTGATCCCGCATTTCGTTGCCGCCGGCCTGCGCGTGGCCGGCGTCAAGCATACCCACCACGGCTTCGACCCCGACACGCCCGGCAAGGATTCCTGGCGCATGCGCGAGGCCGGCTGCGCCAACGTGGTGCTGGTCGGGGCGCGCCACCTGACGCTGATGCGCCACTACCCGGAAACCGAACCCTCGCCCGAACTGGCCGACGCGCTCGCCGTGCTGCCCGCCGCCACCGACCTGGTGCTGGTGGAAGGCTACAAGCGCAGCAGCTTCCCCAAGCTGGAGGTCTACCGCCCCGCGCTGGGCCGCCCACCGCTGTGGGCCGGCCTGCCCGGCGTGGTGGCCGTGGCCACCGACGAGCCGCGGACAGTGGCGGCGGCCACCGCGCTGCCGGTGCTGGACCTGGCCGACCTGGACGCCATCGCCGCGCTGGTGCTCGCGCAGGCCAGCCCGGCCTGCGGGACTCGCCAGGCACAATAAGCCTGGCCGCCGCGGCCTGAACCGCCTGCGGCACCACGGCAGGGCAACGCGCTTCCCGGGAAAAAACGAACGGCGGCCTCGCGCGCCGTCAGGCGCCGCCGCCGTCGGTGCGCGCGAGCGGCCGCTCCGGCACCGCGATGCGGGCCAGCTCCGCCATCAGCGGCACGTGGTCGGAGCGCTGCGCCCAGTCGCGCCCGGTCAGCGCGCTGGCGCGCTCGATCTCGAAGCCGCGCACGTAGATGCGGTCGAGCTGCCACCACGGCATGTGGCTCGGGAACGTGTGCAGGCGCGCGCCGCCGGCGTGGGACACCTCGGTGGCGCCCAGCGTGGAGCAGATCAGGTTGTCCAGCCGGTGGTTCCAGTCGTTGAAGTCGCCGGCGATGACCAGCGGCGCCTCGGCCGGCACCACGTCGCGCACGCGCTTGACCAGCGCCTCGGCCTGGCGCGCGCGGCTGCGCGCGAACAGGCCGAAATGCACGCAGATCAGGTGCGCCTCGGTGCCGTTCATGTCCGCCACCGCGTGCAGCAGGCCGCGCTGCTCGAAGCGGTGGTCGGAGATGTCGAGGTTCTCCGACATCAGGATCGGGTGGCGCGACAGGATCGCGTTGCCGTGGTGGCCGTGGTCGTACACCGCGTTGCGCCCGTACACCGAGTGCGGATAGGCGTCGGTGGCGAGGTAGTTGAGCTGGGTGTGGTCGGCGTCGAACAGCTCGGCGGCCACCAGGCGGTCGTTGCGGTCCTGCACTTCCTGCAGGAACACGATGTCGGCATCGACCGTATGCAGGCCGGTGCGCACGTTCTGGATGCGCGGCTTGCGCGCGATGCCGGTCACGCCCTTGTGGATGTTGTAGGTGACCACACGCAATCTCATGAATCGGCTCCACGCGGCGCGCGCAGGCCCTGCACGCGCCAGTCCAGTTGCAGCACGGCTTGCGCGTTGCTGCTCGAAAAGCAGCGCGCGGCGGCTTCGCGCCACGGCAGCCACTGCCATTGCAGGTGTTCGCGCGGCGCCAGCGTCACCGGCACCGGGCGCGCCACGCGCAGGCCGAACCAGTGCTCGGTGTTGCGCGTCACGCCGGGGGCGTAGCGGTGGCGCCACTGCGGGTAGATTTCGTAGTCGAGGGTGTGCTGCCAGTCTTCGAGCCGGTGCTCGGCGGCGACGAGGCCGGTTTCCTCGGCCACCTCGCGCGCGGCGGTCATGGCCAGCGGCTCGTCGGGCGCATCCAGGCTGCCGGTGACGGACTGCCAGTAACCGGGCCGGTCGGCGCGCTCCAGCAACAGCACTTGCAGGTCCGGCGTATGGATCACGACCAGCACGGATTGAGGAATCTTGTAGGGCATGGGATGGGGGCGGGCAACGACCCCAAGCTTACCGCAGATGGACGCGGCCGCCACGGGAAAACACGGTGGCGCCGTGGTTCACGGAAGGCTTCGGCGCGGTCCCGCCCGGTACTCAGGCGGCGTGCACGCTGGACTGGGACGGCGGCTCGGCGGGCGGCTCGGCGGATGGATGGGCCGGCGCCTCGCGCAGCCAGGTCTCGAACACGCCCGGCGAGTCGCCGTGGCCCCACGCCGCGCGCAGCTGCTGCATCAGCGGCGTGAGCGCCTGCGTGTAGTCGCGCGAGGCCGCGTTGGCATGCGCGGCGAGGCGGTCGGCGGCCTGCCGCGCCTGCGCATGGAGCTGCGTGCATTCCTGCCCGATCTCCTTCTCGCGCACGCCCAGCGCGTTGTACTTCTGGATCAGGAAGCGGTGGTAGTCGCCGGGCTCCACGCCCTGCCCGGCCTGCGCGTTGGCCTGCTCGAAGCGCATCACGATGCTGGTGGTTTCCTGCTCGACGTGGGCGGCCTCGTCGGCCAGCGCCTGCAGCGCGTCGGCCAGCCGCATGGCCTCGCGGCGCTCGTCGCGCAGTTGCGCGGCATGCTCCTCGAAACTGCGCTGCGCCGCCAGGTAGGCCTGCACCACCGGCTGCGGCGCCACCACCAGCAGCGGATCGGCGCCGCCGGCCCGGCCGCCCGGCAGCAGCGCGTCGTCGGCCACGCGCAGGTTGCCCAGGTCTTCCAGCCAGCGCCCGCGCGCCATCACGGTGCCGACGGTATCGAGCGCGACCCGGCGCAGCGCCTCGGCGCGCTGCAGCTCCACCGGCTCGGGCTGGGGTGCCGCGCCCGCGCCGCCGCTCTGCGCGGCATGCGCGATCTCCGGCACGCAGGCCGCCACCGTGGTGGCCACCGACTCGGACATGGCGATGGCCGAGCGGCGCACCGCGCGCCGCAGCTCGAAACGCGCCAGCAACATCATCGCCAGCCCGGCCACCAGCCAGGTCAGGATGGTTTCGGCATGGGCCAGCAAGAACTGGCGGATCAGTTCTATATCCAGGGACACGGCAGATTCCTCCCGCGCGGCCGGCGTGCCTTCGAAACGGGCTTGCGGCTTCGCGCCTAAAGGAAGAAGACCGAGGGCCGGGGCCCTTCGTTCCGCGATGTAACAATTGGAAACCAGCCGGGGTGGCGGCGGCGCTACGCCGCCCCCCGGAACGCCGCCGGCCCGCGCGTTCAGGCGCCCGCCTGCGCCTTCAGCCAGGCCTGCTCGCCGCCGGCGCGCACGATCTCCACCAGCGCCGGCGACATGGCGCCGAAGCCGCCGCGCGTGCCGCGTGTGTGGTTGAGCACTTCGCCGCTGATGAAATCGACCTCGATGTCGTCGCCCTGCCCGGCGAAGGCCGTGATGCCGGCGGCGAACGGCAGCGTCTTCAGGCCCACCGACACGGCCAGCCGGAAGAACGAGCGCGCCATCGACTCGGCCAGCACCGAGACGCCGAGCGCGCCCAGCGCGAGCGGCCCCTGGATGTGCATCGGCCCCTTGCCGAAGTTGCGCCCGGCCACCACGAAATCGCCATGCCGCGCCAGCCCGGCGAAGTCCTTGTCGAGCCCGCACATGGCCAGCGGCGCCAGCCGCGCCGGGTCGTACACCACCTGGCGGGTCATCTCGATGTCCATGATCTGGCCGTCGTTGAGCACGTCGTCGCCGAAGCGCCATACGCGGCCGCGCTGCACCAGCGTGCCGCCGGATGTCGTGGTCATGCTGCCTCCCGGGTCAGTTCGGCCGGCGCCGCGATGCGGCCCATCACGGCGGATGCCGCCACCACCGCGGCGTTGGCAAGGTACACCGGCGCGCGCTCGCTGCCGAGCCGGCCGTGGTCGTTGCGCGTGGCGGTGCAGATGGAAACGTCGTTGTCGCCGAGCGGCGCGTAGGTGCCGTAGCACGGCCCGCAGATGCCGGCGGAGATCTCCGCGCCGGCCGCCGAGAGAATGGCCAGCAGCCCCTCGCGCATGGCCTGCTGGTAGATCGCCTGGGTCGCGGCGATCACGGTCAGCCGCACGCCCGCATGCACGCGCCGCCCGGCCAGCACCGCCGCCGCCGCGCGCAGGTCTTCCATCTTGCCGCCGATGCACGAGCCGATGAAGGCCGAGGTGATCGGCACGCCGGCCGCCCGCGCCAGCGGCACGGTGTGCTGCGGGTCGGGCGGCAGGCACACCTGCAGGTCCAGCCCGGAGACGTCGAAGGCAATGTCCTCGGCGAAGCGCGCGCCGGGATCGCTGGCCCAGCGCACGCCGTGCGCATCGGTGGCCGGGCACACCGCGGCCTTGACGCCGATGTCCACCATCGCGTTGCACAGCGTGTGGCGCTCGTCCTCGCCGAGCGCGTCGACGTAGCTGCCGTGGAACTCGATGCAGCGGTAGTCGCCGCGCTCCGCGCCGATGGCCGCCGCCACCCACTGGCCCACGTCGCGGCTCATCACGCCGGCGCGCACCGGCCCCGACAGGCGCACGCGGATGGTCTCGGGCACGCGCAGCCACACCTTGCCGGTGGCCAGCGCCAGCGTGACGCTCAGCCCCAGCGCCACGCCGAGCGCGCCGGCGCAGCCGAGCGCCGGCGCGCGCGTGTCGGCGGCCACCACCAGCATGCCGGGCCTGACGATGCCGAAGTCCAGCGGCGCGTTGTGGCTGATGCCGTGCCGGCCGGTGTCGAGGAACCAGCCCACGCCCTGCGCGCGCGCATCGCCGCGCATGAAGGCGTGCGCTTCCAGGTGCCCGGGCGCGGCCGAGTTGGTGGTGTGGTCGATGGTGACGAAGACCTTCCCGGGCGCGGCCAGGTTCGCGTAGCCGAGCCCGTCCAGCATCTTGCGGTGGCGGTGGTAGTTGAGGTCGTGGGCGACGATCAGGTCGGGCACCGCCCACACCACGTCGCCGGCGCGCACGGCGCCGAGGCCGGCGGCGCGCGCCAGGATCTTCTCGGCCACGGTCAGCGACGGGCGGCTCATTGCGCGGCGACTCCGTCGCGGGCCTGCGCCACGTACCGCGCGTAGTCCGCATCCACGCGGCTGGCGCGCGGCAGGTCGAGATGGCCGGCGATGTCGCCCAGCGTGACCGCCGCAGCCGCGCTCGCGGCGGTGCTGCCGTCCTCGCGCAGCGCGGCCAGCATGCGGGCCTGCGCGTGCACCTGCCCCTGCAGCAGCGACACCGGATAGACCACCAGCGGATAGCCGATCGCCTGCAGCCGCGCGGCCGGCACCAGCGGGCGCAGGTTCTCCACCATCATGACGATGGTCGGCTTCTTCAGGCTCGCGGTGATGCGCGCCATGTCGGCCTCGGCGGCCACCGACATGATGATGGTGGCGTCGGCGCCGGCCTGCTCGTAGACCTGCGCGCGCGCGATGGCCGCGTCGAGACCTTCGACCGCGAACGCATCGGTGCGCGCGATGATCATGAAATCGGGGTCGGTGCGCGCTTCCAGCGCCACGCGGATGCGCGCCACCATCTCGGCGGCGCCGACCAGCGTCTTGCCCGGCATCGCCGCGCATTTCTTCGGGAACGGCTGGTCTTCGAGATGGAGCGCCGCCGCGCCGGCCGCCTCGAACGCGCGCGTGGCGCGGAACACGTTGTAGGCGCCGCCGTAGCCGCTGTCGGCGTCGACGATCAGCGGCAGCGAGGTGGACTGCGCGATGATCCGGGCCCGCTCGACCATCGCGTCCACGCTGATCGCGCCGACGTCCGGCTCGCCCAGCGTGGCGGCCACGCACAGGCCGGACATGTAGGCTGCCTCGAACCCGGCCTGCTCGACCAGGCGCGCGGTGAGGCCGTCGTAGCAGCCGGGCGCGACGGCGATGCTGCCGCGCTGGATCAGTGCCCGCAGCCGGGCGCCTGCGCTTGGGTTGGTCATTGCCTGCTCCTTGTTCAGAAATGCACGAAGGGAAATCGCCGTGGCCCCGCGGCGGGGCCGGCGCTGCTACCGGCAGCGGCGCGCTTTGCCAGCGCCGCCGTTGCCCACTAATATGTCCATCCTATGGACACGCCCCCGAATACGTCCCCGGACATGCCCCCCACCGAGCCGATGGAACCCGGCGCCCTGCGCCGCGGCCTGCGCATCCTCGGCGCGCTGCGCGACGCCGCGGCGCTGCGCGCGGCCGAGCTCGCCGCGCTCACCGGCATCCCGCGCCCCACCGTGTACCGCCTGCTCGAGATCCTCGAGGCCGAAGGCTTCGTGGCGCGCGAGGCGGACGGCAAGTCGTTCACGCTGGCGGCCGCAGTCGACAATCCCGACGACCGCTGGGGCGCGTTCGTGCGCCAGATGGAGCCGGTGATGCGCCGCATCGCGCAGCGCACCGGCAACGCCGTGTTCCTGGTGCGCCAGAAGGACAACGACCTGCTCTGCCTGCATCGCGAGATCGGCACCTACCCGATCCAGATCCTGTCGCTGCCGGTCGGCGGGCGCCAGCCGCTGGGCGTCGGCGCGGCCGGCGTGGCCCTGCTTTCCACGATGGGCGCGCGCCAGGTGACGGCGCTGCTCAAGGCCAACACCGAGGCTTACCTGAACTACGGCAACCTCCATGTCTCCACCGTGCGCCGCCTGGTCGAGAACTGCCGCGAGCGCGGCTACGCCGTGGTCGGCAACTACTCGCTCAAGGGCATCCTGGCCGTGGGCGTGCCGATGAAGGCCTCGGGCGGCCTCGGGCAGGCCGCCATGAGCGTGACCGCGCCGCTGGACCGGATGTCGATCCCGCGCCAGCGCGAAGCGGTCGCGATCATGCAGGCCGAGATCAAGGCCGCGGGCCACTGACGCCGCGCCGCGCTCACTCCATGCTGGCGCCGCTGTCCTTGACCAGCACCGCCCAGCGCCGGGTCTCGGCGTTGACGAATTCGCGGAACTGGCCGCCGGCCTGCGGCGGCGCCGGCACGTAGCCGGCCGCCGCGACCTTGTCGCGGTAGTCGGCGCTGGCCAGCACCTCGCCGACCTGCTTGCGGATCGTGGCCACGATTGGCGCGGGCGTGGCGCGCGGCGCGAACAGCCCGTACCAGCCGCTGATCACCATGTCGGGAAAGCCCTGCTCCGCCACCGTGGGAATCTCCGGAAAGGACGGCACGCGGGTCTCGCTGGTCACGGCGAGCGCCTTGATCTTGCCGGCGCGGATGTACGGCCCGGCGGTGTTAAGCGTGTCGAAGATGACCTGCAGTTGCCCGGCCATCAGGTCGGTGATGACCGGCGCGCTGCCGCGGTACGGCACGTGCGCGATATGCGTGCCGTGGCGCCGGTTGAACATCTCGCCCACGAGATGCCCACCGCTGCCGACGCCGGCCGTGCCGAAACTCAGCTTGGTCGGATTGGCGCGCGAGTACTCGATCAGCTCCTTGAGCGAATTCACCGGCACGCTGACGTTGACCGCGATCACGAACGGATACGACGCCACCTTGGCGATCGGCTCGAGGTCGGTCGACGGGTCGTAGGGCATCGACTTGTACAGGCTCGGGTTGATCGACTGCGTGCCGACGTAGGACATCAGCAGGGTGTAGCCGTCCGGCGTGGCGCGCGCGACCTGCGCGGCGCCGATATTGCCGTTGGCGCCGGTGACGTTGTCGACCACGAACGGCTGGCCGGATTTCTCGCCGATCTTCACGCCGATCAGGCGCGCCAGGAAGTCGGTGCCGCCGCCGGCCGGCGCCGGCGCAACCACGCGCACCGGCTTGGACGGATAGGGCTGCTGCGGCTGCGCGCGCGCCACGCCGCAGGCCAGGGCCGCGGCAATGAGCACGCGCCCCGCGATGGAGGGAATGGAATGCATGATGGTTGTCTCCCGTTTGCGCCGGCGTCAGGCCGGGACGGCAGCGCGGATGGCATCCCGCGCGGCAACGTCGCCAGTGTCCTGCGCAGCGTCTCGGATGGCGTCGTGGATGGCGCCGAAAGCATTGGAAATGATGCGCCGGTCGCTGCCCGCGATGAGGATGCGGCAGCCGCTGTCCGCGTAGTGGCGCCGGGCCGCCTTCATGTCCGCGATGTCGGCGTCGAACAGCAGCGCCACCACTTCCACGCCGTGCTCGCGCACCATGCCGATCATGCCGTCGAGCCGCGCGGCCACGGCCGGGTGGTGGCGGTCGCCGTCATGGCCCATCGACACCGCGAGGTCGAACGCGCCCAGCACGATGGCGTCGATGCCGGGCACCTGGAGAATCTCGCCAAGGTTGTCCAGCCCTTCCACGGTCTCCACCAGCAGCCACACCATGACGTTGTCGTTGGCCCACTTGGCGTAGCCCTTCCAGTCCAGCGTCTGGTGGCCGGTGGCGCGGATCAGCGGGCAGGCGCCGCGCCGGCCCTGCGGCCACTCGGCGTTGCGGTAGCGCGCGGCCGCCACCACGGCCTCGGCCTGCGCGCGCGTGGCCACCTGCGGCACGATCACGCCCATCGCGCCGGCGTCGAGCGCCTTGGCGATGCCGGCCGGGTCGTGGCTGGGCACGCGCACCATCGGCGTCATGCCGGTGGCCTCGGCCGCGCGGATCATCTGCACCGTGGCCTCGAGCCCGAACGAGCCGTGCTCGCCGTCGATCCACACGTAGTCGTAGCCGGCGTTGCCCGCCACCTCGACGATCTCCGGGCAGGCCATCTGCACGAACGCGCCGATCGGCGCGCTGCCCGCGGCCAGCGCCGCCCTGATCCTGTTTTCCCTGAATAGCATGGTGGTCTCCCGTTCAGGCGGTGGCGGTGGCGGTAGCGGTGGCGGTGGCGGCGGCGGTGGCGGCGGCGTCGAGATACTCGCCCGCGCAGTCGCCTTCGAGCGTGGTGCGGAACAGGCGGCGCAGCTGCTGGTGGTCATAGTCCATCAGCGCCAGGTGCATGGTGCAGCGGTTGTCCCACATCAGCACGTCGTGCTTGCGCCACTGGTGGCGGTAGACGGACTCGGACCGCGTGGAGTGCGCGAACAGGTACTGCAGCAGCGGCTGGCTCTCGGCCACCGTCATGCCTTCGAAATGGCTGGTCAGCATTTCGTTGACGTAGAGCGCGGGGCGCCCCGTCACCGGATGGATGCGCACCACCGGGTGGACCACCGGCGGGTTGTTCCTGGCCTTGGCGGCCAGCGTCTTCTCGTCGAGCCCGCGCAGGTGCTTCGCGGCGATCACGGTGTGCACCGCGCGCATCGGTGCGAGCAGGCGCTTCATGCCATCCGAGAGCGTGTCGTAGGCCTCGTACATGTTGGCGAACATGGTGTCGCCGCCCACCTCGGGAATCACGTGCGCGTGCAGCAGCGAGGCCATGCTCGGGCGCAGCGTCATCGAGTGGTCCGAATGCCACTGCTGGCCGAACACCTTGGAGCGCTCCTTGCCTTCGTTGGTGACGACGATCAGCTCGGGATGGTCCGGGTGGCGGTACTCGGGGATCGCGTCGTGCTGCTCGAGCGGCCCGAACTTCCGGCTGAACGCGATGTGCGTGTCGAACGAGATGTCCTGGTCGCGGAACAGCAGCACCTGGTACTGCGCGAATGCCTGCCGGATCCCGGCGAGATCGTCCGGCGCGCAGTCGGCGGTAATCCTGAAGCCGACGACTTCTGCGCCGAGGGAATTGGATAGCTTGCGGAAATGCACCTCTGTCTCCTTTCTGGTCTGTCCGCCACGCTTCTGGCCAGGGGGGCCGGCGCGGGATGGAGCCATTATCGGGACGGGTGCGGGCACCCTCAATGCAGGTTGTCCACTGGATGGACAAATCGAGGCGACTGCGGGTTTCTGCCTACGCGCACGCCGAAATGCCGCAAAGCCGCCTGTGGCGCGGCCCGGCGGGCCGCCGCCGCGCGCCGCGCGCGTGCGGCAGGGCACGCAACGCGCGGGCCCCGGCCTTGCGCGGGTAAAAAAAAGCCCTGCGCGCGCCAACCGGGGTCGGCGCCACGCAGGGCTTCCTGAGCGGCATGCGGCGGGCGGCCCGCAGGCCGCCCGGCACTCAGGCGGTCTTCGGCTCGGCCGAGCGCAGGCGGATGTGCAGCTCGCGCAGTTGCTTCTCGTCGACCGTGCTCGGGGCCTGGGTCAGCAGGTCCTGGGCGCGCTGGGTCTTGGGGAAGGCGATCACGTCGCGGATCGAGTCGGCGCCGGCCATCATCGTGACGATGCGGTCCAGGCCGAAGGCCAGGCCGCCGTGCGGGGGCGCGCCGTACTGCAGCGCGTCGAGCAGGTAGCCGAACTTGGCGCGGGCTTCTTCCTCGCCGATCTTGAGCGCGCGGAACACCTTGCTCTGCACGTCCTCGCGGTAGATCCGCACCGAGCCGCCACCCATTTCCCAGCCGTTGAGCACCATGTCGTAGGCCTTGGCGATGCACTTGCCCGGATCGGTCTCCAGGTATTGCAGGTGCTCGTCCTTGGGGCTGGTGAACGGGTGGTGCATGGCGACCCAGCGGGCGTCTTCCTCGTCGTACTCGAACATCGGGAAGTCGATCACCCACAGCGGCTTCCACACGTCCTCGAACAGGCCGTTGCTCTTGCCGAACTCGGAGTGGCCGATCTTCAGGCGCAGGCCGCCGATGGCGTCGTTGACCACCTTGGCCTTGTCCGCGCCGAAGAAGATGATGTCGCCGTCCTGGGCGCCGGTGCGCTTGAGGATCTCGGCGATGGCGGCGTCGTGCAGGTTCTTGACGATCGGCGATTGCAGGCCGTCGCGGCCCTTGGCCACTTCGTTGACCTTGATCCAGGCCAGGCCCTTGGCGCCGTAGATGCCGACGAACTGGGTGTAGGCGTCGATCTCGCCGCGCGAGATGGCGCTGCCGCCCGGCACGCGCAGGCCGACCACGCGGCCGTTGTCGCTGTTGGCGGGGCCGGAGAACACCTTGAAGTCGACGTCCTTCATGACGTCGGTCAGCTCGGTGAATTCAAGCTTGACGCGCAGGTCGGGCTTGTCCGAGCCGAAGCGGGCCATCGCCTCGCGGAACTCCATCACCGGGAACCGGGCGTCCAGGTCCACGTCGATGGCGTTCTTGAACACCGTGCGCATCATGTCCTCGAACAGGTCGCGGATCTCCTGCTCGGTCAGGAACGAGGTCTCGCAGTCGATCTGCGTGAACTCGGGCTGGCGGTCGGCGCGCAGGTCCTCGTCGCGGAAGCACTTGGTGATCTGGTAGTAGCGGTCGAAGCCCGACACCATCAGCATCTGCTTGAAGATCTGCGGCGACTGCGGCAGCGCGAAGAAGTGGCCCGGGTTGGTGCGCGACGGCACCAGGTAGTCGCGCGCGCCTTCCGGCGTGCTCTTGCCCAGCATCGGCGTCTCGATGTCGATGAAGCCCTGCGCGTCGAGGAACTTGCGCACTTCCATCGCCACCTTGTAGCGCAGGCGCAGGTTGTACTGCATCTGCGGGCGGCGCAGGTCCAGCACGCGGTGCGTCAGGCGCGTGGTTTCCGACAGGTTGTCGTCGTCGAGCTGGAACGGCGGCGTGACCGACGGGTTGAGCACGGTCAGCTCATGGCACAGCACCTCGATCTTGCCCGAGGTCAGGTTGGCGTTCTCGGTGCCGGCCGGGCGCGCGCGCACCTTGCCGGTGATGCGGATGCAGAACTCGTTGCGGATCTCTTCGGCCGCCTTGAACATCTCGGGGCGGTCGGGGTCGCACACCACCTGGACCAGGCCTTCGCGGTCGCGCAGGTCGATGAAGATCACGCCGCCGTGATCGCGGCGGCGCTGCACCCAGCCGGTCAGGGCCACTTCCTGGCCCGTCAGTTGTTCGGTCACGAGACCGCAATAGTGAGTACGCATGGAGGACATAAGAGAATTCCCGGAATAACGCGGCCGCTGGTGCGGCCGGCGATCAATTTGAAGACGTTGTGTCGGCGGGCTCGGCGAGGGCTTCGTCCGGCGCCCCGTCGTCGCGCGCCGTGTCGCTCTTGCGCGGCAGCTCGGTCGGCGCCACCACGCCCATCGAGACGATGTACTTCAGCGCGGCGTCGACGGTCATGTCGAGTTCGATGGTATCGGCCTTGGGCATCATCAGGAAGAAGCCCGAGGTCGGGTTGGGCGTGGTCGGCACGTAGACGCTGACGTACTCGCCCTGGAGATGGTTCTGCACGTCGCCGCCGGGGCGGCCGGTGAGGAAGGCGATGGTCCACGAGCCTTCGCGCGGGTACTGCACCAGCAGCGCCTTGCGAAAGGCATTGCCCGAGGACGACAGCAGCGTGTCGGACACCTGCTTGACGCTGGTGTAGATCGGCCCGACCACCGGGATGTGGCCCAGCAGCGCCTCCCACCAGCGCACCAGCCGCTGGCCGATGAAGTTGTGGGCCAGCATGCCGACCAGCAGGATGAACAGCAGCGTCAGGATCGCGCCCAGGCCGGTCACGCGCTTGCCGAACATCAGCCGGTCCGGGCGCCAGGTCTCGGGCAGCAGCGCCAGGCTCTGGTCCATCGTGCCGATGACCAGGCTCAGCACCCACAGCGTGATGCCCAGCGGCACCAGGACAAGCAGCCCGGTCAGGAACCAGGTCTTGAGGGCGGAGGTCTTCTTCGCCGGCACGGTGCGTTCTGCTTTCAATGGCAGGCGCAAGCGCTGCCGCAACCGCCGGCCGGGCTTGTCGATGCGGTGGTGCCCGAGGCCGCCGAAGCGGTCGAAGAGGCCGCGGCGCCGCCGGCCGGCTCGCCCGACGCTGCCGGCGTGCCGCCGGCGCTGTCGCCGCCCGCGGCGGGCGCGGTGGCCGGCGCGGAGGTGCCGCCGTTGCCGCCGCGGAAGTCGGTGACGTACCAGCCCGAGCCCTTGAGCTGGAAGCCCGCCGCGGTCAGTTGTTTCTTGAAGGTGCCCGCCGCGCCGCAGGATGGGCAGTCGGTGAGCGGAGCATCGCTCATTTTCTGCAGCACATCGCGCCCGTGGCCGCAGGCGTCGCAACGGTAGGCATAAATCGGCATAGTGGCTCTCCGCGAGGATTCTGGAACGGAAACTGGATGGACGGATCGGAAGGCGCCGCCGTGCCGGCCGGGAAGTTGCCGTTCCCGGGCCGCCGCATGGCGGTGCAAAGCCTTGAATTATAAACCGTTCTGCGTGAGCCGGGCCGCAGGAAAAGGGGCAGAAAATGCATCCGGACGCACGCCAGGCGGGATGCGATGCCGGCGCCGCTCAGGCCAGGTGGACTTCCTTGACGCGCGGATGGTCGCCGATCCACTGCGGCAGCAGCGAGCCGAGCACCATGCCGCCGATCGAGAACATCAGCCCGACCATCTGCGGCGGCACCGCCGCGTCGGGGAAGGCGACCTCGCAGCACAGCCACGACGCCAGCCCCAGCAGGATGGCGGCGAGGCCGCCCTGGCGCGTGGCGGGCTTCCAGAACATGCCGAACGCCAGCGGCACGAAGGACGAGACCAATGTGACCTTGTAGGCGTTTTCGACCATGTGGAAGATCGACAGGTGCGAGTTCAGCGCGAACAGCGTCACCAGCACCGCGAAGCACAGCACCACGGTCTGCATCACGCGCAGGAAGCGGCGGTCGTCGAGGTGGCGGAAGTACGGCCGCAGGATGTTCTCGGCGAACGTCACCGACGGCGCCAGCAGCGTGGCCGAGGCGCAGCTCTTGATGGCCGACAGCAGCGCGCCGAAGAACATCACCTGGGCGAACATCGGCGCGTGGGTCAGGATCAGCTTGGGCAGGATCAGCTGCGAGTCGGTGTTGATGTACTTCTCCACCATCTGCGGATCGATCATGGTGGCCGAGTACGCCAGGAACATCGGGATGAAGGCGAAGCAGAAATACAGCACGCCGCCGAGCACCGAGGCGCGCCCGGCGATCTGCTCGGTGCGCGACGAGGTCACGCGCTGGAACACGTCCTGCTGCGGGATCGAGCCCAGCATCATGGTAAACAGCGCCGCCGCGAAGCCGATGATCTGCACCAGGTCCAGCGACGGCAGGAAGGTGAACTTGCCGGCCGCCGCCGCGTGCGACACCACCGCGGCCACGCCGCCGGCCTGGCCGCTGACCTCGACGCCGATGTACACCATGCCGATCACGATGATGATCATCTGGATGAAGTCGGTCACGGCCACCGACCACATGCCGCCGAACAGCGTGTAGACCAGCACGCTGGCCGCGCCGATCATCATGCCGGCCTCCTGCGACAGCGCGCCGTCCGAGACGGTGAAGAACACCAGCCCGAGCGCCTTGATCTGCGCGGCCACCCAGCCCAGGTAGGACATCACGATGCACAGCGTGGTCAGCACCTCGGCCAGCCGCCCGTAGCGGTTGTGATAGTAGTCGCCGATGGTGAGCAGGTTCATGCGGTACAGCGGACGCGCGAAGAACAGGCCGACCAGGATCAGGCACAGCGAGGAACCGAAGGGATCGGACACCACCCCGGACAGGCCCTCCTTGAGGAACACGGCGGGGATGCCGAGCACCGTCTCCGAGCCGAACCACGTGGCGAAGACGGTGGCGGTGACGATGTAGAAAGGCAGGCTGCGGCCGGCGACCGCGAAGTCCGTGGTGTTGCGCACGCGCAGCGCGGCCCACAGGCCGATGCCGACCGAGATTATCCAGTAGATGACGACGAACCAGATCAGCATGGCGCTGCCCTATCCCAAAAATGCCCTTGCGGCGAAAAACCGGTTGCCGGGTGGGCGGGATGCTGCCTGTGCCTGTGCCGCCCTGCCCCGGGTCCAATTCATCGGTCGGGGCCGCATGGGTGGCTGATCTAGCCTGCGGTCGTAGCCGAATCAAAACGCGGATTATAGCCACGCAGGCCGCCGCGGGAGAAAAAAATTCCGGGCGCCGGGCAAATCCCCGAAGCGGTGCAGCGCGGGCGCCACAGGCGGGCCCGCGCGCGCCGGCGCCCCGGGAAAACGCGGGCGCCTATGCGCGCCGGCGCCAGACTTGCCAGTGCTCGCGCCCGGCGAACACCGGCAGCGAACCGGTGGCGGGACGGTCCTCCACCAGCTCGAAGGCCGGCGCCAGCAGCGCCTCCAGCCCGGCGCGCGGGATCGAGAACGGCGGGCCGCCGCGGGTCTCGTCCAGGAAGAAATAGCCGGCCAGCAGGCCGCCCGCCGGCAGCAGTGCCGCCACGCGCGCGCCGTAGGCGGCGCGCATGGCCGGCGGCAGCGCGCACAGGAACGCGCGCTCGTAGATCAGGCGGCAGGCGGGCTCCGGGGCGAAGGCGAAGAAATCCGCCTCGCGCACCACGGCGCCGGCCGGCCCCAGCGCGTGGCGCGCGCTGGCCACGGCCTGCGGCGAAAAGTCGATCGCGGTCACGGGCCAGCCGCGCGCGTGCAGCCAGCCGGCTTCCCAGCCGTTGCCGCAGCCGGGCACCAGCGTGGGGCACGGCGCCAGCGCCGTGGCGAAGGCGGCGAACTCGGCCGGCACGCCGCCCAGGTCCCACGGCATGAAGCCCTTTTCGAAACGCTCGTCCCAGAACGCCGGGTCGGCGGCGTCGCGGGTGGCGAAGGCGGGCGCGGCGGCGCTGCCGGGGTCGCTGTCCTTGCGCGCCTTGCTGTCCTTGCTGTCCTTGCCGCCCTTGTTGGCTTCGGTCACGCCGTGTCTCCTTGTGATTGTCCTTCCCGATGCGGGCCGCGAACGCGGCGGGCTACAGGTAGCCGCCCAGGCTCAGCAGTTCCGTCAGCACGATGCCGGCGAGGAAGCCGCCGGCCAGCAGCAGCGCCGTGGCGATCAGGCGGTTGGTGCGGCGCTGCTCGGCGATCAGCGTGCCGAGCAGCTTCTCCTGCTGGCCGTTGTCCACCAGCGCGCGGCGCTCGAGGAACTGGTGCGCGAGGCGCGGGAAGTCCGGCAGCATCTTGGCCCATTGCGGCGCCTCGACCTGGATGCGCTCCCACGCGCCCTTCCAGCCGACCTGCTCGTGCATCCATTTTTCCAGGAAGGGCTTGGCGGTCTGCCACAGGTCGAGGTCGGGATCGAGCTGGCGGCCCAGGCCCTCGATGTTGAGCAGGGTCTTCTGCAGCAGCACCAGTTGCGGCTGGATCTCGACGTTGAAGCGGCGCGAGGTCTGGAACAGGCGCATCAGCACCATGCCCAGCGAGATCTCCTTGAGCGGCTTGTCGAAGTACGGCTCGCAGCAGGCGCGCACCGCGCTTTCGAGCTCTTCCACGCGCGTGTCGGGCGGCACCCAGCCGGACTCCACGTGCAGCAGCGCCACGCGGTGGTAGTCGCGGCGGAAGAAGGCGATGAAGTTCTGCGCCAGGTAGTTCTTGTCGAACTCGGACAGCGCGCCGACGATGCCGAAGTCCAGCGCGATGTAGCGGCCCAGCGTCTGCGGCGCCACCGACACGAGGATGTTGCCGGGGTGCATGTCGGCATGGAAGAAGCCGTCGCGGAAGACCTGGGTGAAGAAGATCTCCACGCCCTCCTCGGCCAGCTTGTGCATGTCCACGCCGGCCGCCCTGAGCGCCTCGTTGCGCGAGATGGGAACGCCGTGCATGCGCTCCATCACGAACACCTCGCTGCTGCAGAAGTCCCAGAACACCTCGGGCACCAGCAGCAGTCTGGTGTCGTTGAAGTTGCGGCGCAACTGGCTGCAGTTGGCGGCCTCGATCATCAGGTCGAGCTCGTCGTGCAGGTACTTGTCGAACTCGGCCACCACCTCGCGCGGCTTGAGGCGCTTGCCGTCGGCCCAGAAGCGCTCGAGCCAGGCGGCGAGGTCGCGCATCAGCGCCAGGTCGCTGTCGATCACCGGCAGCATGCCCGGGCGCAGCACCTTCACCGCCACCTCGCGGCCGTGGCTGGAGCCGCCCTTGAGCGTGGCGAAGTGCACCTGCGCGATCGACGCGCTGGCCACCGGCTGGTGGTCGAAGCTCTCGAACAGCGTGGCCAGCGGCCGGCCCAGCGAGCGCTCGATGATCTTGACCGCCACCACCGGGTCGAACGGCGGCACCTGGTCCTGCAGCTTGGCCAGCTCGTCGGCGATGTCGGCCGGCATCAGGTCGCGCCGGGTCGAGAGCACCTGGCCGAACTTGACGAAGATCGGCCCGAGCCGCGTCAGCGCCAGCCGCAGGCGCTCGCCGCGCGGCATGTCGAGCTTGCGCCCGATGGTGATGACGCGCACCAGGAAGCGGATGCGGCGGCTCTTGAAGCCGGACAGCACGAGTTCATCCAGCCCGTAGTAGAGGATGACGAAGACAATCTTGCAAAGGCGCAGGAAGCGGGTCATGCAGGTTTCAGTATTTGGGCGCTACGGATTGGCCGATGCGGGCACAGCCATCGGCATGGGCGGGCGGCGTTCAGCGGTGGGCGGACGGCAGGCTGCCCGCCCCCGCGGCCGCGCCGCCTTGCGGGCGGGCGCGCTGCTCCAGCTTCTCCAGCCGCTTTTCCAGCCGCGCGAGATCGTCGCCGAGCGCCCGCACCCCGGTGCCGAACGTGTCGAGCGCGGCGTGGCGCACCAGGGTGGGCTGCTCGTCGAGCAGGTATTCGGTCACGTTCTCGACCAGCGTGCGGCCCAGCCGCGCGGCCTGCGCACGGGCGTCCTGCGCGCCCTGCACCACGCGCTGCGCCACGCTGTCGCTGAGCGGGCCGCCGAGGATGCCGCGCAGCGCGCGCGACAGGTCTTCGGCGGCGTCCCAGCGCAGGTTGCGCGCCAGCGTCGACACGGTATTGGCCAGCTCGGCATCGCCCTCGATGCGCACGTGCTTCATCGCCGCCGCCTGCCCGCCGTCGGCGATGTCGGATGCCACCAGCGGCCATTGCTGCAGCGGCACGGTCAGCGTCACCGCGGGGGCCTCCTCCGCCGGCGCCGGTTCGACCAGCCCCTGGCCGGTGACGCGCAGGACCACCGTGAAGGCGGCCGCGTCGAAGCGCAGCGCGCGGCCGGCGAACGGCTGGAGCAGCGAGAGCGCCCACGGCTCCTGCTCGAGCAGGTGGTTCAGGGCGGTGATCGGAGGCGTGGTCAGGGCGGTGGGGAGGGTGGGCATAAGGGGGTCGGGCTGGGGGCGGGGCCTTTCAGTGCTTGCGGGTTGAGATCCGTGGGGGTCCGTGGGAATCCGTGAGGTCCGTGAAGTCCGGGTGGCTGGCGCCGGCACCGCGGCGCCGGACAAAAAGAAAGCCCACGTTTTCACGTGGGCCTCCATTCTAAGCCACCTGCAGGCGGGCGGCAGCCCGCCTGGCCAGCAGGCTCAGGACACCTGCTGGATCCCGGCCAGCACCCAGCCGCCGCTGCCGCTGACCGGCTTGGCCAGGTTCCAGACCTCGGCGAACGGCTGCGCCGGCTCGCCCGCCTTCTCGCGGATCATGCCGGAGAAGCGCACGCTGACCAGATGCTGCGCCGGGCTGTCCTCGATGCCCAGCAGCTCGGCTTCCAGCGTGACCACGTCGGTCTTGTTGACCTCGGCGCCGCGCTCGGCCAGATCCATCTTGATCTCGGCGAACATTTCCGGCGTGGTGAACTCGCGGATGTCCTCGAGGTTGCCGGCGTCCCACGCGGCCTGCAGGCGCACGTAGTAGACCTTGGCGTTGCGCAGGAAGGCGGCGGTGTCGAAATCGGCCGGCACGCCCCACGGCTGCGCGGCGCCCGCCATCGCCGGCGCGGCCGCGCCGGCCGCGGGCATCACGGGATTGGCCGCCCCGCCGGGCACCTGCTGGCGCAGGACCGGCTCGCTGCTGCCGACCGAGCCGCCATTCATGCCGCCCAGGCCGCCGCCGGCATAGGCCGGCTGCTGCGCGCGGCCGGCGCCGCCGCGGAACTTGCGGATCAGCCACATCACCACGAAGGCCGCCAGCGCGATCAGGATCAGGTTGGACAGGAAGCTCATCGCCGCGCCGCCCAGGCCGAAGTGCGACAGCAGCCAGCCGATGCCCAGGCCGGCGGCGATGCCGCCCAGCATGCCGCCCCAGTTGCGCTTGGGCGCGGCCGCGGCGGCTGCCCCGGCGCCAGCCGCGGCACCGGCGGGCGCGGCCTGCTGGCCCGGCTGCTGGGCCGGCGTCTGGCTGGGCGCTTGCTGCGGCGGTGTCTGCTGGCGCTGCGTCACGTTCGACGACTGCTTGCCGAAGCTGCGCGAGCCGCCGCCCAGCCGCTTGGCATTGGCGTCCAGCGCCATGCCGAGAGCGAGGGTGCCGATCAGCACCACCGCCATGAATTTTCCGCGAATTTGCGACATTTTTGCACTTCCCCTGTCAAGTTCGCTCATCTTCATTGAGCCTATATCAGTCTAGTACTTCCGCCCGACGTGAAGAGCCACGACCCCGGCCGTCAGATTGAAGTATTCGACATTTTCCAGGCCCGCATGTTCCATCAGGCGTACAAGTGAAACCTGGTCTGGGTGCATTCTGATCGATTCCGCGAGGTAGCGATAGCTGTGGGCATCCTGGGCCACGCGCTCGCCCAGCCAGGGCAGCACCTTGAAGGAGTAGATATCGTAGGCTTTTTCCAGCGGCTTCCAGACCTTGGAGAACTCCAGCACCATCACCTTGCCGCCCGGCTTGACCACGCGGCGCATCTCCGCCAGCGCGGCGTCCTTGTGGGTCATGTTGCGCAGGCCGAAGGCCACCGTGACGAGGTCGAAGTGGTTGTCGGGAAACGGGATGTGCTCGGCGTCGCACAGGCAGACCGGGGTGACGACGCCCTTGTTGAGCAGGCGGTCGCGGCCCACGCGCAGCATCGACTCGTTGATGTCGGTCAGCCAGACCTCGCCGGTCGGGCCGGCCTGGCGGGCGAAGGCCTTGGCCAGGTCGCCGGTGCCGCCGGCGATGTCGAGCACCTTGAAGCCCGGCCGCACGCCGGCCTGGGCGATGGTGAACATCTTCCACAGCCGGTGCATGCCGCCCGACATCAGGTCGTTCATGACGTCGTACTTGCTCGCCACCGAATGGAACACGCCGGCCACCTTGCCGGCCTTTTCCTCTTCGCTGACTTTCTCGAACCCGAAATGGGTTTCGCTCATGGCTTGCTCCGTAATTCAGTAATCTCGTCGGTATGCGCGGCGGTGGTCGCACCGGTCATCGTGCCGATGGCCGCGACGGCAGGCGCGCGCGGCGCCCGGGCTCAATGGTTGCCGCAGGCGTGGCCGCCGGCGGCGGGCATCGGGGCGTCGCGGTCGATCCCGGCCGCCTCCAGCCGCTTCAGGTAGGCCTGCCAGATGGCGTCCTGCTCGGCGCCGAGGCGGTACAGCAGTTCCCACGAATAGATGCCGGTGTCGTGCCCGTCGGAAAACCGGATCAGGATGGCGTAGTTGCCGACCTGCTCGACCGCCGCGATGGCGACCTCGCGCTTGCCGGTCTGCAGCACTTCCTGCCCGGGGCCGTGGCCCTGCACCTCGGCCGAGGGCGAGTTGACGCGCAGGTATTCGAAGGGCAGCCGGAAGCTGGCGCCGTTGTCGAAGCCCACCTCCAGCACGCGCGACTGGGTGTGCACGGTGAGGGCGGTGGGATGGGGAGTATCTTTTTCGAGGCCTGCCATGTGATGGGTGCGCGCGGCAGCGGGGACGCCGCAGGCCGCGGCCACACCCGCCTTCACGCTTCGTGTACGACCCGATAGCTTACCGCAGCCGCCTCTGCTTGCCCACTTTGCCCGCTTTGCGCCCCCCGCCCGTCCGGCTCCGCCTCCCAGTGCGCGCCGTCGGCGGCCACGTAGCGCAGGCGGCGGCCGTGGAAGGCCGCCACCGTGCTGCGGTGGGCGATGCTGACGATGGCCGCGCCGGGCAGCGACTCCACCATCAGGCGGTACATGGCTTCCTCGGTTTCCTCGTCGAGCGCGCTGGTGGCCTCGTCGAGGAACAGGTAGTCGGGCTTCTGCAGCAGCGCGCGCGCGAACGCCAGCCGCTGCTGCTCGCCCGGCGACAGCCGCAGCGACCAGTTGTCGAACACGTCCAGTTGCCCGGTCAGCGCGCCGAGCCGGGCCTGCACCAGCACCCGCTGCAGCGCCTCGGTGCTGTGCAGGGTGCCCGCGTCGGGATAGGCCAGCGCGTCGGCCAGCGAGCCGATCGGCAGGTAGCTGCGCTGGGGCAGGAACAGCATGCGCGCCGCGCGCGGCATCGACACCGTGCCGCTGCCGTAGGGCCAGATGCCGGCCAGCGCGCGGAACAGCACGCTCTTGCCGCAGCCGGACGGGCCGCTCACCAGCCAGCGCTCGCCCGGCGCGATCTGCAGCGAGAACGGCGCCACCAGCGGGCGCTGCCGGATCTCGCCGCGGTTGCCGGTGCGCACCGGCAGCGCCAGCGCCAGCGTGTCGATGCGGATGGCCGCGCCGTCGGCCTGGTCCACCTCGATGTCGCGCACGCCGGTGTGCTCCCGGTCCTGGCGCTCGGCCACGCGGATGGCGTCGCCGAAGTCGATCAGCCGGTTGGCCGCGGCCTTCCAGCCCACCAGCGTGGCATAGCTGTCGACGAACCACGACAGCGCGCCCTGCACCTGGCCGAACGCGGAGCTCATCTGCATCAGTCCGCCCAGCGTCATCTTGCCGGCGAAGTAGCGCGGCGCCGCCACGATCAGCGGGAAGATGATGGCGAACTGGCTGTAGCCGGAATTGACGAAGGTCAGCCGCCGCGTATAGCGCATCAGCTGGTTCCAGTTGGCGCGGATGCGGTCGAAGCGCGAGCGCAGGCCGGCCTGCTCGGTCGGCTCGCCGCGGTACAGCGCCACCGGCTCGCTGTTCTCGCGCAGGCGCACCAGCGTGAAGCGGAAATCCGCCTCGTACTGCTCCTGCTGGAAGTTCAGGCCGATCAGCGGGCGCCCCACCATGTGGGCGATCAGCGAGCCGATCACCGCGTAGCCGACCGCGAACCACACCATGTAGCCAGGAATGGTGAGCGTGGTGCCGCCCAGCGCGAAGCTGATCGGCCCCGACACCGCCCACAGGATGCCGACGAAGGACAGCAGCGTGACCACCGAATTGAGCAGCCCGAGCGAGAGCGACAGCGCGCCGTCGGTAAACGAGCGCAGGTCGTCGGCCAGCCGCTGGTCGGGGTTGTCGGTGGCGTGGGTCTGCTCGATGCGGTAGTAGGCCTGGTGGCTGAGCCAGTGGTCCATGAACTGGCCGGTCATCCAGGTGCGCCAGCGCATCTGCAGCATCATGGTGTAGTACTGCCGCGAGATGGCCGCCACGATGAAGAAGCCGGCGATCCACGAAAAGCGGATCAGCAGCGCCTTGAAGGAGGTGTAGTCATGCTGCTCCAGCGCGTTGTAGAACACCCGGTTCCACTCGTTGAGCAGCACGTTGATGTAGACGATGCCGAGATTGAGCGCCACCACGAAGGCCAGCAGCCCGAGCCCGGCCTTGCGGTCCTCGGACTTCCAGTAGGGCTTGATCAGCGCCCAGGTCTCGGCCACGCGCAGGCGGCTCTGGATCTTGAGGGCACGGGCCGGCACGGCCGGGCCGGGTACGGTAACGGAAGTCGGTGTGGACATGGCACCTTTCGCGCAAGCAGGTCACGCACGGCCGTCGGCCTGCGCTCGTGGAAGATATTAGCCTCTTAGAAGCCGGCAGCGCGTGCCGGGTTCCCCAGCCACTACAACGCGGCGCGCCGGCATGGCGTGGACACGCCTAGCCCATCTCCCCGATGTGCGCCAGCGCGTCGCGCAGCACCGGCAGCCGCGACGCCAGTTCCGCCACCCGCGCCGCGTCGGCCTCGCGCTGCGGCGCGGCCCACACGGCTTCCGGGAAATGCGTGTCCCAGCGATAGCGCGGAATGACATGCCAGTGCAGGTGCGGCACCATGTTGCCGAAGGCGGCGAGGTTGACCTTGTCGGGCGTCATCACCTCGCGCACGACGCGCTCGACGCGCGCCACCAGCCGCATCAGCCAGGCCTGGTCGTCGTCGGGCAGGTCGGTCTGCTCGGCCACGTGGCCGTTCCAGACCACGCGGCAGAAGCCGGGGAAGCGCGCGTGCTCGACCAGGATGATGCGGGCGCGCTCGCCGCGCCAGGCCAGCTCGCCGCCGTCGGTTTCGCAGAGGGGGCAGTCGGGGACGATGCTCATGCCGCGATGCCTCCGCGATGCCGGCGTCTTGCTCCCTTCTCCCGCCGCGGGAGAGGGGCGCGAACCGACCGCCTGCCGGCGCCCGCGGCGCTCGCCGCCATCACACCAGCACCCGCTCGATGCCGCCGGCGTTGGCGCGGGCCACGTACTCGGGCATCCAGTCCTGGCCCAGCAGGTGCCTGGCCATCTCGACCACGATGTAGTCGGCCTGCACCGTGGCGTCTTCCTTGTAGCGCGACAAGCCCTGCAGGCACGACGGGCAGCTGGTCAGGATCTTGACGTCGCCGCCGAAGCCGTCGGCGCGCAGCTTGTCCGCGCCCCGGGTCATCTCCTCTTCCTTGCGGAAGCGGATCTGCGTGGAGACGTCCGGGCGGCTCACCGCCAGCGTGCCCGACTCGCCGCAGCAGCGCTCGTTCTTCTCGATCTTGCCGCCGCCCTCGTTGCCGCCCATCAGCGCGTTGACGAGCTTGGTCGGGTCCATCGTCTTGATCGGCGTGTGGCACGGGTCGTGGTACATGTAGCGCGTGCCGGTCACGCCTTCGAGCTTGACGCCCTTCTCCAGCAGGTATTCGTGGATGTCGATGATGCGGCAGCCCGGGAAGATCTTGTCGAATTCATAGCCGGCCAGCTGGTCGTAGCAGGTGCCGCAGCTCACCACCACGGTCTTGATGTCGAGGTAGTTGAGCGTGTTGGCCACGCGGTGGAACAGCACGCGGTTGTCGGTGACGATCTTCTCGGCCTTGTCGAACTGGCCGTTGCCGCGCTGCGGATAACCGCAGCACAGGTAGCCCGGCGGCAGCACGGTCTGCACGCCCACGTGCCACAGCATGGCCTGCGTGGCCAGGCCGACCTGCGAGAACAGCCGCTCGGAGCCGCAGCCCGGGAAGTAGAACACCGCCTCGGTCTCGGGCGAGGTCCGCTTCGGGTCGCGGATGATCGGCACGATCTCGTTGTCCTCGATGTCGAGCAGCGCGCGCGCGGTCTTCTTGGGCAGGTTGCCCGGCATCTTCTTGTTGATGAAGTGGATCACCTGCTCCTGCACCGGCGCGCGGCCCACCGTGGCGGGCGGGTGCGCGGTCTGCTTCTTCGCCAGCTTCCTGAGCACGTCGTGGCCCAGGCGCTGCGCCTTGTAGCCCCAGCCGATCATGACCTTGCGGGTCATGTTGATGGTCTGCGGGCTGGTGGCGTTGAGGAAGAACATCGACGCCGCGGTGCCGGGGTTGAACTTCTTCTGCCCCATCTTGCGCAGCAGGTTGCGCATGTTCATCGACACGTCGCCGAAGTCGATCTTGACCGGGCACGGCGTCACGCACTTGTGGCACACCGTGCAGTGGTCGGCCACGTCGGAGAACTCGTCCCAGTGCTTGATCGAGATGCCGCGCCGGGTCTGCTCCTCGTACAGGAACGCCTCCACCAGCAGCGAGGTCGCCAGGATCTTGTTGCGCGGGCTGTACAGCAGGTTGGCGCGCGGCACGTGGGTGGCGCACACCGGCTTGCACTTGCCGCAGCGCAGGCAGTCCTTGACGCTGTCGGCGATGGCGCCGATGTCGCTCTGCTGCATGATGATGGACTCGTGCCCCATCAGCCCGAACGACGGCGTGTACGCATTGCGCAGGTCCGCGCCGGGCAGCAGCTTGCCCTTGTTGAAGCGGCCCTGCGGGTCCACGCGCTGCTTGTACTGGCGGAACTCGCCGATCTCGTCCTCGGTCAGGAATTCCAGCTTGGTGATGCCGATGCCGTGCTCGCCGGAGATCACGCCGTCGAGCGAGCGCGCCAGCGCCATGATGCGGGCCACCGCGCGGTGGGCGTCCTGCAGCATGTCGTAGTCGTCGGAGTTGACCGGGATGTTGGTGTGCACGTTGCCGTCGCCGGCGTGCATGTGCAGCGCCACGAAGACGCGCCCGCGCAGCACCTGCTTGTGGATCTTCTGCGCCTCGTCCAGGATCGGCTTGAACTCGCCGCCGTTGAAGATGTTGCGCAGCTCGGCGCGCAGCTCGTTCTTCCACGACACGCGGATGGTGCGGTCCTGCAGCAGGTGGAACACGGTGGCGTCCGGCTGCTGCGCCAGGCGCGCCTCGAAGGCCTGGCCGAGCAGGCCCAGGCCGTGGCCGATCAGCGCGGCGCGCGCGCTGGCCAGCGGCGTGTCGAGGTGGTCCTGCAGGTAGATCCAGCGCGAGCGGATCTCGCGCAGCAGCTGCAGCGCGTGCTGCACGCGGTCTTCCAGCAGCTCGGCACTGGGAATCTCGTTGGCGTCGTCGCTGCGGCCCAGCGGCAGGTTGCCGCGCGCGAAGAACGCTTCCAGCGCGTCGGTCAGCTTGAGCTTGTTCTTGATCGACAGCTCGATGTTGATGCGCTCGATGCCGTCGGTGTACTCGCCCATGCGCGGCAGCGGGATCACCACGTCTTCGTTGATCTTGAAGGCGTTGGTGTGCCTGGCGATCGCGGCGGTGCGCGAGCGGTCCAGCCAGAATTTCTTGCGCGCCTCGGGGCTGACCGCGACGAAGCCTTCGCCGCTCTTGCCGTTGGCCATGCGGATGACTTCCGAGGTGGCGCGCGCCACCGCGTCCTGGTCGTCGCCGACGATGTCGCCGATCAGCACCATCTTCGGGAAGGCGTTGCGCTTGCTCTTGGTGGCGTAGCCGACCGCGCGCAGGTAGCGCTCGTCCAGATGCTCCAGGCCGGCCAGCACGGCGCCGCCCGGCGTGCGCGACTCCACGTCCAGGTAGTCCTTGATCTCGACGATGCTCGGAATCGCGTCGCGCGCCTGGCCGAAGAACTCCAGGCACACGGTGCGCACGTGCGCCGGCATGCGGTGCAGGATCCAGCGCGCGCTGGTGATGATGCCGTCGCAGCCTTCCTTCTGGATGCCGGGCAGGCCGGCCAGGAACTTGTCGGTGACGTCCTTGCCCAGGCCTTCCTTGCGGAACTTGCGGCCCTCGATGGCGAGCGTCTCGGTGCGCAGCACCTTCTCGCCGGGGCCGCGGCTGCCGTCCGACCACTTCAACTCGAACGAAGCCACCGGCACGTCGTGGATCTTGCCCAGGTTGTGGTCCAGCCGGGTGACTTCGAGCCAGTTGCCTTCCGGGTCCACCATGCGCCACCACGCCAGGTTGTCCAGCGCGGTGCCCCACAGCACGGCCTTCTTGCCGCCGGCGTTCATGGCCACGTTGCCGCCGATGCACGAGGCGTCGATCGAGGTCGGGTCGACCGCGAACACCAGCCCGGCGCGGTCGGCCGCGTCGGCCACGCGGCGCGTCACCACGCCGGCGCCGGAGAAGATGGTGGCGACCTTGCGCGCCACGCCCGGCAGGTCGCTCTGCTCGACCGGCCCGAGCTGCTCCAGCTTCTCGGTGTTGATGACCGCGCTCATCGGCGTGAGCGGCACGGCGCCGCCGGTGTAGCCGGTGCCGCCGCCGCGCGGGATGATGGTCAGGCCCAGCTCGAAGCAGCCCTTGACCATGCCGGCGATCTCTTCCTCGGTGTCCGGCGTGAGCACCACGAACGGGTATTCCACGCGCCAGTCGGTGGCGTCGGTCACGTGCGAGACGCGCGACAGGCCGTCGAACTTGATGTTGTCCTTCTGCGTGACGCGGCCCAGCACGCGCTGGGTGCGCTTGCGCAGCTCGTAGGCGTCGGCGAACTCCTGCTTGAAGTCCTCGATGGCCTGCTTGGCGAAGCTGACCAGCTGCTCGACGCGGTGGGAGCGGTCCTCGGCGGCCGGCTCGGCGTGCTCGGCGCGGTCGGCGGCGCTGCGCTTCTCCACCTCGGACAGGCGGTGGTGCAGCGCGCTCACCAGCATCTGGCGGCGCTTGGGATTCTCGAGCAGGTCGTCCTGCAGGTAGGGATTGCGGCGCACCACCCAGATGTCGCCCAGCACTTCGTACAGCATGCGCGCCGAGCGGCCGGTGCGGCGCTCGCCGCGCAGCTCGTGCAGGATGCGCCAGGCTTCCTCGCCCAGCAGCCGGATGACGATCTCGCGGTCCGAGAAAGACGTGTAGTTATAGGGGATCTCACGCAGGCGCGGCTGGGCATCCTGCGCGGCGAGTTTGGCATCGAGCACGAGTGGGGCGTTCATGGGGAGGGACCGCTACCTGTAGCGCACGGGGACGGTGCGCCGGATCGTCTTTAAAGGGCAATTGTACTTCAACGCCTGCTTTCGCCGCACCGCAGCATGCGGGAATGGAATACCCCCCTGGAACCCCCGCCGGGCCTCGCCTGGCGGCCGCCGCCCGGCCGGCGCGCGCTAGAACAGGCTGCGCAGGCCCGCACCAATACCGTGCCAGAAGCTGTCCGGCACCGTCAGCAGCGCGACGGTCATGGCAAGGTAGCGCAGAAACTTGCCGATCGCCATGTAAACCAGGCTGGGCCCGAACGGCAGCCGCAGCCACCCCGCTAAAGTGCACAAAGGATCACCAATGGCCGGCAGCCACGACGCCAGCAGGGTCGGCGGCCCGAGCCGGCGCATCCAGCGGAAATAGCGCTGGTCCAGCGCCGGCTTGCGCGCGTGGCGCGGATGGAGCCGGTGCCCGGCGTGCTCCTGCTCGTGCGCGCGCTGCTGGCGGCGCCTGCGGTAGCGCACCAGCGCCAGCTTGGCGGCGTAGCCGAGCCACCAGTCGATGGCGCCGCCGGCGGTGTTGCCGAGCGTGGCCACGGCGATGGCCGGCCAGAACATGTGCGGGTTGAGCTTGATGTAGCCGAACACCGCCGGCTCCGAACCGAGCGGCAGCAGCGTGGCCGACACCAGGCTGACCACGAAGATCGCCGGCAGCCCCACCTTGGGCAGGGCGATGGTGCCGAACAGCCAGTCGATGAAGCCTTCCATTGGCAAAAGTGGTCCTGTGGTTCCGCGCCGCCGCGCGGGCCGCCCCAGGGGGGCAACCCGCATGGCAGGCGCCGGTGATTTGTGATTAACTGTTAGAGCCGGCCGCGGGCAAACGTTCGCGCGCATGCGTTGTCTGCATGGGTCGTCCGCAGCGGTCGCCAGCAGCCGTCGTCCGCACGCATCTTACCGGCGGCGCGGATTGCGGCGAATCGCGACAGGCCGCATCGGCCGGCAGCCGCGGCGGACAGCGTCAACCAGCAGCGTCAACAGGCAGCCGCAGCACCGCAGTACCAACATCACGAAATAGCCGTCAGCAGCAACATCACCAAACGGCAGTAACGCGTCGTGGCCAGTCCCGCGCAGCATGTCGGGATTCGCGGCTCTGGTCATGCACGTGTCCACCCACATGGAGACAAGCATGGCGATTCCTATCCGCCTGACCGTCAACGGCCGCGCCGTCGAGGCCCAGGTAGAACCCAACACCCTTCTCGTCCAGTTCCTGCGCGACCAGCTTCGCCTCACCGGCACCCACGTCGGCTGCGACACCGCCCAGTGCGGCGCCTGCACCGTGCACCTGGACGGCCGCGCGGTCAAGTCGTGCAACCTGCTGGCGCTGCAGGCGGACGGCGCCCGCGTCACCACCATCGAGGGGCTGGCCCCCGAAGGCCAGCTCCACCCCATGCAGGAAGCCTTCCGCAACTGCCACGGCCTGCAGTGCGGCTTCTGCACGCCCGGCATGGTGATGAGCGCCACCGCCCTGGTCCAGGCCCGGCCCGGGGCCGACGCCGCCGCCATCCGCGAGCAGCTCGACGGCAACCTGTGCCGCTGCACCGGGTACCACAACATCGTGCGCGCCGTGCAGGAAGGCCAGGCCGCCATGCTTGGCGCCGCCACCGCCAGCGCCGAGTAAGGGGACCCGCCATGAACGCACCCGAACACCAGCACCTGATCGGCGCCCCGGTCAGGCGCAAGGAAGACTATCGCTTCCTGACCGGCAACGGCCAGTACACCGACGACATCGTGCTGCCGCAGCAAAGCTACGGCTACTTCGTGCGCTCGCCGCACGCGCACGCGCGCATCCGCGCCATCGACAAGGCCGAGGCGCTGGCCTCGCCCGGCGTGATCGCCGTCTTCACCGGCGACGACATCGCCGCCGACAAGGTCGGCGGCCTGCCGTGCGGCTGGCTGATCCACAGCATCGACGGCAGCCCGATGAAGGAGCCGCCGCACCCGGTGCTGGCGCAGGGCAAGGCCCGCCACGTGGGCGACCAGGTCGCGCTGGTGGTGGCCGAGACCCTGCAGCAGGCCAGGGACGCCGCCGAGAAGATCGAGGTCGACTACGAAGAACTGCCGGCCGTGGTCAACACCGCGCAGGCCGCCTGCGCCGCCACGCTGGTGCACGACGACGTGCCGGAGAACACCAGCTACGTGTGGGGCCACGGCGACCGCGCCGCCACCGACGCCGCGTTCGCGCGCGCCGCCCACGTGACCACGCTGGAGATCGTCAACAACCGCCTGATCCCCAACGCGATCGAGCCGCGCGCGGTCAATGCCAGCTACACGAAGCAGGACGACAGCTACACCGTCTACGTGGCCAACCAGAACCCGCACGTGGAACGCCTGCTGATGGGCGCCTTCGTGCTCGGCCTGCCCGAGTCGCGGCTGCGCATCATCGCGCCGGACGTGGGCGGCGGCTTCGGCTCCAAGATCTTCCTGTACGCCGAGGACGTGGCGCTGACCTGGGCCTCGAAGAAAGTCCGGCGCCCGATCAAGTGGACCGCCGAACGCTCGGAATCCTTCCTCACCGACGCGCACGGGCGCGACCACGTCACCAAGGCCGAACTGGCGCTCGACGCCGACGGCAGGTTCCTGGCGATGCGCGTGCACACGGTGGCCAACATGGGCGCCTACCTGTCCACGTTCTCCTCGAGCGTGCCCACCATCCTCTACGCCACGCTGCTGGCCGGACAATACGCCACGCCGGCGATCTACGCCGAGGTGCGCGCGGTGTTCACCAACACCGCGCCGGTGGACGCCTACCGCGGCGCCGGCCGCCCGGAGGCCACCTACGTGGTCGAGCGGCTGGTGGAGACCGCCGCGCGCGAACTGAAGATGGACCCCGCCGAGCTGCGCCGCAAGAACTTCATCCGCGACTTCCCCTACGCCACGCCGGTCGGCCTGACCTACGACACCGGCGACTACGAGCCGTGCCTGGCGCGCGCGCAGGAGCTCGCCGACGTGAAGGGCTTCCCGGCGCGGCGCGACGAGGCCAGGCAGCGCGGCAAGCTGCGCGGGCTGGGCTACTCGTGCTACATCGAGGCCTGCGGGCTGGCGCCGTCGAACATCGCCGGCGCGCTGGGCGCGCGCGCGGGGCTATTCGAGGTGGGCGAGATCCGCGTCCACCCGACCGGCACCGTGACCGTGTTCACCGGCTCGCACAGCCACGGCCAGGGCCACGAGACCACCTTCGCGCAGGTGGTGGCGGACCGCCTCGGCATCGCGCTCGACGCGGTGGAGGTCGTGCACGGCGACACCGGCCGCGTGCCGTTCGGCATGGGCACCTACGGCTCGCGCTCGCTGGCGGTGGGCGGCTCGGCCATCATGAAGGCGCTCGACAAGATCGAGGCCAAGGCCAAGAAGATCGCGGCCCACCTGCTGGAAGCGTCCGACGCCGACATCGAGTTCAAGGACGGCGTGTTCAGCGTGGCCGGCACCGACCGCAGCAAGACCTTCGGCGAGATCGCGCTGACCGCCTACGTGCCGCACAACTACCCGCTCGACAAGCTCGAGCCGGGCCTCAACGAGAACGCCTTCTACGACCCGACCAACTTCACCTACCCGTCCGGCGCCTACGTGTGCGAGGTGGAGGTGGACCCCGACACCGGCGAGAGCCAGGTGGTCAAGTTCACCGCCGTGGACGACTTCGGCAACATCATCAACCCGATGATCGTCGAAGGCCAGGTGCACGGCGGCATCGGCCAGGGCCTCGGGCAGGCCATGCTGGAGCAGTGCATCTACGACGACGACAGCGGCCAGTTGCTGACCGGCTCCTACATGGACTACGCCATGCCGCGCGCCGCCGACCTGCCGGACTTCACGGTGGAGACCGCCAAGGGCACGCCCTGCACGCACAACCCGCTCGGCGTGAAGGGCTGCGGCGAGGCCGGCGCGATCGGCTCGCCGCCGGCCTTCATCAACGCGCTGGTCGATGCGCTCGCGCCGCTGGGCGTGCGCGACATCCAGATGCCCGCCACCCCGCACCGCGTATGGCAGGCGATCCGGCAGGCGGACCACCACGCGCAAGGCGCCAACTGAACCGGAGGCAGACCATGTACGCATTCCATTTCGAACGCGCCGCGGATGCCAGGACCGCGGTGGCCGCGCTCAAGCGCGACCCCGACGCCAAGTTCCTCGGCGGCGGCCAGAGCCTGCTGGCCGCGATGAAGCTGCGGCTGGCGGCGCCGTCGGCGCTGATCGACGTGTCGCGCATCGCCGGCATGGCCGACATCCGCATGGACAACGGCGAGCTGGTGATCGGCGCGGCCGCGCGCCACGCCGACGTCGCCGCCAGCGCGGAAGTGGCCAGGGCGATTCCCGCGCTGGCCGCGCTGGCCGGCGGCATCGGCGACCGCCAGGTGCGCGCGATGGGCACGCTCGGCGGCTCGCTGGCCAACGACGACCCCGCCGCGTGCTACCCGGCCGCGGTGCTCGCGCTCGACGCCACGGTGGTGACCGACCGCCGCAACATCGCCGCCGACAACTTCTTCAAGGGCCTCTACGAGACGGCGCTGGAGCCCGACGAGCTGATCGCCGCCGTGCGCTTCCGCGTCCCCGGGCAGGCCGCCTACGTCAAGTTCCGCAACCCGGCCTCGCGCTTCGCGCTGGTCGGCGTGATGGTGGCGCGCTTCGGCAACGCGGTGCGCGTGGCCGTCACCGGCGCGGCCGACAGCGTGTTCCGCTGCGCGCCGCTGGAGCAGGCGCTGTCGGCCAGCTTCACGCCGGCAGCGGCGCGCGCGGTCACGGTGGACGCGGGCCGGCTGAACGCCGACCTGCATGCGTCGGCCGAGTACCGCGCGCACCTGATCCCGGTGCTGGCGGCGCGGGCGGTGGAGCAGGCCGGCGGCGGCTGAGGCCGCGCGGGCGCTTTCGCACTGGCGGGCGCCCGCCCTCTCCCCCGACCCCTCTCCCACAAGTGGGAGAGGGGAGCACGCCGACAGCAATGCAGGCACCGTCGGTATTCTCCCCTCTCCCGCACGCGGGAGAGCGGCTGGGGGAGAGGGCCAGCGCCTGCAGCACCACCAAGCCCACGCAAACCCACCGCCTCGCTCCGCGCCCCCAACACCATGCTCCCCACCTCCATCGACCACACCGCCGCCCTGCTGGAGGCGCAGCAATACTTCGCCGACCGCGAGACCGCCACCGTGCTCTACCTGGCGCTGCGCATGCAGCGCCCGCTGTTCCTCGAAGGCGAGCCCGGCGTGGGCAAGACCGCGCTGGCGCGCGCCATCGCCGGCGCGCTCGGCACGCGGCTGCTGCGCCTGCAATGCTACGAAGGGCTGGACGCGTCGAGCGCGCTCTACGAGTGGGACTACCCGCGCCAGATCATGGCGCTGCGCCTGGCCGAGGCGCGCGGCGAGCGGCCCGAGGCGCAGTCGCTCTACCACGACGATTTCCTGCTCAAGCGCCCGCTGCTCGAATCGCTGCTGCCCGACCCGGCCGCGCCCGGCATGCCGCGCGTGCTGCTGATCGACGAGATCGACCGCGCCGACGAGCCGTTCGAGGCCTTCCTGCTGGAAGTGCTGTCCGAATACCAGGTGTCGATTCCCGAGATCGGCGTGGTGCAGGCCGAACAGCCGCCGCTGATCGTGGTCACGTCCAACCGCACGCGCGAGGTGCACGACGCGCTCAAGCGGCGCTGCCTCTATCAATGGATGGGCTATCCGCAGCGCGAGCGCGAATTGCAGATCGTCGCCGCGCGCGCCCCCGAGGCCGCCGCCGCGCTGCAGCTCGCGGCCATCGGCTTCGTGCACGGGCTGCGCGGCATCGACCTGTTCAAGGCGCCCGGCATCGCCGAGGCCATCGACTGGTGCCGCGCGCTGGCCGCGCTCGGCGTGAGCGAGCTCGACCCGCAGTCGGTGCGCGACACGCTGGGCGTGCTGCTGAAATACCAGGACGACCTCGCCCGCGTGGACGGCCCCACCGTGGCCGAGCTGCTGGCCGGCGCGCCGGGAGGCTGAGCCATGCCGAGGCTGCACCCCGACGCCACGCCCGCCGGCACGCCCACCGCCGGCGCCCTGCCCATGCTGGCGCGCAATGTCGCGCACTTCGTGCGGCTGCTGCGCGACGCCGGTTTCGGCCTGTCGCCGGCGCACGCGGCGGATACGCTGGACGCGCTGCAATACGTCGACATCGGCCGGCGCGACGAAGTGCGCGCGGCGATGGCCGCGCTGATGGTCGGCGGCCCCGACCAGCGGCCCCTGTTCGACGCCGCCTTCGACCTGTTCTGGCGCGACCCCGACTGGGAAGGCAAGCTGCGCGCGCTGCTGCTGCCGCGCGTGGACGCGGGCACGCCGCCGCCGCGGCGCGGCAACCGCCTGGCCGACGCGCTGGCCGCGCGGCAGCCGCCCCGGGCCGCCCGGCGCGAAAAGGAGAACGAGGAAACCGGGGAACGCTTCGGCGCCCCGCTCACCTTCTCGGCGCAGGAGCGGCTCGCGCAGCGCGATTTCGAGACGCTCGGCGCCGAGGAATGGCGCGCGCTGCGGCACATGATCCGCGCGCGCCACGCGCGCCTGGCCACCGAGCGCACGCGCCGCCTGCGCGCCGCCGCCAGCGGGCCGCGCGCCGACCTGCGCGCCAGCGCCAGGCTCGCGGTGCGCCAGCAGGGCGAATGGCTGCGCTGGAAATTCCGCCGCCAGGCCGAGCGCCGCCCGCCGCTGGTGCTGCTGCTCGACATCTCCGGCTCGATGAGCCAGTACTCGCGCGCGGTGCTGTACTTCTGCCACGCGCTGATGCAGTCGCGCGAGCGGCTCTCGGTGTTCCTGTTCGGCACCCGCCTGACCAACATCACGCGCGCGCTGCGCGAGCGCGACCCGGACGAGGCGGTCGAGGCCATCGCCGGCCAGGTGCGCGACTGGGCCGGCGGCACCCGCATCGGCGCCGCGCTGGCCGCGTTCAACCGCCAGTGGGCGCGCCGCACGCTGTCCGGGCGCGCCACCGTGCTGCTGGTCACGGACGGCCTGGACCACGAGGACATCGGCCTGCTGGAGACCGAAATGGCGCGCCTGCGCCGCTTCGCCCACCGCATCCTGTGGCTCAACCCGCTGCTGCGCTACGCCGGCTTCACGCCGCGCGCGCGTGGCGTGCAGGCCATCCTGCCCCACGTGGACGCGCTGCGTCCGGCCCACAACCTGGACAACCTGTTCGCGCTCGAGGCGCTGCTGGCCGAGCCGCGCCACGCGCCGCCCGCCACGCACCCGTTGCAGACAAGACCCGGCAGACAAGACAAGGAGACCGCCCCATCATGGAAATGACACAGACCAGGCAATTGCCGGTGGCGCAGCAGGCCGCCTGGGCAGCCCTCAACGACACGGCCCTGCTCAAGCAGTGCATCCCGGGATGTGAGAGCATCGAGCCTGACGGCGACCTCGGCGACGCCTACCTGCTGGCGCTGACCGCGGCGGTCGGCCCGGTCAAGGCGCGCTTCAAGGGACGCATGGCCTTGCAGGACATCCAGGCGCCCGACAGCTACACCATCCAGTTCGACGGACAGGGCGGCGCGGCCGGCTTCGGCAAGGGCCGCGCGCACGTGACGCTGGCGCCCGAAGGCGAGCACACGCTGCTGACCTACACGGTCAACGCCCAGGTCGGCGGCAAGATCGCGCAGATCGGCTCGCGGCTGGTGGATGCGGCCGCGCGCAAGATGGCCGACGCCTTCTTCGACCGCTTCACGGCGGCGCTGGGCGGCGACCCGCAGGCGCAGGCAGAAGCCCAGGCGCAGGGGGAGACAACAACGGCGGACGATACCGCCACGGATGGGGCGCCAGCCGTCGACGGCGGCGCGCCCGGTGAACAGAACGGTGAATCGAAGCGGAAACGATCATGGACAGCGTGGATCTCGAAGTCCTGAAAAGCAGCGTGCGCTGGATGGCCGAAGGCCACCGCACGCTATTGGTGACGGTGGTCAGGACCTGGGGCTCGTCGCCCCGGCCCGAAGGCGCCATGCTGGCGGTGCGCGACGACGGCCTGGTGGTCGGTTCGGTCTCGGGCGGCTGCATCGAGGATGACCTCATCGACCGCGTGCGGCGCGAGGGCATCGCCGGCGCGCGCCCCGAGTCCGTCAAGTACGGCATCAGCGCCGAGGAAGCGCACCGCTTCGGCCTGCCCTGCGGCGGCACCATCGAACTGGTGACGGAGCCGCTCGGCCCCGCCAGCGGGCTGGCCGAGCTGCTAACCGCGGTGGAGGAAGGCCGGCTGGTGGCGCGCTCGCTGGACATGGCCAGCGGCCGCGCCACGCTCGGCCACGCCGAGGCCACCGACGGCCTTGCCTTCGACGGCCGCACGCTGCTCACCATCCACGGCCCGCGCTACCGCATGCTGGTGATCGGCGCCGGGCAGTTGTCGAAGTACCTGTGCCAGATCGCGGTCGGGCTGGGCTTCCAGGTCACGGTGTGCGACCCGCGCGAGGAATACACCGAGACCTGGGACATCCCCGGCGTGACGATGGTGCGCACCATGCCGGACGACACCGTGATGGAGATGAAGCTCGACGAGCGCAGCGCCGTGATCGCCCTCACCCACGACCCCAAGCTCGACGACCTCGCGCTGATGGAAGCGCTGCGCACGCGCGCGTTCTACGTGGGCGCGCTCGGCTCGCGCCGCAACAACCAGGCGCGCCGCGAGCGGCTCAAGGAATTCGACCTCAACGACCTGCAGCTCGCGCGCCTGCACGGCCCGGTCGGCATCTACATCGGCAGCCGCACGCCGCCGGAGATCGCCATCTCGATCCTGGCCGAGGTGGTGGCCGCCAAGAACCACGTCTCGCTGCCCGACATCCTCCAGGTCGAAGGCGCCAAGGCCGCGCGCGAGCTGGCCGCCGACCCGGCCAGCTCCTGCGGCGTCGACTCGTGAGCGGGGCGGCGCCCGATGCCGCCGGGCCGCCCACCGGCATCCTGCTGGCGGCCGGCTACGGCCGCCGCTTCGACGCCAGCGGCCGGCAGAACAAGCTGCTCGCCCGGCTGCCCGACGGCCACACCGTGGCCGGGCGCAGCGCGCGCACGCTGGCCGCCACGCTGCCCGGCGCGCTGGCCGTGATCCGCCCGGGCCACCCGGCGCTGGCGCACGAGCTGCGCGCGGCCGGCTGCCGCGTGCTCGAGGCCCCGGCCGCCGAGGCCGGCATGGGCGCCGCGCTGGCCGCGGCCATCGCCGCCACGCCGGCCGCGCGCGGCTGGGTGGTGGCGCTGGCCGACATGCCGTGGCTGTCCGCGGAGCTGATCCGCGCGGTGGCGCTGGCCGTCACCGCGCCCGGGGCCATCGCCGCGCCGTGGCGCGACGGCCGGCGCGGGCATCCGGTGGGGTTCGGCGCGGCCTGGCGCGCGGCGCTGCTCGCGCTCGACGGCGACGAAGGCGCGCGCGCGCTGCTGAAAAGCCAGCCGGTGATCCGCATCCCGACCGAAGACGAAGGCGCCTTCCGTGACGTGGACGTGGCCGGCGACCTGGCGGGCTGAGCGCCCGGCCGGCAGCCGCCGCGCCGGCGCCGCCCGGCCATCTCGTCGTCTCGTCGTCTCGTCGTCCCGCCGTCAGTTGCCGTCCGACTCCGAGAGCGTCCGCAGGTACTCGCGCCGCCACCAGTGCACGTCCTGCGCGCGGATGCGCTCGAGCAGCTTCTGGTGGCGCGACTGGCGCTCGGCCAGCGGCATGTGCAGCGCCTGCTGGATCGCCTGCGCGGTGGCGTTGATGTCGTAGGGATTGACCAGCAGCGCCTCGCGCAGCTGCTCGGCCGCGCCGGCGAAGCGCGACAGCACCAGCACACCGGGGTCGTCCGGGTCCTGCGCGGCGACGAACTCCTTGGCCACCAGGTTCATGCCGTCGCGCAGCGGCGTCACCAGCGCCACGCGGCACGCGCGGCACAGCCCCGGCAGGCGGCGGCGCGCGGTGGTGCGGTGGATGTAGCGCACCGGCATCCAGTCCAGCTCGCCGTACTCGCCGTTGATCGCGCCCGACAGCCCCTCCATCTCGCGCCGCAGGTCGGCGTAGGCGTCCACGGTCTCGCGCGAGGGCGCGGCGATCTGGATCAGCGTGGCGCTGCGGCGGTTCTCCGGGTACTGCGCCATCAGTTGCCGCACCGCCTTCAGGCGCTGCGGCAGGCCCTTGGAATAATCGAGGCGGTCGATGCCCAGCAGCAGCCGGCGCGTGGCGTACTGGCCGCGCATCATCTCGTAGGTCTCGCGCGATTCGTCGCCCCGGCCCAGCGCGGCGAATTCGTCCACGTCGATGCCGATCGGGAAGGCCTGCGCGCGCACGGTGCGGTGAAACGCGCGGAAGCGGTTGTCGCCCATCGGCTCGGCCTGCGCCTCGCGCTGCACGTAGCGCGAGAAATGCTCGAGGTCGAGCTGGCTCTGGAAGCCGATCAGGTCATAGGCGAACAGCGCGCGCATCAGCCACTCGTGCTGCGGGATCGCGGCCAGGATCAGCGGCGGCGGCAGCGGGATGTGCAGGAAGAAGCCGATGCGCTGGCCGCAGCCCATCGCGCGCAGCTCCGACGCCAGCGGAATCAGGTGGTAGTCGTGGATCCAGATCACGTCGTCGGGGCGCAGCAGCGGCGCGAGCTTGCGCGCGAACAGCTGGTTGACGCGGCGGTACACGTTGAGGTGGGCCGAATCGAAATCCGCCAGGTCGATGCGGTAGTGGAACACCGGCCACAGCACGCCGTTGCTGTAGCCCTGGTAATACGCGTCGTGGTCCTCGCGGCACAGGTCCACCGTGGCCAGCGTGACGTTGCCGGCCTGCTGGATGTGCAGCTCGCCCTCGCCCGGCGTGCCGCCCTGCGCGGTCTCCACGATCTTGCCGCTCCAGCCGAACCAGACGCCGCCGGTGGCCTTGAGCGCCTCGCCCAGCGCCACCGCCAGCCCGCCCGCGGCGATGTTGCGGGGGTCGGCCACGCGGTTGGATACCGCAACTAGTCTGCCCATGTCTTCCTTTGTGGTGCGGCGCCGCGGCCCGCCCGCCGGCTCAGATCACCGCGTCCCACGGTGCCGACAAGCGCGTGGCGCCATTGATCAGGCCCACCATCGAATACGTCTGCGGGAAATTGCCCCACATCTCGCCGGTGACGGGATGGGTGTCCTCGGACAGCAGGCCGAGCGGATTGCGCGCCGCCAGCATGGCCTCGAAGATCTCGCGCGCCTCCTCGCGGCGCCCCACGCGGGCGAGCGCGTCGATGCGCCAGAAGGTGCAGATGTTGAACGCCGTCTCGGGCTTGCCGAAATCGTCGGGCGCCTCGTAGCGGCGCATGTAGGGTCCGTCGCACAGCGAGGCTTCCATCGCCCGGAGTGTGGACATGAAGCGCTCGTCCTGCGGCGCGATGAAGCCGACCTCGGCCATCAGCAGCACGCTGGCGTCCAGCTCGCGCCCGCCGAAGCTCTCGGCGAACGCCTGGCGCTCCTCGCTCCACGACTCGCGCACGATGCGCTCCTTCATCACGTCCGCGTGCCGGCGCCAGTACGCCGCGCGGCCCGCCAGCTGCAGCGCGTCGCCGATCTTGGCCAGGCGGTCGCACGCGGCCCAGCTCATCAGCGCCGACGAGGTGTGCACGCGCGCGCGCGTGCGCAGCTCCCACATGCCGGCGTCGGGCGTGCCGAACACGCGCACCGCCTGCTCGCCCACGGTCTCCAGCACGCGGAACTCGGCCGCGCCGCCCCGGTGCAGCAGGCGGTGGTCGTGGAACGCCTGCGCCGCGCCCAGCACCACGTTGCCGTACACGTCGTGCTGGAAGTGCTCCTGCGCCTGGTTGCCCACGCGCACCGGCCCCATGCCGCGGTAGCCGGAGAGGTGATCGAGCACGCTCTCGGGCAGCTCCAGCTCCAGGCCGATGCCGTACAGCGGCTGGATGTGGCCGTCCTTGGACTGCATCACCACGTTGGACAGCCAGCGCAGGTAGTCCTCCATCGTGCCCACCTCGGACAGGCTGTTGAGCGCGCGGATCACGAAGAAGGCGTCGCGCAGCCAGCAGAAGCGGTAATCCCAGTTGCGGCCGCTGCCGGGCGCCTCCGGGATGCTGGTGGTCATGGCCGCGACGATGGCGCCGGTCTCCTCGAACAGCGACATCTTGAGCGTGATGGCGGCGCGGATCACCGCATCCTGCCATTCGCGCGGCACCGCCAGGCGGCGGCTCCACAGGCGCCAGTAGGCGGTGGTCTCCTGCTCGAAGTCGCGCGCGATCTCCTCCACCCCGCCCTGCAGCGTCTCGTCGGGGCCGAGGATGAAGTCGAGGCTGCGCGTGAGCAGGAAGGGCGTGCGCGACAGCACATAGGTCAGCGGCGCGTTGGTGGTCATGCGCAGCGTCATGCCGTCGCCGATGTAGCGCACGTGGCTGCTGCCGCGCGTGATCTCGGGCGCCACGCGGCCCCAGTCGAAGCGCGGCGCCACCGTCACCCGCACGCGCGGCGCGCCGCGCACCGGGCGGATGCGCCGGATCAGCGTGGTCGGCCGGAAATAGCGGCCCAGGCGGAAGAAGCGCGGCGCGAAATCGGTGATCTCCATGCAGTTGTTGTGGCGGTCCGTCAGCCGCGTGCGCAGCACCGCGGTGTTCGGCTCGTACCACTGCTGCGCTTCCTGGAAATCCTCGATCTCGATGGCGAAGTGGCCGGCGTTCTCGCCCGGGTCGAGCAGCGCGTTGAAGACCGGGTCGCCGTCGAAGCGCGGCAGGCAGCACCAGACGTAGCGGCCGCGCCCGTCGACCAGCGCGGAGATCGCGCAGTTGCCGATCATGCCCAGCGAGAGCGAGGGATCGGCATGGTGGCGGGTGGCGCCGGCGGCACGCGGCTGGCTGTCCTCGGTGGATGATTGGCTCACAGCGATTTCTCCCTCAAGGCGTCGTCGTGGATGTGGGGGCGGACTCGGCGGGTGGCGCGGACGGCGTAGGCGAAGCGTGCGAAGCGGGCGCTGTAGGCGCCGTGGGCGCCGTGGGCATATTGCCGGCCGCCGCCATGACTTCCAGCGCCTTGGCCGAGCGGTGCAGCCAGCAGCGCAGCGCCGCCGGCCCGGCCACGCTGACGGAGGCCGCGCTGGGCCGCTCGCCGACCAGCACGCCCAGGCCGCCGAGGCGGCGCACCACCGCGAAGCCGGCTTCGTCGGTGATGTCGTCGCCGGCGAACAGCGGCCGGCGCCGCGCGAACGGCGGGCCGCGCATGAAGGTGTCGATGGCGCCGCCCTTGTCGATGCCGGCCGGCTTGAGCTCCACCACCATCTTGCCGTGCAGGACCTCGATGCCCGGCGCGCCGGCGGCCAGGCGCGCGGCGAAGTCGCGCACCAGCCCCTCCAGCTCGGGCGCGGCGCGGTAATGGACCGCGACCGCGACGGACTTGCGCTCGAGCTGCAGCCCCGCGTGCGCCGCCACCAGCGCCTGCAGCGGCGGCAGCAGCAGCGGCACGCCCGGATCGGGCTCGCGCAGGCGGCGGCCGCCGGCGTCGCGCAGTTCCGCGCCGTGCACGCCGGCCGCGGGCAATTGCAGGGGCTTGAGGAAGTCGTCGAGCTCGGCGATGGGCCGCCCGGACACCAGCGCCACGGCGCCGTCCAGGTGGCGGTGCAGGGCGCGCAGGGTCCCCACCAGTTCCGGTTCGACCCGTACCAGGTCAGGGCGGGGCGCGAGGTCCGCCAGCGTACCGTCGAAATCCAGGAACAGCGCCGTGTCGGGTTCGATGAGAGGCAAGGGAGGCATTGCGCTACACCGTATCAGAGTGTTTTGACAGCGTCCACCGGGCGCCGTCCTACATGGTGCGCGGCCGCGCGGGCTGCACCACGCCGGCGCCTGCACCGCCGCGGTGCGGGCGCCGGGCACGTGCGCCAGCCTGCTCCCGGCGCGCTGCGCGGCCCGCGCTGCGCGCGCGCCGGGTGCCGGCGCGGGCATCGGGCGGCGCGCCATCCTTTATCATTGACGGTTTCGCCATCCCTGCCCTGGCTGTCCACGATGACCCGCAAAACCGATTACCTGAGAAAAATCCTGACCACCAAAGTGTATGACGTGGCGCAGGAAACCGATCTCACCTTTGCCCAGCAGTTGTCCGCGCGCACCGGCAACTCGGTGTGGTTCAAGCGCGAGGACACCCAGCCGGTGTTCTCGTTCAAGCTGCGCGGCGCCTACAACAAGATGGCCTCGCTCACGCCCGAGGAACTGCGGCGCGGCGTGATCGCCGCCTCGGCCGGCAACCATGCGCAGGGCGTGGCGCTGTCGGCGGCGCGCCTGCAATGCAAGGCGATCATCGCGATGCCCGTCACCACCCCGCAGGTGAAGATCGACGCGGTGCGCGAGCGCGGCGGCGAATGGGTGCAGATCGTGCTGCACGGCGACTCCTACAGCGACGCCTACAACCGCGCGGCGGAACTGGAGAAGAAGCACAAGCTGACCTTCATCCACCCGTTCGACGACCCCGACGTGATCGCCGGCCAGGGCACCATCGCGATGGAAATCCTGCGCCAGCACCCGGGCCCGCTGCACGCGGTGTTCGTGGCCATCGGCGGCGGCGGGCTGATCTCCGGCATCGCCTCGTACATCAAGGCGGTGCGCCCGGAGATCAAGGTGATCGGCGTGCAGACCGTGGATTCCGACGCGATGAAGCGCTCGGTGGACGCCGGCAAGCGCGTGGAACTCAAGGAAGTGGGCCTGTTCTCCGACGGCACCGCGGTCAAGCTGGTCGGCAAGGAAACCTTCCGCATCACGCGCGAGCTGGTCGACGAGATCGTGCTGGTGGACACCGACGCGATCTGCGCCGGCCTCAAGGACGTGTTCCAGGACACCCGCAGCATCCTCGAGCCGGCCGGCGCGCTGGCCGTGGCCGGCCTCAAGCTCTACGCCGAGCGCGAGAAGCTCAAGGGCCAGCACCTGGTGGCCATCGCCTGCGGCGCCAACATGAACTTCGACCGCCTGCGCTTCGTCGCCGAGCGCGCCGAGGTGGGCGAGGCGCGCGAAGCCGTGTTCGCGGTCAGCATCCCCGAGGAGCGCGGCAGCTTCCGCCGCTTCTGCGAACAGGTCGGCACGCGCAACGTGACCGAGTTCAACTACCGCATCGCCGACAACAGCACCGCGCACATCTTCGTCGGCGTGCAGATCAGCAGCCGCGCGGAAAACGAGAAGATCACCGCGGGCTTCCGCCGCCACGGCTTCGAGACGGTGGACCTGTCCAACAACGAACTGGCCAAGCAGCACATCCGCTACATGGTCGGCGGCCATTCGCCGCTCGCGCACGACGAACTGCTGTACCGCTTCGAGTTCCCCGAGCGCCCGGGCGCGCTGATGCGCTTCCTCTCCAGCATGAGCCCGAACTGGAATATCAGCCTGTTCCACTACCGCAACCAGGGCGGCGACACGTCCAACATCCTGGTCGGCATCCAGGTGCCCAAGAACGAGAAACGCGCGTTCCGCGCCTTCCTCGCCACGCTGGGCTACGTACACTGGGAAGAGACGGAGAATCCGGTGTACAAGCTGTTCCTGTCCTGATTTGCCGAAACGCCGGACCGCCCGGCCACCTGACCGATAGCCGAGGTCTTCCTCCCTCTCCCGCGCCGGCGGGAGAGGGAGAAAACCCACCGCCCCGGAGCCCCCATGAGCCTCCCCGAACACTCGCCGCTGGGCAAGCCCTCGGCCTACAAGACCGAATACGATCCCACGCTGCTGTTCCCGATCCCGCGCCAGCCCAAGCGCACCGAGATCGGCCTGGCCGAAGGCCGCGCCCTGCCCTTCTTCGGCGTGGACATCTGGAACGCCTACGAATTGTCGTGGCTGAACCTGAAAGGCAAGCCGCAGGTCGCGCTGGCCAGCTTCATCATTCCCGCCGACACGCCGAACATCGTCGAGTCCAAGTCGTTCAAGCTGTACCTGAACTCGTTCAACCAGAGCAAGATCGCCTCGCCCGAGGCCGTGCAGCAGCTGCTGCACCACGACCTCTCCGAAGCCACCGGCGGCACCGTGCAGGTCCGCCTGGTGAACGAGGCCGACCTCGGCAGCCAGAAGATGGGCGAACTCGACGGCATCCAGCTCGACCGCCTCGACATCGAGACCGACATCTACGAACCCGCGCCGCACCTGCTGCGCGCGAACCAGGACGAGCCGCCGGTCGAGGAAACGCTGGTGTCGCACCTGCTCAAGTCGAACTGCCTCGTCACCGGCCAGCCCGACTGGGGCAGCGTGCAGATCCGATATGTCGGCGCGCCGATCAACCAGGAAGGGCTGCTCAAGTATCTGATCTCGTTTCGCAACCATAACGAGTTTCATGAGCAGTGCGTGGAGAGGATTTTTGTTGATGTGATGCGGGAGTGCAGGCCGGTGAAGCTGGCGGTTTATGCGCGGTATACGCGGCGGGGGGGGCTTGATATTAATCCGTTTCGGACTAATTATAATACTCCGTGGCCGGATAATCGACGGAATGGTCGGCAGTAGATTTTTTTGATTGGGGGAGTTTTGGATTTCTTGGTAGTTTATACTCAGAGGCTTTGAATTCAATTGCTTAGCTTCGAAGTCAACTGCTTGACTTCAAAGTCAAAAGCCACTTCAAAGTCAAA
>NZ_BBQM01000003.1 GCF_000876015.1 Cupriavidus basilensis | reverse complement strand
GGTTTTGGTGGCCACGTTCTCTCGGGTGGTGTGCGATTCGTGGTGGCGCTGCATGATGGCGAAGGTCCAGGCCCTTCGGGCTGCTGCCGCGACCGGGGCGGATGCACACGGCATAGGGGCGATACGGGTTTCGTGGTGGGCGCGGTGGCCCCTGTTCGAGCGCGGTGCCGAACAGTTGAAAAGCAATCCCGGCTCCAACAACCCAACGCACCCGCGCGGGGTCCACCACGCCCACCACGAAACCACGAGGGTGCTATGTCGTGGTGGCTCGCGCCGGTAACGGCAGATGCCCGAATCAGCAGTGCACCCGCCATCATAGGTCTGACCCCGTAACCACCACCGCCAGCAAGTTCGTGGCGAGCCGAACCGGTAACGGCAGGATGCCAGCAGAACCGCAAGCCCCACGACGAAACCACCCACAAGGGAAACCCCAACGTTTCTGCCCCTGCCGGCCAGGCAGTCCGCTTTCTTGGCCTACTTTCTTTTCGGACAAAAGAAAGTAGGTCGCGCCGGGGGCGCGAAAGCCTTTGACTTTAAGCCTTTGACTTTGACTTTGACTTTGACTTTGACTTTGACTTTGACTTTGACTTTGACTTTGACTTTGACTTTGACTTTGACTTTGACTTTGACTTTGACTTTGACTTTGACTTTGACTTTGACTTTGACTTTGACTTTGACTTTAAGCCTTTGACTTTAAGCTTCTAAAGCCTTTGAAGCGAAAGCCTTTGCCTTTGAAGCCAAACCCCAAAAAACCAAATCCCCCTCACTCAAACGCCGCAGCCGCCCGCTGCAGCCGATCCCTAACCCCATCCCACTCATGCCCCGCCGGCAAGGCCTCCACCACCAATAACGCATACCCCTCCCGATCCAGCCTGCGCAGCAGGCGATACAACTCCCGCGCATAAGCCTCGGCGCTGTCCGGCGCCGGCACCCACACACAACGCGGATCGGCCGCAGCCCGGTTGCCGACCCAGGCCACGCTGGCGTCGGCGGGCAGGTCCGCCAGCACCGCCGGCAAATCGGCCATCGACGACAGCGCCAGCGGCGTGTGCGGCGCGTAGTGCGCCTTGAGCGTGCCCGACGCGCGCGGCGCGGCGGCGTCCGGCGGCAGCGGCATGGCGCCCAGCACCGGCGCCATCATCGCCGCGGTGATCGCGCCGGGACGCAGCAGCACCGGGCCGATGCCCTGCTCCAGCCGCGACAGGTCGACGATGGTGGATTCGATGCCGACCTCCACGCCGTCGCCTTCGAGCACGAACACGCTGTCGCCGAATTCGTCGCGCACGTGCTGGGCGGTGGTCGGGCTGACCTGGCCGAACTTGTTGGCCGACGGCGCGGCGATGCCGCCGCGGCCGCGCTTGAAGCGCGCCAGCAGCGCCTGCGCCACCGGATGCGAGGGGCAGCGCAGGCCGATGCTGTCCTGCCCGCCCGCCACCGCCGCGGGGATGTGCGCGGCGCGCTTGAGGATCAGCGTGAGCGGGCCGGGCCAGAAGGCATCGATCAGGTCCTGCGCGGCGGGCGGCACGTCGTCGACCCAGTAGCTGATGTCGCCGCCGTCCACCACGTGCACGATGATGGGATGGTTCGAGGGCCGGCCCTTGGCGGCGTAGATGCGCGCGATCGCCTCGGGGTTCTCCGCGTCGGCGCCGAGGCCGTAGACGGTCTCGGTGGGAAAGGCGACCAGCTGGCCGGCTTCCAGCAGTCGGGCCGCCTGGTCAAGTTCGGCGGAGGTGGGCATGCGCGACATCGGCAAGTCTCTGAAGTGGTGGGAACGGCGGCGGCAGTCGCAGCAGTGGCAGCAGTGGCGTCAGGGCTCGATGTGCAGCGCGGCCAGCGCGGCGTCGAAGCTGCGCGCGGCATCGGCCGCCTCGCCGCCCACGCAGTTGACGTGGCCCATCTTGCGCGAGGGGCGCGCGTCGCTCTTGCCGTACAGGTGCAGCTTGGCGCCGGGCTGGCCCAGCACCGCGTCCCACGCCGGCGTGCGCTCGAGGCCGAACTCGAACCAGGCGTCGCCGAGCAGGTTGAGCATCTTGCCGGCCGAGTGCTGGCGCGTGCTGCCCAGCGGCAGGCGCGCCATCGCGCGCACCTGCTGCTCGAACTGGCTGGTTTCGCAGGCGTCCATCGTGATGTGGCCGGAGTTGTGCGGGCGCGGCGCCATCTCGTTGGCGACCAGCGAGCCGTCGGTCAGCACGAAGAACTCGATGCACAGCACGCCCACGTAGCCCATCTCGGTGGCGATGGTGGCGGCCGCCGCGCGCGCGCGGTCGGCGATGTCGTCGGAGACGCTGGTCGACGGCATGGTGGTGGCGAACAGGATGCCGTCGCGGTGCACGTTCTCGGCCAGCGGCCAGGTGGCGGTGCTGCCGTCGGCGGCGCGCGCGGCCAGCACCGAGACCTCGTAGGCCAGCGGCAGCATCTTTTCCAGCACGCACGGCACGCGCTGCATGGCGCGCCACGCGGCGCGCACGTCCTCGCGCGTCTTGACGCGGGCCTGGCCCTTGCCGTCGTAGCCCATGCGCGCGGTCTTGAGGATGCCGGGCAGCAGCCCCTCGGGCACCTGGTCGACGTCGGCGTCGTGCTGGATCACCCAGTGCGGCGCGGTGGGCACGCCGGTGCGCTCGGCGCACGAGGCGAAGAACTTCTTCTCGCCGATGCGGTTCTGCGCGATCGACACGCAGTAGCCGCGCGGCGCGACGAACGCGCCGAGCTGCTCGAGCCGGTCCAGCGAGAGCGAGGGCACGTTCTCGAACTCGGTGGTCACGGCCGCGCACAGCGCGCCCATCTCGGCCAACGCGGCCTCGTCGACGTAGGGCGCGCAGATGTGCTTCTCGGCGATGGTGCCGGCCGGGCTGTCCTGGTCGGGGTCGAGCACGCACACCTTGTAGCCCATCGCCTGGGCGGCGTGCGCGAACATGCGGCCGAGCTGGCCGCCGCCGAGCACGCCGAGCCAGGCGCCGGGCAGGATGGGCGCGCTGGGATTGTCGATGCCGAACTCGGCGCGCGATTCCGGCGTGTGGGCTTCGACCAGATGGGGATGGATGTCGGTGGGCACGCAGGCCTCCTGAAACGAATTTTGGAAAACGGGGCGCTACACCAGTACCACCAGCATCATGGGCACTTCGGGCGCCGATGGCAACGGGGCCGGGAGCGAAAACGGGGACAGAGGCGGCAACGGCAGGCGGGGCGCGTCAGCGGTGGCCGCGCGACTTCAGCCAGTAGCGCTTGCCCATGCGCACGCCGGCCAGCAGCATGATCATGCCGACCGCGGCGATGGCCATGCTCGGGCCGTCGCGGCCGAAGGTCTGGTAGGACCAGCTTGCCCGCGTGGCCGCGTCCGGCTCGGCGCCGGCGCCGCCGAGGAAGCCCATGCCGTACCAGAACAGCAGGGTGCCGGCCACCGCCAGCACGACCGCCCGCACCAGTTCGCCGCGGGCCGGCGGCCGGACCGGCGCCGATGGCTTGGTTTTCGGCATGGCGCGGCTCAGACCGGCAGCGTCATCGCGCGCGCCGCCTCGGTCTGGCGGGCGCGGAACGCCTCGAGCGCCGCGGCCAGCGCGTCGTCGGTGGTGGCCAGCGTGGCGATGGCATGCAGCGCGGCGTTGGCGGCGCCGGCCTCGCCGATGGCGAAGGTGGCGACCGGCACGCCCTTCGGCATCTGCACGATCGACAGCAGCGAGTCCTCGCCGCGCAGGTACTTGGACGGCACCGGCACGCCGAACACCGGCACGATGGTCTTGGCGGCGATCATGCCGGGCAGGTGCGCGGCGCCGCCGGCGCCGGCGATGATCGCGCGCAGGCCGCGCGCGCGCGCGCTGGCGGCGTACTCGAACATCTCGTCGGCCATGCGGTGGGCCGAGACCACGCGCGCCTCGAAGGCCACGCCGAAGTCCTTCAGCATGGCCACCGCGTTCTGCATCACGTCCCAGTCGGAACTGCTGCCCATCACGACGCCGACCAGCGGCTTGGCTGTATTGCTCACGTCAAATCCTTATGAATCCGTCCGGCACGCTTTGCCGCGCCGGGTCACGCCTCTCGGCGGTTTGCTCCCCTCTCCCGCCCGCGGCAGAGGGGCCGGGGAGAGGACGGGGAGAGGACGGGGCTGGCAAGCGGCGCGGCGCCTCCCCAAATTACTGCAATTCCTCGCCCGTCAGCCGCGTCAGCGCCTCGCGGTACTTGGCGGCGGTCTTCTCGATCACGTCTTCGGGCAGCTTGGGCGCCGGCGCGGTCTTGGGCCAGGGCTTGCCGTCGATGCGCACGGCTTCGAGCCAGTCGCGCACGAACTGCTTGTCGAACGACGGCGGGTTGGTGCCGACCTGGTACGAGTCCGCCGGCCAGAAGCGCGACGAATCCGCGGTCAGCACCTCGTCCATCAGCGTCAGCGTGCCGTTGTCGTCCAGGCCGAACTCGAACTTGGTGTCGGCGATGATGATGCCGCGCGTGGCGGCGTAGTCGGCCGCTTCCTTGTACAGGCGGATCGAGATGTCGCGCATCTGGCGCGCGAGGTCCACGCCGATGCGGGTCTCGACTTCGCCGAACGAGATGTTCTCGTCGTGCTCGCCCATCTCGGCCTTGGCGGCCGGGGTGAAGATCGGCTCGGGCAGCTTCTGCGCGTTCTGCAGGCCGGCGGGCAGCGCGATGCCGCACACGCTGCCGGTGGCCTGGTAGTCCTTCCAGCCGCTGCCGGCCAGGTAGCCGCGCACCACGGCTTCGACCAGGATCGGCTTGAGGCGCTTGACCACCACGGCGCGGCCCCTGACCTGCTCGACCTCGGCCGGGCTCACCACGCTTTCGGCGGTCACGCCGGTCTCGTGGTTCGGCACGATGTGGGCCAGCTTCTTGAACCAGAAATTGGCCATCTGGTTGAGCACGCGGCCCTTGCCGGGAATCGGCTCGCCCAGGATGACGTCGAACGCGGACAGGCGGTCGGAGGTGACGATCAGCAGCTTGTCGTCGCCGACGGCGTAGTTGTCGCGGACCTTGCCGTGGCCGAGCAGCGGCAGCGAAGTGATGGAGGACTGATAAAGGGCGTTGGACATGGTGGTTCCGATAAAACGCGGCGCCAGGCGCGCGGCCTGGAAAAGCGTCGTCCCCGGCGGCCCCCGCGCCGGGGACCCGGCCGGAGACGCAGGGCATACGTTGGCGCCGCCGGCGTGCCGGCGGCGCGGACTGCAATTTACTGCACGACCTGCGCGAGCGCGCCCGACTTGTACTGCTGGGCGATCGCGTCGAGCGAGACCGGCTTGATCTTCGAGGCCTGGCCTTCGCAGCCGAACGCGACGTAGCGCGCCTTGCACACCAGCTTGGCCGCTTCGCGGGCCGGCTTGAGGTATTCGCGCGGGTCGAACTTGCTCGGGTTCTCGGCGAAGAAGCGGCGGATCGCGCCGGTCATGGCCAGGCGGATGTCGGTGTCGATGTTGATCTTGCGCACGCCGAACTTGATCGCTTCCTGGATTTCCTCGACCGGCACGCCGTAGGTTTCCTTCATGTCGCCGCCGAACTTGCGGATTTCCTCGAGCAGTTCCTGCGGCACCGAGGACGAGCCGTGCATCACCAGATGGGTGTTGGGGATGCGCGCGTGGATTTCCTTGATGCGGTCGATCGCCAGGATGTCGCCGGTGGGCTTGCGCGTGAACTTGTAGGCGCCGTGCGAGGTGCCAATGGCGATGGCCAGCGCGTCGAGCTGGGTGGCCTTGACGAAGTCGGCGGCCTGCTCGGGGTCGGTCAGCAGCATGGAGTGGTCGAGCTTGCCTTCGGCGCCGATGCCGTCTTCCTCGCCGGCCTCGCCGGTCTCGAGCGAGCCCAGGCAGCCGAGCTCGCCTTCGACGGTCACGCCGATGGCGTGCGAGAGCTGCACCACCTTGCGGGTCACGTCGATGTTGTACTCATAGTCGGACGGGGTCTTGCCGTCCTCGCGCAGCGAGCCGTCCATCATCACCGAGGAAAAGCCCAGGTCGATGGCGGCCTGGCAGACCGCCGGCGACTGGCCGTGGTCCTGGTGCATCACCACCGGGATGTGCGGGTAGGCCTCCACCGCGGCTTCGATCAGGTGGCGCAGGAAGTGCTCGCCCGCGTACTTGCGCGCGCCGGCCGAGGCCTGCATGATCACCGGCGCGTTGACTTCGTCGGCGGCCTGCATGATGGCCTGGACCTGTTCCAGGTTGTTGACGTTGAAGGCCGGCAGGCCGTAGCCGTTTTCGGCGGCGTGGTCGAGCAGCTGGCGCATCGATACGAGTGGCATGTCAAAACTCCTAAAGAAAAAATGGGGTGTCTCGGTATTTCGCTCGGTTCTTCGTATTCGTATTGTCGCGGGCGCCCGCCTGCCCTTCCGCTCGGCAAGACACAGACCCCGGCATCAGGCGCCGACCCTGACGATCTTCAGCGTGTTGGTGCCGCCGGGCTGGCCCATCGGCTCGCCGATGGTGAGCACGATGAAGTCGCCGCGCTGCACCACGCCGCGCGCCAGCAGCAGCTCCTCGGCCTGCTCCAGCGCGGTGTCGCGGTCGGTGCTGGCTTCCAGCGGCAGCGCCACCACGTTGCGGTAGAGCTGCATCTTGCGCTGCGAGGCCAGGTTGGGCGTCATGGCGTAGATCGGCACGTGGATGCGGTGCCGGCTCATCCACAGCGCGGTGGCGCCGGAATCGGTCAGCGCGGCGATGGCCTTCACCTGCAAATGATAGGCGGTGAACAGCGCACCCATCGCGATCGACTGGTCGATGCGGGCGAAGGTCTGGTTGAGGAAATCGGTGTCGAGCTGCACCACCTCGGATTTCTCGGCTTCCACGCACACCGCGGCCATCGCCTCCACGGTTTCCACGGGGTAGCGCCCGGCGGCGGTCTCGGCCGACAGCATCACGGCGTCGGTGCCGTCCAGCACGGCGTTGGCCACGTCCGAGACCTCGGCGCGCGTCGGCACCGGGTTGACAATCATGCTCTCCATCATCTGGGTGGCGGTGATGGTCAGCTTGTTGGCCTCGCGCGCGAGCCGGATCATGCGCTTTTGCAGCGCCGGCACCGCGGCGTTGCCCACTTCCACGGCGAGATCGCCGCGCGCCACCATGATGCCGTCGCACGCCTGCAGGATCTCTTCCAGCACGCCCGGGCGGATCGCCTCGGCGCGCTCGATCTTGGCGATCATGCGGGTCTTGTGCTGGTGCGGCTGGCCGGCCACGGCGGCCAGCTGGCGCGCCATTTCCATGTCGGTGGCGTTCTTGGGGAAGCTCACCGCCACATAGTCCGCGCCCAGCGCCATCGCGGTCTTGATGTCGTCCATGTCCTTGGCGGTCAGCGCCGGCGCCGACAGGCCGCCGCCCTGGCGGTTGATGCCCTTGTTGTTGGACAGCTCGCCGCCGATCTTCACGGTGGTGAAGATCTCGTGGCCGAACACGCGCTCGACCACCAGCACGATCAGGCCGTCGTTGAGCAGCAGCAGGTCGCCCGGGCCGACGTCGCGCGGCAGGTCTTCGTAGTCGAGGCCGGCGCGCTCCTGGTTGCCGAGCGCGCAGGTCGCGTCGAGGACGAACGGGTCGCCGGCCTTGAGCGTGATCTTGCCCTGCTCGAACTTGCCCACGCGGATCTTGGGGCCCTGCAGATCGGCCATGATGGCGACCTCGCGCCCGCACGCCTGGGCCGCCTCGCGCACCAGGCGGGCGCGCTCGAGATGGTCCTGGGCCGTGCCGTGGGAAAAGTTCAGGCGCACCACGTCCACGCCCGCCGCGATCATGCGCGTGAGCACCTCCAGCGTGCTGGAGGCGGGGCCGATGGTGGCGACGATCTTGGTCGAGCGGGTCATGAACACTGTTTCCTTGGCTTGTGGCCGGCCCGGTCCGGTGGCCGCGCGGTCCAGCATGGTCGGGCCGCCGGCGCCATCTCGTGGATGGGCACCGGCGGCGTCATCACAGGCGCCGCGCGGCGCGCGGCGCGTGCCGGCTCAGCCTGCCGCGCGCTGCTCCAGCACTTCGAAGGCCGGCAGCTTCTTGCCCTCGAGGAATTCCAGGAACGCGCCGCCGCCGGTGGAGATGTAGCCCACGCGGTCGGCGATGTTGTACTTGGCGATGGCCGCCAGCGTGTCGCCGCCGCCGGCGATGGAGAACGCCTTCGACTCGGCGATGGCGCCGGCCAGCACCTTCGTGCCGTTGCCGAACTGGTCGAACTCGAACACGCCGACCGGGCCGTTCCACACGATGGTGCCGGCGGCCTTGAGCTGCCCGGCCAGCATCTGCGCGGTCTTCGGGCCGATGTCCAGGATCATGTCGTCGTCGGCCACGTCCGCGGCGTCCTTGACGGTGGCCGCGGCGGTGGCGCTGAATGCCTTGGCGCACACCACGTCGACGGGAATGGGCACCGAGGCGCCGCGCGCGGCCATCAGCTCGATGATGGCGCGCGCGTCGGCCACCAGGTCCGGCTCGGCCAGCGACTTGCCGATCTTCAGGCCGGCGGCCAGCATGAAGGTGTTGGCGATGCCGCCGCCGACGACCAGATTGTCGACCTTGTCGGCCAGCGTCTTGAGGATGGTCAGCTTGGTCGAGACCTTGGAGCCGGCGACGATGGCCACCAGCGGCCGCGCCGGCTGGCCCAGCGCCTTGCCCAGCGCGTCGATCTCGGCCGCCAGCAGCGGGCCGGCGCAGGCCACCGGCGCGTACTTGGCGATGCCGTGCGTGGTGGCCTCGGCGCGGTGGGCGGTGCCGAACGCGTCGTTGACGTAGACGTCGCACAGCCGCGCCATCTTCTGCGCGAGTTCGTCGCTGTTCTTCTTCTCGCCCTTGTTGACGCGGCAGTTTTCCAGCAGCACCACTTCGCCGGGCTTGACCTGGCTGACCTCGCCGGTGCCGTCGACCCAGTCCTGCACGAGCCTGACCGGCTTGCCCAGCAGTTCGGACAGGCGCGCGGCCACCGGCGCCAGCGAATCCTCGGGCTTGAACTCGCCCTCGGTCGGGCGGCCCAGGTGCGAAGTCACCATCACCGCGGCGCCGGCGGCCAGGCAGGCCTCGATGGCCGGCACCGAGGCGCGGATGCGGGTGTCTTCGGTGATGTGGCCGGCGTCATCCTGGGGCACGTTCAGGTCGGCGCGGATAAAGACACGCTTGCCGGCGATTTTGCCTTGGGAGATGAGATCGGAAAGACGCAGGACAGAGGTCATGGCGATGTGGAAGAGAGCGAAAATCGGGGAAATTCGGCATTTTACCTGAACGCAACTACCGTTTTGCGCGTTTTGGGCGCCGTCTTACCCAACCTCCGGGTTAGCCGCCGATCACAACCGGAGGCAAAGCTGCCGCATCCCCGCGGCATACCCCCTGAACGGGGGGTGAAAGATTCGCCGGCTGTCTCGTAACCTGCGCCACAGCGTGCATTGTCTCTACAAAGGGGCACGCGAAGACCAAGCCAGAGGCCCGCGATACCAGGCAAAGCCAGGCAATATCAGACGGGACCCACGGCACCAGGCCGGACGCGCTTTCGGGAAGCGGCGCCGGCGCCACACGGCACATGCCGTTGTCGCGATGCGGGGGTAATCATGAACGAGGACATGCACGGGGCAATCCGTGGCTTGTACGAAGGCATTCTCGACGCGCAGGCCTGGCAGCGCAGCCTGCACGCCATCAGCAGCTTCGCCGGCTGCGCGCATGCGTCGATGATCGTGCGCGACACCGACCGCGACCTGATGACCGTCAGCGAGATGGTGCGGCCCGTGCACGAACTGCTCGCCGCCTACGAGGGCGAATTCCACGAGATCGACCCGGGCAAGCTGTTCGCGCAGAAGCTCTCGCCCGGGCAGTGGTACATCGACGCGCGCGACTTCGGCGAAGGCGCCATGCGGCGCAGCCCGTTCTACCGCGACTTCTTCCACCGCTTCGACCTGTGCTCCTACGCCGCCTGCCTGGTCGAGCGGCAGCCGCACTACGAAGTGTATTTCGCCCTGCAGCGCTCGTTCTCGCAGGGCGTGTTCACCGAGGCCGACACGCGCGCGCTGGACTGGGCGCTGCCCCACATGCGCACCGCGATGGCGATGCGCGACCGCACGCTCGGGCTGACCATGCAGGCCCGGTTGTCGGCGCAGGTGCTGGAGCGCGTGTCGTTCGGCCTGATCGCCTTCTCGGCCGAGCGGCAGGTGCTGCTGAGCAACGCCATCGGCGAGCGCTGGGTGCGGCGGCTCGACCCCGCCGGCAAGGCCAGCGAATGGCAGCTCGGCCGCCCGCTGGCCGACATGGTGGCCGCCGCCTGCGCCGCGCACAGCCCGCAGCCGGCCCAGGCGGCGCTGGCGCGCCACCCCGACGGCGCCAGCGCGCAGGTGATCGTGCTGCCGCTGCCGCCGTCGCACCGCTTCGCGCTGCCGTGGCAGAAGCCGGCGGCGCTGGTGGTGATCCATGAAGACGGCGCGTCGGCCGCGCACCTGCCCGGGCTGCTGCGCGACCTCTACGGGCTGACGCCGGCCGAAATCCGGCTCGCCGCCCTGCTGGCCACCGGCATGGGCCTGCCCGAAGCCAGCGAGCGCCTGCGCGTGCGCCACGAGACCGCGCGCAGCCAGCTCAAGGCGGTGTTCCTCAAGACCGGCACCGGCACCCAGGCGCGCCTGGCGCGGCTGCTGACCCAGCTGGGCGCGGCGCTCGGGCCGGGGCCGGAAGCCGACGGCGGCGACGGCGGCGGTGACGGCGGCAAGCCGGACTGACCGGCCCCCGGCGAGGCTCAGGCGAACAGGCGCAGGCCCGTGTACACCGCCATCCCGGCCGCGATCATGCCGACCATGCGCCGCGTCAGCAGGTAGAACCCCATCGCCACCGCGCCGGCCACCAGCTTGAAGTTGCCCGGCGCCACCGAGAAATGCCCCTGCCACGTCATCAGGTCCGGCAGGATGATGGCCGCCAGCGCGGCCGCCGGCGCATAGCGCAGCGCGCGCTGGAGGCGGTCCGGCACGCTCACGCGCTCGCCCGCCATCAGGAACAGCGCGCGCGTGACGATCGTCACCAGCGCCATGCCGGCCAGCGCGACCCAGATCTGGAAATGGCTCATGCGCGGTCCTCCGCCGAAGGCGCCGCGCCGGCACGCCCGGCCCCGGCATTGCGCCGGCGGATGCCGCGCAAGGTGGCGCGCGCCGCCAGCTCGTCGCTGGCCATGCCCGCGGCGATCGCCCCCACCACCGCCGCCACCAGCCCGAGCCGGTAAGGCAGGTCGAAGCACAGCAGCGCCAGCGTGGCCGCCACCGCGACCGCCAGCAGCGTCGAGCGCGAGCCGATGGTGGACACCATCACCGGGATCAGCGCCATCGTGCCGGCCAGCGCCAGCCCCCAGCTGTCCGGAAACGCGCTGGCCAGCACGATGCCGACGATGGACGAGACCTGCCACATGACGAAGTTGGTCAGCGCCATGCCCCAAAAATACCCTTCCTTGCCCGGCTCGTAGCCCGGCGTGGCATAGCGCTGCATGAAATAGACGAAGTGCAGGTCGCCGTTGAACGACCCCAGCAGCGTGCGGCGCCACAGCGGCAGATGGCTGAAATGCGGCTGCAGCCCCGCGCTGAAGATCACGAAGCGCAGGTTGACGACGGCCGCCGTCAGCCAGATCGTCCACAGCGGCAAACCCGCCGCGAACAGCGGCAGCACCGCCAGCTGCGCCGACCCCGCGTAGACCAGCAGCGACATGCCGATGGCCTCCGGCACCGTCATGACCGACTTGCTCATCGCCACGCCCGTCACCAGCCCCCACGAAAACACCGCCGGCAAGGAAGGCGCGAAATGACGCGCGCCATCGACGAAACCCGCCCGTTCGGCCGGATCAAAACGCTGCCAGGCACGCTGCAGCGCCTGGGGAGACTGGAGGGTCATGATGCGAGGGATGGATGGGGCGGCTGCGCCGGGCAGGCAAGCCCGCGCAGGCAAGCGGCCATTATAGAGCCACCCCGCACCCTCGTAAGCATCCGCTTAACAGGAATAAGACAAGGAAAAGACAGCCAAACCCCCGGATTCCCGGCGCGCCCACGGCAAAGCGAAGCGAGCCGTGGAGGGGGTCAGGTCCCGTATGCGGCGCCTCGCCGGCGGACCTGGAAGAGCGGAGAAGAGGGGCGCATGTCTGAGGATCGCCTTGAGGCGATCCGAGTTTGCGCCCCGGCCGCTCTTCCAGGTTCGACGGCGAGGGGATGTCGCCGCATCCGGGTCGCCTTCTTTGCCTACTTTCTTGGCGAGACAAGAAAGTAGGTCGCCTCCCCGCAGGGGAGGTGAAACCGCAGTTGACGTTGAAGGTGGAAACGCCAGTCAGCACCGGCCAGCCACACCACACCGTCAACCAGCCACATCGCCCAAATCAATCAATAGAAGCCCCCACACTCTTCACCACCCCCGCCCACTTCTTCCGGTCCGCCTTCACCGTCTCCCGGAACTGCTCCACGGTCTCGACGCGCGGCGAATTCCCCGCCTCGATCAGCTTCTGCCGGATCGCCGGCGTTTCCAGCGCCACCTTGACCGCGTCGTTGATCTTCTTGCTGATCTTCGGATCGAGCCCCTTCGGCCCGAAGAAACCGAACCAGATGGTGCTGTTGAAGCCCGCCAGGCCGCTCTCGGCGATGGTCGGCACTTCCGGGATCACCGCCACGCGGCCCTTGGTGGTCACGCCGAGCAGGCGCACCTTGCCGGCGCGGTATTGCGGCAGCACGCTCTGCACCTGGTTGAAGATGCAGCAGACCTCGCCCTTGAGCACGGCCTGCAGCGCGTCGGGGCCGCCCTTGTACGGCACGTGCACCATGTCCAGCCCGGCGCGCGCGTTGAACTCGGCGAAGGCCAGGTGCGTGCCGGTGCCGTTGCCGGTGGAGGCGTAGTTGTACTTGCCGGGGTTGGCCTTGACCTTCTCGATGAATTCCTTGACCGACTTCACGTCGATCACGGCCGGGTTCACGGTCAGCACGTTGGAGACCTCGACCAGCGGCGCCACCGGCGTGAAGTCGGCCTCGGCGTCGAACGGCAGGCTCTTGTACAGCGCCGGGTTGATGCCGTGGGTGGCGGCGGTGCCGAGCAGCAGCGTGTAGCCGTCGGGCTTGGCGTGGGCCACCACTTCGGAGGCCACGTTGCCGCCGGCGCCGGGCCGGTAGTCGTAGATGATGGTGGTCTTGAGCGACTTCTGCAGCGATTCCTGCAGCGTGCGGCCGACCATGTCCACGCCCGAGCCGGCGGTGAAGCCCATCAGGATGGTGATCGGCTGGTTCGGCCATGCCGCGCCCTGGGCGCGGGCCGGCGCCGAAAGTGTGGAAACGGCGCAGATCGCCGCCAGCGCGCCGAGACCGGCGGCCAGGCGCGAAGCGCGGGTGCTGAATGGGAAGCGGCGGGAAGCAATGCGGAACATGGGGGGCACCGTCGGAAAAAAGGATCGCGGGAGTTCAGGGCGAAGCAAGGCTGGGGCCAGGGGCGCGCGGCCGGGGTCTGCGCCCCGGGCCAGGACAGCAAGATACCAACGATCCGCCGCATCACCAACGATCCAGATCGCTTGAAGGTATGCCATGTTGGCATAAGCAGACATGACGTACCGGGCCGCGCCGCGGGCCGGCTCAACGACGCAGCAGCCCCACCAGTTCGTCGATGTCGGGCAGCGCCGCGGTGCCGTCCATCGCCGCGCCGCCCTCCTCGCCGGCTTCCAGGATGCCGTCGGCCAGCGCGCGCTTGCCGTGGTGCAGCGTGAGGATGCGCTCCTCGATGGTGCCGGCGCTGATCAGGCGGTACACCGTGACCGGGCGCTGCTGGCCGATGCGGTGCGCGCGCCCCATCGCCTGGTCCTCGGCGGCGGGGTTCCACCACGGGTCGGCGATGACGACGTAGTCGGCCGCGGTCAGGTTGAGGCCGAAGCCGCCGGCCTTCAGGCTGATCAGGAAGACGTCGCCCTCGCCGGCCTGGAAGGCCGCCACGCGCCGGGTACGCTCGGCCGCCGGGGTGGCGCCGTCGAGGTATTGCCAGGCCAGCCCGGCGCGCTCCAGGCCGTCGCGCAGCAGTTGCAGGAAATCGACGAACTGGCTGAACACCAGCGTCTTGTGGCCGTTGGCGGCCAGCTCGCCGGCCAGTTGCACGAACGCGCGCAGCTTGGCGCCGTCCTGCCCGGGATTCCCGAGGTCCAGCTCCGGCGTGACCAGGCGCGCGTCGCAGGCCGCGCGGCGCAGCCGCATCAGTTGCGCCAGCACGTGGATGCGCGCATCGGGGGCCGGCTGGCCTTTCAGCTGGCCCTTCCCGGCGCCGCGCGCCGGCGCGGCCACCGCGGCCTCGGCCTCGGCCAGCACCTGGCGGCGCAGCGCCTCGTAGTGGGCGGCTTCCACCGCGTCGGGCTCCACGCGCAGGACCAGCTCGGTGCGCGGCGGCAGTTCGTCGAGCACCTGGGCCTTGGTCCGGCGCAGCACGAACGGCGCGATCATGCGGCGCAGCCGCAGCGCGGCCTCGCGCACGCCGTTGCGCTCGACGGGCACGGCGAAATGCTCGTTGAAGCGCGCCAGCGAGCCGAGCAGGCCGGGATTGCAGAAGCGCATGATGGACCACAGCTCGGCCAGCCGGTTCTCGACCGGCGTGCCGGACAGCGCCATGCGGAAGCCGGCCTTGAGCGCGAAGATGGCCTGCGCGCGCCGCGCGGCGGCGTTCTTGAACGACTGCGCCTCGTCGGCCACCACGGTATGCCATTCGCGCTGGCAGAACGCGGCGCGCGCCTGCAGCAGCAGCGTGTAGGTGACGATCACCACGTCGAACGGGCCGGCCTGCGCCAGCAGCGCGCCGCGCTCGCCTTCGGCGGTGTTCTCGCCATACAGATGCACGCGCAGCGTGGGCGCGAAGCGGCGCGCCTCCTCGGCCCAGTTGCCGCACACCGAGGTCGGCGCGACCACCAGCGCGGCGCCGCCGGGGGCGCGCGCCAGCATCACGGCCAGCGCCTGCAGGGTCTTGCCCAGCCCCATGTCGTCGGCCAGGCAGGCGCCGAAGCCGGCCTCGGCCAGCGACATGGCCCAGCGGTAGCCGTCTTCCTGGTAGGGCCGCAGCTCGGCCGCCAGGTTGGCGGGCAGCGCGGCCAGGCTGGCGCGCGCGCCGCGCAGGCGCCGCGCGCGCTCGCGGAAATGGCTGTCGGGGTCGACGCCGGCGCCGGCCAGCACGTCGTCCAGCCAGGGCGCGGCCATCAGCGGCACCTGGATGCCGTCGCGCGCGCCGTGCGCCACGCTGGCGAGGTCGCGCAGCCGCGCGCGCAGGCTGCGCGTGAGCGCCACGTAGACGCCCTGCCCCATCGGCATGAAGCGCCCGGCGTGGCTGGCGGCCCAGGCCAGCAGCTCGCCGAGCTGCACCACCAGCCCTTCGGCCACGCGCAGCTCGCCGGCCAGCTTGAACCAGGCGCTTTCGGTCTCGATGCGCACCGCCAGCTGGGCGATGTCGGCGCCGGTCACGCGCACTTCCTTGCCGCGCGGCCATTCCAGCGCCTGCACGCCGGCCAGCCCGGGCAATGCCTCGACCGCCGACAGGGCCTCCTCCGGGTCGGTCAGGGTCCAGTCGTATTCGCCGCTGTCGGGCGCGCGCGGCACCAGGAAGGGCAGCGCGTCGAACACCTCGGCCACGTTGGCGAGCTCGGCGGCGAGGTCGCGCTGGGTGGCGAGCGACTCGCCCCGCACCGCGGCCATCAGCCGCTCGCGCCCGCCGCCCGGCGCCAGGCGCGGGCCCAGCGGCCCCAGCGGCGTCACCACCAGGCGCAGCGCGAGGCCCTCGCCGAGCGGCGCCAGCTCGGCGCGCAGGCGGCTTTCGGTCTCGAGCTCGCGCGTGCCGCCGCCGAGGTCGGAATGCACCTGGAAATGCCCCGACAGCGCGCGCAGCGTGGCGTCGAGCTGGCCCTGCGCCTCGGCCGGCACGGCCAGCCCGTCGGCGATCAGTTGCGCGGCGCCCTGCTGCGCCGGCGTGAGGCGAATCACGCGCAGGCGCTGCGAGCCTTCGCGCAGCACGGTGATCTGGCGCAGCGCCTCGGCCTCGGCGCGGCCGCCGGCCGGCAGGAAGCTGTCCAGCGCCGGCGCCTCGCGCAGCGGCGGCGACACGCGCAGCGTGTAGCGCGTGCCGTCGCGCACCACCTCCAGCGTGGGCGCGCCTTCCACCACCTCGAGGGTCTGCTCGGGCGCCTGCGCCAGCACCACGCCCGGATGGCCGACCAGCGCCAGCACCGCGGCGGCGCGGTCGAGCACGTAGCGGCGGCGCGAGGACTGGTCGCGCCGGATCGCGCGCGCCACGCGGGCGTCCCACGGCTCGAGCCGGTCGTCTTCGGCCAGCTTCGCCAGCGGCAGCGGGCGCGGCTTGTTCCAGCCGCGCGGGCCGCGCGCCTGCTCGAGCGGCTCGATGGTGCCGACCGCGCCGTCGGCGTCCAGCGTCACCGCCCACAGCAGGCGGCTGGCGCTGGCGCCGTCGGGCGCGCGCGTCTCGCCGGCCAGCGCCTGCAGCGCGTCGAGCGCCAGCCGCCAGCTTTCGCGGCGCTGGCCGGCGAAGAAGTGCGCGGGCACCGGCTCCCCGTCCGCCAGCGCCACGGCGCCGTCCAGTTGCCGGCCGAGCCAGTCCATGCCGCAGGCCTGCAGCCGCTCGCGCAAGCCGGCCACGGCGCGGGCGCGCTCGGCTTCGGGCTGGCGGCGCCCGCTGGCCGGCACGCCGTCGCCGAGCCACGCGCGCAGCAGCACGCGCCAGAACTGCGCCAGCGGCGGCACCTCGGGCGCCAGCGCGAAGGCGGCTTCGTCCAGCCGCGCGTCGCCGCGCTGCGCGTCGAGCGCGTGGACCCACAAGCCCCAGCGCCCGCGCGCCGCCGGCGTGCGCGTGCCGGCTTCCGCCTGGCAGAAGCGGCGCGCGCGCTCCAGGTGGACGGGCGCGCGCTGCGCCAGCAGCGCCAGCGGGTAGAACGGCGCCAGCGCGGGGCCCAGCAGCCCGGCGCGCTCGCCGGTCTCGGCGCGGATCTGCCTGAGCGCCGCCTCGAAGCCGGCCTGGGCGCCGGGCCAGTCGCCTTGCTGCAGGCGCGCGAGCGCGCGCTGCGCCAGGTCGTCGCCGCTGCCGCCGCTGGCCGGGATCAGCGCCAGCGCGCCGGGCGCGTCGCCGGCGAACAGCAGGCCCTGGGCCAGCGCGCCGCGGATGTGCGGCGGCACCGCCGGCGCATCGGCCCGCGCGCAGGCCAGTGCGTAGTCGAGGCAAGGCCGCAGGCGCGGGTCCCAGTCGTGGAACAGCACGTCCAGCCCGGCCAGCACGATGTGCCAGCGGTAGGGCAGCGCCACGCGGTCCAGCAGCCGCGCGCCGCCGGCCGCCAGCAGGGCGTCGACCAGCGCCCGCGCCTGCCCGGCGCGGTCGCCGGCCAGCATCAGCAGGGGCTCGACGACCTGCTCCGGCGCGCCGGAGAACAGCGCGTCGCGCAGCAGCGCGGTCAGCGGATCGGCGTGGGGCGCGGCGGGAGGAAACGAAGGCGGCATGGGTACGGCAGCGGACACAATGTGACGATTTTAAGCCGCACCGGCGCCGCGACCGCGTTGGCACCGGGGGTCCCGGGGTTTACAATGTCGCTTTTGTATTGCTGACGACGCACACGGAGAAAACCATGTCGATGGCGGATCGCGACGGAAAAATCTGGATGGATGGCAAGTTGATCGAATGGCGCGACGCCAAGATCCACGTGCTCACCCATACCCTGCACTATGGCATGGGCGTGTTCGAGGGGGTGCGCGCGTACAAGACGCCGGACGGCACCGCGATCTTCCGCCTCAAGGAACACACCCGCCGCCTGTTCAACTCCGCCAAGATCTTCCAGATGGCGATGCCGTTCGACGAGGCCACGCTGGCGCAGGCGCAGCGCGAGGTGGTCAAGGCCAACCAGCTCGAATCCTGCTACATCCGCCCGCTGGTGTGGATCGGCTCGGAAAAGCTCGGCGTGTCGGCCAAGGGCAACACCATCCACGTGGCCATCGCCGCGTGGCCGTGGGGCGCCTACCTGGGCGAGGAAGGCATGGAGCGCGGCATCCGCGTCAAGACCTCCTCGTTCACGCGCCACCACGTCAACGTCTCGCTGGTGCGCGCCAAGGCCAGCGGCTACTACATCAATTCGATCCTGGCCAACCAGGAAGCCACCAGCCTCGGCTACGACGAGGCGCTGCTGCTCGACACCGAAGGCTACGTCAGCGAAGGCTCCGGCGAGAACGTGTTCGTGGTGCGCGACGGCGTGATCTACACGCCCGACCTGGCCTCGTGCCTGGACGGCATCACGCGCGACGCCATCCTCACCATCGCGCGCGACCTCGGCATCCCGGTGCGCGAGAAGCGCATCACGCGCGACGAGGTCTACTGCGCCGATGAAGCCTTCTTCACCGGCACCGCGGCCGAAGTCACGCCGATCCGCGAGCTCGACGACCGCATCATCGGCGAAGGCCGCCGCGGCCCCGTCACCAAGCGCGTGCAGGACGCCTTCTTCGCCGCCGTGGGCGGCACCAGCGAGCAGTACAAGCGCTGGCTGACGCTGGTCTGAGCGCGGCCACGCAAGCCTGCCGCGGACGCATCGAACCCAGCCGCCGGGCCAGCGCCCGGCGCCCCCTGTTCCCCACAAGACCAACACCATCCTCGCAAGACCATGACGCAAACCGCCTCCGTAATCGAAATCGGCGCAGAAGACCTTCCGCTGCACTGCCCCACCGGCAACACGCCCGCCTGGAACTACCATCCGCGCGTTTTCCTCGACGTGGTGGACACCGGCGAAGTGAAGTGCCCGTACTGCGGCACCGTCTACAAGCTCAAGGCAGGCACCGTCATCAAGGGCCACCACTGACGCGCTCCACGCCTGACCGCACCGTCCCGACACTCCGGCCCGCCTCCAGGCGCGCCGGAGTGTCGGCGTGCGCGGCGCGCGCGGCCGGCCTGCCCGCCGGCACCGTCAGCGCCTGCATCACGCCTTTCTTTCCGGCAGCGCCCCATCCATGAAAAAAGCCCTCGTCATCGCCCCCAACTGGATCGGCGACGCCCTGATGGCGCAGCCGCTCTTCTCGCTCATGAAGGCGCGCCATCCGCGCCTGCTGATCGACGCCCTCGCCCCCAAATGGGTGGCGCCGGTGCTGGCGCGCATGCCCGAGATCAACCAGGTGTTCCCGAGCGAGCTGGCGCACGGCAAGCTGCAGCTCTCGGCGCGGCTGATGTTCGCGCAGCAGCTCAAGAACGAAGGCTACGACGCCGCCTACGTGCTGCCCAACTCGCTCAAGTCGGCGCTGATCCCGTGGCTGGCCGGCATTCCGCTGCGCGTCGGCTACCGCGGCGAGGCGCGCTTCGGCATGCTCAACATCCGCCACGCCAACCCGCCGCGCGACCAGCGCCCGCCGATGGTCGAGCACTACGCGCGGCTGGCGCTCAAGCCCGGCGCGCGCCTGCCCGAGGACCTGCCCGAGCCGCGCCTGCGCACCGACCCGGCGCGCATGGCCAAGACCGCCGAGCGCTTCGGCATCCCGCCCGGCACGCGCCTGATCGCGTTCTGCCCGGGCGCCGAGTTTGGCCCGGCCAAGCGCTGGCCGGCGGCGCACTTCGCCGAGCTGGCGCAGATGCTCAAGCGCTCGTTCCCCTACGCGCAGATGGTCACGCTGGGCTCGCCCAAGGACGCGGAGATCGCCGCCGAGATCGTCGCCGGCGCGCCGTTCGTGCGCAACCTGTGCGGCCAGACCTCGCTGGACGACGCCGTGGACCTGCTGGCGCTGGCCGAGGGCGCGGTCTGCAACGACTCCGGCCTGATGCACGTCACCGCGGCGCTGAACCGGCCGCAGGTGGCGGTGTTCGGCTCGAGCGACCCGCGCCACACGCCCCCGCTGTCGCAGGCTGCTAGTATCATGTGGCTGCAGCTCGAATGCAGCCCTTGCTTCAAGCGCGAGTGTCCCCTGGGCCACTTGCGATGCCTGAAAGACATCGAGCCGGAAATGGTGTTCGTGGAGCTGCGCAAGCTCCTGCACCGCGCCTGACGCACCAGCCCGACGCACCTGATGCCGGCCCCCAAGTCCGTGTCGATCCGGCCAACGAATCCCTGAGCCCTGTCACCATGCCTCGTTTTGCCCGCCTGTTCGATTCCGCCGAAGACATTGTCGAAGCCTTTCGCGAAGCCATGAAACTGCGCGACGCGGACGGCGCGCTGCGCCTGTGGCTGGACGAGGACTCGGTCACCTGCGTGATGCCGGACGGCCAGCGCCTGATCGGCCACGAGCAGCTGCGCCAGGCATTCGCCCAGTTGCTCGACCTGCAGCCGGTGCTGATCGACGTGATCGAGACCAGCAGCCACGCCTCGCTCGGCGTGGCCATCTTCGACGTGACCGAGGCGCTGCGCTTCGGCGGCGACCGCGTCGAGGCGGACCTGTACGTGCACACCACCTACGTGCTGATGCAGAACCACGAAGGCTGGCGCCTGGCCCATATCCACTGCAGCCCGGCCAACGCCGCGCAGGTCGCCGCCGTCAGCACGGCACCGGGGCAGGCGCTGCACTAGCCGTGCCCGGCAGCATGAACGCATCCGGCGCGAAGGCATTCGGCGGCGGCCGCCGCATGCCCTGGTGGCTGTCCGGCGGCCACGCCCAGACCATCATCCCGGCGCGCTTCACCCGGCGCCCGCGCGCGGCCTTCCGGCGCGAGCGCTGGAGCGCGCCCGACGGCGACTTCATCGACCTCGACTGGACCACCCACGCGGTCACGCCCGGCACGCCGCTGCTGGTGATGTTCCACGGCCTGGAAGGCAATTCCGGCAGCCACTACGCGCAGGCCATGATGCACGCGCTGGCCGCGCGCGGCTGGCAGGGCGTGGTGCCGCATTTCCGCGGCTGCTCGGGCGAACTCAACCTGGCGCCGCGCTTCTACCACTCCGGCGACGCGCAGGAGATCCGCTGGATCCTGGAGCGGCTGCACCGCGAATACTGCGCGCACGGGCGCAGGCTGCTGGCGGTGGGCATCTCGCTGGGCGGCAACGCGCTGCTGCGCTACCTGGGCGAGGAAGGCGGCGGCGCGCGCTTCGTCGATGCGGCCGCGTCGGTGTCGGCGCCGCTCGACCTGGCCGGCGGCGGCGCGGCGCTGTCGCAGGGCTTCAACATGCTCTACACGCGCATGTTCCTGCAGACGCTCAAGCGCAAGTCGCTCGACAAGCTGCGCCAGTATCCGGGCCTGTTCGACCGCGCGGCGATGCTGGCCAGCCGCGACCTGTACGCCTTCGACAATATCGTGACCGCGCCGCTGCACGGCTTCCGCGATACCGACGACTACTGGGCGCGCGCCTCCAGCAAGCCGGTGCTCGGCGCCATCGCCGTGCCCACGCTGGTGCTCAACGCGCGCAACGACCCCTTCCTGCCGGCGCGCTACCTGCCCGGCCCCGCCGACGTCGGCGCGCAGGTCCGGCTGGAGCAGCCGGCGCACGGCGGTCACGTCGGCTTCATGACGCCGCGCGAAGATCTGCTGCGGGCCTTGCCGGTGCTGCCGTATGCTGGCCATATCGAGTGGCTGCCGGCGCGCATCCTGCAATTCTTCGACAGCGTGGCATAGCCCCGCGGCCGGCGAGGCGGCCCGCCGCGAGGCGCGCCACAGAGGAGACAAAGATCATGGACGAGACAGTCAAGCAAGCGATGGCCCGCTGGCCCAACGTACCCAACTGCTACGGCTGGCTGGCGCTGGACCGGCGCGGGCAATGGCGCATGCGCAACGAGTACGCCCAGCAGCACGGCCTGTCCGGCGACCCGATCCGGCACGAGGCGCTGGTCGCCTTCATCGAGCGCAACTACCAGCGCGACGAGCGCGGCGCCTGGTACTTCCAGAACGGGCCGCAGCGCGTGTTCGTGGCGCTGGCCTACGCCCCGTGGATCGTGCGGCTGCACCAGGGCCGGCTGCACACCACCACCGGCCGCGCGTTCGCGCTGCGCGGCTGCCTTGCCGACGAGCAGGGCAACGTGGTGCTGACCGGAGAGATCGAGGCAAGCGAGGCGGAAGGCGGCGGCGGCATCGCGGCCGCGCTGCTGCACGACCATGACCTCGACGCCTTCAGCAGCGTCTGCACCTGGCATGGCGAGGCCTGCGGCGGCGATCTCGGCGTGTTCCACTTCGATGGCGCCGACGTGCCGATCGAGCCGGTCGCGCAGGACGAAGTGCCGGTGCGCTACGGCTTCGTGCGCCAGCCGGCGCCGCCGGCGGGCGAAGCGGCGGCCTGAATGACCGGCTGAACGGCCGCCCGAACCGCGGCCGCGGCTAGTTCGGCATGCCCTTGTTGTCCTGCTTTTCCTCGCGGAACTGCCGCTCGAGCTGGTGCAGCCGCGCGTCCACCTCGGACAGCGTGTAGAAATCCCCGTCGCCGGCCTTGCGCGCGATCTGCAACTGCTCGATGGCGGCCTGGTAGGCGCCGTCGATGGCGTATTTCTCGGCCAGCGCCTGGTGCTGCTGCACGCGCCGGCCCTGGCCCGCATAGGCGCGCGCCAGCATGTCCCACCACTCGGCGCGCGAGATGTCCTCGCGCGTGCGCTCGCGCAGGAAGGCCACCGCCTGGTCCAGCCGCCCCGCCCCCAGCAAGGTCGCCGCGTAGCTCACCGCCACCGCGTGCGAGAGCGGGAACGCCCTCATCGACGCCGCGGCCTGGTTGAGCGCGTCCTGCGGCCGGCCCTGCGCGCGCGCCAGCTCGATCGCCATCACGTCCAGCATGGGGCTGCCCGAGGTCGCGCCGGGAATGGTGCCGTAGAGCCGGCGCGCCTCCGCCAGCGATTGCTCGGCGGCGGCGTTGCGGCCCAGGCGCTGGTCGGCGAAGGCCATGCCGTAGTACAGCGCCGGCACGCGCGCCGGCGCCGCCGAGGGCAGTTGCGCCTGCAGCGCGGCGCGCACGTTCTGCAGGTCGCTCGGCGTGGTTTCCTGGATGATGCGCGAGCGCACGCGCGCGAACTCGTATTCTGGCGTGCTGCCGACGTGGCGCACCGCCACGTGGCTGACGCGGTCCTGCATGTCGGCGATGCGCTCCGAGGTCAGCGGGTGGGTGCGCACATAGGCTGGCACCGAGTTTTCCGAGATGCCCATCACGCGCTGCAGGCGCTTGAAGAAGTCCGGCATGCCCTGCGGGTCGAAGCCCGCCGCGGTCATGATCTGGAAGCCCACGCGGTCGGCCTCGCGCTCGGCCCCGCGCGAGAACGACAACTGGTTGGCGACCGCCGCCGCCTGCCCGCCCATCGCCAGCGCCGAGGCCGCGTCGCCGCTCTTGGTGGCGGCCAGCCCGGCCAGCACCATCGACGCCAGCGAGATCCACATCGACTGGTCCTGCGAGGTGATGCCGCGCGCGATGTGCCGCTGCATCACGTGGCCGATTTCGTGGCCCAGCACCGAGGCCAGCTCCGACTCGGTCTCCGACTGCACCAGCAGGCCGGTATGCACGCCGATATAGCCGCCGGGCAGCGCGAAGGCGTTGATGGTGCGGTCGCGCACCGCGAACAGCTCGAAGCCGGTGGCGAAGGTGCCCGAGCCGGTCGAGCCCGAGATGTTCTGCCGGCGCGCCGCCTGCACCAGGCGGTAGCCGAGCGCGTTCAGGTAGTCGGCCAGCAGCGGGTCGACCACGTAGTCCGGATCGCGCCGGATGTCGCGCATGATGTGCTCGCCCAGGCGCCGCTCCATGTCGGGCGTCAGCGATGCCGTGGAAGGGTCGCCGAGGTCGGGCAGCTGCACGCCGCTGCCCTCCACCACGGTGTTGTTGGTGCGCAGCCCGAACTCGGACTTCTGCCCCGCCTTCACGCTGCGGTTCAGGTTGTCGTAGACCTGGTCGCTGCTGTCGCCGCCATAGACGGCATCGGCGGCCGTGCGCGCCGGATCGTTGAGCAGCGCGCGCTGCTGCGGCCACGCGGGCAGGGCCACCGTCAGCGCCAGCAGCGCCGCGAGCGAGCGGCGCGCCAGGCTAGCCGAAGCGCGGGAAATGCGGGAAGCGGCGGCGCGGGCATGCCGCGGACGCATCCCGGGCGATGTCGGGCAGGCCTGTCGGGCGGGCGAGGAGAGCGCTCCGCGGAGCGTTGGATTCTTGCGCATCTTGCTATGATAGCGGCCTCCGGAAACCATTCCCATCGGGCGCGCCCAAGGCGGGCCCGACAGGTCCCCGATGCCGCCCAGGCCGCGCGCCAACTGGCGCGGCGGGCCTCCGGCCAGTCCCCGGCATTGCCGCAACTCCCCTTCGATTCCCGCCCACGCCATGAGCCAGCTCACCCACTTCGATTCCGCCGGACAAGCCCATATGGTCGACGTCGGCGCCAAGGCGCACAGCCACCGCGTGGCCCTCGCCACCGGCACCATCACCATGCTGCCGGCCACCTTCGCGCTGGTGCGGGACGGCAACGCCAGGAAGGGCGATGTGCTCGGCATCGCCCGCGTGGCCGCCATCATGGCCACCAAGCGCACCTCCGACCTGATTCCGCTGTGCCATCCGCTGGCGCTCACCAAGGTGGCGGTGGACTTCGCCCTCGACGAGGCGGCCTCCGCCGTGCGCTGCACGGTGCGCGCCGAAACCCACGGCCAGACTGGCGTGGAAATGGAAGCGCTGACCGGCGTGCAGGTGGCGCTGCTGACCATCTACGACATGTGCAAGGCGGTGGACCGGGGCATGGTGATGGGCGATGTGAGGCTGCTGGAAAAGCACGGCGGCAAGTCGGGGGACTGGACGGCGAACCCTTGATTCGTAAGGTTTTCCAGATATTCCGGCATGACTTGACTGTGCTGAACCGTGTGTCACCTGCGGCCCTTCTGGTGCGTCGCGAATGATGGCAGAAGGGCACAAAAAATCGATCTTGCTCCAATCCTGCTCCACTGAGGACAGGAAATGGCTTCTATATCCCGCAGAGGCGACAGATGGCAGGTACGTGTTCGTCGCAGAGGTTTCCCGCTTGAAGTAAAAACCTTCACTACCCGCCAAGACGCTGAACGATTTGCGCGGTCAGTCGAAACAGAGATGGACCGGGGTAGTTACGTCAACCGAAGCGAAGCCGAATCGACCACCCTTGGGGATGTTCTCGAACGGTACATAGTCGATGTATGCCCATCGATGCGTGGCGGCACTGAAGACACCATCAGGCTACGTGCGATGGGCCGCACGAAACTTGCCAAATTGAGCATGGCGGCATTGACCCCAATGGCAATCGCAGCATATCGCGATGAGCGACTGAAGCACGTGCAGCCGGGGACCGTGATTCGCGAACTGGCCTACCTTTCCTCGGTCATCAACCACGCACGACGCGAATGGGGCATCAACATCGCAAACCCGGTCGCATCTGTTCGCAAACCGCCAACCCCACTGGGTCGCGACAGGGTACTGTCAGTGGAGGAAGAAGGCCGACTGCTTGCTGCGTTGGCACCTACGGGTCGTCGGAATCCGTGTCTACAGCCAATGGCAATCCTGAGTCTGGAAACGGCAATGCGGCGGGGTGAACTTCTGCAACTTCGCTGGCAAAACATCGACCTCGAAAGCCAGACGGCGTTCCTGCCGCTGACTAAAAATGGGACCCCGAGAACTGTGCCACTGTCACTGAAGGCAGTAGACCTGTTGAGAGAACTACCACGTTGCATTGATGGAAACGTATTCCCCATCAATGCACCAGCACACCATAAGGCGTTCAAACGGGCATGCAAACGGGCTGGACTGGATGACCTGCACTGGCACGATCTTCGTCACACGGCCATCACCCGGCTGGCGACGAAGCTGCCTAACCTAATCGAACTGGCGGCAGTATCCGGGCACCGCAGCCTGACAATGCTGAAGCGGTACTATCATCCGTCTGCTTCTGATCTGGCGAAGAAGATTGGCTAACCGTCCGGTCATCCATGTCGGCGGGACATTGGTACACTGATGTCGTCCCGCCACCAGTTCCGCAGTAACTGCCTGATATGACCGAAGAAGAACTACGTACTGCAATTGCCCGGACGACACAGTTCCATGAAACAGTGGCGACACAAGTAGCCAGTCTCATCCCTTTCCCAGAAAAGCGTTTCGTCGTCTCATTTCAAGCCGGGCTGCTGTCACTGGACCACGCAAGGGGTGCGCTGATACTGATTGGCAACGGTCTGGGTACTTCCGCTCTATCCCTGTTGCGCCCTCAGTACGAATCCCTTGTTCGCGGCATCTGGCTGCTTCATGCCGCCACGGACAATTGGGTGGACAAACTTGGCGAACCCCTCACCGTCGAGAGTGCCCGCAGAGCGAACGAAGGGCCGATGTTGGCCGAAATGCTGAAGCAATTGGATGCCAGTGAAGCCCCGGCACAACTAGTTGACCAACTTCGGCAATTTAGAGATGTGTCGTGGAAAGCACTGAGTAGCTACACACATGGCGGGCTCCACCCGCTGGCAAGGACGCTCTCCGGCTTCCCTGTCCAGCTTGCCATTGACGCAATGCGGAACTCCAATGCGCTTGTCTGCATCGCGGCACAGTTGACCGCCATTCTTACCGGCGATCCGCAAAGGAACATGCCGCCCGTCCGCAAGTTGCACGTGGACTTCGCGGACTGCATTCCGCTCATCTGAGTTCCCCGCGCCGGGCCAAAGGAAGGTATGGACGAACAAGAATTCATCGCGCAGCGTCGCAAAGACCTTGAAGCCTCCGTTGAATACTTCGCGCCTCAAAACAAGAATGAGCGCGAACGTTGGGTTGCAGATGCGTTTATTCGAAATCTTGGAATTACCCCGGCGAAAGGCGAGATCATCAGCATCAAACAAGACCCGCCCGACGTTGAGTTTCGCAACGCCCGTTTCGAGATCAAAGAGATTCTAGACCCGGGCAGACGACGACATGCCGAGTACAAGCAAGAGTTAGAACGTGCGCAAAGCATCACTGAAGCCAAAGACCTGCTTCGGCCCTTTACGCCGAAGGACATGAGCCTTGGAGAGATATACCGCCTCTGTCGGAAAGAAGCGGCAAGCCTCGACAAGTATTCGCCGGACTTCAAGCGCGGAACAGACTTGCTTCTCTACGTCAACCTTCGCCACGTGATAGGTGTCACGGAGCAACCGTACCCGGACACGATCGAACTAGAGGCGACGGGATGGCGATCCATTTCATTTGTGATGGGGCGACGCAGTGGCTGCTTCTATGCTTGCCCAGACGCGCCGGGCTTTATCGTGCAAGCCGTTGGTCATGTCTCACACTGTCCCTGAGGCGGCAGACTGACCCTCGGGCGTCAAATCGTACCTCTCGGCAATTGAGGAAGCCCATTTTCGATGCTCATCGCTGGACGGGTGAAAATGGATTTCAGTCTGGAAACGTGGCCACTGACCAGCTTGTCGGATCAAATAGACGACTTCCGCCTCAACCGTCTCGATGTCCAAGCACGGATCGGTCTCAGGCGGATCACGGTGACACCATATGTCCAAGTTGGCCGCAGACAGCGCATGCCGCCATGCGTAACCGTGATAACCGCTCTCGCCTGATGCATTCCACCCCAGACGTAACCGGTTCCGAACAGGCTGCTTGGTAATTCCGACGTAAATTGGTTGATCTTCGACACTGACGACATACAGCTTCGGTAAGTCAGATGTCGCGAAACCTGAGAACTTGTCGGTTCCCAAAGGGCATTCGACCGTGAAGCGGTTGCTGTCGAACGACAGCTTGTATCTCCCCACCCATTCAATTTGCACAGACTACCTCTCAAACATTGTGCCGCCTCACTTGCACATTTGCCGCTGACGACAGAAGGTCCCACCTGCATCAAGCAACACGTGGAAGCGTGGCCTTGCACCCCTTCGAGTAGTTGCGACAACCCCAGAAGGAACCACCCATCCCCTGTCGTTCCACCATCTTAATGCTGCAGGCCGCACAAGATAGAGTCTGGTATTGCCTCCGCGCATCGGTTGCTCTGAACTATCACCCAGTGCGCCGACTATTCCATCCCTTCAAAGAAGGCAATCTCACCCGATGCAGCGCATGCATAAATTTGCAACGGAATCAGACTCGAAATCGCATATCGAATAGATTCTCTGTGGAGCAAAAGCCCTCCAACCCCTGCCCCTAATGCAATTAGACAGTCCGGCCTTGAAATCTCCAATTGCCCCTTCGATGTCCATAGAAGCAGAATCGAACCCCACAATACCAAACCGAGTATTGATAGAGCGACCTCGGATAGCATCCGTTTAGCTCGGTAGCGTTTAAGTCGCTTATTGAATTCTTTTTCTATGGAACGATGAACAGCCTCACGCCCACCCTGTTCAAGCGATTTTATTGCAGAATTCGCCTTCCGCATCCACTCCACAATCTTCGCATCAACGCCACTTCTTCGAAACGAGAATCGCAGGCCCACACCAATTATAAAGACGTTGATTGCCACCGCCAAAAAAGCGACGCCAAATATAGCAAGAGGCACACCCCAAAATTTTCCGGATTTTAATCCAACCGAATTATCAAAATTCAAATGCAGCAACGCATCATATACTGACAGCGATAAATCATGAGCCAGCTGATTAAAGACGAGAGCAAAAACCATGGTGACCAAAATATGTTCCGCAGGAAAAATTTCCAACAGAAGCTCCAAGCACTGCCCCTTCATCTTGTCCAGCGTGCTATCACTCATCCGGCAAAATCCCGATAAACTGCAAATCCCCACCTTGCGGGTCGAACGAAGAGTACTCAATTACAGGGCACGCCATAATTGAGATTGCGTCCCTATCCAAATATGGAACGAGATCGGAAAAATCCTCTTCACTCTGAATATACAAAACAACGTCGCGATCAGTTACCGCATTTATGAATTTCCCTTTGAAATTCGATCTTTGGTTATGACCACGGTCCAGTTGCCGCAGCTTTCCACGGTAAATCACAGGTGCACCCAGTTCGCGCTCACCAATAACCTTTGCGAAACGCTTTGCCGCAGGCTGATCAAACTCATAGACTTGCGCAGGAACCTGATCCTCCGGCTTTAGCGAAAGTCTTAACACAGAGTCTGCCTGCGATCTTACGGGACTCAAAAGCTGGTTGATTTCCTTATTAATTGATTTGTCCCCATAGGTACGCACCGCCAATTCATCGGGGTTATTCAAGAAATTTTCAAAAGTCTGAGGCGTAACCTGATTGTGATCTAATTGATTACGTCGCATGGCTATTTGATGGGCGATAGTATTAGCGATACGATCCCCCCCTTCCCGCGCCTCTCTATATGGGTCGGTTAACGCTTGCATTACGCGAGTAACGATAGCCCGACCGGCCTGAGACGCGAAAGCTATTCGAAAACTCCCCGCCTCGGGATCGCCAACGACAAAGTCGGCTTCCAGATAGTTGGCCCTCGATATTCTCGCGTGCTTCCAGACCTGCCCATACCGAACGTCCAAATATGCGCGATCAGCCGCCGACTGAATGCACGTCATTGAATGGCCGAGTACCCGCAATGACACTCGATTGTTCGGAAGGATCAGAGACCCGTCCAATGTCAGTTGTATGACAGCACTCATGCTCTACGTTGCTCCTAGCTACCCGGCGTTTTTTTCACCACTCTTGCCGAATGGTCGCGGTGCCTCTATCGCTTGCTCTGGCTGGCTAGGGGAATCGTAACATTGTGACGCCGTAGGTACAAACCATTCTCGAAAGCCCTCACCGCGAATCGGTCGCCAACATATGACTCGACTGTGACCTCACGACCTGCTTCGGCCTGTCGTATGTACAGCCCAAAAGCGAACAAGGATGCTACCAGGGCATCCTTGTTCGTTTAGCCATCGACAATTGCAACACCGCTGCCGGCTTCTGGGTTCGCTCCTCCATCACAGGCAAACTCCCTTGATGTGAGCATGTCCAACTTTATACCGGAAACTGGACCGTAAGCCAATGAGGAGGGTCGAAACCAAGAACCACGGGGTGCGCCGACCGACCCAACCCTTATATAGGGAAAAAGCAACTAGTTAAGAATATCTTTCTCAAGCGCCAAATCTGCATCATAACGACGAGACATTGCAAGTGAAGCCTCTTCTAGTTGATCATATCGTTCAGGATAATATGCATCCAAAACATTCACTATAAATTCATCCCGCATAGTGTGGCGATTCTTTCCAAAATGGGCTTGACGGTGATCATCGGCACAAAGAGCAACGACATTCCAAATCTGGTCGGCCCCTCCACAATGCAACGGAATAACGTGATGTGCCTCCAAGTAAAATCCACCTTGAGGTGTAAGAAACCCCTCTTTGCCGCAGTACTCACAGCGCCCGCCCGCAGCCCGTTTTTTCACATCACGAACTACTTGTGGGTCGCGTTCGTAAATGGTCGTCTTCGTAGTTTCCATCGCTCGACGCTCAGAACCAGATTCATTCTCCATCGATTGCTTTGGGTGGTCTTCTAGGTAAGCATCGAATTCGGGAGACTGTGGAACACCACGAACAACAACAATCTGCTGCGTGACAGGATCACGGTGGTGCGGATACCAATTTTCCGTATCGAGTTCTCGGAATTGAGCTTCGCTGGTTTCTCGGTTTCCTACCTTTTTGACAGTCCCATCAACAATGGCGACGCGAACGGGTTGTTTCTTCCAGTACGCCTTTAGCAGGACGTTCCCCACAGCCTCTGCCCTATTTTTCTGCACGGTCAACGCAGTGTCTCGGTTTTGATCGACCCATTCACTTGTATCGTCGGTGAAATAAATCATCATATCCGACTCGCGAAGAGACTCATACCATATAAAAACCACTGCAACGTCGTCCGGGTCGCCAAAACACCAGTCATACTGAGATGTCATCTCAATACCCAATTCCGCTGTAACTTCCGAAACCAACTGTTTTTGCTTCGGCTTGAGATTTTCTTTCCGGGTCATTTTTTGCAGCTCAAGTTCTATATCAGACCACTCTGTTACGAGAGACCCATCCCTGACCTGTCGCACAAGCCGAGATAGGGTTGATCGGGAACAGGCAGTGGCCGCAGCAATGGAATTCCAAGATCGCCCCGTTGGCAAGGAGAAGGGTATCGAGTATGAACCAGTGCGCCAGCATGGGCGATGACTTCACCTGCAACGACATTGTGCTGGTAGCAACGGCACCGGCTATGCGCTGCATGACCTGCAGCGTCGTCGAATCTGTAATCTGGAACCACTCGGGGATGCTTGATGCCACTGTTTGTATAGACCTGACGCCAATGGTTACGACTGGCCTGTGCCCTTCTCCGAGCGTGCCGACACCCGATCTCAGCCAAGTTCAGGCCGCACGTGGAAGCGTGACCCGGCACCCCTTCCGATAATTGTGACAGCCCCAGAACGGTCCGCCCTTCCCATCTCGCGCCACCAATTTCACCCCGCAGGCCGCACAGGTCGGCGTCTGGTAGTCGCCTTCAAACGCCCGTGCCAGTAATTCATCTCGTTTTTCAACATCCAAGGCACGGATACGATCAACGATCCCGGCTCCGTCAAGCAGCTGGATGCCTGCTTCTGCGGCGTAGTCCTGAACCGGTCGGCCGATGAATCCTGCCAGTGACCAGAAGACACCTCGCTTCACCCTCTTTGAATGCATGACGCCGCCAAGCGCCCGAACCGGTTCCACCTTGACAGGGCCGCGCCATGCCTTGCACTGAACCAATGCAACAGGATCAGACTTCCCCTTCATGTACAGGGTTGCATCGACGCCACCATCAGCCCCTTGCGGCACCGTATCGACGGTGAATCCCATCGCCTCGTAGTACCAGACGCATAGCATCTCAAACCGCTTCCATTCCAGTTGCCGAAGCGCGTCAAGGGACCATTCCATCTCTGACAGTGGATCAACATCCACCGGTTCAGGCAACGGTTCCGGGATGGCCGAAACCAACTGATTTGCGGTTGTGCCAAGTAATTCATGCGCAGCGAACGTGGGCACCACAAAAACCGCCAGAATCGATCCAAGACTAGCCTTGGCGGGATCGGTCAAACCATCTCGGTTGACTTCCTTCTCTTGCCACACGATGGTTCTTGCCAGCGGCATCCCCATATCTGCCAGATCAGCCCTGCTTTCGCATTCACCAGTCACCTTGCCGATCAGGTAGGTGCGGTTCTCTGGCGAGTACGTGACAACCAAGTCGTTCACCTTGACTTCATTGATGAAGCGCCACACCTGCGATGCCACCGAAGCCGCCACCTTTTCTTTCGTTTCCGGCGCGATGGACAAATGCAGATCGACCAGTTCTTTCTTCGTCATGCCTGCCTTGGCATGATGGGCAAGCTGCGTCCAACCGATAGCAGCGATACCTATCTCACGAAAATCCCCGTAGAGACGGCCACCATCGGCCCGGATCATCCACATCCTTGTCACGCCACCCCCTATAGGCTATCGGTCGTATTCCGGCCACTTGCACGGCCAGTATCAGTGCCCTAATAGTACAAAAACCGCCTTGACTCGGTGGTTTCGATGTTGGCGCATTGTGCCATCAGTGCAGCAGTTCTCCACTGGTCGACCCTGACGCGGTGTCTGCCACCGGGGACACCGTTGCCGGACTGCCGAAATCAATTAATCCATCCTCGTCGTTGTAGGTCTGGACCACATATTCAAGCAAGGACCCGAACCGGTTGATCACTGACACGAAGTTTCCGGCGATCAGGCCGTGCGTGTATGGCAGGACGTATGTCACTGTCAGGTCTTCGTCTTGGTCGATGGTAAACACCGGCAGGAACACTTCGTCATTCAGACGACGTGCCAGTTCGTGCTTCTGGTCGATGGCTGCCTGCCGGTTCAGTGGCAGGTAGGTGCCAATGCGGATGAACTTCCGGTCCTCAATGATGGAGATGCGATACCCGATGCCGCTCTCGGTCCGCAGCCAGATGCCGTCAGGCTGCACCTTGTGAGGAACCAAGCCGCTGTCCCGGATATGGGCTTCAAGGGTGGAAACGGTGATGTCGGATTCAGCGAAGACTTTGGTCAAATAGGCTCTCCTCAATACTGCGTCTAGAATTCCACGGTCTGGACAAAAAGCAACGCGCCAAGGTCATTGCCGTCGTTGACGAAGCGCCGGGGTAGCATAGTCACACGGACATCGCTTGTGGAGATCGGCATGCCAATCCTTGAGACGCTGAAGGACCTGACCATCATCATTGGCGGATGGTGGACATTTTATTTGTACAAGAAGCAAGCAACCGCTGCGCTCAACCCACAACTGCAACTTACGACTGATTTGCATCCTTACGATGCTGAGTCGAGGTTAGCTTTCGTGCGTTTGCAGATCAGCAACGTCGGCAAGGTCCCTCTCACGCTGACATCGCAGGATCGCCTATCAGTAGTCGTCAGACGTGTCGTACCCGACTTGCCACACGGTTTTCTGAACACTGATAAGCTGCCGGTAATATTTGAGTCGGACGACTTGCTGAAAAGGTCGCTTGCGCAGCCCCCACATCAGTATCGCCTTGAACCATCCGTTCAAATTGATGATGCTGCGCCCTTCGTTCTCGCCGGAGGTCAAACCTACCATATAGAGGCAAAGTTGCGATTCACGGAAGGTGTGCGATCAGACTGGATCAGCACCGAAGCAATGGTGACAGTACCGTCCAATCCAGATGGCGTCGGTGCTGTTGGGACGGAATCGGCTGCCCGTTGACCTCGGTATGCACGCAGTCCTGCACTAATTCGTTTCCTTGATCTGACGTGACAGCCGCGACAGTGTAGATCGGGAGCACTCAGTTGCCGCAATGATGGTGTTCCAGCTATCCCCACGTCGAATCATCTGCATGATTGCTGCGTTTCGCTGGTCATTGGGCTTTCGGCCTCGATAGCCACCAGCCTCTTTCAGCTTCGCAATACCTTGTGCCTGTCTGCGACGCCGGTCGTCATAGTCCTTCCTCGCAATCGCCGCGAGAACATCCAACATCATGGCATTCAGCGCATCCATCATGCGACCGGTGATGTCGTCCGTGTTGGTCGTCATCATCCAAGAGGTCGGCAGGTCAAGGGCAACGACCCGGACACGACGCGATTGCAGTTCAGCCTTCAAACGTTGCCAGTCGTCATTGTTCAGCCGCGACAGCCGGTCCACCTGCTCCACCAGCAGGATGTCCCCATCATGACAGTCCGACAGCAGACGGAACAACTCAGGTCGTTGAAGCGAAGCCCCGGATTCGTTCTCCATGTAGAACGACACGATCTGTAGTCCCCGCTCCTTTACGAACTCGATCAGGTCTGACTTGGCACGACCGGCATCCTGTTCCTTGGTTGATGCACGAAGGTACGCTCTGACGTACATAACCACCTCATCGGTTCGTTTAGGATGGTTCGTATATTACTGGTTCGATTTGGGTTGTGTCAAGGCATATACCGAACCACATGAGGACCGGTTTCCTTGACCTATACCCATTTAAGACCAGTGAGTCACTCGTCTTCACTCCCTACGGTCGTGCGCTTCGCGAACACAGGCGTATGGGCCATCGGGGCACCCTGCGCCCAAAAATGGGAGTGATCTCCTATATAATTTCTTATAGAAGACATCGCCTATTTTTGGGCACTCCCTTTCACCGCCCAGAGGTGCGCCGCGTGCGGCCTCCGTGATAACGAATAAGTAAACGGCAGCACATAAAAAAGACCCCGCTGGACGCACATCCAGCAGGGCCACGATACCCATAAAGCTACCGACTCCATGAGTGCAACTATTTATACGACCGCCGCGCCGTCCGTGCGTCCGGCAACAGTTCCCGAACTGCAATCCATCGAAGCGATCATCCATTCCGTCCGGGACGGCAGCCACAAAAAGACCGTCAATCGCATCCGCGACACGAAGGACGACACCAAGCGCAAGCAACTGAAACTGGACACATTGCCAGTCTTCTACCCGACTGTCCGTCTTGGTCCAAACTGCCGTCTCGATGAAGATAGCGAACCGACCGGCATTGTCCAGTTCGACATCGACAAGAAAGACAATCCCGGCATTGATATTGCAGCCCTGCGAACCAAGCTGACAGAGCACCCTGCGTGCGTGTATGCCTTCATGTCGCCATCGGGCGGACTGAAATTCGGCATTCTGACTGACTTCGCCCGCGCATCGGACGAGGCTATCGACATCACGAAACAGCGGTTCAAAGTCGCATACCGGATGTGCCTGCAAGCCATCCAGCAGCACTGCGGTCGGCTACGGTTTGGCGATGACCCTGCTGTCGCGCGGCTTCGCCAGTCATGCTTCCTGTCGCACGATCCCGACGCGTTCTTCCGGGCCGACTGCACGCCCGTAGCCTTGAACGACCAGTGCCACGTATCGCCGCCTCCGCCGATCACAGAGACGATGGCCGACATCACGTCGGTACAGCTTGTTCTCGATCATATCCGAGACGACTTGGACTACGACGCCCGCTTCCAAGTGAACGCCTGCGTCCTGTTCATGCTTGGCCGTTCGGGCATCCCCATGCTGATGGGGCACTGGAAGACAGACCAAGAAAAGCTGGCACGTGACCTCGAAGATTGCCTGCGCGGCGCCAAGTTCGGCAGTCTGTACCTGTTGCAGTCGTATGCGACGAAGTACGGCAGTTACAGGCCATCCACCGGTGGCGCGGTACGTCGCAAGGTCCAACCGGTGCCGTGCGACTATCCCCTTACCCCCCTTTCCACGCCAGCCGAGGCCACCGCCGAGTTGCAGGCGATCATTCGTGAGTTCGTGACGGGCAAGTCTTCGCACTTCGTCAACGTTACGGCAGGTGCCGGAAAGACACGCACGGTACTGGAAGCACTGTCACGGGAAGTCAGCCATAGCGCCAAGGTCCTGGTCCTCGTTCCGACGCACATGCTGGCCGACGACATTGTTGGCACCTATAAGGAAATCCGGGCTGCCGATGTAGCCAATGCCGACACGCTCCGTGGCAAAGTACAGCGTTCGACGGTCGTCAAATTCCACTCGCGTAAGGCGCTTTGCGAGAACCATGACGCCAGAACGACCCTCGAAGAGAACGGCGTCAGCATCCCGGTCCAATACTGCCTGTCGCAGTGCACGTTCCGGGGCGAATGTCAGTACACGGAACAGTTCAACACGATGGCGAACATCCGCGTGATGACCCACAACGAATGGTTCAACGAACAGTCGGCGTGGTTCAATGGAAGCAGACTGACGAACAACGGCAGCGTCGAACCGAATCGCGACTGTGCCCCTTGGGTGCCAGACTACATCGTCATCGATGAAGACATCCTCAAACTTGGCGGGGTACTGACAGAAGCCGCATCGGCGCGACTCCCTTCGGTGGGGCTGATCATTGCCAGCGTCAATGCGGGAAGCACTCTGCACGACGCTGTGTGGCAGCACTGCGAACAGGTCCTGCGTGACGCCGCAGCCAACCAGAAGCCGGATATGCCGTCGCCGGACCTCTCACCTGCCGAATATCTTGATGCGAACCGGCGCAGTGCCGCTGACAAGCGGTACTCGAAGATCATTGCGCAGCTTGCAAGCTACTGCCAATCCGATGATCCGGCGTTCCTCGATGGCATGTGGGTCGAAGAAGACACGATCAAGTGGTTGCCACTACCGGCAGCAGCAGAACGATATGAAGGCATCCCGACGTTGTACATGGATGCCACCGCACACCCTGCCGTCGTTGGCCGCCTGCTTCCCGGTGTCCGGTTCCACACCCTCCCTGTGCGCCAGAATGAGGCCATTCGTCTGTTCCAGCTATTGAACAAGACGATCACAAAGGGGTGGCTGCAAGAAGAACCAGGCAACATTCCGATGCTCATCAACGGCCTGAAGGAGATCGTGAAACCCTACAAGAAGGTCGGGCTAATCACCTACAAGAAGATCGGCAAGGACGATCAGTTCGCCACGACGCTGGCGCAGGCCATCGGTGCAGAGGTATGGGCGCACTTCGGGAACCTACGGGGCATCAACACGATGGAAGACGTGGACTGCCTGCTGGTGGTAGGCCGACATTCATTGCGGATGAACACGATGCAGGACTACGCCCGCGCCATCTTTGGAATCGATGCCAAGTGGGAAACAATATATGCCGATCTGCCAGTTCGGATGAAGGACGGCAGTACGGTCTCACTCAATACCCAGATCGTGAAGGACCCAATGCATCAGGCGGTCTATGACCACACGTCGGTGGCCGAAACCCTGCAAGCTATCGGTCGGGGACGACCGGTTCATGGGTCGACGAAGGACATCTACGTCTTCTCGAACGAGAACCTGTCCATCAACACAGAAGTGGCCGAATTCTTCCCGTTCGAACGGTACTTCGAATGGCCGGTATCCGGGCCACGCCAGCCAGCAGCCCTCGTTACGGCGGATGCCCTTGAACGCGTCCGGGAACGTGGCTTCATACAGTTGAAGGCTGCCGACCTGATCGAACAGTTGGGCCTGACAGCCCATCAGGTGAAGGCATCAGAGAAGAAGGACCAGATCGCGGATGAACTGATCGCCAATGGTGCAGCGAGAATCGACGCCGAGGTCCGATACCAGAAGGGCAAGACCGGGCCGCGAACCTACTTGGTCTTTGACATGGGGAAGCTGGAACAGGCACTCGCAGACCGAGGGGAACGGCTGATCGGATGACCACCGGTGCTTCGCACAAATGTCAGCGAACACACGGCTTCGGACATGACAACATGGAAGCGTTCGCCGAACTCGGATGCAGTGAATCGGCTACTTCTCTTCACCGAGCTTTCGCATTCGGGACGTGGCAGTATTGATATGCGCGGAAAGGCCATCAAGATCGGGGAACAGATGCGCACGGTCGATACCATAGTCAGCGAGAAGGTTCACAACATCGGCCTTCAGGTTCGCCGGAATGTGTAGCCGTATCAAGTTGGGGTATCCATTTCCTACCAGCGACTCCTTCACGTCGATCACGTTGGCCGCATCACAATGAACTGTAAACAGCCCTTTCTGATTGATGATTCGCGGAAATGCTGCTTTGGGGCGATAGCCGAATACACCCCGCTTCTCCGCCAACATCTCGCGGGTGATCTGGTCTGTCAGGAATCCGTCGCCGCCCATCTCATACATCCAGACCGTACCGTCCTTATCGGCGTGATCTGCACACGCGAAGTAGCAAGCGACCAACGGATTCATCGACCAGTCAAGCATCCTCGTCGCAAGACCGTGGTGTTGCGCTAAAGCCAGTTGATCGAGATAGCTTGACGAAGGCGACGCATAGGCAATCGCGTATCTATTCCAATCATGGAACCGCCCTAGATCACGGTTGTCGGGTAGATAGAACTCGGCGCGTCCCGCCTTCGGCAACAAATCCCAAGTCGCCTGAGCGTGTCCTCTGAATACGTAACCGAATCCATCGTGACTTCTGAATCCGCGAAAGACCTTGTGAAGCATGTCCACATCGGTCAGGTTGATCGTCCCATGATCCATAGTCTTCGATTGCTTGATGATTGCATCCACTCTGTGCCACGACCAATGTGGCCGTTGATGTCAGGTGGTCAAAAGACAAAACATATCAGTCTGCGTCGGCACTAGAAAGGCGGCCTTGGGCCGATAGCGCAAACTTGGTGGCGAAGTTCACAGCAAAGGCAGCGTCCGAGGCGGTCAGACCAGTCGGATCATTCATTCGCTGCCATGTATAGTTTCCGGCAAGCATCTGCGTCACAAAGGGGGCAACCTTCTCGAACCTAGCCAAGTCATTTAGGTTCACCGAAAGCGCCAGCATCAGCGCCATCCTGTCGGAATCTGACACCACACCATAGACATAGCGTTCAAGGTCATCAAAGAAACGTCGCCCCAACAGGTCAGTACCGCCCATGCTGAATGACATTCCCGCCCAATGCGATCTTCTGTTGAGAGGCTGGATCAATTCCTTCGTTGCCACGTCCACTGCCTCTGCGCTATAGCCCAAGCACTGTTCCAATTCTTCATCCCGCAGCGCCTGTTCGGCCCTCTTCAGACGTTCGCGGACCCCATTCGACATTACTAGGTCTGATGCGGAAATGTCGGAGAACCGTATGTTGAAGTACTGCCACGATGCTTCTTCGAAGAAGTCCGCCACATATCCCAACAACCTACGTGCGTCCGTTCGGTTTGGAATCAGCCCATAGTGTTTGAAGTTGACGCGTGCCTTGTTCAGATCGATCAGCTTCGCTCGAAAAGGAACATGCTGGTTGGTGTCTTGGGACGCAGCACTGTCGATATAGTCCATGCACTGGACGAAATCATCCGGGATTTTCCTGCCTACGACGGGACGATCCTTCATCACTGCCCGCAGGAAAAGCTCCACGGCATCCTGCGCGATTGAAACGGCCATGCCGACGTACATCCCGCCGTCCTTGGCAAGGTAGGCCTCCGCTTCACCATATAGGCCACGGCATAGCACAACTTGGCTCAATTCCATATCTTTTCGTTTTGCAGGGTATCGGTGGAAACTGGTCCGGCGCGGTGGCCGGGATGGATCAGTAGTCTACTGGTCCTTGTCCTACTTGCACCGTGCGATCAACGGCTCCACCAGTTCGAACCCGCGAAGCTGTTCCAACCAGCGCACCGGCAACGCGACAATGCCTCCGGAGCGAATCCCGGCCAAGCCGCCCGCCACCGCTGCGCTAGTGTCCGTGTCGTGGCCGAAGAGGATGGCAGTCTTGACCACATCCTCGAACGAATCCCCATCTTCCATGCTTCTCTTGGCGGTAGCCAAGCAATCCAGCACGTAGCCGGTCCCGCGTGCCTGTTCAGTCCTCAGGAAGCTGCGCAGCACTTCCAGTTCACGCACCAGGACCTGCCGTTCCTGACCATCGAAGCCGTTGTATATCTCTTCTAGACGGCGGTCTGCCCATGACCACGGATCGGCAAGCTGGTGCAGATAACCGCGTGCGACGAGACAATAGAAGGCGCAGCAGACCTGTGACCGGGGATGTGCATGGGTCGGCAGGGACTGAAGGTGTGCGTCGCGGACCAATGCTTCGTCGGTTCCGGTGTGCCAGAGGGCCAGCGGCAAAACACGCATGATGGACCCATTACCGTTGCTGCGTTCATCGTTCCCACCAGATTCGAGCGGCGATGTACCGTCCCGCAACCTGTCAAGGGCATCTGCGGTTTGCAGGCCAATGTCGAATACGTGGCCGTCCACCGCAAGATAGCCCTCGTCGTACCAGCGCAGCAGGCGGTCTGCGAAGTCAGTCAATGAGAGGTGGCCTTGGTCAAGCAGACTTGCGAGAAGGCAGAGACTTTGGGAACTATCGTCCGACCACGTTCCGTTCGGGACATCATGGGCATGCGGGAATCCCTCTGGGACAGCCATCTCGATGAGATCGCGGGCGGGAAGATTCTCTGGTGAATAAAATTCCCACGGAACACCCAACGAGTCCCCAACCAGCAGGCCGACAAGGCCGCCAACGCGGACACTGTTGCCATAGTCCAGCAACAACCCTGCGAATCCGTTGTTCTCACTGTTCGTCAATGCGTCCTCCGAATTGGTATTGGTTGCCCCCAATGGAAGCCACCGACGATACCAATGGTGTCAATGGTACCGATGGGACCAGTGCCCACCAATGGCAATGGTTACGGGATCAAGCAACGGTCGCGCAACTTCGGCAACCCTTGGGGACGTATGGAAACGGATGACGCGGAGAATCCGTTTACTGCCCGCACTGCAATTGCCGGACTGGTCAGCATTGATGGTGACCATTGGGGACCGGTCCCGACACTGGTCCGGTGTAGTGGCCCCGACACTGGCCCCGACATTGGTCCGGGTACTGGTTGGGGTACTGGCTGGGGTACTGGCTGGGGTACTGGTTAGGGGTACTGGTGTACCAGTGATGATCAACTGTGGCACCGCCCCGGCGATGACCCTGACAGCGTTCATCATGCAGACAGCTATCGCGAACCACTTCGCCACCGCGTAAACTTTTGGCTGGCGTTGGTGCCGTGGACGCTTGCTCCATTTCTGCTCCACTCATGCTCCAATGCCGGGACCACTTGATCAACCGGATTGGTCAAGATCGATGATTCGTTCGTTGCCATAAGTTAGTAATTACTCTCGCTATCGTCCGCACCGAGACCCGCGGCCAGACCGGCGTGGAGATGGAAGCGCTGACCGGCGTGCAGGTCGCGCTGCTGACCATCTATGACATGTGCAAGGCGGTGGACCGCGGCATGGTGATGGACGACGTGAAGCTGCTGGAGAAGCATGGCGGGAAGTCGGGGGACTGGGTGGCGGCCGGTTGAGGCGCGCCGGAGCACGGTCCGACGCGTGGGATCACTCCCGCGCCGGTCATGTATCGTATCCGTTGCGTGCGCGTCTGGTTTTCTTACCGTGCATGACACGGTCTTACGGCCCGTGCCATTCCGCTGTAACAAGCGTAACGCCGCATTTCGCCAGCCGCGAGGCACGCGCCACATCGGGAAAATTGGTATTCAATGCAGTCAGGGAGCGCTGTTGCGCTACCCGCGGGGCGCGGCCCCGCATCAATCCAAGGTGAGCAAGATGAACGGGCGTAGGGTTGGCCAGATAGTGCTGGTGTTGGCGGCGCTGGGTGCGAGCGGAGCCGCTTTGGCGGCCCGCGGCGGCGGGTGGCACGGCGGCGGCGGATGGCATGGGCATGGAGGAGGATGGCACGGCGGGTGGCATGGCAACGTGGGCGTCGTGATCGGCCCCGGTTTTGGCTATGGCTACGGCTGGGGCTACCCGTATCCGTACTACGCTCCGCCGTATTACTACCCGCCGGTGGTCGCGGTGCCATCGGCGCCGCCGCAATACATCGAGCAGGGCCAGGACGGCCCGGTCGACATGGGAGGCGGCGCGGGTGCCGCCGCGCCGGCGCCCGAGCAGGCGTTCTGGTACCACTGCAGCCAGCCGGACGGCTACTACCCGTACATCAAGGCGTGCCCGGGCGGCTGGCAGAAGGTCCCCGCCCAGCCCCCGGCCTGACGCGATGCCGCTGTGGCATGCGACGACGCGCGGCACCGCCGGTGGCCGCGCGAGACGATTTGTTGACCAGTATCGAGGTACCCAGATGAAAGCGTTCACCCGCCCGGGCCTGTGCAGGCGGCCCGTTCTGCTGGCTTTGCCCCTGGCCGCGCTGGCGCTGGCCGGCTGCGCCGTGATGCCCAGCGGCCCGAGCGTGATGGTGCTGCCGGGCACGGGCAAGAATTTCGACCAGTTCCGGGCCGACGACTATAGCTGCCGCCAGTTCGCCTTCGGGCAGGTCGGCGGCGTCACCGCCAACCAGGCCGCCACCGGCAGCGCGCTCGGCAGCGCGGCCGTCGGCACCGCGCTCGGCGCGGCCGCCGGCGCGGCGTTCAACGGCGGCTCCGGCGCGGCCGTGGGCGCCGGCGTGGGCCTGCTGACCGGCGCCGCCGTCGGCGCGGGCAATGCGCAGGCGTCCGGCTACGGCAGCCAGCGCCGCTACGACGCGGCCTACGTACAGTGCATGTACGCCAGCGGCCACCGCGTGCCGGTCTATGGCCAGATGATGTCCTCGTCCCCGCGGCCGCCGGCGCCGACCTACTACTATCCGCCTCCGCCGCCGGGCTACGCGCCCCCGCCACAGTAAGCGGCGCCTGGCCGCCACGCTGGTCCCCGCATCCCGCGCGCGCGCCGGCCCCGAGGCCGGCCGCGGCGCGGGATGTGTCTATGCGGGGCCATCCTCCGCATCGTCTTCCGCATCATGGGCCGGCGCCGAGCCGGGCCACGCCTTGCTGCGCGCCTCGGCCCAGTCGCAGAATTCCCGCGGCCGCGCGGCCGCGTCCACGCCGGCGCAGGCACGCGCCACCTCGGCGAACTGCCGGGCCTCGTCGCCGGCGTAATAGAAGCGCAGGCGCTCGAGCCACGCACGGCCCTGCACGGGGTCGCCGGTCAGCGCGAGCAGCCACGCGGTGCGCGCGATCAGCGTCGGCGTGGGTAGCAGGTGGACCGCGGCGATATGCGGGCCGAGCAGTTGCGCGGCGTTGGCCGCGGTGATGACCGCATCCTCGGCCGCGTCGGACTCGGCCGCCTGGCGGAACCAGCGCTGCGGCATGGGCAGCGCGGCCCGGTGCCCGGCGTGCGCATACTCGCGCGCCTCGGCGCGGCGAAAATCCATCCACATGGTCGCTAGCACGGTGGCGGACACACCGGCGAAGACCAGGCCCGCCAGCACCGCCGCCGCGCGCGGCAGCCGCGCATGGCCGAAGCCGGACGGCTCCAGCCAGCCCAGCATGAAGCAGAACGGCAGCAGGAAATACAGGTAGTGCAGCGGGTACTCCAGCATCGAATGCGCACCCAGCATCGCCAGCCACGTCAGCACGAGGACGGTCTGCGCGCGCTCCGGCGCGTCGCCGCGCCACAAGCGCCGGTAGACCACGCGGCCCAGCCACGCCAGCAGCGACAGCAAGGCGCCGGCCGCGCCCACGATGCCGGTCTTGGCCAACAGGTCCAGCACGGCATTGTGGGCATGCAGCGACATCTCCACCCTGACCCCGACCTGCGCCATCTGCAGGAACTGCGCCCAGCCGAACTCGCCCCAGCCCACACCGAGCCACGGATGCGCGCGGAACATCGCCCACGCATGCGCCCACAGCGCGCCGCGCGCCGAAAGCTGGTCGGCGCCCTGCAACTGCGCCACCGTGTCGAACAGCCGCCAGCCCATCGCCTGACCCGCGCTCTTGATCGCGGGCTGCAGGACCAGCAGCATCGCCACCATCGCCACCGCGGCGAACACCAGCCCGGCCGGGCGGCGCATCGGGTTGGACCCGCGCTGCCGCACGCCAGCGCCGGCGCCCTGCCCCCGCGCCATCCATGCTGCCACCAGCGCATAAGCCGCGGCCAGACCCACGTGCAGCACGCCCGTGCGCGAACCCGACAGCACGATGCCGCTCTCCAGCAACAGCACCGCCGCCAGCCACGCCGGCGCGCGCAGCCAGCCACGCGCGGCCAGCCACACCGCCGCCGCCAGCGCCAGCCCCTCGACCGTGGCCTGGTGATTGGGCTGGTTCAGGTTGCCCCACAGGCGGCGGTTGTCATCGTAGAAATAGGTCGACACCAGCCCGAACGTATCCGGCTCCAGGCTGAAGACCTGCACCCACTGCGCCAGCGTGCCCAGCAGCCCGGCCACCAGCCACGCAGTGGCGAGCGTATCGGCCAGCGCCTGCCGCTCCTGCGCGGACGCCGCCCGGCCCTGCCGCCACGCCGCCCACATCACCGCGGCGGCCAGCGCCAGCGTCAGCTCGGTGATCAGCCGGCTACCGGGAACATCGGCCATGCCAACGAGGCCCTGCGCGATGCCGGTGGCGATGAGCCAGAGCGGGAAGAGGAGGATCCAGGGGAATCGGGCCGGCTCCGCCCGACCGGCGAGGCCGCCGGCCTGCCGGGGCGCCACGGACCCCAGCACGATCACGGCAAGCGCGAACAACAGCGCGGCAGTCCATTCGCCATAGAAGGTGGCAAGCGGAAGCGTGTGCCGCGAGACCAGCAGAGGCACGGCGAGCGCGGCGGCGAGGAAACTGAGGGGAATGGCTGACCGGGAGGGCAGCATGCGGGTGCCTTGTTATGCCGGGTTGGCAAAAGGCGGATGATAGCTTGGGGGATGGGAAAAGAAAAAGCGCCCGGAGGCGCTTTTTCTTTTTCATTGAACCTAGCCGCTACATCAAGGTTGTTGCGGAGCTGCGGCGGGAGCTGTGGACTTGAAGTAGGCCAGCACCAAGGGATCGGTGCTGTTCGTCGACGCAGTCCAGTTCACAGCGGTGCTATCGACCTTAGGCGTGAAGGTGACCGTCTGACCGTCAATGGTAGCTGCTTTGATGTTCGCCATGGTAACAACCACTGCGCCGGTGGTCGCAGTGACCGAGATCGCGGAGCACTCGGTCGTCGCCGTGGGTGCTGCCGACAGACCCAGGCCGGTCCAGTCGTCCGTCGCCGTAGGAAGCGCACCATTCGTCTGCGCATACAACGCAACTGCCAGCTTGAGGGGTTCGGCGCACGATGCCACCTTCGACAACTTGGCCTTTACCGTATAGTCCTGATACTGCGGAATCGCAATCGCCGCCAAGATGCCGATGATCGCAACCACGATCATCAGTTCGATCAGCGTAAAGCCCTTCTGGACACGGCGGCCCAGTTTCTTCAGTTGAACCCGTTGTTGCATGATTGACCCCTCGAAGGAATTTTGGATACAAATAGAAACATCTTGTTTCATGTGATGCTGCACAATCTTTAGCAGTTTGCGTGCCAGCCCGGCGCCCCTTGAACTCTCGTTGGCAGGTGACAATTTTCGCCACTTCAGAGCACTCCTAGCTTTGACAGCGCGCAAATTTTGTCACTTGCGATGACGCAGACAGTCAGTAAACCGAGGGTTCCGCTTAATTCAGTACGAAAGCACACTGAATTCACAACCAGATTCCTGTCTCGGAAAACGAAACGGGCGACCCCAGGGCCGCCCGTCCCGCGGTGCGACAAGAGCACCGCCCCGCCTGATCGCGATCCCGCCCCTGCGAGCGGGACTGGCATCAGGCCATCACGCCGGCTGCGCCGCGCGCTTCTGCATCAGCTTGCCGATCACCACCACCAGCGCGGCGCCGACGATGCCGAACACCAGGTGCGCATGCGGCACGTGCATTTCGAACCAGGCGGAGTCGACCGGATCGCTCACCAGCATTTCGCCGGCGAGGTAGCCCAGCAGCGCGGCGCCCAGCACGATGATGATGGGGAAGCGGTCCATGACCTTGAGCAGGATGGTGCTGCCGAACACGATCAGCGGGATGGACAGGCCCAGGCCCAGCACCAGCAGCATCAGCTGGCTGCCTTCCGGCCCCTTCTGGGCGGCGGCGGCCACGGCGACCACGTTGTCGAGCGACATCACGAGGTCGGCGATCAGGATGGTACGGATCGCGGCCCAGATATTTTCCTTGGCGGCGTGGCCATCTTCCTCGTCGTCGCCGGTCAGCAGCTGCACGCCGATGTAGACCAGCAGCGCGGCGCCGACGATCTTGAGGTACGGCAGGCTCAGCAGCTTGACCGCGGCCACGGTCAGGATCACGCGCATGACGATGGCGGCGGCGCTGCCCCAGAAGATCGCTTTCTTCTGCTGCGCGGGCGGCAGGTTGCGCGAGGCGAGCGCGATCACCACGGCGTTGTCGCCGGAGAGCACGATGTTGGTCAGGATGATGGATCCCAGCGCGATCCAGAATGCGGTGGAGGACAACAATTCCACGGTAAAGCTCCTCGAGTTTCTTGAATTATGGTTCGAACGCCGCATGGCGACGGGCGATGCGCAACCGACGATGTTCAGCCAACGACAAAATTCGGATGTCTGATTTTTCAGACATGAGATTTACCGTATCAAGCTTTCGATTCGGTTTCAATCGCCTTCCCGCCCGCCTCGGGAGATACCCTAGGTTCCTGGCGTCCCAGAATGACGCGCCCCCGCACGAAGGCGGGGGCATCGGTGGCTGGCGGCGCGGCTGCCCTGGGGCAACCGCGCGCCGGCCCGGTAATTCTCCCGCCCTCGCGGGCGGGATTCACCAGACAGCGGCGATTACAGGATCGACTTGAGCAGGCGGCCCATTTCCGACGGATTCTTGGTGACCTTGATGCCGCAGGCTTCCATGATTTCCAGCTTGGCCTGCGCCGTGTCGGCACCGCCCGAGATCAGCGCGCCGGCGTGGCCCATGCGCTTGCCCGGAGGCGCGGTCACGCCAGCGATGAAGCCGACCACCGGCTTCTTCATGTTGTCCTTGATCCATTGCGCGGCGTTGGCTTCGTCCGGACCGCCGATTTCGCCGATCATGACCACGGCGTCCGTTTCGGGATCGTCGTTGAACATCTTCATGATGTCGATGTGCTTCAGGCCATTGATGGGGTCGCCACCGATACCCACTGCCGACGACTGGCCCAGGCCCAGCGCGGTCAGCTGGCCCACGGCTTCATAGGTCAGCGTGCCCGAGCGCGACACCACGCCGATGCGGCCCTTGCGGTGGATGTGGCCCGGCATGATGCCGATCTTGATTTCGTCCGGCGTGATCAGGCCAGGGCAGTTCGGTCCGAGCAGCAAGGTCTTCTTGTTGCCCTTACGCATCTTGTCCTTGAGCTCCATCATGTCGCGCACGGGGATGCCTTCGGTGATGCAGACCACCAGGTCCAGGTCGGCGTCGACGGCTTCCCAGATCGCGGCGGCGGCGCCCGCGGGCGGCACGTAGATCACGGAAACGGTGGCGCCGGTGGAGTCCTTGGCGTCCTTCACGCTGGCGTAGATGGGAATGCCTTCGAAGTCTTCGCCGGCCTTCTTCGGGTTCACGCCCGCCACGAAGGCGTTCTTGCCGTTGGCGTAGTCGCGGCAGCCACGGGTGTGGAACTGGCCGGTCTTGCCGGTGATGCCCTGGGTGATGACCTTGGTGTCTTTGTTGATCAGAATCGACATGCTGTAATCCTTTGCTTGGCTCGTAGCAGCGCGGGGCCAGGCCCGGCGCGCCGCTCGCGTTCGCGTTTTGTTGGCGTTCGTGCGTCTTGGCTTACTTGCCCGCGGCCGCGGCCACCACCTTCTGGGCGGCCTCTTCCATGGTGTCGGCAGCGATGATGGGCAGGCCCGAGTCGGCCAGCATCTTCTTGCCGATCTCTTCGTTGGTGCCCTTCATGCGCACGACCAGCGGCACGGACAGCGACACGGCCTTGGAAGCAGCGATCACGCCTTCGGCGATCACGTCGCAGCGCATGATGCCGCCGAAGATGTTGACCAGGATGGCCTTCAGGTTCGGGTTCTTCAGCATCAGCTTGAAGGCTTCGGTCACCTTCTCGGTGGTGGCGCCGCCGCCCACGTCGAGGAAGTTGGCCGGCTCGCCGCCGAACAGCTTGATGGTGTCCATCGTGGCCATCGCCAGGCCGGCGCCGTTCACCAGGCAGCCGATGTTGCCGTCCAGCGAGATGTAGGCCAGGTCGAACTTGGAGGCTTCGATTTCGTTGGCGTCTTCTTCGTCCAGGTCGCGGTAGGCGACGATTTCCGGGTGGCGGAACAGGGCGTTGGAGTCGAAGTTGAACTTGGCGTCGAGCGCGATCACCTTGCCGTCGCCGGTCAGGATCAGCGGGTTGATTTCGGCCAGCGATGCATCGGTTTCCCAGAACGCCTTGTACAGGCCTTGCAGGGCCTGGCGGGCTTGCGCCACGCTCGCGTCGGGCACGCCGATCTTGCGCGCGATGTCGTCGGCATCGGCGTCGGCCAGGCCGGTGGCCGGGTCGATGATCAGGGTGTGGATCTTTTCCGGGGTGTGGGCAGCGACTTCCTCGATGTCCATGCCGCCTTCGCTGGAGGCCATCAGGGCCACCTTCTGCGACACGCGGTCCACCACCAGCGAAACGTACAGTTCCTTCTTGATGTCAGCGCCTTCTTCGATCAGCAGGCGGTTGACCTTCTTGCCTTCCGGGCCGGTCTGGTGCGTGACCAGGGTCATGCCGAGGATGTTGGTGGCGTAGGTCTTGACCTCGTCGATGCTCTTGGCCACCTTCACGCCGCCGCCCTTGCCGCGACCGCCCGCGTGGATCTGCGCCTTGACGACCCAGACCGGGCCGCCCAGTTGCTCAGCAGCCTTCAGGGCCTCTTCGACCGAGAACGCGGGGATGCCGCGCGGAACCGGCACATTGTATTTGCGCAGGATTTCCTTGCCTTGGTACTCATGGATATTCATGCGTGTTTCCTTTCGGGTAGGCGTAAAAGTGTGGAGATGGAATCTCGGCGTTTTGCAGGCCGTGCGGCTTAGCCGGAGGTGCCGGTGAGCCTGCGGGAGTCGGCGCCGCCGTCGGCGGCGGCGAGCGCCTCCGCTGGCTGCGCCGCCGGGATCGGGGACCCTTCGGCCCTGATCCTCGGCTTCGGCTGGTGACCATACCAGCGCGGGTAAAACTGGCGCACCACCTCACCTTCGAAATGCAGGGCATGGCAGCCGTGCAACTGGTAAGGCGGTTCGGGATTGGTGTCTTCGGTGCCGGCGTCGCGGATGTTGAAGACGTCGCCGGCGAAAGCCTGGATCGCGGTGGTCGGCAGCACGCCGGCCAGCTCGGTCAGGTGGGTGCAGCCGGCCACGCCCGACAGGCGCTCGCGCACCGCCTTGCGGAAACCCTTCATCAGGTTCAGGCCGATCAGCTTGCGGTAGGCCGGGCCGATGGTGTCGCACTGGCCGGGATACGGCACCCAGTCGGAGCACGCCTCGGCGTCCACCACGTTCATGCGCAGGTCGATGGTGACGCGCAGCCACAGGTCGTGCAGCGGCTGGCCGACCGGGCGCACGCCGCCGCCGGCCAGCGGAATGTCGCGCGGCTTGGTGTCGGTCAGGCGCGCCTCGATGTCCCACAGGCCATCGTCCCTAAGATAGGCCTCGGCCGTGATGGCACGGCGATGGCGCAGGGAACGGTTGACGGGCGGGGAAAGCGGCATAACACCAGGCTGGAGCGGGGGAACAGGCGGCTAATGGATATGACCAGGAACGGCTTAACAGACACGACTCAGAACGACTCAGGACGGCTGGGCCGGGAAACCGCAGGATTTTAACATGCCGCACAAGTTTGACCGGGAACAAACTGTGCGGAGTGCCGTTGCCGGCGATTGTCGTCCCGCGGATGGCCTGCTGCGGTGCGGGAATGCGCGGCGCAAGGCGCTCGGGCGGCGCTCGGGCGACGGGCGGAACGGATGCCGGGCGCGGTGAATACGCCTACTGCCAAAGCAGGTATGCGCCCCGTGCCGGTGCATGGCAGCGTCGCGGCGGCACCCTCCGTGCTGCGGTCGCACAACGCCGCACGCGGCGTCAGTCGCTACCGTCCAGCCACTCGTCGGCGCCCTTGATGATCTGGCTCACCACGGCGCGGGAGAAGCCGCGGGCCACCAGGAAGCGGATCTGCTTTGCCCGTTCCTCGGGCGTGGCCGGCGGCGCGCCGAAGCGCTTCTGCCAGACCGCGCGGCCGCGCTCCAGTTCGGAATCGCGCAGGCGCTCCTGCAGATCCGCCAACTGGTCGCCGCCAAGCTGGTGGGTGCGCGCTTCCTGCATGACCCGGGCCGCGCCGTAGCGGCTGGCGCGGCGGTGCACCAGGCTGTCGACGAAGCGCGCGTTGGACAGCCAGTTCTCGCGCTCGAGCGCATCCAGCAATTGCTCGAGCGCCTCGGGCGATTCCGCATGGGGAGCCAGCTTGCGGGCCAGCTCCGCCCGGCTGTGCTCGCGGCGCGACAGGTAGCCGACCGCGCGGGCCTTCAGCGAAAGGGGAGGACGAGTGGCCATGAAAGAAAGCGGCGCGATGGGAAGCGGCGCGAATGCAACGGTGGAATATGGCTGCCTGGTGCGGCGCCGAACCGGCGACGGCAAGCAAGCGACGACTGACAAGCAACAACCGGCAAACAACGGCGGGCAAACAACAGCCGGCAACCGCCAGCAATCGCGGCCACCGGCGAGTTGCGGCCGCGGAATGCACACCGGGGCGGCGCGTGCCAACGCACGCGCCGCCCCGGCCGGGATCAAGCGAAATCAGGCGAGATCGAACAAAACAGCAGGCAAGAAAACGGACGAGAAAGCCCCGCGAAATCGGCGGACCACCGACCACCGGAGCCAGGCTCAACTCCAGCCGGCCCCGATGGCCCTCCGATGCCCTCAACGCGCCCCGCCCGGCCCCGCTCAGCTCGCGTCGGCCGTCACCGCGGCGGCCGGCGTGCCGTTCATCAGTGCCACGCCCAGCGTCTCGCGCACCTTGTTCTCGATCTCGTCGGCGATGTCGGGATTCTCGCGCAGGTATTCGCGCGCGTTGTCCTTGCCCTGGCCGATCTTCTCGCCCTTGTAGCTGTACCAGGCGCCCGACTTCTCGACGATCTTGGCGTCCACGCCGAGGTCGATGATCTCGCCCTGGCGCGAAATGCCCTGGCCGTAGAGGATGTCGAAGAACGCCTCGCGGAACGGCGGCGAGACCTTGTTCTTGACCACCTTGACCTTGGTTTCGTTGCCGATCACGTCGTCGCCCTTCTTGATCGAGCCGATGCGGCGGATGTCCAGGCGCACCGAGGCGTAGAACTTGAGGGCATTGCCGCCGGTGGTGGTCTCGGGCGAGCCGAACATCACGCCGATCTTCATGCGGATCTGGTTGATGAAGATCACCAGGCAGTTGGTGCGCTTGATGGTGCCGGTCAGCTTGCGCAGCGCCTGGCTCATCAGGCGAGCCTGCAGGCCCGGCAGCGAGTCGCCCATCTCGCCTTCGATTTCGGCCTTGGGCACCAGCGCCGCCACCGAGTCGATCACGATCAGGTCGACCGAGCCCGAGCGCACCAGCGCGTCGGTGATTTCCAGGGCCTGCTCGCCGGTGTCCGGCTGGGAGATCAGCAGGTCGCCCACGTTGACGCCGAGCTTGCCGGCGTAGTTGACGTCGAGCGCGTGCTCGGCGTCGATGAACGCGCAGGTGCCGCCCAGCTTCTGCATCTCGGCCACCACCTGCAGCGTCAGCGTGGTCTTGCCCGACGATTCCGGACCGTAGATCTCCACCACGCGGCCGCGCGGCAGGCCGCCCACGCCCAGCGCGATGTCCAGGCCCAGCGAACCGGTGGACACGACCTGGATGTCCTGGTCGATTTCGGCTTCGCCCAGTTTCATGATCGAGCCCTTGCCGAACTGCTTCTCGATCTGGGCCAGCGCGGCCGCCAGCGCCTTCTGCTTTTCGGCGCTTACGCCAGCACCCGCCTTCTTGCCGTCATCCATGGTCGTCCTTCCGTCAATGGTGTATAAATAGGCCGCATGTGGCGCGCTGCCTGCTTTTGCGGGCTTGCGCCCGCTCCGCCGCCCGCCCCGGTACGCGACCCGCCCGTGGCATCGGCGCGCAGCATGAGAGGCGGCGGAAAAATCCGGTAAATGCCGGCCGCGCACAATGCGACCGGAACAAGCGGGTACTGTATAAAAAAACAGTATGCTTGGCAAGCCCTGCCCGCACCGCCGGCGACACCCGGTGGCAAAGGGGCGACAAAGCCGAGCCTGGGTGGAGACAACCATGCGTATTCTGATCGCTGAAGATGACGACGTGCTGGCCGACGGCCTGACGCGCTCCCTGCGCCACTCCGGCTATGCCGTCGACCACGTGGCCAGCGGGATGGAGGCCGATTCGGCGCTGTCCACCCAGACCTTCGACCTGCTCATCCTCGATCTCGGCCTGCCGCGCCTGCCCGGCCTGGAGGTGCTCAAGCGCCTGCGCGCGCGCGGCGCCATGCTGCCGGTGCTGATCCTGACCGCCGCCGACGGCGTGGACGAGCGCGTCAAGGGGCTGGACCTCGGCGCCGACGACTACATGGCCAAGCCGTTCGCGCTGTCCGAGCTGGAAGCGCGCGTGCGCGCGCTGGTGCGGCGCGGCGCCGGCGGCGGCGCCACGCTGACGCACCACGGCCCGCTGGCCTTCGACCAGGTCGGCCGCATCGCCTACCTGAACGAAGAGATGCTGGACCTCTCCGCGCGCGAGGTGGGCCTGCTGGAAATCCTGCTGACCCGCACCGGGCGGCTGGTCTCGAAGGAACAACTGGTGGACCACCTGTGCGAATGGGGCGAGGAAGTCAGCAACAACGCCATCGAAGTCTACGTGCACCGGCTGCGCAAGAAGATCGAGGTGGGCGGCATCCGCATCGCCACGGTGCGCGGCCTGGGCTATTGCCTGGAGAAATACCAGGCCGCCGCGGTGCACGGCTAGCCGGCCGGGAGACCTCGCCCATCCTGCCGCCCGCCCCGCGTCGTTCTTCCGGCCTCCCCGCCACGGACCACCCGAACCCTTCCCCATGAGCCTGCTGCGACTGCCCCGGCGGCGCGCGCGGGCCGCCCGGCCCGCCACGCCGCCTCCCGACTCCGCCGCGCCCGATGCCAGTCCTGGCGACGAAGCGCTGGCCGAGGCGCTGCCCCATCTGGAGGACAGCGCCGGCCACCCGTCGCCGCGCTCGCTGTTCGGCGAGATCCTGGACTGGATGCTGGCGCCGCTGCTGCTGCTCTGGCCGATGAGCATCGCCGTGACCTACCTGGTGGCCAAGTCGATCGCCAACGGGCCGTTCGACCGCTCGCTGGAGGCCAGCGCCATCGTGCTCTCGCAGCAGGTGCGCGAGGTCAACGGGCGCGTCACGCTGCAGCTGCCGCTATCCGCGCGCGAGATCCTGCGCGCCGACGAGAGCGACAACATCTACTACCAGGTGGTCGGCACGCACGGCGAGTTCGTCGCCGGCGACAACGACCTGCCGCTGCCCAGCGAGGAAGACCGCGGCCACGCCGGGCTGGTGTCGCTGCGCGACGACCGCGTGGCCGGCAACGACGTGCGCGTGGCCTATACCTACGTCGACCTCAAGCACGGCAGCGACACCCAGCCGGTGCTGGTGCAGGTCGGCGAAACGCTGGACAAGCGCGCGCGCCTGGCCAACGAGATCATCAAGGGCGTGATCCTGCCGCAGTTCGTGATCCTGCCGCTGGCGGTGGTGCTGGTGTGGTTCGGCCTCACGCGCGGGCTGGCGCCGCTGAACGCGATCCAGCAGCGCATCCGCGCGCGCAACCCCGGCGACACCAGCCCCATCGACGAGCACGCCGCGCCGCAGGAGATCACGCCGCTGGTGGCGTCCTTCAACGACCTGCTCGCGCGCCTGGACATGTCGGTGCAGACGCAGAAGCGCTTCATCGCCGATGCCGCGCACCAGATGAAGACGCCGCTGGCCGGCCTGCGCATGCAGGCCGAGCTGGCGCAGCGCGAGCAGACGCCGGAGGAATTGCGCAAGTCGCTGGCGCAGATCGCCGGCAGCTCCGAGCGCACCGCCCACCTGGTCACGCAGCTGCTGTCGCTGGCGCGCATGGAGAACCTCGCCGGCGCCGGCAGCATGGCGCCGCTGGACCTGGGCGCGCTCGCGCGCGAGGTGGTCAAGGACTGGCTGCCGCAGGCGTGGGCGCGCCGTATCGATCTCGGCGTCGACGCCGACGATCATCCCGTCATGGTGCAGGGCAACCGCCTGATGCTCACCGAGATGCTCAACAACCTGATCGACAACGCGATCCGCTACACGCCCGCCGGCGGCCACGCCACCGTGCGCGTGCGCGCCGACGCGTTCGAGCCGTTCGCCTACCTCGAGGTGGAAGACACCGGCCCCGGCATCCCGGTGGCCGAGCGCGAACGCGTGATGGAGCGCTTCTACCGCGTGCTGGGCACGCAGACCCAGGGCAGCGGCCTGGGTCTGGCCATCGTGCGCGAGATCGTGCAGCAGCACGGCGGCGACGTCGCCATCGTCGACAACGTCTACCAGACCGAGCCGCGCCTGGCCGGGGCGTGCTTCCGCGTCACGCTGCGCCGGCCCGTCGCCGGGGATGCCGCATGAGCGATACCGGCCAGTCGCCCGTCGAGCCTGCGGCGCACGTTCCGCCCATCTCGCCTGTTCAGCCTACGCCGCCCATGCCGGCCGGCCAGCCCTCCCCGGCCGCGCGCCGCGCATGGCGCCACAACCTGCGCTGGATCGCCGTGCTGCTGACGATCTGGTTCGTGGTCACGTTCGTGGTCGCCTGGTTCGCGCGCGAGCTGCGCTTCGACTTCTTCGGCTGGCCGTTTTCGTTCTGGGTCGGCGCGCAGGGCGCGCTGGTGGTCTACGTGCTGATGGCGGCGCTCTACGCATGGCGCATGAACCTGACGGCCGACGAAAGCGATGACGGAACCACCACATCGACCACGCCCCGCCATCGCGGCCAGGATGCTGCATAGCAGGAAAACCGCTACCGCCGCGCCCAGTGCGGAAGCGGCCCGCCGACAAGGCCGCAAGGCATCGCGCCGCAGCAATCGCGGCGCGTTTTTTTGCCTAGCGTATACCCCGAGCGTTTAGTGGCGAACGGGGCGGAAATTGTCAGAACGCAGTAAGTTTCGCCTCCCACAATCCATTGAACTTCGGTGGCTGTGCTGTGTCCGCGCCACGCGTGCCCGCTGCCCACCCGAACGATTCCGATCTCAAAACGGAGGAGACAATGGCTAACGCGCAGAACGTAGCGATGCCCGGCGGCAGCGCCCAGGGTTCGTCAATGACCGCCGAAGAGAAGAAGGTGATTTTCGCCTCCTCTCTCGGCACGGTATTCGAGTGGTACGACTTTTATCTCTACGGTTCGCTGGCGGCCATCATCGCCAAGCAGTTCTTTGCCGGGCTGGACCCCACCGCGGCGTTCATCTTCGCGCTGCTGGCCTTCGCCGCCGGCTTCATCGTGCGGCCGTTCGGCGCGCTGGTGTTCGGCCGCCTCGGCGACATGATCGGGCGCAAGTACACCTTCCTCGTGACCATCCTGATCATGGGTTCGTCGACCTTCATCGTGGGCCTGCTGCCGGGCTTCAACACGATCGGGTGGGCGGCGCCGATCATCCTGATCGCGCTGCGCATGCTGCAGGGCCTGGCGCTCGGCGGCGAGTACGGCGGCGCGGCCACCTACGTGGCCGAGCATGCCCCGCACGGCAAGCGCGGCGCCTACACGGCATGGATCCAGACCACCGCCACGCTCGGCCTGTTCCTGTCGCTGATCGTGATCCTGCTGTGCCGCAACCTGACCGGCGCGGCCTTCGACGACTGGGGCTGGCGCATTCCGTTCCTGGTCTCGATCCTGCTGCTCGCGGTATCGGTCTACATCCGCCTGTCGATGAACGAATCGCCGGCGTTCCAGAAGATGAAGGCCGAAGGCAAGACCTCCAAGGCGCCGCTGACCGAAGCGTTCGCCCAATGGCGCAACCTGAAGATCGTGATCCTGGCGCTGGTGGGCCTGACCGCCGGCCAGGCCGTGGTCTGGTACACCGGCCAGTTCTACTCGCTGTTCTTCCTGACCCAGGTGCTCAAGGTCGACGCCACCACCGCCAACCTGCTGATCGCGGGCGCGCTGGTGATCGGCACGCCGTTCTTCATCTTCTTCGGCTCGCTGTCCGACAAGATCGGCCGCAAGTGGATCATCATGGCCGGCTGCGCGCTGGCGATGCTGACCTACTTCCCGCTGTTCAAGGCGCTCACCCACTACGCCAACCCGGCGCTGGAACGCGCGCAGCAGACCGCGCAGATCGTCGTCACCGCCGATCCCAAGCAGTGCTCGTTCCAGGGCAGCCCGATTGCCCGCGAGATCGATTTCCGCAGTTCCTGCGACATCGTCAAGCGGACCCTGGCGCAAGCCTCCGCCAGCTATGAAGTGGTGGAAGCCCCGGCCGGCACGGTAGCCTCGGTGAAGATCGGCGACAAGCAGATCGACGCCTTCAACGCTTCGCTGGATACGGCCGGCCACAGCTTCGACGACGCCAGCAAGAAGCAGATCGCCGCATTCAAGAAGGAAGTGGGCGGCTCGATGGCCTCGGCCGGTTATCCGACCAAGGCCGACCCGGCGCAGATGAACACCATCATGGTGCTGGTGGTCCTCGTCATCCTTGTCATCTACGTGACGATGGTGTACGGCCCGATCGCCGCCATGCTGGTGGAGATGTTCCCGACCCGCATCCGCTACACCTCGATGTCGCTGCCGTATCACATCGGCAACGGCTGGTTCGGCGGCCTGCTGCCCACTATCTCCTTCGCGCTGGTGGCGCAGAACGGCAACATCTACTACGGCCTCTGGTACCCGATCATCATCGCCGGCGTGACGCTGGTCCTCGGCTCCCTGTTCGTGCGGGAAACCAAGGACCTCGACATCTACGCCAATGACTGAACGGACCTCGCGCATACGTGGCCAGCAGGCTGCAGGAATGCGCAGGCAAGACTGATCCGGTAATCAGTCGCTCCAGCCGGCGGGCCGCAAGGTCCGCCGGCTTTTTTTGCGCACACGGCCTACGCGGCCCGCGGCGGCGTCCTGAAACTTTTTCAGGGAAGGTGTTGACAGCGTTGAAAGCCCAGGTATAATTTCGGTCTTCAACGGCGAATTAGCTCAGTCGGTTAGAGCGACGGAATCATAATCCGCAGGTCCGGGGTTCGAGTCCCTGATTCGCCACCAGTATTTGAAAAGGGTTTCCAGGCAACTGGAAGCCCTTTTTTCTTGTCTGCGATTTGCCTGCGGTTGCGCGGAGTTTGCTCCCGGGACGGAAAATCGACCGGGCGCCACCATCGCCTGAGGAACAGCCTAGAGCGCGATCGTCCGCGCCTGATGCAAGCCGCGCAGCCGCTGTGCGGTCTTTACCTGCCCATCCCGCTCCAGGCGCGCCAGCAGCGCCTCCGGTTCGGGCCTGGAAGCCAGATCCAGACGGAACCGGCGGAACGCCGCCGCGACCTCATCCGGCTGTGCCACGGTCAATCCGTCGAGAAAGGCATCCGGCTTTTGCAGCACGATACCTAGCCCGGCGAGCGCGGCCTTCCTGAAATCCCTGGTATTGCGCGACACCAGCGCGACCGCCGGCGTGCCGGGATATGCCTTGGCGGCGATCAGGTAGTGCGCGCAAGCTGCAACGTGCGCGTCCTTCGCGGACCGCACTGCCGGCGCCACGGCCTGGAACTGGGCCTGCACGTCTTTCACCGACACCAGCGCATTGGGCAAGGCATCGCGCATGCGCGCCTCGTGCGCCCTGGCATCTTCCAGCGTCTTCTTCCGTCCGGTCTCCACCAGCGCCCGGCCAACCTCATCGAGAATCAGCGGCGACCAGTGCAGCTTGATCGGCCCCTCGTAGTCGAGATAGATCAGCATCCCGCGCGTCGTGGCCGCAAACAGCGTATCGGCATCGGCAACGACAGGAATGCTCACGACGAGAGGATTTCCTCGTCCAGATCCTCGGTCAGACGCTTGAGCGCCCTGGCCTGCCGCGCCCGTTCAGCCTCCTGCCAGCGGGTCACGGCGCTGCGCAGCACACGGCGCTGGTTGCCGACCTTCTGATGCAGTTCCACCGCGCCGGAATCGATCAGCTTGGCCATGTAGGGCCGGCTGACGCCGACGAGCCGCGCCGCCTGCTCGGTGGTGAGCAGCGGATCCTCCTTGCGAGCCGGCGCGGCCCGTCGAGCCGGCGCCTTGTGCTCCGTGGTCCGCAGCTGCACGATCGCGCCCCCCAGCAATTCGACCAGTTCGTGCGTGATAGCCTCGTCGGCTTCCTTGCTGAGCTTGACGTGGCGCCGGACAACGGACACGACCGGCTCGACGTCGAACGACAGCTCGAACATCGGTACGCCACGGGCAGGCTCCGCGCGCGCCCTGGTCGCCTGGCTGGCGGCCGGCGCGGTACGTCGCTTGCGGGAAGGGGAGGAAGCCTGCTTGGTAGTCATGCGTTCCATGCTAGCACATTCTCGAAATACTCGAAATATTCGAAACGACATCCCGATGTCGACCAGAAGAATGAACACGTCCGATGACGCCGGTCTTCCGCAAGTGAACACTGCGCACGACTCACCTCCCCTTGGCGCGCGTCGTCCCGAACGCCGGCAACACGCCGGGCTTCTCCCCCTCGATCATCCAATCAACGAAACAAACCAACTTCCCATTGACAATAAATAGATGACCGACTATCTTAAAACCCGTCCCAACCCATAGCACGATCCACCATGCCAAGACCCGCCAATCCCGAAGTCCGTTCCCGCCTGCTGGCCGCCGGGCGCGACGTGGTGCTCGAGCTGGGCTTCAACGGCTGCGGCGTGCAGGACATCACGGCCGCGGCCGAGGTGCCGAAGGGCTCGTTCTACAACTACTTCGACAGCAAGGAGTCGTTTGCCGGCGAGATCCTCGAAGGCTACTGGCTGTCGATCGAGGCCAGGCACGGGCCGCTCCTGTACGACGCGCGCGTCCGGCCGCTCGAGCGCGTTGCGCGGTTCTTCCATGCCTTGTCCGAGGACCATCGCCGCCATGATTTCACGCTGGGCTGCCTGATCGGCAACCTGTCGCTGGAGCTGTCGAACAACAGCGCGGAAACGCGGCAGGTGTTGTCCGGCGTGCTGGGCCGCTGGGAAAGCGCGCTGAGCGCCTGCCTGCGCGAAGCGCAGGAGCGCGGCGATCTGGCGGCCGGGCAGGATCCGGACGCGCTCGCGGCGATTCTCGTCGAAGGCTTCGAAGGCGCGGTGATGCGCGGCAAGGTCGAGCGCAGCGGCGCGGCGCTCGCGCGTTTCGAGAGCCTTGTCCTGCCGCGCCTGCTGCGCTGATTTTTTTCCGTTTTTTATAAACCGACTGGTCACTTATAAAAGAGACCGGCCGGATCCGGCGGGAGCCGTCCGCCAGTCCCCGAAGCACCAATCCATCCCGAGCACAGAGGAATGTCATGACCCAGCAAAGCAGCTCCGACGCGAACCAGCAGACCGCGGCCAGCCCCTACGCCGATCCGGCGAACCCCGCCTTGCCGGCGACCGGCTTCAGACTGGACCTCACCAAGGCCGCGCTGGTGGTGGTCGATCCCCAGAACGACTTCCTGAGCCCGCAGGGCGCAACCTGGTCGATGGTCGGCGCCAGCATCACGGAGAACGACACGGTGGCCAACATCGGCCGGTTGTTCCAGGCCGCCAAGGCCGCCGCGATCACGGTCGCCGTGTCGCCGCACTACTACTATCCCCAGGACCACGAATGGCATTTCGGCGGCCCCCTGGAGAAGGTCATGCACAGCATCGGCATGTTCGACCGCAAGGGCTCGCTCACCGTGGACGAGTTCGAGGGTTCCGGCGCCGACTTCCTCGAGGAATACAAGCCCTACATCCTCGACGGCAAGACCGTCATCGCCTCGCCGCACAAGGTCTATGGCCCGGAGACCAACGATCTCGTGTTGCAGTTGCGCAAGAAGGGCGTCTCGCAGGTCATCCTGGCCGGCATGGCAGCCAACATGTGCATCGAGTCGCATCTGCGCGAACTGATCGAACAGGGCTTCGAGGTCGCCGTGGTCCGGGACGCCACCGCCGGCCCACGCCTGCCCGACGGGGACGGTTATCTGGCCGCCATCATCAACTACCGGTTCCTCGCGCACGCGCTGTGGACGACCCGGGAAGCGGTGGCGCAACTCGCGTAGCGCGGCCGGGAGCGGCACGGCCGGCGCGCCGTGCCGCTCCCGCCGGCGCCTCTCCTCCGTCGCAAACGCCTCAGCAAACGCCTTCGCAAACGCAGGCCGGACCCCATGCCGCATATTCCCAGCCGATACGGCCATTTCGTCTTTGGCGTTCTCCAGTCGGGACTGACCTGCGCGATCGCCGCGGCCATCGCGAACCTGCCCTTCGTCGCCGAAGGCACCTTCATCGGTCACTGGCTGCGCTCGTGGGCCATGTCGTGGCTGGTCATGCTGCCGGTCGTCGTGTTGGCGGCGCCCGTCATCCGCCGTGCCGTGGAGCGCATCACCCGGCCGGAGCGATAGCGATGGCGGCAGCGCGGCGCAAGCGTGGAAACACGCGGGCGTGCCTGATCGCTTTCCCTAGCTGCCGTGGCGAACCTCCGCCGCTACACTGGTCCCGCTCATTCGACACGAGCGCCCGACCGGAAGAGTTGGAGGAGAAACCCGCCAAGAGGATGAACCAGAGAGAGCCGCTTCGAGTCCGCCGCACGGGCTCTTTTTTTTGCCCTCAGTCCGGCGCCACCGCCGTGACTTCGATCTCCACCTTGGCGCGGTCCTCGATCAGCGCCGAGACCTCCACCGCGGTCATGGCCGCGTTGAAGCTGCCGATGATCTCGCGGAAGGCCTTGCCGATCTCCGGGTAGGCGGCCACGTAGGCGCGCTTGTCGGTGACGTACCAGGTCATGCGCACGATGTGCTCGGGGCGGGCGCCGCCGGCCGCGAGCACCGCGACGATGTTCGACAGCGCCTGGCGCACCTGCCCCGCGAGGTCGTCGGTGTGGAACACGCCGTCGGCATCCCAGCCGATCATGCCGGCCACGAACACCGTGCGGCCGCGCGCGGATACGCCGTTGGCGTAGCCGCGCGGGCGCGGCCAGCCGGGAGGAAGGAGGACTTGCATGACGATTGGCTCCAGGTCGGTTGGGTTCTTGTCGGTTGCCTGACGGTCAAGCCCGCGCTCATTGCGGCCCGTGCAGCTTGAAGCGCTGCAGCTTGCCGGTCTGCGTGCGCGGCAGCTTGTCGGTGAATTCGACGGCGCGCGGGTACTTGTAGGGCGCCACGGTCTGCTTGACGAAGTCCTGCAGCGCCTTCGCCATCGCCGCGTCGCCGGCCTGCCCCGGGCGCAGCACGACGAAGGCCTTGACGATCTGGCCGCGCTCGCCGTCGGGCACGCCGATCACCGCGCACTCGGCCACGGCCGGATGCAGGATCAGCGCGTCCTCCACCTCGGGCGCGGCGATGTTGTAGCCGGCCGAGACGATCATGTCGTCGGCGCGTGCCTGGTAGAAGAAATAACCGTCGGCATCCATCAGGTAGGCGTCGCCGGTGAGGTTCCAGCCGTCGCGCACGTAGTCGCGCTGGCGCGCGTCGGCCAGGTAGCGGCATCCGGTCGGACCCTGCACGGCAAGCTGGCCCACGGTGCCCGGCGGCACTTCGCGGCCGTCGGCGTCCACCACCCTGGCGCGGTAGCCGGGCACCGGCTTGCCGGTGGCGCCCGGGCGCGCGCCGCGCTCGTCGTGCGAGATGAAGATGTGCAGCATCTCGGTCGCGCCGATGCCGTCGATCAGCTCGATGCCGGTGGCCTCCTTCCACAGCGCGCGCGTGGCCGCCGGCAGGACCTCGCCGGCCGACACGCATTTGCGCAGCGGCGTGCGCCGCACCTCGATGCTGCGCGCGGCCAGCGTGCGGTAGGACGTGGGCGCGGTGAACAGCACGGTGGCGCCGAATTCGCCGATGCCGTCCAGCAGTTGCGGCGGGCTGGCCTTCTCCAGCAGCACCGTGGAGGCGCCCAGCGACATCGGGAACAGCACCAGCCCGCCCAGGCCGAAGGTGAACGCCAGCGGCGGGCTGCCGATGAAGACGTCGTCCTCGTTCGCGCGCAGCACGTGGCGCGGCCAGCAGGCGCAGATGGCCATGACGTCGCGGTGGTAGTGCATGGTCGCCTTGGGCACGCCGGTGGTGCCCGAGGTGAAGCCGAAGATGCAGGTGTCGTCGGCCGCGGTGTCGACGTTGTCGAAATGCGGCGAGGCGCGCTCCATCGCCGCTTCCAGGCTGTCCGGCCCGTCGTAGTTGAAATGGCGGATCTGGCGCAGCGCCGGCGCGTCGAGCGCGGTCAGGCGCAACTCGGCGGCCAGCGCCGCGTCGCACAGCGCGTGCGTGACGCGGCCGATCGCGGCGATGGCCTTGAGCTCCTTGGCGCGCAGCAGCGGCATGGTGGCCACCGCGATGCCGCCGGCCTTCATCACCGCGAACCAGCACGCCACCAGCATGGGGTTGTTGGGCGCGCGCAGCAGCACGCGGTTGCCCGGCACCAGCCCCATGTCGCGCACCAGCACGTTGGCGATGCGGTTGGCCTTGTCCCGCAGCTCGGCGTAGGTCCACGCCAGCCCCGGCGCGCGGATGCAGATGCGCTCGCCGCGGCCCTGCCCGACGTGCCGGTCGAGCAGCTCGGTGGCGCAGTTCAGGCGCTCGCCGAACTGCAGCTCGGGCAGCTCGAACCGGTACGCCGGCTGGAGTTCGGCCGGTGGCAGGTTGTCGCGGGCGAACGTGTCGACGTGGGCGCTGTCGGCCATGTCGCGGTCTCCTCGGTGCGGTGTGGATGGTCGCCGTGCGTCAGTTCGCCGAAGCGGCTTTCTCGCGCGCGAAGTTCGCCTCCATCTGGGCCTTGGCTGAGCGGTACTGGCGCGGCCAGTCCACCGGCGCGTAGCCGATCTTGGCCGCCTCGGTCAGCGTCCACGCCGGGTTGGCCAGGTGCGGGCGCGCCACCGCGCACAGGTCGGCGCGGCCCGCGGCGAGGATGCTGTTGGCGTGGTCGGCTTCGCTGATGGCGCCCACGGCGATGGTCGGGATGCCCGCTTCCTGGCGGATGCGGTCGGCGAACGGCGTCTGGAACATGCGGCCGTAGACCGGCTTCTCCTTCTTGCTGACCTGGCCCGAGGAGCAGTCGATCATGTCGGCGCCCGCGGCCTTGAACGCGCGCGCGATCTCCACCGCGTCGTCCGGCGTGATGCCGCCCTCGACCCAGTCGTGCGCGGAGATGCGCACCGACATCGGCTTGTCCTGCGGCCATGCGGCGCGCACCGCGGCGAACACCTCGAGCGGATAGCGCAGGCGGTTGGCCAGGCTGCCGCCGTATTCGTCGGTGCGGTGGTTGGTCAGCGGCGAAATGAAGCCCGACAGCAGGTAGCCGTGCGCGCAATGCAGCTCGAGCCAGTCCACGCCGATCTCCGCCGCGGCCTTGGCCGCGTTGACGAACTGCGCCTTGACTTCGTCCATGTCGCGCCGGCTCATCTCGCGCGCGGTCTGGCTCACGCCTTCGAGATACTGCTGCGGCGAGGCCGCCATCACCGGCCAGTTGCCGGACGCCAGCGGCTGGTCGATGCCGTCCCAGGCCGCGCGCGTCGACGCCTTGGCGCCGGCATGGCCGATCTGCATGGCGAACTTCGCGTCGGTGCTGGCATGGATCCACGAGACGATGCGCTGCCACGCCGCCTGCTGCCGCGGCGTGTACATGCCCGGGCATCCCGGTGTGATGCGGCCCTCGGCGCTGACGCAGGTCATCTCGGCGAACACCAGCCCGGCGCCGCCCATCGCGCGCGCGCCCAGATGCACGAGGTGATAGTCGCCGGGCTCGCCGTCCACGGCCGAGTACTGCGCCATCGGCGAGACCACGATACGGTTCTTGAGCGTGACCCCGCGCACCGTGTACGGCGTGAACATCGGCGGCGGCGGCGCGCTGCCGTCCGCCACCGGCACGCCCGCGCGCCGCGCCAGCCAGCGCTCGTAGCCTTCCAGCCACGGCTGGTCGCGCAGGCGCAGGTTCTCGTGGCTGATGCGCTGGCTGCGCGTGAGCATGGAGTACATGAACTGCGGCGGCTCGAACTGGTCGCAGTAGCGCTCACCGCAGACCTCGAACCATTCCATCGCGTTCCACGCCGCGTTCTGCAGGCGCAGCGTCTCGATGCGGCGCGCTTCCTGGTAGCGCGTGAGCACGGCCTCGATCTGGTCGGGGCTGTCGCCGAGCAGGCGGAACTGCCGGGTCAGCTCGATGGCGTCCTCGAAGGCGAGCTTGGTGCCCGAGCCGATGGCGAAGTGCGCGGTGTGCACGGCGTCGCCCATCAGCACCACGTGGCTGCCGTGCGCATTGCGCAGCCACCACTGTTCGCACACCACGCGCTGGAAGTTGAGCCACGCCGAACCGCGCAGGTGGCGCGCGTTGGTCATCAGCGGGGCGCCCTTGAGGTTGGCGGCGAACAGCTTCTCGCAGAAGGCGATCGACTGTTCCTGGTCGGCCTTGTCCAGCCCGTGCGCGAGCCACACGTGCTCGGGACATTCGACGATGAAGGTGGTGGTCTTGTCGTCGAACTTGTAGATGTGCGCCTGGAACCAGCCGTGCTCGGTCTTCTCGAACAGGAAGGTGAAGGCGTCGTACAGCTTGTGCGTGCCCAGCCAGATATAGCGGTTGGGCCGCACCACCACGTCGGGCCGGAAGGTCCCGGCATACTTGTCGCGGACGCGGGAATTGATGCCGTCGCTGGCGATGACGAGATCGGCGTCGGGATAGTCGGTGTCGGAGTCGGCCTCGGTCTCGAACACCAGCTTCACGCCAAGCTGCTCGCAGCGCTCCTGCAGGATGTTGAGCAGCTTCTTGCGGCCGATGCCGACGAAGCCGTGCCCGCCCGAGCGGATCACCTGGCCCTTGAATTCCAGCTCGATGTCGTCCCAGTGGTTGAAGGCCTGCTGGATCGCGTCGGCCGTGACGGGGTCCCAGCGGCGCATGTTGTCCATCGTGGCGTCCGAGAACACCACCCCCCAGCCGAAGGTGTCATAAGGCTTGTTGCGCTCCACCACCACGATCTCGTGCCGCGGGTTCTGCTGCTTCATGAGCAGCGCGAAATACAGGCCCGCCGGGCCGCCGCCGATGCAAACGATCTTCATCACCAGGTCTCCTTGAGCTTGCGCTCGTCCGTTGCGCTGTTCCGGCCGCTGTTCCGGCATCCGGCCATTCAGCGGTTCCGTTATCGTGGGGCGCAATTTAATTTAGATCTATATAGTTTATATGTCAAGTAATTATGCGGACGCGGTCCCCGGCGGGATGAGGAGGAGATGCAGGAAGAAGCGCAGGAAGGCAGTCAGGCGCCGCCCGACCGCGGCGCGGGAAATGGCCGGCCAGCCACGTGGCGCGGCGGACGGACCGATCCGCGCCGCCGCGCCATGTGCGCCCTGCCCGTCCCGTCAGTCCGGCCGCGCCTGCTCGAAGGCCTGCCGCAATTGCGCCGCCAGCCGCATCAGGTGCGGCCTGAGCTCGCGGCTGGCCGCCGCCACGCCGGCGCGCGTGGAGGTGCTGACGTTGAGCACGTGGAGCGGATAGTGGCCAAGCTGCATCGGCGTGGACAGCGCCACCACCTCGGGCTGCCAGCCGGCGGCGCACCAGCCGTGCCGCTGCACGTGGTCGATGGCCTCGAGGATCTCCGCTTCCAGCTCGGGCCAGTGCGCGGAGAAGCGCTGGCGGAACTGCCGCATCAGCGCCTCGCGCTCATGCGCGGGCGCGGCCGCCAGCCAGGCGCGGCCCAGCGAGGTCAGCGCGATGGGCACGCGCTGGCCCGTCACCACGTTGCGCAGCGACACCTTGCGGCTGTAGCGGATCGATTCCAGGTAGACCATCTCGTCCTGGTCGGCCATCGCCAGCCCGACGTTGATGTGCTCGGCCTGCGCCAGCTCGCGCATCAGCGGCGCGGCCAGCTGCAGCACGGTGGAGCCGGTGCGCATGGCGTGCGCCAGGCTCAGCACCGGCGCGCCGAGGCGGTAGGCGCGCAGGTCGGGGTCGTATTGCAGGAAGCCGGTCTCGACCAGGCTTTGCGTCAGGCGGCTGACGGTGGAGCGCGCCAGCCCGGTGCGCTCGGCCAGCTCGCCATTGCCGAGCACCTCGGAGCCGGGCCGGAACGCGCGCAGCAGCGCGATGCCGCGCTCCAGCGAGCGGTTGGCAAGCTGGCTGGCTGGCCGCCCGCGCGCGCGGCTGCTTGCATCCTCCGAATCCACTGCGGCCTCCGATGGCATGGGACGCCGCATTTCCGCTGGACGGAAATGCGGCGCCGAGGGCAGCAGTCTGGCACAGACCGGCCCGGCGCGCGAGCCCCCGGCGCGAGTCCCGGCTAGGCGATGACCGCGACGCCGTCGGCGGCGCGCACGCCCTGCCCGGCCGGCAGCACGAACACCGGGTTGATCTCGGCCTCCACCAGCCGCTCGCCGAGCGCGGCGGCCATGCGCGAGAACGCGACGATGGCCTCGGCTAGCGCCGGCACGTCCGCCCTGGGGCGGCCGCGGTAGCCGTCCAGCAGCGGCCACGTCTTGAGCTCGCGCGCCATCGCCGCCGCCTCTTCGCGCGACAGCGCACCGCCGGGCGGCAGCAGGCGCAGGGTGGTGTCCTGGAACAGCTCGGCGGCGACGCCGCCCATGCCGAGCAGCACCGCGGTGCCGAGCGCGTCGCGGTGCAGGCCGAGGATCATCTCGACGCCGCCGCCGACCATCTCCTGCACCAGGAAGCGCTCCGGCTCGCGGCCGGTGTGGCCGGCCACCTCGGCGCGCATCGCCGCCAGCCGCGCGGGCACGTCCTGCGGCGCCACGCCGACCGCCACGCCGCCGACGTCGCTCTTGTGCGTGATCTCCGACGACAGGATCTTCAGCACCACGCGCTCGCCGAGCGCGCGCGCGGCGGCCTGCGCCTGCGCATCGTCGCGCACCACCGTCTCGCGCACCGTGGGCACGCCGAAGCGCGCGAACAGCGCCTTGGCCTGCGCCTCGTCGAGCGAGCCGGACGGCAGGTCCGCGATGCCGGCGGCGGGCGCGACAGGCGCGACAGGCGCGGCCGCCAACGCCTGCTCCGCCGCCGCGCGCAGGCGCGCCGCGTCGAACATCGCGCCCAGCGCCGCGGCGCAGCTTTCCGGCGCGCTGAAGGCCGGCACGCCGCGCTGGTTCAGCACCGCGGCCACGTGCGGCGCGTGCGGGCTGACGTAGGCCAGCACCGGCTTGTCGCTGCCCGGCAGGCAGTCGCGGATGGCGTCGGCCATCAGGTCCGGCATGGCCAGGCCGGAGGAGCCGACGATCACCGCCACGGCGTCGTAGCCCGGGCTGTCGAGCAGCGTGCGGATGGCCGCGCGCAGCAGGTCGGGCTGCAGGCCGGCCAGCGTGACGTCGATCGGGTTGCGGTCCAGCGCGGCGTGGTCGCCGTTCTGCAGCGCGCGCAGCTGCGCCGCGGTGGCCGCGTCGGGCGGCGGCGTCTCGAAGCCGGACACGCCCAGGCTGTCCGACACCAGCGTGCCGGCGCCGCCGGTCGAGGTCAGCACCGCCACGCGCCGGCCGCGCAGCACGCGCCCGGCCGCCAGCGCGGCGGGAATGTCGATCAGGTCGGCGAAGGTCTGCGCGCGGATCACGCCGACCTGGCGGAACAGCGCGTCGTACATGCGGTCGGCGCCGGCCAGCGCGCCGGTATGCGAGACCGCCGCGCGCGCGCCGGCCTCGGAGCGGCCGATCTTGAAGGCCACCACGGGCTTGCCGGCGGCCGCCGCCTTGAGCGCGGCGGCGCGGAAGCGCGCCGGGTCGCGCACGCTTTCCACGTACAGCGCGATCACGCGGGTGGCTTCGTCGTCGGCCAGGTAGTCGATGAAGTCGGCCAGGTCGAGGTCGGCCTCGTTGCTGGTGGAGACCAGCTTGGACAGGCCGATGCCGCGCGCCGCGGCGCGCGACAGCAGGGCGCCGAGGATGCCGCCGCTCTGCGACACCACGCCGATGCTGCCGGCCGGGAAATGCTCCATCTCCAGCGCGCCGCTGGCCGACAGCGGAATGCCGTCGGTCACGTTGACCAGCCCGATGGTGTTGGGCCCGAGCAGGCGCATGCTGCCGGCCGCCTCGACCAGCTCGGCCTGGCGGCGCGCGCCCTCGGCGCCGGTCTCGGTGTAGCCGCTGGCCAGCACGATGGCCGCGCCGGTGCCGCGCGCGGCCAGCTCGCGCACGGCGTGCTGCGCGCGCTCGGCGCCGAGCAGCACGATGCCCACGTCCGGCACCTCGGGCAGCGAGCCGATGTCCGGGTAGCAGCGGATGCCGCCGATGGTGTCCACCTTCGGGTTGACCGGGTAGATGGCGCCGCCGAAGCCGTGCCGCGTCAGGTAGGACACCGGGCGGCCCGAGGTCTTGGCCGGGTCGGCCGAGGCGCCGATGACCGCCACGCTGCGCGGCTTGACCAGGCGCGCGATGGCGGAAGCGGTGGAGGCGGTGGCCGCGTTGGAAATCAGGTCGGATGCCATCGCGTCAGCCCTTCGCCGCGGCCGCGGTCTTGTTGAGGAAGGCCAGCACCGACGCGCGGTGCTCGCTGCTGGTGTAGCAGATACCCTGCGCCTGGCTGCCCTGCGCGAACACCTGCCCGGCCGGCAGCTCGAAGCTCTGGTTGAGGATGGACTTGCCCAGCGCCAGCGCGGTGGGCGAGCCGTGGCTCAGCTCCGCCGCCCAGTTGCGCGCGTCGGCCAGCAGCGCGTCCGGCGCGCTCACGCGGTCGGCGATGCCGAGCCGCAGCGCCTCGGCCGCGTCCACCTTGCGCCCGCTGAAGATCAGTTCCTTGGCCCTGGACAGGCCGGTGCGGCGCGGCAGGAAATACATGCCGCCGCCGTCGGGGATCAGCCCGCGGTGGATGTAGGACCAGGCAAAGCTGGCGCTCTCCGAGGCGACCACGAAGTCGCAGGCCATCGCCATGTCGGCGCCCAGCCCGGCGGCCGCGCCGTTGACCGCGGCGATGGTCGGCTTGGGCATGTCGTGCAGCAGCGCCACCGAGTGATGCACGCGCTGCTGGCGCGCCCAGCCGTTGAAGCCGACCTCGCCCTGCGGCGCGTCCATGCGCTTCTGCATGCCGGCCACGTCGCCGCCGGCGCAGAAGCCCTTGCCGCTGCCGGTCAGCACCAGCGCGCGGATGCCGCGCTCGGCGGTGACGCGCTCCAGCGCGTCGATCAGCTCGCTGCGCATGTCGTCGGTGATGGCGTTGCGCTTGTCGGGGCGGTTGAGGGTCAGCACGGCGATGCCGTCCTGCGTTTCCAGCTCGATGAAAGAATAGTCGGTCATGGTGTGTCTGGCTGCGGCTCGGTTCAGTTGATGGTGATCTTTGCGTCTTTGACGACCTGGCTCCAGCGCGCCTGCTCGCCGCGCACGTAGCGGCCGAACGCCTCCGGCGTGCCGGGGCTGACGATCAGCCCCTCGGCGTCGGCGCGCTTGCGGAAGGCGTCGGTGGCCACGGCCTTCCTGGCCGCGGCGTTGAGGCGGGCGATGACCGGCGCCGGCGTGCCGGCGGGCGCGAACAGCCCGTACCAGCTTTCCGCCACGTAGCCGGGCACGCCGCTCTCGGCGATGGTCGGCACCCTGGCCAGGTCGGGGCTGGTGGAGCGCTGCGCGCTGGTCACGCCGAGCGCGCGCAGCTTGCCGGACTCCAGCAGGTTGCCGACCGCCGAGGCGGTGGCGAACATCAGGTCCACCTGGCCGCCGAGCAGGTCGGTGATGGCCGGGCCGGCGCCGCGGTAGGGAATGTGGTTGAGGTTGACCTTGGCCAGGCTCTTGAACAGCTCGCCGGCGAGGTGCGCCGAGGTGCCCGGTCCCTGCGAGGCGAACGAGATCTTGCCGGGGTTGGCGCGGGCCGCGGCGATCAGGTCCTGCACGGTCTGGTACGGGCTGTCCGGGCGCACCACCAGCACGTTGGGCGAGCGGCCCACCAGCACCACCGGCGCGAACGCCTTGTCGGTGGCGTAGGGCAGCTTGGGCTGCAGGCTCGGGTTGACGGCGTGCGCGAAGGTCGCCATCACCAGCGTGTAGCCGTCCGGCGCGCTCTTGGCCACGTTGTCGGTGCCGATGATGGTGCCGCCGCCGGGCTTGTTGTCGACCACCACGGGCTGGCCGAGGTCCTGCGACATGGCCACGCCGATGGTGCGCGCGATCAGGTCGGTGCCGCCGCCCGGGGAGAACGGCACCACGATGCGGATGGGCTTGTCGGGAAAGGCCGCCGTGGCGGTGGCCGGCAGGCACGCGGCGGCGAGGGCCAGCGCGGACAAGCACGCGCCGAGCGGCGCGGCGGATAGCGCGGCCAGCCTGCTGGCGACGCGACGGGAAAGGGAATGCACTGTCGTCTCCGTGGAATCCGGGGCACCGTGCGCCAGCGGCGCGGTGCCCCGTTTGTTGGAGACGAGAATAGGCCCGCGCGCCCCGCTTTGCAGCCCTTCAATTCCGTGCGGTGGAATTGAAAAGGCGGCGCGGCGGTGCGCGCGGAGCCGGCCGGGCCGGCTAGTCGCGCATCTTGGCGCGCTCCATCGACATCTGCGTCGGCATCATGTTGACGTTGGCGTTATGCATGACCCACAGCGAGCCCGCCACGATGATGGCGATCAGCAGCGCGCTGCAGATGAAGATGGCGGTGTTCTGGCGCTGGTCGCGCGCGGCGCCCATGTGCAGGAAGAACACGAGCTGCACCAGCAGCTGCGCCACGCACAGCGCGACGATGGCCGCCAGGCCCAGGTGGCGCGGCACCACGTCGAGCATCACGGCGCCGAACGAGGCGAAGGTCAGCAGCACCGACAGCACGAAGCCGACCACGTAGCCCTTGAAACTGCCGTGCGCGGCGTCGGCGGCGCCGGCCGGGTGGAGATGCTTGGTCTTCATACGAACTCACGCAGGTAAACGAAGGTAAAGACGCAGATCCAGATCAGGTCCAGGAAGTGCCAGAACATGCTCAGGCAGTTCAGGCGGCGGCTGGTGACGCCGTCCAGGCCGAAGCGCTTGATCTGGTGCATCATCACGGCGATCCACACCAGCCCGCAGGTCACGTGCAGGCCGTGGGTGCCGACCAGCGTGAAGTACGAGGACAGGAACGCGCTCACGCCGGGGCCCGCGCCGCGGTGCAGCAGCTCGGTGAACTCGTACAGCTCCATCGCGATGAAGCCGGCGCCGAGCAGGAAGGTCACGCCCAGCCAGCGCACCACCATCTGGCTGCGCCCGGAATGCATGTACAGCATCGCCACGCCGAAGGTGAAGCTGCTGAGCAGCAGCAGCATGGTCTCGCCCAGCACGAACGGCAGCTCGAACAGCTCGCGCCCGCCCGGCCCGCCGGCGGTGTTGCCCGCCAGCACGCCGAAGGTGGCGAACAGCACCGAGAAGATCAGGCAGTCGCTCATCAGGTAGATCCAGAACCCGAGCGTGGTCTTGGTGCCGTCGTCGTGATGGGCGTGGTCGTGCGCCGCGTGGGCGTGCGAATGCGCGTGCGTGTGCGCGGTCATGGTATTGCTCATGGTTTACGCCGCCTCCTGCAGCTTCGCGTAGCGCGAGTTCTCGATGCGCTCGACTTCCGCCGCCGGCACGTAGTAGTCCACGTCGCGGTCGTAGCTGCGCAGGATGAAGGTGCCGATCATGCCGGCCAGCGCGACGATGGCCAGCGGCCAGATGTGCCACACCAGCGCGAAGCACAGCACCAGGCTGAAGCCGGAGATGATGATGCCGGCGCCGGTGTTCTTCGGCATGTGGATGTCCTCGTAGCGCGCGGGCTGCACGTAGGCGCGGCCGCTTTCCTTGTCGTCCCAGTGCTGCTCGAGCGAGGTGATGTGCGGCACGTGGGCGAAGTTGTAGAACGGCGCCGGCGAGGCCGTGGCCCATTCCAGGCTGCGGCCGTTCCACGGGTCGCCGGTCGGGTCCATGTTCTGCTTGCGGTCGCGCACGCTGACGTAGAGCTGGATCAGCAGCGCCAGGATGCCGGCGCCGATGATCACCGCGCCGCACAGCGCCACCACCAGGTAGGGATGCCAGTCGACGTTGGCGTAGTGGTTCATCCGGCGCGTCATGCCCTTGAAGCCGAGCACGTAGAGCGGCATGAAGGCCAGGTAGAAGCCCACCAGCCAGCACCAGAACGAGATCTTGCCCCAGCGCTCGTTGAGGGTGAAGCCGAACACCTTGGGGAACCAGAAGCTCATCGCCGCCAGGCAGCCGAACACCACGCCGCCGATGATGACGTTGTGGAAGTGGGCCACCAGGAACAGGCTGTTGTGCAGCACGAAGTCCGCGCCCGGCACCGCCAGCAGCACGCCGGTCATGCCGCCGATGGCGAACGTCACCATGAAGCCGATGGTCCACAGCGTCGACGAGTGGTAGCGGATGCGGCCGCGGTACATCGTGAACAGCCAGTTGAACAGCTTGACCCCGGTCGGGATCGAGATGATCGAGGTCATGATGCCGAAGAAGGCATTGACGTTGGCGCCCGAGCCCATCGTGAAGAAGTGGTGCAGCCAGACGAAGAACGAGAGGATGCCGATCGACGAGGTGGCGTACACCATCGACTTGTAGCCGAACAGCGGCTTGCCCGAGAACGTCGAGATGATTTCCGAGAACGCGCCGAAGCACGGCAGGATCAGGATGTACACCTCGGGGTGGCCCCAGACCCAGATCAGGTTGATGTACATCATGGCATTCCCACCGAGCTCGTTGGTGAAGAAATGCATGCCCAGATAGCGGTCGGCGGTCAGCAGCGCCAGCGTCGCGGTCAGCACCGGGAACACCGCCACGATCAGGATGTTGGTGATCAGCGCGGTCCACGTGAACACCGGCATCTTCATCAGGTTCAGGCCGGGCGCGCGCATGCGCAGGATGGTGACGATGAAGTTGATGCCGGTCAGCGTGGTGCCCAGCCCCGATACCTGCAGGGACCATATGTAGTAGTCCACCCCGACCGTCGGACTGTAGCCGAGCTCCGACAGCGGCGGGTAGGCGACCCAGCCGGTGGCGGCGAAGTCGCCGACGAACATCGACAGCATCACCAGCACCGCGCCCGCCACCGCCAGCCAGAAGCTCAGCGAGTTGACGAACGGGTAGGCCACGTCGCGCGCGCCGATCTGCAGCGGCACGATCACGTTCATCAGGCCGAGGATGAACGGCGTGGCCACGAAGAAGATCATGATCACGCCGTGCGCGGTGAAGATCTGGTCGTAGTGGTGCGGCGGCAGGTAGCCGGCCGCGTCGCCGTAGGCCAGGGCCTGCTGCGCGCGCATCATGATGGCGTCGGCGAAGCCGCGCAGCAGCATCACCAGCGCCATGATGATGTACATCACGCCGATCTTCTTGTGGTCCACCGAGGTGAACCACTCGGTCCACAGGTACTTCCACTTGCCGAAGTAGGTGATCGCGCCGAGCAGCGCGACGCCGCCCAGCAGGACGACCGCCAGCGTGCCCATGATGATCGGCTCATGGTACGGGATGGCGTCGAGGGTGAGTTTTCCAAACATGGCTTATAGCTCCGTGGCCGTGGCGCCGGAGCGCGGAATCGAGACTTGCGAAAGGTCCCGGGAGGCGGGCGCGGCGGCGGGCGTGGCAACTGTCACGGCGGCGGGCGGGGCGGCGGCCTCCAGCGTGACCGGGCTGTTCGCGCGGCAGATCGCGTCGCCGCCCTTCATGTACTTGTTCACCACGCCGGCGAACAGCGCCGGCGCCACGCTCGAGTACAGCGTGGCCGGGTCCTTGCTGCTGGGGCGCTCGAGCATGCGGAAGGCCTTCTCGTCGAGCGGCCGGGCGGACTGCTTCGCCTCGGCGATCCAGCGCTCGAAGTCGGCGCGCGAGGTGGCGAAGGTCTTGAAGTGCATGTCGGAGAAGCCCTGCCCGCTGAACGCGGCGGACTGGCCGAGATACACGCCCGGCGTGTCGGCGATCAGGTGCAGGCGCGTCTGCATGCCCGCCATCGCGTAGACCTGGCTGCCCAGTTGCGGGATGAAGAAGGAGTTCATCATCGACTCGGCCGTGATCCGGAAGTTGACCGGCGTATCCACCGGAATCGTCAGCTGGTTGAGCGAGGCCACGCCGTACTGCGGATAGATGAACAGCCATTTCCAGTTCAGCGCGACCACCTCCACTTCCACCGGCTCGGCGGCCGACTCGATGGGCCGGTACGGGTCGAGCTTGTGCGTGGTGTCCCAGATCAGGATGCCGAGGAAGATCACGATCACGCACGGGATGGTCCACACCACCACCTCGATGGCGGTGGAGTGCGCCCACTTCGGCGCGTAGGTCGCGCGCGTGTTGGAAGCGCGGTAGCGCCAGGCGAAATACAGCGTGAGGACGATGACCGGAATCACCACCATCAGCATCAGCGCGAGCGAGATGACGATGAGCGATTTTTCCTGGTGCCCGATGGCGCCCTTCGGGGAGAAGAGTTCCATCGAGCAACCGTTGAGCAGCAGCGCCGCTGCGGCTCCGCAGGCCAGCGCGGAGCCCGGCAGCTTGCCGGCCCACGCCTTTGCCCGGGCATGTAGGGGGCGCCGGATCGCCATGGCTGGCCCGGCCGTCGATTTGCGCATATCTGAATCACCTTAGTTATGCATCACATAACCTATGCACTTGTCGGGACGGAATGCCACGGCACGCGGAATACATGGGGCGAGGGCTTGCTGCGAGCGACGGCCGCCACGAAGGCGGGAGGGCATACAAAACGGCTCAATGTATGGCTTAATGCGATGCGGTGCCGGATCTTAAGGTAAGACAAAAGCCATACAACGAGGGTTTATGCCTAGAAAATCCACCCCACGAGAGCCAGCCACGGAAACCGCCGCGCGGCCGGCGTGGCTACCCGATTTCCGCCCCGGCAAGGGCGCGCGCTACCTGCAGGTGGTGGCCGCGATGGAGCAGGCCGTGGCCGACGGCGGGCTCAGTCCGGGCGACCGCCTGCCGCCCCAGCGCCAGCTCGCCGAGCTGCTCGGCGTGGACCTCACCACCGTGACCCGCGCGCTGGCCGAAGCCAAGCGCCGCCACCTGGTGGAGGCGCGCGGCGCGCTCGGCACCTTCGTCGCCGCGCCCACGGTGGAACTGGCGCAGATGGTGGACCTCAGCATGAACGTGCCGCCGCCGCCCGAGGGGCTCGACTTCGACGACCTGCTGCGGCGCGGCATGTCGCAGGTGCTGATGCGCACCGACGCCAACCTGCTGATGACCTACCAGCTGGGCGGCGGCAGCAGCCCCGACAAGGCCGCCGGCGCGCTGTGGCTGGCGCCGATGCTGGGCGAGGTGGCGCCCGCGCGGCTGGTCGCCTGTCCCGGCGCGCAGGCCGCGCTGGCCGCGCTGATCCTCGCGCTCACGCCGCCCGGCGGCACCATCGTCACCGAGCCGCTGTGCTACCCGGGCCTGCGGCTGGCCGCCGAGCAGCTCGGCCGCGCGGTGGCGAGCGTCGCCGCGGACGACCAGGGCATGCGCCCCGACGCGCTGGAGGCGGCCTGCCGCGAGCACGGCGCGCGCGTGGCCTACCTCAACCCGACCTCGCAGAACCCCAACGCCCGCACCATGCCGGCGCAGCGCCGCCGCGACATCGCGCGCGTGGCCGAGCAGCGCGGCATCGCCATCATCGAGGACGACCCGTACTGGCTGCTGACGCCGCACGCGCCGCCACCGCTGGCGCACTACTCGCCCGCGCACGTCTATTACATCGCCACGCTGTCCAAATGCCTGAGCCCGGGCCTGCGCACCGCCTACCTCGTCACGCCGCCGGCCGCCGACCAGGGCGCGGTGCTGGCCGCGCTGCGCTCGTTCGCGCTGATGTCCACGCCGCTGTCCACCGCGCTGGCCACGCAGTGGGTGCACGACGGCACGGCCCTTGCGCTGCTGGGCAACATCCGCGCCGAATGCGCCGCGCGCCTGGCGCTCGCGCGCGGCATGCTGGGCAGCCTCGGCCACCCGCCTTCGGCCGGCATCCACATGTGGCACCTGCTGCCGAGCTACTGGACCTCGCGCGAGCTGACCCAGGCCGCGCACGCCGAAGACCTGCGCGTGACCGCCTCCGACGCCTTCCACGCCGGGCCCAACCCGCCCAACGCGATCCGCATCTCGCTGGGCGGCGTCAAGGAGCGCGCGCGCCTGGCGCTGGCGCTGAAGAAGCTGGCCGACCTGCTCGCGCGCATGCCGCGCCAGCACCGCGAGATCGTGGTGTAGCCGCGCGCCGGGGGCGACAGCGAGGTACTGCGGGAATACCGCGGGAATACCGCGGGACTATTGCGGGCGTGCCGCGCAGATGCGGCGGCTTGCGCTGATCCGGTCATATTCGCCGGATCTGATTCTTTCCGCGCGCGCGGCGCGGCCGTAAAGTCCGCCTGTCCAGACCTCCCCCCGAACGGCATTTCTCCCCCGGCAATACCTTGCCCTGGGGGACGGGATGTCTCGTCCTCGCGATGTACCAACTCTTCGTATCGAAAGGATGCCCGGCCTGCGCCACGCTCGCGCTGTTCATGCAGGACGCCGGCATCGCGCACACCGTCCATGAACTGGCCTCGCCGCGCCACGCGGCCGAAGTGCTGCCGCTGCTCTCCGACGCCGACCCGCGCTGCCCCGCGCTCGCCATCGACGACGAAGGCGCCACCGGGCTGGCCGATTGCCTGCGCCTGCTCGCCGCGCGCCATCCGACGCTGGGCAGCTTCGAGCGCGCGCGGTTGTCGGACGCGCAGCGCGACCTCGTGGACGGCGTGCTCAGCGGCCGCATGCTGATGGCGCGCACCCGCCAGTCGTTCTCGGCGGCGCTGCTGGCGCTGGCCGACGCCATGCGCGACTGGAGCGCGGGCGTGTCGCAGTCGCGCCATCACCTCGGCCTGGCCGTGCCCTACTTCGACCTCGGCATGGCCGGCCGGCTCGCCTCGGGCACGATCCGGGTGTGGGAAGCGGCGGGCCTGCAGGACGCCGCGCGGCAAGCCGCGAGCCGCTTCCCGCGCGGCTTCGAGAACGACTACCTGGACCGGCTGCGGCGCACGCGCAGCTGGGTCTACTGGAGCGGCGCGGCCGGGCTGGCCGGCACGGCGCCGGCAAGGCGGCTGGCGGCCAGATAAGCCTTATACAAACCCCGCGCGGCGGATTGCCGCATGTGGCAATCCGCCGCGCCGCCTCAGACGCCGAGGCGGGCCTTCAGGGCATCGGTGGACAGCGCGCCCTCGAAGGTCTGCGCCTGCCCGCCCTCGCCCGCGAACACGACGAACGGCACGCTGGTGATGCCCAGCCGCAGGAAGTATTCGGTATTGGCCTTGACCTGCGCCAGCGCCTGCTCGGACAGCACCATGCCGGCGGTGTCGAGCCCGCGCTGCGCGGTCGCCAGCGTGGCCTCGTGGCTGTTCATGGTCTTCACCGCGTCCTTGCTGTCGAGCAGCGCGGCGCCCTGCTGCGCGGAACGCTCCGGCGTCAGCAGCGCCACCGGGATCCAGGTGAAATGCACCGAGGACATCAGCGGCGTGGCGGCCTTCCACAGCTCGCCGCAATGCGGGCACTGCGGGTCGAAGAAAACGTAGACCTTCTTCGCGCTGAGCAGGTTGCCGGCGCTGAATCCCTTGGTCGCGGCGGCGATGGCGTCCACCGAGATCGCGGTCGCCGGCTGCGCGGCGGCCGATGCCGGGGCCGTGCCCTGCGCGTCGGGCGCGGACTTGCCGCAGGCGCCGAGGGCGAGGACGAGAAGGGCTGGGAGGAGGAGTTTTGCGTACATGGCGTCCGATGGTGGAGGAGCGGTTCCGGCGCGGGCCGAGGTGGCTCGTGCGCATCGGTTCCCAGTGTACGTGCGGGGGAGTGCTCCGTATTTAGGACTTGTCCTAAATTGGCGGGGGTGCTGGATGGGGCTGGTGTGTTGGGTAACACCGTTGGCTTCGCTTGATGTGGCTCCTAGCCGAACCGCCCCTCTCCCCGCCCCTCTCCCCGTGAGGGGAGAGGGAGGACACCTTGCTTGGGCTGGCTCGCGCGGCGTGGGCCCGTTCGCGGGCTTCGTCAATCGCTTCAGGTTTGCTCCCCTCTCCCGCGTGCGGGAGAGGGGTCGGGGGAGAGGGCAGGCGCCCGCGAATGCGCCGCGCCCGCCCGTCAAACCCGACAGCTCAGAACGACGGCACCATCGCGCCCTTGAACTCGCTCTTCATGAACTGGCGCACTTCCTCCGACTGGTACGCCGCCACCAGCTTCTTCACCCACGGCTTGTCCTTGTCCTGCGTGCGCACCACGATGATGTTGGCGTACGGGCTGTGGATGTCTTCCAGCGCGATGGCGTTGCGCAGCGGCTGCAGGCCGGCCGCCAGCGCGTAGTTGGTGTTGATCACGGCAGCGGCCACGTCGGGCAGCGCGCGCGCGAGCTGCGCCGCGTCGAGCTCGACGAGCTTCAGCTTCTTCGGGTTGTCGCTCACGTCTAGCGGCGTGGCGTTGACGCCGTTGCTGCCCACGCCGGGCTTGAGCTTGATCACGCCCTGCGCGGCCAGCAGCAGCAGCGCGCGGTTCTCGTTGGACGGGTCGTTGGGCACCGCCACCTTGGCGCCCGGCGGCAGGTCCTTGGGCGACTTGAGCTTCTGCGAGTAGATGCCCAGCGGCGAGATGTAGGTGTAGCCCACGCTCGTCATCTTGTAGCCGCGCTGCTTGATCTGGCTGTCGAGGTACGGCTGGTGCTGGAAGCTGTTGGCGTCGAGGTCGCCGGCGTCGAGCGCGGCGTTGGGCTGCACGTAGTCGTTGAACTCCACGACCTTGACGTCGAGGCCGTTGCGCCTGGCCACTTTCTGGACCACCTGCCAGACCTGCGCGTCGGGGCCGCTGACGGTGCCCACGCGCACGGCCTGCTCCTGCGCCAGCGCGGCGCCCGAGACGGCGATGCCGAGCGCGGCCACGGCCGCGGCCAGCGTCTTGCCGAGGGAAAAACGGGAATAGGGGAAAGGAGTGATTGCCATGTTGTGCTTCGAATAATGAGAGACCGGCCGGCCGGACCGAAGGCAGGCCGGCTCAGCGCTCGCCCATTGTATGCGCTTCGACCTTTGGCGCGCCCTGCCAGCCGCCGCCGAGCGCGAGGAACAGGCTGATCTGGTCGAGCGCGACCTGGCTTTGCGCCGCGGCGAGCTGGGCCTCGGTGCTGGCCAGCGTGCGGTCCGCGTCGAGGCTGGACAGGTACGGCGAGCGGCCGGCCTGGTAGAGCTGGCGGTTCTGGCGCGCGGCCTCGCTGGCCTTGTCGCGCGCGTCGCGCAGCGCGCCGGCGCGCTCCAGCTCGCGCGTGTAGCTGCTCAGCGCGGTCTGGGTCTCGCGCAGCGCCTTGAGCACCACGCCGTCGAAATGCGCCAGCGCGGCCTCGGCGCCGGCCTCGGTGCCGTGGATGCGCGCGCGCGTGCCGTTGGTCGGCAGGTTCCAGGTGATGAGCGGGCCCACGGTCCAGTGCGCGGTCTGGCCCTGGCCGAGGTGGTCGAGAATGCCGCTCAGGCCGGTGGAGGCGCCGATGCGGATGGACGGGTACAGGTCCGCCGTGGCCACGCCGATCTTCGCCGTGGCGGCGGCCAGCTCGCGCTCGGCCTGGCGCACGTCGGGCCGGCGCTTGAGCAGCGCGGCGCCGTCGCCCACCGGCAGCGGCTGGGTCAGGCGCGGCTCCTCATGGCAGGCGTATTCGGCGCGCGACTCCGCGGTGGGCGGCTTGCCCAGCATCACCGCGAGACGATAGGCCGCGCCGTCCTGCTCGGCCTTGAAGCGCGGCAGGTTGGCGCGCAGCGCGTCGGACTGGGCCTCGGCGCGCAGCAGGTCGACCGGCTGGCCGCGGCCGGCCTCGACCATCTTGCGGGCGATCTCCACGCCGCGGTTCTGCAGCACGAGCTGGTGCTCGGCCACTTCAAGCTCGTGCGTGGCGGCGCAGCCCTGCACGTAGGCGCGCACGGTCTCGACCGCCACCACCACGCGGGCCTGGTCGAGCGCGGCGGCGCTGGCCTGCGCGCCGGCCAGCGCGGCTTCGTCCGCGCGCGCCAGCTTGCCGAAGAAGTCGATCAGGTAGGAGACGTTGAGCCCCACGTCGCCGAAGTTGAACACCGGGATCTTCTCTTCGTGCAGCAGCGGCTCGCCGGCGATCTGCCCGCGCGCCACGCTGGCGCCGAAGGCGCCCTGCGGCAGGTTCTCCGACTCCACCTCGTGATAGACCGCGATGGCGCGCTTGAGGTTGGCCGAGGCCACGCGCAGGTCGGTGTTGGCGGCCAGCGCCTGCTGCACGAGCTGGTCGAGCTTCGGGTCGTCGTACAGGCGCCACCAGCCGTCCGGCACCTCGCCGACGGAGACGGCCGCGTTGTCGGCGCCGAGCAGCGCGCCGTTGGCGGCCGGCGCATGGATGGCGGCATCGTCCGGCACGCGGTAGTCGGGGCCCACCGTGGTGCACGCGAACAGCAGCGGCACCAGCGCCGGCAGCAGGGCCAGGCGCAGCGCGTTCATCGCGCCGCTCCCTGGCTGGCCGCGGCCGGGGCCGAGGCGGCCTTGCCGCTCTCTTGCGCCGGACCCTGCGCGCGCGCCTCGCGCACCGACACGGTGGCGGTGCGGCCCGCCACCAGGCGCAGGTCGGGCGGCGGCTCGTCCAGCACGATGCGCACCGGGATGCGCTGCGCCAGCCGCACCCAGTTGAAGGTCGGGTTGACGTTGGGCAGCAGGTTCGAGCCGTTGGTGCGGTCGCGGTCCTCGATGCCGGCGGCGATGCTCTGCACGTGGCCGTGCAGCACGCGCGACTCGCCCATGATGCGGATGTCCACCGGGTTGCCGATGTGGATGCCGTGCAGCTTGGTTTCCTCGAAATAGCCTTCCACGTGGAACGAGTTGGCGTCCACCATCGACAGCACCGGGCGGCCGGTGGTGACGTAGTCGCCCAGGCGCGGCAGGCGGTCGTTGACGTAGCCGTCCACCGGGCTGAGCACGCTGGTGCGCGTCAGGTTCAGGCGCGCCAGGTCGACCGCGGCCTGTGCCTGCTGCACGGCGGCCTCGCCCTGCTGGACCTTGGCCAGGCCTTCTTCCACCACTTCCTTGGAGACCACTTCCGAGAGCGTCTGGCTGCGGCGCGACTCGCGCCGCGCCTGCGCCAGCGTGGCGCTCTGCGCGGCCAGCGTGGCCTGCGCCTGCTGCAGCGCCAGCGCGAAGCGGTCGCGGTCGATCTCGAACAGCGGCTGGCCGCGCCGCACGAGCTGGTTGTCCTTGACCAGCACCTTGGTCACGAGGCCCGACACGTCCGGCGCGATCTGCACCACGTCGGCGCGCACGTGGCCGTCGCGCGTCCACGGCGCGATGGTGTAGTAGTCCCACAGGTGCTTGACGACGACCACCGCGACCGCGGTGACGACGAGGGTAAGGACCACAGGTCCGAGCGTGCGAAGATTCAGTTTCATGACTGCAGCCGATGCGCGAGGTAGACGACGCCACCCAGCACGATCACGTAAAACGCCAGATTGAACAGCGACCGGTGCCAGACCAGCCGGTAAAAGCCCGTGCGCGCCAGCACGGCGCGCGCGCAGGCGGTAATCAGGAAAGCCACCAGCATCCATGCCAGCAGGCTCGGGACAAACACGCCGTAGACGTCGATCTCGCCGCTCATTGCGCGCCTCCGCGTGGGTAACGGTTATTCATTGCCATGACCATCATCGGCTCCCGGCCGGACCGGACGGCGGCGGCAGCGGTGCCGGCGGCGCCGCGGCGAACAGCGCCACGTGCATCTCCACCAGCGCCGCGAACGCCTCGCGCGAGGCGTGGTCGGCGCGCGTGGCGACGGCGCGGATGGCCTTGCCCATGCGCTCGCGCAGCACCTGCGGCGGCGCCTCGGCGCGCGCGTCGAGGCGCGCCTGGTAGTAGCTGGCCACGCCGTGCAGCACGCGCCGCACGGCATGCTGGTGGTCCGGCGCCAGGTCCGGCATCTCGCGCTGCAATGCCAACGTGCTCAGCTCCACGCGCACTTCGGAGAAGCCGTCGGTGGACAGCTCGCTCTCGCTGGCGGCCAGCCGCGGCACCAGTTGCGCCAGGCGGTCCAGCATGCGCGCGCGCAGGTGGGCGTGCTCGCCGGGCTCGCGCCCGGTGGCGTTGCGGGCGATGTCGTCCCAGCTCGCGCGCACCAGCCGGCGCGCCGCCACCCGGGTGCCGAACGGGCGGAACACCAGGGTCCAGATCAGCGCGAACAGGATGCCCGCGATACCGGCCACGTTGCCGTTGAAGAAGGCCTGGAAGTCCGCGCTGTAGGCGCCCTGGATGCCGATGTCGTTGGCCGTGATGACCGCCAGCGGTAGGCCGATCAGGGCCAGCCGCGGCTGCGCCATCAGCACGCCGATCGCCAGGTAGGGCGCGGAGAACATCAGCACCAGCATCTCGAAGTCGTGCGCGTTGGGCAGCACCAGGAACAGGTAGATGGTGGCGATCACCAGGCACACCACGTTCCAGGTGAAGAACGAATGGATCATCGGCGCGGGCTCGTCCAGCGCCGCGAAGAAGCAGCAGGCGACCGCGCCCAGCGCCACCGCGCCAGCGCCGTCGGCCCAGCCGGACCAGATCCAGATCATGCCCATGCTGAAGATGGCCAGCGCCACCGTCACCGTGGAAAACAGCAGCATGCCGTGGTCGTAATGGCGCGCGGCGCCGACTTCCCAGCGCCGGAACGCCGGCGTCCACTCCGCTTCCGGCGCGGCCGCGCCGACGCGGCGCTGCAATGCCACGCAGTCCTGCCACAGCTCCATCAGCTCGCGCAGGCGGCCCTCGGCGGTGGCGGCCAGCGCGTCGTGCCAGTCCGGGCCGCGCGCGCCTTCGGCGCCCTCGGCACCATCGTCGGCCTCCGTGGCATCGAGCCGGGCCTGCGCGTCCGCCATCGGCGACGCCTGCGGCAGCTCCAGCTCGGGCAGCGGCGCCTGCGCGCCGCCGGCGATCCACTTCTGCACCCGCGCCATGTTGCGCGACAGCCGCCCGGGCATGCCGGCCGGGTTCTGGTGCAGGGCTTCCACCACCGCCGCCAGCGACGACAGCACCGGCAGCAGCATGGTCATGCGCCCGCGCAGCTCCTGCGCCTGCCGCACGCGCGCGGCGGTCTCGGTGTCGTAGGAAAGCTGGCTGATGAGCTGGTCCAGCGCCAGGATGTCGGCCGCCAGCCGGTGCCGGCTGTGATGGCGCGAGACCTTGGCGGCGGCGTCCGCGCACAGCATGTCGGTGGCCCACAGCGCGGCGTCGCCGAGCCACTGGGCCGAGCGCTGGCGCAGCACCGTGGCCACGTCGGCCGGGAACAGCAGCGAGCCGACCACGCTGGCGCACAGGATGCCGATGCAGATTTCCTCGGCGCGCGCCACGGCGATGTCGAAGATGCCACCGGGGTCGTTGACCGAAGGCAGCGCCACCAGCGGCAGCGTGTAGGCCGCCAGCATGAAGACGTAGCTGCGCGGCGTGCGGTGCAGCAGCGCCACGTACAGCAGCACGCCGGTCCACACCGCCACCGCCGCCATCAGCAGCGCCGGCGCGTTGACCAGCGTGGGCACCATGACCACGGCGGCGGCCGCGCCCAGCAGCGTGCCGAGCACGCGGTACAGCGCCTTGGAGCGCGTCGCGCCGGTCAGCGGGTGCGCCACGATATAGACGGAAGCCATCGCCCAGTACGGGCGCGGCAGGCCAAGATAGAGCGCGATGAACAGCGCCAGCATGGCGGCCACGAAGGCTTTGAAGGAAAAGAGCCAGTCTCTTCCGGAAGGCCAGGTCATCATTGCCGTCAGGATTCCGTGAGGCCGGAGATGGTGATGTTGCCGGCATTGCCGCCCGCGGCGGCGGCCGCGCGCGAGAGCGCGTCGAGCACGCGCAGCGCGCCTTCGAAATCCTGCTCCGTCAGGCCCGCGAAGACATCCGCGCGCAACTGCTTGAGCTCGGCCTCGATCTTGGTGGCGAGTTCCTCGCCGGCGTCGGTCAGCCACAGCGCGTTGGCGCGGCGGTCATTGGCGTCGACCTCGCGGCGCACCAGGCCCGCGGCGGAAAGCTGGTCGACCAGCCGCACCAGCGACGCGCCTTCCAGCCCCACGTAGTCGGCCAGCGTGACCTGCCGCACACCGCCGCCGAGGCGGCGGATGAACAGCAGCGGCCCGGCCGCGGCGGCGGAGATGCCGTAGGCGGTCACCGCGCCCTGCGAGATGTGACGCCATTGGCGGCCGGCCAGCATGAGCTGGCCGGTGAAGGCGAAACGGAGGGCGTCGAGCGGGGGCATGGAGGGAATGATAGCAACCATATAGTTAGGTTGCAAACTATTATCCTGCTAACCATTCCGGCGGAAGGGGTTTTGTCGGGGGGCAGGCATCCGCGCCCGCGCCGCCCTTCCGCCCACGCCGCCACGCCACCGCACATCACCGCCACGCCACCGCCACACCCGCGCCGCGTTCCCCGCGCACCGCGGCGCCGGACCCGCCGCGGTGCGCGAATCTGGTTATCATGGCCCGCATCGCCACCGCCCGCCGCCCTGTCCGCATCCCCATGCGCAACCGCATCAACGAAGAGATCACCTTCCGCAAGCTCGAAGTCCTGCTCGCGTACATGGAAGCCGGCAACCTCGCCAAGGCCGCCGAGGCGCTGGACGTGAGCGCGGTCAGCGTGCACCGCGCGCTGCACTCGCTCGAGGAAGGCATGCGCTGCGCGCTGTTCCGCCACGAGGGGCGCAGCCTGATTCCCACCGAGGCCGCGCACGTGCTGGCCGAGATCGCCGGCGAAGTGATCAAGACCATGTCCGACGGCATCCGCGCCACGCGCGAGGCGGCCGGCTATTCGGCCGACCACCTCAAGATCGGCTCGCTGTATTCGCTGACCATCCGCACCGTGCCGGAAGTGGTGATGGGCATCAAGCTGCGGCGCCCGGAACTGCAGCCCGAGCTGGTGCTCGGCTCCAACGCCGACCTGCTGTTCAAGCTCAAGCAGGGCGCCATCGACGCGGCGCTGATGGCGGTGCCCGAGCCCGACCCGGAGGTCGAGTCGATCGCGCTGTTCGAGGACGAGATCCACTTCGCCGCGCCGGCCGAGTCGGCCTACGCGCGCCAGGCGTCGGTCGACCTGCACGCCTGCCGCGACGAAGCCTTCGTCTCGCTCAGCGAAGGCTTCGTCACCTTCCAGGGCTTCGTGGAAGCCTTCCGCATCGCCGGCTTCACGCCCAAGGTGGTGATGAAGACCGGCGACATCTTCTCGCTGATGAACCTCGTGAGCGGCGGCGTGGGCTACGCGCTGCTGCCGGGGCGCGTGCGCGACATGCTGCCGCACAAGGTGACGCTGATCCCGCTGTCGCCGCAATACCGGCTGCGCCAGCGCATCGGCCTGAGCTTCCTGCGCCGGCGCGAGCGCGATCCCAACCTGCTCGCGCTGGCCGCGGTGTGCCGGCTGGCGATGCGCGAGCGCGAAGGCTAGCCGACCACCGCCTTGGTGGCCAGGAACAGCAGCGACGGCCCCAGCAGGCAGCCCAGCCCGGTGTGGAACGTGGCGACCAGCGCGCCGTAGGGCACCAGCCGGCGGTCGGTCGCGGCCAGCCCGGCCGAGACGCCGCTGACGGTGCCGGCCAGCCCGCCGAACACCATCGCCGCGCGCGGGTTGTTCAGGCCGAGGAAGCCGGCCGCCATCGGCGTGCCGACCATCACGATGATGGCCTTGATGAGACCGGTGGCGATGCTCAGCGCGATCACGTCGGAACTGGCGCCGAGCGCCGCGCCGGTGACCGGCCCGACGATGTAGGTCACGGCGCCGGCGCCGATGGTGGTCATGCTGACCGCGTCGCTGTAGCCGAACGCGCGCGCCACCGCCGCGCCGACGATGAACGGCAGCACGGTGCCGAGCAGCAGCGAGACCGCGCCCACCAGCCCGGCCTTGCGCGCTTCCGTGACCTGCACCTCGAACGCGGTGGCGACGATGGCGAAGTCGCGCAGCATGGCGCCACCCATCAGGCCGATGCCGGAGAACAGCGAGAGGTCGGCCAGGCCCTTTTCCTTGCCGGTGACGATGCCGCCGTAGTAGGCCAGCAGCAGGCCGATGACGATGGCGATGGCCGAGCCGTGCACGCGGCCGAAGGTCAGCCAGCGCGACAGCCGCGACGACAGCCACATGATGATGCCGACCGCGGCGAAGGCCGTGACCAGGCCGTTCTGCAGCAGCACGGCCTGGAACATGTGCGGGATGGAATGCATGATGGCGGCTCCTCAGTGCGTGGAGACGGCGGCGCCGTCGGCGTCGAGCGGCGGCAGCGGCGCGTGGTCGCCGGTGCGGCTCAGCACGGCGATGCAGCCGGCCGACACCAGCACCGCGCCGAACGCGGCGAGCAGCGCGACCGGCCCGCCGCGCAGCGCGGCGACCACGTTCTGCTGCGCCGCCATCGCCACCACCACCGGGATGTACATCGCGCCCCAGAAGCCCACGCCGGCCTCGGTCTCGCGCGGCAGCAGGCCGCGCCCGTGCAGCCACAGCCGGATGCCGATGAGCAGCAGCATGGCGATGCCGACGCCGCCCACGTTGGCCTTGACGCCGATGGCCACGCCGAGCAGTTCGCCGAGGAACAGGCCGGCGAGATGGCAGACCGCCAGCAAGGCGGTTCCGTAGATGATCATGGTGCTTGTCTCCAGATGGCCTGCCGGCGTGCTTGCGCGCAGGCTGTTTTTGCGGGTGCGCGGAACGCGCCGCGCCATGCGGGCTTCCGTCACGGTCTACCTTAGGCAGGCCGCCGGGACGCATCAATCAACCCGGCGGACGGATCGTTAGCCTGGCGCTAACTGCGGCGGCGCCGACACTTACGCCCGGAGTAACGATGCCGCGGCGGGCGTCATTGCTTGCGCCGCGCCGGCCCCCTATCGTGATGACATTCCCAGCCACCACACAGGGCAGACGCGATGCCGAATCCAGCCACCGACCGACAATGGGACACCCGCCGCGCCGGCAAGCGCCAGCGCCAGGCGCGCGGCGCGGCCTTCGCCAACGGCCGCGTGGTGCCCACCGCCGACATCGTCCCGTTCCTCGAAGCCATCGCCGCGCCGGGCGACCGCGTGGTGCTAGAAGGCAACAACCAGAAGCAGGCCGATTTCCTCTCGCGCGCGCTGGCCGAGGTGGACCCGGCCAAGGTGCACGGCCTGCACATGATCATCCCGAGCGTCAGCCGGGTCGAGCACCTGGACCTGTTCGAGCGCGGCATCGCGCGCAAGCTGGACTTCGCCTACGCCGGCGCGCAGAGCCTGCGCATCTCGCAGTTCCTCGAGGACGGCCAGCTCGAGATCGGCGCCATCCACACCTATATCGAGCTGTACGCGCGGCTCTACGTCGACCTCACGCCGGACATCGTGCTGATCGCCGGCTACAAGGCCGACCGCGACGGCAACCTCTACACCGGCCCCAGCACCGAGGACACGCCCGCGCTGGTGGAAGCCGCCGCGTTCCGCGACGGCATCGTGGTGGCGCAGGTCAACGAGATCGTGGACGACCCCGCCGGCCTGCCGCGCGTGGACATTCCCGGCTCGTGGATCGACTACGTGGTGCAGGCCGACCGGCCCTTCTTCTGCGAGCCGCTGTTCACCCGCGACCCGCGCCTGATCAAGCCGGTGCACGTGCTGATGGCGATGATGGCGATCCGCGGCATCTACGAGCGCCACCAGGTGCAGTCGCTCAACCACGGCATCGGCTTCAACACCGCGGCGATCGAGCTGATCCTGCCGACCTACGGCGAGTCGCTCGGCCTCAAGGGCAAGATCTGCAAGCACTGGGCGCTCAACCCGCACCCCACGCTGATCCCCGCGATCGAGTCGGGCTGGGTGGAGAGCGTGCACAGCTTCGGCAGCGAGCTCGGCATGGAAGGCTACGTGGCCGCGCGCCCGGACATCTTCTTCACCGGCGCCGACGGCTCGCTGCGCTCGAACCGCGCGCTCTGCCAGCTCGCCGGCCAGTACGCGGTGGACCTGTTCATCGGCTCCACGCTGCAGATCGACGGCGACGGCCATTCCTCCACGGTCACGCGCGGGCGCCTGTCGGGCTTCGGCGGCGCGCCCAACATGGGCCACAACCCGGGCGGGCGGCGCCATGCCACGCCCGCGTGGCTGGACCTGATCGAGACCGGGGATCCGCTCGCGCGCGGGCGCAAGCTGGTGGTGCAGATGGTGGAGACCTTCCAGGCCGGCGGCAAGCCGACCTTCGTCGAATCGCTCGACGCGGTGCAGGTGGCCAGGGACAGCGGCATGCCGCTGGCGCCGGTGATGATCTACGGCGACGACGTCACCCACGTGCTGACCGAGGAAGGCATCGCCTACCTGTACAAGGCGCGCTCGCTCGAGGAGCGCCGCGCCATGCTGGCGGCGGTGGCCGGCGTCACGCCGGTCGGCCTGCGCCACGACCCCGCCGCCACGCGCCGCATGCGCAGCGACGGCCTGATCGCGCTGCCCGAGGATCTCGGCGTGCAGCGCAGCCAGGCCACGCGCTCGCTGCTGGCGGCGAAAAGCATGGCCGACCTGGTCGACTGGTCGGGCGGGCTGTACCAGCCGCCGGCACGCTTCAGGAGCTGGTGATGGCAAGCCCCGCCCTGCTCGCGCGGCCCGATGCGGGCCTGCCGCCCGCCGCCGCCATGCTGGCCGACCTCGCCGTGGCCGCGCTGCTCGACGAGGCCGCGCTGTCGCCCAAGCCCGGCCTGGTGGACGGCCGCGGCAGCGGCGCCCATGCCGACCTCGACCTGGACCTGATGTGCCGCTCGGCGCGCGCGCTGCATCCCGCCTTCGCGGCGATGGCCGCCGCCGGCCTACGGGCCGCGCGGCCCGGCGTGGCGCTGCGCGAGACGCTCGGCGCGCTGGGCCGCGAAGCGGAGGCCGCGATGATGCGCGCCACCGGCGGCGTCAACACGCACCGCGGCGCGATCTGGAGCCTGGGCCTGCTGGTCGGCGCCGCTGGCTGGCACCAGCAGCCGCGCGCCACCCGCTCGCCGCATTCCGCCCATGCCGTGGCGCGCACCGCCGGCGCCGTGGCGCGCCTGCCCGACCGCCACCGCCCCGCGCGCACCGGCCACAAGGGCGAGCGCGCCTGCCTCGACTACGGCGTGCGCGGCGCGCGCGGCCAGGCGCAGGCCGGCTTTCCGCACGTGCTGCGCGCCGGCCTGCCCGAGCTGCGGCGCAGCCGCGCGCGCGGCGACGCCGAGCCGAGCGCGCGCGTCAACGCGCTGCTGGCGATCATGAGCCGGCTCGACGACACCTGCGTGCTGGCCCGCGCCGGCCGCGACGGGCTGGCGCTGATGCAGTCCGGCGCGGCGCGGGTGCTGGACGCCGGCGGCATCGCCACGCTGCCCGGGCGCCGCCTGCTGCGCGCGCTGGAGGCCGGCATGCTGGCCTGCAACGCCTCGCCCGGCGGCGCCGCCGACCTGCTCGCCGCCACCTTTTTCCTCGACCGCCTGCCGCTGGCGATGGCATCGCTCGACGCCGCCCCCGCCAGCCTGCAAGGAGACAAGTAAATGGAACAGCTTCAGTTCGAATATCCCGCCGGCGCGCCGGCCGGCCGCCGCGTGCTGGTCGGCGTGGTCGGCTCCGGCGACCTCGAGGTCCTGGTCGAGCCCGGCAGCGCCGGCACCACCGTGATCGACGTCACCACCTCGGTGGACGGCTACGGCAAGGTGTGGGACGCGCAGCTCGCGCGCGTGTTCAAGGCCGGGCCGCGCGCGGCCATGCGCATCCGCATCCACGACTTCGGCGCCACGCCGGGCGTGGTCGGCATGCGCCTGGCCGAGGCGTTCGAAGCGCTGGACGCATCCGCCGACGACAACAGCAAGGAGCAGCCATGAACCATCCGTCGCTGCTCGGACGCGAGAGCTTCGTCGAGCTGGGCGCGCGCGCCCGCGCGCATGCGCTGCTCGATGCCGGGACCGTGCGCGAACTGGCCGGCCCGTTCGACGGGCTGGTGTCGCCGTGGCTGGCGCGCCAGGGCGTGGTGCCGCAGGCCGATGACGGCGTGATCGTGGCCAAGGGCCGCATCGACGGCCACAGCGCCGTGGTGCTGGCCATCGAAGGCGCGTTCCAGGGCGGCAGCCTGGGCGAGGTCGGCGGCGCCAAGATCGCCGGCGCGCTGGAGCTGGCCGCGCAGGACAACCGCCGCGGCGTGCCCACGCGCGCGGTGATCCTGTTCGAGACCGGCGGCGTGCGCCTGCAGGAGGCCAACCTCGGCCTCGCCGCCATCGCCGAGATCCACGCGGGCATCGCCGACCTGCGCCGCTACCAGGCGGTGGTCGGCGTGATCGCCGGGCAGGTCGGCTGCTTCGGCGGCATGTCGATCGCCGCCGGGCTGTGCAGCTATCTGGTGGTCACGCGCGAGGCGCGGCTCGGCCTCAACGGCCCGGCCGTGATCGAGCAGGAAGCCGGCGTGGCCGAATACGATTCGCGCGACCGCCCGTTCATCTGGAGCTTCACCGGCGGCGAGCAGCGCATCGCCACCGGGCTGGCGGACCGCTACGTGGAAGACGACAGCGCGGCCATCCGCGCCACCGTGCGCGCGCTGCTGGCGGCCGGGCCGCCGGCCACGCACCGCAGCGAGCGCTACGCGCATTACCTGGCGCGGCTGCGGTCGTACGATCCGGCGCGCCAGCCGGAGCCGCAGACCGTGCGCGACATCTACGCCGACGGAGCTTCGTCATGAATATCGCAACCGCAACCGCAATCGCAACCGCGACCGAGACCGAGACCGCAAACCCCGCCGCCAGCCGCGGCGCCGCCTGGCTGGCCGCGCTGAGCGGCAACGCCGCGCGCGTGGCCGGCTACCCGGCCAGCGTGCAGGTGGCCGATGCCGCCCTCGGCGGCCAGCCGGCGCGCTTCGTCGCGCTGGTGCCCGACCCGGCCAGCGCGTGGCCGCGCGCGCGCCACGGCGAGGCCGGCGTGATCGAAGGCTGGTCGCTGGCGCGCGCCGTGCACGAGGTGGTGCAGGCCGACCGCGACACCGCCATCAAGCGGCCCGTCGTCGCCATCGTCGACACGCCCAGCCAGGCCTATGGCCGGCGCGAGGAAGCGTTCGGGATCCACCAGTCGCTGGCCGGCGCCGCCGGCGCCTACGCGCAAGCGCGGCTGCGCGGGCACCCGGTCATCGCGCTGCTGGTCGGGCCCGCCATGTCGGGCGCCTTCCTCGCGCACGGCTACCAGGCCAACCGCCTGCTCGCGCTCGACGACGCCGGCGTGGAAGTCCACGCGATGGGCAAGCAGGCCGCCGCGCGCATCACCATGCGCAGCGTGGAAGACCTGGAAACGTTCGCCGCCAGCGTGCCGCCGATGGCCTACGACATCGGCAGCTACGCCACGCTGGGCCTGCTGTGGCGGCGCATCCGCGTGGGCCACGCGGCCGCGCCCGATGCGGCCGACCTCGATACCGTGCAGGGCGCGCTGCTGGCCGCGCTCGCCGACATCCTGGCCGACCCGCAGCGCGACCTGCGCAGCCGCCTGGGCGGACCCAACCGCCAGGCGTCGGGCCGCGTGCGCGAAGTGCTGGCGCGGCAGTGGGATGACTGACGCGCGCCGCGCCCGCAGGCCATGACCGCATCCGCCCCGCTGCCGCACGACCTGCTGTGGCTCGCCGATCCCGCCGCCTTCGTTGCTGACTGCGCGGACCATGCGGACCGCGCGGACTGCGCGCTGCCCGCGTGGGCGAGCGCCGCGTGGCTGGCGCAGGCGCCGCTGGTGGTGCGGCGCGCGCGCGCCGATGCGCGCGGCCGCATCCCGGTGGGCCTGCGCGGCGTCACGCGCGCGCAGCGCCACGCCGCGTGGCTGCCCGCCGCGCAGGTGGCGCGCGCCGTCACGCCGCGCAGGATCGCGCGGCTGGCGCGCTGGCGCGAGCATCCGCGCCGGGCGCTGCCCGCGCTGGCCGCGCTCGCGCGCGCCGCGCCGCTGCTGGACGCCATGCGGGTGGACTGGGGCGTGGCCGGCAGCGTGGGCTTCAGCCTCGCGTCGGGCCTCGACCTGCTGCACGAGGGCAGCGACCTCGACCTGCTCGTCACCGCCGCCGCGCCGCTCGCGCCGCCCGCCGAGCGCGCGCTGATCGCGCTGCTCGACGATCCCCGCCTCGACATCCAGGTCGGCACGCCGCGCGGCGCGTTCGCGCTGCGCGAGCGCGCGCGCACGGGCGGGCGCGTGCTGCTCAAGACCGCGGATGGCCCGGTCATGTGCGAGGACCCGTGGCTGGCGCCGGCGGCACGCCCATGAGCACCATGAGCACGCTGTTCACCTTCCCCGGCCAGGGCGCGCAGCGGCCCGGCATGCTGCACGCGCTGCCGGACCACCCGGCCGCGCGCGCCACCGTGGCCGAGACCAGCGCGGCGCTCGGCGAGGACGTGCTGGCGCTCGACAGCGCGGCGGCGCTGGCCTCCACCGTGGCCGTGCAGCTCTGCCTGCTGACCGCCGGCGTGGCGACGGCGCGCTGCCTGCTGGCCGAAGGCGCGCGGCCCGACGCGGTGGCGGGCCTGTCCATCGGCGCCTATGCGGCGGCCGTGTGCGCGGGCGTGCTGGAGCATGCCGACGCGGTCCGGCTGGTGGCGCTGCGCGCGCGGCTGATGGCGCAGGCCTATCCGCGCGGCTACGGCATGACGGCCATCCTCGGGCTGGAGCGCGCGCCGCTCGAACGCATCGTGGCGCGGGTATGCGCGCCGGCCGCGCCGGTCTACCTGGCCAACTTCAACGCGCCGATGCAGATCGTGATCGCCGGCGCCGAGGCGGCGATGGCGCGCGTGGCCGAACTGGCGCTGGCCGCCGGCGCCCACGCGGCCAAGCCGGTGGCCATCAGCGTGCCGTCGCACTGCGCGCTGCTCGATCCGCAGGCGACCGAGTTGGAGCGCGCCTTCGCCGGCGTCGCGGTGGCGCGGCCGCGCCTGCGCTACTTCAGCGCCAGCGCCGCGCGCGAGCTGCGCGACCCGGCGCGCATCGCCGCCGACCTCGCGCGCAATCTCGCGGTGCCGGTGCGCTGGCACGAGACCATGCTGCTGGCGCGCGAATGCGGCATGCGGCTGGCGGTGGAGATGCCGCCCGGCAACGTGCTCACGCGGCTGGCCGCGCCGCTGCTGGCCGGCGGCATCGCCGTGGCCTGCGCCGACACGCGCCTCGACAGCGTGGTGGCGCTGTGCGCGCGGGAGGCCCGGCAACAGGCGGGACGGGACTAGGCCAGCGGCAGCGCCGTGCTGTACAGCACCTGCTTGAGCGCGAAGCTCGAGCGGATGTTCGACACGCCGGGGATGCGCGTGATCTGGTCGATGATCAGCCGCTCCAGCGCTTCCACGTCGGGCACGATCACGCGCAGCAGGTAGTCGGCGTCGCCCGACATCAGGTAGCACTCCATCACCTGCGGCAGCGCCGCGATGCGCCGCTCGAACACGTCCAGGCTTTCGCGCCGCTGCTTGTCCAGCGAGACCTGGATGAACACCACCACCTTCAGCCCGAGGCGGCGCGCGTCGAGCAGCGTCACCCGGCGCGAGATCACGCCGCGCTTCTCCAGTTGCTTGACGCGCGCCAGGCACGGCGACGGCGACAGGCTGACGCGGCTGGCCAGCTCCACGTTGGTCAGGCTGGCGTCGCGCTGCAGCTCGTTGAGGATGCGGATGTCGGTGGCGTCCAGTTCCAGGTCTTCCAGCACGTTGCACTCCGGTTCGATCGAATGACGGCATTCTATGCCGCCATGCGCGATCCATGCAGCGAACTTCGGTTTTTGCTGCGGCGCACCAGAACGTAGACTTTCCGGGTCGCCCAGGTGCATTCGCGCGCCGGGCGCAAAGGACGTTTCCGCACTGGCGGCACCGCAATACGAGTCGAAGCATGCAAGCAGCACAACAAGGATGGCGCCGGTTCGTTCCGCTGGCCTGCGCCGTGGCGATCTGGGGCGGCAACTGGCCGGTGATGAAACTGGGCCTGACCCACGTCAGCCCGCTGTGGTTCGCCGCCGCGCGCTTCGTCTCGGCCGCGGCGATCAGCTTCGTGGTGCTGGGCATGCTGCGCCGGCTGCGGCTGCCGAGCCGGCAGGAATGGCCGCTGGTGATCGGCGTGGGCCTGCTGCAGATGGCGGCCTTCACCGCGCTGGCGCTGTGGGCGCTGCAGTACGTGCCGCCCGGGCGCGCCTCGGTGATCGCCTATGCCACCTCGGTGTGGGTGATCCCGCTGTCGTCGCTGGTGCTCAAGGAGCGGCTGTCGCGCCCGCAGTGGATCGCCACCGGGCTGAGCTACGCCGGCATCGCGCTGATGGTGGCGCCGGCGCTGGGCGGCTGGCAGCTGCATACGGTGGTGGGGCTGGCGATGCTGCTCGGCGCCTCGCTGGCGTGGTCGCTCAGCATCATCCAGCTGCGCGCCAGCCGCGCGGTGCGCCTGGGCGCGGACATGATTCCGTGGGAGACCGCCGTGGCCTCGGTGCCGCTGGTGCTGCTGGCGCTGCTGCGCGACGGCGCGCCGCATTTCCTGTCCATCCCGGAGATCTGGCCGCTGCTGTTCTACACCGGCCCGCTGGCCACCGCGCTGACTTTCATCGTGGTGCTGAACATGACGCAGGCGCTGCCGCCGGCGGCCACCTCGGTGGCCATGCTGTGCGTGCCGGTGATCGGGCTGATCGTCTCCGCGGCGGCCTTCCACGAGCGCATCTCCGCCGACCTGTCGGCCGGGCTGGCGCTGATCGCGCTGGGCGTGGCCACCACCGCGCTGGCGCCGTGGCTGGGCCGGCGCATGCCGTGGCGCAGCGCGTAGGGGCAAACCGAGCGCGGACCCGGGCGTGGACGTTACACCCGGACACAGTTGTATTGGGCCGCTAATACCTGGCGCCGGCGCGACCGGCTAAAGTGCAGTCACTTGCCAACCGGAGCTGCCCCCGTGCGAAACATCGCCACCCTTTGCACCTTTGCCGCCGTCGCGGTTTCCACCGCGCTGGCTTCGAGCGCGGCCAGCGCGCGCGTCGACGTGGACATCGGCATCGGCGTGCCCGCGCCGGTGTACGTCGCGCCGGCCCCGGTGTACCAGCCGGCCCCGGTGTACCAGCCCGCGCCGGTCTATGCGCCGGCGCCCGTGTACGTCGCGCCGGCGCCCGTGGTGGTGGGCCCCGGCTACTACGGTCCGGGCTACTACGGCCCGGGCTGGCGCGAGCGGGCCTGGCGTGAGCGCGAATGGCGCGAGCGGCGCTGGCGCGATCACCATGACGATCACGAGCACGACCGGTACGACGATCGCGGGCACGAGCGCGAATGGCGCCGCTGAAGCCCGCCGGCGCGGGGCCGCGCTGAGCCGCCGGGCCGGCGGCGCCTGCCGGGCCGGCGGCCCGCCGCGTACCCCGCCTCATGGCCCGCCGCATGACCCCATCGGCCGGATGTATATTCAAATTTCCTGAATATCGAATACGAGACGGCACCGCATTGCGGCAAGGCCGCGGATCTATTCTTGGTGGCATGGAAGCGCGAACGCTTCTGCCGATTTCAACAAAGAGCGATCCGCCATGACCATCACCACCACCCGCCTGCTGCTCGCCGCCGCCCTCGCCGGCGCCGCCCTGCTCTCGCTCAACTCCGCCTTCGCCGCCGACGCGCGCGGCGCCGATGCCGGCAACGGCCACGGCCATGCGCGCGCTGCCGGCGGCGCGGATGCCTTCGGCGGCGGCGCCCGCACCGTGGTCAACGAGTACCCGTTCGGCTTCGCCGTCTGAGCCGCGCGCGGGAGCACGCCATGACCTTCAAGGAAAGCGCCCTCATCCTGGCCGGCTGGCTGGCCGCCTGCATCGGCAGCGGCTACCTCGCCGGCTTCGCCGCGCAGGTGCTCCAGAACTAGGCGCGCCGCGCGGGCGCGGCGCCGGGCCGCTACGGCCCCTGCTCGTCCGGCGCGCGCGCGAAGCCATGCTCGCGGCGCGCGATGGCGCTGGCGAGCCCGTATTCGGCGGCGAACAGCAGCACCAGCGCGGCGATGGCCAGCGCGCCGAGCGCCAGCCGGTAAACGATCCAGGTCGACATGACGGCAAGCCGGGGGAAAGCCCGGCGCAATGTTCCTGCCTGCAGCGTAGGCGCGGCCGCATCAAGACTGCGCATCGATGCGGCCGCCGCGCGCAAAGAACGCCTAAAAAATGTCCGCTGTCAAGTTCGTATTGCAATCGAGCGGCGGTCTGAAAGGTCTTGTGGGGCAACAGGTTAGGCCAGATTTCGACCGCTGCACACTTTTGCTGCTTATCGAGCTAGGTGCCATGTAGGCGCCTCGCGGCGGTAAGCCCAAGGGCGCGGCAGCGGGCAAGGTCGCACCCGCCATCATAGCTTCGACTTGCCATCCAACCTCCAGAAACGAAAGCGCAGCCCGTGGGCTGCGCTTTCGTCATTGAGCGATTATCGAAGCATCCGCATCATCAAGGCTGCTTCGGCGGCGGCGCCTTGGCCGTCGCTCCTTTCTTGAATCCCCGATCCCCTGCCATGAACGCCTCCAGCATGTGCGGGATCAGCGCCGTGGCATCGACTGCTTCGCCATAGGTCTGCGAGTGCATGGCCGCGTAGCGGTCAAGGTCAGCCTTGAGCGTAGTCGGGCACGCAAAAGTCAGCTTGATGCTTGTGGTCTTCGGCAGCGGCCCGAGCCGCAGCTTGCGCGTCGTACTCATGGCGAAACTCCCCGATTGAAGAACAGTGGCTGGTACGGCCGCAGCACGATGTCGCGGTTGACGATGATGCTGACTGGCAGGCCCGGTCGTTCGGTCAACGTCGGCTGGATGTTGAGGTTTCGGCGCGTGAATTCCTGGCCGACCTGATTGGCCGTGTCCTGAGCGCTATCCCGGAACGCGATCACGGTATTGCCGTTGGCATTGCCCTGGTTCGAGACGGCCAGCTCGGAACCCACGCCCAATATAGTGGACAGCGCGGCACCCGCCAGAATGCGTCCCCAATGCCAATCGACGCCATCCTCCAGACCGGCATAGCCGGCGGGATCGGCACCAGCCAAGTTGTCCAGCGTGAGCGAAGACGTGTCCGGCAGGATGATGCGGTTCCACACGATCTGCACGCGACTCTGCCCGTAGGCGACCTGGCTGTTGTATTTGCCGAGGATGCGCGAACCCTGCGGAATCAGCAGATAGCGGCCCGTCGCCGTGTCGTACACCGGTGCCGTCACGGTGCCGATCACGTCGCCCGGCAGGTCAGACTTGATACCCGTCACCAGCGCTGCCGAGATCACGGTGCCGGCCATCACCTGATACGGCGAGGCCGGCGTTTGCAGACTGCCGGAATTACGGGTTTGCGTGGTTCCGGCTTTCTGGAACGCCTCTTTCTGGTCTTGCCGGTTCTGCACGGCAGTAGGATCGGCCGGCTGCGCCGCCGTCGAGGCCGGGCCTGCGGCCTGTGGGTCGAAGCCCGCCAGACCGGATGCGGGCGCAGCCGAAGCGGTCTGTGTGGGCGCAGCGGTCGCGGCAGCGGCGCGCTGCGTGTTGCTGGAACGGAAAAACACCGACGAACCCGCTGCCGCTTCGGCCTCCTTGCGTAGCGCGTCGCGCTCGGCCGCCGCCGCGTCCTGACCGGGTGGCGCGTAGTTCGCCACCGCCGGCTGCTGCGACTGGACGATAGCCGGGCCGAGATCGCCCGGCAGCGGCGGCCCTAGCTCTGGCACTTTCGCCGGCAGCGGTGTTGGCTGCGGCGGCAGCTTCGAGTAGTCAGCGGGAAGCTGGCCGAGTTCTTCGGACTTCGATACGCGATCGACGTTGTAAAGCTCGCTCGCATCGGTGTTGCCGCGCGAGTGCTTCGGCTGCAACGACCACATCGTTGCGCCGAGCACCGCAATGCCGAGGCCACCGGCCAGCAGCGCCAGCGTGCGGCGGTTGAGGCGCGTTACCGGGCGCGGCTGCGCCCGCAGTGTCACATTCTCCGGCGTGACCTTCGGCGCGGTATCGGGGATCGGCACGTCGGGGGTGTTGTCCTGGCTCATGGTCAGTTCCCCCGCGTGCCGTCCGTGCGCTCGATACGCACCACATCGCCCTTGTCACCGCCCAGGCGTAGTTCGGCCGCGCCGAACAGCCGATCCACGATGTAATACGGCGGGCGGAAACGGTAGTTGACGAGCTGGCCATCACCCTGCGCGCCGATGACGAACAGCGGCGGCAGTTCGCCCTGGGCGATGCCGGGTGGAAACTCGATATAGACCTTCTCGCCATCGTCGAAGGCGCGCAGCGGCTTCCACGGCGGATTGCTGCCGTTGATCGCGTAGCGGAAGCGGATCTTCTCCAGCGACAGGCCGGTATCGACGGGTGCCGCTGCCTGCGCGGCTTGATCCTGCCGCTGCAAGGCGAGCATCTGGTCTTTCGGATACTCCCACGACACCGACGCCATCCATGCCTTGTCGGTCGAGGTCAGTTCGATCAGGTAGGTACGCCGGCTGGTGGTGATGACGAGGTTTGTCTTGAGGCCCGAACGGATCGGTTTCACCAGCACGTTCACGCGCAGCGCGTCGCCGGCGCCGCTGGACGTGTCGCCGACGATCCAGCGCACGGTGTCGCCGGCAGCGACCGTCACCAGCTCCTCGCCGGCCTGGAGCGAAATCACGGTAACGCGGCCCGGCGCGGCATAGACCTGATACAGCGCGCCGTCGGTGAAGGGCCAAACCTGGATCGCGTTGACGAAGCCCTCGCGCGTGGGGGCCATACGTGCCTCGGCATTCGCACGCGAGACGCGCGCGGTTTCGTCGGTCGGTTCCGGTGCGGGTTTGGTGTCATCCACGTCCGGCAGCGGCTTCATCTGCGCCGGCATCGGCAACACCTTCGGCACCTCCACCACTTCGACCGGCTTGGGTGGATCGGGCTGCTTCTGTGCCTGCACCGGCTCGTCGAGCGAGATGTGTGGCGGTGGCTTGCCCTGCGAGGCGCAGCCCGACAGGACTGCCACGGTCAGCACGAAAGCGTAAAAGCGGAAAGACAGGTTCATGGCTTGGCTCCTTCAGACGCGTCCAGCTCGCGGCTCCACGACAGGCCGTTGACGTAGATGCCGAGCGGGTTCTTGCGCAGCCGCTGTTCGGTGCGCGGGGTTTGCAGGACGATGGACACCACGGCGTTCCAGCGTTCGGTGCCGGTCGGTGCGCCGTTGGCAAAGTGCTGTTCCGTCCAGCGCACGTTGAATGACGCATCGCTGGCGCGCGTGACGCTGGTGATCTGCACCGTCACCGATTCCTTGCCGACGCGCGCGAACGGATCGTTCTTGCTCGCGTAGTCGTTGAGCACGGCCGCGCCCTTGTCCGTGGTGTAGTCGTAGGCGTCGAGCCAGTTCTGCCGTACCACGATGGGGTCGATGGAGAGCGAGCGAACCAGCATGATGAAGTTCGCCAGGTGATAGGCGATCTGCGCATCGGCGGGCCGGTACGGCGTAGTGGCAACGCCGACCGCGCGCACCTGGCCGGTCTTGTCCACCTCCACCACGTAGGGCGTGACGATGGACTGCGCCGAGCGCCACACGAGGCCACCGGCCATCAGCAGCGCAAGCGCGAGGCAGCCAAAGGCCATGAAGCGCCAGTTCTTCGCCTGCACGCGGGCCGAGCCGATGCGCTCGTCCCACACCTGCGCGGCGGACTGGTACGGAGTGGCAGGCTGCGGCGTACTGGCGTAGCGCACCTGCGGTCGCTTGAATCGCATGGCGGGTTCTCCTCAAGAGGCGTTCATTCGTCGGGTTGGCCCAGGCTCGGGCCTTGCGCCGAACCGCCGCCGTCCCCGCCGTGCAGCGTGTGCGCGGCGGTGGTCGCGGCATGGGTGATCTGCTGGCGGCGGTGCAGGCGTTTGGCCCACGCGGGTTGCGGCTGGTCAGCAGTGGATTCGCCGGATGCAGCCGCGCCGGGAGACGTGCCGCCGCTACCGGATGCACCTGCGCTGGTGCTTGCGCTGTCCGAACGGAACGCGGCGGCGGCGCGTTGCCCGAACGAGCGCGCGCCAGCGGCGGCCTTCTGGCCGACAGTCTGTGCGCCGGTCTTGGCGACGTTGCCAAAGCCCGCCATCGCGCCTTTCGCGCCGCCACCGGCGGCAGCGGAACCCGCCTGAAATGCCGAGCCGGCACTGCTGGCCGTAGAGGCGGCCATGCGTGCGCCTTTGCCGAGCGCGCTGGCGGCGGCGGGCGCCATGCGTGCCCCGGCCACCACTGCACCGCCGACACCCGTAGCCGCCGCGCCAATGGCGACAGCGGCGCCGGCTGCGCCCACGGCGGCACCGGCCATTGCGCCCGCGCCGAGCTGCGGCGCGCCGGACACGAGGCCGGTCGCAATGCCCGGCCCGTAGATGCCGAGCGCGAGCAAGGCGAGCGAGGCCAGCATCACCACCAGCGCATGGTCGATGGACGGCTCGCTGGGCGTGGTCGGGAACTGCGCGAACAGGCCCGTGCCGATGCCGACGATGACCGCCAGCACCAGTACCTTGATGCCCGCCGATACGACGTTGCCGAGTACCTTTTCGGCGAGGAACGCAGTCTTGTTCCAGAGCGCGAACGGCACCAGCACGAAGCCGGCCAGCGTGGTCAGCTTGAACTCGATCAACGTGATGAAAAGCTGCACCGCCAGCACGAAGAAACAGACGATGACGGTCAGCCAGGCGAGGAACATCACGACGATGGGCGTGATGTTGATGAACACCTCGGGAAAGCCCGCCATGTCGCTGATCTGTTCGAGGATCGGCATACCGGCGTCGATGCCGGTCTTGGCGAGATGCCCCGGTTGCAGAAACGTCTCCATGCTCACGGCCGAGCCGGTGGCGGTCAGGCCGAGGTCGGCGAAAGAGCGGAACACGACGCCGGACAGCATGTTGAAGTTGCCGATGATGTAGGCGAAGGCGCCGACGTAGAGCACCTTGCGGATGAGCTTCGCCATCACGTCTTCGCTCTGGCCGGTGGCGTGGCCGAGCGACCAGTAAAGGCCCGCCAGCGTCATGTCGATGACCACCAGCGTCGCGGTCAGAAATCCGACCTCGCCACGCAGCAGGCCAAAACCCGAGTCGATGTAGGTGGAGAAGACATTGAGGAAGTGGTCGATGATCGAAACATCGTTCATGGCCGTTGCTCCGTCGATTCGCTGGGGCCGTCGAAGCTGGCCGGAATGGGCGGCAGGTCGGCGAGCGTCTGGTACTCGCCGGGGCCGACGCGCCCGGAGAAAAAGCGCCGCAGGTTGGCTTGTTCGACCTGCGCGCAGAAAGCGGCATCGTGCTGGCCGTGCAGGCATTGCCCGTGCAGCGCGTGCAATCGTGCGGGGTCGGCGGCGAGCGCATCGACCGACAGCGCCTGCGGCCGGTCGCAACCGGCCAGCAGGCACGCGATGACGAACAGGACGGGCACGCGGTTCATGGCCGTCAGTTCCCGTAGAAGCTCACTGTTTCCGGCGTGTACGGCGTGCCGGTGCCGAGGAACCGCTGCGTGATGACGCGGCCTTGCTCGACGGCGGCGGCCTGCCTCGCCAGTTCCAGCGCCGACGCGCGGCCCTGCGTGAGCTGGAGCTGCTGCGACTGGATCGACTGCTTGGCCTGCAACGCGAGAAGCTGATTGGTCGCCTGCTGTGCTTGCAATGCGCCGGTCGCGGACTGGCTCTGGCCTACGAGGTCAGTCAGCACGCCCTGGTCGGTGGTCACGTTCTGCGACACCTGCGCCTGCATCTGCATCGCGGTCTGCAAGCCGTTGAGCGTGTTCTGCCAGCGTTGATGCGCGTCCTGGTACATCTGGTTGCCGCTCACGGTCGCGGCGTACTGTTGTGGATATAGCTGCGCGAACTGCTGATCCATGTTTTGCACCTGGAACGCCAGCCCCTGCGCCTGCGTGATGAGCTGCTGCGTGGTCGCCAGATTCGATTGCAGCCGACTAACGACGTTGAACGGCAAGCTCTCCAGATTGCGCGCCTGATTTATCAGCGACTGCGCCTGGTTCTGGAGTTGCCGGACTTGGTTGTTGATCTGCTCCAGCGTGCGTGCGGCCGTCATCGTGTTCTGCACGAGATTGGTCGCGTCGATGACGGCCCATTGCGCGTGCGCAGCGGGCATTACGCCGATGAACGTGGCAACGGCGAGGGCAAGAAAGCGAATCTTCATGGCGAAACCTCCAGCGGTTGAGGAGCGAGGAAGGACGCGGCGGATGGCGCCGGTTTGGGAAACGCGGGCAACAGGTCGGCCGCCCAATCGAGGCCGCGATGACGCAGCCACACACCGGCGAAGCCGGGAGCGCCCGCCTGCGTCAGCACGCGGTCGCGGATTTGATCCATCGCGCGTTGGTCTTGCGGTGTCGAAGCGCCCGCGAATGCGAGCGCGACCGGCCCAAGATCAAGATCGAACAGGCGATTGCCTGCGCGGGACTGGTAGTAGTAGTCGCGCTTGGGCTGCGCGGTGGCGACGATCTCGATCTGTCGGCTGTTGAGGCCAAAGCCTTCGTAGATCGTGCGAATCTGCGGTTCAGTGGCCTGCGGGTTTGGCAGGAAGATGCGGCTCGCGCAGCTCTCGATGATCGCCGGCGCAATGGTCGAATCCTTGATGTCCGCGAGCGACTGCGTGGCAAAGATCACGCTGACGTTTTTCTTGCGCAGCGTCTTGAGCCATTGCCGGATGCGCGCGGCAAATACCGGGTCATCGAGGAACAGCCAGGATTCGTCGAGGATCAGCAGCGTCGGCGCACCATCGAATCGCTCGTCGAAGCGCGCGAACAGATAGCCCAGCACGGCCAGCACCGCGGCCTTGCTGTGCATCAGTTCTTCCATCTCGAAGCACTGCACGTCGGCCATGCCGAGCCGGTCGTGGTCGGCGTCGAGCAGCTTGCCGTGCGCGCCACCGAGCACATACGGCGCAAGCGCCTGGCGCAGCGCGTTCGATTGCAGCAGTACCGACAGGCCCGTGAGCGTGCGTTGTTCGAGCGGCGCACCGGCGAGACTGCCGAGCGCCGACCAGATGGCCGCCTTCTCGTCGGGGCCGACCGCGACGCCTTCGTGCGTCAGGCGGCCTTCGACCCATTCGGCGGCCCAGGTGCGATAGCCCTCCTGGTCGATGCGGGCGAGCGGCTGGAACGCGATCGCGCCATCGGCGCCGAGGTCGTAATACTCGCCACCAAGGCCCAGCGCCGTTGCCCGCATCGAGCGGCCCATGTCGAAAGCGAAGATGCGTGCGCCGGGATAGCGGCGGAACTGCATCGCCAATGTGGCGAGCAGCACGGATTTACCCATGCCGGTCGGGCCGGCAATCAGCGTATGGCCCACGTCGCCGATGTGCGTGACGAGGCGAAACGGCGTCGCGCCTTCGGTGCGGGTGACGATCAGCGGCGGGCCATCGAGATGGGCGTTCGTCTCCGGCCCAGCCCATACCGCCGACACCGGCATCAGGTGCGCGAGATTCAGCGTCGAGACGATAGGCTGGCGGACATTCGCATACGCATTGCCCGGCACCGACGATAGCCACGCCTCCACCGAATTGAGGGTTTCGGGAATCGTCACGAAGCCCCGGCCCTGAATCACGCGCTCCACCTGGCGCAGCTTCTCGTCGGCCGTGTCGGCGTCGTCATCGAGCACGGTCACGGTCGCCGTGACAAAACCGAAAGCAACCTGATCGCTACCGAGTTCCTGCATCGCGGCGTCCGCATCGGCCGACTTGTTGCTCGCGTCGGTATCGACCAGCGGCGATTCCTGCTGGAAGATCGTTTCGCGCAGCAAGGCGAGGACGTTCTTGCGCTTGGCGAACCACTGCCGGCGCAGCCGCCCGAGTTCCTTCTCGGCCTCGGCCTTGTCCAGACACAGAAAGCGCGTGCTCCAGCGGTAGGCGAAACCGAGCCGGTTGAGGTCGTCCAGAATCCCCGGCCAGGTCGAGGTCGGAAAGCCGCGCACGGTGACGACGCGCAGGTGCTGGTCGCCCAGCATGGGCGCGAGGCCACCGACCAGCGGCATGTCGGCCAGCAGCGCGTCGAGGTGGAACGGCACCTCCGGCACCTTGACGCGATAATGTCGCGTCGAGACGGTCGCGTGCAGGTAGGTCAGCGTTTCGGCATCATCGAGCCAGTCGATTTCCGGCATCACGCCGTCCAGCAGATCGAAGACGCGCGCGGTTTCCGCGACGAACGCGGTCAGGCGTTCGTGCCAGTCCACGCCGGACGTAGGCGTATTTTCGTACAGCAGTTTTGCGGCGCGTGCGCGCGATTCCTCCGGTGGCAGGTATTGCAGCGTGAGGTGATAGCCGCTCTCGAAGTGGTTGCCCGATTCCTCGAAGGTCGCGCGGCGCTCCTCGTCCACCAGCCAGGACAGCGGTTCGGGAAAATCCGAGTGCGGATAGTCGGCCGCCGCCCGTCGTTCGGCTTCGACGTACAGCGCCCAGCCGGCACCGAGCCGGCGCAGCGCGTTGTTCAGGCGCGCGGTCGTGGCGATCAATTCGCTCTGCGTCGCGCTATCGAGATCAGGCCCACGAAAGCGCGCCGTGCGCTGGAAACTGCCGTCCTTGTTGAGCACGACGCCGGGCGCGACGAGTCCGGCCCACGGCAGCCAGTCGGCGAGCAAGGCCGGTCGATGACGGTATTCGGCGAGGTTGAGCATCGCGGCGTCTCCCGTCACACATCCAGCAGCGGCTTGTGCCGGAGATGCCGCGCAAACACCTGCATGAACTGCGCGTCCACGCGCGCGCCCCACACGGCCAGCGAATGGCCGACGATCCAGAGCGCGATGCCAGGAATCCACAGTTGCAGGCCCAACCCGACCGCGCCGGACAGCGTGCCGTTGGCAATCGCCACGGTGCGCGGGGCGCCGCCCATCAGGATCGGCTCGGTCAGCGAGCGATGCAGCGGCACCTCGAAGCCCGGCAGGTCGTTGACGGTGCTCATACGACGGCCCCGCCGGAGAAGCTGAAGAACGACAGGAAGAAGCTCGATGCCGCGAATGCGATGGACAGGCCGAACACGATCTGGATCAGCTTGCGAAAGCCGCCGCTGGTGTCGCCGAAGGCCAGCGCCAGGCCGGTCGAAATGATGATGAGCACCGCGACGATCTTGGCGACCGGCCCCTGGATCGAATCGAGAATGGATTGCAGCGGCGTTTCCCACGGCATCGACGAACCGGACGCCTTCGCCGTGCCGGCCGCCATCACCATGACGGCGGCCGACAGCAGACCGTGGTGCGCCGGCCGGGCCAGATGGCGCAGACGCGCGAGGATGGAAATTGGATTTACGGAAAAGCGGAAAGCATGGGCGTGCATCTGCGTCATGGCAGTTCTCCAGGATGGTCGAGGGACGGGGAAGAAAGCGGCAGCTCGGGAAGCGCGGGTTTCAGCGCATCCGCCAGGCGGTAGCCCACGCCGTCGAAGCCAAGGACGCAGGCGATACTTTCGATGCGGCGGCGCCGGCCGCGGCCGGCGATATGGATGACGACGTTGACCGCCTCGGCAACGAGCGCACGCGGCGGGTTCACGGCCACTTCGAGAATCAGTTGTTCGAGCCGCAGCAGCGCGCCCACGGCCGAGCCGGCGTGAATCGTGGCGATGCCGCCGGGGTGGCCCGTGCCCCATACCTTGATGAGATCCAGCGCCTCGCCGCCGCGCACCTCGCCGACGATCACGCGGTCGGGACGCAGGCGCATCGTGGCGCGTACCAACTCCGTCATCGACACAACGCCCGCGCGCGTGCGCAGCGGTACGTGGTCGCGCGCCGCACATTGCAGTTCCACCGTGTCTTCGAGCACCAGCACGCGGTCGCCAGTGGCGGCGATCTCGGCGAGCAAGGCATTGGCGAGCGTGGTCTTGCCGGTGCTGGTGCCGCCGGCGATGAGGATGTTCTGCCGCTCGCGCACGGCGTCGCGCAGGAACGCCGCCTGTTCGGCGGTCATCATTCCGTCTGCGACGTAACGCTCCAGAGGAATGACGCCGACCGCGCGCTTGCGCAGCGCGAAGGCAGGCCCAGGCGCAGCCGGCGGCAGAATGCCCTCGAATCGCTCGCCGGTTTCCGGTAGTTCGGCGGTCAACAGCGGCTGGCCGCGATGCACTTCCGCGCCGACGTGCGCGGCGACCAGGCGGATGATGCGCTCGCCGTCGGCTTCGGACAGCTCCGCGCCCATCGGCGCGCGGCCCGACGACAGGCGATCGACCCATAGCGTGTGGTCGGGGTTGAGCATGATTTCCACCACGTCGGGGTCTTCGAGCGCGGCGGCGATCAGCGGCCCCATCGCTGTGCGCAACATGCGGATGCGCCGGTCGAGCGACGTGGTGGCGAAGGATTGCGGTTGCGCGCTCATGAGGCAAGCTCCGCATCACGTTCATGAGCCTCGGCCAAAGCCGCCGCGTCATCGAGTCGCGCGGTATCAGGATTCAATTCCTCCACTACGTCGCGCACCAGGCTGCGCCCACGCATCAGATGGCGGCCGAGCTGTTCGACGAACTGCTCGAAGCGCGCCTTGCCCTGCGCGCGGGCCGCTTCCTGATGCGCTTCGGGAACCGGCGTGCTGACGGTCAGGTAGTAGCGGACGAACAGCGCCAGCGTTTCGATCTCGATGTTCTGGTCACGCTCCAGGCGCTCGAACTGGCGCGTCAGCCGGTCGAGCCGCTTGGCGATAGCGGCCTCGCGCTGGTCGCCCGCGTCGGGCGACAACCAGGATGCGAGCGCCGCCGCAACGATGCTGGACTTCGAGACGCCTTTCTTCGTGGCCAGCTCGTCGAGGCGTTTGGCGTGTTCGCGCGGAATGAACAGGTTGAGGCGGTACTGGCTCATAACTCGATCCCGTCTTGTTGGTCGAGGGACGCCAGCCGGGCCGTGCGTTGCATGGCCGGATCAAGCTGACGAGGAAGCAGCAGCGGCAGGTCGTCGTCATCGAGCAGCGCGAGGTCGTTGTCGGCGGATTGCGGTTCGGGGCTGTATTCGGCGACTTCGGAGAGTTCGGGCTGACGACGTGGGCCGCCGTCGTCGGCAGTACCGGCGTCATCGCCAGCCAGGCCAGCGGCGGGCGCAACCGGCACGGCAGGAATTGCCAGCCCACTCCAGTCGTCGGGCCGCAGCGGTGGCGCATCGACATAGCGCCCGGTCGCAAGCGCAGGCGGCGGCGGCACGCGGCGCTTGAAATTGGCGTCGGTGTAGTAGCGCAGCTTCTTCGCGCGAATCGGCGCCACGCTGGACACCATCACCACTTCATCGTCGGGCGGAAGCTGCATCACTTCGCCCGGCGTCAGCAGCGGGCGCGCGGTTTCCTGCCGCGACACCATCAGGTGCCCGAGCCACGGCGCGAGCCGATGGCCGGCGTAGTTGCGCTGGGCGCGCAGCTCGGTCGCGGTGCCGAGCGTTTCGGAGATGCGCTTGGCGGTACGCTCGTCGTTCGTGGCGAACGTCACGCGCACATGGCAGTTATCGAGAATGGAATGGTTCTGGCCGTAGGCTTTGTCGATCTGGTTGAGCGACTGCGCGATGAGAAAACTGCGGATACCGTAGCCGGCCATGAACGCCAGCGCCGTCTCGAAGAAGTCGAGCCGGCCCAGCGCCGGGAACTCGTCGAGCATCAGCAGCAGCTTGTGGCGGCGTGCGATGCCATCGCTGCCGTCGAGCGATTCGGTCAGGCGTCGGCCGATCTGGTTGAGGATCAGGCGAACCAGCGGCTTCGTGCGGCTGATGTCGGACGGCGGCACGACGAGATACAGCGAGACGGGATGCTCGGATGCGATCAGGTCGGCGATGCGCCAGTCGCAGCGCGACGTGACTTCGGCCACGGTGGGATCGCGGTACAGGCCGAGGAACGACATGGCCGTGGACAGCACGCCCGACCGCTCGTTGTCCGATTTGTTGAGCACTTCGCGCGCAGCGGATGCAACGACGGGATGCGGTGCGTCGCCCAGGTGCCGCGTGGTCATCATCCGGTGCAGCGTCAGCTCGAAGGGACACGCGGGATCGGACAGAAAGTTGGCGACGCCGCGCAGCGTCTTGTTCTCGCCTGCATAGAGCACATGCAGGATTGCGCCGACCAGCAGTGCGTGCGAGGTCTTCTCCCAATGGTTGCGGCGTTCGAGCGCGCCCTCGGGATCGACCAGGATGTCCGCGATGTTCTGTACGTCGCGCACCTCATGCGCGCCGCGCCGGACTTCGAGCAGCGGGTTATACGCAGCCGACTTCGCATCGGTCGGGTTGAACAGCAGGCAGTGCGAAAAGCGCGAGCGCCAGCCGGCCGTGATCTGCCAGTTCTCGCCCTTGATGTCGTGGATGACGGCGGACGCGGGCCAGCTCAAAAGCGTCGGCACCACCAGACCGACGCCTTTGCCCGAGCGCGTCGGCGCGAAGGTCAGGACGTGTTCCGGGCCTTCGTGTCGGAGGTACTGGCCGCGATGCAGGCCGAGGAACACGCCGGCGGGCTTGTCGAGTCCAGCCTTGCGAATGTCGGTGACTTCAGCCCAGCGTGCCGAGCCGTAGGTCGTAACGAGCTTCGATTGCCGCGAGCGCCACACCGACATGGCGATGGCGACCAGTACCGCCACTAGGCCGCTGACGGCCGCGATGGCACCGCCTATGCTGAAGATGCGTGGCGCATAACCGTCGTAGAGGAACCACCACCCGAACAGTCGCCACGGGTGATAGACCGGCGTACCGAAGAAGTCGAACCAGGGCAAGCCAAGGCGTAGCTGGTAGCCCAGGGCGGCGGCTGTCCATTGTGTGGCGACCCACACACCGGCGAACACGATGCCGAATACAACGGCAATCTGCCCGAGCAGCACGCCTTGACCTTGCATCCCGGCCTCCGCTTTTTCCTGCGCAACACGCGGCACAAAGACGTGCCGTACACGCGAGGATCGGAGTCAGGTCAAGGGCTGGTCAAAGACCGTTATCGGGAGAAATATCGAGAAAAAAGCAAGATTTCGCGCATGGGCGAATGAATGAAAAACGCCGCAAGCAAAGGCGCATTGCGGCGTATCGAGTTGGAAAACCGAAGTTTCGTGCGAATCGGCAACGATCAGAACTTCGGTGCTTCCTTTGGCGGGTTATAGGGCGTCTTGCCGTCCCCGAGGAAGCGCCGATTCGTGGCTTCGGCCACGCGATTGCAGAGTTCGTCACCGAGTTTGGCGCGATCCGTCTTGCATTGTTGGCGCAGCTCCTTCAATCGCTCGGGATTGGCTGCAAGTGTCTCCACCGTCTCGGTCGGCTCAGATCTTCCGCAGGCGGACAACATCAGCATCGTGGCGAGCATAAGCGGCATGGTCTTCTTCATGGCTCAATCTCCTCCGAGGTATCGGGTTTTGGATGCGAGACTAGCTTACTGATGTTGGACGATTCCATGCTGCCAACCCGAACCATGAAATGGCTCAATGTCTTGGAAGGCTCTCCATCCAGACGCAATAGGTAGGTTGTGAGCATCGGCGAGCGCCCCGCCAAAGGGCGAGCCACGATGCCTGGTTCGCGGCTGACAGCAATCTGCGATGCCCCAGCCAACCCCAAGGCAAAGCCCGCAGCCACCAGCGCCATCATCAAATCGAAAGACGCGACCCGTTCTGCGACGAGCGGCTCGCGGTCGATAGCACGCAACACACGGGCTACCTGCCGTGCATGACCCTCGCACACCTGCGGATCGCACAATACCAGCGGATAACGCAACACTTCATCAAGCGGAATGCGCTTGTGCGTCAATAGAGGATGCCTTGTCGGAACCGCAACCATCAATGGATCAGACCAGACTGACTCCGCCAGGATTCCGTCACCAACTTCATCGGACTGCGCAAGTCCTACGTCGTAAAGGTCATCGTGTAGCCCCTTGATCTGCTGCGACAAAGGCACCTCGAACAACCTGATTTCGATCTCCGGTTCTTCCTGTCGGCACAACGCCAGCAAGGCCGATAAGCGCGAGGATGTGATGCCATCTGACAGGGCGATGCGCAACTGACTGTGGTAGCCGTTTGCCGCTGCCTTCACGCTGTCGCGGGCCTGCTGCAAGGCGGTAAAAACACGAGGAACATGCTCCATGAACAGCATGCCGGCGCGGGTTAGCCGCGTGCTCCGTGTCGTGCGCGCGAACAGCAGTACACCGAGGTCTTCTTCCAGTTCTTTGATCGCGCGCGACAGCGGTGACTGCTCGATGTGCAGTCGTTCTGCTGCGCGGGCAAAGTGGAGTTCTTCCGCAACAGCCATGAAACAACGGAGGTGGCGTAGTTCCATTGTTATCGTCTCAACGGAGGCAACTCCCATCGCTAAAACTCATGGGAGTCAGCCGTGCCTAGCGTGTCGGTGCATCCGCTTTCTGCGCTGACAACAACTCCTGCGCCAAGGCAAGCGCGTCATCCTTGGTGGCCACCATGAGCATCGGATAGCCCCAAAACTTCTCGTACACCACGGCGAACGCCTTGGCCGCCAGCCGTTTCGCGGCACTCGACTCGATGCAGATCATTGCCTTGACGAAGGCCCGCAATTCGCTTTTGTGGCGCTTCATCCATAGCGAGGTTTGCTTCATTTCTTCGGGCGGATGTTCGTGCTCGCCCTTATCAAGCCCCTCGTCGTTGATCAGAACGAAGGCTTCCTTGCGTGCAAGCAATGCCTCGAACTCGGAAAACGGCGAGGCTTCGGGGTTGTTGCTGGGCGCGTTGACTTGCATCCAGACTAGGGGAAACTGCGCGGCGTCAATCAACATGCCAATACTCCTTCGGAACATCGCGAGAAATCGCCAGCAGTCTTGGCTCGTCAGCAAAAGGGCTTCACCCGGGTCGGGTGGGCAGCGATCCTGGTGGGCAGAACAACCGGCATGGTCAATCGCACGATACCGAGGGAAGGACTAGACGTCATTGCACAAGTTGGCCATAATATTATTCATTTAGGCCAGCATGCCTCGTCTCCGGTTCGAGGCTCAAACCAATCCGCCATGTCGAGCCCCCCCATCACCGATATGACTCAGAACAAGGATGTTGACAGCGTCCCGCGGCCTGTCTTCGCCCTAGGTGCCACATCGGTATCCAGGGACTGGGAGCACGCGAGGCATCAGCATCGCAAGGCGCAACTGATCTACTCCGTGCGCGGCATCCTCAACTGTGAGATCGAAGACGGCGTCTGGATCGTGCCGCCGCAATGCGCGGTATGGATACCGGGAGACCTGCCGCATTCGGCTCGTGGTTCCGGCGAAACGGAGTGCTATTGCCTGTTCGTGGAGCCCGATGCCGCGCCGGATCTTCCGAAGACCTGTTGCACGATCTCGGTATCACCACTATTGCGCGAACTGCTTCTGACGGCGGCGGGATTCCCGGAGTTATACGCACGCGGCGGCCGTGAAGACCGGCTGATCGCCACGTTGCTGGATGAGTTGGTGGCCGCTCCCGTGGAAGACCTGCATTTACCGATGGCGCGCGACCCTCGGTTGCGCCGGCTTGCGGAAATGCTGTTGGCCGACCCGACCGACAAGACCTCGAAGGGCGATTGGGCTATCCGCATCGGCATGAGCGAACGGAGCATGAGTCGGCTCCTTCTGCACGAAATCGGGATGAGCTTCGGACACTGGCGCCGGCAATTGCATGTGATCCTCGCGCTGCAACGCCTGACCAAGGGTGAAAGTGTGCAGACGGTGGCATTGGAACTGGGTTACGAGAACGCCAGCGGCTTCGTCACCATGTTCCGCAAGGCGGTAGGCAAGCCGCCGGCACGATACCTCTCTGAACGAGTGACCGATCGAGAGCCTGCCGCAGTACCGGGCATCATGCTTCCCGATTAGGGGCTGATCTGACCGATTGCTGCGGCAACCGCGACGGGTTGAGGTGGGAGTTAGTCCAGCCCCGTTTTTCCGGGTGCCCAATACGCTTTTGTCTGGAAGCGGTTCGAGCCAATGCTCAATCGTTTGAGCAGTTGGTGCATGTGCTGGATCGAACTGGCCTTGCCCGACAGTACGACACGTGCATTTGGCTTCGCCTGCAATACGGCCAGCATCTTTTCTTCCAGCGCAAGCTGCTGCGCGTCGTTGCCGGCGCGTTCGTGGACGATAGATTCGCCAAGGCCAAGCTTCGCCAGCACCACTTTCGATTCGGCGAGCGAAGACACCTCGAAGAGCAGATGCGTTTTTTCCGATTGCGTGATATTCACCCGCGCAGCAGCCAGCCCGAACGAAGTCTCATCGCCAAACAGCACCGCATCGGAAAAACCGAGTTGAGTGAGATCAATCGACTTGCGCGGGCCGAACACGATGCAATCCTCACCCTTGCGCAACGCGCGTGCCCAGTTCGCGCCCGGCGCATCGCCGTGCATGTATGCCAGGACGCGCGTGCGCCCGTTTTCGGCATCCCATTCCATCGGCGTGTAGGTACGTTGCGCCCAGCCACCGAGTTGAATCTGGAGCTTGTCGCCGGGCGTCCATTGCACGTTTTTCAGCGCATCGCCGCCAAGGGTGATGAGACGGAAGTGGTCGCCGATGTCTTCGACGTCCAACACGTTAGCGCTGCGCGTGAACAATTTGAGCATCGCCGATTCGAGCAGGCCGGCGCGTTTTTTCGTGGCGGTGTCGTTCATTGCACGAGTTCCGGATAGTTCTTGAGGTTGATGGGCTGCACCATCGCGCCGAAATCGGGGATGCCGTCCGGGTGTGTATCGTTGTCCGTTTCCGACTGGCCGAACGACATTTCCTGCGAGGCTGAATCCATGACCAAAGCAAAATCCTGATTGTGGGTAATGTAATCGCGCAATTCCTGCTGATAGCTAGAGATGCCCGCGAGCAAATTGCCATTAGCCATAGCCAGTTCGCCAGCCAATACATAGGCACCGACCATCGCCACGGTCGTGCCTTGGCCGGTTGCCGGCGAGACGCTGTAAGCCGCATCGCCAACCAGCACCACGCGCCCTTGCGACCAACCGTCCATGCGCACCTGGTTGGTCGCGTCGAAGTAGAAATCGGGCGCGTCCTGCATGTATTCCAGCAACTGTGGAAACTCCCAGCCCGCGTCGGCGAATCGTTCGACCATCAAGCGCTTCTGCGCGGCGACGTCGCGGTAGTCATAATCCAGCGGCTCCTTCACATCGAAGCCAAGATAGGTTCGCGCCTTGGCGCTCTTGTCCATTGCGAGAACACCACCTATGAGGTTGCCGTCCTGATGGAACACCTGCCAGTGGTCGAGGCCAAGGAAGTTCGGCATGGCGAACACCGCGATGTAGAACCCGACGAAACGCAGGAACTGCTCCTCGGGGCCGAACACCAGCTTGCGCACGCCGGAGTGCAAACCGTCGGCGCCGATGACGAGATCGAAACGGCGCGGCGACGCTTTCTCGAACTTCACGTCCACGCCCGCATCATCCTGCGCAATCGCCGTGACCCGGTCGCCGAAAATGTATTCCACGCGGTCGCCCACGGCCTCGAACAACACCTTGCACAGATCGTCGCGCAGGATTTCGATGTCAGGGCTGTCGAAGCGCCCGCCGGTCATGGTGCGTTCGGTGCTGCGATAGATTTCCTTGCCTTCGGCATCCACGATCGACATGCCGGTCAGCTTGGTGGCACGGTCGCGCAGCGTGGCGAGGATGCCCATGCCTTCAGCCACGTCTAGCGCCGGGCCACGCACGTCCAGTGCTTGGCCGCCCGGCCGCAGTTGCGGTGCGCGCTCGACCACCGTCACCTTGAAGCCGTAGCGGGCAAGCCAGTACGCGGTGGAAAGGCCGGCGACGCTGGCGCCGGAAACGAGGATACGGGTGTCGTGTTCGTGATGGTTCATGGCGATACGGATGCTCTTGCAGGATAGGTACATTTTACGAGTGATTGCTCACATACCAAACTCGCATTCGCCACTGTCACAGACTTGGCCGCAGGCCTTGCGATCTTTGCGGTTTTTTGCGCGTTTCCGTAGATGGCTGCGACAACTACTCGCTTTCCCGCCAGCGACACAGGTCACGCCCGGTGCGTGCGCGAAACCACGCCGAGGTAGCCGAACACGGTGCGCTCGACCCGTTCCTCCAATACCTTGCTGTTGGTTTCGCCACGCTCGTTTGCCGCATCGACCATTGCGCGCATGATGTTCGCCAGATCGTGGATGGCCGCATCCGTGTCTGCCTGAGGTGGGATGTCCTTGCGCGTCATAATTCGCTGCATCAGATCCACGAAAGGTGCCATCGTCGGCGCCAGCTCCTTGGCAATCGGCGCGCGCGCTTCCTCGAAGTCAAGCAGACGAGCGAGGATCGGCCTGCGCAGTTGCTCGCGTGCTGCAACGGCAATCATGTACCTCAATGCATTGCGGCCCGTCGGCTCCTGCAAGGCACCTTCGGCTTCGGCAAGCAACAGACTTCGCTCGCGCTGGATCAATGCGACGATCAGTGCATCCTTGCCGGGGAAGTATTGGTACAGCGAGCCGACGCTGACACCAGCGCGCTGTGCGACCAGGTTCGTATTTAGCGCCTGCAATCCCTGCGTTTCGAGAATGCGTGCCGCGGCCTCCAGAATCGTGGCCACTGTCTGCTCGGCACGCGATTGCTGTGGAATCTTGCGCGGCTTCAACGATAGGCGTTTTTTTGCGGTCACAATGACCTCTACCAAATACGAGTAAAGACTCAACTTTACCGAATGTTGTCCGGACTGGAAAACGCTTTGGCCGAGCATCGCCAACAGGACTTCGGAAAGGTCGATAGAGTGGGAACCTGACGGACACGTTGGAGACGGATCATGGATCTTGGACTGGAAGGGAAGCGCGCTCTCGTGACCGGATCGACCGCCGGCATCGGCTTCGCCACCGCCCGCGCGCTGGCGGCCGAAGGCGCGCTGGTCACGTTGAACGGTCGAACCCAGGCCCGCGTCGATAGTGCGGTGGATGCGTTGAAACAGGAACTCCCCGATGCCACCGTCAGCGGAATCGCTGCCGACCTGGGCCATGCCGAAGGTTGCAAGGCGCTGATAGCACAGCTTCCCGACATCGACGTGCTGGTCAACAACCTCGGCATCTTCGATCCCAAACCGTTCGAGCAGATCACGGATGAAGACTGGCTTCGTATCTTCGAGGCCAACGTGTTGAGCGGCGTGCGGCTTTCGCGCCACTACCTGCCGGCAATGCGCGCAAAAAACTGGGGGCGCATCGTGTTCGTATCGAGCGAATCGGCCTTGCAGATTCCCACGGAAATGATCGACTACGGCATGACCAAGACCGCGCAACTTGCCATCTCGCGCGGACTTGCTGAAACCCTCGCCGGCACCGGCGTGACGGTCAACAGCGTGTTGCCAGGCCCCACGTCCTCGGAAGGCGCTAGGCGCTTCGTAGCGCAGATGGCCGCCAGCCGTGGCGTCGATGCGATGACCATCGAGCGCGAGTTCCTGGCGACGGCGCGCCCGTCGTCCGTACTTCAGCGTTTCAGCACGCCCGACGAGGTCGCAACGATGATCGCCTACGTGTGTAGCGCATGCGCCTCGGCCACGACCGGCGCGGCGCTTCGGGTTGACGGTGGCGTGGTTCGCGCCGTCGCGTAAGGCTGCCGGCCGAGCGTCATGCACGCGTCGGGGACTCGTCCTGGCGCCGCAGTCCATGGAGACATGTACCTTAGCCGCCAGCCATGACAGCAGAAACATCAGGACTCTTCATCGAACACGTCGTCACCACCGATTCTTGAGGAAGAACTCGATAGGAACCACCAGTTCCAGCGGATCGCCGGGAACGGCAGGCGGCGGTACCGGTAAGGGCTGCGCACGCTGGATCAACGCGAGGGCTTCCTCATCGAGCAGCGCGTAGCCGGACGACTTTTCAAGCCGGAACGTGAGAACCCGCCCCTTGCGATCCATGGTGAAGCGCAGATAGGCCACGCCCTGCTGATTGCGTGCCTGCGCGTCCGGCGGGTAGCGCTTGAACTGTTGCAGCCGGCCCAGCAACAGCGCCTGCCAACTGGGTGCACTCATGGACGCTTCGGAACTGACCGCTGGTGCGGCGGCAGCGGCCGGCGGTGCCACCGCAGTAGGAGGCGCAATCGTCTGCGGAACCGGCGTGCGGTCTTCATCCGACTGGTGCGGCTGCGGACGCGGATTCTCCGGCAAGGCCACGGCCGCTTTGGTCGCACGCGGCAATGGCGGTGTCTCGACCGGATGCGCTGGCCTGATCGGTTTGGCACGTTCCTGCTTCGGGCGAGGGGGCGTCTCGATCGGCGATGCGGGTGGCGTTGCCGGCGGCGGTGCCAACTCGATCAAGACGGCGGGCGGCGGTACCGGTGGTGTGGGCAGCGGGCGGAGCCACCATGCGGCCACGACCACAGGCCCCGCATGGAGCAGCAAGATGATGGCAAACGACACCGTCCAGCGGCGCCGTACATGGGCGTCCCCGTCATCGAGTCGCTGGCCGGAGGATGCCAGGGCGGTGCATGGCGCGGCGGCCTCCATCATGCTCGCACCCTGTGGCCGGAGTGGAAGGTCATGCACGCGGGCGCGAGCGTTATTGCGCAGCATCATTGCTTTCCAGCCCGACCAAGGCGATCTTGAGATAGCCGGCGGTGCGCAGCGTGTTCATGGTCTGCATCAGGGCGTCGTACTCGACCGTTTTGTCGGCGCGCAGGAAGATGCGCTGGTCCTTGTCGCCGCTAGAGGCGTGATCGAGCGCCGCAGCAAGATCGTCCTTGGCGACCGACTGATCGCCGAGCGTGAGCGTGTGATCGGCCTTCACGGTGAGAAAGATCGGCTTGTCCGGCCGTGGCTGAGCCTGGGCGGTAGAGGCCGGCAGGTCGACATTGACGTCGACGGTCGCCAGCGGTGCAGCGACCATGAAGATGATCAGCAGCACCAGCATCACGTCAATGAAGGGCGTGACGTTGATCTCATGGGTTTCGGCGAGATCGTCCTCGCTGTGGTTCAGACGAATGGACATGGTCTTACCCCGCCACCCGGGGCCGTCCCGACGCTTGGGCGTGGCACGCGCCGCTGCGACTCAGGTCGCGCGAGACCAGTCGCAGAACGCCGGCCGAGGTATCGGCCACCAGTGCCTTGTAGGCGGTAATCTGGCGGGCGAAGTGGTTGTAGATCACGACGGCAGGTATCGCCGCAACCAGGCCGATTGCAGTGGCAAGTAATGCTTCGGCGATGCCGGGCGCCACCACGGCAAGGTTGGTGGTCTGCGCCTTCGAGATGCCAATGAAGCTGTTCATGATGCCCCACACCGTGCCGAACAAGCCCACGAAGGGCGCGGTGGCGCCGATGGTGGCGAGCACGCCGGTGCCTTTGGACATGCGCCGGCCGATGGCCGCCTCAATGCGCTCCAAGTGGGAGACGATGCGTTCCTTCAGGCCGTCCCGATCCTCGGTCGCATCGGCCGACAGCCGCAGTTCGTCCTGCGCCGCGCCAACCAGCGCCGCGCCGGCCGCGTCCTGGGCGTCGATCTGCACGCCGGCCTCGGCAAGCGAGCGGGCGCGATTCACAACGGCCAGCGTCACGCGCTGCCGACGCACGGCACGGGTCAGCTCGATGCTCTTGGCGAGCAGCGTGGTCCAGGTGACAACGGAGGCGCACGCCAAGCCGGTCATCACCAGTTTCACTACCCAGTCGGCCGCCAGGAACATCGACCAGGGCGAGAGATCATGCGGCAGCAAAGCGTTCATCACCGGAACCGACGACGGATGGGCCTGCGCCGCCACGGTCTGGGCGAACGCGAACCCAGGCGCGGCGATCAGCAGCACAACCAGACTTGTGACCCGCCAGGTGCGGGCACTCGTGCGGCGAGAGGAAGGAAAGACGGCATAAGTCATAAAAAGAGCCTGCTCGGTATCGCGCGGGATCGGGACATCGGTGATCGGCCGCGCGGTCGGTGGTTGGAAGCGTGGGCGATGACCTGCCCGATGGAATGGTTCGACTTGTGGGGGAGCGACGGGTCGATCGAGGCGATGGCCGTCGTGATGGCCGCATAAATGCCTCTCATCGCATCGTCTCCCCGTCCGGGGCTGGCGCACGAGTGGGCGCGTCGGACGTTGCCACCGAGCCCTGATGGCCATCGCTCCGGAATTGGCGCGAGCAACGAAGTCGCAATGCCGAGAAGGAAGACGATGACGATCGCCGCCATCGACGCCAGGCACAGCCAGGCGATCGTGCCTTCGACGACGCCCCAGACGACACGGAGGCCGTTGTAGGAGGCGAATAGCGACACGACACCGGCGACCCGAAGAAATCCGCCTCGGCGTCGCGAACAGTCCACCCCGAAAAGTTCGCGATGGTGACTGCGCATTGCCAGGGCGAGCGCCGCAAAGCCCAGCAGTGCTAGGGTGAGTGACAGCCACATCATTCAGCGTCTCCCAACGTGGTCAGGCCAGTGGCGTCCAGCCGATCCACCGCCATGGGCGCGTGCTTAACTCGGTGCAGGCCGAGCCAGAGCGCGCTCGCGGCAAAGGTCAGCCCGAGGGCCAGCGCAACGGCATCGAATGCGAGATACAGCGCGTCGCCCCGTAACAGGTTGCCAAGCGTCCCGCGTGAGGCGGTCACGGCATTTACGAAGGGAAGCGCCAGGTAGAGAAGCGCCGCGACGCTCAGGACTTCGACCCAGGCGCCTCGTTTCGGGCGCAACGTGGACCAGATCAACAGCGCCCCCCAGCCAATGAAGGCACAGAGAACCTCGGCGTCCGCTCGCGAGTGGACCGACAGGGGCAGCAAGCGATTGGCCCAGAAATAAGCCGCTGTCGCTGCCGGATACCCGGCGATCACCGCCACATTCAGCGTCTCGACGAGTTGAAAACCACGGCGACCGTAGTCGGGATTCAAAAGATTGCGCCTGCGCTTTGCCGTCCACAGGATCAGGCCCGTCGCCACCATCGCCGTTCCGGCCGCGCCGCACAGGAACAGCAGCCAGCGCAATGCCGGTCGCGCGAAGTGCGCTTCATGCAGGCCGAACACCGCAAGACTGGCGATGGCGGCAGCGCTCATGCCTGGCGACGTTCGCACCAGTGCGCCGGTAACGCCGTTGAAGGTCAGGCTGTTTCCGGCATCGCGCGCAACCACGGAGTGCATCTGTCGATCCACCTGGATCGTCGCCGTCATGTCGCCTGGATTGCTGATACGGATGGTATCCGCGCGACCGCCCTTCCAGATCGTTTCCGCTTGCCTCAATACCGAATCGACCGGCACCAACGGTGCCACATGACCGCTTGGCGTGGCCGCCTGCGGTCGCGAGACCAGTTCCGCAAAGAAGGTTTGCGGGCTTGCATAGTGCGCGAACACCGCCCACGGCATGAGGAAAAAGACCAGTACCGTGACGCCCGTATAGGTAATCATCAGGTGGAAAGGCAGCGCGAGGACAGCAAACGTCGTGTGCGCGTCGCGCCACGAGCGCGCACCGCTACGCGGCCGGAACGTGAAGAACTCGGCGAAGATACGGCGATGGGTGATGAGCCCGGTGGTCAGGGCGACCATCAAGGCGAAGCTGGCCAGCCAGATCAAAATCATGCCGAGGAATCTCGGCAGGTAGTGAAAGGCGAAGTGAAACTGATAGAAGTAATCCCCGCCTTCGGTATCTCGTGCTGCCAGAGGATGGCCATAAGCGTCGATGGTCGCCCGCCGATCCGGCGGTGGCCGATCGTCATCATCATCGCCTTCGTCGGGGCCGGCTCCGGGCTTCGGCCGGGGACGCCATGAGACTTCCGACACCGGATTGCGATCGCTCGGCACACTGATGATCCAAGTGCTGGCGTCAGGTGCCTTCTCACTCAGAAACGCGACCGCTCCCTCCACCGATTTCGCGGGATCGGAAACGGCTCCGATCTCCGGTTTCATCCAAGTGGTGATTTCCTGCTTGAAGTAGGCGGCTGTTCCATTGAAGAACACCAGGAAGATGATCCAGCCCAGGCACACGCCGACCCAAGTGTGCAGCCATTGCATGGAGAATCTGAAAGTGCCTTTCATCAGCGGCCACCCCAGGCAATCAGCCTCCAGCTCAGCGCGCCGGCCACCAAGGCGACGGTGCCCAGAACCGCCCACACACGGGACGGCGACCGCGCGGCGAACGCCCACAGGATTGCGCACAGGTATAGCAGCGCGGTCGACAGGATCGCGGCCGTCGTCGCGCTCGCCTTCGGCAGGGGCAGCAGACGCGCCAGCAATACGGCAAGCGCAGCCGTGGCCGCGTAGCCTCCGAAGATCGCGGCACAGACCCGCGAGATGACCTCTCGCTTGCGCAATGGAGGTGGCGCTGGCGAGTTAAATTGCGCCATCAATCATGTCCTCGACGAGCGTTTTCAGGTGAGCGCACGCGTGTGCGCCGAAGGGCGATGACGCGGCGATTCATAGTTCCGCCCCGCGCCTGAGCAGGTTGTGATAAACGCTGGTTAGCGCGAGCGTGCCGTGGGTGTCGTGGCCGAGTTGCTGGCGCACCTCGATGATTGCCATGTCGAGGTCGTAGAGCAGCGTGCGCAGGCCATCGTCCTTGAGCATGGACTGGGTCCAGAAGAAGGCACCCCAGCGTGAGCCGCGAGTGATCTCGTTGACGCGATGCAGGCTGCCCGCCGGATAGACGACCATCGAACCCGCTGCCAACTTGACGGCGCTGGTCCCGTAGCTGTGCTCGATCACCAGCTCGCCGCCGTCGTAGTCCTGCGGGTCGGTCAGGAACAGCGTCGAAGATACGTCGGCGCGCATACGGATGCCCGCGCCCGGCACGGCGCGCACGGCACCATCGACATGGGCGTCGAACTTCATGCCCACGTCGTAGCGGTTGAACAGAGGAGGCAGCACGCGGAACGGCAAGGCGGCGCTGTGGAACAGGGCATTGCGGCCGAGCGCCTTCAGGATGATCTCGCCGGCCTCCCGCGCCGCCGGTGCATCCTGTGGCAATTGGAGGTTGTGCTTGGCCTGTGCCGCCAGTTCGCCCGCTGTCGCGCGCCCGTCGACCAGGCTCGCCGCCTGGATCAGGCGGTGGACCTCGGCCAGTTCGTCGGCCGTTAGGACTTCGGGAATCTCAATCAGCATGGCGACCTCAGAACTTCACGCCGGCAGTGAGCGAGATCGTGCGTCCCGCGATCGGGGTGGCATAGCCATTGCCGAAAGCGGCGCTATAAGCCAGCTTGTTGGTCAGATTCGTCACGTTGAGCGCAATGTGATAGCGGTCGACGTCGTAGGACAGCATCGCGTCGGCTGTGACGGCACCTGGAATGCGCAACGTCATCGCGTCGTCGACGTAGTAGTCGGAGCGATAGTTGACGCCCCCTCCAATCAGGAGATGGCCAGGAAGCCCCTGGAACAGCCTCGTCAGGTTATAGGTCGTCCAGAGCGAGGCGTTGTGCTTGGAGACATACGGCACCCGGTTCCCAACGGCAGAGACGGGGTTGAAAACGCTGATCGCCGAATCGACGATCTTGCTGTCCTGGTAGGAGTAGGCCGCCTGCACGTCCCAGTCCGAAGTAATCTTCCCGGTCAGGCCCAGTTCGACGCCCTGCACGCGAGCTTTGTCGTCCGTCGTGGTCAGGATGCCCGAGGTCGGATCGGTATAGGATGTGTTGCCCTTGTTGACCCGGAAAAGCGCGGCGGTCGCGCCGAGTCGGTCGTCAAACAGACTCCACTTGCCGCCGACCTCGTAGGTCGTGGCAGTTTCAGGCTTCATGCTGGCCAGGCTGGCGCCCCCCGCGAGCGACAAGGACGAACCCAGGGTCGTGATGTTGGAACCGGGCGGGGTAAAGGATCGGGCATAGCTGACGTAATAGCTCTGATGCGACGTTGGTTCCCAGATCACCGAGGCCTTGGGGCTGGTGAAGTTCGTGGTGGCTGCGATCGACGTGCCAGCGTTGGCCCCATCGACCTGGTAATGATCCCAGCGCACGCCGCCTAGGATGGACAGTTGCGGCGTCAGCCACACGCGGTCGCTGATAAACGGCCCGACATCCCAACTATGGGCGGTAGTGCCGCTGGGGTCCAAATCAAGGGAGAAGCCCGGCGGGTTCTGAAAGATCGGAGACAGCAAGGTTCCAGTCGGACCCGACCCGGTCGGCAGGTAGAAGTTCGTCTTTTCGTGCTGGTAGTACACATCGACGCCTGCGACCAGTTCGTGGCGGAAGCCCGCCGTATCGAAGCGCATGACTGCCGTGGTGACATTCTCTGCGCCATAACTGGTCTGCTTGGTGCCGCCAACCGGCCAGCGGGTGTAGGCGGTGTTGAGATTGCCCGCCGCTACATCGCTGGCGCAGGTGCTCGGCGCGACGCCGTAAGCAGAAGCGAGATAAGCAGGGAAGTCGCTGCAGAAGGCCGGTGTGAACTTGAGATTGCGCGTGTAGTAGCCAACACGCGTATCGTTGGTCAGCGTCAACCAATCGCCGAACTGGCCTTTGTATAGAGCCGAAAGAACGTCGGCGCCCATCCGGTCGTGATCGCTTTCGCGACCGTAGTAGGTGGAGCGTGGCACCCCATATTCGGTAAGAGGCTCACTAACGGACGTACCGATGCGGCCCATCGGGACACCGAAGTCGGGCCGGCCGTTGCTGGTCTGGTGGAAATAGTTGAGGGTGAACTGCTGGCTTGTGCCAAGACCGAACCCGATCGAACCGAGGAAACCGACGCGGTTCGAGTACACATGGTCGCGGTCAACGGCATCCTGGTGCTGGCCCATCACCACCGCTCGAACCGCCGTCGTGTCGTTGATCTGGTGATTGACGTCGAGCACGCCGCGCTCATAGGGACCTTGGCCCCCGGTCACCTCGAACGAATTGGCATCGCCCAGATGGGCCTTCTTGCTTTCCAGTTCGATGACGCCGCCCGTGGTACCGTTGCCGAAGCTCGTCGACGACGGCCCTTTGAGGACCATGACATTCTCGGTGGCGAAGCTGTCGCGCACATAAGAGCCGAAATCGCGCAGGCCATCGACATAGATGTCGCCGGAGGCATCGAAGCCGCGAATGCGGAACTGGTCGCCGGAGATACCGCCATTGCCCTCGCCGGTGGAGACCGTGATGCCCGGCACATACTTGAGCACCTGATCGACCGTCGTCGCCTGCTGCTGCTCGATCACCACTTGCGGGATGACGGTGATCGTTTGCGGCGTGCTCTGTAGTGAGTCGGGAAGACGATCAAGACCAGTGCCGCTCTTCAACGCGTTGGTCGATGGGGCACCCGTTCCTTCAATCTTGACGGCCGGAAGCTGGATCGTCGCATCGTCGGGCTTTGCCGCAGGCGTCGTTTCCTGGGCTCGGGCCTGGTCGGGTGCGACAAAGAGCGCGCCGCTGGCAAGGCTCGCAACTGCGCCAACACCGGACAATACCGGTCGCAAGGTTTCAACTCTCATCTATGTTCTCCTGTAGACAATGGTGTAGGCCCGGTGCGCCCCGGAAAGCGGCGCACAACGGTGAATGCCTGGCCGGCAACGCGGCGTATCGCGCCGAACTTGCTTTTCGACCGAATGCGTCTGGCGGCTTGTGCGTGCCCTTGGGCCGCCGCTGCCTTGAAAAGCGCCGCAGCTTTGCCGAGGTCGCAGGTCTCTGCGATGCTTTCGTCGAGGGCCAGTCCATAGGCGTAGAGGTCATCGGGCGCCTTGCCTTCCGCGCAACGTGCCAGCGCGTCGAGACCACGCTGGCGTAGTGCCAGCTCTGGCCGTGCCAGCAACAGCGGCGCGATGCGGCGGCGAAACCCGTTGTCGCTGATGGTGACGGCGCTTCGCAGCCACTGGTCGGCCGCCTCCTTGTCGCCCTGGCGAAACAGGATCGTAGCGAGGTTGTATTGCGCCCAGTGATCGCCGAGGTTTGCGGCCTTCAGATACCAGAACGCCGCGCCGGCCAGGTCCGGCGGCCCAGCCCACCCTTCTTCGAGGAAGCGGGCAAGCGAATTCATCGCCTTGAGATGCGGCTTGGTCGTCCCGCTTTCGGCGGCGGCCTTGAACAGCGCGAAGCAGCGTGGTCGGTCGGCGGGATCGCCGGCACGCATCAGCATCTGCGCGAGATTGACCTGTCCCCAGACATGGCCCGCCTGCGCGGCGATCTCGAAGGCTTCTGTTGCCCGCTTCCCATCGGGAGCGACGCCCCAACCCTGCTCATAGCAGCGCCCGACCATGTTGCGTGCTTCAAGGTCGCCAGCGGCAGCGGCTTTCTCGAACCAGCCGAACGCGGCACCGGGATCGCGGGCCACACCACGACCATCAAGGAGCACTTGCCCCCAAACCACTTGCGCCGCAGGGAAGCCGGCCTGCGCCGCCGTTGAGATCCAGCGGACGGCATCGCTGGGGTTGCGTACCAGCAAGTCGCGCAGTTGCTCCTCCGTGACCCGCTGCGTGCGGAGTTGCACGATCATGGGTGGCTGCACCTGAGCCGGCTCAACGCGCGCGGGAAAGAAAGGCCGAAGACCCAAGCTCGTCAGGAAAGCGGTATGTTCACCAGGCAGCTTTGGGGCCGCCTCACGGTTTCGCACTTGGTCCACTGTCCTAACCCCTTTTTCTAGATGCAAATAATTCGCATTCAGAATTGTGGGGCGCTTGTCACAATGGCGCATTAACCAGTTCGGCCAAGTTATTGCCCATTTAGGCCAGCGGAAGACGCCCGGTGGCCCCTGAGACCTTGGCGCGCGGCAGGACAGCACCCGTGGAATGCCCGGTGGAGCCGTTTTGAGAAAGGAGCGCGCGCCGCGTTGGCGGAGAGTTCACGCCACGCTTGGTGTCGGGGCATCTATTCGGATTCGCCCCGATCGCGGACGTTGTGGTTGTGCCAGTCTTTTGGTTGTTCGAGCCTTACGCGACCACGGCATACCTTGTGTTTGCCGTGGTGGTACTGGTGCGAGTGGGGTGAATCGCTATCGATCACCTTTGCGGAGTGACTGGCATCCTGTACAGGTCATGGTGATGGTGAAAGCGGGCTCCTTGTCGAGGTCGAAGCCTTCCTCGCCTGCTAGCAGCCGGAGATGCTCGCGCAACGCCGGGTTTTCGATGAAAACCAACCGTGCGCCGCAGTGGCAACGCAGGGTGTCATAGGGAAGGTTTTTTCTGTCAGGCTTGAGGGCATAGAGGGCGCGGCCACGTTCGCCTTCCGTGCGAATCAGCAACCCTGCAGTCCATAAATCATTCAGCGCTCGATAGATCACAGCCGGTGAAATGTTCTCGAACTGTGGGCTGAGGATACGATACATCTGAGTGGCGTCGAGGCAGCGGGGCCTGGCCTTCTCCAGTGCGTCCAGGACACTGATACGTGCGATTGTTGGCCGTAGGTGGCTCGCCGCCAAGCGTTGTTCATGGGGCGACTTCGGGGCATTGGTCTCGGAACTGGCTGAGGCGACGATGTGCTTCATGCGTTTGGATGACGGACTGCGCTTGTTGCCGAATGAGGCGATCAGATCAATGATTCGAGGGGGGCCGTCGTGCGGGGCCATATCCGTGCTCCTTCGCTATGCCAGCGCACTGGTTGTTCTGACAACGTGATGTGGCATGGCTAATGGTGGTGTTGGGGCACCGGCGGGCCGGTGCCCCCCGGGAGTCACTGCGTGCTGGCCTGTTCCCACCCCCCGCCCAGCGCCTTGAACACACTGACGCGTGCGGAGCCAACGCGTTGGTCAGCAGCGGCCACCTGCGATTTCGCGTCGATCAGGCTGGTTTGCGCCACGATCACATCGAGGTAGCTGATGGAGCCTGCGCGGTAACGCTGGTCTGCCAGACGGAAGGCATTCTCAGCCCGGGTGCGCGCTTCAATCAGAGCATCGCGTTGCTGCATCGCTGCGCCATAGGCACTCAACGATTGCTCGGACTCTTTCAGAGCATTCAGCACGGTGCCATCGAAGCTGGCCAGCGATGCCGCGTTTTGCGCCTTCGCCTGCGCGATACGACTGCGCGCCACCATCATGTTGGGGAAGGTCCACGAAATCAGTGGCCCAAAGGAGAAGGACAAGGTGCGATTGCCTTTCAGGTAGTCGTTGCGCAGGTAGTTGCCCGAGGCACCCAGCGAGACGCGCGGATAGAGGTCCGCCACGGCCACGCCGATGCGTGCGGTGTCGGCCGCCAGTTGGCGTTCAGCCTGGCGCACGTCGGGGCGGCGGCGCAGCAATGCGGTGCCGTCGCCGACCGGCAGTGCGCCCGTGATCTCCGGTGCCGTGGTGCAGGCTCGCGCTGACTCCGGCACCTGCGATGGGGTTCGCCCCATCAACGCGGCCAGCTCGAACAGCGCGGCGTCCCGTTGGCCTTGCAGCGGCGGCAAGGCGGCCTGGGCCTGGGCCAGTGTGCCGCCGGCCCGCTCCACGTCCAGACGCGACGCCGAGCCGGCGTGTTCCTGGCTGCCGATGAGGTCTAGGCTACGCTGGGCCAACTCGATGGACGAGCGCGCGACGTCGATGGATTCGCCGTAGGTGCAGGCATCCACATAGGCCCGCGTCGTCTCAGCGACGACGACCACCCGGGCGGCATCGTAGGCGGCTGCCACCGCATCGGTGTCGTCGCGTGTGGCTTCGATGTCTCGCCTGACCCGACCGAACAAATCGAGTTCGTAGGAGACGTCGAGTCCGCCGGTGTAGCTCCGTTGCGTGGGTGCCTGGCCGGTGCCAAACCAAGTGGTCTGATCGCGCCCATAGCCCGCGCCTCCTGACACATTGGTCGAGGGGAAAAGCCCGCCGCGCGCCTCCTTGTAGATGGCCTGCGCGCGGTCGAGATTGGCCAGGGCCACGCGCAGGTTGGTATTGGCCGACAAGGCTTCCTGAACCAGATTGTCGAGTGCGGGATCGTCGTACAGCCTCCACCAGTCCGCCGGCAGCGGTGCTGCGGCGTCCGTGGTGGCCGGCTTGCTGACAAAGGGACCGCCGGCGGTTTCCGGCAAAGCTGGAGCGCGATAGTCGGGGCCGCTGGCGCAGCCGGTGACGAGGGCCGCAATGGCAATGGCCAGGAAGGTGGTACGCCAAGCGGGAAGCATGGCTCGACGTTGAGGAACAGTCATGGCGTCAACGCGAATAGGAAACGACTTAGAGTGCGACATCGGGTGCCTCCGCAGTAGCAAGTTCGCGGGCACGAGGACTTTCCGCCGCCGCCCGGTGATCCTGAGCGATGAAGCTGTAGATGGTGGGCAGCACGAACAGCGTGAAGAAGGTGCCGACCAGCATGCCCATCACCACCACGATGCCGATGGAGTAGCGGCTGGCCGAGCCCGCGCCGTCGGCGAACAGCAGCGGCACCAGGCCGGCGACCATCGCGGCGGTGGTCATCAGGACGGGACGCATACGCACCGCCGCGGCCTTCTCGATGGCTTCGATGCGGCTCAGGTTCTCGTGGTGCTGGATGTGGTTGGCAAACGTGACCATCAGGATGCCGTGCTTGGAAATCAAACCAATCAGCGTCACCAGCCCGATCTGCGTGTAGATGTTGAGCGTGGCAAAACCCAGCCACAGCGGCACCAGCGCGCCGCAGACCGCCAGCGGCACCGTTACCAGGATCACCAGCGGATCACGCAGGCTCTCGAACTGCGCGGCCAGTACCAGGAAGATCACCACCAGAGCGAAGCAGAACGACACCAGCAGGCGGTTGCCTTCCTGTACGAACTGGCGGCTGTCGCTGAGCCAGTCCACGCTGGTTCCAGGCGGTAGCGGCTGCGCCTGTAGGAACTTCACCGCTTCGCCCATGCTTACGCCCGGTGCCGGCAGCATTTCCAGCGTGGCCGAGTTCATCTGGCCGAACTGGGTGAGCTGGTTGGCCTGCGGACGCATTTCGACGCGGGTCACGGTCGATAGCGGCACCAGTGCGCCGGACGTCGCCTTGACATAGAAGCGGCCAAGGTCTTGCGGCGTCATGCGTTCGCTGCCGCGTACCTGCGGGATCACGTCGTAAGAGCGGTCGTGGAAGTTGAAGCGATTGACGTAGTTCTCGCCGACCAGCACCGCCAAGGTATCGGCGACCGACTGCATGGTCACGCCCATTTCGCTGGCCTTGGCATTGTCGATGCTGATGTGCGCCTGCGGGCTGTCGTAGGACAGGTCGTTCTGCACGTAGAGGAACAACCCGCTGGCATAGGCGGCCGTCTTGATCTTCTCGCCGGTCTCGTACAGCGTCTTGAAGTCATCGGGCGAGCGCAGCACCATTTGCACCGGCAGGCCACCGCTGGAACCCGGCAATGGAGGCATCTGCACGGCCGTGACGGTTTCTCCGTCGATGGCACCGCCAGCAGCCTGGATCTGACCTTGGATTTCGGTGGCCGAACGCTTGCGCTCGGACCAGTCCTTGAGGATCGCCCCGCCGAGCATCTGGTTCTGGCCACCGGCGATACCGGCGATGTGCATGAAGCTGCTGTCGAACTCAGGGATCGACTCGAATATCTTCTCGATCTGCTCGGCATAACGGGCGGTGTAGCCCACGCCCGCGTACTGTGGCGCCTTGGTGACGACCAGGACGATACCTTGGTCTTCCATCGGCGCCAGTTCGTGACGGGTGCCGGAAAACAGCACCACGATGGCGGCCAACACAACGGCACCGACCAACAACACTGCGCCGCGAGCGGCCAGCGTGTGAGCCAACAGGCGTCCATAGATCGCTGTCAGACCCTCCATATAGTGTTCAACCGCCTTTGCCAGCCGTCCTTCGCTTTGCTTGCCGCTGAGCAGCATCGAACTCATCACCGGCGAAAGCGTCAACGCGACCACACCCGAAACAAGAACCGAGCCGGCCAGCGTAAAGGCGAACTCCTTGAACAGCGCGCCGGTCAGGCCACCCATCATGCCGATGGGCGCATAGACTGCCGCCAGCGTAATGGTCATGGCGATCACCGGCCCGACGATCTCGCGTGCGCCCAGCAAGGCGGCGCGTACCGGCGTCAAGCCTTCCTCGATATGGCGATGGATGTTCTCCACCACCACGATGGCATCGTCCACCACCAGGCCGATCGCCAGCACCATCGCCAGCAGCGTCAGCAGGTTGATCGAGAAGCCACAGGCCAGCATCAGTGCCGCGGTTCCAACCAGCGACAGTGGAATGGTGACGACCGGGATGATGACTGCGCGGAAGGTACCGAGGAACAGGAAGATCACCACGATGACGATCACGATGGCTTCGACCAGCGTGTGCTTGACCTCCTCGATGGAAGCGTTCACGAAGGTGGCCACGTCGTAGTTGGGTGCCACCGTGAGTCCAGGCGGCGCCATCTCACGAATCTTGGGAATCAGCTCCTTGGCCTGCTTGACGATGTCGATTGGATTGCCGTCGGGTGCGGGCTGGATACCGATGAAGATCGCCGGCTTGCCGGTAGCGAACGCGGCGTTGTTGTAGTTCTGGCCGCCAATCTCCACCGTGGCCACGTCGGACAGTCGCACCACGCCGCCCTCGGGGCTGGACTTGATGACCATCTGGCGGAAGTCATCGACACCGCGAAGGTCGGTGGCGGCGCTGATGTTGGTGACGGTCAGCGAACTCTTGAGCTGGCCCGGCGCGGCCTGCACGTTGTTGGCGCGCAGTGCGGCCGCAATCTCGCCGGCCGACAGCCCATGCGCGGCCAGCCGCACCGGGTCGATCCAGATACGCATCGCCAGCGTCTGCCCGCCCATGATGTCAGCCGAAGCGACGCCGGGGATGCCGGTGAACAGCGGCTGCGCCACGCGGGTGGCAAAGTCTGTTACCTGCGGGATCGACAACGTGTCGCTGTAGAAGGCGACGTACTGCACGGCGGTGCCGCCTTCGGTGGACTTGCTGATGACCGGATCGGTCACGCCAGTCGGCAACTGGTACTTGACCTGCTGCACCTTGGCGAGGATTTCTGTCATCGCACGGTCGGCATTGGCGTTGAGCACCAGCCGCGCCTTGATCTCGCTCTTGCCTTGCGTGGTGGTCGAACTGAGGTATTCGATGCCGCTGGCCGTGGCGATGGACTGCGCGATCGGCGTGGTCACGAAGCCCTGCATCACGTCCTGGGTCGCGCCCGGAAGCGTGGTGCTTACCGTGATGGTGGCGTTTTCGAGATAGGGATACTGCCGCACGGGCAACAGGAACACAGCCGTAGCGCCCATCAGCAGGATCAGCAAGCTGACGACCAGCGCCAGAATGGGTCGGCGAATGAAGATGTCGGTGAAACGCATGGTGTCGTCTCCTTACCGCGCGCTGGCGGTGGAGGACGCAACGGCCGGGGCCGCAGGCGTCGCGGTGCTGATTTTCACGGTCGCACCAGGCGGTAGCCGGTTCTGGCCCGCTGTCACCACGATGTCGCCGGACTTGACGCCTTGCGTCACCACGACTTCTTCGCCGAGCCGGCGGCCGGTGACGACCGGCACGGCGACCGCTTTGCCGATCCCCTGCGCATCGGCACCTTGCACGAGCACCACGCTGTCACCGGAGGCCGAGGTCTGGATCGCCGTCAGCGGCAACACAATGGCGTCGGTCGTGGCTGGCAACGTCAGCCGCGCCGTCGCGTACATGCCGGACTTCAACAGCCGGTCGGTATTGGGCAACAGCGCCTGCACAGCGACGTTGCGGGTTTCGCCGTCGATGCGTGGCTCGATGGTGCTGACCTTGGCGGTGAATACCTGGCCCGGTGTGGCATCCACTGTTACCTGCACCGGCGCGCCCGGCGTCAGTTTGGGCAAGTCCTGCTGGGGCAGCGTGAAGTTGACGTAGAGCGGGTCGAGCTGGGTCAACGTAGCGATCGCATCGCCGGCGTTGAGGTACTGGCCGGGATTGATGCGCCGGATGCCGAGCTGGCCGGAGAACGGCGCACGGATGGCCTTCTGCTGGATGCGCGCATCCAGTTGCCGAACCGCCGCAACAGCTTGGGCGGCTTCCGCTTTGTGTTGTTCGAGCATTTCGCGCGGCTCGGCGCCGGTGGGTGCCAGTTCCTGCGAACGCTTGAGCTGCAACTGTGCGAAATCGGCCTTGGCTGCGGCGGAGGCGCGATCCGCCTGTTCGGGGGCGTCGTAGAGTTGAACCAGGACCGTTCCTTCCTTCACGAACTGTCCTGCCTCGAAGTTGATGGCGGTCACGCGCCCGGACGTGTCGGGAGCCAACAGCACTTCACGTACCGCTTGCAAGCTGCCGACTGCCTGTAGTTCGTCGGCCACGCTGCGGGGGGCTGCGCGCAGCGTCGAGACGGGCATCGGCGGCATGGCCTGATGGTCTGCGCCGCCGCTGCGGGTGGTGCGCCAGGCATACAGCAGGCCGAAGACCACGACGAGGCTGATGACGCTGATGACGATGGGTTTTGCACGGGAGGTAACGGCGGTGCTCATGCGGTCCTCCCGCCGACAACGGGGATCGGGGTGGTGCGTGACCGGCTGTGCGTGGCCGATCCGCCAAGGCAAAGTGAGTGCATGGGGGTATTTCCTCGGGAAGAACGGAGTGCTCGTTCGGTCGGCCAAGCACGCTGGTGAGGCATGGCAGACCACGATGAAGCGCAGCCTACCCGCGCGGGCACGTCTCCACATTGCGAAAGCGGGTCAATTTATTTCGCAATACGGCCAGACGACTCAAAGGCCTCACATTTGGCCGAAATGAATAACAATATGGCCAGACTTCGCCATCAAGCCGAGTCAGCCTATTGTTAAATGAGGCATCTAAATGCAAATGGATATTGTTTGGTAATGACGTCTTCTCTCACGACAGAGGTAAAAGCTCCGATCATGAACAGCCAACAAAACAAGATCGCCTTGTTCTGGTTGACCACAGCCGTCGGCGCCGTGCTATTTGTGACGCTGCAGTCGTTCTCCTACGTCAACGACTATGTTGTGGCGCACGGTGCGATGCCGGCGATTACGTTCGATGCCAGCGCGTTATGGATGATTTCCGCGTTCTATGGCGCATGGATCGTCACGGTCCTACTCGCCTTGATCGGAACCGCCGGGGCTCAATGGGCGGCACTGATTCTTGGCAGCCTGATGGTCATCCTGAATACCCTCGCAGGGGTCTTCGATGGGATCAGGGATGGAGGGCATATCGCCTTTTCGGCGGTGTTCTTCATCGCGCTTCCCGGCGCGTGCGCCATCGTGGCCTCCTGGCGTCACATCAAAAACAAAGGAGCGCGTGATGTCGATGAATAGCTCGAACTTTCCTTTCGTCTGGATGAGCTTTTCGCAAGAGCCAGGGCATGACTCTGAGAAGGATTTCGAGGAATTCGAGGCCAACCTGAAGCGCGGCGAGCCGTTCGTTATCCTGAGCGATTCGGCTCCGGCCGAAGACCACGAGCACACACCGGAAGAAAAGAAACGCACTTCGCTCTGGATGAAGAAGCACAAGACGGAGCTGCGCAAGCTGGTTCTGGCGATGGTTCTGGTCGAGCCCAGCCCGGCCAAGCGCCTGGGCTTCAAGGCATTTTCGGTCGTCTTCGCCAAGTTCTGGGGCTACCCCCTGATTCTTGCCCCGTCACGCGATGAAGCAATGGACATTGCAAAAAGACTGCTGCCCGGGCGCGCCACGTCATCCGCGTTGTAGCCCGCTACGCACCTGCCATTGATCATCGAGCACGACGATATGTCATCCGAACGTCCCCCTTACCAACTGCATCCCGTGACGGTCAAACGCTGCCAACGGGTTTCCCCGCACATGAAGCGCATCACCATCGACGGCAGTTGTCTGTCGACACTGCGGCTGGGGCTGCCAGCCCAATGGTTCAAGCTTTTCGTTCCTCTGGGGGACGACCAGCGCAGTAACGGGCGCGCTTACACGGTGCGTAGCTTTGATCAGGCGACGCAGGAACTCGACATCGACCTCTTCCTGCACGGCGACAGCGGCCCCGTGTCCGCCTGGGCCGAGCGCGCCCAAGTGGGCGACGGGTTCGAGATCAGCGACGTGCATCCGCGCAGCGGCTTCTCCATCGATCCCGCCACAGAGCACTACCTGTTGTTCGGTGACGAGACGGCGTTGCCCGCGATCGGTGCGATCCTGGAGGCACTACCGGCGCACGCCAAGGCGCACGTTTTCGCTGAAGTAGCCACCCCGGCCGAGCGGCAAGAGCTGGCCAGTCCGGCCGCGTTGTCCGCGACCTGGTTGTTCCGCGAAGACAACGCCCGAGCGTCTGCAATGCCGCTGGAGGCCGCCGCCAGGTCGGCGCAGATTCCGGCAGGTGTCACGGCGATCTGGGTTGCGGCCGAATCTACTGAGGTCGCCGCCATCCGCAAGCTGCTGCTCAAGGAGCGCGGCATCGACCGTGCCAATTTGCATGCCACAGGCTATTGGAAGCGCGGCGAGGCCGATCACCGTGACGAAGAGGCTTGAGCCATCCAGAACCACGCAGAAGATATAAAAATGGGCAAGCGCAGTTTCATCAAATCACCAAACGGTTTGTACCTCCGTCAACCAATGTGATTTGCCACGGCATCCCTTCTACGCAGAAGGTCTTGAAAAAAGGCGACATCGTCAACATCGACATGGCGATCATCAAGGATGGCCGGTTCGGCGACACCAGCCGCATGTATTTCGCCGGCGATCCCAACACGTCACCCTATTGACTGTCCGCGTTGCTGCCCAATGTCCCATGACACCCTGCCGCTGCGGACCGTCGCCGCAAGTTGCTGTCCTAACTGCGGTTCGATCACCAGCTTCCACGGTACTAGGCTGAACCCCATACCGTCATCGAGCATCGCGTAGCGCCCGCTGGCAAGCATGACACTGCGCCGGTAGATGCCGACCACGCGCTGCCCGTCGCCCACGGGCCGATGTTCCAGCCCGGTTTCGGCGGCAATGTCCTTCGCGGCCTGTGTCAGATCTCGCCCGCGCAGCGTCGCCAGCAGGTTGCGCGCGAGGACGACGCGCTGCCCGCGATGCTCGGCCAATCCCTGCTCGGCCAGGAAATCGGCGCGCTGGCGAAGCGCGTCCTTGACCTCGGCTCCAAAGCCCAAATCGCCCAGCCCCTTGCCGCCACCGATCAACTGCTGATCGAGCCAGGTAGCGCCGATCACGCGCGCCTGCCGTTCGATCGGCAGGTGCGATTTCAGCTCCACCGCCACATCGCCGCCGAGGCGCCGCGCGTCGTACTGGCGGCCTCGCTCGGCCAGGTCGCCGGGGATGCGCCAGACGCCTTCTGCCTCGCGTTCCACAATGCTGGCGCGGCGCAGTGCTTCGAGCCGCCGGACGTGCGCGGCCACCACCTCGCGCGGATCGCGGTCGGACGTGGCCTGACCTTGGGCGACGGCTAGGTGATGATCGGTGCGGTACACGCCATCGACGGCCAGCGCGGCGATGTTGCGGTCGGCGGCGCGCACGTCAGCGGCACCTTTTACCTCCACCACGGCGCCGGTCGGATACTGCTCCAGCTCTGACCTCTGCGGCAGCGCGACATAGTGCGCCTTGCCGTCCGTGCCATCGACGATCAGATAACCCTTGTCGTACAGCTCATCGGCCAGCCCTTTGCCGGCGACGCGGCCGACGATGGTACGACCATCTGCGCCCGGCTGGAACACGGCCAGCTCGCGCCGCTTACCGCTCATGGCCCGCTGCATCGTGCGGATGATGTCACCGCGCTCGCCCATCGCCCGCAGGGTCGGCTCGGCCTCGGCGTGGACGGCCCACGCGCCGAGCTGTTGCTCGGTCGCCAGCCCCATGCGCTGCAAGCATTGCAGGCGGCCGATCAGCGCCTGCCGCTGGCGTTGCAGTCGGGGTTCGGCGAAGCGTTCGACGTGCACCAGGCCATCGTCACCGGCCTCGCGCTGCAAGGTGCGATCCAGGCCCGTCCATCGCTCCTGTTCGACTTCGCGCTGCATGGCGCGCTGCATCTCCAGCTCGGTGCGTGGCCCCAGCCATTCGGTCGCCAACTCCGACGCTCGCCGGCGCATCCCCTCGGCGATGTAGTCGCGAGAAATGATGAGGTCTTTGCTGGTGTCGTCCTTGCCGCGCAGGACGACGTGCGTGTGCGGGTTGTCGGTGTTCCAGTGATCGACGGCCACCCATTCCAGCCGTGTGCCCAGGTCGGCCTCCATGCGCGCCATCAGATGCCGGGTGTAGGTGCGCAGGTCGTCAAGCTGTTCGGCATCCTCCGGCGAGACGATGAAACGGAACTGGTGCCGATCCTCGCGCCCGCGTTCCTCGAAGGTGGTGGTATCCGCCGTGTCGGTCGTCGGGCCGTAGGCGTGACCCGGCCCGCCCTGGCGATCGACGCCTTCGCGCTCGATGTAGCGCAGGTGCGCGGCGGTCGAGCGCGGTCCGGCCTTCGCCAGATTGACCAGCCGCGCCTTGATCGTCACGCGCCGCGCGGTTGCGGTCAGCGAGCGCCCAGCGAAGCGCGCCGCGACATGGCCGCGACCAAGCCGGGAACCGGGCCGCTGGCCGACCTTGCCGGCCGCCTTGCCGAGCTTCGCGCCAGCCTTGTTGGCCTGCCGCAGCACCTTGTTGATGTAGGCATCGCCGCGCTGTTTCGGCGCACCAGGACGAACGCGGAAGTAGTCATCGTCGCGCTGGCTCATGGTGTGGCTCCATCCAAGACCGGCGCAGTCCAGCGGACGAAGCACGCGGTTTCGCCAAAGCCGATGCGGCATGGTGCACCTTCGCGGCACGCTGCCGCCCCTGAGCGCGTGCCGCGCTCCCCCCATGTGCAGACACGGTTTTCAAGCGGCCATGTGCCGCGACCTTTTATCTTGCCTTCCGCCTTTGCCCCTCGCTTTCGCTCTGGGCCTCGGCGTCCCGGCGGCGCTGCGCTGCCTGCAGCCAGCCCGCCGGCGAACGCGGCCACAGCCACAGGCCGGGCGCGTTCGAGGCAAGACGCCTGCACATGGGAAGGTGGCGCCGGATGTTGCGCGAAGTGCGGCGCAAATGCGCCCGCACTGCACCCGCGACGACACGGTGGCGACCAGCGGGACGACACGCCGGATGACACGATGAGATGCACGAGAACGTGCAGCGAATCGGCGGCCATCATGGGCGTGTCTCCAGCCAGACCGGATGCGCAAGACCGATCACCGTAGAAGCCGAAATCGGCCCAAAGTAGCGGCTGTCGAACGATGCCGGGTTGGTCACGCTCAACAGAAACAATTCGCCAGGTTCAAGGCGGCGGCACTGCTGCCAGGATGGCAGCGGGCGGCCCAGCCGGTCGGCCGGTAGCGCGGCGGCCGCAGGCACGCCGTCGATGCGAACGACACCGCCAGCGATGCACACCTCCTGCGGTGATATGGCGCCCACTCGCTTGAGCAGCGGAACGCGCGTCCGTAGGTAGCCGCGCTGCGCAGCGAGTGCGGCAGCTTCCGCCGGCAGTGGGACAAGCACGATGCTGTCCACGGACAACGGATGTGGCAGCGAGGCGGCCCGATGGCCGAACGGTTCGATGCGATACCAGCCGACCGCGACACTGTCGGACGGGTTGTAGGTCAGACGCGGTAGCGGAGACACGAACGCGGCCCAGGCCAGCGCAGCGAGGCCGGCAGCGGCGAAGCCCGTCAGCGCGATGCGAGCGCGCAAGCGCGAACGAGGATGCGGTGCGATGCTGGATGTGGAAAGCGTCGTCATGGCAATGCCCTCCCGGCCAGCCAAGCCGCGTGTCGCTCGGCGGTGTATTCGGGTAGCGGCAAGCGCGCAGCGAGCCGGTTGCCGAGCGTGCGCCAGTACGCGGGCGACACGTCGGCTGGCGCGATGCCCAGCGCCTCGATGGCGTCGAGCTGCGCAAACACGGCGCGGACGGCGGGTTCCCCTTCGGCATGCAGCAGCAACCGCGCGCCGGGCAACACGCCGGGGATGCGCTGCGCCGCATCCAGCGACGTGCAAGCCTGCATCACCATGAGTTCCCAACGGGTCGTGCCGTAGTCATTGGCCTGCCACCGGATGCGGCAAAACACGGCCCCCGACAAGAACACCGCGACACGGCGCCAGTGGTCAAGCCGGACGATGCGTGACGGTTCGCCAAAGCGCAAATAGAGGTCGATGCGCCGCTCGACGTAGGCGAGCGATACGCGGGTCAACGGTACGGTGCCGGCCCGTCTGGCGAGCATCGCGAGCGAAGGCGGATTTGTGTTGGTCGTGGCGGCCGTGACCGCCGAAGGTTGTACGTTCATTGGGAGTTCTCCGGAAACTCGCGTTCCAGCAGTGCGCGCAGCAGTTCGGCCACCGTCACGCCACGCGTGAAGGCGGACACCTTGATGCGCGCCCGCATGGCGGGCGTGATGTCGAGGGTCAGGCGCGCGGTATAGAGGTCGCCCTTTTGCAAAGCGTCGGCGTTGCCCTGGCGAATCCACGCCTCAGCGTGGGGATTCGCTGGCGGACGTGCGCCGATGCCGATGCGTTTGCCGCGCGTATTCGTCATGTCGGCCACCGCAGCAGTTCGTCGGTGAGTGCGGCGATCTCACGCGCAGCGGCGCTCTCGGGCGCCGTCTCGCGTGCGAGCCGTCCGGCAGCCACGCTATCGGCGAAGACGATGCGTTGATGCACTTCCGAGCGCAGTGCTGGCAGCGGTTGTTCGGCCAGCGACTGCCGCGCCTCCCGGCCGATGATGGTGGTGCTGACGCGCCGGTTGATGACGAAGGCCGCGCGCAGCGCAGGTCGGAACACTTGCGCTTCGCGTATCAACGCCACCATCTCGGCGCTGGCCCACAGGTCGTAGGGACTGGGCTGCACCGGGATCAGCACGCGCTCGGCCGCCAGCAGCGCAGAGCGCGCCAAGGCGGCGATACGAGGTGGTCCGTCAATGATGACGTGATCGGCCCGCCTGGCGAGTTCTGGGGCCTCCTGGTGCAGCGTTTCGCGTGCCAGGCCCACGGCGCTAAACAGCCTGGGCAGACCTTGCTGACTTCTGCGCTGTGTCCAGTCCAGCGATGAGCCCTGCGGATCGGCATCCAGCAGGATGACCGATTGCCCGCGCGTCGCCAGTTCGCCCGCGATGTGCGTGGCGAGCGTGGTCTTGCCCACGCCGCCTTTCTGATTGAGCAAGGCAACGATCATGGCGCGGCCCTCCGATCTGGAAAGCCAGCCTGTTTTTGCCCTGAAAACCGGGGTTGTTTTTTCTTTCGGAGTTGCTTTGGTTTTTGCGTTTCGGCAGTTGTCCACCGAAACGGCGCGCTTCTACTAAAAGTTAGAGAATTTAAGTTAGGTAAGTTAAGGGGCGTCGAAACCCGCGCCGTTATTGGCTTTGCGGGCGATTCGTACTCCTGATAGCACGATAGCCGTACTCCCGATAGCACGATACCCGTTACTCCTGATAGCACGAGCCCGTCCACAGGTTGTCCCGCAGTTATCCCCGTGCCGTGAACGGCACGGGCCGGAAGATCAATAGCTCTGTTCGATCGCCTGGCATCCGTTCGATGCCCAGGACGTAGCCCGGCAGCGATTGCCGCGCCACCAAAGCGCGTAAGTCGTAGGCGAAGTCCGAGAACCGCGTGCTGCTGCCAGACTTGCGATACAGGTGTCGGAAGTCGAACTGCCAGCCAGCCTCCTGTCTGCCGCCATGCTTGCGCACCAAGCGGTAGAGCCATCGCTCGATGCCGCCAGTGAGTCGGAAGTACGCCGGGTCGATGGTGAGTACCAGTGCCGCATCGAGCACGCCCGCATAGAACCAGTCCGGCAGGATCAGCTCGATGCCCAGCGGCGTGCCGCGGGCGTCGGCCAACTCTTTCCACTCGTTGATCCAAGAAAAGCGGTGCAGCCGTCGTCCTGTCGTCTCTCGGATGGACGTGGCCACCGTGGTCGACTGCAAGCGATCCAGCGCGGCCTTGAGACGCTGGTAGTCGCGCAGCGACGTTCCGCGCCCGATGAAGCGCAGGATCTCGTAGGGCGTTGCTTGCATCAGGCGCGATGGGCGAATGCCCGCATCGCGCGCTTCCACGATTTGCGAAGCGGCCCAGATCAGGATGTCCGCATCCCAGATGGTGGCGATGCCGTGCTCCAGTGTCCCTTCCACGCGTATCGTGACGTTGCCGCTGCGGAAGTCGATCGGCGCCGTGCGCCGCGATTTCGCCAGCGAGAAGAACGGAAAGGCCATCAGGTCCTGGCTGTCGCGCGGCGCCATGTCGCCCGGCAAGGCGCGGAACAGATCGAGCTGTTCCCGCTCCTGCGATGGGTTGGACAGGGCGATGGCCACCGGCGAGCCACCGATCAGCGCGCACGGCTGTCGGCCGAGTGGTGCTCGGCGTATTCTGGGTCGGATGTGGTTTCGTAGCTGCGCTGGTCGGCCCAGGCATCAAGGTCGGCCACCGCGTACATGACACGCCGGCCGAACTTGCGGAACTTCGGGCCATTGCCGATCACGCGCCGTTTCTCCAGCGTGCGCGGCGAGAGGCGCAGATAGTCGGCGGCCTCGTCGTTGGTGAGATAGCGTTGTGGCTGCGCGGGCGTGGCGGCGGCAGCGGCGGCAGGTCGCAAGGGAGCGGGTCGCATGGTGAGAACCTCCATCGGTCAGGAACGCCCGGCCACACAACGCGACCGGATGGAGGCAGTCTCAAGAAAGAGGTGCGGAGCGCAGAGGGTCGTTTTGCAGTGCAGGCACAGCGACCCTCCGCAGGTCATTCGAGCTGTGCCAGGCGGCGATAGCCGCCGCGCATCAGCAATCGGCCGCGCTGCACCAAGCGGCGCACGCGCGAACGCAGGCCACCGTCGGCGTACCAGCCGCTGGCCACGGCTTCGGTGCCGAACAGCCCAGCGGCTGTTTCGCGCAAGGACGCGCCCGCCAAGGTCGCGTCGAGTGCCTGGAGCGTGTGCAACTCCAGCAGCGCGGCGGGCGTGGGCCGGGAGCGGGCCGCTGCCGCAGGCGCGGTTTCCGCTACTGCGGCTAGGGTGTCCAGTTCGGCCGCCATCGTGCGGTAGCGCGCGCAGGGCGCAGCGCACGCGCGGACGGCATACAGATAGGCCATGCCATCGGTCAGGCCCGGTGCCAGTGCGAGCCGCACGCAGCAGCCGGGCCATCGTGCCACCAGCACCAAGCGCTTGCCGTCGTGGATCAGATGCTTGTGGCCCGGGATGCGCCAGAACTCGAACGCGTCGGCATCGGGTGGCGGGTCGGCGTCCGGGTAGAGCTGGAGCACGGCGTCATGGTCGGGGAACCAGGCTGGATGCGCGTCGCGCGCATCCAGCGCCGGGTCTTCCAGCAGGCGCAACCCCCAGGGGTGCGCCGCTTCCGGCCGATGGCGACGGCGCAGCCAGTCGCGCCGGTAGTCGGGGTGGCGGCGCAGATACTCCCAGGCCAGCGCGAGCCCGTCCAGGTGCAGCACGTAGAGATACGCGGCGGTTGGATACCAGAAATCGGCGCTTCGATCAGCCATGACGCGACCTCCTGTTCAACAGGAACGTCGCCACGACCTCGGGCGCGAATAGCTACGGCATCAAGACATCAAAGCGCCATCAGGAATGGCGTAACTTAAGCTGTAGAGAGAGTGTCAAGACCGATTAGCTCCGAAACCTTGCTCGGGTCGTCCGAGTGCGACGGCCGCGCATCCCGGAAATGGGGCGCGGCACTGACACCGTGCCGCAGCCCGCGACACACATCATGTCTTTCTAGGTCAAGCCGCACACTCTTGGTGCAAGAGTGCCGATTCAGACCCCAGCCGTCTTGAGTCAGACTGAGAAAGACACAATGCGCTGCAACGGCCTGTCTCTGGATGGCCCGCCGCAGGGAGCCGGTGGTTCGTCAGTCGGGGATCGAACCATCGCACTGCGCCAGATGGGCGTATTCCGATAACGGCCGCGAGGCGCGGAAATACAGGTCACGCAGGATGGGTCGCTGCTGCGGCTCGACGACGCCCGTCAAGTCGGACAGCTTGACCGTCCCCAGTGCGGGCATACCGATGCCGAGGTCGATCAGTCCCCACGCGGTGTCGCCATCGGCTGGGTCGAGCGCGGCCAGCAGCCAGGTCGCATGCGCATCGGGCGTGAACAGTCGAACCACCGGCAGTGGGTCGATGCTCTGGCCGGCGGCGCGCGCCGCGCCGTTGGCGAGCAGTCGGGCGCGTTCGTCGGCGGTGGTGAGCGGCTGGGTCATGGGCGGGAATCCCACGTATCTGCGAATGCACGAACACGCTTTTCTGGCGAAGCACGGAACAGCCAAGCCGGATATGCGCTTTCGTGCGCAAGCACGGATGCGCAAACTCTCGAATCCGTACATGCACAGAAACGCAGACGCGGAATTGTGGATGTCAGGAAAGGCACGAATGCGGCTCCCCGGTTCTGGCGAAATCCTCAGAGGCGGATTTCCTTAAAGGCACAAATACGGAAAACAACAACACCAATTGAACACTATAGATTGTAGCCCTATAGGGCGCAATGGGTTGTCATCTTGGTTTTATAGGGAAAACCATTGGTGGCGGCAAAAAACTCATTGGCAACGGCAATACGGACAGCCAGAAAAGCGCGCGGCTTGAGCCAGGAAGCGTTTTCTGACGTGTCGAGCCGAACCTATATGAGTTCACTGGAACGCGACCTGAAAAGTCCGACTCTGCACAAACTGACCGAGCTGTGCGAGGTCATGGAAGTGCATCCGCTCACGCTGTTGACGCTGGCCTATGCCGGCGACAGTCCGCACAAGGCCGATCAGCTTCTGGCACAGGTGCGCCAAGAGCTGGAGGCAATTTTGAAGAAGCGCGACGCGCCGTAGGCGCGCGGTGCTGCCACTAGCAGCACTGCGCCCCGCCGCAATGGGCGGGGCGCTGGTGGCGGCCGTCAGGCCGCTTGAGGCTTGCTGCGCGACCAGATCAGGTCGTGCGTGCCGTCCTCGCCTTCGATCAGGCGGGCATAGACCGTTGCCGGGAACGAAGGATCGTCCAGGGTCACGGACAGGTAATCCCGTCCGGCTTCGCTGGTCTTCTTCCACGCCGCGCCGATGTCGTGGCTTGCCGCCTGCAGGCGGAAGTCGGGGGCGTTCTCGTTGTTGCCCTTGTCGTTGGGAACCAGCTTGACCTTGACGTTGAGCGTCAGGGTGCGGAGTGTGCCGGTGAAACCGTCTTTGTCTGCGGTGAAGGTGCCGATGTTAGCCATGATGATTTTCCTTTCGGGTTGAACAAGATCGCGCCAGTGCGTCCTTGTTGTGATCCGGTCGGCGAGGGATGGGCGGGTCGCACCGCGCAGCGGTCGCAACATCGTGGAGAACCTGGAAGCGCAAAGAATTTGTCCCGCGAGGAAGCCGCGCAGCGGCGGGGAAATTGTTTGCGCTGGAAGGTTGCGGCCATGAAGCCCAAGGCGCAGCCGTGCCCTCGCCAGGATTCACAACAGACCAAAGACGCACAGGCCGACCGCTCCCGAAAGGAGACATGGCCGACTCGACATCCCCGCGTGATGGCTTCACTGGCTTGTGCCCTGATGCGGCAAGGCCAATACCCAGCGACAAGGCGGGAGCGCCCCTGCCGCAGCTTGCGGCCCCGTGCTTGAGGCTGGCGTGGAAGTCCATAAGCAAGGCCGGGTGCGTGTGTCGGTGAACCGTCCTTCGTGACGTACAGGCGACGAACCGCCAGCGTCGTGGACGGCAGGCTTTTGCACAACCTGCCGCAGCAAGCCGGGGCGTAGCCCCACATGCTCCGCCCATTGCGGCTGGGCGTCATCGAAACCTTGCCCGCATCGGCGGGCACCGATCGCCGTACCGCGTGCAAGGCACTTGTGCGCCCGCCACGTCGCCGCCTGGTTGAAGGCGGCGACGTGGCGGTTTTGCTTTGGATGTTGAAACCGGGTGCGGCAGACATGCCGCGCCCGGTTCGAGTGAAAGCCCCGGCGCAGTGCGCCGGGGTGATGCGGCTACCTCACGCGGCCAGCGCGTGCGCTTCCACCTCGTCGTCGGCATCTTCCGGCGCATCCACGTCCTGCGCGCCTTCCTGCGGCTCTGTGTCGTGTCCGCTCTTGAACACGGCGGGCATCCAGCCCGTACCATCGGCCAGCCGTTCGGCCTCGCTGGCAATGTCGGCCTTCTTCAACTTCGCCAGTCGGGTAGCCTGCGACGGCGCGAACTCACTCACGGCTTCCAGAATCGCGGCTTTCGGCACATGCTGGAAATACCCGTCTGCCGTGGGCTGCCACCATGCGGCCATGTCCAGCCCCACAGCCTGCGCCAGTTCCGCGCCGGGTTGGCGCTGCGTGGCGCGGGGCGTCACCACGTCCACGGTGGACGCCACGCACACGGCCAGCAGCCGCACCAGATCGTCTTGCGGCCTCGCCAGCAGCACTGCGAACAGTTCGGCGCTGTCCTGCGGCAAGACTTCGCCTGCCACCTGCTGCAACTCGCGCAACGCCACGGCGGCGGGTGAATCCGGTATGTCCGGGGCCATGCCTTCCAGCCGGTCTTGCACTTTCAGGCTAACGCCCAGCGGCAGGTCGTGGCCGTAGCGGCGTTCCTGCAAGACCGTCTGCACCATGCCATGCACCACGGCAGCCAGCGCGGCTTGCGGATGCCGGGAGACTTCGATTTGCAGCGCTGCGGTGCGGTGAGCGCTCAACCGCTGCGCCAGCCGGTCGGACATGGCGGCGGTCTTGGGCTGCGTGTCGTCCTCGCCTGCGTCGTCGTTCCCGGCTTCGCTTTCCACGCTGCCGAAACCTTGCCGCAGTCGTTCCAACGTGCGCAGTGCCTTGGCTTCGGCTTCGCGCAGCAGACCGCGATGAATCACGGCCTCGCCATTGCGGTCGATGGTGACGATGGCACCGGCTGTGGCCTTCGTGTTCGCGCCGTAGTTCTGCAAGCCATCTTCCAGCGCCTGCAACTGCTCGCCCAGGCGTTCGCCTTCCTCCTGCAAGGCGTCGGCCTTTTCTTCGTCTTCGGCGTCCAGCGCGGCGTCCACGGCTTCGGCCAGTTCGTGCAGCTTGGCTTGCAGCTTCTCGATGCGCTGCGCTTCGCGCTTGCTCGGGGTGCGGCGTTCCTGCGGGGCGTGCTGGAATGCATGCAGGTCGGCGTGGGTCACGGCGGGCGTGGCATCCACCCATGCCCAGCCTTCGGTCTTCACTTCGGCGGCGATACCGGCCAGCTTGTCCTGCGCCAACCGTTCCAGCAGTGCGGCATCGGTCAGATATACGCCCGCGTCACCTTCCGCGAACAAGTCGCGGCGAATGCCGCCGCCTTCCTGCTCGTAGGCGTCCAGCCCGACGAACCGCACCAGCGGATGCCGGTAGGCGTCGATTTCGCGTTCGGTCAGGCGGTCACGCAAATTATGCGGGCTGCGCTGCCACGTTGGCGCATCGTAGAACGCGGCCTCCTGCGCGGTGTGGTCGTCGGTGATGGCAAGGGCCATCAACTGATCGAGCGTCACGGCATCGGCGCGGTAGTCGGCCAGCAGGCGCGGCGAGACGTTGGCGAGTTTCAGGCGGCGATGCACCACCAGCGGGGACACGCTGAAATCGGCGGCAATGTCCTCGATCGGTCGGCCTTCTGCCACCAGCGCGGCGAATGCCTCGAACTGGTCTGCGGGGTGCATGGCTTCGCGCTGCACGTTCTCGGTGAGGCTGGCCGTGCGTGCGGTGCCATCGGCTACCAGCAGGCAAGGAACCTCCCACTCTTTGCTGATACGGCGCTTCTTCGCCAGCAGCTTCAACGCGGCCAGCCTGCGGCCACCGGCCACGACTTCGTAATGCTCGCCATCGGCGGCGGCAATGACGATGAGGTTCTGCAGCAGGCCGACGCGCTGGATACTCGCGGCGAGTTCGGGAATCGACATGCGCGGGGTCTTGCGCACGTTGCGGCCAGTGGGGCGCGACACCAGCCTCGACAGCGGAACCAGAATCAGGTTCTTGGTCGGGTCAGCAGCTTCCAGCGCGGGGGATTGGACGGCGCGGGCTTCGGTTTGGGTAACGGCGTTCATGGTGATAACTCCTATCGGTTCAGGGATGCAGCAACGAGAGAAGCGGCAAGGGCTGCTGCCTGCCCCTACCGCGTGGGGATTCAGGCTTTGAGCTGGCGCAGGCCATCGGCCAGCAGCCAGAGCGCGCGATTCAGTCGGATGTTCTGGTCGATGCCCTGCACCGCACGGGTCTGCTGGCGGCGTCCGTTGGCGCTGTGCCCGCGCAGACCGCCTTGGGTCAGGTTTTCTTGCGTGCGGTTGAACACGCTCCACAAGTCCGGGCGGCGGTCGTCGAAGCGGCGCGGCATCAGGATTTGGCTTTCCGTGATGGGCGCGGGTTTGCCTTCGTCGTACTTCAACGCGAGCGCGGCGCGGGCGAACACTTCGGATTCGCCATCGTTCAAGGTGATGGCGCGCATGGAATCGCGGGATTCCTTCACCCGGTCGAAACCGCTCAAGACTTCGTAAGCGCCTTCAATGACGTGTTCGGCTACGTTGCCTTTGTGGGGCACGCGCACGTCCGCCACCGTGTCGCCGCAGACAAGGCCATTGCTGCACACAAACCGGAACATCCCGGCCAGCATCTGATAGCTGCTCGTGCCGTCATGCGAATTCAGAAGCACGATTTCATTGGCTTCCGCGCCGTTGATCTGGCTGGCGTGGCGCAGGCGCAGCATGTGTTTGGTGTAGTCGCGGCGGTCGTCGTGGCGCACGCGGGTTTGCGCTGCCATGAAGGGTTCAAACCCTTCCTTGCGCAGTTCTGCCAGCACGGCGGCGGTGGGGATGTAGGCGTACCGTTCGGACCGGCTTTCGTGCGGGGCGTCCGCGAAGATGGACGGGGCCACGCGGCGGATTTGGTCGTCGGACAGCGGGTAATCGCTGCGCAGCGTCGGGGAATGGGAAGCGAAACGGGATGCGAGTTGCATGGTCTTTCTCCTGACAAAGAAGGGTTGGCTGTTCAAACCGCACACCGGATTCCAAGATTTGGAGCCCAGCCTTTCGGCTGTTCGGTGCGGTCGGCACGAAGAACCCGGTTGGCCTCGTTGCCACCGTCTTTCCTGAGTTCATCGCCCGCGACGGAAGGGAGCCCGTGGACGGGGGCCGTCAAGGAGACAAGCGCAGGGTTGGTGCGGCCCGCAGCGCAGCGAGGACACGGCCCTGCGCGCCTTGACGGCACACGGCCGCGGGCTACAGTCGCGAGCAAGGTGATGAGGTCAGGAAAGATGGCTGGACAGGCAACGTCCGTCCCTTTGTGCCGACTGCACGCAAGCGAAGCGCGCAGGCCCGACGCTGGAAGCCGGGCCGTAGGCGTCAGCGATGGAAGCCCGAAGGGGGCGAGACTCGCGCAGCGAGGCTCGATGCGAAGCACGAGAGCGCGCCCGGCCATGCCTTCCCGGCCGGGGGACGCCCATTTCTCAAGTTACTGGAACCTCATACCTTGAGGCAGGCGCAACATGCTGACATCCTCAACGAGAACGATCGCAGATAGACAAATATCGACCAGTTGCGCACCGGTCTTAGACACGTCGTTAAAGTGCCGGAAAGTAGCGGCACCTTGTAAAATGGCAGGTATTCCACGAGGCGGCCGGCACGTGATGTGGCTTCCCTAATAAAAGAACGAGGCCCTCCATGCACATTTCTAAGCTCAGCCTGGTCAACTACAGGAATTTTGCCAATACCAGACTGCTTTTTAAAAAAGGCATCAACACCATCATTGGCGAAAACGGATCGGGCAAAACCAACCTGTTTCGAGCGGTCCGACTGCTGCTTGACGACAACATGATCCGCTCGGCCTTTCGGTTAGATTCGACTGACTTTCATCGAGGCTTGGGGAAGTGGCAAGGGCACTGGATCATCATCAGCCTTGAATTCGAAGACATCTCCGCGGATGAGGCAGTCCAAGCCTTATTCCGACATGGGACGGGTGGCATCGAGGATGATGAAATCGGCAAGGCCACCTATAACCTCATCTTCCGACCCAAAAAAGAGATCAGGCTTCGCCTTTCTCAGTTAGATGATGGCGACCACGCTGGTCTCGCTGCAATTCTTAATCTAGTCAGCCTGGACGACTACGAAACTATTTTTACGGGTCGTAGCGCCGCTGACTTCAATGACGAGGCCTTTTACAAAGAGGTGGTCGGCGACTTCGAGAACGTCAGATTCAACGAAGAAATCGAATTCCCCGCCATCGGCGCCAAGATTCCAAGCGTGTTGTCGGTTTCCAAGGAAATTTCCTTCACTTTCGTTCAGGCGCTGCGAGATGTTGTATCGGAGTTTCACAACAATAGGACCAACCCGCTGCTGTCACTTTTGAAAGGCAAGAGCGGAGATATCGACCCTGTGGCATTCCAAGCGATTACCGATGGAGTGAAAGCACTGAATGACTCTATTGAGGCATTGCCAGATGTCCAAGTAGTCCGGGCCGATATACGAGACACCATTAAGGACGCAGCGGGCGAGGCTTACTCGCCCTCATCGCTTTCGATCAAGTCTGACTTGCCAGACGAAGCTGACAAGCTGTTCCAGTCGCTCAAGCTGTTCGTCGGGGAGTCGGGAGAAGGCCACGAAGGACCTATCCACGAATTGAGCCTAGGCGGGGCAAACCTGATCTTCCTTACGTTGAAGTTGTTGGAATTTAAGTATCAAAAGGCCAAGCAATCGATCGCCAACTTCTTGCTGATCGAAGAGCCCGAAGCGCACATTCACACACATATTCAGAAGACGCTGTTCGACAAACTTCAATACGACGACACACAGATCATCTATTCCACCCATTCGACACATATCTCGGAAGTCAGCAATGTTCAGAACGTGAACATTCTTGGCAGAGAGCGTGATCGATGCGAGGCTTATCAGCCTGCAACGGGTTTGGACCCCGAGGAAATAGGTAATATCCAGCGCTATCTGGATGCGGTACGCAGCAACCTGCTGTTTGCCAAAAGCGTCGTTCTTGTAGAGGGTGATGCCGAAGAAATCCTGATCCCGATTTTGATCAAGAAGGTGCTAGGTGTCAGCCTCGACGAACTCGGCATCAGCTTGATCAACATCCGAAGCACCGGCTTCCAGAACGTCGCGGTTCTGTTCCACGATGATCGAATTCGAAAGCGATGCAGCATCGTCACGGATCTCGACAAGTCCATCATTGACACAGCGCCCGTCGCCGGAGACGCCGAAGGGACGCAGCGGCGCAAGAGAAAGTACCAGGCCTCTCAAGAGAAAGGCGTCGCTAGAAAAGCGCTTCTAGAACAGTTGTTTCAAGACAACCCTTGGGTTTCGCCGTTTTTCTCTCCCCACACATTCGAGGTCGATTTTGTCGCGGCTGGTAATGCTCGCAAGGTGGTGGGCATTCTTCCTGACATCTACACGGACGCGCCAACCATTGCGACAGCCAAGGCAGATCTTGAGTCTGCCGACATTGCGCGGTATGGCCAAAGAGCGCTGACCATGGCGGACAACTATGGTAAGGGGTGGTTTGCCATCCTGCTGGGGAAAAAGGTCGATCCAGAGACGGCTATCCCAGAACACATTTTGGACGCCATCGCTTTCGCGCATCCGATAGTTGCAAAGGAGGTCTGGTTCAACGTACTAAGCTATCGCGTGAATTACATCGATGAGGACGATCTAGTCACTGCGTCGGCGGTTTTCACCGAGTTTAGGGAAAAACTTCTGGCTTTTAGAAGAGGAGAAATCGATTTCGTCGGCATCCGGAACGAGATGCTGGCCACCTTTCCCGATGATCGTATCAACGACGTCCTTAAGGTCTTCTAGCCATGTTTATATGGGACAAAGGTGATCTAAATCCGGAGCAGGAAACTGCCATCTTGGAAGCTGGGAGCGTATTTCTCATTGCCTGTCCCGGTAGCGGGAAGACACGCACGCTGACCTACAAGATTGCCTACGAGCTGTCCAGGCTGGAGTCGAACAAGCAGTTCGTTGTTGCGATCACCTATACGCATCGTGCCGCCGACGAGATTCACGAGCGCATCGAGAGCCTTGGGGTGGACACATCCCGCCTTTGGATAGGAACGATCCATTCTTTTTGTCTGGAATGGATATTGAAGCCATACGGGGTCTATCACGAAGCGTTGGACCGAGGTTTCCGCGTGATCGATCAGTTTGAGCGTGAGAAGATTCTCGAAGCCCTGTGCAAGCCTTATCAGAAGCCAAAGATCACGTTCTGGGATTGCGAGTTCTATTTCACCGAAACCGACTATGTGCTTTCTTGCCCGCAGACATGGAAGCACGACGGCCTGCGTGAAATATTGGGTAGATACTTCGATATTCTTCGGGAAAGTCGGCAAATCGACTTCGAACTCATTCTATTTTATGCCTACCAACTGATTGCGCGTCATCCTGCGATCAGCACCCTCCTGGCGCAGTTGTTTTCTTTCGTACTGGTTGATGAGTATCAGGACACCAAGCGAATCCAATATTCGATCATCGCTGCGATCTTGAAAGCCGGCCAAGGCACGACCAAGACCTTTATTGTCGGCGATCCCAATCAGGCGATTTATCAGTCGCTCGGTGGCTATCCGATTGCGTATGAAGATTTCAAGGCGATGGCTGGCATCGACATTGAGGAACGTGAACTATCAAGGAATTACCGCTCTTCGGAGCGCATCATTGATTACTTCGGAAATTTCAATGTTCATGCAACCGTTATCGAGGCGGCCTCAGATGCAAAGGCTTACCAGAGTCTTAT
>NZ_BBQM01000004.1 GCF_000876015.1 Cupriavidus basilensis | reverse complement strand
CAGGTCGCTCCGGGGGAGCGAAAGCCTTTGACTTTGAAGCCAAAGCGCAAAAACCAAAAGCCGCCCAACCCAACTCACTCCCTCTCAAACCGCCGCCTCATCCTGCTCCCCGGTCCGAATCCGAATCACCCTCTCGATCTCGGTCACGAAAATCTTCCCGTCGCCGATCTTGCCGGTGTGGGCGGCCTTGACGATGGCGTCCAGCACGGTGTCGAGCTGGTTCTCGGCCACCACCACCTCGATCTTGATCTTGGGCAGGAAATCGACCACGTACTCGGCGCCGCGGTAGAGCTCGGTATGCCCCTTCTGGCGGCCAAAGCCCTTCACCTCTGTCACCGTCAGCCCGGTGACGCCCACATCTGCCAGCGCCTCGCGCACTTCGTCCAGCTTGAACGGTTTGATGATGGCGGTAATCTGCTTCATGTCGGCCCCTTGTCTTCTCATTGGTTGGTGAAAGATTCTAGCCCTGCGGCATGGCGGCGGGATGTGGGTTGCCGCACCGCGGCAAACCCGGTTTCCGCCGGACCCTCGCCGGCGCCTCGCCAGGCAGCGGCCAGCCCGGTCTGCCGCGCTGCAGCACCGCGGCGTTTCCGGTAGACTCGGCCGGCAGCCAACGGTGAGTGAATCAAGCGCAATGCAGTCGGAATCTTGCAAGCCCGGTCCGGACCGTCCCGCCGAAAACGCGCCAGGGGCGGCTTCGGCACAAGACGGACAGAAACCCGGGCGGACGGGGGATTATCGCACGCAGATCGTTTCGGATCTGTCGGAGATCCCGGCGGACCGCTGGGATGCCCTGGTGGACGCCCAGCCCGGCGCCACGCCGTTCCTGCGCCATGCCTTCCTGCACGCCCTGCACGCCAGCGGCAGCGCCTGCGACGACACGGGCTGGAGCCCGCGCTACCTGACCCTGTGGGCGCGCGAGGACGGCGACGACCGCCTCGCCGCGGCCATGCCGCTGTACGCCAAGTCACATTCCTACGGGGAATACGTGTTCGACTGGGCCTGGGCCGACGCCTACGCCCAGCACCACCTGCCCTACTACCCCAAGCTGCTGTGCGCGATCCCGTTCACCCCGGTGCAGGGCGCGCGCCTGCTGGCGCGCGGCGAGGACGAGCGCCGGCTGCTGCTGCGGGCGGCGCTGGCGGTGGCCGGGCAGAGCGGGTTGTCCTCGCTGCACATATTGTTCCCGGACGAGCACGAAGCCGCGCTGATGGACGATGCCGGCCTGCTGATGCGGCATGGCGTGCAGTTCCACTGGACCAACCCCGGCTACGAGAGCTTCGAGGCCTTCCTGGCCACGCTGTCGCAGAAAAAGCGCAAGAACATCCGCGCCGAGCGGCGCCGGGTGGCGGAGGCAGGCATCGGCTTTCGCCAGTTGCGCGGGCCGCAGATCGACGAGGAAGCGTGGCGCTTCTTCCACCGCTGCTACCGCCAGACCTACCGCGAACATCACTCCACGCCCTACCTGAACCTGGACTTCTTCCTGCGCATCGGCGCGGCGATGCCCGAAAACCTGCTGCTGGTGGTGGCCGAGCGCGAAGGCAGGCCGATCGCCGCCTCGCTGGTGGTGTACGACGCCGACCCGGCCCGCAGCACGCTGTTCGGGCGCTACTGGGGCGCGCTGGAACACCATCCCTGCCTGCATTTCGAGACCGCCTACTACCAGCCGCTGGCATTCTGCATCGCCGAGGGCATCCGCACCTTCGAGGGCGGCGCCCAGGGCGAGCACAAGATGGCGCGCGGCTTCCTGCCGGTGGCGACGCGCTCGGCCCACTGGCTGGCGCACCCGGACTTCGCCGACGCGGTGGAGCGCTTCCTGGAGCGCGAGCGTCAGGGCATCGACGCCTACCTCGACGAGCTCAACGACCGCACGCCGTTCGCGCGCACCGCCGGCAACGGCGGCGCCTGACCGGCCGGGACCAGCCGCAGAACCAACCGGAACCGGCCGACTGCCGAAGCCTAGCCGGCCATGCGGCTGCGCCGGCGCCGCCACATGCTGCGCAGGGTATCGTCGCCGAGCATGTAGTGATGGAACAGCGCCGCCAGCGCGTGCAGCCCGATCACCGTATAGAACGCCGTGCCCAGGGTTTCGTGGATGGACTTGAGCGTGTCCTTGAGGGCCGGGTCCGGGGCGACCAGCGCCGGCACTTCCAGGCCCGGCACCGGCAGCGCCAGCAGGTGGCCGGCCGCGTTGACGGTGAGCAGGCCCAGCAGCGGCTGCGCCAGGATGAACAGGTACAGCGCCACGTGCGCGGCGGCGCCGGCCAGCCGCATCCAGCGCGGGCCGGGCTCGGGCGCCGGCGCGCCGCCCAGCAGCCGCCACAGCAGGCGCGGGACGGCCAGCGCCAGCACCAGCATGCCGGCCCATTCGTGCGCCGTCATGGCGGCCATGCGGGCCGCGCCGCCGCGCGCGGTGAACCCCTTGAGCTCGATCGCCGCGTAGGCCACCGCGACCAGCAGGAACACCGCCCAGTGGAAAAACACGGCCGCGCCCGAATAGCGCCGGTCGAACGAATACGCGGGGGAGATCGCGCTCATGGGGATGAGGCTCCTTGTGCTATGTGCCTGGAGCTTAACCCCGCGCGGCGGCGCCGGCATTGGTCTCGGTCAATCCGGCGGCAACAAAAAACCCGCCGCGGCGGGTCGGGGTCCGGCGGCGCGCCCCGCTTCGGGGGGCGCGCCGCCGGCGACAGGCGGGTTCGGCTTACTTCTTGTAGTTCGCCACGCCGTCGGTGATTTCCTTGTGGGCTTCCTCGATGCCGGCCCAGCCTTCGACCTTGACCCACTTGCCGGCTTCGAGCGCCTTGTAGTTCTCGAAGAAGTGCTTGATCTGGTCCAGCAGGTTCTGCGGCACGTCCGACAGGCCCTTCATGAAGGCGGTGGCCGGCGACAGCTTGTCCAGGGGCACGGCCACCAGCTTGGCATCCACGCCGGATTCGTCGGTCATCTTCAGCATGCCCAGCGCGCGGCAGCGCACCACCGCGCCGGCCAGGATCGGGAACGGCGACAGCACCAGCACGTCGACGGGGTCGCCGTCGCCCGACAGGGTCTGGGGAATGAAGCCGTAGTTGGCCGGATAGCGCATGCCGGTGCCGATGAAGCGGTCGACGAAGAGCAGGCCGGTTTCCTTGTCGGCTTCGTACTTCACCGGATCGCTCTGGGCCGAGATCTCGATGATGACGTTGAAATCGTTGGGGATGTCCTTGCCCGGGGAGACGAGGTTGAAGCTCATGCGAGTTCTCCAGATGCCTGTGTTTGTGGATGGCGGGCATTATAGCGGTTCGAAGCTGACCCGGCCCTGACGATTGCCGGCCGGGGACCGCCTTCGGGACCGCATGGCGGCCGGCCCGGGCCGCGTGCCTTGCGGGCCGCGCGCGCTGGGTGATAATGCTGAATTGTCCGAACCACGCATCGACAGGCGCACCGCCAGCCGCGCGGCGGCGGTCGCATCCAGCCGGAGCCCCATCAATGCATGCCCAGCATTTCGTTGCCAACCGCCTGATCGCGCCGGATTCCGGCATGCGCATCAAGGTCTTCGACCCCTCCAGCGGCGAGCCCTTCGCCGAGATCGCGCGCGGCAACGCCGTCGACATCAACGTGGCCGTCCACGCCGCCCGCCAGGCCGCCGAAGGCGCCTGGGGCGCGATGGCGCCGGCCGAGCGCGCGCGCCTGCTCAACCGCGTGGCGCTGGTGCTGATCGAGCACGAGGCCGAGCTCGCCGCGCTGGAAGCGCGCGACACCGGCAAGCCGCTGCGCCAGGCCGCCGCCGACGCGCGCGCGGTGGCGCGCTACTTCGAGTTCTACGCCGGCGCGGCCGACAAGCTGCACGGCCAGACCATTCCCTACCAGCCCGGCTACACCGTGCTGACGGTGCGCGAGCCGCACGGCGTGACCGGCCACATCATCCCGTGGAACTACCCGCTGCAGATCTTCGGGCGCAGCGTGGGCGCGGCGCTGGCCGCCGGCAACGCCTGCGTGGTCAAGCCGGCCGAGGACGCCTGCCTGTCGCTGCTGCGCGTGGCCGAGCTGGCCGCCGGGGCCGGCCTGCCCGAAGGCGCGCTCAACATCGTCACCGGCTATGGCCACGAGGCCGGCGCCGCGCTGGCGCGCCACCCCGGCATCAACCACATCTCGTTTACCGGCTCGCCCCAGACCGGCAGGCAGGTCGCGCAGATGGCGGCCGAGAACCATGTGCCGGTGACGCTGGAGCTGGGCGGCAAGTCGCCCCAGGTCGTGTTTGCCGACGCCGACCTCGACGCGCTGGTGCCGGTCATCGTCAACGGCATCGTGCAGAATGCCGGCCAGACCTGCTCGGCCGGCAGCCGCGTGCTGGTCGAGCGCGCGCTCTACGACACCGTGCTGGACCGCCTGGCCACGGTGTTCGAAGCGCTGCGCGTGGGGCCGTCCGGGCTCGACCTGGAATGCGGCCCGCTGATCAGCCGCAAGCAGCAGCAGCGCGTGTGGGACTTCGTCTCCGACGCGCAGCACGCCGGCATCGTCGCGATGGCGCAGGGCCAGATCGTGGCCGAGGCGCCCGAGGCCGGCTACTACCAGGTGCCGATGCTGTTCCGCGACGTGCCGCCCTCGCACCGGCTGGCGCAGGAAGAGGTGTTCGGCCCGCTGCTGGCCGCCACGCCGTTCGACACCGAGGCCGAGGCCGTCGCGCTGGCCAACGGCACGCCCTACGGGCTGGTGGCCGGCATCTGGACGCGCGACGGCGCGCGCCAGCTGCGCCTCGCGCGCAAGCTGCGCGCGGGCCAGGTCTTCATCAACAACTATGGCGCCGGCGGCGGCGTCGAGCTGCCGTTCGGCGGCACCGGCCAGTCGGGCCACGGCCGCGAGAAGGGCTTCGAGGCCCTGTACGGATTCACCACACTGAAAACCATCGCCATACAACATGGGTAATATCAATTTCCTGTCGGTCGCCTTCGCCATCTTCTTTTTCTGGATGGCGTGGCACGTCAGAAACAAGCGCGCCACCAATCCCTCCGGCATGCCGCGCCTGCAGGTCTTCAAGCGCAAGTGGGGCGAGGCCGTGGGCGACCGCGTGCACTGGTGCCTCTACGTGGCGCTGCCCTTCCTGCTGGCGCTGATGATGACGGCCAACGCGCTGCGCGGGCGCGGCCCGTTCGCCCACTAGGAGAAGACACGGAACAGTTTCCCGGCGCCGCGCCGAGCGGCGCCACATCCAGCGGTATCGTGCAACCAGAGAGAGCAAATCCCAGAGGAGACAGCATGACTACGACCGCAGTACACCCCGGTGCCTCCGGCACCGCCTTCGAGGACGCCACCTACCGCAAGGTGAGCTGGCGCCTCGTGCCCTTCCTGCTGCTGTGCTACGTGGTGGCCTACCTGGACCGCGTCAACGTCGGCTTCGCCAAGCTGCAGATGCTCAGCGACCTCAAGTTCAGCGAGACCATCTACGGGCTGGGCGCGGGCATCTTCTTCATCGGCTACTTCCTGTTCGAGGTGCCGAGCAACGTGATCCTGCACAAGGTGGGCGCGCGCATCTGGATCGCGCGCATCATGATCACCTGGGGCCTGATCTCGGCGGCGATGATGTTCGTCACCACGCCGACCATGTTCTACGTGCTGCGCTTCCTGCTCGGCATCGCCGAGGCCGGCTTCTTCCCCGGCATCATCCTCTACCTGACCTACTGGTACCCGGCGCACCGGCGCGGGCGCACCACCACCTTCTTCATGACCGCCATCGCGCTCTCGGGCGTGATCGGCGGCCCGCTCTCGGGCTGGGTGATGCAGTCCTTCGACGGCCACAACGGCTGGTCCGGCTGGCAGTGGATGTTCCTGATCGAAGGCGTGCCGTCGGTGGTGGTGGGGCTGATCGTGCTGGCCTACCTGGACGACCGCATCGCCCACGCCAAATGGCTCGGCGAGGACGAGAAGGCGCTGCTCCAGCGCAACATCGCCAGCGAGGACATGCACAAGGAAGACGCGCCGGTGAGGCAGGTGCTGACCAGCCCGCGCGTGTGGCTGATGAGCGCGATCTACTTCTCGTTCGTGATGGGCCTGTACGGCGTCAGCTTCTGGCTGCCGACCATCATCAAGCAGACCGGCGTCAAGAGCACGCTCGACATCGGCCTGCTCACCGCCATCCCCTACGGCTGCGCGGTCATCGGCATGATCCTGGTGGCCTACAGCGCCGACCGCAACCGCGAGCGCCGCTGGCACATCGCCATCCCCGCGCTGGTGGGCGCGGCGGGGCTGCTGCTGTCGGTGCACTGGCACGGCAACACCGCGCTGGCGCTGTTCGGGCTCACGCTCGGCACCATCGGCATCCTGACCACGCTGCCGCTGTTCTGGAGCCTGCCCACGGCGTTCCTCGCCGGCACCGGCGCGGCCGCCGGCATCGCGCTGATCAATTCGCTGGGCAACCTGGCCGGCTTCATCAGCCCCTACGCGGTGGGCTGGCTCAAGGACCTGACGCAGAGCACGGATTCGGGCATGTACCTGCTAGCCGCGTGCCTGGTGGCCGGCGCGGCGCTGACCTTGTCGGTGCCGGCGAAGATGGTGAACAAGTAGGCAAGTGGAAAAACCGGGCCGCCGGCGAATGCAGTTTCCGCCGGTGTGCTCCCCTCTCCCGCTCGCGGGAGAGGGCCGGAGCTAGCCCGCCTCCGCCTCAATTCCCCGCATCGTCTCCCAGCATCTGCGCCACCGAGCCCGCGGTGCCCGCGGCGCGTTCGCCCAGCAGATGGTGCAGCGTGGTCAGCAGTTCATCCTCGTTGTACGGCTTGCCCAGATACACGTTGACGCCGATCTCGGCGGCGTAGCGGCGGTGTTTTTCCGCCGTGCGCGAGGTGATCATCACCAGCGGCATGTGGGCGGTGCGGCTGTCGCCGCGCACGTTGCGGGTCAGGTCGAAGCCATCCATGTGCGGCATCTCGATGTCGACCAGCATGGCGTCGGGCATCACGTCCTGCAGTTGCCGCAGCGCGTCCACGCCGTCGCGCGCCAGCACCACCTGGTAGCCGGCGCGGGTCAGCAGGCGGTGCGAGACCTTGCGCACGGTGAGCGAGTCGTCCACCACCATGATGGTCGGCTGCGTGCCCAGGCCAGCCACCGGCGCGGCGCCGCCGTGGCCCAGTTCGGCCACCGCGCCCAGCGCGGGCTGCTGCGCGGCCTGCTCCAGGCCCGGCAGCGGCAGGCGCGGCGGCTCGCCGCGCTCGCGCACGAAGCGCTGCGCCAGCACCACCGGGTTGTAGATCAGCACGATCTCGCCGTCGCCGAGCGTGGTGGCGCCGGCGATGCCTTCGAGGCGCGCCAGGTGGGGGCCGATGTGCTTGACCACCACTTCGCGGTTGCCGATCACTTCGTCCACGTGCACGGCGATGCGTTCGGCGCCGCTGCGCACCACCACCACGGGCGAGTACTTGCGGCCCGCGGCGATGGCCGGCGTTTCCTCCAGCAGCGTGCCGAAGTAGTAGAACGGCACCTCGCCGCCGGCGGCGTCGAGCCGGCCGCGGTTGTAGGCTTCGAGCAGGCCTTGCGAGCGCAGTTGCTGGACCTGGTCGATCATGCCGCTGGGGATGGCGAACTGGCGCCCGCCCAGCGTGACCAGCAGCACCTGCGTGATGGCGGTGGTCAGCGGCAGGTGCACGGTGAAGCGGGTGCCCTGCCCGGCCTGCGTGGCCAGCGCGATGCGCCCGCCCAGCGCCACGGTCTCGGCGCGCACCACGTCCATGCCGACGCCGCGCCCGGCCAGTTCGGACACCGACTCGGCGGTGCTGAAGCCGGGCGCGAAGATCAGCTCGGTCAGGCGCGCCTCGCCGGCGTCGTCGTCGGCCGAGAGCAGCTCGCGCTCGATGGCGCGCGCGTGGATGCGCGCCAGGTCCAGGCCGCCGCCGTCGTCGACGAAATGCAGCACCACCTCGTTGCCTTCCTGTTGCACCTCGAGCGTGAGCGCGCCGGCGGCCGGCTTGCCCGCCGCGCGGCGGACCTCGGCCGGCTCGATGCCGTGCACCACCGCGTTGCGGATCAGGTGCTCGATCGGGCCGGCCATGCGGTCCAGCACCGAGCGGTCGACTTCCACCGTGCCGCCCTTGATGAGCAGCCGCACTTCCTTGCCGGTCTCGCTGGCGGCCTGGCGCGCCACGCGGTAGAGCCGCTCGGCCAGCGCGTCGAACTGCACCATGCGCGCCTGCATCAGGCTGCGCTGCAGGCCGCGCGTGAGGCGGGCCTGCGCGTCGAGGTCGCCGGTGGCGCGGTCGAAGCCGCGCTGCAGGTTCTGCTCGACCGTGGCCACGTCGTTGACCGACTCGGCCATCATGCGGGTCAGTTCCTGGAAGCGCGTGAAGCGGTCGAATTCGAGCGGATCGAAGTCCTGCGAATGCTGGGCGTCGGCGATGCGCGACGCCATCTGCGACTCGGCCTGGATCTCGATCTCGCGCAACTGGCCGCGCAGGCGCGCCACGTTGTCGTTGAGTTCGCCGAGATAGCTGCGCAGCGCGTCGAGCTCGCTTTCCAGCCGCGCGCGCGTGGCGCCGACTTCGCCGGCGTCGGTGATGAGGGTGTCGAGCGTGCGGGCCTGCACGCGCACCAGCGCGCGCAGGCGCTCGCCGGTCTCGGCCGGCACCGGCACGGTGGCGGGCTGCAGCATGCCCACGCCCACCGCGCCCGGCGGCAGCGGCCTCGCTCCGGCCTGCGGCAGCTGCGGCAGGGCCGGCGCTTCGGTCCGCATATCGGACTGCACATCGGACCGCACCTCGGCCGCCACGCCGCTTTCCGGCTCGCCAACCTGCGCGTCGCCGGCATTGATCAGCTCGGGGTCGTCCACCGCCAGCAGGCGGCCGCCCTGCAGCGCCTCGCCATGCGCGAGGATGCGGTCGTACCAGGCATACAGGCGCGCGAACAGCGCGGCGTCGACGCGCCCGCCGCGCACGGCGGCGTCGAGCAGCGTCTCCATCTCGTGCGCGGCCTGGCCCAGCGCCATCGCGCCGGCCATGCGCGCGCTGCCCTTGAGCGTATGCAGGGCGCGCAGGATCAGGCCGGCGTGGCGGGCATCCTGGCCGTCGCCGGCGGTGGCTTCCCAGCCGCGCAGCAGCCGGCCGAGCTCGGGCAGGCTGCCGTGGGCTTCCTCGAGGAAGATCTCGACCAGCGCGGGGTCGAGCGGCGCCTCGCCGTCCGGCGCGATGCTTTCGTTGGCCGCCTCGGCCAGCGGCGCCGTCGCGTGCGCGGAAGCGGGTTCGGGCACGAGCGGGATGGCCGCGGCAAACCCGGCCGCGCCGTCCTGCGCCTCGGCAAACGACGGTGATGATGGCGACGATGGCTTGCCGAACAGCAGCGCGACCGGCGCGCCTTCCGCCTCCGGCGCCATGCCGGCCGATTCCGGCACGGCCAGGCGCGGGCGCACCATGGCGCGCTCGCCCAGCTCGGCCAGGCTGCGGCACAGCGCGTCGTCGGCATCCGGCCAGATGCCGGCGGCGAACTGGTGCAGCATGCCGCGCACGCGCTCGACCGCCTGTTCGAGCAGGCGGAAATCGCCGGGGTGCATGGCCACCGGATGCGTGCCCAGTTGCAGCATCAGGCGCTCGAGCGCCTCGGCGATCGCGCGCACCGGCTCCAGGCCCACGGTGGAGGCGCTGCCCTGCAGCGTATGCGCGACGCGCAGCGCCAGCTCGCTCGGGCACGGGCGCCCTTCGTGGCGCCATTCGGAGACGTCGGTGGCGAACTGGCGCACCAGATCGTCGGCTTCCTGCAGGTAGACGTTGTAGAGCGGCAGGCTGATGCGGACCGGGCCGATCACCTTGAAATGGTCGTTCTGCTCGGCGGGCGTGCTGGCGAAGCGGAACGGGATGACCTTGGCGTCGGCCGCGGCTTCGTCGTCGGCGGTCAGGCCGGTTGCCTGGTCGGCGGGTTGCGCTGCCGGTCCGGTCCCGGTTTCGGTCCCGGTTTCGGTCCCGGTTTCGGTCCCGGTTTCGGTCCCGGTTTCGGTCCCGGCTTCGACCCCATTTCCGGTCCCAAATTCGGACCCCGGAACGAATTCGGCCATGAGTTCGCCCGCGAGTCCGGCGGCCACGCCGCTCTCGCCGCCCGGCTGGCCGTCCGCGTCGAGCAGCGCGAGCCCGTCCTCGAAGGCCGGCGCCGCGAACGCGGCCGGGTCTTCCACCGGCGCGGCGGCGGCGACATCGGCAGCAGCAGCGGCAGCCTCCTCGCCGGCACGCACCGCCTGCGCCGCGGCCAGCAGGCCGGCGGTGTCGTGCGTGGCCAGCGGATCGACCTGCAGCGCCGTCACCCACGCGGCCAGCTCGCCGTGCGCGCGCAGCAGCAGGTCGACCACCGCCTGCGACGGCCCGCGCGCCTCGGCGATCCACAGGTTCATCACCTGTTCGATGGCCCAGGCCGCCTCGCCGTAGCGGTGCAGCCCGACCATGCGGCTCGATCCCTTGAGCGTATGGAAGGCGCGCCGCAGGCGGCTGACGGTATCGGCGTCGCCGAGCGCAGCAAGGCCGGCGCGCAGGTCGCTGGCGACCTCGCCCAGCACTTCGTCGGCCTCGGTGAGGAAGATGTCGAGCAGCTCGGCATCGATGGCGGCGCTGTCCGCGGCAGCCGGCGGCGCCGGCGCGGCGGCGGGCGCGCTCGCCACATTGGCCGGCAGCGCGTCCGCCAGCGCCACCACCAGGCGCTCGGCCGCGCCCTGCGAGCCGGCCAGCCAGGCATTGAGCTGGGTGGTGGCTTCGTCGGCCTGGCGCCGCAGGCCGGCGTCGTCGTCGATGGCCGCCTGCTCGTTGAGCGCCTGCAGCGCGGCGCGCAGCGCCTTGACCTCGGGCGCGTCGGCGGCGGCCGGGTGGCGCACCACCTCGCTGGCGGCCGCGCGCGCGTTGGCGAGCAGGGCCGCGTGGGACACCGCGCCGCCTTCCGCCGCGGCGTGGCCGGCCGCATCGTATTCCGCGCCATCCGGCGCGTCGGCGGCGGCGCGGCGGCCGAACGCGAGCGCGTCGATGAACGCATGCACCGCGCCGAGCTCGCCGGCGATCGCGGCCAGCCAGCCGGCGCGCTCGGCGGCGGCGTCCGGCACAGCATCCGGCGTGGCGCGCGCGCCGGCCAGCAGGCCGAGCGACTGCGCCACGCGCTGCAGCGCCGCGGCCACGGTGAGCGCCTCGGCGCGCAGCGTCTCCGGCAGCGCGCCGGCGTCCTGCAATTGTTCCAGCGTGGCGCCCAGCGCGACGAACGCGCGCTGCGCATCGCGCAGGTGGGCGCCGGATTCGGGGCGGGCCGCGTCGCGGTCGTACGCGTCGAGCCAGGATTCGCCGCTGTCGAGATGGCCGCGCAGCTGCGCCACGGCGGCCTCGCGCAGGCGCTGCGCGCGCGCCTGCTCCACCATCTGCGCCAGCCAGCGCGGCGCGGGCGCCGCGGCGTTGCCCCGCTGGCGCTCGCCCAGGTAGGCGGCCAGTTCGTCGCAGCGCTGCGCGAAACCGGCGGCCGCGGCGTGGCCGGTGTTGCCATGCACGCGCCACGGCAGCGCCAGCGCGCGGCCGAGGAACAGCGCGACGGCGCCGATGCCGATGTCCTCGCCTTCGGCGCCTTCCTGCTGCACGCCCTCCCGCCGCGCACCGCCGGCCAGCACGGCGGGCTGCGCGGCGGCGTCCAGGCAGCGCAGCAAGGCGGGCTGGGCCAGCGGCTGCGCGGCTTCGGCCAGCGCCGCGAGCGCGCCCTGCCAGTCGCCATGCTGCGGGTCGGCGGCGGCGCGCTCGAGCGCGGCGGCGGCCTGCTGCAGGTTGCGCGTGTCGATCGGGTCGAGCCAGCCGTAGTAGCGCACGCGGAAATCGGCGCGCGCCACGCCGTGCGCGGCGTCGATGCGGAACGCCTGCAGGCATTCGCGGATGGCCGAACGCAGCGCCAGCACCGGCTGGCTTTCGGCCTCGCCGGCGGACGCGGCCGCGCCGGCGCCGGTGGTCGTGACCAGCAGGTAGACGGCGTCGTTGAGCAGCGCCTGCGGCACGCGCACCTGGCCTTGCAGGTACTGCCGCAGCAGCAGGTGGGCCCGCGCCGCCAGGCGCTTGGCGAGCAGGTCGGAGGGCAGCAGGCCGTGGGCCAGCGCGCCGAACACCAGCGCCAGCACGTGCCACACGCCGCGGTCGGGGTGGTCGGTGGCGCGGCGCAACTCCTGCTCGCTGGCGCGCACGTCTTCGAGCGCGGACTCCAGCGGCAGGTAGGCCTCGCGCAGCAGGCTCCCGTCGTGGCACGGCACCGGCAGGCGCAGCGCCTTGAGCAGCGCGGCCTCGAAGCGCTGGCGCGCGCGCGTGACCGAGGCGGCCATGCGCATGGGCAGCAGGATGCCGGGCAGCATCTGCAGCTCGTCGACCCACAGGTCGGCCGGATGCACGCGGTCTTCGCCGAGGCGGCCGAGCACGTCGGCATAGGAGCGGAACAGGCGCACCGGGTCTTCGTCGTCGCCGGCCATCAGGTCGTCGACGTACTCGGCCAGCGCCTGCACGCCGAGGCGGAACACGCCCAGCGTCTGCGCGTCGGCCGGCACGGTGCCGGCGTCGATGGCGTCGAGCAGGCGGCGCAGCACCTGGCAGTACGGGTCCACGCCGCGCAGGCCGACGATGTGCACGGCGCCGGCGGCCTGGTGCAGGTGCTGGCCGGCCAGGCGCAGCGAGGTGGTGTCGCGCGCGCCGAGCGCCTCGGGCGCCTGCTGCACCTCATCGACGTAGTGGCCCAGTTCGGCGGCGGCATCGTCGAGCGCCGCGCGCAGGCTCGGCGCCAGCCATGCCAGCATGGAAAGGTCGCGCGACACCGGGCTGCCGGCGGCTTCGGCGGCGTGCGTGGTGCCGGCGGCGCGCTGGGCCGCCGGTGCCGGCACGTCCGGCGCGGCCGGACCGGCGCCGGCGGGCTCGTGCGAGGCGGGGAAATTCAATGACATGACTGCATCCAATGCGTCCAATGCGGTGGCGCCGGTCCGTGGCGCGCGGCGGCCGTGGCTCGCGTAACCCGTCAGGCGATCTTGAATCGCAGCACGGAGTTACGCAGTTCCTCGGTCAGCAGGGTGAGCTGGCGCACCGACAGCGCGGTCTGGCGCGTGCCGGACGAGGTCTGTTCGGTCACCTGCAGGATCCCTTCGATATTGCGCGCCACCGCGGTGGCGAGCCCCGCTTCGTGCGAGGTGGTCTGCGAAATCTGCTCGATCAGCTCGGCGAGCTGGCGCGACACGCGGCCGATCTCCACCAGCGCGGCGCCGGCGTTGTCGGACAGCTTGGCGCCTTCGACCACGCCCTGCGTGCTGCGCTCCATCGCGTGCACCGCGTCCTGCGTGTCGGTCTGGATGGTGCGGATCAGCGCGCCGATCTGCTTGGTCGCCTCGCCCGAGCGTTCGGCCAGGCGCTGCACTTCCTCGGCCACCACCGAGAAGCCGCGCCCGGCCTCGCCGGCCGAGGCGGCCTGGATGGCGGCGTTGAGCGCCAGCACGTTGGTCTGCTCGGTAATGTCGGAAATCAGCTCGACGATCTCGCCGATCTCCTGCGACGACTCGCCCAGGCGCTTGATCCGCTTGGAGGTGTCCTGGATCTGCTCGCGGATGTCGTTCATGCCGGCGATGGCGTTCTGCACCGCGTGCTGGCCCTGCTCGGCGGCGGCCAGCGAGGCGCGCGCCACGTTGGCCGACTCGGCCGCGCCGCGCGACACCTGGGTGATGCGGTCGGCCATCTCCACCACCGACTCGCCGGTCTGGCGGATCTGGCGCGACTGTTCCTCGGAGGCGGCCACCAGCTGGGTCGAGGTGTCCTGCACCTGGCCCGAGGCCTGCGTCACCTCGCCCGCGGTCTGCTGCACCCGGCCGACCAGCTCGCGCAGTTCTTCCACGGTGTAGTTCACCGAGTCGGCGATGGCGCCGGTGATGTCCTCGGTCACGGTGGCCTGCCTGGTCAGGTCGCCGTCGGCGATGTCCTGCAGCTCGTTCATCAACTGCAGAATGGCCTTCTGGGTGGCGTCGTTGTTGCGCTTTTCCTCGAGGCGGCGCGCCTCGGCTTCGTGCTCGCGGGCTTCCGCCTCGCTGGCGCGGGCGCGCGAATCGCGCAGGTAGAGCGCCGCCAGCCCGGCCAGGAACAGCAGCGTCAGCACCGCCGAGACGATGGTCGCGCCCAGCGTCAGCGGACGCACGCGCGCGCCTTCGGCGTAGGCCGACTGCAGTTGCGACAGCTCGCCGCGCAGCGCCTCGTTGTCGTTGAAGATCTGCTGCTGGGCGCGCTTGGCGGCGATCAGGCCGGGCAGGTTCTGCAGGATGGTCTGCGTGGTCTTCTGCACGGCGTCGAAACGCTGCGAGAGCTGCTGCAGGTAGGTGCGCGTCTCGGCGTCGCCGGTGGCCGCCAGGCGCAGCGCCTCGCTGCCGTTGAGCAGGCCGTCCAGCGTCTCGCGGAAGGTGTTGGTGTCCTTGCCCAGCAGGAACGCGGTTTCCGGGTTGACGCCTTCGCCGGCCAGGAACTCGTTGAGGTTCTTGCCCAGGCGCTGCGTCAGCATCACCAGCTGTGCGGAGGCGGCCACCTCGCGCGCGTTGGCGCCGCCCTGCAGCTTGATCGCCGCCACCTGCTCGGCGCTTTCCAGCAGTTCCGGGTTGGAGGCGTTGAAGATCTGCAGCGTCTGGCCGATGGTGGTCAGGGTCGGCTGCTGGGCCAGCACGTCGCCCGCGCTCTTCTCGGTGCGGCGCCACGATTCGATGGCCTTCTCCAGCAGCGGCGCGGCCGCGCCGCCGGTGGCGCGCACGTGCTTTTCATCGCTGCCGTTCTGCAGCGACTGCAAGTCGCCGGCCAGCTCGGCCTTGGACTGGCGCAGCTGCGTGAAGCCCTGCGCATTGCCCAGCAGCGCCACCGGCACCGCCTTGGCCAGGCGCTGGGAGTGCATCAGCATGTCGCCGGCGATCTCGATCTGCGCCGCGCCGTTGTTGGCCTCGCGGTTGTCCGCGTACACCGACGCCAGCAGCGCCACCAGCGACAGCACCACGCCGCCGGTCAGCGCGCGCTGCTGGCCGGCGAACGGGATGCGGGCCAGCCTGTCGGCGATGCGCTCGGCCGGGGTGCTCCTGTCCGCCGGCGCCGCCGCGTTCACCGCCACCTCGGCGGCAGCGGCCACCGGCGCCCGGCGACCCAGGCTGATGTTCTTGAAACCCATAGCACCCTCTGTTCGTTATTCTTCGATTCTTGGTTTCTCTGCGGCGCGTCCGCGGCCAGCGCGGGCCCGACTCCTCCCCACCGCCTGCCGCTTCTTCGTGCCGCTTCTCCGTGCCGCCCGCGATGCGCCTCCGTGCCGCCGGCGCCCCTCAGGCAGCCTGCCGGCCGACCTGCAGGAAGGCCGGCGACGCCAGCAGGCGGTTCACGTCCAGCACCTGCCAGTCGCGCCCGTCGCGGTCGGCGAAGCGCGCGCCCTCCCATTCCGGCGCGTCCTGGGGCTGGCCCGGCGGCGGCATGGACGGCGGCTCCGCCGGCAGGCTCAGCTCGCCGGCATGGCGCAGGCCGATCACGCGCGTGGCCAGGATGCCGCAGGCGCGCTCGACCTGGCGCGACAGCACCACGATCTTGCTGCCCGGCTGCAGCGGGGTGGCACCCTCGCCGCAGAACAGGCCGAAATCGATCACGCCGAGCAGGCTGCCGCGCGCGTTCACCAGCCCCGTGTACCAGCCCTGCGTGAGCGGCACGCGGCTAGGCTGGCGCATCTCCAGCACTTCCCCGGTCTCCTTGAGCGGCAGCAGCCAGTGGCGCTGGCCGACCTGCAGGCCGAGAAAGCTGTCCATCGCCGGCAGGCTGCGCGCCTCGCGCAGGCGGCGGGCCAGCATGGCCTGGTAGTCCTGCAGCCGGGTCTGTCTGGCCCGGAGATCCTGGCGCGGCGCGTTCATGGGCGGATTCCGTCGTGGCAAGGGAGTAGGCGGGTGGGCAGGCGGGCGGCGATCCGGCTCAGTGGGCCAGCGCCGCGATCTTGCCGAGCAGCTCCGCGCCGTCGACCGGCTTGACGATGTAGTCGGCCGCGCCCTGGCGCATGCCCCAGATGCGGTCGGTGTCCAGGCCCTTGCTGGTGCACATGATGACCGGGATGTCCTTGAAGCGGTCGTCGCGCTTGATGGCGCGGGTGGCCTGGTAGCCGTTCTGGCCCGGCATCACCACGTCCATGAGGATCAGGTCGAAGCGCTCGCTTTCGAGCCGGGCGAAGGCCTGGTCGCTGTTGCCGGCCACCGACACCTTGAAGCCCTGCTTGCCGAGCAGGTCGGACATGAACAGGGCTTCGGTCGGGGAGTCGTCGACGATGAGGATCTTGCTGATGGTCATGAGTATTCCTAGATATGCGCTCAGGCCGGTTCGGCGCTGACCACGGCGGCGGCACATGGCACGCAGGCATCGACGGCCTGCAGCAGCGACTCGCGGGTGAACGGCTTGGCGAGATGGTCGCGCGCGCCGACGAGGCGGCCGCGCGAGCGGTCGAACACGCCGTCGCGGGACGACAGCATGATCACCGGAATGGCATGGAAGCGCGGGCTTTTCTTGATCAGGGCGCAGGTCTGGTAGCCGTCCAGGCGCGGCATCAGGATGTCGCAGAAGATCAGGTCCGGGTGCATGTCGCCGACCTTGGCGAGCGCCTCGAAGCCGTCCTCGGCCAGCAGCACCTCGCAGCCGGCCTGCGACAGGAAGATCTCGGCGGTGCGGCGGATGGTGCTGGAGTCGTCGATGACGAGCACCTTGCGGCGCGCGGGCGCGACCGTGCCGCCGGCGGCCGCGCCGGCTTCGGCCACGCCGGTGGCTCCGATGGCTCCGGCACTGACCCGTTCGGCGTTGACCCGAATACTTTCTAGTGGTTGAGCGACCCGCATCCCGTTCCCGCAACCAGCGCGCCCCTCGCGGGACCCGCCGGCATTCACCTGAGAACTTCCGCGCGGCGCAGCGTGGCTGCGCCGGCGGACCCCGAAACAAAACGTCCTGATTCCCGAAAAACACACCGCCGCGGTGGCCCGCGCCCGGCAAACGGCGGCGCGTGGTACCCGCGCCTGCCCAAGTCCGCCCCCAAAGGGGGGATTTTCAAATTTGAAACAGAGTGTGACAACTCGCCGTGGGGCCGTCAATCCGGAATCCGGAACATTCCCCGGCGATCTGTCGCATCGACGCGACGCGGCGGCGCGGGCCGGCTTGTCACGGGCACGTCATGCTGCCCTGCCCGGGATGCCCCGCCGCCGGCGGATGCGACACCCCGGCGCGCGCGGCGGCACGGAGCCGCGCGACGGCGGCTTACAGAGCCACCATCTCGAAATCTTCCTTGCGCGCGCCGCATTCCGGGCACGTCCAGTTGATGGGCACGTCTTCCCACTTGGTGCCGGGGGCAATGCCGTCTTCGGGCGCGCCGGCGGCTTCATCGTAAATCCACCCGCAGATCAGGCACATCCAGGTCTTGTATTCCATAACGGTTCAGTCACTCTCCATTAAAATTCAGGGCCAGATGGTACCGAATCGGCGGCGCCGGCGCCAGCCGGGCAAGCACGATCCGGGCCAAACACGCCGTGTTCGCGCACGTTACCGCGCAAATGCCCTTCATTGGGGATTTTTTGCCGGCATTTCCGCCAGACTTGCCGCCCGATAGAACGCGTTCCTCCTGCTTTTGATCTCACGCAAAGCCATGTCTCGTAACCAGCAGCTTTTCGACCGCGCCCAGCAAACCATCCCGGGCGGCGTCAATTCGCCCGTGCGCGCCTTCCGCTCGGTGGGCGGCACGCCCCGCTTCATCACGCGCGCCGAAGGCGCCTACATGTGGGATGCCGACGGCCAGCGCTACATCGACTACATCGGCTCGTGGGGCCCGATGATCGTCGGCCACGCCCATCCCGAGGTGGTGCGCGCGGTGCGCGAGACCGCCGGCCTGAGCTTCTCGTTCGGCGCGCCGACCGAGGCCGAGATCGAGATGGCCGAGGAAATCTGCAAGCTGGTGCCGTCGATCGAGCAGGTGCGGCTGGTGTCGTCCGGCACCGAGGCCACCATGAGCGCGCTGCGCCTGGCGCGCGGCTTCACCAAGCGCGACCTGATCGTCAAGTTCGAGGGCTGCTACCACGGCCATGCCGACAGCCTGCTGGTCAAGGCCGGCTCGGGCCTGCTGACGTTCGCCGACACCACGCAGAACGCGCCGTCCTCGGCCGGCGTGCCGGCCGACGTGACCAAGCACACGATGGTGCTGGAGTACAACAACGTCGAGCAGCTCGAACAGGCCTTCATCAAGCACGAGGGCGAGATCGCCGCGGTGATCGTCGAGCCGGTGGCCGGCAACATGAACCTGGTGCGCGCCAGCGACGCCTTCCTGCAGGCCATGCGCGCGCTGTGCACCAGGCACGGCGCCGTGCTGATCTTCGACGAGGTGATGACGGGCTTCCGCGTGGCGCTGGGCGGCGCGCAGGCGCACTACGGCATCACCCCGGACATGACCTGCCTGGGCAAGGTGATCGGCGGCGGCATGCCGGCCGCGGCCTTCGGCGGCCGGCGCGACATCATGGCCTGCCTGGCACCGCTGGGCGGCGTCTACCAGGCCGGCACGCTGTCGGGCAACCCGCTCGCGGTGGCGGCCGGGCTGACCACGCTCAAGCTGATCCAGGCGCCCGGCTTCCACGACCGCCTCGCCGCGCAGACCCGCAGGCTCGCCGACGGCCTCGCCGCGGCCGCGCGCGAAGCCGGCGTGCCGTTCGCCGCCGACGCCATCGGCGGCATGTTCGGCCTGTACTTCCGCGAGGGCGTGCCGGGCAGCTTCGCCGAAGTCACCCGGTGCGACACCGCGCGCTTCAACCGCTTCTTCCACGCCATGCTGGACGCCGGCGTCTACCTGGCGCCGTCCGCGTTCGAGGCCGGCTTCGTCTCGGCGCAGCACGACGACGCCATCCTCGCCACCACCATCGAGGCGGCGCGCAAGGCGTTCGCCGCCGGCTGACGCCGCGCCGCCTGCGCGGCCTGCACCACCGCGTGGCTAGCCGCGCGGGGCCGCCTCGCCGAGGCTGGCGCCAGCGCGTGCCAGCGCCGACGCCAGCGCCTCGCCGGCCGGTGTCATCGGCGCGCGCAGCTCGTTGCGCAGCCAGCCCTCGCGCGCCAGCATGGCCTTGAGCGGACCGGGGTTGGGCTGCGCGAACAGCAGCCGGATCATCGGCATCAGCGCGTGGAACAGGCGCCGCGCCTGCTCCAGCCGCTGGTCCGCCACCGCGCGCGCCAGCGCCACGAACGACTCCGAGCGCAGATGGGCCGAGGCGACGATCGCCCCGCTGCCGCCCAGGCACAGCGTGCCCAGCAACTGGTGGTCCTCGCCGGCCAGCAGCGCCAGGCGGCCGTCGGCGATCACCGCCTGGGTGCCGTGATAGTCGCCGCCGCAATCCTTGACGGCATGGATGTTCGGGTGCGCGGCCAGCGCCAGGATGGTGTCGGTCTCCAGCTTCACGCCGGTGCGGTACGGAATGTCGTACAGCACCAGCGGCGCGGCGGCGCCGTCGGCCAGCATGCGGAAATAATCGATCAGCCCGGCCTGCGACGGCCGCACGTAGGCCGGCGCCGACGCCAGCACGCCCGCCAGCGGCCGCGCGGCCAGGCGCCGCACGCGCGCCTGCGCCTGGCGCGCGTTGCTGCCCGCCACGCCCATCATCACCGGCAGCCCGCCGGCGGCCTCGAGCACGGTGTCGAGCACGGCCAGTTGCTCGTCCTCGTCGAGCGCGGCCGCCTCGCCGGTGCTGCCGCACGCCACGAAGCCGGCGATGCCGCTCGCGGCGTAGCGGCGCGCCAGCCGCGCCAGCGCGGCGTGGTCGACCTCGCCGTGGGCGAACGGCGTCACCAGCGGCAGCCAGATGCCGGCGAAGGCCTGCCGCGGCGGCCGTGCCGGTTGTTGTGATTGCTCTGCTTGTTCTGCTTGCTGCATGAAACACTCCTGTACGACCGGTCAGGAAAAAACCGTACAGAAGGGCGCTGGATTGGCGGCTGGGTCTGCCGTGGACAGCGGGAGGATGGAAGCGGCAAAGCCGGCCTCGCCCCTGGTCGCAGGTGCCGTTCCGTCGCTCATCTGACGGAACAGCGCGCCCCGGTCAGACGAGCGGCTGTTTTTTGGCTTTGGCGCGCGCGGGCATCCGCGGCTGCGAGGCAGCTCGGGCGGGTGCGGAAATCGGCGGAAAGGCGCGCATGGCGAAGCGGGGATCGGGAAAACCGGGGATCGAGAATCCGGGCAAGGCCGCGGCGGTGCCGGTGCGGGACCGCGGCCGCCGGGCCGAAGCCGACAATCTACCGGCACCGGCATGCCGGCGTCAACCGGCACGCCGGCGCTTGCCGGCGGCGCCCCCTGCGCTACACTGGTGCTTCCCCGATTTCCGGAGTGTTCGATGCGCGCATCCCTGTCCCCTGCCCTGTCCTCTGTCCCGGCCTCCGCGCGGTCCGTCCTGCGCTGGCTGCTGCTGGCCCTGTGCGCCAGCCTGCTGTCCGCCTGCGGATACAACGACTTCCAGGCCAAGGACGAGGCCGTCAAGGCAGCCTGGGGCGAAGTCATCAACCAGTACCAGCGCCGCGCCGACCTGATCCCCAACCTGGTCAACACCGTCAAGGGCTACGCCACGCACGAGCGCGAGACCCTCGAAGCCGTGACCAAGGCCCGCGCCGCGGCCACCAGCATCCAGGTCTCGCCCGAGACCCTCAACGACCCCGAGGCCTTCAAGCGCTTCCAGCAGGCCCAGGGCGAGCTGAGCGGCGCGCTGTCGCGCCTGCTGGCCGTGTCGGAAAACTATCCGCAGCTCAAGGCCGACGCCTCTTTCCGCGATTTGCAGTCGCAGCTCGAAGGCACCGAGAACCGCATCACGGTGGCGCGCCAGCGCTATATCGCCGCGGTGCGCGACTACAACGTCCTGGCGCGCAGCTTCCCCACCAACCTGACCGCGATGGTGTTCAAGTACCCGGTCAAGCCGTCCTTCTCGGTGGAGAACGAAAAGGCCATCTCGGCGCCGCCGGCGGTGAAGTTCTGATCCGCGCCGCGCACGCAGCAGGCTAGACCCAAGAGGCTGAACCCAAGAGGCTGAACCCAAGAGGCTGAACCCATGCGGCAAGACCTGGCCCGACCCCTCCCCCTGCCGGCCGCGCGCGGCTGGCGCGGCGCGCTGCTGGCGCTGGCGCTGATGCTCGGCGCGCTGCTGGCGTGGCCGGCCGCGGCGGCGGCCGGCGCCGACGGCTTCGTGCCGGTGCCGCCGCTGACCCAGCGCGTGACCGACCTCACCGGCACGCTCAGCGCCAGCCAGCGCGGCGCGCTGGAAAACGTGCTGGCCGAATACGAGCAGCAGCGCGGCAGCCAGATCTTCGTGCTGATGGTGTCCACCACCGAGCCCGAGCCGATCGACGCCTACAGCATCCGCGTGGCCGACGCCTGGCGCGCCGGGCGCAAGGGCATCGACGACGGCGTGATCCTGCTGATCGCCAAGGACAACCCGCCCGGGCTGCGCAAGATGCGGCTCGAGGTGGGCCGCGGCGTGCAGGGCTCGCTCACCGACGCGATGTCCAAGCGCATCCTGCAGGACGTGATGGCGCCGCACTTCCGCCAGAACGACTTCTACGGCGGCCTCGCGGCCGGCGTCTCGGCCATCCAGGCCACCATCGACAAGGAAGGCCTGCCCGGCCCGCAGGCCGGCGGCAAGCCGGCCCAGCGCGATTCGCTGGCCGACTGGCTGCCGGTGCTGTTCCCGCTCGCCATCATCCTGTTCTTCTTCATCTCCGCCGCGCGCCGCCCGCGCGGCCCGCAGATCGTGACCGGCCGGCGCGGCTGGGACGCGGCCGCCGGCGGCCTGGGCGGCACGCTCGGCGGGCTCGGCGGCGGCTGGGGACGCGGCGGCGGAGGCGGCTTCGGCGGCGGTGGCGGCGGAGGGGGTGGCGGATTCGGCGGCGGCGGGGGCGGCGGATTCGACGGAGGCGGCGCCTCCGGCAACTGGTAGCCACGCATGCCCCACTTCAAACGCGCGCTGCGCCACCTCGGCACCCGCCCCGGTGCCGCCAACCGCCACTTCCCCGCCGAGGCCCGGCAGCAGCTGCAGCAGGCGGTCGCCGCCGGCGAGCAGCGCCACCACGGCGAGGTGCGCGTGGTGATCGAATCCAGCCTGCCGGTCGGCCTGGCCTTCGCCGGCATCACGCCGCGCGCGCGGGCGCGCGCCCTGTTTGGCGCGCTCGAGGTCTGGAACACCGAAGGCCACACCGGCGTGCTGCTCTACATCAACCTGGCCGACCACGCCGTCGAGTTGCTGGCCGACCGCGGCATCGACGCCCGCGTCGGCCCCGAGACCTGGCGCGCGCTGTGCAACGAACTGGCCGCCGGGCTGGCGCGCGACCTTTCGGTCAGGCCGGTGCTGGCGGCGGTGGAGCAGATCCACCACCTGCTCGCCACGCACTTCCCCGCCGAGGACGGCAAACCCAAACACAACCAGCTGGACGACCGGCCGGTGGTGCTGTAGCGCCCCCCGGCCGCGCGGCGGCAGGCGCGCCTTCGCCGCGGATCGCGGTCAGGCCGCCCGCGCGCCGCGCTCGCGGCCCAGCGCGTACCAGGCCGCCGCCGCCACCTGCAGCGCCACCAGCCCGCCCCACACCACGAGGTGCGCGCGCGCCGGATAGCGGCCGTCCGCGACCGGCCAGAGATCGAGCACCATGCCCACCCCGACCTGGCAGGCGAAGGTGGCCAGGAACACCGCCAGCGTCAGCGCGGTGGTGGCGCGGCCGATCAGCGCGTCGGGAAAACCGCGCGCCAGCACGGCATAGGCCAGGATGCCGCTCGAGCCGAACACGCCGTAGGCGCTCCACATCAGCACCGGCGGCAGCGGCACGCCCGCGATGATCAGGCACTGGACCACGATGAAGCCGCTCATGCCCAGGCCGGCGAACGCATACAGGCTCAGCCCGGCGCGCTCGAGGTGGCGCGCGGCCCAGCCGGCGCACACGCAGCCGCCCATCATGGCGAAGCCGATCACCGACACCAGCCGCGCGCTCTGCCCCGGCGACTGGCCCGCCACGTCGCGCAGGAAGGCGCCCACCCACAAGGTCTGCACCGACAGGAAGATGCCCTGGTTGAGCAGCGCCAGCGGCACCACGCGCAGGAAGCGCTCGTTGCGCAATACCTGCCAGGTGCCGCGCAGCTGCTCGGTGAGACGCTGCTGGCCGGCGCCGCCGGCTTCGGGCGCGGCGAACCACAGCAGCGCCGCCATGCCCAGCGTCAGCCCGGCCAGCCCGTAGCTGAGCGTGCGCCAGTCCGTCCACGACAGCAGCCACGCCAGCGGCGCGCCCACCACCACCGCGCCGAGGCCGCCAATGGCCATGACCACGCCGTTGAGCAGCGGCATGCGCGACGGCGGGAACCAGATCGACAGCGCCTGGATGGCCGCGCCCAGGCACACCGACACGCCGATGCCGATCAGCAGGCGCCCGGCCGCCAGCGCCGCCATGCCGGGCGCGCTGGCGAACACCAGCGCGCCGGCCACCGCCGCCAGCAGCAGCACGGCCTCGGTGCGGCGCGGGCCGAAGCGGTCGAGCAGCAGGCCCGCCGGAATCTGCGCGCAGGCGAAGCCGAGGAAATAGAAACTGGTCAGCAGGCCGAGATCGGCGGCGCTCAGGCCCATCTCGCGGATCAGGTGCGGCGCGAAGCCCAGGTTGACGCCGCGGTAGACATAGGACACCAGGAAACCGAGCGAGAAGATGCACAGCACGCGCCAGCGCGCGCCGGCGTCGCGCGGCAGGGCCGGCCCGGGCCGGCTGCCGGCGGCGGGCGCGGGCGAGGCGGCAACGGCGGCGGAGGTGGCGGAGGAAGAAGCAGGATTGGCGGAAGTCATGCCGGCATTGTCCCGAGTCGCACAATGCAAGGCCAACGAAAGATACCTGCCGCGATTGTGAGTAGAATTTGACGGCAATGACCTCCCGAACGCCCAAGCCCGCCCCGCCGGCCGCGCCGCCGTCCATCCCGGCCACCGCCGCCACCGTGGCCGATGGCCCCGCTGGCGCGCCGGCGCCCGGCGCCACGCGCCAGCGCGCCGCCCCGCACCTGCCCGCGCTGCAGGCGCTGCGCGCCGTGGAGGCCGCGGCCCGGCACCGCAGCTTCTCGCGCGCGGCGCAGGAGCTGGCGCTGACCCACAGCGCGATCAGCCACCATATCCGCGCGCTGGAGGCCAGCCTCGGCACCAAGCTGTTCCAGCGCGCCGCCCACCTGATGATGCCCACCAGCGTGGGCGCGCGCCTGGCCGAGCGCATCCGCGACGGCCTGGCCGAGCTGCAGGACGGCCTGCGCGAGGCCAGCAACGGCTGCGCGCCGCAGGTGATACGGCTGGAAGTGAGCGTGATGGCGGATCTCGCCAATGCCTGGCTGATCCGCCGCCTGCCCAGCCTGCGCGACGTGCTGCCGGGGCTGGACCTGCACCTGCGGCTGCACGCCGAGATCAGCCCGCCCGACCCCTACGCGGTGGACGTGGGCATCTGGCACCAGCGCGTGGACCTGCCCGGCTTCGCCTGCCACAACCTGATCGAGGACCACGTGGTCGCGGTGGCCAGCCCGGCGCTGCTGGCGCGCTATCCCGGCTTCACGCTGGCGGACCTGCCGCGCCTGCCGATGCTGCGCTTCGCCCTGCGGCCGTGGCGCGACTGGCTGGAAGCGGCCGGCCTGCCGCCCAGCGAGCCCGAGCGCGGACCGATCTTCCAGGACGCCGGCATGCTGCTGCAATCGGCCGTGGCCGGCCAGGGCGCGGCCACGGCGCGCCTGCAGCTGGCGCGCGACTATCTCGCCAGCGGCGAGCTGGTGCAGCTGGGCACCGCGCGCATCCCGTCCAGCCTGCACTACTGGGTCATCTGGCGCGAAGCCAATCCGCGCGAGAAGACCATCCAGCAGTTCCACGCCTGGCTGCAGGCGCAGGTGGCGGCTTCGTCGCTGCCGGACGGCGTGCGGCCCGCGGGGATCTAGCCGCCCTGGTTCCGCGCCGCCGCGCGCAGGGCCTCGATGCGCTCGCGCGTGAGCGGATGGGTGGAGAAGAAATCGTTGTCCCCGGCCTTGTCGCCGTCCTCGGCGGCGCGGCGGCTGCGGCGCTCGCGCTTGGTCTCGCGCCCGCCGGCGCCGGCGGAGGCGTCGCCGCTGGCCGCCGGCGCCGCCGCCTCCTCCTGCCTGTGCGCGGCCTCCAGCGCCTCCAGCACGTCGGCGAAGGCCGACACCGGCAGGCGGTTGTCCCGCATGACCTCGACCGCGTAGGCATCGGCCGCGCGCTCGTGCTCGCGCGAGTAGCGCAGCGTCAGCAGCGTCGCCGGCACGCCCGCCAGCACGCTGGAGTAGTCGCCGAAGAAATACGCCGCCAGCGCGCCCACCGCCGAGGCCTGCAGCACCTGCTGCAATCCGTGGCGCTGCGCCACGTGCCCGGCTTCGTGGGCCAGCACACCGCTCAGGCCCGGGCCGGCGCCGGCCAGCTTCACCAGTTCGTCGGTGACGACGATGGTGCCGCCCGGCAGCGCCAGCGCGTTGGCGCCAAGCTGGCCGCCGCGGCGGAACACGATGCGGTAGTCGTGGCCCGGGTCGGGCGGGCGCCGCAGCGCGGCGAAGTCCGCGCGGACGCGCTCCTGCTGCGCGGCAGGCAGCCGGGATGGCGCCAGCAGCCCGTCGTCGATGCTGGCCAGCGTCGCCTCGCCGAGCCGCGCTTCCAGCGCCGGCGGCACGCGGCGCGCCACCACGCCCGCGCCCCACGGCAGCACCACGACGTAGCCGACCGCCAGCACCGCCGCCAGCCCGAGCACCGACAGCAGCACCAGCCGCCAGCTGTTCTGCGCGCGCGCCACCCAGCCCTCGCGATGGCCGCTGGCGGCCAGCAGCGCGGCCAGCCCGGCGTGGTCGGCGATCTCGCAGAACGCGCCGTCGGCGAACGTCACCAGGCGCGGCGCGCGGCGCACGCGCTCCGACACCCGCAGCGCCGACAGCGGAGCGCGCCGCAGCACCGCGCCGCCGCCGTCGCGCAGCACCGCCTCGCGCCCCTCGACCGACAAGCTGGCCGCGTGCGCGCGCGACGAGCGGCCATCGTAGTAAGTGGCGGCGACCGGGGCCGGAGCCTGGGAGGGATGCGGCATCAGGCGGACGGGATCAAGGCAAGGCTCACGGCGGGCTCACAGCGCGATGTCGATGTCGTACCAGTCCACCGCCGCGTCGCCGAGCGCGCCGACCTGCTGGGTTTCGCCGGCCACGAAGGCATCCAGCGGCGCCGCCGCCAGCATGGTCATGCTCTCGACCCGGTAGCGCGTCGAGCGCACCTTGGCGAACGGCATGAACAGGCCCAGCGTGAACACGGTGACGATCAGGTTGGTGAAGAAGATGAAGAACAGCCGCCCGGCCCTGACCTCGCTGCGAAACGCATGCGGCGCCAGCGTGGTGTGGTTCCACACCAGGTTCTGCAGGCGCGCCATGAAGAACGGCCCGATCGACAGCAGCGCCACGTAGAAACCCGCCACCGCCGCCAGGAAGGCCATCGCCGCGCCGCCCGCGCTGCCGCCGAGGGCATGGCCGAGCACGCCGACGACGACCGCGGCGAGCACGCCCACCGCCACCATCATGCCGAAAGCGCGCAGGTACACGCCGTAGAAGCCGCCCGCGGCGGCATCGATGGCGAACGGCGCCGTGCCGAAGCGCGTGTGGTTGTGCTGGTAGCGCTTGAAGCGCTGGTGCGCCAGCGGCGCCAGCGCATAGAGCGTGAGCACCGCGAGCGCGGGCCACAGCAGGAACACCTTGTAGGCCTCGGCGTCGCCGCCGGTGAAGGCGAAGCGCAGGCCGCGGTAGCTGGAGTTCGCCATGCGAAAGCGCAGCGAGCGCACCAGCAGCAGCGGGAACACCAGCGCCAGCGCGAGGCCCAGCGCCAGCGACAGCAGTATGGAGACGTGGCCGGTGAGCTGGAACACCGCCGCCAGCGCGAACACGATGGCCCGGCCCTTGAGGATGGCCGTGGGGCGGCCGTGATAGTCGAAGCTGGCGTTGTCGAGCCGCGTGTTGCGGTAGAAATACTGCATGGTGCGCACCTTGGCCCAGGGCGAGTAGATGCCCAGCGTGACGATCGTCAGCAGCGCATTGACGATCCAGATGCGGAAGTACTCCGAGCCCGAGCCGACGAACTCGAACCGCAGCGGATGCGGCTGCGCGGCGGGCGCGGCCGAGGCCGGCACCGGGAAATCGTTATTGCTGTCGTGCATTGCTGGCTTCTCCCTTGAATGCCGCAAACGGTACCCGTCTAGGCCCATGCGCCGGCGGAAAATCGGGCGACGATAGCCCACCGCCATCGTGGCGGCGAGCAATGTATCAGGACTGCAACCAAAATCGCCGTCACCGGGCCGATTTGTAAGAAGTTCCTGCCTCATCCAACAGAGCGAGAAAGCGCCGCCCCGGGCGTGCGCCGGCCCACGTTGGCCTACCGCGCGACTACAGCGCGGCTACAGCTTTTGGCGCCGGCCTCATCCGGACGCGCGTTGCCCGCACCGCCGGCGGGCATGCGCGCGGCGCAGCGTGCGCTGGCCCACGCGGCCCGCTCCGGGCCCCGCCGTATCGCGCATGAAACCATTTGCGCGACGGTGCGGCGGCTGCTCCACCACCCGGATGCGCCTGCGCGCTTACCCGACCCCGCCGGGCACGATTTTGCCTGAAAACATGACGAGCGCGCCTTGTCATGCACTTGATCGCACCGCCAGGCGCCGGCCACGCCACTACGCGGCCGGCCCGCGCGATCCGGCCGGGCACGGCAGCACCGCGCCACAGTAACACCAGGGAAACATCCTGTTACAAGAACCGCGTCAAGTTACAAGTAGCCCAAAAACATCACCAATCAAATCAAACACTTAGGTTCACTGGCATGTTCGTCGCTCTTATGCCCGTTACAAAGACCAGAGCGACCGGGAACAAGACAACACGGTACGCCGAGGATGCCAGGGCCAAGCCGGTGCAATCCGGCAGCCCCGGCATCACGACAAAGCATTGAAAACGGGGGGGAAGCGGTTGCCGTGACAGGGCAGCCGTTTCGCGGGGAGGTTTGGCGGCGGGCCGGCGCAATCTTTGTTTCCACGGCCCACGCCGCAGCGGCGACGAGCAACGCGCCGCGGCGGCGATCACAGGCAGTCTTGCAGCACTTTCAGGCGCGGACCGGTTCCTGAGGGAGGTCAGAACCGGTTCGCGGCACCTACCAGCGCAACAAGCCGCAGCAAGCGGCGACCGCGCCGGGTGAGGACCCGCGGCTGGCACCCAGCCACACGGTTCCCTGAAGACTGGTGGAGCCGGGAGGCCCGCCTTGTCGCGTAGCGCCACGGGGAGGCGGCGATGCTTGCATCGCTGCTGCGCCACCGCGCACGCGTCATCGAGGAATCCCCCTGGCTTGGCCACGGCCGGCACCACCGGCCGAATCTTGTGCCCGACTCTCAGCGGGCGCTTTTTCCCCTTGAACCATGACGTAAAGGAGAAGGACATGAACACCATGTTCGAAGGCATCAAGCGTTTTGCGCGTGAAGAAGACGGGGCTGCCGGCGTGGAATATGCGCTGCTGCTGGCGTTCGTGGCGCTGGTCATGATCGTGTCGGGCCCGGCCCTGGCCACCGCGGTCGGCAGCATCTGGTCGAAGATCCAGGCGGCGCTGACGACGGCGGCCGCCTGAGCCTGCCGCCCGCGCGTCCCGGCCGGATCCGAATCCGACCGGGCCGCGCGCCGCCTGCCCGCGAATGCCTCGGTATCACGCCGTCACGCGCTTCATGCAACGAGGATGCCATGAGTACCTTTGACCCTCTTACCAGCGGATACCTGCTCGCCCTGGCCGGACTTGCCGCCGCCAGCGACATGCGCAGCCACCGTATCCCCAACTGGCTGGTCGCGGCCGGACTCCTGCTGGCGCTGGCGCTGCAGATGACCTTGCACGGGCCAGGCCAGGGCGCCCAGGCCTGGCTGACCGGCGCGCTGGCCGGATTCGCGCCCTACCTGGCGCTGTACCTGCTCGGCGCCGTGGGCGCCGGCGATGCCAAGCTGATGGCCGGCATCGGCGCCTTCGCCGGACCGCAGGCGGCGCTGGAGATCGCCATCGCGAGCTTCGCCGTGGGAGGGCTGCTCGCGCTGGCCGTCATGCTGATGCGCAAGCGGGTGAGAAAGACATTGTCCGGGATCGGCACGCGCCTGCTGTGGCTGCCGCTCGGCCTGCGGGCCAATCTGGCCGGCAGGGACAAGCTGACCACGGCGGCCCGCCTGCCCTACGCGGTGGCGATCGCGGGCGGCGTGGTGCTGGTGATGACGGGCGTGCTCTGACGAGCCGGGCGCACGGCCCCGCCACGAAAGACAAAGACAAAACAACAACGACGACGACGATGAACGGAACTGGCGCCAGGGCCAGGGGAGGCACTCGCGCCTCGCCGGCGGCGCCGATGCCTGGATCCACACTGGGGAGGACCATCAAATGAGAAACGTACGCGCAATCGTGATGCTGCTGGTGGCGGCGCTGGCCGGGCTGGCGGCGGTGGTGCTGGCCTCGCGCTGGATGATGCAGCAGAGCTCGGGCAGCGTCACCAAGGTGGTGGTGGCCGGCACCGACATCAACCTCGGCCAGCGGCTCGCGCCCGAGTTCGTCAAGGTCGTGGACTGGCCGCGCGAGAGCCTGCCGCCCGGCGCGCTGACCGACCAGAAGCTGATCGACGGCCGCGTGACCAAGGCCAGCGTGATGCGCGGCGAGCCCATCCTCGAATCCAAGCTCACGCCCGTCGGCACGCGCGGCGGCCTCTCCGCCGTGATCGCCGAGGGCAAGCGCGCCATCACCGTGCGCGTCAACGACGTGGTGGGCGTGGCCGGCTTCGCGCTGCCGGGCAGCTTCGTCGACATCATCGTCAACACGCAGAAAGACCAGGCCAGGAGCGAGGGCGCCACGCAGAACGAGCAGTCGATCTCCAAGATCGTGCTCGAGAAGATCCTGGTGCTGGCCATCGCGCAGGAGGTCAACCGCGACGAGACCAAGCCCAAGGTGGTCAATGCCGTGACGCTGGAAGTCTCGCCGGAAGAAGCCGAGAAGCTCGACCTGGCGCGCAGCGTGGGCACGCTCTCGCTGGTGCTGCGCAACCAGGTCGACCCGCGCCCGGTCGACACCGCCGGCGCCACCAAGCGCAGCTTGCTCAACGAGCCCGTGCTCAAGGCCGCGGTGGCCCCGGCGCCGGTGGCCAAGGTGATACAGGTCGTGCAGCGGCTGACCGAGAAGAAGATCGCCAGCAACTGCGTGGGCGTGATCAGCGGCATGCAGCAAAACCAGGAATGCTTCTAAGGCACGGACGCCGACGACGCCAGATGCCGGCCCCAGCCACTGGGGTCAACAACCGGGGGGAAAATCAAATGGACCGACACCATACCCAGGAGGGCAGCCCGCGCGGCCGCGCGCCGCGCAACGGCCCCTCACGCCTGAACCTGACCGCGCTCGCCGTGCTGTCGATGACCTGCGTCTGGCTGGGCAGCGAGCAGGCCCGGGCCGCTGATGCCGCGGCCGCCGGCACCGCCGGCGCGACGGGGAATGCGGGCGCGGCGGGCGCCGCCCAGGCACAGGCCGCGCAGGCAGCACAAACTGCGCCGCAGGCGATGAAGCTCGCCGCCAACGGTCCGATCCAGCTCACCATCGGCGCGGCCAGCGTACCGCCGCCGCCGAGCGATGCCGGCCTCAGCCGCGGGCCCAATTGCATGGGCGCGGCGCGCGAGCCGCAGCAGATCGCGGTGCCGGTGGGCAAGTCGCGCATGCTGCCGCTGCCCGAGCCGGTGCGCACGCGCACGCTGGGCAATCCCGGCGTGGTGCAGGCCATGCTGGTGTCGCCGCAGACGCTCTACCTGCTCGGCCTGGATGTCGGCACCACCAACATGATCGTGCAAGGCAAGAGCGGCAACTGCACGGTCATCGACGTGACGGTCGGCGCCGACCCCGGCGGCCTGCAGTCGACCCTGCACGACCTGCTGCCCGGCGCGCGCGGCGTGCGCGTGTCCGCCGCCGCCGACAGCCTGGTGCTGACCGGCAACGTGCCGGACTCCACCGTGGCCCAGATGGTGATCGACATCGCCAACGCCTTTGTCGTGCGCCAGACGCGCGGCCCCCTGCAGGCGCCGCCGCAAGGCTTCGGCGCGCCCGGCCAGCCCATGCTGGCCATGAACGGCATGCCGATGGGCGGCATGGGCATGGGCATGGCCGGCACCGGCAACGCCGGCGGACAGCCGCTGCGCAGCCAGCGCATCATCAACATGATGACGGTGGATTCGCCGCAGCAGGTGATGCTCGAAGTGAAGGTGGCCGAGGTGTCCAAGACGCTGATCGACCAGCTCGGCGCCGCGTCCAACCTCAACGGCGCCTTCGGCAGCTGGAGCTTCGGCCTGCTGGCCAACTTCCTCTCGGGCGGCGCGGGCGTGATCACCGGCATCAAGCACAACAACCTGCCGTTCAACTTCCAGGTCGACGCGCAGAAGGGCGACAGCCTGGTCAAGGTGCTGGCCGAGCCCAACCTGATGGCGATCAGCGGGCAGGAGGCGAGCTTCCTGGCCGGCGGCAAGGTCTTCATCCCGGTGCCGCAGGCCTCCAGCGCGGGCGGCACCACCATCACGCTGCAGGAAGAGACCTTCGGCGTCGGCCTGCGCTTCACGCCGACGGTGCTGGCCAACGGCCGCATCAACCTGAAGGTGGCGCCCGAGGTGTCCGAGCTGTCGCCCACCGGCGTCGCGCTCTCGGCGCCCAACCTGAGCGGCAGCACCATCCTGCCGCTGATCACCACACGCCGCGCGTCCACCACGCTGCAGGTGATGGACGGACAGAGCTTCGCCATCGGCGGCCTGATCAAGAGCAACGTCACGGGCAGCCTCAAGGCCCTGCCGGGCGCCGGCGAACTGCCGATCCTCGGCAACCTGTTCCGCAGCACCAACTTCCAGCAGGACAAGAGCGAGCTGCTGTTCGTGGTCACGCCGCGCCTGGTCAAGCCGCTGCCGGCCAACTACCCGATGCCGACCGACTCCTTCGGCAGGCCCACCCCGGGCGAGGTCTTCATCAACGGCAACATGGAAGGCCATCCGGACGTGGTCATGCCGCCGAGAGCGCCCGCCGGCGCGCCGCTGCCGGCGCCGGTCAGCGCGCCGGCCGCGCCGATGGCGCCCGCCCCGGCCGCGCCCACCACCAGCAAGGACCCGATGGCGGGCCCGCGCGACAGCGCCGACGCGGCCGCGCCGGCGCCGACCATCGCCGGCACGGCAACGCCTGCCGATGCCGCGCAATGAACAGGGGAAACATCATGGACATCCGCACACTCGCCGCCCGCTGCGCGCGGCTCGCCCTGGCCGCCGCCGCCGCGGGCGCGGCCGCCGGACTGGCCGGCTGCATGACCACCACGCCGGTGTACGACGCCCACTTCGGCGAAGCCGTGCGCATCGTGCGCGCCATGCAGACGCTCAATCCCGATGCCTCGCTGAACGCGGACCCCGTCACCGGCGTCGACGCGCGCAGCGCCACCTTCGCGATGGACCGCTACAACACGTCGTTCCGCAATCCGCCCGCGGACACGAATGCGTACGCGATCGGCGTCGGCACTTCGTCCGCTTCGTCGGCGCCCTGACCCGATGGCGGCACGCGGTGACATGCGGCGGCCCGCTGCAACGCCGCCGCGGGCCGCCAGGCACAACACAATCTGGGAGAAACAGTGATGGCAAAGCTCATTCTGGTCTCGGCCGACGAGGCGCGGGCCCGGCAGATGTCTTCGATGGCCGGCCAGGCCGCCACGCAAAGGCAGTTGCAGCTGGTCTGCGCCGACCCGGAGAAGGCACTCGGCATGGCCGGGCTGATCCATCCCTCCGACTTCCTGATCCTGCAGGCCGACGACTTCAGCGCCGACGTGCTGGAACGCCTGCGCCAGCGCTTCCCGGAGCCCGGCGACGTGCCCTGCATCCTGGTCACGCCGTCGCCGTCGGCCGAGCTGCTGATGCGCGCCATGCGCATGGGCATCCGCAGCGTGCTGCGCTGGCCGCTGGACCCGCGCGAGTTCAACGGGGAACTGGAGCGGCTCGCGGTCAAGCCGCTCAACGGCAGCCACGCCGAGGCGCGCACCTTCACCTTTGCCTCCTGCAAGGGCGGCAGCGGCACCACCTTCGTCGCCGCCAACTTCGGCTACGCCATCGCCGCCCGGCGCGGCAAGCGCGTGCTGCTGGTGGACCTGGTGCAGCAGTTCGGCGACGGCGCCTTCCTGGTCACGGACAAGGCGCCGCCGGCCACGCTCGCGGACATCTGCCAGCAGGTCGAGCGCCTCGACCTGGCGCTGCTCGATGCCTGCATCACGCATGCGCACCCGAACTTCGACGTGATCGCCGGCGCGGGCGATCCGGTCAAGGCGGGCGACATCAAGTCCGCCCACCTGGAAAACATCCTCGACCTGGTGCGCCCGGCCTACGACGTGATCCTCTTCGACATCGGCCAGGACATCAACCCGTCCTCGATCATGGTGCTGGACCACAGCGACACCATCTACCCGGTGCTGCAGCTGAGCCTGCCCTACCTGCGCGCGGGCCGCGGCCTGATGGAGATCTTCCGCTCGCTGGGCTACCCCGCCGACCGCCTGCACCTGGTGATCAACGAGTTCGAGAAGCACTCGCCGGTGAGCGTGCGCACGCTGGAAGAAACGCTGGGCGGCAAGGTCGCGCACATCCTGCCGTCCGACCTCAAACCGGCCCGCGACGCCAGCAACCAGGGCGTGCCGGTGCTGCAGCTCGCCGAGCGCAGCCCGATCGCGCGCGCGCTGGCGCAGATGGTGGACACGGTGTTCCCGGACACCGCGAAGCAGGAGGACGGCCTGCTGCGCAAGCTGCTCGGCCACGGCAGGGAACGCGCCGGGCAGGCCATGCCGGTGGAGCGGCACGCCTGAACGGATCGCGGCGACGGCCGCCCCGGCAACCCAGATACCGGCGCGCGACGCGCCACGGAGAAACGAGATGTCACTGCGCGAACAACTCTACGAGAAGGCCGGCGAAACGGTGGCCGAGCGCGTCGGCCCCGCCGCCCCCACCGCGAACGCCGCCTACCAGCAGCTCAAGATGGAAATCCACGAAGCCATCATCGAGCGCGTGGAACTGGAAAAACTGCAGCGCCTCGCGCCCGACCAGGTGCGCCGCGAGCTGGCCCTGCTGGTCGAGCGCATCATCGACGAGCGCAACATCCCGATCAACGAGAGCGAGCGCAAGCGCCTGGTGTCGGACGTGCGCGACGAGATGCTCGGCTTCGGCCCGCTCGAGCCGCTGCTGACCGACCCGACCGTCTCCGACATCCTGGTCAACACCTTCAGGCAGGTCTACGTGGAGCGGCGCGGCAAGCTCGAGCTGACCGACGTGACCTTCCGCGACGACGCGCACCTGATGAAGGTCATCGACAAGATGGTGTCGCGCGTGGGCCGGCGCATCGACGAATCGAGCCCGATGGTGGACGCGCGCCTGCCCGACGGCTCGCGCGTCAACGCCATCATCCCGCCCTCGGCGGTGGACGGCCCGCTGCTCTCGATCCGGCGCTTCTCGGTCAATCCGCTGATGGTCAAGGACCTGGTGGAGCTGCAGACGCTCACGCCGCCGATGGCGCAGCTGATCGAGGCGATGGTCAAGGCCAAGCTGAACATCCTGATCTCGGGCGGCACCGGCAGCGGCAAGACCACCATGCTCAACATCCTGTCGGGCTTCATCCCGGCCAGCGAGCGCATCGTCACCATCGAGGACGCGGCCGAACTCCAGATGCGGCAGAACCACGTGCTGCGCCTGGAGACGCGCCCGCCCAACATCGAAGGCCGCGGCGAGATCACCCAGCGCGCGCTGGTGAAGAACGCGCTGCGCATGCGCCCCGACCGCATCATCCTCGGCGAAGTGCGCGGCGCCGAGGCGCTCGACATGCTGCACGCGATGAACACCGGCCACGAAGGCTCGCTCGCCACCATCCACGCCAACACCCCGCGCGACGCGCTGACCCGGCTCGAGAACATGATCAGCATGGCGGGCCTGTCGCTGCCGCCGCGCACCATGCGCCAGCAGATCACCTCGGCCATCACCGTGATGCTGCAGGTCTCGCGCCTGACCGACGGCCGCCGCAAGCTGATGAGCGTGCAGGAGATCACCGGCATGGAGAGCGACGTGGTCAACATGCAGGAGATCTTCACCTTCAAGCGCACCGGCGTGGACGCCGAGGGCCGCGTGAAGGGGCACTTCTGCGCCACCGGCGTGCGGCCGCACTTCTGCGAGCGCCTGCAGGCCTTTGGCGTGAACGTGCCGGAACGGCTGTTCGAGCCCTCGATGCGCTTCGAGGTATGAGCCGCGCGCGCACCGTCCAGGAGATCACGCCATGAACCAGACCTTCGCGGCCTTCGGCCTCTCGCTCTTCATCGCCATCGTGCTGGCGGTGGTGGCCGGCTACCAGTGGTGGCAGAGCAAGCACAGCGCCGGCGCGCGGCGCCTGGGGCGCCGCGTGCGCGCGGCGGTCCAGGCCGGCTGGCAGGAGCAGTCGTCGTCCATCATGAAGGAGCGCGCCCTGAGCAGCTCGGCGTCGTTCGCCAGCCTGCTGCGCCTGCTGCCGCGCATCCACGCGCTCGACCGGCTGCTGATGCAGTCGGGGCTCAACTGGACGGTGTCGACGTTTCTCTGCTTCAACCTGCTGCCCGCGCTGGCGATCTGCGCGTTCGGCATGCTGATGGGCCTTCCCGCCCCGGCGGTGGGCATCGCCGCCCTGTGCTCGACGGCGGCGCCGCTCTGGTTTGTGCTCCGGCGCCGCAGTCGCCGCCTCCAGCTGATCGAGACGCAGCTTCCGGAAGGCGCCGACCTGATCAGCCGCGCGCTGCGCGCCGGGCACTCTTTCTCCAGCGCGCTGGACATGGCCGGCGACGAGCTGCCCGATCCGCTGGGCGCGGAGTTCCGCCTGACCTTCGACGAGCTGAACTTCGGCGCGTCCATGCACGACGCGCTCAACAACATGGCCGCGCGCGCCCCGCTGCCGGACCTGCGCTACCTGGTGATCGCCGTGCTGATCCAGCGCGAGTCCGGCGGCAACCTGGCGGAGATTCTCGGCAACGTCGCCCGCATCATCCGCGAGCGCATGAAGCTGCTGGGGCAGGTGCGGGTGCTCTCGGCCGAAGGGCGCTTCTCCGGAATCATCCTGGCCGTGCTGCCGTTCGCGCTGGCCGGGGCCATGTACCTGCTCAACCCCACGTTCCTGGATCCGCTCGCCAACGATCCCATCGGGCCGTGGATCGTGGGATATGCCGTGCTGCTGATGCTGCTGGGCCTGCTGTGGATGCGCAAGATCGTGCGCATCCACATGTAGCCGCCGCCAGAAGAACCGGGAGAGACACATCATGCCAATCGAGCAAATCCTGATCCTGATCCTCGCCTTCGTGGTGGCGTTCGGCGTGACGCTGGCCGCCATGATGCTGTTCCAGCCCGACATCCTGCGGCGCCGCATCTCGCAGGTGAGCAAGTCGGCCGCGGGCGCGGACAGCGTGCCCTCGGTGCTCCAGGACGACTGGATGCGCAAGCTGGAACGGCTGTCCAGGCCGCTGGCCAGGCTCGCCCTGCCCAAGGAAGGCTGGGAATCCTCCACCATCCGCATCCGTTTCATGAATGCGGGCTGGCGCAGCCCGTCGGCGATCGCGGTCTACTTCGCCGCCAAGACCGTGCTGGCGGTGGCATTCCCGCTGCTGGTGCTGCTGCTCACGCGCGGCGTGGTCAGCGAGGACAACCCGCGCCTGCTGCCGGCGGCGCTGCTGGCCGCCGCCATCGCCGGCTTCTACCTGCCGGACCTGGTCCTGCGCCGGCGCATCCGCGTGCGCAAGCAGGCGATCTTCGAAGCGTTCCCCGACACGCTCGACCTGATCACGGTCTGCGTCGAGGCCGGGCTGGCGCTCGACGCCGCGCTGCTCAAGGTCGTCGAGGAATTCCGCGGCGAGAACAGCGCGCTCGGCGAAGAGCTCGAGCTGCTGGTGCTGGAACTGCGCGCCGGCCTGTCGCGCGAAAAGGCCCTGCGCAACTTCGCGCTGCGCACCGGCGTGGAGGACATCGACATGCTGGTCAGCATGCTGATCCAGGCCGACCGCTTCGGCACCAGCGTGGCCGACTCGCTGCGCGTGCATGCCGACACGCTGCGCACCAAGCGGCGCCAGCGCGCCGAGGAATGCGCGGCCAAGATTGCCGTCAAGCTGCTGTTTCCGCTGACGCTGTTCATCCTGCCGTCGCTGTTCGTGGTGCTGCTCGGCTCGCCGGCCATCCAGTTCTACCGCTCGCTGATCCCGTTCATGATGGGCAACAACCAATAGGCAACCCAGGCCGCGCGGCGACACAGCGGGCGCGCCAGGCGGGCACAACCCAGGACAGGAGGACCTACCATGCAACCTTCGGCCATCTTCGGGCGGCTGCGCCAGCGCGGCGCCAGCGCCGTCGAATTCGCGCTGGTGGCGCCCGTGTTCTTCCTGGTGTTCTTCTCCATCATCGACTTCAGCATGATGATGTTCGCCAACCTCGCCATGCAGAACGCCGTGCGCGAGGGCGCGCGCTTCGCCATCACCGGCCAGAACACCCTCGATCCGGCCAACGCCGCCCAGCAGCGCTACCAGGCCGTGCTGGCCAGGATCCACGACGCCTCGCTGGGCATCTACGACATGTCGAACGCGACTGTGACCACCTGGGTCAACGGCAGCTCGCAGGCCAGCGGCAACACGATGTTCGGCGGCGCGGGCGACCTCGTGGTGATCCAGGTCAACTGCGCCTGGCCGCTGGTCACGCCGATGGTGGCCGCGTTCTTCTCCTCCACGGGCGGCAAGTACACGTTCAGCGTGGCCGCCACCATGCGCAACGAGGCCTTCTGATGAACCGCATCCGCCCCCTTCCGCGCAGGCGCGCCGCGCGCGGCATCGCCAGCATCGAGTTCGCCATCCTGCTGCCGATCTTCATCTTCCTCACGCTGCCGGTGATCGACTTCGCGCGCGCCATCCAGGCCAACCTGATCCTCGTCAACCTGACGCGCGAGGGCGCCAGCCTCGCCTCGCGCAGCGCCTCCTATACGCCGCAGGACATCATGGTCGCGCTGGCGCAGACCACGCCGCCGCTGAAGATGAGCCAGCGCGGCATGATCTACATCACCAAGATCATGGGCGACAACGAGTGCAACAAGAGCGGCTCGAACTGCGCCGTGCGCAACATCGTGCTCGAGCAGTACCGCTGGGCCGGGGGCTGGTCGCTCGGCGGCTCGGCGCCGGACAGCAAGGTGTGGAATTGCGGCGGCGGCACCGGCCAGTGGCAGAACGACGGCAGCTGCGGCGGCATGCCCGCCGGCGGCAGCACGTCGCCCACCGCGAACGCCATGACGGGCCTTCTCACCGACGGCCAGATCGCCTACGTGGTCGAGTCCTACTACAACTTCGACATGCTGTTCAAGGGGCTGACCATCGGATTGCTCAGGATGCCGGACATCGGCCCCAACCTGTATTCGGTCACGTCATTCTGACTGCCGCCGCGAGACCACGACGCAAGGAGCCGCCATGAGAAGCCCCGCAACGACACTGCGAACCGCGCGCGCGCCGGGCACCGGCAGGCAGCGCGGCCAGATCACCCTGATCGCCGCCATGACGATGATCGGCCTGCTCGGCGCGGCCGGGCTCGCGGTCGACGCGGGCATGGCCTACGTGACCAAGGCCAAGCTCAACGCCGCGGTGGACTCCGCCGCGGTCGCGGCGGCCCGCGCCGTCACCAACGGCACCACGCAGTCCGACCAGGCGGCCGCGGCGCGGCAGGCGGCGCAGGATTTCTTCGACGCCAACTTCCCGAGCGGCTACCTGCAGGCCGTGCCGGCGATGGCCACGCCGAGCGTGCTGTTCGACACCCCGACCTCGGGCGCGGTCACCATCAACGTCTCGGCGTCGGCCACCATGCCGCTCACGCTGATGAAGGTGCTCGGCTTCAACAACGTGGCGGTCGCCGCGACGGCCCAGTCGATCCGCCGGGATCTCGACCTGATCTTCGTGATCGACGCGTCTGGTTCGATGTCGCCCGTGTGGAGCACGGTCAAGTCCAACGCCAACAGCTTCCTCGACCAGTTCAGCCCGTCGTCGGACCGCGTCGGACTCGTGCATTTCGCCTCGGGCGGCCTGTCCGACATCCCGATCAGCACCACCACCCGGGGCTTCAACCGCCCCAACATGCAGAACACCATCAGCAATCTGGCCAACGGCGGCAACACCAACTACGCCGAGGCGCTCTACCAGGCGCGCGCGCAGCTCGACAGCATCACCAGCAACCGCTCCAGCCTGCGCGTGGTGGTGTTCTTCTCCGACGGCCAGCCCAACACGCTGTCGGCCAGCTACAAGATGGGCACGGTCACGACCACCGCCGTCACCACCAACTGCAACCGCAACTGCACGACCACCACCACGACCAGCGCGCCGGTGCCCACCAACACGGTATGCGCGGGCGGCATCACGGCCACCTCGCCCGGCAGCAGCCTCAGCGGGTTCTACGTCATCTCGCAGCAGAACACCAGGATGTCCGGCGCCTGCGCCAGCCTCAGCACGACCACCACCACCGGCGACACCAACAACGGCCGCCGCAACGGCACGGTGACGACGACGGTGACGCAGCCGATGGCGATGCCGCAGTGGTACAACGCGCACAACGCCGCCGACCAGCAATACGCGATCTACCCCACCAGCGTGCCGTACACCGTCACGTCGGCCTATTCGGCGCAGAACGTCTACTACGCGGCCACCAACGTGCCCATCGAAATGGCCTCCTACCTGCGCGACAACAACGTCTACATCTTCACGCTCGGGCTGGACGGCAACGGCGGCTTCGACGAGGGCCTGCTCAAGAACATGGCCAACACCACCGACGCGCCGCTCTACAACAAGAACCAGACCTCCGGCGTGTACTGCTACGCCAAGACCATCGACAACCTGAAGCCCTGCTTCTCGAAACTGGCGTCGGAGATCCTGCGGATCTCCAGATAGGCAGCACACAGCGCGCATCGACGCGCACCGAAGCACACACGACACGCCGGAGGCATCATGATCGACAGCAAGTCCATCCCACTCGCACGCGCGCTCGCGCGCGACCCGCTGCCGCCGCTGCTGCGCCTTCGCGACGCGGCACTGGAAGCCTGCCTGCGGGGCAGCACCGCCTTCCTGCTGGGGATGTTCGCCTTCGCGGCGATCAAGCAGTGGATGGCCGACCCGACCCGCGTCACGCTGCTGCTCATGGTGGTGGCGGAGTGCCTGACGCTCGGCCTGTCGCTGGTGGTGCGCGCGCCGGCGCGGCGCGACTGGAATCCCGTTGCCGTGCTGTGCTCGCTTGCCGGCACCTACTATTTCCTCGCCTTCCAGCTCGCGCCCGGCACGCGGGTCGTGCCGGAGGCGATCGGCGCCGGCCTCCAGATCGCCGGGCTGGGGTGGCAGATCTTCGCAAAGGCGTCGCTGCGCTATTCGTTCGGCATACTGCCGGCCAACCGCGGCATCGTCTCGAGGGGAGCCTACCGGTTCGTGCGGCACCCGATCTATCTCGGCTACTTCGTGACCGACATCGGCTTCCTGCTGGCCAATTTCGGCATGCAGAACCTCCTGGTGTTTGCCGGGCAATTCCTGCTCCAGGGCATCCGGATCATCCGCGAGGAGAAGCTCCTGTCCGACGATCCCGCATACCGCAGCTACAAGCGCAACGTGCGCTCCCGCATGATCCCCCGCGTCTTCTGAGCGCGGCGCGTCAAACAGGCCGGCCCGGCATGCGGCCGCGCTTGACCGCGGCCGCCCTTTTCTGAAGAATCCATGCGGATACGCGCGCCCCGCCCCGGCGCGCGCACGGCATGGAGACAGCATGAAGATCCGCATCCTCAGCGACCTGCACCTCGAGCACGACTTCCCCGCAGCCATGCCCGCCTGCCCCGCCGACCTGGTGGTGCTGGCCGGCGACATCGCCAACGGCCGCACCGGCGTGGACTGGGCCGCCGGCGCCTTTGCCCAGCCGGTGGTCTACGTGCCGGGCAACCACGAATACTACGAGAGCTCATTCGACGCGGCCGACGCCGCCATGACCGACGCCGCGCGGGCCTCGGCGAACGTGCATGTGCTCAACGGCGCGGTGGCGTACTTCGACGGCGCCGGCGGCGAGCGGGTGCGCGTGATCGGCACGACCTGGTGGAGCGACTACGCGCTGTTCGGCACCGGCCGGCGCGAGGAGGCGATGCTGGCCTGCGCGGCCCGCATGGTGGACCACCGCCTGATCGAGACCGACGGGGACGACGGCCAGCGGCGGCGCTTCACCACGGCCGACGCGCTGGCGCTGCACGAGTCGGCCAGCGCCTGGCTGGCGGCACAGCTCGCCGCGCCGTTCGGCGGCAAGACCGTGGTGGTGACGCACCACGCGCCCGACCTCGGCAGCCTGGACCCGCGCTATTCGCACGACGTGGTGTCGGCCGGCTTCATCTCGCGCCGCCCGGACCTGGTCGCACAGGCCGACCTGTGGGTCCACGGCCATACGCACACGGGCTTCGACTACCGGCTCGACGGCGCGCGCGTGGTATGCAACCCGCGCGGCTACGTGCGCCGCCAGACCGGCGAGCCGGAGAACCCGGCCTTCGACTGGTGCTTCACGGTGGAGATCTGAGCGTCCGCGCGCGTCCGGGCCAATCCGCGTAAAACACCGCCGCCAAAGACAAAAACCCCCGCCGGCTCGCGCCAGCGGGGGTTTTTGCTACTGCGGGTAATGCGGGTAGAGCAGGCTGCCTGTGCGGCGGGCCGGCAGATTTACATCATGCCGTCCATGCCGCCCATGCCACCCATGCCGCCCGGCATTGCCGGAGCCGACTCGTCCTTCGGCAGTTCTGCCACGGCGCAGTCGGTGGTCAGCATCAGCGAAGCGACCGAAGCGGCGTTCTGCAGCGCGGTGCGCGTCACCTTGGTCGGGTCCAGCACGCCCATTTCCACCAGGTCACCGTACTCGCCGGTGGCGGCGTTGTAGCCGTAGTTGCCCTTGCCTTCGATGACCTTGGCCACCACGACCGAGGCTTCTTCGCCGGCGTTCAGGACGATCTGGCGCAGCGGCTCTTCCATCGCGCGCAGCACGATCTTGATGCCGGCGTTCTGGTCGGCGTTGTCGCCGGTCAGGTTGGCGATGGCAGCGCGGGCGCGCAGCAGGGCCACGCCGCCGCCGGGGACAATGCCTTCTTCCACGGCTGCGCGGGTCGCGTGCAGTGCATCTTCCACGCGGGCCTTCTTTTCCTTCATTTCGACTTCGGTGGCTGCGCCGACCTTGATCACGGCAACACCGCCGGCCAGCTTGGCCACGCGTTCTTGCAGCTTTTCACGGTCGTAGTCCGAGGTCGCTTCTTCGATCTGGGCGCGGATCTGCTTGACGCGCGCTTCGATCGAGGCTGCGTCGCCGGCGCCGTCGATGATGATGGTGTTTTCCTTGCCGATCTCGATGCGCTTGGCTTGACCCAGTTCCTGCAGGGTCGCCTTTTCCAGCGTCAGGCCGATTTCCTCGGCGATCACGGCGCCGCCGGTCAGGATGGCGATGTCTTCCAGCATGGCCTTGCGGCGGTCGCCGAAGCCCGGAGCCTTGACGGCGGCGGTCTTCAGGATGCCACGGATGTTGTTCACCACCAGGGTCGCCAGGGCTTCGCCTTCGACGTCTTCAGCGATGATCAGCAGCGGGCGGCCCGACTTGGCCACTTGTTCCAGCACCGGCAGCAGGTCGCGGATGTTCGAGATCTTCTTGTCGAACAGCAGGACGAACGGGTTGTCGAGGGCGACAACCTGCTTTTCCGGGTTGTTGATGAAGTACGGCGACAGGTAGCCGCGGTCGAACTGCATGCCTTCCACGACTTCCAGCTCGTCGGCCAGCGACTTGCCGTCTTCGACGGTGATCACGCCTTCCTTGCCGACCTTGTCCATCGCTTCCGCGATCAGCTTGCCGATCACTTCGTCGCTGTTGGCGGAGATCGAGCCGACTTGCGCGATTTCCTTGCTGGTGGTGGTGTTCTTGGTCAGCTTCTTCAGCTCTTCGACCGCGTTCAGCACGGCCTTGTCGATGCCGCGCTTCAGGTCCATCGGGTTCATGCCGGCGGCAACGTACTTCATGCCTTCGCGCACGATCGACTGGGCCAGCACGGTCGCGGTGGTGGTGCCGTCACCGGCGTTGTCGCTGGTCTTGGAAGCCACTTCCTTGACCATCTGCGCGCCCATGTTCTGCAGCTTGTCCTTCAGCTCGATTTCCTTGGCCACGGACACGCCGTCCTTGGTCACGGTCGGGCCGCCGAAGCTGCGCTCCAGCACGACGTTGCGGCCCTTCGGGCCCAGCGTCACCTTCACTGCGTTGGCGAGAATGTTCACGCCTTCGACCATCTTGGCGCGGGCGGCGTCGCCGAACACTACGTCTTTAGCTGCCATGTTCTGAATCTCCTAAATCTGTACGGATGGGGGCGTGATTACTTGTTCACCACGGCCATGATGTCTTCTTCGCGCATGACCAGCAGTTCCTGGCCATCCACCTTCACGGCCTGGCCGGCATACTTGCCGAACAGCACGCGGTCACCCACCTTGACGTCGAGCGCGATCGAAGCACCCTTGTCATCCTTCTTGCCGGGGCCCACGGCCAGCACTTCACCTTGATCAGGCTTTTCGGCAGCATTGTCGGGAATCACGATGCCGGAAGCGGTCTTGGTTTCATTGTCCAGACGCTTGACGATCACGCGGTCGTGCAAAGGACGCAGATTCATACGGACTCCTTGGTACAAAAAGTGATTTTACGTTCACAAAACTGGCCGCTTTGGCTAGCTGCCAGCAGAATCGGAAGGCTGAGAGAGCGCTGTTAGCACTCTAACCCAACGAGTGCTAATTATAGGGACGGGGGTTTACGTTTTCAAGTCAGCGACTTGATACGTGTTTACCCTTGGATCGCGCGAATTTGTTGGCCGGCCACGCCGGCGCCGCCACCGAGGGCGCTGCCGCACGCATGCAGATCTGCATGGACGGGATGCCGATAAGTTGATTTATCTTCATCCGGGCATGCCCAAGAATGGGACATCCACCACGACATTGCCAACGGAGTCCCCCATGTCCCAAGCCACCATGCAGGCCCTGATCGCCGAGCGCGCCAACGCGCCGTTCCGGGTTGCCAGCCTGCCCAGGCCGCAGGCCGGCCCCGGCGAGGTGCTGGTCCGCATCCTCGCCAGCGGCGTCAACCCGCTCGACACCAAGATCCGCGCCGGCAGCGCCGCGCATGCGCGCCAGCCGCTGCCGGCCGTGCTCGGCCTCGACCTGGCCGGCGTGGTGGAGGCGGTCGGGCCGGGCGTGACCCGCTTCGCGCCCGGCGACGAGGTCTACGGCATGACCGGCGGCGTGGGCGGCGTGCAGGGCTCGCTGGCGGAGTATGCCGCGGTCGACGCCGACCTGCTCGCGCGCAAGCCGGCCCGGCTCTCGATGCGCGAGGCGGCCGCGCTGCCGCTGGTGTTCATCACCGCGTGGGAGGGGCTGGTGGACCGGGCCGGCGTCCAGCCCGGGCAGACGGTGCTGGTGCACGGCGGCGCCGGCGGCGTGGGGCATGTCGCGGTGCAGATCGCCCGCGCGGCCGGCGCGCGGGTCCATGCCACCGGTTCGGCCGCCAGCCGGGACATCATCGAAGGTTATGGCGCGACCGCGATCGACTTCGCCACCGTCACGGTCGAGCAGTATGTCGGCCAGTACACCGGCGGCGACGGCTTCGACGTGGTCTACGACACGGTCGGCGGCAAGGTGCTGGACGACGCCTTCCTCGCCGCGCGTACCTGCGGCGGCCACGTGGTGAGCTGCCTGGGCTGGGGCACGCACAGCCTGGCGCCGCTGTCGCTGCGCGCCGCGACATACTCGGGCGTCTTCACGCTGCTCCCGCTGCTGACCGGCCGCGGCCGCGCGCGCCACGGCGCGATCCTGCGCGAGGCCGCGCGCCTGGCCGACGCCGGCAAGCTCGCCGTGCGCGTCGACCCGCGGCGCTTCGGCCTGGACGACGCCATCGAGGCGCACCGCGCCATCGAGACCGGCACGGCGCGGGGCAAGCTCGTGGTGGAAATCGCGCGGCGCTAGCGCGCGCCGGCCGCCGCGGAGGTGGCGGGCGGCGCGCGAATCAAAACGGGGAACAAAGGCGGATAACCGGCCCATTTCCCGTGAATCGGAATCGGATCATGGGAATTCCCTGTTTTTGGTTCGCCATTTTCATGGAAAACCCTTTAAGAAAAATTAAGACAAATCTCATCAAATAAACAGGGATTGGACGATGCCGTGCCGGCACCCTGTCAACCGCCTTCGACGCATTCGCCATCCGGACGCGGACATTCCCCCGCGCTTTCGCCGTATTGCCGCCACATTTCCGCCGCATCGCCGCCTCCGCCCGACGACTGCCGCGCAGGCAACGGCCGTCTTCCGGCATCGTCATCGTTTAAGAATAATCCCAATTTCGCGCGCCGTATTTCTCGCGCCGGTCGCCGCCGCGCCACCGATGCCGCATAAAAACAAATCGCTTTACTCTTCGCCACCATCCTCATCTAATTGAGAGCGGCGCGCGGATATTCCGGCGCCGTCACTGTTTACCGGCCTGGATTGCCGGTTCAGCCGCGAATGCCGCCGGCAAATCCCATGCGGAGCCCCACCGCGTGCCGCCCAGTCAAGATCGGAGGAGATTCATGGCACGCCCAGTCCCACCCCCAATGCTTGTCCGCGACGCCAGTGCCGCGCAAGCTGCCGCCAGCCGGCGCGCATGGCCGCGGCCATGACCGAACGCGGCCACGGCGCCCGCGACCGGCGCAGTTCGCGCCGCGCGCCGGCCGTGCTCGGCGCGGCGCGGCACGATGCGCTGCAGGCGCTGGCGAACGCCGGCATCGGCGTGGCCGGCGCCAGGCTCGCCTGCCTGCTGGGCCGCCACGTCACGCTGTCGATCCCGCGCATCGGCGTGGCCGACCCGGAGCGGCTCAAGGAGGAAATCGAGCGGCGGCTCGGCGCCATGCGCGGCATGGTGGCCTTCCGCCAGAGCTTCCGCGCTGACATCGCCGGCGAGAGCCTGGTGTTCTTCGCGCGCGACGGCGCGCGCGAACTTTGCGAGGCGCTCTACGGGCGCCAGGACCTGGCCAGCGAGAGCGGCGAAAGCGGCGAGTGCGGCGAGAGCGGCCAAGGCGGCGGGACCGCGCTGCGCGGCCTGCTGCCCGAAGTGGCGAACGTGCTCGCGGGCGCGTGCGTCTGCGGCCTGCTCGGGCAGCTCGGCCGCGTGCCGGCCTTCTCCGTGCCGCGCGAGACCGACGCGGCGCAGATCGTCGGCGCCATCGCCAGGTCGGGCAATCCGGCCGCGGGCAGCGCGCTGCTGCTCGACCTGCACGTCCGCATCGAGGACCGCCGCTTCCGGGCCTGCCTGGCCGCGCTGCTGGCGCGCAGCGCGTTCGGGCGGCTGTGCGCGGCGCTCGACGCGACCCTCGACAGCCTGTAGCACGGCGGCATCCGCCCGCAGCATCGGCAACGCCCGGAGCCCCCGACATGCCTCTCGAACCGTCCCAGCAGGCGCGCCTGCACGAACTGGCGCTGGCGCGCATGGGCTGCGGCGTGTTCGTGGTGGACCGCGAGCACCGCATCGCGCTGTGGAACCACTTCATGGCGGACCGCAGCGGCGTGAGCGCGGAAGCCGCGCTGGGCCAGCGGCTGCTCGGCCTGTTTCCCGAGCTGCCCGCGGCGTGGCTGCGGCGCACGCTCGAATCGGTGTTCCTGCTGAAGATCAGCGCGTTCACCTCGTGGGAGCACCGGCCCTACCTGTTCCGCTTCCCGCACGACCTGCCGGTCACGTGCGACTTCGAATGGATGCGGCAGGACTGCGAGTTCCTGCCGCTCATGGAAGGCGACGAGGTCATCGCCGTGTGCGTGACCATCCTCGACGCGACCGAGCTCGCCATCGCGCAGCGCGCGCGCGACGAGGCCGTCGACGCGCTGCGCGAGGCGTCGATCCGCGACGCGCTGACCGGGCTCTACAACCGCCGCTATATCGAGGACCGCCTGCAGGAGGAATTCCACCGCTGGCGCAAGTCCGGCCGCGCGCTCTCCGTGCTGATCTTCGACCTGGACCACTTCAAGCGCATCAACGACGACCACGGCCACCCGGGCGGCGACGCGGTGCTCAAGGCGGTGGCGCAGCGGGTCGCCGCCTGCCTGCGCGACCGCGACGTGGTGGCCCGCTACGGCGGCGAGGAATTCGCCGTGCTGTTGCCGAACACGGCGTTTGCCGACGCCATCGCGGTGGCGGAGCGGATCCGCGGCGCCATCCGCGCCGAGACGGTGCGCTACGCCGGCCACGCCATCGCCGTCAGCGCGAGCGTGGGCGTGGCGCAGGCCTGCCACGCGACCGCCAGCGCGGACCAGCTCGTGCACCAGGCCGACGAGGCGCTCTACCGCGCCAAGGCGGCCGGCCGCAACCGGGTGGCCTTCTAGCCGGCGGGAGGGATGGAAGGAGGGGCGGAGGGATGAGCGGAGCGATCGGCGGCAGGATCGGCGCCGGGCGGCGCGCCGCCATCGCCAAGCTGCTCGAACACGGCGTCGAGGAACGCGCGCAGCCGGCCCTGCCGGCGCAGGTCGCGGTGGTAGCCCACCCACACGTCGCGGCCCGGCGGCGGCTCGCCCAGGTCGACCGCCCGCAGGCCGCCGACGCGCTCGGCCAGCAGGCACGGCAGCACCGCCAGCCCGGCGCCGGCCGCGCACAGCCGGGCCTGCGCCTCGCGGCTGTTGCTGCCGAACGCCACCCTGGCCGCGGGCAGCAGCCGGCGCATCCAGGCCACGTCCGGCAGGTCGGCGAAGCCGGTGTCGAGCGTCAGCAGCGCGTGGCCCTCGCCACCGCCCGCGCGCGGCGGCGCCACGCCGGGCGCCGCGTAGAGCGCGTATTCCATGCGCATGAGCTTGCGCTGCACCACGTCGGCCTCGTCGAAGGCGCGGATGCGGAACACCAGGTCGGCCTCGCGCCGCGCCAGGCTGAACAGGCGCGCGTCCGTCACCAGTTCCACCGCCACGCGCGGATGCGCGCGGATGAAGCCGGCGATCACCGGCGTGAGCATGTGCACGCCGAACCAGTCCGACGACGAGACGCGCAGCATGCCGTCGAGCTCCCGCCCGCGCCCGGACAGCTGGCGCGCGAAGGCCAGCGCCTCTTCCTCCATGCGCTCCGCGTGCGCGAACACGGCGGCGCCCTCGGCGGTCAGCACGAAACCGTCGCTGGTGCGCTGGAACAGCGTCTGCCCGAGCGCCTGCTCCAGCGCCCTGAGCCGGCGCCCCATCGTCGGCTGGGTCTGCCCGATCGCGCGCGCGGCGCCGCCCAGGCTGCCGGCCCGCGCGATCGCGAGGAAGATCCTGATGTCGCTCCACTCCATCTGCCTGCACTCCCCGGTCGAATCGAAAAGCCGGACGCCGCGCAACGACGGCGGCGGCAACGGGCGCCTCACGCCCGGCGGGCTAGGCCGCGTCGGTGCGGAACCAGCCGGTGAGCGCCCAGCGCGTGCGCCGGCACGGCAGCACCTCGTGCGGGATCAGGTCGCTGCGGAACACCACCAGCCGCGCCAGGCGCGGCAGCACGCGGTGCGGCGCGGCGCCGGGAGCGCCGGGGGCGCTATCGGGCGCGCTGTCGGACGCGCTATCGGGCGCATTCTCGGCCACGTCGCCGCACGCATCGTCGGGCGGGTAGATCGCCAGCTCGCCGCCGTCGTGCTCGCCCCACTCCGCATTCAGATAGAGCACCAGCGAGATCTGGCGGTCGCGCATCGCGCGGTGCTGGTCGAGGTGCTTCTTGTATGCGGTGCCGGCCGGATAGTGCGAGAAGTGGAATTCCTCGCGCCGCAGGCCGAGGAAGTAGCGGGCGTTGAGCGCCCGGCGGAATCCCTCGGCCCAGGCCTGGAACTCGCGCACGGCCGGGCCGGCCGGGGCGTCGTCGAGCCACAGGATCGCGTCGCCGCGGATGCCCGGCTCGCGCGTCGTGCCCTCGCCCCGGCCCACCCGCGCCGGATGGAACAGCCCGGCCTCCCAGGCCGCGCGGCTCTCGCCGTGCAGGCGGGTCGCCAGCGCGCGGCCGATCAGGTCGTCGGAGACCGCCCAGCCTTGCGCTTCAAGGTCGGCAAACAGGTTTTCCAGCTCGGACATGGACAAGGAGATGCAGGAATGGATGGGATGAGGCGGGCGGCGCAAGGCGGGGCGGCACCGCCGGGGCGAAGCCGCCCGGAGCGGCGCGACCGCGCAGGCGCCACCGCCGGCGGCGATTATACGGCGCGCCGCCGCGCCAGCCTACATGCCGCCGCTGTCGAGATATTCCAGCGCCATGCGCACCGCGCGGCGCGCCTTGAGCGCGTAGACGACCTGGCGGTCGCGGATGATCAGGGCCAGCACGTCGGCCTGCGTCATCTCGCGGAAGTGGTGGCTGGCGCGCGCCAGGTTCAGCCCGGCCACGCTGGCCAGGTCGCTGGCGGGCATGCCCGCGTCGCCCGCCTCCAGCAGCGCGCGGCAGATGGCGGCGCGCGCCGGCACGGTCAGCAGCGCATAGGTGAGTGTGCTTTCTTGATCGGTCTCCATAACCCCGCCTTCCCGCTGGTCGTCCGGATCGTCGCTGCGCGCCGGCCGGCGGCCCGCCCGACACCTACTTTCTACGCGGCGGCCCAGGCAAAAGCAACCTGCCGGCGCGCGCCGCCGCACAATTACACAAGATTACAACAGCCTGGCGCGCGCGCCCGGACGGGCCGCGTCAGGCCGCGCGGCAAGACAATGCGCGTGGCGAATGGTTCCTGCCAGCCGCGCGCAGCGCGGCGCTGCCGCACCGCACAAGCCCCCGCCCGCTGCAAGATGCCGTAACAGGGCCGCGAACCGGCGTCGCGGCCCCGGCGCCCGGTGTCGTGCACGCGGCACATCGCGGCGGCGGCATGCCGCGGGCGGCGCGCAACGCCGTAAACCAATGAAATATTCGGTAATGCGCGGCGCGTTTCACCGCGCCGCGCGCGGCACTATCCTTGCGATAAGCAACTTCGCGGCGCCCCGCGGGCGGCGCGCATCCGTCCATGCCCGACGGCATCCCGGTCCCCCGCCGCCGTGCCGCCGTGTCCCCGGGCGAGACACACCGCGAAGCGTTGCAGGACAGTGCAAAAAACCGGCATCACCCATGAAGGCTCGTCCATGACGCCCGACCGTCTACCCCGCCCATGAAGACAGCGCGCCCGCTTGCGCCGCGCAAGCTCTGCATCGCCCTGGCCTGCGCCTGGCTGGCCGGCTGCGCCGTCGGCCCCGACTACCAGCGCCCGCCGGCCGACGCGCCGGCCGCCTACCGCGAGGCCACGCCGCCCGACCACCAGTGGAAGATCGCCGAGCCGCGGCCGGTGGACCTGGACCACGACTGGTGGAGCGGCTTCGACGATGCCCGCCTGAACCAACTGGTGACGCAGGCCAACGCGGCCAACCAGACCCTGCGCCAGGCCGAGGCGCAATACCGGCAGGCGCGCGCGCTGGCGCAGGCGGCGCGCGCCGGCCTGTTCCCGACGCTCGGCGCCGGCGCCTCGGTGGGCCGCGCGCGCAGCAGCACGCTGGGCATGGCGTCGGTGTCCAACACGCATTCGGCCAGCCTGGACGCCAGCTGGGAAGTCGACCTGTGGGGCCAGGTGCGGCGCACCATCGAAGCCGCGCGGGACAACTCGCAGGCCAGCGCCGCGGATCTGGCCGCGGCCCGGCTGACCATCCAGGGCGAGCTGGTGCAGGACTACGTGCAGCTGCGCGTGACCGACGTGCTCAAGGCGCTGTTCGCGCGCACGCTGACCGCCTACGAGGCATCGCTCAAGCTCACGCAGAGCCAGTTCCGCGCCGGCGTGGCCACCTCGGGCGACGTCGCGCTGGCGCAGGTCACGCTGGAATCGGCGCGCGCGCAGGCGATCGACCTGGACGTGCAGCGCACCCAGCTCGAGCACGCCATCGCCGTGCTGGTCGGGCGCGCGCCGGCCGAGTTCTCGCTGCCGCCGGCCGAGTTCGCCATGCGCCCGCTGGCGGTGCCGCCGGGGCTGCCCTCGGCGCTGCTCGAGCGCCGCCCCGACATCGCCGCGGCCGAGCGCCGCATGGCCGCGGCCAACGCCAACATCGGCGTGGCGCGCGCGGCGTACTTCCCTTCGCTGGTGCTGTCGGCCGTGGGCGGCGGCAGCAGCGGCAGCCTCGCCGACTGGTTCGGCCCGCCCGGGCGCGTGTGGTCGCTCGGCGCGGCGCTGGCCGGCACCATCTTCGACGGCGGCCTGCGCAACGCGCAGAACGACCAGGCCGTGGCCGCCTACGACGGCGCCGCGGCCGCCTACCGCCAGACCGTGCTCGGCGGCATGCAGGAAGTGGAGGACAACCTCTCCGCGCTGCGCGTGCTCGACGACGAAGTGGTGGTGCAGGACCGCGCGGTGGAAGCCGCGCGCACCGCCGAGCGCGTGAGCCTGGCGCAGTACCGCGCCGGCACGACGTCTTACCTGACGGTGGTAACGGCACAGGCCCTTTCGCTGTCCAATGAACGTAGCGCGATCCAGGTGCGCGGCCGCGAGCTGGCCGCCAGCGTGGGGCTGATCAAGGCGATCGGCGGCGGCTGGAGCAGCGATGCGCTGGCCCGGGCCGATGGCACGGGCGCGAGCGGCGGCGACAGTACCGCCGGCGCCACCCCGCCCTCGCCCGCCCCGGCCCACCCCTGATTTGCATCGGCAGACTTACTTTCCAAGGCATTCCATGGCGACTCAGCCCTCCCGCCGCAACCCCTTCCTGATCGGCCTCGCCGTGTTCGCGCTGGCCGTGCTGGCCTGGTTCGCCAGCGGCCCGCTCAAGCACATGCTGGCGCCGCGGCAGGCGGCCGCGCCCGCGCCCGCGGTCGCCGTGTCCAGCGCGCTGGCCAGGCGCGAGGACGTGCCGATCGGCCTGACCGGCGTCGGCACCGTGCAGGCGATGGCCACGGTGACGGTCAAGTCGCGCGTGGACGGCCAGCTCGACCGCGTCGGCTTCGTCGAGGGCCAGGACGTCAAGGCCGGCCAGCTGCTCGCGCAGATCGACCCGCGCACGTTCCAGGCGCAGCTGCAGCAGGCCCAGGCGCAGAAGGCGCGCGACGAGGCGCAGCTCGCCAACGCCCGCGTGGACCTCAAGCGCTTCGAGGGCCTGATCCTCGAAAACGCCACCACGCAGCAGACGCTCGACACCCAGCGCGCGCTGGTGGCGCAGCTCGCCGCCACCGTGAAGAACGACGACGCGCAGGTCAACGCCGCGCGCGTGCAGCTGGACTTCACCACCATCAACGCGCCGCTGTCCGGGCGCGTGGGCGCGCGCCTGGTGGACCCCGGCAACATCATCCACGCGGCCGACGCCAGCGGCATCGTGGTGATCCGCCAGATCGACCCGATCGACGTGGTCTTCACGCTGCCCGACGGCGACTTCCAGCGCATCAACCACGCCATCCAGACCAGCGGCACGCCGCTGGCCGTGGAAGCCATGGAGCGCGAGAGCGGCAAGCCGCTCGGCCGCGGCAGCCTGATCCTGCTCAACAACACCATCGACACCACCTCCGGCACGATCCAGCTCAAGGGCCGCTTCCCCAACCCGACCCACACGCTGTGGCCGGGCCAGTACGTCAACGCGCGGCTGGTGCTGGGCGAGCGCGACCAGGCACTGACCATCCCCGCGCCGGCGGTGCAGCGCGGCCAGGCCGGCACCTACGTCTACGTGGTGCAGGCCGACCACACCGTGGCCTCGCGCCCGGTCGAGGTGACGGAGATCCAGGACACGCGCGCCATCATCGCCCGGGGCCTGGCCCCGGACGAGCGCGTGGTGGTGGACGGCCAGTACAAGCTCAAGCCCGGCGCGCGCGTGACCGAAAGCGCGCCCGCCGGCACCGTGGCCAGCGCGGGCGGCGGACCTGCCGCCGCGCCATCCGCCACCCCGGCCGCGGCCGGCGCCGGGAACGCACGGCCATGAGCATTTCCGCCAACTTCATCAAGCGCCCGATCGGCACCTCGCTGCTGGCGCTGGCGCTGCTGCTGGTCGGCGTGGCGGCCTGGCCGCTGCTGCCGATCGCGCCGCTGCCGCAGGTCGACTTCCCCACCATCCAGGTCTCGGCCTCGCTGCCCGGCGCCAGCCCGGAGACGATGGCGTCGAACGTGGCGCAGCCGCTCGAGCGCCAGTTCTCGCTGATCGCCGGCCTCACGCAGATGACCTCGGCCAGCGCCCAGGGCAACGCGCAGATCACGCTGCAGTTCGACCTGAACCGCAACATCGACGCCGCCGCGGTCGACGTGCAGGCCGCCATCAACGCCGCCAGCGGCCAGTTGCCGAGCAACCTGCCGACGCCGCCGACCTTCCGCAAGATCAACCCTGCGGACTCGCCGATCCTGGTGCTGGCGGTGCAGTCCGACACCCTGCCGCTGACCGAGATCAACGACTACGCCGACAACGTGCTGGCGCAGCAGATCTCGCAGATCTCCGGCGTGGGCCTGGTCAACATCGGCGGCCAGCAGAAGCCCGCTGTGCGCATCCAGGTGGACCCGCAGAAGCTGTCCTCGATGGGCATGAGCCTGGAAGACGTGCGCGGCGTGATCGCCTCGACCACCGTCAACCAGCCGACCGGCGCCACCGACGGGCGCACCAAGGCCTTCAACGTCTACACCAACGACCAGCTCACCAAGGCCGCGCCGTGGAACGACATGGTGCTGGCCTACCGCAACGGCGCGCCGGTGCGCGTGCGCGACGTGGGCGTGGCGGTGGACGCGCCCGAGAACGTCAAGCTGGCCGGCTGGGGCTTCGCGGGCGCGGCCGCGCCCGCGGACAACACCTTCCACAACGGGCGCGCCATCATCCTCGCCATCACCAAGCAGCCCGGCGCCAACGTGATCGAGACGGTGGACCGCATCCGCGCCGCGCTGCCGCGCCTGCAGGCCGCCATCCCGCCCACCATCAGCGTCAACACGCTGGTCGACCGCACCCAGACCATCCGCGCCTCGGTGGCCGACGTCGAGTTCACGCTGGTGCTGACCATCGCGCTGGTGGTGATGATCATCTTCATCTTCCTGCGCAACGTGGCCGCCACCGTGATCCCGAGCGTCACCGTGCCGCTGGCGCTGCTCGGCACCGCGGGCGCGATGTACCTGCTCGGCTACAGCCTGGACAACCTGTCGCTGATGGCGCTCACCATCGCGGTGGGCTTCGTGGTGGACGACGCCATCGTCATGCTGGAGAACATCTACCGCCACGTCGAAGACGGCATGACGCCGATGGAGGCCGCGCTCAAGGGCGCCGGCGAGATCGCCTTCACCATCGTGTCGATCTCGGTCTCGCTGGTGGCGGTGTTCATTCCGCTGCTGCTGATGGGCGGCATCGTCGGGCGGCTGTTCCGCGAGTTCGCCGTGACCGTCACGCTGACCATCGGGGTGTCGGTGATCGTCTCGCTCACGCTCACGCCGATGCTGTGCTCGCGCTACCTGACGCCGCCGCGCGGGCACCAGCACGGGCGCCTCTACCAGTGGTTCGAGCGCGGCTTCGACACCATGCTGGCCGGCTACAAGCGCGGGCTCGACGTGGTGATGCGCCACCAGTTCATCACGCTGTGCGTGTTCATCGGCACGGTGGCCACCACCGTGGCGCTGTTCGTCTACATCCCCAAGGGCTTCTTCCCGCAGCAGGACACCGGCTTCATGTTCGGCTTCGCCGAGTCCGCCCAGGACGCCTCGTTCAAGTCGATGAACGCGCGCATGGTGCAGCTGGCCGACGTGGTGCGCGCCGACCCCGACGTGATGGCGGTCGGCATGACCGGCGGGCAGAACACCATCAACACCGGCAACTTCTTCATCAGCCTGCGGCCCAAGGACCAGGGCCGCACCGCCAGCGCCGACGAGATCATCGCGCGGCTGCGCCCGAAGCTGGCGCAGGTGCAGGGCGCCAACCTGTTCCTGCAGGCCGGCCAGGACATCAACGTGGGCGGGCGGCTGTCGCGCACGCAGTACCAGTACACGCTGGTGGACGCCAACCTCGACGAACTCAACCAGTGGGCGCCGCGCATCCTGGAGCGCCTGCGCGGCCTGCCGGAGCTGACCGACGTCGCCTCCGACCAGCAGAACGCCGCCGCCGCCGCGCGCCTGACCATCGACCGCGCGCGCGCCTCCAGCTTCGGCATCACGCCGGCGCTGATCGACGCCACGCTGTACGACGCCATCGGCCAGCGCCAGGTGGCGCAGTACTTCACGCAGATCAACAGCTACCACGTGATCCTCGAAGCCACGCCGGCGCTGCAGGAAGACCCGACCCTGTTCTCGAAGCTCTACGTCACCTCGCCGCTGACCGGCGAGCAGGTGCCGCTGTCCACCTTCGTCAAGATCGACACCAACAGCACCGCCTACCTGTCGATCAGCCACCAGGGGCAGTTCCCCGCCGTCACCATCTCGTTCAACCTGGCCAGGGGCGCGGCGCTCGGCGACGCGGTCAACGCCATCAACAGCACGCTCGCCGGCATGGGCCGCCCGCAGACGCTGGGCGGCTCGTTCCAGGGCACCGCCCAGGCCTTCGGCGCGTCGCTGGCATCGCAGCCCTACCTGATCGCCGCCGCGCTGATCGCCGTGTACATCGTGCTCGGCCTGCTGTACGAGAGCTACATCCACCCGCTCACCATCCTCTCGACGCTGCCCTCCGCCGGCGTGGGCGCGCTGCTGATCCTGCTCGCCGGCGGCTACGACCTCACCGTGATCGCGCTGATCGGCATCATCCTGCTGATCGGCATCGTCAAGAAGAACGGCATCATGATGGTCGACTTCGCGCTCACGGCCGAGCGCGAGCACGGCATGACGCCCGAGCAGGCCATCTACCAGGCCTGCCTGCTGCGCTTCCGCCCGATCATGATGACCACCATGTGCGCGCTGCTGTCCGGGCTGCCGCTGATGCTGGGGCATGGCGCCGGGTCCGAGCTGCGCAGGCCGCTCGGCTACGCGATGGTCGGCGGGCTGGTGTTGTCGCAGGCGCTGACGCTGTTCACCACGCCGGTGGTCTATCTGTATCTGGACCGGGCGCATTATTGGTATGTGAAGCGCAAGGAGCGCCGGGCGCGGCGCAGGGCGGGGTTGGCTCCGCATGACGAACCTGGGGCGCCCGTTTCGCGTGTGTTGGCGGGTGGGGAGGGGGATTGAGGGGGTTTTGATTTGGCTTCGAAGGTAAAGGCTTTAACGTTAAAGGCTTAGCTTCAAAGTCAAAGGCTTAAGATCAAAGGCTTAAAGTCAAAATCTTAAAGTCAAAGTCAAAGGCTTTCGCGCCCCCGGCGCGACCTACTTTCTTTTTTCCGAAAAGAAAGTAGGCAAAGAAAGCGGACTGCCTGGCCGGCAGGGGCAGAAACGTTGGGGTTTCTGGTATTTCTGGTTTCGTCGTGGGGTCTGAGGTTCTGCTGGCATCCTGCCGTTACCGGCGCGAACCACCGCGACTTTGCTGGCGGTGTTGGTTTCGTGGTCAGACCTATGATGGCGAGTGCACTGCTTGTTCGGCTATCTGCCGTTACCGGTTTGGGCGGCCACGACATAGCATCCTCGTGGTTTCGTGGTGGGCGCGGTGGCCCCAGCGCGGGTGTGCGGGGTTGCTGGAACCGGGATTGCTGGGCCACTGCGCCCACCACGAAACCAGCACCGTCCCTATGCCGTGGGCATCCGCCCCGGTCGCGGCAGCAGCCTGAAGGGCCTGGGCCAACGCCATCATGCAGCGTCACCACGAATCCAATTTCGCTTGCGACGCCGCAGGCAAGCAAACCGGTAGCGTCAGCAGCCTCATCGAAGCCAACGCCCGCACCACGAAACCACCACGCAAGTAAAGTCTGAGCGCCCAGCCCCCCTGCAAGGGGTCTGCTTTCTTTGGTTACTTTCTTTTCAGACAAAAGAAAGTGACTGGCAGCCCCGCGCAGCGGGGATGTCATATGGCCGTTGGATTCAAGCACCAAAACCGCCCGAGCCTAAAGACCCACAAACACACAAGCCCCAAAAAAACCCTCACATAACCTCAATCACCCCATTCATAGTCTCATGCCCCGACCCACAAAAAATATCGCATAAAAACCCAAACGTCCCCGCCCTGGCGGGCGTGGCCGCCAGCCTCACCACCTGCCCCGGCGGCAGATCGGCCCGAATCCCCAGATCCGGCACGCTGAACCCCATCACCACATCCTGCGCGGTCAGCTCGAACACCACCGGCTCGCCCACGCGCAGTGAGATACGGTCGGGCGTGAAGATGAACTTGCGCGCATGCACCTTGATCACGCGCGGCGCGGCGGCGGTGCTGTGCAACAGCGGCGTGCCCGCCGCCAGCGCCAGCAGGCAGCGCAGCGCGCGCCGGCGGCCGGGTTTCGTTTCTGTCTTCGTCATGGCGGGACTCCTCGCGTCCGTGCGTTGCCGTGGCTGATGCCGTTCAGCCGGCCACCGGCTTTTCGTCGATGCCGAACTCGCCGCCGGGCCGGCCGGCCTGCACTTCGCGCCAGCCGAGGCCCTGGTAGGGCCGGGCCGGGTCCCACGGCACCGGCTGGCGCTGGGGCTGGGAGCCGGCGGCGGGCAGCGGGAACATCAGCGAGCGCGCCGCGTGGTGGGCGATGTGGCCGGTCATGTGGTGGTGCTCCTGGTGGATGTGGCCGTAGAACACCGTGACGTTGGCGTAGGGCATCAGGCGCTCGATCACCTGCGCGCCGTCGCGCGTGGCCCAGTCCCATTGCGGGTAGAGGTCGAACAGCGGGCGGTGGGTGAACACCACGATGCGCGCGTCGCGCGGCTGGCGCGCGAGGTCGTCGGCGAGCCAGCCGAGCTGGGCCTCGCCGACGCGGCCGGCGGGGTCGGAGACGTTGTCGAGCACGATGAAGTGCATGCCTTTGTGGTCGAACACGTAGTGCGTGGGGCCGAACAGTTCCTGGTAGGCGGCGCCCTGGTCGAGGCTGGCGTCGTGCTCGCCCGGCATCAGGTGCACCACCGGCACCTTGAGCCCGGCGACGATGGCCTGGAACTCGCGCATGCGGCGGCGGCGCTCGGCGGCGTCGTCGGTGGTGTGGGTGAGGTCGCCGGTGAACATCAGGAAGTCGGGCGGCTGCGGCAGCGCGTTGACGGCGGCCACGGCCTTGGGCAGCGTGCCGCGCGCGTCGGGGTTGGGCGGGCCCTGGAAGCCCCAGTGCGCGTCCGACAGTTGCACGAAGTAGAACGCCTCGTCGCGCCCGGCGGCCCAGCCGGGCAGGGCCTGCGCGAATACCGCGCCGCCGGCGCAGGCGGCCAGGCCGAGAAAGTCGCGCCGCTTCCATGATCGTTGCTGCATTCCGGCACCTCCGTGACAGATGTGATGTGGGGATGCCTGTCATACCGATGCCGCGCCGCGTTTATTCCGGCCGCGCGGTGGATTTATTTTTCGCGCGCGGGCCGGAAAGCGGGAATAAACTCGACGCGTCTCCGGTATACGGGATCGCGCGCACGGGCCTTGCCGTGCGCGCGCCCAGCCAAAGGAGTGACGTGGACGCTGCCGACCGGCGCCGCCGATTCGACGAACTCGTGCTGCCGCATCTCGATGCCGCCTACAACCTGGCGCGCTGGCTCTCCGGCAGCGCCACGGAGGCCGACGACGTGGTGCAGGAGGCCTGCCTGCGCGCGCTGTGCTTCTTCGACAGCTTCCGCGGCGACCAGCCGCGCGCGTGGCTGCTGGCGATCGTGCGCAATACCTGGTTTACCGCGTGGCGCAAGCGCCGGCAGCCGGGCGAAGGCGCCAGCGCCGGCTACGACGACGCGCATTTCGACGGCGCCGCGCTGCCCGGCTGGCAGGACGGCCACGGCGACAGCCCCGAGCAATGGCTGCTGCGCGCCGAGGACGTGCGCCTGCTGCACGTGGCGCTGGCGCGCCTGCCGCTGGCGTTCCGCGAGGTGCTGGTGCTGCGCGAGCTGGAGGACCTGCCCTACCGCGACATCGCCGCCATTGCCGAGATTCCGCTGGGCACCGTGATGTCGCGCCTGGCGCGCGCGCGCAAACTGCTGGCGGCGGCGGTGCTGGCGCAGCGCGCGCAGGAAATGCAGGGCGCGCGCGCGGCGGGCGGCGCGGCGCCGGCCACCACGACAGGCAGGAGCGCGGCGGCGCCGCTTCCCGCCGCTTCCCGCCGGGGAGACGGGCCATGAACTGCGATGAGATCGGCATGCTGCTGCAAGCCTGCGCGGACGGCGAATCCGGCGCGGGCGACACGCTGCGCGTGGAGCGCCACCTGGCGCAATGCCCCGAGTGCCGCGCGCGGCTGGCGCGGCTGCGCGAGATGCGCGCCGCGCTGCGCGCGCACGCGCCGTACCACCGCGCCAGTCCGGCGCTGCGCGTGCGGGTGCTGGCCGCGCTCGACGCGGCCCCGGCGGACGGCGCCGCCGCGGCGCGGCCGCGCGGCACGCCGGGCGCCGCCGGCTGGTGGCGCTGGTGGCAACCGCTGCGCCGCCATTTCGCCTGGGGCCCGGCCGCCAATGCCGCGATGGCCGCGGTGACGGTGGCCGCGCTCGGCATCGGCATGGCGCAGTACGCGCTGCGCGACGCCGCCGAACCGACGGTGGCGCGCGAGGTGGTCAGCAGCCACGTGCGCGCGCTGCTGTCCGGCCACGCCATCGACGTGGCTTCGTCGGACCGCCATACCGTCAAGCCGTGGTTCAACGGCCGGCTCGATTACGCGCCGCCGGTGCGCAACCTCGCCGCGCAGGGCTTCCCGCTGGCCGGCGGGCGGCTCGACTACGTGCATGGCCGCGCGGTGGCGGTGCTGGTGTACCGCGACAGCCAGCATCCCATCGATATGTTCGTGCTGCCGCTGGCCGACGAAAAAAAGGCGGCCGGGGCCGATCCCGCCGCCCTGCCGCCCGCCATCGAATCGCACCAGGGCTACCAGCTGGCCCGCTGGGAAGCGGACGGCATGCGCTATGCCGCCGTCACCGATGCTTCCGCCGACGACCTGCTGCGCTTCACCCAGGCCTGGCGCGCGGCCGCGGACGGCCGCGCGCGCTGACCGGGCCGCGCGCGCCGCTCAGGCCAGCACGAACGGCAACTGCCGCTGGCGCTTGCCGGTGAGCGTAAACAGCGCGTTGGCCACCGCCGGGGCGATCGGCGGCACACCCGGCTCGCCCAGGCCGGTGGGCGGGTCTTCGGAGGGCACGAAGAACACGTCCACCGGCGGCGCGTCGGGCATGCGCACGGGCGGATAGTCGGGGAAATTGCTGTTCTTCACCACGCCGTTCTCGATCTCGATGGCGAAGCCCGGCCGCAGCGCGGCCAGCCCGAAGATGCACGCGCCCTGGACCTGCGCCTCGGCGGACATCGGGTTGACCACGCGGTTGGCATGCACGCCGGCCGTGACGCGGTGCACGCGCGGCTCGTTCTTCACCAGCGACACCTCCGCCACGTAGGCCACCACGGTGCCGAACGACTCGTGCACGGCCACGCCCCAGGCCTGGCCCTTGGGCAGGCGCCGCTTGCCGTAGCCGGATTTCTGCACCGCCAGCTGCAGCGCCGCGCGGTGGCGCGCGTGCTTGGCCTCGTCGAGGCGCGCGAGCCGGAACGCCACCGGGTCCTGGCGCGCGCCCGCCGCGATCTCGTCGATCAGGGTCTCCTTGACGAAGGCGGTGTGCGTGTTGCCCACCGAGCGCCACCACAGCACCGGCACGTCCACCTGCGGGTGGTGCGCGCTCAGGCGCAGCGGAAAGCCGTAGTCGTTCTCGGCGATGCCCTCGACCATCGTGCCGTCGACGCCGCCCTTGACCGCGAAGGCCTCGAACGGCGTGCCGGTGAGGATCGACTGCCCGACGATGGTGTGGTCCCACGCCACCACCTGCCCGCGGGCATCGGTGCCGATGCGGGCGTGATGCAGGTGCAGCGGACGGTAGTAGCCGCCGCGGATGTCGTCCTCGCGGCTCCACATCACCTTGAGCGGCTCGGCATGGCCATTCCGGATCCAGGCCTGCAGCACGTTGGCCGCCTCGACCACGTAGTCGGAGGTGGGCACCGCGCGCCGGCCGAAGCCGCCGCCCGCCATCATGGTGCTGAGCGTGACCTGCTCGGGCTTGAGCCCCAGCGTGCGCGCGATGGCGGCCTGGTCCACGGTCTGGAACTGCGAGCCGACCCAGACCTTGACCGAGCGCACCGTCTTGCCCGACAGCTCGGCCTGCATGGTGCAGTTCAGCGGCTCCATCGGCGCGTGGGCGAGATAGGGAAACTCGTAATAGGCGTCGATGGTGCGCGCCGCGCCCGCGAGCGCGCCGACGTCGCCCGCCACCGCCACCGCGCCGGGCTGCGCGGCGAGCTTGCGGTAGTCGGCGAACAGGTCCTTGGACGTGACCTTCGAGCCGGCGTCTTCCCACACGATCTCGAGCGCGTCGCGCCCCTGCCTGGCGGGCCAGTAGCCGTCGGCCACCACCGCCACGCCGGTGCCGCCGCGGTCCACCGGCACCAGCATGACGTCGGCCACGCCCTTGATCGCGCGCGCCTTGTCGGCGTTGAACGATTTCACCTTGCCGCCGAAGCGCGGCGGGCGCGCCACCAGCGCCACCTTCATGCCTTCGAGGCGGGTGTCGATGCCGAACGCGGTGGTGGATTCCAGCTTGCCGCGCGCGTCCAGGCGCGGCGTGGGCTTGCCGATGATCCTGAACTGCGCGGGATCCTTCAGCGCCACCTGCTGCGGCACCGGCAGCGCCATCGCCGCCTGCGCCAGCTCGCCGTAGGTGGCGCGGTGGCTGCCGGAAGTCACCACGCCGAGCGCCACCTGGCAGCTGGCGGGCTCGACCTGCCACTGCCTGGCCGCCGCGGCCACCAGCATGGCGCGGGCGCGCGCGCCGAGCTCGCGGTATTGCTGGAAGGAATGGTTGAGCGCGGAGGAGCCGCCCGTCATCTGCATGCCGAAGGCGGGGTCCTTGTAGGCGTCGCCGGCGGGCGCCAACGTGGCGCGCACGTTGCGCCAGTCCACGTCGAGCTCCTCGGCCAGCGCCATCGGCAGCGCGGTGTGCACGCCCTGGCCGAATTCGAGGCGGTTCACCGCCACCGTGACCGTGTTGTCCGGCGCGATCAGCACGAAGGCCTGCGGCGCGGAGGGCGGCGCCTTGGGCGCGCCGCCTTCCTGCGCCTGCGCGGCGGACAGCGGCAGCACGCCGAGCGCCAGGCCGCCGCCGGCAAAGCCGGCGAGCTTGAGGAAACTGCGGCGGCCGAGCGTGGCCGGGGATTCGACGGCGGCGGCGGCGTCCACGGTGCCGGCGACTGCGTCCGTGCGCCAGCCGTTGCCGACCAGCGCTTCGAGATTCTGGATTCGCATGATGGTCTCCCTATGCCAGCGCGCGCGCCGCATCCTTGATGGCGGCGCGGATGCGCTGGTAGGTGCCGCAGCGGCACACGTTGCCCGCCATCGCCTGGTCGATGTCGGCGTCGGTCGGGTGCTTCTTGTTGCGCAGCAGCCCTGTCGCGCTCATGACCTGGCCGTTCTGGCAGTAGCCGCACTGGGCCACGTCATGCTTGATCCAGGCGTCGAGCACCGCGCGCCCGACCTTGTCGCCGGCCACGCCTTCGATGGTGGTGATGCGCACGCCCTGCGCCGCCGAAACCGGCGTGACGCAACTGCGCGTGGGCTGGCCGTTTACGTGCACCGTGCACGCGCCGCACGAGGCGATGCCGCAGCCGAACTTGGTGCCGGTCATGCCGAGGCTGTCCCGCAGCGCCCACAGCAGCGGCGTGGAGGGGTCGACGTCGACCTGCAATGGCTTGCCATTGATGTCTAGGGTGGTCATTGGGGGGAACTCCTTGGGTCTGTTTGCCCTGGTCCGCGCAAGGCGCGGCCGGCCGGCGGCACCGTCCACCGCCCGGTGGGCGCGCGCCGCAAAGCCCCCTGAGGATAGTGCAAAAGCCGCGCACGTGCCGTACGCCGCACCGGAGCGGCGCCGCCGGGCCGGCATGCGTGCCAGCCGCCGCCGCGCGGCCGGGCACGCACCTTCTTTTGCAGGGCCATGCCGGCCTGCGCCGGGGAAACAGCGCTGGTGAAACTGCATTAAGCAATCTTAACGGAAGATGCAGACGAGAATCATTATCATTCGGCATCCCTTTGTATCTACCGGATCTGTCGCGGCCGGTTCCGCCCCCCCATGCGTCTGAAATACCTTGCCGTCGTCGCCAGCACCCTACTTTCCGCTACGCCGCACGCGCGGGCGCAACAGGCCGCGCCGGGAGACCCGCTGCCGACGGTGGTCGTCACCGGCACCCGCAGCGAGAAGACGCTGGACGAGACGCCGATCCGCACCGAGGTGGTGGACCACCAGGAAATCGAGCGCACCCATGCGCGCACGCTCAAGGACGCGCTGGAGAACGTGCCCGGCCTGCAGCTGCGCGAGATCCACGGCAAGTCGGGTTATGAAGTCACGCTGCAGGGCATGACCAGCGACCAGGTGCTGATCCTGATCGACGGCCTGCCCATCACGGCCAGCACCGGCTCGACGGTCGACGTCTCGCAATACCTGCTCACCGAGGTCGACCACGTCGAAGTGGTCAAGGGCGCCAGCTCGGCCCAGTACGGCAGCTCGGCGATGGGCGGCGTCATCAACGTGATCACGCGGCCGGTCGCCAAGGGCCTCTCGGGCGCGGTCACCGCCGATACCGGCACCTACGGCGGCCAGAACGCCGACGGTTCGCCGGGCGTGCTGCATGGCAATGTCCGGGTCGAGGGCGGCACCGAGCAGTTCCGGGCGCGCATCAGCGCGGACGCGCTGGACAACAAGGGCTACGCCGTCGACGCGGACGACTGGACGCGCCACGGCGACAAGGTCCGCCGCGGGCAATACGCGGGCCGGCTCGAATGGCTCCCCACCGCGACGGGCAAGTTCTGGCTCGACGCCAGCGCCTACCGCGAGACGGACGAGCAGCGCTACCAGTACTACGCGCCGCCGAACTACGTGCCGCAGCGCAAGACCGAGGACATCGACCGCAACCGCTACACCTATGGCGGGCAATGGGGATTCGCCAACGGCGTGCGCGCCCGGCTGGCCGGCGTGCACGAGACCTACGACAGCACCTCCCGCGAATACTCGAACGGCTTCCAGACCGCCACGCGCGATTCCTCGCAGCAGACCGACCATGTCTCCGCCCAGTTCGACATGCCGGCGTGGTACCGCCAGCTCTGGCAGTTCGGCGGCGACTTCCACCGCGAGACGCTGAACCAGAACGTCAACGGGGCGTCGGAGCTGACCGGCGCCGGCAGCGCCGAGCGCCACGCGGGCGAGCTCTACGTGCAGAACGACATCCTGTTCAACGACACCTGGGAAATGATCGTCGGGCTGCGCGGCCAGCACGATTCCGACTTCGGCAGCCACTTCGCGCCCAAGGTGGGCCTGCGCGCCAACCTGCTCTCCAGCGACACCTGGAAAGGCGTGCTGCGCGCCAACTATGGCCAGGGCTACCGCGTGCCCAACCTCAAGGAACGCCACTACCTGTTCGACCACAGCTCGCTGGGCTACATGGTGCTGGGCAACCCGGACCTGAAGCCGGAGTCGTCGAACAGCTTCCAGTTCGGCGGCCAGCTCACCTGGCGCGAGCGCGTGACGCTCGATGCCAACCTGTTCTACAACCGCGTCACGGACCTGATCCAGACCGACATGACCAACTTCTCGATGGTCAACGGCATCGCGGTCTATACGTACCGGAACGTGGCGCGCGCCCGGACGCAGGGCGCCGAGACGTCGCTGCGCTGGCGTGCCACGAACCAGCTCAACCTGACGGCGGCCTACACCTTCACCGACACCGAAGACCTCAACACCGGCACCGAGCTGACCCGCCGGCCCCGCCACATGGGCCGCGCGGGCATCGACTGGCGCGTCTTTCCGTCCACCGAGCTGTCGACCCGCGCGCGCTTCCAGAGCAGCGAGCTGACCGACTCCGCCGCCGCCGCGCGCTCGCCGGGCTGGGCCACGCTCGACCTCGTGCTGAACCAGAAGATCGGCCGCAGCGTCACCGCATTCGCCGGCGTCAACAACCTCTTCAATCGTCAACGCGATTTCGCGAATGCCAGTGACTTCGGGCCTGTGGCGGGGCGCTTTATCTACCTGGGCGCGCGGTTCAACGTCGACGTCGCCCGCTAACAAGAAATCAATGGGGAAACACGCATCATGATGAATGACACTCTCTCACTGCGCCGCCGGCTGCCCGGCGCGCTCGGCACGATCACGCTCGCCCTGGCGCTGGCCGCCTGCGGCGGCGGCGGCGACGACGGCGGCACCACCACCGGCGGCACCGGCGGCACGGGGGGCAACGGCACCACGGGCGGCGGCACCACCACCCCGCCCGCCGCGACCACGGCATTCACGCAGTCGGCCGAATGGACCTTCGCGCTGCCGGCGGCCAGCGCGTCGCTCTGCTACGACTTCAACACCAAGGCGGAGACGGCCTGCACCGGCACCGCGTGGGACCTGAAGGTCAAGACCGACACGGGCGGGCGCACCGCCACGCTGTGGACGAACAGCGGCACCACCGGCACCGGCAACGGCGGCGCCTTCGGCAGCCCCTTCGACCACACCTGGACCGCGCTGACGGCGTGGAAGAACGCGACCATCGACCCGGTCAACGGCGCCCTGCCCGCCGCGGTGTTCCTGAAGGATTCGGCCAGCGGCGTGTTCGCGGGCAGCAACGACATCGGTTCGGCCGTGTTCGAGTACGGCGTGACCGGCGCGGCCACCGACCACTCGCTGTATCCCACCTTCCGCACGTTCCTGATCACCACCAACAGCGCGCTGCCCGATACCACCGGCACCGTGGCGGCGCCCGTGTTCGCGCTGCAGATCACCGGCTACTACGGCGGCCCGGGCGGCACCACCTCCGGATATCCGAGCTTCCGCTTCGTCGACCGCAGCGCCCCGGGCACCGTGTACACGGCGACGGTCAACGCCTCGGCCGACTGGGTCTACTACGATCTGGTCAACCGCGTGGAAACCACGGCCACGGGTCCGTGGCACATCGCGTTCAACCGCTACAACGTCAAGCTCAACGGCGGCGAATCGGGCACCGGCACGGTGGCCGGCTTCCTGGGCAAGACGCCCGCCGGGTTCTATGACGCGTCGAACAAGCCCGTGGCATCGGCGTTCACCAACGTCAACAGCGTGACCACCACGCTGGCCGACCTGACCGCCGCCGACATGAGCCTGCCCACCGCGGCCAGCCAGTGGAAGAAGGATGCGACGGCATCGCTGCTCAATCCCACCTACACCGGCGCCTACCCGAACCCGCTGAACTACGGCTGGTACTCGTACTTCCCGACCGCCGCGGCGGCCGCGGCGAACGGCCTGCCGGCGGTGGCCCACCTGATCAGCGCCAATCCGGACGCCGGCGGCCTGATCCGCGGCGGCGAGGGTGCCACGTATGCGCGCTTCCACCTGACGAAGATCGCCTACGCCGACCCGAACTCGAACAGCAGCCAGCAGACCTGGACGATCAACTTCGACGTCCAGCCCTGAACCCTCCCGGACCCGCATGGAAATGGAACGACAAAGCATTGACGCGCTGCGCCGGCGGCACCAGGAACTGGCCGCGGCCCAACCGAAACTACGCATCCGGGACCGCGCGCGGCATCTCGGGGTGAGCGAGGCCGAACTCGTCGCCGCGGGCTGCGGCGTGCAGACGCGGCAGCTCGGGGGCACGGCGCAGCAGTTGTTCCGCGACCTCGGCATGCTCGGGCCGGTGATGGCCTTGTCGCGCAACGACCATGCGGTCCACGAGCGGCACGGCCAGTACCAGGGCATCGAAGCCGAGGGGCCCGTGGGCATCGTGCTCGGGCCCGACATCGACCTGCGCATGTTCTTCGGCGCCTGGCGCTACTTCTACGCGGTGACGGAGAACGGCCGCGACAGCGTGCAGTTCTTCGACAAGGCCGGCGAGGCGGTGCACAAGGTCTACCGGACCGATGCCACCGACGCCGCGGCGTGGCAGGCGTACGTCGACCGGCACGCCGTGGACGCGGTGGCGCCGGTGGTGGTCGAGGCCATCGCCGCCGTTGCCGAGGCCGACCTGCCCGCCGACGCCGGGGCCATGCGCGAGCACTGGCGCGGCCTCAAGGACACGCACGATTTCTTCGCCATGCTGCGGCAGTTCGGCGTGTCGCGCCTCGGCGCGCTGCGCAGCGCGGGCAGCGACCTGGCGCAGCAGGTGGACGACGCGGCCATCGAGACCATGCTCGGGCGCGCCGCCGGGTCGGGCCTGCCGATCATGTGCTTCGTCGCCAACCGGGGCATCGTGCAGATCCACACGGGGCCGGTGCACAAGCTGGTGCGTACCGGTACGTGGTTCAACGTGCTCGACGACAAGTTCAATCTGCACCTGAACACCGGTGCCGTGGCGTCGAGCTGGGTCGTCAACAAGCCCACGGTGGACGGCTGGGTGACGTCCCTGGAACTGTTCGGCGCCAATGGCGAGCTGATCGCGCAGTTCTTCGGCGAGCGCAAGCCCGGCAAGCCGGAGCTGGGCGCGTGGCGGGCACTGCTCCAGTCGCTCTGCCCGGCCGCGCTGGCCGCCTGACGCGCATGCCGGAGTCAACGATGAAACTGCTGCGTTCCGCGCTGCTGCCGCTGCTGTGCGCGGCGGGCATGGCCCAGGCCGCGCCGCCCGCCCGCGTGGTCGGGCTGGGCGGCGCCGTCACCGAAATCATCTACGCGCTGGACGCGGACCGCGCGCTCGTCGGCGCGGACGCGTCGAGCATCTACCCCGCCGCGGCGTCGAAGCTGCCGAAGGTGGGCTACTACCGCACGGTCTCGGTGGAAGGGCTCGCCAGCCTGAAGCCGGACCTCGTGCTGGCTTCCGACCAGACCGGCCCGCCCCAGGCGCTGGAGCAGATCCGCAAGCTCGGCAGCAAGGTCGTGATACTGCCGTCCGCGCCCACGATCGAGGCGCTGGACCAGCGCATCCTCGGCGCGGCCGCGGCGCTGGAAATCCCCGGGCGCGGACAGGCCCTGGTCGAGCGGCTGCACGCCGAACTGCGCGACATCCGCCCCGTCGGCCAGCCGGTGCGCGTGCTGATCGTCAGCAGCCATACCGGCAAGATGCAGGCGGTGGGCAGCGACACCGCCGGCGATGCGATGCTCAGGCTCGCGGGCGCCACCAACGTGCTGGCCGAGCAGACCGGGTTCAAGCCGTTCTCGGCCGAGGCCGCGGCCGCGCTGAAGCCGGACGTGATCGTGACGACCACGATGTCGGTGGGCGCCAGCGGCAGCGCCGACGCCTTCCTGGCCCAGCCGGGCCTCAACGCGACTCCGGCGGCCAGGAACCGGCGCATCGTCGTCATGGACGACCTGCTGCTGCTCGGCTTCGGCCCGCGCCTGCCGGAAGCGCTGCGGCTGCTGCAGGCGGGGCTGACCGCCCGGCAGCCGGCGGCCCGCTGATGCGCGTCCACCGGCCGGGCGTGTTCGCCGCCCTGTGCGTCATGCTGGTATTCACCGCGCTCTGGGCGGCGGCCAGCGGCGCATTGTCGATCCCGCGCGGGCGGCTGCTGCCGCTGCTGTGGTCGTCCGCCGCGAGCGGCGACGATGCCATGTGGCGCAACGTGCTGATCGAGGTGAGGCTGCCGCGCATCGTGCTGGCGGTCACGGTCGGCGCCGCGCTGGCCTTGTCGGGGGCGGTCATGCAGGCACTGTTCCGCAATCCGCTGGCCGAGCCGGGCCTGATCGGGATTTCGCTGGGCGGCGCGGCGGGCGCCGTGGCGGCCATCGTGCTGGGCGCCGAGGGCCTGGCCGGCGTCGCGCCCGCGGCGTTCCTGGGCAGCCTTGCCGCCACCGCGCTCGCCTACCGCCTGGGCTCGCGGCGCGCGGGCATGGCCAATCTCCTGCTGGCGGGCATCGCGATCAACGCGATCTGCGCCGCCGTCGTCGGCTTCTTCACGTACCAGGCCAGCGACGTGCAACTGCGCAACCTCACGTTCTGGAACATGGGCAGCCTCGCCGGCGCGACATGGCCCATGCTCGCGTGGCTCGTGCCGCTGGTCGGCGTGCTGTGCGCGCTGCTGCTGCGCGACTGGCGCGCCATGAACGCCCTGCTGCTGGGCGAGCGGGAGGCGCAGCACCTGGGCTTCGACCTCAAGCGGCTGCGCCGCCGGCTGATCGTGCTGACGGCGCTGCTGGTGGGGCCCATCGTCGCCGTCACCGGCACGATTTCGTTCATCGGCCTCGTGGTTCCGCACCTGGTGCGCATGCCGCTGGGCGCCGATCACCGCTGGCTGCTGCCGAACACGCTGGCCGGCGGCGCCATCGCCATGACGCTGGCCGACTGGCTTTCCCGCACGGTGGTGATTCCGGCGGAACTGCCGATCGGCATCGTGACGAGTCTCGTGGGCGGGCCGTTCCTGCTCTGGATGCTGACGCGAAAGGGGACATGACGTGCTGGTTGCGCGCAAACTCAGTTGCCACCGCGGCCGGCGCCTGGTGCTGTCCGACATAGACCTGAGCCTGCCCGCGGGCGAAGTGCTCGGCGTGCTCGGCGCGAACGGCGCCGGCAAGAGCACGCTGCTCGGCACGCTGGCCGGCGAGATCGCCGCGCCCGCCGCAGCGGTCACGCTGAACGGCCGCGGCCTGGCGGACTGGTCCGTGCGGGAGCTCGCCCGCACCCGCGCCGTGCTGCCGCAGTCGCCGGGCCTGAGCTTCGACCTCGACGTCACCGAGGTGGTGGCGATGGGCGGCTATCCGTTTCCCGAACTCGATCCCCGCGCCATCCGCGCGCTGATCCGCCGCGCGCTCGGCCTGGCCGACGCGGCGCACCTGGCCGCGCGCGACTATCAAAGCCTCTCCGGCGGCGAACAGCAGCGCGTCCAGTTCGCCCGCACGCTGGTGCAGGTGCTGGCCTGCCGCCCGCCGGACGGCTACCGCGCCTTGCTGCTCGACGAGCCGATCTCCAGCCTCGACCCGCGCCACCAGTTGCTGATGCTCGACAGCATCAGGACGCTGAGCCGCACCGATGGCCTGGCGGCGCTGCTCGTGCTCCACGACGTCAACCTCGCCGCGCGCTGGTGCGACCGGCTCCTGCTGCTGGCCGACGGCCGGGCCGTCGCGTATGGCGAGCCCGCCGCGGTGCTCACCGAAAGCCATCTCGCCAGCGTCTACGGCATCGCCGCCAGGGTAATGGCGTCCCCGGTGCACGAAGGCGTGCCGTTCGTCGTCTTCGGCTGACCAGCGGCGGAACCAGGACGATTCGCCGTCAGCCGACGCGTTCCCGCCATGTTCAGGAGCCCCCGCATGCCCGCCCGCTTCCCCCATCTGCTGCAAGACGCCATCGCGCTGGTGCCGCCTTCGCTGTCGTTGGCCGCGCTGGTGCTGCCGCCCGCGCTGCTCTGGACGGTGCTGTCGGACCTGCTGTACCGCCGCATCGCCAACCGGCTGGTGCTGGCGCTGCTGGCCGCGTGGACGGTCCACACCGCGTGGATGGTTTTCCAGGACGCGCGGGCGGTGGCCTGGCCGGAGCTCGGGCGCAGCGCGATGGCCGCCGCGATCGTGCTGGTGGTGGGCTACGGACTGTTCGCCATGCGCTGGGTCGGCGCGGGCGACGTGAAGCTGGTGGCGGTGCTCTGCCTCTGGCTGGAGGGCAACGTGTCGACGTTCCTGCTGGTCATGTCGCTGGCCGGCGGCGTGCTGGCACTGGGCATGCCGGTCCTGCGCATGGCCGAGCGGTGCGCCGCGTGGTGCAACGCGTGGTGCGCCAGACAGCCGGGCTCGTGGCTGCGCCGGCCGCCGCCCGCCCCGGCGGCGCTGCACGCCCATGCGCTGCCCGGCATTCCGTACAGCATCGCGATTGCCGCCGGCGCGGCATTCGTGCTGTTCCTCGGCTGACGCCATGCACGGGTGCCTTCCGACATGGCGCGCCGCCGCCCGCCGCCCCGCGGCAAGGCGTAGCCGTTTCGCACGCCGGCATGGTGGCCGTGGCGCGCTGACCGTCGAGGCCGCGTTCGCGCTGCCCGTCATCATTGCCGGCGCGATGATGTTCACGGAACTCGGGAACATCGGGCTCGCCATCGTCATGGGCGGCACGGCGCTGGAGCGCGCCATCGGGCAGTTCCGCACCGACCCCGCCGGATCGCTGGAGGCGCGGCAGATGGAGCAGCGCGTGCGCGTGCGCATGGCGGCCGCCGGGCATGGCTATCTGCGCGACGGCGACATCGCCACCGTGGCCGTCGAGAGCTTCACCTCGCTCGACACCATCGGCGGCGGCAATGCGGCGCACGGCGCCATCGCCGCCGGCCGGGCCGTGCCGGTCTGGCGCATCACGGTGGAGATCCGCAAGGACTTCATCACGCCGCTGCCGCGCCTGCTGGGCACGAACGGCACCGCGTTCCGCTACCAGTACCAGCAGTTGCTGGGCCACCTGCCCGGGCAGGCGGGCGACGCGCCGGGCGCGCGGTGAACCGGGCGCGCGACGAGCGCATCCGGCGCGCGCGCGGACTGCGACGCGCGAACTATATGAAGCAAGATTAACGTGTCTTGCGCGGCGCGATCACGTAAAAAGAAGCCTTGCACATGCGTGCCGCCGCGCGCCGCCGCGCCGCGATCGCGCCCGCCATCTGCTATCCGCCATCCGCTATCGCCGTTCAATTCCCGGAACCCTCCCCGATGACCACCTCCACCGAAGTCCGCCCCTCGCTGTCTTCCCGGCTCAAGCATGAGACGGCCGCCCAGCACGAGCGCATGCACACGCTGATGGAAGCCGCCGATCCGTTTGCCAGCCGCGACGGCTATGCCCGTTTCGTTGCCGCGCAGTATCTGTTCCAGCGCGATGTCGAGCACCTGTTCGAGGACGCCGCCGTGCGCGCCGCGGTGCCGGATCTCGACGGCCGCGGCCGCGCCGCCGCGTCGCAGGCCGATCTCGCGGACCTGGAGCGCGAGCTGCCGCAAGCCGACCTCGCCAGCGCCGGCGTTGCCATGCCCGAGGCGCTGGGCTGGCTCTACGTCTCCGAAGGCTCGACGCTCGGCGCGGCGTTCCTGTTCAAGGCCGCGCAGGAGAAGCTGGGCCTGTCCGCCGAATTCGGCGCGCGCAACCTCGCCGCCTATCCGCAGGGCCGCGCCGCGGCGTGGCGCAATTTCGTCGCCGCGCTGGACAGCGATGCGCTGGACGCGCGCACGCACGACGCCGTCATCGCGGGCGCCAACGCGGCCTACGACCGCTTTGCGCGCCTGCTTGCGCGCACGTTCGAGACCGCCTGACCCATGCGCGGCAGCCATGTCACGGCGGTGTCGGTCGACGACCGCCGCCGGGTGATCGCCGCCGCGCGGGGCCTGCCGGATGTGGTGGCGTCCCGAGACGCCGGCGCGGCCCCGGCGCGCCGCCTAGCGCGCCATGCCGCCGGCCGCGGCGCGCGTCACGTCCTGAGCGCGCTCTTGAGACCCGTGCGGTCGTTCCAGTGGCGGCGGTCGAGCAGCAGCACGGCCAGCAGCCCGGTCGGGCGGTTTTCCTCCAGCGAGAGCTGCGCGCCGTGGAGCCTGGCGATGGCATTGACCAGCGCCAGGCCAAGTCCGCTGCCCGATTGTGACGATTGCGACGATTGCGACGTGCCGCCCGAGGTGCCGCCCAGGCGGCGGAAGCGCTCCACCGCCTGGCCGCGCAGCGCGGCGGGAATGCCGGGACCGTTGTCCGCCACGCCCAGCGCGATGCCGTCGCCGCGGCGGTGCGCCAGCAGCACCAGCGTCTCGCCGCCGGGCGCGTACTTGATCGCGTTTTCCAGCAGGTTCGACAGCGCCTGGAACAGCAGCGCGCGGTCGCCGTAGAGCTCGCGCCCCGGCTCCGCCTCGATGCGCAGCGCCATGCCCGAGATCGCCACCAGCGGCGCGTAGTATTCGGCCAGGTCATCGAGCAGCGTGCGCACCTCGAACCATTCGAACGCGTGCTCGCAGCGGCCCGCGTCCACCTCGCCGATGCGCAGCACCGCGCGCACCATGCGCTGGATGCGCTCGCCGTCCTCGAGCGCGCCCAGCACGTCCTCGCGCATGGGGTCATCCACCTTCTCGGCCAGGTTGGCCAGCCGGTTGTAGATGCGCGTGAGCGGCGTGCGCAGTTCGTGCGCCAGATGGCTGCTGACGCTCTTGACCTCTTCCATGAGCCGGTTCACGCGGTCGAGCACGTGGTTGATGTCCTGCCCGAGCAGGTCGAATTCGTCGCCGTCGGGCCCGCACGGCACCGTCGCGTCGCGCTCCCCGGTCACGTAGCGGCGCAGCGCGCTGCGGATCCGGTCCACCCGGCGCATGCTTTGCACGCTGGTATAGAGCCCGATGGCCAGGCTCGACAGCAGCACCGCGAACAGTCCGGCGCCGGCCACCAGCGGAATCACGCGCAGCCGCTCGCGCATCGGCAGGATGTCGTACCCGCTGAAGAACACGCCGCCGTCCGCCAGCGGCACCTGCACGCCGAACAGCTGCGCGAGCTGGGCGCTGGCGTCGCCCACGGTGACGTTGCGCCACTGCAGCGCGCACGGCGGCTCGCACTGCAGCGCGGCCCTCACCTTCGGGTCGCCGAACAGCAGCGCGCCCGAGGGCGACAGCACGAACGACTTGTTGCCTTCGCGCTCGCGGGTGTCCTCGTGCGCGAGCGCGAACGCCAGCCCCTTGGCTTCGGCGAAATGATGGCTGCGCTCCTGGGCGCGGAGGTCGGCCAGGACCATGTCGCGCACGTGGCTGTGCAGCAGCGCGTCGATCTGGTGGGCGCTCAGCAGTACCGTGCCGACCGCCACCAGCAGGAACAGGAACGCGACCAGCGAGGCGTGGCGGAAAGTGCGGGTCTCGAGCAGGTGGGCAACGCGCTCAGCCCAGGACATAACCGACTGCGCGCACCGTGCGCAGCAGCGAGCGCGGGAAATTCCGGTCGATCTTGCTGCGCAGCTTCGAGACATGGACGTCGATCAGGTTCGTCTGCGGATCGAACTGGTATCCCCAGACCTTTTCCAGCAGCATGGCGCGCGTGACCGTGCGGCCGGCGTTGGTGGCCAGCACCTGCAGCAGCGCGAATTCCTTCTCGGTCAGGTCGATGGCCTGGCCGCTGCGCGACACGCGCCGCTCGCGCCAGTCGATGCACAGGTCCTCCAGCCGGGTGATCCAGTCCGCGTCGCCCGGCAGGGCGCGCCACTTGGCCAGGCCTTCGAGGCGCAGCAGCAGCTCGGTGAAGTCGAACGGTTTTCCGAGGTAGTCGCCGGCGCCGGCGCGCAGCCCTTCGACGCGGTCGCTGGGCTGGTCCACCGCGGAGAGCACCATGACGGGCGGGTGGGGATGATCGGCCAGCGCGCGCAGCACGCCGATGCCGTCGATGCCGGGCAGCATCCGGTCCAGCAGCACGGCGTCGAATGCCTCGGATCCGATCAGCTCGAGCGCCTGTTCGCCGGTGTCGGTCACGCGGCAGTCATGTCCTTTCTGTTGCAGCCTGGCGCTTAGCCACTGGCTGACCCGCTGATCGTCCTCAACAATCAGAACACGCATGACAGTTCCCCCTTCCCAATGCGCGCTTGCCGCGCCAACTGACCCTTCCATCCGGCGGCTCGGATGTCTTATGTACCAGCCACGTGACAATTCTACATGAGACGCATTCGCATTTGTGTGCAAACCACGACAAAACCTAGGGTTAACGTGAGGTTGTCTGGCCCCAATGCGCCGGCCGCGCGTCGCACACGTGGCGCACACCCCGGGCATCGCCGGCGCGAAGCGGCCCGCGGCTCCCTGCGCCGCCGTCCCTGTCGGCATTATTCAGGAATCGGGCAGCGGCAAGCATTAACTTTGCTTAACGCCGCGCCATCGCGCCATCGCGCCGCGCGCGCGGCAGCGCCGTCGGCGCGGACGCGGCGGACGCGGCGGACGCGGACCGGCCCGGCTGGCCGGGGCTTGCCGCGCGAGCGCCTGCAGGCCGAAGGCGGCGGCGCCGAATGCGATGGCGCTCCGGACCGGGACGCACTCCACGACCCGCTCCACGACCCGTTGCGCGGCGGCCTCCGTCCGCTCATGTCATCGCTGCGATGCCGGCCCGCGTCTTCGCGACGTCCGTCGGGGTACCCCACATCGGCGGGGAAATACCTGAAACGGCCGCGGGAGGCGGACGGCGGCGCAGCCGCGGGCGAGCGCGGCGCGGACGCGCCGCGGCCGTCTCCGAGCGCTCTCCGGGCGCCCCCGAATCCGCCGCCGGCCGTGCGCCGGCGCGGCCCGCAGCGCCGCCGGGGATGCCGGGAGCCGGCCGGCAAGCGAGGGGGCCATACAGGAAATCGGCGCGGCATGCCAGTCCGAACAGCGCCGGCAGAGTCATTTTTCTCGGCTCGTGCTGCCGCCATATGGACGCTATATTGATCGATTAGGCTGGGCCACGCGTGCAACCTGCGTCAGCCCGGCGGCCATCGCCATTGCAAGTTCTCCTATCCAGATCGCAGACGCGACATGACGCCACAACCGGAAGTCCGTTCCTTGCCCACTCCTTCGCCGCGCTGGCAGCGCGCGGCGCTGGCCGCCCTCGGCTTCTTCCTGCTGGCCGTGGCCGGCATCGCCGCGTCGCGCTTTCCGGGCAACGTGGCCATGCTGTGGCTGGCCAATGCGTTCGGCCTCGGCGTGCTGCTGCACCGGCCCCGCCGCGACGCGCCGGTGCTGCTGGGCGGCATGCTGGCCGCGGGCGTGGCGGCCAACGCGGCGATGGGCGACCACCCCGCCATCGCGCTGGCGCTGGCGCTGGGCAACGTGGCCGAGATGGCCTTCTCCGGCTGGCTGGTGCGCGCCATGACCGCCGGCGCCACGCTGACCCGCCCCGGGCCGCTGGCGCGCTTCGGCCTGACGCTGGGCGCGGCCAGCACGCTGGGGCCGGCGGTGGGCGCCACCATCGGCGCGGCCACCGTCGCCACCGCCTACCGCGGCGATTTCGGCGCGGTCTGGTGGACCTGGTGGACGGCCGACGCGATGGGCGTGGTGATGCTGCTGCCGCTGATGGTGTCGATCACGCGCGAGCGCGCCGCCGAGACCTTCGGGCGCGCCGGCCGGCGCCGTTTCGCGGCGCTGCTGCTGCTGTGCCTGGTAGTGGGCGCGGGCGCGCTGCACAAGAGCAACGAGCCGTTCGTGGTGATGGCGCTGCCGCTGGTGCTGGCGGCGCTGCTGACCAACCCGTTCGCCACCGCGCTGCTCACGCTGCTGTCGATCTGCGCCACCACCGCGGCGACGCTGGCCGCGAGCGCCTTCGGCCGCGGCGCGGGCGAGCCCTTCGTGCTGCAGCCGATACAACTGTCGACCGCGCTCATCATGCTGTTCCCGGTCTGCATCGCCTTCCTGCTGGAGCAGAACCGGCGCGACCGCAGCGAGCTGCGCGGCAGCGAGCGGCGCTTCCGCCAGGCGATGGAGCATTCGGCCATCGGCATGGCGCTGGTGGGCCTGGACGGCCGCTGGCTGCAGGTCAACCGCGCCATCTGCGAGCTGTTCGGCTACGAGGCCAGCGAGCTGTTCGAGCTGCCGTTCCCGCTCATCACGCACCCCGACGACCTGGGCCCGGACCTGCACCAGGTCGAGCGCCTGCTGGCCGGCGAGATCGACGCGTACCGCATCGAAAAGCGCTTCCGCCACAAGGACGGCAGCTACCGCTGGGCCCTGCTGGCGGTCTCGCTGGTGCGCGACGAGGACAGCGGCGCGCCGCTGCATTTCATCTCGCAGGTGGAAAGCATCGAGGAGCGCAAGACCGCGCAGCAGAAGCTCGAGGCGCTGACGCGCCGCACCCAGCTCGCGGTGGAAGCGGGCGGCGTGGGGATCTGGGAATGGGACATCGCCAGCGGCGCGATCGCCTGGGACGCGCGCATGCACGCGCTGCACGGCACCGACCCGGCCGCCGGCGCCCCCGACTTCCAGCGCTGGACCGGCATGGTGCATCCCGACGACATCGAGCGCGCGCGCGCCGAGATGCGCGCCGCGGTGCGCGGCGTGCGCGCCTTCGACACCCAATACCGCATCCAGCACGCGCGCGGCGAGGTGCGCCACATCCGCGCGCTGGCGATGGTGCTGCGCCGCGACGACGGCACCGCGCTGAGCATGATCGGCACCAACTGGGACATCACCGAGCAGCACCGCCTGACCGAGGCGCTGTTCGAGGAGAAGGAGCGCCTGCACATCACGCTGAGCTCGATCGGCGACGCGGTGATCTGCACCGACGCGGCGATGGCCGTGACCTTCATGAACCCGATCGCCGAGCAGCTCACCGGCTGGAGCATCCAGGCCGCCGCCGGCCAGCCGCTGGAGACCGTGTTCCGCATCGTCGACGAGCACAGCAACGAGCCCATCGCCAGCCCAGTGGCGCAGTGCCTGCGCACGCTGCGCCCGGTCTACCTGCAGGACGGCGCGGTGCTGCAGAGCCTGACCGGCGACCGCCACGACGTGCAGGACTCGGCCGCGCCGGTGCGCACCGCCGCGGGCGAGGTGATCGGCGCGGTGCTGGTGTTCCAGGACATCACCAGCGCGCGCGCGCTGCAGCGCGAGCTGGCGCACTCGGCCTCGCACGACGCGCTGACCGGCCTGCCCAACCGCATCTGGTTCGAGAAGCGCCTGCGCGAGGCCTGCGACGCGGCGCGCCTGCAGCAGCAGCACCATGCGCTGTGCTTCATCGACCTGGACCGCTTCAAGATCGTCAACGACACCGCCGGCCACGCCGCCGGCGACGTGCTGCTGCGCGAGCTCGGCCACGTGATCCGCCACCACGTGCGCCCCGACGACCTGCTGGCGCGCCTGGGCGGCGACGAATTCGCGCTGCTGCTCAAGGACTGCTCGGTGGACCAGGCCGAGCGGGTCTGCCAGAAGATCATCGACGCCATCCGCGGCCAGCGCTTCCCGTGGGAGGGGCGCGTCTACGACGTCGGCGCCAGCATCGGCATCACCGCCATCGACAGCGAGACGCCGCCGGTGGGCGAGCTGATGAGCCGCGCCGACGTGGCCTGCTACGCCGCCAAGGCCGCCGGGCGCAGCCGCGTCTCGGTGTACCGCCGCGACGAGAGCGACGCGCAGCGCCACCACCAGGAGCTGCAGGTGGCCGCCGGCATCCACTCGGCGCTCGACGCCAACCGCTTCCGCCTGTTCGCGCAGGAGATCCGCGCGCTGCAGCCGGGCTAGGCCGACCTCCCCGAGCTCCACATCGAGATCCTGGTGCGCATGGTGGACGAGCAGGGCAAGCTCATCATGCCCGGCGCCTTCATCCCGGCCGCCGAGCGCTACGACCTGATGGGCCACGTCGACCGCTGGGTGATCCACCACGTGCTGCGCGAATTCGGCGCGCGCCTGGCGGCGGTGCCGGGGCTCTCGGTGGCCGTCAACCTGTCGGCCAATTCGCTGGGCGAGCCGTTCCTGCTGCCCTTCCTGCATGCCGAGCTGCACGAATCGGTGCTGCCGGCCAGCCGCATCCGGCTGGAGATCACCGAGACCGCGCTGATCAACAACATGGCCGCGGCCAGCCGCCTGGTGGCCGAGATGCGCAGCGCCGGCTGCACCGTGGCGCTGGACGACTTCGGCGCGGGCCTGTCGTCGTTCGCGTACCTCAAGCAGTTCCCGGTGGACTACCTCAAGATCGACGGCAGCTTCATCCGCCACCTGGTCGCCAGCGCGGTCGACCGCGAGATCGTCAGCTCGATCAACGACATCGGGCACCGGCTGGGCATCCTCACGGTGGCCGAATCGGTGGAGGACGAGCAGACCCTGCACACCCTGCGCGCGATCGGCGTGGACTACGCGCAGGGGTATGTGATCGGGCGGCCGATGCCGCTCGAGGACTTCCTGGAACGCTGCCGCACGGTGCCGGCCGACAACGCCTGACGCGCGCGGCCGCGCGGCCGCGCGCCCGCGTTCCTCCGGCCACCCCTTCCTTTCCCCCTCCCGGCCATGCGCGCCGGGCGCCACGCTGCGCCCGGCCGCCCTCCGCGCCGTCCGCGCATCCGGAAATCCGAACGCCGATCACCCACGCTTGCACGGAAATCCGAACCGTGCGCCGGAAGCACTTCGAATTCCCCTTGTTTTTCAGTGACTTAGGCGAGGCCGGCGGGGCCGCCGGCATGGCACGCCTCGTGCGATGTATGCGCCCGCCCGGACGACGATCCGGGCCGGCGGCGCGGCGCCCCCCGGTGCCGCGCCGCGCCCACACAACAACGGAGGAAACAATGACCGCGCCCGCCTTGCCATCCCCGCCTCGCTGACGTCCCCCGGCCCAGGCCGCGCGACGCCGCCCCCGGGGTCGACGCGCCGGGCCCGAAGCCTGCCAGTCCCCGCATAAAACAACCGCCCGGCGAGCCGCCGGGCGCACGGCCCGACTTCTGATGAAACTGAACCGACTGCCCACCCTGATTTTCATTGCGATGCTGCTCGGCGTGCTAGCCGGCGCGGCAGCCAACCACCTCGCGCCGGACCCCGCCGCCGCCAAGTCCATCGCCGGCTACCTGTCCATCCTCACCGACGTGTTCCTGCGCATGATCAAGATGATCATCGGGCCGCTGGTGTTCGCCACGCTGGTCAGCGGCATCGCCGGCATGGGCGACGGCCGCGCCGTGGGCCGCATCGGCCTGAAGGCGATGGCGTGGTTCCTCGCCGCCTCGATCACCTCGCTGCTGCTGGGGCTGGTCATGGCCAACCTGCTGGCGCCGGGCCAGGGCATGAACCTGGCGCTGCCGCCGGCGGACGCCGCCTCCAACCTGAAGACCGGCGCGCTGAGCCTGGGCGACTTCGTCACCCACATGTTCCCGAGGAGCTTCGTCGAGGCGATGGCCACCAACGAGATCCTGCAGATCGTGGTGTTCTCGCTGTTCTTCGGCTTCGCGCTGGGCACCGTCAAGGACGGCGCGGGCAAGCCCCTGCTGGCCGCCATCGACGGCCTCGGCCACGTCATGCTCAAGGTCACCAACTACGTGATGGCGTTCGCGCCGGTGGGCGTGTTCGGCGCCATCGCCGCGGTCATCACCGCCGAGGGTCTGGGCGTGCTGGTGGTCTACGCCAAGCTGCTCGGCAGCGTCTACCTGTCGCTGGCGCTGCTGTGGGCGGCGCTGATCGCCGGGGGCTACTTCTTCCTGGGCCGCGACGTGTTCCGCCTGCTCGGGATGGTGCGCGCGCCGCTGATGATCGGCTTCGCCACGGCCAGCAGCGAATCGGCCTACCCCAAGGTGATCGAGCAGCTCGGCCGCTTCGGCGTCAAGGAGCGCATCACCGGCTTCGTGCTGCCGCTGGGCTACTCGTTCAACCTCGACGGCTCGATCATGTACAGCTCGTTCGCCGCGCTGTTCGTGGCGCAGGTGTACGGCATCCACCTCTCGCTCGCGCAGCAGGTCACCATGCTGCTGGTGCTGCTGGTCACCAGCAAGGGCATCGCCGGCGTGCCGCGCGCGGCGCTGGTGGTGGTGGCCGCCGTGCTGCCGATGTTCGGCCTGCCCGAGGCGGGCATCCTGCTGGTGCTGGGCATCGACCACGTGCTCGACATGGGCCGCACCGTCACCAATGTGCTTGGCAACGCCATTGCCACCGCCGTCGTCGCCAAAAGCGAAGGCGCCATCGGCGCGCCGGTGCCCGAGGAAGCGGACGACCCCGCTGCCGACGGCAACCGCGGCCTGACACCCGTTCAGGTCCTGGCCGGCAAGTAACACCGCCAGCGCGCCAGGGCCCGGCCGCCGATCAGGCGGCCGGGCCCTTTTTGTTTTGCGGCCGGCGCCGCGCGTTGTGGTAAAAGACGGGGTTGCTGCGGGCGGCGCCGTTGCGGTGCCATGCCGGCGGCACATTTGGCCCGACCACACGCCACCCCTGCCATCCATCGCCATCCGCAGCACACGCAAGCCTTCCCCGCCCGCTCCATGACCGGCCCGTTCCGTTCGCACGCCACCCCGCCCGCCAGCCCGCGCGACACCGCGCAGGACGCCTGCGCCAGCTACGGCCGCGCCGGCCGCCTGCGCCGCTGGGTGCCGCCGCTCGCCATGCTGGCGCTGGCGATGCTGGTCGGGCTGGCCGGCGCGCTGGGCTACCGCTACAGCTACGACGCCGCGCTGGCGCGCCAGGGCGAGCGCGGCCAGGTGCAGCTGCGCCTGTACAGCCAGGCGCTGTCGAGCGAGCTGGCCCGCTACGACTACGTGCCCAGCCTGCTGTCGCTCGAAGACAAGATCGCCGCGCTGCTGGCCAACCCGGACGACCCGGCCCGGGTCGAGGCGGCCAACCAGTACCTGGCCGCGCTCAACGCGCGCGCCGGCACGCGCGCGGTGTTCGTGCTCGACGCGCGCGGCCGCGTGCGCGCGGCCAGCAACTACCAGCGCCCCGACAGCTACATGGGCGAGGACCTCAGCTTCCGCCCGTATTTCGGCGACGCCGCCGACGGCCAGCTCGGCCGCTTCTACGGCGTCGGCACCACGCGCAGCGAGCCCGGCTACTACCTGTCCGCGCCGCTCGGCGACCGCCACAAGCCGCGCGGCGTGGCGGTGGTCAAGGTCGGCCTGGAGCCGCTCGAGAACCGCTGGCAGGGCGCCGACGCGCAGATGCTGCTGACCGACGAGAACGGCGTGGTGATCCTGGCCTCGGACCCGTCGCTCAAGCTCGCCGCGCTCAGGCCGCTGTCGGCCGAGCAGCGCGTCCGCCTGCAGCGCAGCCTCCAGTACAACCGCGCCCCGCTGCCGCAGCTCGAACTGGCGCCGGTGCGCAAGCTGTCCGACAGCGACGCGCTGGTGCGCCTGCGGCGCGGCCCGCCGATGCTGGCGCAGAACGCGGAACTGGTCGGCACCGACTGGCAGCTCACGCTGCTCACCAACACCTCCCAGGCGCGCCTGGCCGCGCTCAACACCGCCGCGCTGGCGGGCGTGCTGACCGCCTTCGTGCTGCTGCTGGCGGCGGCCTGGAACGTGCGCCGGCGCATCGCCGGCGAGCGGCTGGCCGCGCGCGCCGCGCTCGAGGCCGCCAACAGCGAGCTGGAACGCAAGGTGGCCGAGCGCACCGCCGACCTGTCGGCCGCCAACCAGCAGCTGCAGGCCGAGGTGGCCGAGCGCATCCGCGCCGAGGCCACCCTGCGCCAGGCCCAGGACGGCCTGCTGCAGGCCGGCAAGCTGGCCGCCGTGGGGCAGATGTCCACCGGCATCGCCCACGAGCTCAACCAGCCGCTGGCGGCGCTGCGCACGCTCTCCGGCAACACGCAGAAATTCCTTGCGCGCGGCGACAATGCCACCGCGCAGGCCAACCTCGCCACCATCATCGGCCTGGTCGAGCGCATGGGCCGCATCACCGGCGCGCTCCGGTCGTTCGCGCGCAAGCCCGGCCAGGGCGGGCGCACCGCGCGGCTGGACGAGGCGCTCGACAACGCGCTGTTCCTGCTCGACACGCGCCTGCAGGCCATGCGCCCGGAACTGCGCCGCCAGCTCGAGCCCGGCCTGGTGCTGGCCTGCGACCCCAACCGCCTGGAGCAGGTGCTGGTCAACCTGATCGGCAACGCGCTCGACGCGATGGCCGCCACCGCCGCGCCGGTGCTGGAGATCCGCGCCCACCTGGCCGGCGACAAGCTGCGCCTGACCATCCGCGACAACGGCCCGGGCCTGTCCCAGGAAGCCTTCGCGCGCCTGTTCGAGCCGTTCTTCACCACCAAGCCGGCCGGCCAGGGGCTGGGGCTGGGCCTGACGCTGTCGGCCGGCATCCTGGACGAGTTCGGCGGCAGCCTCGACGCCAGCAACCATCCCGACGGCGGCGCCTGCTTCACGCTGGTGCTGCCACTGGCGCGGCCCGGGGCCGGACCGGGCTGCCCGGGTGGCCAGCCAGGCAAGGAAACCGCACATGACGACTAGCCCGCTCACCGTACTGATCGTCGAGGACGACCCGGACGTGCGCCTGGGCTGCGAGCAGGCGCTGCGGCTCGAAGGCATCGCCACGCGCGCGGCCGGCAGCGCCGAGGCGGCCCTGCGCGAAGCCGGCGCGGGCTTCGCCGGCGTGGTGGTCAGCGACATCCGCCTGCCCGGCATGGACGGCATGGCGCTGCTGCGCGCGCTCCGCGCGCGCGACGCCACGCTGCCGGTGGTGATGGTGACTGGCCACGGCGACGTCAGCCTGGCGGTGCAGGCCATGAAGGACGGCGCCTACGACTTCCTCGAGAAACCGTTCTCGCCCGAGCAGTTGGTGGAGGTGGCGCGGCGCGCGCTGGAGCAGCGCCGCCTGGTGCTGGAGGTGGCCGACCTGCGCCGCAGGCTGGCCGGGCGCGACACGCTCGAGGCGCGCCTGACCGGCCATTCGCCGGCCATCGAGCGGCTGCGCCGCCTGATCGCCGACCTGGCCGACACCGCCGCCAACGTGCTGATCCACGGCGAGACCGGCACCGGCAAGGAGCTGGTGGCGCGCTGCCTGCACGAAGCCAGCGCGCGCCACGCGCGGCATTTCGTGCCGATCAACTGCGGCGGGCTGCCCGAGCAGCTGTTCGAAAGCGAGATCTTCGGCCACGAGGCCGGTTCCTTCACCGGCGCGGCGCGGCGGCGCATCGGCAAGATCGAGCACGCCGAGGGCGGCACGCTGTTCCTCGACGAGATCGAGAGCATGCCGATGCCGATGCAGATCAAGCTGCTGCGCGTGCTGCAGGAGCGCGTGGTGGAGCGGCTCGGCTCCAACACCCCGGTGCCGGTCAACACGCGCGTGGTGGCGGCCACCAAGTCCGACCTCAAGGCGCTGTCGGAGGCCGGCCAGTTCCGCGCCGACCTCTATTACCGGCTCAACGTGGTCACGCTGGAACTGCCGCCGCTGCGCGAGCGCCGCGAGGACGTGCCGCCGCTGTTCGAGCATTTCGTGGCGCAGGCCGCGCTGCGCTTCGAGCGCGAGGCGCTGCCGGCGAGCCGCGCCGAGATGGCCGCGCTGATGGCCTACCAATGGCCCGGCAACGTGCGCGAGCTGCGCAACCTCGCCGAGCGCCACGTGCTCGGGCTCGGCTGCAACCCGGGCCAGGGCACCGCCGCGCCGGCCGCGCTGCCGCTGGCGCAGGCCGTCGAGCAGTTCGAGCGCGCGCTGGTGGCCGACGCCATGCGCCGCCACGACGGCAACCTGAGCCGCGCCAGCGAGGCGCTCGGCATCGCCAAGACCACCTTGTTCGACAAGGTGAAGAAGTACCGGCTCTGAGCCGCGCGGCGGCGCGCCCGCCGACTGCCGCGCCGCCGCCCGCCCTTCCCCCTCCCCTTCGTCCTTCCCCTTCGTCCGCCCCTTCCGTCCTTCCCCCGCTGCGCCGCGGGCCGGCCCGCGCCGCGCCGCCGCGCGCGCTGTGTGAGGTGCCGCACCGAAGCGCGCCGGCCGGCGCGCCACCATGAGCTCACCCCTTCCCGCGCGCCCCGCGTCCTCCCGGCGCCAGGCGCGGCCGGTGCGGGACCAAGCCCGGCCGCCGGCCGGGGCGCGCGCGCGTGCCGCGGCCGCCAACCATCGAGCGCAACGACGATGATTCTGCAAGGCAACGACCCGACCACCGGCGCCTCGTTCACGCTGGGCAACCGGCTCCAGCGCCAGCTCTGGCAGTGCGTCTGGCTGTGCCTGTTCCGGCCCAGCCCGCGCCCGCTGCACGCGTGGCGCGCGACGCTGCTGCGGCTGTTCGGCGCGCGCCTCGGGCCGCATGTGCACATCTACCCGGACGTGAAAATCTGGGCGCCGTGGCAATTGAGCGTGGGCGGCCACAGCGGCGTGGCCGACGGCGTCACGCTCTACAACATGGCGCCGATCGAGATCGGCGCCCACTGCGTGGTCTCGCAGGGCGCGCACCTGTGCACCGGCAGCCACGACTACAACAGCGCCAATTTCCAGTTGGTGGCGCATCCCATCGTGCTGGCATCGCACGTGTGGATCTGCGCCGAGGCCTTCGTCTCGCCGGGCGTGTCCCTGGCCGAAGGCGCGGTGGTCGCGCCGCGCGCCGTGGTGACGCGGAGCCTGCGCGCGCCCTGGACCGTCTACGCCGGCGTCCCGGCCCGGCCCATCAGCACGAGGACAAGACATGGCACAGCCCCAGCCTAGTCCGGCCAGCGCGGCCGGCCAGATGCAGCCGCGGCACGCCGCGCCCGGCGTCTCGGTGCTGATCCTCACGCGCAACGAGGAGCAGGACCTGCCGGGCTGCCTGCAGAGCGTGGCGTGGTCCGACGACATCCACGTCTACGACTCCATGAGCACCGATGCCACCGTGCAGATCGCCCGGCGCTTCGGCGCCCACGTCACGCAGCGGCCGTTCGACAACTGGGCCAGCCACCAGAACTGGGGCCTGCGCCATATCCGCTTCCGCCATCCCTGGGTGTTCTACATCGACGCCGACGAGCGCATGACGCCCGCGCTGGTCGAGCAGGTGTGCGCCGCCGCGCGCGGCGCGCGCGACGAGGTGGCCTACCGCGTGCGGCGGCGCGACTTCTTCCTTGGCACCTGGCTGCGCCACGTGCAGGCCGCGCCGTTCTACCTGCGCCTGTTCCGGCCCGAGCGCATGCGCTACGAACGGCTGGTCAATCCCACCTCGATCCCCGACGGCCCGGTCGGCGAACTGTCCGGCTATCTCGACCACTTTCCCTTCAGCAAGGGCCTGAGCCACTGGATCGCGCGCCACAACGGCTACAGCAGCCTGGAGGCGCAGCAGACCATCGACAACCGGCGCGGCAAGGCGGACTTCAGCCTGCGCGAGGCGCTGTTCGCGCGCGACTTCCACCGCCGGCGCGCGCACCAGAAGGAGCTGTTCTTCCGCCTGCCGCTGCGCCCGCTGGCCAAGTTCCTGCTGCTCTACCTGGGCAAGCGCGGCTTCCTCGACGGCCGCGCCGGGCTGACCTACGCGATCCTGCAATCGATCTACGAATACTTCATCGTCATCAAGACGCGCGAACTCAGGGCGCAGGCCACGGCCGCCGCCGCCGCCGCGGACGGCGACCCGGCCGCGCCGGACCTGGTGCCGTGCAGCGAGCCCGCGCTGGCCGCCGACCTCGCCAGGCTGCCCGCCGCCGCGCCCGCTGCGATGCCCGCTGCGATGCCGGCCGCGCTGCCCGTGCTCGAGACCGCCGGCTCCGGGCCGGCCTAGCGCCGGCGCCGCCCCCTCATGCCCGCCGCCGGCCACGCCGGCGCGCGCGGACGCAAGCCATCTGCCGCGCGGCGCGCGCGGGCGGGCGTCCCGCGCGCGCCGCCGGCTGCCCTTCGCGCACCGCGACGGGGCATCCTGGGTGCAGGGTAGACCCCGCTTCAGATGTCTGCATTGTTTGCGATAAATTCCGCTGGCCGCGTGTCTGCCAGAACGCGACAATATGCGTTTAAAGACAGAAGTGGGAGCGTTCGAGGCGTTTTCGAAATATTTGCCACCCCCCGGTGGCAGCGTATGTTCGATAACGCATATGATTGGAAACCGGCATTCTTCCCTTGGAAGAAGAAGGCACCTGTGACGCAAGATCACGTCCTTGCATGGCTGCGGAGCACCTCCGCTTCCGGCGCCCGGGTTATCGGGCAGGTCATGCAAGAGGCTCAGGGTGCCGGCACGCCATGCGTCGTTGCGCTTTTTTTACGCGCGGCCGGAATCCAAACCAGCGCGGGAGGCACGCGCTGTCACTGCCAGTCGCACCGCAGTGCGGAGTTTTCTTGTTAACGGGTGAACGGATGAAACTGGATTCAGAACTGGCTGAAAAGCCTTACTACAGCACGCGTACCGCCGCCAAGCTGCTCAATGTCTCGTTGGGCACTGTACAGAAGATGGTGGAGCGCGGCGAACTCGGTGCCTGGAAGACCAACGGGGGCCACCGCCGCATTCACAAGGAGACCGTGCACCGGCTGCTGGCCACGCGCGTCGGCCAGGACCTGCCGTCGGTGCACGAGCTCGATCTCGTGGTGTTCCACCCCAACCACCAGGAAGCCCAGCGCATCCACGCGCAACTGGGCAAGTGGGGCCTGCCGCTGAAGAGCGTGGTGGTGGAGGACGTGGTGGACACGATCATCACGTCGGTCAGCTCGCACCCGCGCGTGGTGCTCTACTACGTGGAAGAACTGAGCGACGCCGAGTCGGCCACCATCGAGAAGCTGCAGAACTTCTTCGCGCGCCAGAACGTCATCTTCGCCGTGATCACCAACCGCCAGGCCTACGACGGCGTGGCCGACGCCCTGCAGCACTGGGGCATCATGGTCTTCCTGAAGACGCCGTCGCTCGAAGAGGTCAAGGGCTTCCTGCGCGCGCAGCTGATGATGACGCGCGGCGCGGCCGGCTGAGCCCCGCGGGCATCCGCCGGCACGGGCGGCCGATGCCGATGCCGGCTCACGCCGGCTCCGCCTCCGCCGCGCGCGCGGGCAGCGGCGCGGCCGCCGCCATCATCCAGCCGTAGAGATCGCGCGGGTCGGGCGGCGTGGCCACCAGCTCCACGTGGCTGCCGCGGTGCCGCGCGTGGGCCGCGGCATGAAGCCAGCGCAGCGCGGCGTAGTCCTCCAGCGCGAACCCGACCGAATCGAACACCGTCACCTCGTGCGCGCCGCCGCGCCCCGGCACGCGCCCGGCCAGCACTTCCCACAGCTCCGTGACCGGCCAGTCGGCCGGCAACTGCTGGATCTCGCCCTCGATGCGCGTCTGCGGCGCGTATTCCACCACGATGCGCGCCGCGCGCAGGATGTCCGCGTGCAGCTCGGTCTTGCCCGGGCAGTCGCCGCCCACCGCGTTGATGTGCACGCCCGGCGCCACCATCTCCGGCGTCAGGATGGTGGCGCGCGTCTTGTCCGCGGTCACGGTGCTGACGATGTCGGCGCCGTCCACCGCGGCGCGCGCCGATGCCGCCGCCACCACCCTCAGGCCCGGTATCCCGTCGAGGTTGCGCGCCAGCCGCGCGGTCGCGGCCGGGTCGATGTCGAACGCGCGGATCTCGCGGATGCCGAGCATGGCGTGGAAGGCCAGCGCCTGGAACTCGGCCTGCGCGCCGTTGCCGATCAGCGCCATGCCCCTGGCGCCGGGCCGCGCCATCGCGTGCGCGGCCAGCGCCGAGGTGGCCGCGGTGCGCAGCGCGGTGGCCAGCGTCAGGTCGGCCAGCAGCAGCGGAAAGCCGCTCGCCACCTCGGCCAGCACGCCGAAGGCCATCACCGTGGGCATGGCCGCCAGCGCGTTGCGCGGATGGCCGTTGACGTACTTGAACGCATACTGCACGCCGTCGCTGGCCGGCATCAGCTCGATCACGCCGCCCGGCGAATGCGAGGCCAGCCGCGCCGATTTCTCGAATGCGTCCCAGCGCAGGAAATCCTGGCGGATGTGATGGGCCATCTGCGCGATGGCGCTGGCGACGCCGGTCTCGCGCACCAGCGCGGCCACGTCGCCGGCATCCAGGAAGCGGGTCAAGGCGATCTCTCTCATGATGTTCCCCCGTTGAATGGCGTGCGCGCCCGGCCGGCGCTCACGCGGCGGCCGGCGCCGCGCGCGTGCCGCCGGTGGCCTGCGCCGCCGCGCTGGCGCGGTCCAGCCGCAGCGTCATGCAGTACGCGCCGCCGCCCGACAGCATGAACGGCGACAGGTCGACCTCGCGCAGGTGGTAGCCGCGCTGGCCCAGCTCGGCGCGCAGGTGCGGCGTGGTGCGCGTCATCACGATCTGGTCGTGCAGATTGACGGCGTTGACGCTGAAGTGGCGCAGGTCGTCCTCGCTGGCCTCGATGCGCTGGCTGGCCGGCACGCGCCCGCGCAGCGTGCGCAGCGCCTGCGGCGTGAAGGCCGGCGGGTAGTACAGGATCTCGCCGCCCGACAGCGGGCAGAAGCACACGTCGAGGTGATAGCTCTGCTCGGTGGCCAGCTCCAGCGCCACCACCTCGCGGCCGAAGCGCTGCGCCATCACGTCGGCCGCGGCGCGCGTCGAGCGCGGGCCGAAGCCGGCCCAGAAATGGCCGCGCACCGCGTCCCAGATGCAGTCGCCCGCGCCCTCCTGGAAACAGCCTTCGGGCAGCACGCTCACCGCGTCGATCAGGCCGCGCTCGCGCAGGCCCTCGAAGATGCGCGCGAACGGCGCTTCCTCGCCGGCGCGCTCGGGATGGCGGAAGCGCGCCAGCACCGCGTGGCCGTCCAGCACCACCGCCGCGTTGGCCGGGAACACCATGTCGGGCAGGCCCGCCGTGCCGGGCGCGGTCTCCACCGCGAAGCCCGACGCGCGCAGCGCGGCGTGGAGCGCCTCGAACGAGCGCACCGCGTGCTGGTGCATGCCGCGCGGATCGCGCGCCCAGAGGCCCGGGTCCATCCACGGGTTGATGCTGTAGGACACGTCGTAGTGGGTCGGGTCGACAAGCAGGATGGTGGGCTGGTTGATCACGCTGGCTCCTTTCTGGGTGACGGCTGCGGGGGTGGAAGGTGCGTGCGGTCCGAGGACCGCGGTGACTGCATTCTGGTGCAGTGCAGCGCTAACTAAAAGGCAGCAGGTTGCGCAATCCGCCTGCTATGCTTTTCATATCGCCAGTTTCATCTGGCGAATCGCCAACCCGATCCAGGTACACCCCAGGCCACCCCCGGAAACCCGCATGGACGACACCGACCGCCAGCTTCTCGCCCTGCTGCGCGACAACGCGCGCCTGCCCGCCACCGCGCTGGCCAAGGCCCTGCGGGTGTCGCGCGCGACCGTGCAGAACCGCATCGACAGGCTGGAGAAGGAAGGGCTGATCGTCGGCTACACGGTCCGCCTCAAGCCCGAGGCCGAGGCCCACCGCATCCGCGCGTGGATGACCATCGCCGTGGAAGGCAACAAGGGCCGCCAGGTGCTGCAGGCGCTGCGCGGCGAGCCCAACGTGCAGGCCCTGCACACCACCAACGGGCGCTGGGACATCATCGCCGAGCTGCGCGCGGACACGCTCGAGGCGTTCGACCGCACGCTCGACCGCATCCGCATGATCGACGGCATCGGCGCCACCGAGACCAGCATCCTGCTGTCGAGCTACAAGCTCTGAGCGGCATGCGCTCCGGCATGCCCGCCGGGAGCGCGCGGTCCGGCGTAAACGCGCGTGACCCGGTGTAACCCCGCGTAATCCTGTGTAATCCCGGCGTGGCACCCGGCCGCGGCGCCCCGCGGCGGGCCGCCGCATCGCCTTTTCCCCCTCTCCCTCCCCCTCCGACGACACGCGGCCAACCCGGGCGTCCCGCTTCCTGGCTGGCGCGCCGCATGGCCGCCGGGCGCCCCTCCCGGCCCGCCCAGGCGCCGCCCGGGCGGCATGTTCGGGATGCCCGCCGTGGCATCTCCTGCCGCGCATAAGTTCAATTTATTTAAGTCTGTGTTGCAAAAAATACATTGCGGAAACTAAAATGATAATTATTTTCATTTACTTAGTGATCCATGAGCCACCAAGGGAGATCGGAGGCGGCCGCGACAGGGATCCCGCACAGCAAAAGGAGGTGCCGCCTAAACCACTTTTATCCAAATCATCCCCGTCATCACATGGCGTCGGCAGCACCGCAACGCGCGAACCTGGCAAGCGCTGCCCGGCGACATGAGCATCGGCATGGCCGCATGCATGCACTGGAACGGGTGCCCCTATGACGATCTGTATCTGCCGCGATACGGACCCATCCAAAACACAACAAATGTCTTACATCCGCAGTCGAAAATCCTCGCCCTCCGAGTCCCGCACGGGTTATCCGTCGCTCGCCGGAGCCGCCGCCACCATCGCCACCGGCCTGACCCTGGGCTGCCCGCTGCCCGCCGCCGCGCAGGCCGCGGCCCCGTCGGAAGTCACGCTGCCGCCGGTGCAGGTCAGCGCCGCCTCGGGCACCTACAAGACCGATACCCTGGCCTCGCCGAAATTCACCGAGCCGCTGAAGGACACCACGCAGACCGTCACCATCATCAACCAGGAAATCATCAAGGACCAGCAGGCGACCACGCTGACGGAAGCGCTGCGCAACGTGCCCGGCGCGGGCACCTTCTTCGCCGGCGAGAACGGCAGCACCAGCACCGGCGACGCGATCTACATGCGCGGGATCGACACCTCGAACAGCATCTACGTCGACGGCATCCGCGACACGAACACCACCTACCGCGACATGTTCAACACGCAGCAGGTCGAGGTCATCAAGGGGCCGTCGGGCTCGGACTACGGCCGCAGCGCGCCGAGCGGCTCGATCAACCTGATCACCAAGCAGCCCACGCTCGACAACAGCTTCGACGCCAGCCTGAGCGCGGGCACGTCCAGCTACGCGCGCTCGACCATCGACTGGAACCGCGCGATCGGCGAAACCACCGCGTTCCGCCTGAACCTGATGGGGCACAAGGCCGACGTCGCCGGCCGCGACGAAGCCGAGAACCAGCGCTGGGGCATCGCGCCTTCGCTGGCGTTCGGCCTGAACACGCCGACCACGGTGTACATCGACTACATGCACGTGAAGCAGAACAACGTGCCGGACGGCGGTGTCTCGACCATCGGGCTGCCCGGCTACCGCGCGCCGAACGCCGCGCTGTCGCTGCTGAACACGAGCGGCAGGGTCGACACGCACAACTTCTACGGCACCGCGTCGGACCATGACGACTCGACCACGGACATGGCCACCATCCGCGTGGACCACCGCTTCAGCGACACCACCACGCTGCACAACACCACGCGCTGGGCGCAGACCAAGCAGGACTACCTGCTGACCTCGTTCATGGCCGCCGCGACCAACATCGTGACGCCCAACCCCGCCGATCCGTCGACCTGGACCATGACGCGCACGCCCAACCTGCGCGACAGCGTCAACCAGATCCTGAGCAACCAGACCAACGTCACCAGCAAGTTCGCGACCGGCAGCTTCAAGCACGACATCAGCGCCGGCGTCGAATTCACGCACGAAGAGCAGACCCTGTACGGCCACAATTCGCCGACGCTGCCCAACGTCAGCATCTACAGTCCGAACAGCAGCCTGTTCGCGACGAACTACGGCAAGAACGGCGCCGACTCCAGCGGCTCGACCAACACCGTCGCCGCCTACCTCTTCGACACGGTCGAGCTGACCGACCGCATCCAGGTCAACGGCGGGCTGCGCTGGGACCACTACAACACCCACTATTCGAGCGCCACCGCGTGCGGCGGCACCGGCCGCACCGTGGTGGCCTGCCCTGGCGGCGTCGCCGCCGGCACGCCCGTGACCACGGTCAACGCCTCGACCTCGGGCAACCTGTTCGACTGGAAGCTGGGCGCGCTGTACCGCGTGACGCCGAACGGCAACGTCTACGCCAACTACGCGGTTTCGCAGCAGCCCCCGGGCGGCGCCAACTTCGCCCTGGCCGCGGCCGGCAGCGGCAACAGCGCCAACCGCATCGACTTCTCGCCGCAGCGCGCGAAGACGGCCGAGATCGGCACCAAGTGGGAGCTGTTCGACAAGAAGCTGCTCACCTCGGCCGCGCTGTTCCGCACCGACATCACCAACGAAGTGCAGTTGCTCGACGACGGCACCTACGGGCAGATCGGCAAGAAGCGCGTGCAGGGCATCGAGCTGGGCGCGGCGGGGCAGATCACGCCGAACTGGTCGCTGACGGGCGGCTACACCCTGCAGAACGCCACCGTCGCGGCGGGCAGCGCGGTCTCGCAGGACGGCTCCAACCTGCTCTCCTACACGCCCAAGCACGCGCTCTCGCTGTGGACCACGTACAAGCTGCCGCTGGGCTTCACCATCGGCGGCGGCGCGCGCTACCTGAGCGGGCTCAAGCGCGGCACGGACGGCGCGGTCGGCACGCCGGACCACACCGATCCGTACTGGGTGTTCGACGCGATGGCCAGCTACCGCGTGTCGCGCAACCTGAGCTTCCAGGTGAACGTGTACAACATCTTCGACAAGAACTACGTCGCGTCCATCAACAAGAGCGGCTACCGGTATTTCCCGGGAGCGCCGCGCACCGCGCTGCTGACGGCTAACATCAGCTTCTGACGGCAGCCAGGCCGCCCCGCCGGCGGCCGCGCGCGGCCGGCGGGGCATCAATACAACATGTCGACATCATGATTCTCCACATCCCCGGCGTGCTGAGCGCCGCAGAAGTCCGGACCCTGCGCGGCAGGCTCGAGTCCGGCGCATGGGTGGACGGCCGCGCCACGGTCGGCACCGCCGGCGCCAGGGTGAAGAACAACCGCCAGGCCCCGGCCAATGCCCCGGCCTCGATCGAAATGGCGGGCATCGTCACCGAGGCGCTGAAGAAGAACGCCCTGTTCTTTTCCGCGGCGCTGCCGCTGCGCATCGCCCAGCCCTTGTTCAACCGCTACGACAGCGCGAATCTGGAGCACTACGGCTTCCACGTCGACGGCGCGGTGCGCGCCCACGACCACAGCCCGGGCTGGCTGCGCACCGACCTGTCGGCCACGCTGTTCCTGTGCGACCCCGAGGAATACGACGGCGGCGACCTGACCATCCGCGACACCTACGGCGTGCACGAAGTCAAGCTGCCGGCCGGCGACATGGTGCTGTACCCGTCCACCAGCGTGCACTGCGTCACCCCCGTGACCCGCGGCAGCCGCCTGTGCTCGTTCTTCTGGATGCAGAGCATGATCCGCAACGACGGCCGGCGCACGATGCTGTTCGAGCTGGACCAGGCCATCCAGTCGCTGCGGACCCGCTGCGGCGAGTCGGAAGAGCTGCTGACGCTGACCCACCACTATCACAACCTGCTGCGCGAATGGTCTGAGATCTGAGCGCCGAGCCCCTTCGGATGGCCCACGCCACGCCGCGCCCCCGCCCCCTTTCCACCATGAGCGCTTCCGAATCCGTACTCCGCGACGCCGGCCTGCGTCCCACCCTGCTGCGGCTCCAGGTCCTCGGCGCGCTGCAGCGCTGCGCCCACGCGCACCCGACCGCGGAAGCCCTCTACGTCGCCCTCCGGGACGCCGGCAACCAGGTCGGCATCGGCACCGTCTACCGCGTGCTGGGCGACATGGAGAACGCCGGCATCGTCCGGCGCAGCCAGCTCGGCCACGGCAAGTCGTTCTATGAGCTGTCCGACGGCAGCCGGCACGTCCACGTGGTCAGCATGCAGGACGGGAAGATCTTCAAGTTCGAGGACGAAGCCCTGCTCGAACGGCTGGACCGCTTCGTCGCGGAAAAAGGCTACCGCATCGTGGACCTGCAGCTCACGGTCTACGTGCAGCCCGCCTGAACCCGCGCGCGGCCCGCCTGCCCGCCCTCCCGCCCTCCGATGGGGCGGCTGTCTCCCCGCAGCCACATCGGCATATGTAAGCAAATGTAATTTCGAGCTATCATGAGCGCCGGCATTTGCCACCGTTGATCCACATCTGACCTCCCCCGGGACAGCCCTGCGCGCGCGGGCCGCGCACGGCCATCGCCAGGACAAGAACAAGAACGCCGCAGGATGACCAGCTCGCCTCACCACGCCACGCCGGCGGCGCCAGCCGGCACGGGCGCGCCGCCCACCGGCCACGCCGCCGGCGCGCGGGAAGACGCCCGGCGCTACAAGCCGGCGACGCGCTTCCTGGTCTCGCTGCCGTTCGCGCTGGTGATCTCCTTCCTGATGCTGTGGGGCGTGCCCAAGGTGGTGCCCTCCAGCGACGCCATCACCCACGTCACCGCGCGCGCGCAGAGCGCACTGGTGGGCGCCTTCTACCCCGCCGCGCGCCGCGACGACGTGACCGTGCTGCTGATCGACGACACCTCCCTGGCCGAGGCCGGCCAGGGCTGGCCGGTGCCGTACCGCACGCACGCGCGCTGGCTGTCGGTGCTGGGGCAGGCCTACAAGCCGCGCGCGATCTTCGTCGACATCACCTTCACGCAGGCGCGCGACGACGCCACGCTGCCCGCGCTGGTGCAGGCGCTGTGCCGGCTGCGCGACCGCGGCGTGCCGGTCTTCCTGGCCGCGCTGCCCGGCGCGGACGGCCGGCTGGCGCTGCGCCCGGGCCTGGCCACGCCTGCCGGCGAGGCGCCGTGCTTCACGCTGGTCGGCGTGGACTACGAGGCCGACCGCATCGACCGCCTGATCTGGAACTACCCGCTGTGGCGCGAGGCCGGCGGCCATGAAGGCAGGCACGAGAACCGGGCGCACGGCGGGGAGCGCAGCGAAGCGCGCGACGAAGACAGCGCCCCGCCCGCGCGCAGCGCCGCGCTGGCGGTGGCCGAGGATGCCGCCGGCGTGAAGCTCGAGCGCGAGGAAGCGCCGATGGCGCTGGTCTGGGGCGTGGACAATGCCGGCCTGCCGCGCTTCGCCGAATGGTGCCGGCCCTATGCCGGCCCCGGCGAGGTCCTGCCGCCCGCGCTGCGCGCGCTGTGGGCCGGCGACGAGGCGCTCAAGCCGATCTGCCCCTACAGCCGCGCGCTGACCATGCGCGAGCTCAAGCCGGCCACCGAGGCGGACGCGCAGCGGCTGCGCGAGCGCATCGACGGCCGCTTCGTGCTGATCGGCACCTCGATGGCGGGCAGCAACGACCTGGTGGCGTCGCCCGTGCACGGTCCGATCCCGGGCGTGTTCATGCACGCGATGGCGCTCGACAACCTGCTGACCTACGGCGCGCGCTACAAGCGCGCGCTGGAATGGGAGATGCCGCCGCCGTGGCGCCTGGCCGTGCTGGGCCTGGTCGCGGTGGCGCTGACCCACCTGCTGCTGCACCGCCGGCGCCTGTTCGGCGGCCCGCCGCCGCGGCACGCGCGCGGGCGCTGGCGGCGCCAGCCCGGGGTATGGCTGCGCCGCCTGCGCGCGCGCCTGCGCCACGCCTGCACCACCGGCGCGCGCGGCCCGCGCGACCGGCACCTGAGCGCGTTCCTGCTCGGCGCCGGCCGGGTCGGCGCGTTCCTCTCGGGGCAGGCCTGGCGCGTGGCCTATTCCACGCTGGCCATCATGCTGTTCATCGTCGGCGCCCAGTGGCTGCTCGACGTCGGCACGCTGCCCGTGGTGGACCTCGCCGCGATGGCGCTCGCCGCCGAATGGTTCGGCTGGACCCGCAAGATCACCGACATCGCGCTCGGCACCGACCCGGACGAGCCACCCCTGACCGAATCGCACCACCCGGAGTAAAAACCATGCGCCGCCTCCCGTCCCTCCGCGCCCGCCTCGCCGCCACCCTGCTCGCCCTGCTCCCGGTCCTGCCAGTCCTGCCGGCGTTGCCGGCCGGCGCCGCCACGCCGCCGTCCGACCTCGGCCAGGTCGCCGGCGCCGTCGTCAAGCCGCTGCCGCTGTACGCGCACCCCGGCGACGCCGCCGCCGCGCAGAGCGTGGCGCCGGACAACCTGCCGTGGCCCGTGCTCGAGTCGAAGGACGACTTCTACCGCGTGCGCGTGGCCGGGCACGACTACTGGGTCGACAGCATGACCGTGCGCGTCACGCGCGGCGCCAAGGCAAGCTGCGCCGGCACCGTGATGCAGGGCGGCAGCAACCACAGCCCGACCGGCTCCACCCCGGGCGCCGGCGAAGCCAACTGCCGCTGAGCGCCATGCGAGCAAGCCCGAAGCCCAGGCGCCCGCGCCGCGCGCCGGCGCGGCCTGTGCAAGCCGCGCTGGCGGCGCTGGCCGCGGCATGGCTGGCCGCCGGCTGCGCCACGCTGCCCGGCGGCGACACCTTCGCCCTCAAGACCGGCGAGCTGCCGCCCGTGCCCACCGGGCGCACATGGCCCGATCCGGCCCCGGACGTGCGCAACCAGCGCGCGCGCGGCTACGGCCTGGTCGACATGCCGGAGATGCAGGCCTACCTCGACGGCCTGCTGGCCAGGGTCAAGACCGCGGCCGGCGTGCCGGACTGGCCCGGCGCGGTCTACATCACCGCCTCCGGCGACCTGCAGGCCTATTGCACCGGCAGCGGCAACATCTACCTGTCGCTGGGCTGGCTGGCCTCGGCCGAGTCGGAGGACGAGATCGTGGCGCTGCTCTCGCACGAGTACGGCCACGTCTATCTCGACTACCACCAGCTCGAAGGCGCGGCCGACGCCGCCGACAAGGTCGCCACCTGGACCACCGTGGGCGTGGTGCTGGCGCGCAAGGCCGGCAACGCCGCCGGCTGGGGCCTGGCCGACAGCGTGCTGGCCTCCTACGCGCTCGGCAAGAGCGTGCTGGTGCCGGCCTGGGGCCGCCAGCAGGAAGAGAACGCCGACCGCTTCGGCGCCACCGTGAGCCTGCGCCTGGGCTACTCGTTCACGCAGGGCTTCAAGGCCTTCCTCGAGCGCCAGGACACCTGGGAGCAGAAGAACGCCGCGCTGCGCGAGGCCCAGCAGCAGCGCCTGCTCGAGCAGGTCAAGCAGGCCGCCGCCGACAATGCGCGCAAGAAGAGCACGGCACAGGGCAACGACGCCGTCAACCAAACCGTGCGCGAACTGGAGGCCTCGCTGGAGTCCGGCGGCACCGGGCTGTTCCAGAACCTCGACAACGGCATGCGCGGCCTGTGGGACCAGCTCACGGTGTCGCACCCGTCGACCGCGGGCCGGCTCGACTCGCTCACCGCGCAGGTCATGCCGCTGATGGCCGGCAAGCCGCGCCCGCGCCCGAGCGTGGCGCCCTGGACGCGCGCGCTGGCGCAGCGGCGCACCGCCGCCACGCTGAAGAACTACCAGCTCGCCGCCGATGCCCAGGGCGCCTTGCAGGCGCAGGACTTCGCCCGCGCGCGCAAGCTGGCGCTGGAAGCCAGCTCCGGCCCCACGGCGCGCCAGGCGCTGCCGCTGATGACGCTGAGCCTGGCCGAGCTCGGCCCCGGCGGCAACGCGCAGGGCATGCAGCGCGCCGGCGCGCTGCTGGACCGCAACCTGCAGTCCGAGCCCGACCGCAGCTGGACGGTCTACGTGACCCGCGCCAGCGGGCTGCTCGGCGCCGGCCAGGGCCGGCAGGCGGGCCAGGTGATGGAGCAGGGTCTGAGCTACTTCAGCGACGCCCCCGCGGCCTGGCCCGACGCCATCCGCTTCTACGGCCAGGCCGGCGACTGGACCCGCGCCAAGCAGCTGGCGGCGCAGTGCGCCAGCCGCTTCTCCAGCTACGCCGGCGCCTGCAACACGGCGGCGCTGACCCCGGCCGAGAAAGCGGAGATCGACCGCCGCAACGAGCAGAAGGTCAAGAGCATGATGGACCGGCTCACGAAGAAGTGACGGCGCGCGCGGGCCCGCCGCGGCCCGCGCCGCGCAGCCGCTCGCGCCGCGTTTCTTCGTCGAGCACCTGCCCGCTGGGATGCAGCAGGTCGCGCAGCGACACCACGCCCACCAGCCGCATCGACTCCGCGTCCGCCACCACCGGCAGGCGGCCCACGCCGAGCGCCGCCATGCGCCCGGCGGCGGCGCGCGCGGTGTGCGCGGGCAGCAGCACCTGCTCCGCGCCCAGCGGCATCATCAGCTCGCGCCCGCGCAGCGGCGAATCCTCCCGGCCGCGCAAGGCGTTGCGCTCCAGCATGCCCGCCACGCGCCCGCCGCACACCACCGGATAGGCGCGGTGCGGCGCGTGCTCGCCGAAATGGCGCGGCCACAGCGCGCCGACCGCCTGCTCGCCGTCCACGCTCACCACCGCGGTGGTCATCAGGTCCGCCACGTGCTGGCGCTCGAGCGGGTCGACGCCGTACTCGCGGTAGACGTGCAGGCCGCGGCGCGCGATCTTCTCGGTCATGATCGAGCGCTTCATGGTCAGCACCGTGAAGCCGTGCGCCACCGCGGTGGCCAGCAGCAGCGGCAGCAGCGCCTCGCTGTCGTGGGTCAGCCCGAACGCGAACACGATCGCGGTCAACGGCGCGCCGAGCACGCTGCCCAGCACGCCGGCCATGCACACCAGCGCCCACAGCTGCGGCGAGCCGCCGGGCAGCACCGGCCCGAGCGCCACGCCCAGCCCCGCGCCGAGCATCAGCAGCGGCGCCAGCACGCCGCCCGAGGTGCCCGAGCCGAGCGCCGCGACCCAGATCGCTGCCTTGACCGCCAGCAGGGCCAGCGCCACTTCCAGCGCCAGGCGGTTGTGCAGCAGGTCGGCGATCACGTCGTAGCCCACGCCGAGCGCGCGCGGCTCGAAGTAGCCGCCGATGCCGACCACCGCGCCGCCGATGGCGGGCCACCACATCCAGTGCAGCCCGAGCCGGGAGAACAGGTCCTCGGTGCGGTACAGCGCCAGCGTCAGCACCGCGCCGAGCACGCCGCACAGCAGCCCGGCGACCACGCACGAGCCGAGCGCCACGGCGGACGCGGGCGGCGTCTGCATGGCGAACAGCGGGCCGGAACCGAACGCCAGCGGGCGCAGGAAACCGGCCACCGCGCACGCCAGCGCCACCGGCAGCAGGCTGCGCGGGCGCAGCTCGAACAGCAGCAGCTCCACCGCCAGCAGCACCGCCGCCACCGGCGTGCCGAAAATCGCCGTCATGCCGGCGCAGGCGCCCGCCACCAGCAGCGTCTTGCGCTCGGCGGCGGTCAGGTGCAGGTATTGCGCCAGCAGCGAGGCGATCGAGCCGCCGGTCATGATGATCGGCCCCTCGGCGCCGAACGGCCCGCCGCTGCCGATCACGATGCCCGACGAGAGCGGCTTGAGCACCGCCACGCGCGGCGACATCCGGCTCTTGCCGAACAGCACCGCCTCGATGGCCTCGGGGATGCCGTGGCCGCGGATCTTGTCGCTGCCGTAGCGCGCCATCAGCCCCACCAGCAGCCCGCCGGCCACCGGCACCAGGATCGCCCACGCGCCGGGCGCGTGCTGCGCCGGCGAGCGCTCGGCCAGCGACAGCGTCTGGAAGAAGAAGAGATTGGTGAAGAAGCGGATCAGGTTCAGCAGCAGCAGCGCCGCCGCCGTGCTGACCGCGCCGATCGGCAGCGCCAGGGCGGCCAGCAGCAGCAGGCGCCGGCTGACGGCGTAGTCGCGTTTTTCGAAGTGCATGATGGGACTCGTGGGGGCTTGCGCGGCGCGCATATGGGGTGGTGCCGCGGCCGGCGCCGCGACAGCGAAATGTATCACGTCATGATATATTTGCGCCCGGCTTGCTGCGATGCGGCCGGCGGCGGATGCGTGCCGCCGCGCCCGCGCAGCCCGCCTTGCGCCCCGTCCCGGGCCACCGAACCGAGAACCAGGCCCGCCCCATGCCGCCATCCCAGGCCCCTTCCCCGGCTGATTCCCGAGCCGCTTCCGCCACGGCTTCGGCCGCTGTGTCCACCGCCGCGCCGGCCGGTTTCCCGCCCGCGCCGGCGCGCGCCTGGCTGCGCGCGTTCGTGCCCGCCCCCGTCGCCGGCAGCCGGCGCGAGCGCTTCAAGAGCTGCCTGGGCGCGCTGCTCGGCCTGCTGGCCACCGAATGGATCAGCCACCGCATGCTCGGCGGCCTCAACCCGTGGTTCGTGGCGCCGATGGGCGCCTCGGCGGTGCTGCTGTTCGCGGTGCCGGCCAGCCCGCTGGCGCAGCCGTGGTCCATCGTCGGCGGCAACCTGGTGGCGGCGCTGATCGGGGTGGCGTGCGCGCGCTGGATTCCCGACCCCGGGCTGGCCGCCGCGGCGGCGGTGGCGCTGGCCATCGCGGCGATGTTCCGGCTGCACTGCGTGCACCCGCCCAGCGGTGCGGTGGCGGTCACGGCCGTGTTCGGCGGGCCGGCCGTGGCCAAGCTCGGCTTCGGCTTCGCGGCGTTCCCGGTGGCGCTCAATTCGATGTTGCTGCTGCTGGTGGCGCTGCTGTTCAACAACGCGCTGCGGCGGCGCTACCCGCACCGCCCGGCCGAGCACGCCAATGCGCACCGCACCGCCGATCCGCCGCCGAGCGCGCGCGTGGGCTTCAGCCGCGCCGACCTGGACGCGGTGCTGCGCGCGCGCGGCGAATTCCTCGACATCGAGGAAGACGACCTGGAAGACATCCTGGTGGCCGCGCAGATGCGCGCCTACCGCCGCCGCTTCGGCGAGGTGCGCTGCGAGCACATCATGTCGCGCGACGTGGTCACGGTGCAGCCCGGCCACAGCGGCGTGCAGGCGCGCGCGCTGCTCAACCGCCACGGCCTGCGCACGCTGCCGGTGGTGGACGAGGCGCGGCGCCTGGTCGGCATGCTGGGCCTGGCCGACCTGCTGGCCGCGCGCGCCGGCGGCCAGCCGCGCGCGGGCAGCGCCGGCGACCTGATGCACACCGGCATGGCCACCGCCCGGCCGGAGCAGCCGATGGTGGAGCTGGCGCGCGCGTTCTCCGACGGCGGCCTGCACGAGATGCCGGTGGTGGACGCGCAGCGCCGGCTGCTCGGCATCGTCACGCAGTCCGACCTGATCGCGGCGCTGCTGGAGCAGGGGCCGCCGCCGGCTCACCCGCCGGCCTAGCGTTCGGCCCCGTGCCCGCCGCAGCCGCCGCGAGCCGCGGCGGCTGCGCGCCGGCCCCGCCTCCCACACTCCCATGCCCCACACCCCGCGCCGGCGCGCGCCCGTGCCGCGGCGCAGCAACCGCAATGCAGCATTTTTTGCCCGCGCGCGCGCCGGCATCCCCGCTATCGGGCGGGAGGGTCTATGTTTTCCTATATATTGTCGGCGTTCCCGTCACGCCGGCATGCCCGGAGATGCACCCGATGAACTCCAGCCAACTGATCGAAAAAATTGCCGCCGTCCTGGCGCTGGTCGTCCTGATCGGCGGCTCGCTGCTGGTGCTGGCGCCGTTCACCACGGCGCTGCTGTGGGCCGCCATCCTCGCGTTCAGTTCCTGGTATCCGTATTCGGTGCTGTCGCGCTGGCTGGGCAACCGCCGCAGCCTGGCCGCCATGATCTGCGTGCTGCTGGCCGCCGTGATCGTGCTGGGCCCGTTCGTCTACGCCGGCGCCAGCTTCTCGGCCCATATCGACCAGCTCTCCGGCGTGGTGGACCGCTTCATCGACAGCGGCCTGCCGGCGCTGCCGGACTGGCTGAGCGGCCTGCCCTACGTCGGCAGCTACCTGCAGACCAGCTGGGACAAGGTGATCCACGCCGACTCCGACATGGTGGCCAACCTGCGCAAGCTGATCGCGCCGGTCGGCCACGCGGTGCTGGGCGCGGGCCTGTCGATCGGCGCCGGGCTCGGCCAACTGGCGCTGTCGATCGTGCTGGCGTTCTTCTTCTATACCGGCGGCGAGTTCGCGGTGGCGTGGCTGCGCGCGGGCATGCGCCGCATCGCCGGCGAGCGCGCCGACCATCTGCTGGCGCTGGCCGGCAACACCGTCAAGGGCGTGGTCTACGGCGTGCTGGGCACGGCCTTCGTGCAGGCGCTGCTGGCCGGCATCGGCTTCTGGATCGCGGGCGTGCCGGGCGCGGCCATCCTCGGCTTCGTGACCTTCTTCCTGTCGGTGATCCCGGTCGGGCCGCCGCTGGTGTGGATCCCGGCCGCGCTGTGGCTGTACCACACCGGCGCGCTCGGCTGGGCCATCTTCATGGTGGTGTGGGGCGTGGGCGTGGTCAGCATGGCCGACAACATCATCAAGCCGCTGCTGATCAGCAAGGGCACCGACATGCCGCTGATCTGGGTCATGCTGGGCGTGTTCGGCGGCGCGCTGGCGTTCGGCTTCCTCGGCGTGTTCATCGGCCCGACGCTGCTGGCGGTGGCCTACGCGCTGCTGCGCGACTGGACCATCGGCTCGCAGCAGCTGGCCGATCCGCCGCGCGCGCTGGCGCAGGGCAAACCCATCGCCGCCGAGGACGTGGCCGGCTCCGGCAAGGCATGAGCGAAGCGCGCCGCGACGACGCCCGCCCGCAGCCGCAGCCGCAAGATCCGGCCGCGCTCGCGCGGCTGGTGGCCTGCGAATACTGCGACGCGGTCTACCAGCGCGAGCCCCTGGCCGACGGCGAGCGCGCGCTGTGCCTGCGCTGCGGCGGCCAGCTCTACCGCGAGAGCACGCGCGCCTATGCGCGCCTGCTGCCGCTGGTGCTGGCCGCGCTGATCCTGTTCGCGGTCTCCAACGCCTATCCGATCGTCGAGATGGACCTCAAGGGCGTGCGCACCGAGACCACGCTGTGGGGCGCGGTGCGGGCGCTCTACGCCGACCACATGGAGCTGGTGGCGATGCTGGTGTTCGCCACCACCATCCTGTTCCCGCTCACCGAGATGCTGATGATGCTGTACCTGCTGGTGCCGATGGCGCGCCACCGCATGCCGGCCGGCTTCGAGCGCATCGTGCGCGGCATCCGGCAGACGCGCCCGTGGGGCATGATCGAGGTGTTCATGATCGGCGTGCTGGTCACGCTGGTGAAGCTCTCGACGATGGCCCAGGTGCTGCCGGGCGTGGCGCTGTGGTCGTTCGGCGCGCTGGTGGTGGTGCTGGCGGCGATGCTGTCGTTCGACCCGCGCAACCTGTGGGACTACCTGGACGAGGAGCCGCGATGAGCGCCGCGCCGGATTCCGCCCCCACCCCTGCCCCCGCTCCCGCGCCGCGCGGCAACGGCGAAAGCGCGCTGGCGCGCTCGCGCCGCATGGCCGCCGGCGTGATGGCGGAGCTGGCCGACGACGACGAGGACAAGCCGCTGCCGCAGGTGCCCACCGCCACCTCGATGGGGCTGGTCTCGTGCCACGCCTGCGACGCGCTCAGCCCGCGCGCGCTGGAGGGCGGGCCCTGCCCGCGCTGCGGCGCCACGCTGCACCACCGCAAGCCGCACAGCGTGGCGCGCACCTGGGCCTTCCTGCTGGCGGCCTACATCCTCTACATTCCGGCCAACCTGTTGCCGGTGATGGTGACGCAGTCGATCCTCGGCACGCAGCACGACACCATCTTCTCGGGCGTGATCTACCTGTGGCTGTCGGGCTCCAACCTGCTGGCCATCGTGGTGCTGATCGCCAGCATCGTGGTGCCGCTGCTGAAGATGTGCATCCTCACCTTGCTGCTGCTGTCCGTGCATTTCCGCTCGCGCTGGCGCATCCGCCAGCAGACCCGCCTGTACGGCCTGGTCGAGGTCATCGGCCGCTGGTCGATGCTCGACATCTTCGTGGTGGCGCTGCTGGCCTCGCTGGTGCGCGCCGGCGCGCTCGCCACCATCATCCCGGGCGGCGGCGCGCTGGCCTTCGGCTCCGTGGTGGTGCTCACCATGCTGGCTTCACTCAGTTTCGACCCGCGCCTGCTGTGGGATTCGCTGGATGCAAACGATGCCCGATCTTGACAACGCTTCCCCCTCCCCGCCACCGCAGCCGCCCTCGCCGGCGCGCCGCCGGCGCTCGCGCTGGCTGCCCTCGCTGGTGTGGCTGATCCCGATCGTCGCCGCCGTGGTCGGCCTGTCGCTGCTGATCCGCACCATCGCCGAGCGCGGCCCCGAGATCACCGTCACCTTCCGCACCGCCGAAGGGCTCACGCCGGGCAAGACACCGGTGCGCTACAAGGACGTGGACATCGGCCTGGTCAAGTCGGTGCGCCTGGCGCCCGACCGCTCGCACGTGATCGCCAGGATCGACCTGACCCAGGACGCGGCCAGCTTCTCGGCCAAAGACACGCGCTTCTGGGTGGTGCGCCCGCGCTTCGCGACGAGCGGCATCTCCGGGCTGGAGACGCTGCTGTCGGGCGCCTACATCGGCGTGGACGCGGGCAAGTCCGAGGAACGCATACGCGACTTCACCGGGCTGGAGGTGCCGCCGGCCGTCACCACCGACGCCTCCGGCAAGCAGTTCGTGCTGCGCGCGGCCGACCTCGGCTCGCTCGACATCGGCTCGCCGGTCTACTACCGCCGCGTGCAGGTCGGCCAGGTGGTGGCCTACCAGCTCGAGCCCAACGGGCGCGACCTGTCGCTGCGCGTGTTCATCAACAAACCCTATGACAAACTGGTCACGGCCGACACCCGCTTCTGGCACGCCAGCGGCGTGGACATCAAGCTCGACGCCGGCGGCTTCAAGCTCAACACGCAGTCGCTGGTGACGGTGCTGCTGGGCGGCGTGGCGTTCCAGGCGCCGGACGACTCCAGGGCCACCGCGGCGGCCAGCGAGAACACCCAGTTCCTGCTCTCCAGCGACCAGACCGAGGCCATGAAGGAGCCCGAGGAACTGGTGCCCTCGCTGGCCGTACTCAACTTCGACCAGTCGGTGCGCGGGCTCTCGCCGGGCGCGCCGGTGGACTTCCGCGGCGTGGTGGTGGGCCAGGTGCGCTCGATCGGCATCGAGTACGTGGGCGACAAGAAGGCCTTCCGCCTGCCGGTGGTGGTGGAGCTCTACCCGTCGCGCATGGGCTTCCGCGCGCGCGACGTGGAGGACGTCAACCGCGCGCGCACCATCGTCCAGGCGCTGGTCAAGCGCGGCATGCGCGCGCAGCTGCGCACCGGCAACCTGCTGACCGGCCAGCTCTACGTGGCGCTCGACTTCTTCCCCAAGGCGCCGCCGGTCGGCGTGGACTACAACGGCGCGATCGCCGAGCTGCCCACCACGCCGGGCACCTTCGACGAGCTGCAGGCCAAGCTCGGCGACATCGTCAACAAGATCGACAAGGTGCCGTTCGAGCAGATCGGCCAGGACCTGCGCGCCTCGCTGGCCACCATGAACACCATGCTCGCCAGCGCCGACAAGCTGGTCGGCCAGCTCAACGGCGACGTCGCGCCGCAGGTGGTGGCCGCGCTGCAGGACGCGCGCAAGACGCTCAGCGCCGCCAACGGCACGCTCGCCTCCGACGCGCCGCTGCAGCAGGACACGCGCCGCATGATGCAGGAGCTCACGCGCACCGCGGTGTCGCTGCGCGCGCTGACCGACTACCTGGAACGCCACCCCGAAGCGCTGGTGCGCGGCAAGCCGGAGACCCCATGATGACCCGCAAGATGATCTCCTCCGCCATGCTGGCGCTGCCGCTCGCGGCCGCGCTGCTGGCCGGCTGCGCCTCGCCCGAGCCGCGCTACTACACGCTCGCGGGCAGCGCGAATGGGGCGCCCGCGGTGAACGGCGCGCCCGCGGCGGCCCCGGCGCCCGGCGCCCGGCCGCTGTGGATCGAGGTGGCGCCGGTGCGCGTGCCCGAACGCCTGAACCGCCCGCAGCTGGTGGTGCGCAGCGGCCAGGACGGCGAGCTGCGGCTGCTCGACCAGTCGCGCTGGTCGGCGCCGCTGCCCGACGAGCTGCGCGACGCGCTCTCGCAGCAGTTGCAGGCCCGGCTCGGCGCGCTGGACACCTACCAGCAGGGCCTGTCGGGCCTGCCGGACGAGGCCCCCGTGTACCGCATCACCACCGAGGTGGTGCGGCTGGAAGCCAGCGTCGGCGAGCGCGCCAGCGCCACCATCAACTGGACCGTGCGCCGCCTGCCCGACGGCAAGGTCAGCGCCGGGCGCACCCAGGCCGAACTGCCGGCGCCGGGCGCGGTGGACGGCGTGGTGGCGGCCTACCGCCAGATCGTGTCCGGCACCGCGGACGACATCGCCGCCGGCATGGCCAGCCTGCGCCGCTGAACCGGCGCCGCGCACCCGGCCGCTCAGTCCTCGGCCGGCGCGCCGGCGCCGCGGCAACTGCGCCGCCGCTCGGCCTGCTCCATCGCGGCCAGGCATGCCTCCGGGCCGCCGGCCACCAGCTTCACCGAGCAGGCCAGCATCAGGTTCTTGGCGAGGCCGAAATCCTCCACCACGAAGCCGCGCGCGTCGCGCATGGCGCCGTCCTCGCCCCTGGCCACGCCGACGCGCTCCAGCAGGGTGCCGGCGTCGGCGCTGTAGCCCCACACCGGCTTCTGCAGCGCCACCGCGAAACCGGCCTCGAACACGGTCCCCGAATCCGGCTCGCCGGGACCGCGGAAATCGTCGAGATTGGCCATCACCATGTCGGCGCGGCGCAACAGGTTGATATTGGCCTCGTAGATCCAGCGCGCGGCGTCGGGACCCGGCAGGCCGGCGGGCGCCGCCTTGTCGAGCGGATAGAGGCCGAGGAAGCCGTGCCGGGCGCACAGCGCCTTGAGGTATTCGCCGTGGGCGACGGCGTCCGGGCGGAAGACGTCGAAACCGGCTAGGTAGATCGATTTCATCTTGGCTTGGGTATGTCGGGTTGGGCAGCGGGCAGGCGCTTGAGGATAGCCGATCCGGCCCCGGCATGGGCTTTCGCGCGGGCCGCCCTATACTGGACTCGCACGCCGCGCGTGGCCCGCCACGGCGCCGCGGCCGGAGCCTCGGCGAGGCCCCGCCGATACACCCTCATCGCGTCAGGAGCCAGTCATGGGACGCAAATATATCGATTGCCGCGAGTTCCCCAGCGAATCCAAGTGCACGGTCGCCCTGAGCGCCGACAGCGAGGAAGAACTGCTTCAGGTCGCCGTGCAGCATGCGGTGCAGGTCCATCACCATGAAGACGGACCGGAGCTGCGCCAGATGCTCAAGAGCGCATTCAAGGACGGAGCGCCGCCGGCGTGAGCGCGGCACGCCGGGTTGCCGGCAAGGTCAGCCTGAAGACCGGCCTCGACCGTCACGCCGCGCTGCACGCGCAGACGTATGGCGAGGCGGTCGATGCCGAAAAGCCGATCCCGCCCATGTTGGAGGCGTTCATGGCGGGGATCGGGGACTCGGAAAAGGAAGCCTTGGCAAAGCAACGCCGTCGAAAGCGAACGGATCAGGAGATCGCGCCGATGCGTTCCTCCACCCAATCGATGAAGGCGCGCAGCCTGGCATTGGCACGCCGGCTTGGGTGGAAAGCGACATGCAATGGCATGGGGTCCAGTTGCCACTCGGGAAACAACCGGATCAACGTGCCCTCGGCTGTACAACGCTGGGCCATGTAGTCTGGCAGCCATACGATTCCCAGTCCGGCCACGCCTGCAGCCAGATAGGCATTGCCGTCATCGACGGCAAGGGCGTAGTTGCCACGGATGCTGACAATCTCCTCGCCACGTCGCATCGGATACGGGACGCGCTGGTTTCTGTGTGCCCACAGATAACCCACGATCCGATGCGCGGATCCATCGAGCTCGCTCGGATGGCCGGGGTTCCCGGCGCGCCGCAGGTACTCGGGCGCGGCGTAGGTCTGTAGATGGAGATCGCCCACCCGCCTGGCGATCAGTGTCTGGTCAGCAATGGGCCCGCCCCGGATCACGCAGTCGATGTTCTCATCCAGTAGATCAGACGTGCGGTCGCTGACACGCATGTCAAGCTGAATGCCGGGGTAGCGCTCGTAGAAACCGGGGAGCGCGGGCACCAGGATCAAGCGGGCCAGTGGGCTGGGCACATCGACCCGCAAACGCCCTTCGAGCATGTCTGATCCTCCTGCCACGCCACGTTCCGCTTCCTGCAGGTCGGCCAGTAGTCGAATCGCATGGTCGTAGAAGGTTTGCCCTGCAACCGTCACCTTGACCTTGCGGGTGGTTCTATGCAGCAGCTTGGCATGCAGGCGTGTCTCGAGCTGCTGCACCAATTGGGTTGCCGTCGCCCGGCTGATATGCAGGGTCTCCGAGGCCTTGGTGAAGCTGCCTGTTTCCACCACGCAAGCAAAGACGCGCATCGCATCGAACCGATCCATCTTTTGTTCCGAGAATTTGATTCATATTGTTTGGATTTTACAAATTCTGGTGAAGAGAATAGGCCATTTATCGATGACATCCCCGCCTGTAGAGTCTTCCATTCATCCCAATGAAGTCCGGCAGAGATTGCTGGACAAAGAAAGTGAGAACTCGCCATGGCGTCATCCCGCGATGTTGTATTCCCTGCAGGGCGTCAAGCTTTGTATGAACGAAATCATTACTCCCCGGCCGTACGTGTGGACGGCTTCCTTTTCGTGTCCGGCCAAGTCGGCAGCCGGGAGGATGGCTCGCCAGAGCCGGAGTTGGAGGCACAGATTCGACGCGCTTTTGACAACCTCAATGCTGTGCTGGAGGCCGCTGGATGCACGTTTGACGATGTGGTCGATGTCACGGCATTCCTGATTGATCCGCAGGACACGCTAGAGACCGTCTGGAAAGTGCTGCCGGATTACTGGGGCGAGGCGCCATACCCGACACTGACGGGGGTTGGCGTGACCTGGCTGTCCGGCTTCCAGTTCGAGATCAAGGTGATCGCGCGACTGCCTGCGGCTTGAGCGGTCGGATGGCAGTATGCGTGGACGGGACGATCAGCTCGCGGGGCGAATGTCGAACCACTGCCTTGTATGCGATTTCAGGCCTCGCGCGACTTACGCGACATGCTTGATGTTCCCCCCGCAGCGCGTCCCCTAGCGGCGCGCCAGCGCGCGGATCGCCGCGGCATGGCCGCGCTGGGCCGCCGCTTCGTACCATGCCTGCGCGCGGCGCTCGTCGCGCGCCACGCCGGCGCCGTCGCGGTAGGCGTTGGCGAGCATGAACATGGCCGGGGCCACGCCGGCGTCGGCGGCCACGCCGAACCAGCGCGCGGCGCTGGCGGCGTCGGGCGCGCGGCCGTAGCCGCCACGGTGCAGCAGGCCGAGGTAGTAGGCGGCGCCGCTGTCGCCGGCGGCGGCGGCAAGCGCGAAGTGATACCAGGCCGCGGCGGCGTCGGGCGCGGTGCCGCCGGCTTCGCTGCCGTCGCCGCTGTCCGCGCCGTCGCCCGGGAACGCGGCCTTGCCCAGCAGGAAATGCGCGCGCGCGTCGCCGCCCTCGGCGGCATCGCGCAGCCAGCGGCTGCCTTCGGCGCGCTGCGCGGCATCGCCGCCGGCCAGCAGCGCCTCGCCGAGCGCGGCCTGGGCCGCCGCCTCGCCCTGCTGCGCGGCGCCGCGCAGCGCGGCCAGCGCGTGGCGGTCGGCGCCCGCCTGCGCCTGCCAGTGCGCGAGTTCCAGGCGGCGCGCGGCGGCGCGCTCGCGCCACACCGAGGCGCCGCCCACGCAGCCGGCGGCCACCGCCACGGCCACCAGCACGGCGGCGAGCAGGCGGCGCTGGTCGTGGCTGTCGGCCACGCGCGCGGCGGCCACGGAAGTCCGCGGGACGCCGCCCGCCGCGAGCGGCCGCGCCGCCCTGCCTGCCACCATTGCCGCCGTTCCCGCCGTCGCTGCCGTCATCGTCATCGCCATCGCACCAGCCATTGAGGTCGCGGCCATTGTCATGAACGCAGATGGCAGCAGGGTGACGCGGCGGTGACACGCCCGTGACGCTAGGCCGGGCCACGGGGCCCGCATGCACCGAATGTGCCATTGACGCCGCGTTATATACCGTCATATATTGCGAATTCATGTAGCGCGCATTCGCATCCAGCATTCGCGGCGCGCGCGCCGAGCCTTCCGGCCCGCCGCGGCCGCTCTCCCAACCTCCGCACAGCCATGCCCATGCAACCGATTCCCGCCTGCCCGCCCGCCCTGCCCCGTCCGCCGCGCGGCGCCCGCCGGAGCGCCTCGCTCGCGGCCGGCCTGCTGCTGTCCGCCACGCTGGCGCTGTCCGCGCCGGCCGCCTTCGGCGCCGACCTGGTGGTCTCCGCCGCGGCCAGCCTGACCAACGCCTTCAAGGCGCTGTCCGAGTCCTACGAGCGCGCCCACCCGCAGACCAAGGTGATCCTGAACTTCGGCGCGTCGGACGTGCTGATGCAGCAGATCATCAACGGCGCGCCGGCCGACGTGTTCGCCTCGGCCGACCAGGACGCGATGAACAAGGCCGAGGCCGCGCGCGTGGTGAACGCCGCCACCCGCCGCGACTTCGCCGCCAACCAGCTCGCGCTGATCGTGCCGGCCGACAGCAGGCAGGAAGTGGGCAAGCTGCAGGACCTGACCAAGCCCGAGTTCAAGCGCATCGCCTTCGGCAACCCGGCCTCGGTGCCGGTGGGCCGCTACACCAAGGGCGCGCTGGAAGCGGCCGGCGTGTGGGATGCGGTGTCGGCCAAGGGCGTGATGGCGCAGAACGTGCGCCAGAGCCTGGACTACGTGGCGCGCGGCGAGGTCGAGGCCGGCTTCGTGTTCGCCACCGACGCGGCCATCATGCCGGACAAGGTCAAGGTCGCGCTGCGCGTGCCGACCCGCCAGCCGGTCACTTACCCGATCGCCGTCACCGCCGTCGCCAAGCAGCCGGCCGAGGCCGCCGCCTTCGTCGGCTACGTGCTCTCGGACGAAGGCCAGGCCGTGCTGGCCAGGTACGGTTTCCTGAAGCCCTGACCCCGCGCGCCGGGCCGCGCCGCGGCCCCGGCGCCATCCGCCGCCGGGCCGACGCGCCCGGCCGGCCATGCCTATGAATTCCCTGCAAGCCGTCTGGGTCCCGCTGGCGCTGTCGCTCAAGGTGGCGGGCTGGGCCACGCTGATCAACGCCGTGCTCGGCGTGGCGGTGGCGTATGCGCTGTCGCGCTGGCGCTCGGGCGCGCGCGACCTCGTCGACGCCATCCTCACGCTGCCGCTGGTGCTGCCGCCCACCGTGATGGGCTATTACCTGCTGGTGCTGGTGGGCCGGCGCGGCGTGCTCGGCGCCTGGCTCGGCCAGCTCGGCATCGAGCTGGTGTTCACCTGGCAGGGCGCGGTGCTGGCGTCCACCATCGTGGCCTTCCCGCTGGTGCTCAAGTCGGCGCGCGCCGCGTTCGAGGGCGTGAACAGCCAGTACGAGGATGCCGCGCGCGTGCTCGGCACGCCCGAGGCCGGCATCTTCTTCCGCATCACGCTGCCGCTGGCCGCGCGCGGCATCATCGCCGGCGTGCTGCTGGCGTTCGCGCGCGCGCTGGGCGAGTTCGGCGCCACGCTGATGGTGGCCGGCAACCTGCCGGGCCGCACGCAGACCCTGTCGGTGGCCATCTACGAAGCGGTGCAGGCCGGCGACGACAACACCGCCAACCTGCTGGTGCTGGTGACGTCCGTCACCTGCGTGGTGCTGCTGGTGGCGGCGGGCCGGCTGGTGCCGGCCGCGCGCAAGACCCTGGGATGACACGGCCATGAGCATGCACGTCACGGTCCGCAAGGATCTCGGCACCGACGACCGCCGCTTCGCGCTGGACATCAGCTTCGTCTCGGAGAGCCGGCGCATCGCCCTGTTCGGGCCGTCCGGCGCGGGCAAGAGCCTCACGCTGCGCGCCATCGCCGGGCTGCTGCGGCCCGACAGCGGCCGCATCGTGCTCAACGGGCGCACACTGTTCGACAGCGAGGCCGGCATCGACGTGCGCCCGCAGGAGCGCCGCGTGGCCTACCTGTTCCAGGACTACGCGCTGTTCCCCCATCTGACGGTGGCACAGAACATCGCCTTCGGCCTCGCGCGCGGCTGGCGCAACCCGGGCCGCAAGGCGAGCCACCCGGAGGCGCAGCGCTGGATCGACGCGTTCGGCCTGGGCGCGATCACCGGCAACTATCCCGGCGAGATCTCGGGCGGGCAGAAGCAGCGCACGGCGCTGGCGCGCGCGCTGGTGGCGCAGCCCGACATCGTGCTGCTCGACGAGCCGTTCTCCGCGCTCGACCCCGCGCTGCGCGTGCGCATGCGCAACGAATTGCGGGCGCTGCAGGCCAGCCTGGACGTGCCGATGCTGGTGATCTCGCACGACCCCGAGGACGTCGAGGCGCTGGGCGACCACGTGCTGGAGGTGCGCGACGGCCGCATCCACGGCGGCGGCCCGGTCAAGGGGCATCCGCAGATCTACGCGCCCGTGCCGGCGCACGAATAGGAAGCCGTTTCGGGAAGATCCTGGCGTCGTCGCGCGGCACGGCAGGTTGAAACGACTTCCAGGCGCGCGCGGCCGTCTCAGCGCGCGCGCAGCAGGTCCACGTAGGCGGTTTCCACCAGTTGCGCGCGCGCCACGCCGAGCTTGTCCAGCAGCGCGTGCGCCTCGGCCACGCCCGCCGCGGCCGCTTCGCCGTCGGCCAGCACCACTTCCAGCTCGAGAAAATCCCCCAGCCCGGCCACGCGGTCCAGGTGCACGCGCGTGCGGCCCACGAGGTACAGCACGCGCGTCTTGCGCACGCGCCCGCCCTCGCCCCACGCCGCCGCCAGCGCGGCGCGCAGGGAATCGGGCGCCGCCGTCGGCGAGATGATGTAGTGGCTTTCCTTCGGCCCGGCCTGGTCGGCGCGCGCATAGAAGATCAACTGGCCTTCGCCGGGCGCCAGCACGCGCAGCTTGAGGCGGCCGTTGGCGCACGCGAAGAAGGTGTCGTCCTGCTCGATCCGTTCCGGGCCGTGGTCGGCCAACGGCGCCACCAGCGGCGCCAGCGCCTCGACGCTGGCGATGCGGGCCTTGATTTCCACGTTGGTGGGCATGGGGTGTCCTCTTGCTGTTGCTGTTGCTCTGCCGGTTCCGGCTGCCGGGAATCGATGCGGCCGACCTCCCGGGCCGCCGCGCCACGCGCGCCTCACAGCGCGCCGAGGATCACGCTCGAGGCCTTGAACACGGCCAGCGCGCGGCTGCCTTCGGCCAGGCCCAGCGCCGCCACGCTGTCGTGGGTGACGACCGCCACCACGGTGCCGCCGCCGTCGAGCGCGAGCGCCACCTCGGCGCTGACCGCGCCGGGCAGCACGCGCGCCACGCTGCCGGGCAACTGGTTGCGCGCCGACAGCCGCAGGCCGGCGTCGGCGACGCCGAGCAGCACCGACGAGGCCTTGACCAGCGCGAAGGCTTCCATGCCGGGCGCCAGCCCCAGCGTCTCCACGCTCTCATGGGTAATGCTGGCGACCACCCGCTGCCCGCCCGGCAGCGCCAGCGCGACTTCGTCGTTGACGGCGCCGGCGCGGATCGCCGCCACGGTGCCGAACAGCTTGTTGCGCGCGCTGGTGCGGACCATGAAGCGGCGGATCAGGTCGAGGTCCTGCGGCGCGGGCTCGGCGAGGTTGCCCAGGCGCGCCAGATGGGCGAGGAAGCGCTGGTGTTCCTGCTCGAGCGCGCGATAGGTGCGGATCAGGCTCTCGCCGCGCGCGGTCAGCAGGGTGCCGCCGCCGCCCTTGCCGCCGGTGGCGCGCACCACCAGCGGCTCGCCGGCGCTGTTGTTCATGGCGTCGATGGCGTCCCACGCGGCCTTGTAGCTCAGGCCCACGGCCTTGGCCGCCGCGGTGATGGAGCCGTGCTCGCCGATCGCGGCCAGCAGGGCGATGCGCTCGCGGCCGCCCCAGTCGCGGCTGCCGGAGCGGAACCAGATCGCGCCGTCGAGTTCAAGCATGAGTGGACAGGCGCCGCCGCGCGGGCGGCGCCGCAAAGTGGCACAAGCGGGCTATGGTAGCGCCGATCCGAGCGCGAGGGGCGGCGCGCTAGCCCTGATGGGCGGGGATGTACCAGCGCATCATGCTGCCGGCGAAATACTGGCGGTCGAGCTGGCGCAGCAGGCGCCACGCGGTGAACGGATCGATGTCGAGGTCGACCCAGGCCCACGGGTGGTCGGGATCGCCGTCGCGCACCATCTCCACGGCAGTCACCGGCGCGTAGGGCGCCAGCTTCTCGCGCAGCATCGGTTCGGTCACATCGCGGTGCAGGCCCCGGATGAGTACCTTCATGTGTGGCTCCCGAGTCAAGGCCGCGCGCGCACCGCGGCTGCGGCCTTCGTTGTTTCCACCATTGTAGGCCGCCGCCGCGCGCGCGGCGGGCGGACGCGGCGGCCCCGCCTAGCCCATGATGTGCACGCCGCCGTCCACGTACACGGTGTTGCCGGAGATGCGCCGCGCGTAGGGCGTGGCGAGGTAGGCGGTGGCGAAGCCGACGTCCATGATGTCGACCAGCTCGCCCAGCGGCGCGCGGCCGGCCGCTTCCGCCAGCAGGTGGTCGAAGTCCTTCAGGCCGGAGGCGGCGCGGGTCTTGAGCGGCCCCGGCGAGATCGCGTGCACGCGGATGCCGCGCGGGCCCAGCTCGTGCGCGAGATAGCGGCAGGCGGCTTCGAGCGCGGCCTTGACGGGCCCCATCAGGTCGTAGTTCGGCACCACCCTGACGGCGCCTTCGTAGCTCATGGCGAACAGGCTGCCGCCGTCGGGCATCAGCGGCACCGCGCGCCGCGCGAGGCGCACGAAGGAGTGGCAGGAAATGTCCATGGCCCGCGCGAAGCCGGCCGCGGAAGAGTTGAGCAGGCCGCCGTGCAGGTCGTCCCTGGGCGCGAACGCGACCGAATGCACCACCGCGTCGAGCCGGCCCCACTGTTGCTCGATGCGTTCGAACAGGGCCTGCTCCTGCGCGGCGTCCTCCACGTCGAGCGGCATCACGATGGTGGCGCCCACCGCTTCGGCCAGCGGCGCCACGTGCGGATAGGCCTTGTCGTTGAGGTAGGTCAGCGCCAGTTCCGCGCCGAGCTCGCGAAAGGCGCGCGCGCAGCCCCACGCGATGGAATCCTCGTTGGCCACGCCGACCACCAGCACGCGCGCGCCCCGCAGCGGGGGATTGGAGACCTGGACCATGCCGTCGCCCCGTCCCTACTTGCCGGGCGCGTTGGCGGGCGCGGCCGCGTCGGGTACGTCCGGCACGCCGGCCGCCGGCGCGGCACCGGCGAGCGGCGCCTCCAGCCGCGCGGTGTGGTCGGTGCCGAGCACGTTCGCCACCTCGCGGTAGCGCGCCAGCCGCCCGCCTTCGAGCGGGCCGGCCACGGTGAACACGCGGTGCATCGCCACCATCGCGTGGTGGCGCAGCGCGGGGTCCGGCAGCAGCTCGGGCAGCGCGGCCACGGCGCGCGCGGGGTCGAGCGCGACGATGAAGCTCTGGCGCCTGACCGCGGCCTTGACCGCGGCGATGTCGGGCTGCTGCGCGAGGTGCTCCTGCGCCATCTTGCGCATCAGGTTGAAGGGCCGCTCCTCGATGGCGGCGTTCTCGTCGGCGACGTAGACCAGGATGCGCATGAAGGCGTCGAGCGGCGTGCCCTGCGCGATGCGCCGCTCGGCGTCGTGGATGCGCCGCGCGGCCAGCTCGCTGCGCAGCGCCGCGCTCTGCGGCGGCGGCCCGCGCCGGTGCGCGCCAGGGTCGAGGCCGACCAGCGCCGACAGCCACGGCGACTGGTACAGCGCTTCGAATACGTGCTCGTAGCAGGCGTCGCGCTGGTCGCGCCAGGCGTCGAGCGCGCGCACGATGCTGTCGGAAGCGGCGCGCTCGAGCGCCAGGAACGGGTTGTCCTGCTCCACCGGCCGGCGGGCCTGGCGCACCGCCGGCGCGAGCGCGGCGATCCACGCCATCCACGGGTTCGCGTCGGACGCCAGCGAGCGCTCCAGCCGCGCCGGATGCGTCTGCCGCATGGCGTAGGCGCTGAACTCGTTGGACATGGCCTGCACCAGCGGCGAGGCGAAGGTGTCGTAGAGGCGCTGGTTGATCTCGGCCACGCGCCGCACCACCTCGAACGGGTCCTCGTCGTCGCGGCCGTCGTCGAGCGCGAGGATATCGTCGATGGTGCGGCGCTCGAAGCGCATCAGGTAGCGCCCGTCGATCAGGTCCAGGTGCGAGGTGCCCGGCGCGATGTCCTCGATGCGCGCCTCGTACAGGCCCGGCGGCAGCACGTCGATCAGGTCGAGCGCGGAAATCAGCTCGGTGTGCTCGCGGTTGGCCACGCCGGCCGAGACGAAGATGCCGAGGTGGCCGACCTTCTCGTGCAGGCAATAGACGATGACCTGCTCGTTGGCCACGATCTCGTCGACGCTGGCGTAGAGGTCGGGGATCCAGTCCAGCGCCTGCTGCGGCGGCGTGATGTTGTCGCCCCAGGAGGCGAACACCACGATCGGCGAGCGCACGTTGCGCAGGTCCACGGCGAGGTTGCCGTCGGCGCTGCGCACCTCGCCGGCCGTGAGGTGGTTGCCGACGAACAGGTTCTGCACGATCCAGTCGATCTCGGCGCGGTTGAGCAGGAAGTGGCCGCCCCACCAGAGCTCGAACTCGAGGAAGCGCTCGCGCTCGGTGTCGACCCTGGCGTACACGTCGTAGAGCTTCTTCCACAGCGTGTTGGCCGGGTTGAGCTGCTCGAAGTTCTCCACCAGCCAGGCGCCGTCGAAGCGGCCGTTGCCGAGGTCGGCGAACAGCGAGGCCAGCCACGAGCCGCCCAGCAGCCCGCCGCTGTAGCGCATCGGGTTGCGCCCGCGCATGCCGGCCCAGTACGACAGCGGCGAGCCCGCCAGCAGCAGCGGCCCGGGCAGCTCGGGCGCGGCGGCGGCCAGCAGCATCAGCGCCCAGCCGCCCTGGCAGTTGCCGATCACGAAGGGCTTGCCCTGCGCGTCCGGATGGCGCTCGATCACGGTCTGCAGGAACACCGCCTCGGCGCGCGTCACGCTCTCGATGGTCTGGCCCGGGCACGGCACCGGGAAGAAGGTGACGAAGTAGCACGGATGGCCGCGCCGCAGCGCGATGCCGATCTCGCTGTCGATCTTGAAGCCGCCGATGCCGGGGCCGTGGCCGGCGCGCGGGTCGATCACCACGAACGGCCGCCTGGCATCGTCGGTGGGCACGCAGCCCGGCGGCGGCAGCACGCGCAGCAGCGCGTAGTTGGCGGGCTGATCGAGCGTGCGGCCGTCGACCACGATCTCGTGGTCGAACACCAGCACCGGCGGCATGCCCTCGCGCTCGTGCTCGAAGGTCTGGTTGCCGCGCTCGCGCAGCACGTCGAGCAGCAGGATGGTGCGCTGCCAGGCATCGACCGCATAGGACCACGCGGGAGGCGGCGCCAGCAGGCCTTCGGTACTTCCGGATGCTCCGGCGGTCTGGGTGGCGGGTACACGTGCGTTCACTCGGCGTCCTCCTGCGGTGTGGCGTTGGAGGCAGCGGCAGCCGCGCGCGGGGCGGATCATGTCCGCGCCCGGGTCGCATTGCTGCCCTGCAGCACGGCCAATCTACCAGCGCCGCATGACGTTGACAAGCGCGCCCGGAAAAGACCGCCGGGCGCACTTCGGGCGCCTGCGCGCCGCGTGCCGGACAAGCTGCGCGAGCTTGCGCCATGTCATCTTTCCGCCGGAAACATGCCCTATACTTGGCCTTGCTTTTTGCGCGACGCAGCATGCCCGGCGCGCCCGGCCGGCGCCCCGGACCGATGCCCCGGTTGAAAACATCGGACCGGCGCGCCACGCCGACACCCTGGACCGACACCCCGGACCACACCATCCGGACCGACGCACTGGAGACTGGAGCAGCGATGAACCACCCCCTCGACAAGTACTCCGTCCTGCTGGCGCGCTGCAACGAGCTCCCGGCCATCCCCACGGCGGTGGCCCATCCGTGCGACGCGTCCTCGCTCGGCGGCGCGCTGCAGGCCGCGCAGCTTGGCCTGATCGTGCCGCTGCTGATCGGGCCGGTGGCGCGCATCCGCCAGGTCGCCGACGCCAACGGGCTGGAGCTGGGCGACGCGGTGCTGATCGACGTGCCGCACAGCCACGCCGCCGCCGCGCGCGCGGTGGCCGCCGTGCGCGCCGGCGAGGCCGAGCTGCTGATGAAGGGCAGCCTGCACACCGACGAGCTGATGCACGAAGTCACCGCCGCGGACACCGGCCTGCGCACCGCGCGCCGCCTCTCGCACGTGTTCGCGATGGACGTGCCGAGCTACCACAAGCCGCTGTTCATCACCGACGCCGCGGTCAACATCTTCCCCACGCTCAACGACAAGGCCGACATCTGCCGCAACGCCATCGACCTGCTGCGCGTGCTCGGCATCGACAACCCCAAGGTGGCGATCCTCTCGGCGGTGGAGACCGTGACCGACAAGATCCCCTCCACCATCGACGCCGCCGCGCTGTGCATGATGAGCCGGCGCGGCCAGATCGAAGGCGGCATCCTCGACGGCCCGCTGGCCTTCGACAATGCCATCAGCCGCGAGGCCGCCATCACCAAGGGCATCGTCTCCGAGGTCGCGGGCGACCCCGACATCCTGCTGGTGCCGGACCTCGAATCGGGCAACATGCTGGCCAAGCAGCTCACCTTCCTGGCCGGCGCCGAGGCCGCCGGCATCGTGCTGGGCGCGCGCGTGCCGATCATCCTCACCAGCCGCGCCGACAGCGTGCGCGCGCGCATCGGCAGCTGCGCCATCGCCGTGCTGGTGGCGCATGCGCGCCGCCTCGCGCAGGCGCCCGCCGCGGTCTAAAGCCACCCATTCCCCCATCGCCGTCGCCGCAAGGAGGCATCCCAGCGTGAGCGCCACCCATCCCACCATCCTCGTCGTCAATGCCGGCTCGTCCAGCGTCAAGGTCTCGGTCTACAACGTGCCCGAGGCCGCGCACGCCAACACCGACATCAACCCGGTGCTCAGCGCGCACGGCCAGATCGAGGGCATCGGCATCGCGCCGCGCCTGACCGCCAGCATGGCCGACGGCCGCGCGGTCGCCGACGAGCACTTCCCGGTCGCGCAGGTGTCCGACCACGACGCCGCCTTCCGCCTGATCCGCCTGGTGCTCAGCATCGGCCTGCGCGACACGCCGCCGGTGGCGATCGGCCACCGCGTGGTGCACGGCGGCGCCGACTACGCCGCGGCGGTGAAGATCGACGACGAGGTGATCGCCAAGCTGGAGGCGCTGGTGCCGCTGGCGCCGCTGCACCAGCCGCACAACCTCACCGCGATCCGCGCGGTGCGCGAGGCGGCGCCCGCGCTGCTGCAGGTGGCATGCTTCGACACCGCGTTCCACGCCGGGCACGACGCGATGGCGCAGCTGCTGGCGCTGCCCTACGAATACTTCGAGCGCGGCATCCGCCGCTACGGCTTCCACGGCCTGTCCTACGAGTACATCGCGCGCCGGCTCCAGCAGGTGGCGCCCGACCTCGCCGCCGGCCGCGTGATCGTGGCCCACCTCGGCAACGGCGCCAGCCTGTGCGCCATGCGCGCGGGCCGCAGCATCGAGTCGACGATGGGCCTGACCGCGCTCGACGGCCTGCCGATGGGCACGCGCTGCGGCGCCATCGACGCCGGCGCCATCCTGTGGCTGTCGCAGCAAGGCATGACCACCAAGGACATCGAGACCATGCTGTACCACGACTCGGGGCTCAAGGGCCTGTCCGGCGTGAGCAGCGACATGCGCGTGCTGCTGGCCAGCGATGCGCCGCGCGCGCGCCTGGCGATCGACTTCTACGCCTACCGCGCCGCGCAGGAGATCGGCAAGCTGGCCACCACGCTGGGCGGGCTCGACGCGCTGGTGTTTACCGCCGGCATCGGCGCCAACTCGCCGCCGGTGCGCGAGCGCATCTGCGCGCATCTGGCGGAGCTGTTCGGCATCGACCTCGACGCCGGCGCCAACGGCGAGAACCGCCAGCGCATCAGCCGCGACGACAGCCGCGTGCCGGTGCTGGTGCTGCCCACCGACGAGGAAGGGATGATCGCGCTGAATACCGCGCGCATCATGCTGGAGCAGCAACAGCAGCAACAACAGCAGCAGCAGAAGAAGGAAGACCTGGCGGCATGAGCGCCGCCGCCCACGCCTACTCCGCCAGGTAGGCCCCGCGCAGGCGCCGCACGTCCACCGCGAGCACGTCGGCCAGGTAGGCCGGCATGCCGCCGTAGTCGCGCTCGATGGCGTGCAGCGACGCCTCCAGGTACGCGGCCTTGACCTCCAGCAGCGGGCGCATCACCTCCGGGTCGACGCCGCCCTCGGCGGCGCGCGCGCTCATGCGCGCGTTGAAATCCCGGTTCCAGTGATTGGACGCGAGGTAGTTGGCCATGATGGCGTCCGCGTCGACACCGAGCCCGGCCAGCAGCAGCAGCGAGGCGAAGCCGGTGCGGTCCTTGCCCGCGGTGCAGTGGTACAGCAGGTTGCCGCCCGCCTCCGCGGCCTTGAGGAAGCCGCCGAAGGCGGCCTGGTACTTGCGCGGGAAATCGCCGTAGACCTCCAGCATGAAGGCCTCCATCTGCGCGGGGCTGCCGCCGAGCATGCGCGGCATCAGCTCGGCCATCGACATGCTGCCTTCCAGCACCGGCGTGGCGACCCAGCGGAAGGCCTCGCCGAACGCGCGCTCCTGCGGCGACTTCTCGCCCGAGGAGCGGAAGTCGATCACCATGTCGAGCCGCAGCGCGCGCAGCAGCGCGAGATCGGCCGCGCTGGCGCAGGCCGGATTGCCGCTGCGGAACAGCTTGCCGGCGCGCACGCGGCGGCCGTCGCGCGTGGCCAGGCCGCCGAGATCGCGCAGGTTGACCACGTTGTCGAGCGGCAGCGCCGCGCCCTGGACCGGCTTCGCGCCGGCTTCGCCTGCCTGCATTCCCCGCATCTGTCGTTGTCTCCCTCGATGAGCCGCGCGCGCCGGATGCGCGCCTCAGCGCGCGCGGTGCGCCGGCACGTGCCAGCGCGTATGGCAGCCGGCAATATAGCGGTGATCGAGCCGCGCCACCAGTTTCCACACGCTCATCGGATCGGCGTCGCCGAGGTCAAGGTCGACCCAGGCCCACGGATGGGCGCCATCGCCGTCGAGGATCAGCTCGACGTCGACGACGCGCACATACGAGGCCAGCGCCTCGCGCAGGCGAGCCGCGTCGATGCCCTGGTGCAGGCCCCTCACTAGAATCTTCATCATGCACTCCGAATCATTGCTTCAGACCGCCGCGGGCCACAACGGCCCCGGCGATCGCGCGCGCGGCGCCCGTGAACCCTTGCCGCGCGATGCTCCGGCAATGGGACAACGTACGGTACCCGAAAAATCCCGGCGCGGGCAGGCGGCTTGACCACCATCATGAACGCTTGCGCCCGGCCTCGACAAGTGCCGCGGCGCGGCGGGATAATCCGCCCCGCCGGACACCGCGGGCGGGCTGTCCCCAGGATGCCGGCGCGCCCGTGCCGGCCGGCTGAAGCGCGGGACCGGCGGCACGCGCGGCGGCACCGTCGCCGCGTGCTGGCACAATACGGCCCATGAAACGTCTCTGGTCAAATTTCATCAGGCTGGCGCTGCTGCTGGTGCTCGGCGCGGCCCTGCTGGGCACGCTGGCCGTGCTGGTGGCCCAGCGCCAGCTGCCCTCGCTCGACGCGCTCGCCGCGTTCCGCCAGTCGCCCGGCTACGTGCCCATCGGCCAGATGCCGCCCGCGCTGACGCAGGCGGTGGTCGCCATCGAGGACGAGCGCTTCTACCTGCACGACGGCATCGACTACGTCGGCGTGATCCGCGCCGGCGTGGCCAACCTGTCGGACGAGCTCTCGCAGGGCGCCTCCACCATCACCATGCAGGTCGCGCGCAACTTTTTCCTGTCGCGCCAGAAGACGTATACGCGCAAGCTGTACGAGGTGCTGCTGTCCTACCGCATCGAGCATGCGCTGGGCAAGGACGAGATCCTCGAGCTGTACATGAACAAGATCTACCTCGGCCAGGGCGCCTACGGCTTCGCCGAGGCCGCCGAGACCTATTTCGGCAAGCCCGTGGGCGAGCTCACGCTGGCCGAGTGCGCGATGCTGGCCGGCCTGCCCAAGGCGCCGTCGGCCAACAACCCGGTGGTCAACCCGCGCCGCGCGCGCCAGCGGCAGGCCTACATCCTGCTGCGCATGCTGGAACTGGGCCGCATCGACCGCGGGCAGTACGACGCGGCGCTGCTGGAGCCGTTGCGGCTGAGGTAGGCGGCTGAAGTAGACGGCTGAAGTAGGCGGCCAAGCGGCGGCCGGGCGGCCGCTCAGTGTTGCTCGGGCTGCTGCTCCGACGCGCGCGGCGTCACGGCCAGCAGGCCGCGGTGGCGCATCACGGCCTGGCGGACGATGTCGTCCAGCCCGGCGGCTTCGCCGTCGTCGATCTGCGCCAGCAGCGCGCGCCGCATGCGCGGCTCCCAGAAGCGCTTGATGTGCGAGGCGATGTCCGTGAGCGCTTCTTCGCGGTCCGGCATGGCCGAGAAGAAGGTGCCGATCTGGTTCGCCATCTTGACGAGGTTGTCCGTGTTCATGCCGGTTCCGTCCTGTCCTGCAGGCGTTGGGGGTGGGTGTAGACCACGTGGCGGCCGTCGCGCACGAAGCCGGCCAGCGTCACGCCGGTCCGCTGCGCGAGCCGCACCGCGAGCGCGGTGGGGCCGGACACGGCGGCCAGCAGGCCGACGCCGGCGCTGGCGGTCTTGAGCACCATTTCATAGCTGGCGCGGCTGGTCACCAGCACGGCGCCGCGCGCGCGGTCCTCGCCGCCGCGCGCCAGCGCGCCGATCAGCTTGTCGAGCGCGTTGTGGCGGCCCACGTCCTCGCGCACCAGGCCGACCTGGCCGTCGGCGCGCAGCCACGCCGCGGCGTGGGTCGAGCCGGTGTGGCGCAGCAGTTCCTGGCGCGTCTGCAGCTGCGCGAAGGCGGCGTACAGCGCGGCGCCGGAGAAGCTGGCGCTGCTGGCCACCGGCGCCGGCACGCGCATGACTTCCTGCAGCGACTCGGTGCCGCACAGGCCGCAGCCGGTGCGCCCGGTCATGGCGCGGCGCCGTTCCTTGAAGCCGGCGAACGCCTCGGCGGCGATGCGCAGGCGCACCGTGATGCCGTCGCAGCCGGCCTCGGTGTCGATCTCGTAGACGTCGCGCGGGCTCGCCACCAGGCCTTCGCTCAGGCTGAAGCCGAGCGCGAAGTCTTCGAGGTCGGCCGGCGAGGCCAGCATGACCGCGTGCGAGATGCCGTTGTACTCGAGCGCGACCGGCACTTCCTCGGCCAGCTCGTCGGCCTCCAGCGCGACCTGGCCAAGCCGGCTGCGCCCGACCTCGAAGGTGCTGTGGGTGGGCGGCTCGGCGTCGCCGGCCGGCCACGCCACGCTGGTGCGGAGCTCGCTCATGCCGGGCGCGCCTCCGCGCTGGCGGCCTGCAGCAGGCGCAGCTGCTGCGCGTGGAAGTCGTGGTACTGGCGCTGCCATTCGGACGGCTGCGCCACCGGCGTGACCTGCACCGCCGTGACCTTGTATTCGGGGCAGTTGGTGGCCCAGTCGGAGTTGTCGGTGGTGATCACGTTGGCGCCCGATTCGGGGAAGTGGAACGTAGTGTAGACCACGCCCGGCTGCATGCGCGCGCTGACGATGGCGCGCAGCACGGTTTCGCCCGCGCGGCTCTGCACGCCGACCCAGTCGCCGTCCTTGATGCCGCGCTCCTCGGCGTCGTGCGGGTGGATCTCGAGCCGGTCCTCGTCGTGCCACATCACGTTCTCGGTGCGGCGCGTCTGCGCGCCCACGTTGTACTGCGAGAGGATGCGCCCGGTGGTGAGGATCAGCGGGAAGGCGCGGTTGACGCGCTCGGTGGTGGGCACGTAGCGCGTGATGATGAACTTGCCCTTGCCGCGCACGAAGCTGCCGATGTGCATGGTGGGCGTGCCCTCGGGCGCGTCTTCGTTGCACGGCCACTGGATGCTGCCGAGCTCATCCAGGCGCGCGTAGCTCACGCCGCGGAAGGTCGGCGTGAGGCGCGCGATCTCGTCCATGATCTGCGACGGATGGGTGTACTCCATCGGGTAGCCGAGCGCGTTGGACAGCAGCACGGTGGCTTCCCAGTCGGCGTAGCGCGCCTTGGGCGGCATCACCTTGCGCACGCGCGAGATGCGACGCTCGGCGTTGGTGAAGGTGCCATCCTTCTCCAGGAACGACGAGCCCGGCAGGAACACGTGCGCGTACTTGGCGGTCTCGTTGAGGAAGATGTCCTGCACCACGATGCATTCCATCGCCGACAGCGCCGCGGCCACGTGCTGCGTGTTGGGGTCGGACTGCACGATGTCCTCGCCCTGGCAGTACAGGCCCTTGAAGCTGCCCGACAGCGCGGCCTCGAACATGTTGGGGATGCGCAGGCCCGGCTCGGGGTTGATCTCCACGTTCCAGGCGGCCTCGAACTGGCCGCGCGTGGTGGAGTCCGACACGTGGCGGTAGCCCGGCAGCTCGTGCGGGAACGAGCCGATGTCGCACGAGCCCTGCACGTTGTTCTGCCCGCGCAGCGGATTCACGCCCACGCCCTCGCGGCCGATGTTGCCGGTGCACATGGCGAGGTTGGCGATGCCCATCACGGTGGTGGAGCCCTGCGCGTGCTCGGTCACGCCCAGGCCGTAGTAGATCGCCGCGTTGCCGCCGGTGGCGTACAGGCGCGCGGCGCCGCGCAGCTGGTCGGCCGGGATGCCGGTGACGTCCGCCATCGCCTCGGGCGAATTCTCCGGCAGGCTGACGAAGTCGCGCCATTGCTGGAACGCGCGGTCCTCGCAGCGCTCGGCGATGAAGGCCTCGTTCATCAGCCCTTCGGTGACGATCACGTGGGCCATCGACGTGACCACCGCCACGTTGGTGCCGGGGCGCAGCTGCAGGTGGAAATCGGCGCGCACGTGCGGCGAGTCGGCCAGGTCGATGCGGCGCGGGTCGATCACGATCAGCCTGGCGCCGGCGCGCAGGCGCTTCTTCATGCGCGAGGCGAACACCGGATGGCCGTCGGTCGGGTTGGCGCCCATCACCATGATGACGTCGGCCTTCCCGACCGAGCGGAAGGTCTGGGTGCCGGCCGATTCGCCGAGCGTCTGCTTGAGGCCGTAGCCGGTCGGCGAGTGGCACACGCGCGCGCAGGTGTCGACGTTGTTGTTGCCGAACGCGGCGCGCACCAGCTTCTGCACCAGGTAGCCTTCCTCGTTGGTGCAGCGCGAGGAGACGATGCCGCCGATGGCGTCGCGGCCGTGCTCTGCCTGGATGCGCTTGAACTGCGCGGCGGCGTAGGCGATGGCCTCTTCCCACGACACCTCGCGCCACGGGTCGGTGATCCTGGCGCGGATCATCGGGTTGAGGATGCGGTCGTTGTGGGTGGCGTAGCCCCACGCGAAGCGCCCCTTCACGCACGAGTGGCCTTCGTTGGCCTGGCCGTCCTTGTACGGCACCATGCGCACCACTTCGTTGCCCTTCATCTCGGCCTTGAACGCGCAGCCCACGCCGCAGTACGCGCAGGTCGTGACCACGCTGTGCTCGGGCTGGCCCATGCGGATGATGGAGGTCTCGGCCAGCGTGGCGGTGGGGCAGGCCTGCACGCAGGCGCCACACGACACGCAGTCCGACTCCATGAAGCTGCCGCCCTGCCCCGCGGTCACGCGCGAGTCGAAGCCGCGCCCGCCGATGGTGAGCGCGAAGGTGCCCTGGGTTTCCTCGCAGGCGCGCACGCAGCGGTTGCACACGATGCACTTGGAGGGGTCGTAGGTGAAGTACGGGTTGGATTCGTCCTTGGCCGCGGCGCGGTGGTTGGCGCCGTCGTAGCCGTAGCGCACCTCGCGCAGGCCGACCACGCCGGCCATGTCCTGCAGCTCGCAGTTGCCGTTGGTCGGGCAGGTCAGGCAGTCGAGCGGGTGGTCGGAGATGTACAGCTCCATCACGCCGCGGCGCAGGTCGGCCAGCTTGTCGCTCTGCGTGCGCACCTTCATGCCGGCTTCGGCCGGCGTGGTGCACGAGGCCGGGTAGCCGCGCCGGCCTTCGATCTCGACCAGGCACAGGCGGCACGAGCCGAACGACTTGAGGCTGTCGGTGGCGCACAGCTTGGGCACGTTGACGCCGGCCTGCACGGCCGCGCGCATCAGCGAGGTGCCGGCCGGCACGGTGATGTCGATGCCGTCGATCTGCAGCGTGACCTGCTCCCGGGCATCGCTGGCGGGCGTGCCGAAATCGATTTCATTGCGTGTGTTCAAGGCGGTCTCCGGCTTGATGCTGGCGTTGGCTGGCTTGTTTTTCTGGGTGTGCGGGGATCAGGCAGCCTTGGCGGGCACGGCCACGCCGAAGTCTTCCGGGAAGGCGTCGAGCGCCGACAGCACGGGGTACGGCGTCATGCCGCCCATCGCGCACAGCGAGCCGCCCAGCATGGTGTCGCACAGGTCGCGCACCAGCTTGACATGCCTGACGGGCTGGTCGCCGGCGATGATCTTGTCGATCACCTCCACGCCGCGCGTGGAACCGATCCGGCACGGCGTGCACTTGCCGCACGACTCGATCGCGCAGAACGCCATCGCGTAGCGGGCCTGCCGCGCCATGTCCACGGTGTCGTCGAACACCACGATGCCGCCGTGGCCGAGCACCGCGCCGAACGCGGCGAACGCCTCGTAGTCCATCGGCGTGTCCAGGCGCGAGACCGGCAGGTAGGCGCCGAGCGGGCCGCCCACCTGCACCGCGCGGATGGGCCGGCCGCTGCGCGTGCCCTGGCCGAAGTCTTCCAGCAGCTCGCGCAGCGTCAGGCCGAACGCCTTCTCGACCAGCCCGCCCTGGCGGATGTTGCCGGCGAGCTGGAACGGCAGCGTGCCGCGCGAGCGGCCCATGCCGTAGTCGCGGTAGAACTGCGCGCCGCGCGCCAGGATCAGCGGCACGGTGGCCAGCGAGATCACGTTGTTGATGACGGTGGGCTTGCCGAACAGACCTTCGAGCGCCGGCAGCGGCGGCTTGGCGCGCACCACGCCGCGCTTGCCTTCGAGGCTTTCCAGCAGCGCGGTTTCCTCGCCGCACACGTAGGCGCCGGCGCCCTTGCGCACTTCCAGGCGGAAGCGGCGGCCGCTGCCGCGGATGTCGTCGCCGAGCCAGCCGGCGGCCTGCGCCACGTCGATGGCGGCTTCCAGCATGGCGATGGCGTGCGGGTATTCGGAGCGCACGTAGACGTAGCCGTGCTCGGCGCCGACCGCCAGCCCGGCGATGGTCATGCCTTCGATCAGCATGAACGGGTCGCCTTCCATCGCCATGCGGTCGGAGAAGGTGCCGGAGTCGCCCTCGTCGGCGTTGCAGACCACGTACTTGACCGGCGACTTCGCGTTCAGCACGGTCTGCCACTTGATGCCGGTGGGAAACGCCGCGCCGCCGCGGCCGCGCAGGCCGGACTCGGTGACTTCGCGCACGATCTGCGCGCCGTCCAGCGCCAGCGCGCGGGTCAGTCCGGCGAAGCCTTCGTGGGCGGTGTAGTCGGCCAGCGAGAGCGGATCGGTGATGCCGACGCGGGCGAAGGTCAGGCGTTCCTGCCGCTTGAGGAAGGGGATCTCGCCGGTCGGGCCGAGCGCCAGCGCGTGCGCGCCGCCGCCGAGGAAACCCGCGTCGAACAGACCCGGCACGTCTTCCGGCGCGACCGGGCCGTAGGCCACGCGGCCGGCCGCGGTCCGCACCTCGACCAGCGGCTCCAGCCAGAACATGCCGCGCGAGCCGTTGCGCACCAGCGTGATCTCGGCGCCGCGCGCCGCGGCCTCGCGCGCGATGGCCTGCGCGACCTCGTCGGCGCCCAGCGCCAGCGCGCTGGAATCGCGCGGAACGAATACCGTGATGGCGCTCATGCCGTGGCCTCCCCGCCGCGCGCGCACGCCGCCAGCAGCGCGTCGAAGCGCTGCGGCGTGACGCGCCCGGCCAGCTTGCCGTCGACCGTCACGGCCGGGCCGCACGCGCACTGGCCCAGGCAATAGACCGGCTCCAGCGTGAATTCGCCGTCGGCGGTGGTTTCATGGAACGCGCAGCCCACGGCCTGCTCGGCATGCGCGGCCAGCGCCTCGCTGCCGACCGACTGGCACGCCTCGGCGCGGCACACGCGCACCACGTGGCGGCCGGCCTTGCGCTCGCGGAAGTCGTGATAGAACGTGACCACGCCGTGGACCTCGGCGCGCGACAGGTTGAGCGCGCGCGCGATGTCGGGCAGGACCTCGGACGGCACGTAGCCCACCGTGTCCTGGATGTCGTGGAGGATGGGCAGCAGCGCGCCCGGCAGGTCGCGGCGCGCCGCGATGATGGCGGCGATCTGCGCGCGGGCCGGTTCGCGCAAGGCGCCGGCGGCGGATGGGGACAGCGACGGGGACGACATCGGATCTCCTGGTGAAGCAGCACTGGCCGGCGCCTGCGGCCGGCGGCAGACGGTGCGGCGCATTGGCTTGCGCGTCTTGCCAGGAACTGCTGCGGGGCGCGGCCGGCCATCGGATGGCCACCGCTTTATATGCGATTCGCTTTATATGCTATTTTTTTCATATCTCGAGGCGCCCGGGCCGGCCCGCGTGCAGCGTCCGCCATGCTGCGCCGCCACTTGCGGCCATGCGCCGCCATGCGCAGCCATATCGGCCAGCCTGCAATGCCTCTTTGAGCGGACTATAGGCAGTTGGATCCATTCGGGCAATATGCTATTTTTCGCATATGTTACGCATCTCCATCGAACCGCATCTGCAGGTCCGCGCCGACGATCCCGGCGCCGGGCCGGCGCTCGACGTGTCGCGCCTGGTCGGCCTGCTGGGCCTGATCGAAAGCACCGGCAGCATCAGCCAGTCGGCGCAGGCCAGCGGCCTGTCCTACCGCTACGCCTGGGGCATCCTGCGTGATGCCGAGGCGCTGTTCGGCGGCGCGCTGATCGCCAAGACGCGCGGGCGCGGCAGCGCGCTGTCGCCGCTGGCGCAGCAGCTGGTGTGGGCCAGCAAGCGCATCGCCGCGCGGCTGTCGCCGACGCTGGAAAGCCTGGCCTCGGAGCTGGAGATCGAGATCAAGAAACTGGTGGACCGCGCCGAGCCCGCGCTGCGCCTGCACGCCAGCCACGGCTTCGCGGTGGCGGCGCTGCACGACTTCCTCGAGACCCACCAGGTGCGCCACGACCTGAAATACTGCGGCAGCCTGGAGGCGGTGGCGGCGCTGGCCCAGGGCGGCTGCGACATCGCCGGCTTCCATGTGCCGATCGGCGAGTTCGAGCAGCGCACGCTGGCGCGCTTCGCCGCCTGGATCCGGCCCGAGACGCACCTGCTGATCCACCTCGCGGTGCGCTCGCAGGGTCTCTTCGTGCGGCCGGGCAACCCGCGCGGCGTCACCGGCCTGCGCGACCTGTGCCGGCCCGACGTGCGCTTCGTCAACCGCCAGACCGGCTCCGGCACGCGGCTGCTGCTGGACCTGATGCTGGAGGCGCGCGGCATCGACAGCAGCCGCATCGAGGGCTACAGCAACGGCGAGTTCACCCACGCGGCGGTGGCCGCCTACATCGGCAGCGGCATGGCGGATGCGGGGTTCGGGGTGGAGACGGCGGCGCGGCGCTTCGGCCTCGATTTCGTGCCGGTGCTCAAGGAGCGCTATTTCTTCGCCATCGAGCGCGAGCGGCTGCAGAGCCCCGCGCTGGCGGGCGCCGTGGCGGCGCTGCGCAGCGGCAGCTTCCGCCAGGTGGTGGATGCCCTGCCCGGCTACGACGGCAGCCTCACCGGCACCGTGCTGACGCTGGAAGAAGCCTTCCCGCGCGGCGGCGCCGGGCGCTAGCGCGCGGCCGGCGCGCCCTCCGCAGGTGCCACGCGCTCGACGCGCACGGCCGGCCCCCAGGTGCCCGGCGCGGCGGCGCGCAGCACCACGCCAGTGACCGTCACCGCGCGGCCGTCCAGCGCGCGGGCCTGTTCCAGCGGCAGCGCGTCGAGCTGCCACGCCTGGCCGCCGGCGGTAATCAGCACCGGCTGCTGGAACCCGGCGCTGCCGTTGACCGCCACCCTGCCCGTGAGCGTGACCGTATTGCCCGACTGCGCCGACGGCGCCGGCTGGGCGCAGGCGGCCAGCGCCAGGCACAGCACCGCGGCCAGGAGCAGGATGCGGTGCATGGCGCGCCCGCTCAGTACACCACCACCGACAGGGTCGAGCCGGCCGGCACGCGCACGGTCTCGCTGAAGGTGGCGCCGGTGCCGCCGCGCACCACCGGGAAGCTGCCATACGGCTGCAGCGTGGCGGCCACCGAGCTCGGCAGCTTGCGGATCGCGCCATACAGCGACGGATCGATCACCGGCAGCGTGAAGCCGCCGTCGATCCGCTCGGGATAACCGTAGCGCGCGGGCGAGGAGACGGCCGGCATCAGCGCGTTGCTGGTCACGCTCCAGCGCTGCAGTTCCTGCTCGAAGCCGGAATCGGCGCGCGCGGCCTTGATGGCCTGGTCGAGCACGGTCTTCGAGTCGGTGCTGGTGGTGCGCGCGAGCAGGTCCTTGTAGAAGGCCAGCCCGAGCTGGCGATCGAGGAAGCCGCCGAAGCTGCCCGACACCGAATAGCTTTCGCAGGTCGGGCCGAAGCCGGTGAAGTTCAGGATGTTGCAATTGAAGTTGCCGTTGCCGTAGCCCAGGTAGTCGCGGAAGCGCACGTCGCGGATCGCGTTGTAGCTCGGGTCGATGGTATGGCTGGCGAAGTCTTCCATCATCATCGCGGACATTTCCTCGAGCCAGGTCTGGAACGCGTACTGCGAGCCGGCCTTGACGCCGCGGCGGTAGAAGTTCTGCATGTGCATGCCTTCGTGCGCCATCGTCATCTTCATCGACTTCATGCCCTCGGTGCCGCCCAGGTAGAGCGTCTCGGAATCGAGATAGAGCGACAGCGACTCGTTGCTGCGCGCATCCGACGTCTTCAGCAGATTGTGCACGCCCCAGAAATACCCGACCGTGCCGAACGGCGTGGCGTTGTTGTCGAAGTTCAGGATGACGATGTCGACGGGCTGGCCGGTGCCGGCAATCAGGTTGCTGTAGCTGTGCGGCCCCCACAGCGGGCCGCCGACCGAGGTCAGCATCGAATAGATGCCGCCGGAGCCGGCAAAGCCGCTGGCGAGCGCATCGAGGATGGTGTCGCTGACCTTGCCGCCGGCCTGCGTCCACTCGGTGGTTTCCACCCAGAAGTTGACCACGGTGCCGTCCGGCGCGCTGACCTGCCGCTCGAGCGTGGCCGAGCGCGACGTGCCGTCGGTGTGGTACCAGCTCTTGACGTCGCTGACCACGGAGGCGTGCGGCGGCGGCGCGGCCATCTCCGACTGGCTGGCAGGATGCTTGGCGCCGGCCAGCGCGGCCCAGCCCGTGCGGTTGAACTCGCCGATGTCGCGCATGGTCTGCTCGGCGCGCGCCGACGGCGCGGCCTGCGCGGACTGCACCGACAGGCTGCCCACCACCGGCTGGATCACCGACAGCGACAGCGCCGGCATGGCCTGCGCGGTGGCGCCGTTGGTGTAGAGCAGCGTGACCGGCTTGCCGTTCACGCCGCCGATGGAGACCGGCAGGTCGAGCGCGACGCCGGCCGTGTTGGAGGCCGACCAGACGCCCGTGCCGCTGCCGCTGTAGTTGCTGCCGTCGGCCGCGCCGCATTCGGTGCCGGCGCACGCGGGCGCCAGCGCCGGCATGGTCGGGGCCGGCGCGGCGACCACCGGGGGCACCACCGGGCCGCTGGTGGTCTGGGGGGCCGGGGCGCTGTCCCCTCCGCCGCCGCAGGCGGCCAGCGCGGCGGCGGCCAGGAGGGATGCGAGGACGCTGGCGCGCGGGCGGATTCTGGTGTCCGACATGTTCTTCTTGCTCCGTTTCGGGGATAAGCGGCGGCCGGCGGCAGCCGGCGCATTCATTGGCCAATACAAATCAAGACAAATATCGGCAGCCGCGGCGGGGAGCTTTAGTTCGGCATGGGATGTCCGCGCTGCGCCGCGGGGTCGGTCGGCCGCCGGCCGCCGGTATATTGCCATCGGCGGCGTGGCCCGGGGGGCCGCGCGGCGCCAGGCGGCGCGCGGAAAGGACGGTCATCGTCGGGAACCCGTCTTGCCGCGCTTCGCGGAGCCGCATTGCACGGCGGGCGGGGGAGAACACAAGCGGTGAGCCGGCTTCGTCGACAGCCCGGGCGGCCCGGGCGGCGGCGTCCTTCGCCCGTCGCCGGCTCAGTAAATCTCGGGAACGATCATTTCCTGCGGCACCGGCTGGCGCGAGTAGTCCTCGTGCCGCTCGCGCTGCGGCAGCACCACCGGCGGCTGCGTGCGCTCGACGTAGGGCATCTGCTGCAGCAGGTGGTGGATGCAGTTCAGGCGCGCCTTCTTCTTGTCCACGGCCTGCACCACCCACCACGGCGCCTCGGCGATGTGGGTGCGCTCCATCATGACTTCCTTGGCGCGCGTGTAGTCTTCCCAGCGGCGGCGCGACTCCAGGTCCATCGGGCTGAGCTTCCACTGCTTGAGCGGGTCGTGGATGCGCGAGAGGAAGCGCAGGTGCTGCTCCTCGTCGGAGATCGAGAACCAGTACTTGATGACCTGGATGCCCGAGCGCACCAGCATGCGCTCGAACTCCGGCACCGAGCGGAAGAATTCCTCGTACTGGTCGTCGCTGCAGAAACCCATCACGTGCTCGACGCCGGCGCGGTTGTACCAGGAACGGTCGAACAGCACGATCTCGCCGGCGGCCGGCAGGTGCGAGACATAGCGCTGGAAATACCACTGCGTGCGCTCGCGGTCGTTGGGCGCCGGCAGCGCCGCCACGCGGGCCACGCGCGGATTGAGCCGCTGCGTGATGCGCTTGATCACGCCGCCCTTGCCGGCGGCATCGCGCCCCTCGAACAGGATCACAACCTTGTGGCCGGTGTCCACCACCCAGCTCTGCAGCTTGACCAGTTCGCCCTGCAGGCGGAACAGCTCGCGGAAGTAGTGGCGGCGCATGGCGCGCTCGGCCTCGTCCAGGCCGCCGCCGCCCTCGCCGAACAGCGTGTCGACGTGGTGGTCCTCCAGCTCCAGTTCGAGTTCTTCGTCGTAGTGATCGGCCACCTCGCGGTGGATACGCCGGATCAGATCGCTCTCTTCTGGCCTCATTTGCACGCTCCTGTTCGCAACAACGTGCCACGCTAGCATCGCCATATGACGCCGGCATGAACGGTTGCCTCGCGACGCGGCGTGGCCCCGGGGCCGCGCCGCGCCGCGGTGGTGCGCCGTTCAGGAGTCCTGCTTGCGGAACGCCCAGCGCCCGGCCAGCACGGTGAAGCTGGCCACCAGCACCACCAGCACCCAGAAGCCGTGCGGGTGGTCGGCCAGCGGGATGCCGCCCACGTTCATGCCGAAGAAGCCGGCCACGATGTTGATCGGCAGCGCCAGCACCGTCACCAGGGTCAGCGTGAACAGCGTGCGGTTGGTCTGCTCGTTGAGCGTGGCGGCGATCTCTTCCTGCAGCAGCTTGATGCGCTCGACCAGCGCCGTGAGGTCGTTGAGCACCAGCGAGAACTCCTCGGTGGAGGCGCGCAGGTCCAGGCTGTCTTCCTCGCGCAGCCACGGCGGCGGCCGGTTGAGCAGGCGGAACAGCGCGCCGGGCTCGGGCGCCAGCAGGCGCTGCAGGCGCACCAGCCCGCGCCGCATCGAGCCCAGCTCCACGCGGTTGCCCTGCAGCCGCTGGGATAGCAGGCGGTCCTCGATCTGATCCACGTTGGCGGTGGTCTCGCGCACGATGTGCACCAGCACGTCGGCCTGGTCGCGCAGCAGGTGCACCAGCAGCGACAGCGGCGAGGCGAACACCTCGCCGCGCTTGACCGAGGCGCGCAACTGGTCCACCGAGCGCAGCGGCTTGAGGCGCGCCGTCACCAGCAGGCGGCGGTCGGCGCAGGCCCACAGCGTGGAGATGTCGGTGGAAGTGACGCCGAAGTTATAGATGACGTCGTTGACCACGGCCAGCAGCGCCGTGTCCAGGCGTTCGATGCGCGTGGAGCGCGAGCCTTCGCGCAGCGCCTCGAAAAACCCTTCGGGCAGCTCCATCTGCCCCTTGAGCCAGCGCTCGCAGGCGCTGTGGGCGAGGTTGAAATGCAGCCAGATGAATTCGTCGCCGGGCGGCGGCGACTTGAGCCAGGCGGACGCGCTGGCCGAGTCGATGGGCCGGCCCGCCTCGCCCGGCGGAAAGCGGAAGCCGCTGACCAGGCCGACCGGATCGGAGCCGTAGCCGGCTTCGACGATTGCCGCTTGCATGTGTTGCCTCTTCGATTGCGCGAAAACGGCACATTAGCATGACGGCATGGCGGCGGGGAGAGGCCCCGCCGCCATGCGCCGCGCCGCGCTTTTTCCGCGCGGCCCGGCCCTCAGCCGAACTTGCGGCGCGCGTCCAGCGCCAGCCCCGAGCCGATGCCGCCGAACAGATCGCCCTCGATGCGCTGCGCGCCCGGGATCAGGTCGGACAGCCGCTCGCGCAGCAGCGGCACGCTGCTCGAGCCGCCGGTAAACAGCACGGTGTCGATGTCGCCGGCCCGCACGCCGGCGTCGCGCAGCAGCACCTGCACGGTCTGCTCGGTCTTGCCGACCAGCTTGCCGATGGCGCGGTCGAAGTCGGCGCGGCCGATGGTCATGGTCTCGCCCGGCGCGATGCGGCCCAGGTCGAGTTCGGCATGCGGCTCGGCGGACAGCGCGATCTTGGCCGCTTCCACCTGGATCGCCAGCCAGTGGCCGGCGCGCTGCTTGATGAGGCTGATCAGGCGGTCGAGCTTGACCGTGTCGGCGGCGTCGCGGTAGTTGTCCATCACGTGCGACCACGCCTTGCGCGTGTACACCTGGTTGATGGTGTGCCAGCTCGCCAGGTCGAAGTACTGGCCGGACGGCATCGCCTTGCCGTTGCGCAGCTCGCTGCCCAGGCCGAGGAACGGCATCACGCTGGCCAGGCTCAGGCTCTTGTCGAAATCGGTGCCGCCGATGTGCACGCCGCCGTTGGCGAGGATGTCGCCGCGCCGGTCGGCCTTGCCGGCGCGCTCGGGCGACAGGCGCACCAGCGAGAAGTCGGAGGTGCCGCCGCCGATGTCGGCCACCAGCACCAGCTCCTCGCGGCCGATGGTGGCTTCGTAGTCGAACGCCGCGGCGATCGGCTCGAACTGGAACTCGATGTCCCTGAAGCCGGCGTCGGCGGCGATCTCGCGCAGGGTCTGCTCGGCGAGCCGGTCGGCCTGCTCGTCCTCGTCGATGAAGAACACCGGGCGGCCCAGCACGACCCGCTCGAAGCGCGCGCCGGCGGCGCGCTCGGCGCGCTGCTTGAGCTCGCCGATGAAATGGGCGAGCAGCTTGCGGAACGGCATGGCCTGCCCCATCACCTCGGTGCTGTCTTCCATCATCGAGGTGCCCAGCAGGCTCTTGAGCGAGCGCATCAGCCGGCCTTCGTAGCCGGCCAGATAGTCGCCGAGCGCGGCGCGGCCGTAGCTGACCAGCGGGTCTTCCGCATGGAAAAAGATCACCGACGGCAGCGTCAGCTTGTCGTCTTCCAGCGGCAACAGCGTGGCGTGGCCCGGACGGACCCAGCCCACCGTGGAATTGGAGGTGCCGAAATCGAGGCCGCATGCGTTTGACGTCATGTTTCTGGTTTCTTCCCGTGCTGCAAAAAAAGAGGTCCGCATCATACTCTTCCTGCGGACCGTGATCCGGCCGTGACGGCCTGCCGCGACACCCGCCGCGGGGCAGGCGCGGCGCGCGCCTACGCCGGCGCGTTGAGCAGCGCCAGGATCTGGCCGTGCAGGCGCGCGTCGCCGCAGGCCACCACGGTGCCGCCGTGCTGCGCATCGCCGCCGCTCCAGCTCGTCATCACGCCGCCGGCGCCCTGCACGATGGGAATCAGCGCCTGCACGTCATACGGCTTGAGGCCGGCCTCGACCACCGCGTCGACGTGGCCGGCGGCGACCATGCAATAGGCATAGCAGTCGCCGCCGTAGCGCTGCATGCGCGCGGCATCGGCCACGCGCCGGAAGGCCGCGAACTGGGCCTCGTCGTCGAACATCTCGGGCGTGGTGCACATCACCTTGGCCTGCGCGAGCTCCGCGCAGGCGCGCGTGCGCAGCGGCTGGCCGTTGAGCCACGCGCCGCGGCCGTCGCCGCTGAAGCGCTCGCGCGTGTAGGGCTGGTCCATCACGCCCAGCACCGGGCGCTGGCCGTCGTTGAGCGCGATCAGCGTGCCCCACAGCGGCAGCCCGGTGATGAACGCGCGCGTGCCGTCGATCGGGTCGAGCACCCAGGTCAGCGGCGAGCTGCCGGCCACGCGCCCCTCTTCCTCGCCGAGGATGCCGTGCTGCGGATAGCGCGCCCGGATCAGCGCGCGCATGGCGTGCTCGGCGGCCTTGTCCGCCTCGGTGACGGGATCGAAGCGCCGGCCGCCCTTGTCCTCCACCGCGGGCGCGCTGCGGAAATACGGCAGGCTGGCGGCACCGGCCGCCTGCGCGAGGCTGGCGGCGAAATCCATGTATTCGGTCAACTGCTCGGCGCTCAGCGGCATGGGGGCGTCCTGTGGCGAAGTGGAAGCGGCGCGCGGCCGGCAATCCGGCATTGTAGCGGGCCGCGGCCGGCACGCCGGCGCCGCGCGCGAAGGCCGCCCCGACGCGTTGGCGCCGGGCGGGCCGCGCCAGCCGCGGCGCATCGGTGAATACCCGCGAGCGGCCCCGCTGAAAGGCGGATGAAAGCACATCCGCCTAGTGTGATTGGTGAGCCACCGAGGCGCGCAACCTGCGCACGCCTGCTGTCGAGGACGATCTCGTGGCACCACACAATGCAGGCCGGGAGACGGCGTCATGGATCTGATCGAACATCTGGGCCTCGGGTTTTCCACGGCCCTGACGCTGCAGAACGTGGGCTACTGCTTCCTCGGCTGCGTGCTCGGCACGCTGATCGGCGTGCTGCCGGGCATCGGCCCGCTGGCCACCATCGCCATGCTGCTGCCGGTGACCTACACGCTGCCGCCGGTGGCCGCGCTCATCATGCTCGCCGGCATCTACTACGGCGCGCAGTACGGCGGCTCCACCACCGCCATCCTGGTCAACCTGCCCGGCGAGTCGTCCTCGGTGGTGACCACCATCGACGGCTACCAGATGGCGCGGCGCGGGCGGGCGGGGGTGGCGCTGGCCACCGCCGGACTCGGCTCGTTCTTCGCCGGCTGCGTGTCGACGCTGATCCTGGCCGCGTTCGCCACGCCGCTGTCGGAGCTGGCCTTCAAGTTCGGCCCCGCCGAATACTTCTCGCTGATGGTGCTGGGCCTGATCGGCGCCGTGGTGCTGGCCTCGGGCTCGCTGCCCAAGGCGGTGTCGATGATCGTGCTGGGGCTGCTGCTGGGGCTGGTCGGCACCGACGTCAACTCCGGCGCCGCGCGCTTCTCGTTCGACGTACCCGAACTCACCGACGGCGTGGACTTCGTCGCGCTGGCGATGGGCATGTTCGGCTTCGCGGAGATCATCGCCAACCTCGAGCAGAAGGAAAACCGCGAGACCTTCACCGACCACGTCACCAACCTGTGGCCGAGCCGCGCCGATTTCCGCCGCATGATCCCGGCGGTATTGCGCGGCACCGCGCTGGGCTCGGTGCTGGGCATCCTGCCCGGCGGCGGCGCGGCGCTGGCCTCGTTCGCGGCCTACTCGCTGGAAAAGAAGACCTCGAAGTATTCGAGCGAATTCGGCAAGGGCGCCATCGAAGGCGTGGCCGGCCCCGAGTCGGCCAACAACGCCGCCGCGCAGACTTCCTTCATCCCGCTGCTGACGCTGGGCATCCCGCCCAACGCCGTGATGGCGCTGATGGTGGGCGCCATGACCATCCACAACATCCAGCCGGGCCCGCAGGTCATGACCAGCAACCCCGCGCTGTTCTGGGGCCTGATCGCCTCGATGTGGATCGGCAACTTCATGCTCATCATCCTGAACCTGCCGCTGATCGGCATCTGGGTCAAGCTGCTGCAGGTGCCCTACCGCTACCTGTATCCGGCCATCCTGACGTTCTGCTGCATCGGCGTGTACTCGGTCAACAACCAGACCTTCGACGTGTTCACCGCGGCGGCCTTCGGCGTGATCGGCTACCTGTTCATCAAGCTCAAGTGCGAGCCGGCGCCGCTGCTGCTGGGCTTCGTGCTGGGACCGATGATGGAAGAGAACTTCCGCCGCGCGCTGCTGCTGTCGCGCGGCGCGTTCACCGTGTTCGTCACGCGCCCGCTGTCGCTGGGCCTGCTGATCGCGGCGGCCGTGCTGGTGTGCATCGTGGCGCTGCCGTCGATCAAGGCCAAGCGCGAGGAAGCGTTCCAGGAAGAATGACGTGGGCGGCGCGCAGCCGCGCTAGGCGTTGCTGCGCGCCTCCGCGCGGTCGTGCCCGGCCCAGGTCAGGCGCCATCCGGACGTGGCCGTCTTGGCCACCAGCCCCGCGTCCTGCAGCAACAGCAGGTGGTGGCCGAGCTTGGATGCCTCGACGTTGCCAAGCGCCTTGGCCAGCTGGAGATCGCTCAGCATGGCCTGGCTGTCGGCCCGCAGCGCCGTCAGAACGCGGTCCGCGAAAGACATGTCTCGCCGCATTTGGTCCCCCTCCCGACGTGTCGGGCGCGCCGCCGGCGGCGCGCTCCTGCTGCCAGCATAGGCGCTAACGCGCGCGTCCACCGTGGGATTTTGCGCGGCCCGCCACACTGCCGCGCGCGCCAAACAAATCGCACACCCTCGCCGGCAAACGGCGTATGCTGCCCGGAAAACGCCGGCACGGGAGACAACGATGGCCAGACAGATCAAGCACAAGGCGGAACTGCGCGCGATGATCCGCGCCGAGCAGCAGAAACACGCGGAATGCGCCGGCACCTGCTTCGGCGACGTGGTCTGGCATGCGCCCGATGCCGATGGCTGCAACTGGGCCCTCTCCACGATGGAAGGCGAGAACGGCAAGGCCTGCCTCGACAAGATCCGGCCCTTCACCGCATCGCTGCAGCAGACCTACAACGTGCCCGACGAGGGCAAGTAGTCCGGCTAGCTGGGGAAGCGCATGCGCGGCACGCCCGCGGCGGCGCGCGAGCCGACCGGGCGCAGTTCGCCGTCCCACGGCTGCGCCTGCGGGTCGAGCACGTAGTCGCCCTCGCCGCTCTTGTCGTAGAGGTTGTCGCGGATGGCCTGGCCGATGGCCAGGCGGCAAAGCGCCTCGGAGCTGCCGGCGACGTCGCCGGCCAGCGCCGTGTCATCGCTGGCCTGCACGCCGAACGAGCGCCGGCCTTCGCCGACGAAGCTGGTGAAGCGCACGCCGTTCGGGCGGCTGGCGTCGACGAAGCTGACGGCGACGTGATAGGCGATGCCCTTGCCCTCGCCCGGCAGGGTACACAGGAAGTTCGACGGTGCGGCAACCTTGCTCATGGTGTGTGCGCTCGCAAGGCCGCGGCGCGCGCGGCCGGATTTGACAGCCGGACAGGCCGCCGGCGCGGACCGTCCCGCGCTGCGGGGGTCCGGCCATGTTACCGGGGATCGCCGCGGCCCGCGCGGCGGCCCCGCGCCGGTGTCAGAGCGATACCACGGACTGCCCGGGAACCGCGCCGTTGATGATGTCCTCGGCATAGCGCAGCACGCCGCGGCGCGCGGCGCCGACATTGTCCCACTGGGTGCTGTCGAGGCGGAACGTGCGGGCCTGTCCGCCGCTGGGCTCGCCGCCCTCGCGGCAGATCACCACGGCAGCGTCGAAGGTCCGGTCGGGCCTGCGCTCGGGCCAGTTGCGCACCACCGCATGCTTGTAGACGAGCGGGTACAGGTCGTACCCCTTGTAGCTAGCAATCGGGTTGGTATCCATGATGCGCTCCGCGGTTCGATGCTCCCCACTCTACTCCTATCGCCCGCGCGGCCTGCCTTTTATTTGCGGCGGCGGCGAGCGTCGCAGCCATAAAAAAAACCCCGCCTGGCGGGGTTTTTTTCAGCGGTGAAGCTGGGTGAAGCTGCGGCGATCAGATCGGTTCGATCTTGGTCGCTGCCGGGCCCTTCTGGCCCACGCCGGCGACGTAACGCACCTTCTGGCCTTCCTGCAGGGACTTGAAGCCGCTGCCCTGGATTTCGGAGAAGTGCGCGAACAGGTCGTTGCCGCCTGCGTCCGGGGTGATGAAGCCGAAGCCCTTGGAATCATTGAACCACTTGACGGTACCGGTTTCCATGCTGGATATCCTTTAAACCTTAAAAGTTCTGAATGAGCCTGATGCTCACCAGGCACGACGATCAAGGAAGGAACATGGAGCAATTGAATCGCCGCTTGGAGGGGACGATCCATAACATCGGAGTAACCGCTTGAAAGACCTGCATCAGCGTTTATACAGGCCGGCGGGGATGGTGTCAACGAAGCTGCGAAAAAAGTCTGCCGCGCGGCGCAAAAAGGACCGGGGCGAGACCCTTTTGCCGGGCGCCCGGCCCCCGCGCGCTCAGTCTTCGTAGCCGTCCAGCCCGACCCGGTACAACGTGGCGCCCACTTTCTCGAGCAGGGCGCGCGCCGCGTCCGTGAACGGCTCGCTGGCCAGCAGCGCGGCCAGTCCCGCCACGGCGTCGTCGACCGAAAGCTCGACCGTTTCGTCGGTGGCGATGCGCTCGAAGGTACTGATCACTACGGTGGGATCCATCCGGACTCTCCTGCAAAGACGTGTTTGGCCGCCCGCGCGCCATGCCCGGGCCGGCAAGCTGCGCGCATGGTAGCACCAGCGCGCGGCGCCGGCGCCCCGGCCCGCCCGGGACCAGGCAGGGCCGCGGCGGCGGGCACGGCTTCAGCCCCGGGAGGGCCGCGCCGCGCCTAGCCGAGCCATTGCCGCATGACGTCTTCGTTGTGCTCGCCCACTTCGGGGGGCGCCGTCCAGCCTTCGGTGATGTCGAAGCCGCTGTAGCGCACCGCCGGGCCGAGCGTGGGGACCTCGCCATAGCGCGGGTGGCGCAGGGTCAGCTGCATGCCCCGGTGGCGCACCTGCCGGTTGGCGAAGACCTGGCTCATGCTGTTTACCGGCGCGCAGGGCACGCCGGCTTCCTCCAGCCGGGCGAGGATGTCGTCGGTGGCCCACTTGCGCACTTCCTCGTCGAGCGTGGCATAGAGCTCGTCGCGGTGCACCACGCGGGCCGGCATCGTGCCGTAGCGTTCGTCCCGCAGCAGTTCCGGGCGGCCCAGGATCTTCACGAACGATTCGAAGAAATTCTGGAAGCCCGCGCCGATCACGGCCCAGCCGTCGCGCGTCTCGAACGCTTTGTAGGGCACCTGCTGCGCGTGTTCGGAACCCCACTTGCGGGGCTCCTCCCCGGTCATCAGGTACTCGAGCGCGGCGTTGGCGAGGAAGGCGACCTCGCTTTCCAGCAGGCTGGTCATGACGTGCTGCCCCCGGCCGGTGCGCTCGCGCTGCAGCAGGGCGGCGACGATCGCCGTCTGGCAGTTCATCCCCGCCAGCATGTCGAACGCGGACGTGCCGAGCTTGACCGGCGCCCCCTCGCGGGAGCCGGTGATGCTCATGTACCCCCCCACCCCCTGGATGGTCAGGTCGAACGCGCCGAGCGCGGCGTCCGGGCCGTCGGCGCCGAACCCGGATATCGACGCATAGACCAGCCGCGGCGACGCGGCCGCGAGCGTCTCGTAGTCCAGGCCCATCCGTCCCATGACGTCGGGACGGAAGTTCTCCAGCACGACATCGGCCTTGAGGCACAGCGCGCGCGCGGTCTGCCGGCCCTCGTCGCTGCGCAGGTCGAGCACGATGGAGCGCTTGTTGCGGTTGGTCGCGTACCAGGTGATGCCGTTGTCCTTGAAGTACGGCGGCCCTTGCTCGCGCAGCGGATCGCCGCCGCCGGGGGACTCCACCTTGACCACGTCCGCGCCCAGGTCCCCGAGCAACTGGGCACAGTAGGGCCCGGCGAAAAAGCGGGTGAAATCGAGCACCCGTACACCGCTCAGCGGCTTGTCTGTCTTCTGCATGGTTTTCTCTCTCCTTGGGATGGGCCCGATCTACTCGGCCTTGATTTTCGCTTCCTTGACGATCCTGGACCAGTTGTCGACCTCGGAACGGATGCGCGCCTGGACCTGCTCGGCGGGAAGATTCACCGCCTGCACGCCCTGCTTGTCGAAGGCGCGCCCGACCTCCGGCGACGCCACGATGCGCGCGACCTCCGTGCCCAGCTTGTCCACGGCGGCCCTGGGTGTCCCCTTGGGCACGGCAAGGCTGTAGAGCGCCGTCACCTCGAACCCGGGGATGCCGGTCTCGGCCACGGTGGGGACATTGGGATACTGCGCCAGGCGCTGCCCGCTGGTCACGGCCAGCACGCGCAGCTTGCCGGCGCGGACGTGGGGCTCGATCGTCGACGTGCTCTCGACGGTGAAGGCCACTTCGCCGCCCAGCAGCCCGACGACGGAGGGGCCGCCCCCCTTGTAGGGAACGTGCGTGGCCTCGAAGCCGGCGGCCCGCTTGAGCATCTCCGTGATCAGGTGCGGCGTGCTGCCGATGCCGGAGGAGGAATAGTTGTACTTGCCCGGGTCCGCCTTCATGAGCTTGATGAATTCGGCGAAGTTCTGCGCCGGGAATTTGTCGGCGACCACCAGCGCGTAGGAGCCGACGCCCAGGCTGGCGACGGGCATGAAGTCGCTCACCGGATCATAGGGAATGCCCTTGTAGAGGCTGGGGCTGGCCGAGAACATGATGGAATTGACCATCAGCATGGTGTAGCCGTCGGCCGGGGACTTGGCCGCGATGGAGGTGCCGACCGTGATGCCCGCGCCGGGGCGATTGTCCACCACCACCGGCTGCCTGATCGTGAGCGAGAGCTTGTCGCCCACGATGCGCGCGAGGTTGTCGTTGGCGCCTCCGGGCGGCTGCGGGACGATGAGCCGGATCGGCTTGTCGGGATAGGTGGGCTCGGCCACGGCCGACGTGGCGAATACCGCGGCGCTCAGCACGACCATCGAAGCCATGAACTTCTGCAGCATGGATGTCTCCTTTTTTTATGGTTTCCACCGTGGTGGCGACACCACTGTGTCACGGTGCCGCGAGGGTAGAAAGCGATAAAAAGTTGTCAGGTCATGCGTGCGGAAGGGGCGAGCGCCAGGCAGGGCGCGTGCCGTGCGTCAAGCGCCGTGTGTCAAGCGCCGGGCGTCGAAACGGCGCGCCGGCCGGCGCGGGGGAAGGATTCAGGCCTGCTGCGCGGCGCCGGCGCCGGCGTCGCGGACGTCCCGGACCGTCTGCCGGCGCGCTTCTTCGTGGATCCAGGAACGGAACAGTTCGAGCCTCGACTCGTTCTTCTTTGCCTCCGGAAATACCAGGCAATAGGCGTCCTCGCTGGTGAACGTGCCGGGGAACGGCGCCACCAGGCGGCCGGTCGCCACCTCGTCCTCGATCAGGATGCGCGGCAGCAGCCCGAGGCCCAGCCCGGCCACCGCCGCCTGCAGCACCATGTAGAGATGCTCGAAGCGCGGCCCGGCAAGGCCGTTGACGCCGTGCACGCCACGGCTCTGCATCCACTCGGGCCAGCAGGTCTGGCGGCTGGTCTGCTGCAGCAGCACATGGCGCCCGAAGTGGTCGATGGACAGCAGGTTCTCCCGGTTGGCCTGGTAGTAGCTCTGGGAACACACCACCAGCAGTTCCTCGCCCACCAGCTTCTCCGTCACCACCGCGCCCGGCCAGTCGTTGGCGCCGTAGTAGATCGCGGCATCGAAGGGCTCGGACTGGAAATCGAAGGGCTTGGCGCGCGTGGAGAGGTCGACGAATATGTTGGGGAACCGCGTGGAGAATTCCGCCAGCCGCGGGATCAGCCACCGGGTGCAGAACGCGGGCGGCGTCGCCAGCCGGATGATGCCGCCCTTGCCCTTGTGCGCCAGCAGGTTGACCGTGGCGGTCTGCATCTGCTCGAGCGAGGCGCGGATGTCCTCCACGTAGCTCTGCCCCGCTTCGGTCAGGACCAAGCGCTTCTTGACCCGCTGGAACAGCATCAGGCCCAGGTATTCCTCGGTCTGCCGGATCTGCCGGCTGACGGCGCTCTGCGTGAGATTCAGTTCCTGCGCGGCCCGGGTGAAGCTCAGGTGGCGCGCGGCCGCCTCGAAGGTGCGCAAGGCGGTCAGTGAAGGTAGTTGCCAGCTCATCGTTCGACCATAGGGCGCTTACCAAGCCTTGCGTAAAGCCCTCAGTTCCTCCATGTCATCCGGTGCGGCACCGCGTGGCACTCCGGTCCTCCCCCCCAATGCGGGGCTGCCTTCACGACGACGCCAGCTCCGCCCGCGGCGCCGCGAAGGCTCGCATCCGCCGGGTCGGGCGCTGGGCCCCGGCGGGCTTCCGGATCATAGCATCGCGGGTAGCGCCGCCGGCCGGCTCATATGACGCCGCGCCGGCGCAGGCCCGCGATGTCGTCCGCGGACAGGGCCAGCCATTCGGCCAGCACGTCGGCGCTGTGCTGCCCGACCGCCGGCGGCGCGGTCCAGCCGGCGCCGACGTCGAAGGCCGAATAGGTGACTGCCGATGCGATCTGCGGCGTCACGCCGCCCGCGGGGCCCGCCGAGCCGGCCACCATGTCCCGGCGGGTGTCGCGGCAGTGCGCCAGCGCCTCCTCGATGCTGTGCACCAGCGCGTGCGGCACGCCGGCCTCGCGCAGCCCGATGGCCAGCGCCGCGAAGTCGAACTCCGCGATGCGCGCATCGAGCAAGGCATAGAGCTCCGCCTGGCGGGCGACGCGCGCCGCGGCCGACGAGAAGCGCGGGTCGCGTTGCAGGCTGGGCCGGCCGATGGCCGACACGAGCGCCATGAAGTGGTCCTCGCGCGCGGCGTCGATCACCAGCCACCGGTCGTCGCGCGTGCGAAACGCCTTGCGCGGCGCGGCGCGCGTGCTGGCCGCGCCCCGGCGCCCGGGCACCTGCCCGGTATGGAAATGATCCACGGCGGTGTCGAGCAGGAGCGCCACCTGGCTTTCCAGCAGGCTGGTCTCCACGCGCTGGCCCATGCCGGTCGCCAGCCGCTGCAGCAGCGCCGCCGCGATCGCGGCCTGGCAGTGCATGCCGGCGGCGAGGTCGATCGCCGAGGTGCCGAGCTTGATCGGGCCGGCATCCTCGTCGCCGGTCAGGCTCATGTAGCCGCCCAGTGCCTGGATGGTCAGGTCGAAGGCGCCGCTGCGGCTGTCCGGCCCCTCCGAGCCGTATCCCGAAATGGAGGCGTGGATCAGCCGCGGCGCGGCGCCCGACAGGCTCTCGTAGTCGAGCCCCAGGCGCGCCATCACGCCGGGCCGGAAGTTCTCGACCAGCACGTCCGCCTGGCCGGCGAGGCGGCGCGCCAGGGCGACGCCTTCGGCCGACTTCAGGTCCAGCGTGAGCGAGCGCTTGTTGCGGTTGCACGCCAGGAACGTCAGGCCATTGCCCGCGTGGAAAGGCGGGCCTTGGAGACGCAGCGGATCGCCGGTGCCGGGCAGCTCGACCTTGACCACGTCCGCACCGAGGTCGCCCAGCAGCATGGTGCAGTAGGGTCCGGCGAGCACGCGGGTGAAGTCGAGCACCTTCAGCCCGGCATAGGGCTTGGGCTTGTCATGCATCGGGCGACTCAATCGACGAAGGCCTTGATGTGGGTCGCCACGGCCACGACCTTGCCATGCTGGTTCAGGCATTCCACCTTGGCGGTGATGCGGCGGCTGGCCGGGTCCACGCTGTCCACGACATAGCGCGTGGTGACGGTGTCGCCGAACCTGACGCCGTCCAGGAAGCGCACCTTGTCGTAGCCGAGCGACACGGTGCGCCCTATGCGCAGCCTGGCCGACGCGGTCGACATGAAGCCCATGAGCAGCGTGCCGTGGGCGATGCGCGTGCCATACCCGCCCTTGCGCATGTATTCCTCGTCCACGTGGTTGGGCGAGAAGTCGCCGGTGATGCCCGCGTACAGATAGACGTCGGACTCGGACACGGTCTTGGTGAAGACGACGGTGGTTCCGACGACGACGTCTTCGATCTTGCCCGACGGCGATTGAAAGTATTCGAGTTCCATGAAGAAGGTCTCCGGGGTTGGCATGGTTCAGGGTTTAGGGAACTAGGGGTGCAACCTGGTCCGCGGGCGCGAGCCAGTCCTGCAATACGCTCTCGGTGTGCTCGCCGGCCACGGGCGGCGCCATCCAGTCCTCGGCGACGGCAAAGGCGGAATACCTGGCGGGAGGGCCGAGCACGGCGCGCGCGCCGGGCCGCCCGCCCGGCAGGTCGACGCGCATGCCGCGATGGCGCACCTGCCGGTGCGCAAAGACCTGCGCCAGGTCGTTGACCGGCGCGCACGGCACGCCCGAGCGCTCCAGCCGGCGCAGGAGGTCGCCGGTGCCGTGGCGCGCCGTTTCCGCATCCAGGGCGGCATATAGCGCGGCGCGGTTCTGCACCCGCCCGGACATGGTGGCGAAGCGGGCATCGGCAGCGAGGTCCGGACGGCCGAGCTCCTGCACGAACGCCGCGTACAGGTTCTGGAAGCCGGCCGCCACGACGATCCACCCGTCAGCCGTGCGAAAGGCCTTGTAGGGGACCTGCTGCGCGTGCTCCGACCCCCAGCGCGCGGGCTGCGGCCCGCCCAGCAGGCATTCCACGGCGGCGTTGGCCAGAAAGGCGATTTCCGATTCGAGCACGCTCGTCGAGACATGCTGGCCCAGCCCCGTCGCGGCGCGCTGGAACAGCGCGGCAAGGATGGCCGACTGGCAGTTGACGCCGGCCAGGGCCTCCAGGGCCGAGGTGCCAAGGCGGCTGGGCGCGCCGTCCCGCCCGCCGGTGATGCCCATGTAGCCCCCGGCGGCTTCGGCCAGCAGATCGGCGGCGTCCTGCGGCGCGGGGCCAGCGGGCATCACCGCCGGCACCACGCGCGCGTACACCAGCCGCGGCGCGGCGCGCGACAGCTCGGGCCAGCCAAGGCCCAGCCCGTCGAGCGTGGCCGCGGGCAGCGCGTCGATCAGCACGTCGGCGCGGCTGCACAGACGGCGCAGCAGTTCGCGCCCCTCGCCGGTGTGCGGGTCCGCCGACAGCGATCGCTTGTTGCGGTTGAAGGCCGCGTGGCAGGCCGCGCCCGCCGTCCACGCGCCGTCCACGCGGACCACGTCGGCGCCCAGGTCGCCCAGGCACTGCCCGCCATACTGGCCGGCGACCGAACCGGCGGAGAACTCGAGCACCCGCAGGCCCCGCAGCGCCTTGCCGGCGCCCGGCGAAGAAGAATCGGGAAGGGACATCATCTGCCTCGAAACACCGGGCGCCGTTTCTCGAAGTGCGCGCGCATGCCTTCTTCGTTGTCCTGCGTGGCATCCAGCGGGCGGCGCAGGCGCTGGTCCAGCGCCCCCGCTTCGCGCAGCGACAGGCTGGCCCCTTCGTTCAGCGAACGCTTGAGCGCCGCCAGCGCCAGGGGCGCGGTCGCCTCCATCTCCCGCGCCCAGTTCAGCGCCTCGTCGAGCAGGTGTTCCGCCGGCACGACGCGATCGACCATGCCGAACCGGTGCGCGTCCTCGGCGCCGAACCGGCGCGCGGTAAACAGCAGGTCCTTGGCGCGGGTCACGCCGACGATGCGGCTGAGCGTCACCGGCCCGCCGCTGCCGGGATAGGCGCCCAGCGTCATCTCGGGAAAGCCGAACGTGGCATTGTCCGCCGCCACGCGCAGGTCGCACGCCAGCGCCAGCTCGGCGCCGCCGCCCAGGCACCAGCCGCCGACGGCGGCAATCACCGGCATGGGCAAGTCCCAGAGCTCTTCGGAAAGCGTCAGCAGAAGCTGGCTCTGGGCCGCCTTCTGCTCACGGGACAGCGTCTGGCGCTGCTTGAGATCGGTGCCGGCGGAAAAGGCGCGCCCGGCGCCGGTCAGGATGACCGTGCGCGCCTCGGGCATGGACGTGGCGCGGCCCACCGCGTCGCGCAGCGCCTGCACCAGTTCCGACGACAGCGCGTTGAGCGCCTCCGGCCGGTTCAGCGTGAGTACCAGCGATGCGCCGCGCATCTCTTCGATCAGAATGCTCACGAGCCTTGTCTCCTTTTCTGGTTTTGCGCCGCGCCGCCGGGGCGGACCCGGCGCGGCATGGTCAGTCGCTCTTGATGTGCGTGTCGCGCACCACCTTGAGCCACAGCGCGGACTCCTTCTTTATCAGTTCGTCATACGCCGGCGCGGTGCTCGGCGCCGCTTCGGCACCCTGCGCGGCGAGCTTCTTGATCAGCTCGGGATCGGCCAGCGCCCGGTTGAGCGCCTTGTTCAGGACCGCGATCACGCTCGCCGGGGTCCCCGCGGGCGCGACCAGGCCGAACTTGCCCGACACGTCGAAGCCCGGATAGCCCGACTCCGCCACCGTCGGCAGCGCGGGAAACAGCGCCGTCCGCTTCGGACCGGTGATCGCCACGCCCCGCAGCGTGCCGGGCGTGACGAACGGCACCAGCGCCGCCACGTTCTCGAAGGTGGCCTGCACCTGGCCGGCCATCAGGTCGGTCAGCGACTGGCCGCCGCCCTTGTACGGGACATGCGTGATCGACGCCTTCGTCACCGACTTGAAGAGTTCCGCCGCCAGATGCGTGGCGCTGCCGTTGCCGGCAGAGCCATAGTTGATGGCTCCCGGCTTGGCGTTCGCCAGGTCGACGAACTCCTTGACGGTATGCACCGGCAGCTTCGGATTCACCGCCAGCATGTAGGAGACCGTGGCGATTTCGCCGATCGACACGAAGCTCTTGATGGGATCATAAGGCAGCGAGGGATACAGCCCGGCGGCCGAGGTGTGCGGCAGGGTATTGATGATCAGGATCGTGTAGCCGTCCGGCGTCGCCTGCGCGGCGTAGGTGGTGCCGATCGTGCCGCCGGCGCCGCCGCGGTTGTCGATGTAGACCTGCTGCTTCAGTTCCTCCGCCAGCTTGGGCGCGACGATGCGGGCCAGCACGTCGTTGCCGCCGCCGGGCGGATACGGCACGACCAGCCGCACCGGCCGGCTCGGAAAGGCATCGGCCGCCTGCGCCGCCGGCACCACGATGGCGAGCGATAGCGCGCACAGGAGCGAGGCTCCCGCGTGCCGCGAGTGTGTGGTTCCGAATCTCATGTTGTCTCCGTTCTATTTATGGAATGCAAAAGCCCTGCTGGCAAGCCCGCGCCGGCTAGTGGATGGGTTCGAGGCTCTGGACCAGTTCGTCGCTGCCGCCGCGGGTGAAGGCGATGTGCTGCAGCCAGCGGGTGTTGTCGGTGGCGGGAAAGTCGGTGCGCTGGTGCGCTCCGCGGCTTTCCGTCCGGCCCAGCGCCGCCTGCAGGACGGTGGTGCCGACTGCCGCCATGCGCCGCGCCTCGCGCAGCTCCACCGCGGCCTCGCGGCTGCCCGCGCGCATCCGGAAGATGTTCTCGTGCAGCGCGCCAAACGCGGCCAGGCCCGCCGTGAGGCCAGGCCCGTTGCGCCAGATGCCGGCCGCCTCCGAGAGAACCTTGCGCATGTCTTCCTTGGCCTGGCGCACGTCCTCGGCGCAAGCGCCGCCGTCGGCGTGCGCCAGGCGGGCGATGGCGCTGGCTTCGATGGCGGGCCAGTCGCGCGCCGTCGCGGGCAGCATGCCGCGCGCCGCGCCGCCGCCGGCGATGGCGCCGAAGACGAGCGTGTCGCTGCAGCCATTGCCGGCGATGCGGCTGGCGCCGTGCACGCCGCCCGCGGCTTCGCCGCCGACGTACAGGCCCGGCACGCCGGACCAGCAATCGCCGTCGACCGCCACGCCGCCCATCATGCTGTGGGCCGCGGGCGCGACGATCGGCGGGGTGGTGGCCGGATCGACTCCCGCGGCGCGCAGCCTGCGGCAATGCGATACGTAGCTTTCGCGCTGCTGCTCGCTGAGCACGGTGGCGTCGAACGCCACGCCGCCCTCGGGAAACCCGCGCCCCTCGTCGATCTCGCGCTGGATGAACAAAGCCAGGCGCGCCTTCTCGATGCCGCGTTCGCCCAGCGGCGGGTTGTAGCCGAGCATGAAGCGCTCCCCGCGGTTGTTCAGCAGGTGCGCGCCGTCGCCAAGCATCGAGGTCGGCATTTCCATGCCCCGGCATTCCTGCGGCCAGACCGTCACGACCGGCTCGAACTGGACGAACTCCATGTCGATCAGGCGCGCGCCGGCATCGAGCGCCATGCCGAGGCCGTCCGCGCCCACGTCGACCGGATAGGTGCTGTCGGCGTAGAGGCGGCCGATCCCGCCCATCGCGATGACGACGGCGCGCGCATGCACCACGGTGATCTGGTCCGAATGGGGCTTCCACAGGACGGCGCCCACCACGTCGGCGCCATCGCGCAGCAGCTCGACCGCCTTTTGCCCCGCGATCTGGTGGATGCCGAGGGAGCGCGCCCGGTTCGCCATCACCTGCAGGATGGCGCCGCCCGTGCTCTCGGGCACGAACACCGACCTGGGATAGCGGTTCCCGCTCAGGTGGCGCTGCAATACCTGGCCACCGCCGTCGGCGGAATCGGCGGCGTGGGCAAAAGGCACGCCCCAGGCGACGAGCTCGTGGAACGCATCGACCGATTTCTCCGCCAGCAGGCGCACCAGCCGCCGGTCGTTGAGAAAGTAGCCGCCCTTGAGCATGTCCTCATAGAACACGTCGGGGCTGTCCATCGGGTCCACGCTGCCGATCGGCGCATTGAAGCCGATGACGTAGGGGGACGCGCCCCGGGCACGGTAGGCCAACGTGACGTCCGCTCCCTGGGCCTGGGCCGCAAGGGCGGCGCGAAAGCCGGCCATGCCGCCTCCCAGGACCAGCACATCCGTCGATACCACCTCCACTTTCCACTGCATCCAGCCTCTCCTTGACATGCCCGCAACCAGGTTGGGGTATGGCAAGGATTCTGAATGCGCCACCGGGGAAGAGAAAGCGACGATTCCTTTCGGTTTGATGAGTAAAACGCACCAACCGGCGCCACCGCGCCGGCGCCGGCGCCGCGGCCCGCGCGCGGTGGCCGACGCGCTACGCCGCCCGGCGCGCGCCGGCGGCGGCCGGCCTCAGCGGTTCGCCGGCGGCGACGGCAGCGCGGCGAGGCCGTCGAGCAGCGCCTTGTGGAAGGCCTGCGGGTCCTGCATCTGCGGCGCGTGGCCCATCTCGGGGAATTCCACCAGCTTCGCGTTGGGCAGCGCCGCGAGCGTCTGCCGGGCCAGCTCGGGGTAGTTGCCGACCCTGGCGCGCACGTCGGGCGGCGCGGCGTCCTTGGCGATGGCGGTGGTGTCCTTGTCGCCGATCAGCAGCAGCGTCGGCGTCTTCAGCGCGCCCAGCTCGTAGACCACCGGCTGGGTGAAGATCATGTCGTAGATCAGCGCCGAATTCCACGCCACCTGCTGCTTGCCCGGACCGCGGTTCAGGCCGGCCAGCATCTGCACCCACGGCTCGTAGTCCTGGCGCCACGTGCCCGAGTAATAGGTGGCCTGCTCGTAGCTGCGGATCTTGTCGGCGCTGGTGGCCAGCTCGCGCGCGTACCACTGGTCGACCGACAGCGAGGGCACGCCCTTGGCCTTCCAGTCTTCCAGCCCGATCGGGTTGACCAGCGCGAGCTGCGCGGTCTGCTGCGGATACATCAGCGCGTAGCGTATCGCCAGCATGCCGCCGGTGGAGTGTCCGATCACCACCGCCTCCTTGACGCCGATCGATTCCAGCAGCGCGTGCGTGTTGCGCGCCAGCTGCTGGAACGTGTACTGGTAGCGCGCCGGCTTGCTGGACTTGCAGAAGCCGATCTGGTCCGGCGCCACCACGCGGTAGCCCGCGGCGCCGAGCGCCTTGATGCTGCCCTCCCAGGTCGCCGCGCAGAAGTTCTTGCCGTGCAGCAGCACCGCGGTGCGCCCGTTGGGATGCGCCGGCCGGATGTCCATGTAGGCCATGTGCATGGCCTCGCCCTGCGAGGTGAAGTCGTATTGCCGGACCGGCGCGGGGTAGTCGAAGCCCTGCAGCTCGGGGCCGTAGGCCGGGCCTTCGTCGGCGGCGAGCGCGGGCGCGGCGGCGGCGATGGCCGCCGTGCCCAGCAGGGGAAGCAGGAATTGGCGTGACAGACACATGACAGGAAATCCTGGCGAAGATAGGGGAAGAAAACGGGCAGGCAGCGGACGGGCGGTGCGGCCACCGGATCGGGCCGCGCCGCCGCGGCAACGGCATCGTAGCGGAAAGCCGCCGCGGCTGCAGCGCGGCCGGTGGCGGCTCCGCCACCTTGGAGCCGCTACCGCCCGCGGGGTTCCCCGCCGCCCGCGCGCGCGCGCATGGCGCGGCATTCCCCGCTGCGGTGCTTCGCGGCGGCCGTCAGCCGCGCCCGGGACGGGCCTCGCCGCGCGCGTCGGGCGGCGGCGCCGGGAACCAGCTGCGCACGGTGTCGTAGGGATAGCGCGTGAGGCCGGCGTGGCGCGCCTGCGGCGCCAGCAGGTGCACCGACAGCGGCTCGGCCCAGCCCCAGAAATCGGCGCGCAGCGCGGGCGGGAAACCGGCATCGTCGAAGGCGTGCCAGAGCTGCACCAGCCACAGCTCGCGCCCTTCCTCGTCGAGCAGCAGCGGCAGGCCGGCGCCGGCCTGCAGGTGCGCGTGGTGCTGGCTGTAGTACAGCGGCCCGCCGCACGACTCGACCACGAAGTCGGCCACGCGCGAGGCCACGCACTCGAAGCAGTTGCCGGCGCGCGCGAACAGCGGCGTGAGCCGCAGCCGCCGCATGTGATGCATCACCAGCTCGCGCAGGCCGCTTTCCTCGCAGATCGCCAGCAGGCGGTGCGGCGGCTGCGGCAGGACCGGCAGGCAGCCCGCCGGCGCCTCGCGCCGGCCCGGCTGCGCCTCGGAGACCGGCCAGTGCAGCGTCAGGTAGCAGGCCCGCGTGCACGGCACCCAGCGGGCGCCGGACGGCGATGATGTCGATGACGGCAATGTCGGCGATGTCGGGGAAGGCGATGCGGGCGCGGCGCGGTGGTGCGGATCCATGAGCGTGTCGGGATTGTGGTCCGGTTTGTCGGCTATGGTGCTGGCTCTTGTGTCGGTTATGGCTGGTTATATATTGCCGTATATAACGGTAGACGTGCCAATGCAATTTCCATGCCGTGGCCAGAAAAACGACGGCCTGCGCGCGCAAGCGTCGCCATCGCGGCGTGACAGGTCGGGTGAGCCGCGTCCGCTACTCGGCTCCGAAGCACATGGCGTAATCGGAACACACGCCGCAGCTCGGCGCCTTGCACAGGAAGATCTCCTCCTGCTCGCACAACTGCTTGTAGAAGAACTTCTTCCACTTCATGTCGTGCGTGTTCTTCGCCGCGAGCCGCGGGAACCAGCGGCCGATCAGCGCGGACAGCTCGCGCCGCGACGGCAGCAGCAGGTCCTGCCACAGGTGGTTGTCGCCGAGGCTGGCGCAGGCCAGCGCATGGGCCACCTGGTTGGCTTCCTCGGCGGGCTCGGCGGCGGGATCGGCATGCGCGTTGAGCAGCGCCACCAGGTCGTCGAACTCGTCCAGGCGCGCCCCGGCGCGGCTGGCGCCGGCCAGCGCGTCCCAGGCCAGCCCCAGCGCCAGGTCCGCGCCCGGAAACCAGCGCGCCAGCAGCCGGCGCGTCTGGCCGGCATCGAGCCCCGGCAGCGGCAGCAGGCCGGTGCCGCCGCGCGCGAAGCCGGCCGACAGCACGCCGGCCAGCGCCAGCGCGGTGGGATCGTCCCGGTCCGCCGCGCATGCCATCAACACCGCCCGATAGTCCATGACCGGCTCCTCGCTCACAACGCGGCGGCGGCGTGCGTGTAGCACTTCTTCGGGCAGATCTTCGCGCACGCCGTGCAGCCGATGCACAGCTCCTTGTGCGCGATGGTCATGACCTTCTTCTCGTACTCGTCGTCCTCGTCGTCGTCGCCGGCCAGCGCGATGTGCTCGCCGTCCTCGTCCAGGCCGACCAGCTCGAGCACGCCGCGCGGGCAGACCCGGAAGCAGCGGCCGCAGCCGATGCATTTCTCCTCGTCGAGCGCGGCGACGAAGGTCGGCGTCCAGATGGCGCCGCTGGGCAGGGTGACGCTGAACATGTCGCTCATGGCGGTTCTCCGTTCTCCGTGGGCGGGCGCGTGGCTCAGGCCGCCGCGGCCTTGCGCGCCGCCATCAGCGCGGCGTGGGCGTCGTGGCAGCGCTGCGCCACGGCGAGGATCTGCTCCCAGTTGGTGGGCAGCTCCTCGGACAGGTCGTGCAGGTCCATCTTGGCCTGCGTGGCCTGCGCGTTGAGTTTCTTCAGGCGCGCCTTGCGTTCGTCGGCTTCGGTGCTCATGGTGGTCTCGTTCCTCTCGTTCCTCTCGTTCCTTTCGTTCCGCCTTCAGGCGCCGTAGCGGGCCACGGCCGGATAGGCCTCGATCATGCCGATCGCCTCGTCGAGGAACCTGCCGCCGGCGTCGGCCAGCTTCTCCAGCGACGGGAAACCGAAGCGGTGCACGTCGCGCAACTGCTTGTTGACCACCACCAGCCGGCCGGCCAGCAGCACCAGGCGGCCGAAGCCCTCGTGGCTCATCTTCATCATCGGCGAGACCATCTGGCCGGTCTGGCGCTCGATGGCCACGGCGATGGCGCTGTAGAAGATTTCCAGCCGCCACAGCGTCTCGGGGTCGGGGTCGCCCATCAGCGGGATCGCGCGGCGCTCCTCGGGGGTCAGGATGTAGGGCCTGAGCAACTGCATGTCGCTCTTGCCGTCCCACGCGCCGTGGGTGTCCTGCGCGCGCAGCTGCTTGACCAGCTGCTGCACGAACGGCGTGGCGAGCAGCGCCGCGTCGTCGGTGGCGGCAGGATTGGCGGTGGGCGCTTCGATGCTGGCGTCAGCCATGAGATACCTCGTCGTCTTCGAAATCTTGGGCACGCTCGCCGTCCTTGGCCAGCGCCTTGCGCAGCCACGGCGGCGGCGTGCCCTTGAGCACCTGCTGCAGCCGGCCGAGGATGTCCTCGATGCCCTCGGGCTGCGGCACCTTGATCGGGTGGATCTTCAGCGCCACCACGCGCGCCGCGCCGGAGCCGCCGATGGCGGCCACGTAGAGGATGGCGCAGTCCTTGATGGCGTCCAGCTTGGGCGCGAGCTTGTCCTCGTCGCCGTCTTCCTCCAGCTTGCCGCCGAAGTCGAACGACTCGACGAAGCGGTAGCCGTGCGGCGTGACGTCGTAGGTGACGATGCTCTTGGCCCAGCCGAAGTGCGCATCGACGTACTGCTTGTCCTGGGTGGCGAACGCTATCTTCATGCTCAGTGCTCCTTGGTGTGGATCGGGTAGCCGTTCAGGGATCCGCTCGGGTATCCACTCACGCGCCGGCGGCGACGACCGGAATGTCCACCGCGCGCGCCGGGTCGCGCGCGGCGAGGTCGAGCGCCGCCCGCGGCAGCGGCCAGTCGCCCGGGTGATGGTGCGCGATCTGCTCGATCATCAGGTTGGCGACCTCGAAGATCAGGTTCATGGTGCCGCGGTAGCCGACCTGGCGGCGATGCGCGTTGCCGACGCGGTCGAACAGCGGAAAGCCCGCGCGCAGCAGCGGCTTGCCCAGGCGCGCGGCCATCTGCCGGCCGTGCGAATGCGTGATGAGCAGGTCGCAGCCGGCGGCGGCGCGCTCCATGTCCTCCAGGTCGCCGAGCACCACCTGCTGCGCCGGCAGCAGCGCGTGCGCCGCCGACTGCGTGGTGCTGACGCAGCAGCACAGCTCGGCGCCCATCTCGTGCAGCAGGCCGCCGAGCGCCAGCAGCAGGTCGGGCTCGGCGCCGATGGCGACCTTGATGCCGCCGGTGTAGAAATGGCCGTCGAGCATGGCGTCGAGCAACTGGCTGCGCTGGCGCCGGTACCTGGCCGGCACCGGCCGCCCCGAGAGTTGCGCGAGCCGCTCCAGCAGGCGGTCGTTGGCCTCCAGCCCGGTCAGCCGCGGGAAGATCTCGAACCCGGTGCCCGCGATCGATTGCAGCGCCTCGGCCGCCTCGCGGGTCTGCTCGCCCACGCCGATGGTGAAGGCCGAGGCGCCAGCCGCGCGGATCTGCGCGAGCGTGGTGCCGCCCAGCGTGGTGCCGCGCCAGTCGGGCGCGATGTGCCCGTCCAGCGAGCCGGAGATGTCGGGCAGCACGATGGCCTCCAGGCCGAACGCCTCGACGATCTCGCGCAGCTCGTCGATGTCGCCCGGCGACAAATGGCTGCCCGGCAGCAGCGTGACCTGCCCGGCCGCCACCGGCAGCGGCCTGACCAGCGCGCGCACCACCGCGGTGACGGCGTGCTTGTAGCCGTCCTCGAACGCGCCCACGTAGTCGGGCGTGGAGACGTAGACGATCTCGGTGTCGGCCAGCTCCGGCTTGCGCTGGCGCGCCGTGACCAGGTAGCCCTCCACGTCGTCGCCCTTGGTCTCGGTCAGGCCCGTGGAGCAGATGGCGATGATGCGCGGCGCGGCGCGCTTGCGGATGTTGAGCAGCGCCGCCTCGATGTTCTCGTAGCCGCCCAGGATGGTGGTGACTTCGTTCATCGCCGTGGTCTGCAGCGGGATCGCCTCCTTGAAATGGCGCACCAGCAGCACCAGCCCGAACGAGGTGCAGCCCTGCGAGCCGTGCATCACCGGCATGCAGGCGTCGAGCCCGAGGAAGGCGAAGCTCGCCCCGAGCGGCTGGCTCATCTTGAGCGGATTGACCGCGCAGGCTTTGCGGGATTCGACGACTTGGGCCATGCTGGCTCCTGGCGATGGCGGCGCGGCCTTCAGGCCGGCACGGCGGCGGGTTGTGGGGCAAATTGCGGGGCAGGTTGCGGGACCGGTTGAGCGCCGGGCAGCGCGCCCAGGGTCTCGCCGTCGTCGCCCCACGGCGCCGGGATGCGCACCTGCTGCCACACCGGGTTGTGGATCGCGCGGTCGATCTCGTGCACCAGCTCGACGATGCCCTCGTAGCCGGCGTAGGGATGGTGGCGCTCCTGGTTGATGTCCAGCCACGGCATGCGCGCCTTGAGCGCGACGAACTGCGAGCGCCCACCCGAGAGCATGATGTCGGCGCGCGCCTCGCGGAGCATGTTGTACATCTCGCGCGGCGTCATGTCGTCGATCATGTGCGCGTCGTCGCCCATGATCTCCTTGATCTTCTGCTTGTCCTCGGCGGTGCTCTTCTTGATGCTGGTGCCGACGATCTCCAGCCCCGCCTCCTGCAGCGCCGCCACCACCGACCACGACTTCACGCCGCCGGTGATGAGCAGCACGCGCTTGCCGGCCAGGCGCTCCCGGTACCGCGCGATGCGCTGCCAGGCGCGCGCCTCCTCCGACGCGATCAGCCGCTCGGTGCGCGCCAGCAGGTCGTCGGGCGCGCCCTGGCGCACCAGCAGCGCGGCGATCTGCCGCAGCGTGTCGCTCATGTCGCCGATGCCGTAGAACGAGCCCTCGAAGTAAGGGATGCCGTAGCGCTGCTGCATCTTGGTGGCGATGTTGATCATCGACTTCGAGCACACCATCATGTTGACCCTGGCGCGGTGCGCGCCGGCGATCTCGTTGTAGCGGCCGTCGCCCGAGATGCACGACAGGATGCGGATGCCCAGCGCGTCGAGCAGCGGCTTGGTCTGCCACAGCTCGCCGGACAGGTTGTACTCGCCGATGATGTTGATGTCGTAGGGCGTGGTGTAGTCGGGCTCGCGCGTGCCGATCACGTAGTCCAGGATGGCCTCGCCGCCGAGTTTGTTGCCGAGGTTCTTGGGCCCGGCGAAGCCCGGCGCGTTGACCGGGATCACCGGCTTGCCGAACTTCTCGCTGGCGCGCTTGCACACCGCCTCGATGTCGTCGCCGATCAGCGCGGTAACGCAGGTCTGGTAGACGAACACCGCCGGCGGGTCGTATTTCTCGATGATCTCGCGCACGCTGCGGAACAGGCGCTTCTCGCCGCCGTAGATCACGTCGAGCTCGTTGATGTCGGTGGTGAAGCCGGTGCGGTAGAGCTGCGAGCCGGACGACGCCGCGTGGCGGTTGTCCCAGGCGTTGCCCTCGCAGGCGATCGGCCCGTGCACGAGGTGGGCCACGTCCACCACCGGCTGCAGCGCGATCTTGGCGCCGTCGAACGCGCAGCCGCCCGCGGCCGCGCCGGGCGAGAGCTGCTTGGTGCAGCCCTTCTTGCGCTCCTTCTCGCTCTTGCCCTGGTTCTTGTCGCAACCGGGCTCGTCGAACACTTCGGCGATCTTGGCTTTCAGCGAAACTGACATGACGGGCTCCTTGCCGGTACGTACCCTTGCACTGGCAATTTCCGTACCACGCGCAAAGCGCCACAAAACCGACGCGGCGGCCACATGACAGTCAGGGAGACACGCGCCGGCACCGGTGTCTTGGCGCGTTTGAATGGATTGCGACAAAGCATTCGCGACACAGCGCCGGCGGCGCGCGCTCAGCGCCGGTCCGCGTTTTCGGCGCCAGTGCCCGTGCCGACCCCGGCACCGATCCCCGCCTGCGCGATGGCCCGCGCGCGCGCTTCCAGCAGCGCGTCCGGCTGTGCGGGCTCGCGCACGGCGAGATAGGCGGCCAGCGCGCGGCGCAGGCTCGGCGCGCGCTGGTAGACGGCTTCGGCGTGGCCCGGGTAGGCGGCGTAGTCGCAGCAGCACACGGCCAGCAGCTGCTCGAAGCGCTCGGGCCGCGCCTCGGCCTCCACGCGCTCGAGCAGCGCGGCGATGGCGCCGGCGCGCAGGTCGCACGCGCGATGCACGCGGTCGCACTCGGCCACCGCCAGCAGCGTCAGGTCGAGCGCGTCGGCGGGCAGCGCGATGCGCCGCGCCAGCGCGGCCAGCAGGATCATGCCGCGCGCGCCGTGCCCGGGATGGCTCGGCCACACCGCCGGCGGCGTGCGGCCCATGCCGATCTTGTGCAGCAGCGCCGCCAGGCGCACCGCCAGCGGCGCGTTGCGGCGCGCGGCCTGGGCCAGCGCGCGCAACTGGTGCTCGCCGACGTCGAGCGGCTCCGGCCCGTCGGCGCCGTGCGGCACGCCGAACAGCGCGTCGAGCTCGGGCAGCAGGCGCTTGAGCCCGGCGCAGCCGCGCATGGCCGCGAAGAAGCCCAGCGGATACGGCGCCATCAGCGCGCGCGCGAGCACCTGGCCGCGCTGCGCGGGCGTGAGCCGCTCGATGGCGTCCATCTGCACCGCGCTCACCATCAGCGCCTGCTCCGCCACGCCGAGCGTGGCGGCCTCGCTCTGCGCCGCCAGCAGCGCCAGCCGGATCAGGTCCTGCGCGGTGATGGTGGCCACGGCGCGCGCTCAGTTGTCGTCGGCCAGCACGTCGAGCGCCACCAGTTGCGCGTGCAGCGCGCGCCGCGCGCGCCAGTTCGGCGCGCCGGCCAGGCGCGGGTCGGCGCCCTCGAAGGCGCCGACCGCGTCGCGCTCGTTCCAGTAGATGCAGGCGCCGCCGCGCGCGTCCAGCGCCGCCGCCAGCGCCGCGCGCTCGCTCACCGGCTCGCGCCGGAACACGCCGCGCCCGAGCAGGTGGTCGGCGCGATAGAGCGGCGTGTCCCAGCCATGCTCGGCGCCGAGCGCGCTGATCGCCGGGTATTGCGCGCGCGCCGGCTCGCCGGGCTGGTGGCCCAGCAGCGCGAGCAGCGCGCGCGCCGTGGTCTGGTCATGGATTTCCCGGCACGACAACGGGTCGGACGCCGCCACCTTGCGGGCGAAGTCCTCGTCGTCGTAGGCAAACCAGGCCCGCGGCACGCCGCCGGCCGGCAGTTCGACCACATAGATCACGGCACGCTCCCAATGCTGTTTACCCTGCCCCGCCCTACTCCACCCCTTCGGCCGCGGTCTTGGCCCAGATCGCGCGGCGGATGCGCTGCGCGATGCCGGACGGGCTGGCGTCGAACGCGCGCTGCGCGGCCGCCAGCGCGCCCTGCGCGATGGCGGCTTCCGCGTGCGTCAGCGGCACGCGGCCGGCCATGTGCGTGGCGCCCGGCACCGCGCGGGCGATGCCCTGCCGGTTCGGGTGCTCGAGCACCGGCACCAGGCGGTCGGCCTCGCGCGCGCCGGCCAGGCAGACCCAGCCGTCGACCACCTCGACCTTGCGGCCGTCCTGCGTGAGCTTGACCAGCACCGTGTCTGCCATGACGGCCTCCCTGCCTCAGCGGATGATGTCGTAGCTGTAGTCGGTCTGCGCGGCGACGATGGTGTTGGCATCGAGCGTCTCGAAGAACTCGTCGAGCAGCGTGACCAGGATCCGCAGCGCGCCGTCGTAGCCCCAGGTGGGATAGCGGTGGTAGTGGTGGCGGTCGAAGATCGGAAACACCATGCGCACCAGCGGCGTCTTGGTGTCGCGCTCGAGGTACTTGCCGTAGGTGTTGCCGATCAGGAAATCCACCGGCTCGGTAAACAACAGCGAGCGCAGGTGCCACAGGTCGCGCTTGGGGTAGGCCTTGCAGCCGGCGCCATAGGGCGAGGCGTCGAACAGCGCCTGCACCTTGGCGGCCCAGGCCTCGTTGCCGTTGGTCGCCAGCACGTGGGCCGGCTCGGCGCCAAGCTCCAGCAGGAACTGCGTGTAGCCCAGCATCTGGTCGGGGTCGCCATACAGCGCGAAGCGCTTGCCGTGCAGGTGGGCCTGGCTGTCGGCCATCGCGTCGACCAGCTGGCCGCGCTCCTTTTCCAGCTGCGCCGGGATCGGCTTGCCGGTCACGCGCGCGATCTCCATCAGGAAATGGTCGGTGCCGGCCACGCCGACTGGCGCGTTCAGCACCACCACTTCCTGGCCGTGCTCGGCGATGAACTTGCTGGTCTTCTCGCAGCAGTATTCCTGGAACACGAAGGTGGCCTTGGCGTGCAGCGCGCGCTCGACCTCTTCCTTGGTGGTGCCGCCCTCGTACATGCGGAACTCGCCGTCGGTCGGGGTGTTCCAGGTCTCCGACGGATCGCAGATCACGTTGACCTGCACGCCGAACAGTTCGAAGATGCGGCGGATCTCCTTCATGTTGCCGACCACGTAGCCGTCGAAGCCGCCGATGAAGTTGACGCTCTCGTCGGGCACGCGCGCGAGCGGCGCGGTGGTGCCCGCCTTGCCGTCCCAGAAATGCTTGAGGATGCCGAGCAGCGCGTTGTCGTAGCCGGTGACGTGGCTGCCGACGAAGGCCGGCGTATGCGCGAACGGCACGTCGTAGTCCTCCGGCACGCTGCCCTTCTGCTTGCTGTTCTTGATGAAGGCGTCGAGGTCGTCGCCGATCACCTCGGCCATGCAGGTGGTGGAGACCGCGATCATCTCGGGCTTGTACAGGCTGTAGGCGTTGGCCAGGCCGTCGATCATGTTGTTCATGCCGCCGAACACGGCGGCGTCCTCGGTCATCGAGGAGCTCACGCACGAGGTGGGCTCCTTGAAATGGCGCGAGAAATGCGAGCGGTAGTAGGCCACGCAGCCCTGCGAGCCGTGCACGAAGCTCAGCGTCTTGTGAAAGCCGTTGGCCACGTAGACCGCGCCGAGCGGCTGGCAGGCCTTGGCGGGATTGACGGTGAGCGAGTCGCGCGCGAAATTCTTCTGCTTGTAGTCCTCGGTCTTGGTCCACTCGACGATCTGCTTGACGGTCTCGTCGGCGTGGTTGAACTCGAAGTTTTCCTTCTTGGTGCGGAAGATCTCCTGGTATTCCGGCTCGCGGAACAGCAGTTCGTGGTCGAGGATCTTGTCTGCGGATTGCGGCATGGGGTACTCCTGATATGCGGTTGCAGTGGATGCGGCGCGCGCGGCCGGCAGGCGCCGGCCGCGCAGGCTCAGGCGGCTTTTTTCCATGGCGCCTTGGCCAGGCCCCACACCGGGCTGGAGATCGCCATGTCCATGTCGCGCGCGAAGATGGCGAAGCCGTCGTAGCCGTGGTACGGGCCCGAGTAGTCCCAGCTGTGCATCTGGCGGAACGGCACGCCCATCTTCTGGAACACGTACTTTTCCTTGATGCCCGAGCCGACCAGGTCGGGCTGGACCTGCTCGACGAACTTCTCGAACTCGTAGCCGGTCACGTCGTCGTAGATCAGCGTGCCGTCCTTCACGTAGTGCGTGGTGCGCTGGTAGTCGTCGTTGTGGCCGAATTCGTAGCCGGTGCCGACCACCTCCATGCCGAGGTCCTCGTAGGCCCCGATCACGTGGCGCGGGCGCAGCCCGCCGACGAACAGCATCACCTTCTTGCCCTGCAGGCGCGGCTTGAACTTGGCGAGCACCGCGTCCATCAGCGGCCGGTACTTGGCGATCACCTTCTCGGCATTGGCCTTGATGGTGTCGTCGAAGTGGCTGGCGATCTCGCGCAGGCTCTTCTCGATCATGGTCGGGCCGAAGAAGTTGTATTCCACCCAGGGAATGCCGTACTTCTCCTCCATGTGCCGGCTGATGTAGTTCATCGAGCGGTAGCAGTGCAGCACGTTGAGCTTGGCCCGCGGCGTGTTCTCCAGCTCGGCGATCGAGCCGTCGCCCGACCACTGCGCGATCACGCGCAGGCCGATCTCCTCGAGCAGGATGCGGCTGGACCAGGCGTCGCCGCCGATGTTGTAGTCGCCGATGATGGCCACGTCGTAGGGCGTGGAGACGAAGTCCGGGCGCTTGTCGGGGTCGGCCTTGTCGAACACCCAGTCGCGGATGGCGTCGTTGGCCAGGTGGTGGCCCAGCGACTGGCTCACGCCGCGGAAGCCCTCGCAGCGCACCGGCACGATGGTGTGGCCTTCGTACTGCTTGCTCTTGCGCTTGGAGACCGCCTCGATGTCGTCGCCGATCAGGCCGATCGGGCATTCGCTCTGGATCGAGATGCCCTTGTTCAGCGGGAACAGTTCCTGGATCTCGTCGATGATCTTGTCGAGCTTCTTGTCGCCGCCGAAGACGATGTCCTTTTCCTGGAAGTCCGAGGTGAACTGCATCGTCACGAAGGTGTCGATGCCGGTGGTGCCGATGTAGTAGTTGCGGCGCGCGGCCCACGAATACTGGCCGCAGCCCACCGGGCCGTGGCTGATGTGGATCATGTCCTTGATCGGGCCCCACACCACGCCCTTGGAGCCGGCATAGGCGCAGCCGCGGATGGTCATCACGCCGGGCAGCGACTTGATGTTGGATTTGACGCCACAGTCGGGCTTGCCGTCCTCGAAGGTGCCCAAATGCTTGGCGCGCCGCTTGGCCATCTTTTCGGGATAGGCCTTCAGCACTTCGTCGATCAGGGCCTTGTTCGCGGCCTTGCGCTCTTCAACGGTGGCGCTCATGGAAATACTCCGTAAGTAGATTGAGATTGCCGGGCGGGCCGCCTGCGCGGCCCGCCGCGCGGGTCGTTACGCGACCAGTTCCTGGGCCGACTTGCCGACCTGCGATTCGTCGACGGCCTTCATGATCCCGTGCTCCATCAGCAGGTCTTCGAGCTGGTCCATCGTGATCGGGGTCGGGATGGTGCCGTTGCCGGCGTTGTTGTGGATCTTGGTGGCGAGCTGGCGGTACTCGCCGGCCTGCTTGGAGTCCGGCGCGAACTCGAGCACCGTCATGCGGCGCAGCTCGGCGTGCTGCACGATGTTGTCGCGCGGCACGAAGTGGATCAGCCTGGAGCCCAGCATCTTCGCCAGCGCCTCGGCCAGCTCGAGCTCCTTGTCGGTCTGGCGCTCGTTGCACACCAGCCCGCCCAGGCGCACGCCGCCGCTGTTGGCGTACTTCAGGATGCCCTTCGAGATATTGTTGGCCGCGTACATGGCCATCATCTCGCCCGACATCACGATGTAGATCTCCTGCGCCTTGTTCTCGCGGATCGGCATGGCGAAGCCGCCGCACACCACGTCGCCGAGCACGTCGTACGAGACGTAGTCCACGCCGTCGTAGGCGCCGTTCTCCTCGAGGAAGTTGATCGAGGTGATGACGCCGCGCCCGGCGCAGCCGACGCCCGGCTCCGGACCGCCGGACTCCACGCAGCGGATGTCCTTGTAGCCGATCTTCATCACGTCCTCGAGCTCGAGGTCTTCCACCGAGCCGGCCTCGGCGGCCAGCGAGAGGATGGTGTCCTGCGCCTTCGCGTGCAGGATCAGGCGGGTCGAGTCCGCCTTGGGATCGCAGCCGACGATCAGGATCTTCTGGCCGAGATCGGTCAGCGCCGCCAGCGTGTTCTGCGAGGTGGTCGACTTGCCGATGCCGCCTTTGCCGTAGAAGGCGATTTGCCGAAGTTGAGACATTGCAGTTCTCCAATCAGGAAGAAGGATTGATACCAAGGTTGCGTAGCCGCGACCATGTCAGCCTGTCGTGCCTGTATGGGTCTTATTCTGTCGAGTCACGCCCCGGCCGGACCAGTGTCCGCGCAAGCCCTCAACAGCAGCTTCCATGCCATGCGCGCGCGGCGCCCCGCCGGATGCGCCCCGAATGTCCGCGAACGGCGCGGCAGCGCGGCTTTGCGGGATGCCGCGCGCGGCCGGCGCCGGCGCGCGCGGGCTTGTCGGGAACCCGACAAAGCGTGCGAACTTCGTCGCGAACGGCACTGCCCGGACGCGCCGCGCGCGCGGCCGCATGCGCCAATGCGTGCCGCATTCGCGGTTTCCCGGGCTGGTACGGTTATTGCGGAAATGCCGTGCCATGAACACACCAGCAACCCGACCCGATCCCGCCGCGCAGCCCGCGCAACCGACGCAGGCCACGCAGCCGACGCAGCCCGCGGCGCAACGCGCGCGGCCGACGCACTACGAGCGCCTCGGCGGCGACGCCGCGGTCGCGCGGCTGGTCGACGCCTTCTACCGCCACATGGACACGCGCGCCGACGCGCGCGGCATCCGCGCCATGCACGAGCCCGACCTGTCGCCGACCAAGGCGGTGCTGGTGAGCTACCTGTGCGAATGGCTCGGCGGCCCGCCGCGCTATTCCACGCAGCGCGGCCATCCGCGCCTGCGCATGCGCCACGCCGGCTTCGCCATCGGCGCGGCCGAGCGCGACGCATGGCTGGCCTGCATGCGCGCCGCGCTCGACGAGACCGGCGCCGATGCCGCGCTGCGCGACGAACTGATGCCCGCCTTCTTCAAGATCGCGGACTGGATGCGCAACCCCCGAACCTGATTCCGCCCCGACCCACGCCACCCGCCCATCACGCTTTCCACCGACAAGGACCCGCCATGCCCGCCACGCTTGCCCGCAAGGAGATCGACGACACCGCGTTCGCCCGTCTCGAACACGAAGGCCGCCTGCTCAACCCGCTGCTCAAGGCCCCCACCGGCAAGTCCGGCCGCTTCGGTTTTCGCGGCGAGCTCGCGCTGCGCTTCGCGCCCAGGCTCGCCGACGAGGCCCGCCCGCCCGAGCTGACCTGCGACCAGGTGATGGCCGTGGCCACCATCGGCGAGAAGCAGCTGCCGTTCTTCGCCGGCTACCTGCTGAGCTTCGAATACCTGAAGGACGTGGCCGAGGTGCTCGGCGACACGCTGACGGCCGGCGGCAAGTACTTCCTGTTCTGCGACAACATCGACCTGAGCAGGAAATACCAGGTGCCGTACAAGGGCGCGATGTTCTACGTGCTGCCCATCTTCGAGTCCACCGTCTACAACGAGATGCTCGAACTGCTGTACCTGGAGAAGAACGACCTGAAGAAGCGCGACACCGCCGGCAAGCTCGACGCGGTGGCCGACGCCGCGCTCCGCTTCGACGTGACCTTCGACACCATCACCTACGCCGAAGGGCTGGAGCTGATGGGCCCGGTGCGCAACCCCAACGAGAACCGCCCGGTCTGATCCCCCGCGGGCGCCAGCCGCCTTCGCCCGGCGGCGCCTTCCGACCCACGCCAGACAGCGAGACGCCACCATGATCCCGTCCACCGACACCGCGCTGGCCGTCGCCGGCCGCGTCATCGAGGCCACCGCCGAAGCGGCCGGCGCCGGCGCGCCACCGGTCATCCCCGCGGCGCTCGCCACGTGGCTGGCCTATCACGACTTCCCGGACCTGCACGCGCGCGCCGCCAACGGCGACACGCCGCTGATGCGCGCGGCCTGGCGCGGCGAGGACGCGGTGGCCGCGGCGCTGCTGGCCTACGGGGCCGCGCCCGGCGCGGTCAACGACGACGGCAACGGCGCGCTCTGGTTCGCCTGCCTGCACGGCAACCCCGTGACCATCGTGCGCCTGATCCAGGCCGGCGCGCCGGTCGACCACGCCAACGACGACGACATCACCTGCCTGATGCAGGCCGCGGCCAGCGGCCGCCTGGAGGTGCTGCAGATCCTGCTGGCGCACGGCGCCTCGGCCAACCTGTACGCGCCCGACGGCCGCAGCGCGCTCGACATGGCCGCCGAGCGCGGCCTGCAGCTGCTGCGCGCGGCGCGCCGCATGGCCATGCCCGCGCTCGACGCCGCGCTGCGGGAAGCCTGAGAGAAACCGCCCATGAGCCATATCGTCTTCTATGAAAAACCCGGCTGCGGCGGCAACGCGCGGCAAAAGGCGCTGCTGCGCGCGGCCGGCCACACGCTGGAAGTGCGCGACCTGCTGCGCTGGCCCTGGACCGGCGAGGCGCTGCTGGCCTACCTGGCGCCGCTGCCGGTCGGCGCGTGGTTCAACCGCGCGGCGCCGCGCGTCAAGTCCGGCGAGGTGGTGCCCGAGAAACTCGACGCCGGCACCGCGCTGGCCCTGCTGCTGGCCGAGCCGCTGCTGATCCGGCGCCCGCTGATGGCGCACGGCGAGCGGCGCATGGCGGGCTTCGACGTCGCCGCCGTGCACGCATGGGTCGGGCTCGGCGCCGACACCCCCGCCGCGGACCGGCCGCTGGAGGGCTGCGCGGCGGCCGCAGGCCACTGCGCCGCGCGGCCCGATGCCGGACCGAAGCGACCCGAATGAATCGCATGAATCCCATGAATCGCGTTGAACGGAGTTGACGATGCCGCTGTACGACTATCTTTGCCAGGCCTGCGGGCACCGCTTCGAGACGCTGGTGCGCGCCGGCGCCACGCCGGCCTGCCCGCAATGCGGCGGCACCGCGCTGGACAAGCAGGTCAGCGCGCCGGCCGCGCCCGGCAAGAGCAAGGCCATCGTCGCCGCCGCGCGCCGGCAGGCCGCGCGCGAAGGCCACTTCAGCCAGTACAGCGCGGCCGAGCGCAACAAGCTGCTGCGCTAGGCCGGCCGCCGTGCGATCTCCGCGTGGCTGCCCGGCCCGTCGCTGCCCGGCCGCGCGCCGGCCGCCAGCAGCCGCGCGTTCAGCGCCAGCGCGAACTCGCGCCACGCCGCCGCCAGGTCGAGCACGATGGCGCGCTGCAAGGCCGCGTCCGGCCGATGCTCCTCGGGAAAACTGGACAGCGCGCACGCGCTGCCGTTGAAGGCCAGCGCCGCGTCCATGAGCTGCCGGTTCCAGCCGTCGAAGACGGCCAGCAGCACCGGCGTCAGTGCATGCCGGCCGGCCTGCGCCGGACCCGCGCGGCCGGCGCCGAGCCCGGGCAGCAGCGTGTCGAGCGCGTCCAGCGCCTCGCTGTAGACCTGCTCCGCGGTGGCCAGCAGCGCGCGCTGCGTCGGCTGCTGCGGCTGCTGGCTCGACAGCAGCCGCTCCAGGTGCTGGCGATAGCGCGAGGGCGCCTGCTCGCGGCGCGCCGACACGCAGGCGGCAAACGCCGCGCGCGCCTCGGCCGCACTGTCCTCATTGCCGTCATTGCCCGCATCGTCGCCGGCGCCGTCCGCCGCCGGCGCCAGCGCCCGCGCGATGCGCGCCGCCGCTTCCAGCGCGCCTTCGAGGTGGCCGGCACCATGCGCGGCGCTCTCGCTGCCGCCGAAATGCAGCCGTCCCGACCAGTGCGCCAGGCGCAGCCCGGGATCGGCCTGGGGCAGCGCCGCCGGGCCGGCGCGGTCGGCGCGGCTGCAGGTCCACGGCTCGTCGGCCCAGTCGAGCAGATGCTGGCGGCCGCCGTGCTGCGCCTCGGCGCCGTACAACTGGGCCAGCTGGCTCTCCACCAGCAGCGCGGTGCCGCGCCGGAACTCGGCGCGCTGCGCCGCGCCGAGCGCGACGAAGCCGCCCAGCGCGCCGGCCTCGGTGGCGTCGTCGCTGGCATCGAAGACCTCGCCCAGCATGGCCTGGGCATGGCGCACGAAGGCATTGCCCGAATGCCCCGCCTGGCGCCAGAACGGGCGGGCGTAGGTGGTCACCACCTTGGCCTGCGCCGCCATCCAGGTCGGCGTGGCGGCGAGCATGCCGGCCAGCGCCGCGGGCAGCGGCGGCTCGAAGGCGATGCGCTCGTGCGCCAGGCGCGGCGGCAAGGCCAGCACCACGTGGCGCGCGCGCAGCAGGCGCGTGCCGCCGCCTTCTCCACCTTCGGGCCCCAGTTCGAGTTCCAGTTCGACGTGGGTGCCGCGGTCGCGCAGCCGGCGCAGCGCGCTGCCGGTGCGCAGGCTGCCCGCCGGCAGCGCGTCGGCCAGCGCCGCCACCAGGCGCTGCGCGCCGCCGGCGATGCGGCGCGCGCCGGCATGCACGCCGCCGGGCGCCATGCGCCGCTCGGGCGCGCGGTCCGGGTCGGTGAGCCAGAGCGCGTCGCCGGGGTCGTGCTGGGGCCGGCTGGCCAGCCCGAGCTCGTCGAGCAGCGCGGCGACGCGCGGCTCGGTCTCGGGCCAGAACCACGCCGGGCCGAGGTCCAGCATCTGTCCGGTGGCTTCGCAGCGCCGCGACAGCGCGCGGCCGCCGAGCCGCGCGCGCGCCTCGACCAGCACCAGCGAGCGCCCCCGCGCGTGCAGCGCGCGCGCCAGCGCGAGGCCGCACACCCCGGCGCCGACGATGGCCACGTCGGCCAGCAGCGCTTCGACCCCGGCCACGGCGCGGCTCAGACGAAGCTCAGCAGCTCGACCGTCACCGGCTCTTCGCCCAGCACCGCCTGGCAGGCCAGGCGCGACTTGGCGCCGACGCCGACGATGGTGTCCAGCTTCTCGTTCTCGCCGCGCTGGATCTTCGACAGGCTCTTGCGCCCCTCCTGCACGAAGACGTGGCAGGCGCCGCATTCGGCCTTGCCGTCGCACTTGTGCGCGATGGGCTCGCCGCTGGCGAGCAGCGCCTGCAGCAGCGTGGCGCCGGCGGCCACGTCATAGGTCTTGCCGGCGGGCAGTACGGTCAGTGCGGTCATGATTTCGGTTTCTCCGGTTGGTTTGCGATGCATGAAAAAGCGCCGGGCGCCGCTACGCGGCCAGGGCGGGCCGCAGCGCGGCCACCAGCGCGTCGGCGAACGCCGGCAGCGGCATGGCGATGCGGGCGATGCCCTGCTCTTCCAGGAAGCGCGCCTCCATGCGCGTGGGCGCGTCGGGCAGCACCGCCCAGTGCGCGCCGGACGAGCGCTTCATGATCTGGCGCGCGAAGCTGCGCGTGAGCTGGTCGTCGAAGCGGCAGCCCAGGAACAGGAAGCCGCGCCCGCCGCGCCAGGCCTGCACGGCCGGCGGGATCGGGGTCTGGATGTCGATCTCGGTCAGCACCTCGACGTAGTCGCTGTCGGACACCAGGTAGTTGGCGGCCGGCGCGTGGCCGCCGATCGGCTTGTACAGCAGCGCGCCGGCGGCGGGCACGTCCGGCAGCGGCTCGCCGTGCGGGCCGTAGGCGCCGAACCACGTGCCGAAATGCTCGGCCTGCGACAGGCCCTGCACCTGCGCCCAGCCGCCGCGCGGGCGCGCCTGGGCCAGCGCGGCGGAGAAGGTGTCGTCGTACCAGGTGTCGACCCACAGCCCCGCGCCGCTGGCGGCCAGCGCCAGGTGCAGCGGCGACGGCGACGGCGACGGCGTGGCGGCGAAAGCCTCGTTCAGCAGGTTGACCACCGACTTGCGGTGCTTGAAGTTCTCGATGAACTGCGCGGCCTGGGTGAGCCGCTTGCGGATCTTGTGCGGCACGCTGATGCGCGCGGTCAGAAGCTCCGCCAGCGCCACCGGCGTGGCCGGCACGGCGGCGTCGGCGCACAACGCCAGCAGCCCCGGGCCGAGGTAGGGAATGATGGCGCCGGCGTTCAGCTGGCGGGCTATCTGGTCGATGTCGGCGGGGTCGATGTCGGTTGGGTCGATATCGGTTGGGTCAATGTCGGCGGGCATGTCCGGACCTCAGAGATAGATGGCGGCGCCGGCACCGACGTTGGTCGCGGTGTCCTTGAGCGTCTTGACGATGTACTTGACCTGGCTGGCGTCGAGCTGCGCGTGCAGCGGCAGCGCCAGCGCGCGGTCGCCGATGCGCTCGGTGTCGGGCAGCAGGCCGCGCTTGTGCGCGGCCGCGCCGCCGGTGTTCATGTAGTGGAACTGCTGGTGCAGCGGATGGCTGTAGGGCGCGGTCTCGATGCCGCAGGACCGCATGTCGTCGATCATCTGCGCGCGCGCGCTCTGCGTGAAGCGCTTGCCCAGGTGCACCACGTAGAGCATCCAGTGGACGTCCTCCACGTCCTCGGCGAGGTACGGCGGCTTGATGCCCTCGAAGCTCTGCATCTGCTCCTGGTACCAGGCCTCGACCTGCTTGCGCCGCGCCAGCCGCTCGTCGAGCCCGGCGAGCTGCGCCAGCCCGAGCGCCGCGGTCAGCTCGCTCATGGCGCCCTGCAGCGGCACCCGCGCGCCGACCGAGACCGAGGCGCGGTCGGCCACGCGGCGCTGGCGCAGGTAGCGCAGCTCGTGCGCGAGCCGCTCGTCGTCCGTGACCAGCATGCCGCCCTCGCCGGTGCACAGCGCCGACGGCGCCGAGAAATCGAACACCGACACGTCGCCGAAGGCGCCCACGCCGCGCCCCCTGTAGCGCGAGCCGAGCGCCTCGGTGCTGTCCTCGATCAGCGCCACGCCGTGCGCGTCGGCCAGTTCGCGCAGCGGGCCCCAGGCGGCCGGATGGCCGTTGGTGTTGCCGGCCAGGATGGCGCGCGTGCGCGGGCCGATCCTGCGCGCGGCCTTCTCGGCGCTGAGGCAGCCGCTCCAGTAGTCGATGTCGGCGAACACCGGCGCGGCGCCGGCCAGCGTGACGGCGTGCGCGACCTGATGCCAGGTGTGCGCGGCGCACACCACTTCGTCGCCGGGGCCGATACCCAGCGCGCGCAGCGCGATCCAGGTGCCGGCGGTGCCGCTCGCCACCGCCACCGCGTGGGCGCGGCCGGTCCAGCCGGCGAAGGCGCGCTCGAACGATTCGCGCATGGGCCCGTCGCTCCAGCGCGCGGATTGCAGCACCGCGCCGACCAGCTCGGCTTCGCGCGCGCCGCAGTCGGGCTCGCTGAGGGAAATGGCGTCGATTTCCATGTGCGGCCTAGTCCTGCGTCAGGATCAGCGCGTCGGCCTCGTCGGGCCGCTGCGTGACGGACCAGCAGTGCCCGTTCGACGCCGCCAGGTAGACGCTGCGCGCGCCCAGGCGCAGCGCGGCGGTCTCGTCGCGCATGTCGAGCGCGTCGACCAGCAGCGCGCGCACGCCGGGATGGCGCGCGCGCCACAGGGCGGCGGCGTCGCGCAGCGTGGGCGCCGCGCCCACCAGCTCGGCGGCGGCGCGCAGTTGTTCGGTGCTCAGGCCCATCTCATTCCTCCTTGCCGGCGATGCGCCTGGCCTCGACGGTGATCGGCAGCGGCGTGTCGGCCGCCATGACCGGCAGCTCGAGCTGCCAGCCGTTGGCCAGCGTGACCAGGCCGCCCCACATGCCGGGCTGCGCCATCGCCACGATGGGCTCCTCCAGGTCCTTCTTCGGCACGTAGGCGCTGAGCGCGCCTTTGCTGTCCTTGCGGATCATCACTTTCATGGTCAGGGCTCCAGCGTTGCGTCATGGGTTCGGTGGGCGGGCATGTCGTCTTCGAGCAGCGGCGCCAGCAGCGGCGGCAGCCCGGCCACCACGTGCCCGATGTTCTGCGCCGTGGTGGTCTCGCCGAGCGACAGGCGCACGGCCGCCAGCGCCTCGTCGCGCGGCACGCCCATCGCCGCCAGCACGTGCGACAGCTCGCTGCCGCCGGACGAGCAGGCGGCGCCCGAGGAAGCGGCCACGCCCAGCTGCCCGAGCCGCTGCAGCACCACCTCGGCCGGCAGCCGGCCGAAGCGCAGGTAGCTGGTGCCGGGCAGGCGCGGCGCCTGTGCCGAGAACACGTGCACGGCCGGCAGCGCGCGCCGCAGGCCCTGCTCCAGCATGTCGCGCAGCGCGGCCTGCCGCGCCGCCTCGCGCGCCACGTCGTGCTGCGCATCGCCCAGGCGCGCCAGCGCCGCGGCGAAGCCGGCGATGGCGGGCAGGTTCTCGGTGCCGCCGCGGCGGTGCCGCTCCTGGCTGCCGAACAACTGCGGCACGATCGCGCAACCCTGGCGCAGCAGCAGCGCGCCGGCGCCCTTGGGCCCGCGCAGCTTGTGCGCGGAAAGCGAGACCGCGTCGACGCCGAGCGCGGTGAAATCGAAAGGCAGCTTGCCGACCAGTTGCGTGGCGTCGACGTGCATGCGCGCGCCGGCGGCGCGGGCCAGCTCGCGCACCGCGGCCACCGGCATCAGCACGCCGGTTTCGTTGTTGGCGGCCATCAGCGAGACCAGCGCCACGCCGGGGCCGATCAGCCGGGCCGCGCTGTCGAGGTCGAGCGTGCCGTCGGCGTGCACGGCGATGAAGTCCACCGCGATGCCGCGCGCGGCCAGCGCGTGCGCCAGGCGCAGCTGGCCGGCGTGCTCCACCGCGCCGAACACCAGCCGCCCGCGCCCGCCGGCGGCCGCGTGCAGCCCCAGCACGGCGAGGTGGCCGGCCTCGGTGGCGCCGCTGGTGAAGATCAGCTCGGCCGGCTTGCAGCCGAGCGCGCGCGCGGCGGTGGCGCGCGCCGCCGCCAGCGCGCGCCGGGCTTCCTCGCCGGGCGCGTGCTGCGACGACGGGTTGGCCCAGGCGCCGCTCAGCGCGGACAGCATGGCCTGCGCCACGGCAGGCGCCGGCGGCGTGGTCGCGTTGTGGTCGAGGTAGATCATCGGGCTCCGCCTGTTTCGCGTTTTTCGCTGCTTGCGCTCGTTCCGTTCCGTGCGCCGGTTCCGTGCCGCCGGCGGTGGCCGCTGCGCCGTTTCATGGCCAGTACACGCGCTCGGCATCGACGCACAGCGCGTCCAGCAGCGGGGCCAGCTCGACGCTGCGCTGGCGCAGCACCCAGCACCGCGCCGCGTGGTCGCGCGCGTGCAGGCACCACTGCCCCTCGCCATCGCGCGCCAGCCAGGCGATGTCGATCAGCCCGCCCGTGGCATCCACGTTGCGCGAGCAGCACGGGCTTTCGATGCGCAGGCCCTGCGCCTCGCGCAGCACGCGCGGCCGCACGTAGCGGTAGCGCGCGCGCTGGCGCAGGGCGCGCTCGACGCGGTAGCGGGTCAGGTCCAGCACGCCGCCCTCGCCGCCCTCGCCGCTGTCACTGCCGACGCCGCGGCCTCCCGCGCCGGCGTCCCGCGGCGCGCGCCCGGCGGACGTCATGCCGCCGCTCCGCCCTGGGGCAGCAGCCCGGCGGGCGCGGGCGCGATCTCGTCCTCGGTGCAGCCGACCACGCAGCCGCCGAACTCCACCAGGTAGACCGGCTCGCCGCTTTCCACCACCTGCCCGACGTTGACGATCTCGCCCACGCTGCCGGCCTCGGCCAGGCATTCGCCGTCGGCGCGGCCCGGGTAGCTGCCGTCGTTGCGGAGGTCGTCGAGCGCGATCACGCGCATACCCCATGAGTAGGCCGCGGGGGCCGCCAGCATGTTCATGATGTCCGCTCCCGCGCCGCGCCGGCGCCGGTATCCGCGCCCATCGCGCGCAGCGCCCCGGCGCGCTCGCCCAGGCGCGCCAGCACGTCCTCGGGCAGGTTGTCGAGCGTGCACAGCTCCTTGGCGCGCATGCCGACGCGGTGGCCGCTCTCGACGAAGTCCACCGCGTAGATGTAGAACTGCTGCAGGAAGGTGTTGATGGCGGTGACGTAGCCGATCTCGCCGCGCGCCACCAGCACCTCGCCGATGTCCTTGCCGTTGTAGGTGCCGTCGTTGCGGATCACCGAGCGCGCGATCACGCGCTCGCCGTAGTGGAAACGCGGCGGGAAGGCGACCTCGATCAGGTCGTCGTCGCGGTTGATGTCAGACATGGAGTGCTCCTTGCCGGCTGCCGGCGGCGGGAACGGACGCCGGGACGGACGCGGGCGCCGCCATGCGGCGCTCCCGCACCGCGCGGCGCACCTCGGGATCGGGATCGTCGGCCAGCGCCGCGAGCGCGGCGCGTTCGGCGCGCTGCGCCACTTCCCAGCGCACGCGCCAGTCGGCGTCGCCCGCCATGCCGGCCAGCAGCGCCGGCGGCAGGCGCTGCGCCACGATGCGCCTGACCTCGGCTTCCGGGTCGCGCGCCAGGCGCCACAGCGCCGGCATTTCCAGGCGCTGGGCCACGCGCATGCGCACGCTGCGCTCGGCGTCGGCGGCCATCGTCGGCAGCAGGGCCGGCGGCAGGCGCCGCGCCACCAGCTCGCGCACGCCGTAGTCGGGGTCGTAGCGCAGCGCCGCGAGGTCGGGCGGCGCCAGGCGCAGCGCCACGCGCATGCGCACCTCGCGGTGCGGGTCCGCGGCAAGCCGGCGCAGCTGCGCCAGCGGCAGCCGCAGCGCCGCCTGCAGGCGCACGGTCTCGTCGGGATCGGCGGCCAGCGCCGGCAGGCGGAAGACGTCGGCGTGGCGCGCGGCGATGGCGCGCACCTCGAAGTACGGGTGCGCGAGCTGCGCGTTGCCCTGCTCGGGATGCCAGCGGAAGAAGCGGTCGATGCGGCGCGCGTAGGCGTCCTGCATGCAGGCGTGGCCCGGCTCGCAGCCGCGCTGGTCCGGCAGGCCGCGCAGCGCGGCGTATTCGCAGCCGGCGCAGTCCACCGGGCCGCCCCGCCAGTGCCGCGCGGGAATGTCCCCGGCGGGCGGGCGCACCGCATCGATGGCATCCATGTCCGCGCTCCGCGTTCAGGACGCCCGCGGCGGTGCGGGCGGCCGGCCGCGGCCGATCGCGCCGACCTCGATGCGCGCCACGCCGGGCTCCGCCGCCGCCGAGCTGCCGCAGCCGCACGCGCCCTGCGCGGGATTGAAGAAGGTCAGCCCCGACTGCGTGGGCGTGTCGGCGAAGTCGATGGTCACGCCGTCGAGCATCAGCCGGCTGGCCGCCGGCAGGAACAGGCGCAGGCCGTCGGCCTCCAGCACCTGCTCGCCGGGCTGCGGCGCCGGCTCCGCGCTGAATTCCGCGTTGTAGCCCGAGCAGCCGCCCGCGCTCACGAGCAGGCGGAAGCCGGCACCGGCCGGCAGCCCCGAGAAACGCACGATGCGGCGCATGAACTTGTCCGCGGCGGAGGTGATGGTGAGGTTGGGCAGCATGGTTCGGCTTCTCTCCTGGGTAGTGGGCGGCCCGGCTTCAGGCCGGGACGATGCAGCCGTCCACCGGGCACACCGCGACGCATTGCGGATCGTCGTAGTGCCCCTCGCATTCGGTGCATTTCTTGGGGTCGATGACAAAGATGCCGCCCTTCTCGCGGATGGCGACGTTGGGGCATTCGGGCTCGCAGGCCGAGCAGCCGGTGCAGGTCGAAGCGATGATCTTGAGGGACATGATGACTCTCTTCTGTGTTTTCTCTTGTGTGGGGAATGGCTGGCGGCGTCAGGCCACCTCGGCGGCGCCCGCGGTGTAGGCGCCCTGCCGGATCGCGGCGTCGCCGCGGTCCCGGTGCGCGACCGCGCCGCTGGCCACGCGGCCGCGGTAGTCGTCGAACCAGGCCAGCGCCGCCTTCTCGATGAACTCGCCGACGTACTGGTCCACCGGCTCGATGCCGGCCTGGGCCAGCTCGTCCTTCGGGCAGGCGCCGATCTTGGCCACCAGCACCGCGTGGCAGTCGTTGATGGCGCGCACCACCGAGGGCAGCTGCTCGTCGTCGCCGTAGCCGCCCTGGCAGTACAGGTCCACGCGCCGGTGGCCGACGAACAGCGCCTCGCTGGCCGACACCTCGAAGATCTGGAATTCCGTGACGTGGCCGAAATGCTCGTTGACGCGGCCGCCGCCCTTGGTGGCCACCGCCACCAGCACCTTGAGCGGATCGGTGGCATCGAGCGCCCGCGCCGCGGCCAGCGCCTCTTCCTTGGCGGCGTGCTGGGCCTGGCGCTCGGCCTCGACCCGGCTCTGGTACTCGCGCCGGCGGTCGAGGTCGTAGACCACTTCCATCTGCTCGATCTTGTCGAGCGTGAATTCCTCGCTGCGGTCCTCGCCCAGCAGGCCGACCGCGTCGGCGCGGCACTGGCGGCAGTGGCGCATCAGGTTGGCGCCGCCCATGCAGGCGTCCTGCACCGCCTTGAGCTCCTGCGCGCTCGGCCCGCGCTGGCCGTTGAGGCCGAAGTAGGTGCCGTGCTCGGGCTCGGAGATCAGCGGCATGATGTTGTGCAGGAACGCGCCGCGCTTCTTGACCTCGCGGTTCACCTCGATCAGGTGCTCGTCGTTGATGCCGGGGATCAGCACCGAGTTGATCTTGGTCAGCACGCCGCGCGCGGTCAGCATCTCGAGGCCCTTCATCTGCTGCTCGTGCAGGATGCGGGCCGCCTCGTAGCCGGTGACGCGCTTGTGCTCCCAGAAAATCCACGGGTAGATCTTCTCGCCCACGGCGGGATCGACCATGTTGATGGTGATGGTGACGTGGTCGATGTTGTACGTGCAGATCTCGTCCACCAGCTCGGGCAGCGCCAGGCCGTTGGTGGAGATGCACAGCTTGATGTCGGGCGCCTGCTCCTGCAGCATGCGGAAGGTGTCGAAGGTCTTCTTCGGGTTGGCCAGCGAGTCGCCGGGGCCGGCGATGCCGAGCACCGTCATCTGCGGGATCTCGCTCGCCACCGCGACCACCTTCTTGACGGCCTGCTCGGGCGTGAGCTTCTGCGAGACCACGCCCGGGCGCGATTCGTTGGAGCAGTCGTACTTGCGGTTGCAGTAGTTGCACTGGATGTTGCAGGCGGGCGCCACCGCGACGTGCATGCGCGCGTAGTGGTGATGCGCTTCCTCGGAGTAGCACGGGTGGTTCTTCACCTTTTCCCAGATCTCCGCCGGCATGTCGTCGGGGCCGCCCGAGGAACCGCAACTGGCCTTGCCCTCGCCGCCCTGCGTGCCGCAGCCGCCGCCGGCGGCGGGCACGTCGGCCTTGGCGCCGAGGGGGCGGATCTGGCCGATGCCGATGTAGGTGGTGGCGGGCATGGCGCCGGCATTCGAGCTCGCTTGCATGGAAATCTCTCCTCGCCACCGACCACGGTCGCGTGCAAGCGTTAAAGCCAAATCCATGCCACCCGGCAAGATGCTTGCCGATCAAGGACTTAGCGGCATCCGCGGGGATTTTGTCGCAACCCCGCGGGTGCCGCGCACCGACAGTCCGGCCCGATTCTGTCGGTCTTGCGACAAAGCGCACACGGCGACGCCGGCCATTGTGGTGGCGTCGATGGTGGCGCAAGCGGGGAAGAAGAGAAGGGGGAGGACGGAACGCGGGGAAGCGGAAAAAAACGGGAGAGCGGCGCGCCGCGCGCGCGCCGCCCTGGTCAGAACCTGCGCACCTCGATGCCGTATTTCTGCAGCGCGTAGCCCATCTGCCGCGGCGTGATCTTGAGCAGCCGCGCAGCCTTGGCCTGCACCCAGCCGCAGCGTTCCATCGCCCACATCAGCCGCTCGCGCTCGCCTTCCGGCTTGCCGTCGCAGGGCGCCGCCGCCTGCGGGTCGGGCGGGCTCTCGCCGGGCACGCCGGCGGGCCAGCCCGGCGGCATGGCGGCGCCGTCGGCGCCCGCGTGCTGCGGCTCCGCCATCGGCACCTCGGTGATGGGGATGCCGGCCAGGCTGCCGGGGCGCACCGCGTCCTCGCGCTCGAGGTGGTGTAGCACCTTGGTCAGGCAGCGGTCCTCCTGGCACAGGAACGCCAGGCGGTTGATCACGCCGTCGTGCGTCATGGTGGCGGTGCGCTCGACGCAGTTCTCCAGCTCGCGCACGTTGCCGGGCCAGTAGCAGCTGGTCAGCACGCGCATGGCCTCGGCGCTGAAGCGGATCGCGCGCCCGTTGTCGCGGTTGAAGCGGTCGAGGAAGTGCTGCGCCATCGCCGGGATGTCCTCGCGGCGCTCGCGCAGCGGCGGCAACTGGATGCTGACCACGTTGATGCGGTAATAGAGATCGGCGCGGAACTCGCCGGACTTGACCATGCGCTCGAGGTTGCGGTTGGTGGCGAGGATCAGGCGCACGTCGACCTTCACCGCGGTGCCGCCGCCGACGCGCTCGAACTCGCGCTCCTGCAGCACGCGCAGCAGCTTGGCCTGGAACGAGGCCGAGATGTCGCCGATCTCGTCGAGGAACAGCGTGCCGCCGTGCGCCAGTTCGAACCGTCCCTTGCGCTGTCCCTGCGCGCCGGTGAACGCCCCCTTCTCGTGGCCGAACAGCTCGCTCTCCAGCAGCGACTCGGTCAGCGCGGCGCAGTTCACGCAGACGAAGGCCTCGCCGCTGCGCGGCGACAGGTTGTGGATGGCGCGCGCGATGACTTCCTTGCCGGTGCCGCTCTCGCCGCGCAGCAGCACCGTGGTGCGTGCCGGCGCCACCTGCCGCACCTGGCCGAACACCTCCTGCATCGGCGCCGACACGCCCACCACCTGGTCGAGCTGGTGGCGCGGCTTGATGACCTTCTGCATGCGCCGCACCTCGGCCTGCATGTTGTCGTGCGCCGCGCTCACGCTGCGGTGGAGCAGTAGCGCCTGTCCCATCAGCGTGGCGACGATCTTCATCAGGTGGAGGTCGTCGGTGAAGGCGCGCAGGCCGCCGGGATTGAGGCAGTCGACGGCGAGCACGCCGAGCATGCGCCGGTCGGCCTGGATCGGCATCGCCAGCATGGCGATGCAGGCGCCCGGCATCAGGTCGGCGCCGCCGGTGCGGTTGAGAAACAGCGGCTCGTCGCGCACATCGCGCACGATGGCCGGCACGCCGCTGCCGTAGACCCGCCCGACGATGCCCTCGCCCACCTTGAAGCGCAGGCGCTGCTGCTCGTCGTAGGACATGCCGGCGGCGCACAGGCCGCGCAGCTGCCCTTCGGGCTCGCCAAGCACCACGAAGGCGCGCCGCCAGTCCACCGCGTGCAAAAGATAATTCAGCGCCTCGCGGAAGGTCTTGGTGACGTCCAGCGACGAAACCAGCGTCTTGCTGACCTCGTAGACGGCATCCAGCTCGCGGCGAGCTTCTGTTGCCTGTGTTTTCAGCATGGTTCCCCCCGTTGCGGGCGATGCCACGCTCGTTCGAGCCAGCGGCACAGCGTGAGGACGGACTATTGGAATGCGAAAAATCACGCAAGATTCATGCCGCGATTTCGTCCCCAACACGGAGCACGCGCGCCCCGCGCGCCACCCGCACAAATCCGACAAACGGGACAACCGCCGCCGCGCGGCAGCGGCCGCGCTCCGACAAAAACAACAGCCGCCGCCGCCGGGCCGGCCCATGCGGCGCAAAAAGCCAGTGGCATGGAAGTTGCGGAAATGCCGCTGCCTGGCAGCCACTGCCACCCCCACACATTCCAGGAGCCAGCCATGCCGGACCTCCACCGCGACCGCGCCTTCCCCCGTCATGGCCGGCCCGTCTATCTCGACTACGCGGCCACCACGCCGGTGGACCCGCGCGTGGCGCGGCGCATGATCCCGTACCTGACCGAGCTGTACGGCAACGCCGCCAGCCGCTCGCACGCCTACGGGTGGGCGGCCGAGGAAGCGGTGGAGCTGGCGCGCGAGCAGGTGTGCGCGCTGATCAATGCCGATCCGCGCGAGATCGCCTGGACCTCCGGCGCCACCGAATCCAACAACCTCGCCATCAAGGGCGCGGCGCGCTTCCACCGCGCCCGCGGCAACCACCTGGTGACGCTGGCCACCGAGCACAAGGCGGTGCTCGACACCATGCGCGAACTCGAGCGCGAGGGCTTCGCGGTCACGGTGCTGCCGGTGCTGGCGAGCGGCCTGGTGGACCCGGACGTGTTCGCGGCCGCGCTCACGCCCGGCACCGTGCTGGCGTCCGTGATGCTGGTCAACAACGAGACCGGCGTCATCCAGGACATCGCCGCGCTGGGCGCGCTGTGCCGCGCGCGCGGCGTGCTGCTCCACGTCGACGCGGCGCAGGCGGCGGGCAAGGTGCCGATCGACCTGGCCGAGCTGCCGGTCGACCTGATGTCGCTGTCGGCGCACAAGCTGTACGGGCCGAAGGGCATCGGCGCGCTGTACGTGCGGCGCCGCCCGCGCGTGCGCATCGAATGCCAGATGCACGGCGGCGGCCACGAGCGCGGCCTGCGCTCCGGCACGCTGCCCACGCACCAGATCGTGGGCATGGGCGAGGCGTTCTGGCTGGCGCGCGAGAGCATGGCGTCCGACAACGCGCGCATCCGCGCGCTGCGCGAGCGGCTGTGGGCCGGCCTGTCGCGCATGGAGGCGGTGGCGCTCAACGGCGACGCCGAACGGCGCGCGCCGCACTATCTCAACGCCAGCTTCAGCTACGTCGAGGGCGAGTCGCTGCTGATGGGCATCAAGGACGTGGCGGTCTCGTCGGGATCGGCCTGCACCTCGGCCAGCCTGGAGCCCAGCTACGTGCTGCGCGCGATGGGCCGCAGCGACGAGCTGGCGCACAGCTCGGTGCGCTTCTCGCTCGGGCGCTTCACCACCGCCGAGGAGATCGACTTCACCATCGCGCGCATCGCGCAGGTGGTGGCCCGGCTGCGCGACATGAGCCCGCTGTGGGACATGGCGCGCGCCGGCGTGGACCTGAGCACGATCCAGTGGGCCGCGCACTGATTTCCCGGCCTTCCCGGCTTTCCCCATCCTTCACCAACCACGCGGAGCACCTCATGGCATACGGCGACAAGGTCATGGACCACTACGAGAATCCCCGCAACGTCGGCGCCTTCGACGCCGATGCCGAAGGCGTCGGCACCGGCATGGTCGGCGCGCCGGCCTGCGGCGACGTGATGCGGCTGCAGATCCGCGTCAACAGCGCGGGCGTCATCGAGGACGCGAAGTTCAAGACCTACGGCTGCGGCTCGGCGATCGCCTCGAGCTCGCTCGTGACCGAATGGGTGCGCGGGCGCACGCTGGACGAGGCGCTGGCCATCAAGAACACGCAGATCGCCGAGGAACTGGCGCTGCCGCCGGTCAAGATCCACTGCTCGATCCTGGCCGAGGACGCCATCAAGGCGGCGGTGGCGGACTTCCGCGCGCGCCACGCCGCGGCCGACCCCGCCTGAATCCCCGAATCCCTGGACTCCCCGCCCCCTGAACCCGCGCTTCGCCCCGGCCGGCACGCAACCGACTCCGGCAAAGGAACTGGAAATGGAAACCGACATGGAAACGCAAACCTCGACCCACGCACTCCCCGCTGCGCCCGAAGCGCCCGACGCGATGCCCGGCCTGCTGGACTTCACCCCGCAGGCGGCCGCCAAGGTGGCCGCGCTGATCGAGGAGGAAGGCAATCCCGGCCTCAAGCTGCGGCTGTACGTCACCGGCGGCGGCTGCTCGGGCTTCCAGTACGGCTTCGCCTTCGACGACCAGGTCGGCGACGACGACACGCAGATCGTCACCGCGGGCGTGGCGCTGCTGGTCGACGCGATGAGCCAGCAATACCTGCTCGGCGCGCGCGTCGACTACGAGGACGGGCTGGAAGGCTCGCGCTTCGTCATCCACAACCCCAACGCCCAGAGCACCTGTGGCTGCGGCAGCTCGTTCTCGGTGTGAGGCGGCCATGACGATCTCGCTCACCCCCGCCGCCGCCCGCCACGTCGAGAAGTCGCTGCGCAAGCGCGGCAGCGGCATCGGGCTGCGCCTCGCGGTCAAGACCAGCGGCTGCTCGGGCTTCGCCTACGCGCTGGAGTTCGTCGATGCCGCCAATGCCGAGGACCAGTGCTTCGAGAGCCTCGGTGTAACGGTGGTGGTCGACCCGCGCAGCCTGGTCATGCTGGACGGCACCGAGCTCGACTTCGTGCGCGAGGGCCTCAACGAGGGCTTCAAGTTCCACAACCCGAACGCCACCGCGAACTGCGGCTGCGGCGAGAGCTTCGCGGTCTGACGCGAAGCGGCGCCAAGGCTCACTGGACAAGGAATACCGGCTCATGGCTCTACTGCAGATCGCCGAACCCGGCCAGAGCACGGCGCCCCACCAGCGCCGGCTTGCCGCGGGCATCGACCTGGGCACCACCAACTCGCTGGTGGCCACGGTGCGCAGCGCGCAGGCGCTGGTGCTGCCGGACGAGCACGGCGAATGCCTGCTGCCGTCGGTGGCGCGCTACCTGCCGGACGGCGGCGTGGAGGTCGGCCGGCAGGCGCAGGCGCGCGCGGCCGACGACCCGCTCAACACCATCGTCTCGGTCAAGCGCTTCATGGGCCGCTGCCTGGCGGACCTCGGGGATGCCGCCGCGCTGCCGTTCCGGCTGGTCGACCAGCCCGGCATGGTGGGACTGGCCACCGCGGCCGGCGAGCGCTCGCCGGTGCAGGTCAGCGCCGACATCCTGCGCGTGCTGCGCGGGCGCGCCGAGCAGTCGCTGGGCGGCGAGCTCGCCGGCGTGGTGATCACCGTGCCGGCCTACTTCGACGACGCGCAGCGCCAGGCCACCAAGGACGCCGCGCGCATCGCCGGCCTGCCGGTGCTGCGGCTGCTCAACGAGCCGACCGCGGCGGCCATCGCCTACGGGCTGGACCGCGCGGCCGAGGGCACCTTCGCGGTCTACGACCTCGGTGGCGGCACCTTCGACATTTCCGTGCTGCGCCTGTCCCGGGGCGTGTTCGAGGTGCTGGCCACCGGCGGCGACGCCGCGCTCGGCGGCGACGACTACGACGCCGCGCTGACCGGCTGGTTCCTGCGCAAGACCGGCCGCGCGGCGCAGTCCGCGGCCGACAAGGCCGCGCTGCGGCGCGCCGCGCGCGCCTGCAAGGAGGCGCTGTCGGCGCGCGCCGCCGCGCCGTTCCGGGTCAGCCTGGGCGGCGCGGAGCTGCATCTCGACGTCGACCGCGGCGACTTCGAGGCGGCCACCGCCGCGCTGACCGCGCGCACCGTCGCCGCCGCGCGGCGCGCGCTGCGCGACGCCGGGCTGGCGGCGCAGGACGTCGATGGCGTCGTGCTGGTCGGCGGCTCGACGCGGATGCCGCAGATCCGCGCGGCCGTGACCGCGTTCTTCGGCCGCGAGCCGCTCACCGACCTCGACCCCGACCAGGTGGTGGCGCTCGGCGCGGCGATGCAGGCCAACGTGCTGGCCGGCAACGGCGGCGCCGACGAGTGGCTGCTGCTCGACGTCTGCCCGCTGTCGCTCGGCATCGAGACCGTGGGCGGGCTGGTCGAGAAGATCATCCCGCGCAACTCCACGCTGCCCACCGCGCGCGCGCAGGAGTTCACCACCTTCAAGGACGGCCAGACCGCGATGTCGATCCACGTGGTGCAGGGCGAGCGCGAGACCATCGCCGACTGCCGCTCGCTGGCGCGCTTCGAGCTGCGCGGCATCCCGCCGGCGATGGCCGGCGCCGCGCGCATCCGCGTCGGCTTCCAGATCGACGCCGACGGCCTGCTGGCGGTGACGGCGCGCGAGCAGGCCAGCGGCGTGCAGGCGCACGTCGAGATCAAGCCGTCGTACGGGCTCACCGACCTGCAGGTCGCCGACATGCTGCGCGAAGCCATCGGCAGCGCGCAGGCGGACATGCAGCTGCGCATGCTGCGCGAGGCGCAGGTCGACGCGCGGCGCGTGCTGGACGCCACCGAGTCGGCGCTCAAGGCCGATGGCGCGCTGCTGTCGCCGGCCGAGCACGGCGAGGTCAGGCGCGCGCTGTTCGCGGTCGCGGAGGCGCTCGAAACGCAGGCGCCGGCCGCGGACCTCAAGCGCCTCGCCGCCGCGCTCGGCACCGCCACCGAAGCGTTCGCCGCGCGCCGCATGAACGCCTCGATCCGCAAGGCGCTCGCCGGGCGCACCGTGGACAGTCTGGACTGAACAGGTGGCGCCCATGCCCCGCGTGCACGTACTGCCTCATCCCGAACTCTGCCCCGACGGGCTGGACATCCAGGCCCGGCGCGGCGCCTCGCTGTGCGAAAGCCTGCTGGCCTCGGGCATCGCGCTCGAGCATGCCTGCGAGATGGTGGGCGCGTGCGCCACCTGCCACGTCCACGTGCGCGCCGGCGGCGCCGGCCTGCCGCCGCCCGACGACGAGGAGAGCGACCAGCTCGACCACGCCTGGGGCCTGGACGCGCAGTCGCGCCTGGCCTGCTGCGTGAAACTGCGCGACGCGGACCTCACCGTGGAACTGCCGCTGCATACGCGCAATCACGCGCGGGAGCGCTGACGGACCCGAACGGCTGGTGGTTTGCTCCTCTCTCCCATGTGCACAGACCGGAGACATGGGAGAGGGAAGCAGACCACCAGTCACTGAAACGCGCGGGCAATCCGAACGCCAACACCCGCCCCAACCACCCCGCTGTCAGAAACGGAACATTCGCGACACGCGCCGCGCGTGCCGCGCCGCCGGCTGGCCGGCAACGTTCGCCGGCACCGTTTTTTTGTCGCGTTTGCGCATGGCACACCCCTTGCAAAGAAGAGCGGGAACGGACCAAGGACCCCTGCCATGTCGAACCCCATCATCAACGACACCACGCTGCGCGACGGCGAGCAGACCGCCGGCGTGGCCTTCACGGTTGACGAGAAATGCGCGATCGCCGCGGCGCTGTCGCGGGCCGGCGTGCCCGAGATGGAGATCGGCATCCCGGCGATGGGCGAGGAGGAGATCGCCTGCATCCAGGCCATCACCGACCTGCAGCTCGATGCCGAGCTGATGGTCTGGGGCCGCCTGACCGACACCGACCTCGCGGCGGCGCTGCGCTGCCGGCCCGACATCGTCCACCTGTCGATCCCGGTCTCCGACATCCACCTGCAATACAAGCTGCGCCAGCCGCGCGCGTGGGTGCTGGCGCAGATCACGCGCGTGCTCGGCGCGGCGGTGAAAAGCGGGCGCAAGGTGTCGCTGGGCGCGGAGGACGCGTCGCGCGCCGACCCGGCCTTCCTCGCCGACGTGGCGCGCCACGCGCAGCAGTGCGGCGCGCAGCGCATCCGCTTCGCCGACACGCTGGGCGTGCTCGATCCCTTCTCCACCTACGAGGCCATCGCGCGGCTGCGCGACGCGGTCGACATGGAAATCGAGATCCACGCGCACAACGACCTCGGCATGGCCACCGCCAACACGCTGTCCGCGCTGCGCGCCGGCGCGACCCACGCGAACACCACCGTCAACGGCCTGGGCGAGCGCGCCGGCAATGCCGCGCTGGAGGAAGTGGTGATGGCGGTGCGCCACCTGCACGGCCGCGACACCGGCGTGGACACCACCGCGCTGCTGGGCATCTCCCGGCTGGTGGCGCTGGCCTCGGGCCGGCCGGTGGCGCTCAACAAGAGCATCGTCGGCGGCGGGGTGTTTACGCACGAGTCCGGCATCCACACCGACGGGCTGGCCAAGAACGCCTCCACCTACGAGAGCTTCGACCCCGCCGAGCTCGGCCGCCAGCGCAGCGTGGTGCTGGGCAAGCATTCGGGCTCGCAGGGCGTGCGCCAGGCCTACGAGGCGCTCGGCGTGGTGCTCGACGACGCGCTGGTGGGCCCGCTGCTGACCCGCATCCGCAACCACGCGATGCAGTACAAGCAGACCCCCAGCGCCGCCGACCTGCGCCGCTTCCTGTTCGAGGCGGTCGAGACCGCGGGGGAGCTGCCGTGAGCGGCGGGGACTGCGCCGTGGCCATCGCGCCGGACGCCGCCGTGCCCCCGCCGCCGTGGCACCGGCTGCTGCGCGCCGACGCGCGCTGCGTGCTGGAGCGCGACCCGGCCGCGCGCAGCCTGGTGGAGGTCTGGACCATCTACCCCGGCGTGCAGGCGCTCGCGCTGCACCGCGTGGCGCACGCGCTGTGGCGGCGCGGCTGGCGCTACCTGCCGCGCTGGCTGTCGTTCGTGGCGCGCCTGTTCACGCATATCGACATCCATCCGGCGGCGCGCATCGGCGAGCGCTTCTTCATCGACCACGGCGTGGGCGTGGTGATCGGCGAGACCGCGGAGATCGGCAACGACGTCACGCTCTATCACGGCGTCACGCTGGGCGGCACGAGCTGGCACCCGGGCAAGCGCCACCCGACCCTGGGCGACCACGTGGTGGTCGGCGCCGGCGCCTCGGTGCTGGGGCCGATCACGGTCGGCAGCCATGCGCGCATCGCGGCCAACTCGGTGGTGATCGACGCGGTGCCGGAGCACGCCACGGTGGTCGGCATTCCCGGGCGCGTGGTGGCGCGGCGGCGCCAGCGCGCCGCCCACGGCTTCGACCTCGACCACCACCTGATTCCCGATCCGGTGGGCAAGGCCATCGCCTGCCTGCTGGAGCGCGTCGCGGTGCTGGAGCAGCAGGCCGGCGCGGCGCCGCGGGCGGACCCCGGCAAGGGCTGCGAGGCCTGCGAAGACCGCTGTGCCGAACCGGCGTTCGACCAGCCCCGTTCCGAAACCCTCAACTGAGGATGCGCATCATGGAAAACCTGACCCAGCAGCTCAAGGCCCTGTCCTCGGCCGAAGACTTCCTGCAGTTCTTCGGGGTGTCGTTCGACCAGAAGATCGTCAACGTCAGCCGGCTTCACATCCTGAAGCGGTTCTTCCAGTACATCCGCCAGCAGGCCGAGCTGCCCGCCGACGACGAGCTGGCGCTGTTCACCTCGTACCGCGCGCTGCTGGAAAAGGCCTACGGCGACTTCGTGGTCTCCACGCCGGCGCGCGAGAAGGTGTTCAAGGTGTTCCAGGACGTCGACGGGCAGCAGCACGTCTCGCTCGACAGCGTGCGCGCCGCGCTGCCCGCGCGCGCCGTGGCCTGACGCGAAGGAGCATCGCCATGCATATCGTCGTCTGTATCAAGCAGGTGCCGGACTCCGCGCAGATCCGCGTCCACCCCGTCACCAACACCATCATGCGCCAGGGCGTGCCGGCCATCGTCAACCCGTACGACCTGTTCTCGCTGGAAGAGGCGCTGCGGCTCAAGGACCGCTTCGGCGGCAAGGTGACCATGCTGTGCATGGGCCCGCCGCAGGCCGAGGACGCGCTGCGCAAGTGCATCGGCTATGGCGCGGACGATGCCGTGCTGGTCACCGACCGCGCCTTCGCCGGCGCCGACACGCTGGCCACCTCCTACGCGCTGGCCGCCGGCGTGCGGCAGATCGCGCGCGAGCAGGCGGTGGACATCGTCTTCACCGGCAAGCAGACCATCGACGGCGACACCGCGCAGGTCGGCCCCGGCATCGCCAAGCGCATGGGGCTGCAGTTGCTGACCTACGTGTCGCGCATCGTCGAGACCGACCTGGAGCAGCGCACCATCACCGTCGAGCGGCGCGCCGAGGGCGGCGTGCAGGTGCTCAAGACCGCGCTGCCGTGCCTGATCACCATGCTGGAGAACACCAACGAGCTGCGCTTCGCCACGCTGCCGGCGATGATCCACGCGGCCGGCTATCCGGTGCGCAAGTGGAACAAGGAGCAGGCCGGCATCGAGGACCTGGGCAAGATCGGCCTGAAGGGCTCGCCCACGGTGGTCAGCAAGGTGTTCGGCCCGACCCCGCGCAGCGAGAAGGCCGAGATGCTGGCGCTGGAAACCTCCAGCCTGCGCGACGTGTCGCTCAACCTGCTGCAGAAGATCTTCACCCGCCATCCGACCCTGGAGGCGGACCTGCTGATGAAGGAGGCACCATGAACGCCCCGACTCCCGCCGCCACCCCCGCTACTCCCGCTACTCCCGCCGTGAAGAAGCCGGCCGGCCGCGCCGGCCGCAACCTGGAGCTGCCCGAGCACCTGAAGGCCTACAAGGGCGTGTGGGTCTTCCTCGAGCACGAGCGCGGACAGGTGCACACGGTCTCGTGGGAACTGCTGGGCGAGGCGCGCAAGCTGGCCGACACGCTCGGCAGCGCGGTCAGCGTGGTGGTGCTCGGCGGCCCCGCCGAGCCGCTCGAGCAGTTCGCCGCGCAGGCCTTCACCTACGGCGCCGACAAGGCCTACGTGGTGCACGACGCGGTGCTGCAGGGCTACCGCAACGAGCCCTTCACCAAGGGCCTGACCGACCTCGTCAACAAGTACCAGCCCGAGATCCTGCTGCTGGGCGCGACCTCGATGGGCCGCGACCTCGCGGGCTCGGTGGCCACCACGCTGCTCACCGGGCTGACCGCGGACTGCACCGAGCTCAACATCGACCCGGTCTCGCGCGCGCTGGCGGCGACGCGGCCGACCTTCGGCGGCTCGCTGCTGTGCACGATCATGACGCTGGCCTACCGCCCGCAGATGGCGACCGTGCGCCCGCGCGTGATGGCGATGCCGCAGGCCCAGGCCGGGCGCGGCGGCGAGATCGTGCAGGAAACGCTGGGCATGGTGGAGAGCGCCATCGTCACCAAGCTGCTCGACTTCATCGCCGACGCCAGCAGCAACAAGATCAACCTGCCCTACGCCGACGTCATCGTCAGCGGCGGCAAGGGCCTGAAAAACCCGGAGAACTTCAAGCTGGTGTTCGAGCTGGCGCGCGTGCTGGGCGGCGAGGTGGGCGCGACGCGGCCCTGCGTGCAGGCCGGCTGGGTCGAGGCCGAGCGCCAGGTCGGGCAGACCGGCAAGACGGTGCGGCCCAAGCTCTACATCGCCGCCGGCATCTCCGGCGCCATCCAGCACCGCGTGGGCATGGAGAGCGCGGACGTGATCGTGGCGATCAACACCGACCCCAACGCGCCGATCTTCGACTTCGCCCACTACGGCATCGTCGGCAACGCGCTGCAGGTGCTGCCGGCGCTGACGCAGGCGTTCGCCGAGCACCTGTCGCGCGGCGGCCGGCACGCCGCCTGAGGAGAGACATCATGAAGAAACCGTCCCAGTTCGACGCCATCGTGGTCGGCGCCGGGCCTTCCGGCAACGCCGCCGCCTACCTGATGGCCAAGGCCGGCCTGAAGGTGCTGCAGATCGAGCGCGGCGAATATCCGGGCAGCAAGAACGTGCAGGGCGCGATTCTCTACGCCCAGGCGCTGGAAGAGATCATTCCCGACTTCCGCGAGGACGCGCCGCTGGAGCGCCACATCATCGAGCAGCGGCTGTGGATGCTCGACGACAGCTCGTTCGTCGGCACCCACGTGCGCAGCGAGGACTACAACAAGCCGCCCTACAACCGCTACACCATCATCCGCGCGCAGTTCGACAAGTGGTTCAGCGGCAAGGTACGCGAAGCCGGCGCGCTGCTGATCTGCGAGACCACGGTCAGGCACCTGATCCTGGACGGCGACCAGGTGGTCGGCGTGCAGTGCGACCGCGAGCAGGGCGACGTCTACGCCGACGTGGTGATCCTGGCCGACGGCGTGAACTCCACGCTCGCGCGCAAGGCCGGCTTCCACGGCGAGATCGAGGCCGGCAACGTGGCGCTGGCGGTCAAGGAAATCCTGTTCATGCCGGAGGAGACCATCCGCCAGCGCTTCAACGTCGGCGAGGAGGAAGGCGTGGTCATCGAGATGGTGGGCAAGATCACCGACGGCATGATGGGCACGGGCTTTCTCTACACCAACAAGGAGTCGCTCACCATCGGCGTGGGCTGCATGCTCGGCGACTTCAAGGCCAACCCGAACCGCACCAGCCCCTACGTGCTGCTCGAGCAGATGAAGCGCCACCCGTCGATCGCGCCGCTGATCGCCGGCGGCGAGATGAAGGAATACTGCGCGCACCTGATCCCGGAGGGCGGCTTCCATGCCATCCCGCAGGTCTACGGCCACGGCTGGATGATCGTGGGCGACTCGGGCGGCTTCGTCAACGCCGCGCACCGCGAAGGCTCGAACCTCGCCATGACCACCGGCCGCCTGGCCGCGCAGACGGTGATCCGGGCCAAGGCCGCGGGCAGCGGCTACCGCGCCGGCGCGCTGCGGGCCTACAAGGCGGCGCTGGACGACAGCTTCGTCATGAAGGACCTGCGCAAGTACCGCGACATGCCGCGCGTGCTGCACCAGAACCCGCAGTTCTTCACCACCTACCCCGAACTGCTGGGGCGCGCCGCGCGCACCATGATCACGGTCGACGGCGTGGACAAGAAAACCAAGGAGCGCGAGATCCTGTCGAGCTTTCGCCGCACCCGTTCCCTCACCGGCCTGGTGGGCGACGCCTACAAACTCTGGAGGGCCTTCCGATGAGCGCAATCCCCGTCAACGTCGAGGAAAAACTGTTCCAGAACCGCTACCGCGTGGATGCGGGGCGGCCGCACATCCGCATCAGGGACGCGGACGTGTGCCTGAACGAGTGCGGCAGCAAGAGCTGCACCTTCGTCTGCCCCGCGTCCTGCTACAAGGCCGAGGGCAACGGCGCGGTGACGCTGATCACCGACGGCTGCCTCGAATGCGGCAGCTGCCGCATCCTCTGCACCGACCACCAGAACATCGAGTGGGACTACCCGCGCGGCGGCCACGGCATCCTGTTCAAGTTCGGCTGAAGGCGCGCGCACCATGCCCCGGCGCGCCGCCGTCGCGTCGCTGGCCGACGAGCACGCCGCGGCCGGCGGGGTGGCGGCGGTCGACCGCGCGCTGTGCCTGCTGTCGGCCTTCGGCGCCGACACGCCGGCGCTGACGCTGAGCGCGCTCGCGCAGCGCACGCGCCTGTACAAGAGCACCGCCCTGCGGCTGCTGGCCTCGCTGGAGCACGCGCAGCTCGTCACGCGGCTGGCCGACGGCCGCTACGCGCTGGGGCCCGGCGTGGCCAGGCTGCACACGGTCTACACGCAGTCGTTCTCCTACGAGCCGCTGGTGATGCCGGTGCTGCGCCAGCTGGGCGCGGCAACGCGGGAAAGCGCGGCCTTCCACGTGCGCCAGGGGATGTACCGGCTGTGCCTGCACCGCGTCGACTCGCCGCAGCCGGTGCGGGACCACATCCGCGTGGGAGACCTGCTGCCGCTGGACCGCGGCGCGGGCGGGCGCGTGCTGCAGGCCTACGGCGGCGAGGACAGCGAGAACGACGCTGCGCTCGGCCGGCGCATCCGCCAGCGGCGGGTCGTCGTGCTCTGCGGCGACCGCGAGCCGGAACTCGCCGGCATCGCCGCGCCCGTCTTCGGCCCCGCCGGGCAGCTTGCCGGCACCATCACGCTGACCATGCCGCGCGAGCGGCTGCGCCCGGCCTGGGCGCTGGCGGTCAGGAGCGCGGCGCGCGCGCTTACCGGGCGGCTTGGCGGCAGGTTTCCGGCGCCGGGCGCCACCGCCGCGGGAAACGCGCTTGTGGACAGCGGCCGCGGCGTTTAAATTGGCAGGCGCGGGCCCGCGGGCGGCCATGACGGCCGGACCGCGCCGAAGCCAACGCTGCAAACCGAGGAGACCAACGTGCTGCTGAACGCCGAAGATTCCGTGCTGGTGCTGGTGGACCTGCAGGCGCGGCTGATGCCGGCCATCCATGACGGCGAGCGCGTGCTGCGGGAATGCGCGCGGCTCGCCCGCATCGCCGGCATGCTCGGCGTGCCGGTGATCGGCACCGAGCAGAGCCCGGCCAGCCTGGGCGAGAATCTCGCGGAGATCCGGCAACTGTGCGGGCTGACCGTGGCCAAGGATCATTTCGACGGCTGCGAGGACGGCCTCGCCGAGGCCCTGCCCGCCGGGCGCAAGACCGTGGCGATCGCCGGCTGCGAAGCCCATGTGTGCGTGCTGCAGACCGCGATGGGCCTGCTGCGGCGCGGCTACGGCGTGAGCCTCGTCACCGACGCGGCCGGCTCGCGCCAGCCGGCCAGCCACGCCGCCGCGGCCGAGCGCCTGCGGCAGGCCGGCGCGGCCGTGGTGACGGTGGAGATGGCGGCCTTCGAGTGGATGCGCAGCAGCCGGCACGCGCGCTTTCGCGACGTGCTGGCGCTGGTCAGGTAGGCGCGGCCGCCCGGCGCCGGGTCAGGCCTTGGGCGGCCGGCGTCGGGCGGCCAGCGTCGAGAATCAGGCCTTGGCGGGACGCCCGGTCTTGACCGCTTCCAGGCCCGCGACCGCGGCCAGCAGTTGCTGGTCGTCGAGGCCGGCGAGCAGGATCAGGCCCGCGCGCAGCAGCTCGCTCTTCTTGGCGGCGACGCCGGCGCCGAGGCAGCGCTCCTTGAGCGCGTCGAGCTGGCCGTATTCCGACTTCGGCATGGTGAAGCTGTCGCGCACCACTTTTTCCTTCTTCGCGCGGCGGGCCTTTTCTTCCGGCCTGGCCGCCACCGGGGCCGGGGCCTTGGCGGCTTCGGCGGGCTTGGCCGGGCTGTCGACCTTGGGTGCCTTGGCGGGCTTGGCCGCCTTCGGCGCCTTGGCCGGCTTCACGGCTTTTTCCGCTTTCTCCACCTTGGCGGCCTTCGCTGCCTTCGGCGCTTTTGCCGCGGCCTGCGCGGCCTCGGCCGGAGCCGCCTTGGCGGAGGTCTTGCGGGCCTTGCGGGGGGACGTTGCTGCCTGCTTGCCGGGAGTATCCATGCTCATGGGGAAGTAGAAGGTTGTGTCGGTCGGCGCCTTGATGATGGGGGAATGCATCCAGATTCTTTCACGAAACGAAAACGATATAAACAGTATATACGGTTTAAGCGCCGGCGCGAACGATTCCGCAAGGCGGCGGCGGGCGGCCGGCACCAGCCCCGATCGCGCTAGCCTTCCCGGCCGCCGGCCGCGGGCGCGGCGGCGGCCTCGGGCGGCAGCAGCCCGGCCTGCCGGTGCGCGGTCAGCTTCTTGTAGAAAGCGGCGCGGCTCAGGCCGATGCTGCCGGCGGCGCTGGCCACGTGGCCGCCATGCGCGGCCAGCGCCTGCATCAGGTAGTCCGCCTCGAAGCGCGCCATCGCGGCGGCGTAACCGGCCGGCGCGGCTGCCGGCGGCGCGGCCGGCAAGCCCCGCGCGGCCGGGGAAGCCGGCAATGCGAGCGATGCGGACGATGTGGACGATGCTGCCGGCGACGGTTCCGCCGGGACCGGCGCGGCGGGCGGCGCCGGCTCGCGGCCGAGCAGCGAGGCGAGCACCTGCGCGTCGGCATCGTCGGCGTCGTGCATCATCACCAGCCGCTCCAGCGCGTTGCGCAGCTCGCGCACGTTGCCCGGCCAGTCATGCCCGGCCAGCAGCGCCAGCGCCGCGTCGGACAGCACCGGCGCGTCGCGCCCGGCGCGCGCGCAGATTTCCTCGAGCAGCGCGTAGGTCAGCGGCACCAGGTCCGGCTGGCGCCGGCGCAGCGGCGGCAGGTAGACCGGCAGCACGTTGAGCCGGTAATACAGGTCCGCGCGGAACTTGCCCGCGGCCACCAGCGCCGGCAGGTCGGCCGAGGTGGCGGCGATGATGCGCACGTCGGAGCGGATGATGCGGTTGGAGCCGAGCGGCTCGAACTCCTTGTCCTGCAGCGCGCGCAGCAGCTTGCTCTGCAGCATCAGCGGCATGTCCCCGACCTCGTCGAGCAGCAGCGTGCCGCCGTCGGCCAGCTCGAACTTGCCCATGCGGCCCTTGCGGTCGACGCCGGTATAGGCGCCCGGCGCGGCGCCGAAGAACTCCACTTCCAGCAGCGCTTCCGGGATGGCCGCCACGTTGACCGTGACCAGCGGCCGCTCGGCGCGCGCCGAGGCGGCGTGGATGGCATGCGCCAGCAGTTCCTTGCCGGTGCCGGTCTCGCCCAGCAGCAGCACCGGCGCGTCGGCCAGCGCGGCGCGGCGCGCCTGCCGCTTGACCTCCAGCGTGGCCGCGCAGGTGCCGACGAAGCTGGCGAAGGTGTACTTGGCGCGGCGCGCCTGTTCCAGCGTGCGGCGCGTGGCGACCAGCTCCTCGCGCACGCGCGAGTAGTGCAGGAACAGCGGCGTGAGCGACTTGAGCTCGTCGAACAGCGCGAAGCCGACCGCGCCCACGGTGTTGCCGTCGCCGTCCTTGATCGGCAGGCGCATCACGATCATCGGCTCGCGCCCGGTCTCGAGGATGTCGAGCAGGATCGGCTTGCCGGTCGCCACCACCTCGCGCATCAGGCTGTTGGGGATGACGCGCTCGCAATCCAGGCCGATGGCGTCGCGCGGGTCGGCGAAACCGAAGCGCGCGGCATAGCGCTTGTTGATCCACACCACGCGGCCCTGCGCGTCCACCACGATCGTGCCTTCGCTGAAATTCTCGAAGGTGCGGAACAGCGACTCCATCGCGCGGCGGGCCACGGAATCGTAGTTGCCCAGCGCGCTGTCGCCGATCTCGCTCAGTGTTTCCATCGTCTCCGTCGTTGCCATCGTCTTTGCTTTTTGTCTCCACATTGAGACAAAGTTTCTCATATCCGAGACTGCGGCGCGGCGTGGCACGGACATCCGCCCTCCGGATTCTACGATTCGAGACTTCGTTATGCCTTTCCGTCCACCTTCTCCGCGGATTTATGGCTCGTCAGCCACTTCCAGCACTGGCATGGTCCGTGCAAAGGCATGCGGCGCCCGCCGCGCGGCCCTTGCCGCGGGCGGGACCGTCGCCGTGCGCGCGCCCGGTTTCCCGGCCGTGGGCGCGCGCTCAAATCAATAAGATCCTCGCGGAGACCTCATGTCGTTTGTCGTAGTCATTGCAGCCCTTGCATTCCTGATGTTCGCCGCTTACCGGGGCTACAGCGTCATCCTGTTCGCGCCGCTGGCCGCCCTCGGCGCCGTGCTGCTCACCGATCCGTCCGCGGTCGCGCCCGCCTTCACCGGCATCTTCATGGAAAAGATGGTGGGCTTCGTCAAGCTGTACTTCCCCGTGTTCCTGCTCGGCGCGGTGTTCGGCAAGGTCATCGAGCTGTCCGGATACTCGCGCTCGATCGTCGCCGCCGCGATCCGCTACATCGGCAGCGCGCGCGCCAACGCCGTGATCGTGGCGGTGTGCGCGCTGCTGACCTACGGCGGGGTGTCGCTGTTCGTGGTGGTGTTCGCGGTCTATCCGTTCGCCGCCGAGCTCTATCGCCAGAGCAACATTCCCAAGCGGCTGATGCCCGGCGCGATCGCGCTCGGCGCGTTCTCGTTCACGATGGATTCGCTGCCCGGCACGCCGCAGATCCAGAACATCATCCCGACCACGTTCTTCAAGACCACCGCGTGGGCCGCGCCCGCGCTCGGCGTGCTCGGCGCGCTGTTCATCATCGCGGTGGGCCTGGCGTACCTCGAATGGCGCCGCCGCGCGGCGGTGGCGCGCGGCGAAGGCTACGGCACCTCGCTGGTGAACGAGCCGGAGCCGGTGGCCACCACGCACCTGCCCAACCCCGTGCTGGCCATCGCGCCGCTGGTGCTGGTGGGCGTGGCGAACTTCGCGCTGACCCGCCTGATTCCGCAATGGTACGGCGCCACCAGCTCGCTCTCGCTGCCGGGGCTGGCCAAGCCGGTCTCGATCCCGACCGCCTCGGTCACGGCCATCTGGGCCGTCGAAGGCGCCCTGCTGCTGGGCATCGTGGTCGTGGTGCTGACCGCGTTCGGCACCGTGCGCCAGCGCTTCGCCGAAGGCAGCAAGGCCGCCGTCGCCGGCGCGCTGCTGGCCTCGCTCAACACCGCCTCGGAATACGGCTTCGGCGGCGTGATCGCCGCGCTGCCGGGCTTCCTGGTGGTCAGCGACGCGCTCAAGAGCATCCCCAACCCGCTGGTCAACGCCGCGGTCTCGGTCAGCACGCTGGCCGGCATCACCGGCTCGGCCTCGGGCGGCATGAGCATCGCGCTGGCCGCCATGTCCGACACCTTCATCCAGGGCGCGCAGGCCGCCGGCATCCCGCTCGACGTGCTGCACCGCGTGGTGGCGATGGCCAGCGGCGGCATGGACACGCTGCCGCACAACGGCGCCGTCATCACCCTGCTGGCCGTGACCGGACTGACCCACCGCGAGTCGTACCGCGACATCTTCGCCGTCACCGTCATCAAGACGCTCGCGGTATTCTTCGTCATCGCGGTCTTTTATCTCACCGGCCTGGTCTGAGTCCGGCACGAAAGCCGCCCGCGCGGACATGACGCGCGGGCGAAATCCCCACGCATACACGCAAATCCCATGACAGACCTGAAAGGAAAGACGGCGCTGATCACCGGCTCGACGAGCGGCATCGGCCTGGGCATTGCCGAGGTGCTGGCGCAGGCCGGCGCCAACATCATGCTCAACGGCTTCGGCGACATCGACGCGGCCCTGGCCGCCATCCGCGCCACCGGCGCGCAGGCCGAGCACCACCCGGCCGACATGCGCAAGGCCGACGAGATCGAGGCGATGTTCGCCGCGGCCGGCGCGCGCTTCGGCGCCGTGGACATTCTCGTCAACAACGCCGGCATCCAGCACGTCGCGCCGGTCGAGGCCTTCCCGCCGCAGAAGTGGGACGACATCATCGCCATCAACCTGACCTCGGGCTTCCACACCACGCGCTGCGCGCTGCCCGGCATGCGCGCGCGCGACTGGGGCCGCATCATCAACATCGCCTCGGTGCACGGCCTGGTCGGCTCGGCCGGCAAGTCCGCCTACGTGGCGGCCAAGCACGGCCTGGTCGGCCTGACCAAGGTCACTGCGCTCGAGACCGCGCGCACCGGCGTGACCTGCAACGCGATCTGCCCGGGCTTCGTGCTGACGCCGCTGGTGCAGAAGCAGATCGACGACCTCGCCGCGCGCGAGGGCCTGACGCCGGCCGCGGCGCAGGCGCGCCTGCTCGATGAAAAGCAGCCGTCGGGCCAGTTCGTCACGCCCGCGCAGCTCGGCAACCTCGCGCTGATGCTGTGCTCGCCGTTCGGCAGCGAGATCCGCGGCGCGGCCTGGGTGGCCGACGGGGGCTGGACGGCGCAGTAAGGCGGCGATGCGCGCGGATGCAAGGCCCTCGGAATCGAGGGCCTTTTTTGTCCCCGGCGCGCAGGCAAAAAGAAAGCCCTCACGACTGGAGGGCTTTCTTTCGAAGCATGGCGGCACCCGGGCTTCGGGCGGCGCGGCCGGGCTTTCCCGGCGCGGCGCCGCTGTCCGGATTCACGCCACGGCAGGCGCTCAGCCCGCGAAGTTCTTGCCGGCGAAGTCCCAGTTCACCACGTTCCAGAATGCCTCGACGTACTTCGGGCGGGCATTGCGGTAGTCGATGTAGTAGGCGTGTTCCCACACGTCGCAGGTCAGCAGCGGCTTGGCGTCGGTGGTCAGCGGGGTGGCGGCGTTGGAGGTCGAGACCAGGTCCAGCGAGCCGTCGGCCTTCTTGACCAGCCAGGCCCAGCCCGAGCCGAAGGTGCCGACCGCGGTCTTGGTGAATTCTTCCTTGAACTTGTCGAACGAGCCCCACTTGGCGTTGATGGCAGCCGCCAGCGCGCCGGTCGGCTGGCCGCCGCCGTTGGGCTTGAGCGAGTCCCAGTAGAAGGTGTGGTTCCACACCTGGGCGGCGTTGTTGAAGATGCCGCCGGAGGACTTCTTGACGATTTCCTCGAGGGTCGAGTTCTCGAACTCGGTGCCCTTGATCAGGTTGTTCAGGTTGGTGACGTAGGTCTGGTGGTGCTTGTCGTGATGGAACTCCAGGGTCTCCTTGGAGATGTGCGGAGCGAGCGCATCATGCGCGTAGGGCAGCGGGGGGAGAGTATGTTCCATTGTTTTGTCTCTGTGGGGTTGAAGGACGGGAGATGTCGATTGTAGGGGACTTGCCAGACCCGCGCAAACGCGGGAAACAAAGCCCCCTCGAACATATTAGGTTCATCGATATGCGTTCGCTGTCGGTGGGCCGCCGACGCCCGCGAAGGCCGCCGCGGCCCGCCCGCGCTACACCTCGCCCAGGCGCGGCTGGACGCTGGCGATGCCGGCGTCGGCCACGCCTTCGGCCAGGTGGATCTCGATGGTGGTGCCGGCGCGCAGCTCGGCCGGCGAGCGCAGCGCGTGGCCGCGCTGGTCGAGCAGCACGGCGTAGCCGCGCTCGAGCGTGCGCTGCGGCGCCAGCAGTTCCAGCGCGCCGGCGGCGCGCTGCCAGCGCTGCCCGGCGCGCTCGTGCTGGCGGCGCGCGGCATCGCCCATGCGCAGCGCGACGCGGCGCAGTTCGGCCTGGGCCGCCGCCAGGTCGGGGCGGCCGGCGGCCCAGCGCATGGCCAGCACCTGCTGCTGGTGGCGGCGCGCGGCCACGGTGTCGCGCAGCGCGCTGCGCAGGTGCCGCATCAGGTTGTCGACCTGCAGGCGGCGCTCCTGCAACTGCGCCTGCGGGCTGCGCAGGCGGCGCGCCAGCCAGTCCAGGCCCTGGGCGCGGCGGTCGAGCTGGCGCTGCATGCACTGGGCCAGCGCGTTGCGCGCGCGCAGGGCCTGCATCAGCATGTGGGCGCGGTCGGGGCTGACCAGCTCGGCGGCGCCGGTGGGGGTGGGCGCGCGCACGTCGGCGACGAAATCGGCGATGGTGAAATCGGTCTCGTGGCCCACGCCCGACACCAGCGGCACGGCGCAGCGCGCGATGGCCTGCGCCACGCATTCCTCGTTGAACGACCACAGGTCTTCGATGCTGCCGCCGCCGCGGCACAGGATCAGCACGTCGCATTCGTTGCGCGCGCTGGCGGTGTCGATCATCGCGGCGATCTTCTCGGCGGCGCCCGCGCCCTGCACCGGCACCGGATAGACCACCACCGGCACGTGCGGCGCGCGCCGGCGCAGGGTGCTGAGCACGTCGCGCAGCGCGGCGGCCTGCAGCGACGTCACCACGCCGATGGCGCGCGGATGGGCCGGCACCGGGCGCTTGCGCTCGGGCGCGAACAGGCCGGCCTGCGCGAGTTTCTCCTTCAGGCGCAGGAAGGCTTCGTAGAGATTGCCGAGGCCCGCGCGGCGCATGGCTTCCACGCCGAGCTGCAGCTCGCCGCGCGCCTCGTACATCGACACCAGCGCCCGGACTTCCACCGCCTCGCCCTCGCGCGGCACGAACCCGACATGCTGGTTGCGCCCGCGGAACATCACGCAGCGGATCTGCGCGCGCGCATCCTTGAGCGAAAAGTACCAGTGCCCGCTGGCGGCGCGGGTGAAATTGGAGATTTCTCCCCTTACCCAGAGCAGCGGGAAATTGCGTTCGAGCACCTGGGAAATGGCGTGGTTGAGCTCGCCGACGGGGATGGCTTCGCGGCCGCCCGCGGGCGCCGCAGGCTGGGATTCACGCGAAAAGTTCAGCGATTCAGACATGGGCGCAGCCGGGCATGCGGCGTGGAATTGACATGTCCACAGCATAACCGCTCTGTCAAGTCTCTTGGCGGGGGGCGGCCCGTCGACCCGCAAAGCCGCATGACTTGACACAAGCCTTTGATTCTTATGTAGTTTCTGCTGTCTTATTTTTTGAGCAATGTAAGCAAACCCCTTATGCGTCAACGACTTACCGGCTGCGCCCCCGGCTTGTTCACAAAGTTATCCACAGGAACTCTGGACAACCTTGCCGGACGGCCCGTGCCTGTGGATAGATTGGCGGCCGCCCGTCCGCCGGCTGTGGGTAAACCGTAAACACGATGTAAAGACCATCAAAAGTGGTGCATAAACCATATTCACTCGGAATCGCGCCGGGCACCCCGGAAACCGGCCTGCCCGGCTGCTGCCCATTTTTTGGGCATGCCGGATTCCGGCCTTTGTTATCAATGACTTAGCTCGCTTCTCCGGCAGTTGTCCACAACCCGTCCACAAGACTGTCCCGGACGAATGTGGAAAGCGGTCGACATGGCGGAAGTTTTTCGGATTCCTCCCCCTGACGGCGCGCCCAAGTGCTGCCGGGCTCTCTCTGCCCGTTTTTTGAGCAGCCACGGGAAGCCGCTGCCGAATCAATGACTTAGCTGTGTTTTCAGGCAACTGTCCACAACCGCTCCACAACACTGTCCTGCCTTTATGTGGACAGCCCGAAACCTGGCCGCGCGTGCCGGCGCGGCGCCGGCGGGTCGCCGGCGTCACAGGCGCGCTGCCCGTTTTTTAGGCTGGCGATTGTTTTCCCTTTCGAATCAAGACGTTGACCGGCTTGTCAGATAGCTGTCCACAATCCATCCACAACGCTGTCCCTGTCCTGTGTGGACATCCCGCGCGGCGCGGCGATGCGCCGCCGAGACACCGCGGCATGGCGTCTTGCCGCGCCGCCATGCCGCGGGTTAGAGTGGCGCCTGATTTTTCAATACAGAGCCAGCGCGCGTGCGGCTGCGGCGGCTGGCGTGCAGACAAGCCGTCGAATTTCGGGGTTCCACGTGTTTTCCATCATTCAAGCGGCCGGCTGGCCGATCTGGCCCTTGCTGATCGCCTCGGTCATCGCCCTGGCGCTGATCGTCGAGCGCTTCCTGAGCCTCAAGCGCAGCAAGGTGCTGCCGCCCAAGCTGTACGAGGAAGCGCTGACGGTGGCGCACCAGCGCCGCGCCACGCCCGAGGTGGTGAGCACCCTGGAGCAGAACTCGCCGCTGGGCCGCGTGCTGGCGGCCGGCCTGCGCCACGTCGTGCTGCAGCCCCACACCTCGCGCGACGCCGCCAAGGAAGTGGTCGAAGAAGCCGGCCGCGCGGTGGCGCACGAGCTGGAGCGCTATCTCAACGCGCTCGGCACCATCGCCTCGGTGGCGCCGCTGATGGGCCTGCTGGGCACGGTGATCGGCATGATCGAGATCTTCGGCAGCCAGGGCGGCGCCGGCGCCAGCCCCGAGCAGCTCGCGCACGGCATCTCGGTGGCGCTGTACAACACCGCCTTCGGCCTGATCATCGCGATTCCGGCGCTGATCTTCTGGCGCTATTTCCGCCGCCGCGTGGACGACTACGTGGCCGAGCTGGAATTCCGCGCCACGGCGTTCCTCGACGCCATCCTGCCGCAGCGCCGCGCCTGACGCCCGCCATGCACTTCCGTTCCCGCCAGCGACGCGAAGAGCCGGAGATCAACCTGATCCCGCTGATCGACGTGCTGCTCGTGATCCTGATCTTCCTGATGATCACGACCACGTATTCGCGCTACACCGAGCTGCAGATCCAGTTGCCGACCGCCGACGCCGAGAAGGCCCAGCAGCGCCCGGGCGAGATCGTGGTGTCGGTCTCGGCCAAGGGCGTCTACGCCGTCAACAAGCAGGTCATGGAGCAGCAGGACGTGACCAGCCTGGCCGCGCGCCTGCGCGAGGTGGCCGGCGGCGGCGAGGGCCAGCCGCCCGTGCTGATCGTCAACGCCGACGCGCAGGCCAGCCACCAGTCGGTCATCAACGTGATGGAAGCGGCGCGCCTGGCCGGCCTGCCGCGCCTGACCTTCGCCACGCAGAGCTCGCAGGCGCGCTGAGGCGACGCCGGAGCTCGCCGCGGCGCACGGCGGCCCGGGCCAGCCCCGGCTTGCCGCGGGCGCCGGAAGGTGCCCATAATGATCGGATAAGGCGGCCTCGCCGCGCCCGGCCCGCACCGGCCGGCCGCGGCAGTTGCCCCGCTCGTTGCGCGCCGTTCCCGGCGCGCTCCCGTATCCTTCGCCACCGTCCGCCGCTTTCCTGACGCTTTCCTGACGCCCCCCTCCGACGCTTCCCCAGACCCTCCCCCGACGCCCATGCCCGCTCCCCGCCACGCCCTCGCCGACTTCGTGACCGCCCAGTGGCAGCGCCGCAGCTGGTTCGCCTGGCTGATGCTGCCGCTTTCGTGGCTCTTCGGCCTGGTCAGCGGCTGGCGCCGGCTGGCCTACCGGCGCGGCTGGTACAAGTCCACGCGGCTACCGATGCCGGTGGTGGTGGTGGGCAACGTGACCGTGGGCGGCACCGGCAAGACGCCGGCCGTGATCGCGCTCGCGCACGCGCTGGCCGAGGCCGGCCTGCGCCCGGGCGTGGTCTCGCGCGGCTATGGCGTCACGCTGAAGCACCCGCGCCGGGTCAAGCCGACCTCGGAGGCGCGCGACGTCGGCGACGAGCCGCTGCTGATCGCGCGCGCGGCCGACGTGCCGGTGTGGGTCTTCCCCGACCGCGCGCTGTGCGCGCAGACCATGCTGGTGTCGCACCCCGGCGTCAACGTGCTGCTGCTCGACGACGGCCTGCAGCACTACAAGCTCCAGCGCGACTTCGAGATCGTGATGTTCGACACGCGCATGGGCGGCAACGGCTTCCTGCTGCCGGCCGGCCCGCTGCGCGAGCCGCTCTCGCGCCAGCGCGACGCCACCCTCATCAACGACCCGGACTTCCACGCCAGCCCCGCGCGGCCGGACGTCTACGGCATGCGCCTGGAACTGCAGGACGCCTGGCAACTGGCCGACCCTGCCCTGGCCAGGCCGCTGTCGGCGTTCGCCGGGCAGCGCGTGCTGGCCGCGGCCGGCATCGGCAACCCCGAGCGCTTCTTCGCCAGCCTGCGCGGCGCCGGCCTGCAGCCCGACACCATGCCGCTGCCGGACCACTACGACTTCGCCGAAGACCCGTTCGCCGACGATCCCGTCGCGCGCGCCGCCGACGCCATCCTGATCACCGAGAAGGATGCCGTAAAATGCGAGCGCCTGAGCGACCCGCTCGATCCGCGGATCTGGGTCGTCCCCACCCTGCCCGTGATCGACGCGGGCCTGATCGACAAGATTCGCCGCGCCGTCGCCGCGCACGCCCAGTCCGCGCCCGGCGCGGCGGGCGCCGCGGCCGCGGCCGGCCACACCAAGGAAACCCGAGATGGACAACCGGCTGCTTGAAATCCTGGTCTGCCCGCTGTGCAAGAGCAAGCTGGAATACGACCGCGCCGCCCAGGAACTGATCTGCCAGGTCGACAAGCTGGCCTACCCGATCCGCGACGGCATCCCCGTGATGCTGGCCGACGAGGCCCGCCAGACCGTGCCGGGCCGCCTGGTCTCGCCGGACTGACCCACGCATACCGAGCCCGCATCATGTCCCTGCCCGCCTTTACCGTGGTCATCCCGGCGCGCCTGGCCTCGACCCGCCTGCCCGACAAGCCGCTGGCCGACATCGGCGGCAAGCCCATGATCGTGCGCGTGGCCGAGCGCGCCCACGCCAGCTCGGCGCGGCGCACGGTGGTCGCCACCGACGCCGCCGAGGTCGCCGCGGCCTGCGCCGCGCACGGCATCGAGGCGGTGCTCACGCGCGCCGACCACCCGTCCGGCACCGACCGCCTGGCCGAGGTGGCCACGCTGCTGGGCCTGGCCGACGACGCCATCGTGGTCAACGTGCAGGGCGACGAGCCGCTGATCGAGCCGGGCCTGATCGACGAAGTGGCGCTGCACCTGGCGCGCCACGCCGACTGCGCCATCGCCACCGCCGCCCACCCGATCGGCGCGATCGCCGAGGTCTTCAACCCCAACGTGGTGAAGGTGGTGTGCGACGCGGCCGGCCGCGCGCTGTATTTCTCGCGCGCGCCGATCCCGTGGGCGCGCGACGCCTGGGCCGGCGTGCCGGCCCGCCCCGCGGCCGACGCGCGGGCGGCGCTGCCGGACATGCCGGTGCTGCGCCACATCGGCCTGTACGCCTACCGCGCGGCGTTCCTGCGGCGCTTTCCCACGCTGGCGGCGGCGCCGCTGGAACAGACCGAGGCGCTCGAGCAGTTGCGCGCGATGTGGCACGGCGAGCGCATCGGCGTGCTGCAGACCACCGCCGCGCCCGCGCCGGGCGTCGACACGCCGGCCGACCTGGAGCGCGTGCGCGCGCTGTGGGCACAAGGCATGGCGCAGGAAGGCCCCTGACGCCACCCCGGCGCGCGGTGCCGCGGTGCGCGCGCGCATCACCGGCACGGCTGTCATGACAGTTGTCACCGTGCCGGCAAGCCGGTTTTACGCCGCCTCATGGCATAATGCTTGACGATACAGAGCCGTCGGGCGTTCAGACGCCCGGCCAAGGCTCGGTGGGGAGATGAAAAGAGTGAGCCCGTCCGGTATCCGGGTCGCCGCCATCGGCAGCGAGCCGCGGCATGCCGGCCGTCGACAGACCAGACTCCGATCCGAGGCGCGCCGCCCCCGCGGCGCGGTAAGCCTCGCGTCAAGTTTCGGCGTTACCCTCCTTCCATCCCCCGCCTTACCAGATTCAAAACTCTGAGGACCCGTAAATGCGTTTGATCCTGTTGGGCGCGCCCGGCGCCGGCAAAGGCACGCAAGCCCAGTTCATCTGCGAGAAGTTCGGCATTCCGCAAATCTCCACCGGCGACATGCTGCGCGCCGCGGTGAAGGCGGGCACGCCGCTCGGCGTGGCGGCCAAGAAGGTGATGGACGCAGGCGGCCTGGTGTCGGACGACATCATCATCGGCCTGGTCAAGGACCGCCTGCAGGCGGCCGACTGCAAGGGCGGCTACCTGTTCGACGGCTTCCCGCGCACCATCCCGCAGGCCGAGGCCATGAAGGAAGCGGGCGTGGCGATCGATTTCGTGCTGGAAATCGACGTGCCGTTCGATGCCATCATCGAGCGCATGAGCGGACGCCGCGTGCACGTGGCGTCGGGCCGCACCTACCACGTCAAGTACAACCCGCCCAAGGCCGAAGGCCTGGACGACGTCACCGGCGAGGCGCTGATCCAGCGCGAGGACGACAAGGAAGAAACCGTCAAGAAGCGCCTGGACGTCTATTCCCAGCAGACCCGTCCGCTGGTGGACTACTACTCCAAGTGGGCCACCGAGGGCGACGCCAGCGCCAAGGTCGCGCCGCCGCAGTACCGCAAGATCGCGGGCGTGGGCAGCGTGGAAGACATCACGGCGCGCGTGTTCGGCGCGTTGAAGTAAGCGGCATTTGAATCAGCGACCGCGGCGGCAACGCCGCGCGGCGCACGCGAAAGGCGGCCTTCGGGCCGCTTTTTTCGTTTTGGGACCGGGGCGGAAGCCGCCCGCGCTGATCGGCCACTGATTGACGTTTACGTAAACGTTATGCCAACATGCCGATCCAACGGCAGCGCCGGTCCGGCATGCCCGCATCCCGGGGCAAGCATCCCGAAACGAGCATCCCGAAATCAAAGGAGAGAGACAAAGATGGAAATCCGCGACAACGTATTCATCGTCACCGGCGGCGCGTCGGGCCTGGGCGAGGGCAGCGCCCGCATGCTGGCCGCGGCGGGCGGCAAGGTGGTGATCGCCGACCTCAACGAGGCCGCCGGCGCGGCGCTGGCGGCCGAGCTGGGCGGGCGCTTCGTGCGCTGCGACGTCACCAGCGAGACCGACGGCCAGGCGGTGGTGGCCGCCGCCACGGCGCTGGGCCGCCTGGCCGGGCTGGTCAACTGCGCCGGCATCGCCACCGCCAGCAAGACCGTCGGCAAGAACGGCCCGCACCCGCTCGATGCGTTCGACAAGACCATCCGCGTCAACCTGATCGGCACCTTCAACATGATCCGGCTGGCCGCCGCGGCGATGGTGCAGAACACGCCCGACGCCGAGGGCGAGCGCGGCGTGATCGTCAACACCGCCTCGGTGGCGGCCTTCGACGGGCAGATCGGCCAGGCCGCCTACGCCGCCTCCAAGGGCGGCGTGGTGGCCATGACCCTGGCCATCGCGCGCGACCTGTCGCGCGACGGCGTGCGCTGCATGACCATCGCGCCGGGCATCTTCGAGACGCCGATGCTGCTGGGCATGCCGCAGGAAGTGCAGGACGCGCTCGGCCGGATGGTGCCGTTCCCGCCGCGCCTGGGCCGCCCGGCCGAATATGCCAAGATGGTCGCCGCCATCATCGGCAACACCATGCTCAACGGCGAGGTGATCCGCCTGGACGGCGCCATCCGCATGCAGCCCAAGTAAGCTCAGCCGCCGGCGCGCTGCGCCGGCATCAGCATCACCAGCGTCAGCCCCGGCGCGGCCGCCGGCACCAGCGTGAGCTGCTCGAAATGCAGCAGCCCGCGCCGCGGATGGCGAAAGCCGCGCCGGCCGCCCTGGCGCTCCTCCACGTCCTGCGACAGCCAGTCGGCGCGGAAGGCCGGGCTCTCGGCCAGCAGACCCTCGACCAGCGCGCGCGTGGGCGGGTCCTCGGCATGGCGGATGCTGTGCGCGCGGAATTCCGCCACCAGCCGCGCCGCCCGGTGCGGCCAGTCTTCCACCAGCGCCTGCAGGCCCGGCGACAGGAACATGCTGCGCAGCAGGTTGCGCTCGCTGCTGGCGCCGTCGAGCCAGCCCACGAACAGGTCCGCCGCCGCCGCGTTCCACGCCAGCGCGTTCCATTGCCGGTCGAGCAGGTAGGCCGGCCCGGCGATCGCTTCCACGCTCGCCATCACGGTGGCCGGCACGTGGCCGTCCTGCGCCTGCATCGGGTCGCGCCGGCCCGCCAGCTCGAACAGGTAGGCGCGCTCGGCGCGCGACAGCCGCAGCGCGCCGGCCAGCCCGGCCAGCGCGCGCGCGGACAGCGCCACCGGGCGGCCCTGCTCCAGCCACGTCACCCAGGTCGCGCTCAACCCCGCCAGTTGCGCCAGTTCCTCGCGCCGCAGGCCCGGCGTGCGCCGCCGGCGGCCCGGCGCGAGGCCGACCTCGGCCGGCGCCAGCCGCTCGCGGTGCGCGCGCAGGAAACGGCCGAGCACGGCTTCGCGGGTCAGTTCGTGCTCACTGGGGGTGTCGTTCGGGGCAGCGGTGGCGGCAAGGGGCGCGGCGTCGGTCATGTGCAATGGGCGGGCGGTGGCTCCCGGCCTGCCCAGCGGCGAAAACTGGTGCGTTTTATACCAGGATAAAACGGTGACTTGTACCGGGAAAACAGGCTGCTACAGTACGTCGAAGCCGGCGGGCGGGCAAGCCCCCCCGCCGCCCCGTCCCCTCACCAGAACCCACCGGCGGCGCGTGCCGCCAGGAGAGAGCCATATGCAGCAACAAGAACTCGTCGCCGCCCAGTTCGGCGCGACGGCCAGCGCCTACCTCACCAGCGCGGTCCACGCCCAGGGCGCCGACCTCCAGCAGCTCGCGCAGGCGCTGTCCGGCATCCCGAACGCCCGCGTGCTCGACCTGGGCTGCGGCGCCGGCCACGCCAGCTTCGCGGCGGCGAAGGTCGCGGCCGAAGTGACGGCTTACGATCTGTCGGCCGAGATGCTGGCCGTGGTGGACGCGGCCGCGCGCGACAAGGGCCTCGGCAACATCGTCACGCGCCAGGGCGCCGCGGAAGTGCTGCCGTTCGCCGATGCCGGCTTCGACGCCGTGATCTCGCGCATGAGCGCCCACCACTGGCGCAACGTGCCGGCCGCGCTGGCGGAAATGCGCCGCGTGCTCAAGCCGGGCGGCAAGGTGGTGCTGATCGACATCGCGGGCTCCGAGGACCCGCTGCTCGACACCTGGCTGCAATCGGTGGAGCTGCTGCGCGATCCGTCCCATATCCGCGACTACACCGGCCGCGCGTGGCTGGCAATGCTGGCGGCGGCCGGCTTCACGGCCAGCGTGTCGCCGGTGTGGCGCATCGAGCTGGAGTTCGCCACCTGGGTGCAGCGCATGCGCACGCCCGAGGTGGCGGTGGCCGCCATCCGCCACCTGTGGCAGCTGGCGCCGGCGGAAGTCCGCGACCACTATCTGGTGCAGGCCGACGGCAGCTTCGCGCTGGAGGCGGTGATGGTGACGGCGGCGCGCGCCTGAGCGTCCGCGGCGCCTACGGCATGGCCGGCTCGGCCGGCAGCGGCAGGCTGCGCACCATCTGCCAGACCGCCGCCGCCGACGGCGACAGCGAGCGGTCCTCGCGGCACACCATGACGATGCGCCGCTCCTCGCGCGGCGTGAGCGGGCGCCACACCAGCGGCGAGGCGGCCGGCAGCGGCAGCGAGAACGACGGCAGCACCGAGGCGCCGATGCCGGCCTCGACCATGCCGAACACGCTGGCCGAGTGGCCGAGCTCCTGCACCACGCTCGGCGTCACGCCGTGGCTGGCGAAGATGCGGTCGATCAGCGGCCGGCTGCCCGAGGCGAAATCCAGCAGCACCAGCGGCATGCCGTCCAGCGCGCGCCACGGCACCGACTCGGCGCCGGCCAGCGGATGGTCGCGCCGGCACACGAAGCAGAACGGGTCGGTGGCCAGCGGCGCGATGGTCAGCCCCTCGCGCGCGAGCGGGTCGATCAGCACGCCGAAATCCACCGCGCCGGCGCGGATCTGCTCCAGCCCGTCGGCCTGCACGTTGTCGCGCACGCTCAGGCGGATGTCCGGATACTGGCGCGCGCAGGTGGAGACGTAGAGCGGCATCAGCCGCGCCGAGATCGTGGGTGCGCTGGCAATCACAACGCGGCCGCGATAGCGCTCGCCCAGCTGGCGCGTCTCTTCCAGCGTGTCGTCGAGCTGGCCGAGCAGCCGCTCGATGGCCGGCGCCAGCGCCTGCCCCGCCTCGGTGACGAGCACCTCGCGCGTGGTGCGGTCGAGCAGGCGCACGCCAAGTGCCTCTTCCAGCTCCGCCACGCCGCGGCTCACGGCGGGCTGGGTCAGCCCCACGGCATCGGCGGCGCGGCTGAAACTGCCATGCCCGACCACGGCGAGAAAGACGCGCAACTGGCGCAAGGTGTAATTCATGCGTCTATGAGATCAATGGATGCGATAAATGAATTTGCATTCTAGGCTGGCGTAGCGTCCAATACTAGGCGAAACCCTAATCCAACCTGCTGTCATGTCCGCCATCCTCTCACCGTTCAAGAAACTCTACGACTTGATCGACGGCTTCGTCCTCATCATGCTCTCCGCCATCGGCATCTCGCTGCTGGCGCCCCAGATCGGCGCCGGCGACGGTCCGCTGCACCTCGGCATCGTCACCAACCTGGGCGTGGCGCTGGTGTTCTTCCTGCACGGCGCGGCGCTGTCGCGCGACCGGCTGGTGGCCGGCGCGCGCCACTGGCGCCTGCACGCCTTCGTGCAGAGCTTCACCTATATCGTGTTCCCGGTGGTCGGCCTGGCGCTGATGTTCGGCCTGCGCCATATGCTGCCCGCCGAGCTGCTGCTGGGCGTGTTCTACCTGTGCGCGCTGCCGTCCACGGTGTCGTCGTCGGTGGCCATGACCTCGATGGCGCGCGGCAACGTGCCCGGCGCGATCTTCAACGCCACCATCTCCGGGCTGATCGGCATGGCCGCCACGCCGCTGCTGATGGGGCTGGTGATCAGCGCCAGCGGCGCCTCCATGCCGCTGGGCAAGGCGCTCATGGGCGTGGCGCTGCAACTGCTGCTGCCGTTCGCGCTGGGCCAGGCGGCCCGCCCGCTGATCGGCAACTGGCTGGTCAAGAACAAGCAGATCACCAACAAGATCGACCGCGGCGTGATCGTGCTGATCGTGTATTCCTCGTTCTGCGACGCCACCGCCGCCGGCCTCTGGCACAAGTACAGCTGGGAGACCATCGGCGCGGTGATGGCGCTGGCCGCCGTGCTGCTGCTGGTGATCCTGGCCACCACCACCTTCACCGCGCGCCGCCTCGGCTTCTCGGTGGAAGACGAGATCACGGCGGTGTTCTGCGGCTCCAAGAAGAGCCTGGCCAACGGCATCCCGATGGCCAAGATCCTGTTCGCCGGCCACCCGGCGCTGGGCCTGCTGGTGCTGCCGCTGATGGTCTACCACCAGTTGCAGCTGATCGTCTGCTCGGTGATCGCCTCGCGCTACGCCAACCGCGACACGCTGCCCGGCACGGCCACCGCGCGCGCGTAAGCACCGCGCTCGATGCAGAACGGCCGGCATTTGCCGGCCGTTCTGCTTTGTGCTGCTGGTGTTCTCCCCTGTCAGGACATGGCGCAGCCTTGGGAGTCGCCGGGCGGTTCCTTATCAATGACTTCCGCCATACTCAGGTGCTGCAGGACGCGCGCCATCTCTTTCGTGTTCCGGCCCGTGTGCAAATACAGCCGCCAGCGGGGCGAAGGTCCGAAGTGCTGCAATGCCTTGAGTACCAGTTGCGCGCACTCACGTGCCGGGCGGCGGATGGTCATGGGCCAGTCGTAGATCGCATGGCGGTAGTGGAAGGTCCGTATCGTCATTGAGGCCGCCGCAAATGGCAGGAAATGAGGAGGCTCAAGGCCACGGATAGCGCTTCCAAATCGCTGGCATAGATCCGCACCTGGTCCTCGGTGAGCACCGCTAGTGCATCGGCGCCCGAGTCCCTTTCATGCCCGCGAAAGGTCGAGGCATACGCTAGAGCCTTCATCGCCAACGCGATGTATCCCTGCGCGCCGTTGGCGTTGTCGATAACGCGCAGAGCACGGTCGGCGGGATTGGATTGCGCTGGCACGCGCCCGATCCGGCCTGCTACCGTCTCCAACTGGTGCCGTATGAGCCAGACGTAGTACTGGGGGCGGCTCGCAACCGGTAGCGGCGGCGACACCCCACCCGGTGCGTAAGAAGCGAAGCGCCGTGCATCCGCCTCGCGCACAGTCGGCAATCTGGCCTTCAGCCGCAACGCACCTTTCACAATTTCAGCGGCACCACTGCTGATGACGCGGGCACAGAGTGCGGCTTCCTTTTCCGTCGAAGCGTTCGGTGCCGCATGCGAGAGTGACACGCACAGTACCGCGAGTACTGCCGCAGCTCCGATCCTCCCTGCGACCTTCATCATGCGCCTCCGCGCTTGGCCTTGCCTTTGTTCTTGACCGCAGGCGACGGCGCGACCACGGCAGCGCCATTCTTGCCGACCAGAAAAATGCGTGGTGCCACCTGCAGCCCCGGCAGCGCGAGCATGTCCAGCGGACCGGCGCCGGCCTCGGCGCGAATCAAGAACCGCATCATGAGAGGCTTGCGCTGTGGCAGGTCGGATTTGTCGTCCGGGTTGGCGCGCGTGTCAAGCACCGCCGGCCAACTGATCTGGTACGTCGCCGCATCAACCCGCTCGACGTCGCCGCGCGCCAGCATGCGCAAGAATGCGAAGCGCCCGTAATATTCGTAGTTCTTGTTGGTGCCGGCCGTCAGGGTCTGCCACTGCAGGATCGTGCCCGGCTCCTGCAGGGTGTTGGCGGGCCACGTCATGCGTTGCCAGGTTTCACGCTGGTTGTAATAGTGCAGCTTCTGTCCGTCGATGGTCAGCTTCGTATCGGTGAGTCCCGGCGTCGCGATCGGTTTGACTTCGAAGTGGTACTGCGGATCACCCTGAACCAGCATGTGGGTGGCGACATGTTGCAGCGCATTGAGGAACTTGAGGAACTGAGGATCGAAGGTGACCCCGTGCGCGCCGGCGGCAGGCACCCACTCATTACCCCGCAACTCCAGCACCCCCGCGAGTTCAGTAGCCAGGAAGGCAGGAATAACGCCGCCCTGCGGACGCATGAACCGCGCGAATTCTGGCAACGAGGCGTCGTTAGCCGTGTTGGCGAACGGATAGCGGCCCGCAAACGTCCTGTCCCAGTCTGGCACCACGAAGCGCTGCCAGGCCTCGTTCAGACTCGCCTGCGCGGGCAGCACGATAGTCTGCGTGGCCTGCACGACCGGCTGCACGAACAGCGCTTCGCCCATGTTCGCCCACTCCGCGCCGAGGCTAGCCGAGACCAATTGCCCGTAGGCTTGCGTGTCGGCCAGATCGGAACTCTTACCCTGGAACAGCGTCTGCGCCATCTGCCGCGCCTGCTCGGCCCCATCGGCGCCACTGTTGACTTGCTGCAGGTGCAGCCGCAAGGCGGTGATGCGGTCGAGATAGCGCTGCAGGCTCAGATCGCTGTTGCCGCCTTGCCCCGCTTGGGCAGCCTGTCCCATCAGGCGCAGCACCGGACCAAACGCCGCATCCAGCGGGGCAAGCGGGGCGGCCTTGGTGCTGTCGGGGGTGTCGTCCTTCTTGCCTAGGATATCCTTGGCCTTGTTCGCCAGCGTATCCGACAGCGAAGCCTTCTGCACCCCGGCGGCGCCCTGATAAGCAAGCGACTTCATCAGCGCGATCACCGGCGACTGGCGCGCGTCGGCCAACAGCCTGAGCTGGTCAATGGCGGCGGGCAAAGTGCCTGCCGATTCCCACTGCAGGTTGTTCATGAAGTCCTGCCAGCGCTGGGCGTAGTCGGCGAAGTACTGCTCGGTCAGGGCTGCGTGCAGCTCGGCGGCGGACTTGTCGGGGGCGGCGCTGGCCGCCTTGCCGCCAGCCAGTACCCAATCGGTGGACACGTCGCGACGCTTGGCGGCAGCGTCAATCGCATCGGCGACATAGCCCTCATAGGCCTGGCGTGTGAAGATGCCCGGCACCACCGTCGAGGACCGCAGCAGCCCACGCGCCTCCGTGCCAGCCGTGAGTGACGGCAGCGTCAAGTCGGGGTACTTGTTGCCAGCACCATTCACGATGCCCTGGTACAGCGTATCCTGCGCGTTGCGCGCACCGATCACCGCCAGCAGCGTCTGGCGTGCCCCGGCCACTAGCGCGGGGCGGGGCTCAATCCTCCAGTCCGGGTGGTCCTTCAGGTGCTGCGCGTAGAACTTGAACAGACGCTCGGCCAGGTCCTGTTTCTCTCCCCGCGTGATATGGGCCTCGGTGGACCAGTCCTGCGGAAGGCGCTTGGCAAGGAAACCGGGCTCAACCCGCTCCGGGTGGGCAAGCATCAGGTAGGCCTTGAGACCATCCCGCCCGGCAAGCGCCCACTGGCTGGTCTTGTCATCCAGCGTTGTGGTCTGCAACCGCGCGAGGTCCACCAGCGACGCTTCCTGATTCTGTTGGATCGGGATAATCAGTAGCCGGCGGGAGGCCTGCGCGTAGGGCTCCCACAGGGCGGCGAGTACTTCGGCGTCACGGTTCGGGCCGAAGCGGGTCAGCCACGGCGCGTGGTGCTGCGTGCGGTATTCATAGCGCTCTATCTGCTTCTGCAGGGCCAGCAATGCATGCAGACCCTGGGCAGGTTTGGTTGCCGTCTGGATGGCGTGAATCGCTTGCTGAGCCTCACTCAGGTCCGCACTATTGCGCAGACCGGACACGACCATGCCTGCGGTCCACAAACCAATCGATACGAAAGCCAGCACCGTCAGCACTAGCACCGGATGAATGCCAACCCGACGACTGCGATACTGGCCGGCATGCTCGCCAATCTGCCGCCAGGCGGGCAGTACCGATGCCGGCAGCAGGTGGTGAGCTTCCGATGCGTGCATAGCGACCGCCGAAGGCGCGGGCTCACCGGGCGCATCCTCGGCGGGCTCGGGCATCGGCAGGACGGCCCCGGCATAGATGGGGGCGAACATCACGCCGGCCAGCGGGCCGCGCCGCCAGTGCGACGTGTCCCAGGCCGCCCAACTGGCCGCGATGCGCGCGCGCTGTTTGCTGATGTACGCCGACATGTAGGCTACGAGCGGCTGGCGGGTGCCCTCGTAGCAGCGTTGAACCCCCAGTTCGACGGCGTGGGCCTCCAAGGACGCCAGCGCCGTGTCGATACGGCCACCAGCAGCCCCGGCACGCCGGCTGCCAGTGTCCGCGACAAAGGCCCCGAAGGCCTCGAACTGGTCAGGCCGCCGGCCCTGCACCGGAACCGGATGCAAGAACACGACCGGCGCGGCCCGGCCTAACGTGGCTTGCAGGGTGTTGATCGCGCGCAGCGGTTCCGTATCCGATGCGGCACCGACCTGCACAATGACATCGACCGGACGGCGGCATCGCAACTGGCGCAGTTGCTTGCGCCATAGGGCAGGCTCAATGCCTGTCGGCGACGAATGCACGAGGATGGCGTCATCGGTACGCCACACGCCCGCGTGCTGGAGGCCCGGTGCAACGGACTGAATGGCGGCATCCTCACCGCACAGCATCAGCCACGGCACGCGATTGCGCCACCGCCAGCCCAGCAGGAAGCGCAATTCCTCATACGCCTGCTGCAGACGCAGGTCTCGCTTGGGAGCCTTGGCCGTGACCGTCTTGTCGCCCGATTCCTTGGCAAAACGTCGGCGAGACATGGGGATAACCCCGAGGATCACGGCGGTGTAGAGCGCCAGCGAGATGCCGCATGCGCCGGCAATCCAGAGCAGCCAGGTGATCTTGGCCTCCAGCGTCGTGATACCAAGCACGTCCCCCTTCGTCCACACCGCGATAGCGAAGACCACGGCGACCACAAACACGAAGAGGGGGATGGCCCATGGCGTCAGCGCTTTGGGCGCCTCCTTGGAGCCGGAGGCGAGGGCCTGCAGATTATTGGTCGGTGTCGTCATGGACAGAAGGAAAGACGTAAAGAATGGCGGCCTGGTTGCCGTCCACGATGAGTTGGGGGCCTTGTGCGTGCGACTCGACGGCCGCCGCGATGGACATCCACGCATTGATGAGGCCAGCGTTTCCCACCAGCCGATCCAGACGGTGTTGAGCTTCGGTCTGCGCGATACGCTCAAGCGTAGCGGCCTTGCAAGCCGTCGGCCACGCCCTGTCGTGATCGCTGTCGGGGCTGGAAATCCAGGCCTGCTGCACCGCTGCCGACTCCGTACGTCCCCACTTCAGGGCATTCATGAGTAGATGGTCCAGGGCGCGGGCTTCGCCCTTCAGCGGACGATGGAGCTTCCCGAGAACCGTGACGGGCTCTGGCACCTTGTAGTAGCCGGCATTGAGCAGCACGGCGACGCAACCTTCGGTGCTGCCAGCCGGCGGGTCCTGCTCGTACCATTCGACCGCGACCACCAGCAGGGGGCGGCGGTCACGCGCGTCTAGCCAGGCATCGGCCACCATGAGGCGGTCGGAAACTGGCTCAGTCCGGCATTCGAGCTGAGACAAACCCGCTTGTGCCAGCGCGTCCCGCACCTGCTGCAACCGCAAGCTGGCCACCTCGTCGCGGGCAAGCACGCGGACGACCGGCGCGAATACTGGTCCATACTGCGATAGCGCCGTCAGACTTGCTGCGAGGGGGACCAGCGCTTCGCCGATCTTGAGCGTCACAGTAGCCACCTGCCGGCTTTCTGCTTCTTGAGCTTCGTTATCCGCAAAGGAATGGGCCACCGGGAGGTCTGACACATTACCCTCGTCAAACCGGCTGTGCACGACCATGCTTGGCCCTTTGCGCGCCTTCTGCGCCTTCTGCACGGACTGCCCAGCCGCGACGACGCTAGCGAGAGTCTGACCGCCGACGGGCAGGCAGTACCCGATCCCCAGCACTTGCAGCGGCTGTTGCGCCTGGACTTGTTTCTTGTCCTTCCACTCCTGCCGGACGACGTTGTCGCCATAAGCACGAAACCAGTGTAATTCGAAGGGAAGGCGAACCAGCGAGAGCGCCAGCAAGTAGGCCAGACTGGGGATGCCGGCGGCGCAGAACCAGAAACCGAACCCTTTGGCGGGCCAACTGACCGGCCAAAAGAGAATGACGAGTGCCGCCCCGAGCGTAGCGAACGCGACCCAGATAAGAAGCCATGGCACCAGTCGTGGGCCTTGCTTCGGGTAAGGCCTGGCCGCCGCCGCTGGCGTCAAATCAATCGGCATACATCAAGCGATATGGACATTCAGCAGCGACGAGATCAGGCGGCAACCACAGGCGCAGCAGTGGCGGTGCATCGCCACGGGCTTGCCATCCTGATCGGGAAAGCCGTCGTCGCCTTCGGCAATTGTGGTCGGACCGTGACGGGCGCATAGGGCAGCATCGCCCTTGCGGGCGAGCGGGCGACCCATGAATTCCATGGTGGGCGAGGCGCTGGTGACCTGGCCACCGTCTTCCAGGGCGTCACCGAGACGGATGGGGGATTTCATTTTCCGTTGTGGTTCTCTTGTGGATATGTGAAACACACTTTCGGCTCATTGTCAGCCCAATATGTGCTAATTAGCCTCCTATTTTTCTTGTCCACTTTCAGGTTAACAAACTCATCACCGCACGCCGGCAAGTACTCACCAAATCTCCCCGCACTTTTAGAAAAAAGAAATATCCTATGGATTGTATAGGTACCCTTCCCCTCATCCAGATACCATAGCGAAAAATCGGTATTACCGTCGAAATTATAATCGCCGACCCCCAAATTAACGCTACCTGGATTACCAACATAAAGGTTGCCCTCAGTATTATTGCATTTCCTTCCACCACAGATATTTATGGAGACCAGATTGCCATCGATAGCTATGACCGCGACTACTCCCGGGGTTGGGCTGAATTTAATCTCCTGCCCAGTTTTGGCATTGCAGCATGCGATTGATAGCCATAACATCCAAAATGATAGTATTTCTTTCATGATCTAGAGTGCCACCTCCATAATTGCGATTTCTGTTTTATTTTTCAATTTTTGTTACGCTAGATGTGGCACTGCCACCAGCCGGCAACGGGGTATCAACAAACTCGACAGACTCAAGAATTGCCTTGATCCGGTCAAGGTCATTGCGCCCTTTGCGGTCTGCCAGCCATTCGACAACCGTGTATCCACACAATGCACGGGCATCGCGGACAAGGCAGAAATGAAAAACACGAGCCTGCGTTCGTTCGTCACCCGTAGTGGCATCTTCGGTATAGGTAATTCCAGTCCAGTTTTTTTCCTTTAGTGGGATTGTTCGAGCCTTCGCCTGTTCCTCGTATGGAACAAATTCAGGGCCATCGACGGGTCCGTACGTCCACCAGCGACCATCAACATACTTCCCATTCAGGGAGGAAGTAATCCTCTCTTCATTGGCTTCCACACAGAATAAACCGAAGCCTCCAGTCAGAAAGGATGACGGTCCAGTTATCGGTAGGTAATATGAGCCCTGTTGGGGTGGAGAGCTATCAGGGTGAGCCTCCCGGAATTCCCCTCCAAACATGTTGGCAATCCTGAAGCGGCATGGGCCGACAACATGTTCTGCTGTCGTTGTTTGTTTGAGCAAATTCGGAGGCGAGTTCTCCACAGCGGCAGTACCGATTGATGGTGTGGCCATCAAGCCTGCAATACAAAGCCTAATAATCAATTTCGTCAATCGGATAGGCGAATGCATTGGAGATCAGTTCGAATTATTAATAATAATTTTTAAGTCTTCAAGTATATTGATAATACAAAAAACCTCATTCTTCGTGAGTCGATTAATATTTCCGATCTCCATTGAGAAACAGGAAAAACCAGGAACTTCCGGGCAGACAAGAAAATATTCTGGTATCGCGCTCTTTTCACCATCCCCGAAGAGACTGTTTACGTAAGCTATGGTCCCCGCAAAATTATCCGCACGATAATTTCGTTGCCATGAGACGATGCGCGCATATCTTCCCCCCAAGTCTTCGGCCTCTATTTCTTCTTTTGCTGTTAGGTTGTTATGTTTCTTGCTGTTGGCAGTTGAATTAACTTCACCTGATTCAATATTCTCGATCGATGTAGCCTTATGGCACCCGAAACTAAGATGTCCATGGATTTTCCGACCAGCGTCATCAATCAACAAGTTAAAATCAAAAACCGATGATTTCTCAAGCTCCTTTATGTCGAAAGAATGGATTCTTGAGATGATTGATGGACCGACCTCATAACCGCAGCTATCCCTAAGTTTAGCTATCGCCTTTCTTGAATCATTGCCTGTTTGCGCCCCCGAAATTCCAAAGATCAAGGCGAGCACTGAAAAAATAAATAACCTAATCATAGATCACTTCTCCTTTCAAAAATTTCAGGAGTTAAATTTTGTGCGCCATCTTGTGCCGGAAACGGGTGGCCATCGCACAGAATCACCACTGCATTCGCGAAAGAGGTAGATCGATCAATCAAGCCATTCATGTTGGGTGGATTTTGCCCGGTTGCGCCAGGGTAATTCACTGCTGTAGCACAATTCGTAAATAACTGATTGTAGTACCAAATTTTGGGCCCATGATCTGTATTCACGGTGCGACGCTGGTTGCCCATAACGATGGCGACATCATCGGCGTAAGTGTTAGCACTGTCCACTTGAGGTCGATTGGGATTTTGCTCGGTAGGTGCTGATTTTTTTGACCAAATCCAATAGGCGCCAGCACTTTGGCTTGCGTGGAATGAATTTACTCCAAGTTCATCTCTCCACGCAATCTCTTGCACATTTGCAGGAGTTTCCGGATGGCGCCCCATGAATTTAAAATATTTATAGTAGTTATTATTTCCACCATTTAAATTTCCATTTGGATTGGTTAACTGCAAAAATCCACGACCATACCATCCAGCGTGAAGATTTGGGGTTGCCCCACCGGATTCCCTGAGATCTCGAAACCATCCTGTTTCTTGCGTGGAATTCCCAAAAAAACAAGCCTGCCTTATTGATGATGTTATTAAATATTTTCGCAATGCATTATTAAGTTCAGTGTAGTGCTTGTTAATAAAAGGCCTGTTAAGCGGTACGGTCTCGAAATAACTTTGACTTGGGAAATTATGCGACCCAGGTTTTCGGACGATTTTTGCCGGAACTAATTGATAGATCTCCCGCTTCGCCAGCCAACTACACTTCCTGAAATGCCCGATGAACGCCAGAGGGTGGAAGAACCAGAATTTCTTGCCGCCGCCCAGTGCGGTCTTCTCCAGAAACTGCAATTGCGTGTGAAACGCGATGAATTTGTCGTACCCGTTGGGGTCGATGTCCTTGCGCTTGCCAAAGAAGCCATCCGGATCCTTCAGACGCCTGTAACGCACCTCGTTGCCGGTGGCATCCCACTCGCTGGGGGCAAGGCAAACAAAGCCCCTGAGCGCCTTGCGCACTGAATCGTTGCCCTGAACGTAGGCGGAAAGGATATCTTCATGCTTATACTCAGTCGCCTCGTGTTGCTGCTGTGGCGTCTCCTGGTCTTCCACATCATTGACGATCTTGCGCAGCGCATCGTAATCGCACAGACCATCTTCACTGAATGGTGTATTTCCCTCCTCGATCTTCTGCCAGCCCATGAAGAACGGGAAATCCGCATCGGACAACTTCTGCACCGCATCCTGGCTGATATCGATATAGCCCTGTTTGCCTGATTCGAACGTCACTGCCATCCATGTCGTTTGGGGCGCAACTGGAAGGGATGAATGGTCGCTCAAAATGCGGCCGAAACGCATCAACTCATAGCCATCGCTCGGGCGTGCCGGATATAAGGTGGTCGCCCGGTCATACAGCGTGTACTCGTAATTTTGAAACGGGTCTTGAACCGGCTGGTCGCCGGTCAAGCAGGTCAGCGAACCGTCCTTTTCTAGCCAGGAGCGCGTGTAGCGCTGGCCCTTGTGGAAGTACGCCTCGACATACAGATTTCCCTCCGTAAGTATTCCCGACTGCTTCTCGGGAAAATAGGCAGCATGGGCTACCTGGTCGGGTGGCGTACTGTAAAAGGTCTGCCCGGTTGGAATCACAAAGTAACTGTGCCCCCAGTAGTCTTTCGAATCCGGTGTCGCGGGGGTCTGGTTGCCCAGTTGAACGGTGTGCCCGATCTGATCGAACCACGCAGTGAAATCTTCCTCCGTCATGAAGATTTCGAAGTGCAGGTGCGACTGACCGTGGCATTTTCCGTAGTAACCGAGGATGTCCTTTCGATATACCTTCTTATTGACGGGAGTTTGCACGCCATTGGTGTCATCCGCCAACCACTTGGCCATCGCGGATGAAGACCCGACTTCCGGGAGATTTGGTGCCCCTATCACAGGCTGGAGACTATCGACATCCAGCAAGTGCATATACAAGGAATAGAAGGTAAGGCTCCGTCCTTCCCCCGTCTCGGTCTTGTGCTTGAGCAGCACAAAGCCCGTATTGGAATTCAATGCATCGGCACCGTGATCGTCCGTTTGTCCGTCGCAAATCGCTTTTTGCGCAACCCTGTAGGCCACCACCTCCCCATCGGCAATGGCACGCACCGCCTCATTCTGATAGTTGGGCATAAGATGAACACCGCAGTGCCAGCGACGGTCAAAGGCAACCGGATAGACGCCGTGATGGGGCAATTCAAAGCCATCGACTGCGTCCATCATCGGATCGGGCTTGAGTGGATCGTCGGATGTCAGACCATTGGCGGGCAAGAACGGAGGACTGATGATCATGGTTAGTTCGACGAGATGTACTGATTGGGGACCTTCAGGCGGCTTTTCGGCAGCGACGGCACTGGCAGAGACTGATTGCCTGGACCTTCGAACTTGAAGGAAGCGGCCTTGATCTTGAAGTTGCCCGGACAGATGATTTCAACACTACCGTTCTCGATCTTCACGCAGGCGCCGCCGCTCGCCAGAACGGCCTTCTTGCTCGCGTTGATCAGCACATCCGCGTTGGCGCTGGCGATATGCACCTGCTTGTCCGCATAGAGATCCAGACCATCGGTCTGCGCCTGGATTTCGACATTGCCCTTCGCGGCCAAGATCTTGATCCCGAGTCTTGAGGCAAACAGCGACAACGCATCGCCAGCAGCAATCGCAATCTTTGCAATGGCGCTGACGTTGAAGCCCGCCTTGGTGGCAACGTTCACATCTCGCCCGGCAGCAAGCGATACCCGGTCCGGTGTCGTGATGGCCACCCCATTTGGGGCCGCCAGCATCATGACTGCCTGTTTGAGGTCGTTGAGACTATCGCGCAACCATGCGTTCTCCGCCTTCAAGTCGGCGATCTCCGCTTTGGATTGACTGGCCGCGTTCCCCAATCCCTGCGCCTGAGCCAAGATCGAGCGCATTTCGTTCATGGCCGCCACCATTTCCGTCTGCGGGGTGCTGGCTGGCTGCGTCCAAGCTGTGAACAGCAAGCCGCGTCCGCCCCGGACCGTCCCTTTCAGATTGCTGCGGAGCTCAAAGCCTTCCCCGCGCTGCTTCTTCTTGCTGTCAACCAGATGACCGAGGTTCAACTGGGTCTTGCCACCGTACTCGGTGGACAGCTTGATGCCTTCCTGGCCCTCCCAGTCCTCGAAGCGCAGCTTGTTATTGCTCTGCGTATGTATGACGTTGCGCGACAGCCACCGATCCTGATTGGTGATCAGGTCCGTGTGCTGACTGTTGTGCTGGACGTGCGCGATATACGGCTTGTTCGGGTTCCCGTCGCGAAAGGCCACGTCCACGTAGGTACCGTCGATCAGCGGGAAGTGAAATCCCGTCTGCTGCGCCCCCGCGAACGGCTTTGCGAGCCATAGCGGCACGCTCTCGCCGCCGTTGGGCCATTCGTCAAAGTCAAAATCGAAGCGGACGATGTACTGACCCTGCTGCGTTAGGTAGGCATACTTGTACTCCCCCGGCGAGGTGATGCGGGCACTTAGCGTGCCGGCAATACGCGGCCAGTTGGCCTCGTTCAGCGGCAAGCGGAAACGCCGGTCGGACGGAATGGCCTTGTAGGTATTGCGGTAGGCGGCGTCGCGGGCGCCCGTGTGGATGACCTCGGTGATGACGTGGCCGTTGGGCGCGTCGGGCAGCGCCAGATCCACGCGCAGGATGCATGCCGGACACAGCGCCAGCACGTTGCTCTCGCCCGCGTAAACTAGCTGTTCGGCGTACTTCGCCTCATGGCGCAACCCCGCTTCCCACTTGGCATCATCGAAGTCTAGGTGGTGCGTGCCGTAGACATAGGACTGGCCGTAAGTGGTCTTCTCCTGGCGTGCGACGTTGGCCTCGCCGGTGGGGCGCTCCCACGCCTTGTCGGGATTGAAGTCCGCCACCCGGAACGATTCGGGGATCGTCTTGGCATGGGTCTTGATTGAGAACAACGTCTCCTGGCCCGACTCCAGTCCCGCCGTCTCGCGGTACAGCACGCGCAGTTCCGGCTGGTAGAGATAGTGGTCGATGTCGTCGCCGAACACGATCATCTCGCCGAACTTCCCCGGGGTGAAATAGCAGTACAGGCCCTCCTGCTCCATCAGCAGCCGGATATAGTCCCAGTCCGAGGCACCATATTGCATGCGGAAGGCGTGCTGCGGATACTTGCGTCGCGTCTTGAAGACGAACTGATGGCCCTTGAGGTCATGGCGGCGCAAGATTGCCTCGATGATCTGCGGCGCGGTCTGCTGCTGGTAGATACGGCTGGCACGTGTGAGCTTGAGGCGTGCAACCAGCGGCTCGACTACGATCTCGTAGCCGCAAAAGTCGCGGGTCTGCCGGGTTTCGCTGAAGTGCGTGATACAGCCGGCGAACTTGCGCGGCTCGCTGCCATCGGCGGGGTCAATCAGGAAAGTGGCGTCGCGGTTGAGGTAGTCGGCTCGGTCGAGTACCAGCGGGTGCGTGAGCTGGATGGTGACAGTGTAGGGCTCGCCCATCCGCTCCACCGCCTCAAAGGACACCACCGACAGCACGGCGGCACTTGCGGTCCCTGGTACTTCGATGTGATACGCTTGGCGCCCCGTGGTCAGCACGTTAAGCGTCTGAGCACCGATTGCCTTGAATTCAGCAAAACCCTCTGCCATCGTTGTTCACTCCGTTTCGCCAGACCGTTAGGCTTGGTGCTTCGTGCCAGGTTGGACATTCGCGGTCGCAGTCAGTCAATGACCGGCTATCTTGCGAGGCTATCGTTGTGCTCGCAATCACGATGTATCAATACGTGTGGAATGCTACGAAAAGGGCGTCTGGCGGTAAATCAGACGATTCCTGAAATGCGCGATGAAATTCAGGAATCGGAATTAAAAGAAATTGAATTCATGCCAGGATGCCCAATGGTAAGGACATGCGCGTCGAATGAGTGCATAGGGAATGCCGCCACACGTTGCAGTTTTTCACAATGCGTGGGGTGCAAACGACAGTCGCTCAGTGCGCCCGGCACTCGCACAGGTAGCCCAGTACGTCCCAGGGCTCGACGTTGACGGAGTCGCCTTCGAGCGTAACCTGGATGCAGGCGCACATCGCGTCGGCGTAACCGATGCGGTACGGTCACACACCATCAATCAGATAGAGGGAAGGCGCCACGCGATGTGTTCCATCGGGCAGGTGCGGTATTGGCGTTCAGTCAGGTTCTTCATCGGGTAGGCTCCCGACTTGTCTACAAACCGTGGGACAATTTTTCGACACTGCGTTTTACAGCGGTTGCAATGACGTTCACTATAAATCCATATAAATCAATAAATTACAGTGCCTGCAACCCTGATAATAGGCCAAATTTGCGGGCTACTCTCTCCCGCAAGCGGGAGAGAGTAGCAAACCCTCGTCACCGGAAAACTCGTCAGCGACCCGCGGCCGGCATTTGCCGGCCGTTCTGCTTTCCGGGGGGACGCCGCCTTACACCGACGGGTTCTTCGACAGCGGCGGATTGCGCGCGAAGTAGTTGCGGATGCCGCGCAGGATGGCGTTGGCCAGTTGCTCCTGGTGGGCTTCGTCGTTGAGCTTGCGCTCTTCCTCCGGGTTGCTGATGAAGGCGGTCTCGACCAGGATCGAGGGGATGTCCGGCGCCTTCAGCACGGCGAAGCCGGCCTGCTCCACGCTGCCCTTGTGCAGGCGGTTGATGCCGCCGATCTCCGACAGCACGGCCTTGCCGACCTGCAGGCTGTCGTTGATCTGCGCGGTGGTCGACAGGTCCAGCAGCACGCGCGCGACCTGGGCGTCCTTGTTGCCCATGTTGGCGCCGCCGATCAGGTCGGAGGCATTTTCCTTGTTGGCCATCCAGCGCGCGGCGCTGCTCGAGGCGCCGCGCTCGGACAGCGCGAACACCGACGCGCCCTTGGCCTCCGGTGACAGGAAGGCATCGGCGTGGATCGACACGAACAGGTCGGCCTGCACGCGGCGCGCCTTCTGCACGCGCACGTTGAGCGGCACGAAGAAGTCCGCGTCGCGCGTCATCATGGCGCGCATGTTGGGCTGGGCGTCGATCTTGGCGCGCAGGCGGTGGGCGATCTGCAGCACCACATCCTTCTCGCGCGAGCCGGCCGCGCCGGTGGCGCCCGGGTCCTCGCCGCCGTGGCCCGGGTCGATGGCCACCGTCAGCAGGCGGCGCATCTTGAACGGGCGGTCGACGGGCGGATTGTTGGCGGGCAGCGCCGGCGGCGCGCCGTTCTGCGCCAGCGGCGGCGCGGACTGGGCGGACGGCGCGGCCTGAGGCGCGGGCGGCCGGGGCCGGATCGCGGCCATCGGCGGCATGGCCGGCACCGGGTTGGCGCCCTTGTCCTCGAACCGGCGCACCAGCGCGCCGATGGCGTCTTCCTCGCCGGTGGCGGGCGCGCCGGAGACGGTGTCGGCGCGGTCCGCGCCGGCCGGCGGCTGCGCCGCGGCGAAGCGGCGCTGCTTGTCCTCGGTGTCGCGCACCAGCTTCCACAGCGGGTCGGGCGGGTTGACCGGGTAGAGGTCGAACACCAGGCGGTTGCGGTAGTTGCCGATCGGCGCCAGCGTGAACACCTGCGGCGAGACGTCTTCCTTCAGGTCGAACACCAGCCGCACCACGCGCGGCCGGTTCTGGCCCACGCGCACGGTCTGGATGTACGGGTCGTTGGAGGTGATCTTGGCCACCAGCTCGCGCAGCGTGGGCGACAGGTCGAGGCCGTCGATGTCCACCACGAGGCGGTCGGGGCCGTGCACCATCTGGTGCACCGCGGCCAGCGGCGCGTCGGACTCGATGGTGACGCGGGTGTATTCCTCGGCGGGCCAGACCCGCACGGCGACGATGCCGGCGCCGAAGGCGATCTGCGGTCCCGCCAGCGTCAGCACCACGGTGCCGGCGCCGGCCTTGAGGCACTGCGCCAGCCATTTGCGGCGGGCCAGCAGCAGTTCATCGGGGCGGTCGGTGGCGAGTCGCTTGATCAGCATGCGCAAAGCAGGGTAAGTCCAGTCTGAGTATAGGCACGAAGCGTGACCGTCCGGCGCTCCGCGGCATCGTCGGCGTCGCCCGTGTCCGATTGGAGCAACAGATGAAGGTCCGGTTCCCCGAGCAGGCGGCCGGCCTTCTCCGGCCATTCGACCAGGTTGAGGGCGGGTTCGGCAAAGCAGTCGCGAAAACCGGCATCGGCCCATTCCTCCGGGTCGGCGAAGCGGTACAGGTCGAAGTGGTAGACGGTCAGCGGCGAGCCGTCGGCGCGCGCGACCTGGTACGGCTCGCACAGCGTGTAGGTCGGGCTGCGGACCTTGCCCGGGTGGCCGAGCGCGCGCAGGATCGCGCGCGACAGCGTGGTCTTGCCCGCGCCGAGATCGCCCGAGAGCTGCACGTGCACGGTTTGCGGCGGCAGCACGCGCACGGCGCCGGCCAGCGCCGCGCCGAGCCGCGCGGTGGCGGCTTCGTCGGGCAGGGTCAGGGTGCGTTCTTCGAGCAGGGGCATTGCGTACAATTCGGGAATGATCGACCGAGCCACCGGCGCGCCCGCCACCTCACCCCTTCCTGCCAGCGGCGGCGCCGGCCTGGCTACGCTGGTGCGCTCGATCCGGGCGTGGGGCGCGGAGCTGGGCTTCGACGCGGTCAGCATCGCCGACGTGGACCTGAGCCGGGCGGAAGCGGGGTTGATGGCGTGGCTGGCGCAGGGCTACCACGGCGACATGGATTATATGGCGAACCACGGCCCGCGGCGCGCCCGCCCCGCGGAACTGGTGCCCGGCACCGTGCGCGCGATCGTGGCCCGCATGCCCTACCTGCCGGCCGCCGGCGCCGACGACTGGCGCGCGCGCGAGCTGGCCCGGCTCGACGACCCCGCCACCGCGGTGGTCTCGCTCTATGCGCGCGGACGCGACTATCACAAGGTGCTGCGCAGCCGCCTGCAGCAGCTGGCCAGCCGCATCGAGGCCGCCATCGGCCCGTTCGGCTACCGCGTGTTTACCGATTCGGCGCCGGTGATGGAGGTCGCGCTGGCCACGCAGGGCGGCCTGGGCTGGCGCGGCAAGCACACGCTGCTGCTCGACCGCGAGGGCGGCTCGATGTTCTTCCTCGGCGAGATCCTGGTCGACGTGCCGTTCCCGGCCGACCCGCCCGCGGAAGCCCATTGCGGCAACTGCCGCCGCTGCATCGACATCTGCCCCACGCAGGCCATCCTCGCGCCCTACCGGCTCGACGCGCGCCGCTGCATTTCCTACCTGACCATCGAGCACAAGGGCGCCATCCCCGAGCCGCTGCGCGCGCCGCTGGGCAACCGCGTGTACGGCTGCGACGACTGCCAGCTCGCGTGCCCGTGGAACAAGTTCGCCCACCGCGCCACGCTGCCGGACTTCGACGTGCGCAACGGCTTCGACGCGCCCGACATGGCGGCGCTGTTCGGCTGGACCGAGGCGGAATTCAGCCAGCGCCTGGAAGGCAGCCCGATCCGCCGCATCGGCCACGAGCGCTGGCTGCGCAACCTCGCGGTGGGGCTCGGCAATGGCCTGCGCGCGGCCTGCGAGCGCGGCGACGCGGCGCTGGCCGCGCGCATCCGCGCCGCGCTCGGCGCGCGCCAGGCCACGGCCAGCCCGCTGGTGCGCGAGCACATCGACTGGGCGCTGGCGCAGGAAGTGGGCGCCGCGGCGCCGGCCTGCGCCGCGGACTGAAACCCGCTTGAGCATGCCGGATCGGACCGAAGCCGCCGGCGGGCCGCGCCGGCGCCGTCCACGCTAGCCGCGCGCGCTAGCTGACCACGGCCAGCCAGAACGGCGTGGTGACGATGGCCACCACGGTCATGACCGAGATGGTGGCCGCCACCATCGGCCCGTTGCCGCCCATGCGCACGGCCAGGATGTAGGTGCTCGAGGCGGTCGGCAGCGAGGCGTACAGCACCACGATCTGCGCCTGCAGCTCGGTCAGCGGCAGCAGCCGCGCCAGCAGCCACGCGAAGCACGGCATCGCCACCAGCTTGACTGCGCTCCACCACGCCATCGGCCCGGCCGCGCCGGTGGCGCCGCTCATCTGCAGGCCGGCGCCCACGGTCATCAGCCCCAGCGCGGTCGAGGCCGAGCCGAGCCGGTTCAGCGTCATCGCCAGCACCTCGGGCGGATGCAGGCCGAGCAGGTTGGTCAGCAGGCCGCCCGCGGTGGCCAGGATCAGCGGGTTGCGCGCCAGCTCGCGCCACACGCGCGCGTCGCCGTGGCGCGCCAGCGCCCACACCGCCACCACGTTGCACAGCGGCACCGTGCAGCCGACGATCACCGCCATCATGGCGAGGCCCTCGCTGCCGCCCAGGCGCGCGGCCAGCGCCAGCGCGATGTAGGAATTGAAGCGGAAGGCGGTCTGCAGGCCGGAGGCGAAATCGACCGGCGCGGGCCGCAGCACCCACTTGACGGCGTAGCCGCCGGCCATGCCGAACGCGGTGGTCGCCAGGGCCAGGCCGAGCATGGCCGAGGTGGAGGAAAAATCGAACTTCGCGCTGTTGGTGGACTGCAGCAGCAGCGCCGGGAACAGGACGAAATACACCAGGCGCTCGACGCCGGCCCAGAACGCGCGGTCGAACGGCGTATAGCGCACCAGCAGCCAGCCGATCAGGATCAGGCTGAAATCCGGCACCAACAGCAAGGCGAAAGACATTGTCTCGTTTGTTTTAACTGCTTTCTTTGTTTTATTTGTCTTATCTGCAGAAACTGCCTCGCGTAGCGCAATTTCGGCAAAGTGCAACAAAGTGCGGACTAGGGCCGATACCGATAGGTATTGTTGCAGAAATCCCTCAATATGACACGTTCCGTCGTTCCGCCTGTCCTTCATGCTGCCCCGTCGTACCCCGTCCGCGCGCGCGCCGTTGCCGCGCCGCGCCTGCCAGCTGGCGCTCATCGCGAGCGCGGCCGCGGCCCTGTCCCTGCCTGGCGGGCACGCCCGCGCCGGCGAGATCGAGGGCATGCGTATCGACGACGCGACCCGGGTCGGCGGCAAGGAACTGCAGCTCAACGGCATGGGCCTGCGCTCGGTGTTCGTCATCAAGGGCTACGTGGCCGCGCTCTACCTGCCCGAGAAGGCCCGCAACGCCACCGTGGTGCTGGGCGCGCCGGGCCCCAAGCGCCTGCAGATCCGGCCGCTGCGCGAGGTCGGCGCGGACAGCTTCATCAAGGCGCTGGACGAGGGCATCCGCGAGAATCACAGCGAGATGCAGGTGCGGCGGCTGTCCGAACGCCTGCTGCTGCTGCACCGGACGATGGAACAGATGGGCACGGCCCGCAAGGGCGACGTGATCGATTTCGACTTCTCGCCCGACGGCGGCACCGTGGTGGCCATCAACGGCACCCCGCGCGGCAAGCCGATCCCGGGCGAGGATTTCTACCAGGCGGTGCTGCGCATCTTCCTGGGCGACCATCCGGTCGACCGGGACCTCAAGCGCGGCCTCCTGGGCGGCTGACCGGCGAGACGCGGGCCGCAGCGCACGGCCCCGCCCGCCAGAACTCACGCCGCCGGCCTCGCCGCGCCCGCCACCGCGGGCGCCTGGCCGGCGTTCTTCACCTTGGGCGGACATCCCCGCCCGGTCTTTGATGGGAGACACGATCTCATGCACAAGAGCAAGATTGCACTGGCCCTCGGCCTGGCCGCCGCCGCGTCGGTCGCGCAGGCGCAAAGCTTTCCGACCAAGCCGATCCGGCTGATCATCCCGTTCGCCCCGGGCGGCACCACCGACATCGTCGGGCGCGGCGCGGCCGACCAGATGAGCCGCATCCTGGGCCAGCCCGTGGTGGTGGAAAACCGCGCCGGCGGGGGCGGCTCGATCGGCGCCGACGCCATCGCCAAGGCCGCGCCCGACGGCTACACCATCGGCATCTCCACGGTGTCGACGATGGCGGTCAACCCCGCCTGCAACCCCAAGCTGTCCTACGACCCGATCAAGGACTTCAAGCCCATCACCAACCTGGCCAACGTGGCCAACGTGATCGCGGTCAACCCGAACTTCCCGGCCAAGAACTACCAGGAATTCCTCGCGGTGCTCAAGGCCAACCCGGGCAAGTACTCGTTCGCCACGTCCGGCACCTGCGCGTTCGGCCACATGCTGGGCGAGCAGTTCAAGGTCTCGACCAAGACCTTCATGGTCCATATCCCGTACCGCGGCGCGGGCCCCGCGCTGAACGACGTGCTGGCCGGCCAGGTGCCGATCATGGTGGACAACCTGCCGTCGTCGATGCCCTACATCAAGGCCGGCAAGCTGCGCGCGATCGTGGTGGCGTGGAACAAGCGCCTGGATTCGCTGCCCGACGTGCCGACCTTCGGCGAGATGGGCCTGAAGGAGCCGAACGACCCGGCCTGGTACGGCCTGGTGGCGCCGGCCGGCACGCCCGACGACGTCATCAAGAAGCTCAACGAGGCCGCCGTCAAGGCCCTGCAGGACAAGGACTTCCAGCAGCGCCTGCGCACCGCCGGCGCCGAGCCGTCGGGCAACTCGCCGGCGCAGCACGCGGCGGAGATCAAGAAGGAGTTCGACAAGATGAAGAACCTGGTCAAGGTGCAGAACATCAAGCTCGAGCAGTAAGCGCGGAGCGGAACTGCGCCGCCGAAGGTTTGCTCCCCTCTCCCATGAAATGGGAACGGGGGAGAACACCGGCGGCAAGCCAGCCTCGCCGGCAATCGGCAATCCGGAAGGCCTCCCGCGGGAGGCCTTTTTCGATCGCCGCGCCGCCATGCACTAGAATCCGGATTTACCGGCCCGGCCGTTGCGCCGGCCTTTCGCGCCAACCGCTGCCCGTTTCCCGCACTCCGCCCGCCATGCATTCCCGCTTCGACGCCATCCTCCCCGCGCCCTTCGGCAAGGTCGGCGTGCGCACCGCGGGCGACATGATCCGCGAGATCGTCTACCTGCCCGGCAGCGTGCCGCCCGTCGCGCCCGCCAGCGCGGTGGCGCGGCGGCTGGCGCGGCAGCTCGAGGCCTATTACGCCGATCCCGACGCGCCGCTGGACGTGCCGCTGGCGCCGACCGGCACCGATTTCCAGCGCCGCGTGTGGCGCGCCATCGCCGCCGTGCCGCGCGGCAAGGTCACCACCTACGGCGCGATGGCGCGCGAGATCGCCAGCGTGCCGCGCGCGGTCGGGCAGGCCTGCGGCTCCAACGCGTTTCCGCTGGTGATCCCGTGCCACCGCGTGGTGAGCGCGGGCGGCCTGGGCGGCTTCGCCCATCACAGCGAGGACGGTTTCCTGCTCGACACCAAGCGCTGGCTGCTGCGCCACGAAGGCGTGATGCTGATATGAGCCGCGCCGCAGCCACAGCCGCCCTCCCCGACCCCGACGCGGCGCCCGACAGCGCCGCGCTGCTGGCCGACCTGGACCTGGTCGGCCGCTTCTGCGACGCGCTGTGGCTCGAGGACGGCCTCTCGCAGAACACCATCGACGCCTACCGGCGCGACCTCACGCTGCTCGCGCGCTGGCTGCACGCCGACGCCCCGCGCGCGCTGCTCGAGGTCGACGACGCCGCCCTCAACGGCTACTTCGCCGCGCGCCACCCCGAGACGCGCGCGTCGTCGGCCAACCGGCGGCTCACGGTGTTCAAGCGCTTCTTCCAGTGGGCGCTGCGCGAGCGCATGATCACCGCCGACCCCTGCCTGCTGCTGCGCCCGGCCAAGCAGCCGCCGCGCTTTCCCAAGACGCTGAGCGAGGCGCAGGTCGAGGCCCTGCTCGCCGCGCCCGACACCGCCACCGCGCTGGGCCTGCGCGACCGCACCATGCTGGAGCTGATGTACGCCAGCGGCCTGCGCGTGTCCGAGCTCACGCAGATGAAGACCATCGAGATCGGCCTCAACGAGGGCGTGGCGCGCGTGGTCGGCGGCAAGGGCAACAAGGAGCGGCTGGTGCCGTTCGGCGCGGAAGCCGGCGACTGGCTGCGCCGCTACCTCGCGCAGGGCCGCCCCGCGCTGCTCGGCGAGCGCGCCTGCGACGCGCTGTTCGTCACCCAGCGCGGCGAGGGCATGACGCGCCAGGCCTTCTGGCACCTGATCAAGCGCCACGCGCGCGAGGGCGGCATCCACGCCCCGCTGTCGCCGCACACGCTGCGGCATGCCTTCGCCACTCACCTGCTCAACCACGGCGCCGACCTGCGCGTGGTGCAGCTGCTGCTCGGGCATGCCGACATCTCCACCACGCAGATCTACACCCACGTGGCGCGCGAGCGCCTGCGCGAACTGCACCAGCACCACCATCCGCGCGGCTGAGCGCCCCGCCGCGCGCACCCGTCACAGCAGCATTCATCATGAGCAAGCCCAGACACGTTTCCGAGACCCCGGCCACCCAGTTCCTCAAGCAGCACGGCGTGGCCTACGGCGAGCATGCCTACGAGTACGTCGAGCACGGCGGCACCGGCGAATCGGCCCGCCAGCTCGGCGTGCCCGAGCATGCCGTGGTCAAGACGCTGGTGATGGAAGACGAGAAGGCGCAGCCGCTGATCGTGCTGATGCACGGCGACTGCTCGGTTTCCACCAAGAACCTCGCGCGCCAGACCGGCCGCAAGAGCGTGCAGCCGTGCAAGCCCGAGGTCGCGCAGCGCCACAGCGGCTACATGGTCGGCGGCACCTCGCCGTTCGGCACGCGCAAGCGCATGCCGGTCTACGTGGAGGCGAGCGTGCTGGCGCTGGACACGATCTACATCAACGGCGGCCGGCGCGGCTACCTGGTGAGCATCGCGCCGGGCGTGCTGCCCGGGCTGGTCGGCGCCGTGGCGGTGGAGTGCGCGCTGCCCGACTGAGCGGCGCCCGCGCGCGCCGTCCCGCAAGAACGGCGGCGCGGTATTGGGGAAGTCACGGGGAAATCACGGCGCAGCCGCGGCACTGCGCCGGGCTGGCCCGCGCTACAATCCGGCCAGCCTCAAATTCCCGTTCCCCACATGGCCAACCTGATTCTCGCTATCCTCGCCTACCTGATCGGTTCCCTCTCCTTCGCCGTCGTGGTCAGCAAGGCGATGGGCCTGCCCGATCCGCACACCTACGGCTCCGGCAACCCCGGCGCCACCAACGTCCTGCGCAGCGGCAACAAGAAGGCGGCGGTGCTGACGCTGATCGGCGACGGCCTCAAGGGCTGGCTGGCGGTCTGGCTGGCGCGGCATTTCGGCCCGGCCTACGGCATCGGCGACAGCGGCGTGGCGCTGGCGGCGGTGGCGGTGTTCCTCGGCCACCTGTTCCCGGTGTTCTTCGGTTTCGCCGGCGGCAAGGGCGTGGCGACCGCGGCCGGCATCCTGTTCGCCATCGACCCGCTGCTGGGCCTGGGCACGCTGGCCACGTGGCTCATCATGGCCTTCTTCTTCCGCTACTCGTCGCTGGCCGCGCTGGTGGCGGCGGTGTTCGCGCCGTTCTTCTACGTGCTGATGTCGGGAGTGGACGTGATCGCCGGCGCGGTGTTCGTCATCAGCGTGATGCTGGTGGTGCGGCACCGGGCGAACATCGGCAACCTGCTGGCCGGCAAGGAAAGCCGGATCGGTGAAAAGAAGAAGGCGGGCTGAAGGTCTGCGCCGGAAGCGGCGCGGCCCGCTTCCGCGCGCTACACGCCAGACGAGGCCTGAGCGCCCTGCCGCATCGCATCCGTGATACTCGAAGTCGTCTCCCGCACATGAGCGCGCATCAATGCCTCCATGACGGCGGGGTCGCCGTCCCTCAGCGCCTGCATCAATTCCTCGTGGACGGACTGGATGCTGTCCAGCGAAGGCGAGTTCTCCAGCCAGATGCGCATCAGCGGCTCCACCACCGAATGCAGTGAGGATATCTGGCGCATCAGCCTGGGCGCGTCGCTGATGGAACACAGCCGTTCGTGGAACTGCCGATGCACGGTGATCCAGTCCGAGAGGCTGGGCTGACAGCTTTCCATCCGCACGAGCAGCTGTTCCAGATCCTGGATATCCGCCTCCGTGGCCCGCTCGGCCGCCATCGCCGCGGCCAGCCCCTCCAGCACCGCGCGCATCTCGAAGACCTCGCTGACCTCCTTCTCGGTCAGGCCCCGGACCACGACACCGCGGTTCGGCCGGATGACAAGCAGGCCCTCGCCCGCCAGCCGGCTGAACGCCTCGCGGACCGGCATGCGGCTCATGCCGATGGCAGCCGCGATTTCCTCGGGAACGAGGCGATCGCCGGGCCGCATCTCCCCCATCCGGATCCCGTGGAGGATGTGTTGGTACGCCTCTTCCTGCGCGCTTGCGGGGCGAGGCTCGAACGGTGACTGACGCATTCTGTGTCCTGATGTTTGGGGAGCAATTATAGAGAGCGCGCTCCCCCGCGCATGTTCGTGACACGAACATGCGCGGGCACGGCACATCCGCGCCATCCCGATGTGCGCTTCCGGTGCAGCGCAGACGCCGGAATCGTTGCCCGCGACACACAAACGGCACTGCAAGGGTGCGCGCAAGCCTCACCCTCCCAGGCACAACTCTTGCTCCATTATATTTCGCCATCTGGAATTGGATACACGTATTCGTGTATACGCGGATTCAAAATCCGGGGCGCCTGCGTATCATTGGCTTCTCGCGCCCCGGGCAGACGGCTCCAGGACGGAGGCAACCCCTCCGCTGCCAAGACGACCTTTCTACGGAGTGATGATGAGTCTCTTTCGACGAATCTGCTGTGGATTCACCCTGCTGGCCCTCGGGACCACCGCCCTTGCGCAAACCAGCTCCTGGCCGGCCAGGCCGGTACGCCTCGTGGTTCCGTTCCCGGCCGGAGGCGGCGTCGACATCGTGAGCCGCTACCTGGGCGAGAAGCTGTCGGCCGAGCTCAACCAGTCGTTTGTCGTCGAGAACCGCCCCGGCGCGGCGACGCTGATCGCGTCCGAGGCCGTGTCGAATGCCACGCCCGACGGCTATACGCTGCTGGTGGCCACCACGTCGTCGCTCGTATCGAATCGCTTTCAGTACAAGAAGCTGCGCTACGACCCGGATGCGTTCGAGCTGGTGTCGCTGGTCTCGTATCAGCCGCTGGTCCTGCTGGCAAACCAGACGCTCCCGCTCAAGAACGTCAAGGGACTGATCGGCCAGGCGAAGCAACACCCCGACGCGCTCAGCTATGGCTCATTCGGAACCGGGACGTTTTCCCATCTCGCCGTGGAGCTGCTCGACACCCGTGCCGGCATCAAGATGACCCATGTCCCCTACAAGGGCGCCGCCGAGGCGCTTCCGGCATTGATCGGAAACCAGGTCCAGATCTATGCGGACACGATCTCGAGCAGCATCTCGTACATCCGGAACGGCAACCTGAAACCCCTCGCCGTCACGAGCGCCGCGCGCACGGCGGCGCTGCCGGACGTTCCCACCATCGCAGAGCAGGGATTCCCCGGATTCGACATGTCGTCGTGGGCTTCCATCGTCGCGCCGAAAAATACCCCGAAGGACATCGTCGGCAAGCTGCAGGCGGCGCTGACCAAGGTCCTGAAGTCGAAGGAATACAGGGAACGCCTGTCCGAAGTGGGCCAGGAACTCCCGCCGGAAAAGATCGGCCCCGCGGCATTCGCCGAACAGATCAAGTCGGACATCCCGAAGCTGCGCGATGTCATGAAGGAGGCGGGGGTGGAGCCCATCTGACCCCGCCGGTAGCCATGCAATCCAAACGCGAGTAGAACAATGAAACAGGCAACGAATCTCTCATCGGCGGATATCGCCAATCAACTGCATCCCTACACGAACCTGGGGGTGCACGAAACGACTGGCCCCATGATCATCACGCGCGGCGAAGGCGTGTATGTGTACGACGACAAGGGAAACCGCTATCTGGAGGGGCTTGCCGGCCTGTTCTGCGCGTCGCTCGGTTTCAGCAATGACCGCCTGGCGGATGCGGCGGACAGGCAGATGCGCAAGCTGCCCTTCTATCACGCATTCGGGCACAAGGCGTCCGAGCCGTCCATCCGCCTCGCCGAGCGGCTGATCGGGATGGCCCCGGCACCGATGTCGAAAGTCTTCTTCGCCAACTCCGGCTCGGAAGCCAACGACACCGCGATCAAGCTCGCGTGGTACTACAACAATGCGCTGGGCCGGCCCGACAAGAAGAAGATCATCTCGCGGAAGCGGGCATACCACGGCGTCACGATCGCCTCGGCGAGCCTCACCGGATTGCCGAACAATCACCGGGATTTCGATCTGCCGATCGCCGGCATCCTGCACACCGACTGCCCGCACCACTACCGCAACGCGCTCGCCGGCGAAAGCGAGGAGGCCTTCGCGACTCGCTGCGCCGACTCGCTGGAGCGGCTCATTCTCGCCGAAGGCCCGCAGACCATTGCCGCCTTCTTCGCCGAGCCGATCATGGTGTCCGGCGGCGTCATCGTTCCGCCCGCGACGTACTTCGAAAAGATCCAGAAGATCCTCAGGAAGTACGACATCCTCCTTATTGCCGACGAGGTGATCTGCGGTTTCTACAGAACGGGAGAGACGTTCGGCTCGCAGCTCTACGATCTGCAGCCCGACATGATTGCCTGCGCCAAGCAGCTCTCCGCCGGCTTCCTGCCCATTTCGGCGCTGATGGTCAACGACAAGGTGTATCGGGCGATGGTCGACGAGAGCCGCAAGATCGGCACCTTTGGCCACGGCTTCACATACACGGGCCACCCAGTCGCGGCCGCGGTCGCCCTGGAGACCCTCGATATCTACGAGGACGAGCGGATTCTCGACCACGTGCGCGAAATCATCCCCCATTTCCAGGCGCGGCTGGCCGCGCTGGCCGGCCATCCGCTCGTCGGGGAGGCCCGGGGCGTCGGGCTGCTCGGGGCCGTCGAGGTGGTGGCGGACAAGCAGACCAAGGAAGCCTATCCCGTGGAAACCGGGGTCGCGGCCAAAGCCGGGACCTTCGCGCTGTCGCGCGGCGTCATCACGCGGGCGCTCGGGGACACGGTCAACATGTGCCCGCCGTTGATCATCTCCAGGAGCGAGATCGAACAGCTGTTCGACGGCATCGAAGGCGCGCTCGACGATACCTATAGCTGGGCCAGGGCCCGCCACCAGGAACCGGCCTGAAGGTGCGCCGGGTCCGCTGCCGGACCCGCGCCACGCGGAGTCGCCCGACCCTGAATCTTCGGGCGGGCGCTCAGGGCATCTTGCCGAGGATCTTTTCCATCTCGTCCGCGGAGAAGGCCGGCAGCGTCTGCGTGCGGACGTTGCCGGCCGCGCCGATCGACAGGCCGAACGCCGTCATCGTGGCTTCGTCGGGCGCGGAAAAGGTCGCCACGAGGTCGTATTGCCCGAGCGTCCAGTAGATGTCTTTCATCTCGATGCCGCATGTCTTCGCCATTTCGCGGACGATTGCGGCACGCCGGGTCGTATCCTTTACGGTACGGATTCCCTGGTCGGTGAAGTTCAGTAAGGTGACAAAGGTTGCCATGATGCGTCTCCTGATCAACTGGCACGGCACGGTGCGTCGCCGAAACACATGGAGAAGCCAGGCGCCGCAATCTGCGTACCACGCGAGGCGGCACGCGGCACGCATGGCGATGGCAAGGGAAGACGGGCGCGCCGGCGCGCCGATCCGGCCAAAACTGCTTCAGGATTGATACGCCCTGCCGCGCGGACCCGCGCGGCGGAGTCGCTCAGGCCGCCTGCGCCAGCGCCGCGAACGGGAAGATCATCTCCACCCGCAGGCCGCCTTCGGCGCGGTTTTCCAGCACCAGGCGGCCGCCCGACTGGCGCACCAGGCGGTCGACGATGGCCAGGCCGAGGCCCGAGTGGGCGTTGCCGCCGCGCGCCGGGTCCAGCCGCACGAATGGCAGCGTGACCTTTTCCATCGCCTCGGGCGGAATGCCGCTGCCTTCGTCCTCCACCACCATGTGCCAGCCGTCGGCCTGGCGCGAGGTGGACAGCCGCACCGGCGGCGCGCCGTAGGCGTAGGCGTTGTCGATCAGGTTGCCGACGATGCGGTCGAGCTGGGTGGCGATCATGCGAAAGCCTTCGCCGGCGGCCAGCGACAGCTCGATGGTCTTGTCCTGCTCGGCCAGCGAGGCGGCCAGCTCGGCGATGCGGCGGTCGACCGGCACCGGGCGCGCGGCCGGCTCGCCGCTCTGGGCGAAGGTGAGGAACTGCTCGACGATGGCGGACATCGACTCCACGTCGCGCGTCACGCCGGCGGCCGACTTGGGATCGGCCAGCATCTCGGCGCGCAGGCGCAGCCGCGCCAGCGGCGTCTTCAGGTCGTGGGCGATGCCGGCCAGCATGGTGTTGCGCTCCTGGTCGATGCGCGTGAGGTCGGCCATCATGCGGTTGAAGCGCTCGATCAACTGGCGCAGCTCGTGCGGGCCGCGCTCGCGCAGCGGCTCCACCGCGTGCTGGCGCGAGAGCTGCTCGGCCGCGGCGGCCATGTCGCGCACCGGGCGCTGGATCTGCCAGGCGATCAGCAGCGCCACCGCCATCGCCACGCCCACCACCAGGATCACGCCCGGCAGCAGGCGGTTGTCGGGCGGCGGGTTGACCACCCACAGCACCGGCATGGCGATCCAGTCCTCGCGATGCGGCAGCTTGACCCAGATGCGCGAGGTCTCTTCCTCCTCCAGCCGCACCTGGCTGCCGGCCGGCAGGCGCTGGGCGAACTGGTCGACCAGGCGGCGCGCGCGGCCCTTGGCGGTCACGGTGTGCTCGACCGCGCTGGCCTCGCTGGCCACCTCGACCAGGCTCGGCAGCGGCGCCGGCGGCTTGGCCGCCAGCGCGCGCTGGATGCTGTCGAACTGGAACAGCATCTGCTCGACCGAATAGTCCACCTGCTGCTGGCGGCGGTCCATGCGCAGGATCGCCAGCCACGAGAAGTGGCTCAGCACCAGCACCGCGGCAATCAGCAGCGCGATGCGGCCGAACAGCGTGTCGATGCGCAGTTTCATTGCGGTATGTCGTCGGCTTCGTCGGGCACGAAGGTGTAGCCGCGCCCGCGCACGGTCTGGATGTAGCGGGGCCGCTGCGCGTCTTCGTCGAGCAGGCGCCGCAGGCGCCATATCTGCACGTCGATGCCGCGGTCGCTGATGCCGCTCGCGGAGCCGTACATCAGCTCCACGATGCGCTCGCGCGAGAGCACTTCGAGCGGATGCGTGAGCAGCAGCTTGAGCAGCGCGAATTCGGTGTCGCTGATCGGCACCGCGTCGCCCGCGCGCACCAGCGAGCGCTGGCGGAAATTCACCCGGAACGGCCCGAACGCGAGCCCTTCGCGGTCTTCCGGCGCAGCCGCCGGGCGCGCCAGCTTGCGCCGCAGCACGGCGTTGATGCGGGCCAGCAGCTCGCGCGGCGAGAACGGCTTGCCGAGGTAGTCGTCGGCGCCGATCTCCAGGCCCACGATGCGGTCGATCTCGTCGCTGCGCGCGGTCAGCAGGATGACCGGGATGTCGTCGTTCTTGGCGCGCAGGTTGCGCAGCGCGGTGAGGCCGTCCACCTTCGGCATCATCAGATCCAGCACGATCAGCGCCGGGCGCTCTCGCTCCAGGCGCGCATGCAGGCCTTCGCCGTCGTGCAGGACGGAGACCGCAAAGCCTTGCTGGCTCAGGTATTCGCGCAGCAGGTCGCGGAGTTCTGGATCGTCGTCGACGACCAGGATCTGGGTGGGCTGATTGGCTCGCATAGGCAGATGATAGCTAGGCTGGGCGCGGCAATCCGGGCGAATTGTTTCAGGGCATTACACCCGGGCCACTGGTAATGAACTGTAAGAATGGGCGTCGGCGGTGAAACATCCGCGCCGCCAGGGCGCATTATGCTTCGCTTATGTTTGCTGCCCCCGGCGCCGCCGGAGAGCGCGGCACCGATCCGAAGCTGCCCGGCACGATGTGCCGTCGCGTGCTGCCCGCGGCTCGCGCGGATGGCATTACGGCATACTTCTGCCTCTCCCACCCCGAAAACCCGATTTACGCGTTTTGTCGCGTCGCATCCCAGGAACCGGTCATGGCCAACCCCGAAGAAAACCAACAGGCTAAACAGCCAACGTCCGGCAAGGCGGCCTCGCACCGCCCCAGACTGATCGCCGCCGCGCTGGCCGTGCTGCTGGCGGGCGGCGGATGGTACTGGTACCACCATCGTAGCGCGGCCGCGCCGGACGCGCAGGGCGCCGCGGCCGGCGCCGGCGCGCGCGCGCCCGGCGCGAGTGGTCCGGGCGGACGCGGCGGCCCCGGCGGCCCCGGCGCGCAGCGCTCGCCGGTGGTGGTCAGCACGGTCGCCAGGCGCAACATGGACGTCATCCTCAACGGCCTGGGCAACGTCACGCCGGTGGCCAACGTGACCGTGCGCGTCCAGGTGTCCGGGCCCATGCTCAAGGTCCTGTTCAAGGAAGGCCAGATGGTCAAGGCCGGCGACGTGCTCGCCGAGATCGACCCGCGCCCGTTCCAGGCCGCGCTCGACCAGGCCGTGGGCACGCTGGCGCGCGACCGCGCGCTGCTCGAGAACGCCCGCCTGGACCAGAAGCGCTACCGCACGCTGCTGGCGCAGGATTCGGTTTCCAGCCAGCAGGTGGACACCCAGGACGCGCTGGTGCGCCAGTACGAGGGCACCGTCAAGACCGACCAGGGCAACGTCGACAACGCGCGCCTGCAACTGGGCTACACGCGCGTGCTGGCGCCGGTGTCCGGGCGCATCGGCCTGCGCCAGGTGGACCCCGGCAACATCGTCAGCACCACCGATACCAACGGCATCGCGCTGATCACCCAGGTGGCGCCGATCGCGGTGCTGTACACGATTCCCGAGGACAACCTGCCGTCGGTGCTGCGGCGCCTGAACGCCGGCGAGCAGCTGCCGGTGATCGCGCTGGACCGCCAGGCGCGCAACAAGCTGGCCGAGGGCACGCTGCTGACCACCGACAACCAGATCGACACCACCACCGGCACGGTCAAGCTCAAGGCCATCTTCCCCAACGCCGACGGGATGCTGTTCCCCAACCAGTTCGTCAACGTGCGCACCCGCGTGGACACGCTCGAGGACGCCACCGTCATCCCGGTGGCGGCGGTCCAGCGCGGCCAGCAGGGCACCTTCGTCTACGTGGTCGACGACAACAACCAGGTCAAGGTGCAGAACGTCACGCTGGGCCCGGGCGACGAGAACCGGGTGTCGGTCGCCAAGGGCCTGGAGCCGGGCCAGCACGTGGTGGTGGACGGCGCCGACCGGCTCAAGGAAGGCATGACGGTGGAAACCGTGGACCCGGCCGCGCGCGCCTCGCAGCTCGTGCCGGCCAGCCAGCCGCGCGGGCGCGGACGCCGCCGCGAAGGCGGCTGGGGCGGTGCCAGCGGCTCGGGCGCCGCCGGTGCCTCCGGTGCCTCCGGCGCCGGCGGCGAGGGCCGCCGCCACCACAACGGCGCCAGCGCGGCGGCGGCCGGCGGCGGCGCCCCGGCGGGCGCCGCGCCGCAGCGGCCGCAGTAAGGACCGATACATGAACCCGTCACGCCTCTTCATCGAGCGGCCGGTCGCCACCGCGCTGCTGATGCTCGCCATCCTGCTGTCCGGGCTGGTGGCTTTCCGCCTGCTGCCGCTGTCCGCGCTGCCCGAGGTCGACTACCCGACCATCCAGGTCACCACGCTCTACCCCGGCGCCAGCCCCGACGTGATGACCTCGTCGATCACCGCGCCGCTGGAGCGCCAGTTCGGCCAGATGCCGGGGCTCAAGCAGATGTCGTCCTCGTCGTCGGGCGGCGCCTCGGTGATCACGCTGCAGTTCGAGCTGACGCTGTCGCTCGACATCGCCGAGCAGCAGGTGCAGGCGGCCATCAACGCCGGCAGCAACCTGCTGCCGGCCGACCTGCCGATGCCGCCGGTCTACAGCAAGGTCAACCCGGCCGACGCGCCCATCCTGAGCCTGGGCATCACCTCCGACACCCTGCCGCTGCCCAAGCTGCAGGACATGGTCGACACGCGCGTGGCGCAGAAGATCTCGCAGATCCAGGGCGTGGGCCTGGTCACGCTCAGCGGCGGGCAGCGCCCGGCCGTGCGCGTGCAGGCCAACCCCACCGCGCTGGCCTCGCTCGGCATGTCGATCGACGACCTGCGCACCGCCATCGGCAACGCCAACGTCAACGGCTCCAAGGGCAGCTTCGACGGCCCGGCGCGCGCCTCGACCATCGACGCCAACGACCAGCTCAAGTCGGCCGACGAGTACAAGCAGATCATCATCGGCTACCAGAACGGCGCGCCGATCCGCATCACCGACGTCGCCAACATCGTCGACGGCGCGGAAAATTCGCGGCTGGCGGCCTGGTCCAACGACAAGCCGGCCATCATCATGAACATCCAGCGCCAGCCCGGCGCCAACGTGATCGAGGTGGTGGACCGCATCAAGACGCTGCTGCCGCAGCTGGAGACCGCGCTGCCGGCCGCCGTGCACGTGCAGTTGCTGACCGACCGCACCACCACCATCCGCGCCTCGGTGCGCGACGTGGAGTTCGAGCTGCTGCTGGCCGTGGCGCTGGTGGTGATGGTGATCTTCGTGTTCCTGCGCAACGTGCCGGCCACCATCATCCCGGGCGTGGCGGTGCCGCTGTCGCTGGTGGGCACCTTCGGCGTGATGTACCTGGCCGGCTTCTCGATCAACAACCTAACGCTGATGGCGCTGACCATCGCCACCGGCTTCGTGGTGGACGACGCGATCGTGATGATCGAGAACATCATGCGCTACATCGAGGACGGCGAGAGCCCGATGGCGGCGGCGCTCAAGGGCTCGAAGCAGATCGGCTTCACCATCATCTCGCTGACCTTCTCGCTGGTGGCGGTGCTGATCCCGCTGCTGTTCATGGGCGACGTGGTGGGCCGGCTGTTCCGCGAGTTCGCCATCACGCTGGCGGTGTCGATCCTGATCTCCGCGGTGGTCTCGCTCACGCTCACCCCGATGATGTGCGCGCGCCTGCTGCACCACGTGCCGGAAGAAAAGCTGTCGCGCTTCCACCGCGCCACCGGCCGCTTCTTCGATGACGTGATCGCGCGCTACGGCCGCGCGCTGGACTGGGTGCTCGACCGCCAGAAAAGCACGCTGCTGGTGGCGGTGGGCACGCTGGTGCTGACCGTGCTGCTCTACCTGCTGGTGCCCAAGGGCTTCTTCCCGGTGCAGGACACCGGCGTGATCCAGGCCATCACCGAGGCCTCGCAGAGCACCTCGTTCCCGGCCATGCAGCTCAAGCAGGAGGCGGTGGCCAAGGTGGTGATGCAGGACCCGGCGGTGGAAAGCCTGTCGTCGTTCATCGGCGTGGACGGCACCAACACCACGCTCAACGCCGGGCGCATGCTGATCAACCTCAAGCCCAAGGACCAGCGCAGCGAGACCATCGAGGAGGTCACGCACCGCCTGCAGGCCTCGGTCGAGAAGCTCGGCGGCATCGCCATGTACATGCAGCCGGTGCAGGACCTGACCATCGAGGACCGCGTGGCGCGCACGCAGTACCAGTTCACGGTGCAGGACCCGGACCCGGCCACGCTGGCCACCTGGGTGCCGCGCCTGGTCGAGCGGCTCAAGCAGGAGCCGGAGATGCGCGACGTCGCCAGCGACCTGCAGAACAACGGCCTGCGCGCCTACGTGGAGATCGACCGCGACTCGGCCGCGCGCTTCGGCATCACCACCGCGGTGATCGACAGCGCGCTGTACAGCGCCTACGGCCAGCGCCTGGTATCGACCATCTTCACGCAGTCGAACCAGTACCGCGTGGTGCTGGAGGCCATGCCCAACTTCCGCACCGGCCCGCAGTCGCTGGCCGAGCTGCGCCTGCCCTCCTCGTCCGGCGGCCAGGTGCCGCTGGGCGCGGTGGCGCGCATCTCCGAGCGCACCGGCCCGCTGGTGATCAACCACGAGGGCCAGTTCCCGGCCTCGACGATCTCCTTCAACCTGGCGCCGGGCGCGTCGCTGGGCGCGGCGGTCGACAAGATCACCAAGGTGGAGCAGGAGATCGGCCTGCCGATCTCGATGCAGACCGAGTTCCAGGGCGCCGCGCTGGCGTTCCGCGCCTCGCTGTCGAACACGCTGTGGCTGATCCTGGCCGCGGTGGTGACCATGTACATCGTGCTCGGCGTGCTGTACGAGAGCACCATCCACCCGGTCACCATCCTGTCCACGCTGCCCTCGGCCGGCGTGGGCGCGCTGCTGGCGCTGCTGGTGTCGGGGCAGGACCTCGGCATCATCGCCATCATCGGCATCATCCTGCTGATCGGCATCGTCAAGAAGAACGCCATCATGATGATCGACTTCGCGCTCGAGGCCGAGCGCGAGGGCGGCATGAAGCCGCGCGACGCCATCCACCAGGCCTGCCTGCTGCGCTTCCGCCCGATCCTGATGACGACGATGGCCGCGCTGCTGGCGGCGCTGCCGCTGATGCTGGGCACCGGCATCGGCTCCGAGCTGCGCCGCCCGTTGGGCATCACGATGGTGGGCGGCCTGCTGGTCAGCCAGGTGCTGACGCTGTTCACCACGCCGGTGATCTACCTCGCCTTCGACCGCATCGCCGCGCGCCTGGCGGCTTGGCGGCGCAGGCACATCGGCGATCCGCACGATCCGCACGACCCGGGCAAGCCCGATGACGAAGGCGACGGCGGCTGGGGCGGCGGCAAGCCGGCACCCGCGGAGCCGCGATGAACCTGTCCGCCCTCTTCATCCACCGGCCGGTCGCCACCGCGCTGCTCACGCTCGGCATCCTGCTGGCCGGCGTCGCGGCGCTGCGCACGCTGCCGGTGTCGCCGCTGCCGCAGGTGGACTTCCCCACCATCTCGGTATCGGCCTCGCTGCCGGGCGCCAGCCCCGAGACGATGGCCGCCACCGTGGCCACGCCGCTGGAGCGCGCGCTCGGCGCCATCGCCGGCGTCACCGAGATCACCTCCAGCAGCTCGCTGGGCTCGACCCGCGTGACCATGCAGTTCGACCTGTCGCGCGACATCGACGGCGCCGCGCGCGACGTGCAGGCGGCCATCAACGCCGCGCGCGGCACGCTGCCCACCAGCCTGCCCAACAACCCGACCTACCGCAAGGTCAACCCGGCCGACGCGCCGATCATGATCATCGGCCTGACCTCGCCGACCATGACGCGCGGCCAGCTCTACGACGCGGCCTCCACCATCCTCGCGCAGAAGCTGTCGCAGGTCGAGGGCGTGGGGCAGGTCACCATCGGCGGCGCCTCGTTGCCGGCGGTGCGCGTGGAGCTCAACCCGACCGCGCTCAACAAGTACGGCATCGCGCTCGAGGACGTGCGCAACACCATCAGCGCCACCAACGCCAACCGGCCGCTGGGCTCGGTCGAAAGCGCGGCCAAGAACTGGCAGGTGTACGCCAACGACCAGGCCCGCACGGCGGCGGAATACATGCCGCTGATCATCCGCTACGCCACGCCCGGCACGTTCTCGTCGACCTCGGCCGGCGCGCTGATCGCCAGCACCGCCAACGCCACCGCGGGCGGCGGCGTCAGCACCAAGACCGTCAACGGCGTCACCGTCACCACCATCACCACCAGCAGCGGCACCACCACCATCAGCACGGGCGCGACCGGCGGCAACGCCGGCGGCGCGGGCCCGAACTCGTTCGCGGTGCCGGTGCGGCTGTCCGACGTGGCCAACGTGGTCGATTCGGTCGAGGACATCCGCAACGCCGGCTCGGCCAACGGCAAGCCCTCGGTGCTGCTGGTGCTCAACCGCTCGCCCGGCGCCAACATCATCGAGACCGTGGACCGCGTCACCGAGATGCTGCCGCAGCTGCAGAAGATGATCCCGGCGGCGATCTCGATGGACGTGATGATGGACCGCACGCCCACCATCCGCGCCTCGCTGCGCGAGGTCGAGTACACGCTGATGATCTCGGTGGCGCTGGTGATCATGGTGGTGTTCCTATTCCTGCGCAACGTGCGCGCCACGCTGATCCCGAGCGTGGCGGTGCCGGTCTCGCTGGTCGGCACCTTCACGGTGATGTACCTGGCGGGCTTCTCGCTGAACAACCTGTCGCTGATGGCGCTGACCATCGCCACCGGCTTCGTGGTGGACGACGCCATCGTGGTGCTGGAGAACATCTCGCGCCACATCGAGGAAGGCATGACGCCGATGGCCGCCGCGCTCAAGGGCACGCGCGAGGTCGGCTTCACGGTGCTGTCGATGAGCCTGTCGCTGATCGCGGTGTTCATCCCGCTGCTGATGATGGGCGGCATCGTCGGGCGGCTGTTCCAGGAGTTCGCCGTCACGCTGTCGGTGGCCATCATGGTGTCGCTGGTGGTGTCGCTGACCACCACGCCGATGATGTGCTCACGCCTGCTCAAGCCGATGCCCCCCGAGCAGGCGCAGGGACGCTTCTTCCGCGCCAGCGAGCGCGTGTTCCAGTGGCTGCACGACGGCTACGCGCGCTCGCTGGCGGTGGCGCTGCGCCACAGCCGGCTGGTCTGGCTGGTGCTGCTGTGCACGGTCGGGCTCAACGTGTGGCTCTACGTGATCGTGCCCAAGGGCTTCTTCCCGCAGCAGGACACCGGGCGGCTGATCGGCTTCATCCGCGCCGACCAGGCCACCTCGTTCCAGGCCATGCGCGTCAAGCTCGACAACTTCACCCGCATCGTGCAGTCGGACCCGGCCGTGGTCAACGTGACCGGCTTCACCGGCGGCTCGCAGCGCAATACCGGGCAGATGTTCGTCACGCTCAAGCCGCTGAGCCAGCGCGACGAATCGGCCGACCAGATCATCGCGCGGCTGCGCGGCAAGCTGGCCAAGGAGCCCGGCGCCAGCCTGTTCCTGCAGTCGGTGCAGGACATCCGCATCGGCGGGCGGCAGAGCAGCTCGCAATACCAGTTCACGCTGCAGTCCGACGATCTCGAGGTGCTGCGCGAATGGGAGCCCAAGGTGCGCGCCGCGCTCTCCAACGTCAAGGGGCTCGAGGACATCGACACCGACACCAACGACAAGGGCCTGCAGACCTCGGTCATCATCGACCGCGACACCGCCTACAAGCTCGGCATCACCGCGCAGCAGATCGACGCCGTGCTCAACGACGCCTTCGGCCAGCGCCAGGTGGCGACCATCTACAACCCGCTCAACCAGTACCGCGTGGTGATGGAGCTGAGCCAGGAATACCTGCAGGGGCCGAACGCGCTCAAGGACATCTACGTGGTCGCCGGCAACGGCCACCGCGTGCCGCTGTCGGCCTTCGCGCGCGTGACGCCGACCAGCACGCCGCTGGGCGTGAACCACCAGGGCCAGTTCGCCGCGTCCACCATCTCGTTCAACCTCGCCGACGGCTTCTCGCTGTCGCAGGCGACCGCGGCGATCCAGGACGCGATGGCGCGCATCGGCGCGCCGGAGACGCTGCGCGCGAGCTTCCAGGGCAGCGCGCGCGCGTTCCAGGACTCGCTCAAGAGCCAGCCGCTGCTGATCCTGGCCGCGCTGATCACGATCTACATCGTGCTGGGCATGCTGTACGAGAGCTACGTGCACCCGCTCACCATTCTCTCGACGCTGCCCTCGGCCGGCGTGGGCGCGCTGCTGGCGCTGCTGGGCACGCACACCGACTTCACCATCATCGCGCTGATCGGCGTGATCCTGCTGATCGGCATCGTCAAGAAGAACGCCATCATGATGATCGACTTCGCCATCGACGCCGAGCGGCGCGAGGGCCTGGCGCCGCAGGACGCGATCTACCGCGCCTGCCTGCTGCGCTTCCGCCCCATCATGATGACCACGATGGCGGCGCTGCTCGGCGCCATCCCGCTGGCGATCGGCCACGGCGACGGCGCCGAGCTGCGCGCGCCGCTGGGCATCTCCATCGTGGGCGGGCTGGTGGTCAGCCAGTTGCTGACGCTCTACACGACGCCGGTGGTGTACCTGACCCTGGACCGCTGGCGCCTCAAGGTGAAGGCGTGGCGCAGCCGCCGCGCCGCGCTCGCCACGGGCCGCCCCGGCCTCGAATCCTGAATGCGACCCATGAACGCCATTTTCCGCTCCTCTTCCGTGCCCGCCCCGCTGGCCCTGGCCTGCGCCCTGCTGCTGGGCGGCTGCGCCGTCGGCCCCGACTACCAGCGCCCGGACGCGCCGGCCGCGCCCGCCTTCAAGGAAGCCCCCGCCGACAGCGCGCAGTGGGGCGAATGGAAGCCGGCCGAGCCGCAGGACGCCAGCGCGCGCGGCCGCTGGTGGGCCATCTTCGGCGATGCCGACCTCGACGCGCTGATGTCGCAGGTGCAGATCTCCAACCAGAACATCAAGGCGGCCGAGGCCCAGTACCGGCAGGCGCAGGCGCTGCTGCAGTCGGCGCGCGCGGGCTACTACCCGACCGTGGGCGCGTCCGCCTCGGCCGGCCGCTCCAGCTCCGGCACCACCACCACCGGCGCCGCGCGCATCGCCAACAGCCAGGGCGCCTCGCTGACGGCGAGCTGGGAGCCCGACCTGTGGGGCAAGGTGCGCCGCCAGGTGGAAAGCAGCGAGGCCAGCGCGCAGGCCAGCGAGGCCACGCTGGCCTCCACGCTGCTGTCGACCCAGGCCACGCTGGCGCAGACCTACTTCCTGCTGCGCATCACCGACCAGCAGCGCGCGCTGCTCGAGCGCACCGTGGCCGACTACACGCGCTCGCTGCAGCTGGTGCGCAACCAGTACGCGGTCGGCACCGCGCAGCGCTCCGACGTGCTGCAGTCGGAAACCCAGCTCAAGAGCGCCCAGGCCCAGCAGATCGACATCCAGATCACGCGCGCGCAGTACGAGCACGCCATCGCCATCCTGATCGGCCAGGCGCCGGCCTCGTTCTCGGTCGCGGCGCACGACTTCGCCTCGCGCGTGCCGCGCGTGCCGGCGGCGCTGCCGTCCGCGCTGCTCGAGCGCCGCCCCGACATCGCCGCCGCCGAGCGCCAGATGGCGGCCTCCAACGCCCAGATCGGCGTGGCGCAGGCGGCGTTCTATCCCACGCTGTCGCTGTCGGCCTCGGGCGGGCTGTCCGCGGCCACGCTGGCGCGCTGGCTGGCGCTGCCCGACCGCGTGTGGTCGATCGGCCCGGCGCTGGCCGGCACGCTGTTCGACGGCGGCCTGCGCAGCGCGGCCAAGGCGCAGGCGGTGGCCGCCTACGACCAGTCGGTGGCCGAGTACCGGCAGACCGTGCTGGCCGCCTTCCAGGAGATCGAGGACAACCTCGCCGCGGCGCGCCTGCTGGAGCAGGAAGCCGTGGTGCAGGACGACGCGCTGCGCTCCGCGCGCGAGGCGCTGGCGCTGGTCAACAACCGCTACCGCGCCGGCACCGCCGCGCTGCTCGACGTGCTGACCGCGCAGACCACCGCCTACCAGGCCGAGGTCACGGCGCTGTCGATCTACGGCCGCCAGTTCACTGCCAGCGTGGTGCTGATGCGCGCGCTGGGCGGCGGCTGGCATGTGGAGGGCGGCGACGTGGCGCGCGGCGGCCAGCCCGGCGCGGCGGCGCCGGCAGCGCCCGCAATGAACGCGGCCGAAGCGACGCCGGCCGCCGTGCCCGCGTGGACGCCGCTGTCGGCGCCGGCCGCCGCGAACCTCGCGCGCGCGCCGGCAGCGCCGGCGCCGGCGGGCGGCAGGACGGGCACGCCGGTGCAGGCTATCGCCGAGGAAACGCCGGGCAGCACGCGCGCGCGCTGACCGGCGCCGGTCCGCGCCCGGCCGCGCTCAGGCGGCCGCGAAGCTGACCCGCACCAGCAGCCCGCGGCCTGCGGCGCCGGACAGCAGCGCCAGCGTGGCGCCGTGCGCGCCGGCGATGTCGCGCGCGATGGTCAGGCCCAGCCCGCTGCCGCCCGGCCCCGCGCCCTTGCCGCGGTAGAACGGCTCCAGCACGGCGGCGCGCTCGTCCGGCGCGATGCCGGGGCCGTCGTCCTCCACCTCCAGCAGGCAGGCCGCGCCGTCGCGGCGCGCGCGCACGGTCACGCGGCCGCCGCGCGGCGTGTAGCGCAGCGCGTTGTCGACCAGGTTCACCACCAGCTCGCGCAGCAGCTCGGTGCCCGCCACGCGCGCCGCGCCGTCCGCCTCCACTTCTGCTTCGAGCCCCAGGTCGATGCCGCGCGCGCGGGCGTCGGGCATCAGCTCCACGCACACCTCGCGCGCCAGCGCGTCCAGCGCCAGCGGCCGCGCCGGCGCGGTGCCGCCATGCGCGGCGCGCGCCGTGGACAGCAGGCGCTCGGCCAGCGCGGCCATGCGCGCGGTGCTGTCGGCCAGCTCGCGCGCGATGCGGCGCTGCTCGGCCGGATCGTGCTCGCGCGCGGCCAGCTGCGCCTGCGTGTGCAGCACCGCCAGCGGCGTGCGCAACTGGTGCGCGGCGTCGGCGATGAAGCGCCGCTGCGCCGCCAGCACCTGCTCCAGCCGCGCCATGTAGCCGTTCATCGCCGCCACCAGCGGCGCGGCCTCGCGCGGCGCGCTGTCCAGCGCGAGCGGCGTGGTGGCGCCGGGCTGGCGCCGCGCCACCTCGTCGCGCAGCGCGTCCAGCGGCGCCAGCGCGCGCCGCGTGAACAGCCAGATCACCAGCACCACGGCCAGCACCAGCACGGCCTGCCCCCACAGCACGTCGAACAGGATGTTGCGCGTGAGCGCCTGGCGCGAATCGAGCGTCTCGCCCACCTCGATCAGCGCCATGCCGCCGCGCGTGCCGCTGGCATCCATGACCGGCTGGCGCAGCGCGGCGATGCGGATCGGCCGGCCGCGGTAGGTGCGGTCGTAGAAGCTCACCAGCGCCGGATAGAGACGGGTGCGCGGCTGGCTGGCGTCGAACGGCGGCAGGTCGTCGTAGCCGGAGACGAACTCGCCATGCACGCCGCTCACGCGGTAGAACATGGTGGCGTTCATGCCGACCTCGAAGGTGTCCAGCGAGATGTAGGGCGCGTCCACGCGCACGCCGTCGGGCGTGAGCGTGATGCGCTCGGAGATGTTGCGCGCCGACGCCAGCAAGGTGCGGTCGTAGGCCATGTCGGCCGAGGCCAGCGCGTTCGAGTAGGCCACCACGCCGTAGGCCGCCTGCAGCGCCAGCATCGGCGGGATCAGCCACCACAGCAGGCGCGCGCGCAGGCTGGCGGGCCGCTGCCGGCCGGCCGGCGTGCCCGGCTCAGCCACCGGCCGGCTCCAGCATGTAGCCCAGCCCGCGCAGCGTCACGATGGCCGCGCCCGAGCCTTCGAGCTTGCGGCGCAGCCGGTGCACGTAGACTTCGATCACGTCGGGCTGGGCCTCGTCGGCCAGCGTGAAGATGTTGGCGTAGATGCGCTCCTTGCTGACCGCCCTGCCGGGCGGCGTCATCAGGATCTCCAGCACCGCGTGCTCGCGCGGCGTCAGCGCCAGCGGCACGCCGCCCACCTGGAAATGCCGCGCCACGGTGTCGAAGCCGAGGCCGCCGCACAGCACCAGCGGCGCCTCGGTCTGCCGCGCGCGCCGCAGCAGCGCCTTGACGCGCGCCTCGAACTCGGCGAGGTCGAAGGGCTTGGCCATGTAGTCGTCGGCGCCCAGGTCGAGGCCGCGCACGCGGTCGCCCACCTCGCCGCGCGCGGTCAGGATCATCACCGGCACGCGGTAGCCGCGCTTGCGCAGATGCGCCAGCAGTTCCAGGCCGTCGCGGTCCGGCAGGGTCAGGTCCAGCAGCACCAGCGCGTAGTCGCCGCCGGCCGCGCCGGCGTGCGTGCTGAACAGCAGCGATTCGGCGCTGGCCGCGTCGGCCGCGCGCTCCACCGTGAAATGCATGGCGCGCAGCGCCTGCGTCACCCAGGTGGCCAGTTCGTCGTGGTCCTCGACCAGCAGCACTCTCATCCGCGCTTCTCCTCCTGCTTTTTTTGCTTTTTCCTGTCACCGGGCGATGCGTCCCGAGATACGTCATGCCGTGCGACGATTTGCTCCCCTCTCCCCGCCCCTCTCGCCGTGAGGGGAAAGGGAGCGGAAAACGTCGTCGTCTTGACCGGCGCTGGCGCGTCTTGCCGGGCTTCCCGCGCCCCCGGGGCGCGCCATGATGCCGTATTCTCGCATCCCGCGTTTGCCGTTATGCTGTTGCCGCCTTCCGCCGCCGCGGCGGCATTTCCTGGGAGAACCGATGGGCCAAGTCCCCGCCGCCGCGCATGTTGTGCGTATTGTGCGTATTGCCTGCGCCGCGCTGGCCGCGTCCTGCGCGCTGCCGGCCGTGGCCGCGCCCGAGTGCATCGTGCCCGCCAAGCCGGGCGGCGGCTTCGACCTGACCTGCAAGCTGGCGCAGCGCGCGCTGCAGGAGGCCGGCATGGCCGAGCCGATGCGCCTCGCCTACCTGCCCGGCGGCATCGGCGCGGTGGCCTACAACACCGTGGTGGCGCAGCGCCCGGCCGAGCCCGACACGCTGGTCGCCTTTTCCAGCGGCTCGCTGCTGGCGCTGGCCGAAGGCAAGTTCGGCAAGTATGGCGCGGCGGACGTGCGCTGGGTCGGCGCGCTGGCCGCCGACTACGGCATGATCGCGGTGCGCGCCGACTCGCCCTACCAGACCCTGAAAGACCTCGTGGCCGCGCTCGCGGCCGATCCCGACCGGGTGCTGTTCGGCGCCGGCGGCACCATCGGCAACCAGGACTGGATGAAGGCCGCGCTGGTGGCGCGCCAGGCCCGCGTGGGCTACAAGCGCATGCGCTTCGTCGGCTTCGAGGGCGGCGGCGAGGCCTTCACCGCGCTGCGGGCCGGCGACGTGCAGGCGGTCTCGGGCGACGCCTCGGAGGCGGCCATGCAACTGGCCACCGGCAACATCCGCATCCTCGCGGTGCTGGCCGAACAGCGCCTGCCGGGCCGGCTGGCCGGCGTGCCGACCGCGCGCGAGCAGGGCTACGACATCACCTGGCCCGTGGTGCGCGGTTTCTACATGGGCCCCAGGGTCGCGCAGGCCGACTACCAGCGCTGGGCGGCGCGCTTCGAGCGCCTGCAGGCCAGCCCGGACTTCGCCCGCCTGCGCGCCGCGCAGGGCCTCTACCCGGTAGGCCCTGCCGCGATGAATGCCGCCGCGCTCGACGCCTACGTCCGGCAGACGGTGCAGCGCTACGCCGCGCTGGCCAGGGAATTCGGCCTGGCCCGCTAGCCTTCGCCGCCGGGGCGCGGCAGCGGCTGCTTGCTGACGCGCTCCTTGAGCCAGGCGGCGGCCTTGCCGAGCGGGCGCTGCTTGTGCCACACCAGCTCCATCGCCACCGGCCAGTCCTGGTCGTCGAACTCCAGCACCGGCGACACCAGTTGCGCCGCCGCCGGCGAATTGGCCGCCACGTGCCACGGCACGAAGGCCCAGCCCAGACGCCGCTTGACCAGCTCCACGATCACCCACTGGCTCTCCACCCACCACACCTCGGCCGCCACGCGCAGGCGTTTTTTCTCCTCGCTGTCGCTGCTGCGCACCGCCACCATCAACTGGCGGTAGCGCTTGAGCTCCTCCCAGCCGACGCGCTGGTCGGCCAGCGGATGGTCCGGCGCGCAGATGATCCGCATCGGCACCCAGCCCAGCGCGCGAAAGCCCAGCTCCGGCGGCAGCACCTCCTGGCGCCACATCAGGCCGAGGTCGGCGCTGCCTTCCAGCACCAGCCGGCTGACGTCCTCCATCAGCGGGAACAGCAGTTCCAGCTCCACCGCCGGGAAGCGCGCGGAGAACTCCTCGAGCATCACGCCCAGCGTCTCCTCCGGGTAGAGCTCGTCGACCGCCAGCACGAGGCGGCTCTCGACGCCCTCGCCCAGGCTCTTGGCCACGCCGCGGAAATGCTCGCAGCGTTCCAGGATCACGCGCGCCTCGGCCAGCAGGCGCTCGCCGGCGGCGGTCAGCGCGGGGTAGCGCCCGGCGCGGTCGAACAGCTGGTTGCCGAGGTCGATCTCCAGGTTGGACACGGCGGTGCTGACCACCGACTGCGCCTTGCCGAGCCGGCGCGCGGCGGCGGAGAACGAGCCGCATTCGGCGGCGGCGGCGAAGGCCTGCAATTGTTCGAGGGAAAGGCTCATGGGCGCTCCGGCCGGCAGCGCGAATGCAGCCGGCATCTATCTGATAAATCGATGGATACCAACTTTACCACTGGCGGATTCTCGATAGAATGGCCGCTGTGTTTCACCAGACAGGAAAGATCATGCGCACCACGAAGGACCGGATCCGCCACACCATCGGCTTCGAGGTCATCGGCCTGTGCCTCTTCGCGCCGCTAGGCAGCCTCGTGTTCGGTTTCGCGCTGCACCAGATGGGCATCCTCGCGGTGGTCGCCTCGGTCATCGCGGCCGGCTGGAACTACCTCTACAACCTGCTGTTCGACAAGGCCATGCTGCGGCTCACCGGGCAACTGCGCAAGCCGGTGGCGGTGCGCGTATTGCACGCGCTGCTGTTCGAAGGCGGCCTGCTGGTGGTGTTCCTGCCGATGGTGTCGTGGTACCTCGGCATGAGCCTGCTCGACGCCTTCCTCATGGACATCGCGGTGGCGGCCTTCTACGTGGTCTATGCCTTCTTCTACAACTGGGCATACGACGCGGCGTTCCCGCCCGGCAAGGCCGCCGCGGATCCGAAGCCGGCGGCGCTGCCGGAGCCGTGCGGCCGGTAGGCGCGGCGACGGCGCAATAAAAAACGGATGCCGCGGCATCCGTTCTTGTTCGCGCGCCGCGCCGGCGCGCCACGCTCAGCGCCGCTCCGGCGTGGCCACGTTGCCCACCACGCCGCCCAGCGCCGCGCCGCCGATGGTCGCGGCCGGGCCGCCGATCAGGGCCGCGCCGGCCACGCCGCCGACGCCGGCGCCGATCGCGGTGTTGCGCTGCTTGGGCGTCATGTCGGCACAGCCCGCCGCGGTCAGCAGGGTGGCCAGCACGAGAGTCAGGGTCACGGTACGCATGATGGGGCTCCTTGTCGGATTGCCGCGCCGGGCGCAAACCCGGGCACGATGCATACAGACAGTATGGCGGCTGGAAAGGCACTTCGCGAGCGGGCGGAGGCCGAACCTGCTGTCAGCGGATTCCCACAAACGCGGCCCTGGCAAGCGCGCCGATGCCGATCGCCAACACCGGCCGAAATCTGAAAGCGGCGTCATCCGTGGCGCCGTGTCCGTGCGTTAACATGGGCACCATGCCGAAACGCCGCCCCCCCTTTGCCCGCCGCCTGCCGCTTCTCTGCGCCGCGGCGCTGCTGTTCCTCAACGGCCTGCCGGCCGCCGATGCCAGACCCGCCGCCAAGGCGGTCCGCGCCAGCACCCACGCCGCGAAGCACGAGGCCGCCGAAAGCGCGCCGGCCGCGCCGCGCTCGGGCCTCCCGGCCGGCGTGACCGCCGCGCTCAGGCACGCCCACATCCCGCTGGCCGCCACCAGCTTCTACGTCATCAAGGTCGGCGCGCCGGCGCCGCGCGCGAGCTGGAACGCGCAGGCGCCGATGAACCCGGCGTCGACCATGAAGCTGGTGACCACCTTCGCCGGCCTGCAGCTGCTCGGGCCGGCCTACCGCTGGCAGACCTCGCTCTACGCCGACGGCCAGCCCGGCCCGGACGGCACCATCAACGGCAACGTCTACCTGCGCGGCCAGGGCGACCCCAAGCTGGTGCCGGAGGAAATGGCCAAGCTGGTGGCCAGCGCGCGCAGCGCCGGCGCCGCCACCATCAACGGCGACCTGGTGCTGGACCGCAGCTTCTTCGACACCGCCATCGACAACGGCAGCACCATCGACGGCGAGACCCAGCGCGCCTACAACGTCAGCCCCGACGCGCTGCTGTACGCCTTCAAGACGCTCTCGTTCACGCTCACGCCGGACCCCGCCAGCGAGACCGTGGCGGTCTCGGTCACGCCGGCGCTGGCCCAGCTCAAGCTCGACAACCGCCTGGCGCTGTCGCGCGGCAAATGCGGCGACTGGCGCGCGCGCGCCAACCCGCTGATCACGCCGCAGCCGGACGGCACCGTGCTGGCCTCCTTCGACGGCAGCTACGCGGCCGACTGCGGCGAGCACGTGGTCAACATCGCCGCGCTCTCGCACAATGAATTCGCCTGGGGCGGCTTCGTCGCCGAATGGCAGGCCGCGGGCGGCCACTTCACGCACCTGCCCGCGCTGCGCATGGGCCGCGCGCCGCGCGGCGCCTTCCTGCTGGCGCGCCACTACGGCCAGCCGCTGTCGGAAATCGTGCGCGACATCAACAAGTATTCGAACAACGTGATGGCGCGCCAGCTCTACCTCACCATCGGCGCCGAAGTGGACCGCGGCGGCCCCGCCAGCACGGCACGCTCGGCCAAGGTGGTGCAGCGCTGGCTGAGCCGCCAGGGCCTGGACATGCCGGACCTCGTGCTGGACAACGGCTCGGGCCTGTCGCGCGAGGAGCGCATCAGCGCCTACGACATGTCGCGCCTGCTGCAGCAGGCGCTGGCCAGCGACGTGGGACCGGTGCTGATCGACTCGCTGCCGATCCTCGGCGTGGACGGCACGCTGCGCAACCGCCTCACGCGCGCGGGCGCCGCCGGCAATGCCTACATGAAGACAGGCACGCTGTCGGACGTGCGGGCGCTGGCGGGATATGTGGATGCGCTCAACGGCGAGCGATATGTGGTGGTCAGCTATATCAATCATGCGAATGCTTCGGCTGGGCAGCAGGCGCATGATGCTTTGTTGCAGTGGGTTTATCAGGGGGCGCCCTGAGGTTCGATTTTTTAACGTCAAGATCAAAGTCAACGGCTGAACGTCAACGGCTGAACGTCAAAGTCAACTGCTGAACGTCAAAGTCAAAGGCTTTCGCTCCCCCGGAGCGACCTACTTTCTTTTCCCCGAAAAGAAAGTAGGCAAAGAAAGCGGGCT
>NZ_BBQM01000005.1 GCF_000876015.1 Cupriavidus basilensis | reverse complement strand
AATCCCGCACACCCGCGCCGGGTCCACCGCGCCCACCACGAAAACACGAGGGTGCTATGTCGTGGCCGCCAGCACCGGTAACGGTAGATGGCCGAACCAGCAATGCGCTCGCCATCATAGGTCTAACCCCGAAACCACTGCCGCCAGCCAGATCGTGGCCAGCCGAACCGGTAACGGCAGGATGCCAGCAGAACCACAGACCCCACGACGAAACCAGAAACACTAGAAACCCCAACGTTTCTGCCTCTGCCGGCCAGGCAGCCCGCTTTCTTTGCCTACTTTCTTTTCGGGGAAAAGAAAGTAGGTCGCTCCGGGGGAGCGAAAGCCTTTGACTTTGACTTTGACGTCGAATTTGAATCTGAAGTTGACGTTGAAGCACAAGCACACCAACCCGCAAGCCAAGCCAAAACCACAAATAGCAATCCCCGTCACCGGGGAACTTGAACCCCCGCCAACCACCCCAAGCTACTTGCGAGACAAGACCCGCCCTCCAGCTTTATGGCGAATGAATCTCGCTGAGTAAAGGAGCCCCTCTCATGTGGAAACGATTCTCCGCGCTATGGACCCTGCTGCGGCGCGACGGCCGCCTGCTGTGGTTCGCGCTGCGCCATCCGGACGCGCCGCGCTGGCTGCGCCCGGCCAGCTTCGGGCTGGTGCTCTATGCGATCTCGCCGATCGACCTGATCCCGGATTTCATCCTCGGGCTGGGCATCGTCGACGACGTGGTGCTGATTCCGCTGGCGGTGCACTTCATGCTCAAGGCCCTGCCGCCGCATGTGCTGCGGCAGGCCGAGGCGCGCGCCGGCGCCACCACCGTGCGCGCGCGCTAGCCGCCGCGCTCAGGGCAGCAGGATGGTGGTGCCGGTGGTCTTGCGGCCTTCCAGGTCGCGGTGCGCCTGGGCCACGTCGGCCAGCGCGTAGCGCTGGCGCACCTCGATCTTGACCTTGCCGCTGGTGACCATCTCGAACAGGTCGGCCGCCATCGGCTCCAGCAGTTCGCGGTGGACCACGTAGGTCATCAGCGTGGGCCGCGTGAGGCGCAGCGAGCCCTTGTTGCCGAGCACCGAAAGATCGAAGGGCGGCACCGGGCCCGAGGCGTTGCCGAACACCACCATCGTGCCGCGCGGCGCCAGGCAGTCCAGCGAGCCGTTGAAGGTGTCCTTGCCCACCGAGTCGTAGACCGCGGCGACGCCCTTGCCGCCGGTGATCTCCTTGACCCGGTCGACGAACGATTCGCGCGTGTAGACGATGGTGTGGTCGCAGCCGTGCGCGCGCGCCAGCGCCGCCTTCTCGTCGCTGCCGGCGGTGCCGATCACGGTCACGCCGAGCGCCTTGAGCCACTGGCTGGCGATCAGGCCCACGCCGCCCGCGGCCGCGTGCAGCAGCACGGTGTCGCCGGGCTGCGCGCGGTAGCTGTCGCGCACCAGGTATTGCACGGTCAGGCCCTGCAGCATCATCGCCGCGCCCTGCTCGAACGAGATCGCGTCCGGCAGGCGCACCACGATGTCGGCCGGCATCACGCGCACCTGCGCGTAGGCGCCCGTGGGACGGCCCGCGTAGGCCACGCGGTCGCCCACGCCGAGGTGCGTCACGCCCTCGCCCACCGCCTCCACCACGCCGGCGCCTTCCATGCCGATGCCGCCGGGCAGCGGCTGCTTGTACAGGCCGGTGCGGAAATACACGTCGATGTAGTTCAGGCCCACGGCCTCGTGCCGCACGCGGATCTGGCCGGGGCCGGGCTCGCCGACCTCGACATCCACCCACTGCATCACTTCCGGTCCGCCGGTCTCGAAAATACGGATGGCCTTGCTCATGTTGTGCTCCTGTCGTTCTTGCAACCGCGACTTGTGAGGGATCAGGCTTGCGTGCCCGGCTCGGGGTAGAGCCGGCGCAGTTCGGCGACCAGCAGTTCGGCGGTCGCCACGTTGGTCGCGCACGGCACGTTGTGCACGTCGCAGGCGCGCACCAGCGCATTGATGTCGGGCTCGTGCGGCTGCGGCGTCATCGGGTCGCGCAGGAAGATCACCACGCCCACGCGGCCTTCGGCCAGTTGCGCGCCGATCTGCAGGTCGCCGCCCCAGGGGCCGGAGAGCATGCGCGTCACCGTGAGGCCGACCTCGTCGGCCAGGCGCCCGCCGGTGGTGCCGGTGGCCAGCAGTTCGCAGCGCGCGAGGAAATCGCGGTGGCGCTGGGCAAAGGCGACGATGTCGTCTTTCTTGTGGTCGTGCGCGATCAGCGCAATGCGGGGGCAAGTCATCTGCGTCATCCGGGCCAGTCAGGGAAAGGCCGGGCCGGCGCGGCCCGGCGGGAAACACCCCGTGCGCGGCAAGGCCACGCGCGGGGTACGGCAAAACGGGGCAAACGGCGAAAAGCAGCCTAGAACGTGCCCGGGAACGCGCCACCGTCCAGCAGGATGTTCTGGCCGGTCATGTAGGCGGCCTGGCGGCTGCACAGGAAGGCGCAGGTGGCGCCGAACTCGGCCGGCTCGCCGAAGCGGCGGGTCGGGTTCTGCGCGGCGCGGCGCTCGGCCACTTCCTCCACCGTCAGGCCGGCCTTCTTCGCGCCGCCTTCCATCGTCTTGAACAGACGGTCGGTATGGAACGGCCCCGGCAGCAGGTTGTTGACGGTCACGCCGTGCTGCGCCACTTCGCGCGCCAGCCCGGCGACGAAGCCGGTCAGGCCCGAGCGCGCGCCGTTGGACAGGCCGAGCACGTCGATCGGCGCCTTGACCGCGCCGCTGGTGATGTTGATGATGCGGCCCCACTTGCGCGCGATCATGCCGTCCACGGTGGACTTGATCAGCTCGATCGGGGTCAGCATGTTGGCGTCGATCGCGGCCAGCCACGCATCGCGGTCCCAGTCGCGGAAATTGCCCGGCGGCGGGCCACCGGCGTTGTTGACGAGGATGTCCAGGTCGCCGAGCCTGGCGACGGCATCCAGCGCCAGCTTGCGTCCTTCCGGGGTGGTGATGTCGGTGGCCACCGCCACCACGCGCCGGCCGTGGCGCGCGCGCAGGTCCGCCGCCGCCTTCTCCAGCGCCTCGGCGCCGCGCGCCACGATCACCACGTCCACGCCTTCGGCGGCCAGCGCGTCCGCGCAGGCGAAACCGAGGCCCTTGCTGGCGCCGCACACCAGCGCATGCTTGCCGCGCAATCCTAGATCCATCTCGTCGACTCCTTGTTGTGTCATCGAGGCGGCTGCCCGCCCCTGTTGTTGGCCATGCCTTGTGTCTTCTAGCCTGCCCGCGCCGGTTCGCGCCGGCGCGCCGACAGCAAATATATCCCGCCCATGACCAGCGCGCTGCCGGCCAGTTGCACGCCGGTGATCGGCTCGCCCAGCAGCCAGAAGCCGAGGAACAGCGTCGACACCGGGCCCAGCATGCCGGCCTGCGACGCCATCGGCGCGCCGATGCGCGCCACCGCGATCATCGTCAGCGACACCGGCATCACCGTGCACAGCACCGAGTTCACCAGCGACAGCCACATCACGGGCGCCGGCTGCAGCAGCGCCGCCACGGGGCGCCCCAGCACGACATACTGCACGATGCAGCAGGCGGTGGACACGCACATCGCATACGCCACCAGCCGCAGCGAGCCGATGCGCTGCACCAGCTCGCCGGACAGGATCAGGTAGATGCCGTAGGTCAGCGCGCTGCTCAGCACCAGCGCCGCGCCCAGCCAGACCCCGCTGCCGCTCACGTCCAGATCATGCGCGAAAACCAGCACGATGCCTATATACGCGAGCAGCAGCGACAGCCATTGCCTGGGGCTGATGCTGCGCTTGAACACCACGGCGCTGGTCAGCAGCACGAACGACGGCGTGAGGAACAGGATCAGCCGCTCCAGCCCGGCGGTGATGTACTGCAGGCCGAGGAAATCGAGGAAGCTCGACAGGTAGTAGCCGATGAAGCCGAGGAAGACGATGCGGCCGCGGTCGGCCCAGGACAGCGCCGGCAGCCGGCGCGACTGCCACCAGCCGATCGCCATGAACAGCGGCACGGCGAACAGCATGCGCAGCGTGATGACCATGACCGCGTCGACGTCGTAGCGGTACATCAGCTTGGCGACGATGGCCTTGCAGGAAAACAGCACGGCGCCGATGGCGGCCACGGCGAGGCCGCTGCGCTGGGAGGGTGGCTGGGAAGCGGGCTGCGCGGGAGCCGCGATGCGGGAAAGTGGGGATGCGGGCACGGGGGCGGACTGGATGGGACACGCCGCGCGCCGCCGGAGGCGGCTCGGGCAGGACGCGAGCCATTGTATGCGAAAAGAGGCAAAGGCTGCGGACGCCGCCCGCGCCGGGCCGCGGCGGGCGGCAGCGGACGCGGCGGCGCGGGCGCGGACCCGGCCGAGGCGGCGCTGGCAGCCTTCGCCAAACTGCCGTAAGCTCGCCGGTCGGCACGCCCGCCCGCGTGCCGCATAAGAAAAACCAAGGAGCACACATGACGGCAGCATCCCTCTTTCCCTCCCTTTCGCCCGCCGCCGCGCGCGGGCCGGCCGCCGGCCGGCGCCTGCTGGGCGCGGCCGCCATCGCCGCCGCGCTGGCCGGAAGCTGGCTGCCAGGCGTGGCCGGCGCGGCCGGCGACTACCCGTCCAGGCCGATCCGCTTCGTCGTGCCCTACGCCGCCGGCGGCACCACCGACCTGGTGGCGCGCACGGTCGGCCAGCGCATCGGCGAGAAGCTGGGCCAGCCGGTGGTGGTGGAAAACCGCCCGGGCGCCGGCGGCAACATCGGCATGGAGGCGGTGGCCAAGGCCGCGCCGGACGGCTACACCATCGGCTTCGGCGCGATCTCCACCAACGCGCTCAATCCGCACATCTACAAGCACGTGCCGTTCGACCCGCGCAAGGACTTCACCGCGGTGAGCCTGCTGGGCACCTCCACCATCGTGCTGGAAGTCAGCAACGACCTGCCGGTGAAGACGGTGGCCGATCTGGTCGGCTATGCCAAGGCGCATCCCGGCCTGACCTACGCCACGGCGGGCGCCGGCACCTCGATGCACCTGGCCGGCGCGATGTTCTCGCAGATGACGCAGACCGGCCTGGTCCACGTGCCGTACAAGGGCAGCAGCCCGGCCATCAACGACATGCTGGGCGGCCACGTGCAGGTGATGTTCGACAACCTGCCGGCCTCGCTGCCGCACATCCAGGCCGGCAAGCTGCGCGCGCTGGCGGTGGCGGGCAAGACCCGCTCGCCGTCGCTGCCCAACGTGCCGACGCTGGCCGAGGCCGGCCTGGCCGGCTACGCCGTGGAGCCGTGGTTCGGCGTGTACGGCCCGGCCGGCATGCCGGCGCCGGTGGTGCAGGCGCTCAACGCCGCGCTGGTCGAGGCGCTCGGCAATGCCGAGGTGAAGGACAAGCTGGTGCAGGCCGGCTTCAACCCGAAGGGCTCGAGCGCGGCGGAGCTGCAGTCGCTGACGCTGTCCGAGTACGAGAAGTTCGGCAAGGTGGCCAGGAGCGCCAGCATCTCGCTGGACTGACGCGGGCGGGCCGGCCCGCCACGGTGGCGGCGGGCGGCCCGGCATCCATTACAATCCGGCTGCACCGGGCCTCGCGCCCCTTCCCGTGTCCAGCGCACCCGCGCACACCCGCGCGTACCTTCCGCGCCTTTTCTGCCGCCGATCCGCCATGAAGCAAGACCCCCGCTTTCCCAACCTGTACATCCTCGACCACCCGCTGATCCAGCACAAGCTCTCCCACATGCGCGACAAGGAGACCTCCACGCGCACGTTCCGCGAGCTGCTGCGCGAGATCACGCTGCTGATGGGCTACGAGATCACGCGCAGCCTGCCGCTCACCACGCGCCGCATCGAGACGCCGCTGGTCGAGCTGGACGCGCCCGTGATCGCCGGCAAGAAGCTGACCATCGTGCCGGTGCTGCGCGCCGGCGTGGGCATGAGCGACGGCCTGGTCGAGCTGATTCCGTCGGCGCGCATCGGCCACATCGGCGTGTACCGCGACGACCAGCACCGCCCGGTGGAATACCTGGTGCGCCTGCCCGACGTGGAGGACCGCAGCTTCATCCTGTGCGACCCGATGGTGGCGACCGGCTATTCGGCCGCGCACGCGGTCGACGTGCTCAAGCGCCGCGGCGTGAAGGACGAGGCCATCACCTTCGTCGCGCTGGTGGCGGCGCCCGAAGGCGTGGAAGTGTTCCAGAAGGCGCACCCGAACGTGAGGCTGTTCGTGGCCTCGCTGGACAGCCACCTCGATTCGCACGCCTACATCGTGCCGGGCCTCGGCGACGCCGGCGACCGCCTGTTCGGCACCAAGAACTGAGCGCGGGGAGGGGTGCGGGAGGGGCGCGGGCGGCACAGTCTGCACCCGGATTGATCCGCCTCAACGCCCGCGGCCGGGGGTCTGCCTAGACTGGGCAGCGGCACGTCGACCGACGTGCCGCGCCAGACCAGGGAGACTCAGATGGAAGCCTTCAAGATCCTGTTCACCACCGATACCGGGCTGATGAGCCTGGCCGTGATCGCCTTCATCATCGGCATGGGGTGGTTTTTCACGCGCCTGTTCCTGCGCAAGATGCGCGAGGATGCCGAGGCCGCGCGCAAGCGCTGAGCCGACGCGCTGAGCCGGCGCGCCGCCCCGGCGCGGGCGGCGGCCTACTTCTTCTTGCCCCCTCCCAGCAGGCTGCCCAGCACGCCGCGGATCAGTTCGCGGCCGACCTGCGAGCCGACCGTGCGCGCGGCCGACTTGGCCATCGACTCCAGGATGGAGTCGCCGCGCCCGCTCTTGCCGGTGCCCTTGGTCAGGCCGCCGAAGATCTCGCCGGCCTGGTCGAGCCAGCCGCCGCCCTGCGCCGGCGCGTCCTGGCCCGCGGCGGGCGTGCCGGCGGGCGCGCCATTGCCGGCCGTTCCCGTTCCCGCCGCGCGGCCCTTGAGCTTCTCGTAGGCCGACTCGCGGTCGATGGCCTGCTCGTAGGTGCCGGCCACCAGCGACGCGGCCAGCAGTTGCTTGCGCTCGTCGTCGCTGACCGGGCCGATGCGGCTGCCCGGCGCCATCACCCAGGCGCGCTGGGTGACGCCGGGAATGCCCTTGGCGTCGAGCAGCGACACCAGCGCCTCGCCCACGCCGAGCTCGCCGATCACCTTTTCCAGGTCCAGCGCCGGGTTGGCGCGCATGGTGGTGGCCGCCACCTTGACCGCCTTCTGGTCGCGCGGCGTGAACGCGCGCAGCGCGTGCTGCACGCGGTTGCCGAGCTGGCCCAGCACGGTGTCGGGAATGTCCACCGGGTTCTGCGTGACGAAGTACACGCCCACGCCCTTGGAGCGGATCAGGCGCACCACCTGCTCGATCTTGTCGAGCAGCGCCTTGGGCGCGTCGTTGAACAGCAGGTGCGCCTCATCGAAGAAGAACACCAGCTTGGGCTTGTCGAGGTCGCCGGCCTCGGGCAGCTTCTCGAACAGCTCGGACAGCAGCCACAGCAGGAAGGTGGCGTAGAGCTTGGGCGAGCTGAGCAGCTTGTCGGCGGCCAGGATGTTGACCACGCCCTGCCCGTTCTCGGTCTGGATGAAGTCGTCCAGGTTGAGCATGGGCTCGCCGAAGAAGACGTCCGCGCCCTGCGACTCCAGCGCCATCAGGCCGCGCTGGATGGCGCCAACCGAGGCCGTGGAGATGTTGCCGTACTCGGTGGTGAACTGGCCGGCGTTGTCGCCCACGTACTGCAGCATGGCGCGCAGGTCCTTGGCGTCGAGCAGCAGCAGGCCGTTGGCGTCGGCGATGCGGAACACCAGGTTGAGCACGCCCTGCTGGGTGTCGTTGAGCTCCAGCAGGCGCGACAGCAGCAGCGGGCCCATGTGCGAGACCGTGGCGCGCACCGGATGGCCCTTCTGCCCGAACACGTCCCACAGCGTGGTGGGGCAGCCGCCCCACACCGGCTCGGGCAGGCCCAGGTCGTGCAGGCGCGCCTTGAGCTTGTCGGACAGCGCGCCCGGCTGGGAGATGCCGGTCAGGTCACCTTTGACGTCGGCCAGGAATACCGGCACGCCCAGCCGCGAGAATCCCTGCGCCAGGCTTTGCAGCGTCACGGTCTTGCCGGTGCCGGTGGCGCCGGTGATCAGCCCGTGCCGGTTGCCCATCTCGGGCAGCAGGGCGAGTTCGAGTTCTGCGTTCTTGGCAATGAGGATGGGATCGGCCATGATTTCTCTGGTTGGCAGGCGGCGCCCGGGGCGCCGCCGCTTGTCGTTCCCCGCGCGCCGGCGGCTCCCGCCATCGGGGGCCGGCGGCGGCAGGGCCGCGTGATAAAATGCTGGGCTGATTATAGCCAGCCCCCAGGCCGGCTCACAGGCATACGACACCTTCCGCCGGCGCCGCCGGGCCAGCTTGGCCCGCCCGGCGCGGGCGGCGCGCGCCGGCCAAGGCGCGCGCATCAATACGCATTCCGCTTCGGAGAGAATCATGGCCGGTCACTCAAAATGGGCCAATATCAAACACAAGAAGGCCGCCGCTGACGCCAAGCGCGGCAAGGTCTGGACCCGCCTGATCAAGGAAATCACGGTGGCCGCCAAGCTCGGCGGCGGCGACCCCGATTCCAACCCGCGCCTGCGCCTGTCGATGGACAAGGCGATGGACGCGAACATGCCCAAGGACAACATGCAGCGCGCCATCCAGCGCGGCGTGGGCGGCCTCGAAGGCGTGAACTACGAAGAAATCCGCTACGAGGGCTACGGCCTGGCGGGCGCCGCCATCATCGTCGACTGCCTGACCGACAACCGCACCCGCACCGTGGCCGAAGTGCGCCATGCGTTTTCCAAGCACGGCGGCAACATGGGCACGGAAGGCTCGGTGGCCTTCATGTTCACCCACTGCGGCCAGTTCCTGTTCGCCCCCGGCACGCCCGAGGACAAGCTGATGGAAGCCGCGCTGGAAGCCGGCGCCGACGACGTGGTCACCAACGACGACGGCTCGATCGAGGTGCTGTGCCCGCCCAACGATTTCGGCACGGTCAAGGCCGCGCTGGAAGCCGCGGGCTTCAAGGCCGAGCTGGCGGACGTCACCATGAAGCCGCAGAACGAAGTCAGCTTCACCGGCGACGACGCCGCCAAGATGCAGAAGCTGCTCGACGTCCTGGAAAACCTGGACGACGTGCAGGAAGTGTTCACCAACGCGGTGATCGAGGAATAAGCGGGCGTCCGGCAGGAGGCCCGTCCCACGGCGGCAGCGCGGTTCCTGGCGGACCCTCGCTGCCGCTTTTTCGCATGCGAATTTTTTCTGGCAGTGGATCATGAAAGTATTGGTTGTCGGCTCGGGTGGTCGTGAACACGCGCTGGCCTGGAAACTGGCCCAGTCGCCCAAGGTACAGGTGGTGTACGTGGCGCCGGGCAACGGCGGCACCGCGCTCGACAAGCGTCTGCAGAACGTGCCGCTGACCGATCCGGAAGTGCTGGCGGCGTTCGCCGAGCGCGAGGGCGTGAGCTTCACCGTGGTCGGCCCCGAGGCGCCGCTGGCGGCCGGCATCGTCGACATCTTCCGCGCCAAGGGCCTGCGCATCTTCGGGCCGACCCAGGCCGCCGCGCAGCTGGAGTCGTCCAAGGACTTCGCCAAGGCCTTCATGCAGCGCCACGGCATCCCCACCGCCGCCTACCAGACCTTCAACGACGCCGCCGCCGCGCATGCCTACATCGACGCGCAGGGCGCGCCGATCGTCGTCAAGGCCGACGGCCTGGCCGCCGGCAAGGGCGTGGTGGTCGCCACCACGCTGGAAGAAGCGCACGCCGCGGTCGACATGATGCTGGCCGACAACCGCCTCGGCGACGCCGGCGCGCGCGTGGTCATCGAGCAGTTCCTGGCCGGCGAGGAAGCCAGCTTCATCGTGCTGGTGGACGGCAAGAACGTGCTGGCGCTGGCCACCAGCCAGGACCACAAGCGCCTGCTCGACCACGACGCCGGCCCCAACACCGGCGGCATGGGCGCGTACTCGCCGGCCCCGGTGGTCACGCCCGCGCTGCACGCGCGCGTGCTGCGCGAGATCATCCTGCCGACCGTGCGCGGCATGGAGAAGGACGGCATCGTCTACACCGGCTTCCTCTACGCCGGCCTGATGATCGGCGCCGACGGCAGCCTCAAGACGCTGGAATTCAACTGCCGCATGGGCGACCCGGAAACCCAGCCGATCCTGGCGCGCCTGAAGACCGACCTGGTCGACGTGATGGAGCACGCGGTCTCCGGCCGCCTCGACGAGATCGAGCTGGACTGGGACCGCCGCACCGCGCTGGGCGTGGTGATGGCCGCGCACGGCTATCCCGACGCGCCGCGCAAGGGCGACGTCATCACCGGCATCCCGCCCGAGGCCGAGGACAGCATGACCTTCCACGCCGGCACCGCGCTCAAGGACGGCGTGCTGCAGGTCACCGGCGGGCGCGTGCTGTGCGTGGTCGGGCTGGCCGACACGGTCAAGGCGGCGCAGCGCGCGGCCTACGCGGCGGTCGGGCAGATCCATTTCGACGGTATGCAATATCGTACCGACATCGGCTACCGCGCCCTGAAGCGTTAAAGGCGGATAAATCTACTGCGCGGCGCATGGCGGGCCCTGTGGTGCTCGCCGTACCGATGTACGGCTGCGCTCCTCGGACCCGCCATGCGCCGCTCGCTACGATTTCTCCGCTTTTAACGGGACGTCCGGACCGGCGTTTCAGCGTTTCGGCATGCCCCGCGCCAAACATCCGCAAAGCCCCTATTCCGGGCATTCCCGGCGCCAGCCAGTACAATCATGACACCGCCATGACGGCCGGACAGGCGAACCGCCTGCCCGGCCGTCGCCGCACCGGCCCATCCGCCCGCACACCATGATCGATTCCCAGGCAGTCCGTGCCTATCTGCTCGGTCTGCAAGACCGTATCACCGACGCTGTCGCCGCCATCGACGGCCAGCCGTTCGCCACCGATGCCTGGGAGAAGCCGCCCACCGAGCGCCTGCGCGGCAGCGGGCGCACCCGCATCCTGGAAGGCGGCGCCGTGATGGAGCGCGCCGGCGTGGGCTTTTCGCACGTGCGCGGCGACGCGCTGCCGCCGTCGGCCACCGCCAGCCGGCCGGAGCTGGCCGGGCGCGGCTTCGAGGCGCTGGGCGTGTCGCTGGTGTTCCATCCGCGCAACCCCTACGTGCCGACCGTGCACATGAACGTGCGCTGCCTGCTGGCGGTCAAGGACGGCGCCGAGCCGGTGTGGTGGTTCGGCGGCGGCATGGACCTGACGCCGTACTACGGCGACGCCGGCGACTGCGCGCACTTCCACCGCGCCTGCCGCGACGCGCTGGCGCCCTACGGCGCGGATCTCCATCCGCGCTTCAAGCAGTGGTGCGACGAGTATTTCTTCCTCAAGCACCGCGGCGAGCCGCGCGGCATCGGCGGCATCTTCTTCGACGACTTCTCCGCGCTCGGCTTCGAGCGCAGCTTCGCCATGACGCGATCGGTCGGCGACGCCTTCCTCGATGCCTACCTGCCGATCCTGCGCGCGCGCAAGGACCAGCCCTACGGCGCGCGCGAGCGCGACTTCCAGGCCTACCGGCGCGGACGCTACGTGGAGTTCAACCTCGTGTTCGACCGCGGCACGCATTTCGGCCTGCAGTCGGGCGGGCGCAGCGAATCCATCCTGATGTCGATGCCGCCGCAGGCCACCTGGCGCTACGACTGGCAGCCGGAGCCGGGCAGCGCCGAAGCGGCGCTGTACACCGACTTCCTGCCCGTGCGCGACTGGGCCTGACGGCGAGCGTATGGAACACGACAAGACCCGACCAGGCAGCACCGGCGACGGCCAGCGCCCCTACCGCCTCGGCATCCTCGGCGGCACCTTCGACCCGCCGCACAGCGGCCACGTCGCGCTCGCGCGGCTCTGCATCGAGCGGCTCGAACTGGACGAGCTGGTGTGGATCCCGACCGGCCAGTCCTGGCAGAAAGGCGACGACGTCACGCCCGCCGCCGACCGCCTCGCCATGACCGAGCTGGCCGCGGCGGCGCTGGCCGACACGCGCGCGCGCGTGCACGCCAGCCGCATGGAAGTGGACCGCGCCGGCCCCAGCTACACCGTCGACACCGTGCACGAACTGCGCCAGCGCTACGGCCCGCACGCCTCGCTGGCGTGGCTGATGGGCGCCGACCAGTTGCTGCGCCTGCATACCTGGCACGGCTGGCAGGCGCTGTTCGCGGACGTGCATCTGTGCGTGGCCACGCGGCCCGGTTTCGACCTCTCCGAACTCGACGGTCCGGTGCGCCAGGAGCTCGCCGCGCGCCGCGCGCCCACCCACCTGATACAATCCACGCCCTCCGGCCACATGTGGATCGACCAGACGCTCGCCGTCGACCTCTCCTCCACCGCCCTTCGCCAACGCCTGGCCGCCGGACAGCCGGCAGATGACCAACTGCCGCCCGGCGTGGCACACTACATCGCGAGCCGCGGCCTTTACCGGCCTGCCCCGTCGGATCTGCCCGGCGCGGCCCGCCCACAAACCGATCTCAGCTGAACAAGAACGCACCATGGATATTCGCAAACTGCAACGCGCCATCGTCGACGGCCTCGAAGATGTCAAGGCGCAGGACATCAAGGTGTACGACACCACCCACCTGACCGAGCTGTTCGACCGGGTGGTGATCGCCAGCGGGACCTCGAACCGCCAGACCAAGGCGCTGGCCGCCTCGGTGCGCGATACCGTCAAGGGCGCGGGCGGCCACATCGTCGCGGTGGAAGGGCTGGAAACGGGCGAATGGGTGCTGGTCGACTGCGGCGACGCCGTGGTCCACATCATGCAGCCGCAGTTGCGCATGTACTACAACCTCGAGGAAATCTGGGGCGACAAGCCGGTGCGCCTGAAGCTGGCCGCCGCCAAAAAGGGCCTGGCCAAGGCCAGCGAGCCGGTCGACGAGGACGAGGATGAAGACGCGCCGGTGGTCCGCACCGTGCGCCGCGCCAGCAACCTGCGCCCCGCGCTGGCACGCCTGCCCGAAGGCATGAAAGAGCCCTCGCCGCCGCTCGGCCACGAGGACACCGACGCCGACGCCATCGCCGTCAACCGCGCGCCGGCCGTCAAGAAACGCCTGACCAGCAGCCTGGGCTCGGCTCCCGCGCGCAGCGCGCCGGCCAAGTCCGCCGCGCCGCGCAAGAGCGCCGCCGGCACCGGCGCGGCGCGCAAGACCGCGGCGAAGACGCCGGTCAAGACCGCCACCAAGACCGCGGCCAAGGCGCCCGCCAGGACCGCCGCCGCCAAGGCGCCGGCGCGCAAGCGCGCCACCCGTCCGGCCTGAGCCGGCACGGCGTCATCCCGCCATGCAGTTGCTGATCGTGGCCGTCGGCCACAAGATGCCGGGCTGGATCGAGACCGGCTTCGCCGAGTACGCCAAGCGCATGCCGCCCGAGCTGCGCATCGAGCTGCGCGAGATCAAGCCCGAGGCGCGCTCCTCCAGCAATAACGCCGCCACCGTGATGCAGCGCGAGGCGGCCCGCATCGAGGCGGCGCTGCCGCGGCAATGCCGCATCGTGGCGCTGGACGAGCGCGGCCGCGACCTCACCACGGTGCAGCTCGCCGGCCAGTTGACCGACTGGCAGCGCGAGGGCGGCGACGTGGCCTTCCTGATCGGCGGCGCCGACGGCCTCGACCCGGCCCTCAAGGCACGCGCGCAGACCCTGCTGCGGCTGTCCAGCCTGACCCTGCCGCACGGCATGGTGCGCGTGCTGCTGGCCGAGCAGCTGTACCGCGCGTGGTCGGTCACGCAGAACCATCCGTATCACCGCGCCTGACCTGCGCGCCGGTCCCGCGCACCGCCCCCCCGGCCGCATCTGCGGCGATGCAGCACAAGGGTACAATGCGGCCCAAGCGGCGCATGGCGCCTGCCGGATCTTCTCCCACCAGGACTACCCGACCGCCGTGATCCATCCCTTTCTCTACCTTGCCTCCCAGAGCCCGCGCCGGCGCGAGCTGCTGACCCAGCTCGGCGTGGCCTACGAACTGCTGCTGGCCGGCGACGATGAAGACGCCGAAGCGCTCGAAGCGGTGCTGCCCGGCGAAAGCCCCGACGACTACGTGCAGCGCGTGTGCGCGCTCAAGGCCGAGGCCGCGCTGCGCCGCCGCGAGCGGCGCGCCCTGCCCGACGCGCCCATCCTGACCTCCGACACCACGGTCTGCCTGGACGGCGAGATCCTCGGCAAGCCGGACGGCGACGCCGGCGCCGCGCGCATGCTGGCGGCGCTGTCGGGCCGGACCCACCGCGTGCTGACCGCGGTGACGGTGGTCTCCACGCTCGGCCTGCGCCATGCGCTGTCGGTCTCCGACGTCACCTTCCGCGCCATGACCGAGGCCGAGATCGCCGCCTACGTGGCCAGCGGCGAGCCGGCCGGCAAGGCCGGCGCGTACGGCATCCAGGGCCGCGCGGCGGAGTTCGTGGCGCGAATCGCCGGCAGCTATTCGGGTATCATGGGCTTGCCCTTGTTCGAGACGGCTGCCCTGCTCAGACAGGCCCGACTACGGTTCTGAGAACCCGCCACCGACCTTTTCGTCAACCCACGGCATGCACGGCCGTGGCATCGCCCCCGGAGCGCGTGGCGGCATAGTGCGGACAACCATCTGGCCGGCGCGCCGGCACGAGTTTCACCCACCATGACTGAAGACATCCTAGTCAACATCACACCGCAGGAAACGCGCGTGGCCATCGTGCAGCAGGCTGCCGTGCAGGAGCTCCATGTCGAGCGCACGCTTTCGCGCGGGCTGGTCGGCAACATCTACCTGGGCAAGGTCGTGCGCGTGCTGCCGGGCATGCAGTCCGCCTTCATCGACATCGGCCTGGAGCGCGCGGCCTTCCTCCACGTCGCCGACATCTGGCACCCGCGCGACCCCGAGAAGAACGGCAACGCCGCGCCGCTGGCGATCGAGAAAACGCTGTACGAAGGCCAGGCGCTGATGGTGCAGGTGATCAAGGACCCGATCGGCACCAAGGGCGCGCGCCTGTCGACCCAGGTCAGCATCGCCGGGCGCACGCTGGTCTACCTGCCGCAGGACCCGCACATCGGCATCTCCCAGCGCATCGAAGGCGAGGTCGACCGCGAAGCGCTGCGCGCGCGCGTGCAGGGCCTGGTGCCGGCCGACGAGCGCGGCGGCTTCATCGTGCGCACCATCGCCGAGGAATCGAGCGACGAGGAGCTCGGCAACGACATCGCCTACCTGCGCAAGATCTGGGCCTCGATCCGCCAGAACGCCACCAGCCTGCCCGCGCCCAGCCTGCTCTACCAGGACCTGAACCTGGCCCAGCGCGTGCTGCGCGACTTCGTCAGCGACGCCACCAACGTGATCCAGGTGGACTCGCGCGAGAACTACCAGAAGCTGGTCGAGTTCGCCCAGGAATACACGCCCGCGGTGCTGCCGCGCCTGTCGCACTACACCGGCGAGCGCCCCGTCTTCGACCTCTTCAACATCGACGCCGAGATCGAGAAGGCGCTGTCGCGCCGCGTCGACCTCAAGTCCGGCGGCTACCTGATGATCGACCAGACGGAGGCCATGACCACCATCGACGTCAACACCGGGGGCTACGTCGGCGCGCGCAACTTCGACGACACCATCTTCAAGACCAACCTGGAGGCGGCGCACACCATCGCGCGCCAGCTGCGGCTGCGCAACCTGGGCGGCATCATCATCATCGATTTCATCGACATGGAGAACGCCGAGCACCGCGACGCCGTGCTGTCCGAGCTCAAGCGCGCGCTCGCGCGCGACCGCACCCGCATCACCGTCAACAGCTTCTCCCAGCTCGGGCTGGTCGAGATGACCCGCAAGCGCACGCGCGAATCGCTCGCGCACGTGCTGTGCGAGCAGTGCCCGGTGTGCCAGGGCAAGGGCCAGGTCAAGACGCCGCGCACGGTGTGCTACGACATCCTGCGCGAGATCATGCGCGAGTCGCGCCAGTTCAACCCGCGCGAATTCCGCATCCTCGGCTCGCAGCACGTGATCGACCTGTTTCTCGAGGAAGAAAGCCAGCACCTCGCCATGCTCGGCGACTTCATCGGCAAGCCGATCTCGCTGCAGGTGGAATCGACGTTCCACCAGGAGCAGTACGACATCATCCTGATGTGAGCCCGGCGTGCGGCGCCCGCCTCCCGGAATGGAAGAATTGGTAACAGTTGTGCCGGGCGATCCACGCTAGACTGATCCGCAAGCCCTTCCTGAACAGGGCTCTTCGGAGAAGAAACGATGAAAAAGACCAAGGTGGTCGCCAGCATGCTGCTGGCCGCTTTCGCGATGACTTCGGTCGCCGGGTTCGCCCAGGGCCATGACGACCGCAGGGGCCCGCCGCCGGGCCGGTACGATCACGATCACGATCACGGCCACGGGCCCGCGCATGGCCGCGGCCCGGACCGCGGTCCCGACCGTGGCCCCGAGGGGTATCGCCCGCCGCCGGGCGGCTGGCACAAGGGCGAGCGGATTCCGATGGAATACCGCGACCGCCAGTACGTGGTCGACAACTGGCGCGAGCATCGCCTGTCCGCGCCGCCGCGCGGCTACCAGTGGGTCGGCGTGGGCGGCGACTACTTCCTGATCGGCGTGGCCACCGGCGTGGTGCTCCAGACCCTCATCGGCCACTGAGCGCCGCATCGCCACGGGTCGGCGGGCGGGGCCTGCGACGGGACGAGGCGCCGCCAGCCGACCAGCCGCCGGACCGCGCCATGCGGCCGGCGGGCATCAACCTCGATTGCCATGCGCGGCCCGGCCACGGCCGCGTCATGCGCAGCCCTTGCGCCGCCTCGGTGCGCAGCCCAGATAGCCTGCCTCAACGCGCCGCCGCCACCTTGGCCGGCGCCGGCACCGCGTAACCATCCGTCAGCGTCTTCAGGAACGCGATCACGTCGCGGATCTCGGCGTCGCTCATCGCCGGCTTGCCGCCGGCCTTGCCGCCGAACGGCGCTTCCATGTTGACGTTGTCGTGGTACTGCGCGGGCAGGTCGTCGAACTTGTCGACGCCGCCGCCGGGCTTGCGCGGATACCAGCGGCCCGGGTTGGTGTCGCGCTCCGCGTAGAAATGCAGCACCGCTTCCAGCGAATGGAACATGCCGTTGTGGAAGAACGTGCGGCGCAGCGCCACGTTGCGCAGCGACGGCGTGCGGAACAGCCCGCAGTATTCGCCTCGCTCCTTGAGGTCGGTACGGTCGGGGCCGCACAGACCCATGTCGAAGAAGGCCGGGTCCGCGTTGCTCGCGAGCTTGCGGTTGCGCGGCACGCCCAGCGCGATGAAGCCGAAGTCCGTGAACGCCGGGAACGCGCCCTCGCGGATGCTGCCCGGGTGGCAGGCGGCGCAATTGCCCTTGTCCGGATCGTTGAACACGCGCAGCCCGCGCGTTTCCTGCGGGGTCAGCGCCGCCTGGCCGCGCAGCACGGCGTCGTACTTGCTGGTGTACGGATAGAACTCGGCCGGCGTTTCCTGGAAGACCTCGAGCGCCATCACGATGGCCTGGTAGGCGGTGCCTTCGTCGTCGAGGATGTCCTTGCCGAACACCTGGCGGAAGGTGTCCGCATGCGGGCCCGAGCGGATGCGCGCGACCACCGCGCCCGGCGTGCCGTTGGCCATCTCGTGCGCGGACAGCAGCGGCGCGCCGGCCTGCTCGTGCGTCGACGCGGCGCGGCCGTCCCAGTCGTGGCCGCCGGTCGGCCCCTGGTCGACCGAGTCGTCGCCGTCGTTCTCGTGGAAGTGCTCGGCGAACGGCGGCACGTTCTGCACATAGCGCAGCGACGGCGCGGCGCGCGTGCCCGGGTGCCGCATGTCGGTGCCGCCCAGTTGCACGGACAGGTCGTTGGGCGGCCCGTAGGCATGCGTGGGGCTGTGGCAGCTCGCGCAGGCCTGCTGGCCCGATGCCGACAGCGCCGGATCGAAGAACAGCGCCCTGCCGAGCGCGCCCAGCGCCGGAATCGACGGATGGCGCTCGGCCATCATCGCGTAGAACGCCTTGGGTGCGGCCTTGGAAGCCGGGGCCGGCGCGCTGGCCGCCACCGGCATGCTGGCCGCGCTGGCCGCCACCGCCGGCGGCGCGTCCTGCCCGCCGCACGCGCCCAGCAAGGCCACCGCCAGCACCAGCGCCCCGCCACCCGCGGCACGCCTCCACGCCTGCGGTGAAGGCAACGAGATATTCAACGGCAAGGGCGGCGGCAGCATGGAGGCGAAGCGCGAAATCGTGGAAGTCGTGAGGGGGCGGCGCAGGCGCGAGGCGTCGGCATTCGCGCCCGGAAGGCTTGCCACACTAGCGCACGCGGATGACAGCCGCGTGTCAGTCACCAGACCGACTTGTGCGGCGCTGACCGCCGCCGGCACGCGAAGTTCCCCGCTGTGCAGCACCATCATCAATTTGACACGGACGCGCGCCACACTCCCGCCTCATGGAAAACACCGGCCTTTTTTGCCTCGGCAGCCATTTCTTGTCCCCTCAAACGCATAGAAGAGGAAAACCCATGCGTCGCGCATTTCGACTCTTTCCGCTGGCAGCACTAGCCGCTGCCGCCATGACCGCCTGCGGCGGCAGCGACTCCGTCAGCCCGACGCCGGCCACGCCGGCCGCCACCACCTCCGGCGTAGTGACCGGCAGCTACTTCGAGCACGCCAAGGTCTGCATCGACGCCAACAACAACGCCAAGTGCGACAGCGGCGAAGCCAGCACCTTCACCGACGCGCAAGGCGCCTACACGCTCACCGGCAGCGGGGCCGTGGTGGCCGAGATCGGCACCGACGCCTTCCGCAACGACGGCAGCGCGCACAACGCAGTGACCCGCCCGCTGGTCTTCCGCGCACCGGCGGCGGCCAACGGCGTGCTCAGCGCCATCTCGACCGAGCTGGCCGCGCTGATGGACGGCAACGGCGGCGACCTCAACGCGGCCAAGACGCAACTGGCCACCCGCCTCGGCGTGGCCGCGGACAAGCTGCTGGAAGACCACAACAAGGAAACCGACAGCAAGATCAAGACCACGCTGCAGGCCGAGATCGACCAGACCATCGACCTGATCGCCGACGCCGTGGCCGCTGGTGGCGACATCGGCAAGGCCATCGGCGACGGCGTGGCCAAGCGCCTGGCGCTGAACAACATCCAGACCGTGGTGGTGATCTACGCGGAAAACCGTGGCTTCGACACCCTGTACGGCCTGTTCCCGGGCGCCAACGGCATCCCCGGCGCGAACCCGACGTCGGACGGCAAGATCGAGCCGCAGAAGGACTTCGACAACAGCGCGCTGTCCTCGCTGCCGCCGACCTGGGGCGGCTTCACCGCCACCGGCCAGACCGTCACGATCCCGCAGGCCAACACGGTCGGCTGGGCCAACAAGCCGTTCCGCATCGACGACCCGGCCGGCGTGCAGAACACCAGCACGGTGGTGGACCAGACCGTCATCACGCGCGACCTGGTGCACCGCTTCTACAACAACCAGATGCAGATCAACGGCGGCAAGAACGACAAGTTCGCGGCCTACTCCGACGCCGGCGGCCTGTCGATGGGCTACTACGACGGCAGCAAGATGGCCCTGTGGAAGGTCGCCCAGAACTACACGCTGGCCGACAACTTCTACATGGGTGCGTTCGGCGGCTCGTTCCTGAACCACCAGTACCTGGTCTGCGCCTGCGCGCCGCAATACCCGAACGCGGACACCTCGCCGGCCAGCGGCTCGATCTCCGCCATCGACACCGATGCCAACGGCAATTTCGTGCGCCTCACGCCGGCCGCCGCGGCGCCGGCCAGCGTCCTGACCGGTGCTGCCACCTACAAGAACGACAGCACGCTGACGCCGAAGGACAAGACGGGCATGTACTACGCCGTCAACACCATGCAGCCGGCCTACCAGCCGAGCGGCAACGCGCCGGCGGCCAGCGGCAACGCGGCCTATGCCGACCCGAGCAAGGCCACCACGCTGCCGCCGCAGACGCAGGCCACCATCGGCGACCTGCTCGACGCGCGCGGCGTCAACTGGGCCTGGTATGCAGGCGCCTGGTCCAAGGTGACGGCCGACCGCACGCTGATCAACAACGGCCAGGCCGTGCCCAACTTCCAGACGCACCACCAGCCGTTCAACTTCTACGCCAAGCTGGACCCGGTCGCCAACGCCAGCTACCGCGGCGCGCACCTGAAGGACTTCGACTCGCAGTTCCTGCAGGACGCCGCCGCCGGCAAGCTGCCCGCCGTCACGTTCTACAAGCCGCAGGGCAACCTGAACCAGCACGCCGGCTACGCCAACGTGGCCGACGGCGATGCCCACATCGCCAGCGTGATCAGCCAGCTCCAGCAAAGCCCGCAGTGGAAGAACATGCTGATCGTCGTGACCTACGACGAAAACGGCGGCTTCTTCGACCACGCCGCGGTGCCGAAGGGCGACGTGTGGGGCCCGGGCACGCGCATCCCGGCGATCATCGTGTCGCCGTTCGCCAAGAAGGGCTTCATCGACCATACCCAGTACGACACCGCCTCCATCCTGCGCTTCATCACGCACCGCTACGCCCTGCCGACGCTGCCGGGCCTGAAGCAGCGCGACGATGCGCTGCTGGCCAACAAGGGCAAGGCGATGGGCGACCTGAGCAACGCGCTCGACTTCTCCGCGGCCAAGTAAGCCCACGCCCGGCACCGCGTCGCCAGATGCGGCGCCGGGCGCGCGCAGGCCCGCAAATGAAAAACCCCGCGCCGGCAACGGCGCGGGGTTTTTGCTTTTCGTTGCGCGGCGCGGCAACGCCGGCGGCGGCCTCCGATGCCTGCCGCACGCAGGCGCCGTGCTTTCCCCTCGCCTTCCTTTGCGCATCCGCTATAACTACAGGTAGAGGTGGGCGCGGCCAGCCCGACGGCCGCGCGGGCACCGGGCGCAAGGAGTAGCCATGAAAAACACGCGCTTGCCTGCGTGGGTGCCGGTCGCCGCGCTGTCGGTTGCCGCGCTGACGGCCTGTACCGTGACCTTGCCGCCGCCCTCCCCGCCCGCCGCGCGCGCGCCCGAGCCGCGCCCCTCGGCCGCCGGCGCCGCGCGCGAGCGCGCCACGCCGATACCGCCGCGCGACATCGACCTCGCCGGCAGCTGCCAGCGCACCGAAGACGATGGTTTCCGCGAGGACGCGCACATGCGCGTGGCGAGCAACGACGTGCGCAGCCTCACCTGGACCCTGTGGGTCGGCCGGCGCGGCTCCTGCCATTTCGACCTGGCCGAGTTCCGCCAGACCCGCAAGACCCCGCACATCGAACTGCGCGCGCTCGACGACAGCGGCTGCACACTGATGGTGTGGCAGGACCCGCGCCGCGTGACGCTGGCCCATGCCCATTGCGAGAAGCATTGCACGCCGGGGATCTACGAGCAGGCGTGGCCGGTCCTGTTCGACCCGCGCAGCGGCGCGTGCGCGGAGGCGCGCTAGCGCGCCCGGCTCAGGCGGCGCCGCGCAGCCCGGAAGCGGCGCGCGTCAGCGGCTTGGCCAGCACCGTGGTGGCCAGCGCCATCAGCAGCAGCCCCGAGAACGCCGTCTGGCCGATCAGCCCGGCCTCGAACAGGATGCCCAGCACCACCACTTCCATCAGCCCCTTGGTCTGCACCAGCGCGCCCAGCATCCATGCCTCGCGCCGCGGCAGGCCGGCCAGGCGCGCGGGCAGCGCGGTGCCGGCCACCTTGCCGGCGACCGCCACCAGCGTGCTGAGCGCGAACACGAGCAGCGTGTCGTACCCGCCGATGGCGATGTCGGTGCGCAGCCCGGTCATCAGGAAGAAGAACGGCATCAGCACCACCACCGTGGTCGGCTCGAGCTGGCGCCGCAGGTCGGCCGCCGCCTCGCGCGGCAGCGCCACGCCGGCCAGGAAGCCGCCCAGGATGTAGTGCAGCCCGATCGATTCGGAGACCAGCGCGGAGCCGAAGATCAGCACCGCGACCAGCGCCAGCCGCGCGTCGTTGCCCTGCATGCGCGGCAGCAGGCGCGCCAGCGCCGGGCGCACCAGCCACAGCATGGCGCCGACGTAGAGCGCGCCGCACAGCGCCAGGCGCAGGAAGTCGCCGGCCGACGAGCGGCCCGCGCTGGCGAGGATGACCGAGAGCACCAGCCAGATCGCCGCGTCGCTGAACGCGGAGCAGCCCAGCGCGAGCTGGCCGGGCACCGAGTCGGACAACTTCATCTCGCGCAGGATGGCGCCCAGCACCGGCAGCGCGGTCACTGCCATCGACACGCCCACGGCAAAGGCGAACTGCCAGGCCGAGGCCGCCGGCCCGACCACCGCCGGCGCCGCATGCGCCAGCCACGCGCCGGCCGCGGTGCCGAGCGCGAACGGCGCCAGCACGCAGCCCAGCGCCGCCGCCGTGGCGATGCGCCGCATGCCCGGCTGCCCGGCGCCGCCGATGTGCAGGCCCGAGAGGAAAGCGAACAGCACCACCGCCAGCCATTGCAGGCCCGACAGCGCCGACAGCTGCGCGGCGCCGAACAGCGCCTGCCAGCCCCGCGGCCACAAGGTGCCCAGCAGCGACGGCCCGAGCAGGATGCCGCCCACGATCTGCATGGCGACCAGCGGCACGATGCTGCCGATGCGCAGTCCGCGCCACAGGACGAAGGGCGTGCCCACCACCAGGCAGGCCTGGGCGAAGAAGAGCGAGACAGGATTCAAGATGGAAGGCGCCGTGCCGGTCGGGCAGGACGAACAGAAGTTGGTGGATCGAGGCAACGGGAGCCGGAGACCACGCCACGCGCGGCCCCGGCAGCGGGCGAATCAGCGAATCAGCGAACGAGCGCGCTATTTTGCCTTGGGCACGCGCCCCATCAGGTAGAACTCGTCGTTCGGGCGCATGCCGATGGTGTTGGCCATGCGGTTGGACAGGCCGAAGAACGCCGTGATGGCGGCGATGTCCCAGGCGTCCTCGTCGCTGAAGCCATGCGCGCGCAGCGCGGCGAAATCGGCTTCGTCGACCTCGTGCGAGGCCTGGCAGACCTTGAGCGCGAAATCGAGCATGGCGCGCTGGCGCGGCGTGATGTCGGCCTTGCGGTAGTTGACCGCGACCTGGTCGGCCAGCGCCGGCTGCTTCTCGTAGATGCGCAGGATGGCGCCGTGCGCCACCACGCAGTACAAGCACTGGTTGGCGCCCGAGGTCGCCACCACGATCATCTCGCGCTCGCCCTTGGTCAGGCCGCCCTCCTTGAGCATGAGCGCGTCGTGGTAGGCGAAGAACGCGCGGAACTCGTCGGGCCGGTGAGCCAGCGTGAGGAACACGTTGGGAACGAAGCCGGCCTTGTCCTGGACCTCCAGGATGCGCGCGCGGATGTCGTCGGGCAAATTGACGAGCGCGGGCACGGGATAGCGGCTGATCGGGGAAACGGGCTGGCTCATGTCATCCTCTCGGCTGTGGTTTGCCTGCCATTCTAGCCAAGTCGGCCGGCGGCACCGGCAAACCCCGGCGGGAGGATGTGGCGCCGCCTGCCCGCGGCGCCGGCGCCGCGCTCAGTGCGTGGCGAACTGGATCTTGTGCAGCCCGGCGTAGAGCCCCTCGGCCGACAGCAGCTCCTCGTGGCTGCCGTGCTCGGCCACGCGCCCGTGGTCCAGCACCACGATGCGGTCGGCGTTCTCGATGGTGGACAGGCGGTGCGCGATCACCAGCGTGGTGCGGCCGACCATCAGCGCCTCCAGCGCGGCCTGGACCTGGCGCTCCGACTCCGAATCCAGCGCCGAGGTGGCCTCGTCGAGGATCAGGATCGGCGCGTCCTTGTAGATCGCGCGCGCGATCGCCAGCCGCTGGCGCTGGCCGCCCGACAGCTTCATGCCGTTGTCGCCGATATTGGTCTCGAGGCCCTGCGGCAGGCCCTTGACCATGTCGGTCAGGTAGGCCGCCGCCAGCGCGCGCTCGACGCGCGCGATGTCGATGTCCTGCGCGTCGTGCACGCCGTAGGCAACGTTGGCCGCCACGGTGCCGTTGAACAGCACCACGTCCTGGCTGACGAAGGCGATCTGGGTGCGCAGGTCCTTGAGCGTGAACACGTCGATCGGCTGGCCGTCGAGCAGGATGCGGCCCTCGGTCGGGTCGAAGAAGCGCGGCACCAGGTTGACCAGCGTGGTCTTGCCGCTGCCCGACGGCCCCACCAGCGCCACCACCTCGCCCGCGCTGGCGTGGAAACTGACCTTGTCCAGCGCCGGCCGGCCGGCGTCGCCGTAGCGGAAGCTCACCTTGTCGAACACCAGGTCGCCGCGCGCGCGCGCCAGCGGCAGGCCGCCCTCCTGGCGCTCGACCGGCTCGTCGATCAGGCCGAAGATCATCTCGGCCGCGGTCAGGCCGCGCTGCAGCGGCTGGTTGAGGTCGGTCAGGTGCTTGAGCGGCGAGATCAGCAGCAGCATCGCCATCACGAAGCCGGTGAAGCTGCCCACCGTGGTCTGGTTGGACTGCGACTGGATCATGGCGATGGTCAGGATCACCGACAGCGCCAGCGAGGCCAGGAAGGCCGTGACCGGCTGGTTCAGCCCGCCCGCCACCGCCATGCGCATCGAATAGCCGCGCAGGCGCTCGGCCATCGCGGCGAAGCGCCGGGTCTCGTACTGTTCGCCGCCGTGCAGCTTGACCACCTTGTAGCCGCCCACCGCTTCCTCGACCACGTAGGCCGCGCTGTTGGTCAGCGCCTGGTGGTCGCGGTTCAGGCGGCGCAGGCGCCGGTTGACCTTGGACATCACGAAGCCGATCACCGGCAGGATCACCGCCACCACCAGCGTCAGCCGCCAGTTGGTGTAGAACAGGTAGACCAGCAGCGCCAGCACCGTCAGCGAATCGCGCACCAGCGTGATCAGCACGCCGGTCAGGATCTGCATGACCTGGTTGACCTCGAAGATCACCGCGTTGATGAGCGACGCCGCGGTATTGCGGTGGAAGAACAGCGCCGGCGCGTGCAGCATGCGCTCGAACATCTGCATGCGCATCTTCAGCAGCACGCGGTTGGAGATCAGGCTCAGCAGGTAGCCGGAGGCGAACTGCGCCACGCCGCGGATCAGCGCCACGCCGGTCAGCAGCGCCGGCACGTGCCAGAGCTTGCCGACGTAGGCGCCGCCGAACCCCTTGTCGAGCAGGTCGTTGACGACCTTGGGGATCAAGCCTTCCGCACCCGCCACCACCGCCATCGCGATGATGGCGACGACGAAGACGCGCATCTCCGGACGCAGGTAGGCCCAGACGCGCTTCAGGGTATCGGCCTCGCGGCCGTGGGGGGCGTGTTGTTCTCGAACGTTCACAGGTTCTCCACCCCGCCGGCGCGGGGATGTCTTGCTTGTAGGGCAGCCAGGCCGAGCAGCAGCCCGACGATGCCGGCGTAGAACACGATGTTGGCCTGGTGCGCCATCGTCACCTGGGTCAGGCCGCTGATCAGGCTGGCCAGGACCACGCCGATGCCGGACGCGCTGAGGCTGACGCCAAGCCCGTTGGCGTTGCGGCAACTGGTGCGGAACAGCCGCCAGAACAGCATGCCCGGCACGAAAAACAAACCCAGCAGCGCCAACACCCCGGGCACGCCCATCGTGGCGGCCGCCTCGAATATGTCATTGTGCGCGTGCTCGAGCCGGCAGATCGGCGACGGGTGTTGCCGGCAGAACTCGGAAGCGCGCAGGACCCGGGCAAACTGCCCCACGCCGACGCCCATCCACGGATGGACACGAACCGAATCGATGGCGATCTCCCAGATCTTCAGGCGTGCGCCGACCGAAGTCTCGTTGTCGCCGTGCTGAAATCCCTTGATCTCGGTGCGGACCTGATCGACACGCTGCTCGACCGGACTGCTCGGCACGAGGTACAGGCCGATGCCCAGCAGCCCGATCAGCGAGATCGCAGTGACGAAGCGCCACGGCTTCAGGCCGGGGTAGCGCACCAGCAGCAGCGGCAGCATGGTGACGAGCAGCGCCAGCAGCGCGCCCCGCGTGCCGTTCAGGGCCAGGATGGCGATGGCCAGCGCCAGGTTGAGCCAGGCCACCACATGCGCGCGCCGATCGGTGCCCGGCCTCACGAATCCGATGATGCCCAGCGCCGCCACCATGTTGGCGAACGCGATGGCCTGGGTCCAGGCCGCCGGGCGCGGCTCCTGCAGGACAAAGTACTGGTACGCCACGATGGCGAAGCCAGCCGCCAGGGCGATCGTGATGCCTCGCCAAAGCACGCGCGGGTCGGGCGCGGTGTGCAGGATGACCAGGCAAGCCAGCAGCGCCAACAGGCTCCGGGAGGGATTATCAATCACGTTCCACGGCACGCCGAAGACCAGCTTCGAGCCCAGGTAGACGATCGTCAGGGCTAGAATAGCGAGCCCCAGCGGATACAGCACACCGCGCCCCTCGGACCAGGTAGTGCGGATGCCATGCCCGCTCCACAGCGCGAGTCCTACCACGCCGGCGAGGAAGATCCCGGCCCCTTTGGGGATGCACAGCACCAGGATCGGAAATGCCAGGACGAGGACATTGGCAAATGAAGTCGGCTTTATCGCACGAAACACCATAAACAAGCTCTATGAAAATCTCAGTCGTACTGATTACGAAAAACGAGGCACACAACATCCGGGCCTGCCTGGAAAGCGTGTCCTGGTGCGACCGCGCGATTATAGTGGATTCGGGTAGCCGGGACGGCACGGTCGAGCTGGCCCGCGGCCTCGGCGCCGAGGTGTTCGAAACCGGGCACTGGCCGGGCTTCGGCGCCCAGAAGAACCTGGCCGTGTCCAAGGCCGACACCGAGTGGGTGTTCTCGCTCGACGCCGACGAGCGCGTCACGCCCGAGCTGCGCGACGAGATCCTGGCGGCGGTCGCGTCCGGCCAGGCCGACGCCTACGAGATGCCGCGCCTGTCGCGCTTCTGCGGCCGCTTCATCCGCCACGGCGGCTGGTATCCCGACTACGTCACACGGCTGTTCAGGCGCGGCCATGCCCGCTTTACCGACGACCTCGTGCACGAGCGCGTGGTCGCCGACGGCCCGGTCGGGAAGCTGGCCTCGCCGCTGCTGCACTACACCTACGACGACTTCTCGCAGGTGCTGCGCAAGGTCGACCAGTACTCCACGCTGGGCGCGCAGCAGGGCTTCGCGCGCGGCAAGTCTGCCTCGCCGGCCGGCGCCGTGCTGCATGGCGCCTGGGCCTTCCTGCGCACCTACCTGATGCGCCGCGGCTTCCTCGACGGCGCGCAGGGGCTGGGCGTGGCGCTGATGAACGGCCAGGCCAGCTATTACAAGTACATCAAGCTGTGGTACCTGCGGCAGAAGACGCAGCCGCAGGAGCCGCGGGGCTAGCCCCGGGCGCCGCGGCCGGCGGCGCGCCCAGCAGGTCGTCCACGCAGGCCGCGAAGGCGGCCGAGGTCGGGCCGAACCCCATCTGCTCGATGTGGGTGGCGGCGAAGGCCAGCAGCCGCGCGCGCAGCGGCGCGTCTTCCAGCCCGCGCCGGATCGCCTCGGCCAGCGCGTGCACGTCGCCGACCGGCGTGAGCAGGCCGGCCTTGCCGTCGGCCAGGATCTCGCGCGGGCCCACCGGGCAGTCGGTGCTCACCACCAGCTGGCCGAGCGCCATGCCTTCGAGCAGCACGTTGGGCAGCCCTTCCATCTTCGAGCTGAACGCCATCAGCCGCGCGTGGCGGATCCATGCGTAGGGATTGGCCTGGAAGCCGGCGAACGTCACCCGCTCGCTGACGCCCAGCTCGCGCGCCAGCGCCTCGAGCCGCGCGCGCGAGGCGCCGTCGCCCACCAGCACCAGGCGCTCGCGCAGGCCGGTGCCGCGCACCAGCGCGGCGTAGGCGTGCAGCAGCGTGGTGAAATCCTTCTGGCTTTCTTCCAGGCGCCCCACCGAAACGATGTAAGGATGGGCCGGCGGCGTGAACGGCGCGTTGCCGAGCGCGCGGATGCGGTCCAGGTCGGTGGCGTTGTACAGGCGCACGAACTTGGCCGCGGCCTCGGGAATCAGCGCGCGCGCGTCGGCCAGCATGCTGTCGTTGAGCACCACGATGCGGTCGTAGTGCTCGCGGCACTGGCGCCGCAGCTTGCGCAGCTTGCGCGGGTTGTCTCGCTCCAGGTGCGCCACGCTGAAGTGCTGGTAGCCGATCATCGGTATCGGCAGGCGGCCGGTCAGCCGCGACAGCGACATGTCGTAGTCGATGGCGAGGTCGTAGCCGCGCGCGATCGCGCGAAAGCGCCGGTTGACCAGCGGCTTGCGCACCGGCGGCAGCAGCACTTCCTCGTAGATCTTGCCCAGCGGGCCGAGCTTGCCGGCCTTCTTCTTCTGCCGGAAATGCGACAGCCAGCGCTCCGGCGCCAGGATGTGGATCTTCACGTCCGGCGGCAGCATGGCGCGGAAATGCGTCTCCAGCGCCTCGGTCGGATAGGTCAGCGTCAGGCCGAGCTCGAAGCGCTCCCGGTCCAGCGAGGCCAGCAGCGACACCAGCGAGGTCTCGATGCCGCCGCGCAGGAAGTGGGTCAGGTGAAAGAGGATGCGTTGCTTGGCCATGCGGGGGCGTGGTGGATCCAGGGGATGACGGACTGCCGGCAACTGCGGATCAGCCGTACAGCATGCGCACGCTGTCGCCGGACAGCGCCGCGCGGAAGCTCGCGAGCGCGTCGTCCGACGGCGTGACCAGCCACTGCCGCCCGAGCTCGGCCTCGCAGCGCGCGCCGCTGGTGGCGTAGCTCACGCGCACGGGCAGGCCCGGCGTGTTGGCCACGGTGGCGAGATACGGCGTGAGCAGCTCGCGCAGCAGCTCGGTCGAGGCGTTGCCGTTGAAGGCCAGCCCCACGGCCTCGGCATAGCGGGCGCGCGCGGCCACCAGGTCCATCACCGATTCGGCGGTGAAGCGCACGCCGCCGGTGAAGGTGTCGTGGCGCGCGTTGCCCTGCACGATCACCAGCTCGTCGTCGCGGAACATGTGGCGGTTGGCGTCGAACAGCTCGTTGAACACCGTCATCTCGATCTGCGCGGTGCCGTCGTCGAGCATCACGATCAGCATCTTGCCGCGCTGCGTCATCTGCGTGCGCATGCCGGTGATGACGCCGGCGATGACCTTGCCGCGCACGTCGCGCCCGTAGCCGCCGCCATTGCCCTGCACTTCCTTTTCCAGCCCGGCCAGCGTGCCCTTGAGGAAGCGCCCGACCTCGTCGCGGTAGGCGTCGAACAGGTGGCCCGAGAAGTAGTAGCCGAGCGCCTGCTTCTCCTCCTGCAGCGTGCGCTTGGGCGGCCAGCGCGGCTCGTCGACCAGTTCGGGGCGGTGCGACGCGCCGGCGTCGGCCATCAGGTCGAACAGCGAGACCTGGTTGGCCGACTCGGCCTTCTGCTCGGCCGCTTCCATCGCGCGCGACACCGAGGCCAGCAACTGGCCGCGGTTGTCGTTGAGGCTGTCGAACGCGCCGGCACGGATCAGCGCCTCGATGGTGCGGCGGTTGACCTGGCGGCGGTCGACGCGCTCGCAGAAATCGAACAGGTCGGCGAACGGCTTTTCCTCGCGCGCGCGCAGGATGTCCTCGATGGCGCCCTGGCCCGAGCCCTTGATACCGCCGAGGCCGTAGCGGATGGTCCTGGCGTCGGTCGGCGCGAAGCGGTATTCGCTGGCGTTGACGTCGGGCGGCAGCACCTTGAGGCCATTGAGCTTGCAGTCCTCGTAGAGGATCTTGACCTTGTCGGTGTCGTCCATCGCCAGCGACATGTTGGCTGCCATGAATTCGGCCGGATGGTGCGCCTTGAGCCACGCCGTGTAGTAGGCCAGCAGCGCATAGGCGGCCGCGTGCGACTTGTTGAAGCCGTAGCCGGCGAACTTCTCCATCAGGTCGAAGATGTCGTCGGCCTGCCCGGCGGTCAGCCCGTTCTTGTCGGCGCCCTCGCGGAACATGACGCGGTGCTGCGCCATTTCCTCGGGCTTCTTCTTGCCCATCGCGCGGCGCAGCAGGTCGGCGCCGCCGAGCGAGTAGCCGCCGATGATCTGCGCCATCTGCATCACCTGCTCCTGGTAGACCATGATGCCGTAGGTCTCCTTGAGCACCGGCTCGACGCGCGGGTCCGGGTACTCCACCTTCTCGCGGCCGTGCTTGCGCGCGCAGAAGCTGGGGATCAGGTCCATCGGGCCCGGGCGGTAGAGCGCCACCAGCGCGATGATGTCCTCGAAGCGGTCGGGCTTGGCGTCTTTCAGCATGCCCTGCATGCCGCGGCTTTCCAGCTGGAACACGGCCACCGTGTTGGCGGTCTTGAGGATGTCGAAGGCGGGGCCGTCGTCGAGCGGGATGTGGCTGCAGTTCCAGTCCGCCCTGGACGGGTCGAGCCGGCGGATGTAGCGCTCGGCCCAGTCGAGGATGGTCAGCGTGGTCAGGCCCAAGAAGTCGAACTTGACCAGGCCGGCCGCTTCCACGTCGTCCTTGTCGTACTGGCTGACCACGCCGCTCATGCCGTCGTTCTGTCCGCCCTGGGTGTAGAGCGGGCAGAAGTCGGTGAGCTTGCCGGGCGCGATCAGCACGCCGCCGGCGTGCATGCCGACGTTGCGGGTCATGCCCTCGACGCGCTGCGCCAGCTCCAGCAGCTGGCGCACTTCCTCCTCGTTGTTCTCGCGCTCGGTCAGCAGCGGCTCTTCCTTCTTGGCCTCCTCGATGGTGACCAGCTTGCCGGGCTTGAACGGGATCAGCTTGGCGATGCTGTCGACGAAGCCGTAGCCGAGGTCGAGCACGCGGCCCACGTCGCGCACGGCGGCCTTGGCCGCCATCGTGCCGAAGGTGGCGATCTGCGAGACCGCGTCCTTGCCGTACTTCTCCTTCACGTAGGTGATGACGCGGTCGCGCCCGTGCTGGCAGAAGTCGATGTCGAAGTCGGGCATCGAGACCCGTTCCGGGTTCAGGAAACGCTCGAACAGCAGCGCGTACTTGAGCGGGTCGAGGTCGGTGATGCCGAGCGCGTAGGCCACCAGCGAGCCGGCGCCGGAGCCCCGCCCCGGGCCCACCGGCACGCCGTTGTTCTTGGCCCAGTTGATGAAGTCCGCCACGATCAGGAAGTAGCCGGGGAAGCCCATCTTGATGATGGTGCCGGTCTCGAATTCCAGCCGCGCGTAGTACTCGGCGCGCCGGGACTCGCGCTCGGCCTCGTCCGGGAACAGCACGGCCATGCGCTTTTCCAGGCCTTCCTTGGCGAGGTGGACGAGGTAGTCGTCGAGCGACATGCCGTCCGGCGTGGGGAACAGCGGCAGGCGCGGCTTGCCCAGCTCGAGCGTGAGGTTGCAGCGGCGCGCGATCTGCACCGCGTTCTCGAGCGCGGACGGGATGTCGGCGAACAGCGCGCACATCTCGTCCTGCGTCTTGAAATACTGGTCGGTGGTGAAGCGCCGCGTGCGCCGCGGGTTGGCCAGCAGCTCGCCCTCGGCGATGCAGGTGCGGGCCTCGTGCGCGGTGAAGTCGTCGGCGGTCATGAACTGCACCGGGTGCGTCGCCACCACCGGCAGGCGCAGCCTGGCCGCCAGCTGCACGGCCTGCTGCACGTAAGCGTCGGTGCCGGGATGGCCGGCGCGCTGCAGCTCGACGTAGAAGCGCTGCGGGAACACCCGGGCCCAGTGCGCGGCGGCGCGCTCGGCCGCGGCGTCGTTGCCGTTGGCCAGCGCCATGCCGATGTCGCCGCTCATGGCGCCGGACAGCGCGATCAGGCCGGTGGCCAGCGGCAGGCCCTCCTCGCCGGGCTCGTCGAACCAGCCGGGTTCGATCTCGGCGCGGCCGCGATGCTGGTTGGACAGCCATGCGCGCGACAGCAGCATGCACAGGTTGAGGTAGCCGCGCCGGTCCTGCACCAGCAGCAGCAGGCGCGCCGGCTTGTCGCGGTCTTCGGCGTTGGTGAGCCAGACGTCCGCGCCGACCACCGGCTTGACGCCGCCGCCGCGCGCTTCCTTGTAGAAGCGGATCAGGCCGAAGGCGTTGGCGAGGTCGGTCAGGGCGAGCGCGCCCATGCCGTCGGCCGCGGCGGCCTCGACGGCGGCATCGAGGCGCACGATCCCGTCGACGACGGAGTATTCGGAATGGAGGCGGAGATGAACGAAGCGAGGTGCAGACATGGACGTGATTGTACCGGCTCGGCATGGCCGCGCCTGCCTTCTTTGCAGGCGCGCCGCGCCGGCATGCCCGAGCGGGGCGCTCGGGCAAGGCCGCCGCACGGCCTCCGAGGCGCTATAATTTCGCCTTTCCAATCAGGCAGTTACCGCGCGGCCGCAAGGCGCGCGGCCGGGCGCGCCTCCGCTATGCAGATCGTCAACATCTCCGCTTATAAATTCGTCACGCTGGACGATATTCCGGCCCTGCGCCCGGACATGCGCGCGCGCTGCGAGGCCCTGGGCCTGAAGGGCACCATCCTGCTCGCGCCGGAGGGCATCAACATGTTCCTGGCCGGCAGCCGCGCGGCCATCGACGGCTTCATGGGCTGGCTGCACGCCGATCCGCGCTTCGCCAACATCGCGCCCAAGGAAAGCCTGTCGGAGAGCCAGCCCTTCAAGCGCATGCTGGTGCGCGAGAAGAAGGAAATCATCACCATGAAGATGCCGCTGATCCGCCCCGAAGCCGGGCGCGCGCCGGCGGTGCGGCCGGTGGACCTGAAGCGCTGGCTCGACCAGGGCCACGACGACGCCGGCCGCCCCGTGGTGATGCTCGACACCCGCAACGATTTCGAGGTGGCGGTCGGCACCTTCACCCACGCGGTGGACTACGATATCGCCAAGTTCAGCGACTTCCCGCCCGCCATCGCCGCGCACAAGGCGGCATTCGAGGGCAAGACCGTGGTGTCGTTCTGCACCGGCGGCATCCGCTGCGAGAAGGCCGCCATCCACATGCAGGAAGCCGGCATCGCGCATGTCTACCAGCTCGAGGGCGGCATCCTGAAATATTTCGAGGAAGTGGGCGGCAGCCACTACCGGGGCGACTGCTTCGTGTTCGACTACCGCACCGCGCTGAATCCCAGCCTGGAGCCGGCCGGCCCCAAGCAGTGCTTCGCCTGCCGCGCCGTGGTCACGCCCGAGGAACAGCAGAGCCCGCACTACGTGGTGGGCAAGAGCTGCCCCCACTGCATCGCGCAGCGGCAGGCGGCGGCCTGAACCGAACGCGGGCGGCTTCAGGCCGCCAGCAGGTGGTAGAGATTGCGCAGCATGCCGGCGGTGGCGCCCCAGATGAAGCGGTAGCCGCCGTTCTCGCGCGGGAACGGCATGGCGTAGAACAGCCGTTCGCCGTCGACCCAGCGGAACAGGCGCCGCTGGTGATGGGATGGGTCCATCAGGAAGCCGAGCGGCACCTCGAACACGTCCGCCACCTCGCGCGCGTCGGGGCGCAGCGTGAAGCCGCTGCGGACCAGCCCGACCACGGGGCTGACGTGGAATCCGGTGCCCGTGATGTAGTCGGGCAGCGCGCCCAGCACCTCCACGTAGTCCCGCACCAGCCCCACTTCTTCTTCCGTCTCGCGCAGCGCGGTGTCCACCCGGTCGACATCCGACGGCTCGTGGCGCCCGCCCGGAAAGCTGATCTGCCCCGCGTGGGCGCTGAGGTTGGCGTTGCGCTGCGTGAGCAGCACCGTCAGGCCGTCCTCGCGCTCCACCAGCGGCACCAGCACGGCGGCGTCGCGCAGCGCCACGCTGCGGTCGTAGATGCGCGATTCGTCGGTCAGCTCGGGCGCCCACGCCGGCGGCGACTTGAGCCGGTGGCGCACGAAGTCCGGCCGCAGGCGCACCTCGGGCAGGGCCGGATGGCTGCTATCGGTGGAGACGATGGGTAGGGTTTCGGGATCGAAGGCGGGACGCATATCGCCTCGCAGTATGACAGATGACGGGCAAAACCGTCTTTGCGCGATGCAACAGGACGCTTTGCCGGACGGCTTGCGCGGACCCATGCAAAAAGGGCACCCGGAGGTGCCCTTCTTGCGCAGCCACGGCCGGCGGACCGGCCACGGCAACCGGCTTACTCGGCTGCTGCCGCCTTGGCGGGTGCTGCCTTGTATGCCAGCTTTTCCTTGATACGCGCGGACTTGCCCGAACGCTCACGCAGGTAGTACAGCTTGGCGCGGCGGACGTCGCCGCGGCGCTTCACTTCGATACCGGCGATCAGCGGCGAGTACAGCTGGAACGTGCGTTCCACGCCTTCACCCGAGGAAATCTTGCGCACGATGAAGGACGAGTTCAGGCCGCGGTTGCGCTTGGCAATCACGACGCCTTCGTAGGCCTGCACGCGCTTGCGGTTACCTTCCACCACGTTCACGCTGACGATCACGGTGTCGCCGGGTGCGAATGCGGGGATGGTCTTGTTCGCGGTCAGGCGCGCGATTTCGTCTTTCTCGATCAGCTCGATGAGGTTCATCGTTTCTTCTCCTTGTCCATCATGCCGGCGTTGTATGCCCCGGGCGTTGCCCGGGCCCCGGCAGAGGATGGGGTTTCACTTGACGGGAGCGAACTCCCGCCCTTCATTCGCCAGCCACGCCGACAGGAATTTCTCGTCGGCGCGGCTGAGCAAACCTGCGCTGCGGGCGGCCCCGATCAGGTCGGGGCGCTTCCTCGCAGTGTTGGCGAGCGCCTGCTGGCGCCGCCACTTCTCGATCTCGGCATGATGGCCCCCGAGCAATATCTCGGGCACCCGCATGCCTTCGTATTCTTCCGGCCGCGTGTAGTGCGGGCAATCCAGCAGGCCGTTGACGAAGCTGTCCTGCACCGCCGACTGCGCGTCGCCGAGCACGCCGGGCAGATGCCTGACCACCGCGTCGATCACCGCCATCGCCGGCAGCTCGCCGCCCGACAGCACGAAATCGCCGAGGCTGATTTCCTCGTCCACGCGCCGCTCGATCAGGCGCTGGTCGATGGCCTCGTAGCGCCCGCACAGCAGCACCAGCCCGGGGCGCTGCGCCAGCGACATCACCTTCGCGTGCGTCAGCGGCGCGCCCTGCGGCGACATCAGCACCACATGCGGCTTCACCGTATCCGCCGCACCCGCCTGGGCATCGGCCCGCGCCGCCTGCTGGGCCGCGCAGGCCGCGTCGATGGCGTCCTCGAGCGGCCTGGCCAGCATCACCATGCCAGGGCCGCCGCCATACGGGCGGTCGTCGATGGTACGGTAGTTGTCGGTGGTGAAATCGCGCGGATTCCAGGTGCGCAGCGCATAGCGCTGCTGCTTCGCCGCCCGGCTGGTAATGCCCCAGTCGGTCAGCGCGCGGAACATCTCGGGAAACAGCGTGATCACATCGAACTGCATCCGCCTCTCCCTTGGCTTGCCCACCGGGCCCGGCCCGGCGCCTGTCACCAGGCGCTCAGTAATCCAGCCCCCAGTCGACCACCACCTGCCGGGCCTTGATATCGACCGAGCGCAGGAAGGCATCGACAAACGGGATCAGGCGCTCGCCGGTCTTGCCGTCGGGCAAGGCATGCGCCACCTGCAGGATCTGGTGAGCCCCGTTGTCGATCAGGCCGGACACTTCGCCCAGCAGCTCGCCCTGTTCGTTGGACACGGCGCAGCCGATCAGATCGACCCAGTAAAACTCGTTCTCGTCCGGCGCGGGGAAATCCTCGCGGCGGATCCATACACGACGGCCCTTGAGCGCTTCGGAGTGGCTGCGGTCGGACACGCCGACCACCTGCGCCACCACCGTGCCGCTATGCTCGCGGGACTGCGCGATCTTCACGCACAGGGCTTCGGCGCTCACCGCGCCCGCCGCGCCCAGCACGCCGGCCGGCGGCTTGAGCAGCCACCAGCGGCGCGCGTGCAGCAGCGCGCTGGCATCGTCGGCGTGCGGCTGGATCTTGATCCAGCCCCGGATTCCGTATGCGGCGCCGACGTAGCCGACTTCGATCAGGTCGTCCGGCAACGCGTCGGTGTACGCCAGCGCGGCCGGCAATCCGGCCTGCGGCCTGGGCGCCGGCTTCTGGCCGGCGGACTGCGGACGGGCCGCGGGTTCCAGCGGCACATTCAGCGGCCGCCGCGCCGGGGCGCCTTGCTTGCGTTCGGTCACGTGTCGTCTGCCACGCGTCGCGAAACGCGCGTCACAGCAATCAGGCAGCGGCCTTGGCGGCGTTCTGCTTGACCAGGCGGGCCACGGTCGGCGACATCTGGGCGCCAACGCCGGTCCAGTAGGTCAGGCGGTCCTGCACCAGGCGCAGGCCTTCTTCGCTGGCGCCGGCCAGGGGATTGTAGAAACCGATACGCTCGATGAAACGGCCATCGCGACGGTTGCGCGAGTCAGCGGCGACGATGTTGAAGAACGGGCGCTTCTTGCTGCCACCGCGAGCCAGACGGATTACGACCATGGGTGTGATTCCTCAGAAAACTTGATGTTCGAACACGAAACACAAGAGTATAGCCCAAATCCCGAGGCCAAACAAACACTTAGAGCGATTGACGCGACACCCCGCCACGGGCATCGTGGCGAAAACCCCGACAGGAGAGCATCGCATGCGTTCCTACCTTCACATTCGCGCCCGCCGCGCCCTGCTGGCGGGCTGGCTTGCCGCCGGCGCCTGGCTCGGGCATGCGGCCGCCGCCGGCGCCGCCGAGGCCTTGCCGCTGGACCGCATCAAGCTGCCGCCGGGCTTTCGCATCGAAGTGCTGAGCCAGGCGGTGCCCGAGGCGCGCGGCATGACCATGTCGCCGGCCGGCACGCTGTTCGTGGGCACGCGCGGCGAAGGCAAGGTGTACGCCATCGCCGCGCCGCTCGCCGGCAACCCGCAGGTGCGCACCGTCGCCACCGGGCTGACCATGCCGGTCGGCGTGGCGTTCCGCGACGGCGCGCTCTATGCGTCCTCGACCTCGCGCATCGTGCGCATCGACGGCGTGGAAGCCCGCCTGGACAATCCGCCCGCGCCCGTCGTGGTGAGCGACCGCTTTCCCAGCGAAACGCACCACGGCTGGAAATTCATCGCGTTCGGCCCGGACGGCTATCTCTACGTGCCGGTCGGCGCGCCGTGCAATATCTGCAAGCCGGACGAGAACCGCTACGCCAACATCATGAAGATGAAGCCCGACGGCAGCGACCTGCAGGTGGTGGCGCGCGGCGTGCGCAACACGGTCGGCTTCGACTGGCAGCCCGGCACGCGCGAGCTCTGGTTCACCGACAACGGCCGCGACAACCTCGGCGACGACGTGCCCGACGACGAGCTCAACCACCTCGCCCGCGCCGGCCAGCACTTCGGCTATCCGTACTGCCATGCCGGCGACATCGCCGACCCGGAATTCGGCAAGCAGCGCGCCTGCGCCGAGTTCGCGCCGCCGGCGGCCAGGCTCGGCGCCCACGTTGCCGCGCTCGGCATGCGCTTCTATGCCGGATCGCAATTTCCTGCCGAATATCGCAACAATATCTTTATTGCCGAACATGGCAGCTGGAACCGCAGCCAGCCGGTCGGCTACCGCGTGGTCCGGGTGGTGCTCGACGGGCGCGGCCAGGCCGTGCGCAGCGAGGTGTTCGCGCAGGGCTGGCTGCAGGACGGCCGGCCGTGGGGCCGGCCAGTCGACGTGCAGGTGGCCCCCGACGGCTCGCTGCTGGTCAGCGACGACATGGCGGGCGCGATCTACCGCATCCGCTATGCGCCATGAAATGGGCGCCGCGAAATAAGCGCCGCCAAATGAAGCACGCCGGGGTTTCATCGCTGCGTCATGACGCGGCAGCGGGGGCGAAACAATCCGTTACACCGGTAACGGCTTTTGCATAGGCGCGCCGGATGCGCGTGCGTACCATGATTCCATCTTCCGACAACATCGCCGCGCGACAGGAAACTGGGATTCCGCATGTTCCCCCGCACTCTCCTGCGCGACCCGGTGGCGGGCATCCTGCTGGCCGTGCTTCTGCTCGGCCTCAGCGGCGCCGGCCATGCCCAGGTCGCGTTCTGGCAACATAGCCGGCCCGACGGCCGGAGCCTGGCCAATGCCCGCGCGCAGGCGGGCCAGGGCGGCTGGGAAATGGCCAGCGTGCGCGCCGAACGACAGGATCATGTGCGCGCCCAGATCGAACGCATGGAAGCGCGCGCGCGCGCCGACGACCGCCTCAGCGGCCGCGCGCTGCCGCCCCAGGAACGCGAGGACGAGCGCGCCCGCCCGTCCGAGCGCAGCGCGCAGGCGGACCCGGTGCGCGGCGAGCAGCGCAACTCCGGCGTCGGCCCCGGCTGGCAGGCGCGCGGACGCGACGGCGGCCGCTAGCCGGATCGCCGGATCGGGCGCCGCGCCCGGATTTTCCCGCTTTTACGCCCTTCCCCCCGATTGCCGATCCGCCCCGCGCGCGCCGCGGCGGCGGCGCGCCCGTGCGGCATCGTGCGCATTGCCGGCATCATGCGGCGGCGTACAATGAGCGCCGGCGCCAGCACGGCTGGCCCGTGACCGCCCCCGCCGGCAGGTTCCGCCGGCCCTCACTTCGTCGCTGCCCATGCCCGTCGCCACCCAAGTCCCCGCCGCCGCCAAGACCGCCGCCACCGGCAAATCCAAGCTGGCCACGGTCGCCCTGGCCTTCCTGTGCGGCAGCCTCGGGCTGCACCGCTTCTACCTGGGCGGGCTGCGCGACAAATTCGGCTGGGCCCACCTGCTGGCCACGCTGGCCGGCGCCATCGGCGTGGCGTCGATGCAGACCGGGGCCGGCTCGCCCGCGCTGAACTGGACCTTCGCGGTGGCCGGCGGCACCTCGCTGATCGCCGCCTTCCTCACCGCCATCGTGTACGGGCTGCGCGCCGACGACAAATGGGACGCGCGCTTCAACCCGCACGGCCAGCCCACCCGCTCGGGCTGGCCGGTGGTGATCCTGGTCATCCTGTCGCTGCTGATCGGCACCGGCCTGCTGATGGCCGGCCTCGCCATCAGCTTCCAGACCTTCTTCGAATCCCAGGTCGAGGCGGCGCGGGCGCTCTCGCAGTAACCGCGGCCACGCGGCCCGCCGCCCAACGCGGCCATGCGCCGCGCCTTCCCGTTCCAGCCAGCCACGCGGCGGCCCGCCGCCGCCATGACGCCGCCATGACGCCGCCATGCCGTCGGTTCGCCACGGTTTGCGCCACATCAGCAAGCCGCCGCGCGATGCGCCTATGATGCCAACGCCGGCGCGCGACAGGCGCGCGCGTGGCCCAACCGAAAGGAGCGCCGCCGAATGGACCGTCACGAACCCGCGCAGGGCGAAACCCATCAGCACGTCCATCCGCCCCAGGACGGCGGCATGGGCGCCGGCGGCCATCCGCACGACCACGACCATCACCACCATCACGCCCACGCGCCGGCGCCCGCCCCCCGCCAATCCCCGGACGCCGCGCCGGCGCAGGAAGGCACCATCTACACCTGCCCCATGCATCCGGAGATCCGGCAGGATCATCTCGGCAACTGCCCGAAATGCGGCATGACGCTCGAGCCGCTCATGCCGGAACTGGAAGCGGAGGAGAACCCCGAGCTGGCGGACTTCCAGCGGCGCTTCTGGTGGACCCTGCCGCTGACCGCCGTGGTGTTCGTGCTGGCCATGTTCGGGCACCAGCTCGGCTGGATGGCGGCCGCGACGCAAAGCTGGGTCGAGCTGGCGCTGTCCACGCCGGTCGTGCTGTGGGCGGGGTATCCGTTCCTGGCGCGCTGCGTGCGCTCGTTCGCGCAGCGCAGCCCCAACATGTGGACGCTGATCGGCCTCGGCACCGGCGCGGCCTATGTCTACAGCGTCGTCGCCACGGTGGCGCCGGGGCTGTTCCCGCAGGACTTCGCCATGCATGGCCGCATCGGCGTGTATTTCGAGGCCGCCGCGGTCATCATCTCGCTGACGCTGGTCGGCCAGCTGCTGGAGCTCAAGGCCCGCTCGCAGACTTCGGCGGCGATCCGCTCGCTGCTCGGCCTCGCGCCGAAGACGGCGCGCCGCCTCAACGCCGACGGCAGCGAGGAAGATGTGCCGCTGGCCCACGTGCACGTGGGCGACCGCCTGCGCGTGCGGCCGGGCGAGAAGGTGCCGGTCGACGGCGTGGTGGCCGAAGGCGGCAGCTCGGTCGACGAGTCGATGATTACCGGGGAGCCGATGCCCGTGACCAAGCGCGCCGGCGACCACGTCATCGGCGCGACCATGAACGCCACCGGCAGCCTGGTCATCGTGTCCGAGAAAATCGGCTCACAGACCGTGCTGTCGCAGATCGTGCAGATGGTGGCGCAGGCGCAGCGCTCGAAGGCGCCGATGCAGCGCATGGCGGACAAGGTGGCCGGCGTGTTCGTGGCCGTGGTCATCGCCGTCGCCGTGCTCACGTTCCTGGCGTGGGGATTGTGGGGCCCGCAGCCAGGCTGGGTGTACGGCCTCATCAACGCCGTCGCGGTGCTGATCATCGCCTGCCCGTGCGCGCTCGGGCTGGCGACCCCGATGTCCATCATGGTCGCCAGCGGCAAGGGCGCGTCGAACGGCGTGCTGTTCCGCGATGCATCGGCCATCGAGAACCTGCGCAAGGTCGACACGCTGATCGTCGACAAGACCGGGACGCTCACGGAAGGCCGCCCGGCCTTCGAGCGCGGCCTCGGCATCAACGGATTCTCCGACCAGGAAGTGCTGCGCCTGGCGGCCAGCCTCGACCAGGGCAGCGAACATCCGCTGGCGGCCGCGCTGGTCGAGGCGGCGCGCCGGCAGAACCTGCCGCTCGACACGGCCGCGGATTTCGAGTCGGGCACCGGCATCGGCGTGCGGGGCACCGTGGCGGGCCGCAAACTCGCGCTCGGCAATACCGTGCTGATGGCGGCCGCGGGCGTCTCCGCCGCCGCCCTCAGCGAGGCCAGCGACGGCCTGCGCGCGCAGGGCGCGAGCGTCATGTACCTGGCCGTCGACGGCACGCTGGCCGGCCTGCTGGCGGTGTCGGATCCGATCAAGGCGACCACGCCGGAAGCGCTGCGCAGCCTGCAGGCGCAGGGCATCCGCGTGGTGATGGCCACCGGCGACGGCGTGGCCACGGCCCGGGCCGTGGCCGGCAAGCTGGGGATCGGCGAATACCACGGCGAGGTCAGGCCGGCGGACAAGCTGGCGCTGGTCGCCCGGCTCCAGCAGGAAGGCCGCGTGGTGGCGATGGCCGGGGACGGCATCAACGATGCGCCGGCGCTGGCCAAGGCCGACGTCGGCATCGCGATGGGCACCGGCACGGACGTGGCCATGAACAGCGCCCAGGTCACGCTGGTGAAGGGCGATCTGCGCGGCATCGCCCGCGCCCGCAAGCTGTCCGAAGCGACCATCCGCAACATGAAGCAGAACCTCGGCTTTGCCTTCGTCTACAACGCGCTGGGCGTGCCGCTGGCGGCCGGCGTCCTGTATGGCGCGACCGGGATGCTGCTGTCGCCGATGTTCGCCGCGCTGGCCATGAGCCTGAGCTCGGTGTCGGTGGTCTCCAATGCGCTGCGCCTGCGGCGCGCGGCGGTGTAGGCCAGCGAGGGCGGACACCGCGCGCGGCGCGTCAGAACAGCGACTGCTGCGCGGACGGCGGCTCCGGCACGCGGAACAGGTCGGCCCGCAAGGGCGGGCGCTGCTGGTTGAGCCCGAAGCGGCGGCAGGCCTGCGCGAAGCGCTTGCCGACCAGCTCGGCGAAGATGCCGGTGCCGCGCATGCGCTGGCCGAACTCGGACTGGTTGTGCTTGCCGTCGCGGATCTGCTCGATCAGGCTCATGACGTGGCGGCGCCGCCCCGGGTAGTGCTGCTCCAGCCATTCGACGAAGAGGTCCCGCACCTCCAGCGGCAGGCGCAGCATGACGTAGCCGGCCGCCCCGGCGCCGGCCCCGGCGGCGGTCTCGAGCACGCGCTCGATGTCGAAGTCCGTCAGCGCCGGAATGATCGGCGCCACGATGACGCCGGTGGGAATGCCCTGCCCGGCCAGGCGCCGCACGCCCTCCATGCGCCTGGCCGGCGTATTGGCGCGCGGCTCGAGCCGCCGGGCGATGTCCGCGTCGAGCGTGCCGATCGAGACGTAGACCCGGGCCAGGCCCTTGGCCGCCATGCGGGCGAGGATGTCGGCGTCGCGCGTGACCAGCGACGATTTGGTCGTGATGGCCACCGGATGGTTGAATTCCTCCAGCACCTCCAGGATGGCGCGCGTCAGCCGGTGCTCCCGCTCGATCGGCTGATAAGGGTCGGTATTGGTGCCGAGCGCGATCACCGAGGGCACGTAGTGCTTCTTGCTCAGTTCCCGCCGCAGCAGCTCGGCCGCGTTCGGCTTGGCGAACAGTTGCGTCTCGAAGTCCAGCCCCGGCGACAGCCCGAGGTAGGCGTGGGTCGGGCGCGCGAAGCAGTACGAGCAGCCGTGCTCGCAGCCGCGGTAGACGTTGATCGACTGGTCGAACGGGATGTCGGGCGACTGGTTGCGCGTGATGATCGATTTCGCCGCTTCGAGGACCACGATGGTCTTGCGCGGGGGCAGTTCGCCGTGGGCTTCCAGGACCGCCGCGAGGCCGTCGTCGTCGGGCTCGCGCGACCAGCCGTCGAAGCGGGATTCGACGTTGGAAAGCGCCCCGCGGCCGCGCTGGAAACCGGTCTTGAGTGACGCCATGACAACTCCTGCTGCGCGTTACGATGTACTGTATAAATATACAGTATCGAGGCGCCGCATGCAGGTTTTCCGGGCGCGTGGCGGCGCGCGGGAAAGCGCCGCGGGCTGGCGGGCCGCCCTCAGGCGAGCGGCGCCTTTTCGTCGACGGCGATCGCCAGCGTCTCCTTGATTTCCTCCATCACCACGTAGCTCTTGGACTGCGCGGCGCCGGGCAGCTGCAGCAGGATGTCGCCGAGCAGGCGGCGGTACTCGCCGATCTCGCGGATGCGCGCCTTGATGAGGTAGTCGAAATCGCCGGACACCAGATGGCATTCGAGCACTTCCGGGATGCGCGAGACCTCGCGGCGGAACTGCTCGAACATGTTGCCGGACTTGTTGCCCAGCGAGATCTCCACGAACACCAGCAGGCCGCTGCCCAGCAGGGCCGGATTGAGCCGCGCGTAGTAGCCCATGATCACGCCGTCGCGCTCCATGCGCTTGACCCGCTCGATGCAGGGCGTGATGGTCAGCCCGACGGCCTCGGCCAGCTCTTTCATCGACATCCGCCCGTCGGCCTGGAGCAGCGCCAGGATCTTGCGGTCCAGCCGGTCGAGGCTGCGCACCGGTTGCCGGCTCGTTCTCATGAGTAGTTCCTGTTTCCTTGAAAATTACAATAACTATGACTGCATATATTTAAATAGTATAGAGAGAATTACTTTATCCACCCTCTTTTTTGGTTTCGAGCCCCCGACTATGCGAGTTCTCGTCCTTGGCAGCGGTGTAATCGGCGTGACAAGCGCCTGGTATCTGGCCCGCGCCGGCCACGAAGTCACCGTGATCGACCGCGAGGCCGCGCCCGCGCTCGGCACCAGTTTCGCCAACGCCGGGCAGATCTCGCCCGGCTACGCATCGCCGTGGGCCGCGCCCGGGGTGCCGCTCAAGGCCATCAAGTGGATGTTCCAGGAACACGCGCCGCTGTCGGTGCGCCCGGACGGCACGCTGTTCCAGCTGCAGTGGATGTGGCAGATGCTGATGAACTGCTCGGCCGAGCGCTACGCCACCAACAAGGAACGCATGGTGCGGCTGGCCGAGTACAGCCGCGACTGCATCCGCGCGCTGCGCGCCGATACCGGCATCGCCTACGAAGGCCGCCAGCAAGGCACGCTGCAGGTCTTCCGCACGCAGGAGCAGCTCGACGGCGCCGCCAAGGACATCGCCGTGCTCGAGCAGGCCGGCGTGCCCTACCAGTTGCTGTCGCGCGGGGATCTCGCCGCGAGCGAACCGGCGCTGGCCGCGGTCAGCCACAAGCTGAGCGGCGGCCTGCGGCTGCCTAACGACGAGACCGGCGACTGCCAGTTGTTCACCACCCAGCTCGCGGCGATGGCCGAGGGCCTCGGCGTGAAGTTCCACTACGACCGCACCATCGACGGGCTGCTGACCCGCGGCGACACCGTCACCGGCGCGATGATCGGCGGCCAGCCGGTGACGGCCGACCTCGTGGTGGTGGCGCTGGGAAGCTGGTCGACGCCGTTCCTGAAGAACATCCTGCCGGGCCTCTCGAACCTGCCGGTCTACCCGCTCAAGGGTTTCTCCATCACCGTGCCAATGGCCGACGCGGAGCGCAGCCCGGTGTCGACCGTGCTCGACGAGACCTACAAGGTCGCCATCACGCGCTTCGACGACCGCATCCGCGTGGGCGGCATGGCCCAGATCGTCGGCTACGACCGTTCGCTGGACCCGTCCAAGCGCCGCACGCTCGAGCACGTGGTGACCGACCTGTTCCCGGGCGCCGGCGACGTCAGCCGCGCCACCTTCTGGACCGGCCTGCGCCCGATGACGCCGGACGGCACGCCCATCGTCGGCCCCACGCCGCTCAAGGGCCTGTGGCTCAACACCGGCCACGGCACGCTGGGCTGGACCATGGCCTGCGGCTCGGGCAAGCTGCTGTCGGACCTGGTGTCCGGCACCTCGCCGGCCATCCGCGCCGACGACCTGTCGGTGACGCGCTACCTCAAGCAGCCGGGCGCGCGCGCCGCGCACCGCCCCGCGGTGGCCTGAGCGGCCGGCCAGGCCGGCTTGCGGTCTCCCTTCTCCGGTCTGCACGCCGCGTGCGGGAACGGGGAGAAAACCCTCGGCGCGCGGCGCGTTAAACGGCGCTTTATCAGCAAAAAGGGCGACCCTTTCGGGGCCGCCCTTCTTGTTTCTACCGCACCGCCACCGCCGTCAGAACTGCGCTTCGCTCAAGGCATTGACCGGCGCCGCGCCGGCCACGATGGCATCGCGCAAACCCGATGCCTGCGACAGGATGTGCTCGGCGAAGAAATGCGCCGTGGCGATCTTGGCGCCATGGAACGCCGCGTCCTCGCCGTGCTTCGCCTGCGCGGCCAGCATCGCGCGGGCGAGCTGCCAGCCCGAGAACACGATGCCGCACAGCTTCAGGTAAGGCACGCTGCCGGCGAACACCGCGTTGGGGTCCGTCTTGGCATGGCCGGCCACGAACGCCACCGCGGCTTCGAGCGCCGCGCGGCCCCGCGCCAGTTGCGCCTGCACCGCCACGAACGCCGCGCCGCCCTGCTTACCCAGCGCGGCCTCGGTCTCGGCGATCTGCGCGCAGATCGCGCGCGCGGTCGCGCCGCCGTCGCGCGCGGTCTTGCGCCCGACCAGGTCGTTGGCCTGGATGGCGGTGGTGCCTTCGTAGATCGGCAGGATGCGCGCGTCGCGGTAGTGCTGCGCGGCGCCGGTCTCCTCGATGAAGCCCATGCCGCCGTGCACCTGCACGCCGAGGCTGGTGACTTCGATCGACAGCTCGGTGCTCCAGCCCTTGACGACGGGCACCAGGAACTCGTAGAAGGCCTGGGACTGCCGGCGCACGGCCTCGTCCGGGTGCCGGTGCGCGGTGTCGCACGCGCCCGCGGCCACGTAGGCCACCGCGCGCGCGCCTTCGGTCAGCGCGCGCATGGTCATCAGCATGCGCTTGACGTCGGGATGGTGGATGATGGTGACCGCCTCGCGCGCGGAGCCGTCGACCGGGCGGCTCTGCACGCGCTCGCGGGCAAAGGCCACGGCCTGCTGGTAGGCGCGCTCGGACACCGCCACGCCCTGCATGCCGACCGAGAAGCGCGCCGAGTTCATCATGATGAACATGTACTCGAGGCCGCGGTTCTCCTCGCCCACCAGCGTGCCGATGGCGCCGCCGTGGTCGCCGAACTGCAGCACGGCGGTGGGGCTGGCCTTGATGCCGAGCTTGTGCTCGATCGACACGCAGTGCACGTCGTTGCGCGCGCCGGTGGAGCCGTCTTCGTTGACCAGGAACTTGGGCACGATGAACAGCGAGATGCCCTTCACGCCCTCGGGCGCATCGGGCGTGCGCGCCAGCACGAGATGGACGATGTTCTGTGCCATGTCGTGCTCGCCGTAGGTGATGAAGATCTTGGTGCCGAACACCTTGTAGGTGCCGTCGCCCTGCGGCTCGGCGCGCGTGCGCACCGCGGCCAGGTCCGAGCCGGCCTGCGGCTCGGTCAGGTTCATGGTGCCAGTCCACTCGCCCGAGATCAGCCTGGGCAGGAAGACGGCCTTCTGCGCGTCGCTGCCGGCGGTGAGCAGCGCCTCGATGGCGCCGTCGGTCAGCAGCGGGCACAGCGCGAACGACAGGTTGGCGCTGTTGAGCATCTCGTTGCAGGCGGTGGCGATCAGCTTGGGCAGGCCCTGGCCGCCGAAGTCCGGCGAATGCAGCACGCCCTGCCAGCCGCCTTCGGCGAACTGGCGGAAGGCTTCCTTGAAGCCGGCCGTGGTCGTCACCACGCCGTCCTTCCAGCTGCTGGGGGCGGTGTCGCCGATGCGGTTGAGCGGCGCCACCACCTGCTCGTTGAACTTGGCCGCCTCGTCGAGCACCGCCTGCGCCGTCTCCGGCGTGGCGTCCTCGAAACCGGGCAGCTTGCTGACTGCGTCGAGGCCAGCCAGTTCGTTCATCACGAACAGCATGTCCTTGAGCGGGGCACGATAGGTCATCGATGTCTCCGGGTATGTATGAAAAAGCCGTTCGCGGGCGGACCCGGAACGGCTTGCACTTTCTGGCCGGGCCCTGCGGGCCCGCGCGATCAGCCCAGCGCCGCCACCAGTTCCGGCACGACGGTGTTCAGGTCGCCGACCAGGCCGTAGTCGGCCACCGAGAAGATCGGCGCCTCGGCGTCCTTGTTGATCGCCACGATCACCTTGGAGTCCTTCATGCCGGCCAGATGCTGGATCGCGCCCGAGATGCCGACGGCGATGTACAGCTGCGGCGCGACGATCTTGCCGGTCTGCCCGACCTGGTAGTCGTTCGGCACGAAGCCGGCGTCCACCGCGGCGCGCGAGGCGCCCATCGCGGCGTTCAGCTTGTCGGCCAGCGGCGTCAGCACCTTGGTGTAGTTCTCGCCCGAGCCCACGCCGCGGCCGCCGGACACGATGATCTTGGCGGCGGTCAGTTCCGGGCGGTCGCTCTTGGTGACTTCGCGCGAGACGAATTGCGAGATGCCCGTGTCGGCCACGGCCGGCAGGTTCTCCACGGCGGCCGAGCCGCCTTCGGCGGCGGCGGCGTCGAAACCGGTGCCGCGCACGGTGATGACCTTGACCTTGTCCGACGACTGCACGATCGAGATCGCGTTGCCGGCGTAGATCGGGCGCTCGAAGGTGTCCGGGCTGTCGACCTTGGTGATGTCCGACAGTTGGGCCACGTCCAGCTTGGCGGCCACGCGCGGCAGGATGTTCTTGCCGTAGGCGGTGGCGGGCGCCAGGATGTGGCTGTAGTCGCTGGCGATGGCCAGCACCTGCTCGGCGATGTTCTCGGCCAGGCCGTCGCCGAAATACGGCGCGTCGGCCAGCAGCACCTTGGCCACGCCGGCGATCTTGGCGGCGGCCTCGGCGGCGGCCTTGGCATTGGCGCCGGCAACCAGCACGTGGACGTCGCCGCCGCACTGGACGGCCGCGGTCACGGTGTTCAGCGTGGCCGACTTGATGGATTGGTTGTCGTGTTCAGCAATGACGAGTGCAGTCATGTTTTATCTCCTGGCGCTCAGATGACCTTGGCTTCGTTCTTCAGCTTCTGCACCAGCGTCGCGACGTCCGGCACCATCACACCCGCGCTGCGCTTGGGCGGCTCGACGACCTTGACGGTCTTCAGGCGCGGCGCGACGTCGACGCCGAGGTCCTCGGGCTTGACGGTCTCGAGCGGCTTCTTCTTGGCCTTCATGATGTTGGGCAGCGTGACGTAGCGCGGTTCGTTCAGGCGCAGGTCGGTGGTGACCACCGCCGGCAGCTTGAGCGACAGCGTTTCCAGGCCGCCGTCCACTTCGCGCGTCACCGAGGCCCGGCCATCGGCGACCGTCACCTTGGAGGCGAAGGTGGCTTGCGGCAGGCCCGCCAGCGCGGCCAGCATCTGGCCGGTCTGGTTGGAGTCGTCGTCGATGGCCTGCTTGCCCAGGATCACCAGTTGCGGCTGTTCCTTCTCGACCAGTGCCTTGAGCAGCTTGGCCACGGCCAGCGGCTGCAGGTCTTCGTTCGACTCGACCAGGATGCCGCGGTCGGCGCCGATCGCCATCGCGGTGCGCAGGGTTTCCTGGCATTGCGCCACGCCGCACGACACGGCGATCACCTCGGTCGCCACGCCGGCTTCCCTCAGGCGCACCGCTTCTTCCACGGCGATTTCGTCAAACGGGTTCATGCTCATCTTGACGTTGGCCAGATCCACGCCCGTGCCGTCCGACTTGACCCGGACCTTGACGTTGTAATCCACCACGCGCTTGACTGCGACGAGTACTTTCATGCGCTCACTCCACTGATAGTCGATAGTCAGAAATTTGGTTCGCCCGCCATTATAACCACCGGGTCGGCGGCCTTCTTGTTTTTCGAACGGTCGTACTATTTTATCGGCAAAGAATTGCCGGGCATAGCCCGGCAGCGTGAAAACCTCGCGCCATTGTGCCGCGGACTGCCCAGCGGCACGCCGGTCTGCGGGTTTTTCTCCAACTTACCAGGCGGTAATCACCGAATCCTTGTACGTGCTCAGCACGTACTGCTTGACCTCGGGCGAGTGGTAGGCCTTCACCAGCTTGGCCACCCACGGCTTGTTCCGGTCGGCCTCGCGGATGGCGATCAGGTTGGCGTAGGGGCCCTTCGGGCCTTCCATCGCGATCGCGTCCTTGGTCGGCGACAGGCCGGCGGACTCGGCATAGTTGCCGTTGATGGCGGCGGCGTCGAGGTCGTCCAGCGAGCGCGGCAACTGGGCCGCGTCGAGTTCCACGATCCTGATCTTCTTCGGGTTGGACACGATGTCCAGCGGCGTGGCCTTCAGGCCGGCATCCGGGCGCAGCTTGATGATGCCCTTGCTCTGCAGCAGCAGCAGGCCGCGGCCACCGTTGGTGGGATCGTTGGGCACGCCCACGCGCGCGCCGTCCTTGAGCTGGTCGAGCGACTTGAGCTTCTTCGAGTACACGCCCATCGGGAAGGTCACGGTGAAGCCGACGTGGGTGAACTTGTAGCCGCGGTCCTTGATCTGCGCCTCCAGGTACGGCAGGTGCTGGTAGCTGTTGGCGTCGAGGTCGCCCGCGGCCAGCGCGGCGTTGGGCTGGATGTAGTCGCTGAATTCCACCAGCTGGATGTTGAGGCCGTCCCTGGCCGCGACCTTCTTCACCTGCTCCATGATCTGGGCGTGCGGGCCGCCCGTGACGCCGACCTTGATCGGCTTTTCCTGCGCGATGGCGCCGGTGGCGAAGGCGGCGCCGATGGCGGCGCCGGCGATCCATTGCAGCACGTTGCGACGTTGCATGACTGGCTTCCTTGTTTCCCGAATGCTCTGATTGCCGGTTTTCTTCCGCATGTCCCGGCGCTGACTTATTGCTTACTTATGGCTGATGCGCCGCACCAGCCAGTCGCCGAAGCTCTGCACCGCCTGCACGAAGACGATCAGGATCAGCACCACCGCCACCATCACCTCGGTGATGTAGCGCTGGTAGCCGTAGCGGATGCCGAGGTCGCCCAGCCCGCCGCCGCCGATGGCGCCGGCCATCGCCGAGTAGCCCACCAGGCTGACGAAGGTGATGGTCAGGCCCGCCACGATGCCGGGCATGGCCTCGGGCAGCAGCACCTTCATGACGATCTGGCCGGTGGTCGCGCCCATCGACTGGGCCGCTTCCACCAGACCCTTGTCGACCTCGCGCAGCGCGCTTTCCACCAGCCGCGCGATGAACGGGATCGCGGCGATGGTCAGCGGCACCACGGCCGCCGTGGTGCCGATCGACGAGCCGACGACGAAGCGCGTAAACGGGATCACCACCACCAGCAGGATGATGAACGGGATCGAGCGCACCGCGTTGACCACCACGCCGATGGTGCGGTTGAACAGCGGGTGCGACAGCACGCCGCCGCGGTTGGTCAGGTGCAGCAGCACGCCCAGCGGCACGCCGAACAGCGCCCCGACCACGCCCGAGATGCCCACCATCAGCAGGGTCTCGTTGAACGAGGTCAGGAACAGGTCAAACATTTCAGACCACATGCTCGATCTCCTCCACTACCACGCCTTGCTCCTGCAGGAAGGCCATCGCGGCCTTGACGTCGGCCGGCTCGCCGGTGGCCATGATGGCCAGCGAGCCGAAGGCCTGCCCCTGGATCTCGTCGATGTGCCCGTGCAGGATGTTGAAGTCCAGCCCGTGGCGGCGGATGGCCTGGGCCAGCACCGGCTGGTCCACGCCGGCGCCGGTGAAGGCGAGGCGGTAGACGTGGTCGCGGCCGTTGCCGAGCCGGCTTTCCACGCGCTTGAGCACGCTCGCTGGCAGCTCCTGCGCGATCACGTCGCCGATCATGGCGCGCGTGACCTCGTGCTGCGGGCGCAGGAAGACGTCGATCACGCGGCCGCTTTCCACCACCTGCCCGGCTTCGAGCACGGCCACGCGGTCGCACACCTGTTTGATCACTTCCATCTGGTGCGTGATCATGACGATGGTCAGGCCCAGGTCGCGGTTGATCTGGCGCAGCAGCTCCAGGATGGCGCGCGTGGTTTCCGGGTCGAGCGCCGAGGTGGCCTCGTCGGACAGCAGCACCTTGGGCTTGCTCGCCAGCGCGCGGGCGATGCCCACGCGCTGCTTCTGCCCGCCGCTGATCTGGGCGGGATAGCGGTCCTTCAGCGCCGACAAGCCGACCAGCTCCAGCAGCGGCAGCACCGTCGCGGAGATCTCGCTCCTGGACTTGCCGGCCAGCTCCAGCGGCAGCGCCACGTTGTCGTACACGGTGCGCGACGACAGCAGGTTGAAATGCTGGAAGATCATGCCGATGTCGCGGCGGGCCTGGCGCAGCGCGCCGCTGCCGAGCGCGGTCAGGTCCTGGCCGGCGACGATCACGCGGCCGGCGCTGGGCCGGTTGAGCAGGTTGATGGCGCGCACCAGCGTGCTCTTGCCGGCGCCGCTGCGGCCGATGATGCCGAAGACCTCGCCGGGGGCGATGGACAGGCTGACATCCCGCAATGCATGCACTTCGCCCGACCCGCCGGGAAAGCGCTGCGATAGACCTTGCAGTTCGATCATGTGAAATGAAAACGGCAACAGGCGAGAAATGTCTCAAGCGCTGTTGCCGCATCTTGTTTTTTTTGCGAAGCTCGCATTTTAAGCGATCCGCTTCATACCAGAAACGACTTTTTGCCGATGTCTTTATATGTTCATGGCATATGGAACGGCAAAAAGCTGCTTAGGCGCCCCGCCACGAAGGGGGCCGCTTGTCCAGGAAGGCCTGCACGCCTTCCAGTGCCGCGTCGTCCATCATGTTGCAGGCCATCGTCTGGCCGGCCAGCTGGTAGGCCGCCTCGATACCCATCTCCAGCTGGCGGTAGAACAGCCCCTTGCCGGCGGCCACCGCCGCGGCCGGCTTGGCGCAGATGCTGGCGGCCAGACGCGCGACCTCGGCGTCGAGCGCGTCGGCCGGCACCACGCGGTTGACCAGGCCGCGCTCGCGCGCCTGTGCCGCATCGATCATGTCGCCGGTCAGCAGCATCTCCAGCGCCTGCTTGCGCGAGACGTCGCGCGACAGCGCCACGCCCGGCGTCGAGCAGAACAGGCCGAGGTTGACGCCGGACACCGCGAAGCGGGCGTCGTCGGCCGCCACCGCCAGGTCGCACATCGCCACCAGTTGGCAGCCGGCGGCGGTGGCGATGCCCTGCACGCGCGCGATCACCGGCTGCGGCATCTTGTGGATCGCCATCATCATGCGCGTGCAGCGGTCGAACAGCGCGCGGTAGTAGGCATGCGACGGGCTGGCGCGCATCTCGCGCAGGTCGTGGCCGGCGCAGAAGGCGCGCCCGGCCCCGGCCAGCACCACCACGCGCACGGCGGGATCGGCGGCGATGCGGGAGAACGCGGCGGCGAGCGCGTCGAGCAGGCCCTCGGACAAGGCGTTGAAGGCCTCGGGGCGGTTCATGGTCAGCCGCAGCACGCCCGCGGCGTCCAGGCTCTCGGCCAGCAGCGGCGTGGCCGCGCGGTTGTCGGTTTCTGCCATGCCGGCGGTCTCCTGTATTTGCTGTTTCTTATTGTTCGAGCAGCACCTTGAGGTGCGCCAGCACGCTGCGCCCGAGCGCGCTGAGGTTGTAGCCGCCCTCCAGGCAACTGACGATGCGCCCGCTGGCGTGGGCGCGGGCCACTTCCATCAGTTGCGCGGTGATCCAGGCGTAGTCCTGCTCGACCAGGCCCATCTGCCCGAGGTCGTCCTCGCGGTGGGCATCGAAGCCCGCCGAGATGAACAGCATCTGCGGCTTGAAGTCGTGCAGGCGCGGCAGCCAGATCGTCTCCACCACCTCGCGCACCGCCAGCCCGTTGGTATAGGCCGGCAGCGGGATGTTCGACATGTTGGCGGCGATGTGCTCGGTGCCGCTGTAGGGATAGAACGGGTGCTGGAAGAAGCTGCACATCAGCACCCGCTGGTCGCAGCGGAACGCCGCCTCGGTGCCGTTGCCGTGGTGCACGTCGAAATCGACGATGGCCACCCGCTCCAGCCCGTGCGCGGCCAGCGCGTGGCGCGCCGCCACCGCCACGTTGTTGTAGAAGCAGAAGCCCATCGCGCGGTCCGGCTCGGCGTGGTGGCCGGGCGGGCGCACGCAGCAGAAGGCGTTCTCGATCTCGCCGGCGATCACCGCGTCGGTGGCGGCCACGGCGGCGCCGGCGGCCAGCCCGGCGGCGGCCAGCGTGTGGCTGTTCATCAGCGTGTCGGGGTCGATCGGGTGATAGCCGCTGGCGGGGCTGGCGGCGGCCAGGCTGGCGACGTATTCCGGCCGGTGCACGCGCCCGATCTGCTCGGCCGTGGCGGGCGGGGCTTCGCGCCGGTCCAGCAGGCCGTCCATGCCGTGCGAGATCAGCTGGTCCTCGATGGCCTGCAGGCGCTCCGGGCATTCCGGATGAAAATGCCCCATCTCATGCAGCAGGAATTCGGGATGCGTGTAGAAGCCTGTCGGCATGTCTTCTTGCTTTATGGTTGTCTCCAATCGCTACGTTAGCACATGCCGGCGCGGCCACCCAGCGGGGCGCCGCGCGCGCACCATCCGCTATACTCGCAGCGACTTGCAAAGGACACCATGACCGACATCCAGCGCTCCTTGCGCCGCCCCTTGCTGGGCGCCGCGCTTTCCGCTGCCGCATTGAGCTTGTGCGGCGTCTCCCCCGCCCTGCTTGCGGCCGGCAAGCGCCGCGTGAGCGTGCGCGAAGAAGAGATCGAGCCGGGCCGCTACCGCGACAACCCCAGGAGCCGCGCGTTCATCGACGACATGGTGGCGCGCCACGGCTTCCCGCGCGCCACGCTCGAAGACTGGTTCGGCCAGACCGTCTATTCGTCCACGGTGGCGCGCCTGATCATGCCGCCGGCCACGCCGGGGCGCAAAAGCTGGCGCGCCTACCGCTCGCGCTTCATCGAGCCGATCCGCATCAACGCCGGCGTGCGCTTCTGGCAGCAGAACCGCGACACGCTGCGCCGCGCCGAGGCCGAGTTCGGCGTGCCGGCCTCGGTGATCGTCGGCATCATCGGCGTGGAGACCATCTACGGGCGCGACATGGGCACGTTCCGCGTGATCGACTCGCTCTCCACGCTGGCCTTCGACTACCCCGACACGCCCAACCGCGAGGCCCGCACCACGCTGTTCCGCAACCAGCTCTCCGACTACCTGCTGTGGTGCCGCGACACCGGCACCGACGTGTTCTCGGTGCTGGGCTCCTACGCCGGCGCGATCGGCATCCCGCAGTTCATGCCCACCAGCCTGCGCGAATACGCCATCGACTACGACGGCGACGGCCACATCGACCTGCGCAACAGCCCCACCGACGCCATCGGCAGCGTGGGCCGCTTCCTGCAGCTGCACGGCTGGGAACAGGGCCGCCCGGTGGCGTGGCGCATCGCGCTCGACGAAGGCAGCCGCGGCATCGCCACGGCCGCGGCCGACGGCGAGCCCTGGCCGACCCGCACGCTGAGCCAGTTGCTCAAGGCCGGCCTGCGCGTGGACGAGCCGATCGACCTCGCGCGCGAAGGCGAGACCGGCGTGCTGGTGGTGGACCTGCCCACGCCGGGCGAGACCACCGACTACATGCTGGGCCTGCGCAATTTCTACGTGCTCACGCGCTACAACCGCAGCTTCTTCTACGCGCTGGCGGTGTACCAGCTCGGCGAAGCGGTCAAGGCGGCGATGGCCTGACGCCAGTCGCCGCCGCCGGCAAACAAAAAGCCCCGCTGCCATGAGCGGGGCTTTTTGCTGGCGCGCGCGATGTGTGCGATGCGCGCGATGCCTGTGGCGCGGGCCTCAGGCCGGGAACACCCCGGTGGACAGATAGCGGTCGCCGCGGTCGCACACCACGAAGACGATGGTGGCGTTCTCCACTTCCTCGGCGATGCGCAGCGCCACGCACAGCGCGCCGGCGGCGGAGATCCCGCAGAAGATGCCTTCCTCGCGCGCCATGCGGCGCGCCATGTGCTCGGCGTCGCCCTGGCTGACCAGTTCGGTGCGGTCGATGTACTTGGGATCGTAGATCTTCGGCATGTACGCCTCCGGCCACTTGCGGATGCCGGGAATGCGCGAGCCTTCGGCCGGCTGCGCGCCGACCACCTGCACCGCGGCACTCTGCTCCTTGAGGTAGCGCGACACGCCGGTGATGGTGCCGGTCGTGCCCATCGCCGAGACGAAGTGAGTGATGCGCCCTTCGGTCTCGCGCCAGATCTCGGGGCCGGTGGTCTCGTAGTGGGCCAGCGGGTTGTCCGGGTTGGCGAACTGGTCGAGGATCACGCCGCGGCCGTCGCGCTCCATCGAGTCGGCGAGGTCGCGCGCGTACTCCATGCCGCCCTTGACCGGCGTGAGGATGATCTCGGCGCCATACGCGGCCATGCTCTGGCGGCGCTCCATGCTCAGGTCCTCGGGCATGATCAGCACCATCTTGTAGCCGCGGATGGCGGCGGCCATCGCCAGCGCGATGCCGGTGTTGCCCGAGGTGGCCTCGATCAGCGTGTCGCCCGGCTTGATGCGGCCGCGCGCCTCGGCGCGGGCGATCATCGACACCGCCGGCCGGTCCTTGACCGAACCCGCCGGGTTGTTGCCCTCGAGCTTGCCGAGAATTACGTTGCCGCGCGGGGCGCCGGCGGCGCCGGGGATGCGCTGCAGTTGCACCAGCGGCGTATTGCCGATGGTGTCTTCGATCGTCTTGTAGGCCATGATGAGCGGGATTCCGAATGTCGGCGGACATTGTAATCCAGCCGTAATACTCGCGCCGGCAGGCGCGCCGGGCCGCCGCGGCTGCGACAGCCCGCCTCATGGCAACGCCGGCGGGACAGCAAGCGTCAGGCCTCGGCCTCGCCGCCCTTGCGCTCGCCCAGCAGGTGGTACAGCAGGATGGCACCGAAGGTGGCGGTGCCGATGCCGCCCAGCGTCATGCCGCCGAGCTTGAGGGTCAGGTCGCCGGCGGCCACGGTCAGCGTGGCGCCTACCGTGATGAGGTTGCGCGAGCTGGAGAAGTCCACCTTGTTCTCGACCCAGATGCGCCCCGCCGTGGCCGAGATCAGGCCGAACACGACGATGGTCAGGCCGCCGATCACCGGCCCCGGGATGGTCAGGATCAGCGCGCCGAACTTGGGCGAGAAGCCCAGGATGAGCGCCACCACCGCGGCCACCACGAAGATCAGCGTGGAGTAGATCCGCGTCACCGCCATCACGCCCATGTTCTCGGCGTAGGTGGTCACGCCGGTGCCGCCGCCGCCCGCCGAAATGATGGTGGCGATGCCGTCGCCGATGAACGCGCGGCCGATGTACGGGTCGAGATTGCGCCCGGTCATCACGCTGATGGCCTTGATGTGCCCGAGGTTCTCGGCCACCAGCACGATCGCCACCGGCGCGATCAGCAGCATGGCGCTGGCCTGGAACACCGGCGAAGTGAACACCGGCAGGCCGAACCAGCTCGCCGCGGCCACGCCGGAGAAGTCGATGGCCTTGCCCAGCCCCATGAGGTTGGTGCAGACGTAGTACAGCAGGTAGCCGAACAGCCCGCCGACCAGCACTGGCAGGCGGCGCAGCATGCCCGGCGCGTGCACCGCCACCAGGCCCACCGCCAGCACCGTGGCCAGGCCGACCCAGGTGTCGAGCGCCGCGCCGCTCACGGCCTTGACCGCCACCGGCGCGAGATTCAGGCCGATGGCCGCGACGATGGCGCCCGTGACCACCGGCGGCATCAGCCGCTCCACCCAGCGGTAGCCCACCGCCTGCACCACCAGCCCGATGACGAGGTAGAGCGCGCCCGCGGCGATGATGCCGCCGAGCGCGACCGGGATGTTCGGGTTCGGGCCGCTGCCGGCATAACCGGTGGCGGCGATCACCACCGCGATGAAGGCGAAGCTCGAGCCGAGGTAGCTCGGCACCCGGCCGCGCACGCACAGGAAGAAGATCAGCGTGCCGATGCCAGAGAACAGGATCGCGATATTGGGATTGAAGCCCATCAGGATCGGCGCGATGGCGGTCGAGCCGAACATCGCCACCACGTGCTGGATGCCCGCCAGCACGGTCTGGCCGGCAGGCAGCCGCTCGTCGGGCGCGATCACGCCATGTGTCTTCAGCCGCCACCTGGGCAGGAATCCCGCGTCCTCACCATTTGCCATCGTCGAGCTCCCTTTCTTGTCCTTGGCCTGGAGATCCGGCCTGGGTTGGTTTGTCGTGGCCGCGCGGCCGGCTCGGTCCGCGCGGGCGTGCGCATGATACCGCGCGGCCGCATTCATGCGAAGCCACCGGGACTAGCACAAGCCGTACCAGCGCATGCCGGCGCGGGCATGCGGCCTTGCCACGATCGTGGTGCATGACGGCGGGAAGCCCCGGACGCGGCCGGGGCTTCGACGGTGCGCCGCGCGCCGCGCGCGATGGCATGCGCGACGGCTTGCGCGATGGCACGCGGCGCGGCGCTCCGGGGAGCGCGGGTTACTTGAGGGCCTTGGCCGGCGCCTTCTCCGCGGGCCTGGCCTCCTTCTTCGCCACGGCCGCGGCAGCGGGCTTCGGCGCGGCGCCCGCGCCGATGGTCATGCCGGCTTCCCGCAGCCGCGCCACCGACTTTTGGCCCAGGCCCTTGACGCGGTCGGCGAGATCGGCCGCATCCCTGAAGGGCCCGCCCTTGGCGCGCTCGGCCACGATGGTGCTGGCCGTGGCCGGGCCGATGCCCTTGAGCGTCACCAGCGTGGCCTCGTCGGCGGTGTTCACGTCGACGGCGGCATGGGCCGCGCCCGCCAGCGAAAAGCAGAGCGCAAGCGCCAGCACCGCATGCCTGGACACCAGCCTGACCGACTGCGCGAGCGAGTGCCTGATCGAGTGCGGAATCGACTGCTTGAGCGATTGCATGAGCGACCGCGTGCGTGACTGCACGAGCGGTTGCATGAGCGACTGCCTGATTGCCTGATTGCGCATTGGAGATTCTCCTGTCCGTTGTGAAGGTTGCCGCGTCCTGGCCGGACGCCGCAAGACCGAGGATAGAAGCGCGCGGCGCGCCTGGCGCATCCTGCAACCAAAGTTCACGTCGGCTACCAGGATGTGTCCGCGCGCGGCTCCAAAAGAAAAACGCGCGCCGAAGCGCGCGTCCAGGCTGTCAGGAAGATCAGCTTGCCGCTTGCGTTTTCCCCGCTCCCGCGTGCGGGAGAGGAGAGCAGACCGGCGGCAATCGAAGGTTCCGCGTCGATCCGGCCACGGGCCGCGGTGCGCGGCCTCAGCCCCGGCGCTGCAGCAGCCAGCGGCAGTAGCGCGACACGCCTTCCTCGACCGTGTAGAACGCATCCTTGTAGCCGGCCGCGCGCAGGCGCGACATGTCGGACTGCGTGTAGCACTGGTACTTGCCGCGCAGCGCGTCGGGGAACTTGATGTATTCCACCAGTCCTTCCTGCACCAGCTCTTCCAGGCTCAGGCGCGGCTTGTCCTCGGCTTCGCGCAGCGTGTTGACCACGGCGCTGGCGATGTCGTTGAACGGCTGCGCGTGGCCGGTGCCGAGGTTGAAGATGCCCGACTTGTCCGGATGCTCGAGGAAGAACAGGTTGACCTTCACCACGTCCTCGACCGAGACGAAATCGCGCGTGTGGCCGCCGGGGCCGTAGCCGCCGTATTCGCCGAACAGCTTGACCGTGCCGTCGGCGCGGAACTGGTTGAAGTTGTGGAACGCCACCGAGGCCATGCGCCCCTTGTGCGCCTCGCGCGGGCCATAGACGTTGAAGTAGCGGAAGCCCACGATCTGCGACAGCGCCGACGGCAGCGTGCGCCGCACCACCTGGTCGAACAGGAACTTGGAGTAGCCGTAGACGTTGAGCGGCTGCTCGTGCTCGCGGTCTTCCCGGAACACCTGCGAGGCGCCGTAGGTGGCCGCCGACGAGGCGTAGAGGAACTGCGCGCCCTGCTCCAGGCAGGCTTCCATCAGCGCGCGCGTGTAGCGGTAGTTGTTCTCCATCATGTAGCGGCCGTCGTGCTCCATCGTGTCGGAGCAGGCGCCCTCGTGGAACACCGCGCGCACCTTGCCGAAGTCGCCGCGCGCGAAGCGGGCCAGGAATTCGGTCTTGTCGACGTAGTCGCGGATGTCGCAGTCGACCAGGTTGTGGAATTTCTCCGCGCGCGTCAGGTTGTCGACGGCGACGACATTGTCCTCGCCGCGGTCGTTCAGGCCCTTGACGAGGTTGCTGCCGATGAAGCCGGCCGCGCCGGTAACGATGATGGTCATGTGCGTGAGGACTCGTGCGAGCCGGAAGACGGTGCCGCGCCCTGCGCCGGCGTACCGAACAGTTCAGGATAGGTGACCACGGCGGTGCCGAGCTTGCCCACCACGATGCCGCCGGCGCGGTTGGCGTGCTGCACGGCCTCCTTGAGCGGCACGCCCGCGCCGAGCATGGTGGCGAGCGTGGCGATCACGGTGTCGCCGGCGCCCGAGACGTCGTAGACCTCGCGCGCCTGCGCCGACACGTGCAGCACTTCGGCCTCGGTGTAGAGCGTCATGCCCTCTTCCGAGCGCGTCAGCAGCAGCGCTTCCAGGTGCAGCTCGCGGCGCAGGTTCTGGGCGCGGATGGTGAGGTCGGACTCGGTCTTCCAGGCCCCCACCACATGGCGCATCTCGGCGCGGTTGGGCGTGATCAGCGTGGCGCCGCGATAGCGCGAGTAGTCGTCGCCCTTGGGATCGACCAGCACCAGGCAGCCGGCCGCGCGGCCCGCTTCCACCATGCGGCCCACGTGCGCCAGCCCGCCCTTGCCGTAGTCGGACAGCACCAGCACCTTGTATTCCTTGACCAGGGTCTGGAAGCGCTCCTGCACGGAAAGCAGCACCTCGTGCGCGGGCGGGTTCTCGAAGTCCACGCGCAGCAGTTGCTGCTGGTGCGCCACCACGCGCAGCTTGATGGTGGTGTTGACGCTCGCGTCGCGGTGCAGGTAAGGCTGCACGTGGCTGGCCGCCAGCAGGGTCTCGAGCGTGCGGCCGGGCTCGTCGTCGCCGACCACGCCGAGCATGCCGACGCTGGCGCCGAGCGCGGCCGCGTTGCGCGCCACGTTGGCCGCGCCGCCGAGGCGCTCGTCGCTGCGCTTGATCTGCACGACCGGCACCGGCGCTTCCGGCGAGATGCGCTCCACGTCGCCGAACCAGTAGCGGTCCAGCATCATGTCGCCCGTCACCAGGATGCGGGCTTGATTGATCTGTTGCAGCGGAATGTGGTTCTTGCTCATGGAATCCTTGGCAACGCGGCCCGGTCCGTCAGCCAGCGCGTCGGCTTGTTCTTCCCGTTGGTTTCTCGGTTAGCGCGTCGTGGTCGGCCGCCCGATCGCATGATATTCGATGCCTGCTTCCTGCATGGCCTCGGGCTCGTACAGATTGCGTCCGTCGAAGATGACGGGCGCCGTCAGGCGGCGCTTGATCTGGTTGAAGTCGGGGCTGCGGAAGACCTTCCATTCCGTGACGATGACCAGCGCGTCGGCGCCGTCCAGCGTGTCCATCTGCGCGTCGCTGAAATGCACGCGCGCGAAGCCGCCCTCGATGTCGGCGAGGTCCTCCTCCAGCACGCGGCGCGCCTCGGCCATCGAGATCGGGTCGTGCACGCGCAGCGCGGCGCCGCGCGACACCAGCGCGCGCGCCAGCACCCGCGACGGCGCCTCGCGCATGTCGTCGGTGTTGGGCTTGAACGCCAGGCCCCACACCGCGAAGGTGCGCCCCGCGAGATCCTCGCCGAAGCGGCGCACGATCTTGTCGGCCAGCACCTGCTTCTGCGCGTCGTTGACGGCCTCGACCGCCTCCAGCACGCGCATGGGCTTGCCGTGCGCGCTCGCGGTGCGCATCAGCGCCTGCACGTCCTTGGGGAAGCACGAGCCGCCGTAGCCGGCGCCGGCATAGAGGAAACTATAGCCGATGCGCGGATCGGAGCCGATGCCCATGCGCACCAGCTCGATGTCGGCGCCGACCTCGTCGGCCAGGTTGGCCAGCTCGTTCATGAACGAGATGCGCGTGGCCAGCATCGAGTTGGCGGCGTACTTGGTGAACTCGGCCGAACGCACGTCCATGTAGAAGGTGCGCTCGTGGTTGCGGTTGAACGGCGCGTAGAGCTGGCGCATGATGGCCTTGGCGTGGCGGCCCGCGACGTCGGCGTCGCAGCCCAGCACGATGCGGTCGGGGCGCATGAAGTCCTCCACCGCGGCGCCTTCCTTGAGGAACTCGGGGTTGGACACCACCGAGAACTGCAGGTCTTCCAGGCTGCGCGCGGCCAGCTCGGCGCGGATCGCCTGGGCGACGCGGTCGCCGGTGCCGACCGGCACGGTCGACTTGTCCACCACCACCTTGAAGCCGGTCATGTGGCGGCCGATGTTGCGCGCCGCCGCCAGCACATACTGCAGGTCGGCCGAGCCGTCCTCGTCGGGCGGCGTGCCGACCGCGATGAACTGCACGTCGGCGTGCTCGACGCTCGCCGCCACGTCGGTGGAAAAGGTCAGCCGGCCGGCCTCGCGATTGCGCAGGATCAGTTCCTTGAGGCCCGGCTCGTAGATCGGCACGCCGCCGGCGTTGAGCAGCGCGATCTTGCGCTCGTCCACATCCAGGCAGAACACGTCGTTGCCCAGTTCGGCCAGGCAGGCCCCGGTCACTAGACCGACGTAGCCGCTGCCGATAACGGTGACTTTCATAGCTTGTACTCCAGATAGGGATTGGCGTGCGACGCCGGGGCGTCAGCCGAGTGCCTCCGAACGGCGCGGCGCGTAGGTTTCCCAACGGTTGCAGCCGGGGCACTGCCAATAGAACAACCGCGCGCGGAAACCGCATTCACGGCAGGTATAGCGGGCCAGGTTGCGCGTGCGATGCTGCAGCAGGTCGCGGATCGCCGCGACTTCCTGCGCCTGCGCGATGTCCTGGCCGGCGGCCGGCGACGCCACCGCCGCAACACCGGCGGGCACGTCGGCGGGCATATTGGCGGGCGCTTCCTGCGCCTGCGCCGCTTCGGCGGCCTGGGCCTCGAAATACTTGGTCAGCGCCAGCAGCGAAGGCTGGCGGCGCAACTGCTCGCGCATCAGCGTGGCGGCGGCCGGCGCGCCGTGCAGCTCGAGCTCGGCGCGGTAGGCGCTGTCGAGCAGCTCGGGCGCCAGGCTGGTCTTGAGCAGGCCGCGCAGCCATGCCAGGGCCTTGCCCTCGTCGCCGAGCTGGCGGTAGGCCTTGACCACGCGGTCGGCCACCAGCGGCAGGTAGGACGCATCCTGCTGCTCGATGCCGAACCAGTGGCCGAGCGCCCCGGCCACGTCGCCGGCGGCCATCGCCACGTCGCCGAGCAGCATCGGCGCGCGCACGTTGGCGGGATTTTCCTCGATGGCCTGGCGCAGCCAGCCGGTCGCCTCGTCGGGCTGCTTGCGCTGCAGCGCGTCCTGCGCCAGCTCGCAGCAGAACTGGGCGATCTGCACCTTGTAGTCCTTCTGCTCGAGCGGCTGCAGCTCGCGCGCGGCGTCGATGGCCTTCTTCCATTCCTTCTCGACTTCGTAGAGCTCGAGCAGCACGTGCTTGGCCGGCGCCGCGTAGGGGCCGGACATCAGCCGCCGCAGCGATTCCTCGGCGCGGTCCAGCAGGCCGGCGCGCAGGTAATCCTGGCCGAGCTCGTAGAGCGCGTGCTCGCGCTCGGCGTCGGGCAGGTCCTGGCGGCTGGCCAGGTTCTGATGCACGCGGATGGCGCGCTCGGTCTCGCCGCGGCGGCGGAACAGCGCGCCGAGCGCGAAGTGGAGCTCGGTGGTCTCGGGGTCCAGGCGCACCACTTCGATGAAGGCATCGATGGCCTGGTCGGGCTGCTCGTTGAGCAGGAAGTTCAGCCCCTTGAAATAGGAGCGGGGCAAGGCGCCCTGCTCGCTCAGGAGCTGGCGCGCGTCGAAGCGCGCGGCCATCCAGCCGAGGCCGAAGATGAGCGGCAGCGCAAGCAGCCACCAGGTTTCAAAAATCATGGCTCAGACTTTCGGGCCGACTACGTTGTAGGGAACGCCGGACGCGGCGGCCTGCGGATCGCGCGGGGCTTCCGGCGGCTGGCTGCGCGCCTCGCCGAGCGCGCGCCGCAGCCGGCCCATCTCGATGCGCTGGCGCATCAGCGCCGGCGCCACCGCGGCCAGCGCGGCGACGATGCCGAGCCCGAAGGCGGCCAGCAGGATCAGGATCAGCGGCGCGCGCCAGACGGCGTCGAAGAACAGCCGCAGCGAGGCGTCGGCGGTATTGCGCAACGCCAGCACGAACAGCAGCGCGAACAGGACAATGCGGATGATCCAGGCGACAAGTTTCATGCGGACGTCAGGAGGATTTCATGCGGACTTCAGGCGGCAGGTAAGGCATCGGGCTCCGGCAATGCAGGCCGATGCGGACATCGGGCCAGCGGGCGGCGACGCCCCTCTGTGGATTTCCGGCATTGTAGCGGAATCGTCTCGCGCCAACGGTAACCTCTTGTACGTCCGCATAATGAAAAAGCGCCCCGATGCGGGGCGCTTTTTCGACTATCCAGGCATATTGCGAGCGAATCGCAGCAACTCAGGAACGGGCCAGCTTCAGCCCGGCATCGTCGTGCAGCACGCCGCCGGCGACTGCCGGCTTGGGCTGTCCGTGCGCCGTTGCCGCATGGACCGCGCCGTGGCCGTTGCCATTGGCACTGGCATTGCTGCCATTGCCATTGCCAACGTGGTTGCCGCCGGCGATGGCACCAGCGCCACCGCCGCCGTTACCGGCGGCCTGTGTCACCAGGCTGCGGTCGACCCGCTCGCGCAACTCCTTGCCCGCCTTGAAGTGCGGCACCCGTTTCTCGGGCACCAGCACCCTCTCGCCGGACTTGGGGTTGCGCCCCACGCGCGGCGGACGCCGGTTCAGACCAAAACTGCCGAATCCGCGAATCTCGATGCGGTGGCCATCGGCCAATGCTTCGGACATGGCATCGAGGATCGTCTTGACCGAGATGTCCGCATCCCGCAGCAACAACTGCGGGAACCGGGCAGCCAGTTTTTCGACAAGCTCGGACTTGGTCATGGGCATCCGCTGGCAGGAGTGAACCGATGCTTACTGGTTGTCCTGGCCGAGCTTGGCCTTCAGCAGCGCGCCCAGGTTGGTCGTGCCGGCGGTGCCGGTATCGGCCTGGAACTTCTGCATCGCTTCCTGCTGCTCTGCGCTGTCCTTGGCCTTGATCGACAGGTTGATGTTGCGCGACTTGCGGTCGACGTTCACCACCAGGGCGGTGATCTGCTCGCCTTCCTTCAGCACGTTGCGGGCATCTTCCACGCGGTCGGCCGAGATTTCGGACGCGCGCAGGTAGCCTTCCACGTCGTCAGCCAGCTGCACCACGGCGCCCTTGGCATCCACCGTCTTGATGGTGCCGTTGACCAGGGAACCCTTGTCGTTGGCCGAGATGAAGTTGTTGAACGGATCGCCCGACAGCTGCTTGATGCCCAGCGAGATGCGTTCCTTGTCGACGTCGATGCCCAGGACCACGGCTTCCACGTCGTCGCCCTTCTTGTACTTGCGCACGGCTTCTTCGCCGGTTTCCTGCCAGGACAGGTCCGACAGGTGCACCAGGCCGTCGATGCCGCCGGGCAGGCCGATGAACACGCCGAAGTCGGTGATCGACTTGATCTGGCCGGCCAGCTTGTCGCCCTTCTTGTGGTTGCGGCTGAAGTCGTCCCACGGATTGGCCTTGCACTGCTTCATGCCCAGGCTGATACGACGCTTGTCTTCGTCGATGTCGAGCACCATGACTTCGACTTCGTCGCCGAGCTGGACAACCTTGGACGGGGCCACGTTCTTGTTGGTCCAGTCCATTTCCGACACGTGCACCAGGCCTTCGATGCCGGCTTCGATCTCGACGAACGCGCCGTAGTCGGTCAGGTTGGTCACCTTGCCGAACAGGCGGGTGCTTTGCGGGTAGCGGCGCGAGATGCCGACCCACGGATCTTCGCCCAGCTGCTTCACGCCCAGCGAGACGCGATTCTTTTCCTGGTCGAACTTGAGGATCTTGGCGGTGATTTCCTGGCCGACCGACAGCACTTCGCTGGGGTGGCGGACACGGCGCCATGCCAGATCGGTGATGTGCAGCAGGCCGTCGATGCCGCCGAGGTCCACGAACGCGCCGTAGTCGGTGATGTTCTTGACGATACCGTTGACGATGGCGCCTTCCTTCAGGGTTTCCATCAGCTTCTGGCGCTCTTCGCCCAGGGTCGCTTCGACCACGGCGCGGCGCGACAGCACCACGTTGTTGCGCTTGCGATCCAGCTTGATGACCTTGAATTCCAGGGTCTTGCCTTCGTACGGCGTGGTGTCCTTGATCGGACGCACGTCGACCAGCGAGCCCGGCAGGAACGCGCGGATGCCGTTGACCATGACGGTCAGGCCGCCCTTGACCTTGCCCGTGACCGTGCCCGAGATGATCTCGCCGTCTTCCAGCGCCTTCTCGAGGTTCAGCCACGATGCCAGGCGCTTGGCCTTGTCGCGGGACAGGATGGTGTCGCCATAGCCGTTCTCGAGCGCGTCGATGGCCACGGAGACGTAGTCGCCGGCCTGCACTTCGAGTTCGCCCTGGTCGTTCAGGAACTCCTCCACCGGCACAAAGGCTTCGGACTTGAGGCCGGCGTTGACGACCACGAAGTTGTGGTCGATGCGCACGACTTCAGCGGAAATCACTTCGCCAGCCTTCATATTGGAGCGGGCGATCGATTCCTCGAACAGTGCGGCAAAGGATTCGTTAGTTTGCAGGTCGGACATAAACTTGTTTAGCAATCCGCAGTACTCGGGCCGGCGCGAGGATCGCGCTCAGTCTGCCTGGGCAGCGGGGTCAGGTTGAACAACACCGGCGGTTCCGCGCATGCGGGCGCCACCGGCACTTCGGCGCGCAGCGGTCCGGGCGCGGGTCAGCAACCCTGCGCGGCGTACCACTCCAGCACCTGCGCCACTGCCTGATCCACCGTCATCTCGGAGGTGTCGAGCAGCCGCGCATCCGTTGCGGGACGCAGCGGCGCGGCCGTGCGGGTGCGATCCCGCAGGTCGCGCGACTCGAGGTCACGCAAAAGGTCTTCGATATTAGCAGAAATTCCCTTATCAATCAATTGTTTATAGCGCCTGCGAGCGCGCGCCTCGACACTTGCGGTCAGGAACACCTTCAGGCGGGCGCCCGGGAAAATCACGGTGCCCATGTCGCGCCCGTCGGCAACCAGCCCGGGCAGCTTGCGGAAACCGCGCTGCAGCGCCGTCAGCGCGTCGCGCACCGGCTGGTGCACGGCGATGGCGGAGGCGCGGTTGCCGGTGGCCTCGGCGCGGATGGCCAGGCTGACCTCCTCGCCGCCGAGCCAGACCCGGTCCGGGCCGAACTTGACATCGAGGCGGGTGGCCAGTTTTGCAAGCCCCTCGACATCCTGCGCGTCGATGCCCGCCCGCTCGCTGGCGAGCGCCACCAGGCGGTACAGGGCCCCGCTGTCCAGCAAGTGGAAGCTGAGCGCATCGGCCACCTTGTGCGCTACGGTGCCCTTGCCGGAGGCGGTGGGCCCGTCGATTGTGATGACGTCGACGATAGTCATTGCTTATTGAAACAGGACAAAAATCAATCTTCCTAACAAGAGTGCCAAGAGTGCCGGCCGGCGCCGCGCGGCGCATCCTCTTACTGTGGCGCATTACGCCGCCGGCCGCTACTGGGGCAGGCGCGCACGGGCGCGCGCGGTGATCAGCGCGTCACAGAGGCGAATACCTCGAAATAATCTGGGAAGGTCTTGGCCACGCAACCCGGCTCGTTGATGCGCACCGGCAGCGGGCCGAACGCGGCCAGCGAGAAGCACATCGCCATGCGGTGGTCGTCGTAGGTGTCGATGCCGGCGGCCGGCGTCTGCCATTGCGACGGTGGCGTCACCTTCAGGTAGTCCGCGCCCTCCTCCACTTCCACGCCGAGCTTGCGCAGCTCGGTGGCCATCGCGGCGATGCGGTCGGTTTCCTTGACCCGCCAGCTCGCGATGTTGGTCAGCGTGGTCGGGCCGTCGGCGAACAGCGCCGCCACCGCCAGCGTCATGGCGGCGTCCGGGATGTGGTTGCAGTCGAGCTCGATGCCGCGCAGGCGGCCGTCGTCGCGCTCGGTGCCGCGCACCTCGATCCAGTTGGCGCCGGCCATGACGTTGACGCCCATGCGGTTGAGCGCCTCGGCGAACTTCACGTCGCCCTGGATGCTCGACATGCCCACGCCTTCCACGCGCAGCGGGCCGCCGCCGATGGCGCCGGCCGCCAGGAAATACGAGGCCGACGAGGCATCGCCCTCGACGAAGATCTCGCCGGGCGAGCGGTAGGCCGCGCGCGCCGGCACGATGAAGCGCGACCAGCCTTCGCGCCGGACCTCGATGCCGAAGCGCGCCAGCAGGTTGAGCGTGATCTCGATGTAGGGCTTGGAAATCAGCTCGCCGATCACCTCGATCTCGATGGTGCCGGCGGCGGCGTCGGCCAGCGGCAGCGTCATCAGCAGCGCCGTCAGGAACTGGCTGGAGACGTCGCCGCGCACGCGGATCGGCGCGTCGATGCGGATCGGCGCCGGCGAGATCTGCAGCGGCGGATAGCCCTCGGTGCCGAGGTAGTCGATCTTCGCGCCGATCTGGCGCAGGCCGTCGACGAGGTCGCCGATCGGCCGCTCGTGCATGCGCGGCACGCCGGACAGCTTGTAGCTGCCGCCCTGCAGCGCCAGCGCCGCGGTGAGCGGGCGGATCGCGGTGCCGGCGTTGCCCATGAACAGGTCGGCCGACTTGTTGGGGAAGTTGCCGCCGGCGCCGCGCACCACGCACGCGCCGTCTTCCTGCCGCCACTCCACGCCGAGCGTGCGCAGCGCCTGCAGCATCACCCGGGTGTCGTCGGAATCGAGCAGGTCGCGTACGCGCGTTTCGCCTTCGGCGAGCGCCGCCAGCAGCAGCACGCGGTTGGAGATGCTCTTGGAGCCGGGCAGGCGGACCGTGCCGGAGGCGCGGGTGAGGGGACCGAGCGTGAGGTGTTCCATGATCTGCGAGCGGGTTGTGCGGCGCCCCGCCGGTGGCGGGCCGCCGCGGTGTGGGTGGCGGTCAGGGTTCGGCGTTGACGGCGGGCGCGCGCTGCGCGCCCCATTGCAGGCGCGCCCGGCTGGCGCGCTGGAAGATGCGCTCCAGGCCCGCGCCGTCGCTTTTCTCGATCAGGGTCTTCAGGTGGGCGAGCATGGCCTGGTAGGTCGACAGCTCGCTCAGCATGGCCTCGCGGTTGCCGATGCAGATGTCGCGCCACATTTCGGGCGAGGACGCGGCGATGCGCGTGAAATCGCGGAAGCCGCCGCCGGCGAAATCGAGCTTGAGCGCGGCATCCTCGGCATTGGCCACCTGCGCCACCAGCGCGTAGGACAGCAGGTGCGGCAGGTGGCTGACCGCGGCGAACACGGCATCGTGCTGCACGGCCGACATCACGTCGCAGTGCGCGCCCGCGGTTTCCCACATGGCGCGCACGGCGGCCACGTCGAGGCGGCTGTTTTCCTGCAGCGGGCACAGCACGGCGCGCTTGCCGTCGTAGAGATCGGCCAGCGCGGCCTCGACGCCGTTCAGCTCGCGTCCCGCGATGGGATGCGCCGGCACGAACTGCGCGGCCTTGTCGCCCAGCGCCGTCTTGGCGGCCACGATCACGTCGGACTTGGTGCTGCCCGCGTCGGTGACGATGGTGGCGGGCTCGAGATGCGGCTCGAGTGCATGGAGCAACGCAAAGGTCTGCGCCACCGGCGCGCACAGCACGATCACGCTGGCGCCCCTGGCGGCCTCTTCCAGCGTGGCGGCCTCGTCGATCACGCCGAGCTTGAGCGCGCGCTCGAGCGAAGCCTGCGAGCGGCCCACGCCGACCACGGTGCCGACCACGCCGGCACGCTTGAGCGCCAGCGCCAGCGAGCCGCCGATCAGGCCGACGCCGACGATGACGACACGGGAAAAATAGGGAGCGGACGCAGGATCGGTCACGGGAATACGCTGCCAGGCACGAAAGTTCGGGAATCCGGCATTGTATCCGCTCCGCCCGGCCGCGGCGGCGCCGATCGGGCGGGCACCGGCCGCGAAGCGGAGAAAAACGAGGGCGGGACCGGCTATCCGAGCGCTTTCTCGAGCGCCGCGATGAAGGCCGCGTTCTCTTCCGGCAGGCCGATGGTCACGCGCAGCCATTGCGGCAGGTTGTAGTTGCCGACCGGCCGCACGATCACGCCCTGCCGGAGCAGCGCCAGGTTGACGCGCGCGCCGGCGCCGTCGTCGCGGCCCACGCGCACCAGCACGAAATTGCCCGAGGACGGCACGTATTGCAGGCCGAGCCGGTCGAACGCGGCCACCAGCTGCGCCTTGCCGGCGCGGTTCAGCTCGGCGCTGCGCTTGAGGAAGGCGGTGTCGCCGAGCGCCGCGATGGCCGCCGCCTGGGCCAGGCTGTTGACGTTGAACGGCTGGCGGATGCGGTTGAGCAGGTCGGTCAGCGCCGGCTGCGCCACCGCGTAGCCGACGCGCAGCCCGGCCAGCCCGTAGGCCTTGGAGAAGGTGCGCGAGACCAGCAGGTTCGGGTATCGGCGCACCCACGCCACCGAGTCGTACTGCTGGGCGTCGTCGAGGTATTCGTTGTAGGCCTCGTCCAGCACCACCACCACATTGGCCGGCACCCTGGCCAGGAAGGCCTCGATGGCGGCCGCCGGCAGGAAGGTGCCGGTCGGGTTGTTGGGATTGGCGATGAAGACCAGGCGCGTGTCCGGCGCGATCGCGGCGGCCATCGCGTCCAGGTCGTGGCCGTAGTCGCGCGCCTTGACCTCGATCGCGCGCGCGCCGACTTCCTGCGTGGCGAGCGCGTACACCGCGAACGAGTGCTCGGCATAGACGATCGACTCGCCCGGCCTGACCAGCGCGTGCGCCGCGATCTCGAGGATGTCGTTGCTGCCGTTGCCCAGCGTGAGCCAGTCGGCCGGCACGCCGAAGCGGGCCGACAGCGCGGCCTTCAGCCCGAAGCCGTTGGCGTCGGGGTAGCGGCCCAGCTCGGCCACCGCGGCGGCGATGGCGGTGCGGGCGGACTCGGGCATGCCGAGCGGGTTCTCGTTCGAGGCCAGCTTGACGATGGCGGCTTCGTCGAGGCCGAACTCGCGCGCCACCTCGGAAATCGGCTTGCCCGCCACGTAGGGTGAAATCGCCCGCACGTACTCGGGACCGAACTGCCTGCCCTGCTCTGCCATGTCGACTCCTTGCCGGTCGCTGCCCGGCCGCTATGCTGCCATCTGCCTGCCGCCTGTCTGCCTGCCGTCCCGGCCTTACTTGCTGGACGGGTACGAGCCCAGCACCTTGAAATAGGCCGCGTTGCGGCGCAGTTCCTCCAGCGCGCGCGCCACCGCGGCATCGTTCTGGTGGCCTTCCACGTCGACGTAGAAGTAGTACTCCCACGCGCCGCTGCGCGCCGGGCGCGACTCGAAGCGGCACATCGACACGCCGTTGTCGGCCAGCGGCGCGAGCAGCTGGTAGACCGCGCCGGCCTTGTTCGGCACCGACAGGATCATCGAGGTCTGGTCGCAACCCGAGGGCTCGGTCTCGTAGCGCCCGATCACCGCGAAGCGGGTGCGGTTGTGCGGGTCGTCCTGGATATGCGTGCGCACCATGTGCAGGTGATAGCGGTTGGCCGCCGACTCGCCGGCGATGGCCGCGGAGGTCGGGTCCTCGCTGGCCATGCGCGCGGCCTCCGCGTTGCTCGACACCGCCTGGCGCTCGAGGTGCGGATAGTTGGCCGTGAGCCAGTGCTGGCACTGCGCCAGCGCCTGCGCGTGGGCGCGCACCACGGTCACGCCCTGCATGTCGGGCGACGACGCCATCAGGTTGTGGTGCACCTTGAGCGCGATCTCGCCGCTGATCTTGAGCGAGGTCTGCAGGAACAGGTCGAGCGTGCGCGACACCGCGCCCTCGGTGGAGTTTTCTACCGGCACCACGCCGTACTCGACGGTGCCGGCTTCCACCGCGCGGAACACCTCGTCGATGCTCGGGCACGGCACGCCGCTCACCTCATGGCCGAAATGCGCATACAGCGCCTGCTCGGAGAAGGTGCCGGCCGGCCCCAGGAAGGCCACTTCGAGCGGCTTCTCCAGCCCGCGGCAGGCCGACATCACCTCGCGCCAGATCGAGGCCACGCTGTCGTCGAGCAGCGGGCCCGGATTGGCGCCCTGCACCTTGCGGATCACCTGCAGCTCGCGCTCCGGGCGGAACACCGGCGCGCCGTACTTCTTCTTGACCTCGCCCACGTCGAGGGCGAGCTGCGCGCGGCGGTTGAGCATCGAGAGCAGTTCGCGGTCGAGCGCGTCGATCTGCTCGCGCAGCGGCGTCAGCTCGACGCCGAGCGCCTTCTCGGCCGCGGCGTTGTCCTGCGGCGCCGCCGCCCGCGCACTGTGCTTGTCTTGGTTTGTCATCGTATGGATCCGCTGCGCCGCCTCCTTGCAAGGCGGCTCTGAAAAAGACCGGTTTGCGCCCGTTCGGCACCCTCCCGGCTCACGCCTGGGCGCGGACGCGCGGCAAGGCGCGGGCTGCGCCGCGCCGGGCCGGGGACAACGTTCAGGCCGCGCTGCGCTCGAACTCGCGCATGTACTCGATCAGCGCCAGCACGCCGTCGAGCGGCATGGCGTTGTAGAGGCTGGCGCGCATGCCGCCGACCGACTTGTGGCCCTTGAGCTGCACCAGGCCGTTGGCGCGCGCGCCCGCCAGGAAGGCGTCGTTGCGCGACTCGTCGGCGAGGAAGAACGGCACGTTCATGCGCGAGCGGCAGGCCGGGTCGATCTCGTTGCGGTAGAACGCGCTCTGGTCGAGGAAGCGGTACAGCGCGTCCGCCTTGGCGATGTTGCGCTGCTCGATCGCGTCCACGCCGCCCTGGGCCTTGAGCCACTTGAAGACCAGGCCGGCGATGTAGATGGCGTAGGTCGGCGGCGTGTTGTACATCGAATTGTGCTCGGCCACCAGGCGCCAGTCGAACGCGGACGGGCACAGCGGATGCGCGTGGCCGAGCAGGTCCTCGCGCACGATCACGATGGTCACGCCGGCCGGGCCGATGTTCTTCTGCGCGCCGCCGTAGGCCACCTGGATGCGCGACCAGTCCACCGCGCGCGACAGGATGTGGCTGGAGACGTCGGCCACCACCACCGGGCCGCCGTCGCGGCTCTGGCCGACGTCGGGCACGGTGTGGAACTCGACGCCGCCGATGGTCTCGTTGGTGCACAGGTGCACGTAGGCCGCGTCGTCGGACAGCTTCCACTCGGACACGTCGGGGATGCGCGTGAACTTCTGCGCGGCGCTGGTGGCGGCGATGTTGACCTCGCCATAGCGGCGCGCTTCCTGCTCGGACTTCACCGACCAGCTGCCGGTGACGACGAAATCGGCCTTGGGGCGCTCGGCATGCACGCGGCGCATCAGGTTCAGCGGCACGATCGCGTTCTCGCCGATGGCGCCGCCCTGCAGGAACAGGATGCGGAAGTTCTTCGGCACGCGCAGCAGCTCGCGCAGGCCGGCCAGCGCCTCGGCGTGGATGCTCTCGAACTCGCGGCTGCGGTGGCTCATCTCCATGACCGACACCCCCGTGCCGTGCCACGACAGCATCTCCTCGGCCGCCTGCAGCAGCACCTCGGTCGGCAGCGCCGCCGGACCGGGCGAGAAATTATAGACACGCTCGGCCACGGCGCGCTGCATCATGGCGGCAAGTGCTGGATTCTGGGGTTCGTTCATGGAAGTAGAAATGAAAAATGGCTGCCGGTGTAAACCAAGCAGCCATTATCCCTCAAACCCGCACCGCGATGGGGAGACCGGGGCGGCGCCCCGCTCCCCGCGGCGCGGCTTGCCGGCTTACTTCGAAGCGGCGGCGATTTCCTTCTCGGCGGCGTCGCGCATCGACTTGCCGACCTGCGGGCCGTACTTCTGCATCATCGAGCCCCAGATCTCCTGGGTCGCCTTGCCCTGGTTGGCCATGAACTTCTGGCCGGTGGGCGACTTCAGGAAGGTGGTCAGGTCGCGGATTTCCTGCGCGCTGTAGTACTTGGCGAAGGCGTCGTAGTGCGCCTTGATGGCGTCGCTCTTGAAGCCGTCGGTGGTGAAGGCCTGGCCCGCGCCGTCCACCATGCGCTGCACCGCGCCGTTCTTCTTGAGCTTGTCGACGGCGGCCTGCTTCTGCTTGTCGTTGAGCGTCTTGTTCTCGACGAGCACCTGTTCCAGGACCATCGGCGCTTCCTGCTTGGCGCCCTGCTGCCAGTTGTCGGCCTGGCCCTTCACGGCCTGGTCGGCCTGCATCACCGTCAGCAGTTCCTTGATGGCAGCGGTCTTGTCCGCGTCCTGAGCCTGGGCATGCGCCGCGCCAGCCAGCATCATGGCCGGCACGAAGGCAGCCAGAACAGCGATACGTCGATAGGTCTTGAGCATTGTGACTCCCTTGAATATGTCCGTTTTAGTCCCGCGGCCGGCAATCGAGTTCCGGCGCCGCGGTCCAATGTTGCAACAATTTACGAATCCGATCCCGTGTCCGGCGTGCCCGCTTCGGTGCCGCCCGGCGCACCGGCCTGCTCGCCCTGCGCGGCACCTTCGGCGCCATCCGTCCCGGCCGCGTCGGATTCGTCACCCGCGACGCCATTGTCGGCATCGCTCTCGACGATCCGCTGCAGCCCCGACAGCTTGGTGCCTTCATCCACGTTGATCAGCGTCACACCCTGCGTGGCGCGGCCCATTTCGCGAATCTCCGCCACGCGAGTACGGATCAGCACGCCACCGGTCGTGATCAGCATGATCTCGTCGTCCGGCGATACCAGCGCCGCGGCCACCACGCGGCCGTTGCGCTCGCTCGTCTGGATCGCAATCATGCCCTTGGTGCCACGGCCGTGTCGAGTGTATTCGGAGATCGGCGTGCGTTTGCCGTAGCCGTTCTCGGTGGCGGTCAGCACGCTGCCGACCGAGCCGGCCTGCTCGCTGGTCTCGGCCGGCGCCACCAGCATGGCGATCACGCTCTGGCTGTCTTCCAGGTTCATGCCGCGCACGCCACGCGCCTGGCGGCCCATCGGGCGCACGTCGTTCTCGTCGAAGCGCACGGCCTTGCCGGCGTCCGAGAACAGCATCACGTCGTGCTGGCCGTCGGTGACGGCGGCGCCCACGAGGTAGTCGCCCTCGTCGAGGTCCACCGCGATGATGCCGGCCTTGCGCGGGTTGGAGAACTCGGTCAGCGCGGTCTTCTTCACGGTGCCGCGCGCGGTGCTCATGAAGATGAAATGCTCTGCGTCAAACTGGCGCACCGGCAGGATGACGTTGATCTTCTCGCCGTCGGACAGCGGGAACATGTTGACGATCGGCCGGCCGCGCGAGTTGCGCGAGCCCTGCGGCACCTCATACACCTTGAGCCAGTACAGGCGGCCGCGGTTCGAGAAGCACAGGATGTAGTCGTGGGTGTTGGCCACGAACAGCGTGTCGATCCAGTCGTCTTCCTTGGTGGCGGTGGCCTGCTTGCCGCGCCCGCCGCGCTTCTGCGCGCGGTACTCGGAGATCGGCTGGCTCTTCATGTAGCCGCTGTGCGACAGCGTCACCACCATGTCCTGCGGCGTGATCAGGTCCTCGGTGTCGAGCTCGGTCGCGTTGAGCTCGATGTGCGAGCGGCGCGCGTCGCCGAATTCGGCGCGGATCGCGGTCAGTTCGTCGACGATGATGGTGCTGATGCGCTCGGGCCGCGACAGGATGTCGAGCAGGTCGGCGATTTCCGCCATGATGTCGCGGTATTCCTGGACGATCTTGTCCTGTTCCAGGCCGGTCAGGCGCTGCAGGCGCATCTGCAGGATTTCCTGCGCCTGCGAGTCGGACAGGCGGTACAGGCCGTCGCCCTGCATGCCGAAGATGGCCGGCAGGCCGTCCGGGCGGTAGGACGCGCGGCCGCCCGGGGTCTCGCCCTCGGCGCGCGACAGCATCTCGCGCACCAGGCTCGAATCCCAGGCCTTGGCCATCAGGCCCTGCTTGGCGATCGGCGGAGTCGGTGCGGCCTTGATGATGGCGATGAACTCGTCGATGTTCGCCAGCGCCACCGCCAGGCCTTCGAGCACGTGGCCGCGCTCGCGCGCCTTGCGCAGCTCGAACACGGTGCGGCGGGTGACCACCTCGCGCCGGTGCGACAGGAAGCAGTCCAGCATCTGGCGCAGGTTCAGCAGGCGCGGCTGGCCGTCGACCAGCGCCACCATGTTCATGCCGAAGGTGTCCTGCAGCTGGGTGTGCTTGTAGAGGTTGTTGAGCACCACCTCCGGCACTTCGTTGCGCTTGAGTTCGACCACCACGCGCATGCCGGACTTGTCGGACTCGTCGCGGATATCCGAGATGCCCTCGACCTTCTTGTCGGTGACGAGTTCGGCGATGCGCTCGAGCAGCGTGCGCTTGTTGACCTGGTACGGCAGCTCGTCGACGATGATCGCCTGGCGCTGGCCGCGGTCGATGTCCTCGAAGTGCGTCTTGGCGCGCATCACCACGCGGCCGCGGCCGGTGCGGTAGCCCTCGCGCACGCCCTGGATGCCGTAGATGATGCCGGCGGTCGGGAAGTCCGGCGCCGGGATCAGCTCGATCAGCTCGTCCACCGTGGCCTGCGGATTGCGCAGCAGGTGCAGGCAGCCGTCGACCACTTCGTTGAGGTTGTGCGGCGGGATATTGGTGGCCATGCCGACCGCGATACCCGACGAACCATTAATCAGCAGATTGGGGATGCGGGCCGGCAGAATCAGCGGCTCATTTTCGGAACCGTCATAATTCGGCCCGAAATCGACAGTTTCCTTGTCGATGTCCAGCAGCATCTCGTGGGCGATCTTGGACTGGCGGATTTCGGTATAACGCATGGCGGCCGCGTTATCACCGTCCACCGAGCCGAAATTCCCCTGGCCATCGACGAGCATGTAGCGCAGCGAAAAATTCTGCGCCATGCGGACGATCGTATCGTATACAGCAGTGTCGCCGTGGGGGTGGTACTTACCGATCACATCCCCCACGATACGCGCCGATTTCTTGTACGGCCGGTTCCAGTCGTTGTTCAGCTCATGCATCGCATAGAGCACACGCCGGTGCACCGGCTTCAGGCCATCCCGGACGTCGGGAAGCGCGCGCCCGACAATCACGCTCATCGCGTAATCGAGATAGGAGCGGCGCATTTCCTCTTCGAGGGAGACCGGAAGGGTTTCTTTGGCGAATTGATCCATTGCGGCGTGGGTTATGCGGCGAATTTAAACAGAAGGCGCCCCGGTGAATCGCCATTCGCCGCGAGAGCGTCTGACAGCAGGGCAACGTGGCATTCTAACATGCCCGGCACCCCGCCCCCGCGGCCGTGGGGGCCCCGCGCGGCAGCCCTCGCGCGAGGCCCGGAACGGCCGCGCGGAGCCCGCGCCGAAAACCTGCAAGCCCGGCCAGGCAAGGGTTTGCGGGCATCGCAAGGGTCATGTTGCACAAACACCACAGGCCCAAAACCCATTGATTGAATCGAATATATTTACTTCTTAGGAAACGAGGCTTGTGGCACAATTCCCCAGCGAAGAGCCAGACATTGTTCGAAGTGGAGCATACACCGCATCGAGAATGTTATACTCCGAAGAATGTATGACTTGTTTCCGTCCATTTGCTCGCAGTAACCCTGCGGTGATCTCATCCTGAGAGGAGAAATATGAAAAAATTTGCCAAGCTCGCGCTCGTTGCAGCTACCGCAGTAATGGCTGCATCCGCTCAAGCCCAGTCCGTCCCCTACGAAAAGAAGGCTGTGAACGATAACTGGGGCAACGGTACGAGCGAGTACGTGTGGAAGAACGGCACGAACGAGCTCTGCTGGCGCGATAGCTCGTGGACCCCGGCCACCGCCAACGCCCTGTGCGACGGCGCCCTGGCTCCGGCGTCCGCTCCGGTTGCTCAACCGCAAGCTCCGGTTGCTCCGCCGGTCGTCTCCAGCGAAAAGGTCACTTTCGCTGCCGACACCCTGTTCGATTTCGACAAGGCCGTGCTGAAGCCCGAAGGCAAGGCCAAGCTGGACGACCTGTCCTCCAAGCTGTCCGGCATCACCCTGGAAGTCATCATCGCCGTTGGCCACACCGACTCGTTCGGTTCGGACAAGTACAACGATCGCCTGTCGATCCGTCGTGCCGAAGCCGTCAAGGCCTATCTGGTGAGCAAGGGCGTGGAAGCCAACCGTGTCTACACGGAAGGCAAGGGCAAGCGCCAACTGAAGGTCGATCCGAAGTCGTGCAAGGGTACCCGCAAGGCCCAGATCGCCTGCCAGCAGCCGAACCGCCGCGTGGAAGTCGAAGTGGTCGGCACCCGCAGCGCACGTTAATCGGATTCTTTCCGATGAAGAAAAGCCCAGCGCAAGCTGGGCTTTTTTTTTGATACAGTGCCGCAATACCCTCCGCTTTCACGCCGCCGCACCGGCCGCGCGCCAAACTCCATGACGCAGATCTCCACGCCGCACCACCCCACCCTGGAAACCACCCTGCTCGGCAAGAACGCCGACGCCCGCGAAATCGACAAGTTCAGCGAACTGGCCCACCGCTGGTGGGACCCGGAAAGCGAGTTCAAGCCGCTGCACGAGCTCAACCCGCTGCGCCTGGGCTGGATCGACGGCATTGCCGGCCTGAGCGGCAAGCAGGTGGTCGACGTCGGCTGCGGCGGCGGCATCCTGGCCGAGAGCATGGCGCGCAGCGGCGCCACCGTGCGTGGCATCGACCTGTCCGCCAAGGCGCTGCGCGTGGCCGACCTGCACAGCCTGGAGTCCGGCGTAGCCGTGACTTACGAGGAGATCGCCGCCGAAGCGCTGGCCGCGCGCATGCCCGCCGGCTTCGACGTAGTGACCTGCATGGAAATGCTCGAGCACGTGCCCGATCCGCAATCGGTCGTGCGCGCCTGCGCCACGCTGGTGCGGCCCGGCGGCACCGTGTTCTTCTCCACCATCAACCGCAACCTCAAGGCCTACCTGCTGGCCGTGGTCGGCGCCGAGTACGTGCTCAAGATGCTGCCGCGCGGCACGCACGACTACGACAAGTTCATCACGCCGTCGGAACTGGCCCGCTACGCCCGCAACGCCGGGCTCGAACTGATCGAGATGCGCGGCATGACCTACAACCCGCTGACCCGCGTCTACGCGCTGGGCTCCGACACCGACGTGAACTACCTGATGGCATTGCGCCGGCCCGCCTGACCATGCAGACCTTCGACGCAGTCTTCTTCGATCTCGACGGCACCCTGGCCGACACCGCCCCGGATCTCGCCGCGGCCGCCAACCGCCTCGTCGTCGAGCACGGCCACCCGCCGGTGGCCTATGAAAAGCTCCGCCCGGTGGCCTCGCACGGCGCGCGCGGCCTGATCGGCGCGGCCTTCGGCAAGAGCCCGGCCGACCCCGAGTTCCCCGCCCTGCGCGACACCTTCCTCGACTACTACGAGGCCGACATCGCCGTGCACACGCACCTGTTCGACGGCATGGGCGAAGTGCTGGACGCGCTCGAGGCCGCCGGCATCCGCTGGGGCATCGTCACCAACAAAGTCACCCGCTTCACCGCGCCGCTGGTGGCCGCCATCGGCCTGGCGCCGCGCGCCTCGGCGGTGGTCAGCGGCGACACCACGGCGCACGCCAAGCCCCACCCCGCCCCGCTGCTGCACGCCGCCGAAGTCAGCGGCGTGGCCCCCGCGCGCTGCGTGTACGTGGGCGACGACCTGCGCGACATCCAGGCCGGCAAGGCGGCCGGCATGGCCACCATCACCGCCGCCTACGGCTACTGCGGCGACGGCGAGCCGCCCGAGGAATGGGGCGCCGACTACCTCGTGCGCCATCCGAGCGAGCTGATCGCCCTACTGACGCCGGCCGCGCGGCGCTAGCCTGCGGGCGGCGCCGGGACGCGGCCTACCCTTCGGGACGCCAACGGAGTACAATTCCATCTCTTGACACTGTTCAAGCAGTTCACACGGGGCCGACCTGGTTTCGACGTGGGTTACAAAGCAGTGGAGGGCATACCGAGGACCCGTCACCTCGTTAATCAATGGGAATGCAATAACTGCTAACGACGAACGTTACGCACTGGCCGCTTAATTGCGGCCGTCCTCGCACTGGCTCGCTGACGGGCTAGAGTCGCAAGACTACGCGAGGTCATTTACGTCAGATAAGCCCCGGGTGAGTCACGAACCAGGGGACGAAAACCTAGTGACTCGCCGTTGTAGAGCGTGTTCGTCCGCGATGCACCGGTTAAATCAAATGACAGAACTAAGTATGTAGAACTCTCTGTGGAGGGCTTGCGGACGCGGGTTCGATTCCCGCCGGCTCCACCAATTACTCGTTCCAGGTTAATCCTGGGCGTTCCAGAAGCCCGGTATATCCGGGCTTTTTCTTTGGTTTCACGGGATTTGGCGTTCCACGTGGTGCCGGGGCGTTTCTTTACAGCCCGCGCATATGGGATGGTTTCCGGGGCAACCGATTGCCACAAAATGGTTCCGCCCCGGATACGCCCAGCCGCGGCGGCAAATGGTGGCGACCCGGGTGCCGGTTCGAAGACAAGGAAATCGCGTCCCTCGACACTGCCCCCCCCCGGTGCCCGCGCCGCCCGGCCAGGATGAATCTGCCCGCACAACCGGGCAGGCTCGCACGGCGCCTTGCCGGAGCCCGATGCCGGGAACCCGCGGCATCAGGCCATGAGGATCATGAAACCGGAATGTGCTGCTCTTCGATCAGCTTCTTCCACATCTTCGTCTGGCCATCGATGTACCTGCCGAACTCGTCTGGGGTCGAAAGCTTGATGTCGAGGCCCTGCTCCAGCATCTGCTTCTTGACCTTGGGGTCCTGGATGACCTTCGTCAACTGTTCATTCCAGAACTTGATCACCTCGGGCGGCGTCCCGGCCGGTGCGAGCAACCCGGACCAGCCGATGGCCTCGAAATCCGGCATGCCCTGTTCCGCGGTCGTCGGCAGGTCGGGGAAGACAGCGCTGCGGGTCTTGCTGGCCTGCGCGATCGCCTTCGTCTTGCCGGCACGGACGACACTCAGCGCATAGGGCGTCGACCCCCACATAATGTCGACTTCGCCGGACATGAGGGCCGTCTGTGCCGGTGCACCACCCTTGTACGGGACGTGCGTCATCTTGACGCCCTGCCTGGCGTCGAACATCTCGGCGGTCAGGTGGCTCGCGCTTCCCGGGCCGACCGAGGCGAAGTTGAGCGTGCCCGGCTTGGCCTTGGCCAGTCTGGTGAGATCGCCGACGGACTTGGCGGGGAGATTCTGGTTGGCGAGCAGGACCATCGGCGACTGCGTGATCATCGAGATCGGCGCGAAATCCTTGTTGGCATAATTCGCGTCTTCGTAGATCAAGGGGTTGATCGCGAAAGTATCCAGCACCATCAGCAAGGTGTACCCATCCGGTTTCGAGTGCGCGACCACCGAGGTGCCGATGGAGCCGCTGGCTCCCCCGCGGTTGTCGATGACGATGCTCTGGCGGATATTCTGGGAAATACCGGTCATGAGCAGCCGGGCAATCATGTCGGCGACGCCACCAGGCGGAAACGGCACCACGACGCGAACCGGCTGCTGCGGATAATTCGCGGGCTGCGCCTGTGCCATCGTCGTGGTGGCAGCCACGGCGATGCAAGCGAGCGCCTTCGCAACGAGCCGGGCGCGGTTTGCTGATCTGGATCTTGCGGGTTTCATGTTTTTCCCTTGATGTGTGTGAAAGGCTATCGATAGCCCTGCCGGGCGTCCGCTGCTCTGGCGGCTTCGGTCCGCTCCGACGGGGGGCCATAGCCACCTCCACCGGGTGTCCTCAGGACGATTTCGTCTCCTCGCTTGACTATGTGCGGACGGCGGGAATCGACATCCTCGCCGTTGATCTGGACGGCACCGCACGCGCCGGGCTCCCCGCCTGCGATCCCCTGGGCCGGGTGCCGGATCCGCTCGGTCAGGAACACGACGTTCAGCGGACCTTCGTGCAGGCTCTGAAAGCAAATTTCCTGCCCTAGGCCGCCGCGGTGCCTGCCGGCACCGCCCGATGCCGGTATCAGGCGCTTGTACTTGAAGAAGAACGGGCTTTCGCGCTCGGCGACCTCCACCGGGGTGGACGAGATGTTGCTCGGCCAGGACGTGGCGCTCACGCCATCTTTTTCCGCCGTTGCCCCCATGCCCCCGTTGAAGAACAACACGGAAGTAAACGGCCGGCCGTTCTTGCGCACGCCGCTCATGTTGACAATCCACAGGGGCGAGCCCACGCCGGCCATCACGCGCTCCGGCAGCACGCCCTGCAATGCGCCGAACACCAGGCTGGGAACGTAGTGCCCGGTGCAGGCCCGGCCGCCCACCGCGGCGGGAAACACGGGGTTGAGCAGCGAGCCCGCCGGCGCCCGGACCGTGATCCCGCGGAACAGGCCGTCATTGTTGGGCAGGTCGGGAATCAGGAGGCTCTTGATCGCATACACGGACATGGCATAGGTGTAGGCGAGAACGCAATTGATGCCCTTGGCCTGCTGCGGGCTCGTGCCGTCGAAATCGATGTCGATGGTCTCGCCGGCGATCGTCACGCGCACCTTGTAGGTGAACGGCGACTCGAATCCGTCCGTCTGCATTTCGTAGACGTATTCACCGTCGGGTAACGCCGCCAGGGCGTCGCGCATGGCCCGGTCGCTGCGCGCGAACAAGGCTTCGGCGATGTCCTCCGTGGTCGACAGGCCGTATTCGGACATGACTTCGTTGACGCGGCGGTCGACCAGCTCGGTAGCGCCCACCTGCGACCAGAGGTCGCCCACGGTCTGGTCGGGCGTCCGCACGTTGGCGCGAAGCAGGCTGATCAGGGAAGCATCCGCCCGTCCCTCGCGCAGCAGGTACATCAGCGGGATCTGGAAACCTTCCTCGAAGATTTCCCTGGCATCCACCGAACGGATGCGCCCGCCGATGTCGGGCATGTGGGCGGCCGTGGCCGCGAATGCGACGAGCGCCCCGCGGTGGAAGACCGGCCTGACGAAACAGAAATCGTTCAGGTGGCCCGTTCCGTGCCAGGGATTGTTGGTGATGTAGACATCCCCTTCGCGCATCGCGTCGATACCGATGACCTCGATCGCGTGCCGCACCGTTGCCGGGAGCGTGCCGATGAACGATGGGATGCTGCCGCTGTTCTCGATCAGCGAGCGTCCCCGCGCATCGGTCAGGACCACCGCGAAGTCGTTGGCTTCCGAAGACAGCGTGGAGAACGAGGTCCTCACGATGAGCTTGGCGGCTTCATCGACGATGGAACGGACGCGGGTCCAGAAGACTTCGAGAAAGATGGGCGTGAGTTCACGTCCCGGGGAGGTTTGGCCGTGCATGATGGATAGATGCTCCGCAGTTCAGTGAATGTTCACGATCAGGTTGCCGGTCTCGGACTGGACCAGCGTTCCTCCCGGCCCCACGACCAGCGTCGAGTCAGCATCGACAACCAGCAGTGGCCCCTGCAGAACCGCATTCACGGCGAGCTCGCCGCGGGCATAGATTGCCGTGTCGATGAAGCCGCCGGCCTCCTCGAAGAAAACCCGCCGGAAACCCTGCGCCGTCGACTGGCTGCGCTGCGCCAGCGCGGCCGGGGCAAAGGTCTCGTTCGGGTAGGCAAGTGCGGAAACGCGCAGGCTGACCAGCTCGACCGGCACGTTGGGCGGCGTGCGCCCGAATTTCTCGCTGTACGCGCTGTTGAAGGCCGCGAGCAGCGCCGCCCGCACCGGCTGCGCGTCGACGCCTGGGCCGGCGTATGGCCCATCGGGAAGCTGCAACGTGAGCGTGAAGCCCTGGCCGATGAAACGGCCGTCGGCGTAGCGCTTCACCGCGATCGCGCCGAAGCCGTCCTTCAGTTCTTCGAGACAGCCGCGCGCCTCGCCGGCGAGTTTGCCGAAGCTCGCTTCCAGATCGGCCAGGTCGCCGTCAGTGGGCTGGAAAATCGCGGTCCGGGAGCGGTCGGCGCGTGCCGGGGCAACCAGCAGGCCGATCGCGGAAGCCACGCCGGCGGCCGGCGGAACGATCAGCGTGCCGATGCCTACCTTGCGCGCCACGGCATACCCGTGCAGCGGACCGCCGCCGCCGGTGCACACCATGTCGAACCGGCGCGGGTCATGGCCCCGTTCGGCAATGTGCACGCGCGCCGCGCCCGCCATGTTCTCGGCAACGATGTCGTGGATGCCCTGCGCGATGACCGCCCCGTCCATGCCGATCGTCCTGCCCAGCGCCTGCAGGGCCGCATCGGCCCTGGCGACGTCGATCGGGATGGCGCCGCCGGCGAACGATTTCGGGTCGAGATAACCGAGGACGACATTGGCGTCGGTCACCGTCGGCTGCGTTCCGCCGCGGCCGAAGCACGCGGGGCCGGGCTCGGATGCGGCGCTCTCCGGTCCGACCTTCAGCAACTTCATGCTGTCGGAACGCGCGATGCTGCCGCCGCCCGCGCCGATCTCGATCAGGTCCACCGTGGTGATCTTGATCGGAATGCCGCTGCCCTCGGAAAAGCGCTTGCGCCGCGCCGCCTCGAAGCCGTATGCCACCGCCGGCCTGGCGTCCTGGACCAGGCAGAGCTTGGCGGTGGTGCCGCCCATGTCGAACGCGAGCAGGCTCGTGCGGTCGTTGCGGCTTCCGGACCATGCCGCCGAGATCGCACCGGCCGCCGGCCCGGACTCAAGCAGGTCGATGGGCTTTCGCCTGGCCTCGGCCACGGCGGAGAGCCCGCCGTTGGAAAGCATCATCAGGACGCCGCAATCGATGCCGATCGCCTTCACCCTGTGCTCCAGCCGGTCGAGATAGCTGCGCGCGATGGGTTGAACGCAGGCGTTGGCGACGGTGGTGCAGACCCGGTCGTATTCGCGGATCTCGGGGGCGATCGCGCTGGAGATGCAGACGCTGATCTCCCCGAATGCCTCGGCAATCCACGCCGCGACCTGCGCCTCGTGCCGCGGGTTCACGTAGGCGTGCAGCAGGCAGATGGCCAGCGAATCGACTCCCTGCGCAACCAGCTTGCCGACCGCCGCCAGCGTCTCGCCGCGGTCGGGCGGCGTGACTTCGATGCCCGCCGCATCGATGCGCGCGGCGATCTCCGCGCGCAGATGGCGAGGCACCAGGCTCTGCGGCCCGTCGATGTGCACATCGTAGAGATCGTAGCGGCGCTCGCGCCCGATCTCTATGGCATCGCCGAAGCCGGCGGTGGTAAGAAGCCCCGTCCTGGCGCCCTTCCCTTCGATCAGCGCATTCGTAAACAGCGTGGTCGCGTGCACGAAGCGGCCGACCTGCGCGGCGCGAAAGCCGTTCTCCCGCAGCAGGGCCTCGATGCCGTCCATGACGGGCTGTGTCGGATCGGCGTAGGCGGTAAGGACCTTCTTGGCGTGGATCCTGCCGCTCTGATAGTCGAGCGCGACGATGTCGGTGAAGGTGCCGCCGATATCTACGCCGATCGATATGTGTTTCATGTCTTGGTGTTTCCTTGCGGGGTGAGGCGGTCGTCAACGAGGACGGTTCAGGCCGAGAACAGGGTCGTCATCAGGATGCGGGAGTGCGGCGGGAAGCCCGGCGAACGGGGGGCGCATGGCGTCCTGGCCGGGACCGGTGCGCTCAGGTCGGCGCGCCCCCCGCACGCGCGGCGGCATCGGCGCGTTGCGCATCGTCGTCGAACCCGGGGAGCCGGCGATGGCGCTTCAGGTAGGGGATCAGGCCGCCCTCGCGCCGCAGCAGATGGACGATTTCGGGAACGGCTTCGCATTCGATACGCCGCTGGCCGTCTCCAACTTCCAGCCATGCCCTGTCGCGGGTCATGCGGATCCGCAGGGACTCGCTCTCCCGCAGGTCCCGCGCGTCGCCCGTGACCAGCAGCAGCCCGTTGTTGATTGCATTGCGCCAGTACGTCCTGGCGAAACTCCTGGCGACCACCGCCTTGATGCCGGCGCCGAGAACGGTCGTGACAGCGACCTCCATCGCGGAGCCGCACCCGAAGTTCTGTCCCGCGACGAGAATGTCGCCGTCCCGCACGCTCGCCGCGAACGACGGATCGAGATCCTCGAACAGGTAATGGCGCAGGACGTCGGGATCGACGCTGTTCTTCTTGCGGCTCGACGAGATGATGTAGTCGGTGTTGACGTCGTCCCCGAGCACGCGGGCACGTCCCTGCAGCGTCTCGCCGGCGGATTCCCCGAGCGCCATCATTGCGTGCGCTCCATGTCTTCCAGCCTGCCGGTCAGCGCGGCCTGGGCGCAGATGCGCGGCGACGCCAGGAAGATTTCCGCCTCGCGGTTGCCCATGCGGCCCTTGAAATTGCGGTTCGCGGTCGAGAGCACCTTCTGCCCGTCGCCGGGAATCGCGCCGCAGGTCCCGCAGCACGAGCCGCAGCCCGGTTCCTGAAATTCGGCGCCGAGGCGGCGGAACGACTCCGCCATGCCGCTGCGTTCGAGTTCCCGCTGTATCTCTCTGGAGGCCGGCGTCACGATGAGGCGAACGCCGTCGGCGATGCCGCGCCCCGCGCAAAGCACGTCAAGGGCTTCCCGATAGTCCTTGAGACGCCCCCCGGTGCATGTCCCCAGATAGACGATGTCTATCCGCGTGCCGGCGCTGTCCGCCACGTCGGTCACGTTGTCCACGCGATGTGGCAGGGCGACCTGGGGCACGATGTCGTCCAGGTTCACCTCGATGATCTGCTCGTACTCGGCATCCGCGTCCGCGGCGGCGGGAACATAGGCGGTGCTCGTGCGCGAAGCCAGCCAGGCATCCGTCGCCTGGTCGTGCGGAAAGATGCCCGCCTTCGCGCCCATTTCCACGGACATGTTCGCCAGCACGATCCTGTCGTCGATGTCGAGCGTGGCGACGCCCGGGCCGGCGAACTCCAGCGCGCAATAGTTCGCGCCTCCCGCGCCCAGCCGCCGGGCCAGCGTCAGCGCGACATCCTTGGCGCTTGCGTAGTGCGGAAGCCGCCCATGCAGGACGATCCGGATCGACGCCGGCACCTTGAGCCAGATCTGGCCGCACTGGAAAATCCCGGCGAGGTCGGACGAGCCGATCCCGCTGCCGAATGCGTTGAGCGCGCCGTAGGAGACGGCATGTGAATCGGCCCCGACCACCAGCTGGCCCGGCAGCACCCGGCCGCGCTCCAGCATCAGCTGATGCCCGATCCCCTCGCCGGTCTCGAAGACGCAGATGCCGGCCTTGCGCGCGAAGTCGCGCGCCGTCTCCTGCAGCACAAGCGCCCGCTCGCCGGAGGACGCGCCATAGTGGTCCAGCGCAAAAACCAACCGCTCGGGAAACGCCGGCGGGGGCAGGCCGCCGTCGTCCTGCATGGTCCGGAAATATTGCAGCGCCATGGGAATGGAGCCGTCGGTCCCCATCGCGGCATCGGGCTGGCAGATCACGAGGTCGCCGGCATGGACGGCGTGATTCGCCGCGCGCGACAGCAGCTTCTCGGCAATCGTCTGCCCGCGTGCGTGCTGGACCGAATTCGATGACTTCGTTGGCATAAGACTGCCTGGATGCGGCGAGTAGTTCGTAGCTCCGCAGTCTATGAATGCCCATAATTATTGACAAACGAATTTTTTATAATCATTATAAAAATAAATCGAATAATCATATGCGGCGACCCACGGGCCGGCGCGGGCCGGATTCGGGATGGGAGCGGGCCTTGGCGCATAACGTCAACATCAAACAGCTTCGCGCGCTGCTGACCGTGGCGCAGACCGGCTCGTTCGTGGCCGCGGCGCATCGTCTCTGCGTCACCCCTTCGGCGCTGACCGCGACGATCCAGCAACTGGAAGCGGGCCTGCGCGTGCGCTTGTTCGACCGGACGACCCGCCGCGTCACGCTCACCGCGCACGCCACGGGGTTCCTGGCGGAGGCCGAACGGCTGGTCAATGGACTGGACAGCGCCGTCTCGGACATGCTGGCCCTGGCCCAGGGCGAACGCGGCCATATACGGATCGGCGCGGCGGCCTCGGTCATTAGCCAGTTCCTGGTGCCGGTGCTGCAGCAGTTCCGCCGCCAGTACCCTCACATCACCATTTCGCTGCGGAATCCCGCGGCGCAGGAGACCGAGCGCCTGGTGGCGGAAGGCGAGGTCGACTTCGCCATCGACAGCCGTTACCAGGACAACGACGAGCTGACGTACACGCCGCTGATGACGGATACCTACGGCGTCGTCTGCCATTGCGACACGCCGATCGCCGCGCTCAAGCGGCCGGTCAGGTGGTCCGACCTCACCTGGGGACGTTATGTCGGCTTCAACGCGGACACGGCGATCGGCCATTTCCTGCGCCTGCACATGCCTTCGTTCGCGCCCTTCAACGAGGATCACGACGAAGTCGAGAGCACCAGTTACCTGTTCGATGTCCTGGCCAGCGGCGACTATTACGCGGTACTGCCGGCGCTCTCGTTCCAGCGCAACAGCAACAAGGCACTGCGTTGGAAGGAATTGCAGGAACCGACCCTCACGCGCGAGATCTGCGTGATGTCGCGCCCGCTGCGCGCGCTCGCGCCGAGCGCCCAGTTGCTGCTGGACCTGCTGCAGGACACGCTGCAGTCGCAGCCGATGCCGCCGGGCGTGAAACGCGCGCCGCCCGCCTCCGCGGAGCCGGGCAAGCCGGGCAGGCGGGCGGCCCGGGCCTGAAGCGCCACCCGCTTCCGCGCGAGGCCGCCGCGAAATTGTAATCGTCTGTTACAGTCGATATTTTTTTTCGACGACCGGACGGCGTACGCTTCGTCCGGGCAAAAAACGGAACCGGCAAGAGGCAACATGAAGAGAATCATCGGCGCGGCGGCCATCTCGCTCGTCCTCGCGGGATGCGGCGGCTCGGGCGACAACGACAGCGGGCTGGCGCTCGTGCGCACGCCGCCAGCGGCCGGCAGCACGCCGACCGACCCCACCACGCCCGTCACCCCCGTCACCCCGGTGGTGCCGCCGGCGCCCGACACCAATGCCATCGGCACGGGCATCTTCAACGGCAGCACGCCGGACGGGCAGCGCGTCAACGTGCTGGTGCTCGACGAGAACGCCTTCTACATCTTCTATTCGGCGCCGGGCGTGCCCGATGTGCCGATGGGCGTGATCACCGGCAACTACAGCAGCAACAACGACACGCTCACCACCAACAACAACGGGCTCGACTTCAACCTGGAAGCGGCCGGCTACAACCTCACGGCCGCGAACTTCAACGGCAGCTTCGTGCCCAGCACGCTGATGCAGACGCAACTGACCTACCGCAACGCGCGCAATACGGCGTTCACCGCGAACTACAGCACGGACTACAACTACATCGCCACGGTGGACGGGCTGCGGGGGGATTACTCGGGCAGCGCGGTGGCGCTGGACACCAGCGGCATGCGCTCGGACGGCATCACCATGCACGTCGACGCCACCGGCAACATCACCGTGGACGCCGGCGCGGGATGCGCGTTCACGGGCACCGCGACGCCGCGGCGCCAGGGCAAGGTCTACAACGTCAGCCTGCAGTTCGGCGCGGCGCCGTGCCGCTACCCGAACACGACGATGACGGGCATTGCCTACTACGACCCCACCACCACGCACAGCCTGCCCACGCTCGGCCAGCTCTACCTGTTCGTGATGCGCGCCGACCGCCAGGCCGGCATGATCTTCACCGGCAAGCACTGACGGCCCGAGGCGGCCGCCCGGGCCGCGCGCTTACAGGAAACGGTCGAGCAGCTTGCGGCTGGCCTTGTCCAGTCCGGCCAGGTTGCGCAGCAGGTAGTGGATGCCGTGGCTGTCGGAGATCAGCAGCGTGGCGCCGGCCAGGCGGCGGATGTCTTCCTCGCCGCGCAGCACCAGCGAGGTGACGCCGCGGTCGGTTTCCACTTCCCAGGTGCTGGGCGTGGCGAAGGTCGACACCGAGCGGATGCGGCGGATCTCCGGCATGAACTCGCGGCTGGCCAGCTCGGCCTCGATCATCTCGCGCAGCGGCGCGGGCAGGGTATCCAGGCGCGGCAGCCAGGCCAGCTCGCGGCCGTCGGCGCTGATGATGCCGACGCCGTCGTCGGGCGCGGCGATCGGAAACGCGCGCACCGGCACCACGCCTTCGTGCACGGTGCCGTCCGCCGTGGTCATCACCAGGCGGCCCAGCGCGTTGCGCGCAAGCTTGAAGTCGGCTTGCTGCTGTTGTTGCTCGTGTCGTTGCATGGAGGCTGCCTGCTTACACGTTGGCCGCTGCGGCGGTATCGAGGCTCGGGTCCGCGTCGGTGTCGACGTTGCGGGCCTGCGCCTGGTAGAGCTTGTAGTAGGCGCCTTCGCGAGCCAGCAGCTCCTCGTGCCCGCCCACTTCCACGATCTGGCCGCGGTCCATCACCACCAGCCGGTCGGCCTTGCGCAGCGTCGACAGGCGGTGCGCGATGGCGATCGTGGTGCGGCCCTGCACCAGGTTGTCGAGCGCCTTCTGGATTTCCTTCTCGGTGGCGGTGTCCACCGACGAGGTGGCCTCGTCCATGATGAGGATGCGCGGGTTGATCAGCAGCGCGCGCGCGATCGAGATGCGCTGGCGCTCGCCGCCGGACAGCGCCTGGCCGCGCTCGCCGACCAGCGAGTCGTAGCCGTGCGGCAGGCGCAGGATGAACTCGTGCGCGTGGGCCGCGCGCGCGGCCGCGACGATCTCCTCGCGGGTCGCGCCGGGCTTGCCGTAGGCGATGTTCTCGGCGATGGTGCCGAAGAACAGGAACGGCTCCTGCAGCACCAGCCCGATGTGACGGCGGAACTCCGACACCGGCAGCGAGCGGATGTCCACCCCGTCGACGCGGATCGCGCCTTCCGAGACGTCGTAGAAGCGGCAGATCAGGTTGACCAGCGTGCTCTTGCCCGAGCCGCTGTGCCCCACCAGGCCGATCATCTCGCCCGGCGCGATCGACAGGTTGAGCCCGCGGATCACCGCGCGGTTGCCATAGCGGAAGCCCAGGTCGCGCAGCTCGATGGCGCCTTCCACGCGCTCCAGGTGCACGGGCCGGGTCGGCTCCGGCACGCTCGAGACGTGATCGAGGATGTCGAAGATGCGCTTGGCGCCGGCGGCCGCCTTCTGCGTGACCGAGACGATGCGGCTCATCGAGTCCAGGCGCGTATAGAAGCGGCTGATGTAGGTCAGGAAGGCCACCAGCACGCCCACCGTGATGGCGTTGTGCGAGACCTGCCAGATGCCGAAGATCCACACCACCAGCAGGCCGATCTCGGTCAGCAGCGTGACGGTCGGCGTGAACAGCGACCACACCGCGTTGACGCGGTCGTTGATGGCCAGGTTGTGGCGGTTGGCCTCGCGGAAGCGCTCGACCTCGCGCTTTTCCTGGGCGAAGGCCTTGACCACGCGGATGCCCGGGATGGTGTCGGCCAGCACGTTGGTGATCTCGGACCAGATCCGGTCGATCTTCTCGAAGCCGTGGCGCAGGCGGTCGCGCACCAGGTGGATCATCCACGCGATGAACGGCAGCGGCACCAGCGTCACCAGCGCCAGCCACGGGTTGATGGAGATCAGGATGGCCGCCGTCATGACGATCATCAGCACGTCGGTGGCGAAATCCAGCAGATGCAGCGACAGGAACACGCAGATGCGGTCGCTTTCCGAGCCGATGCGCGCCATCAGGTCGCCGGTGCGCTTGCCGCCGAAATACTCCAGCGACAGGCGCAGCAGGTGTTCGTAGGTGGTGGTGCGCAGGTCGGCGCCGATGCGCTCCGACACCCGCGCCAGCAGGTAGGTGCGCGCCCAGCCCAGACTCCACGCCACCAGCGCCGCGCCCAGCAGGCCGGCGAGGTAGAGCTTGACCCGGCCGTAGTCGATGGGCACGCCGTTCTGGAACGGAATCAGCACGTTGTCCATCAGCGGCATGGTCAGGTACGGCGGCACCAGCGTGGCGGCCGTCGACAGCAGCGTCAGCAGGAAACCGGCCAGCAGCTCGAAGCGGTACGGCCGGGCAAAGCGCCACAGGCGCAGCAGCGCCCAGGTCGAGGGCGGCGTCTCCAGGTCGCGGCTGCACTGCGGGCACTGCTCGTCGTCGGGCGACAGCGGCGCCTTGCAGGTCGGGCACACCGCCTCGGCGCCGGGCAGCCCCTGGGCGCCCGCCTGCGGCAGGTCGCGCCGGGCATGGAACTGGTCGATCAGGCGCAGCGCGGCCGGGTTGTGGCCCAGCGTGTAGCGCCAGCTCGCCAGCAGGCGGCCGGCCTGCTGCAGCTCGAGCGTGCCGACGCCGGCATGATCGGCGTGATGCAGCGATAATCCGGGCTGGACCGCCCATTCCTGCCAGTCGCCCTGGCCCGACGTGCGGGCCAGCAGTCGACGATCCGTCACAAGCACCCAGCCTTGGGTAAAATGCAGCCTCGCGTCGAGATCCACCGCCAGCCAGGCCAGGACGGCCTCGCCGGGCACCAGACGGGTGCCGAGTTCGTTACGCCACGGTTCGTTCGGGGCGTCGGTATCAATCGCGGGCAAGGAAGGTTGGGTCATCGTTGGCACAGCATGCTGCGTCCCCTGGACATGGACATAACTTGAAACAATTTAGCGCGGGCGCGCCCTGGCGGCCCGCCAATTTGCCCGCAGTATACATAAGGCCAAACGCACGGGCGCTCCTGATGCACTGCACAATCGCTTTTTAATCAAGAAAGTCAACCGGCTGACCGTTGTAACGTTACTGAAAGGTTAGGCTTCTATTTCTCGGGCACTCGCCCACTGCCTCAAGCTAAATCAATGAAAAAGAAGGACATTGAGATTTTCGATGTCATGTCGCTGCGCGGCCCGAATATGTGGACATATCGGCCTGTGCTGGAGGCGTGGGTCGACATCGGGGAACTGGAGGACTTTCCCTCCAACACCATCCCGGGATTCTACGAGCGCCTGTCGGCCTGGCTGCCCTCGCTGATCGAGCACCGCTGCAGCATCGGCGAGCGCGGCGGCTTCCTGCAGCGCCTCAAGGAAGGCACCTGGCCCGGCCACATCCTCGAACACGTCACGCTCGAGCTGCAGAACCTGGCCGGCATGCCCGGCGGCTTCGGCAAGGCGCGCGAGACCCCGATCCGCGGCGTCTACAAGGTGGTGGTGCGCGCCTGGCACGAGGAAGTCACCCGCGCCGCCCTGTTCTCCGCGCGCGACCTGGTGATGGCCGCCATCGAGGACCGCCCCTACGACGTGCAGGCGGCCGTGGACCACCTGCGCCGCCTGGTCGACAAGCATTGCCTGGGGCCCAGCACCGCGTGCATCGTCGACGCCGCCGACGACCGCGACATCCCCGCCATCCGCCTGTCCGAGGGCAACCTCGTGCAGCTCGGCTACGGCAGCCGCCAGCGCCGCATCTGGACCGCCGAGACCGACCGCACCAGCGCCATCGCCGAGAGCATCTCGCGCGACAAGGACCTGACCAAGAGCCTGCTCGAATCGTGCGGCGTGCCCGTGCCCGAAGGCCGCCTGGTGGACAACGCCGCCGACGCCTGGGACGCCGCCGAGGACATCGGCGTGCCGGTGGTGGTCAAGCCCTACGACGGCAACCACGGCCGCGGCGTGTTCACCAACCTGACCACGCGCGAGGAAGTCGAGACCGCCTACGCGGTGGCCATCGACGAAGGCAGCGGCGTCATCGTCGAGCGCTTCGTGCCCGGCAACGAACACCGCCTGCTGGTGGTGGGCGGCCGCCTGGTGGCCGCCGCGATGGGCGAGACCGCCAGCGTGACCGGCGACGGCCGCTCGACCATCGACGAGCTGATCGAGCTGCAGATCAATTCCGACCCGCGCCGCGGCAGCACCGAGGACCACCCGCTCAACAAGGTGCGCCTCGATTCCGCCGCTCGCCTCGAGCTCAGGCGCCAGGGCTATGACGCCAGCTCGGTGCCGCCCGAAGGCAAGCACGTGCTGATCCAGCGCAACGGCAACGTCGCCTTCGACGTGACCGACCGCGTGCACCCGAGCGTGGCCGCGCATGCCTCGCTGGCCGCCCGCGTGGTGGGCCTGGACATCGCCGGCGTGGACCTGGTGGCGCAGGACATCTCGCGCCCGCTCGCCGAGCAGCGCGGCGCCATCGTCGAGGTCAACGCCGGCCCCGGCCTGCTGATGCACCTCAAGCCCTCCAACGGCGAGGCGCGCCCGGTCGGACGCGCCGTGGTGGACCACCTGTTCCCCGCCGGCGAAGGCGACGACAACGGCCGCATCCCGGTGGTCGGCATCACCGGCACCAACGGCAAGACCGTGGTGGCCAAGCTGGTGGCGCGCCTGCTGCAACTGTCCGGCAAGCACACCGGCCTGGCCTGCAGCGACGGCCTCTACCTGGACCGCCGCCAGGTAGAAGCCGGCGACCGCGCCAACTGGGACGCCGCGCACCGCATCCTGATGAACCGCGCGGTCGATGCCGCCGTGCTCGAGAACGACAGCGGCGCCATCCTCTCCCAGGGCCTCGCCTATGACCGCTGCCAGGTCGGCGTGGTCACGAACATCGACGTGCCCGACCACCTCGGCCAGTACTACGTCGAGGAAATCGGCAAGATGTACAACGTGCTGCGCACCCAGGTCGACGTGGTGCTCGACGGCGGCGTGGCCGTGCTCAACGCGCGCGACCCGCTGGTGGTCGAGATGGCCGAGCTGTGCGACGGCGACGTGATCTTCTTCGGCCTGTCGGCCGACCTGCCCGCCATCGCCGCGCACCGCGCGGCCGGCAAGCGCGCGGTCTTCGTGCGCGACGGCAAGGTGGTACTGGCCACCGGCAGCCGCGAGACGCCGCTGGCCGACGTCGCCGCGATTCCCCTCACCTACGCCGGCCGCGTGGCCTTCCAGGTCGAGAACGTGCTGGCGGCCGTGGCCACCGGCTGGGCGCTGGGCATCTCGCACGACCTGATCCGCGCCGGCGTGGTGACGTTCGACGTGGGCCAGGTGGACGTGCCGGGCCGCTTCACGCTGTTCGAGCGCAACGGCGCCATCGTGGTGATCGACGACGCCCACAACGCCCCCGCGCTGGAAGCGCTGGTGGCGGCGCTGGAGCGCTTCCCGACCGAGCGCCGCGTGGTGGTGTACGGCGCCGGCCTGCCGCGCCGCGACGAGGACATGGTCCGGCAGGGCAAGATCCTGGGCGCCGCCTTCGACCGCGTGTTCCTGTGCGAGGACCGCTCCGTGGAGAGCGCGCTGCCCGACGCCGAAGCCCGCGCGCTGCTCAAGCAGGGCCTGTACGAAGGCCGCCGCGTGACCAAGATCATCGACGAAGGCTCGCGCCGCCAGGCGGTCGAGGCAGCGCTCGCGCAAGTGGTGGCCGGCGACCTGCTGGTGCTGCAATGCGACGAGGGCTCGACCCTGCCCACCATCGACCAGGTCCACCAGTGGATGGGCCAGCCGGGCCGCCGCGCCTGATCCGGAACGCAGAAGAACGGATCCCAGAGGAAACTGATTTCATGGAAGTCTCACGTATCCGGGCCCTGCGCGGCCCCAACCTGTGGTGCCGCCACACCGCCATCGAGGCCATCGTCTCGTGCTCCGACGAGGCCCACACGCTGGCCCAGTTGCCCGGCTTCGAAGAGCGCCTGCGCGCGCGCTTCCCCGAAGTCGGCCCGCTGCGGCCCGACGACAACGAAGGCGTGGTCTCGCTCGCGCACGCGCTCGAATGCGCCGCGCTGCGCCTGCAGGCCGAGGCCGGCTGCCCGGTCAGCTTCAGCCGCACCGCGCCCACGGTCGAGCCCGGCACCTACCAGGTGGTGGTGCAGTACAGCGAGGAGGAAGTCGGCCGGCTCGCGCTGGAACTGGCCGCCACGCTGTGCCGCGCCGCGCGCGACGACATGCCGTTCGACCTCGCCGACGCGCTGCACCGCCTGCGCGAACTCGACGAGGACGTGCGCCTGGGGCCGAGCACCGGCTCCATCGTCTACGCCGCCGTGGCGCGCGGCATTCCCTACCGCCGCCTGACCCAGGGCAGCATGGTGCAGTTCGGCTGGGGCAGCAAGCAGCGCCGCATCCAGGCCGCCGAGACCGACATGACCAGCGCGGTCTCGGAATCGATCGCGCAGGACAAGGACCTCACCAAGACCCTGCTGCACGCCGCCGGCGTGCCGGTGCCGCTGGGCCGCACCGTGACCGACGCCGACCAGGCCTGGGCCGCCGCCCAGGAGATCAACGCGCCGGTGGTGGTCAAGCCGCGCGACGGCAACCAGGGCAAGGGCGTGGCCGTGCGCATCCGCACCCGCGAGGAAATCAACGCCGCCTTCGAGGTCGCCTCCGACATCAGCTCGGACGTGATCGTCGAGCGCTACATCCCGGGGCACGATTTCCGCCTGCTGGTGGTGGGCAAGCACCTGGTGGCCGCGGCGCGCCGCGACCCGCCCCAGGTCACCGGCGACGGCAGGCACACCGTGCGCGAGCTGGTCGACGAGGTCAACCGCGACCCGCGCCGCGGCGAAGGCCACGCCACCTCGCTGACCAAGATCCGCTTCGACGACATCGCGCTGGCCGTGCTGGCCAAGCAGAACCTGACCGCCGACACGGTGCCGCCCAAGGGCACGCGCGTGGTCCTGCGCAACAACGCCAACCTCTCCACCGGCGGCAGCGCCACCGACGTCACCGACGACGTGCACCCCGACATGGCCGCGCGCGCCGTGGCCGCGGCGCAGATGGTCGGGCTCGACATCTGCGGCGTGGACGCGGTCTGCGAGACCGTGCTCAAGCCGTTCGAGGAACAGGCCGGCGGCATCGTCGAGGTCAACGCCGCGCCGGGCCTGCGCATGCACCTGCAGCCGTCCTACGGCAAGGGCCGCGCGGTCGGCGAGGCCATCGTCTCCACCATGTTCGCCGACGGCGACGACGGCCGCATCCCGGTGGTGGCGGTGTCCGGCACCAACGGCAAGACCACCACGGTGCGCCTGATCGCCCATCTGCTCGCCGGCAGCGGCCTGCGCATGGGCATGACCGGCACCGACGGCGTCTACATCCAGGGCGAGCGCATCGACACCGGCGACTGCAGCGGCCCGCGCAGCGCGCGCAACGTGCTGATGCACCCCGACGTCGACGCCGCGGTGTTCGAGACCGCGCGCGGCGGCCTGCTGCGCGAAGGCCTGGCCTTCGACCGCTGCGACGTGGCCGTCGTCACCAACGTGGGCGAAGGCGACCACCTCGGCCTGTCCTACATCAGCACGGTGGAAGACCTGGCCGTGCTCAAGAGCGTGATCGTGCAGAACGTGGCGCCGCACGGCATGGCCGTGCTCAACGCCGCCGACCCGATGGTGGTGCGCATGGCCGACGCCTGCCCCGGCGCCGTGACCTTCTTCGCCGCCGACACCAACAACCCGGTGATGGCCACGCACCGCGCGCAGGGCAAGCGCGTGGTGTTCGTCGAGGATGGCCACATCGTGGCCACCGAAGGCGACAGCCAGGTGCGCATCGCGCTGACGGACATCCCGCTCACGCGCGGCGGCACCATCGGCTTCCAGGTCGAGAACGCGATGTCCTCCGTCGCCGCGGCGTGGGCGCTCGGCATCGACTGGGACGCGATCCGCCGCGGCCTGGCCACCTTCGTCAACGACGCCGCCACCGCCCCGGGCCGCTTCAACGTGTTCGACTACAAGGGCGCCACGCTGATCGCCGACTACGGCCACAACCCGGACGCGATCCAGGCGCTGTGCGACGCCATCGAAAGCATGCCGGCCAAGCGCCGCTCGGTGGTGATCAGCGGCGCCGGCGACCGCCGCGACGTCGACATCCGCCGCCAGACCGAGATCCTCGGCGGCGTGTTCGACGAAGTGGTGCTGTACCAGGACCAGTGCCAGCGCGGCCGCGAGGACGGCGAGGTGCTGGCGCTGCTGCGCGAAGGCCTGCAAGGCGCGCAGCGCGCCAGCACGGTGGAGGAGATCCGCGGCGAGTTCCTCGCCATCGATACCGCGCTGGCGCACCTGCAGGCCGGCGACCTGTGCCTGATCCTGGTGGACCAGGTGGAAGAAGCGCTCGCGCACATCGCGCAGCGGATCAGGGAAGCGGCGTAAGCGCGCAAGGCACCGCCACAACGCGGTGGCTTGCTCCGCGCTCCCATGCGATGGGCGAGCGGAGCAAACCCCGGGGTCGAGCGAAGCCTCATCGAAAAAACAAAAGCCAGCCTTTCAGGCTGGCTTTTGTTTTTACCGCGGCGCGTCCCGCGCCTAATGCCTGCCCGGCAGCGACAGCCGCCGCTCCAGCAGCCGCTGCGCCTGCGACAGGACCGTGCTCAGCACCCAGTAGATCGCCGCCACCGCCAGGTAGAGCGGCAGCGGCTGGTAGGTGGCGGCGATCACCTCCTGCGCCGTGCGCAGCAGCTCGGTCACGGTGATCACCGACACCAGCGAGGTGTCCTTGATCAGGCTGATGAGGCTATTGGACAGGCTCGGCACCGCCAGGCGCAGCGCCTGCGGCCCGACCACGTAGCGCAGCGTCTGGCCCGGCGTCAGGCCCAGGCTGTAGGCGGCCAGCCACTGCCCGCGCGGAATGCCGAGGATGGCGCCGCGCATGCTCTCGGAGAGATAGGCGCCCACGTTGAGGCTCAGCGTCAGCACGCCGGCCGGAGTCGGCTCCAGCGCGATGCCGATGCCCGGCAGCCCGTAGTACACCACGAAGATCTGCACCAGCAGCGGCGTGCCGCGCATGATGCTGACGTAGGCGCGCGCGAGCGCGCTCAGCACCGGCTGGTGGCCGATGCCCATCAGCGCCACCACCACGCCGGCCACCAGCCCGAACGCCATCGACAGCAGCGCGAACTTGATGGTCAGCAGCACGCCCTGCATCAGCACGGGCAGGGAAGCGACGACCAGTTGCAGGGCGGACATGAGCGCGCGCGAGCCTGCCGGCCTACCTGGCGGGCCTGGTCACGTCGCCGCCGAACCACTTCGCCGACAGCCTGGCGAGCGAGCCGTCCTTGCGCATGTCTTCCAGCGCGCGGTCGATGGCCTGCGCGAACTTCGGGTTGTCCTTGCGGAACGGAATCGCCACCTCGGAGCCGCCGCCCTCGACGATCGCGCCGGGCCGCAGCGGCAGGTTGGCGGTCTTGATCAGGTAGCCGACCATCAGGCGGTCGTTGAGCGCCGCGTCCACGCGCTGCGCGGCGAGGTCGCGCAGGTACTCGGGCGCGCCGGGATAGGTCCTGACGTCGATGCCGTCCACCGACTTGGCCAGCTCGTTGTAGTTGCTGCCCAGGCTCACGCCAAGCTTCTTGCCCTTGAGGTCCTCCAGCGACTTGAACTGGCGCTTGTCGTCCTTGCGCTGGATCAGTTGCGCGGCCGAGTAGACGTAGGGCGTGGAGAAGTCCAGCACCTGCCTGCGCGCCGGCGTGACCGCGACCTGGTTGACGATGACGTCGAACTTGCCGGCCTGCAGCCCGGCAATGATGCCGCTCCACTCGGTGGTGACGAACTCGGGCTTGACGCCCAGCCGGGACGCCACGCCCCTGGCCACGTCGACGTCGAAGCCGTCGAGCTGGTTGTTGGCGCCGCGGTAGTTGAACGGGGGATACGTGCCCTCCACGCCGATCCTGAGCACGCCGGCCTGCCTGACGGTGTCGAGCAGGTCGGCAGCGTGGGCGGCGGCGCCGGCGGCCAGCAGCGCAGCGGCAAACAGCACGGCGGACACGGCCTTGCGGCAGCCGGTGCGAAGTCGAAGTGATTGCATGGGGTCTCCAGACAGGACGGGCGGCGAATATCCGCATTAGGAGCGTAGTCCGCCTTCCCGCCTTGCGCAACTCCGCGGCCCCGCCTGCCGGGCCGCCCGGCCCGCCCGGAACCCGCGCGCCCTACTGGAACGCCTTATCGTTCGGATGCGCGTACAGGTCCTTCATGTCGGCCGACAGCGGGTAGTTGAGGTTGAGCCCGCGCGGCGGGATCGGCGACTGGAACCACTTCTTGTAGAGCTGCTCGGCGCGCCCGCTGGTCATCAGCCCGGCGATCACGTCGTCGGCCAGCTTCTTGAACGAGGGATCGTCCTTGCGGAACATGCAGGCGTAGTTCTCGGTCTGCAGCGGCGTGCCCACCACCACCCAGTCGGCGGCGTTCTTGGCCTTGGTCAGCTCGCCGTACAGCAGCGGCTCGTCCATGACGAAGGCCACCGCGCGGCCGCTTTCCAGGATCAGGAAGGACTGGCCGTGGTCCTTGGTGCTGATCAGGTTCATGTTCATGGCCTTCTCGCCGTTCATCTTGACCAGCAGGCGCTCGTCGGTGGTGCCGGCGGTCGTCACCACGTTGCGGTCCTTCAGGTCGGGGAAGTCCTTCACGCCCGAGTCCTTCTTGGTCAGCATGCGCAGGCCGTAGACGAACAGGCTGTTGGAGAACGCCACCTGCTTCTGCCGCTCGAGGTTGTTGGTGGTGGTGCCGCACTCGATGTCGATGGTGCCGTTCTGCATCAGCGGGATGCGGTTCTGCGAGGTGATCGGGGTCAGCCGGACCTGCAGGCTGGGCATCTGCAACTGCGCCTTCACCTTGTCGACGATCTGCAGCAGGATCTCGTGCGAGTAGCCCATCACGTCTTTGCCATTGGTGTACGAGAACGGGATCGACGAGTCGCGGTAGCCCAGCGAGATCACGCCGGTTTCCTTGATCTTGCGCAGCGTGTCGCCGTCCTCGGCACTGGCCATGCCGGGGGCGCCGGCGGCGCCCGCGAGCACGGCGGCGGCCAGCAGGCAGCGGGAGAATCGGTTCAGGCGGGGCAGGCGTGCATGCGGTTTCATCTTGTGTTTCTCCGTGGGTTGAGGGACGACTCTGTGAGGGTGGCTCGTATGTATGGTTGTCAGGCTCGGTGCGGACGCTGCCGCGGTACGGCCGGGGGATGCGGTAAGAAAAGCGACGGTAAAAGCGGCGGTAAAGCGCGATAACGCGGCGGCAAAGCGGATCCGTCCTGGCTGCGCGCCGCGGGCGCTACGCCGCCATCGCGCTGAAATCCTCGGCCTCGACCGCGGGCTTGCGCCCGGCCAGCCGGTCGGCCAGCAGGCTAGCGCTGCCCAGCGCCAGCGTGAAGCCCAGCGCGCCGTGGCCGAGGTTGAGCCACAGCCCGCGCACGCGCGACGGCCCCACCAGCGGCAGCCCGCTGGGCGTGGCCGGGCGCAGGCCGGCCCACGGCTGCAGCTGCGCGGGCGACTGCGCGTCGGGCGCCACCCCGGCGAACAGCGCGCGGGTCTCGCCGGCCAGCGTGGCGATGCGGCGGCGGTCGATCGCGGTATCGCCGCGCACGAGGTCGGCCATGCCCGCCACGCGCAGCGTGTTGCCGATGCGGGCATAGACGATCTTGCGCGCGAAGTCGGTGATGCTGATGTGCGGCGCGCCGGCGCCGTCGCGGATCGGCACCGTGATGCTGTAGCCCTTGAGCGGCCACAGCGGCACGCGCAGGCCGAGCGGGCGCAGCAGGCCCACGCTGCCCATGCCGCCGGCCACCACCACCGCGTCGGCGCGCTCGACGCCGGCGGCGGTGCGCACGCCTGTGACACGTCCATCCTCGCGTCCGCCCTCGCGCTCGATGCCCCGCACGTCGGTGCCGAAGCGCAGCGACACGCCGGGACGGTCATGCAGCAAGCGGGCCAGCGACAGGCAGAAGCGGTGGCAGTCCGCCACTTCCTCGCTCGGCGTATGGATGGCGCCGGCGATCTCGCCGCGGATGCCCGCCAGCGCCGGCTCCAGCGCCACGGTGGCGTCGCGGTCCAGCGCCTGCTGCTCGCAGCCCAGGCTGGCCTGGTAGTCGAGCAGGCGGCACGCCGCGGCGAAGCTCGCGGCGTCGCGGTGCACGATCAGCTTGCCGCGCCGCGCGAAGCCGAAGTCGTCCGGCCCGCCGTCGACGAAAGCCCGCATCAGGTCGCGCGAATGGAACGCCAGGCGCAGCAGCTTGCGCGTGGTGGCCTCGCTGGCGGCGGCGTTGCAGGCGCGCGCGAACGCCGCCAGCCAGCGCCATTGCGCCGGGTCCGGCGAGGGCCGGAAGCGCATCGGCGAATCGGCGCGCAGCAGCCAGCCCGGCACCTTGCCCAGCACGCCCGGCCCGGCCAGCGGCGCCACGTAGCTGTAGCTCAGCTGGCCGCCGTTGGCGAAGCTGGTTTCCTCGCCCGGGCCGGCGCGGCGCTCCAGCACCGCGACCTCGTGCCCGTCGGCCGCCAGCCGCCACGCCGTGCTCATGCCGATCACCCCCGCCCCCACGATCACTACCTTCATTGCCTGCCTCGCCGCCATTCGATCCGATCCGCGAGAGCGTAGACCAGCCGCGCCGGCTTGCCCAATGCGAATACGTGCCAGAATATGTCCTCAGGCTATGGATGCCCCGCCGCCCCTTCCCTTTCCCGTCCACGCCTGCCCCCGATGCGCCTGCGCCAGATCGAGATCTTCCGCGCCGTCATGCTGACCGGCACCGTCAGCGAGGCCGCGCGCCTGCTGCACGTCTCCCAGCCCGTGGTGACGCGCGTGCTGCAGCACGCCGAGGCCACGCTCGGCTTCCGCCTGTTCGAGCGCGTCAAGGGCCGCCTGCAGGCCACGCCGGAGGCCACCGCGCTGTACGGCGACGTGGAGCGGCTCTACGGCGAGATCGAGCGCGTGCGGCGCGTCTCGGAGAGCCTGCGCCACAAGGGCGCGGGCCGGCTGCGCGTGGCGGCCACGCCCAGCCTCGCCAACCCGCTGCTGGTGCCCGCCGTGCGCCGCTTCTGCGCGCGCCACCCGGACACCCAGGTGCAGGTGCTGACCCACCATACCGACGAGATCGTGCAGGGCCTGCTGGCCAACCAGATCGACCTCGGCTTCGCCTTCGCGCCGCCGCGCCACGAGGCCATCGCCAGCGAGCCGGTGGCCAGCGGGCAGATGCTGCTGGCGGTGCCGCGCGGCGAGCCGCTCTTGCCGTCCTCGCCGCGCGCGCGGCGCGCCGACGTGCCGATGCAGCGGCTGGTGGAGCGCCCCTTCATCGCCTACGACGACAACAGCTCGCTCGGCCTGCTGGTGCGCCAGACGCTCGCGCGCAACGCGCTCGAGCCGCGCTCGATGCTGGAAGTCCAGACCTACTCGCTGGCGCTGGCGCTGGTCGACGCGGGCCTGGGCCTGACCCTGCTCGACCAGTACACCGCGCTCGGCGCCAGCCCGGAACGGGTCTCGCTGCACACGGTCAAGCCGGCGCTGGCCTTCGAGATCCAGGCCCTGCGCGCCAGCCACCGCGGCAGCTCCAGCCTGGCCGACGACATGCGCGCGCAGTTCGCCGGCGCCGCGCTGCAACTCGCGGCCACGCTGCCCGCGCGCCTGGAAGCGCCGGCGGTCAGCTTCGAACACGTCCTCAAGTAGCGCCCGCCGGCGCCCGGAATTTGACAGCCCCATGCGCCGTGCACCATCATCAGACAGCCTGAAGCGCCCATCTGGTGCTTTCTGAAACCTATGTTCGCCCTAATCCTGCTCCTGCTCATCCTGATCAGCGCCTTCTTCTCGACCTCCGAGATCGCGCTGACCGCATCGCGCCGCACCAAGCTGCAGACGCTGTCCGAGCGCGGCGACCGCCGCGCCACCAAGATCATGCTGCTCAAGGAAGAGCCCGGGAATTTCTTCACCATCGTGCAGATCGGCGTCAACAGCGTGGCCATCCTCGCCGGTATCGTCGGCGAGAAGCACGTCTCCGACCTGCTGCACGCGGCGCTGCTGCCCTACTTCGACGCCGCGGCCGCCGGGCAGATCGCCAACGTCGGCTCGTTCCTGGTGGTCACGCTGCTGTTCATCCAGTTCGCCGACCTGATCCCCAAGCGCATCGCCATGAGCTTTCCCGAGCCCTGCGCGCTGCTGGTGATCGGGCCGATGCTGACCATGATCAAGGTCTTCAAGCCGCTGGTCTGGGTGTTCAACGCCAGCGCCGACGCCACCCTGCGCCTGTTCGGCCTGCCCACCAAGCAGATCGACCAGATCACCTCGGAAGACATCGCGGCGATGGTGGACGCCGGCGCCGAGGCCGGCGTGCTGCACAAGCACGAGATCCACCTGATCGAGAACGTGTTCGAGCTCGACGCCAAGAACGTCACCGCGGTGATGACGCCGCGCGACGACGTGGTCTACATCGGCCTGGACGAGCCCGCCGACAGCCTGCGCCGCAAGCTGGTCAACCACCCGCACGCGCAGTACCCGGTGTGCGGGCACAACCTCGACGACGTGCTCGGCTACATCGACTCCAAGGACATCCTGCAGATGTTCCTGGCCGACGACACCACCGGCGTGATCGGCAACATCGGCAACATCGGCAAGCACCACGACAAGAACGTGCTGGTGATCCCCGACACGCTCACGCTGACCGAGGCGCTCACGCGCTTTCGCGAGATGCACCAGAGCTTCGCGGTGGTGATGAACGAGTACGGGCTGGTGGTGGGCATCGTCACGCTGGACGACATCGTCGGCGCGCTGATGGGCAACATCATCTATTCCAGCGAGGACGAGCAGATCGTGCGGCGCGACGACGGCTCGTGGCTGGTGGACGGCCTGACGCCGCTGGTGGACCTCAAGAAGGCGCTGGAGCTCGACGATCTGCCCGGCGAGGACTACGTCGACACCGCCGCCGGGCTGGTGATCTACTCGCTCAAGCGCATCCCGAAGAAGTCCGAATTCATCGAGGCGGCGGGCTACCGCTTCGAAGTGCTGGACATCGACCATCACAAGATCGACCAGCTGCTGGTGTCGAGGCTGCCGCCGCCGGCGCCGTCCCAGCCGTGAGCGCGCGGCGGTAGCGCTCCACCGTCTCGTCCAGCCGGAACACCAGGATCCACGCGCCCGCCGCCAGCGCCGCGGCCGCGGCAAGCGCGCCCAGGCGCAGCGGCGCCAGCCGCTCCGGCGCGTGCAGCGCCGCGTAGGCGGTGCCCAGCAGCACGATCCACGCGAAACCCAGCGCGCAGCCGGCCAGCACGTCGGACAGCCAGTGCATGCCGAGGTACAGCCGCGACAGGCAGATCAGCGCCACCGCCACCGCGGTCAGCGCCACCACCGGCATGCGCACGCGCCACGGCTGACGCAGGCACAGCAGGAAGGCCAGGAAGCCATACGTCACCATGCTGCTGGCGGCGTGGCCGCTCGGGAACGAGAACGACTCCAGGCCATCGTAGATGCTGGCGGGCCGCCCGCGCGCCAGCGCCAGCTTGAGCACCATCACGCAGGCGCGCGCGCCGAGCAGCGCGCCCACCCAGTAGGCCGCGGCCACCCACGCGCGGCGCCATGCCAGCCACGCCAGCACGGCCACCGCCACCGCCACCGACACGCGCGCGCCGCCCAGTTCGGTGATGGCCACCATCGCCACGTCGAGCCAGTCCCGCCGCCACGCGCGCAACTGCGCGAACACGGCCTCGTCCAGCCGCACCAGCGGCGCGCCGTGGGCGATGGCCGCGCCCAGCCACAGCAGCGCCGCGGCGCACGCCAGCAGCAATGCGCCGGCGGTGGCCAGCAACAGCAGCTCGGCCACGTCTCGCTCCAGCACGCGCTCCAGCACGCGCAGCAGGCGCGGCCACGGCGGCCCGGCGCGCGCCAGCAGCGCGTCGCGCCCGCGCAGGCGCGCGCCGTCGAGCCGGCGCACCAGCGGCCGGATCACCAGCAGCAGGCCGCGCACCACGCCCAGCAGCAACAGCACGAACACGGCCAGCAGGCCGACCGCGCCCAGCGCGGCAAGCGGCGTGAGCCACGCATCGGCGCCACGGACGGCCTCCATCGCCTCAGGCCCCGGCCGCCATGCGCGCGATGTTGGCGCGCGCCGGCGCCTCGCAATCGGCGAAGGCCGGCGTCAGGAACAGGCGCTCGCGCCGCGCCATCGCCTGCAGGAAGGCGATGCGGCGCGCCATGAAGTCCGCCCGCAGCGCCTCGCCGGACAAGCCCGAGCGGCTGGCCAGCAGCGCGCGGTTTTCCTCGAACACCGCCTCGGTGTAGGCGTCGAAATCCGCCGCCGGCGCGGCCAGGCGCCACAGGTCGAGGTCCAGCACCGGTTCCGATTCGGGCGCCGAGGCGCGATGCCCGCGGGTATCCATCACGATGCGCGCGGCCAGCGCCATGACCGCGGCATCCGCGCCGCCGGCCACGGTCTCGATCAGCGCCGCGGAGGCGGCCTCGTTGTGCTCGCACCCCGGCACGTAGACCGCGTCGTGGAACAGCACCGCCAGCGCCTGCGCGGGCGAGAGCGCGAGGCCGCGCGCCTGCGCCACGGCGAACATCTCCAGCACGTGGCGGCGGTCGTGGTAGCGGCGGTACGGCGCGTCGTAGCAGGCCAGCGCCTGCAGCACCGCGGCGCGCGGCAGGAAGTCCAGGCAGGCCAGCGCCGCCGGCCAGTCCGGCGCGAAGCGCGGCTGCGCGCCCTGCGGCGTCGCCACGGTCTCGGTGAACACGGCGAGCGGGCGCACCCACAGCTCGCTGCGGTCGCGCATCGACTGGTACACCACCACGCGCGACAGGTCGGACTCGAGCAGGCCGAGCCCGGTGATGGCGTAGGCGCCGCCCTTGTAGTGGCGGAAGGGCATGCCGGGCAGGAAGTCGCCGGTGGCGGGCGGGGTCGGAGGCAGGGTCATGATGCTTGCGGTCTGGGTCGGGGCTGCGCCATGATAGTGCATGGGCCGCGCGGCGCAACGCGCACTTGCCGCGCCGGCGGCCGCGCAGGCGGGGCGCGCTCCGAAAGTTGACATGCGTCAACTTCCCCCGATGACGGGAGCGCATGATTGTGCAGTGGCACAAATGCCCGTGGAGGACGGTGTGAGAGACAGTGTGGAACCGACATGGCAGGCGCCGGCGGGCACGGGCGACGGCACGGGCGGCGAGACCAGTCGCGGCGTGATCGCCGCGGTGCGCGGCAGCGTGGTCGACGTGCGCTTCGAGGCCGCGCTGCCGCCGATCCGCACGCTGCTGCGCGCCGGCGAGGACAGCCGCATCGCCATCGAGGTGCTGTCCCAGCTCGACGCGCGCCACGTGCGCTGCATCGCGCTGACCTCCACCCAGGGGCTGGCGCGCGGCATGGCGGTGCGCGACAGCGGCGCGCCGCTGCAGGCGCCGGTCGGCGCGAGCATCCTGTCGCGCATGTTCGACGTGTTCGGCCAACCCATCGACCGCCTGCCGCCGCCGCAGGACGTGCGCTGGCGCTCGGTGCACCGCGCGCCGCCGCCGCTGGCGCGGCGCTCCACGCGCTCGGTCGTGTTCGAGACCGGCATCAAGGCCATCGACGTGCTGCTGCCGCTCGAGACCGGCGGCAAGGCCGGGCTGTTCGGCGGCGCCGGCGTGGGCAAGACCGTGCTGCTCACCGAGCTGATCCACAACATGGTCGGCCACCACCAGGGCGTGAGCATCTTCTGCGGCATCGGCGAGCGCTGCCGCGAAGGCGAGGAGCTCTACCACGACATGCGCGAGGCCGGCGTGCTGGCCGACATGGTGATGGTCTTCGGCCAGATGAACGAGCCGCCGGGCGCGCGCTTCCGCGTCGGCCACGCGGCGCTGACGATGGCCGAGTATTTCCGCGACGACGAGCATCGCGACGTGCTGCTGCTGATCGACAACATCTTCCGCTTCATCCAGGCCGGCTCGGAGGTCTCCGGGCTGATGGGCCAGATGCCGTCGCGCCTCGGCTACCAGCCGACGCTGGGCACGGAGCTGTCGGGGCTGGAGGAGCGCATCGCCAACACCGACACCGGCGCCATCACCTCGATCCAGGCGGTCTACGTGCCGGCCGACGACTTCACCGACCCGGCGGCCGTGCATACCTTCTCGCACCTGTCCGCCTCCATCGTGCTGTCGCGCAAGCGCGCCAGCGAAGGCCTCTACCCGGCCGTCGACCCGCTGCAGTCGAACTCCATGATGGCCACGCCCGGCATCGTCGGCGCGCACCACTACCAACTGGCGCAGGACATCCGGCGCACGCTGGCGCAGTACGCCGAGCTCAAGGACATCATCGCCATGCTCGGGCTCGAGCAGCTCTCCGCGTCCGACCGCAACGTGGTGGCGCGCGCGCGCCGCCTGGAACGCTTCCTGACGCAGCCGTTCTTCACCACCGAGCAGTTCACCGGCATCCCGGGCAAGACCGTCAGCCTGGCGGACGCGCTCGACGGCTGCGAGCGCATCCTGCGCGACGAATTCAAGGACTACCCGGAGAGCGCGCTCTACATGATCGGGCCGATCTCCGAGGCCAGAAGCAAGCCCGCCACGCCCCAACCCGCCGAGGTGCCGGATGCCGCCGGACAGCATGCAGCTTGAAGTGCTGCTGCCCTTCCGCGTGTTCCTGCGCAAGCCCGGGGTGTCGCGCATCGTCGCGGAAACCGCCGAGGGCTCGTTCGGCATGCTGCCGCACCGCCTCGACTGCGTGGCCGCGCTCGCGCCCGGCATCCTGGTGTTCGAGACGCCGGACGAAGGCGAGGTGTTCATCGCCATCGACCAGGGCGTGCTGGTGAAGACCGGACTCGAGGTGCGCGTGTCGGTGCGCCAGGCGATGGCCGGCACCGACCTCGCGCAGCTGCGCCGCACGGTGGAGCGCGAGTTCCTCGCGCTCGACGAGCAGGCGCTGAGCCTGCGCACGGTCATGGCCAAGCTGGAGACGGGCTTCCTGTCCCGCATCGCCAGGCTGCGCGGGACGGCGCCATGACGGCGCCGCCGGGGCACAAGGCGGAGCCAAAAGAACCGGCGCCGAAAGCGGAACCGCAGGCGCCCGCGCCCACGCTGGCCGGCAAGGTCGGCGCCAAGGCGCGGCGCAAGCTGTGGGCGCGGCGCCAGCGCGTGCCCGGGGTATGGTCCGGGCTCGGCATGATGGGGCTGGTCGGCTGGTCGGTGGTGGTGCCGACGCTGCTCGGCGCGGCGCTGGGCATCTGGCTGGACGAGCATTATCCGGGCCGGCACTCGTGGGTGCTGGCGCTGCTGGTGGCCGGGCTGGTGCTCGGCTGTTTCAATGCATGGCGCTGGGTCGCACGGGAAGACGCGGCCATGCGGCAAGACAAGGAAGGTCAGGACGATGCAGATGCATGACATGGCGGCGTTGCTGCTCGCGGGGCTGGCCGGCGGCGCGCTCGGCGCCTTCTTCTTCGGCGGGCTGTGGTGGACGGTGCGGCAAACCCTCTCGCCGGGCCTGTCGCCGGGCCGCGCGGCGCTGTGGCAACTGGGCAGCCTGCTGCTGCGCACGGGCGTCGCGCTGCTGGGCTTCTACTGGATCGGCGCGGGACAATGGGAACGCATGGCGGCGTGCCTGGCGGGCTTCACCGCGGCGCGCTTCGTCGTGATGCGCATGACGCGCACGGAACCGGCGGAGCAGACCGCGCAACAGGCGGCCGGCCGCCACGCGCCGGCCCGCGGGGAGGGCAGCCATGCGCCTCAGCCCTGACCAGTGGATCTTCTGGCAGCACGGCTTCGTCAAGCTCAATGCCACCATCGTGTTCACGTGGGCACTGATGCTGCTGCTGTGGCTGGGCTCGTGGCTGGTCACGCGGCGGCTCTCGCCGGACCACCGCCGCTCGCGCTGGCAGAACCTGCTGGAGATCGTCATCACCGGCATCGAGCAGCAGATCGCGGATGTGGGCCTGCGCCAGCCGCGCCGCTACCTCGGCTTCCTCGGCACGCTGTTCCTGTTCGTCGCGGCGGCGAGCCTGTGCACCATCGTGCCCGGCTACGATCCGCCCACCGGCTCGCTCTCGACCACGCTGGCGCTGGCGCTGTGCGTGTTCGTGGCGGTGCCGCTGTACGGCATCCGCGACCAGGGGCTGCGCGGCTACCTGCGCTCGTACCTGGAGCCGACCGTGATGATGCTGCCGTTCAACATCATCAGCGAGCTGTCGCGCACGCTGGCGCTGGCGGTGCGCCTGTTCGGCAACATGATGAGCGGGGCGATGATCATCGCCATCCTGCTGACCATCACGCCGTTCCTCTTTCCCATCGTCATGACCGCGCTCGGCCTGCTCACCGGCATGGTGCAGGCCTACATCTTCAGCATCCTGGCGGCGGTCTATCTCGCGGCCGCCACCCACACCGGCGAGACGGAGCCGGCACCGGCCCCGTCGCCCGAACCCAACTGAATCCAACCGAACCCCCAAACCAAGGAAACAGCTCATGGACAGCCTGACCATCATCGCGGTAGCGTCGATCGCCATCGCCGGCCTGTGCACCGGCTTCGGCTGCATGGGACCCGCGCTCGCCGAAGGCCGCGCGGTCGCCACCGCCCTCACCTCGCTGGCGCAGCAGCCCGACGCCTCCGCCACCATCACGCGCACGCTCTTCGTCGGCCTGGCGATGATCGAGTCGACCGCGATCTACTGCTTCGTCGTCTCGATGATCCTGATCTTCGCCAATCCGTTCTGGAACGCCGCCATTGCCCGCGCCGCGCTCAGGTGAGAGGTGAGTCATGTTGATCGACTGGTTCACCGTCGGTGCGCAGGCACTCAACTTCGTCGTGCTGGTCTGGCTGCTCAAGCGCTTTCTCTACCAGCCCGTGCTCGACGCCATCGATGCCCGCGAGAGCCGCATCGCCGCGCAGATCGCCGATGCCGAGGCGAAGGATGCCGCCGCGCGCCAGCAGGGCGACGCCTTCCGGCGGAAAAACGAAGCCTTCGACCGTGAGCGCGCGGCGCTGGTGGCGCAGGCCACCGCCGAGGCCGACGCCCTGCGCCGGCAGCTCATGGACGCGGCCCGGCAGGCCGCCGACGATCTCGGCGCCAAGCGCCAGGACGCGCTGCGCAACGAGGCCGGGCAGCTGACGCGCTCGCTCGGCGAGCTGGCGCGGCGCGAGGTGTTCGCCATCGCGCGCCGCGCGCTGGAAGACCTGGCCTCGGCCAGCCTCGAGGAGCGCGTGGCGGCGGTCTTCGTGCGGCGCCTGCGCGCGCTCGACGAGCCGGCCCGGCGCGGCCTCGCCGCCGCGCTCGGGACGGCGCCGGCGCGCATCGCGGTGCGCAGCGCGTTCGACCTGCCGCAGGCGCAGCGCGCCGCCATCCGGGCCGCGCTCGACGAATGCCTGGGCGGCGGCATTGCACCGGCCTTCGAGACCGCCCCGGAACTGGTGGGCGGCATCGAGCTGGTCGGCGGCGGCCAGAAGCTGGCGTGGAACGTCGACCATTACCTCGACGCGCTGGAACACGCCGCCGGCGAGCTGCTGGACGTGGACCGCGCGGCGGCAAAGGACACCCCGGCCACGTCGGCAGCCCCCGCCCCGCAAGCCGCGGCGGGCCAGCCATGAGCGCCGCCCTGCCCGCTCCGCGGGCCGCCATCGAGCACGCGTTCTCGGCCATGCGCGAGGCGCGCGAGCGCTTCGCGCCGCCGCTGGACACGCAGGAAATCGGCACCGTCGTCAGCGTGGCGACCGGCGTCGCGCACGTCTCGGGCCTGCCCGGCGTCGGCTTCGACGAATTGGTGCGCTTCCCCGGCGACGTGTACGGCATCGCGTTCAACATCGACGAGGACGAAGTCGGCGTGGTGCTGCTCGACGACTACTGGCGGCTCGGCGCCGGCGACCAGGTCGAGCGCACCGGCCGCGTGATGGACGTGGCGGTCGGCGAGGCCCTGCTCGGGCGCGTGATCGACCCGCTCGGCCGCCCCCTCGACGGCCTCGGCCCGGTGGCCGCGCACGCGCGGCTGCCGATCGAGCGCGCCGCCGCGCCGATCCTCGAGCGCGCCCCCGTCACGGTGCCGCTGCAGACCGGCGTCAAGGTCATCGACGCGCTGATCCCGGTCGGGCGCGGACAGCGCGAGCTGATCCTCGGCGACCGCCAGACCGGCAAGACCGCCATCGCCATCGACACCATCCTCAACCAGCGCGGGCGCGACGTGCTGTGCGTCTACTGCGCCATCGGCCAGCGCGCCTCCGCCGTGGCCAAGGCCGTGGCCACGCTGCGCGCCAACGGCGCGCTCGACTACACCGTGGTGGTCGTCACCGAAGGCGACCAGCCGCCCGGGCTGGCCTACATCGCGCCCTACGCCGCCACCAGCATCGCCGAGCATTTCATGGAAGCCGGGCGCGACGTGCTGGTCGTCTACGACGACCTCACCCAGCACGCCCGCGCCTACCGCGAGCTGTCGCTGCTGCTGCGCCGGCCGCCGGGCCGCGAGGCGTTCCCCGGCGACATCTTCTACATCCACTCGCGGCTGCTCGAGCGGGCCACCCATCTCGGCGCCGCGCGCGGCGGCGGCTCGCTCACCGCGCTGCCGATCATCGAGACCGAAGCGCAGGACATGTCGGCCTACATCCCGACCAACCTGATCTCGATCACCGACGGCCAGATCTACCTCTCGCCCACGCTGTTCGAGCTCGGCGTGCTGCCGGCGGTGGACGTCGGCAAGTCGGTGTCGCGCGTCGGCGGCAAGGCGCAGCACGGCAGCTTCCGCGCCGTGGCCGGCGACCTCAAGCTGGCCTACGCGCAGTTCGAGGAACTCGAGACGTTCTCCCGCTTCGGCGCCCGCCTCGACGACGACAGCCGCCAGGCCATCGCGCACGGCCAGCATATCCGCGCCTGCCTCATGCAGGCCGAGTCCGAGCCGGTTCCGGTGCCCGCCCAGGTCGCCATCCTCAGCGCGCTCAGCGCGGGCCTGTTCGACACCGTGCCGCTGGAGCGCATGGACGAAGCCCAGCGCGCCGTGTGCGCGGCGGCGGCCGCCATCCCGGACGCCCTCGCCGCCCGCCTCGAGGCGCCAGGCAAGCCGGGTAAGGAAGACACGCAGGCGGTCGTCGCCATCGCGCGCGCGGCGCTGGCGCCGTTCCAGCCCGCGGCGGGCAGCGCCGCGCCGCCCGCCAGCCCCGGCACGACGCCATGAGCGACACCACCGCCACGCTGCGCCACCAGATCGACAGCGCCACCGAGCTGCAAGGCGTGGTGCGCACCATGCGCGCGCTGGCGGCATCGAGCATCAGCCAGTACGAGCAGTCCGTGCTCGCGCTGGCCGACTACCGGCGCGCGGTCACGCTGAGCCTGGGCGCGTGCCTGCGCCCGCTCGGCGCCGCGGTCTCCACGCTCCGGGAAGAAAAGGCCACCGCGGCGGACAGCCTCGGCGCCATCGTGTTCGGCTCCGACCAGGGGCTGGTGGGCCAGTTCAACGAGATCATCGCCGATTACGCGGTCGCGGCGCTGCGAGCCCTGCCCGGCAAGCGCACGGTATGGGCCGTCGGCGAGCGCGTGCGCGCGCGCCTCGAGGACGCCGGCGTGGCGGTGGCCGGCGCCTATGCGGTGCCCGGCTCGGTCGAGGCCATCGCCCGGCTGGTCGACCGCCTCCAGCTCGACACCGAAACGCAGCGGAGCCAGCCGGAGCAGGCCCGCATCCACGTGTTCTACAACCAGCCCCAGCCCGGCGCGCAGTTCCGGCCGGTGGCGCAGCGCCTGCTGCCGCTCGACGCGCAATGGCTGGCCGCCCTGCTCGCGCAGCGCTGGCCCACGCGCAACCCGCCGCAGGTAATCGGCGACGGCACCGCGACGCTGCGCGCGCTGATCCGCGAGCATCTCTTCATCTCGCTGTTCAGCGCGTGCGCCGAATCGCTCGCCAGCGAGAACGCCAGCCGCCTGGCGGCGATGGAGCGCGCCGACAAGAACATCGACGAACTGCTGGACAGCCTGCGCAGCCGCTTCCACAGCGAACGGCAAAGCGCGATCGACGAGGAACTGTTCGACGTGACGGCCGGATATGAGGCGCTGTCGCAGGCGGGGACCGCCGACGGCGGGCTGTGAGTCGCGGCGGCTGCGCGTCGCGGCGCGAAGGCGGCCGCGGCCGGCCCGATCTCCGGCACCTGCCGGGACACCACTGGCACCCAGCCGCGCGACGTGCCCGGCACCACGCTCCGCCCGCAGGCTGTCTGCACGCCGGTGGCCGCCGAGACCACGACGACTTACCGCCGATGCACGAATGGACGTGTCCCGCGTGCGGGACGACTCGCCACCGTGATGCAAACGCAGCTTTGGCCCCGAGACATGACGCCGTGAGTGCCTGGGCACCGACCTCGGCGAAACGGAAAGTCGGCAGCCGATACGATATCCTTGTACGGCGTGGTCGAGATCGTCATATCTGAGCTGCAGGCCACACCTGCCGCTGCAGCGGCTGCGAGGATCCGATTCGTCCAACTTTCGCGGCCCCGGAATGGAAGACAGCATCCCCCTGATCACCACGCTCGCCGCTGGCTTCAGCATCGCCCTGATCCTCGGGTTCCTTGCCGAGCGCATCAAGGTGCCGGCGCTGGTCGGCTATCTGGTGGCCGGTATCATCATCGGCCCCAGCACGCCCGGTTTCGTGGCCGATGCGCATCTGGCCTCCCAGCTCTCCGAGATAGGCGTCATGCTGCTGATGTTCGGCGTCGGCCTGCACTTCTCGGTCAATGACCTCCTGGCGGTCAAACGCATCGCCGTGCCTGGTGCCGTGGTGCAGATGGCATTGGCTACGGTGCTGGGCATGCTGGTGGCGCGGTGGTGGGGATGGAGCTGGGGCAGCAGTCTGATCTTCGGCCTGGCCCTGTCGTGCGCCAGTACCGTGGTGTTGCTCAAGGCCCTGGAAGCACGTGGCGTGCTCGAAAGCATGAACGGCCGCATCGCGGTCGGCTGGCTGGTGGTCGAGGACCTGGCCACCGTGCTGGTGCTGGTCTTGCTGCCGCCGCTGGCCGGCGTCCTGGGCGGCACGGCGGGAGTGCCGGCAGCCGAATCGCAACCCTTGTGGATGACCATTGGGCAAACCCTGTTGCAGGTGTCGGCCTTCATTGCCCTGATGCTCATCGCCGGCCGCCGGGTGCTGCCCTGGCTGTTGTGGCAGATCTCGAAGACTGGCTCACGTGAGTTGTTCACCCTGTCGACGATCACCGCCGCCATTGGCATCGCCTACGGTGCCGCCCAGCTGTTCAGCGTCTCATTCGCTCTGGGCGCGTTCTTCGCCGGGATGGTCATGCGGGAATCCGAGTTCAGCCACCGGGCGGCTCAGGAATCCCTGCCGCTGCGCGACGCTTTTTCCGTGCTCTTCTTTGTATCGGTGGGCATGCTGTTCGAACCGGCTATCGTGATGGCACAACCGGTGCACGTGCTCGGCGTGGTGGCCATCATCATCGTCGGCAAATCCATTGGGGCACTGGCCCTCGTACTGGCTTTCCGCTACCCGCTCAACACCGCGCTGACGGTCTCCGCCAGCCTGGCGCAGATCGGCGAATTCTCGTTCATCCTGGCCGGGCTGGGGCTTTCCCTCGGCCTGCTGCCGGCCGAAGGCATGAGCCTGGTGCTGGCCGGCGCGCTCATTTCCATTGCCCTGAACCCCATGCTTTTCGCGGCCATCGAGCCGTTGCGCCGCTGGGTGCTCCGACGCTCGGAACTGGCTCGCCGCCTGGAGCGGCGAGGCGACCCCTACGCCGAACTGCCGGTGAACACCGAGCGCAAGTATCTGGAGGGGCAAGTCGTGCTGGTAGGGTATGGCCGGGTGGGCAAACGGATCGCCAGTGCACTGGATGAGCGCGGCATCCCCTATGTGGTGGCGGAACAGAACCGGGAACTGGTCGAGGATTTGCGCAAGAAGGGCATGGTGGCCGTGTCGGGCAACGCCACCGACCCCTCGGTACTGATTCAGGCCCACGTCGCCGACGCGGCCATGCTCGTGGTGGCCATGCCCGATTCGCTCAATGTCCGCCAGATAGCCGACACAGCGCGCGCACTCAATCCGAGAATCGAGATCGTCATGCGCACGCACAACGAGGACGAGTCACTGATGTTGCGCAAGGAAGGGATCGGAACGGTCTTCTTCGGCGAGGAGGAACTGGCCAAGAGCATGACTTGCCACGTACTCCAACGCTTCGCGCCGCGGTCGAATCATTCGGCTGCCTGGCATTGAGACGATCAAGACGGCACGAACGGCAATTGCCCCCTCTTTTGCGGCCCGCCATTGGCCGGACGCTACGTGGCAGGCGACGGCGCGCCAGCGTGGCCGCCGCCGCCGGAGATTCTCTCAGGCCACCGGCCCGGGCCGAACATTCTGGTTCAGGCGAAAGAAGTTGGCCGGGTCGTATTTGTTCTTGATCTCGACGAGCCTTTGGTAGTTCTCCCCATAGGCGGCCCGTACCCTGTCCTCTCCTTCCTCGCCCAGATTATTCGCATAAACCCCGCCCGTCGAGAACGGCCGGATGGCGTCCCACGTTTCACGCGCCCACCGTACATTCGCTTCATCGTCTGCCGGATCGTCCCAGATCGAGATGGGGAAGCAGTCATAAAGCGCATCGCGGTTTACATAGGGTGTCTCCGTCCTCGGGACCCGGGCAATCGCGCCGCCGACGTGCTGCAAGACCAGCAGTGGCATGCCGCCACGCGCGTTCGCATAGGCATCGAGCAGCGTATCGATGGCCGCATCCGCGAGCTCGCGCAGGAACTGCGCCTTCCAGTAGTAGCGGCGCCCGCGGGGAAAGATGGCGTCGCCGGCACGCTGGATCTGCAGGTAAGGGATCGCCTCAAACCGGCACGCGGCCGGGACGCCATGGTCCCTGAGCGGCGCGAGCACTCGCTCGCCTTCCGTGACCGGTCCGGCATAGCATGCCGAGAGGCTCAGGAAGCGCTCGCCGGACGGCGTGGTCACGAGGGCGGCGTCGACGCTGAGTTCGTCCGGCGCCTGGCTCGCAAACGCATGGTAGAAGCGCAAGGCGTCCCGCGCGTGGTCGTAGCGATGCAGCACGGATCCGGTCAGAAGGATCGGCCCGACAGGATGAAGCCGGTACTCGAACGCCGTCACAATGCCGAAGTTCCCGCCGCCGCCGCGAAGGCCCCATAGCAGGTCCGCGTTCTCGGTGGCACTGGCTCTCAGCATGCGGCCATCGGCCAGCACGATCTCGGCCGCGATCAGGTTATCGCATGCCAGGCCATGTTTGCGGCCTAGCCTGCCGAAGCCGCCGCCAAGCGTCAGCCCGGCGATGCCCGTATCGCTGTTGACCCCCATCGTCGTCGCCAGCCCGTGCGACTGGGTCGCGCTGTCGAATTCGCCCAGGCTCAGGCCCGCGCCCGCATGCGCAATGCGGTGCACCGGATCGATCTCGATCCGTTTCAGACGCGCCAGATCGATCACGATGCCGTCGTCGCAGACGGACAAGCCGGCGACGTTATGGCCTCCGCTGCGCACGGCGACCAGATAGCCGCCTGCCCGGGCAAACGTCACGGCACGGCTGACATCGTCGGCATCGGCGCAATGGACGATCATCGCCGGCCGCTTGTCGATAGCGCCGTTCCAGACCTGGCGCGCCTTGTCATATCCGTCTTCTCCGCGCAGGATCGCTTCGCCGTTCAGGCTCTGGCGGAACCGTTCCATGCCCAGGCCGGCATGCTCCGGCCTGCTTCCGGCACTCCCGGAGATGAGATGCGTATCCATGCAGCCCCCTTTCCATGTCCGGCACAGCGGCCTGTGCGCCGCGGTTTCCAGTGACATGCTTGACGCAAGCGGGAAACGAAGCAAGCTCGAAGAACTCATCTGGCAGATGAGCTCCACTCATCTACACTCAGTTCATGCGCAAACTGCCACCGCTACGTTCGCTGCGCGCTTTCGAGGCCGCGGCCCGGCACAGGAGCTTCAAGGCCGCCGCCGCGGAACTCGGTGTGACGCCGACTGCCATTAGCCATCAAATCCGGTTGCTGGAGGAAACCTGCGGCCAGACGCTGTTCCAGCGGCGCCCCCGCCCGCTGGCCCTGACTGGCGCGGGCGCGCAGCTGTTCCCGGCGCTGCGCAACGGCTTCGATGCCCTGGCGAGCGCCGTGGCATCGATCGCGGCGGCCGACCACCAGCTCCCGCTGCGCGTGACGAGCTCGAACGCGTTCGCGAGCCGATGGCTGGTTCCCCGACTACCCGAGTGGCGTGCCTTGCACCCCGGGATCGCGCTGGAAATCATCGGCACCGATGCTGTCCTGGACTTGCGGGCGGGCGAGTCCGATATCGCGATCCGCTACGCGCGAACCTCGCCGTCCGATCATGCCGCGCAGGAGATCTGCCGGGACGCCTTCTTCCCCATCTGCCGGCCGGAACTGCTCGCCACGGATGGCCGGCCCGTTCAGTGCGCCGCAGATCTGCTGCGCTTTCCGCTGATCCATTTCGACTGGATGAACCGGGATCCGCACGCCCCCACGTGGCACAAATGGCTGGCTACCGCGGGCATGATCGACCCGATGATGACGCACCTCACCGTCAAGTGCGGCCTGAGCTTCCGCGAGGAACTGCATGCGATCGACGCAGTGGTTGCCGGACAGGGAATCGCAATATGCAGTGATGTCGTGATCGGCGATGAACTGCGCGCGGGGACCTTGGTCAAGGCGCACCCTCTTTCCTTGCCGGGCTATGGGTTCTACCTGGTGACGACCGCGCATCATCCGAGGCAGGCGTCCATCGACGCCTTCGCGGGCTGGATCCGGTCGACGGCGTTGAAGACCGAGTCGATGTAACGCCGATCCGCATTGCCGAAATCGTCATTTGACTGGAACGATAACGGTAACGCTCAAACCGGTTTGCCGTGCTTTGTCAGCGAAGTCGAGGCGAATTTCCGCGCCGATGCGATTGGTGATCGCCTGGACGATGGACAGCCCAAGTCCGGAACCGATCTGCTCGCTGCCCAGCGTACGGTAGAAGGGATCGAAAACCCGGTCCCGTTCAGCCAGGGGAATACCGGGTCCGTTGTCCTGGATATGCAAGTCGGCCTTCCCGTTCGATACCCCCAGGGAAAGGTCAACTCGCCCACCCTCCGGCGTGTAGCGGATGGCGTTGTCGACCAGGTTCCTGACCACGGCGATCATGTCCAGTTCGCTCACCCATACTTCGGCGTCCTGCATGCCTTCCACACCGATGTCGATGTGCTTGGCCTCGGCCAGCGGCATGAGGTCCTCCAACACGCGGCGGTAGATACCCTGGACGGATACCGGTGACTTCGGCGTGTCAGTGGCGGACTGCGCCCTGGCCAGGGTCAGGAGTTGATCCAGCAGGCCCCGGCCGCGCTCGATCCCCTGGCGTAGCACCGACAGCCGTTCGCGTGCTCGCTCCGACATCTCCGTGTCCGCCAATCGCTCTGCCTGCAGCGACAGGGCGGTCAGCGGGGAGCGCAGCTCGTGCGCGGCATCGGCCACGAAGCGGCGCTGAGACGCCATGGACTGGCCGACACGGGCAAGCAGGCGATTGATCGCCACGGCAAACGGGCGCACCTCGACTGGAAGGTGGCGGTCTTCGACGGGGTGCAGCTCCCGCTCGGCGCGCTGGTCGATTTCCCTGGAGAGCGTGGCAATGGGCCGGAACATCTTGCGCACCAGATCGGCGACGATCAGCAGCAGAACTGGAACGAGAATCAGGAAAGGCATCACGGTGCGCAGCGCGCCATCGCGGGCGATTTCATTGCGGAAGCCCGCTTCCTGGGCCACGGCGATGCGTTCGTTGGCGGCCGTGGTCTTGACCAGCACGCGGAATGTCTCGCCGCCGACCTCCAGCGTATGCAATCCATCGGACAGCGTGGCCGGCAGCGGGAGTGTTCCTCCAGCATCCACGCCGGCCGGAGAGGGCCTGGCCTCGCCCAGGCGCTGGACGATCACGCGCGATTCTTCATCCGCATCGTTAGGGCGGGCGTCGGCAATCGAAGTGGCCGGTGACAGGCGCTGCCGATCCATGAGCTGCGCCACCTGGCGCAGAACGTCATCCTGTAGCTCGTGCGCTTCGTCGAAGGCGGACAGGAACGAGAAGGCGCCGGCCACCGTGGCCACGACAAGGATGGCCAGCGACAGGATGACAGACAGCTTCAGTTGAATCGATTCGTTCAGGCGCCTTTCGAGACCATCCATCCGACCCCCCTGACGTTCTTGATGACCTCGCTGCCGAGCTTGCGCCGCAGCGCGTGGATCAGATATTCGACCGCGTTGCTTTCGACCTCTTCCCCCCAGCCGTAGATCCGGTCCTCCAGTTCGCTGCGCGAGAGGATCGCTCCCGGCCGAACCAGCAGGGCCTGCAGCAGCGAGAACTCGCGGTTGGACAATTGCTGCGGGGAACCGCCGTTGACGCTTGCTTCCCTGGTGGCCGGATCGAGGGACACCACGCCGTTGCCGAAAACAGGCGCCGCCGTGCCGCCTTTGCGCCGCAGGACGGCGCGCATCCGCGCCAGCAGCTCCGCCATCTGGAAAGGCTTGGAGACGTAGTCGTCGGCCCCGCCGTCCAGGCCGCGCAGGCGATCATCCAGGCCATCGCGTGCCGTGATGATGAGCAGGGAAATCGGATTGTCCCTGGCTCGGATGCTGGCCAGCACCGCCAGCCCGTCCTTGCCGGGCAGGCCCAGATCGAGCAGCACCAGGTCGTAGTGCTGGCTTCCCAGTGTCGCGAGCGCCGTCTGTCCGTCTTTGACCCAGTCAGCCGCATAGGACGCATCCTTCAATGCGCCCTGAATCGCTTCGCCGATCATGGGGTCGTCTTCGACCAGCAATACCCGCATCCCCCCTCCCTTCAAGCGATGTGCAATGCGCCGCCCTGGCCGCCCGCTGCCTGAACAGCAGGATTGCCGTCAGCATGAAGGCCAGCAGCACGGCCGACGCTGAATGTACCCGATTCCCAGCGAACGATCCGCAAAATCGGCCGGGGTCGTGCCAACCCTGGCGGTGGCGATGATGGTGCGCCAGTAGAGGGAGGGATGGAAGCCCTTGGCCCTGGCCTGCGCGATCACGGCGGCCAGGAAGGTCGCCGCGAAGATGCCCGTGCCGACCGGGTAGCCCAGGTTCATGGACATCGAAACGGCATCGCCGCCGGTTTCGCCGAGCGTGGTGGCGGCAATCTTGATAAGCCAGAAGCCCAGCGTGACTTCGGGGACTTTGGCCAGGGCGTGTTCAGTGCGTGCATGGGGCGCGCTCACGGGTCAGGCTTTGCCTTCGAGCGTGTCCAAGGTTTTCAGCAGGGCGCCCAGCGCTGCCTTGCAGTCAGGCTGGCTTGGCGTATCGGCGCGCAGCGCCGCAAGCGACTTGTCGATGGCCTTGTCGAGCAGATGCCAGTCTTCGGCTGCTTGCGGTTTCAAACCGGCCTCGGCCGAATCCCAGGAGACTTCCAGATCCTTGATGCGGGTCCTGGCCGCGGGTAGATCCCCCTTGTCAACGATGGCGGCCACATCGGCGGCGATGCCGCGGAAGGCCGACAGGTCGCCCAGTCTGGAGGCCGTCTTGCCCTGCGGTGCCGGGGCAGTCCGGGCCGGCGTGGCGGGTGCTGCGCCGGCGTGGCTCTGATCGGCTGGCTTGGAACAACCGGCCGCCAAGGCCAGGAGCACGGCCGCCGACACGGCGGCCACAGGACGAACGATCGAGTGCTGCATGGTCATGATTTCTCCTTGAGCTTGGGAAGGGGGCCAAAAGGGAGTTAAAGGGGGTTACTCGGCGGCTTGCGCAGCGCTGCTTCCGTTCATGCCGATCTGTGCAAGAGCCACAAGCATGACGATCACCGAAAGGAACAGGACACTGGTCCACATGGCCCCCATGCCGAGGCCGCCGTAGGTCTTGGCCTGCGTCAGCAGGTCGCCGAGCGCCGCGCCGAAGGGACGGGTCAGGATGTATCCAATCCAGAAGGTCAGCACGGCATTGCCTCCCATGCGCCAGGCGGTGTAGGTGATGCCGATCAGCGCGCCGAACGCGACGGCGCCCCAGGTGAAGCCCAGGCCCAGTGCCTCGGTCGCCAGGTCGCCGGCGGCGGTGCCCAGAGCAAACGTGCAGAGGATGGCGGCCCAATAGAACAATTCGCGGCGGCGCGTCACGATGTCGTGGATGGACAGGGTGCGCTCGACCCGATACCAGACGAGGAAGATCGCGGCAAGCGTCACCGCGAAGGCCGAAGTACTGACGTACAGGCTGACGCCCAGGCCATCGGTCAGCAGGTCGGTGATCTGGGTACCGACCACGCTGACCAATACCACCGTCAGCCAGTAAATCCACGGGGTATGGCGGCGGGTACGCAACTGCGTGAACAAGGCGGCCGCCAGCAAGGCGGCCATGACCGCGCGGGTCATGCCCTGGCCCCAGCCCGCGTCGACCGCCAGGAAATCGGCGCCCGTCTCCCCCACCGTGGTGGACATGATCTTGATGATCCAGAACGACAGCGCGACTTCCGGAACTTTGTTGAGCCAGCCCGTGGAACTGGCCGTGGGCAAGTTGTTCATGGTGTTATTCCGCCGAGGTGAAATGGGTTGCCATCAGTCTGGCCAGGCTGACTTAGCCCTGCCATAGGCTCACCATCGGCTCACCCGCGAACCCATCCCGGCGCGGTCGGCCCGCCGCGACTCGGACAGGCCAGTTGGCCGACGAACGGCTGCTGCGTCCCCGGAAACCGTCGCCGCCCCGGCGCCTCGGCGTTCGTCTCCTTCGGGTCGAGCGGAGGCCATATGACGATGAAGACCGGCCGTTCCAAACGCTGGCGGAACGACTTCGCCGGCTGGAAGGTGGGTAATCGCCACGGCACGGAAGGAGCGCCGCCGCCGGCGAGCGCGGACGCAACGCCGGACCGCACAGCGGAACGCGCCGTTGGCGCGCGGTCCGGCGCCCCCTAGACTTTCCACACCGCCGCCCGCATGGCCCGACTTCCGGCACGTCATGGGCGACGGCCAGGAAGCCGTCTCCATGCACCTGCACGCATCACCATTCGATCTTCAAGGCCGCGCCGCCTTCATCTCCGGCGCTTCGAGCGGCATCGGCCTGCACACCGCGCGCATGCTTGCCGAAGCGGGGGCGGCGGTGGCGCTGGCGGCACGGCGCACCGACCGGCTCGAAGCCGTCGCCGCCGAGTTGCGCTCGGCGGGACACAGGGCATGCGCCGTGGCACTGGACGTGACCGACGCCACGGCCATCGCGCCCGCATGGCGGGCGGCCGAGGCGGCGCTGGACCAGCCCATCGACATCCTCGTCAACAACGCGGGCGTCATTCACGTGGCGCGCTTCGTCGAGCAATCGCCCGAGGCCATCTCGCGTGTCTTCGACACCAACCTGAAGGGGGCCTATCTGATGGCCCAGGAAGCGGCACGCCACATGGTGGCGCGCGGGCGGGGCAGCATCATCAATATCGCTTCATCCTCGGGGCTGCGCGCCGGCGGCCAGATGTCGAGCTACGGCGCATCGAAAGCCGGGCTCATTCACCTGACGCAGATCATGGCGCTGGAACTGGCCGGCAAGGGGGTGCGCGTCAACGCGATCGCCCCGGGCAACATCGAAACGGACATGCACGCCGAGTTCGCCGGGCGCGGCATCGAGGAGGGAATTCTCCGGCGGATTCCCATGCGCCGGTTCGGCAAGCCGTCGGACCTCGACGGCGCGATGCTGCTGCTGGCGTCCGATGCCGGCCGGTACATGGCCGGGGCGGTCATTCCCGTCGACGGCGGCCAGGTGCTTAGCTGGATGTAGCAACGCCTTTCGCATCAAACCAGAACCAGAACCAGAACTATCAGGAGACAACCATGCATCACAGAACGCGCACGGCGCTGGCCGGCGTGCTGGGCAGCGCTTTGCTTTCGCTCGCCCCGCTTTGCATCGCGGCGCAGGACTATCCCTCCAAGCCGGTCAAGATCGTGGCGCCATACGCGGCCGGCGGCGCGATCGACATCGTCGCCCGCACGCTGGCGCAGCCGCTCGGCCAGGCGCTGGGCCAGCCGTTCGTGGTCGACAACAGGACCGGCGCGGCCGGCAATCTTGGCGTGGATGTCGTGGCCAAGGCGCCGGCCGACGGCTACACGCTGACCGTGGCGCTGAGCTCGAACCTCATGATCAACCAGTTTCTGTACACGAAGCTGCCCTACCAGCCGGAGAAGGACCTCAAGCTCGTCGCCAAGGTCGCGGAGGCGCCGCTGGTGCTGGTCGTGACGTCCGGCATCCACGTCGGCAACCTGGCGGACCTGCGCAAGTACGTGCAGTCGCACAAGGGCAAGATGTCGTACGGCTCCTGGGGCGTCGGCACGATTTCCCATCTGAGCGCCAGCCGCCTCAACGACCTGCTCGGCGGCGACATGGCGCACGTTGCCTATCGCGGCGAATCGCCCATGATCAACGATCTGGTCGCCGGCAACATCCAGGTGTCCTTTGTCACGGGCGCGCAGGCGCCCCAGTTCATCGCCGCGGGGCGGCTCAGGCCGATCGGCGTGACCGGGCCGGCGCGGCTGGCCGCATTGCCCGACGTCCCCACGTTGACCGAGACCGGCATCGACGACGCGCTGCTGCGCGCGGTGGGCTGGGTCGGCGTGGCCGTGCCCGCCGGCACGCCGGCGCCGGTGGTGGACCGCCTGGCGCTGGAACTCGACAAGGCATTGCGCAAGCCCGACGTGCAGAAGCGCATCCGCGACCTGGGGTGGGCGCCCAGCTTCCAGGGCCCCGTCGACGTGGCGGCCACCTACCGGCGCGAAGCCCCGGTATGGAAGCAGGTCGTCCGTGAATCCGGCGCCAGGCTCGATTGACCGAATCGATTCACCCCGAGGAACACCCACGCCATGAGCACAGACCGCACCGCCGTCCGCGAAATGAATAGCTGGTTCTTCGACACCTACCTGCCCGACTGGGTGCGGATGGGGGCCGACACGGACCACGATCCCGAGGCCATCCTGAAATACTGGGGCGCGCCGCTGCATGCCGCTTCGGTCAACATGACCCGATGCCTGCACACCGGAGACCAGGTCATCGGGCTGCTGCGGGCCAACCAGGCCCCCCTGCAGGCCGAGCGGTACACCCATACCGTCGTGCTGGACCGCGCCGTCAAAGGCTACAACCACAACGCCGGATCGATCGACGTGATCTGGTCGCGGCGGCGCGCCGACGAGAGCGAGATCGAACGCCGCGCCGTGCATTTCGGCATCCACCGCACGGACAAGGGCTGGCGCGTGGTGTCCGTCGCCAGCGCGCTGACCGATCGCACGTCGCTCGCCGACATCTGGGAAACCGTCTGACGGAGCAACGACATGACCGCATCCACCCAATCCACCGGCGAACCGCTGATCCGCCATGCCATGCGCGACGGCGTGGCGATCGTCACGCTGAATCGCCCCCCGCAGAACCGCCTGACCCGGACGCTGTATGCCGAGCTCGAGGCCGCCATCCGTCATGGCGTGCGCGCCGGCGCGCGCGCCATGCTGTTCCGCAGCGAACTCGACGACTTTTGCCTGGGCGGCGATTTCCGCGAATGGCCTCACCTTGAAACGCACAGTGCCAGGCGCGAGCGCTTCGGCTATTCGAACGGCATTCTCAATGCCATCGAATCGTTGCCGATTCCCACGATCTGCGAGGTCAACGGCCGCGCCTATGGCGGCGGCTTCGAGCTTGCGCTGCATACCGACCTGATCTTCGCCGCCGAATCGACGCGGTTCCGCTTCACCGAAGCCACGCTGGGGGTTTCGCCTCTGGCGGGCGGCATCCAGCGCATAGCGGAGCGCTGCGGCCGCGGCGTGGCGGCGCGCCTGGTGATGCTGTCCGAGGAAATCACCGCGGCCGAGGCGCTCTCGCTGAACATCGTCGCCAAGGTCGTGCCCGACGGTGCGCTGGCCGAAACCGCCATGCGGCATGCCATGCAGCTGGCCGCCGGTCCCACGCGCGCGCATGCCGTGACCAAGTCGGTGCTCGGCGCCTGGTCCGCGGGCGGCGTGCGGGCCGCGGACGAAGTGATGATCGAGCAGGTTTCCGTGCTGCTGGCGACCGACGACGTGCAACGCGGCGTGCAGTCGGCCATCGCGGCCATCGAAGCCGGCCTGCCCCGGCCGGAAGTCCCGTTCCACGGACAATGAAAGGCAACGACATGATGCAACCCGAAGAACACTACATCCCGGCCGAAGGCGGAATCGAACTGCATGCCTGGGTCTTCCGGCCGGCCCCGCACGACGGGCCCGCTCCCGCCATCACGATGGCGCATGGCTTCTCCGGCCTGAAATACCGCGGACTCCGCGAGTATGCCGAGCGCTTCGCGGCCGCGGGCTTCGCGGTGCTCGTCCACGATCATCGCAATTTCGGCCTGAGCGGCGGCGCGGTGCGCGGCGACATCGACCCGTGGCAGCAGATTGCCGACTGGCGGCGCGCCATCGGCTACCTGGCATCGCTCGACGGCATCGACGCGAAGCGGATCGGCATCTGGGGCACGAGCTACGCCGGCGGCCACGCCGTGGTGCTGGGCGCCACCGATGCGCGGATTCGCGCGGTCGTGGCGCAGGTGCCGATCGTCAGCGGCTACGAGCAAAGCCTGCGCCGCGTGGCGCCCGACGCGCGCGCGGCCCAGCAGGCGCTGTTCGACGACGACGAACGGGCGCAGTTGCGCGGCGAGCCGCCGACGATGCAGCGCGTCGTCAGCCTGGACCCGGCGGTGCGCGCGGTCTACCGGTCGAAGGACATGATGGACTACCACAACGCCTACGACATTCCCGACGGCGTCGAACCCAGCGAATACGTGACGTTGCGCTCGTCCCGGCTGTCGCAGCTCTACGAGCCCGGCCACTGGATTCCGCGCATCGGGCCGAAGCCTTTGCTGATGGTCGTCGCCGAACACGACGTCGTCACGCCGACCGACCTGGCGCTGGCAGCTTACGAGCGGGCCGTGGAGCCCAAGCGGCTGCGCCTCATCGCCGGCGGCCACTTCGACGCATACCGGAAGTCGTTCGAGGCTTCCAGCTCGGCGGCGCTGCAGTGGTATCTGGAACATCTGATGCCGGAGGTGAGAGCATGACGCAGGGCATCATGGTGCTCGTGCACGGCTATCTCGACGGCCCGGGCGTCTGGAGCCGCCTGATCGGCCGGTTCGCGCCGCAGGGCTGGAAGATTGTCCCGGTGGCATTGCGCTCCGGCGCGGCCGGGGCCGGGCCGGACCGTCAACTCGAAGGCTATGCCGCGGACGTGGTGCGTCAGATCGGGGAAATCACAGCGGACGCGTCGGTGCCGGTGATCGTGGTTGGCCACAGCATGGGCGCCCAGGTGGCGGAACTGGCCGCGCTGCAACTGGGCGACCGACTCGCCGGCCTTGCCTTGATCACCGCCGCACCGCTGGCCGGCTATCCGCTGCCGCCGGCTGTCATGGCACGGTTCGCCGCACGGGCCGGACTGACGGACCGTGAGGCCATCGGCGCGGGCAAGCGCGGGCTGGCGGTGGAGCTCGATGCCGATGCGCTGGACATCCTCGTCGATGGCACCGTGGCGACACGGCGGGAGGATGCGCTGGCCCAACTGCAGGCATGGACCGGCGGCCACCCCGCCGGCCGGACGCCATCGGCTTTGCCCTGCCCCGTCCTCTGCGTGGCGACCGACGACACGTTCTTTACCGAAGACGTCATCGCGGCCACGGCCACGCGCTTCAAGGATGCGAGCCTCGAGAGGGTGCCGCGTGCCGGCCATTGGCCGCAGCTTGAGCAACCGGAGGCGCTTGCGGAAGTACTGAGACGCTTCCTTGTATGCCGTGCCAGAGGCGATACACTTCGTTGACGCGCTGCCGCGCACGAGCGTGGGCAAGTACGACAAGCGCGCGATGCGGGAACGCTGCCAGCGGAAAGGGGAGACGCCGTGAAAAAAGCATCGGGCAAGGCAGAAACTCCGAGCGTGCTTGCGGCGCGCGCGGCGGCATCCGAAGCGCCGGACAACGCGGGCGCCGTGGCGTCGATCATCGCCGAGGGATCGGACCGGAATTTCGTCGAGGCACTGGCGCGGGGCCTGCGCATCCTGCAGGCGTTCCATTCCAGCGAGGAGCGGCTCAGCAACCTCGAAATCGCCCACCGCTGCGGTTTGCCCAAGTCCACCGTCACGCGCCTGACCTATACGCTGACGACACTCGGCTTTCTCCATCACATCGCGGATCTCGGGCGCTATCGCATTGGCCTCGCCACGCTGACACTGGCTCATGTGGCGCACGCGCGGCTGGACCTGCGCGCGGCCAGCGACGCGGCGCTTCAGGCGCTGGCCGACAGTACCCACACCATGATTTCCCTTGGCATACGCGATGACCTGTCGGTGCTCTATATCGATTGCCGTCGCAGCCAGTCGACCGCCGTCACACTGAACCTCGACGTCGGCAGCCGGCTGGCGCTTGGGACAACCGCCGTTGGCCGGACGCACATCGCGATCATGGGCGCGGCGGAACGGCGCTCCGTCATGCAGCGGCTCCAGGCACTGGGGGAAGCGCAGTGGCCAGCCATCGAGCAAGGTATTGCACGCGCGTTCTCGGAACTGTCGGAAATCGGCTGCGTCACGTCGTTCGGCGAATGGAACAAGGAGATCAACGGCATCGCGGTGCCACTCAGGCTCGGTGCCGAACTGCCGCCAGTGGTCATCAATGCCGCAGCGCCATCGCGAACCATGTCCGCCGGGCATTTCATCTCCGACGTCCGTCCGCGGCTGATCGCCACGGCCCGCATGATCGAGAACCGCTATCAGCGTCACTGATGACGATCCGCCCGCAATTGGGCTTTTCCGCACGCCAGGACCTCGCCCGAGCGGACTTCATCCGGCCGGCCATATCGGTTCGCGCCGCGGAGAAGTCACCGCTCGGGCTGACCGGAAATGAACGCCACCGCCTGCCCCTCCCCGCCCGCCCCTCCCTTTCAGGGCTGTTTTACCTTGACGATCACCTTTCCCTTCGATCGCCCATTCTCGACATAGGCCAACGCATCTGCCGTGGAGTCCAGCGAATACACTCGATCAATGACTGGCTTGATTGCGCCGGAGTCGATCAACGAACCAATCTCGCGCAATTGATCTCCGCTGGCACGCATAAACACGAACGAGTAGCTGATGCCCTGCTGCTTGGCCTTCTTTCTGATCCGATAGCTCAGAAGGCGGATCACCTGCTTCAACGGCCAAGATAAGCCTTGCTCCACCGCGAACTCCGGGCTGGGAGGGCCGGATATGGAGATGAGTTTTCCGCCGGGCTTCAGCACGCGCAGCGACTTCCCAAGCACGTCGTTGCCAAGGCTGTTCAGAACGACATCATAGCCATGCAAGGCATCTTCGAAGTGCTGTTTCCTGTAGTCGATGACAATATCCGCGCCCAGGGCTTTCACCCAGTCGATGTTGCTCGTGCTGGTGGTCGTGGCCACGAAAGCGCCGAAATGCTTGGCGAGCTGAATGGCGATCGTTCCCACGCCACCGGAACCGGCGTGGATCAGCACCTTCTGCCCCCTTTTCAATTTCGCGGTTTCGACCAGAACCTGCCAGGCGGTCAGGCCGACCAGAGGAATGGAGGCCGCTTCCTCCATGCTGAGGTTGCTGGGCTTCAACGCCAGCGCACTTTCCTTTACCGCAATAAGTTCGGCGAACGTGCCAATGCGATCCTGGTCCGGACGCGCATAAACCTCGTCGCCTGGCTTGAATCCCCGCACATTGGCCCCGACACGGACGACGACGCCAGCCACGTCATTTCCGAGAACCAGAGGCAAGCGATACGGCAGGATCAGCTTGAACTCGCCTTTCCGGATCTTTGAATCCAGGACGTTGACGCTTGCCGCATGGATCTGCACCAGAACATCATCCGTCCGCACTTCAGGTTCGGCCACCTGGCCGATCCGCCCACCGCCTTTGCTGCCGTAACGATCAATGATGAAGGCTTTCATGACTTCTTCCCGATGAATGGAAACGCCGATGCGAGTACGGCCTCCACCAGAACGGCCGCCCGGATTCCGGTGCCCGCATGATCTGTGATCCGCCCGGCATCCAATGCACGAATGCCCGCTCGAACGACAGAGGGCGTCTGCATTATGATGGCCTTCAGTTGGGGAGTCATTCTTTGCCGCGCGACACTTGCGAGGCCTGTATCCGTCAGTCCCGGGCAAAGCGATGTCACCGTCACGCCATCACGCTTGAACTCCCGGTGAGGCGCCTCACCAAGCCGAAGAACATACGCCCGCAACGATTGCGCCAACGCTGCAAGCCGGTCCAAACGGCGGGCAACGAGTATCAGCTGGTGGCCAAGCTGCGCATATTGCTTGGCGAACGCTTCACCGAAGCCGGTGGATGCGCCGGAGATGAGCACCCATGTGCCGTTATCTGGTTTCATTGGACTGGCCTATTCACAATAAGAGATGTATTTGTTCGGCATCTCAGGAAACCGTCCGATAACGTTCTGCGGCATGTGCCTGCCTGATACCCGAAAGCAGGGCTTGCCGAGCGGCGTCAAGGCGCTCCCAGCGTTCGGCATCGTGCAGCGGCGGGATGGTCACGAGTTCGCGGCGATCGAAGCCGGCCAGTGCGGCATCGACCAGCTCGCTCACTTCCATGACTTCGGGCAGCGTGTTGACGTCAATGCCCGCGCGTTCCCATATCTCGGTGCGGGTGGCCGCGGGAAGCACGGCCTGGATATAGACGCCCTTGGGCAGGAGTTCCAGGCTCAACCCTTGCGAGAGGAACAGCACGAAGGCTTTCGTCGCGCCGTAGATCGACATTCCGAATTCCGGCGCCAGGCCGACGACCGAACCGATGTTGACGATTGCGCCCTCACCAGCCTGCGCCAGCCGTGGGGCAATGGCGCCGGCAAGCCGTGCCAGGGCCGTCGTGTTGAGCGTGACAAGCCGATCAATGCTGTCTGCTGTTTGCGCAAGGAAGCTGCCCGATTGGGCGGCTCCGGCATTGTTGATGAGGACACCAATTCGGGCGTCGCTGCGCAGGCGCGCCTCGACCGCCTGCAGGTCATCGGCCCGGGTCAAGTCGGCCTGGAGCACCTCGACGGCGACGCCGTTTTCCTGGCGCAGACGGGCGGCCAGCGCATCCAGTCTGGCCTTGTCGCGTGCGACAAGGACGAGATCGTGGCCACGACGCGCGAAGCGTTCGGCATAGGTTGCACCAATGCCGCTGGAGGCGCCGGTGATAAGGACCGTGGAGCGAATGGACATGGGCTTGTTCTCTGAATTTCAGTGTTTGCGAGGCCGTGCCGAAGCACGGCCCCTTCGGCTTTACTGGGCGCTTGTTCCGGCCAGCGCCGGGTAGTCGGTGTATCCCGCGGCGCCCCCGCCGTAGAGCGTGGCCGGGTTGAAGGCAGCCAGCGGTGCACCGGCCTTCAGTCGCTCCACCAGATCGGGGTTGGCGATGAACGGACGGCCGAAGGCGAACAGATCTGCCTTGCCTTCGTCGAGGCGCGAGGTGGCCAGTTCCAGGTCATAGCCGTTGTTGGCGATGTAGGTGTTCTTGAAACGCCGGCGCAGCGCATCGTAGTCGAACGGCGCCACATCGCGCGGGCCGCCGGTCGCGCCCTCGACCACATGCAGATAGACGATGCCCAAGGCATTGAGCTGGTCGGCGATGTAATCGAACTGTGGCTGCGGATCGCTGCTGGAGATGCCGTTGGCCGGCGAAACCGGCGAGATGCGTACGCCCGTGCGCCCTGCGCCGATCTCGGCCACCACGGCAGCGGTGACTTCCAGCAGTAGCCGTGCGCGGTTTTCGATGGAACCACCGTAGGCATCGGTGCGGACATTGGCCCCGTCCTTGATGAACTGTTCCAGCAGATAACCGTTGGCGCCATGAATCTCCACGCCATCGAAACCTGCGGCGATGGCATTGGCTGCGGCCTGGCGGAAATCGTTGACGATCCCCGGCAACTCATCGAGCGCCAGCGCCCTCGGCTCGGAAACGTCCACGAAGCTGTTGTTGGCGAAGGTCTTGGTTTCGGCGCGAATGGCCGACGGTGCTACCGGCGCAGCGCCGTTCGCCTGCAGGTCGACGTGCGAGACGCGGCCGACATGCCAGAGTTGCAGGAAGATTCGCCCGCCCTTCGTATGCACGGCATCAGTAACCTTGCGCCAGCCGTCGATCTGCGACTGCGTGTAGATGCCGGGCGTGTCCTGGTAGCCCTGTCCTTGCTGCGAGATCTGCGTGGCCTCGGAGATCAGCAGGCCCGCCGATGCACGCTGGCTGTAATAGGTCGCGGCAAATTCACTCGGTATGAAGCCTGCACCGGCACGATTGCGCGTCAACGGTGCCAGCACAATCCGGTTGGAAAGCGTCAACGGGCCGAGGGTGTAGGGATCGAACAACGTCTTGCCACTCATGCTTTTTCCCCCAGAAACTGGATTGCATGCTTCAGGAAACGCTCGGGATACTGGTATTGCGCGCCATGCCCGGCATCGGGATAGATCAGCAACTGAGCGTTGGGAATGTGTTGGGCCAGATGCCACGAATTGATTGAGGCGATCATGATGTCGTTGGTGCCGTTGAGCACCAGGGTCGGCTGTCTGATCGCATTCAAATAGGCATAGGGGTTCTCGCCCGACAGCGGTGCGAAATAAGCCGCGTGTGCCTGGGCCTGCGCTTGTGCAACCGCCGCCGAACTGGGTGGGTCCTGGTCAGCACGGAGATGGCGCCGTTCCCAGAAGGCCAGCCCGGCCTTCTTCGCCGCATCGGAGCGGCCGAAGAACAGGTAGAGAAAGTCTTCGGCGGTCGGCACGGGATTCGGCGCGATTTCCAGCACCTTGGGTGCCATCGTCGGATCGCCGCCACGCAGGCCGGTGCCGAGCAACAGCAGCTTGCGTACCAGTTCTGGATGGCGCAGCGCGACCTCCTGCGCCTGCATGCCGCCAATCGAGAAGCCGAGCACATCGACCTGCAACAGGCCCAGCGCCCGGATCACCAGGGCAATGTCGTCGGCCAGGTCTTCGATCCGGTTGCGCGGCGTGCCTGTCGAGGAGGCGATGCCGCGGCCGTTGAACAGGATGACTTCCCGGCCTTCGGCCAGGCCGTCGGTCAGCAGCGGGTCCCAGTGATCCAGGCCGCCACGGAAATGCTGGACGAAGAACAGCGGTGGCTGGCCGCTGGCGGCGTTGCCCCAGCGGCGGTAGGCAAACCGGTCGCCATCGGCTTCGATGAAGCGCGTCGGCGCGGTCAAGTGGGTATCGGTCATGGCATCGGCTCATCAAGTCAACGGAACTCAATGATGATGATCATCATCATAACCGTCAAGAACTTTGATGATGATCGTAATCAATGTAGTATCCAGACTTTGGATGAAGAAAAAGGCGTGCTGGCATGAAAGTCACCAAGACACAGGCGCAGGAGAACCGGACGCGCATCGTCGAGACGGCTTCCGAATTGTTCCGCGAGCACGGCTATGACGGTGTGGGCGTTGCGGACTTGATGGCGGCCGCCGGCTTCACCCACGGCGGGTTCTACAAGCACTTCGGCTCCAAAGCCGACCTGATGGCGGAGGCATCGGCCTGCGGCATGTCGCAGACTGTTGCCCTGACAGGTACGGTGGACGTCCCCGGGTTCGTCCGGCAATACCTTTCCCGCGAACACCGCGATGCTCGCGCCACCGGCTGCACGCTAGCGGCACTGGGCGGTGACGCCGCGCGTCAGCCCGAGGCAGTCAAGGCCACGTTCGCGGCCGGAATTGAAGGTCTGCTGGCAGTACTGGAGCGCGAAGACACGGAACTGGACGCGGCCGATCGGCGAAAGGCACGCGCGAGGAGGATCGACACGCTTGCCCATTTGATCGGGGCGGTCGTGCTGTCGCGTGCGTGTCCCGACGACTCCCCGCTGGCGGACGAAATCCTGGAGGTCTGTCGCGCCGCACTTCTCGCACCACACATGAACTAGGCGTTTTCGGTCTTGAAAACACCGATGCGGCAAGGCGCTGCCAGTGGACATTGAAGCCGGGCGCGGCGCGGCGCGGCGGCGCGCGGCACCTCGGTCACGAAGATCGGCCTCGCGCGCTCGTCTACTGAGCGCCGCCGCATCGGCAAGCGCCAGGGTTTCGTCCGGAATCCGCCACGACCGACGGGATGCCGGATGTCGTCAGAAGCGGTAGTTGACCGCCAGTTCCACCCGGCGGCCGGAGCCCTGCAGCCACTGCGTGGGGTTGTAGTAGGCAGTCGTCACGTAATGCTTGTCGAACACATTGAAGCCACGCAGCGACAGCGTCGTATCCTTGCGCGGGCGCCACTGCAGCAGCACGTCGGTCGTCGTGTAGGCCGGCATCTCCAGCGTGTTCGCGCGATCGGCGAAGCGGCGCCCCACGTAGCGCAGGCCCGCGCCAGCCGTCCAGCCCGGCAGGAAACGCCAGGTCAGCCAGGCATTGGCCACGCGTTCGGGAACGTCGGTCGGCACATTGCCCGCGCGTGAAACAGGCGCGCCGCCCACCGACTCCGTGAAGTCGTCGTAGCGGGCCTGCAGCAGCGCAGCATTGGCATCGAGACGCCAGCCCGGCAGGAATTCGAGTCCGACGGTGGCTTCGATCCCCCTGGAGGACTGCTGGCCCACCTGAACGCTCTGCGAGGGGTTGAACACATCGCGTGTGACCAGGTTGTTCTTCACGATCCGGTACGCGGCGAAGGTCCATTCACCCTTGCTCCGCCAGAACGACTGCTTCAGGCCGGCTTCCACCTGGTGGCCCGTGGACAGGCTGAAATTGCTGTTGGCTGGCGAGAGCATCAGCAGCGCGCTGACGGGGTCGGCCGCCGCCGAGTACTGCGCGTAGACAGCGAGGTTGTCGGTCAGGTTGTAGACCGTGCCGGCACGCCACCCCACGTGCGAGAACGACTTGTCATAGGCTTGCTGGTTGCTGGTCAGGTCGTGGCGCGTGATGTCGGCATGGTCGTAGCGCAGGCCGGCCAGCACCGACCATTTCGGCGTGATCTCCAGCCGGTCCTCGAGGAACAGCGCGTACTGCGTAGCCTGGTTGGCGTAGCGCGGCGTGGTGCCCGCCACGTTGATGAACGTGCCGCGGTCGAACACCTCGGGATCGACGACGGAACTGCCCGAGTACGGCGCATTGTTCGTGTGCTGGAAGGAGGCGCGGTTCAGGTCATAACCGGCCGAGACGTTGTTCTTCATGCCGAGCAGGTCATGGCGGATCGCGGCATCGGACGTGTTCCCCACCTGCCACTGGTCATGCAGGATCTCCGTGTAGGAGGAGCGGTTGATCAGTCCACTCGCCGGAAGGTAGTCGTAGTACTCGGCGTCGCGCCAGTGCCGCTTGCTGTCGATGTAGTACAGCCGCGAACGGACCGTGAGGTTGCTGTTCGGCGTCCATTGCGCGGACAGCTCGGACCATTGGTCGTCGTACTTGATCAGGCTGTCGCCGACGTTGTAGTTCCTGGTCCGCAGCGCCGGGTCCTGTTGCCCGTTGACGAGCGGGACGCCGAAGTATCGCGGTGGCTCCTGCCATCCCTTGGCATAGCTGAGCTTCACGCTCAACTCCGGGGTGGGGTCCCACTGCAGCGCGCCGGAGACCGACAAGTTGCGCGAGTTGCCGAAATCGACCCAGCCATCGGAGCGATTGCCGCTCACGTCCAGCCGGTAGGACCACTTGTCGTTGATGGCACCGCCGCTGCCGAAAGCCAGCCGTTGGGTGTTTTCCGTGCCGATGACCGCCTGGATTTCGTTCTCGATGGCGCCGCGCATGGGCTTCTTGGGCACCACGTTGACCACGCCGCCGATGGCACCCTCGCCATAGATGACGGAGGCCGGGCCGCGCAATACCTCGATGCGCTCGACCGACCACGTATCAAACGGAAAGGTCACGCCAATGCCGCCGTACTGGCGCAGGCCGTCGTAGAGCCGCATGACCGATGTGGAATCGGTGAAGCCGCGCGATGACAACGACGCGCCGCCGTTGCCCGGATGGCCAAGGCTGGTCATGCCGGGCGCGCGAGTGATGGCGTCCACCAGCGAAGCGTCACCGCGCTCTTCGATCCGGTCTCGCGTCATGACGTCGACACTGGCGGGCGTCTGCATGAGCGTCAGGCCAAAGTTCGAGCCCGTCGTGGTCGGCTCCCGCAACCCGGACACGGCCGACGCATTCACCGTGACCGGGGCCAGCTCCCGGATGTCGGCGCCGGGCTCCGCCGCGTGCGCGGCGACATGAGGCATGCAGGCGGCCCCGGCAGCCAGTGCGAGAAAACGTTTGCGAGGAAGGCAGCGGGACATGGATGAGCAGGCGGCAGCCGCACGCGGCGATGCACGACCTGGAAGTGGAGGAATGGGCACGCATTGTATGAATCCGGAGGCAATGACGGCATGCGGCACAGGGACGCACAACCAGTCAGGCCCGTGAGCCCGGGCATGTCCGATCCGCATGCCCGGGACGGCCTGGCGTGCATAGAAGAACCGGGAAGGATCCAGCGCGGCCATTGGTCGCACGAGCCGCAATCACGTGCGCGGTATGCTTGCGACCTGAAAGCCGCCCCGCATTCATTCCCATGAGCAAGAGTCCCTCGCCCACCGTCGCTGCCGCGGCCTGCGCCTATCGCATGCTCTGGCGCTGGCATTTCTATGCCGGCCTGTTCGTGATGCCGTTCCTGATCGTGCTGGCGATCACCGGCACGATCTACTGCTTCCAGCCACAGATCGAGCCGCTGCTCTACCCCCATCTGCTCAAGGTCCGGCCGGCCGGTGAATCCATGTCCGCGCAGGCGTTGCTGGATCGCGCGCGCGCGGCCGCGCCAGCGGGCGCCGTCGCGACGACGTACACCATCGATCCCCGCCCCGATGCCAGTACCGAATTCATCTTCCGCCTGCCGACGGGAATGAGCGAGAGCGTCTATCTGAATCCCCATTCCGGCGAGGTGCTGGGCCGCCTGAGCGTCGAGGACCGTTTCATGAAGCAAGTCCGGATGCTGCACCGCGCGCTGCTGGCCGGCAAGCCCGGGGAGCTGCTGATGGAACTGGCCGGCTGCTGGACGCTGGTGATGATCGCCACCGGCGTGGCCATGTGGTGGCCGCGCCTGCGTGCCGCCGGCATCGGGGCATTCCGGATGGCCAATGCAACGAGCAAGCGCGGATGGTGGAAGGAGATCCACCTGTTGCTGGGAGCATGGCTTGCGCTCGGCGCGCTGGCCTTCGTGCTGTCCGGCCTGCCGTGGACGGCATCATGGGGCAAGCAGTTCAAGGCCATCACCACCGCGGCGAACCTGGGCCGTCCTGATACGGGCACGGCTGCGCACCAGCACGGCAATCCCGTCGCACAGCAGCGCCAGCAGGCACCACATGACGCGCCTGCTGCGCGCGGTTCGCACAGCCACACCGTGGAAAGCCTGCCGCTGACGGACGTGCCCTGGGCCACCGGGTTCACGACGGTGCCGACAGGTTCCTCCGGGCACACGCCTGTCGGGCTCGACCGCGTCCTGGAAATCGCAAAGGCGCGTGGCGCGTCGGCGGGTTGCCAGATAGCATTGCCGGCGTCGGCCAGCGCCGTCTACACGGTTTCCTGTTTCCCGAGCGATCCGCAAGGTGAACGCACGTTGCATATCGACCAACATAGCGGCGACGTCGTCAAGGACATCCGGTTCGCAGACTACGGTGCCGTGGCCAAGGCCGTCTCCTACGGAACGTCGCTGCACATGGGGCGCTACTTCGGGCTGGCCAATCAGATCGCCTGTGCGACGATATCAATTGGCCTGATGGCGCTGGCCGTCACCGGATGTGTCATGTGGTTGCGGCGCAAACCCGCGCGGACGCTTGGCGCGCCGTCCCATCCGTCGGCGCTGCCGGCCATGCGGGTATGGGTGATCGGGCTGGGGTTGCTTGGCGTGATCTTCCCGATGATGGGCGTCACCCTGGCAGGGGTCTGGCTGATCGATCGGATGATTGCACGCGGCAAGGGTACGCCGCCGGCAGCGTCGGAGCGCGTTGCCGCGTGAGGCAGGCGCATCGCGGCGTGGTGGCTGCGCCGATGCCGGAGGCGCAGCGCGATGCGCATGCCCTGAACCCGCGGCTTGGGAAGCGCCACGACGCAATCCATCGTGCTGTTTCCTGGCGCGTGCATCGCAGGTTCTTTGACAGCAAGACCGGGAGATTTGGACATCGCGCCGTGAATCTCGACGGCGAGCAAATGGCCTCGCGGACCCTGCCTTCGATGTACCGCCCGACCGCTTCCCGGAAAAAATAAAACCGACGCCTGCTGGTGCAGTGCGTCGGTTTGAGCGTGTGTTTCTTGTTCTTGCGTGCTTACCCTTGCTTATCCAGCTAGCATCTGACCCGTTTGTTCGAAATGTTGTTTTCGATCATTCTAGTCGGCGCTAGCCGATGCTTGGCTAAGCTACTTCTTCTGGCGGAGAGGGTGGGATTCGAACCCACGGTACCGTCGCCGGTACGCCTGATTTCGAGTCAGGTACATTCGACCACTCTGCCACCTCTCCGGTAACTTGGTCGCGTGTCGCGAAGAATAAGATTATAGAGTGAAGTCCACCGCGACCGCAAGTCCCTTACGCGAGAAAATTTATGCCTCGGGTTCGAGGCGCGCGAGGCCGCCGAGGTACGGCTGCAGCGCGGCGGGCACCGTCAGCGAGCCGTCGGCGTTCTGGTAGTTCTCCAGGATCGCCACCAGCGTGCGGCCCACGGCCAGGCCGGAGCCGTTGAGCGTGTGCACAAGCTCGGGCTTGCCCTGCGCCGTGCGAAAGCGGGCCTGCATGCGGCGCGCCTGGAAATCGCCCATGTTCGAGCACGAGCTGATCTCGCGGTAGGTGTTCTGCGCGGGGATCCACACTTCGAGGTCGTAGGTCTTGGTGCTGCCGAAGCCCATGTCGCCGGTGCACAGCACGATGGTGCGGAACGGCAGGTCGAGCTTCTTGAGGATCGCCTCGGCATGGCCGGTGAGCTGCTCGAGCGCGTCGAACGACTGCTCGGGCGGCACCACCTGCACGAGCTCGACCTTGTCGAACTGGTGCTGGCGGATCATGCCGCGCGTGTCGCGGCCATACGAGCCGGCTTCGGAGCGGAAGCACGGTGTGTGGGCGACGAAGCGCAGCGGCAGCTTGTCGCCGGCCACGATGGCGTCGCGCACGATGTTGGTCAGCGGCACCTCGGCGGTGGGGATCAGGTAGAAGTTCTCGGTGCGCTCGCCGCCTTCGTTGTTCTCGCCGCCGACCTTGCGCGGCACCTTGAACAGGTCTTCCTCGAACTTGGGCAACTGGCCGGTGCCGCGCATCGACGCCGCGTTGACGATGTAGGGCACGTACATCTCGGTGTAGCCGTGCTCGAGCGTGTGGGTATCGAGCATCAGCTGCACCAGCGCGCGGTGCATGCGCGCGATGCCGCCGCGCAGCATGGCGAAGCGCGAGCCGGTGACCTTGGTGGCGGTGTCGAAGTCCAGCCCCAGCCGCGCGCCCACGTCCACGTGGTCCTTCACTTCGAAGTCGAAGCTGCGCGGCGTGCCGACGCGGCGCACTTCCACGTTCTCGGTCTCGTCGCGGCCCACCGGCACGCTGTCGTGCGGCAGGTTGGGAATGGCCAGCATGGTCTCCGCGAGCTGGGCCTGGATCTCGTCCAGGCGCGCGGCCGAGGCCTTGAGCGCATCGCCGATGCCGCCCACTTCCGCCATCACGGCCGAGGCGTCCTCGCCCTTGCCCTTGAGCATGCCGATCTGCTTGGACAGGCTGTTGCGGCGCGCCTGCAGTTCCTCGGTCTGGGTCTGCAGTTGCTTGCGCTCGGCTTCGAGTGCCTGGAAGGCCGCTACGTCGAGCTGGAAGCCGCGCGCGGCAAGGCGCTGCGCCACGGCGTCGATGTCTTTGCGGAACAACTGGATGTCTAGCATGTTGCGTGTGTGGAGGGTGCTGGGCCGGCGACATGCCGGCGGACCCGCCATTTTACTGCACTGGCCCCGCCGCCCGCCGTTCGGCCAAGCGCGGAACAGACGGCCGCGGCGGCCGCTGTTCCGCGGGACGGGCGGCCCCGGCGCCGGGGTGTGCCGGCTAGGGCTCGCCGCCCTCGTCCTTGCCCTTGCCTTTGCCCTGCTGGCGCAGCCACTGCGCGTCGAGCTCGCGCAGGTGGCGCAGCTTGTCGCCGATCTTGCCTTCGAGCCCGCGCGGCGTGGGCTGGTACCAGCCCTGGCGCTTGAGGTCGTCGGGGAAATAGTGCTCGCCGGCCGCGTAGGCTTCCGGCTCGTCGTGCGCGTAGCGGTAGGCGTGGCCGTAGCCGAGTTCCTTCATCAGCTTGGTGGGCGCGTTGCGCAGGTGCACCGGCACGCCGCGCGACTTGTCCTTGGCGACGAACGCGCGCGCCGCGTTGTAGGCGTTGTAGCCGGCGTTGGACTTGGGCGCCACGGCCAGGTAGACCAGCGCCTGCGCCAGCGCCAGCTCGCCTTCGGGCGAGCCCAGGCGCTCGTAGGTCTCGGCCGCGTCGAGCGTGATGCGGGCCGCGCGCGGGTCGGCCAGGCCGACGTCCTCCCAGGCCATGCGCACGATGCGGCGCGCCAGGTAGCGCGGGTCGGCGCCGCCGTCGAGCATGCGGCAGAACCAGTAGAGCGTGGCGTCGGGGTCGGAGCCGCGCACCGACTTGTGCAGCGCGCTGATCTGATCGTAGAAGGCGTCGCCGCCCTTGTCGAAGCGGCGCAGGTTCTCGGACAGCGCGCTGCCCAGCAGCGCCGTGTCCACGCTGGCGGCGCCGGCGTTGCGCGCGGCGCGCGCCACGATCTCGATGTTGTTGAGCAGCTTGCGGCCGTCGCCGTCGGCGGACGCGACCACCAGCGCCAGCGCCTCGTCCTCCCACTGCAGGCCGCCGAGCTCCTCGCTGGCGCGCCGCGCGAGCTGCGTGAGCTCGGCGTCGTCCAGGCTCTTGAGCACGTACACGGCCGCGCGCGACAACAGCGCGCCGTTGACCTCGAACGAGGGGTTCTCGGTGGTGGCGCCGATGAAGGTGAACAGACCGCTTTCGACGTGCGGCAGGAAGGCGTCCTGCTGGCTCTTGTTGAAGCGGTGCACTTCGTCGACGAACACCAGCGTGCGGCGGCCGTGGGCGCGGTACTGCTCGGCGCGCTCGACCGCCTCGCGGATGTCCTTGACGCCGGACAGCACCGCCGAGAGCGCGATGAACTCGGCGTCGAAGGCGGTGGCCATGAGGCGCGCCAGCGTGGTCTTGCCCACGCCGGGCGGGCCCCACAGGATCATCGAATGCGGCTCGCCGGAGGCGAAGGCCACGCGCAGCGGCTTGCCCGGGCCGAGCAGGTGCTGCTGGCCGATGACTTCGTCGATGTTGCGCGGGCGCAGGCGCTCGGCCAGCGGTTGTTGGGAACGGTCGGGAGCTTCGGAGAACAGCGAATCCGCCACGGTAATCAGGCCTCTTGGTCAGGGCGGGCGCACGGGCAGGCCGCTGCGCCCTGGAACCTGACAGTGTAGACCATCGCGGCGGGCGGCCCGGCGTTCGCGCCGCGCGGCGGGCCTGCCCGCGCCTTCGCGCCGCCCTCCCCGTTCTCTACTTCGCGGCCTGCTCGTTGCGCGTGAACGCATCCAGCACGCCGGCGCGCTCGCCGCCGACGCGCGCGCGCCAGGCGCTCACCGCGCCGGCGCCGGCCTCGCGCAAGGCCTGCTGCACGGCGGGCGCGGGGCTCGCCTGGATGGCCACGCCGTTGGCGCGCATGCGCGCGGTGTTCTCTTCCAGGCGGGTGTCCAGGCGCGCCCACTGTTTCTGCTCGGTGGCCTGCGCGGCGGCGTCCACGGCCGCGCGCGTGGCCGGCGGCAGCGCGGCGTAGGCCGCGGCGTTGACGGTGGTGAACGACAGCGGCATGGCGTAGCCGATCGCCGTGAAGTTGGGCAGGTAGTCCCACAGCTTGCGGCCCGCGCCGCCGTCGCCCGAGGACAGCACGGCGTTGACCGAACCGTCCTTGAGGCGCGGCATGGCGTCGGCGAACGACAGGTTGGTGGCCTGCGCGCCGGCGGCCTTCATGACCTCGGTGGAGGTCTCGTCGTAGGTGCGCACCGACAGCGCGCGCAGCCCGGCCAGCGTGGCGACCGGGTCGCGCGACCACAGCCCGGTGGGCGGCCACGGCGTGAGATAGAGCAGGTGCTGGCCCTGCGCCGCGAACGCGCGCGCGTAGTCGGCGCGCGCCAGCTCGGCCAGGCGCCGCGCGCCGTCCACCGAGGTGGCGACGAACGGCAGCGACGACAGCAGGAACAGCGGGTCCACCGCGCCCAGCGCGCCGCCGAAGGCATCGCCGCCCTCCAGCTTGCCTTCCCGGACCGCGGCCGGCATCTGCGCGGAGCGGATGCCGGCGCTGGCGTCGTAGCTCGGCCTGACCGCCAGCGCGCCCGCGGTGCGCGCTCCGACCTCCTCGGCGAACGTGGCCAGCCCTTCGCCGGGCATGGCGCTGGCCGGGTATTCCGTGGCCATGCGCCAGGTCGTGGCCGCGGCCGGCTGCGCCCAGCCCTGGCCGGCGCCGCAGGCAATCAGCGCGAGCAGCGCGCCGGCGCGCAGCAGCCGGCGGCGCAACGGGTGGAACGCGGACTTCGGGGAAGCGGGCATGATGAAAGGTCCTGGGGGTCGTGGGTGGGGAAATGAAAACTTCGGGGCAGGCAACCGGCAATCAGGCCGCGAGGTGGCCGCGGGCCTGGCCGCGCGGGAACGCCACCACGTCGTCGACCTCCACGCGGATGCCGATCCGCTCGCCGAGCGCGTGGTCGTGGTGCGAGGGCACCAGCGCCAGCACCTGCCCGCCGCCGGCCAGGCGCAGGGTGTAGAGGATCTCGGCGCCCCGGAACGCCTTGTGCAGGACCTCCGCGCGCAGCGGGCTGGCGTCGTCGTGGACGATGTCGTCAGGCCGGATCAGCACGTCGACCTCCGCCGTGGCGGGCGGCACGCGCAGCGGCTCGCGGCTGCGCAGCGTGCCGAGCTCCAGCGTGACGGCATGCGGGCCGTCGAGGCGCCCCGGCATCAGCACGCCCTGCCCGATGAAATCCGCGACGACGCGCGTGGCGGGGCGGTGATAGAGATTGTGCGCGTTGTCCCACTGCTCGATGGCGCCGGCATGCATCACGCCGATCTCGTCGGCCACGGCAAACGCTTCGTACTGATCGTGCGTGACCAGGATGGCGGTGGTGCCCTGGGCCTTGAGGATGTCGCGCACGTCCAGGCTCAGGCGTTCGCGCAGGTCGATGTCCAGGTTGGAGAACGGCTCGTCGAGCAGCAGCAGGCCGGGACGCGGCGCCAGCGCGCGCGCCAGCGCCACGCGCTGCTGCTGGCCGCCCGACAATTCATGCGGGAACTTGCCGCCGGCGCCGGCCAGGCCGACCAGCGCGAGCATCTCCGCCACGCGCGCGGCGCGTTCGCCGCGGCGCGCGGCGCGCAACCCGAAACCCACGTTGTCGGCCACGCTCAGGTGCGGGAACAGCGCGTAGTCCTGGAACACCATGCCCACCCGCCGCCGCTCGGGCGGCACCGCGAAGCCCGGCGACGACACGACCTCCCCCTGCAGCAGGATGCGGCCTTCGCGCAGCGGCTCGAAGCCGGCGATGGCGCGCAGCACGGTGGTCTTGCCGCAGCCGCTGGGGCCGAGCAGGCAGGCGATGCTGCCGCGCGCCAGGGTGAACGACATGCCGTTGACGACGGCGTGGCTGCCGAAGCCGTGACGGATGCGGTCGACCTCGATCACGGTGTCGGCATCGGCGCGCGCGGGCGCGGAGGAGGAATGAGGGTGGCCTCGCATGCCAGGCATTATATGGGGCGGGCGCGCGCATGCGGCGGGGATCGGGGCGGAAACCGGGGAAGGAAATCGGGGGGCGAGGATCCGGGCAAGAATCGGCGCAGGAATCGGCGTCGATGGCGGGACGGGCGGCGCGCGTCCCGGCCGGCCCGCCGCCATTGCTAGAATGCGGAGCCTGCCCAACGGTGCCGCCAGCCGGCACCGGCCCGCCGGGCCTCGCCCGCCGACCGACCGCAACCGACGCCATCCCGCCGCCGAATGAGCCTGCCCCGCCTTCGCCATGCCAGCCGCCCGCAGCCGCTCGCCCTTGTCGCGGGCCTGGCCGCGCTGCTGATCGCGCTGCCGGTCGCGCAGGTGGCCGGCAGCCTGCTCGCGCCCGGCGGCGACACCTGGCGGCACCTCGCCGACACGGTGCTGGCCGAATATGTGGGCAACACCCTGTGGCTGCTGGCCGGGGTCTGCGCCGGCGTGCTGCTGCTGGGCGTGCCCACCGCCTGGCTGGTCAGCACCTACCGCTTTGCCGGGCGGGGCTGGCTGGAGTGGGCGCTGGTGCTGCCGCTGGCCATGCCGGCCTACGTCATCGCCTACGCGTACACCGACGCGCTGCAGTTCGCCGGCCCGGTGCAGGGCTGGCTGCGGGCGCTGACCGGCTGGCGCGCGCGCGAATACTGGTTCCCGGACATCCGCTCGCTGGGCGGCGCCATCGTGCTGTTCACGCTGGTGCTCTATCCCTATGTCTACCTGACCGCGCGCGCGGCCTTCCTGCAGCAGACCCTGAACACGCTGGAGGCGGCGCGCCTGCTCGGCTACGGCACCTGGGGCAGCGTGTGGCGCGTCATGCTGCCGCTGGCGCGCCCCGGCATCGTCGCCGGCACGGCGCTGGCGCTGATGGAGACGCTGGCCGACTTCGGCACCGTGGCCTATTTCGGCATCCCGACGTTTTCCACCGGCATCTACCGCGCGTGGTTCTCGCTCGGCGACAAGAACGCCGCGGCCCAACTGTCCGCCTGCATGCTGGCATTCGTGCTCGGCATCCTGCTGGCCGAGCGCGTCAGCCGCGGGCGCGCGCGCGTGCACGGCGGCCAGCGCCGCGCGCCGGCCTATCGCCTGCATGGCTGGCGGGCCGCGCTGGCGCTGCTGGCATGCCTGCTGCCCGTGCTGCTGGGCTTCGCCGTTCCCGCGCTGATGCTGTGCAGGATGGCGCTGGCCGAGGGCGACGCGCAGTTCGGCCCGCGCTTCGTCGGGCTGGTGCGCAACAGTTTCCTGCTGGCCAGCGTCACCGCGCTGGTGGCGGTGCTGGCCGCGCTGCTGATCGGCTATGCGGGACGCGGCATCGGGGCCGGCCGGGGCTGGCTGCTGCGCGCGCTGACGCGGGTCTGCGGCATGGGCTACGCGCTGCCCGGCTCGGTGATCGCGGTGGGCGTACTGGTGCCGGTGGCGCGGCTCGACAACGCCTTGTCGTCCTGGCTGCAGCAGCACCTGGGATGGCCGGCCGGGCTCCTGCTGACCGGCGGCATCGCCGCGCTGGTCTACGCCTACCTGGTGCGCTTTCTCGGCGTGGCCCGGCAGACCGTCAACGCCGGCCTCGCGAAGATCACGCCGGACATGGACGCGGCGTCGCGCAGCCTCGGCCACGGCCCGGGCGCCACGCTGCGGCGCGTGCACCTGCCGATGCTGCGCGGCAGCCTGCTCACCGCGGCGCTGATCGTCTTCGTCGACGTCATGAAGGAGCTGCCGGCGACGTTCGTGATGCGCCCGTTCAATTTCGACACGCTCGCCGTGCAGGCCTACAACCTGGCCGCCGACGAGCGCCTGGCCGAGGCCGCCACGGCATCGCTGGTGATCGTGGCGGTGGGCCTGCTGCCGGTGATCCTGCTGTCGCGCTCGATCCGCCGCGACGCGCGGCAATAGGCCCGTGCGGCCGCCGCGCTTCTTTTCCTAAAGTTCTCCGACGGGCTGCCGATATATCGCTGATCCGAAGCTGCGCCCCGGCGCGTGCGCGTTGCCGCGCGCGCCAACCGGTCCGCCCCCGCCGCTGGCCGGCTTCGCGCTGCATTGCGGCGATATCGCCGCACTTGCCCCGTACTTGTTCGCAGCGTCTTCAGGGAGTGTTATGCAGCTTCGTTACCGCATGCTCGTGTTCAAGCTGGGCCGCCTGCCCCGCCAGGAGCGGATCAGCCCGGTCGATGAGATCGCCCTGGCGGGCCAGTTGGCGGAACAACTCGACAAGCCGGGCATGGTCGAGCGCCTCGTGGCGGACCTGTTCGACCACGAGAACGCCCATGTCAGGCGCATCGCGCTCAACGCGGTGAGGCGCGCGCACGGCTACCGGCAGGCCGACATCACGCTCGCGCTGCTGCGCAAGCTCGGCGACCCCGATCCGTGGCTGCGCCATGACGCCGCCTGGATCCTGCACGAGTCCGGGCTGGACAGCCCGCACATCCGCGCGGCGCTGCGCCAGCTGGCCGGCCCGGTCATGCTGCCCTACGACCTGGAGCGCTCCCGCGCCAACCCGGGCGACGCGCTGCTGCATGCCCAGGTGCGCGCGCGGCAGGCGCTGGACGTGCTGCTGGCGCGCCAGACCGCGGGCACGGTGATCGCCAAGCTGCCTTACGCGGACGGCACCGTGGGCCACACGCGCGTGCGGCGGCGCGAGCAGCTGAAGCTGGCCTTCGAGCGGCACAAGGAGCGCGGCGCGAAGCTGCGCTTCCGGCGCGTGGAAAACGGGGAGGAAAACAAGGAGGCGGCCGCCGTGCCGCGGCCGAAACCGAAGGCCGTGCCGTGAACATGGCGGCGCGCGCCGCCATGCCCGTCCGGCGCCGCCGCGCCGGGCTTATTTGTAGCCGGCCTTGTCCGCCAGCTTCTGCGCCTGCGGCTGGTGCTTGCCCAGTTCCGCGACGTTGATCTTGTCCGCCTTGAAGCTGCCCAGCGCCTCGAGCGCCGGGTTGCTGACCTTCACGCCGGGCACCACCGGCCATTCATTGTTGCCGTCGGCAAAATAGCGCTGCGCCTCGTCGCTCGCCAGGTATTCGAGGAAGGCGCGCGCGGACTCCTTGTTGGGCGCGTGCTTGAGCATGCCGCCGCCGGAGATGTTCATGTGCACGCCCTGGCTGGCCTGGTTGGGCCACAGCACGCCGAGCTTGTCGGCCACGGCCTTGTCCTCAGGCCTGGCCGATTTCAGGATGCGGGCGATGTAGTAGGTGTTGGCGACCGCGAGATCGCACTCGCCGGCGGCCACCGCCTTGAGCTGGTCGGTGTCGCCGCCCTTGGGCGCGCGCGCCAGGTTGGCCACCACGCCGCGCGCCCACTGTTCCGTCCTGGCCTCGCCGTCATGGGCGATCAGGCTGGACATCAGCGACAGGTTGTAGACGTGGCCGCTGGAGCGGATGCACAGCTTGCCTTTCCATCTGGGATCGGCCAGGTCTTCATAGTCCCGGATGTCGCCGGGCTTGACCGCGTCCTTGTTGTAGGCGATCACGCGGGCCCGCGCCGAGAAGCCGAACCAGTCGCCGCCGGGATCGCGGTAGTTGGCGGGAATGCGCGCCTCCAGCACGCCCGACCTGAGCGGCGCGAACACGCCCGCCTGCTGGGCGCGCCACAGGCGGCCGATGTCGACGGTGATGAACACGTCGGCGGGGCTGTTGGCGCCCTCGCTCTTGATGCGCTCGAGCAGCGGGTCTTCCTGGCCCTCGATGCGGTTGATCTTGATGCCGGTCTGCCGGGTGAAGTTGGCGTAGAGCGCCTCGTCGGTCTGGTAATGGCGCGCCGTGTAGAGGTTCAGCACCTTTTCCTGGGCGCCCGCGGCGAGCGGCAGCGCGGCGAGCATGGTGAGCACCGCGAGCGCGGCGGCGCGCGGCAGCAAGTGACGGAATGCGATCATGACTCTCCCCTCGATGATTGTTCTGCTCCGCCCTGGAGATGCCGTGCCGGCACCTTCGGCAAGACGGGCAAGAAACAATAATCATTCCTATTTTCGAGGTCAAGTGACAACGCTGTCATGTTGGCCCGCGGCAATGCCGGAGCGCCCGGCCCGCGCTGCCGGCGGAGCGCGGGCAGCGCCGGGCCCGCGGCCTTCCGCGCCCTTCTTTCATGCGCGCCGCGTCAGGCGCCGGCGCGCTCCGCCAGGACCTTCATCGCGTCGGCCGGCAGCGGCCCGTGGCAGGTACGCTCGCCGCCGGGCTTGCTCACCACCAGCCACACCTTGTCCGGCGTGCCGGCCGGATGCAGCAGCCAGGCCGGGCCGCGCCCGCTGCCGGTAGGCGGCAGGCCTTCCAGCACGCCGCTGCTGACCGACTGCAGCAGCACCGCGCAGTCGCTGGCGGGCGCCTGCGTGGCGGAGAGGAAGTCCGGGTTGGCCAGCACTTCGGGCAGGGCCGTGTCGGAGGCACGCAGGAAGGCGTCCACGTCGAAATGCCGGCTGGCGCCGCCGCCGCCGGCGCAGGCCGCGAGCAGCGTGGCCGCCGCGAGAGCGGCGAGGACGGCGCGGGCAACGAGGGCACCGGCGCGGCGCGGCGGGAAAAGTGCGGTCATGGGCGGCCTCATTGCTTCATCACGTCGGCGCCCTTCGGCACCGTGAACCGGAAGGTGTCGGCGGGCAGCGCCGGGTTCTTCTGCATGGCGCTGAAGGTCAGCAGCGTGGTGTTGCCGAACGCGTCGCGCAGCTCCATCGCTTCCAGGTTGCCGCTCTTGAAGCCGATGCCGATGCGCTCGAACTGCGTGTCCTTGGCCTTGGGCGTCAGCTCGATCCATTCCACGCCGTCGCGCGCCGGGCCGTTCTTCACCACGAAGTTCTTCTCGAGGTCGTTGCTGCCGAACAGGATCGCCGCCGGGCTGGAGCCGAGCGCGCCGTCGAGCTTGCGCTCGGTGACCTGGTTGAGGTCCTTGTCGTAGATGTAGAGGGTCTGGCCGTCGGCCTGCAGCAGCTGGTCGTAGGGCTTGACGTAGCGCCAGGTGAACTTGCCCGGGCGCGCGAAGGCAAAGGTGCCGCTGGAGGTGCCGGTGACCTTGAGGCTGTCGCCCTGCCCCTTGACCTGGCGCTGGGTGAACTCGCCGCGCGCGCTCTTGACGCTGGCGACGAAGGTCTGGAGCTGGTCCACGCCGGCCGCCATGACCGCCGGCGCCGCCAGCGACATGGCCAGGGCGGCGCATGCCGACACGAGAAAGCGGTTTCGCATGTAGTTTTCCTTGCTGGATGGAGAGGCCGCCGCGCCGTGCCGCGATGCACGCGCGCGGCGCCGCATGTCCGGTTAGAGCGGCGCGCGCCCGGCGGATTCCGCAACCGGGTGCATCGCGCGTAACCGCATGTTACTCGTGCACGTCAGCCGCGCATATCAGCCGCGCAACGGCGCCGGGATCATCTTGCCGGCGCCTCTCATTCGTCCTCGCGCGCGGCGCCCGGCTGGGCCAGGATGTCGCGGTTGCCGTTGCCCGACATGGCCGAGACCAGCCCGGACTTTTCCATGTCCTCGAGCAGGCGCGCGGCGCGGTTGTAGCCGATGCGCAGGTGGCGCTGCACCAGCGAGATCGAGGCGCGGCGGTTCTTGAGCACCACCTCGACGGCCTGGTCGTAGAGCGGGTCGGCTTCGCCGCCGCCACCGCCGATGCCGGCGCCGCCGCCCAGGCCGTCGGTGCCGGTCTCGCCCTCGGCCAGCCCGCCCTCGAGGATGCCCTCGATGTAGTTGGCCTCGCCGCCTTCCTTGAGCTTCTGCACCACGCGGTGGACTTCCTCGTCGGAGACGAAGGCGCCGTGCACGCGGATCGGCAGCCCGGTGCCGGGCGCGAGGTACAGCATGTCGCCCATGCCGAGCAGCGCCTCGGCGCCCTGCTGGTCGAGGATGGTGCGCGAGTCGATCTTGCTGCTGACCTGGAAGGCGATGCGGGTCGGCACGTTGGCCTTGATGAGACCGGTGATGACGTCGACCGACGGGCGCTGCGTGGCCAGCACCAGGTGGATGCCGGCGGCGCGCGCCTTCTGCGCGATGCGCGCGATCAGCTCTTCCACCTTCTTGCCCACCACCATCATCAGGTCGGCCAGTTCGTCGATGACGATGACGATGACCGGCAGCTTGTCGAGCGGCTCGGGCGCGTCCGGGGTCAGGCTGAACGGGTTGGGGATCTTTTCCTCGCGCGCGGCGGCTTCGTCGATCTTCTTGTTGTAGCCGGCCAGGTTGCGCACGCCGAGCTTGCTCATCAGCTTGTAGCGCCGCTCCATCTCGCCGACCGACCAGTTCAGCGCGTTGCCGGCCTGGCGCATGTCGGTGACGACCGGGCACAGCAGGTGCGGGATGCCTTCGTAGACGCTCATTTCGAGCATCTTGGGGTCGATCAGGATCAGCCGCACCGACTCGGCGCCGGCCTTGTACAGCAGCGACAGGATCATGGCGTTGATGCCGACCGACTTGCCCGAGCCGGTGGTGCCGGCCACCATGCAGTGCGGCATCTTGGCCAGGTCGGCCACCATCGGCTTGCCGGCGATGTCCTTGCCGAGCGCCATCGTCAGCATCGACGCGCTTTCGTTGTAGACCTGCGAGCCGAGGATCTCGGACAGGCGCACGGTCTGGCGCTTGGGATTGGGCAGCTCCAGCCCCATGTAGTTCTTGCCGGGAATGGTCTCGACCACGCGGATCGACACCAGCGACAGCGAGCGCGCCAGGTCGCGCGCCAGGTTGACCACCTGGCTGCCCTTGACGCCGGTGGCCGGCTCGATCTCGTAGCGGGTGATGACCGGGCCCGGATAGGCCGCCACCACCTTGACCTCGACGCCGAAGTCCTTGAGCTTCTTCTCGATCAGGCGCGAGGTGAATTCCAGCGTTTCCGCGCTCACGGTTTCCTGGTGCGCCGGGATCGGGTCGAGCAGCGCCAGCGGCGGCAGGTCGGAGTCCTGGATGTCGGCGAACAGCGGCTGCTGCTTCTCGCGCTCCACGCGCTCGTGCTTGGGCACGGCCTGCGGGCGCACGATCTGCACCGGCGTCGCTTCCTCGATCTTGACCCGCTGCACCTCCACGGTCTCGGTGCGCTCGACCTTGGCGGCCTCGCCGATGATGCGGTCCTGCTTGCTTTCGCGGCGCGCCTTGAAGCCGAGGAACAGGTTCTCGACGAAACCGCCGACGTGCTCGGCCACCGACAGCCACGAGAAATGGAAGAACAGCGACAGCCCGATGGCCAGCAGCAGCAGCAGCAGCAGCGTGGCGCCGGTGAAGCCCAGCGCCATCTGCATCCAGCCGCCCAGCAGGTCGCCCAGCACGCCGCCGGGCGCGCGCGGCAGCGCCGAGCGCAGCGGGTACATGCGGATCGCCTCCAGCCCCATGCTGGCGGTCAGCGACAGCGCGAAGCCGATCCAGCTCACCACCAGCCCCTGGCGCGCCTCGGCGGTGCGCTCGGGCAGCTCGGCGCTCAGCGCGCGCCAGCCGCGCCAGCAGCGCCGCACCAGCAGCACCGCCCACCAGTAGGCGGAAAAGCCGAAGATGAAGAACAGCACGTCGGCCAGCCAGGCGCCGACGCGACCGCCCAGGTTGTGGATGTCGGCCACCTGGTTGGCGTGCGACCAGCCCGGGTCGGCCTTGCTGTAGCTGGCCAGGATGCAGACGAAGGCCAGCGTGACGGCCAGCATCAGGAACCAGCGCACCTCGCCGAGCAGCTTGCCGATGCGCGAAGGCAGCGCGGAGGGATCGGTACGGGTGGTGGTGGTAGCTCGGGCCATGCCTGGTCTGGGTTGCCGTCTGGGATTGCGGTGCCGGCCATTTTAACCTTGCCCGGGGCTATCGCTCCCATTGGAATTTGCAACAGTGAGCAAACGCCGGTCCACTTATAATGCTGGTTTCGATTCACGCCGGTGCGCAGCATGCCGCACCGGCCACAGGAACGCATCATGGCCAAACACGCAAAAGTGCTGATTCTCGGTTCCGGCCCCGCCGGCTACACCGCCGCCGTCTACGCGGCGCGCGCCAACCTGCAGCCAGTGCTGATCACCGGCCTGGCCCAGGGCGGCCAGCTGATGACCACCACCGACGTGGAAAACTGGCCCGCCGATGCCAACGGCGTGCAAGGCCCCGAACTGATGCAGCGTTTCCTGGAGCATGCCGAGCGCTTCAACACCGAAATCATCTTCGATCACATCCACACCGCGAAGCTGACCGAGCGCCCGATCCGCCTGGTCGGCGACGCCGGCGAGTACACCTGCGACGCGCTCATCATCGCCACCGGCGCCTCGGCCCAGTACCTGGGCCTGCCCTCGGAAGAAGGCTTCATGGGCCGCGGCGTGTCGGCCTGCGCCACCTGCGACGGCTTCTTCTACAAGAACCAGGAAGTCGCGGTGATCGGCGGCGGCAACACCGCCGTGGAAGAAGCGCTGTACCTGTCGCACATCGCCAGCAAGGTCACGGTGCTCCACCGCCGCGACAAGTTCCGCGCCGAGCCGATCCTGGTCGACCGCCTGCTCCAGCGCGAGAAGGAAGGCCGCGTCGAGATCCGCTGGAACGCGGTGCTCGACGAAGTGGTCGGCGACGACTCCGGCGTGACCGGCATCAAGGTGCGCAACACCCAGACCAACGCGGTCGAGGAAGTGAAGCTGGCCGGCGTGTTCGTGGCCATCGGCCACAAGCCCAACACCGAGCTGTTCGAAGGCCAGCTCGAGATGCACAACGGCTACATCGTCACCAAGAGCGGCCTGGCCGGCGATGCCACCGCCACCAGCATCCCGGGCGTGTTCGCCGCCGGCGACGTGCAGGACCACATCTACCGCCAGGCCATCACCAGCGCCGGCACCGGCTGCATGGCCGCGCTCGACGCGCAGCGCTACGTGGAAGCGCTGCAGTAAGCGGCGCCAGCCGCGCCGGCGCGCGCCGCGCGGCAAAGGGCGGCGGGTTGCCTTCGAGCATCCCGCCGCCGATGGTTTGCTCCTCTCTCCCTCGCAAGAGCAAACAAGCGGCAAGCTGGCCTTGCCGGCCGCCTGGGGCGCCGGCGCGCATCCGCTGCACATCCGGCGCCCTTCTTGCGCCCACCGCCCTCCCCTATAATCTCCCGAGACCAGACCGAGCCTTCCCGGAGAGACCCCATGCCGCACGGCGCCAAGAAACCCGCCAGCCAGCCCAAGCCGACCAGGCGCTTCGGCCTGGATGACCTGTCCGGCCTGCGCAGCACGCTGAAAGCGCAGACCGAACAGCGCGAAGCCGAGCGCCGCGAGGCCGAGGCGGCGGCGCAGCGCGCGCGCGAGGAAGCCGACGTGTTCCGCAGCAGCGTCGGCAACGTCAACACCCTGCGCGACCGCAACCGCGTGGCGCCCGCGCCGAAGCATCCCGCGCCGGTGCCGGTGCAGACCCGGCTCGACGACCAGGCCGTGCTGGCCGCCTCGCTGTCCGACGAATTCGACGTCGAGAACCTGCTCGATACCGACGAGACGCTGTCGTTCCGCCGCCCCGGCATCGGCATCGACGTGGTCAAGAAGCTGCGCCGCGGCGAATGGGTGCCGCAGGACAAGATCGACCTGCACGGCCTGCGCAGCGACGAAGCGCGCGAGGCGCTGGCCGAGTTCGTGCGGCGCTCGGTCAAGCGCGGCGTGCGCTGCGTGCGCGTGATCCACGGCAAGGGCAACGGCTCGCCCGACAAGACGCCCGTGCTCAAGGGCAAGGTGCGCAGCTGGCTGGTGCAAAAGGAAGAAGTGCTGGCCTTCGTGCAGGCGCGCGGCGCCGAAGGCGGCGCCGGCGCGCTGATGGTGCTGCTGCGCCAGCCGCACGCCTGAGCGCGCGGGCGCGATGCACCTGCCGCTCGATCTCCTGATGGGGCGGCTGCCCCTGATCCTGCATGTGATGGAAGTCACGGGCGTGCTGGCCTTCGCCATCTCCGGCGTGGTCGACGCGCGCAAGCAGCGCTTCGATGCCGTGGGCACCTTCGTGGTGGCCTTCGCCACGGCCTTCGGCGGCGGCACCGTGCGCGACGTGCTGCTCGACCGCCGGCCCTTCTACTGGGTCGACCACGAAGGCTACGTGATCCTGATCTTCCTGCTGTCGCTGGGCGCCTCGCTGGTGCTGCGGGTGGTCAGCCGGGTGGCGTCGGAACGCGCCATGATCGCCGCCGACGCGGTCGGCCTGGGACTGTTCTCCGTCACCGGCACCTCGCTGGCGCTGGTGGCGCAGATGACGCCGACCGTGGCGGTCATGATGGGCATCATCTCGTCGGTGTTCGGCGGCGTGGTGCGCGACGTGCTGTGCAACGAAGTGCCGATGATCCTGCGCGACCGCTCGCCCTACGCCACCTGCGCGTTCGTGGGCTGCTGGGTCTATATCGGCCTGACCTGGCTGCGCGCCGACCAGGAAGTGGCCCTGCTGGCAGGCGCGATCACCATCACCGCCGCGCGCCTGCTGTCGGTCCGCTTCGGCTGGAAGCTGCCGAGCTAGGCGTCAGCATCGAGCCGTGCCGGCCGTACTTGAACCGCCGACACCAGCGCACCGGTCCACCACGCCCACCACGAAACCACGAGGGCGCCATGTCGTGACGGTCAAAACCGGCAACGGCAGATGCCGGAACAGGCAGTGCGCCCGCCATCATAGGTCTGACCGCGAAACCCATACCGCCAGCCAGATCGTGGCTGCTCGCACCGGTAACGGCAGGATGTCAGCAGAACCACGAACCCCACGACGAAACCAGCAACCCAAGCAATCCCAACGTTTCTGCCCCTGCCGGCCAGGC
>NZ_BBQM01000006.1 GCF_000876015.1 Cupriavidus basilensis | reverse complement strand
CGGGCGCCGCGCGCGCGCAGGCGCCCGCCGCTGCCGATACCGCCAGCGCCAGCGCCAGCGCGCTGCGGGCGCGCAACTGGGCCGCCGCCTGCGCCGGCTGCCACGGCCCCGCCGGGCGCGCGCCCGCGGGCAGCCCGGTGCCGGCGCTGGCCGGCCGCGGCCAGTCCGAGCTAGCCGGCCTGATGCAGGACTTCAAGCAGGGCAGGCGCGAGGCAACCGTCATGCAGCAGATCGCCAGGGGCTACAGCGACGCGCAGATCGAAGCCATCGCCGGCTGGTTCGCCGGCGTGCGCTGAGCCGCGCGCTCCCACCCCTTCCCGCCAGGAGAACAACCATGCAAAGACGCGAATTCCTCGGCGCGCTCGCCGGCACGGCGCTGCTCGGCGCGCAGGCCGCGCGGGCCGCGGCCGCCACGCGCGCAGCGAAAGTGGTGGTGGTCGGCGGCGGCTACGGCGGCGCCACCGCCGCGCGCTACCTGCGCGAATGGAGCGGGCACGGCATCGAGGTCACGCTGGTCGAGCCCGAGGCCAGCTTCGTCTCGTGCCCGCTGTCCAACCACGTGCTGGGCGGCGGCAAGGCCATCGGCGACATCACGCTGTCCTACGATGCGCTGGCCGCGCGCCACGGCGTGAAGGTGGTGCGCGACCACGTCGGCGCCATCGACGCGGCGCGCCGCGTGGTGCGGCTCGGCGGCGGCGCCACGCTGCCGTACGACCGGCTGGTGCTGTCGCCGGGCGTGGAAGTGCTGTCCGGCGAGATCCCGGGCCTCGCGCAGCCCGGCGGCGAGCACATCCTGCATGCCTGGAAGGCCGGCGCGCAGACCGTGGCGCTGCGCCGCCAGCTCGAGGCCATGCGCGACGGCGGCACCTTCGCCATCACCATCCCGCTGGCGCCGTACCGCTGCCCGCCGGGCCCCTACGAGCGCGCCTGCCTGGTGGCCGACTATTTCCTGCGCGCCAAGCCGCGCAGCAAGGTGCTGATCCTCGACGCCAACCCGGACATCACCTCCAAGGGCGCGCTGTTCAGGCAGGCCTGGGCCGCGCGCTACCCGGGCATGATCGAGTACCGGCCACAGTACAACACCGTCGACGTCGACCCCGCCACGCGCACGCTCAAGTTCGACGTGCAGGACGACGAGCGCGCCGACGTCATCAACCTGCTGCCGCCGCAGCGCGCCGGCGCGATCGCCGTGGCCAGCGGGCTGGCCACGGCCAACGGCAAATGGTGCGAAGTGGATTTCCTCACCTTCGAGGCCAAGGCCGCGGCCAACATCCACGTGCTCGGCGACGCCATCCAGATCGCGCCGCTGATGCCCAAGTCCGGCCACATGGCCAACCAGCACGGCAAGGTGGCCGCCGCCGCCATCGTCGCGCTGCTGGCCGGGCGCGAGCCCGACCCCGAGCCGCTCTACAACAACACCTGCTACAGCTTCACCTCGGCGCGCGAGGCCATCCACATCGCCAGCGTGCACCGCTACGACGCGGCGCAGCGCACCATGCTCACGGTGCCCGGCTCGGGCGGGCTGTCGCCGGCGCCCAGCGCGCTCGAAGGCAGCTACGCGCAGGCGTGGGCCGACGCGATCTGGCGCGACATGCTCGCCTGAGCGCGTCCGCCGCCCCATCCGCGGCTTCATCCGCTACCCCACCCGCGCCGCGCCGCCCGCCGCCCCGCCCGCCGCGCCAGTTGCCGGCTCCGCGCCCGCCGGCCGGCGCGGCATCCCCCGTTGCGCGCCGCGCACCGTGGCCGACCGGATCTTGAGGCAAAATAGCGGGCTGGCCGCTTCCGTGCCCGGTGGGGCGGCCGGCATGCCCCCCGCGCCCCCGGGCGCGGCACATCGCCGTCCCCACGGCTCACATGGATTCGGAGCGAACAACATGAAGCAGTTTGTCATTGCAGCCCTGATGCTGGCCTGCGCGGCCTCGGCCAACGCGGCCGTCGATGCCGCCAAGGCACAGGAAATCGCCAACAAGAACGCCTGCATGGGTTGCCACCAGATCGACAAGAAGCTCGTCGGCCCGGCCTACAAGGACGTGGCCGCCAAGTACAAGGGCGACAGGAACGCCCTGGCGACGCTGACCAAGAAGGTCAAGGGCGGCGGCTCGGGCGTGTGGGGTCCGGTGCCGATGCCGGCCAACGCGGGCCTGAGCGACGCCGACCTGAAGACGGTCGTGGAGTGGGTGCTGGCCGGCGCCCCCTCGAAGTAAGGCATTGCCCGGACCGGCCGCGGGCGGGCAGGCGCCGCCCGCGGCCGCCGGCGCACCGGGCCGGAACGGAAAACGCAGGAAAAAGGTAGACAAATGAATCCGAAACGAAGAGATGTGCTGCGGCTCACCTCGGTGCTGGCCCTGATGGCCGCCACCGGCCTCATCAGCGAAGCCCAGGCTGCCGAGTGGAACAAGACCGCCTTCGACGGCAAGAGCGTGGCGGACGTGATCAAGGCGCTCGGCGGCAGCGGCACCGAGAAGAGCAGCGCCATCGTCTTCAATGCCCCCGACATCGCCGAGAACGGCGCCGTGGTGCCGGTCTCCGTGACCAGCAACATTCCCGGCACCGAGCAGATCGCCATCCTGGTGGAAAAGAACCCCTACACGCTGGCGGCCGACTTCACCATCCCGGCGGGCACCGAGCCCTTCGTCTCCACCCGCGTGAAGATGGGCCAGACCTCGGTGGTGCACGCCGCCGTCAAGGCCGGCGGCAAATGGTATGTGGCGTCCAAGGAAATCAAGGTGACGCTCGGCGGCTGCGGCGGCTGAAGCCCCGCCCCGCGATCGCCCACATCCCCCAGCCCCAACCTTACCGAGAGAGCACAGAACATGGCAGACCCGATGCGCGTACGAGCCGCCGAGAATGGCGGCGTGGTCGACGTCAAGATCCTGATGAAGCACGACATGGAAACCGGCCAGCGCAAGGACGCGAACGGCAAGACCATCCCGGCCTGGCACATCCAGAACGTGACCGTCGTGTGCAACGGCAAGGAAGTGTTCCAGGCCCAGTTCGGCACGGCGGTTTCCAAGGACCCGTTCCTGAATTTCAAGTTCAAGGGCGGCGCCAAGGGCGACAAGGTCACCGTGACCTGGGTCGACAACCGCGGCGACAAGCGCACCGACGAAGCCACCATTTCCTGACGCCGCCCACCGGCCAAGCGGCCCGCGGCATCCTCTGCTATGGTTCAGGGCGAATGTCGGGCCCGGGCCGGCGCATGTGGCGCGCGGGGGCCAGACCGGAAGGATAAGCAATCATGCGGCGAGCATTTATTCGGGCAACGGCGGCGCTGGCCGCCATCGGCCTGTCGGCCAAGGCAGCGGCGCAGGCGGCTCCGGCCCCGGCGGCGGCCGGCGGCAAGAGCGGCAAGGGCGGGCGCGTCAAGGTGGTCTACCAGTTGTCCGAAGGCACGGACCAGGCGGTGCGCGCGATGGCCAACCTGCGCAACCACCTCAATGCCGCGCCCGACACCAAGATCGTGGTGGTGGCCTTCGGCTACGGCGTGGACTTCATCGTCGAAGGCGCGCGCGACGCGCGCGGCAATACCTTCGAGGCGGCCATCGCCTCGCTGGCCAGTTCCGGCGTGGAGTTCCGCGTATGCCGCAACACGCTGGCGGCGCGCAAGATTCCCGAATCCAGCCTGTCGATGGAAGCCAAGGTGGTGCAGGCCGGCGTGGTCGAGGTGGCCCGCCTGCAGTTCGAGGAAGACTACGCGTACATCAAGCCCTGACGGCGAGCGGGCCGGAGCCGCCGGCCCGGCGGGAAGACAAGCAATAAGACGGCCTCGGCCCGGCGTGCCAGCGCGCGGGGCTCGCCAGGCCCTGAGGAGAAGAGCCCCATGAAGACCATCAGACGCCGCCATGCCGGCGCCGCGCTGGCGTTGGCCGGCACCCTGGCGCTGGCCGGCGCGGCCGTGCATGCCCAGGGCAGCACCGCCGAGGAAATCGCCAAGTACCGGCAGATGCTGGCCGAGGGCAATCCCGCCGAACTGTGGGAAGCCGCCGGCGAGGAACTGTGGAAAAAGCCGGCCGGCCCGAAGAACGTCTCGCTCGAGCAGTGCGACCTCGGCAAGGGTCCCGGCGTGACCAAGGGCGCGTACGCGGAATTGCCGCGCCTGTTCAAGGACACCGGCCGCGTGATGGACCTGGAGCAGCGCCTGGCCTACTGCCGCGTGACGCTGCAGGGCCTGACGCAGGAAGAGGCGACCAGGAACCCGTTCGCCTCCACCGGCAAGCCGTCCGACATCGAGCGCCTGGTCTCGTTCCTGGCCGGCGAGTCGCGCGGCGTGAAGATGAACGTGCAGCTCGACACCCCGGAGGAAAAGCGCGTCTACGCGCTCGGCCAGAAGATGTTCTTCTACCGCGGCGGCGCCTACGACTTCGCCTGCGCCACCTGCCACGCCGTGGACGGCCAGCGCATCCGCCTGCAGGACCTGCCCAACCTGCTGACGCAGCAGGGCGCGCAGGCGGCCTACACCACATGGCCGGCCTACCGCGTCTCGCAGGGCGAGGTACGCACCATGCAGCACCGCCTCTACGACTGCCTGCGCCAGCAGCGCTTTCCCGAGCCCGCCTATGGTTCCGACGTGATCACCGCGCTGAGCCTGTTCCTGGCGAAGAACGCCAACGGCGGCACCTACGACGGTCCGGCGCTCAAGCGCTGAGCGGGAGAGAGCACAGATGAAACAGACCAATCAAGCGACACTCGCCACGCTCGCCGCCGCCTTCGCCATGCTGGCCGGCGCGGGCGCGGCCCATGCGCAGGACAGCGCGAAGCCCGCCAGGGGCAGACCGGCCACCTTGGCCGCCAAGGCGGCCGCCAGCGCCGACGCCGGCACCAGCGACGCCGACATGCGCAAGCTGATCGAGAGTTCCTTCTCGTCCAAGGGCCCCGCCACCCTGGCCGGCGTGCTCGAGCGCGACGCCATGCAGGAAGCGTGCAGCGACTACCCGGACCGCACCAAGGTGCCGGCGGCCGTGGCGAAGAAGATCGAGGCCGCCGAGCTCAAGCAGGTCAAGTACCCGGCCGACGGCCACTACCTCGGCGACTGGAAGGAAGGCGAGAAGACCGCGCAGAACGGGCGCGGCATGCAGTTCTCCGACCCCGTCGGCGGCGTCAACGGCGCCAACTGCTACGCCTGCCACCAGATGACCAAGGCCGAGATCTCGTTCGGCAACATCGGCCCCTCGCTGTACCAGTACGGCAAGCTGCGCGGCAACTCCGAAGCGGTGGTCAGGTACACCTGGGGCAAGATCTGGGATTCCAGCGCGTACACCGCCTGCTCCAACATGCCGCGCTTCGGCCACAAGGGCATCCTCACCGAGCAGCAGATCCGCGACGTGATGGCGCTGCTGCTCGACCCGGCCTCGCCGGTCAACCAGTAAAGGCGCGGCCATGACCGCCGCCCGCCTGGCGCGCCGCACCGGCGCCGCGCTGCTGCTCGCCGCGCTGGCCTGGAGCGGCGCGGCCGCCGCGCTCGAAGTCGGCGACACCGTGCACCTGCCGCCGGTGCAGCTGCTCGACGGCCGCACGGTGGCGCCGGCGCAGTGGGCCGGCAAGCCGCTGGTGCTGGAAGTGTGGGCGTCGTGGTGCCCGTTCTGCGCCTTGCAGAACCCGCGCCTGCAGAAGCTCTACGACAGCATCGGCGGCGCCCGGGGCGGCCTGCAGGTGCTGGCGGTCAGCATCGACAAGGACCCGAAGGAAGCCGGCGCCTACATGGCCAAGCATGGCTACACCTTCCCCGCCGCGATGGATACGCCCGCGCTGCGCGCCGTGCTCGGCAAGCGGCGCGGCCTGCCCGAGCTGTACGTGATCGACGCCGGCGGCAAAGTGGTGCAGAAGGAAGCTGGCGAGATGCTGGAGGAAGACGTCGCCGCGCTGGCCCGCTACGCGAACTAGCCGGCGATGACGCTGGCGATGAAGCGAGCACCCGACGCCGGGCCGCGGCCGGCACCGGCGCGCGCAGACCACAGGAAGAGACAATGAACCGACGCGAGTTCCTGCAGGTGCTGGCCATCGCCGGCGCCGGCGGCATGGCCTTTCCCGCCACCGACGCCCAGGCCGCGCAGGCTGCCGGCAAGCTCTACGACGTGCCGCGCTTCGGCAACGTGCACCTGCTGCATTTCACCGACTGCCACGCCCAGCTGCGCCCGCTCCATTTCCGCGAGCCCAGCGTCAACCTCGGCGTGGGCGACTACGCCGGCAAGCCGCCGCACCTGGTCGGCCAGGCGCTACTGCGCCACTACGGCATCGCGCCCGGCAGCGCGCAGGCGCATGCGTTCACGTACCTCGACTTCACCGAGGCCGCGCGCCGCTACGGCAAGGTCGGCGGCTTCGCCCACCTCGCCACGCTGGTGCGGCAGCTCAAGGCCGGCCGGCCCGGCGCGCTGCTGCTCGACGGCGGCGACACCTGGCAAGGCTCCGCCACCGCGCTGTGGACGCGCGGCCAGGACATGGTCGACGCCGCGCTCGCGCTCGGCGTCGACGTGATGACGCCGCACTGGGAAATGACGCTCGGCGCCGAGCGCGTCACCGAGATCGTCGAGCGCGACTTCAAGGGCAAGGTCGCCTTCCTCGCCCAGAACATCAAGACCGCCGACTTCGGCGACCCCGTCTTCGACCCGTTCGTGATCCGCGAGATGAACGGCGTGCCGGTCGCCATCGTCGGCCAGGCCTTTCCCTACACGCCCATCGCCAACCCGCGCTACTTCGTGCCCGACTGGACCTTCGGCATCCAGGAGGAAAACCTCCAGCAGGTCATCGAGCAGGCGCGCGCCAGGGGCGCGCAGGTGGTCGTGCTGCTGTCGCACAACGGCATGGACGTCGACCTCAAGCTCGCCTCGCGCGTGCGCGGGCTCGACGCCATCCTCGGCGGCCACACCCACGACGGCATGCCCGCGCCGGTGGCCGTGAAGAACGCCGGCGGCACCACGCTCGTCACCAACGCCGGCTCCAACGGCAAGTTCCTCGGCGTGCTCGACTTCGACGTCAAGGACGGCAAGGCGCGCGACTTCCGCTACCGCCTGCTGCCCGTGTTCGCCAACTACCTCGCCGCCGACCCCGGCATGGACGCGCTCATCGCCCGCGTGCGCGCCCCCTACGAACAACAGCTCGGCGAAGTGCTCGCGCGCAACACCGGCCTGCTGTACCGCCGCGGCAACTTCAACGGCACCTTCGACCAGCTCATCCTCGACGGCCTGATGGACGTGCAGGGCGCCGAGATCGCCTTCTCGCCCGGCTTCCGCTGGGGCACCACGCTGCTGCCCGGCGAAGCCATCACGATGGAAAGCCTGATGGACCAGACCGCCATCACCTATCCGCACACCACCGTCGCCACCATGACGGGCGAAACCATCAAGACCATCCTGGAAGACGTGGCGGACAACCTGTTCAACCCCGATCCCTACTACCAGCAAGGCGGCGACATGGTGCGCGTGGGCGGCCTGCAATACACCATCGACCCCAACGCCGGCATGGGCCGCCGCATCACCGACATGCGCCTCAAGGGCCAGCCCGTCGACGCCGCCCGCACCTACAAGGTCGCCGGCTGGGCACCCGTCTCGGAAGAGGCCCGCCACGCCGGCAGCCCGCCAATCTGGGACCTGATGGCCCAATGGCTGCGCGCGCGCGGCGAGGTCACGGCCCGGCCGCTGAACCTGCCGACGGTGCGTGGCATGGAAGGCAACGCCGGCATGGCGGCATGATGCACAGGTGATTGATGCGGCGGTGAAAACTACGCTACAATCTCCGCTTACGGGCCGATAGCTCAGCTGGGAGAGCGCTGCGTTCGCAATGCAGAGGTCGGGAGTTCGATCCTCCTTCGGTCCACCAGAATTTCCCTTGTAAAACAACGCACTACGTCTAGCGATGTGGTGCGTTGTTTTGCTTTGGGATGCGGAGTTTTGCACTTCGGGTGTGGCAGATTTGTGGCATCTGACCAACGTGCCACACCTGACGCGGTGCATGACACTGCGCAACACTGCTGCTAGACTTTGCTCGCCTGCTACGCGGGCATACGTACCTGACGCCGTGACTTCACACCCACAAGGCCGGGCTTCGGTGTCGCCCAGGTCAACTACCGGCCAACTGCGCCCTGCGCAGTTGGTTCGATGACTACAGAGCCCCGTCTGTACTGCGGGCTCCCCTCGACATCGTGATTTCACACACACACAAGGCCGGGCCCCGGTGTCGCCCAGGTCAATCACCGAGTAGTCCAACGGCGCAACTGCTCGATGACCCTAGCCGGCTTACTGGGTTATCGAAATAAGACAGTCATCTGTCGCGATGCCGGCCGTCCTCCTGACGGTCGATCAACTGGCGCAATGCCTCCACAAGTCCGTCGCGAGCGTTCGTAGCGACGCTACGCGTAATCCGCAATCCCTTCCCCCCATCTGCCGGCTTCCTGGTACGAGACGGCTGTTATGGCGTGCTGAGGATGTCGAGCAATGGCTGGCGCAACATGTTTCTCTGCCCGCGGGCAACGAAGATTCTTCTGAACCTCAATTGCGGCAATCGCGACGGGGTCGTCCGACTAAGGCAGAGCAAGTTGCCAGGCAGAGGCAACAGAACTTCACCGGAGGTGCCACGAGTCCGTTGCTTAACGTGAGGGTTGGGCGATGACTGTCCTTGCGGAAGATCTGACTGACGTTGCACAACTCAGAGACCTGGATCCGATTGCGAGGCTGCATCAAACAGCTGCCGTCGCGGCCAAGCGCCTGGCGGCAAGAAGGGAAGCAGAGGCGGCCTCACCAACGCAACTCTTCTTACCCGGATTAGAAGATTTTATGCGCGCGATGCCAAACCATCTTGCAAGGTCGAGCCTGTATGCGCCGGTGGCGAGAAAGGAAAAGCGTATTTACAAAGATACTCTGCTTGTCAGTCGTCGCGACGCGGTTATTTGGTTCTCAGGCGAACAGCTTGATGAATCCCAGGCCGACGTTTGGATGCAGGCCATGCATGAGGCATCAAAGGTTCCTCTCGGGATACCCGTCCCCATCAATCGGAAAAAGTTCCTGGAAGCCATTGGACGACATAGCGGTCGTTGGGAATACGATTGGTTGCATCGAACGATGAAGGCGTTGAGCTTCGCTATGCTCTCTATCGAGGTACGAGATGGAGACCGGGTCAAGCTTCAGATCGGTAGGACGCCGAGAAGTAGCGTGCTTCATCTGATCGAGGGCTTCGACCTTGATCCCGAGACCAATGAATACATGCTTCGCATCGATCCAAGGTGGCCTCTCATGTACGGGAATAGAGAGTGGGCCATGATCGACTGGGACAAACGCATGCAAATTGCACAAGGGCAGGATATGGCCAAGGCGTTGCAGCGCCTCATCGCAACGTCAAGCGATGCGACGCAAAGGTTTGAGCTGGGTTGGCTCAAGGCCAAACTTCATTACATGAGCCCAATGCGGAAATTCAAGAAGTCCTTGATGGGAGCAATTCTGGAACTGGAGCGCTTGGAAATCGTGGCGCGGACACGTATCGAGCTGAGCAAGAGAGGAAAGGAGCAAATCTCTTGGAATAAGCTTTAGCGAACGGGGTAGCCTTCCGCGCGGATCGGGGTTGCCTTCCACTTCTTCGGGGTAACGTTCCGCCTTTTCGGGGTTGCGTTCCAGGTCTGTGCTGGAAAGCCAAGCTAGTGTTGGCTTTCCGGGCATCGCCCAACCCCTCTACCTTTCTTCTACCTATCTCTACCGTGGGGAGCTTGTGGATAAGTGCTTTCCGCAGCCTTCGCTGCTCGTGCCAGCCGCTCCCGAAGCGTCAATAGAACTAGTTTCCTACGTATCACCACCCGTCTCGCTGGCTGTCGAAGGAGCGAAATCAGGATCCGACGCTTGTTCCGGAATGTTCTGGGGTGAAGAAACTGTCGGATTTCGCGCTCTTCCCGGATGCGTTCGGCTAGATATCTGCGAGCAGTCATGTGGGTCATGTAGCAAGTAGCTGCAGCGGTAGCGACAGCGGTCAGTTAGGCCGTTCACGGCATGCGTGCGTCTACGCCGAATCGCCCCCCCAGCGTTGTTCCAAATGCTAAACGGCTGCCTCACGCCGAATACACCCCCTCCTGCCCTCCCTGAGGGAAAGGGATGCGCCGGCACATCCGTCGACTCGTCTGGGCGGTTTACGTCGGGCAATAAAGTTATTGTAAAGGTTCGGTAGCATTGCGATAAAGCTCCGATGCTGCATCGATAAAGCTTCCCGAGAATGCCATCGTGCTTGTCTAAAGGAAAAATAAAGGCGAGAACCACAGGCAGGATATGTGAAGTTAGCTAACCGGCAAGCCGGCCAGCTACCTTCGCTTTCCCTCATTCGCGCCAAGGGCGCTCAACGGGAATCCTGCTCTGCGACGCAAACAGCTACCGCCGAATTTTTTTAGCCGCTAAAGTTTTGGCCACGGTCCTCGTCGACTTGCCAGCCGGTGGCCCAGACTGGACTCAGACGATCGAAATTTGCGCTCGAAGTCCCTTGTTCACCCGAAAGACGCACCTACGCGGCGTTGGGTACACCGGCGGCTGGGCTGATCTTCACGATTTCTTGCACGATGCGTATGTGATGCGCATCAAGGGACTGGATCGTGCCACCGAAGGCTTGAGCACATGCCTTGGCGGCATCGAGGAAAAACAGGCTCGAGAACATCGTCATCATTCGGGAGTAAGCCCAAGCCTCCGTTCCCAAGCGCACTTGCACGTCTTGCGACATCTCCTGGGAAATGAGGTAGTTGATCGTGTCCTCGCCGGTTAGATGACATGCACCACTGAGGCGGTGGTAGCACTCGAAGTAGGCCTCCTCGCGACCCAAAGCCTGAAATCGATGGAGCAATTGCTTTGGCCAAGGGGAGCTGGATCGCTCCGCTGCCAACCCACAGTGGACTTCGGCGCCCTCAAGGTACGTGGTTAGCGGTCCAAGCAGGCTCTGACGGATGTCGATGCGATCGAGCACTTCAGGCGGAGCACTGTCCGCGATTAGCTGCCTCCAGTCGGTGAGCTTCTTCTTGTGCTCGGATACCCACGAATGAAGAAAGTTGAGCAGCATTCCTGGATTCCCTTTCGCAGCAAGATAGGTCACGTTGATGGCGCCCTCAATGACGGTGCGGCCCAGGACCTCTGAGCTAGCAGGTGACCCCGTTACACTGGCGACCAGCATTGCCTGCGCATGCTCGTACGTGCGGGAGAGTAGATTGAACAGCGTCTGCGCTCGAAAGCCCACCGCTGGGGTGTCCCAGTCATCGCCCCAAACGGCCGCGTACGCCTCGCTCTGAGCGTCGTATATTGCCTCAATCAACGGTGCGGCTTCGCTGAGGTTGAGAGTCTTGTCGATCTTGAATGCATTTGCGAAATGCGGTGATGTGATTGGTCGTCATGCTGGACATTCTGCGGGACAGTAGGGTGACGAGATTAACGCAGTCTGAGGTCCTGTTTGGGCTCACCAACCACAAGCACTGTTCGGTGTGTACGAAGATTGCCCAGTTCTTCTCGTGTTTCCAAGCTTCGTTCTTCGAGTGTCAGGTGGCGCAAACGAAAGCCTCCCACGTCATGCCGCTCATACAGCGCAAGCAGGTAAGCTTCATGTGAGGCGTGACGTTAAGATGCAACATATCTCCTGGTCGCAAAGATGAGCTCAACAGGCGCCGGAAATTCTCGTCAAAGCTGATCAAGCCGAGGTCGAACATCCGGTCGAGATTCAGGATGAGAAGCAAGTCGTTTGCGACGTCGAGGCGCTCACGCGCGGTCTCGCATTGACTCCAGGGCTTGATGTGGCTGGTTACCAGAACGGCCGCGACTCGGCAGCCAGTGACAGAGCAACCCTTCCAATGCGCGAAGAGCGCATCGCGATAGGCGTCCTGGCCAATCCTCGAATTGGCGAGCGTGAACTGTTGCGTTTCCACTAGCGTCGCCGGCGCGACGATGGATCTCGATTGAATCGTAGCTAATCGGTAAGCCGGTCATTTAACTTCGCCGCCCGTTCGCGCAAGATGCGCTCAAGGGGGCCGGCCCAGTGGGGGCCGGCTACCGCCGCCTAATTGTTAGCCCTCAACGATCTGTGCTGGGCCGCTTGAAACTTGCGGGTTGGTAAATCTGTAGCGCGGCCCGCAGCGGTCTCCAACGCGCTCTTCAGCTGCTAAAGCTTGTGGTGTCTATAGAGGCTCGTCGGCCTACGTGGTGTTCGGAATTGCCGTGGAAGGGGCCAATTAAAGTCCGGCGCAGCTCCTCTTGGCGTCAATGCGTGGCTCCGGGCTTCTTGGCGCTGCCCTGGCGCGTAGGGCTCGCCGCGTCGTAGATGAGCACCGTAAGCTGCTCTGATATGCGCGTGATGCCCCTTTTTTCAGAGTTGGTAGCCCCTTCGCAGGAACGTCCGTGGACAAGCGCTGGACATGCCTCATCGCTGGATGTCCTATAAGCTATTGATTTACATATATTTTTTGCACAACAAAGAAAATCGAGGGGGCAATGGTAGTATCGGTAATAAATTAAGCTGTGTGACATCGACCACCACCATGCATAGTATCGAAGACTACTTGGAAGCCGAGGGACCGCAGCTGTCCTCCTCAGTGGCGGCATGGCTTGTGTCGCAGGGTGTCTCAGCCGATGCCGCTCGCAAGCGAGTTTCGCGCATTAGGCCCCCAATTCGGACATTCCCAGTGCCGCTTCTGCCAAAGGGTGCACGCTTCATGTATGCGGAGGCTCAGCGTACTGAAGAGCGATTCTGGCAAGCGCTTCAGCGGGACCTTCGAAGTACAGGCTCAGTGTACGGAATGGCGCTTGATGGCGTGCTTGCGCGCCGGGGTGCTGTGGAATCGAAAGAGTTTTCGGTCGTAAGCGGTGCCACCTGCCGCCCGGTAAAAAAGCAGGTCACGGCCGAGACAGTGTTGGACCGATTAAACTCCGCCGGGCTGCTGTCTGAGAGACACATCGGGGATACTCGCGTCGTGGTAGTTGGACGTTACGAAATTGGTCATGCTGACGTCGATGGCATGAAGCCGCGTGGTGTAGCCGAGCGAATCATCTTGGACGGGCTCAGGGAGTGGGCACGCCGCATTGGTGCCGCGTCGTACAATCAGATTCGAATTCGAGGAGAACCAGAACTTGAACCTATTCAGCAGTTCAATTTCGACCTAGCAGGTCCCAGCTATCTGTTGTCGCTACGACGCGGCAAGGTAGCCAATCCCGGCTTCTTGGTCGCCGATGTCTTTTCGGAAGGGATACTTGATGAATACCAGGTTCGTTATTTCGTCAGGAAAGCCCAAGCATTGCACGCAACCCTTACTGGAGGCACGGTACTCCCGGTTCTAGTTGCAGATGGGTTTACCGGCCAGGCGTTGACCACCGGGCATGCAGCCGGAGTGCTAATGGCCACGCCGAGTGCTCTCTTCGGTCCGCGCGTCGGCCAAGCACTCAAAGCTTTGCTTGAGACAATGAACCGCGCGGCGGCCTATGCCTCTTCGGACTCGTCCGACAGACTCGTAGGGCTCATCAACAATCTAAGCGAAATCGAAGGCCGCGCAGGCAACCTCCGCGGGCCACTATTTGAGCTGATGGCCGCCTATCTCGCGAGGCGGGACGCAGTTTCCATAGACATGGGCATTCGCGCAATGGACCCCAAAAGCGGGGCCCAGGCCGACATTGACATCTTGAAGATTACCGCCCAAAAGGCCGACTGCACTGCAATCGAGTGCAAGGGCCGCGAGCCAGGAGGAGAAGTCACGGACGCTGAGGTCGGCAAATGGTTGTCGAAAATCCCCACGATGCAGGCTCACCTCAGGACACAACCCCATCTAAGAGAAGCCAACTTGACGTTCGAATTGTGGACTTCGGGAGAATTCTCTACGGATGCCCGCGCGCGGCTCGAAGCCGAACAAAAAAAACGGACGAAATATCCGATACGGTGGAAGAGCGGCTCAGAGATTCTGGCGTTGGCCATTGAGCACAAGGAAAAAGCAGTTGCAAACGCTCTGCGGGAGCACTTCCTCAAACATCCCCTGAGTGGGGTGAAGCCGTAGCGGTACCGGCCACGGCGATGGAAAGCCTGGCGAAGCCGGAGGTGTGGCTTCCTCCTACCCGCACTCCGAGTCCTCACATCTGAAAGCTAGCAATCAACTAGAGTTGTCTTACATCGATAGAAACTCGCGAGACGTTCCAAGCGGATACGTCGCCTGGCTTTGCGATCGCAGGTTCGAAGAGTGCAAGATTAATTCCGTCGCTCATCGAGCTTCGATACACAACTCCGTTCCACCCTGCCTTTTTAATAAACTCACAAAGGTACTGACTCGGCACATACTCAACCGCGGCCCCTTGCGGCACCACCGGTCGCGTTAGCTCGTCCCCGAGCCTCTCCAAGAAAGCGATATCGCTTCGAAGGGCGCCGATTTTATCCTCGTCACCGATCTCAAAAGGAGAAATATGTTCCTTTGGAGCGCGCAAATCGACGAGTCGCAACGTCGCTGGATCTATTAAAAAATCCGCGACAGAAACCAATTCCCCCGTGTGCGGCCGAATTTCTGCAATAGCCGTCTGCGGAGATGATCCAATATAAAGATAGGGTATTCCGGGCGGATTCGCCCGGCCGTGGGATGCTACCCGACCTGGGGGTGCTCCCATCTGATCAATAGGGAAAACTACTTCACCGGGTTGTATGCGAGCCCGATACCAGCGAGTCGGCATATTTTCAGCCCTTAAAAACCCTAGCAGTTCTTCTAGACGCCCTTTATCCAATTGCGCATCGGGGAAATATCGATTGGTATTTCTCAATTCATCGCGAAGCTTCTCCCAGCGAACCAATCGGTCGCTCTTGAATCTTTCGGATGGGATAAATGTACGGCGCCCAATATCGTCGATGCCCGTGATAGCGGCCAAAAGGTCTTTTGCGCGAAAATCGTCCATCCGCGGATGGCGAAAAATAGCCCAATCCGTCCGCATCCACTCGACAAGCCCTTTTCCCGCCGGATCCTCGTCATAGATGTTAATTACCGCAGAGAAAATATCACCCAAGCCTTCGGGCTTGGCCAGGAGGACGTTCTCTGTATCGCAGTAACTACACCTGCCGTTCGCTTCAGCCTTGGATGGAAATATTCGATCAAGTCCGAGATCGCCGAAACAATTTGCGCAACAACGCATCCGAATCACCGATCAAGATAGTCCGCTAACGTCTCAATATGATGCTGCATTGAGAGTTTTTTAACATATCCCAAACCAGGATAATGCCCTTTGCGATGTAGTTCGCGGAACTCCTGAACGGCTTGCGTTTCCAAGACTGGGCTGTCTGGCCGGTCTAGTTCTATTATCATCGCCCTCAGCGCTTCAGCAAATTTCCCCGCTGGGTCAGTCGGAGTATCTTGGCGTTCTGAAAGGAAATGATGCACGAACATTGCATCGTCATTGTTCGAGTCAATGAAGGTCAAATGGATGGCGATGGCATAAGCCGGGCCTCCACCTTCAGAAAAATCGTCACCAACCGTCAAGTAGTCGCCGAACCCGTTCATTCCCTCCTCTTCATATGTGACGTGAAGATCCGAGAAAAATTCGACAGGGGGGTGGTCCTTATTTCGCCGTTTCTGAAAGCCATCTCTAACGAGAATTTGCTGATTGCTTCGAAAATTTCGACGATAAAGCCGACCGGACTGATCGTCCAAGAAAATATGTCGTATCTCCCCAACCCTGCGACCGAGTTGGTCTGCAAGTTGCACCCCTTCAGTAAACCCGGCGTGAATTAACGTCGGATTCGCTCTTTCGTGGAGCGCGAAGCAGCGAAGAGCATCTTCGATCGTTGTTTGCTCTTTTAGTAGAATTCCCGGCGAGATACTAGCATTTTCGGCGTATTGATCCTGCAGCAGCGCAGTAATTCCGTCGCCGCGACCTGCGTGCTCACCGTGGTGAGGGTTGACAATAACAATCGCTCGTCCATCCTTTTCAAGGAGGGCGGCAAGCGCACGGTCGAGTCCTGATAGCGCTTCTCGAACTGGCTCAATTATTGGAGTAAAACCCGATTCAGAGATAAGTTCTGCATTTTCTCTGATAGTAATAAGTTCGTACTGCTTTCCACGAAAATAGGGATGGTACATTTTTTACTTATAACCAGCGAAGTGCTCGTTCGAGGGGGGTATTAACCGCGCGTATCAAGTTGTCATGCAATTTCCTAGGCAAATTCAATGTCAATGCGGCAGCGTGTAAAGAGCGGGGTAATTTCTCTACCAAATAGCCCAGAGGTATCAGGCTACGGGACGACTTTAGGACTTTCACCATTTGTTCATGTGCTGCCGTAGGATCCAAACATTCAAATTGCGCTCGGAGTGCAGAATGTAACTGCGTATTTGGCACTGAGGGAATCTCAACGCCAAGATTGCTCAGGATCTGCTTTGCCTCGCTGATGCGAATCGACTCGAATAGTGCAACGGGAGAAACTCTGCCTGGCGCGTTTTGAGGCTTCCTAACAGTTGTAATTCTATGTCGTCCGCACAAAGCCAGCACCCCAACATCGGTGGGGGCAAGCTGTAAAGTTCGATCGATAAACTCTTCCGACGCGATGACGCACACTTGGGCGAATACTTTCCGGTATGCGTCCAATTGGCTTTCCAACCGTTTAAGTGAATCCCGCTCCGACTTTATCTCGTAAACCGTGGCAGTGCCGTTGAGTATGATCAAATCCGCTCTCGACAGCCCCACGCGGAACTCCGTCAACATCGACGCCGTATTTAGAGAATGCCTTCCAAGTAAAATCTTGCTCGTCAGAGCTGACTTATAAATATACTCGTCGCGATTGCCAACAGCGCGTAGAAACGAGAACACTTCATCGAACGCATCAGCTACGCTGAGGCCGCGATCCATGCCCTGTACGCCCGTCTCATTCAACAGACGGGCGAACAAGGCGGACTCCCCCTTCTTTGACATCTCTTTGATGACTGCTGAAGAAAACATACGAGATGCCGCCGAAAGCTGGATCTCTGTTGGATTCACGGAGTGTCCCTTAACATTTCAAAATTCCGCTATCAATGGTCTAGGGAGGAGGTTTCCCTTCAATTTCAAGGGCTTGCGACAAACAAGCCTCGTTGACCGTTCAGCCGATTTTAGGTGGCTTCACGACGTATGTCACGGCGACGTCGCATGACGACCTCACGCAAACTTCCTTGTCAAATCCTCCGCGCGAGGGTGGTAGTAGCGCATCAGCATGCGCGGATCTCGGTGGCCGGTGATCTTTGTCAGTTCGTGCAAGGGGAAGATCGACGCCAACCGCGACGTGGCCTCATGCCGCAGATCGTGAAACCTAAGGTCGGCCAAGAATTTAGGGGCCGCTTGCAGGTTTGCCGCCTCACATTCATCAAGATAGAGCTTGCGCGCCCGCGTCACGGCGCGCTCGAAAGCTCGAGTTACCGCATCAGCCCGAATCGGGAAGACAAGCCCAGTCCCCACGGCGGCGCGCCTTCTTTCTTGTTGGAGCACGCCTAAGACGTTGACGGCGCGAGGTGAGAGGGGCACATCTCTAGTGCTCCCGTTCTTTGTAGCAGGCAGGTGGGCCACACGCCTATCGAGGTCGATGTGCTCCCATTTTAACCCCACAATCTCCCCACGCCGCATTGTGGTTTCTACGGCGATCCAAATGATTGCCGGGAGTTGCCGCGACTCACTTGCCGCGACTACGCGCTCAAGCTCGCCTTCATTGGTTCGACGTTCTGAGTCAGCGTCAGACATGCACTCCGTCTGAGCGCTCGGTGCGCATATCGCGATTCGTCGGGTCCGACCATTGTTGGGTGCTGGCTTACGGACTAGCTCGACTGGATTGGAAAGGCTTTCCATACCCCATTCCTTACGGGCGACATTAAACAGGTGCGATAGGACAGCTAGCCTCCGGACGACAGTGGCTGGCTTGTACAGCTTCAGCCACTCATCTCTGACGCCAGCAATGTCCGCACTCCGTACGGTTGCGAGGGCGCGTCGGGACATCGGAAGTCCCATCCAGGTACGGACGACTGATCGCTCGGGATCTGCTCCTCGCTTACTTGGAAGTACTTCCCTTTCATAGCGATCAAGGGCCTCATGGAGCGAAGTTGCCTCCGCCTCCGCCCGGCTCGTCCATACTCCACGCGCCATCTCTGATTCGATTACCGCCGCCCAAGCCTCTGCCTCCGCCTTGCTATTGAAGGTTTTGCTCTACGCGGGGTATCCCTTCCGGCGGATCTGAGTTTCCCACTGGTAGGGGCCACGCTTGCGAATTGTTGCCATGCGTCAGGCGTCTTCTGGTTCACTGTGGCAAGATTGTGGCAAATAAGCCAAAATGACGCTAGATCTATTGCTGCATATGAGTGGACTTTTAGATTCGCAATGCAGAGGTCGGGAGTTCGATCCTCCTTCGGTCCACCAGGATTCAAAGTCAAAGGCCAACCGCAAGCGGTTGGCCTTTTTCATTGCGCGCCCGCCATTGTGCACAAGCGCGTACCCACATCACCCGCCCTCACGCCCCTGCGCGCAGCGGCTGCGGTAATCCGCCTCCAGCGCATGCGCCGCCGACTCGCGGGCCGCGCTGGGGCTGGTCAGCCCGGGGATGGCCTCGATGGTGCGCCGGGTGCCGACCAGCGACTGCTGTGCCTGCGCGGCGCGCACTCTCTGCAGCAGCGCTTCGCACGCGGCGCGCACGGATTCGCTGTCTTCGCCGGCCGCGGCGGGTGGCATGCGATAGGGCGTCTCGCCGCGCTGCACCGCGCTGGAGATGGCGTCGCTCACCGCGGCGCTGGCTGCGGTGGGCATCGTCGGCTGGGCATGGACCGGGCCGGCCAGCCCCAGCAGGGGCAAGGCGAGCAGGGCGGAAATGCAAGGCACGCGCATCACATCGTTCTCCACCGGCAGCTTGGGCTCTTTCAGTGTAGGCGTTCGCGCACTTGGGCACAGGACAATTGTGTCCGCATGGACACGCACAGCCGCGCATCCGGCGCCTGACCCGCAATGCTGAAGTCTCGACCATAGATACCAGCGCACCCGATTGTGGATAACTACGCCGCCGCCTGGGGATAAGCGTGCCGGAAAGCTGTGTCCCGGCTGGGGGCGGGCTGTGGGACGTATACGTACAACTTCGCGGCGGCGGAAGCCGCCCAGGCATACGTTTCGAGATATCCCCGTGCCTAAGGGTATTCCCTAGTGACTTATCTTTTCCGCAAGTCACTGACTGGAAAGGGAAAAACCGGCTTATCCACGCGGGAAGGCCATGTTTACCTACTACTACTATCTATGTATACGTAAACAATACAGAAAGACATAAGGCGACCATTGCCGGGAACGGACGTAAACGAAGCGGCGCGGCACATATGCACCCCTTGCCCGCCTGTTTCTGTTTACGTCCGTTCAGCGCGGAACCTTGAATGCCTTGCGCGCCCGCAAGACTTCCTCGCGCGTGGTGCAGCCGTCCTGGTGGTCGTTGACGAGTCCCATCGCCTGCATCAGTGCGTACATGGTGGTGGGCCCGACGAAGCGCCAGCCGCGTTTCTTGAGGTCTTTGGACAGCGCCGTGGATTCGGGCGAGATCGCCATCGTGCGCAGGACTTCGGGCGTCAGCACCGTGGGCCGGCTGGCCGGGTCGGGCTCGAAGCGCCAGAAATAGGCGGCCAGCGAGGACTCGGTTTCCAGCAGCTCGCGGGCGCGCTGCGCGTTGTTGATGGCCGCCTCGATCTTGCCGCGGTGGCGCACGATGCCGGCGTCGCCGAGCAGGCGCTGGATGTCCTTCTCGCCGAAGCGCGCCATTTTCTCGATGTCGAAATTGGCGAAGGCGCGCCGGAAAGCTTCGCGCTTGCGCAGGATGGTCAGCCAGCTCAGGCCGGCCTGGAAGCCCTCCAGGCAGAGCTTCTCGAACAGGCGGCGGTCGTCGTCGACGGGGAAGCCCCATTCGTGGTCGTGGTAGTGGCAGTAGTCTTCCAGCGTTCCGCACCAGCCGCAGCGCTGGCGTTCCGGCGGGGTGGCTTGCTTCCTGGCAGGCATCGTCGGGTTTCTCTTCTCGGCATGAATGCGCCATCTTAAGGCGGCGCGGCGGCGCTGTCGTGTGCGCGCCGCGGCACGGGCATTTTGATACGATGCGTGCCAGCGGCGTGCGCGCCCGACCCCTCAACTTGTGAACATCGACATGGAACCACGACTCGCCACCCTGGAAGACGACGGCTGGCAGCTCGACGACGGCGAAGCCATCGCCGAGGCCTATCCCGAGACCTTCTGGGTCCCGCCGCCCGAAGTGCGCCAGGCGCTGCAGCCGGGCCAGGCCGTCAAGCTGATCTTCCGCATCCTGACCACCGACGAGCAGGACCGCGACGAGCAGCACGTGGAGCGCATGTGGGTGGTCGTCACCGGCCGCGAGGGCGATCTCTACCGCGGCGAGCTCGACAACCAGCCCTATTGCACCGACGAGATGGCGCCCGGCATGCCGCTGTGGTTCGCGGCGCGGCACGTCATCAACATCCACGGCGACGACGACGACAACGAGACGTAGCCGGCAAAGGCGCGAGCGCCATGCCGCCACGAAAGCAAAAAGGCCAACCGCGCGGTTGGCCTTTTTTGTGTCAGCGTGCGCCGGCGGACCTGCGTGCCGGCCCGCCGCGTCACTGCAGCGGCTTGCCGGTGCGGTCGTGCATGAACAGCAGCGCGATGAAGCTCACCGCGGCGGCGGCGATCACGTAGTAGGCCGGCGCCAGCTTGCTGCCGCTCGAGGTGATCAGCCAGGTCACGATCAGCGGGGCGAAGCCGCCGAAGATCGTCACCGCGAAGTTGTAGGCGAGCGACAGGCCGGTGGAGCGCACTTCGGTCGGGAACTGCTCGGCCAGCACCGCGGGCGCCGGGCCGGTGAAGGCCGCCAGCAGGATGCCCAGCACGATCTGCACCTCCAGCAGCGTCTGCGTGGTCGGCGAGACGTTGAGCCAGTGGAACAGCGGATAAGCCAGCACGCCGATGGCCAGCGCCACGGTGCCCAGCATGCGCTTGCGGCCGACGCGGTCGGACAGCATGCCCATCAGCGGGCACAGCACCAGGATGATGGCGCCGCAGATGGCGGTCGACTGGAACGTGGCGCCCAGCGGCAGGCCGAGCTGCTGCTTGGCGTAGGACGGCATGTAGAACACCAGCACGTAGGTGCAGACCGTCCACAGGATGGTCACGCCGAGGCCGGCCAGCACTTCGCGCGGGTGGTCGCGCAGCACCTGCGTCAGCGGCGAGAACTTGACCTTGCTGGCCTTGCGTTCGGCGCGGCGCGCCTCGAACGCGGGCGGCTCCTCGAGGTGGGAGCGGATGTACATGCCGACCGGGCCGATCAGCAGGCCGAACAGGAACGGGATGCGCCAGCCCCAGGCGTCGACCTGCTCGGGCGCCAGGCCGTTGATCACCAGCGCGCCCATCGCCGCGCCGAGCATGAAGGAGATGCCCTGGCTGGCCTGCTGCCAGCTCGCGTAGACGCCGCGCTCCTCGTCGGGCGCGTGCTCGATCAGGAACGCGGTGGCGCCGCCGACCTCGCCGCCGGCCGAGAAGCCCTGGATCAGGCGGGCCAGCACGATCAGCGCCGGCGCCCACAGGCCGATCGACGCATAGGTGGGGGCCAGGCCGATGATGGCGGTGCCGAGCGCCATCATCAGGATGGTCAGCGTCAGCGCCGCCTTGCGGCCCACGCGGTCGGCGTAGACGCCGAGCACGATGGCGCCGACCGGGCGCATGAAGAAGCCCACGCCGAAGGTGGCGACGGTCAGCAGGAACGAGGTGAGGTCGTTGCCGGTGGGGAAGAACAGCTTGGCGATGATGAGCGCGAAGAAGCTGTAGACGGTGAAGTCGAACCACTCGAGGCCGTTGCCGATGGTGGCGGCCAGGATGGCCCTTCGTCGCTGGGCTTTGGAAATGTCCGGAATCCGGGAGTTGGCAGCGTTGGCTTGCATGATGCTTTTGGTGCGATGGGAAAGGATTGCGGTCCGTGCCCGGCGCGGGCGCCGGGGCGGACGGAAAGGCAGCATGGTAAAGGATTCGCCGGCCATGCCCCGCGTGGGCGCCTTCGGGGAGACATCCAGGAGGCCTCCGGATGGCGCGGCGTACCCCGCGTGTGCCCGCCAGATTACACCCGTATGACACGGGCATGCAGCGTGGCAAGGCGGGCAGGCGGGCGCGCGGCAGCGCTGCCGGAGTACCGGCGGGACGCCGGCGCGACGCCTTCAGCCGGCGCGGTGCGGGGTGTGGTCGTGGGGCTCGGCGGCGGCGTCCGCCTGCGATTGCCTCGGGTCCTGCGGCGCGGCGTCGCGCCGGCGCGTGAACCACAGCCACGCGGCGCTGGCCAGCCAGCCGGCCACGAATACCGTGTCGCCGCCGTGGTTGAGCAGCGCGGCGACGTTCGGCAGGTTGAACAGGTCGGCCAGCCACGGCGCCGGCAGGCGCGCCGCGATCCACAGGAGCACGGCCGGTCCGCTGGCATACACGCCGGGCCGCCACCAGTTCGCATGGGGCAGTCTCGGGCTGCGGGCGGTGCGCTTGACCACGATGTTCTCCGGACCGGACGCGCCGGGGCGCGCGTCGTCACCTTGGGCTGCGGGGCAGGCCGGTGCGGGACCGCGCCCCATGCCTGCCATCATAAGCCGATTGCCAGGGGCATGCCGGACTGTTTGAAGCGTTGTGTGGGCCACCCCACGCTCATGCGCCGGCACGGGGGCGCGCCGGCTTCAAGATTTTTGACGGAGGTATCCGCAAATGGCCGCCGCCAGCGGCGCCGGGCTTTGCCACACTGGTGCGTATCCATGAATCAGAAGGCAGACATCATGCTTCCCGCCATCTATGTGTCCCACGGCTCGCCGATGCTCGCGCTCGAGCCCGGCCCCAGCGGCGCCGCGCTCGACGCGCTCGGCGAACAACTGCGCGCGCGCCGCCCGCGCGCGGTGCTGGTGATCTCGGCGCACTGGATCTACAGCACGCTGGTGGTCGGCACGCGCGAGCGGCAGGAGGCCTGGCACGACTTCGGCGGCTTCCCGCGCGCGCTCTATGAACTGCGCTACGACGCGCCCGGCTCGCCGGCGCTGGCCGGCCGCGTCAAGGCGCTGGTCGAGGCCGCGCGCGTGCCCGGCGCCGCGGTGGTGCTGGAGGACGAGGACCGCCCGCTGGACCACGGCGCGTGGATGCCGCTGCGGCGCCTGTTCCCGGCCGCCGACGTGCCGGTGGTGCAGCTCGCGCTCAACCCGTACCTGCCGCCGGCGGCGCAGATCGAGATCGGCCGCGCGCTCGCGCCGCTGCGCGGCGACGGCGTGCTGGTGATGGCTTCGGGCAGCTTCACCCACAACCTGCAGGAAGTGTTCGGCGCGGGCGGGCGGCGCGAGCAGCACGGCGGGCCGGCCGAGCCGTACGTGGACGCCTTCCGCGGCTGGATGGTCGATGCGCTTGGCGAGGCGCTCGCCAGCGGCGACACCAGCCGCATCGCCGACTACCGCGCGCAGGCGCCCTACGCGCGCCGCGCGCATCCGACCGACGAGCACCTGCTGCCGTTCTTCGTGGCGCTCGGCGCCGCGCTGGGGCCGTGCGATGCCGCGCCGGCGCCGCAGCCCGCCGCCGTGGCGCGCGTGGCCGACGACGTCACCTACGGCGTGCTGGCGATGGATACCTTCGTCTTCGAGGGGCTGGGCGCGCGCATGCCGGCGGCGCTCGGCGCCGCGGCCTGAACCGCGCCATCTGCGGCCCGGCGCGCTATTCGCCGGTGTCGCGGGTATTGCGGGTATTGCGGGCGCCGAGGTAGGGCCGCGCCAGGCGCGCGCCCGCCAGCGCGATCCAGCCCATCGTGAGCGCCACCACCCCGAGCCCGTAGCGCAGGCTGCTGGCGTGGGCCACGCCGCCGATGATGACCGGGCCGAGCAGCAGGCCGATGTAGGCGAAGCGCGCCACCCGCGCGATCGCCTCGGCCGGCGCCACGCCCGGCAGGCGCGACGCCGCCACGAAGAACACCGGCACCATGTTGGCCGCGCCCAGCCCCATCAGCGTGAAGCCGGCCAGCGCCGCCAGCGGCACCGGCCACAGCAGCGCCAGCGCGATGCCGGCGAAGGCCACCCAGGCGCTGATCCTGAGCGTGCGCGCATCCGTCCAGCGCGCGCGCAGGCGGTCCCCGCCGAAGCGGCCGCAGGCCATGCCGGCCGAGAAGGCGGCGTAGCCGGCGCTGATCCACGCCGCCGGCGCCAGCGCCACGTCGCGCATGTAGACGCTGGTCCAGTCGTACATGGCGCCTTCGCCGACCAGCCCGAGAAAGGCCATCACGCCCAGCAGCCAGAGCGCCTTCACGGCGTGGTCGCGGTGGTGCGCGGACGGCGGCTGCACCGGATGGTCGGCCAGCAGCCACGGCGCCACGCCGGCGGTGACGGCCGCGGTCAGCAGCGCCATGCCGGCGGCGTGCGCCAGCGGCGGCACGCCCAGCCCCATCAGCAGCCCGCCGGCGGCCGCGCCGGCCATGCCGCCCAGGCTGAACATGCCGTGCAGCGCCGACATCACCGGCCGCGCGCGGCTGTTCTCCACCGTGGCGGCCTGCGCGTTCATGCCGACGTCGAAGGCCGCGTTGGCCATGCCGAACGCGATCAGCGCCGGAATCAGCAGCGCGAACGACGGCATGGCGAGGATGGCGGTCGTGGCCACCGCGTACACCAGCCCGCTCAGGCGCGAGGCGCGGGCGCTGCCCACGCGCGCCACCCAGCGGCCCACCGGGCCCATCGCCGCGATGGCGCCGCCGGCCACCGCCAGCATGGCCAGCGACAGCACCGCGTCGGACAGCCCGAAGCGCGCCTTGATGGTCGGGATATGGACGCCCCAGGTGGCGAAGGTGGCGCCGTTGACGAAGAACAGCGCCATCGTGGCGCGCGCGGCGTGCTCCACGCGGCGCGCGCTGTGCGTGGCGGCGGAGGGAGGGGAAGCGGACGGGCGGGTCAGGCCGGCGGGGGAGGAATCAGGCATGTTGGCGAAGGGCGCGGACAGCCGCGCCGGTGTGGCGCGCCGTGCCCCGGGGAGCGCTGCGGAATGTTCGAGCCCCGCATCGTCGCACATCGGCCGGTCGCGCGCATGACGCGCGCGGCCGGCCGGACTACGCCGGCATCGTTCCGGTTTCATCCCGGCGGCATGCGTGTTTCACGCCAGCACGTTACGCCAGCACGTTACGCCAGCGCGGCATCGGCCGCGCGCAGCAGGCCGCGTTGCTGCAGCGCGAAGGCAAAGGCGCCCAGCGCGGCCAGCGCCAGCGCCACCATCACCCACAGCATCAGCCAGTAGCCGCCGGCGGCGCGCCACAGCAGCGCGCCCAGCCACGGCGCGGCGGCCTGCATCAGCAGCACCGGCGTCATCATCAGGCCGTTGAGCGTGGCGTAGTGGTGGCGCGAGATCAGCTCCGGCATGGCCATCGCGCGCAGCATGGTGTTGATGCCGTTGGCGCAGCCATACAGCAGCGCCGCCGCCATCAGCCACTTGCCGTAGCCGAGCGCGAAGCACAGCAGGCCCACGCTCATCACCGCGTAGACCGGCAGCGACAGGCGCAGCGGATGGCGCACCGGGAAGCGCATCATCACCAGCCGCCCCAGCACCTGCGCCGGGCCGATCAGCGCCGCCACGATCAACTGCTCGCCCAGCGGCAGGCCCTTCTCGGTCAGCATCGGGATCAGGTGCGCGCCCAGCAGCGAGGCGATCACGGCCAGCGCCGTGAAGGCCAGCACCACCGCCCAGAACACCGGCTGGCGCAGCGCCACGCGCGCGATGCCGGGCGGCGCCGCGCCGGCCTGCGGCACCGGCGCCGGCGCGGCGGCGTAGCTGGCATGCGCCACGTAGCGCAGGCGCGCGTGCAGCGGCGCGCAGACCAGCAGGTTGAGCGCGGCGAAGCACACCAGCGTCTCGCGCCAGCCCAGGTGCAGCACCAGCCATTGCGCCAGCGGCACGAACACCGTGCTGGCGAAGCCGGCCATCAGCGTCACCGTCATGATGGACTTCTGGTAGCCGTCGCCGAAGGCCTGGCGCAGCACCACGAAGGCCGGCTCGTACAGCGTGGTGGACATGGCCAGCCCGAGCGGTATCCACATCAGCAGGAAGACCGCCGGGCCCGGGCTCCACGCCCACAGCAGCAGCCCGGCGCCGGCCAGCGCGGAGCCGCTGGCCATGACCACGCGCGCCGGCACGCGGTCCAGCAGGCGGCCCACCGCGAACGAGCACATCGCCCACACCAGCAGGCCCAGCGAGTAGCCGCCGGCGAGGAAGGGTTTGGAGTAGCCCAGCGCCGCGCTCATCGGCCCGATGAAGACGGTGAAGGCGAAATACAGCGTGCCCCAGGAGATGGTCTCGGTGACGCCGAGGGTCCAGACCAGCTGGCGCGGCGAGATGGGCGGGCGGCCCGAGGCAGCAGAGTCGGCAGCGGTGGAAGCCGGGCGGGGCGCCGGGCCGGGAGCAGCGTCTTGAGGTGTCATGGCGCGCCTGGCGCGGCGGCGGGGGAAGCGGGAATTGTAGGGGGAAGCGGGCCGCATGCCTAGTTCGCGTCACCCGTCATGTCTGCGTTGGCGGCCCTTTCAGCTCGACCACGTTGCCGTCCGGATCGCGCACGTAGATCGACGGCCCCTTGCCCTCGGCGCCGAAGCGCATCTCCACCGGCCCCGGCGCCACGCCATGCGCGCGCAGATGGGCGCCCAGGGCGTCGGCGTCGAACGGGTCGAGGCGCAGGCAGAAATGGTCGAGGTTGCGGCCTTCGGCGCCCGGCCCCGCGCCGCCGGCGCGCCCGAGCGGGCCGTCCAGCGTGACCAGGTCGATCAGGCCGCTGCCGGCGCGCAGCTGGGTCAGGCCGAAGGCGGGCTGCTCGCGCTCCACGCTGCAGCCCAGCACGTCCACGTAGAAGCGCCGCAGCGCCGGCACGTCGGCGCTGCGCAGGACCAGGTGATCGATGGCTAGGATGCGGAACATGATGGCCTGCCGATGGCGCGATGCGCCTACAAATCCGGGATCAGCCGCTTGCCGAGGCTGACCGCCTCGTCCTGCGCGTACCCGAGGCTGCGGTAGAAATCGATCACCCGGTGGTTGCCGGTGCGCACCAGCAGGTTGATCTTGGGGCAGCCGCGCTCGATCAGCAACTGCTCGGCGCGCGCCATCAGGCGGCGGCCGTGGTCGCGGCGCTGGTGCTCGGGATGCACGGCCACGTAATACACCCAGCCGCGGTGGCCGTCGAAGCCGATCATGGCCGAGGCCATCGGGCGGCCGTCCACCTCGCCGACCAGGAACAGCTCCGGCTGTTCGGTGAGCTTGCGGGCGATGTCCTTCTTCGGGTCGTTCCACGGCCGGGTCAGGCCGCAGGTTTGCCACAGGGAAACGATGTCGGCCTCGTCGGCGGGCCGGTAGGGGCGGATCTGCATGCTGCTGGCTGTGCCGCGCGCGGCGGCGGCAATGTTGGATCCTTGACAGTGTAGCCGCGAATCCTGTGCCAGAATCGGCTTCACCCATATCAAGACGACGGGACCAACCCGCAAAGGAGACAACCCCATGAGTGAAACCGCCGCGCCCGCCCGCGCCACCTTCAGTCATATGGAAAACGGCACGCGCGAGGACTGGGCCGCCATTTCCGCCGAGTTCATGCCGTTCGCGCAGAACCTGGCCGACCGCGTGCTCGCCCATCTCAAGCTGCTCGACGGCGATTGCGGCGGCTTCCCCATCGACCGCCTCGCCCACAGCCTGCAGACCGCCACGCTGGCGCACCGCGACGGCCGCGACGAGGAATACGTGGTGTGCGCGCTGTTGCACGACATCGGCGACACGCTCGGCAGCTTCAACCATCCCGACATCGCCGCGGCCATCCTCAAGCCCTTCGTCAGCCCCGAGAACCTGTGGATGGTGGAGAAGCACGGCGTGTTCCAGGGCTACTACTTCTTCCACCACCTGGGCCTGGACCGCAACCTGCGCGAGCAGTTCCGCGACCAGCCCGAGCTGTTCGCGCGCACCGCGGAGTTCTGCGCCAGATACGACGGCGCCGCCTTCATGCGCGACTACGACAACCTGCCGCTGTCGTTCTTCGAGCCGATGGTGCGGCGCGTGTTCGCGCGGCCGCGCAACTCGATGTACGTGAAGGAAAACGAGACGACGCTGGCGCAGCCGGCGTGAGGGCGTGAGGGCGTGACGATCGGGCTGGCGGGCGCCGGCCCTGTCCCCTCCCCTCGGCCTCTCGCCCGCGGAGCGGGCGAGAGGAGAGGAGCATCGGCGTTTTTCCCCCTACACCTCAAGCCACCCGCTGCGCCGTCTCCGGATGCCGGAACTGTTCCAGCAGCGCCGCCCAGCGCGTGCGCACCTTGGCGAGGTTGGCGTCCTTGACGTGGCCGAAGCCGCGGATGTCGTCGGGCAGGTTCGCCAGCGCGACCGCGGCCGCGTGGTTGGCCGCGCTCAGGTCGCGCGTCAGCTCGTCCAGCAGCGCGCGGTATTCGCCGATCAGCGCGCGCTCGGTGCGGCGCTCGGCGCTCCTGCCGAACACGTCGAGCGGGCCGCCGCGCAGGCCCTTGAGTTTCGCCAGCAGGCGGAACAGGGTCATGGTGGACGGGCCGAACGCGCGCTTGACCAGGTGGCCCTGTTCGTCGCGCCTGGCCAGCAGCGGCGGCGCCAGCCAGAACTTCAACTGGTAGTCGCGCCCGGGTTCGCCTTCGAACTGGCTGCGCAGCTTGTCGAGGAAGACCGGATCGGTGTAGAGGCGCGCGACCTCGTATTCGTCCTTGTAGGCCATCAGCCTGGACAGGTTGCGTGCCACCGCCTCGGTCAGCGGCAGGGGTTTGCCGCTGCCGGCGATCTCGCTCTCCTTCGCGCGCACGCGGTTCACGGCGTCGCGGAAGGCCTGCGCGTAGGCGGCGTCCTGGTACGCGGCGAGATGGTCGGCGCGGCGCGCGATCAGCTTCTCCAGCAGCGCGCCCGACGACGTGGGCAGCCTGACCACGTCGGCGCCTTCGGCGGTGCTCTGCAGCTTGCCGGTGAGCGACAGCACGTGCTCGGGGTCGTGCGCCATGTGGCGGCCCCAGTCGAAGGCGGCCTTGTTCTTGTCCACCTGCACGCCGTTGAGCTCGATGGCGCGCACCAGCGCGTCCAGCGACAGCGGCAGCCAGCCTTTCTGCCAGGCGTAGCCGAGCACCAGCGGGTTGGTGTAGATGGTGTCGCCGAGCAGCGCCACGGCCAGGCCGCTGGCGTTGATGAAGTCGCAGGCGTCGCCCACCGCGTTGCGGATGTCCTGCTCGGCGGACAGGCCCGGGAACTGCCACTTCGGGTTCTTGATGAACTCGGCGGTGGGCGTCTGCGCGGTGTTGACGATGGCGCGCGTGCGGCCGGCCTGGGTCTTGGAGATGACGTCGTCGGTGGCGCTGACGATGGCGTCGCAGCCGATCACCAGGTCCGCCTCGCCCATCGCGATGCGGGTGGCGTGCAGCTCCTCGGGGCGCGCGGCGATCTGCACGTGCGAGAGCACGGCGCCGCCTTTCTGCGCCAGCCCCGCCATGTCGAGCACGGTCACGCCCTTGTTCTCCAGGTGCGCGGCCATGCCGAGCAGGCCGCCGATCGTGACCACGCCGGTGCCGCCCACGCCCGTGACCAGCACGCCGTAGGGATGGCCGAGGCCGGGCAGCGCCGGCTGCGGCAGCGCCGGCAGGTTGTCCATCGACACGCCGTGGCGCTCGGGCTTCTTGACCTGCGCGCCCTCGGCCGTGACGAAGCTCGGGCAGAAGCCGTTGACGCAGGAGAAGTCCTTGTTGCACGACGACTGGTTGATCTGCCGCTTGGTGCCGAACTCCGTCTCCAGCGGCTCCACCGACAGGCAGTTGGACTTGACCGAGCAGTCGCCGCAGCCTTCGCACACCGCGTCGTTGATGAAGGCGCGCTTCGCCGGGTCGGGATAAGTGCCGCGCTTGCGGCGGCGGCGCTTCTCGGTGGCGCAGGTCTGGTCGTAGATCAGGATCGTGCAGCCGGGCACTTCGCGCAGCTCGCGCTGGATCTTGTCGAGCGCGTCGCGGTGGTGCACTTCCACGCCTTGCGGCAGCCGGATGGCGCCGGTGTATTTTTCCGGCTCGTCGGTGACGATGACGATCTTTTTGGCGCCTTCGGCCGCGACCTGGTTGGCCACGTCCTGCACCGACAGCTTGCCGTCGATGGGCTGGCCGCCGGTCATGGCGACCGCGTCGTTGTAGAGGATCTTGTAGGTGATGTTGACGTTGGCCGCGATCGCCGCGCGGATCGCCAGCAGGCCGGAGTGGAAGTAGGTGCCGTCGCCGAGGTTGGCGAACACGTGCTTGTCGCCGGCGAACGGCATCTGCCCGATCCACGCCGCGCCCTCGCCGCCCATCTGGCTGAAGGTGCTGGTATTGCGGTCCATCCACACCGTCATGTAGTGGCAGCCGATGCCGGCCATCGCGCGCGAGCCTTCGGGCACGTTGGTCGAGGTGTTGTGCGGGCAGCCCGAGCAGAACCACGGCTTGCGCTCGGCCGCCACGCGCGGCACCGCCAGGCTCTTTTCCTTGGCGTCGATCACCGCGATGCGCGCGGCGATGCGCGCGCGCACGTCGGACGGCAGCTCGAACTTGTCGAGCCGCGTGGCGATCGCGCGCGCGATGATGGCCGGCGACAGCTCGTAGTGCGCCGGCAGCAGCCAGTTGCTCTGCGGGATCGACCATTCGCCGCCGGCGTTGTCCTTCTCGTCGAACTTGCCGTAGACCTTGGGGCGCACGTCGTCGCGCCAGTTGTACAGCTCTTCCTTGAGCGCGTACTCCATGATCTGGCGCTTTTCCTCGACCACCAGGATTTCCTGCAGCCCCTCGGCGAACGCGCGCGCGCCGTGCGCCTCGAGCGGCCACACGCAGCCCACCTTGTACAGGCGGATGCCGATGCGCGCGCAGGTCTGCTCGTCCAGGCCCAGGTCGCACAGCGCCTGGCGCGTGTCGAGGTAGGCCTTGCCGGCGGTCATGATGCCGAAACGCGCGTGCGGCGAATCGATCTCGATGCGGTCGATCCGGTTGGCGCGCACGTAGGCCAGCCCAGCGTACCACTTGTAGTCGAGCAGGCGCGCTTCCTGTTCCAGCGGCGGGTCCGGCCAGCGGATGTTGAGGCCGCCCGGCGGCAGCGCGAAATCCTCGGGCAGCACGATGCGCACGCGGTGCGGGTCGAGCGCCACCGAGGCCGACGATTCCACCACGTCGGTCACGCATTTCATGGCTACCCACAGCCCCGAGTAGCGGCTCATGGCCCAGCCGTGCAGGCCGTAGTCGAGGTATTCCTGCACGTTGGACGGATACAGCACCGGCAGGCCGCAGGCCTTGAAGATGTGCTCGGACTGGTGCGCCAGCGTGGAGGACTTGGCGGCGTGGTCGTCGCCCGCCAGCACCAGCACGCCGCCGTGCTTCGAGGAGCCGGCCGAGTTGGCGTGCTTGAACACGTCGCCGGTGCGGTCCACGCCCGGCCCCTTGCCGTACCACATGCCGAACACGCCGTCGAACTTCGCGTCCGGGTACATGTTGACCTGCTGCGAGCCCCACACCGAGGTGGCCGCGAGGTCTTCGTTCAGGCCGGCCTGGAACACGATGTCGTGCGCGGCCAGGTGCGCCTTGGCCTTCCACAGCGACTGGTCCAGCGCGCCCAGCGGCGAGCCGCGGTAGCCCGAGATGAAGCCGGCGGTATTGAGACCGGCGGCGCGGTCGCGTTCGCGCTGGAGCATCGGCAGGCGCACCAGCGCCTGCGTGCCGCTGATGTAGATGCGGCCGCTTTCCAGCGTGTATTTGTCGTCCAGGGAAACGTTCTCGAGCGCGCGGCGGATGGCGTCGCTGACCGGCGGAGTCAAGGGGGCATTCATGGGTGCTCCTCTATGGGGAATGCAGTCGGGATCGCCGACTCACTTCAGTTGTGGGCGGCCGCCCGCCGCCTCTTGTGAAGGCGTGGAACGACCGTGTCTCTTCGCAGCATGGTAGCACCGGCCCAAAAGGCGCGGCACCTTGCGTCGCAGCAAAAAATGCGCCCGTCGCCGGCGCGCTTTGCGGTGCCGTCACGGCTTCGCGTGTACACTGCGCTGCAAACAGCTTGCACAACGAACGGGCAGATGCGGATCGTGCGCCATATCCTGCGGGAGCGCGCCGCGGTGCAGCCGCCCCACCCGAGGCCGACCGGCCTCCAGGACCCTAAATGACCATTTCCTCCCGCCAGGGCACCGCGACCCTGGCCGTGCTGATCGACGCCGACAACGCGGCGCCCGCCATCGTAGAAGGCCTGCTGGCCGAAGTCGCCAAGTACGGCGTGGCCGCCGTCAAGCGCATCTACGGCGACTGGACCAAGCCCAACCTCGCCGGCTGGAAGGAGCGCCTGCTCTCGCACTCGATCCAGCCGATCCAGCAGTTCCGCTACACGGTGGGCAAGAACGCCACCGACAGCGCGATGATCATCGACGCGATGGACCTGCTGTACACGGGCCGCTTCGACGGCTTCTGCATCGTCTCCAGCGACAGCGACTTCACCCGCCTGGCCTCGCGCATCCGCGAGCAGGGCCTGACCGTGTACGGCTTCGGCGAGCGCAAGACGCCCAAGCCCTTCGTCACCGCCTGCGACAAGTTCATCTTCGCCGACGTGCTGCGCGCCGCCGACAGCGATGCCGACACCGACGCGGAAGCCGACGGCGTGGCCGCGCCCGCGCGCAAGCGCAACAGCGGCGAGCTGCGCCAGGACTCGCGCCTGGTGCGTCTGCTGCAGAACGCCGCGCAGGCCGTGTCCGACGAAGAAGGCTGGTCCACGCTGGGCAGCATGGGCACCCACATCGCCAAGCAGGCGCCGGAATTCGACTCGCGCAACTACGGCTACGGCAAGCTCTCCGAGCTGGTGGCGGCCACCGGCCTGTTCGAGGTCGAGACGCGCAACGGCGGCAACAACAAGACGCTGTGGGTGCGCCTCAAGCGCCGCGCGAAGGCGGGCGAGGGCGAGAACCGCCCCGCCGAGAACCGCCCGGCGGAGGCGCGCCAGCCGGAGAACCGCCAGGACGGCCGCCCGGCCGAAGGGCGTGACAATCGGGACAATCGGGAGCACCGCGACAACCGGGATAGCCGGGACAATCGCGAAAGCCGTGAAGGCCGGGACAACCGCCAGCCGGAAAATCGCCAGCCGGAAAATCGCCAGCCGGAAAGCCGCCCGGTGGAAAACCGGGAGAACCGAGAAAACCGGGACAATCGCGACAACCGTGAAAACCGCGGCGAAGCGCGCCAGGGCGAGAACCGCGACCATCGCGAGAATCGTGAAAACCGCGAGGGCCGCCAGGGCGAGGGCCGCGACAACCGCGACAACCGCGACAACCGCGACGGACGCGAAGGCCGCCGTGGCGACAACCGGCGCGGCGAAGGCCGCCAGGGTGCCCAGCAGCCGCACGGCGCCCGGCCGGCGCAGGCGCAGCAGCAGCAGCCCGCGCTGCCGATCCAGCCCGCGCCGCGGCCCGGCTTCGCCGCCGAGGAGCACGAGGAAGACGAAGTCCCGTCGTTCGTGGTCGATCCGCTGGACGCGCTCGGCATGGCGGATGACGATTTCGACGATGCCGACCCGCAGGCGGACGCCGACGCGGACGGCGACACCGCTGCCGACGGCGCGCGCCGCCGCAAGCCGCCCCGTCCCGAGGTCACGCTGAGCGAAACCCCGTGGCCGATGGACCGCTCGATCTTCGTCGCGCCCGCCGCCACGGTGATCGCGCCCGTGGTCGAGGAGCCGGTCGCGGTGATCGAGCCGGTCCGGCCGGTCCGGTCGGCCGAGCCCGTCGAAGTGAGCCGCGAGGCCGAGGCAGCCGCGCCGGCGCCGCAGGCCGAGGCGGTCGAGGAGGTCGAAGAGGTGGCGGCCGTGGCAGCGGCGCCGGTGGCGCAACCCGCCGCCGCGGCACAGGTTGCCGAAGCCGGGGAGGCCGTCGAAGAAGCCGCCGAAGAAGCGCCGGCGGCCGAACCGAAGGCCAAGCCCAAGGCCAAAGCCAAGCCCAAGGCACCGGCCAAGAAGGCCGCCGCGCCCGCCAAGAAGGCGCCGGCTGCGAAGAAGGCCGCGCCCGCCAAGACGGCCGCGCCTGCCAAGACGGCCGCCAAGAAAGCCGCCGAACCGGCAGCCAAGAAGGCCCCGGCCAAGCGCGCACCGAAGAAGACCGCCAAGGCCGCCGAATAAGCGGTCCCGCACCACCCCTGTCGGAAAAAACGGCGCCGCAAGGCGCCGTTTTACGTTGTGGACAAGGCCGGCCCGCTACCGCACCAGCTGGTTGATCTCGATGATCGGCATCAGCACCGCCAGCACGATCAGCAGCACCACCACGCCCATGCTCAGGATCAGCAGCGGCTCCAGCAGGCTGGTGAGGAACATCGTGCGCCGCTCCAGTTCCTGGCCTTCGCCCTCGGCCGCGCGCTCGAGCATGATCGGCAGGTTGCCGGTGGCCTCGCCCGAGCGGATCAGGTGCACCAGCACCGGCGGGAACTGGTTCTGCGCGGCCAGCGCGCGCGCCAGCGAGGCGCCTTCGCGCACGCGCGTGGTGGCGTCGTCCACGTTGTCCTTGAGCGCCACGTTGGTCAGCGTCTCGCCGGCGGCCTGCAGGCTGCGCAGGATGGGCACGCCGGCCGACACCAGGATGGCCAGCGTGCTGGCGAAGCGCGCGGTGTCGTAGCCGCGGATCAGCTTGCCCACCAGCGGCGCGGTCAGCAGCCAGCGGTGCCACGACAGCCGCACGCCGGGCTGGCGCAGCAGGCTGCGGATGCCGAGCGACACCGCGACGATGAAGGCCAGCGCGGCCCACCACCAGTTGCGCACGAAATCCGACAGCGCCAGCATGATGATGGTCAGCGTGGGCAGCTTCTGCTTGGTGTTGGCGAACACGCTCACCACCTGCGGCACCACGTAGGAGAGCAGGAAGATCACGATGGCGAAGGCCACCACGGTGACGATGGCCGGGTAGGTGAAGGCCAGCCGGATCTTGGAGGTCAGCGTGTTGCGCGTCTCGATGTAGTCGGCCAGCTTTTCCAGCACCAGGCCGAGGTGGCCGGAGTGCTCGCCGGCCGAGACCAGCGCGCGGTAGATGTCGGGGAAGTCGCGCGGATGCTGCTGCAGCGCCAGCGACAGCGAGCTGCCGCCCATCACCTCGGCGCGGATGCCGGCCAGCAGCTCGTGCACGTAGCGGCGCTCGGCCTGGTCGGCCAGCGCGGCCAGCGCTTCGTCCAGCGGCAGGCCGGCCACGATCAGGCTGGCGAGCTGGCGCGTGAACAGCGCCTGCTCCTGGGTGGACAGGCGCCGCACGAAGGACGCCGTGCTGCTTTTCTGCACGCCGCCCGCGCCGGCCAGCGGATCCACGTTGAGCGGCGTGAGGCCGCGCGCGCGCAACTGGCCGCGCGCCTGCTTGGGACTGTCGGCCTCGATCACGCCGCGGTCGGTCTTGCCGGCGGCGTCGACGGCCTCGTAACGGTAGGCGGGCATGGCTGGTTTCCGTGTCCGGGCTAGTCGCGCGTCACGCGCAGGACTTCTTCCAGCGCGGTGGCGCCGCTGTCGATCCAGCGCTGCGCGTCGCCGCGCATGGTGTGCATGCCGCGCGCCAGCGCCGCCTGCTTGATCTCGGATTCGGGCGACTGGCGGTGGATCATGGTGCGGATCTCGTCGTCGACGGTGAGCAGCTCGTACACGCCCATGCGGCCCTGGTAGCCGGAGTGGCCGCACTTGTCGCAGCCCACCGCGTGCCACACGCGCTGCAGCGGCTTGCCCTGCGCGAGCAGGGCGCCGGCTTCCTCGGGCGTGACTTCAATCACTTCCTCGCGCTTGCAGTGCGCGCACAGGCGGCGTACCAGCCGCTGCGCCAGCACGCCGAGCAGCGACGACGACAGCAGGAACGGCTCGATGCCCATGTCGACCAGCCGCGTCACCGCGGAAGCCGAATCGTTGGTGTGCAGCGTGGCCAGCACGAGGTGGCCGGTGAGCGAGGCCTGCACCGCGATCTGCGCGGTCTCGAGGTCGCGGATCTCGCCGATCATCACCACGTCCGGGTCCTGGCGCAGGATGGCCCGCAGCGCCTTGCCGAAGGTCATGTCGATGCGCGGGTTGACCTGGGTCTGGCCGATGCCGTCGAGGTCGTACTCGATCGGGTCCTCCACCGTCATGATGTTGGTGGTGCGCGAATCGAGCCGCGACAGCGCGGCGTACAGCGTGGTGGTCTTGCCCGAGCCGGTCGGGCCCGTGACCAGCACGATGCCGTGCGGCTGGCGGATCAGGTCGTCGAAGCCGCGCAGCGTGCCCGGCGCCATGCCGAGCTTGGCCAGGTCGAGGCGGCCTGCTTCCTTGTCCAGCAGGCGCAGCACCGCGCGCTCGCCGTGGCCGGTGGGCAGCGTGGAGACGCGCACGTCCACCGGGCGGCCGCCCACGCGCAGCGTGATGCGGCCGTCCTGCGGCAGGCGCTTCTCGGCGATGTCGAGCTGGGCCATGATCTTGATGCGCGAGATCAGCGCGCCGTGCAGCGCCTTCTTCGGGCGCACCACGTCGCGCAGCGTGCCGTCCACGCGGAAGCGCACCACCGAGGACGACTCGAACGGCTCGATGTGGATGTCGGAGGCGCCTTCGCGCGCGGCCTGCGTGAGCAGCGCGTTGATCATGCGGATGATGGGCGCGTCGTCCTCGGACTCGAGCAGGTCTTCCACGGCCGGGATGTCCTGCATCAGGCGCGACAGGTCGACCTCGCCTTCCACCTCGCCCACCACCTGCGCGGCGCTGCCGCTGTCCTGGCGGTTGTAGGCCTCGGACATGGCCAGCTCGAGCGCCTCGGGCGTCAGCACGCGCAGGCGCAGCGGCCCGTGCACGCGCGTGAGCTCGGCCAGCGCCGCCGGCGAGGTGCCGCTGCTGACCCACACTTCCAGCCCGTCGGCGCGCTGGTGCGCGATCAGCAGGCGCGCCTCGCGCGCGAAGCCGTAGGGCACCAGGCGCGCGGCCAGGGTCGAGGGCGGCTCCGGCGGCGCGGCAGGGGCGGTGCTAGTTGGCATGGCGTGTCTCAGTTCGCCCCGCGCGCGGCGTCCACCGTCGCGTTGCCGAGATGGATGCCCGGCGGCAGCGGGGTAGCGTCGGGCGCGCCACCGGCCGCGCCGGCGGCGCTGGCCTGGCCCCGCGCGCCGGCATTGTCGGACGCGCCCGGCACGGGCTGCTGGCGCGTGAGCGGCAACGTCTGCTCCAGCGGCAGCGGGCCCGGCACCGGGCCGCGCGAACGCGGGTCGACGAACGGCGCGGCCGGCGCGTCGGCCGGCGGCAGCACCGGCGTGTTGGTGTCGCGCGTCATGGTGTTGGGCGAGACGTAGCCCTGCTGCAGCCCGCGGATGTAGTCGTAGCGGTCCTGCGTGAGGCGGTCGGTGGCGCCGGCGGTGCGCATCACGTAGGGGCGCAGGAACACCAGCAGGTTGGTCTTGCCGCGGTTCTTGTTCTCGTAGCGGAACAGGCCGCCGATCCACGGCAGGTCGCCCAGGCCGGGCACCTTCTGCACGCCGTCGCCGTAGGTGTCCTCGATCAGGCCGCCGAGCACGATGATCTGGCCGTCGTCCACCAGCACGTTGGTCTCGATCGAGCGCACGTTGGTGGTCGGGCCCTGCGTCAGGGTGGCGGTGCCCGCCACCACCGAGGACGACTCCTGGTAGATCTGCATCTTGACCAGCCCGCCGTCGGTGATCTGCGGCTTGACCCGCAGCGTGATGCCGACGTCCTTGCGGTCGAAGGTCTGGAACGGCGTGACCGAGGCCGAGCTGCCGGTCTGCGCGTAGGAGCCGGTGGTGATCGGGATGTTCTGGCCGATCAGGATCTTGGCTTCCTCGTTCTCCAGCGTGATCAGGTTCGGCGTGGACAGCAGGTTGACGCTGCCGTCGGTGCCCAGCGCGCGCAGCAGCGCGCCCAGGCCGACGGCCTTGTTGACGATGCCGAGATTCAGGCCGGCCAGGTCCGGCACCAGTCCCGACGCCGAGGCGATCGCCGAGGTGCCGTTGGCGGCGATGCCGGCCACGGCGCCGGTCAGGTTGATGATGTTCTGGCCGCCGGTGCCGAAGTTGGTGCCGGCGAACACGTTGGTGTTGTTGCCGCTGGAGCTGAGCAGGCCCTGCCACTGGATGCCGAGCTGCCCGGTCTGGGTGGACGACACCTCCACGATCATCGATTCGATGTAGACCTGCGCGCGGCGCAGGTCGAGGTCGTCGATCACGGCGCGCAGGTTGCGGTAGACCGGCTCGCTGGCGGTGATGATGAGCGAGTTGGTGGACGGGTCGGCCTGGATGATGCCGCCGGTGGTCGGCAGGTTGTTGGTGGCGAACGAGGCCGAGAAGGCCGAGCCGCCGCCCGAGCCGAAGCCCGATCCCGAGCCGGACCCGTAGCTGCCGCTGCCGCTGCTGCGCGAGCCCGTGGTGCCGCCGCTGTACTGGCCGCTGGTGGACGTGGAGGTATTGAGCAGGCCGCCGGCGCCCGTGCTGCCCGTGCCGCCCGCGCCCTGCTGGCTGGTGCTGAACGAGCTGTCGGCGGCGACGATGGCGCGCAGCGTCTGCGCCAGCTTGGTGGCGTCGGCGTTCTTGAGCGGCACCACCCAGATGTTGCCGGGCCGCGCATAGGGCTGGTCGAGCTTCTCGATGAGCTGGCGCGCCTGCTGCAGGCGCGCGCGGCTGGGCGCGCGGACCATCAGCGAGTTGCTGCGCGGCTCGGCCACCACGGTGGTGCGCAGGCTGGCGTCCACGCCCGGCGCGCCGCCCGCGGTGCCGCCCGCGGCGGCCGGGTCCATCAGCTTCTGCAGCACCAGCGCGGTGTCGCTGGCGATGGCGTTCTTGAGCGGCACCAGCTCGACCTCGCCCGAGGCCGGCGCGTCGATGGCGGCGATGATGCGGGCCAGGCGCTGCAGGTTCTCGGCGTAGTCGGTGATGACCAGCGTGTTGTTGCCCGGATAGGCGGTGATGGTGTTGTTGGGCGCGATCATCGGCCGCAGCACCGGCACCAGGTTGTTGGCCGACTCGTAGTTGAGGCGGAACACCTGGGTCACCACCTGGTCGCCGCGCGAGCGGCCGCCGCTGACCACGATCGGCGAGCCCTGCAGCTTGGCGTCGGCTTCCGGCACCACCTTGGTGAAGCCGTTGCTCTCGACCATCGCGTAGCCCTGCATGCGCAGCACCGAGCCGAGCGTCTCCAGCGCCTGCGAGCGCGACACCGGCTGCTCCGTCACCAGGTTCACCGAGCCCTTCACGCGCGGGTCGATCACGAAGTTCTTGCCGGTGGCCTGCCCGACCGCCTTCACCACCGATTCGAGATCGGCGTTGACGAAGTTGAGCACGACCTGGTCGCGGTTGCGCGGGGTCAGGTCCGGCGGCTGGCCGGGCTGGGCCGGCTGCGCGGACGCGGGGACCGGTTGCTGGGCCCACAGCGGCGCCGGCGCCAGCAGGGAGAGGCCGCACAGCAGCGCGGTCGCGCGGGCGCAGCAGGTCTTGAACGAAGGTCGTAGGGCTTGGGTTTTCATAATCGGTTCCGGGCTGCGGGGGCGGTGCGCACAGGCGCACCGGCCGCCTGGGTCAGAAGCGCAGCCGTGTCACATTGTCCTCACGTCGTCCCAGCAGGCTCAACAGGCCCACCAATTGCGCGGCGGCGTCGGGGTCGGCATTGGCCGTGCCTTCGAAGCGCGCCTGGCGGCCCAGGGTGCCGCTGCCTCGCAGGTGCAGCGGCCCGGCAAGGGTTGTCAGTTCCAGCTTGCCGGCGGCGCCGGCCCAGTCGATCTCGGCCCGGTAGCTGCCCAGCGGGCGCACCCGGCTGACGGCCGATGATACTTGCTCGAGGCGCAGCGTCAGGTGGCCGTTCAGGCCGCCGCCGCCCTGGCCCGCGCCGCGGAAGAAGCGGCCCTGCAGCATGGACCAGTCGAGCCGCATCCGGCCGTCCGGGCGCAGCGTGTTGAACGGCGCGCCCACGCCTTCGAGCAGCGACGCCGGCAGCCGGATGGCGCCGGCCTGCGCGCTCCAGCCCAGCGGCGTGACGGCCACGCCGACCGGGCTGCTCATCGCCTCCGAGTGCGTCACCGCCAGGCGCAGGGTGCCGCCGAGCAGCGGCCAGAACGCCACCGACCATTGCAGCCGCCCGGGCAGCACGGTGGCGGTCTCGCTGCCGGCGCCGGCGGACAGCGCCAGCGTGGCGCTGCCGTGCCACAGCGAGCCCTCGGCGTCGGCCAGCAGCACGCGGCGCTGGCTCCGGCTGGCGATGCCGTCGGCGATCCAGGCCGCCGGAAACGCCGCCAGCACGGTCAGCGCGACCGTGGCCAGGCCCAGCGCGAGCCAGCCCACGCTGCGCCAGCCGCGCGGGCGGCGCACGCCGCGGCGGGCCAGCCGGAGGGCCTCGAGGCGCGCCATCAGCCGCGCCCGCCGGGGCTGGCGGCCGGACCTTGCAGGGTGGCCGTGACGTTCACCAGCGCGGTGGCGCCTACGTAGACGATGCGGGTTTCGGTGATCTTGAGCCGCTGCTGCTGGCGCACGTCCTGCAGCCAGCCCGCCACCGCGCCGAACGGCACCTTGTCGAGCTGGAGCTGCACGCCGCTGTCGCCGGTGCTGGCCAGCCGCGTGGCCTTGAGGCCGTGCTGGGCCAGGCTGTCCTGCAGCGCCTGCGAGAGCGCCTCGCCGCGCAGCGACGGCGCCGGGCTGGCGGACAGGCTGCGCGCTTCCTGCGCCAGCGTCTCCATCTCGGCGAGGTCGGTGCGCAGCTGCGGCAGGCTGCGCTGCAGCCGGGCGCGGCCGTCGGCGGCGGGCTCCCACAGCACGGTGTAGCCGATCACCAGCGCCAGCACGGCGCTGCCGGCGGCGAGGATGGCCTGCTCGCGCGGATTGCGCGCCGACCAGAACGCCTGGAAGCGCTCCTGCCAGCGCTGCGGCACGCGCGGGCGCAGGCGCGCCAGCCGTTCGGCGGTGCGGCGGCGGGCGGCGGCGGGCTGGGATGCGGTCTGTTTCATCGGGTTCACTTGGCGGGGCGCGCTCACAGGCTCGGCTTGATCGACCAGCGCGTGCCGGCCGGCGCGTTGCCGCGCGCGGCGTCGGGCTGGCTGTCGTCCGGCTCCATCGCCAGCCCGGACTGGCGCGCCGCGCTGCGCAGCGCCTCGGTGTTGGTGCCGGGCTTGAGGGTGGCGAACAGGGTGCGGCCGCGGTATTCGAGCGCCAGCAGGGCGTCCGGCGCGAGCTGGCGGGCGGCCTGGCCGAAGCGGTCGGCCAGCGGCAGGAAGTCGTCGGGCGTGCTGCGGCCGCTGGCCAGGCGCAGCTGGTCGACCTGGCGGCGCATCTGCAGCGGCGGGTCGATCACCACCGGGATCTGCGGGAAGGCGCTGCGCAGCGCCTGTTCCTGGCCTGCCAGCAGGCGCTTTTCTTCCTGGCCGAGCATCAGCCACTGCGCGTTCATGCCGGCCAGCTGCACCAGCAGCAGGCCGGCGGCCAGCGCCAGCGGCAGGCGCCAGGCCAGCAGGTTCCAGCGGTCGGCGCGGCCCTGGGCGAATTCGAACTGGGCCAGGTCGAGCGTGGGGTCGAGCAGGCTGGCCTGCGCGCCCGCGATCCACACTGGCCAGCCGAGCGCGCGCGCGCCCGGCGGCGCGGCCTGGGCGAGCGCTTCCGGCGCGGCGTACCAGTCGCCCGCCGGCGCCAGCGCCTGCCAGGCGCCGAGCGCGTCGTCGCCGAGCAGCAGGCCGTAGCCGGCGTGCTCGCCGCTGCGCACGGTCAGTTGCCAGAAGCGGGAGGCCGGCGCGGGCGCGGGCACGGCCGGCGCGCCTTCGGCTTCGAACAGGGGCGAGGCGCTGGTCAGGGTGGCGGCTTCGAGCGCCAGCGCGGCCATCGGCGCGGCGGCGTCGCTTTCGGCGTCGTCTTCGTCCTGCGGCAGCGGCGCCGGCAGCGGCAGGCACAACTGCGCCGGCAGCACGTGGCGGCGGCGGTGGCGGTGCCCGGCGAAGGCGTCCATCACCGCGCGCAGCCAGGCGCGGTCGGCCACCATCAGCAGGCGCTTGCGGGCGCCGGCGGCGGCCTTGGCGACGGGCGCGTCCAGCGCCGGGCCGACCGCGATGTGGCTGAGCTGGGCGTCGGCGGCCAGCACGTCTTCCACCAGGTTGGGCAGCGCCAGCTTGAGGCGCGCCGGCGCCAGCGGCGGCACCGTGGCCGGGGTGAGCAATACGTCGCTGGCGGCCATGATCAGGACCAGGCGCTCGGCGGCGGGCAATTCGGCGATGGGAGCGTGGCCTTCGCGCAACAACTGCGGCGCCGCCTGGGCGCCCTGGCGGCGGCCACGGCCGGTGGCGGCCGCGCGCACCAGCGCGAACGGCAGCGAGCCGAAGTGCCAGGGTTGCGGCTGATCGTGCGGCCTGTGCGGCAGGCGGACGTACAGGGTGGTGCTCAAGATTTCCTTGCTACAGCGCCAGCAACGGCGTCAATGAACGATGGCGGGGGAACAGGCGGCCCGCGCGGCGGAGCGCTCCGCTGCGCGAAAGACGCCGGCTGCGATGCTGCCGGCGGCACTGGACAGGCGAAGAAGCGCAAGACCTTGGACTACCGCTTCCGCCGGGCCGGAGCATACCTTGCCTGTGTGACGAATTGGCGTCAATACGTATCTGTATGACGGCCGCTCTCAAACGCCCGCCGGCCCCGGCTGCAGGCGCCTTTGGCGGCAGTTGGCGAGCCTTCTTGCGGGGCCTTTCGGGTCCCCCTTCCGGCCCCCTTTCCTGCCGTTTCTCAGTACCCCTCCGGCACCCTCCCGCGGCGGACTCAGCGCTGCTCCGGCATGCGGTCGAGGTCGCGCACCCACACCACCCGCGTGGTGTTGGCATTGCCCATTACTTCGCCGCGATAGACCAGCGATACCTGCATGCGGGTGGCGCGCTCGTGGCGGATCAGGCCGTAGACTAGGAAATAGTGGGTGCGCACGTCGAGCGTGCTGGTGGCGCTGTTGGGGTCGGCCTGCGGCGCCAGCGTGCGCAACTGCGATTGCAGGTCGGTGATGTTGTTGAAATAGGCGCGGTCGCGCTGGCGCACCAGTTCGCGCGCGCGATCCAGTGGCAGCTTGTCGATCACCGCGGACAGCACCTCGGCCTCGGCGGTGTTGCCGTTGACCAGCGTGCGTTCGGGCAGCAGGTCGACGAAGGGCTCGAGCGCGGCCACGATGTTCGGCGTGTAGCCCGGGATGGCGAGCAGGTCGTCGATGCCGTCGGGCGCGCGCAGGCCCGGCCGGCCGCCGCCGTCACCATCGCCGCCGCTGCTGCCGCTGCCCATCGCCGCGCTGGCCAGGTAGCGCGCGGTGGGATCGGCCAGCGCGGCGTTCAGGCCGAGCGTCTGCAGCAGGCGGCGGTAGACCGCCACGCCGGAGGGGTCGATGGTGGCGATGCGGCCCTGCGACTCGCTGGTGCTCCACAGCACCAGGTTGCTGAGGTTGAAGCGGGCCTGGGCGTCCTGGATGCGGCCCGAGAGGAAGGAGGTCTCGCCTTCCTGGTCGGTGCGCAGCGCGGCACCGAGGAAATCCGACAGCCGGGTCTCGGCGATGGGCACGGCCCAGGGCTCGCCGAGCTGGTCCACGCTGGTGCGGCGCTGGTCGTCGCGCAGGATCAGGCGGGCCCAGTCGACCGCGGCGCGCTCGATCCAGGTGGCCTGGGCCAGCAGGCGCTGGTTCTCGATCGAGCGGATCTGCACCTGCTGGCGCCACAGCATGCCGGACACGATCACCACCGCCAGCGTCACCACCAGCAGCGCCGTGACCACGGCCGCGCCGCGCTGGCGGCGCGGCGCGCGGCGGCGGACGGGAAAGGGCGGGCGCTTGCTCATAGGCCGGTCATGCAGATCTTCTGGAAATAGCGCGGCGCGTCGCCGTCGCCCATGCGCGCCGAGAGGCTCAGCTCGATGGCGCGCACCGCCGTGGCGGCCACGCCGAGGCTGGCGCCGGCGGCGGAGGCGGCCGCCGCGCTGGCGCTGGCATTGCCGCTGAGCAGGGCCGCGGCGATGCGGCCGTTCTCCGACTGCCAGCCGCCCGGCTCGACCCACGCGCGCGCGGTCAGGCCGTCGGCGTCGCCGACCAGCGGACGCATCAGGTTGCCGCCGCCGCCGGGCTGGCGCAGCGCCTGCAGCGCGGCCTGCACCGCGCCGCGGCTGTCCGCCGGCGGGCTGGCCGCGCGCACCACGGTGTCGCCGTCGAGGCGGTAGGCCACCACCTGCCACTCGGTGGGGCGGCCTTCGTCGCGGCGGTCGCGCACCATCAGCAACTGGCCGGTGCCGATCTCGACCGGGCTGCGCTGCAGCAGCACCGGGCTGGAGAGGTGCTCGCAGTCGGACTGGAACTGCCCGTACAGCAGCTTGAGCGTGTTGAGGCGCTGGTCGTGGTCGGTCAGGCGCTCGCGGCTGCGCGTCATGGCGTCCAGGCCGCGCCAGGCGATGACGGCGATCACCGCCAGCAGGGTGATGGCCACCAGCATTTCCAGCAGCGTGAAGCCGCGCGTGCCCGCGCGCGGGCACGGCCGGGGCCGCCGTTCAGAGCAGGTTGCGCGTTTCATTGGGGACGATGGTGACGAGCCAGGCCAGGCGCACGGATTTGTCGGCGTCCGACGGATAGACCGCGATCTCGACGCGGCGGAACGACGGGTTGGGCGTGCCCGAGACGGTTTCCTCGCAGTACAGCAGCACGCCGCCCTGCGGGCAGGCGTAGCCGCGCGTGCCCGGTTCGGGCCAGGTCTTGGACAGGCGCAGCGTGGCGAGGTGGTTCTCGGCGCTCCACTCGGCCAGCATGCGCGTCTGCAGCGCGCTGCCGGCCTCGATCATCGAGCCCATCGCGCGCATGGCGGCGGTCAGCGCCACGGCCAGGATGGTCAGCGCGACCAGCACTTCGATCAGGGTGAAGCCGCGCCGGGCGCGGCGCGGGCGGCGGGTGGAGCGGGGCGTCATGGCATGCTGGCGAAATAGCGGCCGGTGCCGTCGCCGGCCACGTCCACGCGGGTGTCGCCGCGCACCAGCACCACGTGCTGGGGACCGTCGATCAGCTCGCGCCCGAACACCAGGCGCGTGCCGTTGTTGCCGCGGCCGCCTTCGGTCACGGCCACGTTGTCCAGGCGCAGGCGCCAGTTGGTGGGGGCGAACACATCGGTGGCGAGCGGCGTCCAGCCGGCCGGCGTGGCCTGCAGGAAGTGCCAGCCGGTGACGTCGGCCTCCCAGGCGATCGGGCGCGCGCGCAGTTGCGCTTCCTCCTGCGCCAGTTCGAACAGGCGCGCGATGCGCTGGCCGTCGTCGAGCACGCGGCCGCGCTCGTTGGGCGAGGCGTTGACGGCCACCAGCGAGATCACGATGCCGGCGATCACCATCACCACCAGCAATTCCAGCAGCGTGAAGCCGTGGCTGCCGGGCTGGCGCCGGCGGCCTTGCGGCCTGGGGGTCATGGCTGCACGCCTGCCGCGTTCATGGACGATGCGCCCTTATTCCCAGTTGCCGATGTCGGCGTCGTTGGCGCTGCCGCCGGCCTGGCCGTCGGCACCGAAGCTGAACACGTCGATCTCGCCGCGCACGCCCGGGTTCAGGTACTGGTAGGGATGGCCCCAGGGATCCTTGGGCAGCTTTTCCAGGTAGCCGCCGCCCTTCCAGTTGTTGGGGATGGGCTCGGTGGTGGGGCGGGCCACCAGCGCGGCCAGGCCCTGCTCGGTGGTGGGATAGCGGCTGTTGTCGAGGCGGTACAGCTTGAGCGCCTGCATGATCGAGGAGATGTCCTGGCGCGCGGCGACGATGCGGGCCTCGTCGGGGCGGCTCATGATCTTCGGCACCACCAGCGCGGCCAGCACGCCGAGGATCACGATCACGACCATGATTTCGATCAGGGTGAAGCCGCGCGCCTGGCGGCGGGAAGGGCAACGGGACGGGCGGCGGAAAGAATCGGAGAAACTGGCAGCGAACCTACGCATCATGGATAGCCTATTTGGAATATCTGGTGCAGCGTCCCGGACCTCGAACGCGGGGGCGCTGCGGCTGGCCGGACAGTATAACCGCCACTTGATGACGGCTTTGTGAGCGCATGCTCGCACGGACGGCCCGGTGCGGGCATGCGCGGGCCGGTCGCCAGGGCGCCGCGCGGGCGAGGGGCAGACAGTTGTCATGCGGCTCTGGTAGGCTTGGCGCTTTCCCGTCCTTGCAGCCCCATCCCGTGCAACTTTCCATGCGGCCCGCCTTTCGTTTCGACCCGGCCGGACTCTGGCTGCCGCGCCTGGCGGCGCTCGTGCTGTTCGTCGCGCTGTGCGCGCTGGCCACGCGCTGGGTCCTGACCTTCAGCGCGATGAAGACCATCGCCGTGCCGCGCACCGCGCGCGTGGCGCAGACCGAGGCGGTGGAGACCGGCGCCGCCGGCACGCTGTTCGGCGGCGCGGCGCAGTCGGGCGTGCGCGACGTGCAGCTGATCGGCGTGGTCGCCGAGATCGGCGGCGGCAGTGCCAACGTCGGCAACGGCGGCGCCGCGATCCTCTCGCTCGACGGCGGCCCGCCCAAGGCCGTGCGCGCGGGCACCGCGCTGTCGCCGCAACTGCGGCTGGTGGAGATCCGCGACCGCGGCGTGGTGATCGAGCGCAACGGCGTGCGCCAGGAGATCGCGCTGCCGGTGCCGGCCATCGTCACGCGCGGCCCGGCGGCGCCCGCCCAGCCGGCGCTGCCGGCCGGCGCCGCGGCGCCGCTGTCCACGCCGATGCCGGTGCCGGCGATGCCCGCGCCGATGCCGGCTCCCGCGCCGCCGCCGCAGTCCGCCCAGCCCGCCGGCGTGCCGGGCGAGCCGGCTTCCGCCAAGGACTGAGCCGCGGCCGATTATTTACCAATGCTTTCAGCGGTTTACGGGAACGCCACCCAACTGTGAGCCGCGTAACAACGTATTAGAGGATCCAACTTTCGCCCCCGTCATGCGTTCTAATCGTTACCAGTCCACCTGAGACGAAAAAGGAGCAAAGACATGCAAGGCAATCTCAAGACGCGTTCGATCCGGAATTTCATGGCCGCTTCGGCGGTGTTCCTGGCGATGGGCGGCACGGCTTTCGCCCAGACCGCGGCACCCGCGCCGGCGGCGCCGGCCCCGGGCGCACCGGCCATGCAAGGCGGCATGCGCCACCACATGGAGCACGGCGGCATGTGGATGAAGTCGATCGACACCGACGGCGACGGCGCCATCTCCAAGGCGGAGGCCGACGCGCTGTTCGACAAGATCGACACCAATCACGACGGCAAGCTCGACAAGAGCGAGCTGGCGGCCTACCACAAGGCCGGGATGGAGCAGCGCCGCGCGGCGATGCAGGCCGACTTCGAGGCCCGCTTCAAGGCGGCCGACAAGAACGGCGACGGCGCGCTGACCAAGGCCGAGGTCCAGGCCGGCTTCCCGCGCCTGGCACGGCGCTTCGACCAGCTCGACGCCAATCACGACGGCAAGCTGACGATGGACGAGATCCGCGCCGCCATGCAGAAGATGCACGACCAATGGCGCCAGCACGGCAACCGCGGCGGCGCCTCGGCCCCGTCGAGCCGCGGCGGCTGATCCGGCCCCGGCGGCGATCCCGCGGCGCTCCGGCGCCGCGGGCACGGGAAAGCGCGACCCTTCGGGGCCGCGCTTTTTTTCGTGGTGCCGGCCCCGGCGCTGGTGGCCTTGGCACCATCCTTGCCTTCCCAACGCTCGCGCCCCGGGCGCCCAGTTCCAGTGCACGGCGGCGCGCCGCGGCGGCATCCTGCACCCGGAAGGCCACCGCGCCGGTGCCGGGAGGCGGGGCGCCAGCGATCGGAATGGAGGGTTGTGGCCGCCGCGCGGGAGGGGCGCGGCGCGGCGAGGGGGGAGAATGACGGCAGGCACAAGGTCCGGAAGCACACAAAAAATTGCATACTTGTGCACAGCTTGCTAAATTTGCGCAAAAAAATTGCCGTCAAACATATTGCGGAGCAACAATATCGTGAGCAAGGTGGAACTGGACAAGATCGACAGGAAGATCCTGGAGGTATTGCAGACCAACGGGAGACTGACCAACCTGGAAGTGGCCGAGCGCGTGAACCTGTCGCCGAGCCCTTGCCTGAGGCGCATCCGGCGGCTGGAAGAGATCGGCGTGATCCGCCAGTACGCGGCGCTGCTGGAGCCGGGCAGGATCGGGCTGGGGCTGCTGGCCTACATCAACGTGCGGCTGGAGAAGCACGGCGGCGCGCCCAAGGGCAAGGCGCCGCTGGACCTGTTCCGCGCCGCCATCGCGATCTGGCCGGAGGTGGCCGCGTGCCACGCGATGACCGGGGAGATGGACCTGCTGCTGAAGGTCTACGTGGAAGACATGGAGCACTTCGCGCGCTTCATGAAGGACCACCTGCTGGCGCATCCGGCGGTGATCGACGTGCGCTCGAGCTTTGCGCTGGAATGCATCAAGGACACCACCGCGCTGCCGGTGGCGGGCAACTGAGCGCAATCGGGCGCCGCGGTGCGGTTGGTGCGGTCGATGCGATCGGCGCGGCACCAATGAAAATGGCGCGCCGGGCGGGCGCGCCATCGGGGCCGGGGCGGCAGCGGCGTCAGGCCGTGCGCTTTTGCGGCAGCATCGAGCGCCAGAAGCGCAGGCCGAAGCGGCGCGCGTCGCGCAGGTTGCGGCGGACCATGTAGTCGAGGTCGGCCACCTGCTCGTCGAGCGCCTCGGTCAGGCGGCTGACGGTGTCGGCGGGCGGCAGTTCCAGGTAGGCATCGGCCTCGCCGTAGGCGTACTGCACCTTCATGCCGGCCTTCTTGGCGATGTGCATCATGGCGGCGTTGCGCGACAGGCAGTGCATGTACAGCGTGCGCACGTTGCTGTTGCGGCCGTGCATGGCGGCGCGCTCGAACAGCGCGCTGCCGATGCCGCGCCCGCGCGCGCTCTGCGACACCGACACGCCGAACTCGGCCACGCGGCCCTGGCTGTTGTCGCGCAGGTTGGCGAAGTGGCCCACGCCGATCAGTTCGAGGTGCTCGTCGTAGACGCCGAACACGGTGTCGTGGTCGAAGTCGATGCTGTCGACATAGGCCTCGATCACATGGTCGCCAACCGACTGGCCAAAACGGAGCAGGCGATCTTCCTCGCCCAGGGCGAGGAAATGCTTGAGCAGACGCGAGCGGTGATGCGCAGCCAGCTCGCGCACCAGCGTGGTGGGGCGATGCGAGGCGTGCGCGGCTGCGGATGCGCGGCGGAGATCTTCGTCGGATACGGCCCCGACGGCCTTGCTCAGTTCGAGCGGATTCACTTTGTTTTCCTTGCGACGTATTCAGGTATAAAAATAGCACTCAGCAGGTGTCAGGCCACGCACTTTCGGCGCCGGGCCGGGCAAGGCGGGCAAAAAAGCCCGAAAAGCCTGGCCCAAGGGCAAACACTATCTTGCTGCATTGCAAAAAGTATTGTAGTGGAATTGTCAGCCTGACGTAAGGTTCGGAGGCGATCCAATTGGTTGTATTTTGTAATTTTTGTATATCTCCAATGAAATCAAAGACTTGACGTGTGCTTCATGATGCCGCAGGGTGCCGGGCATGTGGATTTGTTGCAACGCCGCATAATGCCGTGTCCACATCGCCGCCCGGCGGCGGCGCCGTTGCCGCGGCCCGGGGAGGGTCCCGGGCGCGGCCGCATGTGAGTCTCTGTTCTCTTCAATGCCGGCGATGCCGCGGTTCCGGACCGCGCGCCGCACGTTTTCCAGGATTTTTCGTGGACCCAAAGGCCGAGCCCCCGATTCTCGTCATCTATGCCCACCCCAGGCCGCGCCTGTCGCGCGTCAACCGGCCGCTGGCCTCGGCCCTGCAGGCCCTGCCCGCCGTCACCGTGCACGATCTCTACCTCCGCTATACCGATTACGACATCGACGTGGTCGCGGAGCAGCGCGCGCTGGCGCGCGCCGCCACGCTGGTGCTGCAGTTCCCCGTGCAGTGGTACAGCATGCCGGCGCTGCTCAAGCTCTGGATGGACGAGGTGCTGGAGAGCGGCTGGGCCTACGGACCGGGCGGCACCGCGCTGCGCGGCAAGTCCCTGCTGGTGGTGGCCAGCACCGGCGGCCACGCCGATTCCTACGGGCCCGAGGGCACGCACGGCCACGGCATCGACGAATACATGCTGCCGCTGGCGCAGACCGCCGTGCTGTGCGGCATGAACTGGCTGGCGCCGCTGGTGCTGCATGACGCCAACCAGGTGGACCAGGACGCGCTGGCCGGGCATATCGCCCGCGTGTCCGGCGTGCTCGGCGCCGCCGGCGCCGTCGCCGGCTGAGGGGGCGCCGTGGAACAACACGATTTCCTGGTGGCCCTGGTGGTCTTCCTGGTCGCCGCGGTGGTGGCGGTGCCGCTGGCCCGCCGCTTCGGGCTGGGCGCGGTGCTGGGCTACCTGCTGGCCGGCGTGGCGATCGGCCCGTGGGCGCTGCGCCTCGTCACCAACGTCGAGGCCATCCTGCATTTCTCCGAGTTCGGCGTGGTGCTGATGATGTTCGTGATCGGCCTGGAGCTGGAGCCGAAGAAGCTGTGGGAACTGCGCCGCGTGATCTTCGGCTACGGCGGCGCGCAGATGGCGGCCTGCGCGGTGCTGATCGGCGGCGCCGCGACGCTGGTGGGCGCGCCGTGGCAGGTGGCGCTGGTGGCGGGGCTCGGGCTGGCGCTGTCGTCCACCGCCATTGCGCTGGCCACGCTGACCGAGCGCAACCTGTTCGGCACCCCGGCCGGCGCCGCCGGCTTCGGCATCCTGCTGTTCCAGGACATCGCCGCGATCCCGATGATCGCGCTGCTGCCGCTGCTCGCGGCGCAGGGCGCGCAGGCCGGCACCGCCGCGGCGGCGGGCGCGGCGGGCTGGCTCGGCGCGGCCAAGGCGGTCGGCGTGATCGGCGCCGTGGTGGTGGGCGGGCGCTACCTGGTGCGCCCGGCGCTGAACTTCATCGCGCGCACCGACATGCGCGAGATGTTCACCGCCTTCGCGCTGCTGCTGGTGGTGGGCATCGCGCTGATGATGGACGCGGTGGGCCTGTCGATGGCGCTGGGCACCTTCCTGGCCGGCGTGCTGCTGGCGGACTCCGAGTACCGGCACGCGCTCGAGGCCGACCTGGAGCCGTTCAAGGGCCTGCTGCTGGGGCTGTTCTTCATGGCGGTCGGCATGTCGATCGATTTCGGCGTGCTGATGCAGGCGCCGGTCATGGTGGCGGCGCTGGTGGCCGGGCTGGTGGTGCTCAAGACCGCCATGCTGACCTTGCTGGCGCCGCGCTTCGGCATTGCGCGCGGCCAGCGGCTGCTGTTCGCGCTGCTGATCTCGCAGGGCGGCGAGTTCGCCTTCGTGGTGTTCGGCGTGGCCGGCGGCGCCGGCCTGCTGCCGCCGCGCACCGAGGCGCTGCTGGTGCTGGTGGTGGCGCTGTCGATGGTGGCCACGCCGCTGCTGCTGCTGGGCTACGACCGGCTGGTGGCGCCGCACCTGGCGCGCCTGGCGCGGCGCCCGGACGACGTGATCGAGCCGCAGGACAACCCGGTGCTGATCGCCGGCTTCGGCCGCTTCGGCCAGATCATCGGCCGCCTGCTCTACGCGCAGGGCATCGGCGTCACCGTGCTGGACCACGATCCCGACCAGATCGAGTTCCTGCGCCGCTACGACTTCAAGGTGTTCTACGGCGACGCCACGCGCATGGACCTGCTCGAGTCCGCCGGCGCCGAGCGCGCGCGCATCCTGGTGGTGGCCATCGACGGCATGGAGGACAGCCTGGCGCTGATCGACAACGTGCGCAAGCGCTTCCCGCACCTGCGCATCTACGCGCGGGCGCGCCACGTCTCGCACGTCTACCAGCTCAAGGATCGCGGCGTGGAGCTGTTCGAGCGCGAGATGTTCGAGGGATCGCTGCGGCTCGGCCGCAGCGTGCTGGAGGGGCTGGGCTACGACCCGGTCGAGGCGCGCTCGGTGGCGCTCCGCTTCCGCCGCCACAACATCGCCGCCATCGAACGCTTCTACCCGCACTACACCGACCAGAAGAAGCTGGTCTCGCTGGCGCGCCAGGCGCGCGACGAGCTCGAGGAAATGTTCCGCCAGGACCGCGACCAGCGCCGGCGCCGGGAGGAAGAGGACTGGTCCTGACTGGTGACGGGCCGGCGGGCGCGCCGCGCGCTAGGCGGCCTCGCGCGGCGCGCCCGGCAGGCCGCCCGCGAGCAGGTCGATCACCATCTCGGCGAAGTCGGCGTAGGACAGCTTGCCGCCCGGCTTGAGCCAGGTGAAGGTCCAGTTGATCATGCCGAACACCGTCATGGTCAGCGCCGCCTGGTTGTCGCGGTTGACGCGCTCCGGGTAGGCGCGGCGCAACTGGCGCGAGAAGGCAGCCACCACGTCACGCTCGCGCTTGAGGATCTGGTCGCGCTGCTCGTCGGCCAGGAACTTGACGTCGTTGACGAGCGCGACGTGGCGGGTTTGCGAGGTCTCGTACTCGGCCAGGAACGCGCGGATCAGGCTGGCGAAGGTTTCCTGCTCGCTGCTGCCGCGGCGTCCGGCCTCGGCTTCCACCTCGGCCACGATCAGCATCAGCCGGCGCGTGTAGCGGTCGAGCAGGTCGAACAGGATCGCTTCCTTGCTCTCGTAGTAGTGGTACAGGCGCGCCTTGGAGGTGCCGCAGGCGGCGGCCAGGTCGGCCATCGAGGTGCTGGGGTAGCTGCTGGCGGCAAACGCGGCGGCGGCCAGGTCCAGTATCTGCTCGCGCTGCGCCTCGAAATCGGGTGCCTTGGTACGGGCCATGTAAACGTCCGCTTGTATCCGCTTGTCTTGGGCTTGTGGTCGGCTCGGGGGCTTGCGGCCTTATTCGCCGCCGGCGGACGGATTGCGGCGCAGCTCGCAGGTCTGCAGCGAATCGGCATTGCCGCGCAGCACCAGCTGCCCGGCGCCGATCAGCTCGCGGCAGCGCCAGAACACGAACCAGTCGCTGGCCAGCAGGCCTTCGATGGCGCCCATCACGGCGTCCACCACCTGCGCGGCCGGCGCCCATTCCTGCGGGGCGCGCTCCAGGATCACGTCGTCCACCGAGTGGTAGGCGGCGGGCACCAGCGTGTTGCCCTTCCACAGCCGCACGTCGGCGTTTTCCTTGACGTTCTGCTGCCACTCGTAGCCCAGCCGGCCCAGGCGCAGCACCGAGACCGGCGCGATGGTGGAAAAGCGCCGCGCCAGGCGGGCCGCGGGATACATGCCGATGGAGGCCAGGTTGCCGTGCGCGGGCGTCTCGAGCTCGCGCAGGTCCATCGCCACCTCGTTGATGCGCTGCGGCGACTGGTACAGATGGAACACCACCCGGCGCAGCATCAACTGGTCCGAGGCGCTCTGGCCGTGCCAGATGGCGATCTCGGTCTCTTCCTTGCGCAGGGCATGCAATTGGTCCAGCGCCTGCTGCATCTCGGCGGCGAAGTCGATGTCGCTGCGCGGCGCCACGCGCTGCCAGAAGCCGGAGCGGATGAGGCCGCTGCCGTCGACGTCGGCGATCGGGCCGACGGCGAGGTCGTCGCGCAGCACGACGACCGGGTCGGGCCGGGCGGCCTGGGCGAGAGCTTGCCGCAGCGTATTGCCCGCTACGTCACCGTTGACGACATGGATATATTGCATGGCGTGATTGTATATGGATGCGCGGCGCGGCTGCTTCCATTTTGATCACGCGTGCGTGTGCGCCCGCACGGCCGGGCGTTCCCGCGCGGGCCGCCGCCGCGCGTCCGGCGAGGACGTGGCGGGCACGGGAGGCGCGCGTTGTTCTCGTCCTCACCCGCCTAGCCGCGCGGCGCGTCCCGCAGCAGGGCCGCGAGCGCCGCGCCGAGCTCGGCCAGCGCGCCGCCCCAGTCGCGCATCGCGGGCTGGCGGAACAGGCGCATGCCCGGATACCACGGCGAGTCCGCGCGCCCGAGCAGCCAGCGCCAGTCGGGCGAGTACGGCAGCAGCAGCCAGACCGGCTTGCCGAGCGCGCCGGCCAGGTGGGCGACGGCGGTGTCGACGCTGATGACCAGGTCGAGGTTGTCGATGAGGGCGGCGGTGTCGGCGAAGCTGGCGAGTTCGCCCGAGACGTCCAGCAGTTGCGGCAGCGCCGCGAGCGCGGCGCGGTCGGCCTCGCGCAGGTCTTTCTGCAGGCAGACGAAGCTGGCGTCGCCGGCCAGCAGCGGCCCCAGCTGCTCCAGTTTCAGCGAGCGGTTGCGGTCGTTGCGGTGCCAGGTGCTGCCCGACCAGGCCACGCCGATGCGCGGCCGGCGGCCGCCGGCGGGGCTGGCATCCAGCCGCGCGCGCCACGCCGCGCTGCGTTCCGGGTCCGCGCGCAGGTAGGGCGCTGGCGGAATGGTCGCGAGGCTGGTGCGGAAGGCGAGCGGCAGGCTCATCAGCGGGCAATGGCAGTCGAACGCCGGCAGCGGATCGCCCTCGGCGACCAGTTCGGCGACGCCGGGAAAGCCCTGCAGCAGCGGCACCAGCGCCGGCTGCACCTGCAGGATCACGCGCGCGCCCAGGGCCGCCACGGCCGGCACGTAGCGGACGAACTGGATGGTGTCGCCGAAGCCCTGCTCGTTGTGCAGCACGATGGTCTTGCCCGCCAGGCTGCCTTCGCCCAGCCACGGCTTGCCGGGCAGGCGGTGCACCGGGCTGCCGTCCAGCCAGCGCCATTCGTACTCGCGCCAGCCGTGCTCGAAGACGCCCGTCAGCAGGTTGGTCTGGGCGCGGTTGCAGCGCGCCAGCGCGTCGTTGGCGTTCAGCGTGACGGCCTTCTTGAAGTGGCGCATGGCTTCGTCGAAGCGGTGCAGGTCGCGCAGCGCCACGCCCAGGTTGACGTAGCCGCCGGAGAAATCGGGGCGCAGCTGGATGGCGCGCTGGTAGCACGCGATCTCTTCCTCGAAGCGGTCGATCTCGCCGAGCGCCTTGCCCTTGTTGTACAGCGCCTCGAAGCTGTCCGGGCGCAGCTTCAGGGCCGCGTCGAAGGCGGCCACGGCGGCCGTTCCGTCGCCGCGCGCGGCCAGGGACAGGCCGAGATCGTGATGGGCCTCGAAGAAGTACGGCCGCAACGCCAGCGCCTGCGAGAAGGCGGCGATGGCCGCGTCGTGCTCGCCCAGCTTCTGGCGCGCCACCGCCAGGTTGTAGTGCAGCTCGGGCGACGCCGCGCCGGCCTGCGCGGCGCTTTCGAGATGCGCCGCCGCGGCGCGGAAATCGCCCTGGTTGCCCGCGGCCAGCCCCAGCAGTTCGAGGGCGCCGCCGTGGCCGGGCTGGTGCGCCAGCAGCGCTTCGAGCCCCGCGCGGGCGCCGGCGAAATCCCCCGCGGCGAGGGAACGGCGGGCTTGGTTGATGACTTGAGTCTGGTCCATTGGCAAACGCTTTGGCCGGGCGGCGTCGGGAAATCACGGCCGCGGCGGCAGTCTAAACATGGAAGGCCGCTGCGCCACGCCGGCCCTACCGCGCCCGCGCCGCCGATGCCCTGGAGGGAAACTGGGCAGGGCGCGGGCAGCGGACGGAGGGCGGCCGCGGCGGCAGCATCTTGAGCAAGGAGGCAATTATGCAATGCGCTTTCCCTGACAGGTACTGCGGCGCCAGGCTGTGCCGCCGCCTCGCCTGGCTCGCGGTGTGGCTCGTGCTGGCCGCGCTGGCGTTCCTGCCCCGGCCCGCCGGCGCCAGCAACGAGTTCGGCGTGCGCGGCGATGGCGTGCGCGGCATGCGGGTCTAAGATCCGCCGATTACCTCGACGCCGTGAACCGCGGCGACTCGCTCCGGGTGCTCGCGCCGGACCGCATGCCGGTGTCGCGCCCGGGCCGCTACCTCGTCATCGTCGATTCGGGCATGCGCGCGCCGGATGCGCAGACAAGTGCGCTGCGAGGCGAGTAGTATCGATGGCGGCCGGCGCACTGGCGCCGGCATCACTTCCAGCGAATTCCCAAGGAGCGAATGGCAATGACGAATGCGGCATACAAGAAGATCGTGGTGGCGGTGGACGGCAGCGCCACCTCGGACCTGGCGCTGACCGAAGCGATCCGCCTGGCGGTCAGCGGCGAGGCGGAGGTGCTTGCCTTGTACGCGGTGGACAACAGCCAGATGCTGTTCGATGCCGCCTACTACGATCCGGCGCCCATCCAGCAGGCGCTGACCGAGAGCGGCGAACGCGCGCTCGCCGCGGCCGCCAAGCGGCTCGAAGCGCAAAAGGTGAGGCACGAAGTGCGTCTGGTGGAACCGCAGACCTCGCTCGGCGACATCGCCGGGTCCATCAACGAAGCCGCGGCCCAGTGGGGCGCGGACGTGATCGTGATCGGCACTCACGGCCGGCGCGGCGTGCGCCGGCTGGTGCTGGGCAGCGTGGCGGAGTCGGTGATCCGCCAAGCCACCGTGCCGGTCCTGCTGGTGCGGGGCCAGGCGGCGGAAGGCTAGCAGCGGCGGCACGCGGGCAGGCCGCCCGCGCCGCCGTGTCTGCCCAGCGTATCTCGCCTGTCCGGCTTATCCGGCGAAGCGGATATGGCCGCTTCGCAGCACGATCTCCCTGGCCTGGGTCAGTTCGAACAGGCCCTGGGCAATGTGCTCGATGCGTTGTCGGTTGCTGGTGAAGGCGTGCACGAGATCCTCCTCGCGCGGCGAGCGCGCGCCGAAGTGCGTCTCGAGCGCTTCGGCCGTGATCGAGTAGAGCGTGGGCTTGCCGTTTACCGTGGCGGGGCAGGAAAGCGTCAGGCTGGCCGCGCAATAGGCGGGAACGCTGCGGGGAAACGAGATCTCGGGCATGGCGCGCCTCACAACGGTCGCTGAAGGATGCCACCATTCTAGGAGATCGCGCCGCCGGGCGATGCCGTGCCGGGGCGGGCGTGCTTGATTGCCGTCAATCCTGCCGCCAACCGCGCCGTCAGCCAGGATGGGGTACGCGCCGGCCGCCAGCCGCGGCAATGCCGGCCGCCAGCCGGCCCGCCGTGGCGACCGCCGCGTCGGCCGCGTCCGCCTGGGTGGCGGCGAAGGCGGCCTGCTCGAGCAGGAAGCGGTCCAGCGCCGGCTCCGCGGCGGCGCCGGCCGGCTGCGCCGCGGCCGCGCGCGCCGGCCCGCCTTGGCCGGGATGCGCGGCCAGCGCCGAGAGCCGGCCCGCCAGCGTCTGCAACACCCCCTGCGTGGCGGGCAGCGGCGCGCCCGCGCCGGCTTCCGCCTCCAGCCCCGCGCGCACCACGCCGGCCAGCGCGGCCATGCGCCGCGCGGTCAGGTGCAGCCCGGCATAAGCCGCCGCCAGTTCGGGAAGGAGTTCGCCCTCAGCCTGTTGCAACGTGAGCTCGGCCCGCGCCGAGGTGCGGCCCGCGGCGATGCGCAGGCTTTCCAGGCGGGCGGGCGTGGGCGCGGGCGAGCGCGTGGGCGAGGTGGTGAAGGCCACGGCGCCGGCAAATGCCGCGCGCAGGTACGTCGCGTTGGCGGCGAGCGCCTCGAGGCCGTGCCGGCGCACCCGCGACAACTCGGCGCGCGGCGCCAGCACGTAGTAGCTGGCCAGCGCGATCAGGCAGCCGAGCGCCGTGTCGATGCCGCGCAGCGCCGCGAAGTGGCTGCTGTCTTCCGCCGGCGCCCCCACCCACGAGAACAGGATGACCGCCGGCGTCAGAAAGAAGGCGAACAGCGCCGGGCTGCCGGCGAGCCGGAAGATGTAGGCGGCGGCCAGGCACGCCGCGCTGATCGCCAGCGCCAGAGGTGCCGCCGGATGGGCCAGGCCGATCGCGCAGGCCATCAGCGCGCCCGCCAGCGAGCCCGCGAAGCGCAGGAACGAAATCCGGCGCGTGGTCTGCAACTGCGGGCTCAGCACCATGATGACGGTGACGGCCACCCAGTAGCCGTGATCCACGCGCAGCAGTTGCGCGGGCAGCAGGCTCAGGCTGCCGGCCAGCGCCAGCCGCACGGCGTGGCGCGCCACGCGTGCGTCGCGCGCGGTGTGCTCGGCCAGGGTGGCGCGCCAGCGCTGCCAGCGCTGGCGGAAGGCCCGGCGCGGCCGCCGATGCGCGCCGTGCCAGGCGGCAAAGGCCGGGTAGCGGGCCAGGGCGGCCAGCGCCGACTGGTAGAGGGCCGGCGCGGCGGCGTTGACCAGCGGCGCGTGCAGGCGCCGCAGCTCGTGGGCCAGCGCCGCGCACAGCGCAAGCAGGTCGGGCGTGCTGCGGGCCAGCGCTTCCTCCACCTGCAGGCGCAGGTCGGCGACGCAGCGCTGCAGGTGCTGCAGCGGCAGGGCGGTGGCGCCGACCTTGCCGGCGGGGGCCGGGAGCGCGGTGTCCATGCGGCCGCGCAGTTCGGCGGCGACGATCAGCAGCGCGAAGATCGCGTCGGCCAGGCTGACGACGTAGGCATAGCGCATCCGCGCGAGCGGGTCGCCCAGGCCGCGGCGCGCGCCGATCGCGAGATGCGCCGCCTCGATCCTTTCCCGGATGTCGCGCTTGCAGGCCGCCGCGTCGCCGACCGGGCCGGCGCCGGCAAGCTCGGTGGCAAAGCGCAGCAGCGCGTCGAAGACCGCCATCACCTCCGCGCGCGGGCGCCGGTCGGGCGCGGAACGGATCAACACCAGGCACATCAGGCAGGCGAATACGCCGCCGAGCAGGAATTCCTGGCTGCGCTCGAACACGCGCACGGCCAGTGCGGCATCGTCGACCGGCTGCAGGCAGGCGGCGATCAGGATCACGTAGAGCAGCTTGGCCGACAGGGCCGGCCCGGGCCCGCGGGTTTCCGCCAGGCCCGCGGCCAGCCCGGCGGCGGCAACCACGGCCAGCGCGGCCAGCGGGGAAGCGGCCACCGCCGCGCCCAGGGCACATGCGGCCGTGCCGCCCACGCCGACCGAGCCGAGGGCCGAGAGGCGGTCGCTGGCGGTGCCGGCGCGGTCTGCGAGGCAGGTCCAGAGCGAGGCCGTGGCCGCCCACAGGTAGCCCGGCTGGCCGGTCAGCCAGCCGATGCCGGCCAGGGCCAGGAACGAGAAGGCGTAGACCAGCCCCCGTTGCAGCATCGGGGTGTCGGGGCGGGGCAGGTGCAGCGCGGAAAACATGTCGACGAAAGCGGGGCGGGGGCGCCGGTGGGGTACGAACGATGGATCGACTCTAAGGCACGGGCATGTTGCGACGCAACATATCGCGCCCTCCGTCATGTTTCGCACTGCCTTGGTGCGAGCCTGCCTTGCTGCGGTGCGCAAAATACGCGCGCCGCGCCCGCGTGGGGCAGGCTGGCCTCCAGACGCCGGTACATCGGCGTTTGAGCGCGAATTGCCGCCGCAGGGCCGAATTTCGGGCAAAAAAAACCCGCGCAGTTCATGCGCGGGTTGGAATCCACCGAGGTGGTGGAGGAGACAGACTCCACTATATACGATTTGTTGCGACGCACCAAGCGCGACGTTATTCAAGCGTGTATTGCTCCACAAACATGTTGCTTTTTCACAACGAAGCAGGGGCTGGCAATACAGAGGCTGGATTTTTCGTTCGATGCCTGCGGCCTTCGCCCGCTGGGAGTCGGGCACTCAGGTGAAGAACAGGTAGGCAATGGCCACCGCCGCGCAGAGGCCGGCTAAGTCGGCGAACAGGGCGCAGGCGAGCGCGTGCCGCGTATTGCGGATGTTGACGCTGCCGAAATAGACGGCCAGCACATAGAAGGTGGTTTCGGTCGAACCCTGGATGATGGCGGCGAGCTTGCCCTGGAACGAGGCCACGCCATAGGTATTCATCACATCGATCATCAGGCCGCGCGCGCCCGCGCCCGATAGGATCTTCATCAGGCCGACCGGCAGCGCGGGCACGAACGCGGTGTCCAGCCCCAGCCAGGCAACGCCGGCGGCGAGCCCTTTCATCAGCACGTCCATGCAGCCGGTCACGCGGAACAGGCCGATCGCCACCAGGATCGCCACCAGGTAGGGAATGATCTGCACGGCCACGCAGAAGCCGTCCTTGGCGCCGTCGACGAACGCATCGTAGACGTTGACGCGGCGCACGGCCCCGCAGACCAGGAACACCACGATCAGGGTGACGATGAATCCGCTGCCGGCCAGTGCCGTGATCGTGCTGACCTGCTCGGGCGGAGCATGGCGCAGCCACAGGAACAGTCCGCCCACGGCGGCGGCCAGCAGGCCGAAGGCGGCCAGCACGGCGGGCTTGAGCAGGTTGAGCCGCTGCGCCCAGGCCACGGCCAGCAGGCCGGCCACGCACGAGACGCAGGTGGCCAGCAAGGTGGGCAGGAAGATGTCGGCCGCGTTGAAGCCAGGCAGGCCCTGCTTGATGGCGATGGCCTGCCGCATGGCGATCACCGAGGTCGGGATCAGGGTCAGTCCGGCCGTGTTCAGCACGATGAACATGATCTGCGCGTTGCTGGCCGTATCCGGGCGCGTGTTCAGCGACTGCAGTTCCCGCATGGCGTTCAGGCCGAGCGGGGTGGCCGCGTTGTCCAGCCCGAGCATGTTCGCCGAGACGTTCATCATCATGGCGCCCTGTGCCGGATGGCCCTGCGGCACGCCGGGGAAGAAATGGCGCAGCAGGGGGCTGACGGCGCGCGCGAAGACGTCCACCACGCCGGCCTGCTCCCCGATCCGCATGATGCCGAGCCACAGGCTCATCATGCCGGCCAGCCCCAGCGAGATCTCGAACGCGGTGCGGGCGTTGTCGAACAGGCTGGCCAGCATGGCGGGGAACACCGCGGTGTCGCCGAGCGCCAGGCGTACGCAGGCGACGATGAAGGCAAGCAGGAAAAAAGACAGCCAGACGATATTCAGTGCCATCGATGCGCCGGGGTTTGGAGAGATTCAGCTTCGCGCATCATAGCGTGACGGATGGGGCGCCCGGGCCGCGCGCGCGCCGGCCGCGCGGCGCTTGACCCCGCGCAAGGGCTGGGTGCATGGCGGCGCGCAAAAATGGCCTCGCGCCGGTATACAATGCGAACAATATCGCCGTCGCGGCATTGCCCTTCGGGGCAGCGCGGCGGTCCCAGATCCCTTTGACTACCGTCCGCGACGGCGTGCCTGCGCGGCTCGCCCGGCGACGGTGTCTTGCCGACCGAAGCCAGAACCTATGTCCGACGCCCCTGGTACCGAACGCGCTCACGCAGCTTCGGATTCCGCCGGCACCAGCCTTGGCGCCCAGCATTCCCCCCTGTTCGCGCTCGTGACCGACACCCTGCGGCAGCGCATCCTGGCGGGTGAGTACAACCAGGGAGACCGCCTGGTGGAGAACAAGCTTTCCACCGAGCTCGGCGTGTCGCGGATTCCGGTGCGGGAAGCGCTGCGCGCGCTGGCCGCGGAAGGCCTGGTGCGCATCGAGCCGCGGCGCGGCGCGTCGGTGGCGACGCTGTCGCCGAACATCGCCAAGGAAATGGTCGAGGTGCGAGCCACCCTGGAAGGGCTCAACGCCAAGCTGGCCGCGCAGCGGCGCGATCCGCGCCTGCTCTCCGAGCTCGACGACGTCCTGCGCCAGGGCACCGAGGCGGCCGCCAGCGGCCGGACCGAGCGCTTCGTCGAACTCAACTCCCGCTTCCATGAAGTGCTGGGCAATATCGCCGCCAACAGCGTGCTGCAGGACATGGTGCGGACGCTGCGGGAGCGCACCGGCTTGCTGTTCGCGCCGGCCAACGTGCCGCGCGCGCGGCAGAACTGGGAAGAGCACGCGCAGATCCTGCAGGCGGTCATTGCCGGCGATGCCGATCTGGCCGCGCTGCTGGCGACCCGCCATGTCTACAGTGCGGCCAAGGCGGCCGAGGAACTGGCGGAGACGACCCCGAGCGGCGGAGAAGCCCCCCGCACTGGCAGCCCGGCCAAGCGAGGCGGCCGCACTGCCGCGAGCGCCGGCTAGCGCGGAGCCGCAGGCAGGCGTCGGGGCGCCTGGAAGGTATTCGGTATACGATGTGCTGAAAGCGGCACGATCAAAGGCCGGGACGTGAGTAACGTCCCGGCCTTTGATTTTATTGGGCATTTCCGCAACGGAAATGCACCGTTGCGAGGCATGGGCGTGCCCTGTTATGACGCGACGCACCAAAATTTGGTATACTATCGCTTCCGATGAACCACAATAGGGAATGACCATGAACTACCCGACGCCTTCCTATTTCCGGCAGTCGGTCGGCGAGCAACTGCTGGCCCACTACGCCCGGCGCGACGCCGTGCGCCACAGCACGCCGCTCCTGCCCATCCAGTGGAGCGCGCTGCGCGCGCTGTTCCACCGCTCCGGCTCCGGCACGCAAAAGACCGTCTGACGGGAATCTCCCGCCTGCGCGGCGGTCAAGCCATCGCGGCGCCTCTTTTCTCCAGCAGGGACCGCAGAATGGAACGGTGGCAGCGCCGCTCCTGCTCGCAATAGCAGCCAAGCGAAAAGTTCGTCTGCCGCGACAGGGCGGCCAGCAGGTCCAGCGTGCGGCTGGCTTCGGGGTGCGCCATTTCCGCGCGGAAGTGACGCTCGAACTCGCGCCAGCCTTTCTCGTCGTCGTCTTCCTGTATCGCCAGCGCTTGCGCGACGAGATCCGCCGAAGGCGAGAGCTCCGGGTACCAGACGTCGTAATAGTCGCGCGAAGCGAACTCCGCCTTGGGTACGCCGCGCGGCGGCCGGCGCACGGTGCCGATGCGAAGCCCCTCGTCGGGCGCGCGCGGTGAACCCAGCCTCACGATCCGGATCGCCATTGCCGTGTCTCCTCTATATATGGATGTGATGGAAGAGAAAGTATGTGGCATCCACGCATGAATGGGAGTGAGACGGGTCTGATTTGCGGAGCCTTCGCGCCGGCGCGAATTTGTATCCTTCGAGTCTCTTTTTTGGCCGCAGAGAAATCCTCGCAGAAAACGCTTGCC
>NZ_BBQM01000007.1 GCF_000876015.1 Cupriavidus basilensis | reverse complement strand
GCCTGGCCGGCAGGGGCAGAAACATTGGGATTACTGGTCTTGCTGGTTTCGTCGTGGGGACGGTGGTTCTGTTTGTATCCTGCCGTTACCGGTGCGGACCACCACGACTTTGCTAGCGGTATTGGTTTCGTGGTCAGACCTATGATGGCGAGCGCACTGCCTGTTCGGACATCTGCCGTTACCGGTTTTAGCCACCACGATATAGCGCCCACATGGTTTCGTGGTGGGCGTGGTGGACCCAGCGCGGGTGTGTTGGGTTTCGATGAATGCTGCGCGCTCCCCTCTGGCACATCTCAAGATCCCACACCGGGTTCAAACCGGGGCCACCGCGCCCACCACGAATCCAGCACCGTCCCTATGCCGCACCCATCCACCCCGGTCGCGGCAGCAGCTTGAACCACCCGGACCACCGCCATCATGCAGCGCCACCACGAATCGAACACCACCCGAGAGAACGTGGCCGCCAAAACCGGTACCGGCAGATTCCCTGCAGAACCACCACCCCCACCACGAAACCACCAACAACCAGCAACACTGTTCGGCTCTGCCCCTGCCGGCCAGGCAGTCCGCTTTCTTGGCTTACTTTCTTTTCGGATAAAAGAAAGTAAGTCGCGCCGGGGGCGCGAAAGCCTTTGACTTTGATGTTGACTTTGACGTTAAGCAGTTGACTTTAAATTCTTGAATTTAAGCCTTTGACCTTGAAGTCAACTTTAGACTCTTAAAGACTCTAAATTTAACCCTCCAAAGCCACGCCCCACCATTAAAAAAACCCAGAAAACACCCCCCCAGCCCCCAAATGTCCACACATTCACCCCCACGTAAACCCCACCCCTCTCCCTGTCAAATTGACAGCCTTTTGACAGTTTCCCCCACCTAGAATCCACCCCATGGCTCATAAGGGCCAGATCCGCGCAATCCACCGCACGGAAAGAACTCAAAGAACAAGTCCGGCCATGCACGCGCAGCGGCGGACAGGAGACGAGCCCTTCGCCCCCCGGCGTGCCGGGGGTGTCTTCCTGCCCCGCGCCAGCGCCACACCAGCCGGGCACCCCGGTCCGGACCGCGCCAGGCACCGCATGCCATGCCCGGCCGCCGGCAACCTTCAAGACAAGCAGGAGACCGATATGCGCCGCTCGATTCACCGCTTCGCCCACGCCGTCATGGCTTCGGCCGCGCTGGCCGCCACCGTGGCCGCCGCGCCCGCGTTCGCGCTCGACAACGTCAAGTTCATGATCGGCGCCAACCCGGGCGGCGGCTACGACCAGACCGGCCGCTCGCTGGGCGCCGCGCTGGTGGCCGCCGGCGTGGCCAAGACCGCCGCGTACGACAACAAGGGCGGCGCGGGCGGCGTCATCGGCCTGACGCAGTTCGTCAACACCGACAAGGGCAACCCCAACGCGCTGATCGTCACCGGCGCGGTGATGGTGGGCGCGATCGAGACCAACAAGCCGCCGGTCACGCTCAAGAACGCCACGCCGGTGGCGCGCCTGTACGCGGACACGATGGTCATCACGGTGCCGGCCAACTCGCCGCTGAAGTCGGTCAAGGACCTGACCACGCAGCTCAAGGCCAACCCGGGCAGCGTGAGCTGGGGCGGCGGCTCCAAGGGTTCGATCGACCACATCCTGGCCGGCCTGATCGCCAAGGACATCGGCGTGGATCCGAAGAAGGTCAACTACGTGCCGTTCCAGGGCGGCGGCGAAGCGTCGGCCTCGATCCTCGGCGGCCACGTGACCGTGGGCATCGCCGGCGTGTCCGAGTTCCTGCCCTTCATCAAGAGCGGCAAGATGCGCGCGCTGGCGGTGACGTCGAAGGAACGCACCGCCGACATCCCCACGCTCAAGGAGCAGGGCGTGAACGTGGAGATCTACAACTGGCGCGGCGTGTATGGCGCGCCCGGCATTACCGCCGAGCAGCGCAAGGCGCTGGTGGACGCGGTGGTCAAGGCCACCGAGACGCCGACCTGGAAAGAGGCGCTGACCCGCAACGACTGGACCCCGTTCCTGCTGACCGGCGACGAGTTCGGCAAGTTCGTGGACGGCGAGTCGGCGCGCCTGGGCACCACGCTGCGCGAGCTGGGCGTGGCGAAGTAAGTTCCGTGCCGGCGCGCGCGCCGGCATGACGGCGCCGCCGCGGTGTCGCTTTGTCGTTTCACCGCTTCATCGTTTCACCGTTTTGCCGTTTCACCTGTCGGCCCCGCCTGCGGCGCACCGTGACGCCTAGTGCGCATGCGGCAGGCGGGGGCCCGGTGTCCACCACCTGCGATACCCAGGACCAGACCATCAGTCGCCGGGCCCCCGCCGCGCGGGGACGACAAACCGCGGCCGGCCAGCGCGCCGCCGCCTGAAGGAGCCCTTGATGAAACCCTCGCACCTGGCGATCGGCATTGCCGTATTGCTGCTCTCGCTGTTCTTCTTCGTCGGCCTGCCGGGCATCTCCGGCGACGAAGGTTATGCCGGGCTGTCGCCGCGCTTCATGCCCACGCTGGTCGCCATCGGCCTGGCCGTGTGCGGCGCGGCGCTGACCTGGCAGGGCATCCGCGGGGGCTTTCGCAACATGCCCGAGGAAGACGCCGAGCTGCCCTCGGCACCGCACAACTTCCGCGGCTTCCTGTGGGTCGCCGCCGGGCTGGTGGCCAACATGGCGCTGATCGGCACGCTCGGCTTCGTGCTGGCCTCGACGCTGCTGATGGTCTGCGTGGCGCGCGGCTACGGCAGCAAGCGCTTTGTGCGCGACGGCTTCATCGGCCTGTGCATCACGCTGCCGATGTGGGCGCTGTTCGAATTCCTGCTCGGCATCAACCTGCCGCTGCTGCCCGTCGCCGGGTTCTGACCGGAGCTGACTCATGGACACTCTCAACCTGCTGATGCACGGCTTCGCCGTGGCCATCACCCCGATCAACCTGATGTGGGCCCTGGTGGGCTGCTTCCTCGGCACCGCCATCGGCGTGCTGCCCGGCATCGGCCCGGCGCTGACGGTGGCGATGCTGCTGCCGCTGACCACCAAGGTGGAGCCGACCGCCGCGCTGATCATGTTCGCCGGCATCTACTACGGCGCCATGTATGGCGGCTCGACCACCTCCATCCTGATGAACACGCCGGGCGAATCGTCGACGATGGTCACGGCGATGGAAGGCAACCTGATGGCCAAGAGCGGCCGCGCCGGCCCGGCGCTTGCCACCGCGGCGATCGGCTCGTTCGCGGCGGGCACCATCGCCACCGTGCTGCTGTCGATGTTCGCGCCGGTGGCGGCCGACGTGGCGCTGCAGTTCGGCCCCGGCGAGTACTTCATGATCATGCTGCTGGCCTTCACCACGGTGTCCGCGGTGCTGGGCTCGTCGCTGCTGCGCGGCATGACCAGCCTGTTCCTGGGCCTGGGCATCGGCCTGATCGGCATGGACTCGCTGTCGGGCCAGACGCGCTACTCGATGGACGTGCAGGAGCTCTACGATGGCATCGACATCGTGGTGGTGGCGGTCGGCCTGTTCGCGGTCGGCGAGGCGCTGTTCAACGCCTTCTTCCCGCAGCCCGACGGCAGCTTCAACAAGCTCAGCAGCGTCATGATGACCAGGTCGGACTGGAAGCGCTCGGTGCCGGCGTGGATCCGCGGCACCCTCATCGGCTTCCCGTTCGGCCTGATCCCGGCCGGCGGCGCGGAGATCCCGACCTTCCTGTCGTACGCCACCGAGAAGAAGCTGTCCAGGCACAAGGACGAGTTCGGCACGGTCGGCGCGATCGAAGGCGTGGCCGGCCCCGAGGCCGCCAACAACGCCGCCGTCACCGCCACGCTGGCGCCGCTGCTGACGCTGGGCATCCCCACCTCGAACACCACCGCGATCCTGCTGGCGGCGTTCCAGAACTACAACCTGCAGCCCGGCCCGATGCTGTTCCAGACCTCGGGCGACCTGGTGTGGGGCCTGCTGGCCTCGCTCTACATCGGCAACGTGATGCTGCTGGTGCTGAACCTGCCGGCCATCGGCCTGTGGGTGCGCATGCTGCGCATTCCCACGCCGCTGCTGTACGGCGGCATCCTGATCTTCGCGGGGCTGGGCGCGTACGGCATCCGCCAGTCGTGGTTCGACCTGCTGCTGCTGTTCGTGATCGGCGTGCTGGGCATGGCCATGCGGCGCTTCGACTTCCCCACCGCGCCGGTGATCGTCGGCATGATCCTGGGGCCCATCGCCGAGAAGCAATTGCGCAACGCGCTGTCGATCAGCCAGGGCGACTGGTCGATCTTCGTGACCCAGCCGATCTCGGCGACCATCCTGGCGATGACCGTGGCGGTGGTGGTGATTCCGAGGGTGCTGGGGTGGCTGGCGCGGCGCGCCGCGCGGCGTGGGGGGGTGGTGGATGCGGCGGGTTGAGTTGGCTTGCCGCGTGGCGGCGGGATGATTATTGTTGGCGAAGCCTGACACTTTTGTGGTGTTGGGCTTTTTTTTTATTGGTTTATTGGGGGAGGGTTCTTTAAAGGTTGGGTTCGGCTTGAGACGCGGCTTCAAAGTCAAATTCTTAACTTCAGCGGCTGAAGGTCAAAGTCAACTTCTTAACGTTAAAGTTAAAGTCAAAGTCAACATCAAAGTCAAAGGCTTTCGCTCCCCCGGAGCGACCTACTTTCTTTTCCCCGAAAAGAAAGTAGGCAAAGAAAGCGGGCTGCCTGGCCGGCAGAGGCAGAGCCGAACAGGGTTTCTTGGGTTGGTGGTTTCGTGGTGGGGGTGGTGGTTCTGCTGGGATTCTGCCGGTACCGGTGCGAGCGGCCACGACACTGCTGGCTGTAGTGGTTTCGTGGTCAGACCTATGATGGCGAGCGCACTGCTGGTTCGAGCATCTGCCGTTACCGGTTTGGGCGGCCACGGCGTAGCACCCGCATGGTTTCGTGGTGGGCGTGGTGGATCCAGCGCAGGTGTGTTGGGTTGCTTTGAACCCGACGACCTCTCAAGTCAAAACCGTTCGGCACCGCGCTCGAACAGGGGCCACCGCGCCCACCACGAAACCAGTACCGCCCCTATGACGCACCCATCCGCCCCGGACGCGGCAGCAGCCCGGAGGGCCTGGGCCTCCGCCATCATGCAGCGCCACCACGAATCCAACACCATCCGAGAGATAGTGGCCGCCAAAACCGGTACCGGCAGCAGGTCAGCAGAACCGCAGGCCCCACCACGAAACCAATAACCCTCGTATCCCTGTTCGGCTCTGCCCCTGCCGGCCAGGCAGCCCGCTTTCTTTGCCTACTTTCTTTTCGGGGAAAAGAAAGTAGGTCGCTCCGGGGGAGCGAAAGCCTTTGACTTTGAAGTTGATTTTGACTTTGACTTTGACTTTGACTTTGACTTTGACTTTGATGTTGACTTTGACCTTGACGTTCAGCACTTAACTTCGACGTTCAGCCGCTGACTTTGAAGTAGCCTTTGAACGTCAAGACCCAGAAAGAAAAAAGTGCCCCTTTCCCCCCAGAACGAGCCACCAGCCCCCCAACAGGGCCCCCTCCCCCCACCCCCTGTATCATTCCCCCAACCCGCGCCGCACCGGCCCCCCAATAGCAGCCCGGCCACCCGGCCACAATCCAGGACCAGGAACGACCTGAACCGCCATGCCAGAGCCGAAGCCGGAATCCGCCCTCATGCCCGTCGGTGCCGACCATGCCCCGCCGCGCGAGCCGGACCGCATGCGCGCCGCGTCGCCGTTCGACCAGGTGGTGTTCGCCGGCGGCGGCAACCGCTGCTGGTGGCAGGCCGGCTGGTGGGACAGGGTGGCGCCCGAGCTGGGCCTGCGTCCGCGCGTGATCGCCGGCATCTCGGCCGGCGCCGCCACCGCGTGCATGATCTACACGCACGACGCGCGCCAGGTCATGGCGTACTACCAGGAGGTGCTGGCAGACAATCGGCGCAACGTCTACTGGAGCAACCTGCTGACGCGGCAGCGCGTGTTCCCGCACTACGGCATCTACCGCGGCGCGCTGCTGAGCATCTTCGCCGATGGCCGCCTGGCGCAGTTGCAGGCCGCGCCCGAGATCCGCGTCGGCGTGGCGCACATTCCGCGCTGGAGCGGGCCGCGCATGGCGGTGCTGGCGGGCCTGGTGGCCTACAACATCGAGAAGCACTGGCTCAGGACGCTGCACCCGCGGCTGGGCCGCAGGCTCGGCTTCCGTCCGGAGTTCGTGCGCGCGCAGGACTGCGGCTCGCCCGAGCAGCTGGCGGACCTGCTGCTGCAGTCGGCCTCCACGCCGCCGTTCACGCCGGTGCTGCGCCGCGACGGCCGGCCGGTGCTGGACGGCGGCATGGTCGACAATGTGCCGGTCGACGCGCTCGACCCCACGCCGGGCAACGTGCTGGTGCTGGTGACGCGGCTCTATCCGCGCCCGCGGCGCTTCGTGCTGCGGCACGGCGGGCAGCGGCGGCTTTATCTGCAACCTTCGCAGCGGGTACCGATCTCGAGCTGGGACTACACCCGGCCCGGTGCGATGATCGCTGCCTACGAACTCGGCCAGCGCGACGGGGAAACCTTTCTGCGCGAATGGCCGTCTGTCATGAAGACGGAGCTCGGCACCACCGCATAGCGTTCTTCGGACGCGCCGGCCGGCCTTGCGGCTCTGTCATCTCGATGTGCAACGCGGCCTTCGCGCCGCCACAGGAGGCATTGATGACGAAACGCCAGGCAAGACCGGCAAGCGAGCGCCAGAGCGCGCGCAGGGCGACATCCGAGCAGCCCGTCGAGCGCGTGCCGCGCCGCGGCAGGCGCCGCGGCGGCGCGCAGCGCGAGGCGGATTTCGTGGTGATCGGCGCGGGCTCCGGCGGCGTGGCCGCGGCGCGCCGCGCGGCCGCACACGGCGCGCGCGTGGTGCTGATCGAGCGCGACGCGATCGGCGGCACCTGCGTCAACCGCGGCTGCGTGCCCAAGAAGATGCTGTCCTACGGCGGCACCCTCGCCGCCATTCTCTCGGGCTGCCTGTCGCACACCGGCGGGCGCGAGGACTGGGGCGACGCCATCGTGCGCGTCAACGCCGAGATGGCGCGCCTGCACGTGGCCTACACCCACCGCCTGCAGGAAGCCGGCGTGACGCTGCTGCACGGCGAGGCCACCGTCACCGCGCCCGACCTGGTGCAGGTCGGCGCCGAGACCATCCACGCGCGCCGCATCCTGATCGCCACCGGCGCGCGCCCGCAGACGCTGCCGGTGCCCGGCGGCGAGCTGGCCGGCACCTCCGACGACGTCTTCACCTGGCAGAGCCTGCCGGCCTCGATCGTGGTGATCGGCGGCGGCTACATCGCGGTGGAGCAGGCCTCGATCCTCTCGCGCTACGGCGTCAAGGTCGAGATGCTGGTGCGCGAGAGCCGCCTGCTAGAGCGCTTCGACCACGAGATCGCCGCGGCGCTGGCCGAGGCGCTCGCCGCCAGGGGCGTGCGCCTGCATTTCAATGCCGAGGTCACGCTGCTCAACCAGGCCAACGGCGCCATCGACGTGTGCTACCGGCAGGGCGCGCCCGATGGCGATGGCAACGATGGCGGCAATGGCGGCGGCGGCGGCGACCGCGTCCACACCGTGCGCGCGCAGGCCGCGCTGGCCGCCATCGGGCGCGAGCCGCAGTGGGAAAACCTGGGCCTGGCGGCGCTCGGCGTGGAGAAGTCCGCGCAGGGCGGCATCCGCGTGGACCGCTCGTTCCGCAGCCGGGTGCGCTCCATCCACGCCGTCGGCGACGCCATCGACGGCCTGCACCTCACGCCGGTGGCCAGCGCCCAGGGCCGCTGGCTGGCCGACCGCCTGTTCGGCCGGCGCGGCGAGCGCGCCGACTTCGACGTGGTGCCGACCGCGGTCTTCTGCGAGCCCGCCATCGGCAGCGTCGGCCTGACCGAGCACGAGGCCATCGCGGCCGCCGGCAAGGCCGAGCGCGTGGAGAGCGTGGTGCGCCGCTTCGTCTCGCTGGAGAACCGCTTCGCCGGCAGCGGGCAGGCGTCGATGGTGAAGCTGGTGGTCAACGCGCGCAGCGGCCGCGTGCTGGGCGCGCACATGATGGACAACGCCGCGCCGGAGATCATCCAGACGCTGGCGGTGGCGCTGCGCCTCGGCGTGAAGCTGTCGCACCTGCGCACCACGGTGCAACTGCACCCGACCGTGGCGGAAGAGTTGTTCGCTTAGGCGGGCCCGCGCCGCGCGCGCCTCAGCCCATGCCGGCCGGCGCGGTGCCCGCGCCGGGCCGGGCGTCCTGGCACGGGTCCGGCCGCTTGCGCGCCGGCACCAGCACCACGCGGTCGTACTCGCCCACCTCACCGGCGCCGGCCTGCTCCAGGTAGCCCACGCTGTAGATCTTGCCCGGCTCGGCCGCGAGCCAGCGCGGCGCGCCCACGTCGCGGCGCACGTGGCCGTTGCCGGCGATCAGCACGGCGCCGCGGTCGGCGTAGGCGCGCATGGCGGCGGCCATCACGGCGTCGCGCGCGGCCTGCGCGTCGAGCATGCCGGGCAGCATGGCCTTGGGGAAATTGCCGCAGTGGCCGCGGTCGAGCACGGCGGTCTGCTCGCTGACCACGTCGGCGGGCAGCGGCGCGGCCAGGCCCAGGCGCTGGCGCTCGGCCGGCTCGAACACGCCGTCAAGCCCGCCGCGCACGATCCTGCCGGCATCGGCGCGCGACAGGTTGGCCGCCACCAGCGGCAGGTCGTATTGCAGCGCGAGCGCCACCACCGGCGTGTACAGCTCCCATTGCCAGCCCTTGCCGCCGGCCTGCGCGACCACGTAGGCGGCGTCGCCGGGGCGCTCGCGGCGGGCGCGGTCGATGTCGGGCTGGCGCTCGCGGTCGAACTGCTCCATCGCGATGGCGGGCCGCCAGCCGGCGGCGAGCGCGCTCGACAGCGCCAGCAGGCGGCGCTTCTGGCCGTCGGCGTTGTCGTGCACTTCACCGAGCAGCACGTAGGTCTTGCCGGTGAACTGGTGCGCGACGTCGCCCGCCACGGTGGCCGGCGGCGTGCCCGCGCAGCCCGCCAGCGCGGCGAGGAAGGCAGCGAGGAGGGCGGCGGCGAGCGCCAGTCCGGCGCGGCGGCCGGCAGGCCGGCAAGCAAGGCGATGACGTGTCTGCATGGCGGGGAAGTCCGGATTTTTCATGTGGTGGCTGGCGCGCATGGCGACCATTATTGCCCAGTTGCGGGCGGCGCGCTGCGCACCTCGCCCCGCGCGCGCCGGCCGGCGCAAACGAAAAGGGCGGCGCCGGCTGACCCGGCACCGCCCCTGTCTTCTCCCGGCTCGCGCCGTGGCGTCGGCCCGCTCAGTGGCTGGCGCCGGCCGCCTCCCCGCCGACCAGTTCCGGCAGGCGGTTGCCTTCCGAGTCGATCTGCAGCGGCCCGGTGCCCGAGAAGCGGTCCAGCGCGAGGTAGATCACCGGCGTGATGAACAGCGTGATGACCTGCGAGAACAGCAGGCCGCCCACCACCGCCAGGCCCAGCGGCTGGCGCAGCTCGGCGCCGGCGCCCAGGCCCAGCGCCAGCGGCAGCGCGCCGGCCACGGCGGCGAAGGTGGTCATCATGATCGGGCGGAAGCGCAACAGGCAGGCCTGCCGGATCGCGCGCGCGGGCGCCATGCCCTGCTCGCGCTGCGCCGCCAGCGCGAAGTCGATCATCATGATGGCGTTCTTCTTGACGATGCCGATCAGCATCAGCACGCCGATGGTGGCGATCAGCGACAGCTCCACGTTGAAGATGAACAGCGTGAGCAGCGCGCCCACCGCCGCCGACGGCAGGCCGGCCAGGATGGTGAGCGGGTGGATGTAGCTTTCGTACAGCACGCCCAGCAGCGTGTAGATCACCGCGATGGCGGCCACCAGCAGCAGCACCTGGGTGGCCTGCGAGGACTGGAACACCGCGGCGTCGCCGCCCCAGCTCGTGAAGATCGAGGTCGGCATGTCGATCTCCTGCCGGTAGGTGTCGATCTTGGACGAGGCCGCGCCCAGCGCCGCGCCCGGCGCGAGGTTGAACGACACCGTCACCGAGGGCAGCTGGCCCTGGTGGTTCACGGCGATCGGGCCGACCCGGCGCTCGGTGGTGGAGAAGGCCGAGACCGGCACCATCTGCCCGGTCTTGCTGCGCACGTAGAGCTTGGAGAACGCGGTCTCGTCGGCGCGGTCGATGTCGGCCGCGGTGAGGATCACGTAGTAGTTGTCGATCGGCGTATAGATGGTCGAGACCTGGCGCTCGCCGAACGCGGAGTACAGCGCCTGGCGCACGTCCTGGATCTGCACGCCGAGCGCGTTGGCCTTGTCGCGGTCGATGGAGAGCTGCGCTTCCAGGCCGGATTGCTGCGAGTCGCTGGTGACGTCGCGGAACACGGGGTCGGCGCGCATCCTGGCCATCAGCTTGTCCGAGTATTCCTGCAACTGGCCGGCCTTCACGCTCTGCAGCGTGTACTGGTAGCGGCTCTTGCTCTGGCGCCCGCCCAGGCGCAGGTTCTGCACCGGCGAGAAATAGACCGCCAGCCCGGGAATGCCGGACACGTCGTGGCGCAGCGACTCGACCACTTTGGACATGCGCGGGCGCTGGCCGTGCGGCTGGAGCTCGACGAACATGCGGCCGGTGTTGATGGCCGGCGAGTTGCCGCCGCCGATCGTCACCACCACGCTGCGCACCGCGGGGTTCTTGCGCATGCGCTCGGCGGCGTCGCGCAGGCGCTCGGCCATCGCGTCGAACGAGATGTCCTGCGGGCCTTCGGCGTTGACCTGGATCTGGCCGATGTCTTCCTCGGGGAAGAAGCCCTTGGGAATGGTGGCGAACAGCACCGCGGTCAGCACGAAGGTCAGGCCGGCCACCGCCAGCACCGACTTGCGGTGCGCCAGGCACCAGTCCAGCCCGCGCGCGTAGCGGTGCAGCGTGAACTCGAACAGGTCCTCGAACCACTGCGTGGAGCGCAGGCCGATGGTCTGCTTCTGCGCCGCGGCGGGCGCGTGCGCCGCCTGCCCGGCGTGGTCGCCGTAGGTGTGCTGCGACTCGTCGATGGGCACGTTCTCGGCCGAGAGGAAGCGCGCGCACAGCATCGGGATCAGCGTGAGCGACACCAGCGCCGAGACCAGGATCGACAGCGACACCACCGCGGCGAACTCGTGGAACAGCAGGCCGATCACGCCCGGCATGAAGAAGATCGGGATGAACACCGCGATCAGCGAGATCGAGATCGACAGGATGGTGAAGCCCATCTCGCGCGAGCCGATCAGCGCGGCGCGCAGCGGCGGCACGCCTTCCTCGATGTGGCGCACGATGTTTTCCAGCATCACGATGGCGTCGTCCACCACCAGGCCCACGGCGAGCGTGATGGCCAGCAGCGAGACGTTGTCCAGGCTGTAGCCGAACACCTTCATCAGCGCCACCGTGCCGATCAGCGAGATCGGCAGCGACACGGTGGGGATCAGCGTGGCGGCGGCGCGGCGCAGGAACAGGAAGATCACCATCACCACCAGCGCCACGGTCAGCGCCAGCGTGAACTGCACGTCGTGGATCGACTCGCGGACCGACACCGAGCGGTCGTTGACCACGCTGACGCTGACCGAGGCCGGCATCTGCTGGATCAGGCGCGGCAGCGTGGCCTTGATGGCGTCCACCACGGCCACCGTGTTGGCGTCCGGCTGGCGCAGCACGGCCAGCACGATGGAGCGCTCGTTGTTGAGCCAGCTGCCGGTCTTGATGGTCTCGACGCTGTCCTCGACCTCGGCCACGTCGGACAGCCGCACCAGCGCGCCGCTGGGCTGGCTGGCCACGATGATGTTGCGGAAGGCGTCGGCGCTGGCGAGCTGGCGGTTGGCCTGGATGGTGAGCGTCTGGCGCGCGCCGTCGAGCGTGCCGACCGGGGTGTTGGCGTTGGCGCGGTTCAGCGCGGTGGCCAGTTCGTCGAGCGTGAGGCCGCGCGCGGAGAGCGCGTCCGGGTGGGCGCGCACGCGCACCGCGAAGCGCTTCTGGCCGTTGACCTGCACCTGCGCCACGCCGGGCAGCGTGGCCAGCGTGGGCGAGATCAGGTTGTCGCCGAACGCATTGAGCTCGGCCAGGCTCAGCGCCGGCGAGTTGATCGCCAGCAGCAGCACCGGCGCGTCGGCCGGGTTGACCTTGCGGTACGACGGCGGCACCGTCATCTCGATCGGCAGCGAGCGCTGCGCGCGGAACAGCGCGGCCTGCACGTCCACGGCGGCGGCGTCGATGTCGCGGTCGTTGTTGAACTCGATGGTGATGCTGGAGTTGCCGAGCGTGTTCGACGAGCTGATCACCGACACGCCGGGAATGGTGGCGAACTGCTTTTCCAGCTGGATCGCCACCGAGGCCGCCATGGTCTCGGGACTGGCCCCGGGCAGCGTGGCGGTGACCTGGATCACCGGCGAGTTGAACGACGGCAGCGCGGCGATCGGGATGGTGGGGTAGAGCGCGATGCCGGTGACGATCACCGCAAGGCACAGCAGCACCGTCATCACCGGACGGCGGATACAGAGCTCGGACAGGTTCATGGCTTGGGGGCTCTGGACTTCAAGGCTTGGCGCCGGCGGCCGGGGCGCTGGCGGCGCCCCGGGCGGCCGGCGGGGCTTCGCGCACCAGGCTGCCCGCGCGCAGGTTCTGCGCGCCTTCCACCACCACGCGCGCGCCCGGCTGCACGCCGTCGATGACGGCGGCGCTGGCGGTCGAGATCTGCACCTTGACCGGCACCGGCCTGACGCGGTTGTCGGCCTGCACGACGTAGACGAAGCGGCCTTCCGGGCCGGTCACGACCGCCTGCGGCGGCACCGACAGCGCGCCCTTGAGGGTCTGCACCACGGCGTCCACGTTGGCGTAGGTGCCCGGCCACAGGCGCTGCTCCTCGTTTTCGAACTGCGCCTTGATGCGGATGCTGCCGTACTGCGGGTCGACCGAGTTGTCCACGAAGCTGATCTTGCCCGTCACCGGGGTCTTGCTGCCGTCGTTGGGCATGGCGGTGACGGCGACCGGGCCGGCGTGCAGCGCCTCGCGCAGCGCCGCGAGCTGGCGCTCGGGCAGCGTGAAGGTGACGGCGATGGGCTGGATCTGCGCGATCGTGACCAGCGGCAGCGCGCTGGTGGGCGTCACCAGCGAGCCGGGGAACATGTTGATCACGCCGGTGCGCCCGGCGATGGTGGCGCGGATGGCGCCGTAGCTGACCGCCACGCGGCTGGCCTCGATGGCGGCCTGGTCGGCGCGGATGGTGGCCTCGAAGCCGTCGACCTTGGCCTGCGCCGTGTCCACCGCGCTCTTGGAGATGAAGTTGCGCTCGAGCAACTCCTGGCTGCGCGCCAGCGTGCGGCGCGCGTCGGCGAGGTCGGCCTGGTCGCGCAGCAGCTGGGCCTGCGACTTGGCGAGGTTGGCCTCGTCCATGCGCGTGTCCAGCGTGAACAGCAGATCGCCCGGCTTGACCGACTGGCCTTCCTTGATGTGCACGGCGCGCACCGTGCTCGAGACCTGCGGGCGCACCTCCACGGTGGACAGCGCGCTGACCGTTCCGTTGGCGCTCACCTGCAGCGGCACGTCGCCCTGCTGGACCACGGCCGTGCTGACCACCACCGCGGCCGGCGCCTTGGCGGCGGGTTTCGGCGCCATCCAGGTGCGCCAGCCATACCAGCCGCCGGCCACCAGCACGGCCAGGACCGCGAGCAGCAGCCACGGGGAGACCCGGCCCTTGCCGGTGCCCGTGGCCGGGCTCCACTTACCGTCGACAAAGCCCTTGGCCTGGTCGATGCCATTCGTTTTCATGTGAGGTCTCTCTTACAGTGCGCGCGTCACGCGCCGCTCCCCGACGACCCGGCTTCTTGGAACCGATGCCGCCTCGCGACAAAACCGCTACTAGTACAGGATCGGGACCGTCGGCGGCTAGCGACTTGGCATGCCGGATCATTACAACGTATTACAGCGCACCGCCGAGACCTGTTCGCTCCAGCTTATCCGTACTTGTATCGAAAGCCAAACATTAGCAGAAAAGCATGACATGGCGACACATTCCGGCGGCATGTTGTCGATGCCGGCCCATGCGCAGGCGGAAAAGCGGGCGGGACGGCAATCCGGGGGATACCACGGGGTATGTCCGGCTCAGGCCCGGCTCAGGCCTGCCGCGCGGCGCCCCAGCGGCAGCCCAGCGCCCGCGCGCGCTGCGACACGGCCAGCGCCAGCAGCATCAGCGCGGCGGCGCCCCAGTGCAGGGCGTCGGCGCCGGCGGTGGCGTAGATCGCCGCGCCGCCCATGGCGCCGAGCGCCTGGCCGAGGTAGATCGAGGAAGAATTGAGCGAGATCGAGGCCGAGGCCCGTTCCGGCGCCAGCGCCACCAGCCGCGCCTGCTGCGCGCTGTTGGTGGCGAAGCCGCCCACGCCCCACAGCATGAAGATCAGCACCAGCGCCACCGGCCCGATCGCGGCCAGCGGCCACAACAGCATGGCCGCCAGCGAGGTCAGCATGGCCAGCTGGACGATGCGCGCGGGCGTGGCGCGGTCCATGCGCGCGGCGGCCAGCACGTTGCCGGCCACGCCGCAGGCGCCGTAGGCGAGGAACATCAGGCTCAGCGCGGCGCCGCTGATGCCGTGCACGTCGCGCAGCAGCGGCGCGATATACGTAAACAGCGTGAACATGCCGGCCGACTGGATCATGGTGGTGGCCACCACCAGCACCATCGGCGTGTGCCGCAGCACCGCGCCCCACGCGGCGCGGCCGACCGGCGCCACGTACAGCCGCGGTGGCAGCACGCGCCACACCGCCAGCGCCGCGGCCAGCGCCATCACGCCCACCAGCGCCATGCTGAAGCGCCAGCCCGCCGTGCTGGCGATCCACGTGCCCAGCGGCACACCGACCACGCTGGCCACGCTCCAGCCCAGGAACACGAAGCTGATGGCGCGCCCGCGCGTGTGCGCGTTGACCAGCAGCGGCAGCGTGGCCGCCGCCTGCGGGGTGTAGATGGCCGCGCCCACGGCGGTGGCGAAGCGGATCGCCATCAGGCTGGCGAAGCCCGGCGCCAGCGCCGCGGCCAGGTGCATGGCGGCGTACACCAGCAGCGCGCCGGCCAGCAGCACGCGGCGGTCGATGCGCGAGCCGAGCGTGGCGAACAGCGGCGCGCCCACGCAGGTGGCCAGCGCGAACACCGAGATCAGTTGCCCGGCCGTGGCCGCGCCCAGGCCGAAGTCGCCGGCGATGTGGTTGAGCATGCCGGTGACGATCATCGCGCCGGTGCCGATGACGAAATTGCCGAAGCACAGCGTCAGGAGCCTGGGATCCATTGCGGCCGGCGCCGCGAGGCGCCACGAGGGGACAGGGGAAGGGCGGACGGAAACGCGGCCCGCGCGTCACCCGGGCCGCGCGGTGCGGCGAGTGTAGCGGGTTTGCCCGGTTCGCGTTTCGGCGTGGCGGCCGGGGCACAAGCCGGGAGAATAAAAGGAGGGAGGAAGGGGGAGAGAGAAAAAGCGCTATTCGCGTTACGTACCGATGCGGCGTCTTGCCGGGTGCCGGTTGATTTTCATATATCAGCCATTACAATGACAGTTATCAAATATTTTCTCGTATAACCGCCATATTAATGCTCTTTAAGCTGGCCACACCCCAGGAGGTCGCGGGCGAACTCGGGCAGCGCCTGCGGGCACGCCGCCTGTCCCTGAATCAGTCGCAGGCGGAGACGGCCGCGCGGGCCGGTGTCTCGCTTGGCGCTCTGCGCAATCTCGAGCGCACCGGGCTCGTCACCGTCGAGGTTCTGCTGCGCGTGGCCACCACGCTGGGAGTGGTCCAGCAGCTCGAGCCGGTGTTCGTCACGCGCCCGGCAAGCATCGAGCAGATGGAAGCCGCCAGCCACTCGCGCCGCCGCGCCGGCCGCAAGAAAGGATGAGGCATGAGGAAGCTGACCGTGATGTATGCCGGCTGGGGCGAACGCTTCCCGCTGGCGCGACTGGCCGACGACGGACGCGATCTGCTGTTTCAGTACACCCCGGAGGCACTGGCTCGCGGGCTCGAACTGTCGCCCTACAACCTGCCGCTCTCCCGCGACGCGTATCGCGATTTTCCGCAGCACCAGCAACGCCTGCCGGGTCTCGTGAGCGACGCGCTGCCGGACGGCTGGGGCCTGCTGGTGATGGACCGGCTCTTCCGCAGGAACGGCATCGATATTGCCACGGTCTCGCCGCTCGACCGGCTCGCCTTCATCGGAGAGGATGCGATGGGCGCGCTGGCATTCGAGCCGCCGTCGCCGCGCGAGCTTGAAAAACGCGACGTCGATCTGCTCGAGGTCGCCAACAGCGTGCGCGGCGTCCTGTCCGGCGACAGCGAGGGCATGCTGCGCGATCTCGCGCTGATGGGCGGCTCGCCGCAGGGCGCCCGCCCGAAGGTCCGCGTGAACCTCGACTGGACCAGCGGCGTCGCCTCGCGATCGGAGGACGGGCCCGGCACGCCGTGGCTCGTCAAGTTCCCCGGGCAGAACGAGGACCCGGAGGTCTGCGCGATCGAACACGTCTATGCAGACATGGCGCGGCGGGCCGGCATCCCGATGCCGGCGACGCGCTTCTTCGCCCTTGCCAGAGACCTGACCGCGTTCGGCATCGAACGCTTCGACCGCGAAGATGGAATGCGCGTCCCGGTGCATACGGTTTCCGGTCTGGCACATGCCGACTGCCGGCACCCGGCGCTCGACTACCTGTCCGTGCTCAGGCTCACGCGCCTGCTGACGGCCGACGAGCGCGAAGTCCTCGGCATGTACCGGCGCTGCGTGTTCAACGTGGTCTTTCACAACCGGGACGACCACGCGAAAAACCTGTCATTCCTGATGCGCCGCGATGGCAGGTGGCGTGTCGCGCCGGGATACGACCTCACGTTCAACGAGGGGCCGGGCGGCTACCACCAGATGGATGTCTGCGGCGAAGCACTGCGCATCGGGCGATCGCACCTGACCGACCTGGCGTCGAAGGCCGGTCTCAGGAAGAACGAAGCCGTGGCCGTCCTCGACCAGGTGTGCGAGGCCGCGGAACACTTCCCGCACGCCGCGCGGGACATGCCGATCAGGTCCTCGACCTGGAACCACATCGGCGCGAAGGTCGCGCACTCACGCAAGCTGGTTGGCACGCAGGCATGAGCCCGCAAGCCTCGGCCGAGAGCTTGCCGGTACGCAACGCGAATGAAGCCGGGAAGAAAAACGGGGCGGCCGCGCCGCCCCGCGGCACGCCTCAGCGCGACAGCGCGGGCGTGAGCGCCTTGGGATTGGCGATGCTGTCGTGCTGGCCGGCCAGCACGTCGAGGATGTTCTGGAAGGCGATGCGGAAATACAGCTCGTAGCTCTCGCGCTCCACGTAGCCCAGATGCGGCGTGCAGATGCAGTTTTCCATGCGCAGCAGCGCGTGGCCCTGCAGGATCGGCTCGGACTCGAACACGTCGACCGCCGCCATGCCGGGGCGGCCGCGGTTGAGCGCGGTCAGCAGGGCGTTTTCCTCGACCAGCTCGGCGCGGCTGGTGTTGACGAACAGCGCGGTCGGCTTCATGCGGGTCAGGTCGGCCAGCTTGACCAGCCCGCGGGTCTCGTCGTTCAGGCGCAGGTGCAGCGACAGCACGTCGCTGTCGGCGAACAGTTGCTCCTGCGACCCGGCGACGGCCAGGCCATCCTCGCGCGCGCTTTTCTGCGAGTTCTCGCGGCCCCACACCAGCACGTTCATGCCGAACGCGCGGCCGTAGCCGGCCAGCAGCTTGCCGATCTTGCCGTAGCCCCAGATGCCCAGGGTCTGCCCGCGCAGCACCTGGCCCAGGCCGAAGTTGGGCGGCATGGTGGTGGACTTGAGCCCGGACTGCTGCCAGGCGCCGTGCTTGAGGCTGGCCACGTACTGGGGAATGCGGCGCTGGGCCGCCATGATCAGCGCCCAGGTGAGCTCGGCCGGCGCCACCGGCGAGCCGGCGCCTTCGAGCACCGCCACGCCACGCTCGGTGCACGCCTCGATGTCGATGTGCCCGCCGGCGCGCCCGGTCTGGCTGATGATCTTGAGCTTGGGCAGCTTCTCCAGCAGCTGGCGGGTGATGCGCGAGCGCTCGCGGATCAGCACCACGGCCTCCACGTCCGACAGCCGCGCCGCGAGCTGGCCCACGCCCTTGACGGTGTTGTTGAACACCTTGACGTCATGCCCGTCGAGCAGGCTGAAGCAGGACAGCTTGCGAACCGCATCCTGGTAATCGTCGAGTACGGCAATCTTCATCGGCAACTCTATTTTGGCAATGGCTAAGGTGCGCGCGCCCACAGACCGGCGCGCGCATCCACGGTATGGTTTTAGCACCTGCGGCGCGCCGCCGCAGCCGCTCCGGCGTGCGGCGCAGCCACTTTGGCGAGCGGCAAATGTGCGCTGCCGGACAGTCCGGCGGCGCGCCGCGGCAAGGCGCCGGCATTGCTGCGGAGCAAAAAACAGCAGCGCGGTGCAATGGTATCCTTGCCGGCTCCGATGCAGCGTGCGGATTGCCGGTCGAGCCCTGCTCCCGCCTTCCGGACCGCGCCGGACAAAGCCTGCCGCGGGCAAAGCGCAACTGTAGCGCAGCCGCGGGGCCTGCCGCGACCTTTCGCGGCCTTTTCCGCGGCCCGGACGGCCGTGGAGTTGTAACGGGATGTGACGGGTGCCGGCGCGCCGCCGATGCCGGCAATGCCGCCGCGGCGCGGAACCCGCGCCCGGACGCGGCGGTCTGCCCTGCATAGGCTGCCGCCGGCCATGTGGCATGGAAGGCGCGAGGAACGCGGAAGACACAAAGGGCGCCGCAAAGAGCGCGAGGAGCGCGGAAGGCGCGAGAGACGCGGAAGGCGCGCAGGCGGGGCCCGGGCTTTGCAAAGAATTCTTTTTTGCCTTGGAGCAAGCTGTATGAACCACCCCACCATGCAGGGCACGCCCGCACTCAACGTCCCGGCCTGGATCCGGCACCAGAAGCTGATCGCCTGGGTCGCCGAGATCGCCGCGCTGACCAAACCCGACCACATCCACTGGTGCGACGGCTCGCAGGAGGAATACGACCGCCTGTGCGAGCAGATGGTCGCCGCCGGCACCATGAAGCGCCTGAACCCGGCCAGGCGCAAGAATTCCTTCCTGGCGCTGTCCGACCCGTCGGACGTGGCGCGCGTGGAGGACCGCACCTTCATCTGCTCGCAGAAGCAGGAAGACGCCGGCGCCACCAACAACTGGACCGCCCCGGCCGAGATGCGCCAGACGCTGGGCGGCCTGTTCGACGGCTGCATGCGCGGGCGCACGCTGTACGTGGTGCCGTTCTCGATGGGCCCGCTGGGCTCGCCGATCGCCCACATCGGCGTGGAGCTGTCCGATTCGCCCTACGTGGTCGCCAACATGCGCATCATGACCCGCATGGGCCGCGCGGTGTACGACGTGCTCGGCACCGACGGCGCGTTCGTGCCGTGCGTGCACAGCGTGGGCAAGCCGCTGGCCGCCGGCGAGAAGGACGTGCCGTGGCCCTGCAACGCCACCAAGTACATCGTCCATTTCCCGGAAACGCGCGAGATCTGGTCCTATGGCTCGGGCTACGGCGGCAACGCGCTGCTGGGCAAGAAGTGCTTCGCGCTGCGGATCGCCTCGACGATGGGCCGCGACGAAGGCTGGCTGGCCGAGCACATGCTGATCCTCGGCGTGACCTCGCCCGAGGGCAAGAAGTACCACGTCGCGGCGGCGTTCCCGTCGGCCTGCGGCAAGACCAACTTCGCCATGCTGATCCCGCCCAAGGGCTTCGAGGGCTGGAAGGTCACCACCATCGGCGACGACATCGCCTGGATCAAGCCGGGCCAGGACGGCCGCCTGTACGCCATCAACCCGGAAGCCGGCTACTTCGGCGTGGCCCCGGGCACCAGCGAGAAGACCAACTACAACGCGATGGCGACGCTCAAGGAAAACGTCATCTTCACCAACGTGGCGCTGACCGACGACGGCGACGTGTGGTGGGAAGGCATGAGCAAGGAAGCGCCGGCCCATCTGATCGACTGGCAGGGCAAGGACTGGACCCCGGAGATCGCCAGGGCCACCGGCGCCAAGGCGGCGCACCCGAACGCGCGCTTCACCGCGCCGGCCGTGCAGTGCCCGTCGATCGACGAGAACTGGGACAACCCCGCCGGCGTGGCCATCGACGCCTTCATCTTCGGCGGCCGCCGCTCGACCACGGTGCCGCTCGTGACCGAGGCGCGCAACTGGACCGAGGGCGTCTACATGGCCGCCACGATGGGCTCGGAAACCACCGCCGCGGCCGCCGGCCAGCAGGGCGTGGTGCGCCGCGACCCGTTCGCCATGCTGCCGTTCTGCGGCTACAACATGAGCGACTACTTCGGCCACTGGCTGGCGCTGGGCAAGAAGCTCGAGGCCGCCGGTGCCCGCCTGCCGAAGATCTACTGCGTGAACTGGTTCCGCAAGGACGCCGACGGCAACTTCGTGTGGCCGGGCTTCGGCGAGAACATGCGCGTGCTGTCGTGGATGATCGACCGCGTGGAAGGGCGCGGCCAGGGCGCCGAGCACCTGTTCGGCACCTCGCCGCGCTACGGCGACCTGAACTGGAACGGCCTCGCCTTCAGCGAGGCGCAGTTCGAGCAGGTCACGTCGATCGACCATGCCGCGTGGCAGCAGGAGCTGGCGCTGCACGACGCGCTGTTCACGCAACTACGGCACCACCTGCCGCAGGCGCTGATCGAGGCCAAGGAGGCGCTGGCCAGGCGCCTCGCGGCCTGAGCGACGCAAACGGCAACATGAGCCGGCGGCCGGCACCGCGCCGGTCGTCTACGCCGGGTTGCCGCCGCCGGCGTCGAGCTGCTCCACCGCGTACTTGACCAGCTCGGCGCGGCCTTCGATGCCGAGCTTGCGGCGCAGGTTCAGGCGGTGCGTCTCGATGGTGCGCACCGACACGCCGAGCGCGGCGGCGATGTCCTTGTTGGCCTGCCCGCGGCCGATGCAGTTGAGGATGTCGCGCTCGCGCGGCGTGAGCGCGTCGAGCGGCCCGGCGGACGGCGACTCCTCGGCCATGCGGCGGGCGATGCGGGCGCTGTAGAAGACGCGCCCGGCCAGCACCGCGCCGATGGCCGCCATCAGCTCGTCGGCCGGCGCGTCCTTGAGCACGTAGCCGCGCGCGCCGGCGCGGATGGCCTGGCGCACGTATTCGAGGTTGTCGTGCATCGACACCATCAGCACGGCGATTTCCGGGTAGTCGTCGTGCAGCGCGGCGGCCAGCGCGATGCCGCCCATGCCGCGCATGCCGATGTCGGTGATGACCAGCTCGGGCATCTGCTCGGGTCCGGCCTGCGCCAGCCAGGCCAGCGCGGCCTCGCCGTCGTCGGCCTCGCCGACCACGGTCAGCTCGGGCTGCAGGCCGAGCCGCATGCGCATGCCGTCGCGCACCAGCGCGTGATCGTCGATCAGCAGGATGCGGGCGGGGGCTTGGCTCATGATGCGGTCTTTCCTGGTACGTCCCGGGGTGGCGGGGCCGAGCGTACCACCGGCACGGCGGCGCGCAAACGGGTGGCGCCCGCGCGGGACTCGATCTCGAACTCCCCGCCCAGCGCGGCCACGCGCTCGCCGAGGTTGCGCAGGCCGATGCCGCGCTTGGGGTCGTGCTGCATGCGCGCCACGTCGAAGCCGGCGCCGTCGTCCTGCACCGTGAGGCGGGTGGCGTCGGCGTCGAAGTCCAGCGCCAGCGCCACGTGGCGCGCGTGCGCATGGCGCTCCACATTGGTCAGCGCTTCCTGGGCGATGCGGAACAGCGCGGTGGCCTGCTCGTCGGGCAGCTCGCGCGGCTTGCCGGTGCGCGTGACGGCAATGCGCAGGCCGCTGCCGTCCTGCATCTCGCGCGCGAGGTGCTCCAGCGCGGCATAGAGGCCGAGGTCGTCGAGCAGGGCCGGGCGCAGGTTGCGCGCCACGCGTCGCACTTCGTTGAACACGGTGTCCAGGCGCCCGAGCGCCGTGCCGAGCACGGGCGCCACGGTGGCGCCGTCGCCGGGCGCCAGGCGCAGGCGGTTGGCGGCGGTCTCCAGCAACAGCTTGACCGACACCAGCAGCTGGCTGATGCCGTCGTGCAGCTCGCGCGACAGCCGCGCGCGCTCGTCTTCCTGCGACTGCACCACGCGCTGCGCGAGCTGGCGCAGCTTGGCGTCGGCCTCGCGGTGCTCGCTCACGTTGAGGGCCAGCCCGCTGGCGGCCACCAGCAGGATGCTGATGCCGGCGATCACGCCGATCCACGCCATCGTCTCGCGGATGTCGGTCTCGGCGCGCGCGTCGAGCTGGCGCAGCGTGCGCTCGACGTCATCCAGGTAGATGCCGGTGCCGAGCATCCAGTTCCACTGTGGCACCCCGACCACGTAGCCGAGCTTGGGCGCCATCTGCTGCGAGGACGGCTTCTTCCACATGTAGCGCACCGAGCCGCCGCCGGCGCGCGCGGCGGCGATCAGTTGCTGGATGGTGGGCTCGCCCTTGGGGTCGCGCAGGCTCCACAGGTCCTGCCCGACCAGCTCGGGCTGGCGCGGGTGCATCAGGTTGCGGCCCTGCATGTCGTAGAGGAAGAAATAGCCGTCGGGGCCGTAGTCCAGGCGCGCCAGCGCCTGCATGGCGGCGTCGCGCGTGGCGGCGTCGTTGCGGCCCGAGCGCACCATCGGCGCGATCGCGCTCTGCGCCAGCTCGACGTAGTGGCGCAGCTCGGTTTCCTTGCTCTGCAGGTAGGCGGCCTCGACCAGCGCGCGCTCGTGGCGGGCCAGCTCGGTGGCCTGGTAGCGCACCGCCAGCGCGATGCCGAACATGGCGACGGCCAGCGGCGCGACGGCCAGCAGGAGGATCTTCTGACGGAGTTTCATCGGTGCCGGGGCAATGCTTGGGAGGTGCCTGGACGGCCTCGCGGCCATGTACCGGGGTAAACACGGATGCCGCGCAAGCGGCATCCGGCCGTGGATCTGCGTAGTACCACGCAGCCCCGCTGCGTAGTTCCGCGCTTGTGCCGCCAGTAACGGGTGTCAATACTACACGCCGGACGCGCGACGGCTGCCCCCAGCCCCCACGCATGCGTCCTGCGCAGCGGGTGCGGCGGGCGATCGGAGGATCTGCCGGCGGCATCGCCCGCCTGCGACGACCAGATCCGGAGCTTGCGAGACTTGCCGGGCGCCGACGAAAAACCTGGCAGGAGACAACCGCGCCATCCATCGTCAGCCCGCCGTCCCCGGCGTGCCGTCCACCCGGACGCCTCAGCCGCGCCATGCATGCCGGGCCTGCCGCCGCCGGCATTCCTACAAATGGTCTGAGGAGACCCTCATCATGAATCGCATCGGGCAACACCTGGTGTGGCTGGCCGTCGCCGTGCTCGGCGCCTTCGCCTTCGCCACCGTTGCACTGTCTCGCGGCGAAGCCGTCAGTGCCCTGTGGATCGTGGTCGCCGCGATCTGCATCTACCTGATCGCCTACCGCTACTACAGCAAGTTCATCGCCGACAAGGTCATGCAGCTCGACCCGCGGCGCATGACGCCGGCCTGGCGCCACAACGACGGCCTGGACTACGTGCCGACCAACAAGGCGGTGCTGTTCGGCCACCATTTCGCCGCCATCGCCGGCGCCGGCCCGCTGGTCGGCCCGGTGCTGGCCGCGCAGATGGGCTACATGCCCGGCATGCTGTGGATCCTGGCCGGCGTGGTGTTCGCCGGCGCGGTGCAGGACTTCATGGTGCTGTTCATCTCCACGCGCCGCGACGGCCGCTCGCTGGGCGACCTGATCAAGTCCGAGATGGGCACGGTGCCCGGCATGATCGCGCTGTTCGGCTGCTTCATGATCATGATCATCATCCTGGCGGTGCTGGCGCTGATCGTGGTGAAGGCGCTGGCGGGCTCGCCGTGGGGCACCTTCACCGTGGGCGTGACGATTCCCATCGCCGTCTTCATGGGCCTGTACACGCGCTACATCCGCCCGGGCCGCATCGGCGAGGTGTCGGTGATCGGCTTCGTGCTGCTGATGCTGGCCATCATCGGCGGCCAGTACGTGCATGAAAGCGCCGTGCTCGCGCCGCTGTTCACCTACGACGGCAAGGCGCTGACGTGGATGCTGATCGTCTACGGCTTCATCGCCGCGGTGCTGCCGGTGTGGCTGCTGCTGGCGCCGCGCGACTACCTCTCGACCTTCCTCAAGATCGGCACCATCATCGCGCTGGCCATCGGCATCCTGATCGTGGCGCCGGAGCTGAAGATGCCGGCATTCACGCAGTTCGCGCAGGGCGGCGGGCCGGTGTGGTCGGGCAACCTGTTCCCGTTCCTGTTCATCACCATCGCCTGCGGCTCGGTGTCGGGCTTCCACGCGCTGATCTCCTCGGGCACCACGCCCAAGCTGCTGGAGAACGAGTCGCACATGCGCTTCATCGGCTACGGCGCGATGCTGGCCGAGTCCTTCGTCGCCATCATGGCGCTGGTGGCCGCCTCGGTGATCGAGCCGGGCGTGTACTTCGCCATGAACAGCCCGGCGGCCGTGATCGGCACCTCGCCGGAAGCGGTGGCGTCGGTGGTGTCGAGCTGGGGCTTCGTCATCACGCCGGACGTGCTGATCCAGACCGCCAAGGACGTCGGCGAGAACTCCATCATCTCGCGCGCCGGCGGCGCGCCCACGCTGGCCGTGGGCATCGCCCACATCCTGCACCAGGTGGTGGGCGGCCAGGCCATGATGGCCTTCTGGTATCACTTCGCCATCCTGTTCGAGGCGCTGTTCATCCTGACCGCGGTCGACGCCGGCACGCGCGCCGGGCGCTTCATGCTGCAGGACCTGCTGGGCAGCTTCGTGCCGGCCTTCCGCCGCACCGACTCGCTGCCGGCCAACCTGATCGCCACCGCGCTGTGCGTGGCGGCGTGGGGCTACTTCCTGTACCAGGGCGTGGTCGATCCGCTCGGCGGCATCAACACGCTGTGGCCGCTGTTCGGCATCTCCAACCAGATGCTGGCCGCGGTGGCGCTGGTGCTGGGCACCTGCGTGCTGGTCAAGATGAAGCGCGGCCAGTACGCCTGGGTCACGCTGGTGCCGACCGTGTGGCTGCTGATCTGCACGCTGACCGCCGGCTGGCAGAAGCTGTTCGACGCCGATCCCAAGGTCAGCTTCCTGACCCACGCCGGCAAGTTCAGCGACGCCATCGCCGCGGGCAAGGTGCTGGCGCCGGCCAAGTCGATGGAGCAGATGCACCGCATCGTGTTCAACGACTACCTCGACGCCGGGCTGTGCGCGCTGTTCATGTTCGTGGTGCTGTCGATCGTGTTCTACGGCTTCAAGACCGCGCTGGCCGCGCGCGCCGCGAGCCGCCCGACCGACCGCGAGACGCCGTTCGAGCCGCTGCCGGCTTCCGCCTCGGCGCAGCACTGAGTACGCCGGCACCGCCCGCGCACCGCAAAGGAGAATCGCCATGCTCGAACAACTCGGCACCGTGGGCCGCTACCTGGGCCAGTCGCTGCGCCTGATGGTGGGGCTGCCGGACTACCAGACCTATGTGGCGCACATGGAAAGCATCCACCCGGACCGCGCGCCCATGAGCTACGAGGAATTCTTCCGCGAGCGCCAGGAAGCGCGCTACGGCGGGGGGCAGGGCAAGTGCTGCTGAAGCGCCGCATCGTGCCCGCCGGGGCGGGCGGGGCGGGCCGGCCGAAGTGATGCCTGAGGAGGGCCGCCGCGAGGCGGCCCTTCTGCCTTTCTGCAGCGGTTACAGGGCCTTACACGTGGTTACAGCAAGCGCGGGGCGACCTCTCTACACTTGCGGCAAAGCAGACCGGAACCGGTCAAGAAAACGATCAACTCAAGGAAGAAGAACATGTCTCGGCACACCGTTCGTCATTTCACCCTGGCCATCGCCCTGGCGGCATCCGCGCTGCCGGTATTCGCGGGCGATATGAACAATGCCCTCGGCGGCGCGCTCGGCGGCGTGGCCGGCGCGGCCGTGGGCGGCGCGGTCGGCGGCTCGACCGGCGCGGTGATCGGCGGCGCGGTCGGCGGCGGCGCCGGCGGCGCGGTCACCTCCAACCGCCGCGAGCGCACCGGCGCCATCATCGGCGGCGCGCTGGGCGGCGGCGCCGGCACCGCGGCCGGCAACGCGATGGGCGGGCGCACCGGCGGCCTGCTGGGCGCGGCCGTGGGCGGCGGCGCCGGCGCGGCGCTGGGCGGCAACGTGTCGCGCAGCAACTCCTACGACGACGAGCGCGGCCGCGGCGGCTACAAGCGCAAGCACAACAAGCGCCATCACCACGACTGAGCGGCGGCGCGGCGGCGACAGGACGAAAAACGGGCCCCATCGGGGCCCGTTTTTTCATGGTGCGGAAGCGTCCGATGCCGGGCGCGGAAAAAACCGCCGGCAGGCGGCCGCGCGAAGGCTATCATTCATCACTTGGAGGCGGCGCGGCGGCCAGTGCGGAGCCCGAAAGCAAACATGCCCGTACCGGCGCGGTACGGGCATGTTTGCGGGAGAGGCGAGAGAGGCGGGGCCGGCGCGCTGCTGCGCGCCAACCCCGCCGGCCTGTGGAGACCAGCCGGGAACGACAACCGCCGCGGATGCCGCCAGACGCGGCACCGCCGGCGGGCAACCAGCCTCAGATGCCGTCGGTGAAGCTGTCGAACTTGCCGGCCTTGGCACCGTCGGTGAACGGGTCGAACTTGCCGAGCTTGGCGCCATCGGTGAACGGATCGACCTTGCCGACGCGGGCGCCGTCGGTGAAGCTGTCGAACTTGCCGGCCTTGGCGCCGTCGGTGAACGTATCGAACTTGCCGCTCTTGGCAAAGGCGGGGGCGGCCGAGAGAGCGGCGGCAAGCGCGGCGGCGGCAGCAAGCAGGGCGTAGCGTTGGGTTTTCATGACGATTCCTTTCCACAGGCAGGACGCCAAAGCCTCTTTCAGCAGCTTCGCTGCAATGCGGCATCCAATGACTCGATATTAGGCATTTCCCTCATATGAATAAATATCGTTGCGGGCAATGATTAGTTCTAGTTTTCACAATAAATATCCCACTATCCGTAAGAGTTCGCGGGCAAGACTGGAGACTATCTCATGGACCGGCTGCAATCGATGCGCGTCTTTTCCAAAGTGGTCGAGCTGGGCAGTTTTGCTCGTGCAGCGCAGCAACTGGAAATGTCCAATGCGGTGGTGACGCGCTACGTGGCCGACCTGGAAAGCCACCTGGGCACGCGGCTGCTCAACCGCACCACGCGCAGCCTGTCGCTGACCGATGCCGGCGAGACCTATCTCCAGCGCTGCCAGCAGATCCTCGAGGACGTGGAAGAAGCCGAGTCGGTGGTGACGGCGCGCAGCCAGTCGCTGTCCGGCACGCTGCGGCTGGTGACGCCGGTGATGTTCGGCCTGCACCTGCTGCCCGCGGCGATGATGCGTTTCCAGACCATGTACCCGGAGGTGGTGTTCGACGTGCAGCTCTCGGACCGCATCGTCGACATCGTGGAAGAGGGCCGCGACGTGGGCGTGGTGCTGTCGGACCTGGGACTGGGCTCGCACCTGGTGGCGCGGCCGATGCTGTCGGCGGAGATCATCCTGTGCGCGTCGCCGGCCTACCTGCGCCAGCACCCGCCGCTGCGCCACGCGCACGAGCTGACCAACCACCGCTGCATCGCGATGCGGATTCCCACGGTGGAGCACGAGTGGACGCTGTCGGGCCCGGAGGGCGAGGTGACGGTGCCGATCCGGCCCGGCCTGCTGTGCAGCAACGCCGAGCTGGCGCACCAGGCGGCGCTGGCCGACATGGGCGTGGCGATGCTGTCGTCGTACCTGGCGCGGCCCAATATCGAATCGGGGCGGCTGACCCACATCCTGCCGCAGTACCAGTTGCCGCGGCGCGACATCAGCGTGGTCTACCCGAGCCGCAAGTTCCTGCCGACCAAGGTGCGCGCGTTCATCGATTTCCTGCTCGAGGAGGGCGTCGAGCGCAGCAAGGAACAGGGCTGACGACAAGGACCGACAGCAGGGCTGGCGCCGGCGTGAAGGCGGACCCGGGCGGGCGGCGCGCCGCCGCGCCGCCTGGTCCGCCTGTCGCCGGTCAGCCTGCCGACGGCGCGCTTACTCCTCGGCGTCGGCCGTAGCCTCGTCGCCGGCGCGCGACTTGCCGGTGGCGCGCTTGGCCGCCGGCGCCTTGGCGGCGGCCTTCTTGGCGGCGGGCGCCTTCTTGGCCGGCACCTTGGCGGCCGGCTTGGCGGTCTTCTCCGCGGCCTGCGCCTCGTCGTCGCCGGCGCGCGCGGCCGCGCTCTTCGCGGCGGCGCCCTTGGCGGCCGGCTTGGCCCCGGCCTTGGGCTCGCGCGCCTCGAACTCGAAGCCGATCTTGCCGTCCGGCTGCTTGACCAGGAAGGCCTTGAAGTTGCGCCCGGTGCGCGAGGACTTGAAGCCGGTCAGCAGGTCGGTGCGGCCGGCGCCGAGCAGCTTGCCGATCTGCTCGCGCGAGATCTCCTGCTGCAGGATGATCTTGCCGGTGGTGAAGTCGCAGGTCTTCGGGCTGGCCACGGCGTTCTCGCACACGTACTTCATGCCGTGCTCGTACACCGCGCCGGCGCACTTGGGACAGGCGCCGACCGATTCCTGGCCGCTGAAGTCGATCGGCTCGCCGTCGTTGTCGTCGTCGTTCTGGCCGAAGTCGAACTCCATCTTGTAGTGGCCTTCGTCGTCCTTGGACAGCTTGAGGATGGCGGCGAACGGGCGGCCCATCTTGCTGCGGAAACCCTGCAGCGGACCGATCTCCTTCTTGAGCAGCAGCTCTTCCACCTCGTCGATCTCGAACTGGCGCCCGCCCGGGATCTTGCTGATCGAGAAGTCGCACGCGGTGCAGGCAAAGCGGCGGTAGTTCTCCTTGACCTTGCTGCCGCACTGCGGGCACGGCGTGTGCAGCGTGGCGTAGTCGCCCGGGATGGTGTCGCTGTCGTATTCCTTGGCGCGCTTGACGATCTGCTGGGTCATCTGCGCGATCTCGCGCATGAACTCGTCGCGCTTGAGGCCGCCGCGCTCGATCTGCGACAGCTTGTGCTCCCACTCGCCGGTCAGCTCGGCCTGCGTGAGCTCCTGCACGCCCAGGCCGCGCAGCAGCGTCATGAGCTGGAAGGCCTTGGCGGTCGGGATCAGCTCGCGGCCTTCGCGCACCAGGTATTTTTCGGCCAGCAGGCCTTCGATGATGGCCGCGCGCGTGGCCGGCGTGCCCAGGCCCTTGCCGGCCATCGCCTCGCGCAGCGCGTCGTCGTCCACCAGCTTGCCGGCGCCTTCCATCGCGGACAGCAGCGTGGCTTCGTTGTAGCGCGCGGGCGGCTTGGTGGTCAGGCCGACGCTGTCGACCTTGTCGACCTTGACGCGCTCGTCCTTGGCCACCGCCACCAGGTTGGCCTCGGCGCCCTGGGCTTCGCGCCCGTAGACCACCAGCCAGCCCGGGTTGACCAGCACCTTGCCTTCGGTCTTGAAGTGATGGCCGGCGACCTCGGTCACGCGCGTCGTGACCAGGAACTCGGCCGCCGGGAAGAACACCGCCAGGAAGCGGCGCACCACCAGGTCGTACAGCTTCTGCTCGGGCTCCGACAGGTTCTTCGGCGCCTGCAGCGTGGGGATGATGGCGAAGTGGTCGCTGATCTTGCTGTTGTCGAAGATCTTCTTGTTGGGCTTGATCCAGCCGCTGGCCAGCACCTTCTTGGCGTGCGGCAGGTAGTTCGGCGAGCTCTCGGCGAGCATGTCCATGGTCTGCTTGACCGTGTCCATGTAGTCCTCGGGCAGCGCGCGCGCGTCGGTACGCGGATAGGTCAGCACCTTGTGCTTCTCGTACAGCGCCTGCGCCAGGCCGAGCGTGTTCTTGGCCGAGAAGCCGAAGCGCGAGTTGGCCTCGCGCTGCAGCGTGGTCAGGTCGAACAGCGCCGGCGACTGCTGCGTGGAGGGCTTGGATTCCTCGGTGACGGTGCCGGTCTTGTCGCGGCAGGCCGCGACGATGCTCTTGGCCTCGGCCTCGCTCCACAGGCGCGAGTCGCGCGCCTCGGGATCGAACTCGTTCTTCTTGAACTTGGGATCGAACCAGCGGCCTTCGTACAGGCCCGCGGCGGCGATGAACTCGGCGCGCACTTCCCAGTAGTCGCGCGGCACGAACTTCTTGATCTTCTCCTCGCGCTCCACCACGATCGACAGCGTCGGCGTCTGCACGCGGCCCACGGTGGTCAGGAAGAAGCCGCCGCCCTTGCTGTTGAACGCGGTCATGGCGCGCGTGCCGTTGATGCCGACCAGCCAGTCGGCCTCCGAACGGCAGCGCGCGGCGTCGGCCAGCGGCAGCATGTCGGCGTCGTCGCGCAGGCGGGCGAAGCCGTCGCGGATGGCCTGCGGCGTCATCGACTGCAGCCACAGGCGCTGCACCGGCTGGCGGGCCTTGGCCTGCTGCTGGATCAGGCGGAAGATCAGCTCGCCCTCGCGCCCCGCGTCGCAGGCGTTGACCAGCGCGGTGACGTCCTTGCGCTTGATCAGGCGGTTGAGCACCTTGAGCCGGGACTCGGTCTTGGCGATCGGGCGCAGGTCGAAGTGCGGCGGGATCACCGGCAGGTTGGCGAAGCTCCACTTGCCGCGCTTGACCTCGTATTCGTCCGGGGCGGCGATTTCCACTAGGTGGCCGACGGCCGACGAAAGCACGTAATCGTCACTCTCGAAGTATTCGTCATGCTTGGTAAAGCCCCCGAGGGCACGGGCTATATCGGCCGCAACCGATGGCTTTTCCGCGATGATGAGGGCTTTTGACATGGATCGGTCCTTGCTGGCCGCTCGTCGGCGAGCCTGCGAATTGTTGCCACTGAAGGCTCTGCACTATATGTAAACAGCGAGCCGGGGGCTTTGAGGCGCCAATAATAAGCGCGGTTCCGACGGCGGTGCAAGCCGGCCACCGCCGCCGGCGCCTTCAAACGGTGCCGCCCCCGCCCCGCAGCCATGCCAGCACGTCCGGGATTTCGGCGCCCGCCGGCAGCGTCATGGCCGCGCCACGCGCCAGCATACGCTCGAGCACCTCGATGTGCGGCAGCAGCGTGCCGTAGAACTGCGGCGCGCCGCCGGCCGCCGGCTGCACCAGCACGGTCGGGAAATTCTCGATGTCGAGGTCGCCCAGCCGGTCGGCATGGGTCTCGATGTCGATCCAGACGAAGCAGTCGTCCGGGAAACGCGCCGCCAGCGCCTGCAGCGCCTCCAGGTAGTCCCGGCAGGTGCCGCACCAGGCAGCGCACAGGCAGGCCACCAGGCGGCCCTGCGCACGCGCTGCCAGCGCCTGGGCGAGCTCGCCCGCATTGTGCTCCGGAAAGTAAACGGTCATGGCAGCCTAAACATGAGCCTTTTCAGGCACGGGAATCGCTTGATTGTAGCGGTCGGCGGAAAAAGCGTGCGCCACGCTCAGCCCAGCCGCCGGTAGACATTGCCGGGCAGGCGCTCCGCCGCCCCCTCCAGCTCCAGCGCCAGCAGCGCGGCCGCCACCTGCTCGGGCGGCAGCGCGGCGCGCGCGCACAGGGTGTCGAACGCGACCGGGCCGTGGGTAAGCGCCGCGCCGAGCGGGTCGGCGGGGCGCGGCGCCGGCGTGGAAGCGGCCGGCGCCGCGCCGCGGGCGGCCATGCCGAGCTCCTCCAGCACGTCCTGCGCGGTCTCCACCAGCTTGGCGCCCTGCCGGATCAGCAGGTGGCAGCCCTTGGACAGCGGCGCGTGGATCGAGCCGGGCATGGCGTAGACCTCGCGGCCGAGCTCGGCGGCCAGCCGCGCGGTGATCAGCGAGCCCGAGCGCGCCGCCGCCTCCACCACCAGCACGCCGCGCGCCAGCGCCGCGATGATGCGGTTGCGCTGCGGGAAATGCTGGCTGCGCGGCGCGGTGCCGAGCGGGAATTCGCTGACGATGGCGCCGGCGCCGGCAATGCGGTGCGCCAGCGCGCGGTGGCGCGCGGGGTAGACCACGTCGACGCCGGTGCCGATCACCGCCACGGTGCCGCCAGGGCCGGCCAGCGCGCCGTCATGGGCGGCGCCGTCGATGCCCAGCGCCAGTCCCGACACCACCGCCAGCCCGGCCCGCGACAGCGCGCCGGCGAAGCGCCGCGCGTCCTCCGCGCCCTGCACGGTGGCGTTGCGCGCGCCCACCATCGCCACGGCGGCGCGGGCCAGCAGGTCGAGCCGGCCCTTGACGTACAGCAGCGGGGGCGGATCGGCCAGGTCGAGCAGCGCGCGCGGGTAGGCCGCGTCGGCCAGCGTGAGCACGTGGTTGCCGGGTTCGGCCGCCCATGCCGCGGTGCGCCCGGCCAGCGCCAGCGTGGCAGCGTCCGGCGGCGCCAGCAGCGCGCGGACATGGCGGGCGGGCACGACCCGCGACAGGGTGGCGGCATCGAGCGCGAACAGCTGCTGCGGCAGCCCGAACGCGGCCAGCAACTGCCGCACGGCGGCCTTGCCGAGGCCGGGGACGCGCGTGAGCCGCAGCCAGGCCGCGATCTCGGCGGCGTCCGCCGTGGTGGCCGCCGCCGTCGAGGCCGCGCCCGCTGCCGTGCGTGCCGTCAACGCGGGGACGTGATGCGGTCGCCCACCTCGATCGAGTTCGAGGCATCGGTGACCAGGGCGTAGGCCACGCCCGGAAACACCCGGAACACGAAGGCCAGCCCGTAGCGCTCGTCGGGCAGCTGGACCTTGCGGTTGCCGTCGGTGGCGTCGCGCACCACCTGCCCGGCGCGCGACAGCGCCACCACGTGGCCGGGCTCCAGGCCCGCGGCGCCGCCGAGGTTGAGCACGATCACCTGCTTGGCGCCGCCGAACTGCACGCCGCCGTAGACCGCCGCGATGCGGCCGTCGACCAGCATGTCGGGCGCGTGCGGGATGTAGCGCACCGGCTCGCGCGCGGGCTGGGGCATCAGCAGCGTGCCGGTGCCCATTTCCTGCTGCGCCTGCGTGACTTGCACCGTGGTGACGGCCTCGAAGCCTTCGGGCGGGCGCGACACGCGCACGTTGCCCTGGTATTCGGCCTCGAACGCCAGCACGCGGCCGCTGGCCGGGTCGCGGATCGGCTTGACCGGCTTGAAGGCCTGCCAGTCGCTGCCGACCACGGCCTCGGGCGGGGAGATGCCGCGCACGTAGGCGGTGTCGCCCATGCCGAGGTAGACGCGTGGCTCGGGCAGGGCAATGATGCGCGCGGAGGTGGCCAGCGTGCCTTCGTCCACCACCTGCGGGCGGATCAGGAAGGGCTCGATGTCCTTGGCGGGAATGCTGGCGATGGCGCCGTCGGGCCCGCCCTCGCCGCGCACCGCGGGCGTGAGGCGGACCGTGTCGCCGTCGGCGGGCGTGGTGGAGAGCCAGGCGCGGCCGTCGCGCTGAATCAGGTACAGCACCTGGCCCGGGTAGATCAGGTGCGGGTTGCGGATCTGCTGCCGGTTCATGCCCCACAGCTCGGGCCACCGCCACGGCTGGCGCAGGAAGCGCCCGGAGATGCCCCACAGCGTGTCGCCGCCGCGCACCACGTACTGGGGAGGCGCGTCCGCGGCCAGGTCGGCGGCGGGGATGCCCTGCTGCGCGGTGGCCTGGGCCTGCGCCTGCTGGGCCGGCGTGACCGGAGTGATCGCGCGCCCGGTGGCCTGCGCCGCCGCGCCCGCGGCGGCAGTGATGCCAGCCGCACACAACATCCAACGGGCAAACGCGTACTGCCTGCGGCGGGGCGCCGCCTGGTGTTCTTTGGTAAGATCGCGCATTTTCTCGAACCGGCTGGCAGAACAGCCGGATTGACCCTGGAGAGCGTGCCTGCTGCGGCGCGCCTTGAATTTTTGTACTTGCGCCCCGATTCTGCATGTAAACACCCGTCGCCGCAACGCGGGCCACATGTGTGAGCAGTGGGCGTTGCGCCCCAGCATCATGGCCAAACTCGACATCCTGACCTACCCCGATCCCCGCCTGCATATCGTGGCAAAACCGGTTGCCGCGGTGGACGACCGCATCCGCCAGCTGGTGCAGGACATGGCCGAGACCATGTACGAAGCGCCCGGCATCGGCCTGGCCGCGACCCAGGTCAACGTGCACGAGCAGGTGGTGGTGATCGACATCTCCGAGACCCGCGACGAGCTGCGCGTGTTCATCAACCCGGAAATCGTCTGGGCCAGCGACAACCGCAAGGTGTGGGAAGAGGGCTGCCTGTCGGTGCCCGAGGTCTACGACCGCGTGGAGCGCCCGGACCGCGTGCGCGTGCGTGCGCTCAACGAGAAGGGCGAGACCTTCGAGCTGGACGCGGACGAGCTGCTGGCGGTGTGCATCCAGCACGAGATGGACCACCTCAAGGGCAAGGTATTCGTGGAATACCTGTCGCCGCTCAAGATCCAGCGCATCAAGTCCAAGCTGCACAAGCGCGAGCGCGCGCGCATGTAGTTCGCATGCAGCGCCGGCACCGCGTGCCGCTCTGCTATCGTATTGCCTTCCCCATGATTCCCCCGCCGGCCGCTGATGCGGCCGGCGCCGCTTTACGCCGGAGCGCTCCATGACAGACGTGTCCCAACCCGCCAGCCCGTGCGCGGCGCTGCGCGTCGCCTTCGCCGGCACGCCCGAGTTCGCCCGCGTGGCGCTGGCCGCCATCCACGAGGCCGGCTTCCCGGTGGTGGCCGTGCTCAGCCAGCCGGACCGCCCGGCCGGGCGCGGCCTGCAACTGCAGGCCGGCCCGGTCAAGCAGTACGCGCTGGAGCAGGGTCTCGCGCCGGTGCTGCAGCCGCGCTCCCTGCGCCGCCACGGCAAGTACCCGGAAGAAGCCGGCGCCGCCGTCGACACGCTCGCGCGGATCGCGCCGGACGTGATGGTGGTGGCCGCCTACGGCCTGATCCTGCCGGCCGAGGTGCTGGCGCTGCCGCGCCTGGGCTGCCTCAACATCCACGGCTCGCTGCTGCCGCGCTGGCGCGGCGCGGCGCCGATCCACCGCGCCATCGAGGCCGGCGACGCCGAGACCGGCATCACGCTGATGCAGATGGACGAAGGCCTGGATACCGGCGCCATGCTGACCCGCGCAGCCGTGCCCATCGGCCCGCGCGACACCACCGCCACGCTGCACGACATGCTGGCCGCGCTGGGCGGGCGCATGGTGGTGGACGCGCTGCGCCGGCTGGCCGCGGGCGAGCGCCTGCCGGCCACGCCGCAGCCGGCCGCGGGCGTCACCTACGCCGAGAAGATCGGCAAGGACGAAGCTCCGCTGGACCTGCGCCGCGCGGCCACCGCGCTGGCCGCGCAGGTGCGCGCGTTCAATCCCTTCCCGGGCGCCACGCTGCAGGTCGGCCCGACCGTCATCAAGTGCTGGCAGGCCGAGGCGCTGCCGGGCCACGCCACCGATCATGCCGGCCACGAGCCGGGCACGGTGCTGGCCGCCGATGCCGCCGGCGTGGTGATCGCCTGCGGCGACGGCGCGCTGCGCGTGACCGAGCTGCAGAAGCCGGGCGGGCGCCGCCTGCCGGCCCAGGCGTTCCTGCAGGGCATGCCGCTGCCGCCGGGCACGCGCTGCGCCTTGCCCGAAGCCGGCGCATGATGCCGCCGATGCCGTCCATGCCGCGCCGTCGTTTCGCGCGCGCCGTCGTTTCCGTTCCCGCCAGGAGGCCACGATGCGTCGGCGCGGTGTTCCTGCCCGATGTGACGCCGGACCCGGATACCGCCTGCATCGTCGGGCGCCGCGCAGAGTGGCCGGCGTGGTCTCGGCGCCGCGCCTGAAGTGCTGGCTGGACCGCTTCGCCGGCGTCGCCTTCACCGGGCCGGGCGCGCGCCCGGCGCCGATGCTACGCTGGCCCCGCTGCCTGAAAAACAGGCAGCGGGCGGTTGAATTCCGGCCGCGGGATACTATCTAAAGATCACCATGCCGGGTTTGCCGGACATGGCCGGCCCGGCCTTCCGCACCGTGCCGCGGAACCGCTTGCGGAACTGACTTCTTCGGAGCCAAGGCAATGTTCAACTGGGTCAAGACCTTCATGCTGATGGCCGCCATCACGGCGCTGTTCATCGTCATCGGCGGCATGATCGGTGGCCGCAGCGGCATGATGTTCGCGCTGGTCATGGCGCTGGGCATGAATTTCTTCTCGTACTGGTTCTCGGACAAGATGGTCCTGCGCATGTACAACGCGCAGGAGGTCGACGCCAGCACCGCGCCGCAGTTCTACCGCATGGTGCAGGAGCTGGCGCAGCGCGCCCAGCTGCCGATGCCGCGCGTGTACCTGATCAACGAGGACGCGCCCAACGCGTTCGCCACCGGCCGCAATCCGGAACATGCCGCGGTGGCGGCCACCACCGGCATCCTGCGCGTGCTGTCCGAGCGCGAGCTGCGCGGCGTGATGGCGCACGAGCTGGCCCACGTGCAGCACCGCGACATCCTGATCTCGACCATCGCCGCCACGATGGCCGGCGCCATCGCCGCGCTGGCCAACTTCGCCATGTTCTTCGGCGGGCGCGACCAGAACGGCAACCGCGCCAACCCGATCGCCAGCATCGCCGTGGCGATCCTGGCGCCGCTGGCGGCCTCGCTGATCCAGATGGCGATCTCGCGCGCGCGCGAATTCGAGGCCGACCGCGGCGGCGCCACCATCAGCGGCGACCCGCAGGCGCTAGCGATGGCGCTCGACAAGATCCACCGCTACGCGCAGGGCATCCCGTTCCAGACCGCGGAGGAACATCCCGCCACGGCGCAGATGATGATCATGAACCCGCTCTCGGGCGGCGGCATCGCCAACCTGTTCTCGACCCATCCGGCCACCGAGGAGCGCATCGCGCGGCTGATGCAGATGGCGCAGACCGGCACCTATCCGACTTGAAGCGGCCTGATTCGGCTTGAAGCGGCGCGATGCATCGGAGCCGTCCGATCCATCCGCTCCGTCCGATGGCGATCTGACCCGGCAGCCGGCAAAAAAGCCGGCCGCGGCCATACAAGGTAAACTGCCCGCCGTGCTTCCCCTGGAAACGGCGGGCAGTTCGTTTCCGGCCCCGCCCGGCCTGGCTGGCCCCGCCGCCAGCGCCCGCGGCGCGGCTGCCTGCTTTTTTTCGCGCCACCGCGTCACCGCGCCATCGCCTTACCGCTTCACTGCCCACTGTCATGCGCCTGCCACACGAATCCCTCGCCTTCCAGATGCTCGCCGCCGCGACTGCCGTGCGCGGCGTCAACGAAGGCAGCGCGCTGCCGCTGGCCATCGATAACGCCGCCGCGCAGTTCCGCCTCGACCGCGTGCGCGACGCCGCCACGCGCGGCGCGCTGCAGGACCTGGCCTACCGCACCATGCGCCAGTTCGGCACGGCGCGCGCGCTGGTCACGAAGCTGGTGACGCGCCCGCCCGGCGCGCAGGTGGATTCGCTGCTGGCGGTGGCGCTGGCGCTGCTGGTCGAGGACGAGCAGGGCGAGGGCGGCTATACCGAGTTCACGGTGGTGGACCAGGCCGTCAGCGCCGCCGCGTCCGAGCCGAAGACCGCGCACGCGCGCGGGCTGGTCAATGCGGTGCTGCGCCGTTTCCTGCGCGAGCGCCGCGCGCTGCTCGAGGACGTGCGCCGCGACGACGAGGCGCGCTGGAACCTGCCCGCGTGGTGGCTGAAGATGCTGCGCGACGCCTATCCCGGCGAGTGGGCCGCGCTGGCCGAAAGCGCCAACGTGCGCCCGCCGATGACCCTGCGCGTCAACACCGCGCGCGTCCCGGTGCCCGACTACCTCACGCGCGTGGCCAATGCCGGCATGGCGGGCACGGCCATCGGCACGCAGGCGGTGCGGCTGGTGCGCGCGTTCCCGGTGTCGCAGATTCCCGGGTTTGCCCAGGGCGACGTCTCGGTGCAGGACGCCGGCGCGCAGCTGGCCGCGCCGCTGCTGGAGCTGGCCGACGGCCAGCGCGTGCTCGACGCGTGCGCCGCGCCCGGCGGCAAGACCGGCCACATCCTGGAGCTGGCGCGCGTCGACGTGACCGCGCTCGAGAGCGATGCCCAGCGCGCCGCGCGCATCGACGAGAACCTCGCGCGCCTGGGCCAGCAGGCCAAGGTGGTGGTGGGCGACGCGAGCCGCCCGCAGGACTGGTGGGACGGCCAGCCGTTCGACCGCATCCTGGCCGACGTGCCATGCTCGGCCTCGGGCATCGTGCGCCGCCATCCGGACATCCGCTGGCTGCGCCGCGAGGTGGACATCGCGCGCCTGGTGACGGAGCAGCGGCGCATCGTTTCGCAGCTCTGGAACCTGCTCAAGCCGGGCGGCATCCTGGTCTACGTCACCTGTTCTATTTTCCCAACGGAGGGCGAGGAGCAGGCGCGCTGGTTTGGTGCACAGCTACCAGATGCGATACGATTGCAGGCGCCCGGCCAGATGCTGCCGGGCAGTAGAGAGCATGGAGCGCAGGCGGCCGGCGGCGGGAGTGCCAGCCGGGACAATCTGCCCTCCGATCACGATGGCTTCTTCTACGCGCGCTTCCAGAAACGACCCTGACCGCTCCCGACCGCTGCCAATGCCGAATCCGCTTCGCTTGTTCGTCCTTCGCGTCCCTGACGACAATGCGTGCGTATGCCTGGCGGCAGGCGGTCCCCGGCATGGTGCGCGCGGCGCGCGCGCCTGGCTCGCATCGTGGTGGCTCGCCGCCATGTTCGCGCTGGCCGCGCTGCTGGCGCTGGCCGCGCTGCCGGGCACCGCGCGCGCCGACGTCATCGAGGTGACGGAAGCCCGCATCGAGTACCAGGACGGCGGCTTCGACCTCGCGGCCAGCTTCGACTTCGACCTGCCGCCGCCGCTCGAGGATGCGCTCAACAAAGGCATCTCGCTCTATTTCGTGGTCGACTTCCAGCTCACGCGCCCGCGCTGGTACTGGTTCGACGAAAAGCCCGTCAACGCCAGCCGCAGCGTGCGGCTGTCCTACCATCCGCTCACGCGCCAGTACCGCGTATCCACCGGCGGGCTGCAACTGCCGTTCACGCGCCTGAAAGGCGCGCTGCAGTTCATCCAGCGCGTGCGCGGCTGGCGCGTGTTCGACCGCGGCATGGTCAAGGCCGGCGAGACCTACCAGGCCGAGGCGCGCATGCGCCTGGACCTGACGCAGTTGCCCAAGCCGTTCCAGATCAACGCGGTCAACACGCGCGAGTGGAACCTCGCCTCCGAGTGGCGCCACTTCAATTTCACGGTGCCGACCGAGTACCCGCCATCGCCGCCACCCGCGCCGCCGGTGGTACCGGTCGTGCCGGTGGTGCCGGTCCCGGTGCCGCCGCCCGCGCCGGCGCCCGCCTCGGCCGCGTCCGCGCCGGTGGCCGGCGAGACCCGCGCGGTGCCGTTCGCGCAGACCGTGTCCACCGTGCTCTCGCCCACCACTCTGGTGCAGCCGGCCGCGAGCCAGCCATGATCGCCAGCACCAGCCTGTGGGACAGCCGCTTCCGGCGCGTGCTCTACCGCGTGGTGGCGGGCATCATCGTGTTCCTCGCGCTGGTGCTGGTGGCGCTGCTGGCCGGCGCCTCGGCCAACACGGAATTCTTCGACCGCTACTTCACGCTGCTGTTCAAGATCAACCTGGTGATCGGCGTGCTGCTGGTGCTGATCATCGGAGCGCTGGCGCTGACCCTGTGGCTGCGCTACCGGCGCGGCAAGTTCGGCACGCGCCTGATGACCAAGCTCGCCGTGTTCTTCGGCGTGGTCGGCGTGCTGCCCGGCGTGCTGATCTACCTGGTGTCGCTGCAGTTCGTCTCGCGCAGCATCGAGTCGTGGTTCGACGTGCGCGTGGAGACCGCGCTCGAAGCCGGCCTCAACCTCGGCCGCTCCACCATCGACAGCGCGCTGTCCGACCTGCAGGGCAAGGCGCGCCTGATGGCCGACCAGCTCACCAGTTCATCGAGCGTGGCCACCTCGCTGCAGCTCAACCGCCTGCGCGAGCAGTACGGCGTGCAGGAAGCCGCCATCTTCACCGGCAGCGGGCGCGTGATCGCCACCGCCTCGAGCAACTACGCATCGCTGGTGCCGGACCTGCCCTCGGGCGTGCTGGCCGAGCAGGCGCGGCTGGCGGGCGGCTACGCGGCGGTGGAAGGCGGCACCGACCCGGCCGTCGACGGCCGCCAGCCCGAGCGCACCGACGTCAGCCACCTGTACCGCCTGCGCGTGATCGTGCCGCTCGGCCCCGCGCCGGCCGCGCAGGACAGCGCGCAGCATCCCCCCGGCGCCGAGGCCGCCGGCGCCGCCAGCCGGCCCGCGGCGAAGGCGCCGCCGGCCGCGGTGAGCCGCTGGGCGGGCTCGGGCCTGTCCATCGAGCGCCGCCCCGAGGACGCCGCCTCGTCCGGCTTCGGACTGGTCGGGGAAAGCGTGCGCGAGGAGCGCTACCTGCAGGTCGTGCACCCGGTGCCGGCGGCGCTCGCGCGCAATGCCGACGAAGTCCAGCGCGCGTACCAGGAGTACCAGGAAAAGGCGCTCGGCCGCACCGGCCTGCGCAAGATGTACATCGGCACGCTCACGCTCACGCTGTTCCTCGCCGTGTTCATCGCCGTGATGCTGGCGCTGCTGCTCGGCGGCCAGCTCGCGCGGCCGCTGCTGATGCTGCTGCAGGGAACCAAGGAAGTCGCCGAGGGCGACCTCTCGCCCAAGCGCGAGCTCAAGAGCCGCGACGAGCTCGGCATGCTCACGCAGCAGTTCAACATGATGACGCGCCAGCTGTCCGAGGCGCGCATCGCGGTGGAGCAGAACCGCAGCGCGCTGGAGAAATCCACCGCCTACCTGGAAAGCGTGCTGCAGAATCTCACCGCCGGCGTGTTCGTGTTCGACCGCCGCTTCGTGCTCATCACCGCCAACCCCGGCGCCGAGCGCATCTTCCGCCAGCCGTTCGGCGGCGCGCTGGGCCAGCCCATCGAGGCCATCCCGGTGCTGGGCGCCTTCGGCGACATCGTGCGGCAGGCCTTTTCCGAGCAGAGCACCAGCGAGATGCTGGGCGGCTCGCAGCACTGGCAGAAGCAGATCGAGCTGCCGCAGAGCGACGAGGAACAGGCCCTCACGCTGCTGGTGCGCGGCGCGCGCCTGCCCGGCGGCGGCAGCGGCGAGCGCAGCGAGCGCGACGAGCCCGGCTACGTGGTGGTGTTCGACGACATCTCCGATGTGATTTCGGCTCAACGCTCGGTGGCGTGGGGCGAAGTGGCGCGGCGCCTCGCGCACGAGATCAAGAACCCGCTCACGCCGATCCAGCTCTCGGCCGAGCGCCTGCAGATGAAGCTCTCGCCTAAATTGGAGGGTCCGGACGCGGATGTGCTAAAGCGCGGGGCCACTACGATCGTTAACCAGGTAGCGGCGATGAAGCGCATGGTCGACGACTTCCGCGACTACGCGCGCACGCCGCCGGCGATGTTGCAGTCACTGCAGCTCAACGCGCTGGTGGCCGAGGTGCTGCATCTGTACGGCATCGACGACGCCGGCGTGCACGAGCATGCCGTGATTCATCCGTCGCTGGCGGCGGGCCTGCCCGAGATCAAGGGCGACCCGACGCAGTTGCGCCAGGTGATCCACAACCTGCTGCAGAATGCGCAGGATGCGGTCGCGGACAACGTCGCGGCGGCCCGTCCGGCGCCCCGTATCGCTCTGCACACCGAGACTGTAGAATACAAAGATTCTGCCGGCGAAGACCGGCAGGCCGTCAAGCTCACCATTGCGGATAACGGTCCCGGTTTCGCCCCGCGCATCCTCAGCCGCGCGTTCGAACCCTACGTGACCACCAAGGCCAAGGGGACCGGCCTGGGGCTCGCGATGGTGAAGAAGATCATTGACGAACACGGCGCCCGCATCGAACTGCGCAATCGCATGGAGGGCACCGAGCTCATCGGGGCGCAGATCTCCATCCTGTTCGTTAAACTGGCATAGTCACAATGTAGCGGCCCCGAACCCGGTGAGCCGCGGTGGGGTCAAGAGGGGAAGTATGGCAACCATCCTCGTAGTCGACGACGAAATGGGTATCCGGGAGCTGCTCTCGGAAATCCTCAGCGACGAAGGCCATGTGGTCGAAGTGGCAGAAAACGCGCAGAAGGCGCGCGAGTACCGTGCCGGCAATACGCCCGACCTGGTGCTGCTTGACATCTGGATGCCCGATACCGACGGCGTCACGCTGCTCAAGGAATGGTCGGCGCAAGGTCTGCTCTGCATGCCCGTCATCATGATGTCGGGGCACGCCACCATCGATACCGCGGTGGAAGCGACCAAGATCGGCGCGCTCAATTTCCTCGAGAAACCGATCGCCCTGCAAAAACTGCTGTCAGCGGTCGAGCAGGGCCTGGCGCGCGGCATCGAGCGCCCGCGCGCGGGCGCCGCCGCGACCGGCGCCGCGCTGCCGGCCGCGGGCAACGGCGAGGCCGCCGCGCCGGCCGCCGCCGAAGCCGCCGCCGAGACCGCCAACGGCAGCCCGCAGCGCCTGCCCGAAGCCGAGATGCACTTCTCGTTCGACATGCCGCTGCGCGAGGCGCGCGACCTGTTCGAGCGCGCCTACTTCGAATACCACCTGGTGCGCGAACACGGCAGCATGACGCGCGTGGCCGAGAAAACCGGCCTCGAGCGTACCCACCTCTACCGCAAGCTCAAGCAGCTCGGCGTGGAGCTGGGCCGCAACAAACCCGAGCCCGCGGAGCAGTGAGGAATTTTGCCGGCGGCGCTTGACCGGGTCAAAAAGCGCTGCTATTATTTCGCTTCTTTGGCCCGGTAGCTCAGTCGGTAGAGCAGAGGATTGAAAATCCTTGTGTCGGCGGTTCGATTCCGTCCCAGGCCACCAGAGATTCGATGCCCAGCCCTTGCGCTGGGCATTTTCATTTGTGCCTCAGGGACTTGAACGAGAACCGCACGCATGACGGTCCGCTCGTCCCGCTACATCCCACGTTTCCTTGCCCCCAACCATTCTGAATATTGAGGATGGCACGCGATGGCGCAACCGCACCACCTGGCTCGGGCGCGCGGGGGAGACGGTAAGATGTCCCTCATGCCGCAATCCCAAGTCGCCCTCTACCAGTCCGCCGATGGCCAGATCCAGTTGAACGTGTCGCTGGACGAGGACACGGTATGGCTGACGCAACGGCAGATGGCGGCGCTGTTCGACACCTCGACCGACAACGTCAGCCTGCATCTGAAAAACGTCTATGCCGAGGCGGAATTGGCCGAATCGGCAACTACCGAGGAATTCTCGGTAGTTCAGGAGGAGGGCGCGCGGCGGGTGCGTCGCCACCTGAAACATTACAACCTGGATGTCGTTATCTCGGTCGGCTACCGGGTCAGTTCGGCGCGCGCGACGCAGTTCCGCCAGTGGGCCACGCGCACCCTCAAGCAGCATTTGGTCGATGGCTACACCCTGAACCAGCGCCGCTTGCAGGAACGCGGCATCGAATTCGGGCAGGCGGTCGATCTGCTGTCGCGAACGCTGGCCAACCAGCAATTGGTTACGGGAGACGGCCAGGCCGTACTGGGCGTCATCCAGGAATACGCCCGCAGTTGGAGCCTGCTGCAAGGCTACGACGAGCAAAGCCTGGGCGAACTGACCGGCCGGCAAGACGGGATGCGGGCGCTGGCGCTGAATGAGGTGCTGGCTGCCATCGCCCGGTTGCGCGCCGAGCTGATCGCCAAAGGCGAGGCCACCGAGCTATTCGGCCAGGTGCGCGGCGGCGGCCTGGCATCGAGCATCGCCACCATCGAACAAGGCTTCGGCGAAGAACTGTTCTATCCCAACGTGGCCAGCCGGGCAGCCCACCTGCTGTATTTCGTCATCAAGAACCATCCTCTGGCTGATGGCAACAAGCGCACCGGCGCTTTCCTGTTCCTGTGGTATTTACGCCTGAACCAGCACTTGCTGGCGCGATCGGTCGATCTGCTCATCAACGACAATACGCTGGTCGCCCTCGCGCTGCTGGTGGCCGAAAGCCTGCCCGCGCAGAAGGATCTGATGGTGCGGCTGATCGAGCATCTCGTGCTGCTCAAGGAATGACCCGCCACCAACCGGTAGGCATGCCGTGGCTTTCTGCGCCGAACTCGCAGCGGAGCTACATCAGGACACGGCCACCCCACCAGATTTGAAAGAAAACGGAGACTTCGGTCTCCGTTTTTCGTTTGGGCCTCGTTTGGGGCACCATCTTCCAGCGCCCTGGCGCGCCGCCCACCGCTTTCCCTCCCCTCCAAAATACCGCCATACGCATCCCGTAGCCGTGGCATTCTCCGTCAGACGCGCGCCATCGCCAGCTAACTGCACTACCATCCGGGGAATCCGGCACATTGCGGGGCGTTGCGGGCGTCAGGGACGTGACAACGGCGCGGCATTTCCAGCGGGGGACAAGATGGCTGACTCGTGCAACACGATCCAGGAATTCGTCGACGGCATCGCCGCCAGCGTGGCGGTCATCGGCCACGACGAGTCGGGGCGGCTGATGGTGCCGGCCTGCAACGACGGCTTCATCCAGATGACGGGCGGCAAGCGCGTGGGCATGCGGGCGTTCCCGGTCCCGTTCGATACCCTGATCCCGAACTACGCCCGGCACGAGTTTCGCCAGAAGCTGCAGGAGTGCTTCACCTCGGGCATCGCGCAGGAGCTGGAGCAGGCCTACGACCTGCGCGACGGAACCCACTGGTGGCGGCTGTCGCTCAAGCCGTTCCGCCATGCCAACGGCGGCGCCACCGTGCTGGAGATCCTCGTCACCGGGCTGGACATCACCTCGCGCATGCAGCTCACGCGCGACCTGGAGGCGACGACGTCGCGCTTCCGTTCGGTCGTCGACGCGGCCTACGACGCGATCATCACGATCGACCAGCAGCACAACATCACGCTGTTCAACCGGGCCGCCGAGAACCTGTTCGGCTATTCGTCGGCCGAGATGGTCGGCCAGCCCATCGAGTGCCTGCTGCCGGACAAATACCGGACGCACCATGCGCAATACGTGCAGCAGTTCGCGCGCTCCCCGGTGCGCTCGCGGCAGATGGACGAGCGCAACCGCGTCTACGGGCTGCACCGCGACGGCTCGATGCTGCCGGTGGAAATCGCGATCTCGAAGATCAACGTCGAAGGGCTGATCGAATTCACCGCGGTGATCCGCGACATCACCGACCGCGTCCGCCTGATCGACCTGCTGCAGAAGCAGGCCGTGACGGACGAGCTCACGGGCCTGCCCAATCGCCGTGAATTCCTCGATGTCGTCACCAATATCCTGGACACGGAGGAAGACCTCGCGGTGTTCATGCTCGACGTGGATTTCTTCAAGAAGATCAACGACGCCTACGGACACGACGTCGGCGACGAGGTCCTGCGCATCGTGGCCAAGGTGGGCATGGGGTCCAGCCGGAAGGTCGACGTGTTCGCCAGATGGGGCGGCGAGGAGTTCGTGGCCGCGTTGCCGGGGCTGGACGCCGAACAGGCGAGGGCGGCCGCGGAAGCGCTGAAATCGACGTTCGAGCAGCAGGACTTCACGCACAACTGGCGCATCGGCATCCCGATCCCGTTTACCGTCAGCATCGGCGTGGCGTCGCGCAAACCCGGCGAGCGCGATGCCCAGGCCATCCTCAAGCGCGCCGACCTGGCGCTGTACAAGGCCAAGGAAACGGGCAGGAACAGGGTCGAGGTCGGATAGCGGCGCGTGCGGCCCCGCGCGCCCGGCCGCTGGCGCGGGAACGGGCCCGGCCGCTTCGCCTGCCTTGCGCCGGCCGCGTTCACCGCCTACTCTTCAAGGGATTCGCCCTCGTCTTTCATGCCGTCGCGCCCGCGATTATCGGCATTGCCTGAAATTCCCCCGAAATCCGCATGCCGAATCTGCCCGGGATGCACCTGCGCGCGTCGCGAGCATCGCCGCAAACCACCTCGGCGCCTACCAGCGCCGATTCAGCTGCACGCCGAAGATCGAGCCCGAATTCTGCGACGCCCAGGTATCGGCCGGCGCGGTGAAGGCGATGCCGTCCACGTCGGTGGCGCGGCTGTAGGTGTAGAAGGCGCGCAGGTTGGCGTTGCCCGCGGCCTTGCCGAGCGTGAAGGTCGGCGCCACCGTCACCGCGGTGCGCTGGCCGCTGGTGCCGAAGCCGGAGGTGATCTGGTCGCGCGCGACTTCGAAGGTGAGCTTGAACTGGTCGCTGGCGATATAGGCCGGGCGCACGCGCGTGGTGGTCCATTGCAGCGTGCCGACCGGCGAGCGGTCGAACTGCATGCTCGATTCGACCGAGCCGGCCAGGCCCAGGCCGGAGGCCCGCTTCCATTCCATCGATTCGGCCACGCGCACGCGCGACAGCGACGGCCCCATGCCGGTGTAGCCGGTCAGCGCGTTGCGGCTGCCTTCGCCGAACTGCATGCCCAGGCGGTTGGTGCCGGCCAGCACGCCTTTTTGCTCGTGCATCGCGGAGACCCACCACGCGCTGCCGGTCTGCTGGATCAGCGGCTCGGCCTCCACGCGCGTGTAGCCCAGTTGCACCGAGCCTTTGTCGTTGGTCGAGATGGGCGCGGTGCGCAGCGAGTGGTAGCTCGGCAGGTTGGCGCCGTTGAGATCGTTGCGCGCGGTGTACTGGTAGTTGAGCGCGATGTCGCCGAAGCGCGCATTGTCCACGCCGACGCGCATGGCCGGCGAGTTCGGCGGCAGCAGGCCGGACGACATCAGGAAGGACGAATCCTCGCGCCGGCCGGCCCACATGGTGGCGCCGTCGAGCACCGGCAGGCCGCTCACGGCGGTGTAGAACTGCGGCAGCAGCGCGTATTGGTCGACGGCAGCGGGGCGGCCGTTGACCGAGGTGGCGTCCGTGCCCTTGGCCTGCGCCACCAGTTGCACCTGCGTGCCGCCGTCGAGCGAGAACAGCGATTCCTTGACCTTGACCTCGCCGCTGCTGCGGCAGGCCACGCCGGAGAGGCCGGCGGACAGCGTGCCGCCGCCGGGGCAGGCCTGCGCGGCGAGGGTGCGGTCGTCGTAGGCGGCACGCCCGCTGTAGCCGAGGCGCAGGATCTGGTCCCCGGCGGGATCGTCGGGCGGCAGTTGCGAGGTGAGCGAGAAACCTTCGGCGGCGGGCGCCTCGGGGGCGTCGCTGGCCGGCAGCGGCGGCGCGTTCGCCACGAACTGGCCCAGGCGCGCGGGAAACAGCACCACCGGCGGCGGCGGGGCGACGTAGGGCTCGAGCGGGTATTCGGGATCGGGCGGGCCGGCCAGCTCGCTGCCGTCGTCGGCCAGCCCGGCGTTGACCCAGGTGGCGGGCGCGGGCGGTGGCGGCATGACGTAGGCTTCGGGCGCGGGCGCGTCGGGCGCCGCCTGGGCCTGTGCCGCCTCGGGCACGGCCTGGGGTGTGGCCTCGGGCGCCGCTTGGGGTGGCGCCTCGGGTGCCGTGGACGCGGCGGCGCGGCCTGCGTCCTGCGTGCCCGAGATCAGCGCGCCGAGCGGATCGTCGCCCGCCTGCTGCGCAGGCTGCGCCACCGCGTGCGGCGCGGCCTGCACCGCCGGCGGGACCAGCTCCGTGCCGGCGGGCGCCTGCGCGCACGCGTCGAGACCCCAGACGGCCAGGATGGCCAGGACGAGGCAATGCGGGCGGCGGGCCGGCGGACGGCCGGAAACGGGCGGGACAGCGGACAACATAGGCTAGGCAGGCAAGGCGTGATTTTTTAACAGTCGAGCGATTGGACAGCAAGCGGGGTTACAAAATCCGTGGCAAAGCGGCCTTTCCACCATACGGAAAACGCGGCGGCGGCAAGCCGAAAAGCGCCGTGCGCGCCGCCTGCGGCATGCCCGCGCCGACCTCGCCGCGGCGTCGCGCCAGGCCTTGCCGCGCGGCCTCTCCTAGCGAAAACCCGGACCTTGCCGGCCCCCCGTGGCGAAAGGGCCACCGCTATAATCATCTGGCCAGCCCGACGGGTACGGGCCGGCCTTTCGAGCCTGTTGCGAAGGCATGCCAGCATACGTCATCACCGTGGCATGCCTTCGCAACAGGCTCATTGCTGCGCCCACGGCCGCATCGCCCGTATCCGGCTCCACGCGCGTCTCGGCACAAGAGCGGCGTTCCGCGCAAGACGCGGCCGCCGCGCCTGCTGCCGCATTACAAGAACCGATAAAAGAGGAGAACAAGTCATGGAACGTCGTTCCTTTCTGTTGAAGGCATCGGCCGTGGCGGCCACCGGCGCGCTGGCCGCTTGCGGCAAGGACGAAAAACCCGCGGCGCCTGCCGCGGCCGCCGCCAGCGCGCCCGCGGTGGTGGGCAGCAACCCGGCGGTGGAATGGCGCCTGGCTTCGAGCTTCCCGAAATCGCTCGACACCATCTACGGCGGCGGCGAGCTGCTGGCCACGCGCGTCAGGGAACTGACCGACGGCAAGTTCAACATCAAGGTCTTCGCCGCCGGCGAAATCGTGCCGGGCCTGCAGGTGCTGGACGCGGTGCAGAACAACACCGTGCAGATCGGCCACACCGCGGGCTACTACTACTTCGGCAAGAACCCGACGCTGTGCTTCGATACCACCGTGCCGTTCGGCCTGACCTCGCGCCAGCAGAACGCCTGGATGATGCAGGGCAACGGCATGAAGCTGATGCGCGAATTCTTCAAGGAATACAACGTCGTCAATTTCCTCGGCGGCAACACCAACGCCCAGATGGGCGGCTGGTTCCGCCGGGAGATCAAGACCGTGGCGGACCTGCAGGGCCTGAAGTACCGCATCGCCGGTTTTGCCGGCGTGGTGCTGTCGCGCCTGGGCGTGGTGCCGCAGCAGATCGCCGGCGGCGACATCTACCCGGCGCTGGAAAAGGGCACCATCGACGCGGCCGAATGGGTCGGCCCCTATGACGACGAGAAGCTCGGCTTCTACAAGGTGGCGCCGTACTACTACTACCCGGGCTGGTGGGAAGGCAGCGCGCAGTTGTCGTTCTACGCCTCGGCCACCGAATACGAGAAGCTGCCGTCGCAGTACAAGCGCGCGCTGGAGACCGCCACCATCGAGGCCCACACCAACATGATGGCCAAGTACGACGCGCTCAACCCGCAGGCGCTGGCCCGCCTGCTCGAGAACGGCGTCAAGCTGCGCCCGTTCTCCAAGGAAATCATGGAAGCCTGCTTCAAGGCCACCCAGGAAGCCTACGCCGACGAAACCGCCAAGAACCCGTCGTTCAAGAAGATCTACGACGACTGGCGCGTGTTCCGCAACAACGAGGCGGCCTGGTTCAACGTGGCCGAGCAGGCCTTCTCGCAATTCAGCTTCGCGCGCAAGCTGTAAGCGCCCCCAGACCGAGCGCCCCCGCCGGAGCCCGTGCCCTGCACGGGCTTTTTTGCGCCGGTAAAATGCCCGATTCCTCCTGGACTTCTCATGCAAATCGGCATTCTCTACGCGCTGCTGGCCTACGTCATCTGGGGCCTGCTGCCGCTCTACATCAAATCCCTGCACGGCATCGCGCCGACCGAGATCCTGCTGCACCGGATGGTGTGGTCGCTGGTATTCCTCGGCCTGGTGCTGGCATGGCGCCGCCACTGGGGCTGGCTGCGCGCGGTGTGGTCGAACCCACGCCTGCTGGCCGGCTTCGTGGCCAGCGCGCTGCTGCTGAGCGGCAACTGGTTCCTGTACATCTGGTCGGTCTCCAACGGGCGGGTGGTGGACGCCAGCCTGGGCTACTTCATCAACCCGCTGTTCAACGTGCTGCTAGGCGTGGTGTTCCTGCACGAGCGGCTGCGGCCCGGGCAATGGCTGTCGATCGCCATCGCCGCGGCCGGCGTGCTGTGGCTGACGGTGGCCGCGGGCCAGTTGCCGTGGATCGCGCTGGCGCTGGCCAGCAGCTTCGGCGGCTACGGCCTGCTCCGCAAGACCGCCACGCTGGGCGCGCTGGAGGGACTGTCGCTGGAGACGCTGCTGCTGTTCCCGCTGGCAGCCGCCTCGCTGGCCTACCTGTTCGCCAGCGGCCAGGCCGGCTTCAGCCAGGCCGAAGGCGGCGTGCAGTTGCTGGCGCTGCTGGCCGGGCCGGTGACGGCGGTGCCGCTGCTGCTGTTCGCCGCCGGCGCGCGGCGCATCCCGCTGTCGCTGCTCGGGCTGCTGCAATACACCGGGCCGACGCTGCAACTGCTGCTGGGCGTGTGGCTGTGGCACGAGCCGTTCCCGGCCAGCAAGCAGGCCGGTTATGCGCTGATCTGGATCTCGCTGGCGATCTATGCCGCGGAAGGGCTGCTGGCGGGGCGCCGGCGCGCGGGAGCGTCGGCTGGAAGCTGATGGCACAGGCTCGGGATGGGCGCCGTTGAATTCATGCCATTTATGAATCAAGTTACAGCGATGATGATGGCATCCATACCATCAATCAAAATCACCAACATGTGGCGGAGAGCAGGCTGGATGAGCAGGACCGCCCAGCCTGCTTTTCGGGTCAAAAAATTCACCGTATCTATTGATACCGACTCGCGAACCCGACGAAACATTCGTCGCCAGAATTATTCCACCGATATTCTGACCGAAGGCACCGCGGCATCCCGCGTACCCAGTGCTGCGGCACGGCCCGCCGGCCACGGCCTGCCCGCGGCCTACGGCAGGGTGTTGCGCATGATCAGCAGCCACGGCATATGCGAATTGGTCACGCCGTCGATCATGCCGGAGTCGCCCAGCTCGATCTCCTCCATCGACACCGACTGCTGCACGTTGCCGCCGATGGCCTTGACCAGGCGCGCGGCCGGGTCCACCTCGACCACGATGTCGCAATGCATGGGCGTGGTGCCGAAGCCGATCTCCGCCGCGCTGGCCAGGTATTTGTCGCGCCCGCGGCCGGCGCAGATCATGTCACCCGGGCGCGGCAGGGCGGGCAGCGGCTCGACGCGGAAGGCCGGCGCCGGCAGGATGCCGTCGCGCGCGTCCACCACGTACATCGAATGCGAGTCGCCGGTGAGGAACTGCCGCTCGTCCAGTCCGGCCTTGCGCATCACCCACGAGATGAAGACCGCCGACCAGGCCCAGTTGCCCTGCGTGATCTGGCGGCAGGTCACGGCCTTGCCGACGATGGCCCAGTAGCGCTGGGCCAGCTTGCAGCCTTCGGCGGTGGCTTCCATGCCGGTGCCGTCGGGGAAATGCAGGCAGTCCGCCGCCGCGCCCTCGTCATCCTCGCGGTCGGCGGTGCGGTCGGTGGCATCGGTCGGCTCGGCGTCGGCGGTGTCGGATGGCGGCGCGCCCGGCAGCAGCGGCGCCGGCAGCGGGCTGTCCGTCACGCAGGCGGTGTCGTCGCGGCCCAGGCGCACGGTCTGGCCGCCCCAGCGCTGCCACTCCTGCCAGGCGATCTCGACGATGCGCTGGCGCGGGCTGGCGCCGGGCGTGGTGACGGGCCTTTCGGTGTCGGGCAGCGGCGCGGCTTCCGGACGCGCCGGCTGCGACGGCGTGGTGCAGCCGCACAGCAGCGCGAGCGCCGTCAGCAGGCCCAACCCGACCAGGCGCGCCTGTGGAAAATTTTGTGGGAAACGCTGTGAATAAGACTGTGGAAATCTGCGACGCGGAGATCTGAGGTCCATGCTGGTCCGACTCGGCAGGACGCCGTAGACCCTTGTATTTATTGAGGGAAGGCGCCGACAAGGCTCAATCTTACCCGGCTGGCGGAGGGTGCCGCGTATACCGCGTGGCGTCAGGATAACCACCGCGCCGGCATTGTGGATAACGCTCCCCGCCTGGCGCTCGCCCGCGCCAGGCGGCTGGCGGCGACACGGCGGGGTTGTTCCTGCAAGGCTGGCGCGAAGGCCGCCCGCGGGACGTTGCTGCTTACTGGTTCACTGCGTCCTTGAACTTCTGGCCGGCCTTGAACTTGACGGTCTTGGCCGCTTCCACCTTGATTTCCTCGCCGGTGCGCGGATTGCGCGCCATGCGTTCGCCGCGCTCGCCCTGGCTGAACGTGCCAAAGCCGATCAGGCTCAGCGTGTCGCCCTTGGCGACGGCGTCCATGATGGCGCCCAGCGTCACGTTCAACGCTTGTTCAGCCTTGGCCTTGGTCAGGCCGTCCACGCCGGCCGCGATGGCGTCGATCAGTTCGGTTTTCGTCATGCTTCACTCCGTCTCGAGTTGATAAAACAGGGACGCCTGCCCTGGCCGCCGCGCTGGGCACCGGCCTCGGCAAAGGCGCCGCGGGCCACATCATACCGTGTCGGGCAAGACCGACCGGGAACAGATTGTTACAGCGTATGGCGCGCCAGGCCGCGCCGGCTGGGGCTTTGAGGGAAAAAAGCGGGCCGGCTCGGGATCGCGAAGCGGCCCCGGACGACCCGCGCGGTCCAGGAAAGCGCTCCAGGCGAAACGGGACCGCAGGTGTCCTCCCGGGCACGAAGCGGCAAAAAAACGCGCCTGGGCCCTCCTGGACGCTTCTGGACGCCTTGCGAGGCGCCTGGCGCCTTCCTGGAACGCGTATACGTGCCGAAGCGCCAGGCGAGCCTTCCCGCGGGGTGTAAACCGGCCTCGGGACCGGCTGCCTGCGCAACGCCACAAACCTGCCGGCAGAGGATGCAACCCGCAGCGTACCCATTGCAGCGTTGCCGGGAAGGGCGGACCGGCCTGAAAAGCAGTGCGGCTGCACTATCGTGCAGAGGCATGCCGGCGCTATTCGCGGCGCGAATGCACGTCCAGGCAAGGCATTGCGTGGCGGTGCGTGGCGTATACGGCAGGAAGTCGATGCGCGTATACCGCCCGTCGCCGCGTATACCGATGCCGACGCCGTATACGCACGATTTCCCCTGCCTAAAAAAGTAGCCCCGCCAAAAAGCGGTTTCCACCGCTCTGTTTTTCCTGCCTGCTGCGCTTTTCGACCGATGGCGGGCGTAGTCCTTTCGGTTTACTTCTTTCTTTCATGTATACAGATAGTAGTAGTAGGTAAACGCCGCTCCTTTCTGTGGATAACTGCATTTACTCCATATGAATCAATGGCTTGTGCGACATGAAAGTCCCGGGACCCGGTGTTGGCCGGCGTGGATGACTCGGTCGTTTGGCCGAGGGAGGTAAACCGGAGCCTCCGACTTATGCCTGAGGCATCCCCATGCCAACCCCAGGCGGCCCACATGATTCGCGCGTCCTTATCCACAGATTTTTGCGGGTTTATCCACATGCGCGGCAGTTGGGCCATGTGCGCCGTATACACGCCGTATGCGTTTACGCAGGGGCCTCCTGCTGCGCTTTTGCGTATACGGCCACCTGCGGCCGTGCGTATACCGGACAAGGGGGATGCCGCCGCGATGGCGCGCGGGTATCATCGCCAGCGCGCAGCCACACTGGGTGGCAGGCCGGCGGATCACGACGGGATGGCAAATGGCGGAACAGGCAGGGCGCAGCGGCGCGGAACAGGAAACCAGCGACATGAAGAACGGCACGGGTGCCGCGGCTGACGCGGCGGCAGGCGAGAAGCAGGGCAAGCAGGAGGGCAGGCAGAAGGCGAAGGACGGCAAGCGCAAGACCGCGTCCGACCGCATCGAGGTACGCCGCTCGGGCGTGCACGGCAAGGGCGTCTACGCGATCGCGCCGATCGCCGAAGGCGAGCGCATCATCGAGTACAAGGGCGAGCATATTTCCTGGAAGGAAGCGCTCAAGCGCCACCCGCACGATCCCGCCGATCCCAACCACACCTTCTATTTCAGCCTGGAAGACGGCGACGTGATCGACGCCAAGTTCGGCGGCAACCGCGCGCGCTGGATCAACCATGCCTGCGAGCCCAACTGCGAGGCGCGCGAGAAGAAGGGCCGCGTGTTCATCCACGCGCTGCGCGACATCGCCGGCGGCGAGGAGCTGTTCTACGACTATGGCCTCGTGATCGACGCGCGCTACACCAAGAAGCTCAAGAAGGAATTCGAGTGCCGCTGCGGCAACCCGCAGTGCCGCGGCACCATGCTGGCGCCGAAGGAAAAGAAGACGCGCTGAACGTGCCTGAACGCGCCTGAATGCGCGCCCGGCAGGCTCAGGCAGTGCCGGGCGCCTCGCACGGGATGCGGATCACGAAGCGCATGCCGCGCGCCTCGGTGCCGGGCGCGGGCGGCGGCACGTCCTCGATGCGGATGGAGCCCTGGTGCAGGCCGATGATCTCGTGCACGATGGCCAGCCCCAGGCCGGCGCCGCCGGGCGGCTGGGCCGGCGCGTTGCCGCCGGGCCCGCTCGGCGTGTGGTCGCCGCGGAAGAAGCGCTTGAAGACTTCCTCGCGGCGCGCCGGCGCGATGCCGGGGCCGTTGTCTTCCACCATCACCACCGCCATGCCACGATGGCCGAGCGTCTCGCCGCCGGCGCGCACCGTGATGCGCCCGCCCGAGGGCACGTACTTCACCGCGTTGTCGATCAGGTTGCTGAGCGCCTCGCGCATCAGCAGCCGGTTGCCGCGCACCGTGGACGGCGCCGCGCCGGTGAAGGTGGGGCCGGGCAGGGTCTCGAAGCCCAGGTCGATGTGGCGCGCCAGCGCCTGCGGCACCCACTCGGCGCCGGTCTCGAAGGCCAGCGTGGCCAGGTCGAAATGCTCGATCGGCCCGAGCCGCTCCAGCGACAGCCCCGGTTCGGCGCGCGCCAGCGACAGCAGCTGGTTGGACAGCCGCACCGCGCGGTCGGCGGCCGACTGCAGCTCGCGCAGCGCGTGGCCGGTCACTTGCGGGTCGTCCGACTGCACCGCGCGGTCGGCGTGCAGCTTGACCGCGGTCAGCGGCGTGCGCAACTGATGCGCGGCGTCGGCGATGAACTTGCGCTGCGCGTCGAGCGCGTCGCGCAGCCGCGCCAGCAGCGCGTTGAGCGCGCGGATCAGCGGCTCCACCTCGGCCGGCACCTGGGTCTCGTCGAGCGGCGCCAGCGAGCGCGCGGTCTGGCGGTTGAGCTTGTCGGTCAGGATCTGCAGCGGCACCAGCTCTTCCTTGAGCACGTGCGAGAGGATCAGGCTGCCCACCACCAGCAGCAGGATCAGCGGCACCGACACCGACAGCAGGATCTCGTTGGCGGCGGTCTCGCGCCGGTCCAGCAGCTCCGCCACTTCCACCACCACCGGCCCGCGCGGCGCGCGCCCGGCCTCGCTGGTGGCCAGCTCGTCCGATGCCGGGCTGGGCAGGTTGACCGGCAGGCGCACCGCGCGCACCTGGCGCCCGCTGAACCACGCGTAGAACAGCCGCGCGTCATGCAGCGAGGTCTGGCCGGTGCCGTAGCCCAGCCACGTGTCCATGCCGCCGATCAGCCCGTCGGGGCCGTGGATGCGCCAGTAGATGCGGTCGGTGCCCTCGGCCTCGACCAGCGTCTGCGCGATCATCGGGATGTCCTGCTCCAGGCGCGGGCCGGCGATGCGGATCTGCTGCGCGATGTTGTTGGCCACGCCGTACAGCGCGCGGTCGAACACCTGGGTGGTGTAGTGGGCCGCGAGCCAGTAGGACAGCGAGCCGCTGGTCAGCACCAGCGCGAACAGCGGCGTGGCCAGCGCGCGCAGCAGGTGCACGCGCAGGCTCTGCGTGGAAGCGGGGCGCACGGCCTGGGCGGCGGGGCGGTCGGGGGCCGCGGCGGGGCTGGCGATGGCCTGCGAAACCTTCGGGGGGCGGGGGCGCGGCCACATGGCGGGCTGGGCTGGACTGGGGCGGGCGGCTGGCTGGCCGGGCGCGCGGCGTCAGGCGCCGGCGCGGATCTGCAGCAGGTAGCCGAAGCCGCGCACGGTGACGATCTCCACGTCGCTTTCCTCGAGCTTCTTGCGCACGCGGTGCACGTAGACCTCGATGGCGGTGTCGCCCACGGTGTCGCCGCCTTCGCCGGCCGGATGCGCGAAGGTGGCGAGGTGGTCCTGCAGCTGCGCCTTGCTGACCACGCGGCCCTGGCGCTGCAGCAGCAGCTCCAGCACGGCGAACTCGCGCGGCGACAGCTCCAGCGGCTTGCCGTCGATGAACATGCGGCGGTCGTTGCCCGACAGCCGCAGCCGGCCCAGGCGCACGTCGCGCTCGGGCGCGGCCTCGCCGTGCTGGCTGCGGCGCAGCAGCACGCGCACGCGCGCTTCCAGCTCGGGCAGCGCGAAGGGCTTGACCAGGTAGTCGTCGGCGCCGGCGTTCAGGCCGGAGAGCTTGTCTTCGAGCTCGTCGCGCGCGGTGAGGATGATGACCGGCGTGGTGCGGTTGCGGGCGCGGTAGCGCGCCAGCAGCGTCATGCCATCGATGCCGGGCAGGCCCAGGTCGAGTATCACCAGGTCGTGCTGTTCGCGCAGCAGGTGCTCGGTGGCGTAGACGCCATCGTGCACCACGCGCACCTGGTGGCCGGCCTGCGACAGGCCGGCTTCGACGCCACTGGCGATCTGGCGATCGTCCTCGATCAGAAGGATACGCATGGCAGCAGGGGGAATCCGGGAAAGAAACGGGTCAAGGGCGGATCAGGGCAGGAACGCGGAACGCGGCCGCCGCAATGGCGGCGGCGGGCGCTCAGGCGCCAATTGTACAGGCCGGCGCCTTTGCGGACCTTTCGGTTTCCCTACAGCGGGCGCCGGGCCTTACGGCCTGGCCAGCGTTGCGGCCGCGCGCTCGATGAACCCGGCCAGGTCGATGTCGCGCCGGGTCAGGCCGTTGGCGTCGTGCGTGGACAGGGTGATGTCGACGCGGTTGTAGACGTTGAACCACTCGGGATGGTGGTCGGCTTTCTCGGCGGCCAGCGCCACGCGCGTCATGAAGGCGAACGCGGCGTTGAAGTCGGCGAAGGTGAAGCGCTTGCGGATCGCGTCGCGGTCCTCGACGGGTTGCCAGCCGGGCAGGCCGGCCAGCAGCGGCGCGCGTTCTTCCGGCGAAAGTGGCACGAGGGGCGCAGGGGACATGATGGGCTCGATGGTGTGGATGGGAACGGGACGGGCGCAATGCCGGCCGCTGCCGCCACGGCGCCCGGTGGCGAGCGCTGCTGCGGGGCATGCGGGCATTGTTTCACAAAGCGCCCGGGGCGGGCGCGGGCGTGAGTGGCGGCGCGCTCAGATGTCGTCGCTGTCGGCCCAGCCTTCGCGGCTGCCGCGGTTGAGCACGAGGTCGCCGGGCGCCACGTCGCCGGCGCCGAGCGTGGGCAGCCCGCGCAGCGCCGCGTAGAGCGGCGCGAAATCCGGGCGCGTGCCGTCGAACAGCTGCGCGAAGTCGTCGATCACGAAGTAGGTCTTCTGGAAGGTGTCGATGCGGTAGCGCGTGCGCATGATGCGGCGCACGTCGAAGCCAATGCGGTTGGGGCTGGCCGAGTCCAGGCTGTAGACCGACTCGCCCTGGCTCGACAGGATGCCCGCGCCGTAGATGCGCAGCCCGGCCGGCGTGCGGATCAGGCCGAACTCCACCGTGTACCAGTACAGCCGCGCGAGCATGTCCAGCGCGCCCAGCGAGGCGGCCTTGAGCCCGCCCTTGCCGTAGGCTTCCATGTAGTTGGCGAAGACCGGGTTGATCAGCAGCGGCACGTGGCCGAACACGTCGTGGAAGCAGTCGGGCTCCTGCAGGTAGTCGAGCTGCTCGGGCTTGCGCATCCACCAGCTCGCGGGGAAGCGCCGGTTGGCCAGGTGCTCGAAGAAGACTTCGTCGGGCACCAGCCCGGGCACGGCCACCACCTGCCAGCCGGTGGCGCGCATCAGCGTTTCGTTGAGGCGGGCGAAGCTGGGCACGCGGTCGTGCGCCATGCCGAGCGCGGACAGGCCTTCGAGGAATTCGTCGCAGACGCGCCCGCGCAGCATCGAGGACTGGCGCTCGTAGAGCTGGCGCCACACCGCGTGGTCGGTCTCGGTATAGCGCTCCAGCGGCTGCTCGATGGTGAAGTCGTCGCGCAGCGCCTGGCCCGACAGCAGGCCGGCGTCGAACTGTTCCCTGAGCTTGTCGGTCAGCGTGCCGGCAAAGGCGGGCGGCGCGGCGGCATCTTCGGGCTGGCGGATCGCGGTGGCTTCCATGTGCGGTATCTCCTGCAGATTTACCGCACAGTTTAGCGAGCAGACGCTGCAAGCGGCCCGCGAAAACGGCCTGTTTTGGTTTTGTAATGCACATAAACCGCAGGAATTTGTTATTGTCTGCGGAAAACATGCGCGCGTGGCCGGACCGCCCCCCATGCCCCCCGATACGCTGCCCGCGACACGATTCCCAAGGCGAACCCACCATGCTCAATCTCGATCCATTCGATCTCGCGCTGCTGGCGGCGCTGCAGACCGACGGCCGCTCCACCCACCAGCAACTGGCCGAGCGCATCCACCTGTCGCCCAGCCAGATCGGCCGGCGGCTGGCGCGGCTGGAGGCCGACGGCGTCATCACCGGCTACCGCGTGGTGCTGTCGCCGCCGCTGCTCGGCCTCGGCGTGCTGGTCTTCACCAGCGTCAAGCTGGCCCACCACGGCGACACCATCGTCGAGCGCTTCCGCGAGGACATCCTGCTGCTCGAGGAAGTGCAGGAGTGCTACTCGGTGGCCGGCGAGGCCGACTACCTGCTGCGCATCATGGTGCCGGACCTGCCCACGCTGGCCGAGTTCACCATGAAGAAGCTGATGCGCGTGCCCGGCGTGGAGAGCGTGCGCTCCAACATCGTGCTGACCGCGCTCAAGCGCGACGGGCCGCTGCCGCTGTCGCACCTGCGCTAGCGCGCGCGGGCTGCCGCTGTCGCCTCAATGTCGCGCCAATGCCGCGTCGGTGCCGCGCCGACGTGCGCCTACTTGCACTTGCCATCGGCGCATGTCACCCTCGCCCGGTGCCGCAAACGGAAGGGGACAGGATGACGCAGATCGTCGCTCGGATTGGCAGGCGCGCGCAGCGCGGGCGCTGGCAGGCTGCCGCGCTGGCATTGGCGGGTGCCCTGGCGGCGCTGCTGCCGGGCGTGGCGCAGGCCGCGCAGGTGGTCCGCTTCTCGCCCGAGGGCGAGGCCGCGCGCGTGCGGCAGGTGGCGATCCGCTTCGATGAAGCGATGGTGCCGCTCGGCGACGCGCAGGCCGCCGCGCCCGCCGCCGTGTCGTGCAGCGGCGCGGCCGTCGAGGGCCACGCGCGCTGGGTCGATGCGCGCAACTGGGTGTTCGATTTCACGCGCGACCTGCCGCCCGGCGTCAGATGCGCGGTGCGCATCGCGGCCGGCCTCCGGAGCGAGGCCGGCAAGGCCTACGCCGGCAAGCCGGAATACCGTTTCGAGACCGGCGGACCGGCGGTGGTGTCGGCGCGCCCGGCCGGCGGCGAGATCGAGGAAGAGCAGGTCTTCGCGCTGCGCTTCAACGGCGCGGCCACGCCCGATTCGGTGCGCGCGGCCGCGTGGTGCCAGGCGCAGGGCCTGGGCGAGCGCATCCCGGTGCGGCTGCTCGGCGGCCAGGAGCGCGAGGCCGTGCTGGCCGCGCTGCGCTGGAAGCTCAAGGCGGAGCAGGCCGACACCGTGCACCTGCTGACGTGCCAGCAGCGCCTGCCCGCCGGCGCGCGCATGCAGCTGGTGCTGGGCGGCGGCATCGCCACGCCGTCCGGCGTGGCCACGCGCGACGAGCGCCGCTTCGACTACACCGTGCGCGAGCCCTTCACCGCCAGCTTCTCGTGCGAGCGCGAGCGCGCGCAGTCGCCGTGCACGCCGCTGCGGCCGGTGTCGCTGTCGTTCTCGGCGCCGATCTCGCGCAAGGACGCCGAGCACATCGTGCTGAACACCCCCAAGGGCCCGCGCGCGCCGCAGTTCGAGCCCGGCGCCGCGCGCGACGCGCCGGTCGGCAGCGTCACCTTCGCGCCGCCGTTTGCCGAGAAGACCGAATTCACGCTGTCGGTGCCCGCGGGCCTGAAGGACGACAGCGGCCGCGCGCTGGCCAACGCGGACCTGTTCCCGCTCAAGTTCGCCACCGCCGCCATGCCGCCGCTGGCGAAGTTTCCGGCCGCGCCGTTCGGCGTGCTGGAGCGCTTCGGCGAACTGCCCAAGGGCCGCGCGCCGGCCGACTATCCGGCGCTGCTGCCGGTCACGCTGCGCAACGTCGAGGCCGACCTGCCCGCGCTCGGCGTGCGCGCCCAGGCCGGCACCGTGCGCCGGCTCAAGGTGGACGACGACGGCGCGGTGCTGCGCTGGTACGCGCTGGTGCGCCGCCTGCACGAAAGCGCCTGGACCCGCGGCGAGCTCGACGCCATCCTGGCCGGCCGCGCGCCCGGCGACGTCGTCAACCCGCGCAACGCGCCCGCCATCGAAACGCGCTCGGTGTCGCTGCTCGAGGGCGTGCCCGGCGCGCGCAAGCTCGCCATCCCGCAGTTGTCCGACCCCGGCGGCAAGGCGCCGCGCCCGTTCGAGGTGGTCGGCATTCCGCTGCCCGAGGCCGGCTTCCACGTGGTGGAGATCGCCTCGCCGATGCTGGGCGAGGCGCTGCTCGGCCGGCAGGCGCCGATGTACGTGCGCACCGCCGCGCTGGTGACCAACCTCGGCGTGCATTTCAAGCTCGCGCGCGGCCCCGGCAAGATGACCGCGCTGGCCTGGGTCACGACGCTCGACGACGGCAAGCCGGTGGCCAACGCCGCGGTGGCGCTGCGCGACTGCGGCGGCCGCCTGCTGGCCTCGGCGCGCACCGACGCCGCCGGGCTGGCCAGCTTCGGCGCGGTCGAGGACGCGCGCGAGCGCGACTGCGGCGACACCGGCCTGTCCGGCTATTTCGTCTCCGCGCGCATCGGCGCCGACCACCCGCAGGCGCGCGGCCAGGCCGACATGGCCTTCGTCATGTCCGGCTGGAACCAGGGCATCGAAAGCTGGCGCTTCAACGTGCCCACCGACACCAGCGCCACGCCCGACGTGCGCATCGCCACCGTGTTCGACCGCACGCTGCTGCGCGCCGGCGAGACCGTGTCGATGAAGCACCTGATCCGCACCGAGACCGCGAACGGTTTCGCGCTGCCGTCGGGCGACGAGGCCATGCCCGGCAAGATGGTGATCCGCCACGAGGGCAGCGGGCAGACCTACGAGCAGCCGGTGCGGTGGCGGACCACCGCCACCGGCGGGCGCAGCGCCGAGAGCGCCTTCGCGGTGCCGGCGGCGGCCAAGCTGGGCGTCTACACGGTGTCGTTCAGCGATGCGCGCGAGCGCACGTTCGACAGCGGCAGCTTCCGCGTCGAGGCGTTCCGCCTGCCGGTGCTGGCCGGCACGCTCAAGGCCGGCGGCGGCGGCGCGCTGGTGGCGCCGGCCGAGGTGCCGCTCGACCTGGAAGTGCACTACGTGTCGGGCGGTGGCGCGGCGGGCCTGCCGGTGCAGGTGTCGGCGCTGCTGCGCGGCAAGTCCGTGAGCTTCGCCGACTACGGCGACTACGCCTTCGCGCCGCCGCGCCCGCAGCGCAAGGGCGGCGAGCCGTCCTCCGGCGACGAGGACGAGAGCGAGGACGGCGCCGCGCGCGACGACGGCCAGAAGCTGGTCGCCGACAAGCTGCCGCTCAGGCTCGACAAGAACGGCGGCGGCGCGCTCACGCTCAAGAACCTGCCGCGCGTGGACGCGCCCAGGGACCTCGTGGTGGAAACCGGCTTCGCCGACCCCAACGGCGAGATCCAGACGCTGCGCCAGACCGTGCCGCTGTGGCCGGCGGCGGTGGTGGCGGGCATCCGCGCCGAGAACTGGGTGTCGGTCAGGCAGAAGCTCAAGGTCAACGGCCTCGTGCTCGACACCCAGGGCCGCCCGCAGGCCGACGCGCCGGTCGCCGTGCGCGCGCTGCTGCGCACCACCACCTCGGTGCGCAAGCGCGTGGTGGGCGGCTTCTACCGCTACGACAACAGCAGCCAGACGCGCGACCTCGGCAGCGTCTGCGAAGGCCGCACCGACGCGCGGGGCCGCATGCAATGCGAGGTGGCGCTGCCCGAGGCCGGCGAGGTCGAGCTGGTGGCGCAGGCGCGCGACAACGCCGGGCGCATGTCGCAGGCCGCCACCAGCGTGTGGGTCACGCGCCAGGGCGAGCTGTGGTTCGGCGGCGAGAACAACGACCGCATCGACCTGCTGCCCGAGAAGAAGGCCTACGCGCCGGGCGAGACCGCCGTGTTCCAGGTGCGCATGCCGTTCCGCCATGCCACCGCGCTGGTGTCGGTGGAGCGCGAAGGCGTGCTGGAAGCCAGCGTGGTCGAGCTCGACGGGCGCGACCCGACCGTGCGCGTCAAGGTCAGGCCGGAGTGGGGGCCGAACGTGTACGTCTCGGTGCTGGCGCTGCGCGGGCGGCTGCGCGAGGTGCCGTGGTATTCGTTCTTCACCTGGGGCTGGCGCCAGCCGCTCGCATGGTGGCAGGCCTTCCGCAGCGAAGGCCGCGAATACGCCGCGCCGAGCGCGCTGGTCGACCTGTCCAAACCGGCCTTCCGCCTCGGCCTGGCGGAGATCCGCGTCGGCGACGAAGGCTATCGCCTGGACGTGAAGGTGACGCCCGACAAGGCCAGCTATCCGGTGCGCGGCAAGGCCCAGGTGGTGGTGCAGGTGACGCTGCCCGACGGCAAGCCCGCGGCCAGCGGCGAAGTCGCGCTGGCCGCGGTGGACGAGGCTCTGCTCGAGCTGATGCCCAACACCAGCTGGGACCTGCTCGATGCCATGCTGCGGCGGCGCGCCTACGGCGTGGAGACCGCCACCGCGCAGATGGAGATCGTCGGCCGCCGGCACTATGGCCGCAAGGCGGTGCCGGCTGGCGGGGGCGGCGGCAAGAGCCCCACGCGCGAGCTGTTCGACACGCTGCTGCTGTGGAACCCGCGCGTGCCGCTCGACGGCGCCGGGCGCGCCACGCTGACGGTGCCGCTCAACGATTCGCTCACGCGCTTTCGCATCGTCGCCGTGGCCGACCTCGGCGTGAGCCGCTTCGGCAGCGGCAGCGCCACCGTGGCCGCCACGCAGGACCTGCAGCTGATCTCCGGCCTGCCGCCGCTGGTGCGCGAGGAAGACCGCTACCGCGCCATGTTCACGCTGCGCAATGCCACGCAGCGGGCGATGACGGTGCAGGCGGTGGCGCGCATGGGCGGGCCTTCGCAATCCGCGCAACAGACGGCGCCGGCATTGCCGGCGCAGACGGTGGAGATCCCGGCCGGCGCGTCGCGCGAGATCGGCTGGGACGTGAGCGCGCCGCTGCTGCCCGCGGGCGCGTTCGCGCAGGAAGGCACCGTGCAGTGGGAAGTGGAGGCCGGCGAGCAGGGCAAGGGCGGCGCGGCCGACCGCGTCAGGCTCGCGCAGCAACTGGTGCCGGCGGTGCCGCTCGCGGTGCAGCAGGCCACGCTGGCGCAGCTCGCGCCCGCGCTGGCGGTGCCGGTGCGCGCGCCGCAGGGCGCGCTGGCCGACGCCGCGGGCCGGCCGCGCGGCGGCCTGCAGGTCGACCTGCAGGCGTCGCTCGCGGGCGGTATGCCCGGCGTGCGCGCGTGGTTCCGCGACTATCCGTTCTCGTGCCTGGAGCAGCGCGCCTCGCGCGCGGTGGGCCTCGGCGACGCCGCGCAGTGGAGCGCGCTCACGGCGCAGCTGCCGGGCTATCTCGACGATGACGGGCTGGCGGCGTATTTCCCGCTGCAGAACGACGCCGCCGGCAGCGAGGTGCTCACCGCCTACCTGCTCGCGCTGTCGGACGAGGCGGTGCGCGCGGGCCTGCCGCTGCGCCTGCCCGACGAGACCCGCGCGCGCATGGAGAGCGGCCTCGCGGCCTTCGTCGAGGGCCGCATCAAGCGCGAGCGCTGGGCGCCCACGCAGGACCTGGAAGTGCGCAAGCTGGCCGCGCTCGAGGCGCTCTCGCGCAGCGGCCACGCGCAGGCGCGCATGCTCGGCGCGATCCAGATCCTGCCGCAGCAGTGGCCCACCTCCGCCTTGCTCGACTGGATCGCGCTGCTGAGCCGCGTGCACGACATCCCGCAGCGCGAGGCGCGCCTCGCGCAGGCGCAGCAGATCCTGCGCGCGCGCCTGACCGTGCAGGGCACGCGCCTGGCGTTCTCCACCGAGCGCGAGGACAACTGGTGGTGGCTGATGAGCGGCGTCGATCTCAACGCCGCGCGGCTGCTGGCGCTGTCGCTTGACCTGCCCGGCTGGAAGGACGAGGCCGCGCAGCTCGCCGCCGGCCTGCTGGGCCGGCAGGTGCGCGGCGCGTGGGGCACCACCACCGCCAACGCGTGGGGCGCGCTGGCGGTGGCGCGTTTCGCGCAGGCCTTCGAGAAGACGCCGGTGGCCGGCGCCACGCGCGTGGCGCTGGAAGGCGTGCCGGACGCCACGCGCGCGTTCGAGTGGGCGCGCGCGGCCAGCCGCGACGGCGTGGCCGTGGGCAGCGTGAGCCTGCCGTGGCCGCAGGACGGCACCGCCACCTTGCGCGCCGACCAGCAGGGCGCCGGGCGGCCGTGGGCCACGGTGCGCGCGCTGGCGGCGGTGCCGCTGGCCGCGCCGCTCGCGGCCGGCTACCGCATCACGCGCAGCGTGACGCCGGTGGAGCAGGCGGTGGCGGGCAAGTGGTCGCGCGGCGATACCTACCGCGTGACGCTGCAGGTCGACGCGCAGGCCGACATGACCTGGGTGGTGGTGAGCGACCCCGTTCCCGCCGGCGCCACCATTCTCGGCAGCGGCCTCGGGCGCGACTCGGACATCGCCACGCGCGGCCAGCGGCGCACGGGCGCGTGGCCGGCCTTCACTGAGCGCACGCAGCAGGCCTACCGCGAGTACTACGCCTACCTGCCGCGCGGCAGCGCCACCGTCGAATACACGGTGCGCCTGAACAACGCCGGCGAGTTCGCGCTGCCGCCCACGCGCGTGGAAGCGATGTACGCGCCGGACGTGTTCGGCGCCCAACCCAATGCAAGGCTGACCGTAGGAGCGCGCCCTTGAGCTGGCTTGCGATGATGATGCCCGCGCGCGTGCGCGAATGGTGGCTGGCCGGCACGCTGGCCGGCCTGGTCTACGGCGGCATGCTGGTCACGGTGGCGATGGACGCGCAGCCCGGCGCGCAGCTGAGCGGCCAGATTGCCTTCCAGCCGGTGTGGAAGACGGCGATGGCGCTGATGCTGGCGCGCGCGGCGCGCTACCACCCGGTGCCGCGCGAGCGGCGCTGGCTGATGGCGGCGCTGCTGTGCTCGGCGGTGGGCGACTTCCTGCTGGCGATGCCGTGGCTGTCGGTGTCGTTCATCGGCGGCCTGGGCGCGTTCCTGCTCGCGCACCTGGCCTACCTCGGCCTGTTCGTGCCGATGGCCGGCGACTGGCGGCCGCACCGCCTGGTCGGCTGCGGCGTGGTGATGGGCGCGGCGGGCGCCATGCTCGGGCGCTTCTGGCCCAACCTCGGGGCGCTGGCCGCGCCCGTCACCGTCTACGTGATCGCGCTCGCGGCAATGGCGTGCGCGGCGCTGGCGGCGAGGCTGCCCACGCCGCTGGCGGCCATCGGCGCGCTGTGCTTCGCGGTGTCCGACGCGCTGATCGGCAGCGCGCGCTTCCTGGTGCCGTTCGAGACCTTCGCGCTGGGCATCTGGTGGACCTACGCCGCGGCGCAGGTGCTGCTGGTGGCCGGCGTGGTGGCGGGGCGCGGGGAATGAGCCGCGCGCCGCGCGCCACGTTGGCCGCCGCCTGCATGGCGGCAAGCGCGGCAGCACACGCGCTGCCCTCGTACGACAGCGTGCGCGCCGGCTGGCGCAGCGCCGACGTGATCGTGCTCGACCGCCACGGCGCGCCGCTGTCGCGCGTGCGCGAGGATTTCGGCGCGCGCCGCGGGGACTGGGTCACGCTGGCGGAAATCTCGCCGGCGGTGCGCACCGCCATCGTGCTGTCGGAGGACCGGCGCTTCTATGCGCACAGCGGCGTGGACTGGCAGGGCGTGGCGGCGGCGGCGTGGGCCAACCTGTGGAACACGCGCACGCGCGGCGCCTCCACGCTGACCATGCAGCTTGCCGGCCTGCTCGACGACGACCTGCGCCGCGCGGGCGGGCGCAGCGTGGGGCAGAAGATGGCGCAGGCGCTGCGCGCCGCCGCGCTCGAGCGCGACTGGAGCAAGGACCAGATCCTCGAGGCCTATCTCAACCTGGTGCCGTTCCGGGGCGAGCTGGTGGGCCTGTCGGCGCTGTCGCAGGCGCTGTTCGGCAAGTACCCGAGCGGGCTCGACGCGCGCGAGGCGGCGCTGGCGGTGGCGCTGGTGCGCGCGCCCAACGCGCGCGCGGCGCAGGTCGCGCAGCGCGCCTGCGGCATCCTGCGCGAGCAGGGCCTGCCGAAGGCCTGCGAAGGGCTGGGCGGCTTCGCGCAACTGACGCTGCCGCGCGGCGGCGCCGCGGCGGGCGCGCCGGTTGCGGCGGCCGCGGTGTCCGGCCCCGACCTCGCGCCGCACCTGGCGCGCCTGCTGGTGGCGCAGGCGCGCGCGGCCGGCGCGGTGCCGGCATCGATCACCTCCACGCTCGACGCCGGCCTGCAGCGCCTCGCCGCCGACAGCCTCGGGCGGCACCTGCGCGAGCTGGCCGGGCGCAACGTCGAGGACGGCGCGGTGGTGGTGCTCGACAACGCCAGCGGCGAGGTGCTGGCCTACGTGGGCTCGTCCGGCGCGCTGTCCGGCGCGGCGCAGGTGGACCACGCCGCGGCGCCGCGCCAGGCCGGCTCCACGCTCAAGCCCTTCCTCTACGCGCAGGCGCTGGAGGCGCGGCGCCTGACGCCGGCCTCGCTGCTCGACGACCGTCCCGTCAACCTGCCCGCCGGCGGCGCGGGCGGGCTCTACGTGCCGCAGAACTACGACCATCGCTATGCCGGCTGGGTCAGCATGCGCGCGGCGCTGGCGTCGTCGCTCAACGTGCCGGCGGTGCGCACGCTGGTGATGGTCACGCCGCACCGCTTCCACCAGCGCCTGGTCGCGCTCGGGCTGCCGCTGCCGCAGGCCGGCGACTACTACGGCTACAGCCTCGCGCTGGGCAGCGCCGACGTGCCGCTGCTGGCGCTGGCCAATGCATACCGCGCGTTCGCCAACGGCGGCGCCTATGCGCCGGTGCGCATGCGCGCGGGGGCCGCCGCGCCGGCGGCGCGCGCGGTGATGTCGCCGGCGGCCAGCTACCTGATCGCCGACGTGCTGTCGGACCGCCACGCGCGGGCGCGCACCTTCGGCCTGGACAGCCCGCTCACCACGCGCTTCTGGACCGCGGTGAAGACCGGCACCTCGAAGGACATGCGCGACAACTGGTGTATCGGCTGGTCGCAGCGCTACACCGTGGGCGTGTGGGTCGGCAACGCCAGCGGCGCGAGCATGCACGAGGTGTCCGGCGTGGCGGGCGCCGCGCCGGTGTGGCACGACGTCATGGAAGCGCTGCACCGCGCGGTGCCGAGCGCGGCGCCGGCCATGCCGGCCGGCGTGGAGCGCGTGGCGCTGCGCTTTGCCGGCGACCTGGAGCCGGCGCGCGAGGAAGTGTTCCTCGCGGGCACGGCCATGCGCGTGGTCGATATGGTCGATGCGGTCGATGTGGCCAGCGCGGCGCCCGCGCGCGCGCCGGCGCGGGATGGCGTGCCCGCCATCGGCAGTCCCGCCGACGGCACCGTGTTCGCGCTCGACCCGGACATCCCGCCGGCGGCGCAGCGGGTCTGGTTCCGCGCCGAGGGCGCGGGCGGGCGGGCGGCGCAGGGCGTGCGCTGGCGCGTCGACGGCAAGCCGCTCGGGCGCGGCGCGCAGATGGCGTGGTTTCCGTGGCCGGGGTGGCACCGGGTGGAACTGCTCGACGCCGGCGGCAAGGTGGTGGACCGCATCGGCATCGAGGTGCGCGGCGCGGTGGCGAAGGGCGCGCCGCGCGGCTGAGGTGCTTGAGCGGCACGGGGGCGGCAGGCCGGCACGCGGCGCCGATCCGGCCTATGCTGCCAGGGTTGCGCGCCCCCGATGCCGTGCGGGCGCGCCATGCGCGGGCGGGCCGCTGCCCGCCGGTGTTCCGCCAACGTCTTTCCAGGAGTGGGCATGACCGCATTACGCAAGCTGGGCCGCCACGGCCCCGAAGTCTTTCCGCTCGGCCTCGGCTGCATGGGCATGAGCGAGTTCTACGGCGCGCACGACGACGCCGAATCGATCCGCACCATCCACCATGCGCTGGCGCGCGGGGTCAACCTGATCGACACCGCCGACATCTACGGCCCGCACACCAACGAGCGCCTGGTCGGCCGCGCCATCGCCGACCGCCGCGACGGCGTGGTGCTGGCCACCAAGTTCGGCATCGTGCGCGATCCGGCCAACCCGGTGGCGCGCGGCGTCGACGGGCGCCCCGAGTACGTGCGCGCCGCCTGCGACGCCAGCCTGAAGCGGCTCGGCCTGGACCACATCGACCTGTACTACCAGCACCGCGTGGACCCGCAGGTGCCGATCGAGGAAACCGTGGGCGCGATGGCGGAACTGGTGCGCGCGGGCAAGGTGCGCTGGCTGGGCCTGTCGGAGGCCGGCGCCGGCACGCTCGAGCGCGCGCACGCGGTGCACCCGATCGCCGCGCTGCAGAGCGAGTATTCGCTGTGGACGCGCGACGTGGAGGCGGGCGGCGCGCAGGGCATCCTGGCCACCTGCCGGCGGCTCTGCGTGGCCTTCGTGCCGTACAGCCCGCTCGGGCGCGGCTTTCTCACCGGCGCGATCCGCAGCCCGGACGATTTCGCCGCCGACGACTACCGCCGCGCCAGCCCGCGCTTCGTCGGCGAGAACTTCGCGCGCAACCTGGCGCTGGCCGACAAGGTCAGGGACATCGCGCGCGGCAAGGGCTGCACGCCGGCGCAACTGGCGCTGGCCTGGGTGCTGGCGCGCGGCGAGGACGTGGTGCCGATTCCCGGCACGCGGCGCGTGGCCAACCTCGACGACAACCTCGGCGCGCTGGACGTGACGCTGGACGCGGCCGACCTGGCGGCGATCGACGCCGTGTTCCCGCCCGACGCAGCGGCGGGTACGCGCTATCCGGAACAGGTCATGCCGCTGCTGGCGCGCTGAACGGGCGAGCGGGGAAGGGCGGCAATCGCGGATAATCCCGCATCGCAAACCGCTTCCGGAGCCACCCGCCGTGTCCCTCGCCCCGCTCGACGCCGACCAGACCGCCGCCCGCCTGCCGTACCCGGAACTGGCGCGCGCCATCGCCGACATGCTGGCCGAACTGCGCGCCGGCACCGCCACGGCGCCGCCGCGCATCGCCCTGCCGGTGGGCGACGCCGGGGGCGGCGCGGGCACGCTGCTGGTGATGCCGGCCTGCAACCGCGAGCTGGTGATGACCAAGAACATCACCGTGCACCCGGACAACCCGCGCCGCGGCCTGCCCAGCATCCTCGGCGAAGTGGTGGTGGCCGACGCCCACACCGGCCGGCGGCTGGCGCTGCTGGACGGGCCCACCGTGACCGGGCGGCGCACCGCGGCGGTCTCGCTGCTGGCCGCGCAGCGGTTCGCGCCGCGCCCGGACGGCGAGCTGCTGATCGTCGGCGCCGGGGTGCAGGCGCTGACCCATCTCGAAGCCTTCATCGCCGGGCTGGCGCCGCGCCGCGTGTGGCTGCATTCGCGCACCGCCGCCAAGGCCGGGGCGCTGGCCGTGCACGCGCGCGCGCTCGGCACCGAGGCGCAGGCGGTGGACGACGTGCGCGCGGTGCTGCAGCGGGTGTCGATGGTGGTCACGGTGACTTCCAGCCTGGCGCCGGTGCTGCCCGACCTCGACAGCGGCCTGTGGCGCGACGACCACTTCATCGCCGCGGTGGGCGCCTTCCGCCCCGAGATGTGCGAGCTGCCGCCGGCGCTGTGCCGGGCCGCGTCGGCCAGCGGCCGGCTGCTGGCCGACACCCTGTTCGGCATCGAGGACGAGGCCGGCGACCTGCTGCAGGCCGGCATCGACTGGGCCACCGTGCAGCCGTTCGAGCAGGCCATCCTCGCGGCCGACGCGCTGCGCGCGCGCGGCGGCAGCCCGCTGGTGTTCAAGAGCGTGGGCTACGCCTTGTGGGACCTGGCGGCCTGCGTGCTGGCCAGCGCCGCGCTTGCGCCGGGCGCGGCGGGTGCTGCCTGAGGCATCCCGAAGCGGTGGCCGGCGGGTGCCCGCCGCCGCCGCGCCCGCGTGAATTCCCTTGTCCCCAGTAGGCCTTTACCGCGGAGTAGGTTTTGCGGCGGGCAGGCGTCGCAAATTCGGTACAGTTTTCGCGCGGTTTTCTGGCGTACTCCCCATTTTCTTAGTGGTTAACCCGCTCTTTAGGGGCCTCGCTCTATGAAAGCGTTGCACGTTTGAAACAGGCGGCACACCCCAGACGGGATAATGCACCCCTCAACTCGAGGAAGAGAGAAACGACAAGGAGCAGGCATGACCCATAAAAAGATCCTGGTGGCCAGCGTTGCCATGCTGATCGCAGGCGCCGCGCAGGCGCAGAGCGCCGGCAGCAACGTCGTCAGCCTGGGCTGGTTCCGGCTGATGCCGAACAGCTCGGCGGACCCGCTCACCGTGGACAGCATCAACGGCTTCCCGGTCGGCGTGCCCAAGGCCGGCACGGGTGCCGAGGTCAAGACGGCGGACACGGTGGGCATCTCGCTGGAGCACTATTTCACCGACAACATCGGCGTCGAGTTCGTGGTCGGCCTCCCGCCCAAGCATGACGTCGCGGGCGAGGGCGCCTTCGCCAAGTACGGCATGCTGGGCAACGTGAAGCAGTGGAGCCCGGCGATGCTGGTGAAGTACCACTTCCTGGAAGCCAAGTCCCGGTTCCGCCCGTATGTCGGCATCGGCGTGAACTACACGTGGTTTACCGACGAAACCATCAGCAACCAGACCTTCGTGAAATCCGAGTTCGGCCCGGGCGCGACCATGACGGCCAGCGCCAAGAGCTCGTGGAACCCGGTGTTCAACGTCGGCGCCAACTACGCCGTGACCGACAACTGGTTCGTCGGCCTCTCGGTGTCCTACCTGCCGCTGTCGACCACCGCCAGCTTCACGGCGCGCAACGCCGGCGCGGGCGCCAACCAGACCGTGCAGTCGCATACCAAGATCAAGATCGACCCGGTGGTGACGTTCCTGAGCGTGGGCTACCGCTTCTGAGCGCACGCCGCGCCACGCGAAAGGGCTTCCGTTTCCGGAAGCCCTTTTTTCTTCGCGGGGCGGGCGGAGGCGCGCGGTGCGCGCTTCAGCCCTTGACCGGATAACCGGCTTCCTCGATGGCCGCGCGCAGCGCCTCGGTGCTGGCCGTGGCTTCCACGGTCACGGCCTGCGCGGGGATGTCGGCCGAGACCTTGGCGGCCGGGTCGACGGCCTGCACGGCGCGGGTGATGGCGCCCACGCAGTGGCCGCACGACATGCCTTCAACCTGGAACTGGATCATCTGGGTTCTCCTGTTGGAACGGAAACGAGCGTAAACAAAAGCGCAATCGCCGGAGCGTACCAACCGCTGCGCGCGGCGGCCGGCCCTGCGATACGGTGTGAAGTGTGCACCTTCCCACTGTGGGAAGCGCAAGCGCTTTTCCGGCGAAACGCCGGGTGCGGCAAAGTGACCTGGGCATGGCTTGATTCCGGCCTTGACCTTCCCAACATGGTAAGGTCCATGATGCGCTTGTCGTCACCGTGGAATCCTCTCCCTTCAAGCCATGTCCGCTTCATCCCAGACTCTTCCCCTGTCCGGCGCGCCGGATGCCGAATGGCGCCTGCCCATCGGCGGCATGACCTGCGCCTCGTGCGTGCGGCGCGTCGAGAACGCGCTGGCCAAGGTGCCCGGCGTGCGCCAGGTCGCCGTGAATCTCGCCACCGAGGAAGCCACGCTGCAGGCCGACAGCGCCGCCGTGCTGCCAGCCGCGGCGGCGGCGGTGAAGGCCGCCGGCTACGAAGTGCCGTACCAGGCCGTCGAGCTGTCGATCAGCGACATGACCTGCGCGTCCTGCGTGGCGCGCGTGGAGCGCGCGCTCAAGGCCGTGCCGGGCGTGGTCGACGCCCAGGTCAACCTGGCGACCGAGCGCGCGGCCGTGACCGTGCCGCGCGGCGCGGTGGACGCCGCCGCGCTGGTCGCCGCGGTGGCGCGCGCCGGTTATGGCGCGGTGCCGGTGAGCGAGGAGCAGCCGGCGGGCGCGGCGCCGCGCGATAGCTTCTGGTCCGGGCCGTGGCCGGTGGCGCTCGCGGCCGCGTTGTCGCTGCCGCTGGTGGCGCCGATGGTGGCCGGGTGGTTCGGCGTGCACTGGATGCTGCCGGCGTGGGTGCAGTGGCTGCTGGCCACGCCGGTGCAGTTCGTGTTCGGCTGGCGCTTCTACAAGGCGGGCTGGAAGGCCGCGCGCGCCGGCGCCGGCAACATGGACCTGCTGGTCGCGCTCGGCACCTCGGCGGCCTACGGCCTGTCGCTGTGGCTGATGTGGCGCGGCGCGGACGGCATGCCGCACCTGTATTTCGAGAGCGCGGCGGTGGTCATCACGCTGGTGCGCCTGGGCAAGTGGATGGAGACGCGCGCCAAGCGCCAGACCGCGGAGGCGATCCGCGCGCTGGCGGCGCTGCGCCCGGACAGCGCCATCGTGCGCCGCGCCGGCGTGGAGGCCACGGTGCCGCTGGCGTCGGTGCGGGTGGGCGACGAGATCGTGGTGCTGCCGGGCGCGCGCGTGCCGGTGGACGCCGAAGTGACCGAGGGCACCAGCCACGCCGACGAATCGATGCTCACCGGCGAGAGCCTGCCAGTGCCCAAGGCGCCCGGCGACCGCCTCACCGGCGGCGCCATCAACTACGAAGGCCGGCTGGTGGCGCGCACCGTGGCGGTGGGCGCGGAAACGGTGCTGGCGCGCATCATCCGCATGGTGGAGCACGCGCAGGCGGCCAAGGCGCCGATCCAGCGCATGGTCGACAGCGTCAGCGCGGTGTTCGTGCCGGTGGTGCTGGGCATCGCGCTGCTCACGCTGCTGGGTTGGGGCGTGCTCGGCGGCAACTGGGAAGCGGCGCTGCTCAACGCGGTGGCGGTGCTGGTGATCGCCTGTCCGTGCGCACTGGGGCTGGCCACGCCGACCGCCATCATGGCCGGCACCGGCGCCGGCGCGCGCGCCGGCATCCTGATCAAGGACGCCGAGGCGCTCGAAGTGGCGCACCGCGTCAAGGTGGTGGCCTTCGACAAGACCGGCACGCTCACGGTCGGCAAGCCGGAAGTGGTGGCGCTGGCGGTGCCGGAGGGCGCGGGCGACGGCGAGGCACTGCGCGTGCTGGCGCTGCTGGCCGCGCTGCAGGCCGGCAGCGAGCATCCGCTCGCGCACGCGGTGCTGGCCGCGGCACGCGCGCGCGGCGTGACGGCGCCGGCCGCCGCCGAGGTGCGCGCGCTGCCGGGCGTGGGCCTGGCCGGCACGGTCGGGGGCATGGCGCTGCAGCTCGGCAGCGAGCGGCTGCGCGCCTCGCTGGGCGCGGCGGCGGGTACGCTGCAGGCGCGCGCGCAGGCGCTGCAGGACGAAGGGCGCACGGTGTCGTGGCTGATCGATGTCGGCGTGGCCGGCGCGCCGCGCGTGCTGGGGCTGGTGGCCTTCGGCGACGCCATCAAGCCCGGCGCGCGCCGCGCCATCGAGCGGCTGCGCGCGGCCGGCGTGCGCACCGTGATGCTGTCGGGCGACAACCGCGGCGCCGCCGCGCGCGTGGCCGAGGCGCTCGGCATCGACGAAGTGCAGGCCGAGGTGCTGCCCGCCGACAAGGCCGAGCGCGTGCTGGCGCTCAAGGCCGGCGGCGCGGTGGTGGCGATGGTCGGCGACGGCATCAACGACGCGCCGGCGCTGGCCGCGGCCGACGTGGGCATCGCCATGTCGACCGGCACCGACGTGGCCATGCATGCCGCCGGCATCACGCTGATGCGCGGCGACCCGGCGCTGGTGGCCGACGCGCTGGGCATCTCGCACCGCACCGTGCGCAAGATCCGCGAGAACCTGTTCTGGGCCTTCTTCTACAATGTGATCGGCATCCCGCTGGCGGCGGCCGGCCTGCTCAACCCGGTGGTGGCGGGCGCGGCGATGGCGTTCTCCAGCGTGAGCGTGGTCGGCAACGCGCTGCTGCTGCGGCGCTGGAAACCGGCGGGAGAACAAGCATGAATATCGGCGATGCGGCACAGGCCTCGGGCGTGTCCGCCAAGATGATCCGGCACTACGAAGCGATCGGCCTGGTGGCGGCGCCGCCGCGCAGCGAGGGCGGCTACCGCCGCTACGACGAGCGCGCGGTGCACACCTTGCGCTTCGTGCGGCGGGCCCGTAATCTCGGGTTCTCGCTGGACGAGATCCGCGGCCTGCTGTCGCTGTGGCACGACCGCGCGCGCGCCAGCGCCGACGTCAAGGCGCTGACCCTGCGCCACGTGGCGGACCTGGAGCAGCGCATCGCCGAGCTGGCCGCCATGCGCGACACGCTGCGCCAACTGGCCGAGGCGTGCAGCGGCGACCACCGGCCGGACTGCCCGATCCTGGCCGACATGGCGCGGCTCGGCGACGGCGAAGTCGACGGAAAAGCGGGCAGAGAAGCAGACAGAGAAGCGGACAGAGACGCGGATGGCGATGGCGGCGGCGATGGCGACATGGCGCTGCCATCCTGCCACCGCCACGGCGCGGCGGCCTAGCCACGCCCCGGCACAGGCGCGCCGGCGGGCGCAACGCGAGCGGAACGGACATGGAGACCAACCGGATGGACCAACCGAGTACCGCTGTCCCTGCTGTTCCCGCCGAGCCCGGCGGCGCGCCGCGGCCCGCGCCGGGCGCGGGTGGGTACGCCGGCCCGGATGCGGGCCAGGACGCGGGCGCGCCCGCGCGGCCGCTGGTGCCCGCCGAGAGCCGCCAGCGCATGCGCGACGGCACCGAGCTGCTGCTGCGCACCTGGCAGCCCGATCCCGCCCTGTTCCCCGAAGCCACCGGCTCGCTGCTGCTGGTGCACGGCCTGGCCGAGCACTGCGGGCGCTACCAGCACGTGGCCGAATTGCTGTGCGGCCTGGGCCTGCGCGTGCGCGCCTACGACCAGCGCGGCCACGGCGCCAGCGGCGGCGCGCGCATGGTGGCGCCGCATCCCGACATCTACGTCGAAGACCTTGCCGAGATCCATGACGCCGCCGTGGGCCAATGGCAGGAACTGCCGTTCCTGCTGGGCCACAGCATGGGCGGGCTGGTGGCGGCGCGCTTCGCCACCGCGCGCGTGCGGCCGGTGCGCGCGCTGGTGCTGTCGTCGCCGGCGCTGGCGCTGCGCCTGTCCGGCGCGATGCTGATGCTGCACCGCGCGCTGCTGACGCTGGCGCCGAACCTGCGCGTGCCCAATCCGATCGAGGCGCGCTACCTGTCGCACGACGCGGCGGTGGTGGCGCAGTACCGCGCCGACCCGCTGGTGCAGGGCACCATCAGCGCCGGCGTGCTGGAGACCTTCGTGCGCGGCATGGCGCAGGCGCAGGCCGACGCGCCGCTGCTCGAAGCCCCCGCGCTGCTGCTGGTGCCCGGTGCCGACCGCATCGTCGACGCGGCCGGCAGCCGCCGCTTCTTCGACGCCGCGCCGCCGGACCTGCGCGAGATGCGCTGGTTCGACGGCGGCTACCATGAGATCTTCAACGAAGCGCAGCCGCTGCGCGGCGAGGTGTTCGCCGCGCTGGCCGGCTGGCTGCGCCAGCACCTGCAACCGCAGGCATGACCGCGGGCGCGTGAACCATCGCGCGCCACGACGGCCCAAGACCGGCAGGCCGCGCCCCGGCGCAGGCCCATCTTCAACCATTGCAACCGCGGCGCAAGGCCAGACAAAGACAAAAGCATGGAGACTTACGACTACATCATCGTCGGCGCGGGATCGGCCGGCTGCGTGCTGGCCAACCGCCTGACCCAGGACCCCGACGTGAGCGTGCTGCTGCTCGAGGCGGGCGGGCGCGACGACTATCACTGGATTCACATCCCGGTGGGCTACCTGTACTGCATCGGCAACCCGCGCACCGACTGGATGTACCGCACCACCGCGCAGGCCGGGCTCAACGGCCGCGCGCTCGGTTATCCGCGCGGGCGCGTGCTGGGCGGCTCGTCGTCGATCAACGGCATGATCTACATGCGCGGCCAGCGCGAGGACTACGACGACTGGGCGCGCCTGACCGGCGACGACGGCTGGCGCTGGGACAACGTGCTGCCGCTGTTCAAGCGCAGCGAGGACCATCACCGCGGCGCCAGCGCGTTCCACGGCGCCGGCGGCGAATGGCGCGTGGAGGGCCAGCGGCTGCGCTGGGACATCCTGGAGCGCTTCATCGACGCGGCCGGGCAGGCCGGCATCCCGCGCACCGACGACTTCAACCGCGGCGACAACTTCGGCGTGGGCTACTTCGAGGTCAACCAGCGCCGCGGCATCCGCTGGAACACCGCCAAGGCCTTCCTGCGGCGCGCGGCCGAGCGGCCCAACCTGACCATCATCACCGGCGCGCAGGTCAGCGCGCTGAACTTCGACGCCCGCCGCTGCAGCGGCGTGGCCTATCTGGGCGGCGGCGCCGCGCATGCGGCCGCGGCGCGCGAGGAAGTCATCCTCGCGGCCGGCGCGGTCAATTCGCCGCAGCTGCTGGAGCTGTCCGGCATCGGCCAGCCCGAGCGCCTGGGCGCGCTCGGCATCGCGGTGCGCCATGCGCTGCCGGGCGTGGGCGAGAACCTGCAGGACCACCTGCAGCTGCGCACCGTGGTCAAGGTGGAGGGCGTGCGCACGCTCAACACGCGCGCGGCAAGCTGGTGGGGCAAGCTCGGCATCGGCCTGCAGTACGCGATCAACCAGAGCGGGCCGATGAGCATGGCGCCGTCGCAGCTGGGCGCGTTCGCGCGCTCGGACGCCACGCAGGCGCGCGCCAACCTGGAGTACCACGTGCAGCCGCTGTCGCTCGACAAGTTCGGCGATCCGCTGCACCGCTTCAACGCGTTCACCGCGAGCGTGTGCAATCTGCGCCCGACCTCGCGCGGCAGCGTGCACATCGGCGACGCCGATTTCCGCAAGGCGCCGCTGATCGAGCCCAACTACCTCGCCACCGAAGAAGACCGCAAGGTGGCCGCGGACTCGCTGCGGCTGACGCGGCGCATCGTGGCCGCGCCGGCGCTGGCGCCGTACAAGCCGCAGGAATGGCTGCCGGGCCCGGCCTTCGAGACCGACGCGCAGCTGGCGCAGGCCGCCGGCGAGATCGGCACCACCATCTTCCACCCGGTCGGCACCTGCCGCATGGGGCGCGCGGACGACCCGGACGCGGTGGTGGATCAGCGCCTGCGCGTGATCGGCGTCGACGGGCTGCGCGTGGTGGATGCGTCGGTGATGCCGCTGATCACGTCGGGCAACACCAACTCGCCGACCATCATGATCGCCGAGCGCGCCAGCGACATGATCCGCGAGGACCGCCGCCGGCGCATCGGCGGCACGGCGGTGACGGGCGCGGCTGCGGCCGGCGCCGTTACCGCGGCCGGCGTGCCCGACGCGCTCCATGCGAAGGGCGGCGCGGCGGCACGGACCTGAGCCCCGGACCTGACTGCCGGACCTGACATCTGGTTCATGTTTCATGATCAGTGCAAACCCGGATGTTTTGCGACGCAGCAGACGCACACAATAGACGCCCAGATGCCGTGCAGCAGCGCTCACATTGGCGCGCCCTACCCAGGGCGCGTCGCGCGTTGAAGGCCCGGTGCGTGGCGCGGGTGCATGACCGCATCGGCGGCAACGAAGAAAGACAAGCGGCGCATAAGCGGCAGACAAGCCGCGGCAAGCCGCGACAGCCACGGGGAGCGCGACTGGGTTGGCGTGACTCGTGCGGTGGTGGCGCAAACAGCGCCACGGTTCTGACCATTTGGCGGTGCCGACCAGAAGCCGGCGCCGCGACAAGAGGGCGGGCAGGAGACCATGAGCGAGCAAGACACGATCCTCGAGACGCGGAACCTCACGAAGGAATTCAAGGGGTTCACCGCGGTGAGCGACGTCAACCTGAAGGTGCGGCGCGGCTCCATCCATGCCTTGATCGGCCCCAACGGCGCCGGCAAGACGACATGCTTCAACCTGCTGACGAAGTTCCTCGAGCCGACCACGGGGACCATTCTCTTCAACGGCATCGACATCACGCGCGAAGCGCCCGCGCAGATCGCGCGGCGCGGCGTGATCCGCTCGTTCCAGATCTCGGCGGTGTTCCCGCACCTGACGGTGCTGGAGAACGTGCGCATCGGCCTGCAGCGCCAGCTCGGCACGTCCTACCATTTCTGGCGCAGCGAGCGCACGCTCGACGTGCTCAACGAGCGCAGCATGGACCTGCTCGAGCAGGTCGGCCTGGCCGACGCCGCGCAGATCGTCACCGTCAACCTGCCGTACGGCCGCAAGCGCGCGCTCGAGATCGCCACCACGCTGGCGATGGAGCCGGAGCTGATGCTGCTGGACGAGCCCACGCAGGGCATGGGCCACGAGGACGTGGCGCGCGTCACCGAGCTGATCCGCCAGGTGGCGGCCGGGCGCACCATCCTGATGGTCGAGCACAACATGAACGTGGTGTCGTCGATCGCCGACAAGATCACCGTATTGCAGCGCGGCGCGATTCTCGCCGAGGGGCCCTACGCGGAGGTGTCGAAGGACCCGCGCGTGATGGAAGCCTACATGGGCACCGTCGAGGCCGAGCTGCAGGGCGCGCACTGAGGAATCCGCATGAGCACAACATCGGCGACGCCCGCACTCGAAATCAAGGACCTGCACGCCTGGTACGGCGAATCGCACATCCTGCACGGCGTGGACCTGACCGTGAACCGCGGCGAGGTGGTCACGCTGCTGGGCCGCAACGGCGCCGGGCGCACCACCACGCTGCGCGCCATCATGGGCCTGACCGGCCAGCGCAAGGGCTCGATCCGCGTCAACGGCACCGAGACCATCGGCATGCCCACGCACAAGATCGCGCATTGCGGCATCGGCTACTGCCCGGAGGAGCGCGGCATCTTCGCCAGCCTGTCGTGCGAGGAGAACCTGATGCTGCCGCCGTTGCTCAAGGGCAAGGGCGGCGGCAATGGCGGCGCCGGCATGAGCGAGGCCGAGATCTACGAGATGTTCCCCAACCTCAAGGAGCGCCGCCAGAGCCAGGGCACGCGCCTGTCGGGCGGCGAGCAGCAGATGCTGGCGGTGGGGCGCATCCTGCGCACCGGCGCCAACCTGCTGCTGCTCGACGAGATCTCCGAGGGCCTCGCGCCGGTGATCGTGCAGGCGCTGGCGCGCATGATCCTGATGCTCAAGAAGAAGGGCTACACGGTGGTGATGGTGGAGCAGAACTTCCGCTTCGCCGCGCCGCTGGCCGACCGCTTTTACGTGATGGAGCACGGCACCATCGTCGAGCGTTTCGCCGCGGCGGAACTGCAGGCCAAGATGCCGGTGCTCAACGAGCTGCTCGGGGTCTGATGCGGCGCGCGCCGCGCGCGGGCATCGCGGGCATTTGTTTCAGGGCAGGAACGGGTGGCGACAAGTGCCGCCGAAACTAAGGAGACAGGTAATGAAAATGACTCGGCTGGCGGCTGCTCTGGCGGCCATCGTAACGGGCGTGGCAACGGGCTCGGCCTCGGCACAGGTTTCGGGCGATACGGTCAAGATCGGCTACATCACCGACATGTCGGGCCTGTATGCCGACATCGACGGCCCGGCCGGCCTCGAAGCCATCAAGATGGCGATCGAGGACGCGGGCGGCAAGGCGCTGGGCAAGCCGATCGAGCTGGTCTCGGCCGATCACCAGAACAAGGCCGACATCGCCGCCTCGAAGGCGCGCGAATGGATGGACCAGCAGGGCCTGGACATGCTGCTCGGCGGCACCAACTCCGCCACCGGCCTGGCGATGGCCAAGGTGGCGGCGGAGAAGAAGAAGGTCTACTTCAACATCGGCGCCGGCTCGGCGCGCCTGACCAACGAGGAGTGCTCGCCGTACACGGTGCACTACGCATACGACACGGTGGCGCTGGCCAAGGGCACCGGCAGCGCGGTGGTCAAGCAGGGCGGCAAGTCGTGGTTCTTCCTGACCGCCGACTACGCGTTCGGCCACTCGCTCGAGCAGGACACCGCGGCGGTGGTGAAGGCCAACGGCGGCACCGTGGTGGGCCAGGTGCGCCATCCGCTCAACGCATCCGACTTCTCCTCGTTCCTGCTGCAGGCGCAGTCGTCCAAGGCGCAGATCCTGGGCCTGGCCAATGCCGGCGGCGACACCATCAACGCGATCAAGGCGGCCAAGGAATTCGGCATCACCAAGTCGATGAAGATCGCCGGGCTGCTGATGTTCATCAACGACGTGCACAGCCTGGGGCTGAAGAACACCGAAGGCCTGCTGATGACCGACAGCTGGTACTGGGACATGAACGACGAGACGCGCAAGTTCGCCACGCGCTTCTTCGGCAAGACCAAGAAGATGCCGAGCAGCCTGCAGGCCGCCGACTACTCCGCCATCCGCACCTACCTGAGGGCGGTGGAGACGGCCAAGACGGACGATCCGGACAAGGTCATGGCCGAGCTGAAGAAGGCCAAGATCGACGACTTCTACACCAAGGGCTACATCCGCCAGGACGGCCGCGCCATCCACGACATGTACCTGATGCAGGTGAAGTCGCCGGCGGAGTCGAAGAAGCCGTGGGACTACCTGAAGGTGGCCGCCACCATCCCGGGCGACCAGGCCTTCACCACGGTGGCGGAATCGAAGTGCGCGCTGCTGAAGAAGTGAGCGCCTGAGCTGCGAGTGCTGTCCCCGCCGCGGCGGCCCGGGTTGCGGGCGCCGCGGCTTCGCTTCATCTGACTGCGCCCGCGCGGGAGGCCATCGCGCCTCCCGGCCGGCGCGCGAACGGTAACGCCCGCGATGGACATCTTCGGTATTCCCTTGCCCGCCATGCTGTCCCAGTTGCTGCTGGGGCTGGTCAACGGTGCTTTCTACGCGATGCTGAGCCTTGGCCTGGCGGTGATCTTCGGCCTGCTCAACGTCATCAATTTCGCCCACGGGGCGCTGTTCATGCTGGGCGCGGTGCTGGCCTGGATGGGCATGAACTACTTCGAGCTCAACTACTGGGTGATGCTGGTGCTGTCGCCGCTGGTGGTGGCGCTGCTCGGGGTGGTGATCGAGCGCACCATGCTGCGCTGGATCTACAAGCTCGACCACATCTACGGCCTGCTGCTCACGCTGGGCATCACGCTGGTGATCGAAGGCATCTTCCGCTCGATCTACGGCGTGTCCGGCCTGCCGTACTCGACGCCGGAACTGCTCTCCGGCGCCACCGACCTCGGCTTCATGATCCTGCCCAACTACCGCGCCTGGGTGGTGGTGGCGTCGCTGGCGGTGTGCTTCGCCACGTGGTTCCTGATCGAGAAGACCAAGCTCGGCGCCTACCTGCGCGCCGGCACCGAAAACCCCAAGCTGGTGGAGGCGTTCGGCGTCAACGTGCCGCTGATGGTGACGCTGACCTACGGCTTCGGCGTGGCGCTGGCGGCGTTCGCGGGCGTGCTGGCCGCGCCGGTGATCCAGATCTCGCCGCTGATGGGGCAGAACCTGATCATCATCGTGTTCGCCGTGGTGGTGATCGGCGGCATGGGCTCGATCATGGGCTCGATCCTCACCGGCCTGGGGCTGGGCGTGATCGAGGGGCTGACCAAGGTGTTCTACCCCGAAGCGTCGTCCACGGTGGTGTTCTTCATCATGGTGATCGTGCTGATGCTGCGCCCGGCCGGGCTGTTCGGGAGGGAGAAGTGATGAGCCAGACATCGGGCGCGGCCGCGGCCGCCGGGCAGACAAGACAGGGGCGGGGCGTGCAGAAGAAACTGTGGCTGGGGTATGGATTGCTGCTGGTGGCGCTGCTGGTGGCGCCGATGGCCGGGGCGTATCCGGTGTTCGTGCTCAAGGTGCTGTGCTTCGCGCTGTTCGCGTGCGCGTTCAACCTGCTGATCGGCTACACCGGGCTGCTGTCGTTCGGGCACGCGGCCTTCTTCGGCGGCGCCGCCTACATGGCCGGCCATGCCATGAAGGTGTGGGGCGTGACGCCGGAGGTGGGGCTGGTGCTGGGCACGCTGACCGGCGCGGTGATCGGCTACGTGGTGGGCTGGATCGCGATCCGCCGCCAGGGCATCTATTTCTCCATGATCACGCTGGCGCTGGCGCAGATGCTGTTCTTCTTCTGCCTGCAGGTGCCCTACACCGGCGGCGAGGACGGCCTGCAGGGCATTCCGCGCGGCAAGCTGTTCGGCGTGCTGCCGCTGGACAGCGACCTGACGCTGTACTACGTGGCGCTGCTGATCATCGTGCTGGCCTTCGCGCTGATCGTGCGCACCGTGCATTCGCCGTTCGGGCAGATCCTCAAGGCGATCAAGGAGAACGAGCCGCGCACCATCTCGCTGGGCTACGGCACCGACCGCTTCAAGCTGATGGTGTTCGTGCTGTCCGCGGCGCTGTCCGGGCTGGCCGGCTCGATCAAGGCGCTGGTGCTGGGCTTCGCCACGCTGACCGACGTGCACTGGTCGATGTCGGGCTCGGTGATCCTGATGACGCTGGTGGGCGGCCTGGGCACGCTGTCGGGCCCGCTGGTGGGCGCCTTCGTGGTGGTGGCGCTGGAGAACAAGCTCGGCGACATCGGCAATTTCCTGGCCTCGGCCACCGGCATCGAGTGGTTCGGCTCGCTGGGCGAGTCGGTGACGATGGTCACCGGCGTGATCTTCGTGATCTGCGTGCTGACCTTCCGGCGCGGCATCATGGGCGAGTTGCTGGCCCGCTTGGGCAGGGCCCGCGAGTGATCACGGGGAGACATGCCCGATTTTGGGGCTAGGGTTTCTTCTAGCTTGTCCAAAACGCACCGCTTCGTTACATTGCATATACGGTTTTCGCAGGTTAGATGGAGGCGGAAGCGAGGAGACGACAGGCGCGCGGTCACTAGGCTGCAGTGTCAATATAAGACGAGGGCGTTGCCGGGTGATCCCTGGCAACGCCTTTTTTCATGTCCGCGCGCACCGCTTTCGTGCCCGCTTTTGGTGCGCCGGAGCGCGCCATGCGGAATCTGCATAAGAACGGCCAGGGCCACATGAGACAATCCGTCTCCACCTTCCGTGCCCGCCATGTCTTCCGATTCTTCCCCTTTGCTGCTTCATGCGTCTCATGCATCTCATGAGCGGCAGGACGCGCCTGTTCCGTCGATGCCCGCCGTATCGCCCCGCGTGCGCCTCGCGGTTGCGGCCGATGCCGGGCGGCTGGACGCCTGGCTCCAGGCCGCGCAGCCGCTGCCGGTGGCCGCCGCGCGCGCGCGGCAGGCGCTGGTGGAGAGCCTGCTGGCGCGGCCCGAGCGCGGCGCCTGCGTAGTGGCCGAGGCTGCGGCCGAAGGTGCTGCCGACACGGTGGCTTCCGATGTGGCCGCGGCGGGCGAGGGCGGGGCGGCGCTGCTGGGCTGCCTGCCGGCCACGCTGGTGCCGCATCTCGGCCTTGGCGGCCTGGCGGCGTTCGCCGCGGAATGGTGGATGCCGCCAGTCGCCGGAGACGATGCACAATCCGCCGCGCGGGATGCGGCGCTGCTGCTGGCCTGCTGCGGCCTGCTGGCCGACTGGTGCCGGGCGCACGGCGTGCGCCACCTGCTGCTCGCGCCCGCGCTGCTGACGGCGCCGCAGGCGGCGGCCGCGGGTTTCGGGCCACATGCCGGCGGCTTGTGGCATCGCGGCCTGGCGCCCGCGCACAAGCATCTTGGCTGAGGCGGCGCCATCGGCGCGCCGTTTTCCGCGGCCGTCGCCATCGTCGCCATCACCGCTTCCGCTTCCGCTTTCGCCTTCCTCCTTCATCCCTTCTCCGTTTCCCGAGCGTTCATGGAATTCGCGTTTCTCGCTGTCGCCGCCTTTCTTGCCGGCCTGATCGATGCTGTCGCCGGCGGCGGCGGGCTGGTGCAGATCCCGGCCCTGTTCTCGGCCTATCCCGGCATGCCGCCGGCCACGCTGATCGGCACCAACAAGATCGCTTCGCTCTCGGGCACCGCCAACGCGGCGGTGCGCTACGGGCGCAGCGTGCGCATCTACTGGGGCGCGACCTTGCCGGCGATGCTGTCGGCGTTCGCCTTCTCGATGGCGGGCGCCTATGCGCTGACGCTGATTCCGGCCGGGCCGCTGCGCAAGTCGCTGCCGTTCGTGCTGGTGATCCTGCTGGTCTACACGGTGGCCAAGAAAAACCTGGGCACCGAGCACGCGCCCACGCTCTCGGGCGGCCGGGAGCGCGCGGCGGCGCTGCTGGCCGGCGCGGCGATCGGCTTCTACGACGGCGTGTTCGGTCCCGGCACCGGCAGCTTCCTGATGATCGTGTTCGTGCGCGTGTTCGGCTACGACTTCCTGCACGCCTCGGCCTCGACCAAGGTGGTCAACCTCGCCACCAACCTCGCGGCGCTGCTGCTGCTGGCGGCCAAGGGGCACGTGTGGTGGCAGCTCGGCCTGGTGATGGCGGTGGCCAACGTGGCGGGCAGCCAGGTGGGTAGCCGGCTGGCGCTCAAGCACGGCAGCGGCTTCGTGCGGCGCGTGTTCATCGTGGTGGTGGCGGCGCTGATCGTGAAGACCGCGTGGGATGCGTTCGGGCATTGAGCGCGGCATCTGCGCGGCGGCGCGCGGTGTGTCGCGCGGGCGGCGCTCCGGGTTAATCCTGCTTTGCGCGTCATATCGCTGTTGCTAGACTCGCTACGCATTCCCGACCGTGCGGTCGGCGAATCAGCGGCATCGGCGACATCAGCCGCATCGGCGGCATCAGTGGCAACGTGCCGCCGGGGTGGACGCGCAGGACGGGAGATAGGCGGTGCGCGGCGGACGGGTTCGGCGCGCGCCGGGCAGCAGGCAGGCGCCGGCGTTGCGCCTGGACACGGGTCCGCGAGGACACCGGAACAAGACCAAGACAGGCAGGCACAAGGGCAGGCACGAGATCGGGCCCAAGAAGACCAGACCGGGGCATCCGACCGGCCGCAAGCCGGCGCGGATGCCCTTTTCGTTTGCCGCAACGGAGGAGACACGATGACATTCAAGCGCGCCAGCCTGCTGGCTTTCGCCGCCGCCCTGTGCGCGGGCACCGCCAGCGCACAGGTCAAGGTAGGGGTGACGGTTTCGGCCACGGGCCCCGCGGCTTCGCTGGGCATCCCCGAGAAGAACACCATCTCGCTGCTGCCGAAGGAGATCGCCGGCAAGAAGATCGAGTACATCGTGCTCGACGACGCTTCCGACACCACCACCGCGGTCAAGAACACGCGCAAGCTGATCAGCGAGGACAAGGTCGACGTGGTGATCGGCTCCACCGTCACGCCGAACTCGCTGGCGATGGTCGACGTGGCGGCCGAGAACGAGACGCCGATGATCACGCTGGCCGCCTCGGCGCGCATCATCGAACCGATGGACGCCAAGCGCGCATGGGTCTTCAAGACGCCGCAGAACGACTCGCACATGGCGACCGCCATCGCCGAGCACATGACCGACCACAACGTGAAGACGGTGGCGTTCATCGGCTTCGCGGACGCCTACGGCGACAGTTGGGCGCAGGAGTTCGCCAAGGTCGGCGAGATGCGCAAGATCAAGGTGGTGGCCAACGAGCGCTTCGCGCGCACCGACACCTCGGTCACGGGCCAGGTGCTGAAGATGATGGCCGCCAACCCGGACGCGGTGCTGATCGCCGGCTCGGGCACGCCCGCCGCGCTGCCGGCCAAGGCGCTCAAGGAGCGCGGCTGGAAGGGCAGGATCTACCAGACGCACGGCGTGGCCAACGCGGACTTCCTGCGCGTCTGCGCCAAGGATTGCGAAGGCACCTTCCTGCCGGCGGGCCCGCTGCTGGTGGCCGAGCAACTGCCCGACGGCAACCCGGTGAAGAAGCCCGCGCTGGCCTACAAGACGGCCTACGAGAAAGCCTTCGGCGGACAGGTCTCCACGTTCGGCGGCCATGCCTGGGACGCGGGCCTGCTGCTGCAGCGCGCGATCCCGGAAGCGCTGAAGAAGGGCCAGCCCGGCACCAGGGAATTCCGCAAGGGACTGCGCGACGCGATGGAGCAGACCAGGGAGCTGCCGATCTCGCACGGCATCATGAACATGACGGCGAACGACCATCTCGGCCTCGACCAGCGCGCGCGCGTGATGGTGCTGATCGCCGACGGCAAGTGGAAGCTGCAGACCAAGTAGGCCGGCTTCGGGGCTGAAGCCAGGGCAGGGCGCATGGTCAGCCATGCGCCCTTTTTGTTTGTCTCGCCGTGCTGTCGCGGCGGCTCGTGCCGCGCAAGCTAGGGTTGGTCGGGATTTGCGCTATGCGTAACTTGTTTACTATTTCGTAATCCGTAATGCCAGCCCGCCGGCGCCCCCGCCGGCCGGGCATATCAAACAAATACGGGGAGACAATGGACCTCTCGATTGCCGCCATCCTGGCGCAGGACGGGATCACCTCGGGTGCCATCTACGCGCTGCTGGCGCTGGCCCTGGTGCTGGTGTTCTCGGTGACGCGCGTCATCTTCATTCCGCAAGGGGAGTTCGTCGCCTACGGCGCGCTCACGCTGGCGGCGATCCAGGCCGGCCACGCGCCGCAGAGCAGCTGGCTGCTGCTGGGCATGGGCGTGCTGACCTTCGTCTACGACACCGCGACGGTGCTGCGCAACGCCGAACTGCGCCGCACCGCGGGCACGCGGCTGGCGGTGCTGGCGGGCAAGTACCTCGCGTTTCCGCTCGCGGTGCACCTGCTGGCGCAGCAATACGGCGCGCAGCCGATGCCGATGGCCGCGCAGATCGCGCTCACGCTGCTGATCGTGATTCCGCTGGGTCCGATGCTGTACCGCCTGGCCTACCAGCCGCTGGCCGAGGCCAGCACGCTGGTGCTGCTGATCGTCTCGGTCGGCGTGCACTTCGCGCTGGTGGGGCTGGGGCTGGTGATGTTCGGCGCGGAGGGCTCGCGCACCACGGCGTTCTCCGAGGCGCGCTTCGAGGTGGGCAGCCTGACAGTGTCGGGGCAGAGCCTGTGGGTGGTGGGCGTGTCGGGCCTGCTGATCGCCGCGCTGTACTTTTACTTCGAGCGCACGCTCACCGGCAAGGCGCTGCGCGCCACCGCCGTCAACCGGCTCGGCGCGCGCCTGGTGGGCATCGGCACCACGCAGGCCGGGCGCCTGTCGTTCACGCTGGCCGCGGCGATGGGCGCGCTGTGCGGCATCCTGATCGCGCCGCTGACCACGGTCTATTACGAGTCCGGTTTCCTGATCGGCCTCAAGGGCTTCGTCGGCGCCATCGTCGGCGGGCTGGTGAGCTATCCGGTGGCGGCCGCGGGCGCCGTCCTCGTCGGGCTGCTCGAATCGTATTCGTCCTTCTGGGCCAGCGCGTTCAAGGAGGTCATCGTGTTCACCCTGATCCTGCCCGTGCTGCTGTGGCGCTCGCTCAACGGCAAGCACGTGGAAGACGAGGAATAAGGAGCAGGCCATGAGCAATGCAAACGTCAAGAACGCGGACGGCAAGGGCGCCGTGGCCGGCGGCGCGGACAAGGTGGACAGGGCGCACAAGGCGCACAAGCCGGGCAGCGCGGCGGGCCGCAACCGCCTCTGCCTGCTGGCCTTCGCCGTGGTGCTGGCGCTGCTGCCGGTGCTGCCCACGCCGGAGTTCTGGATCACGCTGGGCAACTACATCGGCCTGTACGGCATCGTCGCCATCGGGCTGGTGCTGCTCACCGGCGTGGGCGGCATGACCTCGTTCGGCCAGGCCGCGTTCGTCGGGCTGGGCGCCTACAGCACGGCGTACCTCACCACGCAGTTCGGGCTGTCGCCGTGGTTCGGCCTGCTGGTGGGGCTGGTCATTACGATGGCCTCGGCCTACGTGATCGGGCTCATCACCATGCGCATGTCCGGGCACTACCTGCCGCTGGCCACCATCGCGTGGGGCCTGTCGCTGTTCTTCCTGTTCGGCAACCTGGAGTTCCTCGGCAAGTACGACGGCCTCAACGGCATTCCGGTGCTGCGCGTGCTCGGCATCGAACTGGCTTCCGGGCGCGCGATGTTCTACCTGATCTGGGCCGTGGTGCTGCTGGCGGCCATCGCCATGCACAACCTGCTCGACTCGCGCCCGGGCCGCGCCATCCGCGCGCTCAAGGGCGGCGGCACGATGGCCGAGGCGATGGGCGTGAACACGGCGTGGATGAAGGTGGTGGTGTTCGTGGTGGCGGCGGTGCTGGCCTGCATCTCGGGCTTTCTCTACGCGCACCTGCAGCGCGCGGTGAACCCGACGCCGTTCGGCCTGAACTACGGCATCGAGTACCTGTTCATGGCGGTGGTGGGCGGCGTCGGGCATGTGTGGGGCGCGGTGCTCGGCGCCGGCATCCTCACCATCCTCAAGGACGTGCTGCAGGGCGTGCTGCCGAAGCTGCTCGGCGCCAACGGCAACTTCGAGACCATCGTGTTCGGCGTGCTGATGGTGCTGCTGCTGCAGCATGCGCGCGACGGCATCTGGCCGTTCGTCCGCAAGCTGTTCCCGGGCGGCCCGCCGGCGCTCGCGCCACGGCACGCCGAGCCGCTGCCGCAGCGCGAGAAGCCGCGGGCCGGCGAGCTGATCCTCGACGTGCGCGCCGCGCGCAAGGAGTTCGGCGGGCTGGTGGCGGTCAACGATGTCAGCTTCCAGCTGCATGCCGGCGAGATCGTCGGGCTGATCGGCCCCAACGGCGCGGGCAAGTCCACTACCTTCAATCTCGTCACCGGCGTGCTGCCGGTCACGCGCGGCGAGGTGCGCTACCGCGGCGAGCCGGTCTCGGGGCTGCCGTCGCGCGAGATCGTCAAGCGCGGCATCGGCCGCACCTTCCAGCACGTGCATCTGCTGCCGGCCATGACGGTGCTCGAGAACGTGGCGATCGGCGCGCACCTGCGCGGCGACTTCGCGGCGCAGGGCGGCGTGGCCGCGGCGATCCTGCGCATGAACCGGGCCGAGGAAGGCAAGCTGCTGTTCGAGGCCGCGCGCCAGCTTGAGCGCGTGGGCCTGGCCGACTGCATGTACATGGAAGCGGGCAGCCTCGCGCTGGGCCAGCAGCGCATCCTGGAGATCGCGCGCGCGTTGTGCTGCGACCCGGCGCTGCTGCTGCTCGACGAACCCGCGGCGGGCCTGCGCTACAAGGAAAAGCAGGCGCTGGCCGAACTGCTCGGGAAGCTCAAGGGCGAAGGCATGAGCGTGCTGCTGGTCGAGCACGACATGGACTTCGTCATGAACCTCACCGACCGCCTGGTGGTGATGGAGTTCGGCACGCGCATCGCGGAAGGCGTGCCGGAGGACGTGCAGAAGAACCCGGCGGTGCTGGAAGCCTATCTTGGCGGCGTGGAGTAAGGAGACAGCCATGAGCCTCGTCCTCGAAGTGAAGGACCTCCACGTGCGCTACGGCAAGGTCGAAGCCGTGCATGGCGCCAGCCTCAAGGTGGAGGCCGGCCGGATCGTCACCGTGATCGGTCCCAACGGCGCCGGCAAGTCCACCATGCTCAACGCCATCATGGGCGCGCTGCCGGCCGGCGGCTCGGCGTCGGGCACGGTCAGCTACCTCGGCCACGACATGGCCGGCCTGCCGGTGGAGGGGAGAGTCGCGCGCGGCATGAACCTGGTGCCCGAGAAGCGCGAACTGTTCGCCTCGATGAGCGTGGCCGACAACCTCGTGCTCGGCGCCTACCGCCGCAAGCGCGCCGGCGAGAAGCACTTCCTCGACCAGATGGAAGTGGTCTACGGCCTGTTCCCGCGCCTCAAGGAGCGCGCCCGCCAGGACGCCGGCACGCTCTCCGGCGGCGAGCGCCAGATGCTGGCGGTCGGCCGCGCGCTGATGGCCAAGCCGCAACTGCTGATGCTGGACGAACCCAGCCTCGGCCTCGCGCCGCTGATCGTGAAGGAGATCTTCCACATCATCAGCGACCTGCGCCGGACTGGCGTGGCCACGCTGCTGATCGAGCAGAACGCGCGCGCCGCACTGCAGGTGGCCGACTACGGCTACGTGATCGAGACCGGCGACATGGCGATGGAAGGGCCGGCGGCGGAACTGGCGGCGAATCCCAAGGTGATCGAGACGTATTTGGGGTTGGTGAGGAAGGCGGCTTGAGGGTGGAGGGCACTTCGATATGCCGGACGAATAAGTGCGGTCGCCATCGTTCTCGCCGCATACATCCGCTGAATGATGGCCTCATCGCCGTTCAGCAGACCGCCCCGCCCATGCTCTTGCCCGAGGTCAGATCGAAGCCGAAGTGGCAGAAATACTGGCCCTCGCGGTTTCGCAGGCAGGCGAACCTGCCATCGTCCAGATAGCGGCTTCTCGTGGCGGCGTCGGTGATGCAGGCGTCGCGCCGGTCGGGACCGATGGCATCGAAGATGTCCCGCGCGGCCTTGCCCGATACCTCGAAGGCGATTTTCCTGTCGCCACGGGCAGGGGCGATGGTGTCGCCGAGATGACCGCCATAGATGGAGTACAGGACCCTGGCCGCGCGATATTCGTTGAGCCATTCCGCGCCTGCCGCCGCGCCGCAGATGAGGAGGCCAGCTAGCAACAAGGCTCTCTTTTTCGCATCTCTTTTCCGTGCTGCCTCATTCCCGGAGTCCGGATTCAACATTGCCTGCCTCGGATCGCTGTGGTGAAAACCACGATGATGTGATCGCGGGCGGATCATGCGCAAACATGGCGCTGGCCGCTGTTTATGCATGAGTTGGATGTGGAGGTGATTGCCGGGCCGGCGTCTTGGCGGGTTGGTGGCGTGTTTTATTTTTGCGATGAATATAACTCTGTTTGGTGTGACGATAATATCTATCTCTGGAATGATTGGCGTCATGGTGATTTGCATGTATCCACGGCATGGATAAATTGGATAATTCTTAGGATGGTTCTATTTATCCAGCCGATTTTTCCACGCCAACCAGATCCAGATCCTGCGCCGCCGTTTCCAGCAGCTATTGCCCGACGCAGGGCGCAGCGCAAATGCCGGATGGGTGCGCTGCTCACGCGGTGTGTACGGGAGATCGCCGCGCGGGGGAGATCGGCAGGTCGAGCGGCGCCGCCACCAAGCGGTCGGCTGTGATCTCGTTGCGTACCCGGCAGCGCCGTGGCACGGCTACGTCCATGTCGGACTCGAAGCGCCTGCATCAAGATCGAGATCTGGCCGAAGCCGGTGGTGATTGCGGGCGCAGCACTGGGTACGCTTGGCGTCCACAGCCAGTGCTGCCCGTTGGTGGACGCGGAGGTGTAGAACCGCAGTGGTTCGGCCGTTGGTTCTCGCGGTGCGGTTCGTGGCGGCGTTCGGCGGGTGTAAGGCGTGGCAGCCGATCGTGATGAATAACAAGGGAGACGCGGGCGGCTCGGCAGGCATGGAGTCCGTTGCGCGAGCAGTGCCGGACAGTCACCCCATCGGCATGGATCGACCTGCTGCGCGGGTCGTACAAGAGTGCCGGGCTGGCACTCAATCAACGATGCGGCGGCAGGGCAGGGGACAATCTTTCGTCAGCGCTGCCTTACGTGAAATGCGGCTGCCTGCGCGCGCTGGCGGTGCGGTGTGCTTACCGCAGTTGCTCAAGCTGGCCGAGGCATGGGCAACGATTTCAAAACATCCCGGCATCGTCGGTGTTCCCACTTTCCAGGCTGTGGTAGCGGCGTTGCCGCTGGTATGCGAAACGCCGCATGGCGGCACGCGATATCCGGTCGACCTCCGCGCGGCGCTGTCTGGGCCGAGGCTGTGCGGCGGCGAGGATAACCAGGCGAGACGCTGTGGGATGCCGTGCCTCCGGCCGGCGGCACACAGGGTGCCGGGTCTATATCGACTCGGACCGCTTGCCCGACGACCTCGATGCGGCCACGCCGCTCCATGATCGCAAGCCGTCGCTGCAAGAGGTACGCAACCGGATCGACAGCGACTACCACCCGGTCGGCCACGGTGAAGGTAACGCATGCCTACGCTTGAGTGCGATTGGGCGCGGGAGCTTGCCTTCGATGCCGAACGATGCCTACGAGCGCCTCCAGATTCGAGCGGCAGGCCACTGGCTGACTTCCTGCTCGGCGACAGTGAAGACATCACCTGCGAGTCGACCGTCGTGGCGCTAGTGGCGGACGAACTGCGGGCGATGGGCTACGCGGTGGCCCGCAATGATCCATGCAAGGGCGTGCGACTGATCGTGCGAATCGGGCAGCCGGTCGTGCATCGCCACAGCCCGCGGATCGAGCTCCGCCGTCCGCTGTACATGGAGGAGGCGGCGCCCGAACGCAACGTCGGGTTCGGCCGGCGGCAAGCCAACCTCGGCAAGCGGGTCGAGCGGGATTGTCGCGTATCTGCGGGAGCAGGGGGGCGGTGACATTAACCGGCAAAGCTGGAAAACGGAAAGCCGCGTCATGCACCCAACGCCGCACCCAACGCTTTTGTTTCACGTGGAACACAGCCAAGTTGTCGAAACAGCATGTTTCACGTGAAACATGCCGCTGCGCAAAAAAGCAGCAGCGATTGCCGCTATAATTCGGCATCCCGAATGATTCCCGCCAGCCTCCCGGAGGAGGTTCGTCCATGCTTTACCCAAAAGAATTCGATGTCATTGTCGTCGGTGGTGGCCACGCCGGCACTGAAGCTGCACTCGCCGCTGCGCGCATGGGCTGTCAGACGCTGCTGCTGAGCCACAACATCGAGACGCTTGGCCAGATGAGCTGCAATCCGTCCATCGGCGGCATCGGCAAGGGCCATCTCGTCAAAGAGGTGGATGCGATGGGTGGTGCGATGGCGGCGGCCACGGACGAATCTGGCATCCAGTTCCGCATCCTCAATTCGAGCAAGGGGCCGGCCGTGCGCGCCACGCGCGCGCAGGCGGACCGCGTGCTGTATCGCAAGGCCATCCGCACGCGGCTCGAGAACCAGCCGAACCTGATGCTGTTCCAGCAGGCGGTGGACGACCTGATGGTGGAGGGCGACCGCGTGGTCGGTGCCGTTACCCAGGTCGGCATCGCGTTCCGCGCGCGCGCGGTGGTGCTGACCGCCGGTACGTTCCTGGACGGCAAGATCCACGTGGGACTGGACAACTACACCGGCGGCCGCGCCGGCGATCCGGCTTCGGTCTCGCTGTCGGCGCGCCTGAAGGAACTGAAGCTGCCGCAGGGCCGCCTCAAGACCGGTACGCCGCCGCGCATCGACGGCCGCACCATCGACTTCTCGGTGATGGAGGAACAGCCGGGCGACCTGGACCCGGTGCCGGTGTTCTCGTTCCTCGGCCGCGCCGAGCAGCACCCGCAGCAACTGCCGTGCTGGATCACCCATACCAATACGCGCACGCATGACATCATCCGCGGCGGGCTCGACCGCTCGCCGATGTACACCGGCGTGATCGAGGGAGTGGGGCCGCGCTATTGCCCGAGCATCGAGGACAAGATCCATCGCTTTGCCAGCAAGGACAGCCACCAGATCTTCCTCGAACCCGAAGGGCTGACCACCAACGAGTTTTATCCCAACGGCATCTCGACCAGCCTGCCGTTCGACGTGCAGCTCGCGCTCGTGCATTCGATCCGCGGCATGGAGAGCGCGCACATCCTGCGGCCCGGCTACGCCATCGAGTACGACTACTTCGATCCGCGCGCGCTGAAGGCGTCGCTGGAGTCCAAGGCGATCCAGGGTCTGTTCTTCGCGGGCCAGATCAACGGCACCACGGGCTACGAGGAGGCGGCGGCCCAGGGCCTGCTGGCCGGTATCAACGCCGGCTGCTTCGTGCGCGAGCGCGATGCCTGGACACCGCGCCGGGACCAGGCCTATCTTGGGGTTCTGGTCGACGACCTGATCACCCGCGGGGTGTCGGAACCGTACCGGATGTTCACCAGCCGCGCGGAATTCCGTTTGAGCCTGCGCGAAGATAATGCCGATATGCGCTTGACCGAGGTCGGCCGCGAGCTTGGTGTGGTGGACGATGTGCGCTGGGATGCATTCAATCGCAAGCGCGACGCGGTTTCACGTGAAACAGAGCGTCTGAAGAGCACCTGGGTCAATCCGGCGCTGCTGCCGGAGGCCGACGCCGTGCCGCTGCTGGGCAAGGCCATCGAGCGCGAGTACAACCTCGCCGACCTGCTGCGCCGCCCGGCGGTCGCCTACGACGCGCTGATGGCGCTCCAGGGCGGCAAGTACGCGCCCGCGCAGCCGCTCGACGCCGATCCGCTGCTGGCCGCGCAGATCCGCGAGCAGATCGAGATCGGCATCAAGTACCACGGTTATATCGCGCGCCAGGCCGCCGAGGTCGACAAGCTGGAAGCGAACGAGACCACGCGCCTGCCCGAGGGTTTCGACTACACCGAAGTGCGCGGCCTCGGTTTCGAGGTCAGCCAGAAGCTGAACCAGCATCGCCCGGAAACGCTCGGACAGGCTTCGCGCATTTCGGGCGTGACGCCGGCCGCGATCTCGCTGCTGCTGGTGCACCTGAAGAAGAAGGGCATGGGCCGCGCCAAGCCCGGCACCACGCAAGAGGCGGCCTGAGTGCGGGGCCAACGCTACCCCGCGGTGGACGACGCCGACCAGCGCCGCCGGCTGGAAGCCGGCCTGTCCGCCATCGGCCTCGCGCTGACGGCGGCGCAGATCGACCAGCTTTTCGCCTACCTGGCGCTGCTGCGCAAGTGGAACGCCATCTACAACCTGACCGCCATCCGTCATCCCGACGAGATGCTGACGCACCATCTGCTCGATTCGCTGGCCGCCGTCCCGGCGTTGGCCGAGGCGGCGCGCAGCGCGGCGGCGGAAGAGGGCGCGCGCGGCCGGGTGCTCGACGTGGGCTCGGGCGGCGGCATGCCCGGCCTGCCGCTGGCGATCGCGTGCCCGGACCTGTCGGTGCTGATGGTCGACATCGTGCAGAAGAAGACCGCGTTCCTGACGCAGTGCCGCGCGCAACTCGGCTTGTCCAATGCCGCCGCCCACTGGGGTCCGGTGGAGAAGCTCGAAGACGACAAGGGCTACGCGGTCATCACCTCGCGCGCGTTCGCCGAGCTGAGCGATTTCGTCTCGCTCGCCGGCCACCTGCTCGCGCCGCGCGGCAAGCTGATCGCGATGAAGGGCGTGTATCCGCAGCCCGAGCTCGACCGCATGGAAGCGGCCGGCCTGATGGCCGCATGGCAGGTCGAGGCGGTGCCGCGCCTGATCGTGCCCGAACTGGACGCAGAACGTCACCTGGTGGTGCTGTCGCGCCGCTGACCCGGCCGGTGGTTGTCGCCGGTGTCCACCCCGGCAGGTTGAAATCAAGCAGGAGCAGCTAAGAGCTTATGGCCAAGGTATTCGTGATCGCCAACCAGAAGGGCGGCGTCGGCAAGACCACCACCACGGTGAACCTCGCCGCCGGACTGGCGGCGCAGGCGCAGCGCGTGCTGCTGATCGACCTCGATCCGCAGGGCAATGCCTCGATGGGCTCCGGCATCGACAAGCAGTCACTCGAGCACAGCGTCTACCAGGTGCTGGTCGGCCTGTCGACGATCGCCCAGGCGCGCCAGCATTCCGAGTCGGGCAAGTACGACGTGCTGCCCGCCAACCGCGAACTGGCCGGCGCCGAGGTGGAGCTGGTCGAGCTCGACCAGCGCGAGCGCCGCCTGAAGAACGCCATCGCCGAGGTCGACGGCGAATACGATTTCGTGCTGATCGACTGCCCGCCGTCGCTGTCGCTGCTGACGCTCAACGGCCTGTGCGCCGCCAACGGCGTGATCGTGCCGATGCAGTGCGAGTACTTCGCGCTGGAAGGGTTGTCCGACCTCGTCAACACGATCAAGCAGGTGCACGCCAACCTCAACCGCGACCTGAAGGTGATCGGCCTGCTGCGTGTGATGTTTGATCCACGTGTGACCTTGCAGCAGCAGGTCTCGGCGCAGCTCGAATCGCACTTCGGCGAGAAGGTCTTCAAGACCGTGATCCCGCGCAACGTGCGGCTGGCGGAGGCGCCTTCCTATGGCGTGCCGGGCGTGGCTTTCGATCCGTCCTCCAAGGGGGCGCGCGCCTACCTGGACTTCGGCGCGGAAATGATCGCGCGGGTCAAGCTGCTCGACTGAGCGCCGCCCGCCACGCTACGCCGCGCCGCGTGCGCGGGAAGGATGCCGGGAGCCGGCAGGCAGCAACCGGCGGCGACGAGCCGCCACCAAGTCAGGATAACGAGATGAGCACCGCAAAGAAGAAAGGCCTGGGCCGCGGACTGGAAGCCTTGCTGGGCAGCCCGGCGGAGATCGTCGATGCCGTGAAGCAGGAGGGCGCGCCGTCGGTGCTGCGCCTGGACCAGTTGCAGCCCGGCAAGTACCAGCCGCGCACGCGCATGGACGAGGGCGCGCTGCAGGAGCTGGCCGCGAGCATCCGCGCGCAGGGCCTGATGCAGCCGATCCTGGTGCGCCGCGTGGCGGAACCGGGCCGCTACGAGATCATCGCCGGCGAGCGGCGCTTCCGCGCCTCGCGCATCGCCGGGCTCGAAGAAGTGCCGGTGCTGGTCAAGGACGTGGCGGACGACGCCGCGGCCGCGATGGCGCTGATCGAGAACATCCAGCGCGAGGACCTCAATCCGCTCGAGGAGGCGCAGGGCATCATGCGCCTGGTGCGCGAGTTCGATTTCACGCACGAGCAGGCGGCCGAGTCGGTGGGGCGCTCGCGCAGCGCGGTGTCCAACCTGCTGCGCCTGCTCAACCTGGCCCAGCCGGTGCAGACCATGCTGATGGCCGGCGATCTCGACATGGGGCACGCGCGCGCGCTGCTCGCCGTGGACGGCGCCAACCAGATCACGCTGGCCAACCAGATCGTCAACAAGCGCCTGTCGGTGCGCGAAACCGAGAAACTGGTCGCATCCACGCTCAAGCCCCACGATCTGCGCTCGGTGCGCCAGAACGGCGCCGCGCCGGCGCGCGACGTGGCCCGGCTCGAAGAGGAGCTGTCGGACACGCTCGGCCTGCCGGTGCAGATCAAGCTCGGCGTGCGCGGCAAGGGCCAGCTCACCATCCACTTCACCAGCAACGACGCGCTCGACGGCGTGCTCACGCGGCTGCGCGAGCAGGGCGAGAGCCAGCCGACGACCTGAGTTGGCCTGAGCGGCCATCGCCGCGTTTTCCCGAAAATAGTGCGCGATTAGCGCACGCGACCACGGCCGCGGTGCGGCGCGCGCGGCCGCGCGGCGATGCTGCGTAAGGTTTGCGCAAGCGCGATAAACGATGATGATGCGCCGCCCGCGCCGATCGCCTCAATTACCTGCCGCGTCATTGGCTGGCGCTGGCCGCGCGGCCAGTATCGGCATGTGGGCGCGAGGTTGCGCACCGTTGCAAGGAGTCTGTAAGCAGATTGACTCGGATGGTGCATTCCTCGTAAAATCGTGCGGTTTGAAATCTGGCCGGTTCGGAAAAGTTCCGGATGGAGTCAACAACCAGCAGAGGCAATAAGCAGGTGGTTTCAGATCGTCGAGATGCCCGTCAGGAAAAGGACGGGCAGCCGCGCGATGCCTGGGATGACGAGGCGCAGCGCGAAGAAGAGGCGGTCGAACCGCTGTCACGCGCGGACGCGGAAACGCTGTTCGGCGCGCGTGCGCTGCGCCCTTCGCGCATGACGCCGGGCAGGGTCGTGCTGGCGCAGGTGGCGGTGACGATCTTGTCGGCCCTTGCCTGGCGACTGTTTGCCGGCGGCAATGCCGCGGCGGCAGGCTGGTCCGCGCTGTTTGGCGGCGTCGTGTGTTTCGTGCCGAGCGGCTTCTTCGCGCTGCGCCTGTGGATGTCGCGCGAGCGCACCTCGGTCGGCGGGCTGGTCGTCGGCGAGGCCATCAAGGTGTTTGCCACGGTCGCCCTGTTCGTGCTGGTGGTGGTGCTGTATCGCGAGTTGCGCTGGGTGCCGATGCTGGTCACGTTTCTGCTGACGCTCAAGGCCTACTGGGTGGCGCTGGCGATTCGCTGAGGCGCGCAGGCGCCGCGGGCCAGTCCGCGGGAGCGGCGAGGCGGCGTGGCGCGGAGGTTCGTAGGTAGTGCATTCCATCGAGGTGGGGCACGAAAACGGAATATCAAGAGTGTTTTGGCGTGGCGCGTCACAGCGGTGAAGCGCGGCGCAGATAAGGTTAAGGCGTCCTTGCCCGCGGTGACCAGCGACTCACGCTGAAGGCGGTGCAAGAAGCGTACCGGCAGCATGCCGGCAACTGGTTTCGCAATATTACGGTTCGTTTCGACATGTCAGCTGCTCAAGGCGCCGAACAGGCGCTCACTCCCTCCGGCTATATCGCCGAACACTTGCAGAACTTGAATTCCGTCGGCGGCAAGCAAGCCTCGGTGGTCGACTTCAGCGTGCTCAACTACGACACCGTGTTCTGGGCGGTGCTGTGCGGCCTGATCGCCGTGGTGTTCCTGTACGCCGCCGCGCGCCGCGTCACCGCCGGCGTGCCGGGCCGCTTCCAGGCCTTCGTCGAGATGATCGTCGAGATGGTCGACGACCAGGCCAAGGGCATCATCCACGGCGACCGCTCCTTCATCGCGCCGCTGGCGCTGATGGTGTTCTGCTGGATCACCGTGATGAACGCGGTCGACCTGATCCCGGTCGACTGGGTCACCGGCCTGAACCAGTTCCTGGGCATTTTCCACATCCACCTGCCGCACCACCGCGCCGTCGCCACGGCCGACCTGAACGGCACGCTGGGCATGTCGTGCTCGGTGCTGGTGCTGATGATCTACTACAGCTTCAAGATCAAGGGCGTCGGCGGCTTCGCGCACGAACTGCTCTCGGCCCCGTTCGGCGCCAAGTGGTACCTGGCCCCGTTCAACCTGATCCTGAACGTCATCGAATTCCTGGCCAAGGCCGTTTCGCTCGGCATGCGGCTGTTCGGCAACATGTACGCCGGCGAGCTCGTGTTCTTGCTGATCGCGCTGCTGGGCTCCATCTGGACGTTCGGCGCGGACCTGTCCGCGCTGGGCTTCGTCGGTCACGTGCTGGCCGGTGCCGTCTGGGCGATCTTCCACATCCTGATCGTCCTGCTGCAGGCCTTCATTTTCATGATGCTGACGCTGGTGTACATCGGCCAGGCACACGACCACCACTGATTTTCCGGTTTTTTGGTTTTTGGTTTTTTGGTTCTAAGTCTCTTCTCAATTTAAGGAGTCGTCATGCAAGCATATCTCGCCAACATCCAGGGTCTGACCGCCATCGGTATCGGCATCATCATCGGTCTGGGCGCAATCGGCGCCTGCCTGGGTATCGCCCTGATGGGCGGCAAGTACATCGAAGCATGCGCACGTCAGCCCGAGCTGATGAACCCGCTGCAAACCAAGATGTTCCTGCTGGCTGGCCTGATCGACGCGGCATTCCTGATCGGCGTGGGCGTTGCAATGCTGTTCGCATTCGCCAACCCGCTGCTGGCTGTCATCAAGTAATTTCTTTTCGGTCTGCATGATGCTGACGGGCGGCGCGGGCCACTTAGCCTGGCCGCCCTTGCGCATTTATCTGTAGTTTGATTACCGAAAGGAACACACCATGAATCTGAACGCAACGTTTCTTGCGCAGATGGTCGTGTTCTTCATCCTGTGGTGGGTTGTTGCCAAATTCATTTGGCCGCCGCTGGTGAAGGCGCTCGACGAACGCGCAAAGAAGATCGCCGATGGCCTCGCCGCTGCCGAAAAGGGCAAGGCTGAGCTCGAACTGGCCAACAAGCGCGTGGACCAGGCCCTGGCCGAAGCCCGCACCGAAGGCGCGCAGCGCGTCGCCGACGCCGAGAAGCGCGCCCAGTTGACGGCCGACGAGATCAAGCACAACGCCCAGGCGGAAGCCGCACGCATCATCGCCCAGGCCAAGGCCGAAGCCGAACAGCAGGTCACCCGCGCGCGCGAACAGCTGCGCGACCAGGTTGCCGTGCTGGCCGTCAAGGGTGCCGAGCAGATCCTCAAGCGCGAAGTGAACGCGCAGGTCCACGCCGACCTGCTCAATCAACTCAAGGCTGAGCTCTAATCATGGCTGAAACCGCAACCATTGCCCGTCCCTACGCCGAGGCGCTGTTCCGCGTCGCGACCGAGTCGAGCGGCAATCTGGATGCATGGTCCGAGCTGGTGTCGGAGATGGGGCAGGTTGCCGCCAATCCCGACATGAAGGCGGTGGCTGGCGATCCGAACGTGCCCGGCGACAAGCTGGCCGCACTGTTCCTGTCGGCCCTGAAGTCTCCGGTCAACGACGAGGCCAAGCGCTTCGTCGGCCTGCTGGTGGAAAACCACCGCCTGGCAGTCCTGCCGGAGATCGCCGAGCAGTTCCATGCGCTCAAGAACGCCCGCGAAGGGTCGGCCGATGTCGAGATCACGAGTGCCTTCCCGATCGAAGGCGCGACCCTGACCGACCTCGTCGGCGCGCTCGAACGCAAGTTCGGCCGCAAGCTGCAGCCCACGGTTGCGGTAGACCCGTCGCTGATCGGCGGCGTGCGCGTCAAGGTTGGCGACGAAGTCCTCGACACCTCCGTGCGTGCCCGCCTGGCTGCGATGCAAGTCGCGCTGACCGCCTGAGGCGCGCAAGCGCCCAGCGGCCGACGGATTGAAGAATTAGGAGCATTGTGATGCAACTGAACCCCTCAGAAATCAGCGAGCTGATCAAGTCCCGCATCTCGGGTCTTGGCGCCGACGCTGAAGTGCGCAACACCGGCACGGTGATTTCCGTGACCGATGGTATCTGCCGCGTGCACGGCCTGTCCGGCGTGATGCAGGGCGAGATGCTGGAATTCCCCGGCAACACCTTCGGCCTCGCGCTGAACCTCGAGCGCGACTCCGTCGGCGCCGTGGTGCTGGGCGACTACGAACACATTTCGGAAGGCGACCCGGTCAAGTGCACCGGCCGCATTCTGGAAGTGCCGGTCGGCCGCGAACTGCTCGGCCGCGTGGTCAACACGCTCGGCCAGCCGATCGACGGCAAGGGCCCGATCAACGCCAAGGAAACGGACGTGATCGAGAAGGTCGCCCCTGGCGTGATCGCGCGCCAGTCGGTGAGCCAGCCGGTGCAGACCGGCCTGAAGTCGATCGACGCGATGGTGCCGATCGGCCGCGGCCAGCGCGAGCTGATCATCGGCGACCGCCAGACCGGCAAGACCGCCGTGGCCGTCGACGCCATCATCAACCAGAAGGGCAAGGGCGTCTTCTGCGTGTACGTGGCGATCGGCCAGAAGGCTTCGACGATCAACAACGTGGTGCGCAAGCTCGAGGAACTGGGCGCGATGGAATACACCATCGTGGTCGCCGCCTCGGCTTCGGATTCGGCCGCCATGCAGTACCTGGCCGCCTACGCCGGCTGCACGATGGGCGAATACTTCCGCGACCGCGGCGAAGACGCGCTGATCGTCTATGACGACCTGACCAAGCAGGCCTGGGCCTACCGCCAGGTGTCGCTGCTGCTGCGCCGCCCGCCGGGCCGCGAAGCCTACCCCGGCGACGTGTTCTACCTGCACTCGCGCCTGCTCGAGCGCGCCGCCCGCGTGAACGCCGACTACGTCGAGAAGTTCACCAAGGGCGCCGTGACCGGCAAGACCGGCTCGCTGACCGCGCTGCCCGTGATCGAAACGCAGGCCGGCGACGTGTCCGCGTTCGTGCCGACCAACGTGATCTCGATCACCGACGGCCAGATCTTCCTGGAAACCGACCTGTTCAACGCCGGTATCCGTCCCGCCATCAACGCCGGTATCTCGGTGTCGCGCGTCGGCGGTGCCGCCCAGACCAAGGTCGTCAAGAAGCTGTCCGGCGGTATCCGTACCGACCTGGCCCAGTACCGTGAGCTGGCCGCGTTCGCGCAGTTCGCCTCCGACCTGGACGACGCCACCCGCAAGCAGCTCGAGCGCGGCCGCCGCGTGACCGAACTGCTCAAGCAGCCGCAGTACCTGCCGCTGCAGGTGTGGCAGCTGGCCGCGTCGCTGTACGCAGCCAACAACGGCTTCCTCGACAACGTGGACGTGAAGGACATTCTCCCCTTCGAGAAGGGCCTGCACGACCATCTGAAGACCAAGTACGCCGACCTCGTCAACCGCATCGAAGAGACCAAGGATCTGTCGAAGGAAGACGAAGCCGCGCTGCGTGCCGCGATCGAGGATTTCAAGAAGTCCGCCGCGTTCTAACCGCGTAATTCCACGAATCTGCGCCGGGCCGCCGTTGCCATGACGGCCCCGGCGCGGCACGAATGGAGAGGAAGATATGGCCGGAACGAAAGAAATTCGAACCAAGATCAAGAGCGTGCAGAACACGCGCAAGATCACCAAGGCGATGGAGATGGTCGCCGCGTCCAAGATGCGCAAGGCGCAGGAACGGATGCGCAATGCCCGTCCCTACGCCGAGAAGGTGCGCAACATCGCGGCGCACCTGGCTGCGGCCAATCCCGAGTTCAAGCACCCCTTCATGGTGGCGCGCGAAGTCAAGCGCGCCGGCCTGATCGTGGTGACGACCGACAAGGGCCTGTGCGGCGGCCTGAACACGAACGTGCTGCGCGCGGTGACCAACGAACTGCGCGAGCTGCAGGCGCGCGGCGTGACGGTGCAGAGCACCGCCATCGGTTCCAAGGGCATGCAGTTCCTGGGCCGCATCGGCGGCAAGGTGGTTTCGCACGTGGTGCACCTCGGTGACACCCCGCATCTGGAAAAACTGATCGGCGCGATCAAGGTCCAGCTCGACGCTTTCACCAATGGTGAAGTCGATGCCGTGTACCTGGCTTACACCAAGTTCATCAACACGATGAAACAGGAGCCGATGGTGGAGCAGCTGCTGCCGCTCCCCGCCGACAAGTTTGCCCAGACCGAAGATGAAAAGCGCGCCTACTCGTGGGATTACATCTACGAGCCCGACGCCCAGACCGTGGTGGAAGAATTGCTGGTCCGCTACGTCGAGGCGCTGGTGTACCAGGCCGTGGCCGAGAACATGGCGTCCGAGCAGTCGGCGCGCATGGTGGCCATGAAGGCGGCATCCGACAACGCCAAGAACGTGATCGGCGAACTGCAACTGGTCTACAACAAGACCCGTCAGGCAGCGATCACCAAGGAACTGTCGGAAATCGTCAGCGGTGCCGCTGCCGTCTAAGGCGTCAAGTATTCAAGCTATCGGAGATACGAAATGAGTATCGGAAATATTGTGCAGTGCATTGGCGCCGTGGTGGACATCGAGTTCCCCCGCGACGCGCTGCCGAAGGTGTACGAGGCGCTCGTGCTGGAAGACAGCAACGAAGCCTCGTTCGCCGAGAAGGGCCTGACCTTCGAAGTGCAGCAACAGCTCGGTGACGGCGTGGTCCGTACCATCGCCCTGGGTTCGTCGGACGGCCTGCGCCGCGGCATGTCGGTCAAGAGCACTGGCGCCCCGATCTCGGTGCCGGTCGGCCACGGCACGCTGGGCCGCATCATGGACGTGCTCGGCCGCCCCATCGACGAAGCCGGCCCGATCGCTTCGGACGAGAAGCGCTCGATCCACCAGAAGGCGCCGAAGTTCGACGAGCTGTCGCCTTCCGTGGACCTGCTCGAAACCGGCATCAAGGTGATCGACCTGGTGTGCCCGTTCGCCAAGGGCGGCAAGGTGGGCCTGTTCGGTGGCGCCGGCGTCGGCAAGACCGTGAACATGATGGAGCTCATCAACAACATCGCCAAGCAGCACAGCGGTCTGTCGGTGTTCGCCGGCGTGGGCGAGCGTACCCGTGAAGGGAACGACTTCTACCACGAAATGAAGGACTCGAACGTGCTCGACAAGGTGGCCATGGTGTTCGGCCAGATGAACGAGCCGCCGGGCAACCGTCTGCGCGTGGCGCTCTCCGGCCTGACCATGGCCGAGAAGTTCCGCGACGAAGGCCGCGACATCCTGTTCTTCGTCGACAACATCTACCGCTACACGCTGGCCGGTACCGAAGTGTCGGCACTGCTGGGCCGCATGCCTTCCGCCGTGGGCTACCAGCCGACGCTGGCCGAGGAAATGGGCAAGCTGCAGGAGCGCATCACCTCGACCAAGACCGGCTCGATCACCTCGATCCAGGCCGTGTACGTCCCTGCGGACGACTTGACCGACCCGTCGCCTGCCACCACCTTCCTGCACCTGGACTCGACCGTCGTGCTGTCGCGTGACATCGCCGCGCTGGGTATCTACCCCGCCGTCGACCCGCTCGACTCGACCTCGCGCCAGCTCGACCCGCAGGTCGTCGGCCAGGAACACTACGACGTGGCCCGCCGCGTGCAGCAGACGCTGCAGCGCTACAAGGAACTGCGCGACATCATCGCGATTCTGGGCATGGACGAACTGTCGCCGGAAGACAAGCAATCGGTGTCGCGCGCGCGGAAGATCCAGCGTTTCCTGTCGCAGCCCTTCCACGTCGCGGAAGTGTTCACGGGTTCGCCGGGCAAGTACGTGCCGCTCAAGGAAACCATCCGTGGTTTCAAGATGCTGGTGGACGGCGAGTGCGATCACCTGCCCGAGCAGGCGTTCTACATGGTCGGTTCGATCGACGAAGCCTTCGAGAAGGCCAAGAAGCTCCAGTAAGCGGGGTCTTTCGCCTTCGCGCGGGCCCGCGCGCATGCCGTGGACAGGGATTGTCCGCGGCGCGCGCGCCGGCCGGAAGGTGGGAAACCTGCTTCCTGGCAACGGGAAGCCAACGCTTTCTGGAACAAAGGAATTCACATGGCAACCATTCTTGTAGACGTCGTCAGCGCCGAAGCGTCGATCTTCTCCGGCCAGGCGAAGTTCGTGGCGCTGCCGGGCGAGTCGGGCGAGCTGGGTATCCTGCCGGGCCATACGCCGCTGATCACGCGTATCCAGCCGGGCGCGGTGCGCATCGAGAAGGAAGACGGTAGCGAAGAGTTCGTGTTCGTGGCCGGCGGCATTCTCGAAGTGCAGCCCAAGCACGTGACCGTGCTGGCGGACACCGCCATTCGCGGCAGCGATCTCGACGAAGCCAAGGCGCAGGAAGCCAAGCGCGCGGCCGAGGAACTGATGCAGAACCAGAGCAGCGACCTCGACCTGGCACGTGCCCAGAGCGAGCTGGCTGTTGCGGCTGCGCAACTGGCGGCCATCGCGCGCCTGCGCCGCAAGCGCTGAGCAACGCGGCACCGGGCGCAGTCCGCGACGGCTGTTGTTTTTTGGCTGTGGCGACAAAAAAAGGCAGCCGCGAGGCTGCCTTTTTCACGATGCTGCGACTATTCTGACGGCTCAGCACAAAAAAAAAAGCGCGCGGGCCGGGGAGGCACCGCGCGGACGGGAAAATCCCTTCGAGGGGTCAATTCGAAGGAACGGGTAAGGTCCAGGTCATTCAACAGGCGCCGGCCACTTTCCAGTCGGATCATCGCATCCGGCAAGGTGGTTCAGCATCCGGTCAGGCGGCACCGATCGCAATCAGACGATCCAGCCAGCCGGAACCGAAACGCGCCAACAATCTTCACAACCTGGTACACCGACCGCGGGCATGGCTCGCGATCCGGTCAAACTGGGTGGGAATTGCTTCCAAAGGCTTTCTTCACGACGCCCTCCCTTTCGGTTTGGGGGAGGGAACGCCTTTCACAAAAACTGATTGTGTTAAAGCATTGTGGGGGAAACTTTTGGCAATGGCAGTAACAAAATGTATCGGTTTGCAATAAGTTGAAAGCGCCGTAACCGAAACGTCGTTCAAATAGGCTTCATCGTCCGCATATTTCCGCCTTTGCCGCAAGGCGGCGGGAACACCACCGGGCGCCGCCGGTCCCATAGCTTTCGCTTGCCAGCCATCCGCGCCGCGGTCTGGCCGCCGACCGCCATGCCGCTTCCTTCCGCCATTCCCCCGCTTCGCCGTGAATGCGTACAAGTCCGAAATGGCCTTGTCCAGCTTGGCCTCGCCGCCGTTCTCGGCGCCGCGCCGCCGGCCTGCGCGCTGGCGCTTGCGGACGGGCCGCCGGCCATCGCCGGCACCTTCTGGCAGGGCGAGCCCGGCGAGTCCGGGCAGGTTTCGCTGACGCTATTTCCGCGTCCCGGCACCGAGATGGTCGAAGGAACCCTTCGTTACGATTCAAGGCTCGCGGCCACCCCGCGTCAACTGGATGGCCAATTGACAGCCGACGGCCGCCTGAGCCTGAGCCTGCGCGAGCGCGACGCGCCGCCGACCGCCGCCAGCGATGCGCAGGCATCCGGCAACGTCCGCTTCGAGGGGGCTGTCGCCGCCGACGGGCGCACCGCCACCGGCGTGTGGACCGGCGCGGACGGCAGCGCCAGGCAGTTGATGCTCACGCGCACGGCGGTCTATCGCGAGCGCGTGGCGGAGGTGGGCGGCGCGCGCTTCGCCGAGCGCTACCCGGAAACCGGCAGCGCGGCCGTCGACGCGCTGATCGCCTCGCTGCGCGCCGGCGGCTGCGGCGAGGGCGGGCTCGAATGCCGCAGCGCCGTCGAGCTGGCGACGCTGGACGCCGGTGTGGTCAGCCTGCTGCGCACCACCTGGCGCTACAGCGGCGGCGCCCACGGCAGCCTGGACTACGCCGGCGGCACGTGGCGCCGCGACGACGCCGCGGCGGCCTCCGCCGCCGGCGCCGAGGCCGCCTACGTGCCGGTGCGGCTCGCCGACCTGCTGGCGCCCGGCAAGGCCTGCCTGCAGAAGCTCAACGCGGAACTGGAGGCGTCGCTGCGGCAGCAGGGCGCCGCCGACCCGGAGCGCGGCCTGCTCGACGAGGCGGCCCTGCACGACGCGCGCACGCCCTTCACCCTGTACCGCGGCGGCGTGGTGCTGCACTATGCGCCCTATGCCGTGGGCCCGTTCGCCAAGGGCGCCTACCGGGCCGCGGTGCCGTTCGCGCGGCTGGGCGCCTGCGCCCGCCCGTCCGGCGAGAGCCGCGGCAGAATCCCCGAACCCGAACAGAAGGAAGCACGCACGTGAGCGAGATGCAGACCGCCATCCAGGGCATGCTGGCGATGAAGACCGTCGCCGTGGCAGGCCTGTCCGACAATCCCGGCCGCGCCAGCCACGAGGTGGCGGCTTTCATGCAGGCGCGCGGCTACCGCATCGTGCCGGTCAACCCGCGCCACGCCGGCACGCTGATCCTGGGCCAGCCCTGCCACGCCAGCCTGGCCGACGCGGCGCGCGCGCTGGCCGCCGAAGGGCAGCGCATCGACTGGGTCGACATCTTCCGCCGCGCCGAGGACGTGCCGCCGGTGGTCGCGGACGCCATCGCCATCGGCGCGCGCGGCGTCTGGCTGCAGCTCGGCATCGTCAACGACGAAGCGTTCGACCGCGCCCGCGCCGCCGGCCTGCTGGCGGTGCAGGACCGCTGCGTCAAGATCGAGCTGATGCGATCGAGCTGACGCGCGCGCCCGCCTGAACACCCCGGACACCCCGAGCGCCCCGGACACCCGAACCCGCGAACGCCGCTACACTGCGGGATTGCGCAGCGCCGCCGCGGCATGCGCAGTTCCGACCCGACCGAACCCGTCTCATCCCGACATGGCCATCGACCCCCAGATCCTCGACTACTACCGCCGCCTCGCCGAACGCTATGCCGGGCAGCCCGCGCCGGCCGACGCCGCCGCGCGCCGCGCGCGCTTCGCCGAGATCGCGGCGCTCTCGCTCGCGCCGGAGCCCGAGGGCATCGCCGCCACCGACCTCGCCATCCCGCTGGACGGGCGCACGCTGGCGGCCCGCCTGTTCCGGCCCGAGGGCGTGGCCGAGCCGCGCCTGATCGTCTACTTCCACGGCGGCGGCTGGGTGGTCGGCTCGCACGACACTCATCACAGCGTGGCCGCGCTGCTGGCCGCCGACACCGGCTGCGCCGTGGCCAGCGTCGACTACCGCCTCGCGCCCGAGCATCCGTTCCCCGCGCCGTGCGACGACGCGCTGCATTCCGTGCTGTGGTTCGCCGAGCAGCGCGCCCGCCTGCGCCTCGACACCCGCTTCCTGGCCGTGGCCGGCGACAGCGCCGGCGGCCACCTCGCGGCGCAGGCCGCGCGCTGGGCCAACGCGCACGGCCATCCCGGGCTGGTCAACGCGCAACTGCTGATCTACCCCGTCACCGCGCCCGCGCTCACCACCGAAAGCTATCGCGCGTTCGCCGACGGCCCGGGCCTCACGCGCGACGAGATGGCGTGGTTCTGGACCCAGTTCATCGGCGAGCAGCAGCTCGCCGCCGGCGCGGCCATCGAGGACACGCGCATCCACCTGATGGGCGCCGCGCCGCGCCACCTGCCGCCGGCCAGCGTGGTCCTGGTGGCCGCCCACGACGTGCTGCGCGACGACGGCCTGGCCTACGCCGACTATCTGGTGCGCTACGGCGCGCCGGTCATCACGCTCGAAGCCAGCGGCATGACGCACGGTTTCGCGCGGCTGCAGCCCGAGGCGCCGCGCGCGCGCGAATGGATGCGCCGCGCCGCGCAGGCGTTCAGGGAACTGGCCGACGACATTTGACGGCACCGCGCCGACGCCACCACCGACAGCGCCGGCGGCACCCGGCCATCCCTTAGAATGGCGGTCTTACGAGGATGACCATGACCGCACTGCAGAACGACACCTTCCTGCGCGCACTGCGCCGGCAGCCTACCGAGTACACCCCGCTGTGGCTGATGCGCCAGGCCGGCCGCTACCTGCCCGAGTACAACGCCACGCGCGCGCGCGCCGGCAGCTTCCTGGGCCTGGCCAAGAACCCGGCCTACGCCACCGAGGTCACTCTGCAGCCACTCGAGCGCTACCCGCTCGACGCGGCCATCCTCTTCTCCGACATCCTCACCGTGCCCGACGCGATGGGCCTGGGCCTGTCGTTCGCGCAGGGCGAAGGCCCGCGCTTCGCCCATCCGCTGCGCACCGAGGGCGACGTGATGAAGCTGGCGGTGCCCGACATGGCCTCGCTGCGCTACGTGTTCGACGCGGTCGGCGAGATCCGCCGCGCGCTGGTGCAGGACGGCCGCCAGCGGGTGCCGCTGATCGGCTTCTCGGGCAGCCCCTGGACGCTGGCCTGCTACATGGTCGAAGGCGCCGGCTCGGCGGATTTCCGCACCGTCAAGAGCATGATGTACGGACGCCCGGACCTGATGCACCGCATCCTCGGCATCAACGCGCAGGCGGTGTCCGCCTACCTGAACGCGCAGATCGAGGCCGGCGCGCAGGCCGTGATGCTGTTCGACACCTGGGGCGGCACGCTCGCCGACGGCATGTACCAGGCCTTCTCGCTGGCCTACATGCGCCAGGTGGTGGCCGGCCTGAAGCGCGAGCACGACGGGCAGCAGGTGCCGGTGATCGTGTTCACCAAGGGCGGCGGCCTGTGGCTGGAAGAGCTGGCCGGCATCGGCGCCGACGCGCTCGGGCTGGACTGGACCGTCAACCTGCAGCAGGCGCGCCGCCGCACCGGCGGGCAGGTCGCCCTGCAGGGCAATATCGATCCCAATGTGCTGTTCGCGCCGGAAGCGGCCATCCGCGCGCAGGTGCGCGGCGTGCTCGACAGCTACGCCGCCGGCGGCGGCAGCGACGGCCACGTGTTCAACCTGGGCCACGGCATTTCGCAGTTCACGCCGCCGGAGAACGTGACGGTGCTGGTGGACGAGGTGCATCGCTACAGCCGCCACCTGCGCAGCGCCGCCAAGTGACGGGCCAGGTGGCACGCGGCGCATGCGCCCGCGCTGGCCGGCGCGCGCGGGCTGTGCGGCGCAGCGAGCGTGGCGGCTGCGCCGCGCTGGTGAATCCGGGTGGCGCGGGAGGCTGGCACGAAGCGCTGTCAAGTAAACTATTTTGCAATATTTCGCCCTTTCGGTGCCGCTTCGCGCTTGTCAAGGCTTGACTTATGCACATCAATGGGTTTTCCGCAGTGCAAGAGGGGGTTAGTCCCTAACTCATCTGAGGGAGGTCCGCAAGTCCTTGATTTACAAGGCTTTGCATCTGGTCAAGTGCGCGGCCGAATGCCCGTGGGAGCCTTGATTTACGGGGCTTGGCGGGAACGCCGGACGAGTTTTCAACAAAGTTATCCACAGGCACTGTGCGCAAGCGGGAAAAGCGGCCATCTATCATCGACTTAGGGGCACATTTGAAGCGTTACTTTAAGTTGATGTTGCGCCGCACACTTAATTTGTCCGGCATGCGGCCCGGCCCCGTCCTGCACTTGCATTGGGCCGGCTCGTCCGCGCCGCTGCCCCATTCTGGGCCGTACCCAGTGCTGCGCGCCGGAGCGGCATCGTGAACGCGCCCGCGCATCCCGGCGCCGCCGCGCCGACGCCGACGCCGACGCCGATGCCGGAGGACGCGGACGCCGCGCCGCTGGCCGTCGTGCGAGTGGCGCTAGATACACCCGCCGACGACGTCTTCGACTATCTCGCCCCGCCCGAGGTGCAGCCGGGCGACCTCGTCACCGTGCCGTTCGGCCGCCGCCTGCTGGTCGGCGTGGCCGTCATGCGCGCCACCCGGTCGGACGTGCCGCCGGAGCGCCTGCGCCCGGTCGCGCAGCGGCTGGACTGGCTGCCGCCGCTGGGCGCGCACTGGATCGCGCTGGCCCGCTTCGCCGCGCTCTACTACCACCGCTGCCTCGGCGAAGTCATGCTGCCGGCGCTGCCGCCGGGCCTGCGCGAGGCCGAGAGCTGGCCGCGCCTGGCGCTGCGCGCGCGCAGCGAGCATTACCGCGTGGTGCCGGGCCAGGCGGCGGCGCTGCTGGCCGCGGTGCCGGCGCGCGCGCGCACGGTGCTGGCGCTGGCCCAGGCGCTGGCGGCGGCCGGTGAGCAGGGCGCGGCGGTCTCCGCCGCCGCGGCGCGTACCCTTTGCAGCGCCGCGCCGGCCCGCCTGGCCGAGTGGCTGGCGGCCGGCTGGATCGGCGCGGAGGCTGCCGACCAGCCGCTGCTGGCGGTCGCGCCGGATGCCGCGCCCTCGGCCGCGCCGCCGCTGCACGAGGAGCAGCGCGCCGCCGTGGAGGCGATCGGCCAGGCGCGGGGTTTTGCCCCGTTCCTGCTGCACGGCGTGACCGGCAGCGGCAAGACCGAGGTCTACCTGCACGCGATGGCCGAGGTGCTGGCGCGCGACCCGCGCGCCCAGGTGCTGATGCTGGTGCCCGAAATCAACCTCACGCCGCAGCTGCAGGGCCGCATCGCCGCGCGCTTCCCGCACCTGCCGCTGGCGGTGCTGCACAGCGGCCTGGCCGACCAGGAGCGCACGCTGCAATGGCTGGCCGCCCACCGCGGCGAGGCGCGCATCGTGCTCGGCACGCGCATGGCGGTGATGGCCTCGCTGCCGCACCTCGCGCTGGTGGTGGTCGACGAGGAGCACGACACCTCCTACAAGCAGCAGGAAGGCCTGCGCTACTCCGCGCGCGACCTGTCGGTGTGGCGCGCCAAGCAGCTCGGCATCCCGGTGGTGCTGGGCTCGGCCACGCCGTCGATGGAATCGTGGTGGCGCGCCGAGCAGGGCGCCTACCGCAAGCTGGTGCTGCGCGAGCGCGCCCAGGCCGACGCGGCGCTGCCCACCGTGCGCCTGGTCGACCTGAACCAGGAGCGCCAGCGCCAGCGCGCGCTCTACGAAGGGCTCTCGGTGCCGCTGCTGAGCGCCATCGAGGCGCGCCTGGCGCGCGGCGAGCAGAGCCTGCTGTTCCTCAACCGGCGCGGCTACGCCCCGGTGCTGGCGTGCGGCAGCTGCGGCTGGCTGTCGGGCTGCCCGCGCTGCTCGGCCTACCTGGTGCTGCACCGGCCCGAGCGCCGGCTGCGCTGCCACCACTGCGGGCTGGAGGCGCCGGTGCCCCATCACTGCCCGGACTGCGGCGACGTGGACATCGCGCCGCTCGGACGCGGCACGCAGCGCATCGAGGAAGCGCTGGCGGCGCGCTTCCCGCAGGCCCGCATCGCCCGCATCGACGCCGACTCCACGCGCCGCAAGGGCAGCGCGCAGGCCATGTTCGACGAGGTCCACGCCGGCGAGGTCGACATCCTGGTCGGCACGCAGATGGTGGCCAAGGGCCACGACTTCCAGCGCGTCACGCTGGTCGGCATCGTCCACCCGGACGCCGCCATGTTCAGCCACGACTTCCGCGCCGCCGAGCACCTGTTCGCCTCGCTGATGCAGGTCGCCGGGCGCGCCGGGCGCGCCGGGCTGGCCGGCGAGGTGCTGATCCAGACCCGCTACCCGGACGCTTCGGCATTGCAGGCGCTGGTGCGCCATGACTATGATGGATTCGCGGCCGCGCAGCTGCGCGAGCGGCGCCAGGCCGGGTTGCCCCCGTTCGCCTACCAGGTGCTGGTCACAGCGGAACACGCCCAGCTGGAGCGCGCGCTGGCCTTCCTGCAGAGCGCGCGCGACCGCGCCGACGCCGGCCGCATGGCGCCCGAGGTGCAACTCCACGACCCGGTGCCGATGTCGATGGTGCGCGTGGCCAACCGCGAGCGCGCGCAGATGCTGGTGGAAAGCACCTCGCGCGCGGCGCTGCAACGGTTTGTCAGCGAGTGGGTACGGACTTTCGGCGACGCGCTGGCCGACGCCAAGGGCGTGAGGTGGCAACTGGAGATCGACCCGCTGCGGATCTGAACGGCACCGCGGCGGCGCTTGCGGCACGGGGTTGGTGCAACCCATGACCCGGTTTATGGCTGGTGGTTGTACCTAGTTGCACCTTTGCTTTCCCCGGGAGTATGATCGCGCCAACCCGCGGGCGTTCCGGGAGTTTCGGCGCCTTGCATCCGCATCCTTCGGAGAATCAAGCGCATGGCCACCACCACCCTCGGCGTCAAGCTCGACGACGCCGCCCGCGAGCGCCTCAAGCGCGTCGCCCAGTCGATCGACCGCACGCCGCACTGGCTCATCAAGCAAGCCATCTTCACCTACCTGGAGCAGGTCGAGCGTGGCCAGCAGCCCGCCGAAGCCGGCGCCGCCGGCAGCCCCGCCGAGGGCGCGGCCGACGGCGCGGACGGCTTCGACGCCGCCACCACCGAAGGCGCGCCGCAGCCCTTCCTCGAGTTCGCCCAGAGCGTGCAGCCGCAGTCCGTGCTGCGCGCGGCCATCACCGCCGCCTACCGCCGCCCCGAGACCGAGTGCGTGCCGGTGCTGCTGGAGCAGGCCCGGCTGCCGCAGGCGCAGGCCGGGGCCGCGCTGGACATGGCCCGCACGCTGGCCACCCGGCTGCGCGAGCGCAAGGTCGGCACCGGCCGCGAAGGGCTGGTGCAGGGCCTGATCCAGGAGTTCTCGCTGTCGTCGCAGGAAGGCGTGGCGCTGATGTGCCTGGCCGAGGCGCTGCTGCGCATCCCCGACAAGGCCACGCGCGACGCGCTGATCCGCGACAAGATCAGCGGCGCCAACTGGCAGTCGCACCTGGGCCAGAGCCCGTCGCTGTTCGTCAACGCCGCCACCTGGGGCCTGCTGCTGACCGGCCGGCTGGTCGCCACCCACACCGAGGCGGGCCTCTCCAAGGCCCTGACCCGCATCATCGGCAAGGGCGGCGAGCCGCTCATCCGCAAGGGCGTGGACATGGCCATGCGCCTGATGGGCGAGCAGTTCGTCACCGGCGAGACCATCTCCGAGGCGCTCGCCAACGCGCGCAAGTACGAGGCCGAAGGCTTCCGCTACTCCTACGACATGCTCGGCGAAGCCGCCATGACCGAGGAAGACGCCGTGCGTTACCTGGCCTCCTACGAGCAGGCCATCCACGCCATCGGCCAGGCCTCGCGCGGGCGCGGCATCTACGAAGGCCCCGGCATCTCGATCAAGCTCTCGGCGCTGCACCCGCGCTACAGCCGCGCCCAGCACGAGCGCGTGGTCGGCGAGCTGTACGGCCGCCTCAAGTCGCTCACGCTGCTGGCGCGCCGCTACGACATCGGCATCAACATCGACGCCGAGGAAGCCGACCGCCTCGAGATCTCGCTGGACCTGCTCGAGCGCCTGTGCTTCGAGCCCGAGCTGGCCGGCTGGAACGGCGTCGGCTTCGTGGTGCAGGGCTACCAGAAGCGCTGCCCGTTCGTGATCGACTACCTGATCGACCTGGCCCGCCGCAGCCGCCACCGCCTGATGATCCGCCTGGTCAAGGGCGCCTACTGGGACAGCGAGATCAAGCGCGCCCAGGTCGACGGCCTGGAGGGCTATCCGGTCTACACGCGCAAGGTCTACACCGACGTGTCCTACGTGGCCTGCGCGCGCAAGCTGCTGTCGGTGCCGGACGCGATCTACCCGCAGTTCGCCACCCACAACGCGCACACGCTGGCGGCCATCTACCAGATCGCCGGCCACAACTACTATCCCGGCCAGTACGAGTTCCAGTGCCTGCACGGCATGGGCGAGCCGCTCTACGACCAGGTGGTCGGGCCGCTGGCCGACGGCAAGTACAACCGCCCGTGCCGCATCTACGCGCCGGTCGGCACGCACGAGACGCTGCTGGCCTATCTGGTGCGCCGCCTGCTGGAAAACGGCGCCAACACCTCGTTCGTCAACCGCATCGCCGACGACACCATCTCGCTCGACGAACTGGTGGCCGACCCGGTCGCCGTGGTCGAGCGCATGAACGCCGAGGAAGGCGCGCTCGGCCTGCCGCACCCGCGCATCCCGCAGCCGCGCACGCTGTACGGCGAGTCGCGCGCCAATTCCGCCGGCATCGACCTGTCCAACGAGCATCGCCTGGCCTCGCTGTCGTCGGCGCTGCTGGCCGGCACCAGCGAGAGCGTCGCCGCCGTGCCGCTGCTCGGCGCCGAGGTGGCGCCGGGCGCGCCGGCGACCCCGCCCGCGCCGGTGCGCAACCCGGCCGACCTGCGCGACATCGTCGGCTATGTCACCGAGGCCGGCATGGCCGAGGTGGAAGCCGCGCTGCAGGCCGCCGTCAACGCCGCGCCGATCTGGCAGGCCACGCCGGCCGACGTGCGCGCCGCCGCGCTCGAGCGCGCCGCCGAGCTGATGGAAGCGCAGATGCAGTCGCTGATGGGCATCATCGTGCGCGAAGCCGGCAAGACCTTCGCCAACGCCATCGCCGAGGTGCGCGAGGCGGTGGACTTCCTGCGCTACTACGCCGCCCAGGTGCGCGCGACCTTCTCCGGCGACACCCACCGCCCGCTCGGGCCGGTGGTCTGCATCAGCCCGTGGAATTTCCCGCTGGCCATCTTCACCGGCCAGGTCGCGGCCGCGCTGGCCGCCGGCAACACCGTGCTGGCCAAGCCCGCCGAGCAGACCCCGCTGATCGCCGCGCAGGCCGTGCGCCTGCTGCGCGAGGCCGGCGTGCCGGCCGGCGCGCTGCAACTGCTGCCGGGCCGCGGCGAGACCGTGGGCGCGGCGCTGGTCGGCGACGCCCGCGTCAAGGGCGTGATGTTCACCGGTTCCACCGAGGTGGCGCGCCTGCTGCAACGCAGCGTGGCCGGGCGCCTCGACGCCGCCGGCCGGCTGGTGCCGCTGATCGCCGAGACCGGCGGCCAGAACGCCATGATCGTCGACTCCTCGGCGCTGGCCGAGCAGGTGGTCGGCGACGTGGTCGGCTCGGCCTTCGACTCGGCCGGCCAGCGCTGCTCCGCGCTGCGCGTGCTGTGCCTGCAGGAAGACGTGGCCGACCGCGTGCTGGCCATGCTCAAGGGCGCCATGAACGAGCTCGGCATGGGCAACCCGGACCGCCTGTCCACCGATGTCGGCCCGGTCATCGACGAGGAAGCGCGCGGCAACATCGTGCGCCACATCGAAGCCATGCGCGCCAAGGGCCGCCGCATCCACCAGGCCGCGCGCGGCGAGGCCGGGGACGCCGCCACGCGCCACGGCACCTTCGTGCCGCCCACGCTGATCGAGCTCGACAGCATCGAGGAGCTGCAGCGCGAGGTGTTCGGCCCGGTGCTGCACGTGGTGCGCTACCAGCGCACCGCCCTGGGCGCGCTGCTGGACCAGATCAACGCCACCGGCTACGGCCTCACGATGGGCATCCACACGCGCATCGACGAGACCATCGCGGCCATCGTCGAGCGCGCCCACGTGGGCAACCTGTACGTCAACCGCAACATCGTCGGCGCGGTGGTCGGCGTGCAGCCGTTCGGCGGCGAGGGCCTGTCCGGCACCGGCCCCAAGGCCGGCGGCCCGCTCTACCTGCACCGCCTGCTGTCGGTCTGCCCGCAGGACGCGGTCACGCGCGTGGTGCGCGCCGCCGACGTGGCGGGCGGCACGGGCGAGGCCGGCCCGACGCGCGCCGCGGTGAGCGACGCGCTGGCGGCGCTGGGCGAATGGGCCGGGCGCGAAAGCGCCGCGCTGCCCGGCCTGGCCGCCGTGTGCGAGCGCTTCGCCGCGGCGTCGCCGGCGGGCCTGTCGGTGACGCTGCCGGGTCCCACCGGCGAGCGCAACACCTACACGCTGCTGCCGCGCGCCGCAGTGCTGTGCCTGGCCCGGCACGAGGCCGACCTGGCGGTGCAGCTGGCGGCCGTGCTGGCCGCCGGCAGCCAGGCGGTGTGGCCGGACGAGCCGCACGCGCGCGCGCTGTCGGCGCGGCTGCCGAAGGCAGTACAATCGCGCGTCCGCCTGGTGCCCGACTGGGCCGCCGGCGACACCGCGTTCGATGCCGTGCTGCACCACGGCGATTCCGATCAGCTGCGCGCGGTCAGCGAGCAGCTGGCCTCGTGCCCCGGCCCGATCGTCTCGGTCCAGGGCCTGGCGCACGGTGAACCGAATGTGGCCATCGAGCGTTTGCTGATCGAGCGTTCGCTGTCCGTCAATACGGCGGCGGCGGGCGGCAATGCCAGTTTGATGACGATCGGCTGACCGGCCGGGCGTCGTTCGAAGGGACGCGAGGCAGCGGTGATCCCGCAGGTCTCGCGTATGACAATAGGGGAGCGTTTCGCGCCGCACCCGGACGCATCCAGAAACGCTGCAAAAGGCTGAAGCCACCAAGGAGAACTGATGAACTCGACTTTCCACAAGACGGCCCTGACCGTTGCCCTGTCCATCGCCGGCGTCTGCGCCAGCTCGGCCGCCTTCGCCCAGGCCCAGGAAATCAAGCTCGGCTTCGCCGCGCCGATGACCGGCGGGCAGGCGCAATACGGCAAGGACATGCAGAACGGCGTGGTCCTCGCGATCGAGGAAATGAACGCCACCAAGCCGAAGATCGGCGGCAAGGAGGTCAAGTTCGTACTGCTTTCCGAGGACGACCAGGCCGATCCCAAGACCGGCTCGGTGGTGGCGCAGAAGCTGGTCGACGGCGGCATCCAGGGCATGCTCGGCCACTTCAACTCCGGCACCAGCATCCCGGCGTCGACGGTCTACAACCGCGCCGGCATTCCGCAGATCGCGATGGCGACGGCGCCCGAATACACCCGCCAGGGCTTCAAGACCACCTTCCGCATGATGACCTCCGACACCCAGCAGGGTTCGGTGATCGGCGCCTTCGTGGTGAAGAAGCTCGGCGCCAAGAACATCGCCATCGTCGACGACCGCACCGCCTACGGCCAGGGCCTGGCCGACGAGTTCGAGAAGGCCGCGCGCGCCGCCGGCGGCAAGATCGTGCGCCGCGAGTACACCAACGACAAGGCGGTGGACTTCAAGGCCGTGCTGACCAACATCAAGCGCAGCAGCCCGGACGTGATCTTCTACGGCGGCGCCGAGACCCAGTCCGCGCCGATGGCCAAGCAGGTCAAGGAACTCGGCATGAAGTCGCCGCTGGTGTCGGGCGAAATGTCGAAGACCGACAACTTCCTCAAGCTGGCCGGCCCGGCTGCCGAAGGCACCGTGGTGTCGCTGGCCGGCCTGCCGCTGGAGCAGATGCCCGGCGGCACCGCCTACGAGCAGAAGTACGAGAAGCGCTTCGGCGGCAAGGTGCAGACCTACTCGCCCTACGCCTACGACGGCGCCACCGCGATGATGACCGCCATGATCAAGGCCGGCTCGGCCGACCCGGCGCGCTACCTGCCGGTGCTGGCCGCCACCAGCATGCAGGGCGTCACCACCAAGACCCTGGCCTACGACGCGCGCGGCGACCTCAAGGACGGCGGCATCACCGTCTACAAGGTGGTCGGCGGCAAGTGGACCGTGCTGGAGACGGTCGGCGGCAAGTAAGCCAGCCTGCCCCGCCAGGCACGCAAGGCGCCACCTTCGGGTGGCGCTTTTTCTTGCGCGCGCGGCTCTTGCGCGCCCGCCACAATGTCTCGCAGGCACAACATGGCGTGCCGCCACCATTTCCATCCTGCCGGATTGCCGCTTAATGTTGCGTTTGCTGCGCACAGGAGCGCCGCCACCAGCAAGACCGGAACATGGAACCCAAGCACACCATCATCGGCATCGACCTCGGCACCACCAACAGCCTGGCCGCGGTCTGGCGCGACGGACACGCGCAGATCATTCCCAATTCGCTCGGCAAGCGCCTCACGCCGTCCTGCGTGAGCGTGCTCGAGGACGGCGCCATCGTGGTCGGCGAGCCCGCGCGCGACCGCCTGCTGACCCATCCCGCGCACAGCGCCGCGCTGTTCAAGCGCCACATGGGCACCGCGCGCGCCACCGCGCTGGGCGAGCGGCGCTACCGGCCGGAGGAACTGTCGTCGTTCCTGCTGCGCGCGCTCAAGGCCGACGCCGAGGCCTGGCTCGGCACGCCGGTGGACGAGGCGGTGATCACCGTGCCGGCCTATTTCAGCGACGCCCAGCGCCGCGCCACGCGCGTGGCCGGCGAGCTGGCCGGCCTGCGCGTGGAGCGCCTGCTCAACGAGCCGACCGCCGCGGCGCTGGCCTACGGCCTGCAGCAGAAGCAGGAAAGCCGCTTCCTGGTGTTCGACCTGGGCGGCGGCACCTTCGACGTCTCGGTGCTGGAATTGTTCGACAACGTGATGGAGGTGCGCGCCTCGGCCGGCGACAACTTCCTCGGCGGCGAGGACTTCGTCGGCGCGCTGATGCGCGCGTTCAGCCGCGACAGCGGCCTCGACGCCCACCTCGCGGCGCGCGGCGCCTTCGCCGGCGACGAGCAGCCCGAGCGCTGGCCCGCGGCACTGCGCGAGCGCGTGCGCAACGCCGCCGAGAGCGCCAAGCGGGCGCTCGGCGAGGCCGCCAGCGTGGCCATGTCGGTGGAGTGGGACGAGCGCGCGTTCGCCGCCGCCGTGACCCAGGAAGGCTTCGCCGAGCTCAGCGCGCCGCTGCTCGAGCGCCTGCGCAAGCCCATCGAGCAGGCCATGCGCGACGCGCGCATCCGCCCGGCCGAGCTCGACAGCGTGGTGCTGGCCGGCGGCGCCACCCGCATGCCGCTGGTGCGCCGGCTGGTGAGCCGCATGTTCGGCCGCTTTCCCGTCACCGAGCTGCATCCCGACGAAGTGGTGGCGCTCGGCGCGGCCGTGCAGGCCGGCCTGAAGGCGCGCGACGCGGCGCTCGACGAAGTCGTCATGACCGACGTCGCGCCGTACTCGCTGGGCATCGAGACCAGCCGGCGGGTCGGCCCGGAGGGGTTCACGCACGGCCATTACCAGCCCGTGATCGACCGCAACTCGGTGGTGCCGGTGAGCCGCGTCGAGCGCATCCACCCGCTCGCCGACAAGCAGGAAGTGCTGGCCCTGCGCGTGTTCCAGGGCGAGGGGCGGATGGTGGCCGAGAACGTCTTCCTCGGCGAGATCGCCGTGCCGCTGCCGCGCCTGAGCGCGGCCGAGTCCGGCGTGGACGTGCGCTTCACCTACGACGTCAACGGCATCCTCGAAGTGCAGGCCACCGTGGTGGCCACCAACACCGCGCACCGCATCGTGATCCAGGAAAACCCCGGCGTGCTGAGCGACGAGGAAGTGGCCGAGCGCCTGGCCGCGCTCGCCGAGATCAAGATCCACCCGCGCGACCAGGCCGAGAACGCGCAGCTGGTGGCGCGCGCCGACCGCCTCTACCAGCAGTGCCTGGGCCACGAGCGCGAGCAGATCAGCGGCGCGCTGGCGCAGTTCCAGGCCGCGCTGGAAGCGCAGGACGGCGAGCGCATCCGCGCGCTGCGCGCGCCCATCCGGCGCCTGCTCGACTCGCTCGACACCCAGCTCTGGGACTGACCGGCCCGCACATCCGTCCGCATATCCGTCCGCACATTCGCTTACCCGCGTACCTTCTCCGCTCTCCGCTCCATGCACTGGCAAGTCCTGCAACTGGCGCCGACCACCGATGCGCGCCGCATCCGCTCCGCCTACGCCGCCCGCCTCAAGGTCACGCGCCCCGACGACGACGCCGAGGCCTTCCAGGCGCTGCGCGCCGCCTACGAGTTCGCGCTGGAATGGGCGCGCCATCACGCGCAGGACGAAGCAGCCGCGGACGCCGCCGGCATGCCCGATGCCGCCGGTCCGGCGCTGGACGGCACGCCGGAGTCGCGCCCGCCGCAGGCCGGGGCCGCGCCGCCGTCGTCGCCATCATCGCCATCATCGCCACCGTCGCCGCTGGTCAAGGCCGCCTCGCCGGTGCGCGGCAGCCTGCCGGCCATCGGTGCGCTGCCGCTGCCGGCGCCGCCGGCCGTGCCGCCGCAGTCCGCGCTGCCCGACCCCGCCGAACTCGCGCAGGCGATGTGGGCGCGCCTGGCCGCCAGCTTCCCGCCGCCGCCGGACGCGCCCGCCGGCAGCCACGCCGGCCCCGACCGCGGCGAGCTGGCCGCGCAGTCGCTGCCGGTGGCCGAGGCGCTGCAACGCTGCCTGCGGGACGACGCCTTCGTCAGCATCGAGGCGCGCGACCGCTTCGAGTGGCTGGCGCTGCGCTACTGCGCGCGCGACGACGCCAGCCCGGCGGCGCGCGCGGCGCTGTTCGAGGGTTTCGGCTGGGAAGCGGAGTCGGCCCATCTGGCGCGGCGCGACGGCGCGCTGACCCGGCACGTCATCGCCCGCGCGCTGGCCGACCGGCAGTTCAGCTTCTTCCGCACCTACGCCAGGGGCTCGGCGGCGGCGCGGGCGCTGCTGGCGCCGCCGCCGGCCCGCGCCGGCTGGCGCATGCTGATGAGCGGCGCCTTCGTCAGGGACATGCGCGCGCTGCTGGAGCAGTTGCGCTGGAAGACGCCCGAGACGCGCCATTTCCACTTCGACGGCGCGGTGCTGGCGGCGTGGGAGGCGGCGGTGTCGCGCCCGCTGCTGTCGTGGGGCCAGTTGTTCCACGCGCTGTGGATCGGCGCCATCGCGGCCAGCGTGGCGCTGATGATCCTGGTCATGCACGAGGAGCGCGCCGGGCGCGGCGCGGTATCGCCGTGGCTGGCGCTGGGCACCTGCGGCGCCGTGCTGGCGGCGCCGATGCTGCTGTGGATCTGGTACGTGCGGTGCTGGCAGCAGGCCGTCACGCAGCGGCTGGCGCGCTGGCGCGCGCGGCCCGGCGTGCAGTGGAGCTGGTTCGGCCTCCATGCCGTGATCGGCGCGTTCGCCATGTTCGCGGGCACGCTGCCGCGGCTCTACGGCTGGTTCGTCGGCGCCGAGCTGTATGCGCTGCTGCTGGCCTTCGCGCTGCTCTACCTGCCGGCGCTGCAGCGCATCGGCGTGGGCGGCGCGCTGACCATCGGCGGCATGTACGTGGTGCTGGCGGTGCCGCTGTTCGCGCCGTTCGCGCATGCGCTGGCGTTCCCGCTCGGCCTGCTGCTGGCCTGCGCCAACCTGTCGCTGGTGCTGCCCACGCGCGCGTGGCTGCGCCAGCGCCACCGCGCGCGCCTGCTGCAGGGCCAGTGCGCCGCGCTGGCCGCGGGCGCCGCGCTGCTGGCCGCGCAGATGCGGTGGGACCTGTCGGCCGAGCCGTGGCTGGCGGCGGTCGCCTGGCTGTGGTTCAACGCCGCCGTGTTCGGCGCCGATCCCATTCTCGACGGCCGCCTCAAGGGCTGGTGGCTGGCGCTGCTGCTGGTCCTGTGCAGCGTGGCCGGCGCGCTGCCGGTGCACGCGGAAACCACGCCGCTGTTCCGCGCCGAGGCGGTGGCCTGCGTCTACCTGCTGCTGGCCTGCCTGTTCGAATGGTCGGACCTGCGCGGCGCTGGCCGGCCCATCAAGTCGGTCAAGTCGGCCAAGCCGGCCCGGCGCACCTGAATGGGGCAGGCGGCCGCGCCGGGCTTCCCGCGCCGGCCTGGCCGCCGCGAAAACAGGCCGGGAAGGCCCCCTTCCACTGCGGACCGGGAAACCCGCGCATGGCGCATAATCCCGCACTCGCCCATGCCACCCCAGAAGGAGCTGTCCGTGTCCGTGCAGGAAGTCAGTTACGACCACGCCATCGAGCTAGCCAATGCCGAGCGCTACGACGAGGCGCTGGTCATTCTCGACCAGCTCTCGCAGGCGCAGCCGCAGGTGGTGGATTTCGACTGCCTGCGGGCGCGCCTGCACTTCGACCGCGGCGACGCCCCGCAGGCCTTCGCCGTGCTCGACGCGGCGCTGGCCAGGCTGCCCGGGCTGGACCTGCATCCCGCGCACCGCTGGTCCTCGCGCGGCATGATCGCGCACCGCTACGGCATGCTGCTGATGAGCATGGAGCGCTTCCAGGAAGCGCAGCCGTGGCTGGACGAGGCCGCGCTGCGCAACGGCCTGTCCTCGGGCGAGTGGAGCGCGCGGCTGCATGCGGGGCTGGCGCATTACCGGCTCGGCGACTTCGCCGGCGCCGGCGCCTACTGGTACGACCTGCTGTACCGCGCGCCGGACCTCGGCGCCGAGGAAATCCTGGCGCAGGCCGCGGCGCACGTGAACGCCGCCGGCGAGCGGGCCGAGCCGATGCTGCGCCTGTGCCTGGCGCGCATCGGGCTGGACAACCCCGACCTGCTCGAGCTCGACGAAGCCGCCGGCGACGCGTTCGCCGCCGAGCAGGCCGGCATCGTGCTGGCCGCCCGCCCGGACCACCCGCACGCGCGCCGCATCCGCGCGCCGCTGCGCTATCGCGCCGGCGAGCTCGACGGCGCATGGGATGACCTCGCCACCTACCAGCGCCAGGCGCCGGACCCCAAAGCCCAGGTGCGCGAGCTGGAATGGCGCCACCAGGCCGGCGAGGACCAGCCGTGGACGCGCTTCGCCTTCGCGCAGAACGCCACCGACGCGGCCGGCTATTACCACGCCGGCGTGGCGCTGACCGAGTTCATCGACGCCGTGCCGGCCGCCGAGGCGGCGCTGGCGCCGCACGTGGTCAATGCCTACCGGCTCGGCCTGGCGCGCTTCGAGCGGTATTTCGCCAGCGGCGAGGGCGGCTACGACGACGCCGACCCGCACCTGTACTCGATGCTGTGCCACAACCTCGCGCAGCGGCTCGACGGCGCCGACCAGCGCGCCGAGCGCATCGCGCTGCACGAGAAAGGCATCGCGGCGAGCGAGTTCATCGAGCACTGGATCGACCTGCTCGACGGCCTGGTGGCCGGCGGCCAGCACGCCAAGGCGGTGGAAGTGGCCGGCGACGTGCTCAACCGCTACCCGCTCGAGCGCGACCCGGCCAACGTGGGCTGGGTGTTCAGCCGCCTGATGGATGCCTGGAAGGGCATCGGCGGCATCGAGGTGACGTCGGCGGCGCGCGACGCGCTGGCCCACATGGACGCCCGCGCCGACGCGCTGCCGGTGGAAGAGCGCAGCCAGGCCGCCCACGCGCTGGCCCACGCGCGCGCGCATTTCGCCGGCCTGCTGCGCAACGGCACCGCCAGCATGGACCAGCACGACCGCACCGACGCGCTGGCCGAGATCGAAGCCCTGCAGCGGCGCGCGCTGCTGATCGAGGACGCCTGGCTGTACAACGCGTTCGGCCTGGTGTGGCGCGACCTCGGCACGCCCGAGCGCGCGCTGCCGCTGTTCGAGCAGGCCATCGTGCTGACCGAGGGCGATCCGTGGGACCAGGCCCTGCCGCGCGTGCAGCGCGCGCTGATCCGCAACGGCGACAAGCTGCATGCCGAGGCGCTGGCGGACTTCGAGGCGGCCTTCGCCGCGCGCGACCGCTGGGACGGCGAGGCCTGGCTCGGCGCGGTCGAGGCCGCGCTCGGGCTGGCGCAGCGCGAGACCGCGCTGGCCTATTTCGACAAGGCCCGCGCGGCCGGCGCGGCGCAGGGCCGCACGCGCGCGCAGTACGCGCGCATGGAAACCGGCCTGCGCGCCACGCGGCCGGCGTGGAAGTTCTGGGGGGTGTAGCGGGCTGCCCGCAGGACGCTCCAAAAAACGCCATCCCGCCAGATGGCGTTTTTTTATGCATGAACGCATCACGTTCCCTGCAACTTACGTGCCCTGTCGGACAAACTCTGACACGGAATGTCATGGCGCTCCGTTACCATGTCACCCATGAATGGACTGAGCCAATTGTTTCCAAGCCTGCCGCTGGCACCGGGCGGACTGTTCTGGGTCGGGCTGGCGCTGGTCGGGGCGGGCCTGGCGGGCGAGGTGTGCCGCGGCTACCTGCGGCTGCCGCGCATCGTCGGTTATGCCGCCACCGGGCTGCTCGCGGGCATGCTCGGGCGCGGCATCGTCACCGACGACATGATCGCCCAGACGCGCATCCTGATCGACATGGCGCTCGCGCTGGCGCTGTTCGAGCTGGGCCACCGCCTGTCGCTGACGTGGCTGCGCGCCAACCGCTGGCTGCTGTTTACCAGCGCCTTCGAGAGCCTGCTGACCTGGGGGCTGGTGGCGGCCGTGCTGCAATGGATGGGCGTGACGCCGGCGGTGGCCATCCTGGCCGGCGGCATCGCGGTCAGCACCTCGCCGACCATCGTGCTGCAGCTGAAGAACGAACTGCGCGCCGACGGGCAAGTGACCGAGCGGCTGCTGGCGATGGCCGCGCTCAACAGCATCTATGCCGCGGCCATCGTGCAGGTCGCCACCGGCTGGCTGCATTCGGAGTACGGCAACCTGGGGGCCGCGCTGCTGCATCCGCTCTACCTGCTGGTGGGTTCGTGCCTGCTGGCCTGGGCGGTAGGCAAGCTCGGCCACGCCATCTACGCGCGCATGGCCTCGGACGACCACTACAGCTTCCTGGTGCTGGTGGGGCTGGTGCTGTTCACGCTGGCGCTCACGCGCGTGCTCAAGTTGTCGATGCCGCTCACGCTGATGCTGGCCGGCGTGGTGTTCAAGCACCAGGACAGCCAGCCGCGCGTGTGGCCGGCGCACTTCGGCAGCGCCGGCAGCCTGCTCATCATCGTCATGGTGGTGTCGCTGGGCCTGCCGCTGACCGCGCACGACTGGGCCATCGGCGGCGCCGCCGCGGTGGCGCTGGTTCTGCTGCGCCACCTCGCCAAGCTGGCCGGCGTGGCCTCGCTGGGGTCGTTCTCGGGCCTGAGCCTGCGCCAGTGCGTGGCGCTGGGCCTGGCGCTGGCGCCGATGTCGGGCCTGGCCTACCTGCTGATGAGCGACGTGGCGCGGCTCTATCCCGCCACCGGCGAGCCGCTGGCCGCCATCATCCTGTGCACGCTGGCGATCGAGCAGCTGCTGGGGCCCGCCGTGGCCGCCTGGGCACTTCGCTATGCGGGCGAGGTCAGAGGCAATGGAGGAGGGCGCTGATGTCACTCGAACCGTTCAAGCACTCCGAGGCGCTGACCTTCGGCGTGGAGCTGGAGCTGCAACTGGTCAACCGCCACGACTATGACCTGGCGCCGTTCGCGCCGGACCTGCTGCGCGCGCTCAAGGGCGCCCAGCACGCCGGCGACATCAAGCCCGAGATCAGCCCGTCGATGATCGAGATCAGCACCGGCATCTGCCACAGCTACGCCCAGGCGCTGGACGAGCTCGGCACCATGCGCGACCTGATGGTGGACGCCTCGCGCTCGCTCAACCTCGGCATCTGCGGCGGCGGCACGCACCCGTTCCAGCAGTGGGCCGACCGCACCATCTCCGACTCGCCGCGCTACCAGTACATCTCCGAGCTGTACGGCTACCTCGCCAAGCAGTTCACCGTGTTCGGCCAGCACGTGCACATCGGCTGCCCGAGCGCCGACGAGTCGCTGTTCCTGCTGCACGCCATCGGCCGCTACGTGCCGCACTTCATCGCGCTGGCCGCGTCGTCGCCGTTCGTGCAGGGCGTGGACACCGGCTTCGCCTCGGCGCGGCTGAACTCGGTCGCGGCCTTCCCCATGAGCGGGCGCGCGCCGCACCTGCTGACCTGGGACGCGTTCACCGCCTACTTCGAGAAGATGCGCAAGACCGGCGTGATCGAAAGCATGAAGGACTTCTACTGGGACATCCGCCCCAAGCCGGAATTCGGCACCATCGAGGTCCGCGTGATGGACACGCCGCTGACCGTGCAGCGCGCCTGCGACGTGGCCGCCTACATCCAGGCGCTGGCGCGCTACCTGCTGCTGTCGCGCCCGTTCATGCCGCAGGAAGACGATTACCTGGTCTACACCTTCAACCGCTTCCAGGCGTGCCGCTTCGGCCTCGAAGGCGAGTACGTGCATCCCAACGAGCTCACGCGCATGCCCATCGCCGATCACATCGTGTCGATTTGCGACGCGCTGGTGCCGCACGCCGAGGCGCTCGGCTCGCTCGACGCGCTGGCCAATATCCGCGCGCTGGCGCGCAGCCGCGACGGCGACGCCGAGCGCGTGCGCCAGATCGACGCCGACACGCGCAGCCTGCGCGAGACCGTGCGCCAGACCTGCGACAGCTGGGCGGGCTGAGCCGCCGCGCTTTCTGCCCTCCGCCTTCCTCCTTCCGCCTCCCGGGCCTGGCCCGCGCCGCCTGCCGCTAGGCCCCGTGCGGCACCTGCTCGCCGTCGCGCAGCCCGAGCCGCTGGTTGGCGGGCACGGCCACGTCCATCAGCCTGGGCCTGGGCAGCATGAGCTGGCCCATGATCTCGACGAACTGGGCGCGCGTGCGACCGGCCACGCGGCTGTTGTGCGCACGCTCGTGGCCGATGGTGGATTCGGTGCGGCCCTTGTAGTCGTGGGCGGGATAGACCAGGGTGTCGTCCGGCAGCGTGAAGAGCTTGCGCGTGAGGCTGTCGTACAGCGTGCCGGCGTCGCCGGACTGGAAGTCGGTGCGGCCGCAGCCGTCGATCAGCAGCGCGTCGCCGGTGAAGACGCGGCGCACCGTGCCCGCCGGCGTGGGCTCTTCCCACAGGTAGCTCATGCTGCCGGCGGTGTGCCCGGGCGTGTGGATCGCGCGCAGCACCTGGGTGCCGAACCGCAGCGTGTCGCCGTCGATCAGCTGCATCTGCGCGGGGCGGATGTCGCAGCCCGAGGGCGCCGCGGTGCGCGCGCCGGTCTGCTGCGCGAGGTGGCCGGCCGAGGTGATGTGGTCGGCATGGGCATGGGTTTCCACCACCCATTCCAGCCTGGCGCCGCTGGCCTGCAGGCAGGCCAGGTCGCGCGCGAGCTGGCGGTCGACCGGGTCGATCAGCAGCGCCTCGCGCGTGGCGGCGTCGATCAGCAGGTAGGTGTAGGTCGACGAGGTCTCGTCGAACAACTGGTGGAAAGTCTGCATGGCGGCCCGCCCGGTCGGTGGTTTGCTCGCATGATAGCGCCGCGGCACGCGCGCGCGGCGCCATTCTTGCCGGTCGTCAGCCGATCTCCACCACTTCGCTGACCTGCACCACCGGCACCGCGTCGGTGTAGTTGGGGATGTCCTGCTGCAGTTCCTTGCCCGCCGCCCTGGAGGCCGCCGCGAACTCGGGCAGCGAATCGAACAGGATGTGGCACATCGCCGTGTAGGCCGGGTCGGAGCCCGGCGCGCCGCCGCCCAGGCCGCGCTCCACCGCCACGCCGCGGTAGCCGGGCTGGGCGCCGTACAGCTCGGCCACGCGCGGCATGTGGCGCGCGCGGTAGTAGTCGAAATCGAACCTGCCGTCCTTGCGGTACGGATAGAGGATGCTGATCTTGATCATGCCGGGTCTCCGTTGTGGCGCGCGTGGCGCGTCGTGATGGCGTAGCCGGGCTAGCGTAGCAGAAAGCGCCGGTTCGGCTTGCCACGGGCGACGCGCGCGCCTCAGCACTCCACGATGTTCACCGCCAGCCCGCCGCGCGCCGTTTCCTTGTACTTGGTCTTCATGTCGGCGCCGGTCTCGCGCATGGTCTTGATGACCGAGTCGAGCGACACGTAGTGCTCGCCGTCGCCGCGCAGCGCCATGCGCGCGGCGTTGACGGCCTTGACCGAGGCCATCGCGTTGCGCTCGATGCACGGGATCTGCACCAGCCCGCCGACCGGGTCGCAGGTCAGCCCGAGGTTGTGCTCCATGCCGATCTCGGCGGCGTTCTCCACCTGCCCGGGCGTGCCGCCCATCACCGCGGCCAGCGCCCCGGCGGCCATCGAGCAGGCCACGCCGACCTCGCCCTGGCAGCCGACCTCGGCGCCGGAGATGGAGGCGTTGAGCTTGTACAGCATGCCGATCGCGCCGGCGGTCAGCAGGAAGTCGATCACGCCCTGCGGGCTGGCGCCCGGCACGAAGCGGTCGTAGTAGTGCAGCACCGCCGGGATGATGCCGGCCGCGCCGTTGGTGGGCGCCGTCACCACGCGCCCGCCGGCGGCGTTTTCCTCGTTGACGGCGATCGCGTACAGGTTGACCCAGTCCATCACCGAGAGCGGATCGGCCAGCGCGCGCTCGGCGTGCTCGGTCAGGTTGCGGAACAGCTCGGGCGCGCGCCGCCTGACCCTGAACGGGCCGGGCAGCTCGCCGTCGGTGCGGCAGCCGCGCGCCACGCACGCCTGCATCACCGCCCAGATGCGCAGCAGCCCGGCGTTGACCTCGGCTTCGCTGCGCCACGCGCATTCGTTCTCCATCATCAGACGCGCGATGCTCTTGCCGCTGGCGGCGGCCATCTCCAGCATGGCGCGCCCGCTGCGAAACGGGTGCGGCAACTGCTGGTCGGCGTCGAGGATGTGCGTGTTGGCGGCGCCGGCCGTGACCACGAAGCCGCCGCCCACCGACAGGTAGCGCCCCTCGCGCAGCGGCTGCCCGGCCGCGTCGAAGGCATGGAACTTCATGCCGTTGGGATGCTCGGCCAGCGCCTCGCGCCGGTAGAAGACGATGTGCTCCTTCTCCACGAACGGCACCGGGTGCGTGCCCAGCAGCGCCAGCGTGCGCGCCGCGCGCAGCGCGGCCAGGCGCTGCTCGATGGTGTCGGGATCGACCCCGTCGGGCGTCTCGCCCAGCAGGCCGAGGATGACGCCGCGGTCGGTGCCGTGGCCGCGCCCGGTGGCGCCGAGCGAGCCGTACAGCTCGACGCGCACGCTGGCCACGCGCGGCAGCAGGCCGTCGCGCGCCAGCCCCTGGGCGAACATCAGCGCCGCGCGCATCGGGCCGACGGTGTGCGAACTGGACGGGCCGATGCCCACCTTGAACAGATCGAAGACGCTGACTGCCACGGCATGGCTCCTGGGGGCGGGACTGCTGGCGCCGGCTTCAGATCGGCGCGTCGCTATCGTTGTTGATGGGGGCGCGCCACAGCGAGGTGGCCGCGTCGCGCGGCGTGGCGGGCGCGTCCTTCCTCACCATCACGCTGATGGTGCCGTCGTTCTCGAGAATGGCGAAATGCACATCCGCCACGCGCTCGCAGCCGGCATGGCGCAGCGCCTTGTGCAGGTCGTCGCGGCTGATGAGGGCGTTCTTCATCACGTCGGGATAGATCTGCCCTTCGTGGATCAGCACCTGCGGGCGGCCCTCCACCACGTTCTCGAAGCGCCGGCTGCGCCAGCTCAGCCAGGCCAGCAGGAGGTTGGCGCCGATCAGCGTCACCGCCAGGATCAGGCCGGCGGTGACGGAGTTGTCGCCGGCGTTCATCGAATTCTGCACCGCGTTGGACAGCACCAGCAGCAGCACCAGGTCGAGCGAGGTCAGCTGCCCGATCTGGCGCTTGCCCGAGAGCCGCAGCAGCACCAGCAGGCTGCCGTAGACGATCAGTCCGCGCAGGACGAATTCCCACCAGGGGGCGCTGAGATTCCACATCGGCCAGACCTCCGCTCAGGCGCGCCGGCACGTGCCGGCGCCTGCCTGCCGCAGCATAGCGCGGCGGCGGCGTCCGCGTCTGTCGGACGCCGCCCGACCAGCCCGCGTTCAGTCCTGCTGCGCGTATTCGCTCATCGGCACGCACGAGCAGAACAGGTTGCGGTCGCCGTACACGTTGTCGGCGCGGCCCACCGGCGGCCAGTACTTCTGCGTGCGCAGCGAGGCCACCGGGTAGGCGGCTTCCTGGCGCGTGTACTTGTGCTCCCAGGCATCGGCGGTGATGACCGCGGCGGTGTGCGGCGCGTGCTTCAGCGGGTTGTCCTCGCGGTCGAAGCTGCCGTCCTCCACGCGCGCGATCTCGCCGCGGATGGCGATCATGGCGTCGATGAAGCGGTCCAGCTCGTGCAGCGACTCGCTCTCGGTCGGCTCGATCATCAGCGTGCCCGGCACCGGGAAGCTCATGGTCGGCGCGTGGAAGCCGTAGTCCATCAGGCGCTTGGCCACGTCCTCGTTGGAGATGCCGGTGGCCTTCTGCAGCGGGCGCAGGTCCAGGATGCACTCGTGCGCGACCAGGCCGTGCTGGCCCGTGTACAGCACCGGGAAGTGCGGCGACAGGCGGCGCGCGACGTAGTTGGCGGCCAGGATGGCGTTCTCGGTGGCGGCGGTGAGGCCGGCCGAGCCCATCATGGCGATGTACATCCACGAGATCGGCAGGATGCTGGCCGAGCCGAACGGCGCGGCCGCGACGCCGCCGATGCCGTTGTCGTCGCGGCGGTAGCCCACGCTGTCCTGGTTGGGCAGGAAGTCCGCCAGGTGCGCGCCGACCGCCACCGGGCCCACGCCCGGTCCGCCGCCGCCGTGCGGGATGCAGAAGGTCTTGTGCAGGTTCAGGTGCGAGACGTCGCCGCCGAACTGGCCCGGCGCGGCGGTGCCGACCATCGCGTTCATGTTGGCGCCGTCGACGTAGACCTGGCCGCCGTGCCTGTGCACGATCTCGCAGATCTGCTGCACGCCCTGCTCGAACACGCCGTGCGTGGACGGGTAGGTGATCATCACGGCGGCGAGGTTCTGGCTGTGCTGCTCGGCCTTCTTCGCCAGGTCGGCGAGGTCGACGTTGCCGTGCTCGTCGCAGGCCACCACCACCACCTTCATGCCGGCCATCTGCGCCGAGGCCGGGTTGGTGCCGTGCGCGGACGACGGGATCAGGCAGATGTCGCGGTGGCTTTCGCCGCGGCTGGCGTGGTAGGCGTGGATGATGAGCAGGCCCGAGTACTCGCCCTGCGAGCCGGCGTTGGGCTGCAGGCTCACGGCGGCGTAGCCGGTGGCCGCGCACAGCATGGCTTCGAGCTGGTCGATCATCTCGCGGTAGCCCACGGTCTGGTCGAGCGGCGCGAACGGGTGGATGTTGCTGAACTCGGGCCACGTCACCGGGATCATCTCGCTGGTGGCGTTGAGCTTCATGGTGCACGAGCCGAGCGGGATCATGGTGCGGTCCAGCGCGAGGTCCTTGTCGGCCAGCGCGCGCAGGTAGCGCAGCATCTCGTGCTCGGCGTGGTGCGTGTTGAACACCGGGTGCGTCAGGTAGGCGCTCTGGCGCGCCAGCGCGGCCGGGAAGGCGTCCTGCACGGCGGCTTCGAGCGCGTCGAACGCGGGCACCGGCTTGCCCTGGGCGAAGATCTCCCACAGCGCGACCACGTCCGCGCGCGAGGCGGTCTCGTCCAGCGAGATGCCGATGCGGTTGGCGCCAGCATGGCGCAGGTTGATGCCGCGCGCGGTGGCGGCCGCGTGGATGGCCTCGGTGTGGAAGCCGCTCACCAGCGTGAGGGTGTCGAAGAAGGCCGCGTTGGCGCGGGTGTAGCCGAGCGCCTCCAGGCCGGCGGCCAGCGTGGCGGTCAGGCGGTGCACGCGCTGCGCGATGCGCTTGAGGCCGTGCGGGCCGTGGTACACCGCGTACATCGATGCCATCACCGCCAGCAGCACCTGCGCGGTGCAGATGTTGGAGGTGGCCTTCTCGCGGCGGATGTGCTGCTCGCGCGTCTGCAGGGCCAGGCGGTAGGCCTGGTTGCCCTGCGCGTCGATGGTCACGCCGACCAGGCGGCCCGGCATCGAGCGCTTGAACGCATCCTTGACCGCCATGTAGCCGGCGTGCGGGCCGCCGAAGCCCAGCGGCACGCCGAAGCGCTGCGAGTTGCCGATGGCCACGTCGGCGCCCCATTCGCCGGGCGCGGCGATCAGGGTCAGCGCCAGCAGGTCGGCGGCGGCCACCACCAGGCCGCCGGCGGCGTGCACGGCCTCGGCGATGGCGCGGTAGTCGGCCACGTCGCCGTTTACGCCCGGGTATTGCAGCAGCACGCCGAACGCATGCGCGCCGGCGGCGTCGGCCGCGGGCCCGACCTTGACCTCGATGCCCAGCGGCAGCGCGCGCGTGCGCACCACTTCCAGCGTCTGCGGCAGCACGTCGTCGGCGACGTAGAAGGTATTGCTGGCGTGCTTGTTGACCCGCTGCAGCAGCGTCATGGCCTCGGCCGCGGCGGTGCCTTCGTCGAGCATGGAGGCGTTGGCGATGTCCAGGCCGGTCAGGTCGGTCACCATCTGCTGGAAGTTCAGCATGGCTTCCAGGCGGCCCTGCGAGATCTCCGGCTGGTACGGCGTGTAGGCGGTGTACCAGGCCGGGTTCTCGAAGATGTTGCGCAGGATGACGCCCGGCGTGAGCGTGTTGTAGTAGCCCTGGCCGATGAAGCTCCTGAGCACCTGGTTCTTGCCGGCCAGCCCGCGCAGTTTCGCCAGCGCGGCTTCCTCGGTCAGCGGCTCGGTGAACTCGCCCAGCGGCATGCCGTCGCGGCGGCGGATGGCGGCGGGGATGACGGCGTCGATCAGCGCGGCGCGGCTGCCGTAGCCGAGCACCTCGAGCATGTGCTGCTGCTCGGCGGCGTCGGGGCCGATATGACGGGAAGCGAAGGCGTCGCGCGCCTCCAGTTCGGCCAGCGTGGGCCGGGCACCTTGGGCGGCGGTGGTGGGAAGCGGGGCGTTCATGGCAAGAACCTCGTTGGGCGCGCGGCGGCAGGTGGTCGGCCTGGCCGCCGCGCATCGGTATTCAGTCGCCGTTCCCGCGGCATGGCGGCCGCGCGGGAACGGCGGGAGTGTGGCGGGGCGTCAGGCGCCGACGCTGGCCTTGTAGGCGTCGGCCGACATCAGGCCGTTGACGTCGTCGCTATTGGCCGGCTTGAGCTTGAACAGCCAGGCGTCGAAGGCGTCGGCATTGACGCTTTCCGGCGCGGCCACGGCGGCGTCGTTGATGGCGATCACTTCGCCGGCCACCGGCGCGTAGATGTCGGACGCGGCCTTGACCGATTCCACCACGGCCAGCGCGTCGCCCGCGCCCACCGACTTGCCCACTTCGGGCAGTTCCAGGAACACGATGTCGCCCAGCGCGTCCTGCGCGTGGTCGGTGATGCCGATGGTCAGCGTGCCGTCGGCTTCGACGCGCACCCATTCATGGGACTCGGTGTACTTCAGGTCGGCGGGGAAAGTCATGGAATTCTCCAGATGCGGTTTGTTGTTCAGCGCCAGCCGGGCGGGGGATCGCGTGGAGCGGGGGTGGCCGCCGGCGGGCGCGCTGTGACCGGGTGCGAGCGTTCAGCTCACGAGTGCCTTGCCATTGCGCACAAACGGCAGTTTAACCACAGTCGCGGCGAGTTTGCGGTCGCGGATCTCGACCTGCACCTCGGCGCCGGCGGCAACGCCGAGCGGCAGGCGGGCAAAAGCGATGGACAGGGACAGCGAGGGGCTGAAGGTGCCGCTGGTGATCTCGCCCTCGCCGGCCGCGGTGATCACTTTCTGGTGCGCGCGCAGCACGCCGCCCTTCTCGCGCAGGATCAGGCCGGTGAACTGGCGGGTCTGGCCGGTGGCGGCGAGCGCCGCCTTGCCGGTGAAGTCGCGCTCGCTCTGCAGGTCCACGGTCCAGGCCAGGCCGGCGTCGAGCGGCGAGGTGTGGATGTCCATGTCCTGGCCGTACAGGTTCATGCCGGCTTCCAGGCGCAGCGTGTCGCGCGCGCCCAGGCCGGCCGGGCGCACGCCGGCGGCGTTCAGTTTTTCCCACAGGCCGGCGACGTTCTCGGCCGGCACCACCAGCTCGAAGCCGTCCTCGCCGGTATAGCCGGTGCGCGCCACCATGACCTCGCCCAGCGCGGGGTCCTGCACCACGATGGCGTTGAACGGCTTGAGCGCCTCGCTCGGCTGGGTGGCCGGGAAGGCGCTCCACACCTTGGCGCGCGCGTTCGGGCCCTGCACCGCGACGATGGCCAGCGGCGCGGCGCCGGCCGGCGCGTTGTCGCCGCGGCGCGGGGTGATGGCCACGCCGCTGCCGGTGGCGGCATTGCGCGCGCGGATCCATTCGATGTCGCCGTTGGCGGTGCCGGCGTTGACCACCAGGCGGAAGCGGTCCTCGGCGAAGAAGTAGACGATCAGGTCGTCGATGACGCCGCCGCGCTCGTCGAGCATGCACGAGTAGAGCGCCTTGCCCGGCGTCTGCAGCTTGTCGACATTGTTGGCCAGCAGGCCGCGCAGGAACGCGCGCACGTTGGCGCCGGCCAGGTCGACCACGCACATGTGGGACACGTCGAACATGCCGGCGTCGGTGCGCACGGCGTTGTGTTCTTCGATCTGGGAGCCGTAGTTGACCGGCATGTCCCAGCCGCCGAAGTCGACCATGCGGGCGCCGAGCGCGCGGTGGATGGCATTGAGGGGCGTGGCCTGGAGCGTCATGTAGTCCTCGGGGGAAGCGGAAATCTCGGTTCGGAAACGAAAAAAGGGTCATCCGCCGCATGGCCGGCGCGCATGGCGCTGCCGGATCCGCTGCGGCGGATGACCCCTCTGTCCTCGATACCTGAGAGATTACAAGGCGGTCCCGCGGACCAGTGCCTTGCGCGCCCCTTCGGTGGGCACGCTCGCCATGCCTTGCGCTGCGCGCAGGCGGCGGGTGCCGCTCTCCAGAGTACGGCCTGCATCGTGTGCATGTTGCGGGCCGATCCGACCAGTCCTTGGTGCCTGAGAGTTTTCGGGTGATACCCCTTCGGCGGCGCAGGCTCTGCGCGCTCTCCCGGTCGGATGGCGCGACTCTACAGGCAGCCCCGGTGGCTTGTCAACGCGCGGCGCCGGGCCGGCGGGGGCGGACCCGCCGCCGTGTTAACATCTGCCGCTGCGGCCGCCCGCGGGATCGCCGTCCCGGTGCCGCGGTCTTCACAGGCAGCCCTGGCCGCCTTGTCCTTGCCGGTCCTTGCCGGTCCTTGCCGGGCCCGCGCCCGCCATTTCGCCATCCGCTTCCGCCACCACGCCCCGACGCCCCGACGCATGACCCACGGACTCAATCCCGCCCAATCCGAAGCCGTCCGTTATCTCGATGGACCCTGCCTGGTGCTGGCCGGTGCCGGCTCCGGCAAGACGCGGGTGATCACGCAGAAGATCGCGCACCTGATCGAGGACAAGGGCTTCGAGCCGAAGCACATCGCCGCCGTGACCTTCACCAACAAGGCCGCCAAGGAGATGCAGGAGCGCATCGCCAAGCTGATGGAAGGCAAGACCACGCGCGAGGGCCGCCGCATTCCGCTCAAGCAGATGACGGTGAGCACCTTCCACTCGCTCGGCGTGCAGATCCTGCGCGCCGAGGCCGAGCACGTGGGACTCAAGCCGCGCTTTTCCATCATGGACTCGGACGACTGCTTCGGCCTGGTGCAGGAGCAGCTCGCCACCACCGACAAGAAGCTGATCCGCAGCGTGCAGAGCACGATCTCGCTGTGGAAGAACGGCATGGTCGATCCCGAGACCGCCATCGCCACCGCCGAGAGCGCCGACGATCACCAGGCCGCGCTGGTCTACCGCAACTACGTGGCCACGCTGCACGCCTACCAGGCGGTGGACTTCGACGACCTGATCCGCCTGCCGGCCGAGCTGTTCGCGCGCGACGAGGCGGTGCGCATGAAATGGCAGAACCGCCTGCGCTACTTCCTGGTGGACGAATACCAGGACACCAACGCCTGCCAGTACGCGCTGCTCAAGCAGCTCGCCGGCGGCTCGCACCTGCGCGCGCCGGCCTTCACCGCGGTCGGCGACGACGACCAGGCCATCTACGGCTGGCGCGGCGCCACGCTCGACAACCTGCGCCTGCTGCAGACCGATTTCCCCGGCCTCAAGGTGGTCAAGCTCGAGCAGAACTACCGCTCCACGGTGCGCATCCTGGAAGCGGCCAACGCGGTCATCGCCAACAATCCCAAGCTGTTCGACAAGAAGCTGTGGAGCGAGCACGGCATGGGCGATCCGATCGCCGTCAATCCGATGAACGACGAGGAGCACGAGGCCGAGTCCGTGGTGTTCCGCCTGTCCGCGCACAAGTTCGAGCGGCGCGCGCAGTTCCGCGACTACGCCATCCTCTACCGCGGCAACCACCAGGCGCGGCTGTTCGAGCAGATCCTGCGGCGCGAGCGCATTCCCTACGTGCTGTCGGGCGGCCAGAGCTTCTTCGACCGCGCCGAGATCAAGGACATCTGCGCCTACCTGCGCCTGATCGCCAACGCCGACGACGATCCCGCCTTCATCCGCGCCATCACCACGCCGCGCCGCGGCGTCGGCAACGCCACGCTGGAAGTGCTCGGCACCTTCGCCGGGCAGGCCAAGGTGTCGCTGTTCGAGGCGGCCATGATGGGCGGCATCGAAGGCAAGCTGCAGCCGCGCCAGCTCGAGCCGCTGCGCGTGTTCTGCGAGTCGATGGTGCGCCTGGCCGGCCGCGCGGCCAGCGATCCGGCCAGCCAGGTGCTCGACGACCTGATGGAAGGCATCCACTACGAAGCCTACCTGTACGACACCTTCGACGAGCGCCAGGCCCAGTCGCGCTGGACCAACACGCTGGAGTTCCTCGACTGGCTCAAGCGCAAGGGCACCCGGCCCGAGGGCGCCGAGGGCGAGGCCACCGGCTTCGACACCGCCGACGGCTTCGGCGACGAAGGCAAGAACCTGCTCGAGCTGACCCAGACCGTGGCGCTGATGAGCATGCTCGAAGGCCGCGAGGAAGATCCCGACGCGGTGCGCCTGTCCACGCTGCACGCCTCCAAGGGGCTGGAATACCCGCACGTGTTCCTGGTCGGCGTGGAAGAGGGCATCCTGCCGCATTGCCGCGAGGACGAAGACCTCGGCGACGAGAAGATCGAGGAAGAGCGCCGCCTGATGTACGTGGGCATCACGCGCGCGCAGCGCAGCCTGCAGATCAGCTGGTGCAAGAAGCGCAAGCGCGCGCGCGACACCTACTCGTGCGAGCCCTCGCGCTTCATCGGCGAGATGAAGCTCGAGGAAGCGCCCGCGCCGGCCGACGCCACCCCCGCCATGAGCCCCAAGGACCGCCTCGCCGGGCTCAAGGCGCTGCTCGGCACGCCCGGCAAGACCACCGCGTCCTGACGCCCGCGCCGGCGGCGCGGCGTACAAAGTCGATACATTGGCCTACAAGCGGGACAAGATCGGCGCCCGCCGGCCTCCTAACATCGCGGGTGCCCGGACTGCTGCACAGGTCCGGGCGCCGCGCCGTTCCGTCCCTTCGGAGTCGGCGTGGCCGGGCGACATGCCCGACTTCTTCCCTGTTTCGACGCCCCCGCACCCTGCGTCCGGGGGCGTTTTTTTATGCGCCCGCGCGGCTCACGGGCGTGCCACCCCCACCAGGAATTCGCCCTCCAGCAAGCCGCTTTCGTTGGGGCGGTGGACCATCACGAAGCCCGGATGCGCGCCGGCGAGCGGGTCCTGCCGCACCGTCACCGGCGACGGGCCGCGCGCGCGGTAGGCGGGATGGCTGGTATGCACGAGCTGGCTGAGCCGGTCGTCGAAGAACATCTGGGTGGTCAGCACGCCGTGCTCGCCGAGATGGATCTTCAGGTGGATGTGCACCGCGCGCGGCGCGTACCAGCCCGGGTAGATGGTCAGGAACTGCGCGCTGCCGTCGCGCCGGGTGGCCTGCGCGCCGCGCAGGAAGCGCTGCGCGCCGGCGGGCGCGGCGGCCACCGGCGCGGAAGCCTCGCCGGCGGCCGGCGGCGGCTCGGCCCGCTCGAAGCCGCTGTAGTGCCCGCCGGCATCGCAATGCCAGATGCTGGCCACGGCGCCGGCCACGCGCGCGCAGTTGCGCGCCGTATCCAGCACGATCACGCGCAGCCGCAGCGGCTGGCCGGGGCGGCGGTCGCGGATGTCGCTGCGCATCAGGGATTCGTCGATATAGAACGGGCCTTCGGCCCGCTCCGGCGTCAATGCGCACAGCGGCGGCGCGGCGCCGGCCTCGCCCGCCAGCCCGAGCAGGCCCGCGCCCAGCGCGCCACCCACGTCGCCGAGTCCGCCGATGAAGCGGCGCCGGCCCTGGTCCGGCAAGGGGCTATCGCGCATCTCGGCGGTCCTCCCGGCGGCGCGGCGCAGCACTGGGTACGCCTGCCGGCGCGCTGCCCGGCGATTCCGGCAGTTCAGTCGATTCCGGCGAGGCTTGCATGGGATTCATGGTGGTCTCCAGTGGCGGGCGCGGGGCGCCGGCTGCATGCCGATCGCTTCCAGCATAGCCCGGGGGCGGCCGAAACAAAGCGGTGCGGCGTGCACATGTTGATCTTAGGAGATGCGCGCGCCGCCCGGCGCGGGGCAAGAGCGGAAAGCCGGGCGCCTGCGTGCGCCGCCGCGCATGCCGCTCGCCGCTCGCCGCCGGCACGCGCGGCCTTGTGTCGATTCTGATACAAAGAGGCCACACCGCGCCCATCAGCGCGCGCCGCCATGCTGGTAGAGTGATCGCCTGGCGCAGGCCATGCGCCAGCCTGCCTTGGCGCGCCGCGCCGCGCGCGCGCCGATCCCGGGCGCCGCCGCGCCGCCAGCCATGCCGCCTACCGCCGCAACCTGCCATACCGATACCCCGATGGACCTGTCCCCCGCTTCGCCCCTGCACCTGCTGGTCGTCGACGACGATCCGCAGATCCGCGCCATGCTGGCCGAATATCTCGCCACCTTCGGCATCGAGGCCGACGGCGCCGAGGGCGGCGCCGCCATGCGCGCCGCGCTGGCCGCGCGCGACTACGACCTCGTGGTGCTGGACCTTTCGCTGCCCGGCGAGAACGGCCTGGCGCTGTGCCGCGAGATCCGCGAGCGCGGCGACCTGCCGGTCATCATGCTGACCGCGCGCACCGAGCTGGCCGACCGCGTGGTCGGCCTCGAAGTGGGCGCCGACGACTACGTCACCAAGCCGTTCGAGATGCGCGAGCTGGTGGCGCGCATCCACACCGTGCTGCGCCGCGCGCGCGCCGGCGCCGGCGCGGGCCTGAAGCGCCCGGCGACGGTGGCCGGCCACGAACTGCGCTTCGGCAGCTGGCGGCTCAACACCACGCTGCGCCAGCTCGTCGACGGCGAGGAAACCGTGGTGCCGCTGTCCAACGCCGAATTCCGCCTGCTGCTGGCCTTCATCGAGCATCCCAACCGCGTGCTGGACCGCGAGCTGCTGATCAACCAGGCGCGCGGCCGCGACCTGGACGTATTCGACCGCAGCATCGACCTGCTGGTCTCGCGCCTGCGCCAGAAGCTGCGCGACGACCCGCGCGACCCGGCGCTGATCCGCACCGTGCGAGGCGAGGGCTATGTCTTCACCGGCACCGTCGAAGGCTGAGCGCGCGGGCTGGGTGGCCCGCCATGACACGATGTTCGTGCGGCTGTTCCTGGTGATGATGGCCATCATGCTGGCCGTGCACGTGCTGGGCGTCACCGTGATCGAGAGCATCTTCCCGCGTCCGGGCGAGATCGGCATCGCGCTGGTGCCCGGCGACGAACCGCCGCCCGACGACGCGGGCCCGCCCCGCGCCGGCGGCCCCGGCGCCGGTCCTGCTGCTGGTTCCGATACCGGCCCCGCTGTCGGCTCCACCACCGGCTCCGCCGCCGCTGGCGGCGCGCCGCGCGCGGACGCGGGCGGCGCCATGCCCAGGCATCACCACCTGCATCCGCCGCGCGGCCTGGGCCCGCCGCGCCTGGGTCTGCTGTTCCAGTTCGCCGCCATCATCGCCGCCTCGTGGGCTGGCGCGCGGCTGCTGGCGCGCCCGGTGCAGAGCCTGGCCAGCGGCGCCGGCCGGCTGGCGCAGGACGTGCACGCGGCGCCGCTCGACGAGGACAGCGGCCCGGCCGAGGCGCGCGCCGCGGCCCGCGCCTTCAACCACATGCAGCGGCGCATCCGCACGCAGCTCGCGCAGCAGTCGCGCTTCCTGGCTGCGGTGTCGCACGACCTGCGCACGCCGCTCACGCGCATGAGCCTGCGCATCGAAGGCGTGGACGACAACCGCGTGCGCTACCGCCTGCGCCAGGACCTGGCCGAGATGAACGGGCTGATCGACGCCACGCTCTACTACCTGCGCGAGCGCGACGGCAACGCCGGGCCGCGCCAGCGCGTGGACGTGCACGCGCTGCTGCAGGCCGTGGTGGACGACGCCACCGAGATCGGCCAGGACGTCACCCTGGCCGGCGCCGCCGCGCCGCTGCTGGCCTACCCGGCCGAGCTGCGCCGCGCGGTGGTCAACCTGGTGGAGAACGCGCACCGCTATGGCGGCAGCGCGCGCATCGAGCTGGCCGACAGCGCGGAGCGCGTGGTGATCGACGTGTGCGACAGCGGGCCCGGCATTCCGCCCGAAGACATGGCGCGCGTGCTGGAGCCGTTCTACCGGCTGGAGACCTCGCGCAGCCGCGCCACCGGCGGCGTCGGCATGGGTTTGTCGATCGCCTCGGACATCGTCGCGCGCCACGGCGGCGAGCTCAACCTCGCCAACCGCCCCGAAGGCGGCCTGCGCGTGCGCATCACGCTGCCGCGCGCCTGAGCGCGCCGGCGATGCGGGGTGACGCCGGCGCACGCGGGGAAGATGCCGGGAAGCCGCCGGGGTGACGCCAAGGTGGCGTCCGGGTGGTGTCCGACCACGCCCGCCCGGCGCGGCGCGACGCCGCTTGATGTCGATCAACGCCCGCCGGGCCGCCCGCCTCTAGGATGGGCGATCGACATCCGACACGAAGGCCGCCCCATGTCCGCGCCAGCCCCCGCCCCGCACCCCGCCAGCAGTCCGTCCACCCGATCCATCGCGCTGTCCGCCGCCGGCCAGCCGCGCGCCTGCTCCGGCAACTGCGGCGCGGCCTGCACCGGCAAGCAGCCCGGCGGCCACGCGCTGGCGGATTTCCGCGCGCTGGCCGGGCGCATGGACATCAACGGGCCGCGCTACACCTCCTACCCCACCGCGGACCGCTTCCACGGCGGCTTCGGCGAGGCCGACTACCTGCAGGCGCTGGCCGACTGCGCCGCGCAGCCGGCGCCGCTCTCGCTCTACGTGCACATCCCGTTCTGCGAGAACATCTGCTACTACTGCGGCTGCAACAAGATCATCACGCGCGACCACGGCCGCAGCGGCCGCTACGTGCACTATCTCGTGCGCGAGATGGCGCTGGCCGCCGCGCGGCTCGGCGCGCGGCGCGAGGTGGTGCAGTCGCACTGGGGCGGCGGCACGCCGACCTTCCTCGACGCGGCCGAGATGCGCCGCGTGATGGACGCCATGCACGCGCACTTCGACCTGCTGCCCGAAGGCGAGCACTCCATCGAGATTGATCCGCGCCGCGTCGGCGACGCGCAGATGGCGCTGCTGGCCGAGCTCGGCTTCAACCGCGTCAGCCTCGGCGTGCAGGATTTCGACGCCGAGGTCCAGCAGGCCATCCACCGCGTGCAGTCGCAGGCCGAGACCCGCGCCGTGGTCGACGCCGCGCGCCGGCTCGGCTTCCGCTCGGTCAGCATGGACCTGATCTACGGCCTGCCGCACCAGACCGCGGCGCGCTTCGCCGCCACCGTGGAACAGGTGCTGGCAATGCGCCCGGACCGGCTCTCGGTGTACAGCTACGCGCACCTGCCGCACGTGTTCAAGCCGCAGCGCCGCATCGACGAGCGCGCGCTGCCCGCGGCCGCGGAGAAGCTCGACATCCTGGTCGGCACCATCGCGCAGCTGACCGCAGCCGGCTACGTCTACATCGGCATGGACCACTTCGCGCTGCCCGACGACGCGCTCGCCGTGGCCCAGCGCGAAGGCCGGCTGCAACGCAACTTCCAGGGCTACTCGACCCACGCCGGCCACGACCAGCTCGGCTTCGGCGTGTCCTCGATCGGCGCGGTCGCCGGGCGCTACGTGCAGAACGCGCGCACGCTCGACGAATACTACGGCGCGCTCGACCACGGCACGCTGCCGGTGATGCGCGGCTTCGCCACGGACGCGGAAGACCGCCTGCGCCGCGAAGTGATCGGCGCGCTCATGTGCAATGGCGTGCTCGACATCGCCGCGCTCGAGGCCCGCGCGGGCATCGACTTCGCCACGCATTTCGCGGCCGAGCTCGACGAGCTCGCCACGCTGGCCGGCGACGGCCTCGTGCGCATCGAACCCGCGCGCATCGAGGTCACGCCGCTGGGCCGCCTGCTCGTGCGCCGCGTGGCGATGGTGTTCGACAGCTACCTGCGCGCCGATGCCGGCCGGGCTGCCCAGGCGGCCCAGGCCGCCGCGCCGGCGCGCGATGCTGATGTGGGTACGCCGGCGAAGACGCCCGCGGAGGCGCCGCTGCGCTACTCGCGCGTGGTCTGAAACTGGCAAGTTCGCCGCGTCGGCATCGACGCGGTACCAACGCGGTACCAACGCGGCACCAATGAAAAAGCCCGGCGCACGCGCCGGGCTTTTGCTTGGGACCGCCGGCGCCGCAACGGGCGCCGGGAGCATTACTTCGCGGCGTTCGCCATGTAGTCCACCGCGGCGAGCACGTCGGCATCCGGGCCGGCGTAGCCGCCCTTCGGCGGCATCACGCCCTTGCCCTTGAGCGCGAACGCGTGGACCGCGTCCATGCCTTCCTTCAGGCGCGGCGCCCAGGCCGCCTTGTCGCCGAACTTCGGCGCGCCGGCGACACCGGCGGCGTGGCAGGCGGCGCAGACCTGCTCGTAGACCTTCTTGCCCACGTCGGCCGAAGCCGGCGCGGCGGCGGCTGCCGCCGGAGCCGCAGCGGCAGGCGCGGCCGCCGCAGGCGCCGCGGGTGCGGCCGCCGCCGCCGGCGCTGCGCCCGCATCGGACGCGGCCGCCGTGGCGCCGCCGGCCGGTGCCGCCGGCTCGGGGAACTTGGCGCCGCCGGCGTCGGCCATGTAGACCACCGCGCGGCCGAGCTCGTAGTCGGAATAATCGTCCGGCGTGGTGCCGGCGCGCGGCTGCATGGCGCCCTTGCCGTGCAGCACCGAATTCAGCAGGCCCTCGAAGCCCTGGCCGATGCGCGGCGCCCAGTCGCCCGCGTTGCTGTACTTCGGCGCGCCCGCGGCCCCGGTGGCGTGGCACGCGGCGCACACTTCCTTGTAGACCTGCTCGCCCGTCTTGAAGACGCGCGGCGCGTTGGGATCCTTCAGTTCGAGAGAAGCGACCGGCTTGATGCGGTCATTGACGGCTTCGACGGTGGTGGAAGCGCCCGCGCCTTCCTTGGAGCCATGTCCGACGAAATTGACCAGCAGGATGATCACGATGATCGGCACCAGAAAGGCCGCGATCACCACTGCGATCAACTGCTTGGGGGTCTTGATGGGAGACTCGTGTTCTTCGTGCTCGTTTTGGACGTCGCTCATGCTGAACTCTCGATTTTGCAGGAAACCCGTAGCAGCTCGCGATCGGCTGCCTTGTCAGGCCGCTTGCCCGGTGACCGAACCTCCCGGCCAGTGGCGCGCATCGGACCGTTATCCATTCCCTGTCAGCCCTGAAGCGCGCCGGCAGGCGGAGCCAGCCTGCGCCGTCCCTGACTCCATGTGGACGCCGCGTAGCCCCGTTTTTACACAAATAACTAGCGATTATATCCGCAAAGACCTGCAGAATCGAGGCAAAAGCGGCTTGAGAGAAACGTAGCCGCGCCACCGAAAAGGCGCCGGCAATGGACGCTGCGAGGCAAACGCTGTATGCTATGCGACTTTCCGGCGGCGCCATTCGCGCGCTGCCAGCGTCATACCCTCCGCGCCCGTAGCTCAATGGATAGAGTACTGCCCTCCGAAGGCAGGGGTTGCTGGTTCGATCCCAGCCGGGCGCACCAATTATCACAACGGTTTCCCGCATTTTCCCGTTCTGCCCTGGCGCTCGGCTGCGGCTGAATTTCGGCCAGCTTCAGCGCTGCTTATTCACTGCGCCAAGTGACAGCTGCGCATGGCGTTGCGCCATCTCCATCGTTTTTCAGCCTCCTGATTCCCGGGGTACCTGCGGCGACGTGCCGCACCACACATGCGAGTTTGCGCAGATATGCCGCAGGTCATGCCAGCGCAACTTCGGCGATGCGGCGAAGGCGGTGGAGGTCTTCGCGCGCAGCGGGGTGAAACCGCCGCAGGACCGGCCGACATGCCCGGCATCAGCGATATTTTGCATAGGCAAAAAATCCTCGCGTGCTGGATTTGATGCCACTACAATAATTGCATGCGAATTGAATTCGACTCCGCCAAAGACGAGATCAACCGGGCCAAGCACGGCATGTCGCTGGCGGAGGCCGAATCATTCGAGATGGACACGGCCACGGTGCAGGACGATGATCGCTTCCCCTACGGCGAGGCGCGCTTTATCGCCACCGGCCTGATTGGCGAACGTGTTCATGTGCTGGTGTTCACGATGCGGGGCGAGGCGATGCGCGTCATCAGCCTGCGCAAAGCCAACCGCCGCGAGGTACTGAAATATGTCGACGAAGCGTAAGATCCACATCCCCGCCGATGACGAAGACCGCGCCCTGACCCGGGCCGCGGAGTCGGACCGGGACAACCCGCCGCTCACGGATGCGCAACTGGCGCGGATGCGCCCGGCGCGCGAGGCGCTGCCCGAGCTGGTCGGCGAGACGGCGGCCAAGGCGCTGCTCAAGCCACGCGGCCGGCCGGCATTGCCTGCGGACCAGCGCAAAGTGACGCTCAACATGCGGGCCGACCGCGATGTGGTGGAAGCCTTCAAGGCGACCGGCGACGGCTGGCAGACGCGCATCAACGATGCGCTGCGCGCCTACGCGAAGTCCCATCGGATGCTGCCGCGAGGCTGACTGGCCGCGTTCCTGCCGGCCGATTCCCGTAGCGGCGCCCCGGGCCGGCTGCATGCCTTCCCGGGCACCCGGGGGGCGAACCGTACCGTGCCCGGACTGGGCTTCCCCCGGCGTGAGGTCAAGACTCCGCCTTTCGACGAGGTTCCCGGCGCCCCCCCGCGCTACAACAACCCAGACAACCCCATCAGCGCCCGCCGCAGCGTTTCCTGATCCGGCGCCGCGTTGTGGCACACCCGCACCAGCGCGCCGCCCGTCATCGGTGTGCCTTCGAAGACGTCATACGGGGTCACGCCGATGCCCGCGCTTTCGGCCGCCCGCGCGAAGGTCTGGCCGGTCCAGTGCGTGCCGACGCGCAGCCCGAAGTAGAACGCGCCCGGCCGGGTCACTACCGCGGAGGCGGGTAGGCATGACGCGACGATGGCCTGCCGGGCGTGGGTTTCGCGCCGGATCTCGTCGACGATGCGATCCATGTTGTCGGTGGCAAGGACGTTCATCGCCACGGCGGCGTTCAGCGGCGATGCCATGAGCGTCGTGGCGCGCAGCGCGACGCCAAGCGCCCGCACGTGCTCGGCGGGCGCCGCCACGAAGCCGATGCGCAGGCCGGGGCCGACCAGCTTGGACAGGCCGGTGACGTACACCGTGCGCTCGGGCGCGTAGCTGGCCAGCGGCAGCTCGGGGTCGTTGGGCATCCAGCCATAGACGTCGTCCTCGACGATGACGATATCGCGCCGGCGGCAGACCTCGGCGATGTCCCGGCGGCGCGCCGCGCTCATGGTGGCGGTGGTGGGGTTGTGCAGCGTCGGGCAGCAGAACAGGACCCTGGCGCCGGAGCGCTGGATGGCGGTGTCGAGCGCGTCGGGCAGCAGCCCTTCGGCATCCATGCGCACGCCGACGAGCGAGCGCCCCAGCATCGTCGCCGCGGACTTCAGCCCGTAGTAGGTCAGTTCCTCGGTGAGCACGATGTCGCCGGGGCGCGTGAGCGCGCCCAGCGAGAGCAGCAGTCCGTGCTGCGCGCCGCACGTGACGATGACGTTGTCCGCGGTCGCGAAGACGCCGCGCCTGTCGAGCCACGCGGCGGCGGCCGTCCGATGCTGCGCGTAACCCGCGTCGACCTGCGTGGCCAGCATGCGCTGCGCATCGTGCGGCAGCAGCGTCGACAGCACCGCATGCGCGCCGGCCATGCCGGGCGCGTGCTCGGGGAAGTTGTGCGAGAGATCGATGAAGCCGTGCGGCTGTGAATGATCCCACAGCGACGCGGGCGCGTCGGTGGAGGAGGGCAGCGTGAGATAGGTGCCGCGCCCGACTTCGCCCTTGATGAATCCCATGCTGCGCAGCTCGTCGAAGGCGCGCGTCACGGTGCCGAGGTTCAGTCCGAGCAGCCGCGCGAATTCGCGCTGCGGCGGCAGGCGGTCGCCGGCCTTGAGGGCGCCCGTCGTCAGGGCATTGCGCACGCCTTGCGCGATCGCGAGGTAGCGCGGGCCGCGCGCGATGCCGATGGCCACCATCCACGGCGGCCGGTGTCCGGGAGCCGGCTTCGAATTGTACCAATCATTGTTCTGATCCATGCTAATTCTCCCAAAAAATCAGCACAAATCGCACTGATAATGTGCGCACATTTTTTGTGTCACACACAATTTGTACGGCATCAAGCTGCGATTTTAATACAAATTGTACTGATCCTCGGCTGGCACACGCGTTGCGATACAGGCTGTCGTTTCCAATCACGAAGCATGCCGATGTCCGATAGCCGAATTACCTGTCACATGATCGCCGGCGGGCCGACGCCGGTCGCCCCCTTCAGCCACGCCACCGAGAGCGACGGCCTGGTCTTCGTGACGGGCCAGATGCCCGACCGGCCGGGCGCGCCGGGCGTCCTGCCCGAAGGCATCGAGGCGCAGACGCGCAACGTCATGGCCAACCTGCGCGTGGTGCTGGCCGGGCTGGGGCTGACCTTCGCGGACGTGCTCGTGGCGCGCGCCTACCTGACGCGCTTCAAGGAGGACTACGCGGCCTTCAACGAGACCTACCGGACCTTCTTCGAACCGGGGCGCCTGCCCGCGCGCACCTGTGTCGGCGTGACCGGGCTCGCATACGACGCCCTGGTGGAAATCGATTTCGTCTGCCGCCGCCCGGCGGCGGCGCTTTGACCCCGATCCCCGATCCCCGATCCCTGATCCCTGATGGCTGTTCAACTCTGATTGCAAGGAAAGACCATGACGTTCAAACATTGGCTCGCAGCGGCTGCCACGGCGTGCGCCGCACTGACTGTCGGAACCGGCGCCGCGCACGCGGCCACGCTGGAGCAGATCCAGGCGAAGGGCGTGATGACCGTCGCCACCGAAGACGACTACCGGCCTTTCGAGTACGTGGAGGACGGCAAGCCGCTCGGGCTCGATCACGCGCTGCTCGAACAACTGCGCAAGTCCGCGGGATTCAAGATCGAGCAGAACATCATGCCGTGGTCGGGTCTGCTCCCCGGCGTGACGACCGGCAAGTACGACGTCGCGCTGACCGCGGTCGTCGTCACCCCGGAGCGCGCCAAGAGCCTCGACTTCGCCATGCCGATCGCCGAGGCGACGCAGTACTACGTGGTGCGCGCGCAGGAAACCCGCATCAAGTCCGTGGCCGACCTGGCCGGCAAGACCGTGGGCGTGCAGGCCGGCGGCGGCTCGTTCGCCGCGCTCGACAATCTGCGCAAGCTGCTGGCGGCCAGCGGCGGCAGCCTCGGCAAGGTCGTGCAGTACGCCTCGTTCCCCGAGGCCTACCAGGACCTGGCCAATGGCCGGGTCGACTACGTCATCAACGGCGCGCCGAACCTGGCCAGCCTGATCAAGGAGCATCCGGACCGCTTCAAGCTGGGCTCCGCGGTGGGCACGCCCACCTACGCCGCATGGGCGGTCACCAAGGGCAACACCACGCTGCTGAACTATCTCAACCAGTTCCTCGCCAAGGCGCGCGCGGACGGCTCCCTGTACGCGCTGCAGCGCAAATGGCTCGGCATGACCTTCGAGTCGCTGCCGGTCTCGCCGCTGGCCGGGCAATAACGCGACATGCGGGCGACGTGCGGGCGGCATGCGAATGGCATGCCGGTGACTCGCGCGGCCGCCGGCCGCGCCGCCCGGGCATGCCGAGGACGCCATGACGACGACATCCCTACTCACCTTGCTGCAGGGCGCCGGCACCACGCTGCTGCTGGCGCTCATCGCAATCGCCGCCGGCATCCCGCTGGGACTGATGCTGGCGCTGCTGCGGTGGCGCCGGCTGCCCGTCATCGACGGGCTGATTGCCGGCTACGTCAGCCTGATGCGTCCCACGCCGGTGGTGACGCTCTGCCTGCTGGTGTTCTTCCTGCTTCCCGCGGTCGGGCTGGAGCTGCCGCCGATGGCCGCGGCGGCGCTGACATTGGGCCTGAACACCACCGCGTTCAACTGCGAGATCTGGCGCGCGGCGCTGGCCACGATTCCCCGTGACCAGCTCGAGGCGGCGGCGGCCTTCGGCTTCTCGCGCGGGCAGAGCTTCAGGCGCATCGTGCTGCCGCAGCTGTGGCGCGTGAGCCTGGGGCCGCTGGTGAGCGAGATGACCCTGCTGCTGAAGATCACGCCGGCCGTGTCCGTCATCGGCATCGTGGACATCACGCGCGCGGCCAGCCGCATCGGCGCCCAGACCTACGATCCGCTGCCGCCGTTCCTGGCGGCCACCGTGCTCTACACCGTGATCATCGCGCTCCTGGTGCAACTGCAGCGCGTGCTGGAGCGCCGCGTGGACCAACGTTACGGATATGCCGGCTCATGAATAGCCTGAACGCCATCTGGGAGACGCGCGACGTCTTCCTGTCGGGAGCCGGCGTATCGCTGCTGCTCGTGGGGCTGTGCCTGGCCATCAGCCTGCCGCTGGCCACGCTGGCGCACGTCGCGCTGCAGGAGAGCGCGGCCGGCTTCGCGCGCGCCGCGCGGCTGCTGCTCGACATCATGCGGTGCGTGCCGTTCCTGCTGCTTGCCTACGTGGTCTATTACGGGCTGCCCGCGGTCGGAATCCGCCCGGAAGCATTCTGGGCGGGGCTGTCTTCGCTGGTGGTCTACCACACCGCCTACTTCATCGAGATCCTGCGCTCGGCCGCGCTCTGCGTTCCACAGGACACGCTGGTCGCGGCGGACGCGTTCGGCTTCCCGCGCTACAAGCGCTACACGCGCATCGTCTTTCCGCAACTGTTCGCGATCGCCGCGCCGGTCCTGGTCAACCAGTCGGTGATGGTCATCAAGGACAGCGCGCTGCTGATGATCATCACGGTGCAGGAAATCACCTTCGCGGCCAACTTCGTCAGCGCCAACTATTTCTCGCCCTTCGCCCCGTTCCTGTTCGCGATGCTGCTGTACTGGCTGATGTCGCTGCTGACCGACCGGCTGGTGGGCCGGCTGGGCAAACTCCGTATGAGGTGATTCATGGAAGACAGCGTACCCGCGGCCATCGCGGTGCGAGGATTGTGCAAGGACTACGACGGGGTCGAGATCCTGCGCGACATCAGTTTCGATGTGCCCAAGGGCACGACGACCTGCCTGCTGGGCCCGAGCGGCTCGGGCAAGTCCACGCTGCTGCGTTGCGTCAACTGGCTCGAAGTGCCGGGGCGCGGCACGATCCGCGTGGGCGGCGCGCCGATGGGGCGCACCGGCGAGGGGGCGGCGTCGCGGCCGCTGTCCCGCAAGGAACTGGCTGCCGCCCGCGGCCGCATCGGCACCGTGTTCCAGAACTTCGCGCTGTGGCCGCACATGACCGTGCTCGGCAACGTGATGGAGGCCCCGGTCCACGTGCACGGCCGGCCGCGCGCCGAGGTGCGGGCCGAGGCGCTGGCCCTGCTGGAGACGGTCGGCCTGGCCAGCAAGGCGGAGGCTTATCCGCATCAACTGTCGGGCGGGCAGAAGCAGCGCGTCGCGATTGCCCGCGCGCTGGCCATCCGCCCCGAGGTGCTGCTGTTCGACGAGCCCACCAGCGCGCTCGATCCCGAAATGGTCGGCGAGGTGCTCGGCGTCATGCGCGACCTCGCCGCCCGGGGGCTGACCATGCTGGTGGTCACGCACGAAATGGGATTCGCGCGCGACGTGGCCAACGAGGTGATCTTTCTCGACGGCGGCAAGCTGGTGGAGACCGGGCGCCCCGAGGATTTCTTCGGGCATCCGAAAACCGAGCGCGCGCAGAAATTCCTCGCGCGGTTCAATCGTTGAGCCCGCGGCGGGAATGACACCGGCGGCCGGCGCGGCCGGGCGCGCTTTCCGCTTTCCCCGCTTTCAGCGCGGCCACCGCAGCGCGTCGAGCAGCGCCCGCGTTTGCTCGGGCACCGCCACCGGCCGGCCCGTTGCGCGATCCACGTAGACGTGGACGAAATGCCCCGCCGCGCAGACGCGCTCGTCCCCCTCGCGGAAGATGGCGACCTCGTAGCGCACGCTCGACGTGCCGATGCGGCTGACCCGGATCCCCACTTCCAGCGCGTCCGGAAACGCGATCGAGCGGAAGTACGCGCAGCCGGTCTCGGCCACCAGGCCGACGATCTTGTCCGCGTGGATGTCGAGCGCGCCGCCGTCGATCAGGTACTTGTTGACCGCCGTGTCGAAGTAGCTGTAGTAGGTCACGTTGTTGACGTGGCCGTAGGCGTCGTTGTCCATCCAGCGGGTGGTGACGGGGGTGAGGCGCGGGAAATTCTCCCGGACTTCGTCGCGCATGGCGGTCTCTTCAGAAGGCGGCTTCGTACAGGCGCAGCGCGTCGTCGTGCGTGACGTCGCGCGGGTTGTTGACCAGCAGGCGCTGCTGCTTCATCGCGTCGCCGGCGAGTCGGGGCAGGGCGTCCCGGGGGATGCCGGCGGCGCGCAGCGACTGCGCGTAGGGCATCCCGGCGGTGATGTCGGTGATGGCCTGCACGAAGCGTTCGGCGGCTTCGGCGTCGGGCGCGGTGGCCAGCGCCGGCAGGATGGCGCGGCCCAGCGCGGCGTACTCGGCGGTGGCGTGGGAGAGGTTGAAGCGCAGGACGGCGGTGAGCATCAGCGAATTGCTCAGGCCGTGCGGCAGGTGATAGTGGCCGCCGAGCGGATAGGCCAGCGCGTGCACGGCGGCCACCGGCGCGTTGGCGAAGGCCATGCCGGCGAGCATGGAGCCCAGCAGCATGCGTTCGCGCGCGTCCGCGCCGGCGGCCTCGCCTGCCACCTCGCGCAGGTTGCCGTACAGCAGCTGCAGCGCCTTGACCGCGAGCGCGTCGGAGATGGCGTTCTTCTTGTGGCGGCTGGTGAACGCTTCGATCGCGTGCACCATCGCGTCGACGCCGGTCATGGCCGTGACCGCAGGCGGCACGCCGAGCGTGAGCAGGCTGTCGAGCACCGCGGCGTCGGGCAGCAGCAGCGGCGTGACCACGCCTTTCTTTTCCGAGGTGGGCGTGGTGACGATCGAGATCGGCGTGACTTCGGAGCCGGTGCCGGCCGTGGTCGGCACCTGGATCAGCGGCAGGCGCGGCCCGGCGGCGAGGCCGATGCCGTAGATCGCGCCGAGCTGCTGCGGCGTGCGCGCCAGCAGCGCCACCAGCTTGGCGGTGTCCATCGAGCTGCCGCCGCCGAAGCCGATCACCATGTCGGCGCCGGCGGCGCGCGCGGCCTCGGCCGCCTGCAGCACGACGGCCTCGGGCGGGTCGGCCTGCACGTCGGAGAAGACCGTGGCCTGGATGTCGGCGCGCCGCAACGCGGCGAGCGGCCCGGTTGCGATGCCGGCGTCGAGCACGCCGCGGTCGGTGACGAAGAAGACGTGCTGCGCGCCGAACGATTGCGCGAGCTCGTGCAGGCGCAGGGCCGCGCCCTGCGCGCAGACGATCTGCGGCGCGGTCTGGAAGACAAAACTGCTCATGGGTCGACTCCGGATGCGGGATTGCGTGGCGTGGCGGCTCGGCTGCCCGTTCAGGCGCTCATGTACTGCGCGCCGCCGTCGGCATCGATGACGACGCCGCTCAGGTAGGAGGCGCGGTCCGAGGCCAGGTAGATCACCAGGTCGGCGATCTCCTCGGGCCGCGCGGCGCGCCCGAACGGCAGGTGCCCCAGCATTTCCTCCCAGCGCGATTCGTCGCCGAACTTCTGCAGCGCGCGCGCCTTGTAGAGCTTGACCAGCCGGTCGGTCTCGGTGGGCCCCGGGTTGACGCCGAGCACGCGCACGCCGCGCGTGGTGGCGTGCGCGCCGACCGCGCGCGTGAAGGTGGACAGCGCGGCATTGCCGGCCGCGCCGCACAGGTAGTCGTAGCGCGGCATTTCCGCCGCGATGCCGATCACGTTGACGATGACGCCCGCGCCGCGCGCCATCATTTCCGGCAGCGCCAGGCGCGTGGTGTCGATGTAGCCGTGCACCTTGAGGTCCCACGCGCTGCGCCACTGCTCGTCGCTCAGCGCGGTCAGCCCGCCGCCGGGAATGGCGCCGGCGTTGTTGACGAGGATGTCCAGGCCGCGCAGCCGTTCGGCCAGCGCCTGGCGCTCGTGCGCGCGCGACAGGTCGGCGCACACCGCCTGCACTTCGATGCCCTCGCCGCGCAGCAAGCGCTGCGCCTTGTCGGCGGAGGCCTGCGTGCTGCCCGCGATGGTGACGTGCGCGCCTTCGCCGGCGAAGGCCCTGGCGCAGGCCAGCCCGATGCCGCGCGTGCCGCCGGTGACGAGCACCGATTTTCCGTTGAGATGCAGGTCCATTTCCGTTACTCCTGGCGCTCGCGGTCGACCGCCGCGATGAAGTCGAACACCACCCGGTTGAAGGCCTCGGGCTCCTCGAGATTGACCGCGTGCGTGGTGCGCGGCACGATCCACAGGCGCGCGTCGGGAATCGTGCGCTTCATGAACAGGGACGGCGCGATGCACGGCTCGTCGTCGTCGCCGGTGACGATCAGCGTGGGGACGTCGAGCTGCGCCATGCGCTCGCCGAGCTCGTAGATGGTGGGCCGGCGCATCTGGCAGCCGCGCGTGGTCAGCGACGAGCCCAGCGCCGAATGCTCGGCGAACTGGCGGTTGAAGCTGGCGAAGCCGCGCGGGTCCTTCTCCTTGAAGCGGCGCCGGATGGTGCTGTTGGCGTAGTGCACGATGCCTTCTTCCATGCCCAGGCCGACCAGCCGCTCGGCCAGCTCGCCGCTGTCGCGCAGGAACTGCGCGTGGCGCTCGGGATCGGAGCCGTGGCCGGCGCCGACGATGGTGAGCGAGCGCGCCATGCCGGGATGGGTCAGGCCGAAATTGAGCGTCGCGTAGCCGCCCATCGACACGCCGACGATGTGCGCGTTCTCCACGCCGGCCCAGCGCAGCACGCTGGCGATGTCCTCGACCGCGAGCGCCTGGCTGTATTGCGCCACGTCACCGGGCACCTCGGACGGCGGATAGCCGCGCGCGTTGAACGTGACGCAGCGGAAGTGCCGGCCGAAGAAGCGGACCTGGTCGTCCCAGTTGCGGTAGTCGCCGGCGAATTCGTGGACGAACACGATCGGCGTGCCGGTGCCGGTGGACTCGACGTAGAGCCTGGCGCCGCTGGATTGTGCAAACTGCATGATGGCCTCGATGTAAGGGCCGGCGTCAGCGCGCCGCGCGCTGCTCGCCCGCCGAATAGATGTTGACACCCTTGCTTTCCCGCACGAACACCGCGCAGATGACGAAGCATGCCACGGCCAGCGCAACCGGGTACCAGAGGCCCGCGTAGATGTCGCCGACCGCGGCGGAAATCGCGAAGGTGGTGGCCGGCAGGAAGCCGCCGAACCAGCCGATGCCGATGTGGTACGGCAGCGACATCGCGGTGTAGCGGATGCGCGACGGGAACAGCTCCACCAGCATCGCCGCGATCGGCCCGTAGGTCATGGTGCCGAACAGCATCAGCGTGATCAGCACCAGCACCGTCATCGGCTTGTTGATCTGGGCCGGGTCGGCCGGGCCGACGTGGTAGCCGTTCGCGCTGAGCGCCGCGCCGACCGCGGCGTTGAGCGCCTTGGTGCGGGCCGCGGCGTCCGGGCCGCCGCCCTCGAAGCTCTCGATGGTGGTGCGGCCCACCACGATGCGCGCGGGCTGCCCGGCCGGCAGCGTCTCGGACATGTAGTTGAGCCCGGCCTTGGCGATGGCGGCGCGGGCGATGTCGCACGAGCTCTTGAACTCCGAGGTGCCGGCCGGGTTGAACTGGAAGCTGCATTGCGCCGGGTCGGCCTGCACCGCGATCGGCGCCGACTGCTGCGAGCGCTCCAGCGCCGGGTTGGCGTAGTGGGTCAGCGCCTTGAACAGCGGGAAGAAGAACAGCGCCGCCAGCAGGCAGCCGGCCAGGAACACCGGCTTGCGCCCGATGTGGTCCGACAGCTTGCCGAAGATCACGTAGAACGGCGTGGTCACGATGGTGGCGACGATGATGAGCAGGTTGGCGGTGCCGCCGTCCACCTTCAGCGTCTGGGTGAGGAAGAACATGGTGTAGAACTGGCTGGCGTACCAGACCACCGCCTGCCCCATGACGATGCCGAACAGCGCCAGCAGCACCAGTCGCAGGTTGCGCCACTGCCCGAACGCCTCGGAGATCGGCGCCTTGGAGGTGGTGCCTTCGCGCTTCATGTGCTCGAACTCCGGCGACTCGTGCAGCTTCATGCGGATGCGCAGCGACACCAGCAACAGCAGCAGCGAGACCAGGAACGGCACGCGCCAGCCCCACGCCGTGAAGCTTTCCTCGCCGAGGAAATAGCGCGTGGGCAGGATGACGGCCAGCGACAGCAGCAGGCCCAGCGCGGCGGTGGCCTGGATCCACGCGGTCTTGCCGCCGCGCTCGTGGTTGCCCGCGTGCTCGGCCACGTACACCACGGCGCCGCCGTACTCGCCGCCGAGCGCCAGGCCCTGCAGCATGCGCATGGCGACGAACAGGATCGGCGCGGCGATGCCGATGCTGCCGTAGCCCGGCAGCAGCCCGATGGCGAAGGTGGCCACGCCCATCAGCGCGATGGTCATCATGAAGGTGTACTTGCGCCCGACGAGGTCGCCGACGCGCCCGAACACCAGCGCGCCGAACGGGCGCACCGCGAAGCCCGCGGCGAAGCTCAGCAGCGTGAAGATGAACGCCGCGGTCGGGTTGACGCCGGAAAAGATGTTGGCAGAGATCTGCACCGCGAGGGAGCCGGCCAGGAAGAAGTCGTACCACTCGAACATGGTCCCGAGGGACGAGGCCAGGATCACGCGCCGCTGCGAGCCTCCCGGGGCGAGCAGGGGCGGCGCCGCGGCGAGGGCGCTATCCAGTCTTGCAGTCATCGTTTGTCTCCGTCGAATATCGGCCGGCCGCGCGCTCGCGCCGGGCGTCGCCTCTTTGGCAAGGCTCCCTTTTTGTGGCATCAAGTATAGGGAGGACTTCAATCGAGTAAAAATATTGAATCGGTATTGCTCCATCGCTTATTCTTATCGAATGCCCCGCCGCCGGCGGGCGCGGCGGCGGATCGGGAGGGCAAGCGCGGGATGGAATTCAAGCAGTTGAAATACTTCGTCAAGATCGCCGAGCTGGGCAACATGACGCGCGCCTCCGAGGTGCTGTGCATCGCCCAGCCCGCGCTGAGCCAGCAGATCGCCAACCTGGAGGCGGAGTTCGGCACGCGGCTGCTCGACCGCGGCGTCTACGGCGCGCGCCTGACCAGCCCCGGCGAAGTGCTGTACGGCTACGCCAAGTCGCTGCTGCGGCAGCAGGAAGACGTGCGCCAGGCGGTGTCGCAGGAGGCGCTGCATCCGACCGGCCGCACCGCCATCGGCATTCCCGGCAGCACCGGCAAGATGCTGGCCGAGCCGCTGCTGCGCGAGATCCTCGCCAACGGCGCGATCCTGCTGGAGATCGTGGAGCGGCCCAGCGCGGAGCTGGTCGACCTCGTCGCCGCCGGCAAGCTGGACATCGCCGTCACCGTGGACGCCCAGCCCCGGCGCGGCGCGCAGATCACGCCGCTGTTCACCGAGGCGCTCTACGCCGTGCTGCCGCAGGCCGCCGCCGGCGAGCGGCAGGCGCTCAAGCTCCGGGAGCTCGCCGACAGCCCGCTGATCCTGCCGAGCGCGCCGAGCACGATCCGCCAGCGCGTGGACGCCGCGCTGCTGCAGAAGCGCCTGAAGTACCGCCTGGTCAGCGAGATCAGCGCCACCGACATGCTGATCCGCCTGGTCGCGGCGGACCTGGGCTGGACCGTGCTGCCGTGGTCGGCGCTGTCGGACGAGGTGTCGCGCCAGACGCGCATCGCCACGCTGCCGATCTCCGGCTACCGGCTGGACCGCGAGATCTCGCTGTGCGTGTCGGACGTGCTGCCGCTGAGCCGCGCGGCCGAGGTGGTGCGCGCCACCGTGATCGCCATCGTGGGCCGGCTGCTGGCCTCGGGCGCGTGGAAGGGCACGCAGGCGCTGCCGGGCTCGCCGCTGACGGCGCGTCCGCCGGCACCGCGCTCATCGGCGGCGGATGCGCCGGCAGCGGATTCGCCGTCGGCGCATCCATCGTAATTTCCTATTGACCCATCCACATTCCATATTTTTTTGCGAGCGACGGCGTTCTTATACTGGTGCGTACCAGAGGCCGCCGGCATCCGTGCCCGAGCCGGCCATCGCAAATGAACGAGGAAGGTGGAGATGAACGAAGCGAACCACGCGCACGCGGCGGACCACGCCGGCGAGGCATTCGAGCAGCCGCTGCGGGGCGTCAAGGTCCTTGAGCTGTCCCAGATCATGGCGGGGCCGACCTGCGGGCTGATGCTGGCGGACATGGGCGCCGAGGTCTACAAGGTCGAGAAATTCCCGGGCGGCGACGACGCGCGCAACTACCGCCGCGAAGGCGACAGCGGCCTGCCGCCCTCGTTCATGATGCTCAACCGCGGCAAGCGCTCGATCGGCATCAACGTCAAGTCCGAGCAAGGCAAGGCCGCGCTGCTGCGCATGGTGGCGCAGGCCGACGTGCTCACCGAGAACTTCCGGCTGGGCGTGATGGAGCGCCTCGGGCTCGGCTACGAGGTGCTGCGCGAAGTGAATCCGGCGCTGATCTACTGCTCCATCACCGGATACGGCCGCGAGGGCCCGCTCGCCAAGAAGGGCGGCTTCGACCTGATCCTGCAGGCGTTCAGCGGCCTCATCAGCGTCACCGGCGAGGACGGCGGCGAGCCGGTCAAGCCCGGCGTCTCCATCGCCGACGTCAACGCCGGCGTGCTGGCGGCGGTCGGCATCCTCGCCGCCTACATCCACCGCCTGCGCACCGGCAAGGGCCAGCGCGTGGACACCTCGCTGCTGCAGGCGTCGATGCAGCAGCTCTACTGGTACGCCGCCGGCTATTTCTCGCGCGGCATCGTCCCCAAGCCGTCGGGCACCGCGCATCCGCTGATCGCGCCGTACCAGGTCTACCGCTGCCAGGACGGGCGCGTGGCCATCGGCGGCGCCAACCAGGCCAACTGGGAGCGCATCGCCGACATCCTCGGCCACCCCGAATGGAAGGACGACGCGCGCTTCGACACGCCCGACCTGCGCCTGGCCAACCGCAAGACGCTCGCCACGCTGATCGAGGCCGTGCTCGCCACCGGGACGCTCGCCACCTGGCTCGAGCGCTTCGACGCCGCCGCCATTCCCGCCGGCCCGGTGCAGGACGTCGGGCAGGCGCTCGAGCACGAGCAGTCGCGCGCGGTGCGCATGGTGGTGGACGTGGACGCGCCCGATGGCGGCACCACGCGCGCGCTCGGCCTGCCGATCCTGTTCAACGGCACTACGAACATCGCCGCCGGCGCGCCGCCGCGCGTGGGCCAGGACACCGCGGCGGTGCTGCGCGACTTCCATTTCTCCGACGCGGAGATCGCGCGGCTGGTGGCCAGCGGCGCGGTGTTCCAGGCAAGCGAGCCCGCTCCCGCCGGCGCGCCCTCGCCGGCCGAGGCGGCAGCCCTTTGACGACGACGGAGACCAGCATGCACACCGCAACCGCAACCGCAACTGCCGCGCCGCGCGCCGCCGAGCTGCCGCGGCCCCATCCGCACCTCCGGCTGACGATCGAGGACGGCCTCGCCATCGTCGCCATCGACCGCGCCGAGAAGCGCAACTCGCTCACGCTGGCGATGTGGCGCGCGCTCGGCCGCGCCATGACCGGACTCGACGCGCGCGACGACGTGCGCGTGATCGCGCTGACCGGCACCGGCGCCAGCTTCTGCGCCGGCGCCGACATCGCCGAGTTCGCCACCGTGCGCGCCAACGAGCATCAGGTGGCCGACTACGAGCAGGCCGTGGACGGCTGCTGCGACGCCATCGAGGCGGTATCGAAGCCGACCATCGCCGCCATCAACGGCTTCTGCATGGGCGGCGCGGTCAACGTGGCGATGGCGTGCGATTTCCGCCACGCGGTGCCCGCCGCGCAGTTCGCGATTCCCGCGGCGCGCCTGTCCATCGTCTACGGCATCAAGGGCACGCGCCGCCTGTTCCATCTGGTCGGGCTGGCCAACGCCAAGCACATCCTGTTCTCGGGCGAGCGGCTCGACGCCGCCGACGCCTACCGCATCGGCCTCGTCGACGCCATCGCCGGAGACGCCCTCGCCAGCACCCGGCAGGCCGCCGCGGTGCTGGCCGACAACGCGCCGCTGTCGATCAGCGGCGCCAAGGCGATCCTCAACAGCCTGGCCTCGGGCGACGGCCCGATGACGGACGCCGCCGTGCAGGCGCTGGTCGACGGCGCCGCGGCGAGCGAGGACTACGCGCAAGGGCGGCAGGCCTTTGCCGAGAAGCGGCGGCCCGCGTTCCGCGGGCGCTAGACGTGCCGCCCGCGCGTTCGCCCGCGTGGCGGCGCGCGGTGACATGCGGTGACGCGCGCGGGCACGAGCCGCCCGCGCGTTCGCGGTACGCGCTGCCCGAGGCGGCGCATCGCAAGACATAAAAAACCAAGAGGAGACATCATGCTTTGCCACACAAGCCGGCTGCTTGCCGCCGCCGCATTCAGCATCGCCGGCGTCGCCGGCACCGCGGCGGCCCAGGACGCCTATCCGTCCCGGCCGCTGCGCATCGTCATCGGCTTTCCGCCCGGCGGCGCGGCCGACACCATCGCGCGCATCTACGGCGACGCGCTCGCCAAGGAGCTGAAGCAGCCCGTGCTGATCGACAACCGCCCGGGCGCCGGCACCACCATCGCCGCCGACTTCGCCGCCAAGTCGCCGCCCGACGGCTACACGCTGTACATCGGCGGCGCCAGCCTGATGGGCGGCGACAACGCGCTGTACAAGAAGCTGCGCTACACGCCGGCGGACTTCATCCCGGTCACGCAGCTGACCACCGCGCCGCTGCTGCTGGTGGCGGGCAAGACCGCGGGCATCCGCAACGTCGCCGAGCTCGTGCAGAAGGCGAAGCAGCAGCCGGGCTCGCTGAACTACTCGTCGTCCGGCAACGGCGTCATCACGCACCTCGCCGGCGTGCACTTCACCCGGCTCGCCGGCGTCACCATGACCCACGTCCCGTACAAGGGCGGCGCGCAGTCCGCGCAGGCGGTGGCCGCCGGCGACGCGCAGGTCAGCTTCGCCACGCCGGCCTCGGTGCAGCCGATGATCGATGCCGGCAAGGTGGTGCCGCTCGCCGTCACCTCGGCGAAGCGCTCGGCCGTGATGCCGAGCTACCCGACCATCGCCGAAGCCGGCGTGCCCGGCTACAGCCTCTCCAACTGGTACGGCCTGTTCGCGCCGGCCGGCACGCCGCAGGCCGTCGTGGACCGCCTGTTCGCCGCCTCGGCCAGGGTGCTGATCGAGCCCGCGCTGCAAAAGCAGCTGGCCGGCCGCGGCGAGGAAGCCGCGCCCTCGCGCTCCCCGGCCGAGTTCAAGGCGTTCGCCGCGCACGAAGGCAAGCTCGACGTCGAGCTGATCGCGCAGAGTGGGGCGAAGATCGACTGAGACCGGGTGCGGGCCGGGGCTGCGCCGTCAGCCCCGCTCGCCCTCCAGCCGCGCCACCGCGCGCCGCACCGCGGTGGCGAAGAACCGCACCGGCGTGGCGCGCTGCGCGCCGCGCTTCCACAGCAGGCCCGGCGTGCGGTGCGGCGTGGGGCTTTCCAGCGGGATGAAGCGCAGGCGCTCGTTGCCGGAGTCGGCGCTTTCGCCGATCACGGCGGCGAGGTCGGTCTGCCGCACCAGTTCCAGCATCGGCGCGATCGAGTTGAGCTCGGCGATGACCAGCGGCTCGGCCCCGGCCGCGCGAAAGCACTCGTCGAGCAGCTGCCGCGTGGCGAAATACGCCGGCAGCAGCACCATGCGCATGCCGTGCAGCTCCACCATGCGCGCGCGCCGGCGGCCCGCCAGCGGGTGGCGCTCGCCGACCACCAGCTTCAGTTCCTCGTTGTACAGCGGCTCGAACCATAGCGCCTCGCTCTGCTCGGGCCGGTACGACACGCCCAGGTCCAGCTCGCCGGCGACGATGCGCCGCGTGATGTCGGCGGCGCTGAGCTCCTCCACGATGACGCGCACGGCCGGATAGCGGTTCAGAAACGACGCCACGCACTGCGGGATGAGCTGGATGTTGAAGCTGTGCGTGGCGCCGATGCGGACCTCGCCCACCAGCGGCTCCTCGCCGCCGCGCACGGCGTGGATGGCGTGGTCCACCTGCCGCAGCGCCGGGCCGATGTGGAGCAGCAGCGTCTCGCCGGCCTCGGTGATCGACACGCGCTTGCCGGCGCGGTCGAACAGCGGCTGGCCCACTTCTTCTTCCAGCTGCCGGATCTGGTGCGACAGCGTCGACTGCGTGACGTGCATGCGCTCGGCCGCGCGCGTGAAATTGAGCGTCTCGGCGAGCGCCTCGAAGTAGCGCAGGTGTCGGAGTTCCACGGCATTCCACCATCAGTGCGGGACATGCGCCGCATTCTACATAGATGCCATCGATCATTTGGATCGATATTCATCATTTCCATCTGTGACGCGCCGCCCATAGACTGCCCATACACGACACGAGGCCCGGCCACGCGCCCGGCCCATTCCAGCTACGGAGACAGCGCAACCATGAAGATCGGCAAGGAAACCATCCCGCAGACCGGCATCAGCACGTCCAACACCGAGACCATCGTGGTGCGCGGCGCGGACCTGTGCCAGGACCTGATCGGCAAGCTCAGCTTCACCGAATACTTCTACTTCCTCGTCACCGGCCACCGGCCCGGCGCGGCCGCGCTCAAGGTGGTCGACGCCACGCTGGTGGCCATCGCCGAGCATGGCCTGGTGCCGAGCGTGCAGGCCAGCCGCATGACGCTGGCGGCCGCGCCCGACGCGCTGCAGGGCGCGGTGGCGGCGGGCATCCTCGGTTGCGGCTCGGTCATCCTCGGCGCGTCCGAGAGCGCCGGCTACCTGCTCGAGGAAGTGCGCGCGCGCATCGCCGGCGGCGATACGCGGGAACAGGCCGCCGCCGCGGTGGTGTCCGCCTGGCGCGAAGCCCGCCGCGCGATTCCCGGCTACGGCCATCCGCTGCACAAGGCGCGCGATCCGCGCGTGGCGGCGCTGTTCGCGGTGGCGCGCGAGGCCGGCGCGGACCTGACCTACATCGACATCGCCGAGGCGGTCGAGGCGGCGATTCCGGGCATCGTCGGCAAGGACCTGAGCCTCAACGTCTCGGCGGCGATTCCCGCCGTGCTGCTCGGCGTGGGCTTCCCGCTCAACGCGCTCAAGGGTGTGCCGATCCTGGCGCGCACCGGCGGGCTGATCGCCCATCTCAGCGAGGAGCTGCGTCAGTCGATCGGCTTCGCGCTGTCGTACCAGGCCACGCGCGAGGTGGTCTACACGGGCGCCGCGCCGGCGGGTTTCGATCCGCGCGCGTGAACGCGCACATGCAGCGGCACATCAGCGTGAGCAAGGAGCATCCATGATCAAGGTTCTGCAGGGCGTGAAAGTCCTGGAGCAAGGCACGTTCATCACCGGGCCCGCCGCCGGCATGCTGCTGGGCGACCTCGGCGCCGACGTCATCAAGCTGGAGCAGCCGGACACGGGCGACCCGTTCCGCGCGTTCAAGGGCGGCCTGTACAGCCCGCATTTCCAGACCTACAACCGCAACAAGCGCAGCATCACGCTCAACACCAAGAACGCCGAGGACCTGGCCGTGTTCGACGACCTCGTGCGCGAGGCCGACGTCTACATCCAGAACTTCCGCCCCGGCGCGGCCGAGCGCCTGGGCGCCGGCGAGGAACGGCTGCGCGCGCTCAACCCGCGCCTGATCTACTGCGCCATCAGCGGCTTCGGCGCGACCGGCCCGGCCGCCGCGCGACCGAGCTACGACACCGTGGCGCAGGCGGCCAGCGGCTTCCTCAACCTGCTCATCAACCCGGAGAACCCGCGCGTGGTCGGCCCCGCCATCGCCGACGCGATGACCGGCTTCTACGCCGCCTACGGCATCCTCGGCGCGCTGCACGAGCGCAACCGCACCGGCGTTGGCCGCAAGGTCGAGGTGTCGATGCTGGAGGCGATGAGCCACTTCAACCTCGACGCCTTCACGCACTACTATGCGGCGGGCGAGGTGATGGGGCCGTACAGCCGGCCCAGCGTGTCGCAGTCCTACGTGCTGGCATGCGCGGACGGCAAATGGATCGCGCTGCATATGTCCTCGCCCGAGAAATTCTGGCAGGGGCTGGCCAACGCGATCGAGCGGCCCGCGCTGTTTACCGACGCGCGCTTCGCCACGCGCGAGCAGCGCATCGCCAACCAGCAGGCGCTGATCGACCTGCTCGGCGAGTTGTTCCGCCAGCGCACGCGCGCGCAATGGTGCGAGCGGCTGCAGGCCGAGGACGTGCCGCACGCGCCGATGTACGACACCAGCGAGGCGCTGGAAGACCCGCAGGCCAGGCACCTGCAATTGCTGGTCACGGGCACCCATCCCACGCTGGGCGAGTTCAGGACCGTGCGCAGCCCGGTGTCGTTCGACGGCGAGCGCGCGCTCGACGTCATGGCGCCGCCGCTGCTGGGCGAGCACAACGAGGAAGTGCGCGCCGCGCTGGCGCGAACGCGCGGCGCGGCGCAGACCGGTTCCAGGTAAGCCAAAAAAAACAGGAGGAGACATGAAAAAGACCATGATGGCCGCGATGCTGGCCATGAGCTGCGCCGCCGGCTTCATGCTGGTGCAAGCGCCGGCACAAGCACAGGCGCAGGACTATCCGTCGCGGCCGGTGCGGCTGGTGGTGCCGTTCGGCGGCGGCACCTCGACCGACATCACCGCGCGCATCCTCGGCGAGGCGATGGCGAAGAAGCTCGGCCAGCCCTTCGTGGTGGAGAACAAGGCCGGCGCCGGCGGCGCCATCGGCACCGACTACGTGGCCAAGTCCAGAGGCGACGGCTACACGCTGACCTTCGGCACGGTCGGCACGCTGGCCATCAACAAGGCGCTCTACCGCAACCTGCCGTACGACCCGGGCAAGGACTTCGCGTACCTGGCCATGCCCGGCTACACGCCCACGCTGCTGGTGGTGCGCGCCGACGCGCCGTACAAGACGCTGGCCGAGCTGGTGGCCTACGCGCGCGCCAATCCGGACAAGCTGTCGTTCGGCTCGGCCGGCAGCGGCACCTCGGGCCATCTCGCCGGCGAGCTGCTCAAGTCGATGGCCGGCATCAGCATGACGCACGTGCCGTTCAAGGAAGGCGGGCAGGCGCTGACCGCGGTGCTGGGCGGACAGGTCGACTTCATGTTCTACCACCCGGTCGCGGTGCTGCCTTACCTCAAGGCCCACAAGCTGCGCGCGCTGGCGGTCAGCAGCCAGCAGCGCTCGGTGAGCGCGCCCGAGGTGCCGACCGTGGCGGAATCGGGCTATCCCGGCTTCGACCTGACCGCGTGGTTCATGCTCGCCGGCCCGGCCGGGCTGGACGACGAGGTGCGCAAGCGGCTGGCCGGCGCGATGCAAGCGGTGATGCAGGAACCGGGCGTGCAGAAGAAGCTGGCGGAGCAGGGGCTGGAGATCGCCAGGCTCGACACCGCGCAGCTGCCGCGCTTCGTCAACGGCGAGATCCAGAAATGGACCGCGGTGGTGAAGCGCTCCAACGCGCAGGTCGACTAGCCGGCCGGGCAATCGGTGGCGGCGCCATTTGCGCCGGATCGGGGAAACTCTTTTGCGCGCCGGCGCATTCCCGGCCGGCGCGGATTGGGGGATGATCGGGGTTTTGCCTAACCGACAGGAGCCAGCATGACCGAATCCCGCAAGCCGCCCGTGGCGGTGGTCGCCACCATCGTGCCGGAGCCGGCCCACCTGCAGCTGGTCGAAGCGGCGCTGCGCGAAGCCGTCGCGCAGGTGCGGCTGGAGCCCGGCTGCGAATACTACGAGCTGCACCGCGACCTCGACGACGCCGGCCGCTTCGTGATGCTGGAGCGCTGGCGCGACGAGGACGCGCTCGCGCAGCACGGCCGCGGCGCGGCCCTCGCCGCGCTGGGCAAGGTGCTCCAGGGCCGCGCCAGCCTGCACATCGTCAAGCTCGCGGCGGTCGCCTGACCGGCCCCGGCAGCGCCGCCCGCCACGGCGGGCCGGCGCGCTTGCTATCATTGCCCGATGTCGAGCGAAACCGTCATCCCCCACACCGAGTACGAGATCACCGCGATCCGCGCGCAGGGCGCGGGCGGGCAGAACATCAACAAGGTCTCCAACGCGGTCCACCTGCGCTTCGACGTGCGCGCGTCGGCGTCGCTGGACGAGGACCACAAGGCGCGCCTGTTGCAATTGCATGACCATCGCATCACGCGCGACGGCGTGGTGGTGATCAAGGCGCAGCAGCACCGCAGCCTGGAGATGAACCGCGAGGAAGCCGTGCGGCGCCTGCACGAACTGGTGCGCAGCGTGGCCACGCCGCCGCGCGCGCGGCGCCCCACGCGGCCCACCTTCGGCTCGCGCATGCGGCGGCTCGAAGGCAAGAGCCAGCGCAGCCAGGTCAAGGCCATGCGCGGCAAGGTGCTCGACTGAGCCCGTGGCGCGCCCTCCGTGCGCCACCTGCGCCACCTGCGCCGCATGCGCAGGCCGCTTGCGGGCATGCATATCCATATCGGCTTTCCTTCGTTCCGTTTTGCGCCACGGCGCGTAAGCTGGACTGACGTTTCGTGCCGGCGCCGCCGGCCGCGACGCCCTGGGTGTCCGCATCGCCTCGATTGCCGTACAGCCCGCCACCGTTCCACGATGACGCAATGGCAATCTACCTGGACGACCTCCAGCGCGCGGACATCGCGCGCGCCAGCCGCGCCTGGCTCTGGCGCACCGAACTGCCCACCTGGCTGCTGATCGCGGCGGTCTACGCGCTGTGGTTCGGCGCGGCGCTCAACGCGGCCCGCCTGGGCCTGCCGCTCGCGCTGGCGCTGCTGGTACTCGCCTCCACCTGGTACATGTCGCTGCAGCACGAGCTGCTGCACGGCCATCCCACGCGCCTGCCGTGGCTCAACGCGCTGTTCGGCATGGCGCCGCTGGCGGTGTGGTTTCCGTACGGGCTCTATCGCCGCGAGCACCTGCGGCATCACGCGCACGACGACCTGACCCATCCCGGCGCCGATCCGGAGAGCTACTTCCTGCTGCCGGGCGACTGGCAGGCCGCCGGCCCCCTGCGGCGCACGCTGCTGCGCTGGCGCAACACGATGGCGGGGCGCCTGCTGCTGGGCCCGGCCTTCGCCATCGCGCGCAGCGCGGCCGACGCCGCGCGCCGGTTGCGCGCCGGCGACCTGCGCGACCTGCCGATGTGGGCCGCGCACCTGCTCGCGCTGGCCGCGCTGCTGCTGTGGCTCGACCGCGCGTGCGGCATCGCGCCGTGGCTGATGCTGGCGGGCGTGGCCTATCCCGCGCTGGCGCTGTCGTCGGTGCGCTCGTTCCAGGAGCACCGCCCGCACGCGCTGCCGGCGCGGCGCAGCGTGCTCAACGAGGCGGCGTGGCCGTGGCGGCTGCTGTTTCTCAACAACAACTTCCACCTGGTCCACCACGACTTGCCGGCGCTGCCGTGGTTTGCCCTCGGGCGCGTCTATCGCGCGCGCGCGGCGGGCTACCGGCGGCGCAGCGGCGGCTTCGTGGTGAACGGGTACGGCGAATGGCTGGCGCGCTTCGCGCTGCGGCCGGCCGCGCCGGTGGTGCATCCGCTGTTCCGCGGCGCCGCCGTGGCCACGCCGGCCATGCCGGCCACACCCGCCACGGCAGACCGGCGGGCCGGCAACGACGCGCGCGCGCGCCTGACCGGGTGAGCGCGCATGGATGACCGCCGGCACTGGGTGGCCGCGCTGCCCATGTACAACGTATCGCCCGCGCTGCGCGAAGACTGGCTGGCCCTGATTGCGCGCGTGGCGGCGGTGCTCGCGCGCGGGCGCGATCCGCTGTTCCTGCGCGCCGTCGAGCCCGGCGCCACGCATGCGCAACTGCACGAATTCTGGCGCCGCCCGGACCTGCTGCTGTCGCAGACCTGCGGCTACCCGCTGGTGCAAGGCCTGCAGCGCCACGTGCGCGTGATCGGCACGCCGCTGTTCGACGCGCCGGGCTGCGACGGCGAGCGTTATCGCAGCGCGATCGTGGCGCGCGCCGACGGCCCCGACAGCCTGGCCGATTGCCGCGGGCTGCGCGTGGCGTACAACGACGAGGCCTCGCACAGCGGCATGAACGCGCTGCGCCACGCGGTGGCGCCGCTGGCGCGCGGCGGGCGCTTCTTCGCCGCGGCGCTGTGCACCGGCTCGCACCTGGCCTCGCTCGACGCCGTGGCGCGCGGCGACGCCGACGTGGCGGCCATCGACTGCGTCACGCTGGCCTTCGCGCGCGACCACCTGCCCGGACGGCTGGCGGCGCTGCGCCAGATCGCCGGCACCGCGTCGGCGCCCGGCCTGCCGCTGGTGTGCTCGCGCCATGCCAGCCCGGCGCAGAGCGCGCGCGTGGGCGACGTGCTGGCGCGCGTGATCGAGGCCGAGCCCGCGCTGGCGCGGCGGCTGCGGCTGCGCGGCATCGCCCGCACCGGCCTCGCGCACTACGCGCCGGTGGCGCACATGGCGCGCGCCGCGGTGGCCGCCGGCTACGCGCGGCTGGCCTGAGCGCCGGCGCCCGCCGCGTTCAGTGCGGCTGCGCCTGCCGCGGCTTGCGCTTGCGCGCCGCGGCTGCCGATGGTGCTGGTGCTGCCGCTTGCGCCCGCCCGCCTTGCTGCGCGGCGGCGCCGCGCAGCAGCCAGCACACCAGTTGCCGCGACTGCTCGATGCGCCGGCGGCGGCCCGCCGCGTCGGCTTCGAGATAATCGGTCGACAGGTGGAACAGGTAGGACACCACGTAGCCCGAGAGATCGTCGAGCGCCGCGCGCGGCAGGCCCGGGCACAGCCCCAGCCGCTCGATGTCCTCCGCCATCTCGGCGGCGATGTCGGCCAGCAGCTGGCGCACCGCGTCGCGCAGCGCCGGCTGCGGCCCGGTGCTGCCGCACACGCCGACGAAAAAGGCATCCCGGTGCGCCTCGGCGTAGGCGAAGAACGCCGCGCACGCGCGCGTGGCCACCTCGTCCGGGTTGTCGCGCGCGGCCGCCCAGCGCACCGCGCGCAGCATCGGGCGCAGCTCGGCGCCGACCTCGGCCACGGCGGTCAGCGCGAGGTCCTCCATGTCGCGGAAATGGCGGTAGAAGGTGTTGGGGTTGAGCCCCGCCTCGCGCGCGAGCTCGCGCAGGCCCAGGCCGGCGAAGCTGCGCCGCGCGGCGGCCAGGCGCAGCGCGGCGTCGATCAGTTTGCGTTTGCCGGCGGCAACGTCGTCCATTGGTTTCCGTCTGTCTGAATTGTCTGGCCGGATAAGCCGCTTCGTGCGCACCCGCCGTGAAATGCCGGTTTGGAATTGACACTCGGTCTGCGTTCGTCTACTTTGCTGCAAAAGTAGACATTTGTCTACGCCCACAAGAACAACGAACGCGAGACAACCCCGGCGCCCGCGCGCCGCCTTCGAACGGTGACCTGAACATGCAGCCAGTGCCCAACCCGGCATCCGCCGCCGCCGACCGCGTGCCCGACCGCGTGCCCGACCGTGCGCCCGACCGCCAGCCCGATGCGCCGGCCGCGCGCCAGCCCGAACCCATCCCGCAGGCGCCCGGCTGGCCCGTGGTCGGCAACCTGCTGCAGGTCACGCCGGGCATGGTCGCCCAGCATCTGCTGGCGCGCAGCCGCGAGTTCGACGGCATCTTCGAGCTGAACTTCGCCGGCCGGCACGTGGCTTTCGTCAGCGATGCCGGGCTGGTGGCCGAGCTGGCCGACGGGCGCCGTTTCCGCAAGCTGATCGGCCCGCCGCTGTCCTACCTGCGCGACGTCGGCGGCGACGGCCTGTTTACCGCCGACCACGGCGAGGAGAACTGGGGCCGCGCGCACCGCATCCTGATGCCCGCGTTCAGCCAGCGCGCCATGAAGGGCTACTTCGACGTGATGCTGCGCGTGGCCAACCGGCTGGTCGGCAAGTGGGAGCGCCAGGGGCCCGACGCCGACATCGCGGTGGCCGACGACATGACGCGCCTCACGCTCGACACCATCGCGCTGTCGGGCTTCGGCTACGACTTCGACTCGTTCGCCAGCGCGCAGCTGCATCCGTTCATCGGCGCGATGGTCGGCGCGCTCGAGGAAGCGATGGGCAAGCTCACGCGCCTGGCCATCAAGGACAAGTTCATGCACGCGGCGCACCGCAAGTTCGCCGCCGACGTCGGCTTCATGCGCGAGCTGGTCGACGACGTGGTCAGGCAGCGCCGCGCGGCGGCCGCGCGCGGCCAGGCGCCCGAGCCCGACCTGCTCAACCTGATGCTCGACGCGCGCGACCCCGACAGCGGCGAGCGCCTGGACGACGTGAACATCCGCAACCAGGTCATCACCTTCCTGATCGCCGGGCACGAGACCACCAGCGGGATGCTGACCTTCGCGCTGTACGAGCTGATGCGCCATCCGGGCGTGCTGGCGCAGGCCTACGCCGAGGTGGACGCCGTGCTGCCCGGCGACGCGCCGCCGGCCTACGCCGACCTCGCGCGCCTGCAGGTGATCGACCGCGTGCTCAAGGAAACGCTGCGGCTGTGGCCGACCGCGCCGGGCTTCTCGGTGGCGCCGTTCGAGGACACGCTGCTGGGCGGGCGCTACCTTATCCGGAAGGACCGCCGCCTGTCGGTGGTGCTCACCGGGCTGCACCGCGACCCCAAGGTGTGGGCCGACCCCGAGCGCTTCGACATCGACCGCTTCCTGCCCGAGAACGAGGCGCGCATCCATCCGCATGCCTACAAGCCGTTCGGCAACGGCGAGCGCGCCTGCATCGGCCGGCAGTTCGCGCTGACCGAGGCCAAGCTGGCGCTGGCGCTGATGCTGCGCAATTTCCAGTTCAGCGATCCGCACGACTACCAGTTCCGCATCAAGGAAACGCTCACGCTCAAGCCCGACGGCTTCACGCTGCGCGCGCGCCGGCGCCGCCCGCACGAGCGCATCGCCGCGGCGCAGGCCGGCGCGGCCGCGGCGCAGCCCGCGCGCCCGGCGGTGCACGGCGGCGGCCTGCCGCTGGCGGTGCTGTGCGGCTCCAGCCTGGGCACCGCGCGCGAGCTCGCCGAGCAGATCCACGCGGGCGCGCTGCAGGCCGGCTTCGCCGCCACGCTGCGCGATCTCGACGCCGCCGTGGACACGCTGCCGACCGATGGGCTGGCGGTGATCGTGGCGGCCACCTACAACGGCCGCGCGCCCGATTCGGCGCGCCGCTTCGAGGCCATGCTCGACGCGCAGGCGCAGGCGCCTGCCGGCTACCGCGCGCCCGGCCTGCGCTTCGCCGTGCTCGGCTGCGGCAACTCGCAATGGGCCACCTACCAGGCGTTTCCCAAGCGCGTGCAGGCGTTCTTCGACGCGGCCGGCGCCACCCCGCTGCTGGCGCGCGGCGAGGCCGACGGCAACGGCGACTTCGACCACGCCGCCGGGCAATGGCTGGCCGCGCTGTGGCAGGCGCTGCAAGCGCTGCGCGAGGCGCAGGGCGCCGGGCCGGAGGCGCCCGCCGCCGCGGCCGGCGCGATCGCGGTGCGGCTGCGCGGCATCGCCGCCATCCGCGCCGGCACGCTGCCGCCGTCCACGCAGGCGTTCACGGTGCTGGCCAACACCGAGCTGGTCAGCGATCCCGCCGGCCTGTGGGACTTCGCGCGCGAGGCGCCTCGGACCTCCACGCGCGACATCCGCCTGCGCCTGCCCGAAGGCGTGCGCTACGCCACCGGCGACCACCTCGCGGTGTACCCGCAGAACCAGCCGGCCGTGGTGGACGACCTGTGCGCGCGGCTCGACCTCGATCCCGACGCGATGGCGACGCTGTCGGCCGCGCACGCCGGCGCCGCGCGCGGCCTGCCGCTGGAAGAGGCGCTGCCGGTGCGCGAGCTGCTCACGCACTTCATCGAGCTGCAGGACGTGGTGTCGCGCCAGACCCTGCGCACGCTGCTGCAATACACGCGCTGCCCGCGCACGCGCGCCGCGCTGGAGCAGCTCGGCTCGGACGATCCCGCCGCCGGCTACGCCGCGCGGGTGGCGGCGCCGCGCCTCGCGCTGGCCGACGTGCTGGCGCGCCATCCCGCCATCGAGCTGACGCTGGCCGGCCTGCTGGCCTGCACCGTGGCGATGCGCCCGCGCCTCTATTCGATCGCCTCGTCGCCGGCGGTGTCGCCGGACGTGGCCGCGATCACGGTCGGCACGGTGTGGGCGCCCGCGCTGTCCGGGCGCGGCATGTTCCGCGGCGTGGCCTCGACCTGGCTGCAGGGACTGGCGCCCGGCGCGGTGGTGGCCGCCGGCATCCGCACGCCGAACCCGCCGTTCGTGCCCGACGCCGATCCCGCCCGGCCGATGATCCTGGTCGGCCCCGGCACCGGCATCGCGCCGTTCCGCGGCTTCCTGGAGGAGCGCGCGGCGCAGCGGGCCGCCGGCATGCGCGTCGCCGCCAGCCAGCTTTATTACGGCTGCCGCCATCCCGCGCACGACTGGCTGTACCGCGACGACATCGCGCGCTGGCAGGACGCGGGCGTGGTGCAGGCGCACGCCGCGTACTCGGCCACCGGCGCGCCGGACCAGCGCTTCGTGCAGCACCTGCTGTGGCGCGACCGCGCCGCGGTGTGGGCGCTGCTGCGCGACGGCGCCACCCTCTACGTGTGCGGCGACGGGCGGCAGATGGCGCCCGCGGTGCGCCGCACGCTGATCGAGATCGCCGCGCAGCAGGGCGGCATGCCCGAGGCGGCGGCGTCCGACTGGCTGGCCGGCATGGTCGCGCAGGGCCGCTACCGGCAGGACGTGTTCAACTGACTGACTGATTGTTCGCGGCCCGCCGCCGCCCGCCGCCCGCCGCATCCACATGGCAGGATTCCACGGATCATTGTCAGCCGGCGCGGCGGCGCTTTCCTTACGCTCGGTGTCATCCCCAACGCCCGTCCTTACCGGAGCGCCCCCGATGGCACGTCCCGCGATCCCGCAAGCCCGCCTGCTGGCGGTCTGCCAGGCTCTCTTCACCTCGGCCCTGTCGGTCGACCTCACGCTGACCGGGCTGGTCGGCTACACGCTGGCGCCGGACAAGGCGCTGGCCACGCTGCCGTTCGCGCTGATCACGGTGGCGTCCGCCGTCACCGCCATCGCGGCGGCGTTCCTGATCGAGCGCCTCGGCCGCCGCGCCGCGTTCTGCCTGGGCGGGCTGGCCTGCTGCGCAGGCGGGCTGGTGTCGGTGTGGGCCATCGCGCACCATGATTTCGCCGCGTTCTGCGTGGGCACCGCGCTGGTCGGCGTGTTCCAGGCCTTCGCGCGCTTCTACCGGCTGGCCGCCGCCGATGCCGCGCCGGCCGCCGACAAGCCGCGCGCGATTTCCACGGTGCTGACCGGCGGCGTGGTGGCCGCGGTGTGCGGCCCGGCCATCGCCGCGTGGAGCAGCGACCTGCTGGTGGCGCAGCCGTTCGCCGGCTCCTACGCGGTGGTGGCGGTGTTCGGGCTGGCCACCGTCCTGCTGCTGGCGTTCGGCTACCGCGACGCGCCCGCCCACGCCGCGGCGCGGGAGCATGGCGCCGCGCTGCCCGCGCGCCCGCTCGCGCAGATCGCGCGCCAGCCGGTGTTCCTGGCCGCGTTCGCCAACAACGGCATCGGCAACGCGGTGATGATGTTCGTCATGACCGCCACGCCGATCGCCGCGGTGGCGTGCGGCCACACCATCGGCCAGGGCGCGCAGATCATCGAGTGGCACCTGGTCGGCATGTACGCGCCGTCGTTCTTCTCGGGCTGGCTGTTGCAGCGCTTTGGCCGCGGGCCGATGCTGATGTGCGGCATCGCGCTCGCCGCAGTGGGTTCGCTGGTGGCGCTGGCGTCCACCGCGGTGCCGGCGTTCTACGTGGCGCTGCTGTGCCTGGGCGTGGGCTGGAATTTCATGTTCGTCGGCGGCACCACCTTGCTGGCGGAAAGCTACCGCCCGGCCGAGCGCGCGCGCACCCAGGCGCTGGCCGAGTTCGCCGCCGCGGCGCTGACCGCGCTGGCCACGCTGGCGGCCGGGCAGGTGCTGTACCGCTACGGCTGGCAGGCGGTCAACCTCGCCGTGCTGCCGGCGCTGGCGGTGGCGCTGCTGGTCACGCTCGGATGGCAGCGCGGCGTGGCGCGCCGCGCGGTGCTGGCCGGATGACGGCGCGCGCCGGTATGATCGGCGGGCCGTCCCTCTCCACAGGTTTCCCACACACGCCATGCCAGCCAGCCTTCCCCTGCCGGACGATCCGCCGCGCATCGTCGTGATCGTCGCGCCGGACCCGGCGCAGGAACTCGACGTGACCGGGCCGAGCGCGGTGTTCGGCCACGCCAACCGCCTCGAAGGCCGCACCGCGCCGGCCTACGACATCCGCGTCGCCAGCGCGCGCGACGACGCCGTGGTGCGCACCGAGAGCGGCATCCGGCTGCTGGCCGACGCGCCGTACCATCGCATCGGCGAGATGCTGCCCGGCCCGATCGACACCCTGCTGATCGCCGGCGGCGCGGGCCACCGCGCGGCGGCCGAGGACGCCCGCCTGGTCGACTGGATCCGCGCGCAGGCGCCGCGCGTGCGCCGGCTCGGCGCGGTGTGCACCGGCGCCTTCGTGCTGGCGCGCACGGGCCTGCTCGACGCGCGCCGCGCCACCACGCACTGGCGCCACGCCGCGCGGCTGGCCGCGCAGCATCCGCAGGTGGAGGTCGACCCCGACCCGATCTGGATCCGCGCCGGCGAGCTCTACACCTCGGCCGGCGTCACCGCCGGCATGGACCTGGCGCTGTCGCTGGTGCAGGAAGACCTCGGCCACGCCGCCTCGCTGGCGGTGGCGCGCGAGCTGGTGCTGTTCCTGCAGCGCCCCGGCAACCAGGCGCAGTTCTCCACGCTGCTGCAGGCGCAGAGCGCGCAGAACCCGGAGCTGCGGGAATTGCAGGGATGGATGGCGCAGCACCTGGCGCGCGACCTGTCGGTGCCGGTGCTGGCCGAGCGCGTGGCCATGAGCCCGCGCAACTTCGCGCGCGTGTTCGCGCGCCAGGTCGGCGAGACGCCCGCGCGCTACGTGGAGCGCCTGCGCGTGGAAGCGGCGCGGCGCCTGCTGGAGAAGGATGGCCGCCGCCTGGAAGGCATCGCCCGCGCCACCGGCTTCACCAACGCCGACGTGATGCGGCAAGCGTTCCAGCGGCACATGCAGACCACGCCCGAGCGCTACCGGGCGGCATTCCGCGCCTGAACGGGCAAGCCCACGGCAGCGGGTGCGGGAGCGGGAGCGGAAACCCGCTCAGCGCTGCCCCTGCAGCGCGGCGATGCGCTGCTCGATCGGCGGGTGGCTGGAGAACAGCGACAGCCACGACTTGCCGCCGGCGATGCCCATCGCCTGCATGTTCTGCGGCAGGCCGTCAGGCTCCAGGCCGCCGAGGCGGCGCAGCGCGGCGACCATCGGCGAGGGCGTGCCCATCAGCCTGGCCGCGCCGGCGTCGGCGCGGAACTCGCGGTGGCGCGAGAAGGCGGCCACGATGATGCTGGCCAGGATGCCGAACACGATCTCGCACACCACCACGGTGATCATGTAGCCGATGCCGGGGCCGCTCGACTCTTCGTCGTTCTTGCGCAGCATCGAGTCCACGAAGTAGCCGACCACGCGCGCGAGGAAGATCACGAAGGTGTTGACCACGCCCTGGATCAGCGTGAGCGTGACCATGTCGCCGTTGGCGATGTGGGCCACCTCGTGCGCCAGCACGGCTTCCACCTCGTCGTGCGACATGCTTTGCAGCAGGCCGGTGGAGACCGCCACCAGCGAGCTGTTCTTGCTGGCGCCGGTGGCGAAGGCGTTGGGCTCGCCTTCGTAGATGGCGACCTCGGGCATCGGCAGGCCGGCGCGCTGGGTCAGTTTCTGCACGGTCTGCACCAGCCACAGTTCGGTGCTGTTGCCCGGGTGCGTGATGACCTGGGCGCCGGTGGACCACTTGGCGATCATTTTGGACATCAGCAGCGAGATGAAGGAGCCGCCGAAACCCATCAGCGCGGCGAACGCCAGCAGCATGCCGAGGTTGAGCCCGTTGGCGGTGAGGAAGCGGTTCACGCCGAGCAGGCTGGCGGTGAAGCTGAGCACGAGCATGACGGCGAGGTTGGTCGCCAGGAAGAGCAGGACGCGTTTCATTTCTTGTCTGTGAGGAAGGTCAGTCTGGTCAAGGGAACAACGGCAAAGCGGCGCTGGCACCTTGCGCGCGCGTGCGCGCCGCGCGGACTGCGCGCACGCGGCGCCGCGGACGGCGCACGGGTGCCGGCGGCAAGGTGCAGGAAGCGAGGTGCGCGCCGGGCCGGCGCGCGGGGAATCAGGCGCTGGGAGGGCGCTGCTGGAGGGGGAGGTCGGGATCGGGCAGCAGGCCCGCGCGGTGCGCGGGCGCGCTGCCGCGCGCGAGGCTGGCGGCGAAACGCAGCGGCGCGGCGGGCAGCAGGGATTCGGCGAGGTCGGCGCCGCCCTGGGCCGGGTCCTTCGCGTCGCCGGTGTCCTGGCCGGCGGGATCGGCGTTGGTATCGGCATCGAATGCCGAAAGCATCGCGGCAGCCTGGGCGGCGCCTTCGCCGCCGCGTTCATCGGCCGCGGCGGCGAACGCCTGTTCGTGCGGCGCGCCGATGTTGCCGCCCGCGCACGTGGCCGCGCCTGCCCAGCTCTGGAAGGGCATGACGGCGAGCATCAGGAGCAGCAGCAACAGGCGGATGGGGCGCACGAAGGATGACGTCGGGTTCGGGTTCGCGGGATCGAAGGGTTCGACACGAAACCGTGCCGGGAATTCTACAGGATGCCGCAATACGCATGCGGCCGCGCGCCGGGGTGGGGCGGGCGTCACCCGGCCGGGCTCATCCGGTGATGCGCCGCGCCGCGCGCGTGCCCCACCACGCGGCTTCCTCGAACACGGACAGGCCGGACAGGTCGGCATGCGCGAACAGGATGCGCCCGTCGGCGTCGCGCAGCGCGGCGGCGCCGGCATTGGCGAGGAAGCCGGGGCGCGGCGAGGCCATCGCGTGGCCGCGCACGGTGATCTCCGCCGCGTCGGCATGGCGCCAGAACGCGCGCCCGTAGGCGGCGCGCAGGTCGGTGGTGGCGTAGTCCATCAGCTCGGCCGGGGTGGCGGCGGCGAGCCAGCGGCGCGTGTCGGCCGGCGCGCGCGGCGCGGTGCCCGCCGCCATGTCCGGCGCCGCGGCGGCATCGAGCGGGCAGTAGGCGGTAAACACCGTGTCGGCCGGCATGGCCTGCCGGATCAGCTGGTGCGTGCTGACCACGTAGCCGAGGCCGCGCCCGCCGTGCACCACGTTGTCCCACGCCAGCGGCACGCCGGGCCGCTCGTCCGGGAAGCCGCGCAGGCGGAAGCTGGACACCAGCCACGGCGCGCTCGGCGGCAGGTGCCGCGCCGGGTCGAAGCCGAACGCGGCGAGCGGCGCCACGTGGGCGGCCACGTGCAGCGGCATGGCGCAGATCACGCGGCGCGCGCGGATGCGGAACAGGCGCGGCGCGCCGGCGGCCGTGCCGCCGGGCCATTGCGCGCACAGCACGCGGACCTCGCGGCCGTGCTCGCGCACCTGCACGGCCATGCCGGGCTGGCGCCACGGCCGCGTGCCGGTCTTGCCGGTCGGTGTGCCGCCGGCGCGGCGCGCGTCGATGCGCGCGGCCAGCCGCGCGACCAGCGTGTGCAGGCCGTCGGGCCACGTCAGCACCGCGCCGTCGGCGGCGTTGGCCGCGTGGCCGGCGCGGCTGGCGAAGTAATACACGCCGGCCCAGGCCGAGATCGCGTCGTGGCCGGCGCCGTAGTCGTCGCGGCAGCAGTAGTCGACATAGGCGTGCAGCGTGGGCGAGGTGAAGCCCTCGGCGGCCATCCACTGGCGCATGCTCTGCCGGTCCAGCGCGGTCCAGGCCGGGTCCTGCGACGCCAGCGCCAGCGGAATCGCGAACGCCTTGCGGCCGTCGCCGCCGCGCGCGTCCTTGAGCTGCGCCATGCGCGCGAGGAAACGCGCGTGCTGGGCCGCTTCCGCGCCGGCCACCGCCTCGCTGGGCAGCAGGCCGTCGTGCCACTTGCCGTCGAACAGCAGGCGCTCGTCGGGCGCGTGCACCAGCGCGCGCTCGTCGAACTCGGGCCGCGCGCCGAACGGGTCGCGCGCGATCACGCCGGTGTCGGCCAGCATCTCGTGGATGTGGGCGGATTCGAGCGAGGGCAGCGGCAGGTAGTGCGCGCCGCGCGGAAAGCCGAGTTCGCCGAAGCGGCCCGCCGCCGCGTTGCCGCCGAACTCGGGGCCTTCGACCAGCAGGAAGTCGCGCAGGCCGGCGCGCGCCAGTTGCCAGGCCGCGCTGAGGCCGGCCACGCCGCCGCCGAGGATGGCGACCTCGGTCACGATTTCGTCCTGCGGCGCCGGCCACGACGCGGCGTCGCGCAGCGCGTGGCCTTCGGCCATGCCCGGGCGCAGCACCGCGGGCCACGGCTCGCGCAGGCCGACGCCGGCCAGGAAGCGGCGCGCCTCGTCGCCGAGCCGGTCGCAGCCGGCCAGCAGGCCGGTGCCCGCCGTACCCGCCGCCGCGATCAGGAAGCGGCGGCGGTCCATGCCGGCTCCGTGCCCGTGTTCCTGCCGGTCGATGCCGCGGCGCTAGCGAATGACATTGCGCCAGTCCTGCTCGAAGTCATGCACCAGCGTCTGCTCGTTGAGCCGGTTCGCGCGCGCCTCGCGCGGCGCCATGTCGGCCGGGAAGCGGAACATCAGCGCGGTGCTGTCGGCGTCGAGGAATTTCATCGGCACGTCATAGTGCGTGGGCGGCGTGTAGTCGGCGCGCTTGCCGGCCAGGATGAAGCCCCATTCGCCGAACGACGGCACGTAGGCGTGATAGGGCCAGGTATGCAGGCCGGCCTCGCGCAGCGTGGCGTCGATGTCCCAGAACGAGCGCGGCGCGAAGTACGGCGAGGTGGACTGCACCACCGCGTAGCCCTTCTCGGCCAGATGGTGCGCGAGCAGCCTGTACATCGGCACCGAGTACAGCTTGCCGAGGCCGAAGTTGGACGGGTCGGGCAGGTCGACCACGATGGCGTCGAACATGTCGTCGTGCTGCTCCAGCCATTGCGCGGCGTCGGCGTTGACCACGCGCACGCGCGCGTCGGTGAGCGAGCCCCGGTTCAGCGCCACCAGCGGCGCGCTGCGCGAGAACAGCGTGGTCATGGCGGGGTCGAGGTCCACCAGCGTGACGTGCTCGATGTTGCGGTGCTTGAGGATCTCGCGCGCGGCCAGGCCGTCGCCGCCGCCGATCACCAGCACGCGGCGCGCCCACGGCAGCGCCTGCAGCAGCGGGTGCACCAGCGCCTCGTGGTAGCGGTGCTCGTCGCGCGAGGAGAACTGCAGGTTGCCGTTGATGTACAGGCGCAGGTCGTCCTTCCAGCGCGTGATCACCAGCCGCTGGTACGGCGTGCTTTGGCTGTGGATGATCTCGTCGCCGAACATGCCGCGCTCGGCCCAGTGCGTCAGTTGCCCCGAGCCGAGGAAGCCGCCGGCCAGCAGCGCGAGCACCAGCGAGGCGCGCAGCAGGCGCGGCACCACCGCCTTGAGCTCGGCGCGGAAGATGTGGATCGTGACCAGCGCCACGCCGGCGTTGAGCATGCCGAACAGGAAGCCCGTGCGCGACAGCCCCAGGCGCGGCGCCAGCACCAGCGGGAACACCAGCGACACCGCCAGCGCGCCGAGGTAGTCGAACGTCAGCACGCGGCTGACCAGCTCGCTGAAGGCGTTGCGGCGCGCGTTGAGCACGCGCATCACCAGCGGGATCTCCATGCCGACCAGCACGCCGAGCACGAACACCAGCGCGTAGAGCGCGGTGCGGAACGGCGCCGACAGCCACGCGAACACCACGAACAGCAGCGCCGCCGAGACGCCGCCGAGCAGGCCGATCAGGATCTCGATGTCGATGAAGCGCGCCAGCACGTCCTCGTCCTTCACGTAGCGCGACAGCCACGAGCCCACGCCCATCGCGAACAGGTAGCAGCCGATGATCGAGGAGAACTGGAGGATGGAGTCGCCCAGCAGGTAGCTGGACAGGGCGCCGGCGATCAGCTCGTAGCCGAGCCCGCAGGACGCCACGATCAACACCGAAAGAACAAGGGTACGGTCGCGCATCGGTTCGGGTGCGTTGCGGGGGCGGGAAGCGGGCAAGAGGCGAGAAGAGGGACGGGAAGGGACGGGAGGGTCGGCGCGGGCCGGCGGCATGGCGCCCGCCGGATTGCAAATTGTTGCGATGTACGCAAATGGACGACGATATACTTGAGCGCCACATACCTGAGCGCTACATGCCGCCGCGCGGCCGTCCCCATCATCCTGTACGGATCATGCGTGCTGAACGGACGGCTTGCCGCGGCGCCACGGAACCCGCCGGAGAACATCGATGATGCAAGGCATCTACGCTTACGTGCTGCACCTGCTGGCCGGCCTGGCGCTGCTGGCCGTGTTCGTCGGAGTCTACACCAGGATCACGCCGTTCCGCGAGTTCGCGCTGATCCGCCAGGGCAACCTCGCGGCGGCGCTGTCGCTGTCGGGCGCGATGATCGGCTTCTGCTTCACGCTGTCGTCCAGCATCCAGCACAACGACACCTTCCTGATGTTCGTGCTGTGGGCGGTCGGGGCCATGCTGGTGCAGGCGCTGGCCTATGCCGGGCTGGCGCGCGCGCTGCCCGACATGGACGCGGCCATCGAATCGAACAACGTCGGCATGGGCGGGCTGATGGGCGCCATCTCGGTCACGGTCGGCGCCATCAACGCCGCCTGCCTGTCCTGAAACATCGCGCAACCTGGGGATTGCCATGAGCATCGGATCGTTCATCAAGAAGCAGTTCATCGACATCATCCAGTGGACCGAGGACAGCGATGGCGTGCTGGCCTGGCGCCACCCGATGGAGGACATGGAAATCCAGTACGGCGGCAGCCTGACCGTGCGCGAGTCGCAGATGGCGGTGTTCGTCAACGAAGGCAAGATCGCCGACGTGTTCGGGCCCGGCATGTACAAGCTCACCACGCAGACGCTGCCGGTGCTGACCTACCTGAAGAACTGGGACAAGCTGTTCGAGTCGCCCTTCAAGTCGGACGTGTATTTCTTCAGCACGCGCCTGCAGATCGGCCGCAAGTGGGGCACGGCGCAGCCCGTCACCATCCGCGACGCCGATTTCGGCATGGTGCGGCTGCGCGCGTTCGGCCTGTACTCGTACAAGATCGCCGACGTGGCGAAGTTCTACACCGAGATCAGCGGCACGCGCGCCGAGTACACGCGCGACGAGGTGGAGGAACAGCTGCGCAACCTGCTGGTCGCCACCATGACCGCCACGCTCGGCGGCGCCGCGGTGCCGTTCCTCGACATGGCCGCCAACCAGGCGCTGATGTCGCAGACCATCCGCGAGCGGCTCGCGCCGGAGTTCGAGCGCTACGGCGTGGCGCTGGACAATTTCGCGGTGACGAACGTGTCGCTGCCGGAAGAACTGCAGAAGGCCATCGACACGCGCATCTCGATGGGCATGATGGGCGATATGGCCAAGTACACGCAGTACCAGGTGGCCAGCTCGATCCCGCTGGCCGCGCAGAACGAGGGCGGCGTGGCGGGCCTGGGCGCGAGTCTCGCGGCCGGCGCCGTGATGGGCCAGGCGATGGCGGGCGGGCTCGGCGCCGCCGCGCCCGCGCCGGCCGTGCCTCCCGCCGCGCCGGCTGCTGCTGCGGCTGCTGCGGCTGCTGCGCCGGCGGCCGACGACCCCGCCGCGCGCCTGCAGAAGCTCAAGGACCTGCTCGACAAGGGCCTGATCTCGCAGGCCGACTTCGACAACGCCAAGGCCGAGATCCTGAAGAAACTGGTTGGCTGACGCGCGGCGCATGCAAGAGATCAACTGCCCAAGCTGCGGCGCGCCGGCGGCGTTCCGCTCGTCGGCCGCCGTGATGGTGGTGTGCGAGTACTGCCACAGCACGCTGCTCAAGGATGCGGACACGGTCAGGGACATCGGCAAGATGTCCGCCGTGCTGGAGGACTACACGCCGCTGCAGCTCGGCACCGGCGGGCAGTGGGACGGCCAGGGCTTCACGCTGGTCGGGCGCATCCAGTTGCGCTACGACGCCGGGCTGTGGAACGAGTGGTACCTGCTGTTCGACGACGGCAGCGACGGCTGGCTGGCCGACGCCTCCGGGCAGTACATGCTGACGCGGCGCCATGCCGCCGGCGCGCAGGCCGGCGCAGCACCGCTCGATGCAGCCCAGCTCGACGGCGCGCCGCTGCCGCGGTACGAGCATCTCGCGCCGGGCGCGAGCCTGTTCTTCGACAAGCACCGCTACCTCGCCAGCGACGTGCGCAGCGCGCGCTGCACCGGCGGCCAGGGCGAGCTGCCGTTCGCGGTCGGCGCGGGCTGGACCGCGCAGGTGGCGGACTTCCGCGACGAGGGCCGCTTCGTCACGCTCGACTACGCCGACGGCTACCCGCCCGCGGTCTACACCGGCGCGGCGGTCACGCTGGACCAGCTCAAGTGCCAGTTGCTGCGCGACAAGGAGCAGATCGCCGGCAGCGCCGACCGCTACCGCGGCAAGGCCGTGCCGCTGGCCTGCCCGGGCTGCGGCGGCCCGATCGCCTACCGCGCCGGCGTGGCCAGCTTCGTGGTCTGCCCGAGCTGCCACAGCCAGATCGACTGCACCACCTCGACCGCGCTGGTGCTGGAAAAGCAGCGCGAACTCGACGCGCTCCAGACCAGCCTCGCGCCCGGCGACACCGGCACCATCGACGGCACGCCGTACATCGTGCTGGGCCTGATGCAGTGCACCGACCGCGACGAGGACGAAGCCTCCACCTGGGTCGAGTACCTGCTGTTCAGCGAGCAGCGCGGCCTGCTGTGGCTGGTCGAGCAGGCGGACGGCTGGGACCGCGTCGAGGTGCTGGACACGTGGCCGCGCACGGTGTCCGGCGATGCCGTGAGCTACCAGGGCCAGACCTTTCGGCAGGGCTACGACTACCAGAGCGAGGTGCTGTACGCGGCCGGCACCTTCAACTGGCGCGTGCAGGTCGGCGACACCACGCGCCTGACCGAGTACGGCAAGCGGGCGCGGCGCCTCACGCGCGAGACCTCGGCCACCGAGATCGTCTGGACCCTGTCGACCACCGTGGCGCGCGCGCAGGTGGCGCAGTGGTTCAAGTCCAGCCCCGGGCTGGCGCAGGCCGCGCGCGCGCTGCCGGCGGCGCGGCCCGCGGACAGCGGCGCGGACCTGGCCTTCTGCCGCAAGAGCGCCAAGGTCTACGCCATTCTTCTCGCCATCCTCAACGTGCCCGTGGCCCTGGTCACGGGCCGGGGCTGGTTCACCCTCGTGATCGGCTTGCTGCTGCTGTGGGCGCCGATCTGGCTGGTCCGGCGCTGGGCCGGAAAGGACTGAGTCAGCGTGCGTCTGCTTTACCTCGTCTACGGCATCATCGTGCTGTTCGGCACGACCTTCTTCAACCTCGGCGACACCGGCCGCGCGGGCTCCGGCTCCTCGGGCTCGTCCGGCTACTCGGGCGGGCGCGGCTGGGGCGGCGGCTCGTCCGGCTCGAGCGGCTGGTCCTCCGGCGGCGGCCACAAATGAGCCGGCGGAGCGCGCAGCCATGAACGCCCCGGCCCTGCCGTGCCCGGCCGTGCTCGGCCACCACCTGCTGGCCGACCTGCAAGGCGTGGCGGCCGAACTGCTGGCCGACGCCGCGCTGGTCGAGCGCGTGCTGTACCAGGCCGCGCAGGCCGCCGGCGCCACCGTGGTGGACGCGCGCTTCCGCCATTTCGGGCCGGGCCTGGGCGTGACCGGCGTGCTGCTGCTGCGCGAGTCGCACATCAGCATCCACACCTGGCCGGAATACGGCTTCGCCGCGGTGGACGTGTTCATGTGCGGCGCGGCCCGGCCGGCGCTGGCGGTGGAGGTGCTGCGCGCGGCCTTCGCGCCGCGCGCGCTGCACGTGCGCGACGAGGCGCGCGGCCCCGCCGTGGCGTGAGCCGCGCTGGCGGGACCGGGCGCGATGGACTAGACTCAAGGCAACCCTGTAACGACTACAGGGTCTTTTGCCTGATGCAGGCATCACCCGGAGTCGGCATGAGAATCGGTGAACTGTCCCGCCACAGCGGCTGCGACGTGGAAACCATCCGCTACTACGAGCGCGAGGGCCTGCTCGACGCGCCCCAGCGCGAAGACAACGGCTACCGCCGCTATGGCGACGGCCATCTGCTGCAGCTCAATTTCGTGCGGCACTGCCGCTCGCTGGGCATGAGCCTGTCGGACGTGCGGCGGCTGCGCGACTTCGAGCGCGATCCCACGCTCGCCTGCGACGACATCAACGCGCTGCTGGACCGCCAGATCGAGCAGATCCACGCCCAGCGCGTGGCGCTCGAGGCGCTGGAAGGCCAGTTGCGGGCGCTGCGCCATACCTGCGGCGGTCAGCAGCATCCCGCCAGCGAATGCGGCATCCTGCAGAACCTCCAGCAGGCCGCGGCCGGCGCCGCCTGCGAATGCCATCCGCATCCCCAGGGCCATCATTGACGCCTGCCGGCGTCTCCGGCGCCTTCTTAAGAGACGGCGGCGCCTGTGCTACGATCCCCTTTGTCCGCCGCGCACCACGCTGGTGAAAAGCGGCGAATGCGGCGTGCCGGCGAGCCGGTCCGCGGCGGCCGAGTGAGCCATCGCTCTCGCCGCGCGCCACGCCGGTTCGGGGAAGCACGCTGTTTCGCGGTTGTTCTTGCCGCTGTTTCCCCCCGCCGTTTCGTCGTTGTTTCGCCGTTGTTTCGCCGCTCTCGCTCCGGACTGCCCACCCACTTTTGCCGCACGCATGATGCCCTGCCGCCTTGTCCCGACCGCCGCCACGCCTGCCCGTACCGGGCAGGCCGGCGCGCGCGCGTGGGCGGCGCCGGCACGGCGCGCGCAAGCCAAACAGGCCACCGCCTGCCGCCGGGTCAGCGCACCGCCTGATCCCGCCCGGTTCACCGCCTGACGTCTCCCCAGCACGCAGGTAAGCGCCGAACCGGGCCGAGCCACACCCTGTTCGCGGTTTTTCCGTCGCATCCGACGGCCCGACTTGTTCCCTGACCTGGCAGCGCCGGGCCGATCCCGCGCGGATCGCGCCCGCGGGCCGGGTCCACGCACCGACACCTAGCGAGGATCCACCATGACGGCTTCATCCAAGCAGCAACCGACCCTTTACCTGACCGAGCTCGACGTCACCCGCCTCGAGCGCATCGCCAGCCGCGCCGGCGCGGCGCCGCTGGCCGAGATGCTCGACAGCATCCTCGCGCGCGCCGCCATCGTGCCGGCCGAGGCCATTCCGAAGGACGTGGTGACGATGAACTCCAGCCTGATGTGCGCGCTGGAAGGCGAGGCGGCGCCGCGCCGCTGGACGCTGGCCTATCCGGACACCGCCGATTTCGACGCCGGCCGGCTCTCGGTGCTGTCGCCGGTGGGGCAGGCGCTGCTGGGCGCGCGCGCCGGCCAGACCGTGAGCTATCGCCTGCCGGACGGGCGCGAGCAGAGCGTGACGGTCATCGAACTGTCGTTCCAGCCCGAGGCCAACGGCCAGTTCACGCTGTAGTCCCGCGGGCGGCGCAACAGCCGCATTCCAGAGCCATTCCGCAGATACGGGAACGCCCCCGGCAGGGGTTCCCGGCCCGCGCCGCCCGCGTCGCGCCGGCGGCGCGGAGGTCCCTTCGCGCGCTTCCCCCGATCCCCGCCAGCCCGCCTCCGGCCTCGGCCGGCCACCATCGCGCGCCATTTCCGGGAGGCCCTTGCGCCACCCGCTCGCCGCCGCCGTTCGCTTCTCGCGCACGCCGTTCGCGCTGCAAAGGCGCCGTTCGTCCGGACTTCCAGCGTTTCACGACTCGCAACGCACCATTCGTCGCAGCGGTATTTCTCGTTGCAGGCCGAACCACTAATCTTCAGTTCGTGCTCGCAGCGCAACATAGATTGCCGCGGCCGATGGCAAGGCAGACAAAAAAATACATAGATCAGTTGAAGGAGTCCCAAATGAATGCCAAACGTATCCTTGGCAGCGCCTTAGGCGTATTGATCCTGGCCTCGTCGGCCGCGGCGCTGGCCGCTCCCGCCGGCAGCAAGGTCGGCAAGTTCGAAGTCTATGCGGACGCGCTGCGCAAGTTCGACGTGTACACGGAAGGCGCCAAGAAAGACAAGTTCGACCCGTTCACCGACGGCCTGCGCCAAGGCAAGTTCGATCCGTTCACCGACGGCGCCCGCCAGGGCAAGTTCGATTCGTTCAGTGAAGGCGCGCGCGCGGCCGGTGGCGAAATCGCGGCGTCCTCGCTCGACAACGCGCGTTCCGGCGACGGCTCGCTCTACGGCTACCGGGTCTGACCCGATGCGCCGTGTCGCCTGGCGGTCACTTCGGTGACCGTCTCGCGTCAGGGGCCCGCCGCCCCGTCCTACCGTTTTATCTCCCACCCGCCCGGCTGACCTCCTCCTCCTTCTCTCTCCCGCCGGGCGGGTGATTTTTCCTCCGCCGTTCCGCCGTTCCGCTGTCCTGCTGTCCCGCCGTCCTCCGCGCCGTTCCCGGTTTCATCTCCCCGCAGCCTTGTCCCGTCCCGCCTGAACGCGGTCGATGCCGTTCGTGCGCGCATTCGCGCGCGCGCCATCAGAGCTGCTTGGCGGCGAAGGTGTCGCACTTGCGGATGTCGCCGCTGTCGAGGCCCTGGCGCAGCCAGCGCACGCGCTGGTCGCTGGTGCCGTGGGTGAACGCTTCCGGCACCACGTAGCCCTGCGCCTGGCGCTGCAGGCGGTCGTCGCCGATGGCGGCGGCGGCTTTCAGGCCTTCCTCGATGTCGCCGGGTTCGAGCAGTTGCTGGTTCATGCGCTCGGCGGTGGCCGCCCACACGCCGGCCAGGCAGTCGGCCTGCAGCTCCACGCGCACCGAGAGCTGGTTGGCCTGCGCCTCGCCCATGCGGCGGCGCGCCGCGTCCACCTTGCCGGACACGCCCAGCAGGTTCTGCACGTGGTGGCCCACTTCGTGCGCGATCACGTAGGCCTGGGCGAAGTCGCCGCCGGCGCCGAAGCGCTTGCGCAGTTCGTCGTAGAACGCCAGGTCGATGTAGACCTTCTGGTCGCCGGGGCAGTAGAACGGCCCCATCGCCGACTGCCCGGTGCCGCACGCGGTGGGCGTGGCGCCGGTAAACAGCACCAGCGTGGGCGGCGCGTAGCGGCGGTTGAGGTCGGTCTCGAAGATGTGCGACCAGGTGCGCTCGGTGTTGCCGAGCACCTTGCGCACGAACACCGTCATCTGGTCGTTGGCGGGCGCATGGCTGGGCACGTGCTGCTGGGTCTGCGGCTGCTGCCCCTGCAGCACCGAGGCGCCCTGCATGATCACGGTGGGGTCGATGCCGAAGAAATAGGAGGCCGCCAGCGCCACGATGATGGTGCCGATGCCGATCGTCCTCGGCCCCGCGCCGAAGCCCCCGAATCCGCCTCCGCCTCCGCGGCGGTCTTCTACGTTCTGGCTTTCGGCTTCGTCATCGAGACGCATGGTGGCTCCGCGTTGCTGGTGTGGCTTGTCTGGCTGTCCGGTGGCTGCGGCGCGCAGTGCGCCACGGCGTGCCGGTCAGTATAGCAACGGCGGTGCAGCCAGCGAACGGGAGTGATGTATCAGGCCGTAACCGCCGCCGCGGCCGCCAGCGGCGCGCGCGCCGGCGCGGCGCCCGTGACTTCGGCCACGCGCAGCAGGTTGGTGGTGCCGCCCTGGCCGAACGGCATGCCCGCCGCGATGGTGATCTGGTCGCCGGCCTGCGCGTAGCCCTCGGCCAGCGCCGCGCCGGTGGCGGCGTTCACCATCTCGTCCACGCTCTGCACGTCCGGGCTCACGGTGGAATGCACGCCCCACGCGATGGCCAGCCGGCGCGCGATCTCCAGGTTCGGCGTGATGCTGACGATCGGCGCGCACGGCCGCTCGCGCGCGGCGCGCAGCGCGGTGGCGCCGGACGACGTATAGGTGACGGTGGCCACCGCGCCGATGATCTGCGTGACCTCGCGCAGCGCCGCGCAGATCGCGTCCTGGCGCGTGGACAGCGGCGCCTCGTGCTGCGCGTCGAGCAGGTTGCGGTAGAGCGGGTCGCGCTCCACCTCGGCGATGATGCGGTCCATGATGGCCACCGCCGCCACCGGGTGGCGGCCGTTGGCCGACTCGGCCGACAGCATCACCGCGTCGGCGCCGTCGTAGATCGCGCTGGCCACGTCGGAGGCTTCGGCGCGCGTGGGCACCGGCGAGTCGATCATCGATTCCAGCATCTGCGTGGCGATGACGATGGGTTTGCCGTGCTGGCGGCACACGCGCAGGATGCGCTTCTGCACGCCCGGCACGCGCTCGGGCGGCAGCTCCACGCCGAGGTCGCCGCGCGCCACCATCACCGCGTCGGACACGCGCACGATCTCCTCCAACTGCTGCAGCGCGGCCGGCTTCTCGATCTTGGACAGCACGCCGGCGCGCGTGCCGATGATCTCGCGCGCCTCGACGATGTCGGCCGGGCGCTGCACGAACGACAGCGCGATCCAGTCCGCGCCCAGCGCCAGCGCGAAGTCGAGGTCCTTGCGGTCCTTCTCGGTCAGCGCCGGGATCGGGATCACCGCGTCGGGCACGTTGACGCCCTTGCGGTCGGACAGCGTGCCGTGGTTGACCACGCGCGTGACGATGCTGCCGCTGGCCACCGACTCGATCTTCAGCTGCACCTTGCCGTCGTCGATCAGCAGCGACTGCCCCGGCGCGGCCGCGCGGAACAGCTCCGGGTGCGGCAGGTGCACGCGGGTGGCGTCGCCGGGGCCGGGGTCGCTGTCGAGCACGAACACGTCGCCGGCCCGCACCGCCACCTTGCCGGCGGCGAAGGTGCCGATGCGCAGCTTCGGACCCTGCAGGTCCGCCAGCACGGCGATGGGCCGGCCGGTCTCGGCCTCCACCTGGCGCACCGCGTCGTAGCGGCGGCGGTGGTCCTCGTGCGAGCCGTGGCTGAAGTTCAGGCGGAACACGTCGGCCCCGGCCTCGAACAATTGCCGGATCACCTCGATGTCGGTGCTGGCCGGGCCGAGCGTGGCAACGATCTTGGCTTTGCGCTGGCGTCTCATGTGGTCTCCTCTTCCATTCTCGGGCGGCGCGCCGCGGCGGGCGCGCCTGGGTTCATGCGCGTTGCCTACACGATCAGGATCGCGCGGAAATCGTTCACGTTGGTGCGGGTCGGGCCGGTCACGATCAGGTCGCCGAGGCCGTCGAAGAAACCGTAGCCGTCGTTGTCGGCCAGGTGCGCGAGCGCCGACAGGCCGCGCGCCCCGGCGCGCGCCAGCGTGTCCGGCGACAGCAGCGCGCCGGCGTTGTCCTCGGAGCCGTCGATGCCGTCGGTGTCGCAGGCGATCGCGTGCACGCCGGGCTGGCCGTCGAGCGCCGCCGCCAGCGCCAGCAGGAATTCGGCATTGCGCCCGCCGCGGCCGCGGCCGCGCACGGTCACGGTGGTCTCGCCGCCGGACAGCAGCACGCACGGTTTGCGCAACGGCTGGCCGTGCTGCGCGATCTGCCGGGCGATCGCCGCGTGCACCAGCGCCACCTCGCGCGCCTCGCCCTCGACGCTGTCGGACAGGATGTGGGCCTCCACGCCAAGCGCGCGCGCGCGCGCCGCGGCCGCTTCCAGCGCCTGCTGCGCGGTGGCCAGCGTGACGGCGCGGTGGCCGGCGAAGCGGGCGTCGCCGGGCTTGGGGGTCTCGCCGGCGCCGCTTTCCAGGTGCGCGCTCACGCGGGCCGGCAAGTCGATGCCGTACCTGGCGATCACCGCCAGCGCGTCGGCGCAGGTGGTGGCGTCGGGCAGGGTCGGGCCGCTGGCGATCAGCGTGGGGTCGTCGCCGGGGATGTCGGAGATCAGCAGCGTCTCCACGCGCGCTGGCGCGCAGTGCAGCGCCAGCCGGCCGCCCTTGAGCGCCGACAGGTGCTTGCGCACGCAGTTGATCTCGCCGATGTCGGCGCCGCTCCTGAGCAGCGCGCGGTTCACCGCCTGCTTGTCGGCCAGCGTGATGCCGGGCGCGGGCGCGGCCAGCAGCGCCGAGCCGCCGCCCGAGATCAGGCACAGCACGAGGTCGTCGGCGCCCAGGCCGCCGACCAGCTCGACCATGCGCCGGGCCGCCTGCTGGCCGGCTTCGTCGGGCACCGGGTGCGCGGCTTCGACGACCTCGATCCTGCCGCACGGCGCGCCGTGGCCGTAGCGCGTGACCACCAGCCCGGACAGCTCGCCCTGCCAGTGCCGCTCCACCGCCTGCGCCATCGCGGCGGCGGCCTTGCCCGCGCCGATCACCACGGTGCGCCCCCTGGGCGGCGCCGGCAGCTGCGGCGGCAGGCAGTGGCTGGCGCTGACGGACGCCACGGCCGTGTCGAACAGGTCGCGCAGCAGCGCGCGGGGATCGCCGAGGCCGGCCGGGCGCGGCGCCGGCAGGGCGGAGTAGGAATCGGTGGCGTACATGGATGGGTCCGGAAATGCGGTCTCCCCGGCGCCGCCGGGGAGCGGTACTGGCCTGCCGGCGCGGCAGGCCGCGCTGGCGTGCTTACTTGCCGCCCTTGGCGATCTCGTGGTTCGACATGATCTCGATCGCGCGGCACAGCGCCGAGTGATCCTGCTTGCCCAGCCCGTTGGCCGCGCAGGTGTTGAACAGCTCCTGCGCGGTGGCGGTGTTGGGCAGCGCCACGCCGAGCGTCCTGGCGCCCTGCAGCGCGAGGTTCAGGTCCTTCTGGTGCAGCTCGATGCGGAAGCCCGGCTCGAAGGTGCGCTTGACCATGCGCTCGCCATGCACTTCCAGGATGCGCGAGCTGGCGAAGCCGCCCATCAGCGCCTGGCGCACGCGCGCCGGATCGGCGCCGGCCTTCGACGCGAACAGCAGCGCCTCCGACACCGCCTGGATGTTCAGCGCCACGATGATCTGGTTGGCCACCTTGGTGGTCTGGCCGTCGCCGTTGCCGCCCACCAGCGTGATGTTCTTGCCCATCAGCTCGAACAGCGGGCGCACCTCGTCGAACGCTTCCTGCGGGCCGCCCACCATGATGGTCAGCGAGGCCGCCTTGGCGCCCACTTCGCCGCCCGACACCGGCGCGTCCAGGTAGGCCGCGCCCAGCTTGTTGATGCGCGCGGCGAAGACCTTGGTGGCGATCGGCGAGATCGAGCTCATGTCCACCACGATCTTGCCGTGCGCGGCTTCCTTGCCCGCGGCCTTGAGCGCGGCGGCCACGCCCTTGTCGGCGAACAGCACCGCTTCGACGTGCGGGGTGTCCGGCACCATGATGACGATGATGTCGGCGCGCTTGGCCACTTCCTCGGCGCTGGTGCAGACCGTGACGCCGGCCTCGACGAGCGCCTGCGGCGCGGGATTGACGTCATGCACGAACAGCGTGTGCCCGGCCGCGCGCAGGTGGCCCGCCATCGGCGCGCCCATGATGCCCAGGCCGATGAAGCCGACGTTGCGTTGGTTTGCCATGTGTTGTCTCCTTGGAGCGAAAAAATGAAATGAAGCCAGCGGTTTTTTTTTGAGTGGGCCCAAGCCGCCAGAGCCAGCCCAGGCAAGGTGTTCGCCCTCTCCCCTCACGGGGAGAAGGCCGGGGAGAGGGGCGGTTTGACCAGGAGCCACATCAAGCGGGGCCAGCGGCTGTTTCCCGCACGGCGGCATTCGCAGGCGCCAGCCCTCTCCCCCGGCCCCTCTCCCGCTCGCGGGAGAGGGGAGCAAACAAGCGGCGGTCTTTACTGCACGCCAAGCTCCGCGCGCCACCCCAGCCCGTCGACCGTGGTCGTCTTCGGCTTGTACTCGCAGCCGACCCAGCCGTCGTAGCCGATCTGGTCGAGCCACTGGAACAGGAAGCGGTAGTTCAGCTCGCCGGTGCCCGGCTCGTTGCGGCCCGGGTTGTCGGCCAGCTGCACGTGCCTGATCTTCGGCAGGTTGGCCTTGAGCGTGGCGGCGATCTCGCCCTCCATGCGCTGCATGTGATAGATGTCGTACTGCACGTAGAGGTTGGGCGCGTTGACCTGCGCGATCAGGTCCAGCGCCTGGCGCGTGCCCGACAGGAAGAAGCCGGGAATGTCGAAGGTGTTGATCGGCTCGACCAGCAGGTCGATCTGCTCGGCGGCGAGCGCCTGCGCGGCGAAGCGCAGGTTTTCCACCAGCGTTTCCTGCGCCTGTTCCTGCTTCACGTTCTGCGGCTGGATGCCGACCAGGCAATTCAACTGGCGCACGCCCAGCACCCTGGCGTACCGGAGCGCCTCGCCCACGCCGTCCTGGAACTCGCCGACGCGGTCGGGGTGGCAGGCAATGCCGCGCTCGCCCGCGTCCCACTTGCCGGCCGGCAGGTTGTGCAGCACGAGGTCGAGCTGGAAGCGGTTGAGCCGGTCCGCGATCTGGTCGGCGTGGAAGGCGTAGGGAAACAGGAACTCCACGCCGCGGAAGCCCGCGCGCGCGGCGGCTTCGAAGCGGTCGAGGAAGCCCGTTTCGGTAAACAGCATGGTCAGGTTGGCGGCCAGTCTTGGCATGTCTTCTCTCCGGAAAAATGGCATCCGCGCGCGCCCGCAAGCGCGCGCCGTGTGCTTGCGTTGCGGGTCAGGCCGTCTCGGCCTCTTCGCCGAGGACGGCTTCCTCGATGTCTTCGACCGGCTCGAACTCGTTGATGTTGTCGATCTCGGTGCCCATCGCGATATTGGTCACGCGCTCGAGGATGACTTCCACCACCACCGGCACGGAGAACTCGGCCATCAGCTCGCGCGCCCGCGCGAAGGCCGGCGCGATGTCTTCCGGCCTGAACACGCGCAGCGCCTTGCAGCCCAGCCCTTCGACCACCTTCACGTGGTCCACGCCGTAGCCGTCGAGCTCGGGCGCGTTGACGTTGTCGAACGCGAGCTGCACGCAGTAGTCCATGTCGAAATTGCGCTGCGCCTGGCGGATCAGGCCGAGGTAGGAGTTGTTCACCACGAGGTGGATGTAGGGCACCTTGAACTGCGCGGCCACGGCCAGTTCCTCGATCATGAACTGGAAGTCGTAGTCGCCCGAGATGGCCACCACGTCGGATTCCGGCGCGGCCACCTTGACGCCGATGGCGGCGGGAATGGTCCAGCCCAGCGGGCCGGCCTGGCCGCAGTTGATCCAGTGGCGCGGCTGGTTGACCGAGAGGAACTGCGCCGCGGCGATCTGCGACAGGCCGATGGTGGAGACGTAGCGCACGTCGCGCGGGAAATACCGGTTCATCTCGCGGTACACGCGCTGCGGCTTGACCGGCACGTTGTCGAAATCGCTCTTGCGCAGCATGGTGCGGCGGCGCTTCTGCACGTCCGCCACCCAGCGCTTGCGGCACGGCAGGCGGCCGGCCATCTTCATCTCGCGCGCGATCTCGACGAACAGTGCCAGCGCGGCCTTCGCGTCGGACACGATGCCCAGGTCCGGGCCGAACACGCGGCCGATCTGCGTCGGCTCGATGTCCACGTGCACGAACTTGCGGCCCTTGGTGTAGACGTCGACGCTGCCGGTGTGGCGGTTGGCCCAGCGGTTGCCGACGCCGAGCACGAAGTCCGACGCCAGCAGGGTCGCGTTGCCGTAGCGGTGCGAGGTCTGCAGGCCCACCATGCCGGCCTGCAGCGGATGGTCGTCGGCCAGCACGCCCCAGCCCATCAGCGTCGGCACCACCGGCACGTTGACCAGCTCGGCGAACTCGACCAGCAAATCGGCCGCGTCGGCGTTGATGACGCCGCCGCCGCACACGATCAGCGGGCGCTCGGCCGCGTTGAGCATGGCGATGGCCTTTTCAATCTGCGCGCGCGAGGCGCTCGGCTTGTACGGCTGCAGCGGCTGGTAGGTGGCCGGGTCGAACTCGATCTCGGCGACCTGCACGTCGAACGGCAGGTCGATCAGCACCGGCCCCGGGCGGCCCGAGCGCATCAGATGGAAGGCCTGCTGGAACACCTGCGGCACCAGCGCCGGCTCGCGCACGGTCACGGCCCACTTGGTCACGGGCTTGGCGATCGACTCGATGTCCACCGCCTGGAAGTCTTCTTTGTAGAGCCGCGCGCGCGGCGCCTGGCCGGTGATGCACAGGATGGGAATCGAGTCCGCCCACGCCGAGTACAGGCCGGTGATCATGTCGGTGCCGGCCGGGCCCGAGGTGCCGATGCACACGCCGATGTTGCCGGCCTCGGCGCGCGTGTAGCCTTCCGCCATGTGCGAGGCGCCCTCGACGTGGCGCGCCAGGAAGTGGTCGATGGTGCCGGCGCGGCGCATGGCCGAGTAGAACGGATTGATGGCGGCGCCGGGCACGCCGAACGCGGTGGTGATGCCTTCTTTTTCCAGTACGGCGATGGCCGCGTCGACTGCTCTCATCTTGGGCATGTCTGTCTCCAATGTGCCTGCAATGTGTTCCGGGCAATGCCGGGATGCTGGGAATGGCGGTGATTCACTGTTGGAGGCCATGCTATGCCCGCGGGCGGGGCGGGATAAAGGGAAGCGGGATCAGTTGATTCGATACTCCGAGTATGGAATCGCGCCGCGGGACGTGATTTGCGCTGCCGCGCAACGGGGGATTACCGCACGTTGTGTGACGGCAACGATACGTCCGAATTTGCGGGAAAAGCCCCGCGCCGCGCCACCGCGCATCCCTGCGCGCGCGCCAAATGGCGACAATGTGCGCACGCGCGCGCGCCACCGGCGCCGCGCGCGGAAATGACTCACCGCAAACCGAATTGCCATGCTGACCAGGCTCCCCACCACCCGCGAGCTGCTCGACGCGCTCAAGCGCAAGCCTTCATCCCCGTCCGACACTCCCGCCCCGCGCCACGCCGGCCTCGATCCGGCGCGGCTGCAGCGCGGCCTGTTCGGCCTGTTCTGGGGCTGCTCGCTGGCGGCGCTGCTGGTGGCCGGCGCGGTGCTCTACGCCCGCGCGCGGCACCAGGCGCCCGCGCCGTGGCTGCTGCGCCTGCTCTACTGCCTGCTGGCCGGCAGCGTGGCCGGGCTCGGCGGCGTGCTGCTCAGCCACGCGCCCGCGCTGGCGCGCCGGCTGCGCGACCCGCTCGGGCCGCTGGCCGAGCAGATCGACCGCCCCGACGACGCGGAAAGCGCGCTGCTGCGCGCGCTCGCGCGCATCCCGGCGCAGGCGCTGCGCGCGCGCGGCCGCCGCGTCGAGCTGCATCTGCGCATGTGGGAAGGCATGGCGAAGATCGCGGCGCTGCTGGTGGCGGTGAGTCCGCTGGCGCTGATGCTCGTCACCGGCCTGCTGGAGCTGCCGCGCAAGGGCGCGAGCCTGGTGCCGCTGCTGTCGCTGTACGGCGTGGCCTTCGTGGCCGGCGCCGCGCTGGTGGTGTTCCTGCAGTTGCAGGTGGCGCGGCCGCTGCGGCGGCTGGCCTACGTGCTGGCGGAAGCCGCGGAGATCAGCGCCCAGCTCGGCCGCGCCGCGGTGCCAGCGGGGGCCGCGACGGCGCGCGGCGTACCCGTTGCAGCGGTCCGGACCGCCGTGCCGTCGCCGGCGCCGGTGCCGCCGGACAGCGTGGACGGTCTGGACAGTCTGGACCGCCAGGAGGAAGGCCCGGCGTCGCCGGATCAGGCCGCCAGCCAGGCCATCGATCACGTCGACGGACCGGCCATCGATCAAGCCACCGGGCAGGTCGACGATCAGGCCACCAGATAGGTCCGCGCCAACCGCATCCGGCAGCGGCCCCTGATCGTTGAAGTCGTAACCGGAGCTGCGCGCCATGCAGCCGCCGGACTCGCCTTCGCCGTTGCCGGCACGCGAGCAGAAGCGATAAGAGGCGAGACGACGCGCAAGATGGCGCGCATTACGGAAATATCCGCAACAGCGTTGGGAAAGGCCTGAGCAAGCGGGCGCGCGGTGCGCGCTAGCCTGATCCGCGGTGTCGACTTCACGGCACTTCAGGAGAATGAATGGCACGTTTTCTCAGGATGGACGGCAGCAGCCTGCCCGCCCGGATGACCCTGATCGGCGGCAATACCCTGTGGTTCAAGGTGTCGGGACTCGGACCCGACCGCAAGCACCTGCGCATCGCCAGCTCGTCGCTGGCGGCGCGCGTGTCGGTGGTGTCGGCGCGCGACAGCAACGTCGAGCAAAAGCTCAAGCTCGACATCGGCGACGTCCGCATCGCAACGCGCGCGACATTGACCGCGCATACGCAGGGCGGGGCGCCGGATCACGCCACGCAGGGCGTCGAGATCCAGCTCGAACCGGCGCTGGCCCTGCCGCCCGCCGGCGACGAAACCGGCATGCTGGCGCGCCTGCTGCTGGCCGAGGCCAAAGGCCCCGGCCAGCCGGGCTTCGTTTCCCAGTCGCGCACGCTGCTGTCGATGCAATGGATGCGGCATGTGCTGCTCAACCGGCTCAAGTTCGGGCCCAGGTTCTTCGGCGCCGGCAACGCGGGCACGCTGGCCGCGCTGATCGTGGCGCCGAAGCAGGTGGAGGGGTTTGAGCAATATCCGACCCTTGCGGGCAACCTGAACAGGAATTTGCAGGACCTGGCGAGGATTGCCAACGACGCAACCGATTCACGCCACATCGCCACCCGGGAATTCGTGAAGGATGCGATCGAGGTAGCCAAAGGCACCAAGCCAGGTAGCGATCCGTGTCCCACAGGCTTGTACGCCTGGAAGACCGCCGAAGCGAAATCTCCCGGCCGGAACTTCGTGAAGTTTGCGACGGAGAGCGGCAATGATTTCTACACGCTCACCCAAGAGTTCCTCCGCGACCCATTGATGAAGGACCGGAAATGAGGACGATCGCAACCAAGATGGGACTATCCGGCTTGCTGCTGGCCCTGCTGCTTGCCTCCGCACCGTCGATGGCAGGCGACGCGCTGCCCGACGCATTCGGCAGCCCGCCCAAGGGGCGTTTTGTCGTTTCGCAGAATCCGTACTTCCTCGAGCCCGAGCGCGCGATCCGCAACCGCGTCGCCATTGACGGAAAGAATCGCGTCACCAACCACTTCTGCGTCGTCGGTTACGAATGGCCGAACGGAAATCTGCAGGTCTGGGTCAACTGGCGCGAGCAGAAGACCAACATCCTGTGGGACGGCAGTATCTACAAGGACACGCGCGAGAAGCAATTGACGATGGCACGCCGCAACCTGCGTCTGGGCAAGGATACGGTGGCGACGCAGGACGACCTCAACGGCAGCACCTATCTGGAGACGCACGCGTGGTGGCACGCGATCGCCGACGACTGCATGGCGAATGGGGAGAAGTACACCATCAAGCCATTCAGGCGGACCCGGTAGATGACCGGCGCGCGCATCGCTTGCATCGGCCTGGTGGCGGTCGTCCTTTCCGCGCCGCTGCCGGCCTGCGCCGGCGCGGACCTGCCCGATACGTTCGGCAGCCCGCCCAGGGGCCGGTTCGTCGTTTCGCGGAACCCATACTTTCTCGGGCCCGAGCGCGCGATGCGCAACCGCGTCGCCATTGACGGAAAGAACCGCGTCGCCAACCACTTCTGCGTCGTCGGTTACGAATGGCCCGATGGCAATCTTCAGGTGTGGGTGAACTGGAAAGAGGAGAAGACCAACATCCTCTGGGACGGAAGCGAATACCGGGACATGCGCGAGGCAGGACTGACCACCGCGCGCCGCAACCTCAAGCTCGGCCGGGACACCGTGGAAACGGTGGACGACATCAACGGCAGCACCTATCTGGTCACGCACGCGAGATGGCATTCCATCGCCGACGACTGCGCCGCGCACGGCGAAAAATACGTCATCAAGCCGTTCCGCTCCAAGCCGCGCTGACCCCTGCGCGCGCCGCCTGCGCCAAATGCGCCACAATGGCGGGCAGGAGACGGACGAGCATGGACAAACTCAAACAGATCGAGGCGTTCATCGCCGTGGTGGAACACGGCAGCATGGCCGCGGCGGCGCTCACGCAGGGCGTGACGCCGGTGATGATCGGGCGGCGCATCAATGCGCTGGAGGCGCGCATCGGCGTGAAGCTGCTGCACCGCTCGACGCGCCGCATCGTGGTGACGGAGCAGGGCGCGGCGTTCATGGAGCAGTGCAAGAAGGCGCTGGCGGACCTGGACCGCGCCGAGATGCTGATCGCCGAGGGCAAGCACAAGGCCACCGGCCACCTGATCGTGTCGGCGCCGGCGGCGTTCGGGCGCAAGCACGTGGCGCCGCATGCGCCGGCGTTCCTGGCGGCCAACCCGGAGGTGCAGATTTCCTTCAACCTGACCGACCGCGTGGTGGATCTGGTGCGCGAGGGGTATGACGTGGGCATCCGCATCGGCGGCGCCATCGACCCGAACTTCGTCGCCATCAGGCTGGCTACCAACAAGCGCGTGGTGTGCGGCACGCCGGCCTACTTCGCGCGCCACGGCGTGCCGCACACGCTGGACGACCTCGCGCAGCACAACTGCCTGGCGTTCAACCTGCAGGGCGGCCAGCAGCGCGGCTGGTATTTCCGGCAGGACGGCAGGACGGTGACGGTGCGCGTGAACGGCAACCTGGACTGCAACGACGGCGAGCTGCTGCACCGCTGGACCGGCGAGGGCCTGGGGCTGGGCTGGCGCTCCACCTGGGAGATTCTGCCGCAGCTGGAGAGCGGCGAGCTGATCACGGTGCTGGACGACTACGCGCTGCCGGACTACGACATCCTCGCGGTGTACCCGCAGCAGCGCCCGGTGCCGGCCAAGATCCGTTTCTTCATCGAGCACCTCAAGGCCGCCTTCGCGGCGCCGGGCTACTGGACCGGACGGCACGCGCCATGATGGCGGCGTGGCTGGCCGGCGCGGTGGTGCTGGCGCACCTGGCCTTCATCCTGTTCGTGACGTTCGGCGGCGTGCTGGTGCTGCGCTGGCCGCGGCTGGCGTGGCTGCACCTGCCGGCGGCGGCGTGGGGCGTGGCGGTGGAGTGGAGCGGCTGGATCTGCCCGCTCACGCCGCTGGAGAATGCGCTGCGCGAGCGCGCCGGGCAGCAGGCCTACGGCGGCGATTTCGTGCAGCACTACGTCATGCCGCTGATCTATCCGGACGGCCTCACGCGCCACGCGCAGTTCGTGCTGGGCGCGCTGGTGCTGGTGCTCAACGCGGCGGTCTACGCGGTGCTGTGGCGCCGGCGGCGCGGCCGGCGCGCGTGAGCGCTAGGCGGCCGGCTTGAACACCGGCGCGCGTTTTTCCAGGTTGGCGAGCACCGCCTCGCGCTGGTTGGCGGTGCCGATCAGGCGGTCCTGCTCGACCGATTCCGCCCGCAGGATGGCGGCGCCGTCGTGGCCCCCGCCGTCCTCGCCGGCGCGCAGCAGCCGCTTGGCCGCGCGGATGGCGTCGGGGCTGCGGCCGGCGATCTCGCGCGCGGCGGCCAGCGCGGCGGCGCGCGGGTCGTCCACCAGCGCGGTGGCCAGGCCGAGCGCGCAGGCTTCCTCGGCGCCGACGATGCGGCCGCTGTAGACCAGCTCGCGCAGCCGGTCCGGGCGCACCAGGCCGCGCATCAGCAGCATGCCGGCCATGTCCGGCACCAGTCCCCACTTGATCTCCATCACCGACATGCGCGTGTCCGCGCCGACGTAGCGCAGGTCGGCGCCGAGCGCCACCTGCAGCCCGCCGCCGAAGGCCACGCCGTGCACCGCGGCGATCACCGGCACCGGCAGCTCGCGCCACACCATGCAGGCGTACTGCGGCCGGTTGGAGATGCCGTGCGTGCGCGCGGCCAGCCGGCCCGCGCCGATGCCGCCGCTGGCGCCATCGGCAATGCCGGCCATGCTCTGCATGTCGAGCCCCGCGCAGAACGCGCGGCCTTCGCCGGACAGCACCACCGCGCGCAGGTCCGGCTCGTTCATGAGGCGCTGGCCGGTCTCGATCAGCGCGTCGAACATGGCGGGGTCGAGCGCGTTCATCTTGTCGGGGCGGTTGAGCCGGACCTCGGCCACGCCGCGGTCGATGGTGAGGACGATGCGCTGCGCGCCGTGTGCGGGGTCGGTCATCGTTGTGGGCTTCCGTGTCTGGTGTCTGGTGTGTGGTCTGTGCGTACCGTCGCGCGCGGGCAAGCGTCGGCACTTGCCCTCTCCGCCGCCTGCTTGCTCCCCTTTCCCGCTCGCGGGAGGGGGGGCAAACCACCGGCGCATCATCGTCCACGCGGGTGTCCGCGCGGCGGCTCAACGCCCCTTGAACTGCGGCTTGCGCTTTTCCAGGAACGCCGCCACGCCCTCCTTGAAGTCCTGGCTGCCCGAGGCGCGCGTCTGCAGCGAGGCTTCGCGCTCGAGCTGGTCGGGCAGGTTGCTGTCGAAGCTGGCGTTGAGCGCTTCCTTGATGAGGCCGTAGGCGAACGTGGGCATCTGCGCGAGGTGTGCGGCGAGCCTGGCGGTTTCGGCGGCCAGCGCGTCGTCCGCGTGGACCTTCCACACCAGGCCGATGCGGTGCGCTTCCTCGGCGTCGATCTTCTCGGCCAGGATGGCCAGCGCGCGGGCGCGCATCTCGCCGGCGTAGCGCGGCAGGAAGTAGGTGCTGCCGGCGTCGGGCACCAGGCCGATCTTGGAGAACGCCTGCAGGAACGAGGCCGAGCGGCCGGCCAGCACCACGTCGCCGGCCAGCGCCAGGCTCATGCCGGCGCCGGCGGCCACGCCGTTGACCGAGGTGACGACGGGCTTGGGCATGCTGCGCAGCGCCAGGATGATCGGGTGGTAGCGCTCGCGCAGCAGCGTGCCGGAATCCTTCATCTCGCCCTGGCGCCCGGCCAGGTCGGCGCCGGCGCAGAAGCCGCGGCCGTTGCCGGTGAGCACCAGCGCGCGCACGGCGTCGTCCTGCGCGGCGCGCTCCACCGCGGCGCGCAGCTCGGCCAACAGTTCGGCGTTGAGCGCGTTGAGCACGTCGGGGCGGTTCAGGGTGATGGTGGCGACGCCTTCGGCGGCGTGGTAGAGCACGGGAGAGGTCATGCTGGCATCCTTGTCGGTTGGAACGAAGAGAAACGGGTCGGGCCGGCCTGCCGGGCGCGGCGGACGGATGCCGCGCGCCGGCCGGGGCGGCGCCGGGCTTGCGGCCGCCGTCGCGGGTCGGACTGGTGGAAATCGGGTGAGGCCCGGCGCCGGATGGGCGGGCCGCCGCTTCAGCCGCGGCGGTGCGCGGCGGGCGAGGCTGAACGGGTCATGTCTGTCTCCTGTCTTCTGCTTTTTTCTGTGGTGCCGGGCGGGGCCGGCCGGCGCCTGGTCCGGGCCTCCGACATGCTACTCCGATGCCGCGATTCGATCACGCGCATCTCAGGCAACAGGGGTGCGCATGGCGCGCAACAAGCGGGCAGGGGTAAACCTGGGGAAAGAATGGAGAGCAGGGCAGGGAGCGGGACAGGGAGCGGAGCGGGACGCGCCGCGCAAAACCGGCCGCGTAAACGAAAAAGCCCGCACCCAGGCCGGCGTGCGGGCGGGGGTCCACAGGGGGACCGCCCAGTGTCATGAAGCGCGCCCCCGCAGCTTCATGACGGTTTGAATATTGGGGCAGTCCGGCCCCGCGCGCATTGACCTCGGTCAAAAGGCCGGCGCGCCGCTCAGGCCAGCAGCGCCGTGACCAGGTCCTTGCCGCGCGCGGCGGGCAGCTCCTCGAAATGCAGGGCCGCCTCGACGTGGTTCAGATGCGCCACCATCAGCGTCACCGCGCGCTCGGCGTCGCCGGCGCGCGCGGCCTCGATGAACTCGCGGTGCTCGTCGGACGAGCAGGCGGCATCGCGGCGCGACTGGTAGAGCATGGTGATCACGGCGCTGCGCATCGACAGCTCCTGCAGCATGCCGGTCAGCACGCCGTTGCCGACCACCTCGGCCAGCAGGATGTGGAAGTCGCCCAGCAGGCGCGTGCGCAGCTGCGCGTCGCTGCCGGCCAGCGCCTTTTTCTCGGCGGCCAGATGGCGGTCGATGCGCTTGTAGTCGGCCGCGCCCGCGCGCGCCACGAATTCGCGCGCCAGCGCCGCCTCCAGGATGCGGCGCACCGCGAAGACCTCGCGCGCTTCCTCCGCGCTGGGCTTGGCCACGAAGGCGCCCTTGTCCGGCACGATCTGGATGACCTTGTCCTTGGACAGCATCAGCAGCGCGGCGCGCACCTTGGTGCGGCTGACGCGGTAGACGCTGGCCAGCGCCTCCTCGCGCAGCTTGGTGCCGGGCGGCAGCCGGTGCGAAACGATGGCCGCGACGATGTCGTCGGCGATCGCTTCGGAGGTCATGGCAGGGTCGATGTGCTCGGGCATGGTGGCGCGCCGGGGCGGCCTCTCGTGATCAGGAATGCCGAGATTCTAGCGCCCCGCGGCCGCGCCGGGCAGCGGGGCCGTCCCGGGAGTGGCCTGGTCTGCTTCGTGCGGGGCCGGAGCGAGGCCGGCGTCGAGCTCGGCCGCGTCGATGCGGCCGTCGAGCACGTCGTGCGCGCGCACGCGGTCGATGTCCTTCTCCCAGGCGGCCACCACCACGGTCGCCACGCAGTTGCCGATCAGGTTGCCGACCGCGCGCGCGATGCCGATGAACCAGTCCACCGACAGCACCAGCACCAGGCCGATGGCGGGAATCGCCGGATGCGCCGACAGCGTGGCCGCCAGGATCACGATGGCCGAGCCGGGAATGCCATGCGCGCCCTTGGACGTGACCAGCGCCACCGCCAGGATGCCGAGCAGGTCGCCCAGCGCCAGCGGCGTGTTGGTGGCCTGGGCGATGAACACCGCGGCCAGCGTCAGGTAGATCGAGAACGCGTCGAGGTTGAACGAGTAGCCGGTCGGGATCACCAGCCCCACCACCGACTTCTTGATGCCCAGGAATTCGAGCTTCTTCATCACCTGCGGCAGCACGCTGTCGGACGACGCGGTGCCCAGCACCACCACCAGCTCGGCGCGCAGGTAGCGGATCAGCTTGAGCACCGAGAAGCCGCACAGGCGCATCACCGTGCCCAGCACCACCAGCACGAACAGCGCCACCGCGCCGTAGAACACCACCACCAGGTAGCCGAGCTGCTTGAGCGAGCCGATGCCGTACTTGCCCACCGTGAACGCCACCGCGCCGAGCACGCCCAGCGGCGCGAGCTTGATGATGAAGCCCATCATCTTGAACAGCGTGTGCGAGAACGTGTCGATGATGCCCACCAGCGGGCGGCCGCGCTCGCCCACCAGCGACAGCGCGCAGCCGAACAGGATCGACACCAGCAGCACCTGCAGCACGTCGCCGCTGGCGAACGCGCCCATCACCGTGTTGGGGATCAGCTTGAGCAGGAAGTCCGCCGTGCCCGCGCTCTTGATCTTGCCGGCGCTGTCGACGTAGGCCGCCATCGCCGAGGCGTCGAGCGAGGCCGGGTTGACGTTCATGCCGGTGCCGGGATGGAACAGGTAGGCCAGCGCGATGCCCAGCGCCAGCGCGATGGTGGTGACCACCTCGAAATAGAACACCGCCTTGATGCCGACGCGGCCCACTTTCTTCAGTTCGCCCGCGCCGCAGATGCCGGCCACCACCACGCAGAACACGATCGGGCCGATCAGCATCTTGATCAGCTTGATGAAGGCGTCGCCGAGCGGCTTGAGCTGCGCGGCGAACTCGGGGAAGAACAGGCCGAGCAGCGTGCCCAGCAGCAGGGCGATCAGGACCTGGCCGAACAGCGAGCGCGCGAAGCGCGCGAGCGGGGATTGCGGAGCGGACTGCGGGCGGCCGGAAGCCTGCCCTGGCTGGACTGCTGGGTGCATCGTTGTCTCCATGCGGCGCGTCCATGCGAAGGCTGGCGCGACCTGTCGAAAGCAGCAGGAATGCCGGCGCGCGACGCCGGCCTGGCGTGCCGTGCGCCGCGCCGGGTGCGGGCGGCGGCGTGCGCGGGAGGCCCTCCTGTTGGAGCGGAACCCGCGCAATGCGTTGTCCGGACGGGATTGTCGGCGGCGCATTGTCGGAACGTGCCAGTCAATATAGTGCATATCATTTTTGTATGCAATTTTTGAATTCACTGTGCTACCATGCATCGCACAGAATAGCGCTCTCGCCGCGAGAGCCGCGGCGCCGTCGGGACCGGCCCGGCCAGCCCCCCGGCGGCGCTGGCGCGGGGCTTGCATGTGGCGGCGCCACACCGCATTCGCGCACTTCCAGCAGGAGACACGCATGGCAGCAACCCTCACGCCCGCCCCCGGCAGCGCCGAGACCGGCGCGCGCATCATGGCCTGGGCCGACGACCTCGCCGTCCACACCGAGCAGCCCGGTCTGCTCACCCGCACCTACCTGACCGGCGCCCACCACGGCGCCGCGGCGCAACTGGCCGCGTGGATGCGCGAGGCCGGCATGACGGTGCGGCGCGACGCCGCCGGCAACGTGATCGGCCGCTACGAGGGCGCCACGCCCGGCGCGCCGGCGCTGCTCACCGGCTCGCACTTCGACACCGTGCGCGACGCCGGCCGCTACGACGGCAACCTCGGCGTGATCCTGCCGATCGCCTGCGTGGCCGGGTGGCACCGGCAGGGCAGGCGCTTCCCGTTCGCCATCGAGGTGGTGGGCTTCGCCGAGGAAGAGGGCGTGCGCTTCAAGGCCACGCTGCTGGGCAGCCGCGCCATCGCCGGCACCTTCGACACCAACGTGCTCGACAACGTGGACGAGGCCGGCAAGACCATGCGCGAGGCGATGCGCGAGGCCGGCTTCGACCCGGCCGGCCTGCCCGCCGCCGCGCATCCGCGCGCGCAGGTGCTGGCCTTCGTGGAAGTGCATATCGAGCAGGGTCCGGTGCTGCTCAACGAAGGGCTGCCGCTGGGCGTGGTGACGGCGATCTCGGGCGCCACCCGTTTCATCGTCGAGCTGGAAGGCCTCGCCGGCCACGCCGGCACGGTACCGATGGACATGCGCCGCGACGCGGCGATGGCCGGCGCCGAGATCGGCCTGTTCATCGAGCGCCGCTGCGGCGGCCTGCCCGGGCTGGTCGGCACGGTGGGCCAGTTCGACGTGCCCAACGGCGCCACCAACGTGGTGCCGGGCCGCGCGGTGTTCTCGATCGACATCCGTGCCGGCGAGGACGCGGTGCGACGGGCCGCGGTGGACGACGTGCTGGCCGAGATCGAGCGCGTGTGCGCGCGCCGCAACGTGCGCGCGCAGATCCGCAAGACGCACGAGGCCGCGAGCGTGCCGTGCGCGCCGTGGCTGCAGGCGCAGTGGGCCGACGCCATCGCGCGCCAGGGCCTGCCGGTGCGCCACCTGCCGTCCGGCGCCGGCCACGACGCGATGGCGATCTCCGCCATCGCCGACGTGGCGATGCTGTTCGTGCGCTGCGGCAACGGCGGCATCAGCCACCATCCCACCGAAACCATGACCGCCGCCGACGCGGCCAGCGCGGCGGCGGTGTTCAGCGATTTCGTCGAGCACTTCGCGCCGCAGCGATAAGGCACGCCGCATTCCCCCGCATTTCCCAGACACGCAAAGATCAGAGACCAGACATGACCGCACGAGACAACGTGAACCCGCTGCAGACCACCCTGACCAGCTACATCGACGCGCAGCGCCCCGCGCAGGAAGCCTTCCTGGCCGAACTGGTCAAGGTGCCGTCCGACAACCCGCCCGGCGACTGCGACGCGCACAGCCGGCGCGCCGCGGCGCTGCTCAAGGGACTGGGCTTCCAGGTCGAGGCGCACAAGGTGCCCGACGCGCTGGTCAAGGCCGCCGGCATGATCAGCGCCACCAACCTGGTGGTGCGCAAGAGCTTCGGCAGCGGCGGCCCCACCGTCGCCCTGAACGCGCACGGCGACGTGGTGCCGCCGGGCCTGGGCTGGACCCGGGACCCCTACGGCGCCGAGACCGGCGACAGCGAGCACGGCCCGGTCATGTACGGCCGCGGCGTGGCGGTGTCCAAGTCCGACTTCGCCACCTACACCTACGCCCTGCTGGCGCTGATGGCGGCCGAGCAGCAGGGCGCGCAGCTCAACGGCACGGTCGAGCTGCAGTTCACCTACGACGAGGAAACCGGCGGCGACATCGGCCCGAAGTTCCTGCTCGACCAGGGCCTGAGCAAGCCCGACTACGCCATCTCGGCGGGCTTCTCCTACGGCATCACCTCGGCCCACAACGGCTGCCTGCACGTGGAAGTCACGGTCAAGGGCAAGCAGGGCCACGCCGCCATGCCGCACACCGGCGTGGACGCGATCGAGGCCGCCACCCACATCCTGCAGGCCATCTACGGCCTGCGCGCCGAGCTGGCCACGCGCAAGTCGAAGACGCCGGGCATCGACACCGCCACGCTCAACGTCGGCCTGATCAAGGGCGGCATCAACACCAACGTGGTGCCGGACCTGGTGACGTTCCGCGTCGACCGCCGCATGATCCCCGAGGAAATCGGCTTCGACGCCGAGGGCGAGATCCGCGCCGTGGTGGAGAAGGCCGCGGCCGAGCGCCCGGGCATCGAGGTCAAGGTCGAGCGCATCATCCTGGCCGAGCCGCTGTCGGAACTGCCCGGCGTGGAAAAGCTGATCGGCGCGCTCAAGTGCCGCGCCGAGGAAGTGTTCGGCGTGGAGATCCCCGTGCACGGCGTGCCGCTCTACACCGACGCGCGCCACTACACCGCGCGCGGCATCCCGACCGTGCTGTACGGCGCCGGCCCGCGCACGCTGATGGAAGCGCGCGGCCACAACTCGGACGAGAACCTGCGCCTGAACGACCTGAACCGCGCCACCAAGGTGGTGGCGCTGGCGCTGTCGGACCTGCTGGGCTGAAATCGTTTCAGGCGCGCAGCGGGTGGCGCCACGGCGCGCCGCCCGCTGCCGGCGAAGTGGTCCGCAAGGTTGCCCACGTTCCGGGCCGGCGCGCCGGGGCCCGCATGGCGCCGGCCCGGGACCCGGGCATTCCCGCCGGGTTTCCTTTCCCTGCTGCATGACGCGGATCATTCCCCGGACGAATGATCGGCATCAATAAAATTGCAGCATCAAATTCTCCAGCATATAGTTCCAGCCCGGAGCGATGTCTCCGCGGCGTCTGCCGCTTGCTCTTTATATCAGTGCTCTTATATTATGTTCGAACCCTGATATAGCCGACCGCCATCCCGGCCACCGGACCGCAAAGGAGCAAGCCAGCATGTCGAACCATTCCCGCATGGAGTTCACCGATTTCACCGGCATCGCGCCCGGCGTGGCCGCCGCGCTGCGCGCGCTGACCAAGGCCGTCGACGACGCCGGACTGGAAAAGCCGCTGACCGAACTGCTCAAGCTGCGCGCCTCGCAGATCAACGGCTGCGCGTTCTGCCTGCAGTTCCACCTCAACCTCGCGCGCGCCGCCGGCGTGGACGCGCGCAAGCTGGACCTGCTCGCCGCCTGGCGCGACGCCGGCATCTACACCGAGCGCGAGCAGGCGGCGCTGGCGTGGACCGAGGCGCTGACGCTGCTGGGCCACGACAGCGCCTCCGACGCCGTCTACGCAGCGGTGAGTACGCAGTTCCCGCCCGCCGAGCTGGCCCATCTCACCGCGGCCATCGCCAACATCAACGCATGGAACCGCATCGCCGTGAGCCTGCGCTTCTCGCCGCCGGCGCCGGCGCAGCCGCGCGCGGCCGCCTGAGGACGGCGGCCGGCGCGGGTCGCGTGCATGCTGGCCGTCGGGCTCGGCTGCGCGCTCGGGCACTGGTTTCCGGGCAAGCCAAGCGTGGTTCAGGCGCTGCGCGGCCGCTGAGCGGCGTTCACGCCGCCATCACGCCGCCGGCGCGCCGGGCAGGCGCTCGTCGCCGTCGCCGAGCGCGCGCTGCATCAGCACGGTGTCGATCCACTGGCCGTGCTTGAAGCCGACCGACTGCAGCCGGCCGATGGTGCGAAAGCCCACGCGTTCGTGCAGCGCCAGCGAGCCGGCGCCCTCGCCACTGGCGGTGCACGCCACCACCGCGATCATCTGCCGCCACGGGCCGTTCTCGCAGCGCGACACCAGCGCCGCCAGCAGCGCCAGGCCGAGGCCCTGGCCGCGGTGGCGGTCGTCGATATAGACCGAATCCTCGATGGCGAAGCGGTAGGCGCTGCGCGTGCGGTAGGCCGAGGCATAGGCGTAGCCGAGCACCTCGCCGCCGCGCTCGGCCACCAGGTAGGGCAGGCCCTGGCGCCTGACCTCCGCGTGGCGCAGGCGCATGTCGTCCACGCCGGGTTCCACCTCCTCGAACGAGGCGCGGCCGTGGCGCACGTGGTGCGCGTAGATGGCCTGGATGGCGGGGATGTCGGCGGCGCCGGCGTCGCGCACGGCGAGGCCGGCGCTGCCCTGCACGGCGGCGGTGGCGTTGGCCACGGCCAGCGGGGTGGCGGAGGCGGCGGAGAGCGTGGCGAGCGGGGTCTTCATGGTGCGGGCTGGTCTGCGGGGCGGAGTCGGAACCCGGCGGGGCCGGGCGGCGTTGAGGTTGTCATATCGACGATGGCGCTACCTTACCTCGCCGCGATGCTATAAAGGAAGCTTCGCCAACTTATGCCCGGCATAAGCATTTCTTTGCCATGCGCCAGCTCAATCCTGACTTCCTGCAAGCCTTCGCGCTGGTCTGCGAACTCGGCAGCTTCTCGGCGGCGGCGCAGCGCCTCGGCCTGAGCCAGCCGGCGGTCAGCCTCCAGGTGCGCCAGCTCGAGCAGCGCTACGGCCTGCGCCTGCTGGAGCGCGTGGGCCGCCATGCCGTACCTACCGCTGCGGGAGAAGACCTGCTGGCCCACGCGCGCGGCGTGGCCGGCGCGCTGGCCGCGGCCGACGACAGCATGGCGCGCCACGCCGGCGGCGCGGTCGGGCGGGTGCGGCTCGGCACCGGCGCCACCGCCTGCATCTACCTGCTGCCGGCGGCGCTGCGCGAACTGCGCCGCGCCATGCCGGCGCTGGAGATCGTGGTCAGCACGCTCAACACCGGCGAAGCGCTCAAGGCGGTGGAAGACAACGCGCTCGACCTCGCCTTCGTCACGCTGCCGGCGGCGGGCCGCATGCTGGACATCACGCCGGTGCTGCCGGACGCCTTCGTCGCCATCGGCCCGGCCGACGGTGCGCCGCTGCCGGCCACGGTGGCGCCGGCCGACCTCGCCGGCCTGCCGCTGGTGCTGTTCTCGCCCGGCGGCAACACGCGCCGGCTGGTGGACGAGTGGTTCCTGCGCGCCGGCGTCGGCGCGCGCCCGGTGATGGAGCTCGACAGCGTGGAAGCCATCAAGGAGCTGGTCGGCGCCGGGCTCGGCTATTCGGTGCTGCCGGGCATGGCCCTGCCGCCGGGCCAGCCGCGCGCGCGCATCGCGGTGCGGCCGCTGGCGCCGCCGCTGGCGCGAACGCTGGCGCTGGTGCTGCGCCACGACAAGCCGCTGCGCGCCGGCCTGCGCGCCACCGTGGCAGCCCTGCGCGCGCTCGCGCCGGCGCCGGACGGCGCGGCCTGACGCCGCCTGAAGCCGCCTGCGGCGGCCAGAAGTGGCCAGAAGCGGCTGCGCCGGCGCCGGCGCGCTTGTATAGTGCGGATTTGCGCGCCCGCGGGCGCGTCCGGACGAGGAGGACCGCCATGATCACCATCTATCACAATCCCCGCTGCTCGAAGTCGCGCGAAGCGCTGGCGCTGGTGGAGACCGCCGCGGCGCGGCTGGGCGAGCCGGTCGACATCGTGGAATACCTGAAGACGCCGCCCACGCTGTCCACCCTCAAGCAGCTTCACACCATGCTGGGCGTGCCGGTGCGCGAGATGGTGCGCGCCAACGAGGCGCCCTACAAGGAGCTGGGCCTCGACGATCCCGGCCTGACCGATGCCGAGGTGCTGGGCGCGGTGGCCGACAATCCGATCCTGCTGCAGCGTCCGGTGGTGGTGCGCAACCGCCGCGCCGTGATCGCGCGCCCGCCCGAGAACGTGGCGCCGCTGCTGGCCTGAGCCTGGCGCGGCCCCAAACAAAACCGGCCCCCGCGTGGCGGGGGCCGGCCCGGTCAGACAGACGCGGCTGCTTCAGGCGGGTCGTCTATTGAACACCCAGCCAGTGCATGGCCTCCTGACCGAAAGCGATTGCCGCCAGCACCACCAGCAGGATCACCAGCGTCACGGCGCTGACGTAGAGCGTGGCCTTGGCGACCTCGGCGTCTTCCTGCAGGGAATGCCAGTGGGCGTCGCCGCGCGTGTCGCGCGGCGCGGATGTCTCGCGGGTTGCCTCGCGGGCTCCGCTCGTTTCCCGCGGAGGATGCGGCGCGCGCGGCGAGTGCGATGAATGCGGCCAGTGCGGCCAGTGCGGCCAGTGCAGCCGGCCGGCCATCTGCCTGAGGTGCAGGTCGGGATGGAAACGCATGGGCGACACCTCCTGGGCATGGCGCGCGCCGGCCGGGCATGCCGGAAGCCGGAGAGGGCGTGCACGATGGCGTGCATGACGGCATGCGTATATGGCTTGGCGGCGCGGCAGCCCTGAACTCGCGGGTTCGGGCCATATACGACTTAACTATAGGCCGCGCGGCGCAAGATGCGAGCTTCGCGTGACATGGCCCGCGGCGGCGATGTGGCGATGTGGCGATGTGGCGCGCGCCGGCGGGCGCTTCAGGCCGCCGTGTCGCCCGGGGCCGCTTCCGCGGGTGTCGATGCCGCCGCCGCTGTTGCCGCCGTCGCCTCGCGCGCGCGCAACTCGGCCAGCATGTTGCAGAACAGCGCGCCCTGCTCCAGCGCGTCGTCCAGCGCCACGTGGGTATGCGGCAGCGGGTCCTTCCAGGCGTCCGGCAGCGCCGGCTTGACCGTCTTGCGGTAGGGCAGGCCGGTCATGGCGAAGCCCAGCGTCTTGATGTCGAGCGCGGCCCAGCCGAACGGCGAGCGGCCGGCGAAGCGCATCATGTACCAGAACATCCAGGTGAAATCGAAGCCGGCCGGGAAAGCCACGAAGACCGGCTTGCCGGGCAGGCTTTCCACCCACTCCACGTAGCGCGTCATGGCCTGCGCCGGCGGCTCCAGGTCGCGGCGGGAGGCCGCCCAGGCCTCGGGCTGGGTCAGCCACCACTGCATCTGCGCCGGGTGGCCGGCCGCGCCCGGCAGCGTCTCCAGGTTGGCCGAGAACGTGCCGAGCACGGTCTTGTCGGCCAGCATCGCCGCCGAGGCGAACGACAGCATGGAGTGCGGCCCGGGGATCGGGCCGTCGGCCTCCACGTCGGTGCTCACGTAGATCTCGGGGCGGGTGTCGGGTGCCTGTTTCTTTGCCATGACTGGGAGAACGGGGGGCGGGGCGCGGGGAGCGGGGCGTGGCGGCGCTCAGCCCACGTCGATCAGGTGGTCGGCCACGTAGGGATTGTTCCTGCGCTCGTCGCCGAAGGTCGAGACCGGGCCGTGGCCCGGCACGAAGGTGACGTCCTCGCCCAGCGGCCACAGGTGCGTGCGGATCGAGCGGATCAGGTCGGCATGGTTGCCGCGCGGGAAGTCGGTGCGGCCGATCGAGCCGGCGAACAGCACGTCGCCGACGATGGCCAGCCGGTGCGCGCGCGAGAAGAACACCACGTGGCCCGGCGTGTGGCCCGGGCAGTGGTAGACCTCCAGCGTCTCGCTGCCGAACTGCACGGTGTCGCCGGTATCGAGCCAGCGCTGCGGCTCGAACGCCTCGGCATGGCCGAAGCCGAAGCGGGTGGTCTGCTCCGGCAACTGGTCGATCCAGAAGCGCTCGTCCTCGTGCGGCCCCTCGATCGGGATGCCCAGCTCGCGCGCCAGCGCCGCCGCGCCCGCGCAGTGGTCGAGGTGGCCGTGGGTGAGGAAGATCTTCTCCAGCGTCACGCCGCGCTCCTTGACCGCCGCGTGGATGCGCTCGAGGTCGCCGCCGGGATCCGTCACCGCGGCCCGGCCGGTGGTCTCGTCGATCAGCAGCGCGCAGTTCTGCTGGAAGGGCGTCACGGGAATCAGGAGGACTTGCATGGGCGGGCGGGGAGGGACGTGGAATGTGGGTTCTGCGGGCGCGTGCCCCGGTGGCCGGCATTCATTCGTTGCCGGCTTCGTTGCCAACTTCCGTTGCCGGCCTTCGCCGCCGGCACGCGCGGTGCCGTGCATTGTAGCGTCTGGCGCGTGGCCGGATGCGCGGCGCGCCGGCGCCGGGCACGCGCGAAGCCGTGCCCGCGTCACACCGCAAAGCCTTGCCAGGCCTGGGCTGGCGCCGGCGCCACGCGGCCACGGGTACGCGCCGGTAGCCGGCGTTTTCGCCGTTTTTCAGCTTTGTTACAGACAATTCGTAACAAAATCAAGACCATACGCCCAACTGCCTGATGCTAGACTCGCGCGATGTTTCGGTTCCCCCCCTACCTTTCCCGCCCCGGGCGGATCGCCCGTCTGTGCGTGCACGCCACATGCGCGCTGGCGCTTGCCGCCTGCGCCCTGCCTCCGGCGGGCGACGAGCAGGAGAGCGCGCCGGTCGCCACCACCCCCAAACCGGCCAAACCGGCCAAACCGGCCAAGGCCGTCAAGCCCGCCGGCGCGAAGCCGGGCGCGCAGGAGCCGGTCCAGAAGGAGGCCGGCAAGGATGGCGCGAAGGACGCCGGCAAGGACGCCACAAACGGCTGGGGCCTGTTCCGCTGGGGCAACAACGAAGGCCTGGCCGATACCGGCCCGGGCTCGTTCGAAGGCCTGCGTCCCGACCTCGGCTCGTTCGAGCAGCGCGGCATGGCCTCCTGGTACGGCAAGGGTTTTCACGGCCGCCGCACCGCCAACGGCGAGCGCTTCGACATGCGCGCCATGACCGCCGCCCATCCGTCGCTGCCGCTCGATAGCTGGGTGCTGGTGCGCAACCTGCGCAACGGCAAGGTGGCGGTGGTGCGCATCAACGACCGCGGCCCGTACCACAGCAACCGCGTGCTCGATGTGTCATACGGCGCGGCCCGGCGCCTCGGCTTCACCAGCCACGGCTCGACCCAGGTCGAGATCCGCCGCCTGTCGCGCAGCGAGGTCGCCGCGCTGGGCCCGCAGACCACCGGGCCGGACGACGACAGCGGCGATGGCGGCGACGCCGGTGGCGGCGACCTTGCCGACGCGCTCGTCGCCGATCCGCCGCCGCGCGCGGCCCGCAAGGCGCGCAAGCCGGCCGTGCGGCGCAAGCAGCGCTGACGGCGCCGGCGGCGTGATGTGGACCCGGCACGCCCGCGCTGTCAGCCTCGCCGCCCGCGCGGTGGCCGGTATCCCGATTCCTGCTCCGGCCGGCGCCCGCGGCGGTCCGCCGCTAGTCTTCCCTGTCCTCGCCGTCGTCCCCGGCGCGCTGCGCCAGCGCCAGCCGGTACAGCGCGTCGGTCGGCGCGCCGGTGATGGCGGCGGCCAGCTTGGCCGCGCGCTTGGCCGGCAGCTCGGCCAGCAGCAGCGCCAGCACCTGCTGCGCGCGCGCGTCGGGCAGGCCGGCGTCCGGCGCGGCCGGTGCCGCGCCTTCCACCACCAGCACGAACTCGCCCTTGGCGCGCGACGGGTCGGCGGCCAGCCAGGCCGGCGCGTCGCCCACCGGCATCACCGGGATTTCCTCGAACAGCTTGGTCAGCTCGCGGCCGACCAGCAGGCGCCGTCCGGCCGGCAGCGCGGCGGCCAGCGCGGCCAGCGTGTCGGCGATGCGGTGCGGCGCCTCGTAGACCACCCAGGCGTGGTCGAGCGTGGCCAGCGCGGCGATGGCCTCGGCGCGCGCGCGCGCCTTGGGCGGCAGGAAGCCGGCGAAGGTGAAGCGCCCGCCGCCGCTGTCCAGCAGCTCGCCGGCCACCGACAGCGCCGCCACCGCCGCGCTCGGGCCCGGCAGCGGCACCACCTTGTGGCCGGCCGCGCGCGCCGCCTCGACCAGCCGCGCGCCGGGGTCGGAGATGCCGGGCGTGCCGGCGTCCGAGACGTAGGCGATGCGCTCGCCGGCGGCCAGGCGCGCGTTGATGCGCTGCGCCGCCTCGCGCTCGTTGTGCTCGTGCACGGCCAGCAGCGGCCGGTGCAGGCCCACGCGCGTGAGCAGCTGGCCGGTGTTGCGGGTGTCCTCGCAGGCGATGGCGTCGGCCAGGCCGAGCACGTGCAGGGCCCGCAGCGAGAGATCGGCCAGGTTGCCGATCGGCGTGGCCACCACGTACAGGGTGCCGGACGGGTAGGACTGGCCGGCCGCCAGGGAGATCCAGTCAGTCATGCTTGAGAACTTCCGTTGAATCCATCATTCAAATCCACCACGCAGGCGCGGGGAGCCCGGGCCGAGGCGCGCGCGCTGGCTTACCTGCAAGGGCGGGGCCTGGCGCTCGTGGTTCGCAATTATCGCTGCAAAGGCGGCGAGATCGACCTGGTCATGCGCGAGGCCGATGGCACGCTGGTGTTCGTCGAAGTGCGCGAGCGCGCCAGCCGCGCGTTCGGCGGCGCCGCGGCCAGCGTCACGCCGGCCAAGCAGCGCCGCATCCTGCTGGCGGCGGCGCACTTCCTCGCCGCGCGGCAGGCCGGCGGCGCGCCGGCGGAGGCCTGCCGGCTCGACGTGGTGGCGCTGGAGCCGGGCCGGCTCGAATGGATCCGCGGCGCGTTCGACGCGGACGGCGGCTAGCGCGCCGGCGGGTGCGGGCGGGCACGGGCGCCTGCGTCATAATGCGCGGTATCGCGCGGCGCGCGCCGCGCGGCAACACAGGCAGGGATTCAGACAAGGCCGATCGAGCCATGCATATCGACAGCATCCAGCAACATTTCTTCGACAGCGCCGACACCAAGCGCGAGGCCGCGCAGGTGATGGCGCCCCACATCGCCGCGGCGATCGAGCGCATGGTGGTCGCGCTCACCAGCGGCAACAAGATCCTCGCCTGCGGCAACGGCGGCTCGGCGGCCGACGCCCAGCACTTCGCCGCCGAGCTGATCGGCCGCTTCGAGCGCGAGCGGCCCGGCCTGGCCGCGATCGCGCTGACCACCGACAGCTCCATCCTGAGCGCGGTCGGCAACGATTACGATTTCAGCGTGGTGTTCTCCCGCCAGGTGCAGGCGCTCGGCCAGCCCGGCGACGTGCTGCTGGCGATCTCCACCTCCGGCAACTCCGCCAACGTGGTGGCCGCGGTGGCCGCCGCCAAGCAGCGCGACATGTGCGTGGTGGCGCTGACCGGCAAGGGCGGCGGCGAGGTCGCCGGCCTGCTCGACGAATTCGACGTCAGCCTGTGCGTGCCCAGCGAGCGCACCGCGCGCATCCAGGAAGTCCACCTGCTGACCCTGCATTGCCTGTGCGACGGCATCGACGAGGCGCTGCTGGGCGAAGGCTGAGCCCGCCCGGCGCCGCCGCTTTTCCGCAACCGTGCTTCATGGCGCATTTCCGCCCCACCGCTTCCAGCAAGGACCGCATGACGACTCTGCCCAACCCGCGTGAATCCCGCACCGTCCGTCCCGCCGGACGCTTTTCCGGACGCCTCGGAGGTCTCTTCCGCCTGGCCCGCACCGCCACCACGGTGGCGGCGCTGACCGTGGCCGCCACCCAGCTTGCCGGCTGCTTCCCGGTGCTCGCCGGCGCGATGGCCGGCGGCGTGACCCTGGCCACCGACCGCCGGCCCACCGGCACCCAGGCCATCGACCGCGGCCTGCAGCTCGAGGCCGAGAACACCCTGAACTCGCGCTACAACGGCCAGGCGCGCGTCAGCGTCACGGTCTACAACCGCAAGGTGCTGCTGACCGGCGAGGCCAGGAACAACGAGGTCAGGCAGCAGGTGGAGCAATACGTGCGCGGCCTGCCCAATGCGCGCGAGGTGATCGACGAGCTGGAGATCGTGTCGTCGCCGTCGTTCGCCACGCAGAGCCAGGACACCTACATCACCAGCAAGGTCAAGACCCTGCTGATCACCACCGAGGGCATTCCGTCCAACTCGATCAAGGTCGTCACCGAGAAGGGCGTGGTCTACCTGATGGGCGTGGTCACGCTGGCCGAGGGCGACCGCGCCACCGACGTGGCGCGCAATGCCGGCGGCGTGGTCAAGGTGGTCAAGACCTTCGACTACATCAGCGAGGCCGAGCGCGCGCGGCTGGACGCCGCCGCGAGCTCGCAGAACCCGCCCCCGGGCGAAAGCGGCAGCAACGTGCCGGCACAGCCGGCGCCGCTGTCGCCGCCCGACACCCCCGCGCCGGGCGCCACGGCCAGCCCCGTCACCGCGCCGGTCTCGTCGCCGGTGGCCTTGCCGCCGGGCCGCAACCTGCCCTGACGCAGCGGCGCGTACCCATTGCAGCGCCGGCCCCGGCATCCTCCGTGCCGCGCAGCCGGCGCAGATCGATCTGCGTATTGCGCATCACATCCGCGCGCGCGATGTGATAGGGTTTGGCACGCCTCGCGGCGCCCCCCGGAGCCCACCCATGACCACCACCGCACGAGCCATCTTCGCAGCGCTGGCGCTGCTCATCGCGGCGGGCGCCGCGCGC
>NZ_BBQM01000008.1 GCF_000876015.1 Cupriavidus basilensis | reverse complement strand
CGGGCGCACTGCTGGTTCGGGCATCTGCCGTTGCCGGTTTTAGCCACCCCGACATAGCACCCTCATGGTTTCGTGGTGGGCGTGGTGGACCCAGCGCGGGTGCGCGGGGTTGCTGGAACCGGGATTGCTTTTCAACTGTTCGGCACCGCGCTCGAACAGGGGCCACCGCGCCCACCACGAAACCAGCCCCGTCCCTATGACGAGCCCATCCGCCCCGGTCGCGGCAGCAGCCCGAAGGGCCTGGGCCTACGCCATCATGCAGCGCCACCACGAATCGAACACCACCCGAGAGACAGTGGCCGCCAAAACCGGTACCGGCAGAATCCCTGCAGAACCGCCAACCCCACCACGAAACCACCAACCCAAGCAACTCTGTTCGGCTCTGCCCCTGCCGGCAAGGCAGTCCGCTTTCTTGGCTTACTTTCTTTTCGGATAAAAGAAAGTAAGTCGCGCCGGGGGCGCGAAAGCCTTTGACTTTAAGCCTTTGACTTTGATGTTGACTTTGACGTTAAGCCGTTGACCTTGAAGCTAAAGCCTTTGACTTTGAACCCCAAAACCGTCCCCCTTAAAAAGACCCCCTAATAGAAGGCGCCCGCAAAGAAACCCCCGCTCTCCGCGAATTCTCCTCAATCTCCGCGATCAGCGGCTCAATCCTCGCGAGTTGCGCGCGGTTATCGTGATCCCACGGATGAAACCCCGGCCGGAAATAGTCGAACCACTCCGGGATCATCCTGCGCAGCACCCCCGGCTTGCCCCACAGAAACCACATCACCCCACCAAACCCACGCAGCTTGTTGCGGCACTCGCGGTCGGCCATCACCAGCCGCACGTGGAACACGAACACCATCGCCCAGAACGTCGCGGTGGTGGTCAGCATGGTGAAGGTGCGCAGCAGGTAGCGCGACAAGCCGGGCTTCATCACCGTGTTCCACACGTCGTAGGCCACCGCCTTGTGCTCGGTTTCCTCGAGCGCGTGCCAGATCCACACCTGGTGGTAGCCCGGCTCGGAGCCACCCATCTGCTCGGGGTCCGCCAGCAGGCCGCCGGCCAGCATCGCGGTGTAGTGCTCCAGCGCGATGGTGTGGGCGAGCTGCCATGACTTCGGCAGGATGCGGCGCAGCAGGTTGAGCAGCTTGGCCACGGTGTTGTCGAGCTGCGCGGCGGGCAGGCCGGCTTCGCTCATCAGGCGGTTGTAGAGGATGTGCTCGCGCGTGTGCATCGCTTCCTGGCCGATGAAGCCGGCGATGGCGCGCTTGAGTTCGGGGTCGGCCACGTCGTCGCGGTAGGCGCGCACGCTGTCCATGAAGAAGCGTTCGCCGGCCGGGAAGAAGATCGACAGCGCGTTGACGAAATGGGTGACGTGGCGGCCCCGCACGTGCCAGTCGGCGATGCGGCTGGCGGGCAGGTGGGGATGCACATCGCGTCGGACTGGCATCATGATCGGAACTCCTGTCTAGGCTTGGATGGCGTGGGGCGCGGGCTGCGCGACGTTGCCGCATTCGGCGAGGAAATGCAGCAGGTCCGCCGCCACGCGCTGCGGGTCTTCTTCCATCGGGACGTGGCCGAGGCCGGCATAGCGCTGCAGGCGCGCGCCGGGAATGCGCCCGGCGAAGGCCTGCGCGTGCGCGGGCGGAATCCAGCGGTCGCGCTCGCCCCACAGCACCAGCGTGGGCGCGCGGATGCCGGCCAGCGCGTCGGTGTCGAGCGCCGCGAAATCGAGCCTGGGCACCATGCGGCCCACCGCCTCGCGGCTGCCCTCGGCGTAGAAAAAATCGACGTAGCGGCGGAAGGTGGCTTCGTCCACGCGCGCGGCGTCGCCGTAGACGTCGCGCGTGGCGGCGCGGATGATGGCCTCGGGCAGCATCCACGGCGCCGACCAGCGCACCGGCGCGTGGTTGAACAGCGCGATGTAGAGCGGCAGCTTCATCGGGAAGCCGGCCGCGTCGACCAGCACCAGCTTGTCGACCTGGGCCGGGCGGCGCGCGGCGAGGTCCCACGCGATCAGGCCGCCGAGCGAGTTGCCGATCACGCTGGCGCGCCGCAGGCCGATGGCCTGGCAGAAGGCGTCGATGAAGCGGCGGTACATGTCCACGTCCATCGTGGCGATGCGCCCGCGCGCGTCGCGCAGCGGCCCGGTCAGGCCGAACGGCGGCAGGTCCACGCGCAGCACGCGGTAGCGCTGCGACAGCGCCGGCAGCACGCCCTGCCATGTATGCAGCGACGCGCCGAAGCCGTGGATCAGCAGCAGCGGCTCGCCGTCGGGCGTGCCCTCGTCGGTGTAGTGGACCAGCGTGCCCATCACCTGCACCCAGCGCGAGGCCGGCAGCGCGTAGCGGCGCGCCAGCGTCTCGCGCGACAGGCTGAACAGGCCGATGCGGCCCTGGCCGAACCAGCGCGTGAAGGCGCCGGGCGGGCGCCGCAGGCGCGCGTCCGCGGCGGCGGCGCGGCTCATGGCGCGTCTGCGCCGCCGGCGGGCCTGGCCGCCACGGTGCCGCCCGCGGACGCGGGCTTGCCGAGCGGGCTCTTGCGGCGCGCCTCGCGCACCACCAGCGACTGGTAGGCGGCGGGCAACAGCCGCGCCATCAGGTCGGCGGCCACCGCGTCGGGCCCGATCAGCACGCGGCGGCGGTCATGGCGCACGCCGTTGAGGATCACGCGCGCGGCCTTGTCGGCGCTGGTGATGAAGAACTTCTCGAAGTCGTCGCGGCCCTGCTGTTCGTTCTCGACCAGGAAGCCGGCGACGTTGGGCGCGATGCGGCTGGCCTGCGCGATGTTGGTCTTGATGCCGCCCGGATGCACGCAGGTGGCGGAGACCCCGCAGCCGAGCAGGTCCAGTTCCTGGCGCAGCGATTCGGTGAAGCCGCGCACCGCGTACTTGCTGGCGTTGTAGCCGCTCATGCCGGGCTGCGCGAAGATGCCGAAGATGCTGGAGGTGTTGACGACGTGGCCTTCGCCGCTGGCCTTGAGGTGCGGCAGGAAGGCTTTCGTGCCGTGCACCACGCCCCAGAAGTTGATGCCCATGATCCATTCGAGATCGTCGTAGCTCATGCCGTCGATGGTGCTCGACAGCGCCACGCCGGCGTTGTTGAAGATCAGGTTGACGCGGCCGTGCGCGTGCGCGGCCTGCGCGGCCCACGCATGCATGGCGGCGCGGTCGGCCACGTCCACCACGTGCTGCGTGACCATCAGCGCGGGCGCGGCGCGCATGACCTCGCCCACGGTCTGCGCCAGGCCGGTCTGGTCGCGGTCCGACAGCGCGAGCTGGCAGCCTTCGCGCGCCAGCGCCACGGCCAGCGCGCGGCCCATGCCGGAGCCGGCGCCGGTGATGGCTGCCACCTTGTTCCTGAATTGCTTCATGCGGGAGTCTCCTCGCGGGTCGTTTGTTCTTGGTGGTTGTTTCTTGCCCGGCTCATGCGCGGCTCATGCCTGGGCGGCCGGCGCCGGCTGCCGCGCGGCCGCGGACAGTTGCGGGTGCATCAGCGAGCGGGTCTCGTAGTCGGCCATGTCGAAGCGCGCGGTGGCGCGGCGGAACTGCCAGGTGAAGCCCGGCCACAGCGTGGTGTTCTTGCCGGTCTTCGGATCGAGATACCAGCTCGCGCAGCCGCCTTCGGACCAGATCGCGCGCGCCAGCTTGCGCTGCAGCCCGGCGTTGTAGTCGCGCTGCGCCGGCGCGCGCACGTCGATGGCCTGCACGCGGTGCCGGCCCATCGCCTTGAGCGCGCCGAGGATGTAGTTCACCTGCGACTCGATCATGAACACCATCGAGCTGTGGCCGAGGCCCGTGTTCGGCCCCACCACCATGAACAGGTTGGGAAAGCCCGCCACGGTGGTGCCGAGATAGGCCTCGGCGCCGTCGCGCCAGGCATCGAGCAGGTCGATGCCGCCGCGCCCGAGGATGGCGCCGCGCGGGATCGGGTCGGTGGCGTGGAAGCCGGTGCCGAAGATGATGCAGTCGGCCGGGCGGCGGCTGCCGTCGCGCATGACGATGGCGTCTTCCTCGACGTGGCCGATGCCCGCCGTCACCACGTCCACGTTGGCGCGCGCGAGCGCCGGGTAATAGTCGTTGGAGATCAGCACGCGCTTGCAGCCGATGGTGTAGTCCGGCGTGACGGCGGCGCGCAGCGCGGGGTCGCTCACCTGCCGGCGGATGTGGCCGCGCGCGATGCGCTCCACCGCCTTCATCAGCCTGGGGTGCACCACGAAGCCGAGCACGCGCGACTCCAGCATCCAGTAGATGCCGCCGCGCACCAGCTTCTGCGTGAACGGCAGGCGGCGGAACAGCCAGCGCTCGGCCGCGGAAACGGTGCGGTCCGGCTTGGGCATGATCCACGGCGGGGTGCGCTGGAACAGGTCCAGGTGCGCCACGCGCGGCGCGATCTGCGGCACGAACTGGATGGCGCTGGCGCCGGTGCCGATCACCGCCACGCGCTTGCCGGCCAGCGCGTAGTCATGGCTCCAGTGCTGCGAATGGAAGGTCTCGCCGCGAAAGCGCTCCAGCCCCGGGATGGCCGGGTACGCGGGCCGGCTCAGGCCACCCATGCCGGACACCAGCACGCGCGCCTGCACGCGCTTGCCGTCGGCCATCTCCAGCTGCCAGGTGCCGCTGGCCTCGTCCCACGTGGCGCGGCGCAGCTCGTGGCGCAGGCGCAGGTGCGGGCGCAGGCGGAACTGGTCGGTGCAGCGCTCCAGGTAGGCGCGGATCTCCGGCTGCGGCGAGAACATGCGCGACCAGTCCGGGTTGGGCGCGAACGAGAACGAATAGAGATGCGACTGCACGTCGCAGGCGCAGCCCGGGTAGTGGTTGTCGCGCCAGGTGCCGCCGACCGAGCCGGCCTTCTCGAACACGGCGAAGTTGTGCAGGCCCGCCTGCTTGAGGCGGATCGCCATACCCAGCCCGGCGAAGCCGCTGCCGATGATGGCGATGTCGCAATACTGGGTCGGACCGGCGCCGCCGGGGCCCGGCGGCTGGGGTCCGGCGGTGGACAACTCGGGGGGCAGGTCCGCTGGCGCGTTCATAGGCTGTCTCTCGTGCCGCGGGCGCGCCGGGCGGGGTGCCCTGACGCGCCGCAACATCATTGATTGTGACATTGATGGATGTCATCGTAGGCAGCGCGGCAGCGCGGGTCAATGCCGGGATTGGAATGTCGCCTCTAATTTTTAGCGGATTTTAGCGGGCCGTTCGCCGTATTAAACGGTGACTAGGCGTGTTTTGGCTGCACTGGCAAGCGTACCCACTGCTGCGTTTGAAACCGCCGGAGGCGGGGGCACGGCGCCGGCCAGTCCGCTGCCGGTACCGGCACGCCCTAGGCGCGCCCGCCGCCGAGCACGCGCCGGCGCCAGGCGTTCGGGGTTTCCCGCGTCCAGCGCTTGAATGCGTGGCTGAACGCGCTCTGCTCGGAAAAACCGAGCAGCATGGCCAGTTGCGCGAGGCTGACGGCGGGATCGGCCAGGTAGTGCTCGGCCTGCGCGCGGCGCACGCCGTCGACCAGCGCCGAGTAGTTCATGCCGCGCGCCTGCAGCCGCCGCTGCAGCGTGCGCACCGGCAGGCCCAGATGGGCGGCCACGCTGGCGATGGGCACCTCGCCGCGCGGCAGCGCGTGGCCGATGAACGCGCGCGCCTGCGCGATCTCGCCGCCGCCGTCCGCCTCGAGCGCGCGCAACTGGGCCTGGGCGATGCGCGCCATCTGCGCCTGCATCTCGGCGTCGGCCTGCAGCGAGGGGCGCGCCAGCAGCGCCGGGTCGATGTGCAAGGCATGGCGGCCGGCGTCGAACGCCACCGGGCAGCCGAACACCCGCGCATAACCGTCGGCATGGCCGCCGGGCGGCGCGGCGTGCGGAAACTCGATGCGCTCGGCGAAGAAGCCCTCGCCGAGCAGCCAGCGCGCGAAGCAGATCCAGGTGGCCATGTGCAGCTCGTGCGCGTGGCGCGAGAGCGGGCCGTGCAGCGCCTCCCACGTCATGCACGCGCCGCGCGCCGTTTCCATCAGACGGGTGCGGCCGATGTCGTTGGCCAGCACTTCATAGCGGATGCCTTGCAGGATGGCCTCGCGCACGGTCGGCGTGGTCAGCACCACGTAGCCCATCTCCGCATAGTGGCGCGGCTTGAAGCCGGCGCCCGCGTGCAGCCCGGCCAGCGGGTCGCCGGTGGCGCGCGCGAGCGCGTCGAGCAGGGCCAGGTAGTCGGCCGCGGGCACGCGCGCGGCGGGACCGGCGGCGGCGTCGGACAGCGCCGGATCGAGCCCGGCCAGCGCGAGCAGGCGGACCGGCGCGATGCCGGCGGCCTCGCCGTGGTCGAGCACGGTGCGCAGGTAGGGCAGCGAGACGGTGCCGCCGGCAGCGCCGGCGGCCGCATTGGCGCGTGGCATCAAATGACCTGTCATGCGGAATCAAGACCGGGGGCCGATCTTGATCCAGACTGCGGCGAGCGTCAATGCGGGCAATCGACAACGATCGACGAGTTCACGCAGTCCCGAGGCGCACGAGAACAAGAGAAGGAGACACCATGCACGCCCCATGCACCGCGCCGCCCGGCGCGCTCTCGCGGCGCGGCTTCCTCAAGGTCGGGCTCGGTTTTTCCGCGGCGCTGGCCTGCGCGGGACTGCTCCCGGCGCTGAGCGGCTGCGCGCCCGCGCCCACGAACCCGGCCGCCGGCATGCGCTTCCTGCGCGACGGCGACGTGGCGCTGTTCGGCGCGCTGCTGCCCGCCGTGGCCGACGAGCTGGCCGCGCGCGAGCCCGGCCAGCGCGCGCTGCATCTCGGCCAGGCGCTGCACAATATCGATGACACCTGCGCGGCGATGGACGCCAACGCGCGCGCCGAGCTGCGCAAGCTGCTGGACCTGCTGGCCATCGGCCCGCTGCGCCGGGTGCTGGGCGGCGTGCGCGACGACTGGCGGCACACCGACGCGGCGCAGGCGCGGCGCTTTCTCGCGCGCTGGCGCGCGAGCCGCTTCGCCACGCTGAACGCGGGCGCCGTGGTGCTGGTCAAGCTGTGCGGCGTGGCCTATTACCTGCTGCCCGCCGCGTGGGCCGGCGCCGGTTATCCCGGCCCCAATCCCGCCGTCTTCAACGCACTGCACGCCTGACGCCATGACCGTACCCGACCTCTACAGCGCCGGCATCGCGTCCGGCTGGAACGTGGTGGACGCCGCCACGCTCGCCGCGCCGCTCGCGCTCGACGCCGACGTGGCCATCGTCGGCAGCGGCGCCGGCGGCGGCGTGGCCGCCGAGATCCTCAGCGATGCCGGCCTGCGCGTGGTGCTGCTCGAGGAAGGCGCGCTGCGCACCTCCGACAGCTTCCGCGACATGGACGAAGGCCGCGCCTACCGCGAGCTCTACCAGGAGGGCGCGGCGCGCGCCACCGCCGACGGCGCCATCGCCATCCTGCAGGGCCGCGCGGTCGGCGGCAGCACCACCGTGAACTGGTCGTCGAGCTTCCGCACGCCGCCGCAGACGCTGGCGCACTGGGCCGCGCACCACGCGGTGAGCGGCCACGCCGCGGCCGACATGGCGCCGTGGTTCGAGCGCATGGAGGCGCGCCTGTCGGTGGCGTCGTGGGGCATGGCGCCGAACGGCAACAACGGCGTGCTCAAGCGCGGCTGCGACAAGCTGGGCTGGGAGTCGCACGTGATCCCGCGCAACGTGAAGGGCTGCTGGAACTCCGGCTACTGCGGCCTGGGCTGCCCGGTCAACGCCAAGCAGTCGATGCTGGTGTCGACCATCCCCGCCGCGCTGGCGCGCGGCGCCACGCTCGTGCACCGCGTGCGCGTGCGCGCGTTCGCGCACGACGGCAAGACCGTCGGCGCGCTCGCCGGCGAGGCGCTCGGCGCCGACGGCCGCACGCCCACCGGCGTGGCGGTGACGGTGCGCGCGCGCCACTACGTGGCCGCCGGCGGCGCCATCAACACGCCGGCGCTGCTGCTGCGCTCGCGCGCGCCGGACCCGCACCAGCGCCTCGGCCTGCGCACCTTCATCCATCCGGTCAACCTGAGCATCGCGGTGATGCCGGAGCAGGTCGACCCGTATTACGGCGCGCCGCAGTCGGTCGCCTCGGACCACTTCCAGTGGAAAGACGGCGCCACCGGCGCGATCGGCTACAAGCTCGAAGTGCCGCCGCTGCTGCCCGGCATCAGCGCGGGCGTGTTCGGCAGCGTGGGCGAGGCGCTGCGCGCCGACATGGCCGCGCTGCCGCGCACCAACGCCATGCTGGCGCTGCTGCGCGACGGCTTCGTGCCGCACAGCGAAGGCGGGCGCGTGCGCATCGCCGGCGACGGCAGCCCGGTGCTCGACTACGACATGAACGACTACCTCTGGGACGGCGTGCGGCGCGCGTGGCTGAGCATGGCCGAGGCGCAGTTCGCCGCCGGCGCGCTGCGGGTGCGGCCGGCGCATCTCGACGCGCCGTACTACGCCGACTGGGCCAGCGCGCGCGCGGGCATCGCCGCGCTGCCGCTGGCCAAGTTCCGCGCGGCGCTGTTCTCGGCGCACCTGATGGGCGGCTGCGGCATGAGCGACGAGCCGCGGCTCGGCGTGGTGGACAGCGGCGGCCGCCATCACCAGTTGAACAACCTGTCAGTGCTGGACGGCTCCGTGTTTCCCACCAGCATCGGCGCCAACCCGCAGTTGTCGGTGTTCGCGCTGAGCGCGCAGAACGCGCACGGGCTGGCCGCGCGGCTGGTGCGGTGAGCGCCGCCCGGCCGCCCCACGCAAGAGGGGTAAAACAAAGCGGTGCGCGCTCGCGCGCTTCAAGTCCACAATTAAAACGGGCGCGCAAGGAGCCGGCGCGCCCCGCGCGCGGCACCACGACGCAGGAGGCGGAGTCCGAGGCAGCGTTGGAGACAACGTTAGAGGCAACCCTCAAATTTTGCGCTTGTGAAACGCTCGCGGCGCTGGCTAGGCTCCGTACAACCGTTTCAAGCATCCGTTTGCCGACAGAGCAGGGAGCAGGAACGGCATGGCATTTTGCCGGGGTTCGATGCATGACAAGACAAGAGGCGCCCCCCATGAAGACCGGTAAAGGCACGGCAGGAGACACCAAGGCCCGCATTCTCGACGCCACCGAGCGCCTGTTCATCGAGGTCGGCTACGAAGGCACCTCGCTCAGGCAAGTGACCTCGCGCGCGATCGTCAATCTGGCCGCGGTCAACTATCACTTCCGCAGCAAGGAGATCATGATGCAGGCGGTGCTCGGGCGCCGCCTCGACCCGCTCAACACGCGGCGCCTGGCCGTGCTCGACGCCTGCGAGGCGCGCTGGCCCGGCAACCAGATCCGCTGCGAGCACGTCATGGGCGCGCTGTTCGTGCCCGCGCTGCAGATGGCGCGCGAGCCGGAGCTCGGCGGCCCGTCGTTCCTGCGGCTGCTCGGCCGCGTGTACTCGGACACCTCGCCGTTCATCCAGTCCTACCTGCTCGGCCACTACGCGCCGGTGTTCGGCCGCTTCTCGGGCGCCTTCGCGCGCGCGCTGCCGGAGATCCCGCCGCAGGAGCTGGGCTGGCGGCTGAACTTCGCGCTCAAGGCGCTGGCCGGCGTGCTGGCCGGCGACGAGCTCGGCAACCTGCTGCCAGCCTTCACGCAGGGCAAGGACGTGAGCGACGCGCAGGTGCTGGCGCAGTTGAGCGCGATGGTGATCGCCGCGCTCAAGGCGCCGGTGCCGGCCAGCCAGCAACTGTGCGCGCTGCAGGACGTGTTCGTGATCGGCGAGGCCCAGCACGCCGAGGAGCGCGCCACGCAGGCCTCGCTCGACGGCCTGGTGGCCGAACAGGCGCAGCGCGCCGACGCGCACGCCGCGGCCGCGCGCAAGACGCGCCGCACCGCGCGCAACGAGGGCGCCACGCGCGCCGCCGTCACCAGCATGGCGGTGCGCGGCGCGCGCGAGCACCCGCCCATCGTCTTCCCGAGCAATCCGCTCGACGACTGGATGCGTACCCGCTCCAGGACCTAGCGGCGCGTCCCGCGCGCCGGCCGACCGCCGGCGCGCACGGCCGCGCCTTCCGCCGCCCGGCCGCGCGCTTCGCCCGGTGGCGGGGTCTTGCCGTTCCACGATCCCCGCCGCTGCTCTGGCGACCCGCGCCCAGGCAATCCGCTTCGCCGACCCGCCGCGTGCCGCGAGCACGCGCCGGCCCGCTGCTGCCCGCGTTTTCGCGCCACGCGCGCCTGGCGCAGCACGGTGCCGTGACAGGAGACCCGCATCATGAAGCCACTCTCTTTCCAGACGCTGCGCCAGGCCTTGCGCGCATTCCCGGGGGCCCGGCCCGCCGGCCTGCTGCGCGGCCTCGCCGCCGCCGGCGTGATCGCAATGGCGCTGCCGGGCGTCGCGCATGCCCAGGCATCCGTCACACCAGCCACCGCCGCCACCGCCGCCACGCCGGCCGGCACCGCCTACGACGGCCTGTCCGCGCAGCAGCAGGCCGCGCTGCTCTCGAAGCAGGTCGCCGGTGGCGAGCTCGCGAAGCTGCCCGACGAGCAGCTGCTGGCCGTGTTCAACGCGCTCCAGCCCGAGACGCCGCTGCTGTGGGCCAAGGCGGAGGTGAGCCGCTATCCCGAGTACGAGTACTGGATGACGCGCCAGGAGCGCCTCAACGGACAGTGGCAGGACCAGCCCGCGCGCATGCTGATCCGCTACCGCCACGCGCCGCGCCAGCTCTATGCGAAGTGGCTGCCCGGCGGCAGCCAGGCCGGCCAGGAGATCCTCTACGACGAGACCCGGCGCAAGGACGAGATGTACGGCCACCTGGGCGGGCTGCTGGGCTTCACCTCGATGTGGATCGCGCTCGACGGCACCATCGCGCGCGCGCAGTCCAACCACACCGTGCGCGACCTCGGCTTCCAGTACGTGGTGGCGATGCTCGAGCGCGACGCGCGCTCGCTGCGCGCGGCCGGCCTCTCCGAGCGCTTCGCGCGCGCCGAGATCGTGCCGGAGCAGGGCACGCGCATGGTGGCGCTGACCTGGGAGCTGCCCGCCGGCGCGCCGCGCTACTACGCCAAGCGCGTGCAGCTGATGCTGGACCTCAAGAACCCGTGGCCGCGCGTGGAGACCGCGTGGGACGCCGATGGAAACATGGTGGAGAAGATTGTCTTCGAGAAGGCCGTGCGCAAGACATTCGACACCGACACGTTCGACGCGAAAAACGGCGACTACAGGTTCTGAAACCATGCCGCCGGACCCGGCGCCGCGCGAGGAAGCCGCGCGCGCCGTTTGAATTGCGCCGCGCACGCGGGCGCGCCGCGGTTTGAACAGGCGGCGCGAGCGCCTGCATGGCGGTGGCGGGCGCGCGGCGCGCGGTGTTTGGAACGGGCGCTCTATTGACGCTCGCGCGGGCGAACGGCGAGAGTCACTGCACAACAGGTCATATACAAGACCGGACAAACCGGCACGACACAAAAATACAAAACCGATAAAAAGGAGACAAACGATGGCCCGCTTGAATGTATTCAACGGCCTTGCGGCGCTGGCTGGCACAAGCCTGGCGCTGACCCTCGCCGGCTGCGGCGGCGGCGATGCGCCGAGCCCCGGCTCGGCCGAGGTCGCATCCTGCGCCAGCACCGGCAGTTGCCCCGCCAGCGGCCCCGCGCAGTCCGGCCCCGCGCCGGCGCCGCTGTGCCCGGCCTCGCTCGACTACGCCACCGTCTACACCGGCGGCTCGGGCGGCGGCGAATTCGTCAAGATGCAGTTCGACACCACGGCGCTCACGTACCGGCTGCAGATCCTCGAATCGCCGGTGCCCAAGGCGCCCGGCAGCGTGCAGCCCACGCGCGCCGGCGTGACCTACACCGGCACCATCGCCCGCCTGACCTCTCTGCCCAGCGCCGAGCAGAACCGCTGCGCGCTGGCCATCCGCAGCGCGGTGCCGTCCGACGGCGGCGCGCAGGCCGTCATCGACCCCGCCGACCCGCCCATCATCTTCGTCGGCAACGGCGTGGCCGGCGGCGGCATCCCGGGCGCGACGATCTCCTATCCCGGCGTGGACCTCGGCATCGGCGCGCCGATCGGCGCCATCCCCGCGAAGACCTTCCCGATCTACCCGGTGCTGGCGTTCGCCGAGACCGAGACGGACTTCGCCAAGGTGGCGGGCACCTACAACATGCTGGGCTACCACCTGGTGCCGTCGGGCGGCAACCTGTTCCCGGCCGGCAACTTCATCCCCGCCACCGCGCAGACCGTCGAGACCCTGAACGCGGACGGCACCTGCACCGCGGCCAGCGGCAGCTGCCGGTCCACCGGCAACCCGTGGCGGCCGCGCGCGCAGAACGACGGCGCGTTCGAGAGCAACAACGACGCCGGCACGCGGCAATACCCGTTTTTCTACACGCAGTCGCTGGTCAGCGGCCCCACCACCAAGGCCAAGGGCATCCTGGTCGCGGGCAAGCTCAACGGCGCGCTGGTGCCGCTGCTGATCCGCACCGGCTACGCGCACATCGACCTGACCGACCTGCTCGACCCGATCAACGTGGACGACGAATCGGGCCTGGCCTTCCTCGCCCCGGCCGCCACGCTGACCAGCGCGCAGCTCAACGGCTCCTACGTCGGCTCGGGCAGCGATTTCGTCTACACCTCGTCGATCGTGCAGGACAAGCTGGTCGGCCTGGTCGACCCGCTCACCACCAACGTCAAGGGCGCCTTCCAGCTCGACTTCTCGCAGGCCCGCCCGGGCCAGATCGGCACCACCGACAACAGCGGCACCACCGGCACGCTGATCGCCACCGGCCACGCCTTCGCGCACCTCGCGGGCACCGGCGGCGCCAACCCGACCTTCCGCGTCAGCGTATTCGCCAGTCCCTGAGCCGGCAGGCATCGAAGCTTGCCGCGCGCGCCCGGAGGAGGCGCGCGCGGCGGCCGGCAGCGCACGGTGCCGCCTCACGGCACCCGCGCGGAAAAACAGAACAACAGGCCAGGAACCACGCGCCGCACACAAGGCGCTTCAGGAGACAGACATCATGCACAAGGCCCCCCTTTTCCCGTCGTCCGGCGCGCGGCCGGCGTTCTCTTCGCCGGCCCGCGCGCGCCGCGCGTCCCGGCTGGCGCGCTACGCGCTGGCGCTCGCCGGCGCCGCGCTGCTGGCCGCCTGCGGCGGCGGCGGCGACGGCGACCACACCAGCGCCGCGCCGGCCGCGGCGATCCCCGTGCGGCTGTGCCCGGCCGCGCTCGACTACACCACCACCTTCACCGGCGGCACCGGCTCGGGCGAGCTGGTCAAGGTGCAGATCGACACCAGCAAGATGACCTGGCAGGTGACGTTCCTCGATTCGTCGGTGCCGCGCGCCACCGGCACCGTGCAGCCCACGCGCAGCGACACCGCCAGCGGCAGCAACGTGATGAGCGGCAAGCTGCAGCCCGAGACCGGGCTGCCCACCGAGAAGCTCAACCAGTGCGCGTTCCAGCTCGCCGGCGCCAGCCTGGACCCGAACCGCCCGGCGCGGCTGTTCGTGGGCGAGGGCGTGGCCGGCGGCACCATCCCCGGCGCGCGCATCCAGTTCGACGGCGTGGCCGGCGCGGGCGTGGTGCCCGACACCACCTTCCCGTACTTCCAGTTCATCGGCTTCGCGCAGACCGAGACCGACCTCGGCAAGATCGCCGGCCAGTACAACGGCTCGGGCTTCCACGAGGTGCCGTCGAAGAACTTCCAGACCGTGGCGCAGGACTACCGCATGACGCTGGCGGCCGACGGCTCGTTCCTGGTGTGCGACAACAAGCCCGGCGGCACCTGCGCGCAGAAGGGCAACAAGTTCGTGCCCACCGCCGGCGGCGCGCTGCTGTCGACCAACTACGCGGCCGAGCTGCCGCCCACGCTGGGCGGCACGCTCGGGCGCGCCTACCTGATCGTGGGCAAGCTGCGCGGGCAGCTGGTGCCGGTGATGATCCGCGTGGGCTACGCCAGCGGCTCGATCGGCGGCGTGCTGGGCGGCATGCCGCTCGGTGCCGACGACGAGATCGGCATCGGCATGATGGCGCCGGCGGCGGCCGTCGCGCAGGGCTCGGTCAACGGTGAATACGTGGGCGTGGACAGCAGCTTCGACTACCGCACCACCGCGCTGGTGGGGCCGGACGCCACCATGCTCGACCCGTTCCGCGCCTCGGACGCGTCGCTGGCCACGGCGTTCGCGCTGGACTACGCGCAGCAGGTGCCGGGCGTGGTGACGACCACGCGCAAGGGTGGCGCCGCGGGTGGTCCGACCGGCAAGTTCATGTTCACCGGCGGCGTGTTCGGCTTCCTCGAGTCGCGCGGCGGCAGCCCGTATTTCACCATCGGCGCGTTCGTGCAATGACCGCCATGCGATCCACACACATCCGGGAACACAACATGACGATGAACGCCATTCGATTCGCCGCGCCGCTGCTGGCCGCGGCACTGGCCTGGCTCGGCGCCATGCCGGCCGCGCACGCGCAGAAGGCCGGCGACAACGTGGTCGCGCTGGGCTGGTTCCACATCAGCACCAGCGGGCACAGCAGCCCCTTCACCACCAGCGTGATCGACGCGCCGATCAACGGCCCGCTCGGGCTGCCGTCCTCGTTCAGCGCGCCGGGCAGCAGCATCAGCACCTCCAACGCCGACACGCTGGGCCTGACCGTGAGCCACTTCTTCACCGACCACATCGCGCTGACGACGGTGGCCGGCGTGCCGCCCAAGTTCAAGCTCCACGGCCACGGCGACCTGATCCCGCCGGGGCCGGCCGGCGCGCTGGGCCGCCAGCCACTGGGCGACCCCAGCCTCAACCCGATCATCACCGGCGCGCGCCAGTGGAGCCCGGCGGTGATGGCGCAATACCACTTCCTGGAGCCGACCGCGCGCGTGCGGCCGTTCGTCGGCATCGGCGTGTCGTACAACTTCTTCACCAACATCGACCTCAACCCGGCCTTCGCCGCGTCGGTCAACAACAACCTCGGCGCCACGCTGGCGGCCGGCGCCGGCAAGCCGGGCCCGACCTCGGTGGAGGCCAAGGCGTCGAGCTCGTGGGCGCCGGTGTTCAACCTGGGCGGCTCGTTCGCCATCACCGACCAGTGGGGGCTGACCGCGTCGGTGACGTACATCCCGCTCAAGACCACCTCGTCGATGATCGTCAAGGCCGCCGACGGCACCGTGCTGTCCACCTCCAAGGCGGACATCAGCCCGAGCCCGATCATCGTGTTCGTGGCGGCGACGTACAAGTTCTGAAGCCGGCGCGGCGGCGCGCCGCGGATCGATTATGCTGATGCCTCGCCGGCCCGTTCCCGGGCCGGCTTTTCCTTGGAGGCAATATGCAACTCATCGGCATGCTCGACTCGCCCTATGTCCGCCGCGTGGCCATCTCGCTGCGGCTGCTGGGGGTGCCGTTCGAACACAAACCGGTGTCGGTGTTCCGCACGTTCACGCAGTTCCAGGCCATCAACCCGGTGGTGAAGGCGCCCACGCTGGTGTGCGACGACGGCACGGTGCTGATGGAGTCGGGGCTGATCCTCGACTACCTGGCGGCGCTGGCCGGCCGCAGCCTGATGCCGGCGGACCTGCCCGCGCTCCAGCACGCGCTGCGCGTGGCCGGGCTGGCGCTGGCCGCCTGCGAGAAGACCGTGCAGATCGTCTACGAATGCAACCTGCGGCCCGACGAGAAACAGTACGAGCCGTGGCTCGCGCGCGTGCGCGGCCAGCTTGGCGCGGCCTACGCGGCGCTGGAAAAGGAAATCGCCGGCACCGCGCCGCCGGCCGACGAGCGCCGGCTCACGCAGGCCGACGTGACCACCGCCGTGGCGTGGCGCTTCACGCAGATGATGCTGCCGCAGGCGGCCGACGCCGCAGCCTACCCGGCGCTCGCGGCGTTCAGCGCCGCCGCCGAAGCGCTGCCCGCGTTCAGGGACACGCCGCCGGACTGAGGTCCTTGGCCATCTCCGTGGTGGCGTGCCAGCCGAGCGCGACGTAGAGCGGCCGGCCCATCTCGGTCGCGTGCAGGATCGCGTACTGCACGCCGCGCCGCGCGAACTCCTCCTCCGCCAGCTGCATGAGCCGGTGGCCCAGGCCCTGCTTGCGGTGGGACGTCTCCACGTAGACGTTGAGCACGTAGCCGCGCTTGTCCTGGGTGGGATGGGCGGGGTGCGGCGGCCAGTCGATGGCCATCAGGCCGATGCCCGCCACCGCGCGGCCGTGCTCGGCGAGCACGAAGCCGAAATAGCCGCCGTCGCGCAGGCGCGGTTCCAGCCACGGGCGGAAGCGTTCGGTCATGGCGCGCAGGACGGCGTCGTCGCGGCCGGCTTCGCGGAACATTTCTTCGCGGTGGTAGCAGACTAAGTCTAGGTCGTCGGGGGTCAGGGGGCGGACTTCCATTGGGGTGGGGGAGGGTTGGCGTCGGGGATTGTTATGCTAGCGCAGGTGGTCGGGTTCGGGGATTTGGGGGGTCCTGTGCTGGCTGTTGTGGGCCTTGGGGATCGGGCTTGATTGGTGGTTCGGGCTTTGGGTCCTTGTTCGGGCTTTCGTGGGCCTTGAGGCTCGGGCGGTTTTGGTGGTTCGGGCTTGGGATTTTTGTTCTGGCTTCTGTGGGCCTTGAGGCGCGAGCGGTTTTGGTGGTTCGGGCTTGGTGAAGATCGTTACTTTTCTTTGTCTCGACAAAGAAAAGTAACCAAAAGAAAACGACCCCTTGCAGGGGGGCTGGGCGCTCAGACTTTATTTCTGGTGGTGGTTTCGTGGTGCGGGCGTTGGCTTCGATGAGGCTGCTGACGCTACCGGGTTGCTTGCCTGCGGCATCGCGAATGGCGTTCGATTCGTGGTGGCGCTGCATGATGGCGGTGGCCCAAGCCCTTCAGGCTGCTGCCGCGACCGGGGCGGATGGGAGCGATGTCTCAATCGGCACTGGTTTCGTGGTGGGCTCGGTGGCTCCCTTTTTTTCTTTCTCTTTGCCCTCGTCCCATAAAAAAAGCGAAGCGCATGTGCGCTTCGCTTTTTTTGCCTGCCAGGCCGGCGTACCGATTGTCTGCGCCCCTCTCCCATTTCATGGGAGAGGGGAGCAAACCTCCAGCTATCTGTGGCCGCCTTACTGCGCGGTCACCGCCGGCTTGATGCTGTCGGCTGACGCCACGGGGCCGGCTTCGGCCAGGCCGCCGCCGAGCGAGCGGTACAGGTCGATGGCGTTGTTCAGGCGCAGTTGGCGCGCCTGAATCAGTGCCTGTTCGGCGGTGAACAGCTGGCGTTGCGCGTCGAGCTGGTCGAGCTGGTTGGCCACGCCGCTGCGAAAGCGCACCGTGGACAGTTCGAAGCGTGCCTGCTCGGCGTCGCGCACCTGTTCCTGGCCGCGCACCTGTTCCTCGAGCGTGCCGCGCGCCACCAGTGCGTCCGCCACTTCGCTGAAGGCCGTCTGGATGGTCTTCTCGTAGCTGGCGACCTGGATGTTCTTGCGCACGTTGGCCAGGTCCAGGTTGGACAGGTTGCGGCCGTAGTCGAAGATCGGCAGCGTCAGTTGCGGCGCGAACGACCACACGCCGGTGCCGGAATCGAACAGGCTCGAGAAGGTCGGGCTGATCGCGCCGGCGTTGGCGGTGAGCGTGATGCGCGGGAAGAAGGCCGCGCGCGCGGCGCCGATGTTGGCGTTGGCCGACAGCAACTGCTGCTCGGCCTGGCGGATGTCGGGGCGCTGCTCGAGCAGGTCCGACGGCAGCCCGGCCGGGATGTCGCTGATGATGCGCTCGTCCGACAGGCGCATCGCCTCGGGCAGGTCCGCGATGCCGCCGAGCGGCTTGCCCACCAGCACTTCGAGCGCGTTCTGCGCCTGCGCGCGCTGGCGCGCCAGCTGCGCGGCCGAGACGCGCGCCTGCGCCACCAGCGATTCGTTGTCGCGCAGGTCCAGCGCCGAGGTGGCGCCGGCGTCGAAGCGCTGGCGCGCCAGGTCCAGCGTGGACTCGCGCGTGCGCAGCGTGTTCTGCGCCAGCTCGTACTGCTCGGCGAAGGAACGCTCGGACAGGTAGGCCTTGGCCACTTCCGAGACCAGCGAGATCTGCGCCGCGCGGCGCGCCTCCTCGGTGGAGAAGTATTGCGCCAGCGCCGCGTTGGAGAGGCTGCGCACGCGGCCGAACAGGTCGAGCTCGAACGACGTGATGCCGGCGCCGGCCTGGTAGTACTCGGAGATCGAGGTGCCGGCCTGGCTGGAGCCGAACTGCGCGCCCGAGATGCGCTGGCGCGTGTAGCCGCCGGTGGCGTTCACCGTGGGCAGCAGGTCGGCGCGCTGCACCTGGTACTGCGCGCGCGCTTCCTCGATGCGCAGCACGGCGGTGCGCAGGTCGCGGTTGTTCTCGAGCGAGGCCGCGATCAGCGCCTGCAGGCGCGGGTCGCGGAAGAACTCGCGCCAGCCGATGTCGGCCGCGCGGCGGGTCTCGCCGGTCTTCACCTCGGCCGCGGCGTAGCCGTCGGGCGCGGCCGGGTACTGCGTGGCCACCGGCGGCGCGGGGCGCTCGTACGTCGGCGCCAGCGTGCAGCCCGAGAGGACGCCCGCCACCAGCAACAGCGTGGTCAGTGTCTTGGTCATGGTCAGAGTTCCTGTTTGGGTTCGAGCCACTTCTGATCCTGCTTCGGGTCCTGGTCCAGGTCCTGCTCGGGCGCGCGGCCCTTGAAGCGGCTGCGGATCACCACGAAGAACACCGGCACCATGAAGATCGCCAGCACCGTGGCCGTGATCATGCCACCGATCACGCCGGTGCCGATCGCGCGCTGGCCGCCCGAGCCCGCGCCGGTGGCGATCGCCAGCGGCAGCACGCCCAGGATGAAGGCCATCGACGTCATCAGGATCGGGCGGAAACGCAGGTGCACCGCTTCCAGCGTGGCCTCGATCACGCCGCGGCCCTGCGCCTGCAGGTCCTTGGCGAACTCCACGATCAGGATGGCGTTCTTGGCCGACAGGCCGATGGTGGCGATCAGGCCCACCTTGAAGTACACGTCGTTGGGCATGCCGCGCAGCGTCACGCCGAGCAGCGCGCCGAGCACGCCGAGCGGCACCACCAGCAGCACCGAGACCGGGATCGACCAGCTTTCGTACAGCGCGGCCAGGCACAGGAACACGATGATCAGCGACAGCGTGTACAGCATCGGCTCCTGCGAGCCGGCCAGGCGCTCTTCATAGGACTGGCCGGACCATTCGAAGCCGAGGCCCGGCGGCAGCTTGGCGAAGTTGTCCTCCATGATCTTCATCGCCTCGCCGGTGCTGTGGCCCGGCGCCGCCTGGCCGGCGATCTTCACCGCCGGCAGGCCGTTGTAGCGCTCCAGGCGCGGCGAGCCCATGATCCACTGCGAGGTGGAGAACGAGGCGAACGCGACCATGTCGCCGTTCTTGTTCTTCACGCGCAGCTTGCTCAGGTCGTCGGGCAGCTTGCGGTCGCTGCCCTCGGCCTGCGCGATCACCTTGCGCACGCGGCCTTCGTAGATGAAGTCGTTGACGTAGGACGAGCCGAACGCGATGGCCAGCGTGGCGTTGATGTCCGCCACCGAGACCCCCTGCGCGCGCGCCTTCTCGCGGTCGATGTCGATCTGCAGCTGCGGCGCGTCTTCCTGGCCTTCGGGGCGCACGCCGGCCAGCGCCGGATTCTGCGCGGCCATGCCGAGCATCATGTTGCGCGCTTCCATCAGCTTGGCGTGGCCCTGGCCGGTGCGGTCCTGCAGGCGGAAGTCGAAGCCCGAGGAATTGCCCAGCTCGGAGATCGCCGGCGGGTTGAGCGGGAAGATGATGGCGTCCTTGATGAACGACAGCGTGCCGAACGCGCGGCCCACCAGCGCCTGCGCGGTCTCGTCCGCGCCGGTGCGCTCCTTCCAGTCCTTGAGCTTGACGAACGCGATGCCGCCGTTCTGGCCGCGGCCGAAGAACGAGAAGCCCGCCACCGTGATCATCTGGTCCACCACCTTGCTTTCCTTCTGCAGGTAGTAGTCCTCGATCTGCTTGAGCACGCCCAGGGTGCGCTCCTGGGTGGCGCCGTTGGGCAACTGCACCACGGTGATCATGTAGCCCTGGTCTTCGTCGGGCAGGAACGAGGAGGGCAGGCGCATGTACAGCACCACCACGCCGGCCAGGATGACCGCGTAGATGACCAGGTAGCGCCCGGCGCGCCCGAGGATGCGCGCGACCACGCCCTGGTAGCCGGTGGCCGCGCGCGCGAAGCCGCGGTTGAACCAACCGAAGAAGCCGCGCTTCTCGTGGTGATGGCCGGCTTCCACCGGCTTGAGCAGCGTCGCGCACAGCGCCGGGGTGAGCGTCAGCGCCAGCAGCGCCGAGAACGCCATCGACGAGATCAGCGACAGCGAGAACTGGCGGTAGATGTTGCCCACCGAGCCGGAGAAGAACGCCATCGGGATGAACACCGCGGTCAGCACCAGCGTGATGCCGACGATGGCGCCGGTGATCTGGCCCATCGCCTTGCGCGTGGCCTGGCGCGGCGAGAGGCCTTCCTCGCTCATGATGCGCTCGACGTTCTCCACCACCACGATGGCATCGTCGACCAGGATGCCGATCGCCAGCACCATGCCGAACATGGTCAGCACGTTGATGGAGAAGCCGAACGCCAGCAGCATGCCGAAGGTGCCCATCAGCGCCACCGGCACCACCAGCGTGGGAATTAGCGTGGCGCGGAAGTTCTGCAGGAACAGGTACATCACCAGGAACACCAGCACCACGGCTTCGAGCAGGGTCTTGATCACTTCCTCGATCGAGATCTGGACGAAGGCGGAGGTGTCGTAAGGCACGCTGTACGCATAGTCGCCCGGGAAGAACTTGGACAGCTCCTCCATCTTGGCGCGCACCGCGGTGGCGGTGGCGAGCGCGTTGCCGGTCGGCGCGAGCTTGATGGCGATGGCCGCGGCCGGCTTGCCGTTGGTGCGCGCCAGCGTGGAGTAGTCGGCGCCGCCGAGCTCGACGCGGCCGACGTCCTTGATGCGCACCGAGGAGCCGTCCGGGTTCACGCGCAGCAGGATGTTGGCGAACTGCTCCGGCGTGGTGAGGCGGCTTTCGGTGGTGACGGTGGCGTTGAGCTCGGTGCCTTTGGGCGACGGCGCGCCGCCCAGCTCGCCCACGGCGACCTGCACGTTCTGCTCGGCGATGGCCGCGGTGACGTCCTGCGGCGTCAGGTTGAAGCCCGTCAGCTTGGACGGGTCCACCCAGATGCGCATGGCGTACTCGGTGCCGAACAGGTCGGCCTGGCCCACGCCGGGCACGCGGCGGATCGAGTCGATCACGCTGGCCGAGACGTAGTTGCCGAGCTCGATGGCATCGGCCCGGCCCGACTTGGACGAGACCGTCAGGAACATCATGTAGTTGTTCCCGGCCTTGTCCACGCGCACGCCCTGCTGGCGCACCTCGGCCGGCAGGCGCGCTTCCACGCGCTTGAGGCGGTTCTGCACCTCGACCGAGTCGAGGTCGACGTTGGAGCTCGGATCGAAGGCGATGGTGATCGTCGCCAGGCCGGTGGCTTCACTGGTGGACTGGTAATACAGCAGCCCCGGCGCGCCGTTGAGCTCCTGCTCGATCACCGACGTGACCGAGTCTTCGAGCGTCCTGGCGGATGCGCCCGGGTAGGTCGCCGTGACCGAGATCGTCGGCGGTGCGATGTTGGGATACTGGGCGATCGGCAACTGCAGGATCGACAGCACCCCTGCCAGCACGATGATCAGCGCGACAACCCACGCGAACACCGGCCGGTCGATGAAAAACTTGGCCATAGAACTGGCTCCCTTGGTATTGCGCTGTGATTAGCCTTGCTTGGCGCCGGCCTGCTTGTCTGCCTTGCCGGCCGCCTTGCCGTCCGCCTCCGCGGCGACCGCCGCCGGCGCCGAGGCGCCCGCGCTGGCCGGCTGCGCGGCCGGTTCGGAAGCGGCGGTGACAGGCGCGGCGGCGGGGGCGGCAACAGGCGCGGCAGCGGGCGCCGCGAACGGCACGGCCTTGGCGGGCGCGCCCACCTTGACCTTCTGCAGGCCCTCGACGATCACCTTCTCGCCGCCCTTGAGGCCCGCGGTGACGATCCAGTTCTCGCCGACCGCCTGGGGCGCCGTGACCGGCAGCGAGGCCACCTTGCCGTCGCCGCCCACCACCAGCACCGAGGCGCCCTGCGCCGTGCGCACCAGCGCGCGCTGCGGCACGGTCAGCGCGTTCTCGTCCACGCCCTGCTCGATCTTCACGCGCACGAAGGTGCCCGAGAGCAGCTCGCGGCGGGGATTGGCGAACTGCGCGCGCAGCGTGATGGCGCCCGTGGTCGGGTCGACCGTCATGTCGGAGAACAGCAGCTTGCCGGTCTGCTCGTACTCGCGGCCGTCCTCGATGAACAGGTGCACGCGCGCGCCGCCGTCCACGCCCTTGACCTGGCCGCTGCCGATGGCGCGCTGCAGCTTCATCACTTCGCTGGCGGGCTGGGTGAACGTGACCCAGATCGGGTCGACCTGCTCGACCGTGGCCAGCTTGGTGGCCTCGCCGCTGCCGACCAGCGCGCCTTCCGTCACCAGCGCGCGGCCCACGCGGCCGCCGATCGGCGCGGTCACGGCGGTGTAGCCGAGGTTGATCTGGGCGGTGGTGACGGCAGCCTTGGCCGAGGCGATGTCGGCGGCGGCCTGGCCGGCGGCGGCCACGGCTTCGTCGTACTCCTGCTTGCTGACCGCGTTCACGGCCACCAGCGGCTTATAGCGCTCGGCCTTCTGGCGCGCGGCCACGGCATTGGCCTCGGCGCGCGCCAGGCTCGCCCTGGCCGATTCGAGCTGGGCCTGGTACGGCGCCGGGTCGATCTTGAACAGCAGCTGGCCGGCCTTGACCTCGCCGCCTTCGCGGTAGTTGCGCGACAGCACGATGCCGGCCACGCGCGCGCGCACCTCGGCGGTGCGCACGCCTTCGAGGCGGCCCGGCAGCTCATTGATGACCGACACCGTGGTCGGCGTCACGGTGACGACGCCCACTTCGGGCGGCGGCATGGCGCCGCCCTGCGGCTGCTTGTCGCCACAGGCGGTGAGCGCCAGCGCCGACAAAACGGCAGCGGCAACGCAGGTAATACGTTGGGACTTCCTCATCGATAACCCCATGATGGCAATTTGAGATCGGCCGCATGCGCTTCCGGCAGCGTGCGCGGATACGGCGCGGCCCGCCGGCCGGCAAAGGCCGGCGGCGGGCATAAAGAGTGCTGCTGGTCACTTACGGGCGCGCTGGCGCTACGCGTGTGACAAATGGAAAAACCGGGCCACGGCACGCCGGCGGGACGCCGCGGAAAACCGCCCGCCACGGCAGGACGGGCGCGGAAATCGCGGCGCCGCGTCAGCCCGCCCGGGCTGGCTGAACGTCAGGCGAACGCGTATTATAGATACATTCGCGCATGTATGTAAGTGTCTGTTGCAATGCGGCGATAATTGCCCCATATATCAGCGGCCCGGCGAAGGCCGCGCGCGCTAGCGCATGCCCGTGCCCGGCGGCGCCGTCGACTGCACCCGGGAGAGATAACAGACCGGCCAGACCTGGCCGGCAGCCGAGAACATCATGGCCAGACGCACCAAGGAAGAGGCGCTAGAAACGCGCCACCGCATTCTCGACGCGGCGGAAGCCGTGTTCCACGCCCGCGGCGTGGCACGCCCGTCGCTTGCCGACATCGCCGAGGCCGCCGGCGTGACCCGCGGCGCCATCTACTGGCACTTCAAGAACAAAAGCGACGTGTTCGCCGCCATGTCGGACCGCGTGCACCTGCCGCTCGAGGCGCTGTGCGAGCCCGAGCGCATCGCCAGCAAGGAAGACCCGCTCGGCAGCATCCGCGACATCTGCGCGTTCGCGCTGCGCCAGACCGTGGAAAACCCGCAATGGCGGCGCGTGTTCGAGATCGTCTTCCACAAGTGCGAGATGGTCGAGGAGAACGGCGCCATCTTCCAGCGCCAGCGCCAGTCGCACCAGGAAGGCACGGTGAAGATGCGCGACCACCTGCGCCTGGCGGTGGACCGCGGCCAGCTGCCGGCTGACCTCGACCTCGACCTCGCCGTCAATGTCTTCCACGCCTCCATCGGCGGCATGCTGTCGCACTGGCTGTTCGCGCCGGAGGACTTCGACCTGGAGACCAACGCCGCGCGCGTGTCGGATGCCTTCATCGACACGCTGCGGCTGTCGCCGGCCCTGCGCAAGGGCTACGTGGCGCCGCCGGTGGCCGCGCTGAACGAGGAAATCGATTCGATGTGCCAGGAAGCCCAGGCCAAGGAAGCCAAGGAGGCGGAGCAGGCCGCGTCGAAAGCTGCGCCGAAGGCGGCACCGAAGCCGGCCCGGAAGGCCGCCTCGAAAACGGCAGCGAAGACAGCCCCGGAAACCACGCCGAAAGCCACCGCCAGGCCTGCGCGCGGCACGAAGGCCGGCTGAGGCAGCCCCCGCCCAGCCACCCGTTCCGTCAGCCGCGCGTGGCGTCGCGCCAGCGCGCGAAGAAGGCGCGCTTGCGCAGCGTGTCCTGCGCCGCCAGCAGGCCGGGGCCCACGCTGATCGGCTTGAGCGCGTAGCCCAGCCGCTCGGCCAGCGCCGCCGCGGTGTGCACGCTGTCGGTGTCGGTGCGGATGGTGTAGAGCTGCGAGGCGCTCTGCCCCAGCACGGTCTGGCCCGCGCGCGACAGCAGGAAGTCCAGCCACAGCCGCGCCGCGTTGGGATGCGCCGCGCGGCGCGCGATGAAGGCCACGCGCGACATCACCAGCGTGTAGTCGCGCGGGGCGATCACGTCGATCTCCGCGCCGCGCTCCATCAGCGACAGCGCATACGAGCCCAGCAGGTTGTAGCCCATCACGAACTCGCCCGAGGCGATGCGCTCGATCATGTTCGCGGTGGAGGCCGACAACTGCACGCCGCAGCGCCCGAGCGCCTGCGCCAGGTACCAGAACTCGTCGCCCATGCGCGCGTCCTGCTGCGCCAGCAGGTAGCCCACGCCCGATTTCTCCACGTCGTAGGTCACCACGCGCTGGCGCCAGCGCGGCGTGTTCTCCTGCAGCAGCCGCGCCAGCCCGGTGCGGCTGCGCGGCGTCTGCATGCCGGCGAAATGGCGCCGGTTGTAGACGATCACGGCCGGCTCGAAGGTGGTGCCCCAGGCCTCGTCGCGCCACGCCGCCCAGGCCGGCAGCCCGGCGCGCTCGGGCGAGGCGTAGCGCAGCGCGTGGCCGTCGTTGACGAGCTTGATCTGCAGGTCCATCGCCGTGCTCCACAGCACGTCGGCGGTCTCGGCGCCGGGCGGCTCACCGGCGGCCAGGCGCGCGCCTTCGGCCAGGAAGCCGTCGTTGAGCTCCACCGTGTTGAGCTCGCGGTAGCGCACCCTGATGCCCGGGTAGCGCGCCTCGAAGGCGCTCACCAGCGGCTGGGCGATGTCGGCGTCGGTGGAGGCGTGCACGTTGACCGCGCCTTCGCGCAGCGCGCGCGCGATGATCTCGGCATAGCTCTGTGGATAACCGGGCGGCACCGGCGGCGCGGACTGCGCGCGCAGCGGCGCGCTCAGGCCCGCGCTCCACGCCGCGCCCAGCGCCGCGGCGCCGGCCAGCACGCGGCGGCGGCGCCGGCTCGGCGGCGCGGCGGTGCCCGGCGCGGACGGGCCGGCCGGGGCGGAAGAGAGGGCGTGGGCAGGGGGCAACTTGCGCAAGGCTGGAACCATCGGGGCTGACATCGCTGCCTGGCAGGGCCCTGGCGCGCACGCCGCGCCCGGCCCGGGGCGGAGGTATTATAGGCGCCCGCGGCCAGTCCCCCGCGGCGGCCGCTGTGCCGCATTGTGAACAACGGACGCTTATCGAGCATGGGAGGACCGGCGTGCGCCTGTTGCTGGTGGAAGACGAGATCGAGCTGGCGCGCTGGGTGGCGCGCGCGCTGGAGCAGGGCGGCTTCGTGATCGAGCACGTGGCCGACGGCCTGCAGGCCGAGGCGCGGCTGATCGCCGAGGAATACGACGCGGTGGTGCTGGACCTGCGCCTGCCCGGCAAGGACGGCCTGTCCGTGCTCAAGTCCATGCGCGGGCGCGACGACCGCACCCCGGTGCTGATCCTGACCGCGCAGGACACGCTCGACGAGCGCGTGCGCGGCCTCAACCTCGGCGCCGACGACTACCTGCCCAAGCCGTTCGCCATCGCCGAGCTGGAGGCGCGCATCCTGGCGCTGATCCGGCGCAGCCGCGGGCGCGCCCATCCGCGCCTGCAGTGCGGCTCGCTGGTGTTCGACGGCGAGACCCGCAGCTTCACGCTCGGCGGCGCGCCGCTGGCGCTCACCCCGCGCGAGTCCACGCTGCTGGGCGCGCTGCTGGCCAGGAGCGGCCAGCCACTGACCAAGGCGCAACTGCTCGACAAGGTGTTCTCGCTCGACGCCGATGTCAGCCCCGACGCCATCGAAGTGCTGGTCTACCGCCTGCGCAAAAAACTCTCCGGCCACGGCGTGACCATCGTCACGCTGCGCGGCTTCGGCTACCTGCTGGAACCGGAAGGGCCGGCCTGATGCTGCACCGCCTGCCCCGGCACTGGCTGCGGCGCTGGCTGCAGGGCAGCCTGCGCCGCCAGTTGCTGGTCCTGCTGGTGCCGGCGCTGGCCGCGATGATGGCGCTCGACACCTGGCTGACCTACGGCACGCTGCGCGACGCCGCCAACGCCGCCTACGACCGCTCGCTGTACGGCTCGGTGCGCGCCATCGACAACGCCATCGGCATGGCCGGCGAGAGCGTGCAGATCGCGCTGCCCGACGCGGCGATGGAAATGTTCGAGACCGCCACCCAGACCCACGTGTTCTACCGCGTCTCGCTCGAGCGCAACGGCCAGGTCGAGACCGTCACCGGCTACGACGACCTGCCGCTGCCGGCCGGCGCGCTGGCCAGCAACCAGCCGCGCTTCTACGACGCCGACTACCGCGGCGACCCGGTGCGCATCGCCGCGCTGGCGCACCCGGTCTACCGGCCCAACGCCAACATGCGCGTGATCGTGCAGGTGGCCGAGAGCGCAGAGCCGCGCCTGGACCTGATCGCCACCGTGTGGCGCGGCGCGCTGGCGCGCGACGTGCTGCTGATCCTGGTCAGCGCGGGCGTGCTGGTGGCCGGCATCACCTATGTGCTGCGCCCGCTCGCGCGCGTGCGCGACGACGTGCAGGCGCGCCGGGCCGAAGACCTCACGCCGCTGGCCTTCGACCACGTGCCGCTCGAAGTGCGCCCGCTGGTGGACGCGGTCAACCTGCACGTGTCGCGCTCCAGCGCGATGGCGCAGGCGCAGGCGCAGTTCATCGCCGACGCCGCGCACCAGTTGCGCACGCCCCTGGCCATCCTCAAGACCCAGGCCGAGTTCGCCCAGCGCCAGTTGGGCGCCGGCGCCGATCCGGCCCACGCGCCGCAGGCCGCGCGCGAGGCCGTGGGCGGCATCGTCACCCAGCTGGAGCAGGCCGCGCGCCTCACCAGCCAGCTGCTGGCGCTGGCGCGCGTGCGCCAGCATCCGGGCAGCGACAGCCCCGGCGACGCCGAGCCGCCGCCGCTGACCGACGCCGTGGCGGTGGCCGAGCAGGTCGCGCTGGACTACCTGCCGCTGGCGCGCGGCAAGCAGCAGGACTTCGGCTGGGAACGCCCCGCCGGGCTGGCGCTGCCGGTGCGCGCCGACGCCGCGCTGCTGCGCGAGGCGTTCGCCAACCTGGTCCACAACGCCATCCAGTATTCACCGCGCGGCAGCCGGATCACGCTGTCTGCGGCGCGCGCCGGCGACGTGGCCCGCCTTGTCGTCGAGGACGACGGGCCCGGCATTCCCGCCGAAGAACGCGAGAAGGTGTTTGCGCGCTTCTACCGGCGCGTGGGCAACACCGAACCCGGCTCCGGCCTCGGGCTGGCCATCTCGCGCGAGATGGCGGCGCGCTTCGGCGGCACGGTGGAACTGGGCGAGGGCGTGCAGGGACGGGGGGTCCGGGCGGTGTTGGGGTTGCCGGTGGGGGAGGGGGGAAGGATTGGAGTCGAAGTCTTTGAAAGACTAGAATCAAAGTCAAAGGCTTAACTTCAAAGTCAAAGACTTAACGTCAAAGTCAAAGTCAAAGTCAAAGTCAACATCAAAGTCAAAGTCAACATCAAA
>NZ_BBQM01000009.1 GCF_000876015.1 Cupriavidus basilensis | reverse complement strand
TTTGATGTTGACTTTGACGTTAAGAAGTTGACTTCGACTTTAAAGCCAAAACACAAACAAACCCCTATCCCACAAACCTATACCCCACCCCCAACTCCGTCATCAAATGCACCGGCTGCGCCGAATCCCTCTCCAGCTTCTGCCGCAGGTGCCCCATATAGACACGCAGATAGTGACTGCTCTCCGAATGCGCCGGCCCCCACACCTCGCGCAGCAGCTCGCGGTGCGTCATGACCTTGCCGCGGTGCGCGATCAGCACCGCCAGCAGGCGGTATTCGATCGGTGTCAGGTGGACGTCCTCGCCGGCCCGCGTGACCACGCGGTTGGCGAGATCGATCTGCACGTCGCCGAAGGCGACCAGCGCGCTGCCCTGGGGATTGAGGCGGGCGTGCCGGCGCAGCAGCACGCGCACGCGCGCGATCAGTTCGCCGACGCCGAACGGCTTGGTGAGGTAGTCGTCGGCGCCGGCGTCGAGCGCGGCGATCTTGTCGTCCTCGCCGCTGCGCGCGGACAGCACCAGCACCGGCACTTCGGTCCAGGTGCGCATCTCGCGGATCAGCGTCATGCCGTCGCCGTCGGGCAGGCCGAGGTCGAGGATCACGATGTCGGGCTGGCGCGTGCCGGCGTCGATCAGGCCGCGCTTGAGCGTCTCGGCCTCGTGCACGGCGCAGCCTTCGGCCTGCAGCGCCTCGCGCACGAAGCGGCGGATATGCGGCTCGTCCTCGACCAGCAGTACCGTGGGCGAAAAATCGAATGCCATCTCAGTGAGGTTCCTTGTGTGTTGCGCCCGCCGCGGCTTCGGGCTCGACCGCGGGCGGCGTGCCGCGCGGCAGCGCCACCACGAAGCGCGCGCCGCGGCCTTCGCCATCGTCTCCGCCCGCGCTCTCCACCCAGATGCGCCCGCCGTGCGCCTGCACGATGGCTTCGCACACGGCCAGGCCCAGGCCCACGCCGGCGGTGGCCGATTCGCGCTCGCCGCGCGTGAATTTCTGGAAGATCGACTGTTCCTGCCCGCGCGGCACGCCCGGGCCCTGGTCGGCCACCACCAGCCGCACCTCGGTGTCGGCCAGCTCGCCCGAGACGCGGATAGCGGTGCCCGCCGGCGTGTACTTGGCGGCGTTCTCCAGCAGGTTGCACAGCACGCGCTCCATCAGCACGGCGTCGCATTCCACCAGCGGCAGCGCGGCCAGCCCGGACACCGACACGCGGTGGCGCGCGAGCGCGTCGCGCATGGCGGCCAGCGCCGCGCCGACCATTTCCTCGCACGACTGCCACTCCTTGCGCATGTGCACGTCGCGGCTCTGCAGGCGCGCCATGTCGAGCAGGTTGATGACCATCGTGCGCATGCGCAGCGCCTGCTCGCGCATGGCGGCGACGGTCTCGGCCAGCGGCGGCGGCAGCGGCGGCTCGGCGCGCTGCATGGTCTCGGCCATGCCGACCAGGCTGGTCAGCGGCGTGCGCAGGTCGTGCGAGACCGCGGCCAGCAGCGAGCTGCGCAGCCGCTCGGACTCCATCGACACCAGCGCCTGCTGCGCCACCTCCACGTAGTGCAGCCGCTCGATGGCGATGGCGATCAGCGTGGCGAACACGTCAGCCTGGCGGCGCAGCTCGGGCTGCGCCAGCGCGCGCCACGCCTGCGGCTCCACCGCGAGCACGCCGCGCGTGCGCATCGGCGCCTTGAGCGGCAGGTAGAGCACGGTGCTGCCGGGCAGCGTGTGGGTGCCGGTGCCGGCGGGCTGGCCGTGGTCGAACACCCATTGCGCCAGCACCGGGTCGATGGCGCCGCTGGCGCGCTGGTCCGGGTCCACCGCGGGCGCCATCAGGCGGCCCTTGGGCGAGACCAGGAAAAAGGCCGAGCGCGCGCCGAGCGCGGCTTGCAGGAAGCGGCTGCCGATGGCGACGATCTGCTCGGGCACCAGCGCGGCCGACAGCTCGCGCGCCAGCTCGTAGAGCGTGCGCGCCTCGGTCTCGCGCTCGACCGACACGCGCGCCTGCTCGCGCAGCCCGGCGGTCAGCTGGCCGATCACCAGGCCCACGGTGAGCATCACCACGAAGGTCACGAGGTACTGCACGTCGCTGACCGAGAACGACAGCCGCGGCGGCACGAAGAAAAAGTCGAAGGCCGCCACCGACACCACCGAGGCCAGCGCGGCCGGCCCGCGCCCGTGGCGCAGCGCCACCGCCACCACCGCGGCCAGGAACAGCATGGCGATGTTGACCAGCTCGAACCACGGCCGCGCCAGCGCCGACAGCACGCTGGCGCCGGCGCACCACGCCACCGCCCACAGGTAGTCGAGGCGACGCGCCGCCACGCCGCGCTCGCCGTCGGCCACGCCGGCCGCGCCGGCATCGAGGTCGCCGCGCACGTCCGCGCGCGAACCCGGTCCCGCCGCCGGCTGCGCGCGGCCGCGCGCGTCGGCCGCCATCGCGTCGGCGGCCACGCGGATCACGTCGATCTCGGGGCAGCCCAGCGCCAGCGAATCGGCAAAGCTGTGGCGCCCGAACAGCCACGCGCGCGCGCCCAGGAACGGCGCCAGCGCAAGCGCCAGCAGCGCGCGGCCGCGCGCCAGCACGCCGCCGCCGGCGCGGTGCCACGCGCCGGGCGCGCGTCCCACCACCACCTTGGTCAGGTTGTGGCGGCGCACGTAGCCGGTCACGGCCTGCACGATGTCGCTGCCGGCCAGCGTCTCGGTGCGCGCGCCGAGCTCCTCGGCCAGCCGCATCGCCGCTTCCAGGCTGGCGCGCGCCGGCGCGGCCAGCGGCGCCAGGCGCGGCGTGGCCACCGTCACCACGTGCCAGTCGCAATCGAGCTGGCCGGCCAGCCGCCGCGCGCTCTTGACCACCTGCGCGGCATCGTCGCCGGTGCCGATGCAGGCCAGCACCGCCTCGCGCGTGCGCCACACCGGGCGGATCGATTCGGCGTGGCGGTAGGCGCGCACGTCGTCGTCCACGCGGTCGGCGGTGCGGCGCAGCGCCAGCTCGCGCAGCGCGATCAGGTTGCCCTTGCGGAAGAAATTGCTGGCCGCGGTGCGCGCCTGCTCCGGCATGTAGACCTTGCCGTCGCGCAGGCGCCGCAGCAGCTCGTCGGCGGGCAGGTCCACCAGGATCACTTCGTCGGCATCGTCGAACACCGTGTCGGGCACGGTCTCCCACACGCGGATGCCGGTGATGCCGCCGACCGCCTCGTTGAGGCTGTCGAGATGCTGGACGTTGACGGTGGTCCACACGTCGATGCCGGCCGAGAGCAGTTCCTCGATGTCCTGCCAGCGCTTCGGATGGCGGCTGCCGGGCGCGTTGGAATGCGCGAGCTCGTCGACCAGGATCAGCGCCGGGTGCCGCGCCAGCGCGCCGTCGAGATCGAACTCGTGCAGCACGCGGCCGTCCAGCTTCTGGTGCGGCATGGCCTTCGGCGGCAGCCGCTCGAGGCCGTCGAGCAGCGCCTCGGTCTCGGCGCGGCCGTGGGTTTCCACCACGCCGACCAGCACGTCGCTGCCCTGCTCGCGCAGCGCGCGCGCCGCGGCCAGCATGGCGAAGGTCTTGCCCACGCCGGCCGAGGCGCCGAAATACACGCGCAGCCTGCCGCGCGCGGCGCGCTCGCCCTCGGCCTGCATGCGTTGCAGCAGGGCGTCGGGATCGGGCCGCGGCGGCGTGTCGCGCGTGGCGGTGTCAGGCATGGGAAGGCGCGCTGCGCGCAAGGCGGGAGGATGCGGACGATTGTGCCACGGCGGCGCGCGGCCGGGCGCGGCGGCGGTTGATGCGCCGGCGCTCTCCCCCGGCCCCTGTCCCGCGCGCGGGACAGGGGAGCAAAGCCCGCGCCGTCACGGCTTTTCCGCATCCAGCGCCAGGTTCAGCTTGAGCACGTTGACCACCGGATCGCCCAGCACCGCCAGCAGCGGCCCTTGCGTATTGGCCGCCACCAGCGCCTGCACCCGCTCGGCCGGCAGGCCGCGCGCGCGCGCCACGCGCGCGGCCTGGTACTGCGCGGCGGCCGGGCTGATGTGCGGGTCCAGGCCGCTGGCCGAGGCGGTGACGAGATCGACCGGCACCGGCGCCTGGTTGGCCGGGTCGGCCGCGTGCAGCGCGTCGATGCGCGCGCGCGCGGCGTCGGTCAGCGCGGGGTTGCTCGGGCCGTAGTTGGAGCCGACCGAGGCGGCGCCGTTGTAGGGCATCGGCGCGGTGGCCGACAAGCGGCCCCAGAAGTACTTCGGGTCGGAGAAGGGCTGGCCGATCAGCTCGGAGCCGACCGCCTTGCCGTCCTTGACGATCAGCGAGCCGGCCGCCTGGTGCGGGAACACGGCGCGCGCGATGCCGGTGACGACGCCCGGGTAGAGCAGGCCGGTGACGGCGGACAGCGCGACGAACAGCGTCAGCAGCGGGCGCAGCAGGCCGCCCTGCACGGGCGTTTCGGACTGGCCATTGACGCCGCGGGGGGCTGTGGCTTGGGTATGCATGATGACTCCGTTCAATGTCTTTGCGGGTGCGGTGCGCGGGCTTGGGTATGGACCTGGACGCGGGCGTGGCTCACGCCCAGCCGAACAGCACCAGGATCATGTCGATGATCTTGATGCCGACGAACGGCACCAGGATGCCGCCCAGGCCGTAGACCAGCAGGTTGCGCCGCAGCAGCACGGCCGCGCCGAGCGGGCGATACACCACGCCGCGCAGCGCCAGCGGGATCAGCACCACGATGATGAGCGCGTTGAAGATCACCGCCGACAGGATGGCCGAGGCCGGCGTGGCCAGGCCCATCACGTTGAGCAGGTTGAGCTGCGGATAGGTGGTGGCGAACGCGGCCGGGATGATGGCGAAGTACTTGGCCACGTCGTTGGCCACGCTGAAGGTGGTCAGCGAGCCGCGCGTCATCAGCATCTGCTTGCCGATCTCCACGATCTCGATCAGCTTGGTCGGGTTGCTGTCGAGGTCGACCATGTTGCCGGCTTCCTTGGCCGCCTGCGTGCCGCTGTTCATGGCCACGGCCACGTCGGCCTGCGCCAGCGCGGGCGCGTCGTTGGTGCCGTCGCCGGTCATCGCCACCAGGCGGCCTTCGGCCTGGTAGTCGCGGATCAGCTTGAGCTTGGCTTCGGGCGTGGCCTCGGCGAGGAAGTCGTCGACGCCCGCCTCGGCCGCGATCGAGGCCGCGGTGAGGCGGTTGTCGCCGGTGATCATCACGGTGCGGATGCCCATCTTGCGCAGCTCGCCGAAGCGCTCGCGGATGCCGGACTTGACGATGTCCTTGAGCTCGACCACGCCGAGCACGCGCACGGTCTCGCCGCGGCCGTCGTCGAACGACTCGGCCACCACCAGCGGCGTGCTGCCGGCGCGGGCCACGTCGTCCACGGCCTGCATCACCGCCTCGGGGAACTTGCCGGCGCGCTCGGTCACGTAGCGGCGCACGGCGTCGGCGGCGCCCTTGCGCACGCTGCGCCCGCCCGCGTCCACGCCGCTCATGCGGGTCTGCGCGGTGAACGGCACGAAGATCGGGCGCAGCGCGCTGATGTCGGGCGCGGCGGCGCCGGACTGCTGGCGCGCCAGCGTGACGATGCTGCGGCCCTCGGGCGTCTCGTCGGCCAGCGACGACAGCCACGCGGCCTCGGCAAGCTGCTGCGCGCCGACGCCGGGCGCGGCGATGAAGCGCGCGGCCTGGCGGTTGCCGTGGGTGATGGTGCCGGTCTTGTCGAGCAGCAGCACGTCGACGTCGCCGGCGGCTTCCACCGCGCGGCCCGAGGTGGCGATCACGTTGGCTTCCATCATGCGGCTCATGCCCGCCACGCCGATGGCCGACAGCAGCCCGCCGATGGTGGTGGGGATCAGGCACACCAGCAGCGCGATCAGCACGGTGATGGTGACGGGCATGCCGGCCTTCGTCACCAGCACGCTGTACACCGAGAACGGCTGCAGCGTGGCGGTGGCCAGCAGCAGCACGATGGTCAGGCCCACCAGCAGGATGGTCAGCGCCAGCTCGTTGGGGGTCTTCTGGCGCTTGGCGCCCTCGACCATCGTGATCATGCGGTCGATGAAGCTCTCGCCCGGATTGGTGGTGATGCGCACCACGATCCAGTCCGACAGCACGCGCGTGCCGCCCGTCACCGAGGAAAAGTCGCCGCCCGACTCGCGGATCACCGGCGCGGACTCGCCGGTGATGGCGCTTTCGTCGACCGAGGCCACGCCTTCGATCACCTCGCCGTCGCCGGGCACCATGTCGCCGGCCTCGACCAGCACCACGTCGCCGCGGCGCAGCGCGGTGGCCGCGCGCGCCTCGGTGGCGCCGGCGGCGCGCCAGTCGCGCCGGCCTTCCTTGACCAGTTTCGCGGTGACGGTGGTCTTGAGCCCGCGCAGCGCCTCGGCCTGCTGCTTGCTGCGCCCTTCGGCCAGCGCCTCGGCGAAGTTGGCGAACAGCACGGTGAACCACAGCCACACCGACACCGCGAGGATGAAGCCCGCGCTCTCGCCGCCCGCGCTGGCGGGCGCGAACAGCGCGCGGAAGAACAGGATGGTGGTCAGGATGCTGCCCACGTAGACCACGAACATCACCGGGTTGCGCAGCTGGTCGCGCGGCGACAGCTTCTTCACCGCGTCGAGCAGGGCCGGCCTGACCAGCTCGGGCGCGAACATGCCGCCGCGCGGCGGGCGCTGGTGGCCGCCGCCCTGGTGGGCGCCTGCCTTGTGGGTGCCGCCCGGGGCCGGCGCGCCGCCAGTGGCCGCCGGGGTGGTGCTTGCCGGTGCCGCGCCGGCCTGCTTGCCGCGCGTCACCATCGATTCTTGTTGCATGCGTTTCTCCGCAATACGCTGATCTGCCTGGGGATGCCGCCCGCGCGGCGATGCGCGGCGGGCGGGCGGCCCCGGGCTACTTTCCTGCCGCCGTGACCACGGCGCCCTGCAATTGCTCCGCCACCGGCCCCAGCGCCAGCGCCGGGACGTAGGTCAGCGCGCCCACCATCAGCACCGAGCCGACCAGCAGCACCACGAACAGCGGGCCGTGCGTGGGCATGGTGCCGCCCGTCACCGGCACGCGCTTCTTGGCGGCCAGCGAGCCGGCCAGCGCGAGGATCGGCACGATGATCCAGAAGCGGCCGAGCCACATCGCCGCGGCCAGCAGCCCGTTGTAGAACGGCGTGTTGGCCGACAGCCCGGCGAAGGCGCTGCCGTTGTTGTTGGCCGCCGACGAGAGCGCGTAGAGGATCTCCGAGAAGCCGTGCGTGCCGGGGTTGAACACGCCCGCGCGCCCGGCCTCCACCATCACCGCCACGGCGGTGCCGAGCAGCACCAGCAGCGGCGTGACGAGGATCGCCACCGCGGTCATCTTCATCTCGTAGGCCTCGATCTTCTTGCCCAGGTATTCGGGCGTGCGGCCGATCATCAGGCCGGCGATGAAGACCGCCAGCACCGCGTACACCAGCATGCCGTACAGGCCCGAGCCAACCCCGCCGAACACCACCTCGCCGAGCTGCATCAGCAGCATCGGCACCAGCCCGCCGATGGCGGTGAAGGAGTCGTGCATGGCATTGACCGCGCCGCACGAGGCCGCCGTGGTGATGGTGGCGAACAGCGCGCTGGCGGCGATGCCGAAGCGGGTTTCCTTGCCTTCCATGTTGCCGCCGGCCTGCAGCGCGCTGGCCACGTGGTCGACCGGCAAACCCGCCAGCGCGGCATTGGCCTGCTGCTCGGACAGCGCCGCCACGCACGCCATCGCCACGAAGATCACCGTCATCGACGCCAGCACCGCCACGCCCTGGCGGCGGTCCTTGACCATCTCGCCGAAGGTGAAGCACAGCGCCGCCGGAATCAGGAAGATGGCCAGCATCTGCAGCAGGTTGGCCAGTTCGGTCGGATTCTCGAACGGATGCGCCGAGTTGGCGTTGAAGAAGCCGCCGCCGTTGGTGCCGAGCATCTTGATGGCTTCCTGCGAGGCCACCGGGCCCATCGCCAGCGTCTGCGTGCCGGTCTTCATGGCCTCGGTGACGGGCGCGTCCTTGGCGTCGAGCACCGGCTGGCCGGCGGCGTCCACCTTGGGCTGGCTGTACTCGATGGGCGTCACCAGCGCGACTTCCTTGTAGGCGTCGAAGTTCTGGATCACGCCCTGGCCGACCAGCGCCACGGCGAAGGCGACCGACAGCGGCAGCAGCACGTAGAGCGTGCAGCGCGTGACGTCCACCCAGAAGTTGCCGATGGTCGCCGCGCTCTGGCGCGCGAAGCCGCGGATCAGCGCGAACACCACGGCGATGCCGGTGGCCGCCGAGAAGAAGTTCTGCACCGTGAGCGCCAGCATCTGCGTGAGGTAGCTCATGGTGGATTCGCCGGCATAACCCTGCCAGTTCGTGTTGGAGACGAAGCTCACCGCGGTGTTGAAGGCCGAGTCCGGCGACACCGCGCCGAAGCCCTGCGGGTTGAACGGCAGCCACGCCTGCAGCCGTTGCAGCGCGTAGACCGCCACCACGCCCAGCATGTTGAAGGCGACCAGCGCCACCGTGTATTGCTTCCAGCCCATGCCGGCGTCGGCGCGCACGCCGCCCGCGCGGTACAGCAGGCGCTCCAGCGGCCGGCCCCAGGCGGTGGCGCGGTAGCCGCCATCCTCCATCGCGCGGCGGATGTAGCGCCCGAGGAACGGCGCGAGCGCCAGCAGGATGGCGAGGTAGAGGACGAGCAGTCCCAGGAATTCGGTTGACATCAGAATTTCTCCGGCCGGAACAGGGCAATCAGGAGGTAGATGAAGACAGCAGCGGCGAGCACGCCGCCCAGCAGATCGGCCCAGTCCATCACAGCCTCCTGTCCGCGGCGCTGTCCTTGCGGCGCGCGTCGGCGCCGTCCGCTCCCGGACCGTCGGCCGCGCCCGGCGGCTTGCCACCCAGCGCGGCGCACAGCGCCAGCAGTGCGCCGGTCAGCGCACCGAACAGCAACAAACCAATGAAATAGATCCCGTCCATGACAAACACCGTGAGTGATTCACAGATGGCAGGTTAGGGATGGCGCGGTAAAAACGGGGTAGAGAGGGGGAAGGGGGGTGTAAAGAAGATATAAAGACGGGGGAGTGGTGGTGGCGCGCGGTGGCCGGCAAAGATCAGCCCGCCGCTTGCGGCAATTGAAACGCACCGGCGCAAGCCGCGCCGGGCACCCGTCCGGCTAGATCCAGCCCGACTTGTGCAATTTGCGCCAGAGCCCCGCGCAGGCCAGCGCGGTCACGCCGATCACGGTCGGGTAGGCGTAGTGGAACTTCAGCTCCGGCATGAAGTTGAAGTTCATCCCGTACAGGCTGAACACCACGGTGGGAATCGCCAGGATGGCGCCCCAGCCGGCCAGGCGCTTGACGATCTCGTTCTGGCCGACAGTGACCAGCGCCAGGTTGACCTGCACCGCGGTGGTCAGCATTTCGCGCACCACGTCGAGCGTGCGCACCAGGCGGCTGGCATGATCCTCGATGTCGCGGAAGTAGGCGCGCAGCTCCTTGGGCACCAGTTCCTCGTGCAACCGGATCAGTTGCCCGCAGATCTCTTCGATCGGGTAGACCGCGTTGCGCAGGCGCAGGACCTGGCGCTTGATGTGGTACAGGTGCTCGATGGCGGCGCGGTCGAACTCGTCGCGGAAGATGCCCTGCTCGAGCTGCTCGAAGGCGTCCTCGAGCCGCGTGACGATAGGCATGTAGTGGTCCACCACGAAATCCATCAGCGCGTAGAGCACGTAGCCCGGCCCGTTGGCGAGCGCGCGCGGGTCGCTCTCGCAGCGCTCGCGCACCGGCGCGTAGCTACTGCTGGCGCCGTGGCGCACCGACACCACGTAGCGCGGCCCCACGAACAGGTGAGTCTCGCCCACCACCACCTCCTCGTTCACCAGCTGGGCGGTGTTGAGCACGACGAAGATGGAGTCGCCGTAGGTCTCCAGCTTGGGGCGCTGGTGTGCGTCGAGGGCGTCTTCCACGGCGAGGTCGTGCAGGCCGAATTCCTGCTGCACCTTGCGCAGCAGCGGCAGGTCCGGCTCGTGCAGGCCGAGCCAGACGAAGGTGCCGGGCACCGCGATGGCGTCGCTGATCTCGTCCACCGCCACATCCCCGAGCCGCTTGCCGTCGCGGTAAGCCACGCTGTTGACGATCGCACCCATGCCTGCTCCCTTGTCCGAATGGCGCAATCGTAACAAGAGCGCGGCCCGCGCGGGGGCGGCGCGGCGGCGAACCGGCGACGAACCGGCAGCGGACATGCGGCCGCCCTGCGGCGCAGGGCGACGAAGTGCGACGAAGTGCGGCCGCGTGCGCGGCGGGTGGCCGCGGCGGCCTGGCGCGCGCCCCATCCGGCACTGGAAAGCCCGGCAGGGGTATTTGTTACAGTTCTGCCTCCAGCTGACGTTAGAATGTCCCATTTCCACGGTCACCGACTATGTCCCAGAAGAAATCGCCACGCTTCGAACTGCGCAGTGGCAACGTCGACGCCCTCCTCCTCGCGCTCAAGTCCGCTGACATGGCAGCGCTGCGGGACGACCTCCTGTCCCGCTTCGAATCGACCCCCGATTTCTTCTCCAACGATGTCGTCGCCCTCGACCTGCGCCGCCTGGAAGGCGACGAGCGGATCGCGCTCGACACGGTGATCGAGACCCTGGCCCAGCTCAAGGCCCGCGCCATCGGCGTGGTGGCGCGCGAGGCCCAGCACGGCTGGGCGGCGTCCTTCGGCCTGCCGCTGCTGGACAGCCACAGCCGGCGCGGCGGCCGCGAAGAAGCCGCGCCGGCCACGCAGACTACGCAGGCCGGGCCGGCCGAGGGGCCCGCCGCGGCCCCGGCGGAAGCCCCGCCCGGGCCGGCGCAGGCCGCGGCCGAGGTGGTCGCGGCCACGGTGGCGGACGCCGCCGCGCGCAGCGTGCCGACCATGCTGATCGACAAGCCGCTGCGCTCGGGCCAGCAGGTCTACGCCGCCGGCGACGTGGTGATCCTGGACCTGGTCAGCTACGGCGCCGAGGTCATCGCCGAGGGCAACATCCACGTCTATGCCCCGCTGCGCGGCCGCGCGCTGGCGGGCGTCAAGGGCGACACGCAGGCGCGCATCTTCTGCACCTGCCTGGAACCCGAACTGCTTTCCATCGCCGGCATCTACCGCACCGGCGAACTGTCGCTGCCCGCCGACGTGCTGGGCAAGCCCGCCCAGGTACGCCTGGACGGCGAAAAACTGATCCTCGAACCGCTCCGGATGAAGTAACACCGCCGCCGAGCACCAACCACAGCAGCGCAAGCTTCAACCATTACTGGATCCAAGAGCCATGGCAAAAATCATCGTTGTGACCTCCGGCAAGGGAGGCGTAGGCAAGACCACCACCAGCGCCAGCTTCTCCGCCGGGCTGGCCCTGCGTGGCCACAAGACTGCCGTGATCGACTTCGACGTCGGCCTGCGCAACCTCGACCTGATCATGGGCTGCGAGCGCCGCGTGGTGTACGACCTGGTCAACGTGGTGCAGGGCGAGGCCAACCTGAACCAGGCCCTGATCAAGGACAAGAAGTGCGAGAACCTGTTCATCCTGCCGGCCTCGCAGACGCGCGACAAGGACGCGCTGACCAAGGAAGGCGTGGAAAAGGTCATCAACGGCCTGGTCGAGATGGGCTTCGAGTACATCGTGTGCGACTCGCCCGCGGGCATCGAGTCGGGCGCGCTGCTGGCCATGTATTTCGCCGACGAGGCGCTGGTCGTGACCAACCCGGAAGTGTCCTCGGTGCGCGACTCGGACCGCATCCTGGGCATCCTGGCGTCCAAGACCAAGCGCGCCAGCGAAGGCGGCGAGCCGATCAAGGAACACCTGCTGATCACGCGCTACAACCCCAAGCGCGTGCACGGCGGCGAGATGCTGTCGCTGACCGACATCCAGGAAATCCTGCGCATCAAGCTCATCGGCGTGGTGCCGGAGTCGGAGGCGGTGCTGCACGCCTCCAACCAGGGCACGCCGGCCATCCACCTGGAAGGCAGCGACGTGGCCGACGCCTACGGCGACGTGGTCGACCGCTTCCTGGGCAAGGACAAGCCGATGCGCTTCACCGACTACCAGAAGCCGGGGCTGCTCTCCCGCATCTTCGGCAACAAGTAAGGAGGGCCTGCCACCATGTCGATCCTGTCCTTCCTGCTCGGCGAGAAAAAGAAATCCGCCTCCGTTGCCAAGGAGCGGCTCCAGATCATTCTCGCCCACGAACGCACCGGCCATTCGGCGCCGGCCGACTACCTGCCCGCCCTGCAGCGCGAACTGGTCGCGGTCATTTCGAAATACGTGAAAATCAGCGACCAGGACCTGCGCGTGAGCCTCGAGCGCCAGGACAACCTGGAGGTGCTCGAGGTCAAGATCGAGATCCCGCAGGGCTGATGCCCCGCATCCCGGCTTCGTTGAGCGGGTTCGTTGAGCGCGCCTGACTGGGCCTGACCGGGTGCGTTGACTGGGTGCGTGATCGGGCGCGTGTTAGGCGCGTCGACCTAGCGCGTCGACCTAGCGCGTTGGCCGGGTGCGTTGGCCGGGTGCGTTGGCCGGGCGCGCCGGCAAGCCGCCCGATGCGGCGTCACGGCGGCTCGCCAGGCGCCGGCCTCGCCGCGCTTCGCTGCCGGCCTCGCGCGCCGTCTCGGCCGACCCGGTTCCTCAGCCAACCCGAGCCCCGGAAAACCGGGCTGAAAGCCCTCCCACGGCGGGGTAAGCAGGCTGCACCACGGTCATTTCGCGCTGCACCATTTTGTCGTTTTGTCGCGGCATCACAACGGTTTTTGCACCATTTGCCCGCTTAGAGGCGGCCAACAACGTCCATTAGTGTCCTAATCTTTTCCGTTTTGTTAAATTTTCGCGGCGTTTACACGAAACGTAAACCCGTCCGCCACCGTGATCCGGCAGCGGACACGACAGAACAGAAAAGGAGCACTATGAAGAAATCAGCCCTGACCCTCGCAATTGGCACGCTGCTGGCCGGCAGCGCCTACGCTCAGTCGTCCGTTACCCTGTACGGTATCGTCGACCAGAGCATCCGTTACACCAGCAACTCGAACGGTGCCAACGACAACCAGTTCCAGCTGACCAACGGTGCCATCACCAACAGCCGCTGGGGCATCAAGGGCGCCGAAGCCCTGGGTAACAACCTGAAGGCGATCTTCCAGCTGGAAAACGGCTTCGATCCCGATACCGGCCGCGCCAACCAGAACAACAGCCTGTTCGGTCGCCAGGCCTACGTGGGCCTGTCGGGTGATTTCGGCACCATCAAGCTGGGCCGCCAGTACACCGAAGGCTTCAACTTCTTCGGCGACTACGATCCGCTGACCATCGGCAACTACACCGGCAACGCCTGGCCGTTCTTCCTGACCAACTTCCGCAACAACAACGTGGTCAGCTACGACGGCAAGTTCGGCGGCCTGAACGTCGGCGCCAGCTACGGCTTCGGCGAGAAGGCGGGCAGCTTCACCTCGTCGCAGTACTGGGGTACCCGCGCCGCGTACACGTTCGGTCCGTTCGGCGTCGGCGCCGTGTTCCAGGAAACCCGTGACGCCAACGGCAACAAGCAGCAGATGTGGGGCGCGTCCGGCAAGTACAGCATCGGCCCGGCCAAGGTGTTCCTCGGCTACGTCGGTGGCAAGGACCGCACCGGCTCGGTCGACGCCAGCCTGAACGGCGACGCGCTGGCCGCAGGCAGCGCCAACGCGGTGCCGGCCGGCAACTTCACGGCCAACCCGCGCAAGGACATGATCGGCTACCTGGGTCTGACCTATCAGCTGACCCCGGCCCTGGCGCTGACCGGCGTGTTCTACGGCGACCACGTCAAGGACGCGAACGGCGTGGCGAACAACGCAGGCAACCGCTACACCGGCGTGCTGCTGGCCGAGTACTCGCTGTCCAAGCGCACCCAGGTCTACGGCACCGTGGACTACAACAAGCTGACCGGCGGCACGCAGACCGAACTGCCGGGCAGGAACAACCAGACCGGCGCAGCCCTGGGCATCCGCCACATTTTCTGATCGTTCCTGGCCTGATTGCCTTCACGGGCAAGTCCCCGCCCCACGCGGGGACACTTCAGGTTCCAGCCGACAAGAAAGCCCCTTCGGGGGCTTTCTTGCTTTTGGCGGGCATCGGCGGCATCGGCGATGGGCATGACAGTGGCGGCGGCAGCCGGGCAAGCCATGCGCGGGCCAGCTGCACATCCGCATCCGCGTACGGGCCGCCGTCCCGGCGTTTCGCTCGCCCTCGCCCTCCTCGCCCTCCTCGCCCTCCTCGCCCTCCCTCACCCGCTATCCCCCGCTCTCGCGCGACCCCACGCCGTGGCCGGCACCAGCTCGAGCCGGTAGCCGTGCGTGTAGACCGGCAGCAGCCGCAGCCCGTGCTCGGGCGCCAGCCCCAGCTTGCTGCGCACGCGCGACATGTGCGTGTCGATGGTGCGCGACAGCGGCGAGATCTCGCGCCCCCACACCGCCGCCACGATATGGTCGCGCGACACGATGCGGCCCTCGTTGCGGAACAGCAGCACGGCGAGGTCGAACTCCTTCGGCGTGAGCCGCAGCGGCGTGGCGCCGCGCACCACCGTGCGCGCGGCGCAATCGAACACGTAGCCGGCCAGCGCCACGCGCGCGCAGCCGCTGCCGGGCTCCGGGTAGGCGCGCCGCAGCAGGGACGCGGTGCGCGCCAGCAGCTCGCCGCGCCGCACCGGCTTGAGCATGTAGTCGTCGGCGCCGGTGGCGAGGCCGTCGACGATGTCTTCCTCGGCGCTGCGGCCGGTCACGAACATCACCGGCACGCGGCGGTCGAGGTTGGCCCGCACCCAGGTCAGAACCTCCTTGCCGGACAGGTCGGGCAGGTGCCAGTCGAGCAGCAGCAGGTCGAAGTTCTCCTCGCGCAGGCGCAGCAGCATCTCGCGGCTGCGCCCGAAGGTCATGCAGTCGTGCCCCGCCTCGCCCAGGATCCGCCGGATCAGGGCCGCCTCGGCGGGATGGTCTTCCAGTGAAGCGATCTTCATTCCCATAGCTGGCCGGTCTCGCGTTGGTTGGTCTCGTGCATCGATCTCGCGCATTGATCTCGCAAACCGGATCTCATGCGCCGGATCTCGCGCGCCGGATCTCGCGCGCCGGATTTCACGCGCCGGATTTCACGCACCGGATCTCGCGGCGGCCGGTGCGCCGGCGCCCCGGCATGCCCGGCAATGCGGGGGCTCCATGCCATTACATGCCCGGACGGCGGGCCGGCATATGAGAGTTTTCGCATTCCGCCGCGGCGGCGGCCGCACGATCATTGGCAAAGCGGCACCCCTGCCGCGCCAGGAGACGCCGCATGCGAATCGCGATACTGGAGGACGACCCGGCCCGGGCCTTGCGGCTGGAGCAGATGCTCGCGCTGGGCGGGCACGACACCGCGCGCTTCCGCGAAGGCCGCGCGCTGATGCAGGCGCTGCGCAGCGAGCCCTGCGCGTTGCTGCTGCTGGCGTGGGAGATTCCCGGCATCCCCGCGCGCGACGTGCTGCTGTGGATACGGCGCGCGCTGGGCGGGGCGCTGCCGGTGATGGTGCTGGGCGGGCGCGGCGGCGAGGCGCACATCGCCGAATGCATCGCGCTCGGCGCCGATGCCGTGGTGCCCGCGCCGGTGCGCGGCGCCGAGCTGGCGGCGCGCGTGCAGGCGCTGCTGCGGCGCGTGCCGGCGCCGCGGCGCGACCGGCTCGAACTCGGCCCCTACCGCTTCGCGCTGGACGAGCGGCGCGCCTTCGTCGGCGGCCGGCAGGTCAGGCTGTCGCCCAAGGAATTCGAGCTGGCGGTGCTGCTGTTCCGCCATGCCGGGCAACTGCTGCTGCGCCGGGCCGTCGAACTGGCGGTGTGGCGGTGCGCGATGCCGCGCGGCTCGCGCACGCTGGACAGCCACCTGTCGCGCCTGCGCGCCAAGCTGGCGCTGCAGCCGCGCAACGGCGTGCGGCTGTCGTCGGTATATGCGATCGGGTGCCGGCTCGACCTCGTTATGCCGGCGGTTGCGCCGGCTGACGCGCTGGCTGCCGCATCGGTCGTTGCGTCGGACGCCGCGCCAATCGCCGCGCCAATCGCCGCGTCCGAACCCGCCGATACACCCGCGGGCGCCGGCCGGCCGGAGCGCGGCAGCCGCAGCCGGGGCGGCGCCAGCGGGGCCGTCCGATGATCCGCGATGGCCGCTCAGTCGGCCTTGATGCCGGCTTCCTTGACGATGCGCGCGTTGTCGTCGTACTCGGCGCGGATCGCCGCGGCGAACTGCGCGGCGGTGCCGCCGGTGGGCACTTCGCCGCCCTTGAGCAGGCGCTCGCGCACCTCGGGCTCGGCCAGCGCCTTGTTCAGTTCGGCGTTGAGCCGGGCGATGATGGCCGGCGGCGTGCGCGCCGGCGCGAAGATGCCGAAGGTCGAGGTCAGGTTGGCCTTGGGGTAGCCGAGTTCGGCCAGCGTGGGCACGCCCGCCAGCGAGGCGATGCGCCTGGGCGCGCCCACCGCCAGCGCGCGCAGGCGGCCGGCCTCCATGTGCTGGGTCAGCATCGGGCTGGCGTTGGTGCTCATCACCTCGAACTGGCCGCCGAGCGCGTCGTTCATCTGCTGGCCGGCGCCCTTGTAGGGGATCAGTGTCAGGTCGGCATGGGCCTTGGACTTGACCTGCTCCAGCATGACGTGGCCGATCGTGCCGAGGCCCGAGGTGGCCCAGCGCACCGAACCGGGTCGGGTCTTGGCCTGCGCCAGCAGGTCCTGGAACGACTTGCCGGCGAAGCTCGGCGTGGCGACCACCAGCACCGGCGAGTACATCACGCTCATCACCGGCGCGATGTCGCGCTGCGGGTCGTAGTTGACGTGGCCCACGTGCGGGGTGAGCGTGAGCGGGCTGGTCGAGGCGAAGCCCAGCGTGTAGCCGTCCGGCGCGGCCTTGGCCACGGCGTCGATGCCGATGCTGCCGCCGGCGCCGGCCTTGTTCTCCACCACCACCGAGCCGCCCATCTGCGCCGACAGGCGCTCGCCGAGCGCGCGCGCCACGGCGTCGCTGATGCCGCCGGTGGGATAGGCCACGATCAGGCGGATCGGGCGCGAGGGGTAGGCATCGGCGGTGGCGGCGGCGGCGGGACCGGCAGACAGGCTCGCCGCGATGGCGGACGCGGCGGCGGCCAGCAGGGAAATTCGGCGGAAAGCGGGCATGGCGGACATGGCAGGCACGGCGGTGGCGGGACCGCGGAGAGGATGGAAAACGAAGGACCGATTCTAGCCGATCGCCGGCGCGCCACCGCGCGGGCCGGAGCCCGGTTCCGCGGGTTCCAGCGCGCACTCGGGCACCCACGACACGAACAGTTCGTTGGCGCGGTCGTACAGCCGCCACGTCGTGCCGCATTCGCGGCAGGTGAAGGTCAGCATGCTGAACGGCACGCCGGCGGCGCTCTGGCTCACCAGCGGCGCGGTGTGCTTGAGCGCCAGGCGCTCGTGCGGCTCGCGCCGGCGCGGATCGGCGGCCAGCGCGAGACAGTGCCCGCAGGCGGCGCGGATGGCGGGCGCGGGCTTGGGATGGGAAGGAGGCGCAACGGACGTCATGCCCGCCATGATGCCGCAAAAACGGGGCGGGTTTCATTTCCGCCGGGTCGACCTGTTGCAGGAGCGCTTCCGTGCGCCGGTTTCGCGTCTGTTCGGGGCTGGTTGGGGGCCTGTTCAGGGCCGGTTGGGAGCAGATTGGGAAGCGATTCCACCCCGGCCCCGCACGGCGGACCGGGTGCCGTGCCGGTGGCATCGGCATCGGCATCGGCATCGGTGTCGGTGTCGGTGTCGGTGTCGGTGTCAGCGGCAGCGGCAGCGGCAGCGGCACGCCGACCGTCGCCGCAACCGGCCCGGGCACGAAGCCTGCAAGCGGCACAGCCGTTCATCCGCGAGTCTGCCCGCACGCCGGCGCGCGCAATGGCGCGCCTGCTGCCCGCCGCCGCGTTCGCTACCCATACGGCGGCCCGCGCTGTTACCCTCTTCGCTTTTCACCCCGCTCATTCCGGAGACCACCCGCATGCCCCTGTCCATCCGCCCGCGCTCCGGCGCGTCCTTGCGCCGCCCGGCGGCCCGTGCTTCGCTGCGCCCCTCGCTGAGGCTCGCCGCCCTGCTCTGCGCCGGCGCCGCGCAAGCCGCCCAGGCCGCGCCGGTCGAGCCGGCCTACCAGTTGTCGCAGCAGGAAAAGCCGGCGCTGATCGCCACCCTCAAGGACCTGGTCTCGATCGAGTCGGGCAGCAAGGACATCGAGGGCCTGGACCGCATCGCCGCGCTGATCCGCGACCGCCTGGCCGCGCTCGGCGGCGAGGCGCAACTGATCGCGCCGGCCGACGTCTACCGCATGGAAGACACGCCCAAGGACGTGGGCAAGATGGTGATGGCCCAGTTCAAGGGCACCGGAAAACGCAACATCATGCTGATCGGCCACATGGACACGGTCTACCTGCGCGGCATGCTGGCGCAGCAGCCGTTCCGCGTCGACGGCGACCGCGCCTACGGCCTGGGCATCGCCGACGACAAGAACGGCGTGGCCGTGATCCTGCACACCGTGGCGATCCTGCAGAAGATGGGCTTCAAGGACTACGGCACGCTCACCGTGCTGATCAACGGCGACGAGGAAATCAGCTCGCCGGGCGCGCGCGCGATGTTGACCAAGATGGGCAGCCAGCAGGACGCGGTGTTCTCGTGCGAGGCCACGCGCGTGACCGGCGACCGGCTGTCGCTGGCCACCAGCGGCATCGGCGCGATCTCGCTGACCGTGCACGGCAAGTCCTCGCACGCGGGCAGCGCGCCCGAGCAGGGCCGCAACGCGCTGTACGAGCTCTCGCACCAGATCCTGCAGATGCGCGACCTGTCCAACCCGGACACCGGCCTCAAGGTGAACTGGACGATCTCGTCGGCCGGCACCAACCGCAACGTGATTCCCGCCATCGCCACCGCGCAGGCCGACGTGCGCGTGCTGCGCACGGCCGACTACGACGGCCTGGAGCACACGCTGCAGGAGCGCGTGAAGAAGCAGCTCATCCCCGATACCCGCGTCGAGGTGAAGTTCGAGCGCCGCCGCCCGCCGCTCGAAGTCACCGACGCGGCGCGCAAGCTGGCCGCGCACGCGCAGGGCGTGTACGGCGAGATCGGCGAGAAGCTGCTGGTCTACGACACCGCCGAAGGCGGCGGCACCGACGCGGCCTTCGCCGCCGCGGCGACCAAGGCGCCGGTGATCGAGCGCTTCGGCCTGCGCGGCTTCGGCGCGCACTCGAACGACGCCGAGTACGTCGACCTGAACTCGGTCACGCCGCGCCTGTACCTGCTCACGCGCATGATCATGGACGTGTCGCAGGACAAGACCGGGCGCTGAACCTCTCCGCCGGACCGGCCCGGGCCATGCGTCCGGGCTGGCACGTTTCTCGCCTATGGTGATTCACCAGGCGCGGGACAGGACAACCGGTGCGGCCGGGATACCGCCATCTCCTCACAGCACACGCCTCGCGCCTGGCGGGTCAGTGATCTGAATGGGAGATACCGTATGGCAAGCGCGGAACGCATCGTCGAGCTGTCCCATCACGTGGGCACAATCGCGGACAACAAGATCTCCAGCATTGCCGAGATCAACCGCGAAACCCGGTTCCTGGCGCTGAACGCGCTCATCGAAGCCGCGCGCGCCGGCGAGGCCGGCCGGGGCTTCAGCGTGGTGGCCAACCAGGTCAAGCACGTCTCGGAACGCATCTCCGGCATCACCGGCGAGCTCACCACGGAGCTGGGCGGCTCGATCGCCGAGCTGACGCAACTGGGCGACGCCATGATCCGCCAGATGCGCGGCCACCAGGGCCAGCGCCTGGCCGACCTGGCGCTGAACATGATCGACGTGATCGACCGCAACCTCTACGAGCGCTCCTGCGACGTGCGCTGGTGGGCCACCGACGCGGCCATCGTGGCCGCCGCGAGCCGGCCCGGCGACGGCGCGGCCGCCGCCTTCGCCAGCGAGCGCCTCGGCGTCATCCTCAACAGCTACACGGTATATCTCGATCTCTGGGTGATCGACGCGCAGGGCCGCGTCATCGCCAACGGCCGCCCGCGCAACTACCCGGGCGTGGCCGGGCGCGTCGTGCGCGGCGTGGACTGGTTCCAGCGCGCCATGGCGACCCGCTCCGGCGACGACTACGTCGCGCACGACATCACCGTCTCGCGCTTCCTCGACAACGCCAGCGTGGCCACCTACGCCACCGCGATCCGCGCCGGCGGCCGCGCGGACGGCGCGCCGCAGGGCGTGCTGGCGATCTTCTTCAACTGGGCGCCGCAGGCGCAGGCCGTGGTCGGCGGCGTGCGCCTGTCGGCCGAGGACTGGCAGCGCACCCGCTGCCTGCTGGTGGACGCGCAGCACCGCGTGATCGCCGCCTCCGACGGCGCCGGCGCGCTGGCCGAGACCTTCGCGCTGCAGGACCAGGGCAATCCCGCCGGCTGGTACGAGGCGCCCGACGGCGCGCTGGTGGCGTTCGCGCGCACGCCCGGCTACGAAACCTACGCCGGGCTGGGCTGGTATGGCGTGATCGTCCAGCAGCAGCAGCCCGGCCGCGCGGCGCGGCGCGCCTGAAAGCGGCGGGCGCCGGCGCGGCCGGCCACGCGCACCGCCGTGGTGCGCGCGGCATGCGCCGCCGCCATTGCGGTGCGCCTCACGCCACTTGCGAGTGCGCCGCGCCCGCGCCGGCGGAAGCTGGCCGGCGGATTTCCGGCGGGCTCCGGCTGCCGGATCGGTCCGGTTTCAGGTGGGCTTCGGGCCGCCGCCGGGCCGCGCTTTCGGGCCGCCGCCGGGCAAGCTTCAAACCCGTTTCAGGTCAGCTTCAGGCCGCTTTCCTGCGCCCGCCCAGGTCGGGCAGGAACACCGCCAGCAGGCCCAGCAGCGGCAGGAACGCGCACAGCTGGTAGACCATCTCGATGCCGTGCGCGTCGGCCAGCGTGCCCAGCACCGCGGCGCCGATGCCGCCCATGCCGAAGGCGAAGCCGAAGAACAGGCCCGACACCATGCCCACCTTGCCCGGGATCAGCTCCTGCGCGAACACCAGGATGGCCGAGAATGCCGAGGCCAGGATGAAGCCGATGATGAACGACAGCACGCCGGTCCAGAACAGGTTGGCGTGCGGCAGCATCAGCGTGAACGGCGCCACGCCGAGGATCGACGCCCAGATCACGCGCTTGCGGCCGATGCGGTCGCCGATCGGGCCGCCCAGGATGGTGCCGGCCGCCACCGCGAACAGGAACGCGAACAGGTAGATCTGCGAGCTCTGGCGGTCCAGGCCGAAGCGCTCCATCAGGTAGAACGTGTAGTAGGTGTTCAGGCTCGCCATGTAGAAATACTTGGAGAACACCAGCAGCATCAGCACGATCATGGCGCGCACCACGGTGCTGCGCGGCAGCGGCGAGACGGCGGCGGCGGCCTTGCGCTTGCGCGCGGTGTGGGCCAGCTCGCGGCCGTACCAGCCGCCGATCTGCCACAGCACGGCGATGGCCAGCAGCGCCGCCACCGAGAACCACGCCAGGCTGCTCTGCCGGTGCACGATCGCCGCGGCCAGCAGCGGGCCCGCCGCGCTGCCGGCGTTGCCGCCGACCTGGAAGATCGACTGCGCCAGCCCGTGCTGGCCGCCCGAGGCCATGCGCGCCACGCGCGACGACTCCGGATGGAAGATCGAGGAACCCGTGCCCACCAGCGCGGCCGCCACCAGCAGCACGCCGTAGGTCGGCGCCACCGACAGCAGCAGCAGCCCGCACAGCGTGAAGCCCATGCCGATCGGCAGCGACTTCGGCTTGGGATGCTTGTCGGTGTACAGGCCCACCACCGGCTGCAGCAGCGACGCCGTGATCTGGTACGTCAGCGTCAGCAGGCCGATCTGCGTGAAGCTGAGGTTGAAGCCGCCCTTGAGCATCGGATAGATGGCCAGGATCAGCGACTGGATCATGTCGTTGAGGAAATGCGAAAAGCTGATCGCCGACAGCACGCGGAAACCGGTCCGCTCGGCGGACTGCGTACTGTGGGAAGGCTGCGCCTGGCCCTGCGGCGAGGCGGTCGCGCCGCCTGGCGCGGTGTCGATGCGGCTGCTCATGATGGAGTCGGGGGCTGGAGAGACAACAAGATTGGGAATCTGGCAGCCATGCTAATTGGCGCGATGGCGCCTGTCCTGCGAGAATAGGGCCAGAACCTTGGAGAAAAGGACATGCCGCGCCGTCCCGCCACCGCAGCCGCCGCGGCTACCGCAGCCACGACCGCCGCTACTGCCGCTACCACCGCTACTGCCATTACCGCCACGACCGGCCAGCGCCGCCGCCCGGCCACCGCCCGCGCGCGCGCGGATGATGCGGATGGCGCGCCGGCCACGCCGCCGTCCGGCATGCCCGGCATGCCGCTCGCGCCGCCCGATCCCCTCGATCCGTCACACCGCCCTCCCCACCTCGCGCCGCACCTCGCACCACACCTCCCGGCCCACGCCGAGGACCGCGCCGACACCCACAGCGCCGCGCCGGCCTACCTGCGCTACGACCGCGGCCCCATGCCCGTCACCGCGATGGCGGCCGACTACCTGCCCGGCCATGTCACCAAGCCCCACCAGCATCCGCACGCGCAGCTGGTCCATGCCGTGCACGGCGTGATGGTGGTCGCCACCGCCGAGGGCCAGTGGATCGTGCCGCCCACGCGCGGCATGTGGATGCCGGGCGGCACCGTGCACTGGATCCGCATGGTCGGCCACGTGCGCATGCGCACCGCCTACATCCGCCCCGACGCCGCCGCCGACCTGCCCACGCGCTGCACCGTGCTCGGCATCAGCCCGCTGCTGCGCGAGCTGATCCTCGCCGCCATCGACATCCTGATTCCCTACAAGGCCGATTCGCGCGACGGGCGCCTGATGCGGCTGCTGCTGGACGAAGTGATGCTGGTGCCCACCCTGCCCCTGCACCTGCCGCGCCCGGCCGACGCCGGCCTGCGCCAGATCTGCGAGGCCATCGTCGGCGCGCCCGACACGGCGCTCACGCTGGCGCAGTGGGGCGAACGGCTCGGCATGGACCCCAAGACCATCCAGCGCCGTTTCGCGCGCGAGACCGGCATGACGTTCGGGCAGTGGCGCCAGCAGGCACGGCTGCTGGCCGCGCTTGAAGGGCTGGCCGCGGGGGCCAAGGTGGTGGACGTGGCGCTCGACCTCGGCTACGACAGCCCGAGCGCCTTCTCGACGATGTTCCGCAAGCAGTTCGGCGTGCCGCCGAGCGCTTTCTTCAGGTAGCTCCGGCACCGGCCGGGGATGCCTCGCCGCGTACCCGGGACTGCGTGCCCGAGCCTGCCTGCTTGGCCTGCCGCGTACCTGGCAGGCGCGCACGGCCGGCAAACTCTGGCCGGCGACAGCCGGACCGGCAGCCAAGATCCCGGACCGCGAACCCCGCCGCCAGACATTCCCGGCACGACGCCCGCAGGCCCGGCATGGCTGATGCAGGTACGGCCGTTAATAGCGAAATTCACGAAAACCCGCACGCCATGCCGGCGCGAAGACGTGCGCCGCGGCCGGGCGCGGACCGGCCCCGACGCCGCGCTGCCGCCATGTCATCGTCACTCCATCGCCGCGCCGTCGCCGCACTCCGGCGCGGCACCCGCGGGTCACGCCAGATACCGCTCCACCAGCCGCGTCCAATACGCCGCGCCGATCGTCAGGTTCTCGTCGTTGAAGTCGTAGCCGGCGTTGTGCAGCAGCGGCTGGCCGGTGCCGTTGCCCATGCGCACGAAGCAGCCCGGGCGCTGCTGCAGGAAGTAGGCGAAGTCCTCGCTGCCGGCGATCAGCGGGAAATGCCCCACCACCTTGTCCGGGCCGACCAGTTCCTCGGCCACCTGCCGGGCAAACTCGGTCTCGCGCTCGCTGTTGACCAGCACCGGGTAGCCGCGGATGTAGTCGATCTCCACGGTGGCGCCATAACCTTCCACGTGCGACGTCACCAGCCGCGTGATGCGCGCTTCCAGCGTGCGGCGCACGTCCGGGTTGAACGAGCGCACGCTCAGTTCGAGCTTGGCGCTTTCCGGGATCACGTTGGGCGCGTGGCCGGCGTGCAGCGTGCCGATGGTGACTACCGCGGTCTCGTTGGGGTCGACGTTGCGCGAGACCACGCTCTGCAGCGCCATCACCAGGCTGCCGGCGACCAGGATCGGGTCGATCGACTGGTGCGGGCGCGCGGCGTGGCCGCCCTTGCCGCGGATGGTGATGGCCACCGTATCGCAGGCGGCCATGAACGGCCCGCTGCGGAACATGAAGGTGCCGGTCTCCACGCCGGGATGGTTGTGCAGGCCGAAGATCGCGTCGCACGGGAAGCGCTCGAACAGGCCGTCGGCCAGCATGCGCTCGGCGCCGCCGCCCGCGCCGATTTCCTCGGCGGGCTGGAAGATCAGGTGCACGGTGCCGTTGAAATTGCGCGTGCGCGCAAGCTGGCGCGCGGCGCCCAGCAGCACGGTGGTGTGGCCGTCGTGCCCGCACGCATGCATCTTGCCGGCGTTGAGGCTGGCGTAGGGCAGGCCGGTGCGCTCGTGGATCGGCAGCGCGTCCATGTCGGCGCGCACGCCGACGGTGCGCGGGCTGTCGCCCTGGCGCAGGCGGCCGACCACGCCGGTGCCGCCGACGTGGCGCGTCACCTCGTAGCCCCAGCCTTCGAGCTGGCTGGCGACCAGCTCGGCGGTGCGCACTTCGTCGAAGGCGAGTTCCGGATGCTGGTGGATGCTGTGGCGGATGGCTTCGAGCTCGTCGCGGCTGTCGACGGTGTCGGCGAGTTCGCAGAAGCGGGCAACGCGGGCGGAGAAGACGGAAGGGCCGGAAGCGCAGCCGGAGGATGGACCGGAAGATGGGCTTGATTGCGGGCGGGAAAAAGCGGAATCGGGATCGGAGTCGGCGAGCAGTGACTCCATCAGTTCGGGGGCGTGTTCTGACATGGCGGGCTCGTGTTCGAGGCGTATAGAAAACAGTATTTCACGCTGGCCGGGGAGCGCAAACGGTTTAACCCTTTGTAGCGAAATCGCGCGGGAAGTGTTGCGAACGGGGGACGGTTTGCGCGCGCGGGGATCACAGGGGGAACTCGCGGCGGGGGATGGGATCACAAGCCGCCGTTTCCCGCGGCGGTTTTCCTGGGGATGGCCTGCCGCGTGGCTTGCCGGCATGAGGTGTCGCCGGCGGTACAGCTTCGATGCGGAGTGCTCCGTTTGCGTTGCGCGCGTGGCGTCATGCGGGTGCGGGGCGATGCGATCGCGGTGGCTTCGGCGGGCGCCGGCCCTCTCCCCCGGCCCCTGTCCCGCCGGGCGGGAGAGGGGAGAAAACCATGCGCCAAAGCAAAGCGCGGCAGCAAAGAAAAAAGCGGCCGATCGCTGGCCGCCCTTCCCTTCGCTTTTCCTTCGCTTTTCCTTCGCCGCCACTTCGCACGCACCGGCCGGTGCGTCGCCATCGCGATGACGCACCGGCCGGCGGCGTCACCCCTTGGCGTAGGCCACCACCGTCTGCGCCTGCTCGCCGAGGCCGTCGATGCCCAGGCGCATGCGGTCGCCGGCCTTGAGGTAGCGCGGCGGCTTGAAGCCCATGCCCACGCCCGGCGGCGTGCCGGTGCAGATCAGGTCGCCCGGGTGCAGCGTCATGAAGCGGCTGACGTAGCTCACCAGCGTGGCCACGTCGAACACCATCGTGGCGGTGCTGCCCTTCTGCACGCGCTCGCCGTTCACGTCCAGCCACAGGCCGAGCGCCTGCGGGTCGGCCACTTCGTCGCGCGTGACCAGCCACGGGCCGACCGGGCAGAAGGTGTCGCAGCCCTTGCCCTTGTCCCAGGTGCCGCCGCGCTCGATCTGGAATTCACGCTCGGAGACGTCGTTGACCACGCAGTAGCCGGCCACGTGCGAGAGCGCTTCCTCGCGCGAGACGTCGCGCGCGAGCTTGCCGATTACCACGCCCAGTTCCACTTCCCAGTCGGTCTTCACCGAGCCGCGCGGCAGCATCACCGCGTCGTCGGGGCCGTTGAGCGAGCTGTTGGCCTTGAGGAAGACGATGGGCTCGGCCGGCAGCGGCATGCCGGCCTCGGCGGCGTGGTCGGCGTAGTTCAGGCCGATCGCCACGATCTTGCCGATGCCGCTCCAGGGCACGCCGAAGCGCTCGCCCTGCACCACCGGCAGCGCGGCCGGGTCGAGCGCGGCCAGCTTCGCCAGCGCCCCGGCCGACAGTTGCTGCGGCCCCAGGCCGTCGATCACGCCCGACAGGTCGCGCACGCGGCCCTCGGCATCGATCAGTCCCGGGCGCTCGGCGCCGGGCTTGCCCACACGTACCAGTTTCATCGTTGTTTCTCCTTGGCTTGGCTTTGGTGACGGAACGGCCGGCGGACTTTCTTTTGGCTGCCCGCTTTCGGCTCACCGGCGCAGCATATCCGCATTGGCGGCGGCACGCTTATCCGTCCGCCTTATCGGTCCACTTTATCGGTCCACTTTATCGGTCCACCTCATTCGTCCGCCTGCCCGTCGAGCCGCACGTGCCCGGCGAGATGCGCGACCACGGTGGCGATGCGGCGCAGGTGGCGCGACTCGGGATGGGTCAGCAGCCACAGGTCGGTGTCGCATTCGTCGAGCGCTCCGGTGAGCTGCACCAGCCGGCCGCTGCGGCGCCCGATCATCAGCGAGATGATGCCGATGCCGAGTCCGCCTTCGATGACCTCCACCACGCCGGCGATGCTGTTGACGCGGTACTGCGGCGACACGCGCGGCAGGTGCCTGCGGCGCCAGCGCACCGAAGGATGGTCGGGCATGGCTTCGTCGGGCGCGGTCCAGGGCAGGGCGGCCAATGCCGCCGGCGTCACGCTGCCGCCGTCGCGCGGCGGCGCCACGCCCGCCGCGGCGAGCAGCTCGCGCGAGGCGAACACCGCCACGCGCAGCGGGCCGAGCCGCCGGCCGATCAGGTGGTCGGGCGGCTGCCGCGTGGCGCGCACGGCGATGTCGGCATCGCGCCGGGTCAGGCTGGCGAGTTCGTTGGTGGCGGTCAGCTCGAAGCTCAGGCCGGGATGGGCGCGCCCGAGCGGCGCCAGCGCCGGCAGCACCATGCCGTGCAGCACGGTGTCGGTGGTGGTGATGCGCACCAGCCCCGTGACCGTGCCCGCGCTCACCGACGCCTGCGCGCGCGCCGCTCCCAGCTCGGCCTCGATGCGCTCGGCGTGCTGGGCGAACTGCTGCGCCAGTTCGGTGGCGAGGTAGCCCGCGCGGCTGCGCTCGAACAGGCGCCGGCCCAGGCCTTTCTCGATGCGCTGCAGGGCGCGGAACACGGTGGAGGCGTCGAGCCCGAGCCGCCGCCCGGCCTCGGCCAGGGTCGCGCCGCGCACCAGCGCCAGCACGATGTCGAGATCCGGGGAGGTCAGTTGGTAGGGCATTGCAGATCCGCATTGATTGCTTGCAGCCGCGCGCATTGCGATTGCATATCCGCAATCCTAGACTGCCCGCACGCCCGTCACAAGCCGTGGCGGCAAACCCCGAAGCCTCCAAGAGGAATCATCCCGATGAAGCTCTACTACACCCCCGGCGCCTGCTCGCTCGCCGTCCATATCGCGCTGTGCGAAGCGGGCCTGCCGTTCACGCTGGCCAAGGTGGACCTCGCCACCCACACGCTGGCCGAGGCCGAGAACGGCAGCACCGATTTCTACGCGGTCAGCCCGCGCGGCTACGTGCCGATGCTGCAACTGGACGACGGCTCGCGCCACACCGAGGCCGCCTCGCTGCTGCAGTACGTGGCCGACCTCGCGCCCGCCGCCGCGCTGCTGCCGCCGGCCGGCACGGTGGCGCGGCTGGAGGCGGTGGGCTGGCTCACGCTGGTCTCCACCGAGCTGCACAAGGTGTTCAGCCCGTGGCTGTGGCACAAGGAAACCGCCGAGAGCACGCGCGAGGCGTGCAAGGCCAAGGTGGCGCTGCGCTTCGCCGAGCTCGACCGCCACCTCGCCACGCGCGACTACCTGGCCGGCGACCGCTTCGGCGTGGCGGATGCGTACGGCTTCGCCATCGTCAACTGGGCCACGATCCTGCGCATGCCGCTGAACCCGTATCCGGCGCTGCAGGCCTACCTGTCGCGCGTGGCGGCGCGGCCCCGCGTGCGCGAGGCGCTGGTGGCCGAAGGGCTGGCGCGCGATTGAGCGGGACCGGGCGCGGCCGGCGCGGCTGGACACGGTTGAGTGCGACCGAGCGCGATCGAGCGCAATCGATGGCGCGGCCGGACGCGAGCGGGGCGGACCGGCGCCGGTCCCGCGGACGGCCCGGCGTCAGGCGCGCGCCGCGGGCATGGGCGGCAGCCGGTAGTCGTCCTGGCTCAGCAGGTCCAGCCCGCACGCCAGCGTGGCCACCCAGTCGATGAACTGCGTCACCATCGCCTTGCCGCGGAACGACGGGCCGTGCTGCGGCACGATCCACTCGATGTCGAGCCCGCGCGCCATGTTGGCCCACAGCCGGCACGCGCGGTTGCCGCTCATGTAGCGCTGGTGGAAGGGCAGCATGGCGCGCGTGTGGGCATCGAAATCGCGCACCGTTTCGCTGGCCTCGCTCGCGCTGGTCAGGGCCGCGCCGAGGTCGCCCGAGAACAGGATCTTGCTGACCGGGTCGTAGAACTGGAAGTTGCCTTCCGAGTGCAGGAAGTGCGCCGGCACCGCCAGCAGCGTGCTCTGGCCGAGCGCGATCGGCATGCCGGCGTCGGGGATGGAGATGATGCGCCCCTCGGTGCGGCCGGCCTGGCAGAAATGCGGCAGGAAGCGCGCCCACACGCGCGAGATCGCGATGCGGCTGTCGGAGGCGGAGAGCCAGCGCCCGACCGAGGCGACGATGTCCGGATCGGCGTGCGAGGCGAGCACGTAGTCGAGCTGCTTGGGCGGGAAGTAGCGGCCGATGGCGAGGTACAGCTCGCTGTAGGTCATCTGCCCGCCGGGGTCGATCAGCGCGCCGTGGCCGTGGTCCACCACCAGGAACTGGTTGGTCTGCACCACCTCGCCGTGCTCTTCCTCGACCAGGTCGGAAAACATCAGGCAGGTGTGTCCGCCGGCGTCGTACAGCGTGATGGCCATCGCTCTTGTCTCTCCCCAAAGCGGCGAAAGTAGCGACGGCGGCGCGGTGGCGGCTTGACGCGGATCAAGGAACGGTGGAATCGGGTGCCGAATCCGGCGCCGGATCGGGTATGGCGCCCGCCGCCGGCGCGCCGGCGGCGGGCGGCCGGCTAGCGCGTGGCGTTCAGCAACTGCTCGATCTTGCCGACGAACTGCTTGTCGTCCGGCTTGGTCGCGCTGTTGAAGCTGCCCGCCACCTCGCCGTTGCGGTCGATCAGGTACTTGTAGAAATTCCACTTCGGCGTGGTGCCGGACGCCTTCGCCAGCAGCGCGTACATAGGATTGGCCTCGCTGCCGCGCACGTGCGACTTGCCCAGCATCGGGAACTTGACGCCGTAGGTGTTGTAGCAGAAGTCCGCGATCTCCTTGGACGAGCCCGGCTCCTGCGAGAAGTCGTTGGACGGGAAGCCCAGCACCACCAGGCCGCGCTCGCGGTACTTGGCGTAGAGCGCCTCCAGCCCTTCGTACTGCGGGGTGAAGCCGCAGTAGCTGGCGGTGTTGACCACCAGCACCACCTTGCCGGCGTACTGGCACAGGTTCTGCGGCGCCTCGTCCTGCAGGCGCGGAAACTTGAAATTGAGCGCGGCCGGGCAGGCGCCCGCGGGCTGGGCCGCGGGCGTGGGCGCATCGGCGGCGCGCGCCGGGCGCGGCGTCACGACGGCGGCGGCCGCGGCGAGCGCCAGCGCGCCGGCCAGCGCGGCGGTCGATACGGTGGTCGAACGCAGCGCGCGCGGGCGCTGGGCGGGAAGACGGCGCATGGAGGGCACTCCGGGATCAGGGTGAGCGTAGTTTACGCCGACCCGCGGGCAACGATGCGCCGGGCCCCTCAATCCATCGCCAGCGCGGCGCCGTGCTCGGTCACGCTGCTGCGCAGCTCCGCGTCCGGCATGCGCCGCACGATCGCCAGCGCCAGCAGCGCGGCCAGCGCGCCACCGGCGAAGATCAGCCGGAAGCCGGTCTCCACGCCGCCGGTGAGCGTGTCGCGCACCGCCGGCGAGAGCCGCGCCAGCGTCTCGCTGCCGTGGCGCAGCGCGCCCAGGTCCAGCGCCTGCGTCACGCCCGAGGCATGCAGCGCGTTGTGGAAGGCCAGCGTCAGCAGCGTGCCCGCCAGCGCGCCGCCGAAGGCGCTGCCCAGCGAGCGCAGCACCAGCAGCGCGCCGGTGCCGGCGCCGGTATCGCGGCGCTCGAGCACGTTCTGCACGCTCATCAGCGTGCCGACCATCGTCATGCCCAGGCCCACGCCGGCCACCGTCATGGCCAGCAGCTCCAGCGCCACCGGCGTGCCGGGCGAGACCGCCACCAGCCCCAGCAGGCCCAGCGCGGCGGCGATGAAGCCGCCGGTCAGGATGCCGCGCATGCGCCCCAGCCGCGGCGCCAGCCCGGCCACCACGAAGTTGCCGGCCACCGTGGACAGCAGGAACGGCACCACCAGCAGGCCCGACTGCGCCGCGCCGGCGCCGCGCACCAGCTGGAAATGCAGCGGCAGCGCGAAGATGCACAGGAAGATGTTGAGCGCCGCCATCGCCGACGCGGCCACGCCCAGCACGTAGGCGCGGTTGCCGAACAGGCGCGGCGGCAGCATCGGGTCCGCCGCGCGGCGCTCCTGCCAGACCAGCCCGGCCAGCGCGGCCACCGCCAGCAGCGCCAGCCCGGCGATCTGCGGCGACACCCAGTCGTAGACGTCGCCGCCCCAGCTCATCGCCAGCAGGAAGGCCACGATCGACACCGTGAGCAGCAGCGCGCCGCCCCAGTCCACGCGCGCCGCGCCGCCGCGCGCCTGCAGCTGGCTCAGGCCGCGGTGGCACATGAACATCGCCAGCACGCCGAGCGGCACGTTGATCCAGAACAGCCAGCGCCACGAGAGGTGGTCCGAGGTCCAGCCGCCCACCAGCGGGCCGGCGATCGACGCCACCGCCCACACCGTGGCGAGGTAGCCCTGGTAGCGCCCGCGCTGGCGCGGCGCCACCACGTCGGCGATGGCCGCCTGCGCGAGCGACATCAAACCGCCGCCGCCGATGCCCTGCAAGGCGCGGAACAGGATCAGCTGCTCCAGCGACGCGGCCATCGCGCAGGCCACCGAGGCCAGGATGAACAGGGCGATGGCCAGCATCAGCAGGCGCCGCCGGCCGTAGCTGTCGGACAGCTTGCCGTACAGCGGCGTGGATACCGTGGAGGTGATCAGGTAGGCCGTGACGATCCACGACAGGTGCCCGAAGCCGTTCAGGTCGTTGGCGATGGCGGGCACCGCCGGGATGACCACGGTCTGGTCGAGCGAGGCAAGCAGGATGCAGAGGATGATGCCGCCGATCACGCGCATGATGTCCTGGTGGCTCAGGGCGGGCGTGGCGGGGGCGGAAGCGGAGGCTGGCATCGGGGCGGGCGGGAACGCGTAGGCCGGACGGCCGCCCGCGGCGAACCGCCGGCAACGTGTGGCGTTTGCCGGCGTACAGCAGCGAACATGGCCGCAACAGGGAGTTCAGCCGAGCTAGTGCGTACCCGGTGCTGCGCTTGCGCGCGGCGGGCCGGCCTAATTCAGCGAACGCATAATTATATGCGGATACTGAATATCAAGTGCAAGGCTAACTCGGTTTGCGCGCTTGCGCGGAGGGCCGCCGCGGCGCGTTGCCGGACGTTGGCGTGTTTTGGGGGCTTGCCGCGGCACGGTTGCGCATCGTTGCGCACCGTTGCGCGCGATTGCGCATGACCGCGGACGGAACGCGGCGTGCCGGATTCAGCGGGGGAAGTGTCGCGCGCGACCCGCGGCCGCCGTCCGGACGGACGTCGGCTGCGGGTCGGCGAGGGCGGCGCTACGGGTGCACGCTGCCGGTGATGTAGTGCTCGAGCTGCTCGATGATGAATTTCTGCTCGGAGATGATGTCCTTCACGAGGTCGCCGATGGACAGCATGCCGATCAGCTTGTCGCCGTCCATCACGGGCAGGTGGCGCAGGCGGTGCTGGGTCATCAGCGCCATGCATTCGTCGGTGCTCTGCTCGGCGCGCACGTAGATGACCGCCGAGGTCATGATGTCGCGCACGAAGGTCTCGCGCGAGGTGCGCTGCATCAGGATCACCTTGCGCGCGTAGTCGCGCTCGCTGAGGATGCCGACGATGTCGCCCTGCGCGATCACCAGCAGCGCGCCGATGCCCTTTTCCGCCATCAGCTGCAGCGCGGCATACACCGTGGCGCCGGGCGTGATGCTGTAGATAGCCTGGGTCGGCTTGGATTCCAGAACCTGCCGTGCGGTTTTCATCACCCACTCCTTGTTCCGTCCGAAGGATTTGCAGCCTCGATTTGCCACCGCCCGCGCGCCGGCGGGTGCGTCGGGCCACGCGCGCAAGTCTTGCGCGGCGCGGCCCGGCGCTTTCAGATTAGCACTCGCGGCGCGCGTCTTACAGGGTGACGCCCACGAATCTTTGTAAAAACGCTTCAGACCAGAATGCAGGGAAATGAACAACGGCGGCGGCCCGCGCCGGCATGGTGCGCGGCGGGTAACGGCAGCAGCAACGCCGGCGGCTTACTCCGCGCTTTGCAGGTAGCGCAGGCGCGCTTCTTCCTCGAGGCGCACGTCCTCGACTTCCTGCAGCACCGCGTCCACGTCCACGGGCGTGTCGTCGACCGCCACCTGGCCGCTCAGCGCGATGCCGGGATGCAGCAGGCCGGCCTGGTAGAGCGCCCAGATTTCCTTGCCGTAGCGCGTGCCGTTGAGTTGCGGCGCGAACTGGCCGAAGTAGAAGGCGAGGTTGTCCACGTCGCGCTCGAGCATGGCGCTGGCGTCGTTGTTGCCGGCGGCGTCCACCGCCTGCGGCAGGTCGATGATGACCGGGCCTTCGGCATCGACCAGGATGTTGAACTCGGACAGGTCGCCGTGCACCACGCCAGCGCACAGCATGCGCACCACCTGGCCGAGCAGCGCGTCGTGGAAGGCCAGCGCCGTGGCCTCGTCCAGCGCCACGTCGTTCAGGCGCGGCGCGGCATTGCCGGCGGCGTCCACCACCAGCTCCATCAGCAGCACGCCCTCGAAGCACAGGTAGGGCGTGGGCACGCGCACGCCGGCGGCGGCCAGGCGGTACAGCGCGTCCACCTCGGCGTTGTGCCAGGCTTCCTCGGCCACCTTGCGGCCGTAGCGCGAGCCTTTTTCCATCGCGCGCGCCTGCCGGCTGTTCTTGACCTTGCGCCCTTCCTGGTAGGTCGCGGCCTGGCGGAAGCTGCGCTGCGCCGCGTCCTTGTAGACCTTGGCGCAGCGGATCTCGCCGCCGCAGCGCACCACGTAGACGGTGGCTTCCTTGCCGCTCATGAGCTGGCGCATCACTTCGTCGACCAGGCCTTCCTCGACCAGCGGCTGCAGCCGCTTCGGCGTCTTCATCGGGCGCGGCCCCGCGGCAGCCGGCGCGCCGCCCTCACTCGGTCAGCATGCGCACTTTCACGCGCTTGCCCTTGACCTTGCCATCGTTGAGCTTGCGCACGGCCTCGCGGCCGATGCCGCGCGCCACCGCCACGTAGGTGGACATCTCCATCACATTGATCTTGCCGATCTGCTCCTTGGCGTAGCCGGCCTCGCCGGTGAGCGCGCCGAGGATGTCGCCGGGGCGCATCTTCTCCTTGCGCCCGCCGAGGATCTGCAGCGTGACCATCGGCGGCAGCAGGCGCTCGCTGCTGGCCGGCGCCAGCGCGGACAGCGGCTGCCATTCCATCTCCACGCCGAGCTGCTGCTCGATGTTGCCCACGCGGCCCATCTCGTTCATGCTGGCCAGGCTCAGCGCCATGCCGTCCTGGTCGGCGCGGCCGGTGCGGCCGATGCGGTGGACGTAGACCTCGGGGTCGGGCGTGACGTCGACGTTGATGACCGCCTCCAGCTGCGCGATGTCGAGGCCGCGCGCGGCCACGTCGGTGGCCACCAGCACCGAGCAGCTGCGGTTGGCGAACTGCACCAGCACCTGGTCGCGCTCGCGCTGCTCCAGCTCGCCGTGCAGCGCCAGCGCCTCGAAGCCCTGCGCGCGCAGCAGCTCCACCAGGTCGCGGCAGCGCGCCTTGGTGTTGCAGAACGCCAGCGTGCTGACCGGGCGGTAGTGGTTGAGCAGCAGCGCCACCGCGTTCAGGCGCTGGCCTTCCTCGACCTCGTAGAAGCGCTGGCGGATCTTGCTGTCGTCGTGCTGCTCCTTGAGCTTGATCTCGTGCGGCTTGCGCAGGAACTGCTGGCTCAGCCGCGCGATGCCCTCGGGATAGGTGGCCGAGAACAGCAGCGTCTGGCGTTCCTTGGGGCACTGGCGCGCCACGTGCGCGATGTCGTCGAAGAAGCCCATGTCGAGCATGCGGTCGGCTTCGTCGAGCACCAGCGTGTTGAGCCCGTCGAGCACCAGCGTGCCGCGCTCCAGGTGATCCATGATGCGCCCCGGCGTGCCCACGGCGATATGTGCGCCATGCGCCAGGCTGTCGACCTGCGGGCGCATCGGCGTGCCGCCGCACAGCGTCAGGATCTTGATGTTCTCCTCGGCGCGCGCCAGGCGGCGGATCTCCTGCGTGACCTGGTCGGCCAGCTCGCGCGTGGGGCACAGCACCAGCGCCTGCACGTCGAAGCGGCGCGCGTCGAGCCGGTTGAGCAGCGCCAGCGCGAACGCGGCGGTCTTGCCGCTGCCGGTCTTGGCCTGCGCGATCAGATCCTGGCCGGCCAGCGCCACCGGCAGGCTGGCGGCCTGGATCGGCGTCATGGTCTGGTAGCCGAGCTGCTCGAGCGTCGCCAGCGTGGCGGGCGAAAGGGGCAACCGGGAGAAAGAGGCGCCGGCGGCAGACGCCGCGGCGGATTCGGGGCTTGAGTTCATGCCGGATTATAGCGGGCTGGCGCCCGCCCTCATTTGGCTGCGCCGCGGGCCTTGGCGGCGGTCTTGGTAGTGGTCCTGACGGTGGTCTTGATTGCGGTCCCGGTGACGACTTCGGTACCGGTCTTGCCGCCGGCCTTGCCGCCTTCGTCCCACGGCGGCGGCGCCCATCCCAGGCGCGCCAGCAGCGCGCCGGCCGCCGCGGGCGCGCGCTCCTTGGCGCCGTTGATGAAGAAGACGAAGACCTCGCCCCCGCGCGCGGCCGCGGCCTTGCCTTCCACGCGCGGCAGGTCTTCGGGCGCGCCGCCCGCGGCCCAGGCCTGCACGCGGGCGCGCCACGCATCGAGGTCCGCCGGCGCGTAGCCGGTCCCGATCTTCTCGCTGCTGCACATCAGCCGCGCGTAGACGAAGTCGGCGGTGAGGTCGGCGAACGACGGGAACTTCGGCGAATCGGTAAACACCGTGGCGGCCTTGTACTTGCGCGCGAGCCTGAGATAGTCCGGCGTCATGAAGCTGTCGTGCCGCACGTCGAGCACGTGGCGCAGCCTGCGGCCTTCCACCGCATCGGGCAGCAGCGCGAGGAAGGCCTCGAAGTCCTCCGCCTCGAACGGTTTCGTCGGCGCGAACTGCCACACCACGGGGCCGAGCTTGTCGCCCAGCTCGGCGATGCCGCTGTCCAGGAAGCGCTCGACCGACTCGCCCGCCTCGGCCAGCACGCGGCGGTTGGTGGCGAAGCGCGAGGCCTTGAGCGAGAACACGAAATCGTCGGGCGTCTCGTCGCGCCACCTGGCGAACGAGGTGCGCTTCTGCGTGCCGTGATAGGTGCTGTTGATCTCGATGGCGGTGAGGTGGCGGCTGGCGTATTCGAGCTCCCGGCTCTGCACCAGCTTCGCCGGATAGAAGCTGCCGCGCCACGGCGCGAAGTTCCAGCCGCCGATGCCGACGCGGGCGCTCTGGACGCTCTGTGCGGCCGCCGCCGCGTTCTTTTTCCCGGCACTGGTTCCAGCCATGCGCGCGCATCCTTGTCAGAAAGGCAAAGCAAGAAGAAAGAAAAACCGGAAAGCGGATTCAGCAGAAACGCAGGCAGTGCACCGGCGGCAGATGCGCCGTCAGCAGCTTCCAGTGCTCGCCGCCATTCTCCGACATCCACAGGCTGCCGGTGGTGGAACCCAGCGCCAGGCATTCGCCGCTATTGTCCACCGCCAGCCCGTGGCGGTCGACCACGTCGTAGGCCGGCGCGGCGGGCAGGCCGTCGTCGCAGGGCTCGAAGCTGCGCCCGCCGTCGCGCGTGCGGCTGACCGCCAGCCGGCCGTCCACGGGCACGCGGCAGTGGTCGGCGGCCAGCGGCACGAACCACGCCGTGTTGGGCCGATGCGGATGCGCCGCCACCGTCAGGCCGAAGCCCGCCGTGCCCAGCATGCCCGCCGTGCCCGCGCGCAGGCGCTGCCACGTCATGCCCGCGTCGCCGGAGCGGAACATGCCGCCGCGGTGCTGCACCCACATGGCATGCGCGTGTCCCGCGCACTGCACCAGCCGCAGCGGGTCCTGGTGCTGGCCGTGCTCGTCGCGCGACGGCGCCATGCCGGTGACGGTGCGGACCCAGCTGATGCCGCTGTCCCGCGTCTGCCACACGCCGCCGCACGACACCGCGATGGTGACGTGGCGGCTGTCGTGCGGATCCACGCAGACCGAGTGGATGCCCGGCACCTCGCAGCCGTGGCCGGCCCACGCGCGGCGCTCGGGACGTTCCCACAGCGGCCGGTTCAGCGCCCAGTTGCCGCCTTCGTCGGCCGAGCGGAACAGGCCGCCCGGCATGGTGCCCGCCCACAGCGCGCCGGGGTCGTCCGGCCCGCCCGCCTCGAGCACCCAGATGCGCTGCAGCGCGAGCCCGCCCGGCCCGGCGCCCGACACCAGTTGCGGCGGGTAGGCCGGCAGGCCGCAGCCGTCCCAGTCCGCGTCGCGCGGCCGGCGCCGCCACAGCCGCACGCCGCGCCCGCGCCCAAGTGCCGCATAGAGCGTGCCGCTGCGCGGATCGGCCAGCGCCGCGCTCACCGGCGCGCCGAGGAAATGCACGGCCGCCTGCCGCCAGCCGCCCGCGCCGTCGCGCCGCCACATGAACAGGCCCTTGCCGGTGCCAACGAGAAGCTGGTCGCTCATGCCGGACTCCTGTACTAGAGCCGGCACATGGCCGGCGGCGGGGCCGATCCTTAGCAGTCTAGGAAATTCTGCCGGGAATGCGCGCGGGATCGCGCCCTGGCGGTACTCGGAGTGTTGTGGCGGATGCGCGGCAAGGCAGGGGGTGGTTTGCGCGCCGCGCTGATGAACGGGGGCTCGCGCGTGGGGCGGGTGGCGACTTCGTGGGGGTGCCGGCCCTCTCCCGCGGGCGGGAGAGGGGAGCAAACCGTTCGGCATTTGCCGTGCGTCGCCGGCATTGTCGGAAATGCCGGCAATGCCGGCGATCGCGCTACGGATTCAGCGTCGACAGCGACTTGCCCGCGGCGTACAGCGCCTTCACTTCGGTGGCATCGAGCACGCGCGACCAGAAGGCGAGGTCGTTGTACTCGGGCGCGACCGCCGTCGGCGCGGTGTAGCCGGGATAGGCGGTGCCGGTGGTGTCCTCGTTGAGCACCAGGCGCGTGTCGCGCAGGTTGGCCATCGTCAGCGTGCCGAGGTTCATGGCGGTGCTGCGCACGCCCAGCACCGGGTCGGCGATATAGGCGGTGGCGGTCTTGGCCACGGTGTCGACGGTCAGCGCGACATACACCCACTGGTTGGCGGTGAAGCCCATGAACGCATCGGCGCGGCGCGAGCCGTCGCCGAAGTTGAAGGTCATGGTGCCGGCCGAGGACTGCCCGATGATGAAGCCGCGGTTGGCGCCCGAATTCCAGTCCTTGTTGGTCAGCACCGGCAGCCACGCCTGCTGCGCGTCCGACTTGTACCAGAAGCCGACCGAGAACTGCGGCTGCAGCGGCACGTCGCTCGGCAGGTCGTAGCTGGTCCTGTCCGGGTCGATCGCCAGCGACCTGCCGCCGAAGCCGTCGTCGCCGGACAGCGGCGCCGGCGCCGGGGTCTCCAGCGCGCGCAGCGCGTCGGCGCTGCGAGTGTCGGCCAGGCCGGTGTCGAACGAGAAGAAGTGCATCAGGCGGTCGAGCAGCGTGGCCGGCAGCACGATCGGCGGCACGTAGGCGATGGCCGCGCGGTAGGCGAGCGGCACCGCGCCGGCCATCACCACGTAGTCGAAGCGGTAGGTGCCTTCGGGCTTGCCGGCCAGGCCGACGTCGGCATCGACATAACCGGTGGCGTCGCCGGCGAGCGTAGCCACCTTGACGCCGTCGCGGTAGATCTCGATCCGCGCGGGCGGCGCGGCGTCCGGCGCCAGCTTCCAGCTCAGGCTGACGCTGCCGGCGTCGCGCCCGGCGCTGGCGCGCAACTGCTGCACGCCGGGCGTGCCGAGCAGCGACTGGCCCTCGATCGCGTACTGCGCGGCGACCGGCGCCACGCCGAGAAAGTCCAGCACCGTGGGCGTCACGTCGGCGATGCCCGGGCGCGTGTAGAGGTCGGCCCTGGAGGCCGGCATCGCGTCCCTGGCCGAGGCGGCGAAGACGGCGTTGCCGGCGCGGTTCAGGCCGATGAAGCTGGTGTCGTCGATGGCCGCGGCATCCGGCGCGTAGTCCTTCGCGCGCATCGGGCGGCTGGTGGTGGCAACCACCAGCCAGTCCTCGCCGGGACGGGCGGTGCTGCTGGCCTGCAGCGCCGCCATCAGCCGGCCCACTTGCTGGTCCAGCGTGGCGAGGGCGCGGCGGTAGTCGCTGTCCAGGCCGCCGGCGGCCTGCGCCGGCGCGTGGAAGTTGGCCACCACCACGCCATAGTCGCGGTCGGCCACGGCGCGCAGCGCGGCGTCGGTCACGCAGGCGTCCACGCCGGCACAGTCCACCAGGCTGTCGATGCGGCTGGCCCAGGCGTCGGCGCCCAGCTGCTGCGCGAGCGTGCTCCAGCCCGCGGCCACGGCGATCTTGCCGCCCGCGCGCGCCTGCCGCAGCCGCGCGAACAGCGTGTCGGCGCGCAGCAGCTGCCCGCCCTGGTCGGTGGTGATGCCGTGCCGGTTGGCCCAGGTGCCGGTGAGCAGGGTGGCCCAGCCGGGGCCGGCCAGCGCTTCCTGCTGCGTGACCGTGCCGCTGACGCCGCCGGTATAGGCCGGCCCCAGCGTCAGTTGCGCCAGCGCCGGCGCCTGCTGCTGCGCCAGCGCGGCGCGCAGCTCGGGATAGTTCACGCCGTCCATGCCGATCAGCAGCACGCGGCGCGTGCCGGCGGCGGGCGGCGCGTCCGCGGGCGGCAGCGCGCCGGCGGCCGGGGCCGTGCCGTCGCCGCCGCAGGCGGCCAGCAGCATGGCCAGCGCCAGCGCGCCGGCCGCGAGAGTGCGCATGGCGCGCGTTCCGATTTTGCTCATGACGGTTCCTGTGCGGGCGCGGTTCACAGCATGTCCACCGCGGCGCCGCCGATGCGCGGATCGGTCAGGCTGTGGCGGCCGGTTTCGATATGGCCCGCGAAGCGGCGCAGGAAGCCGTCGCCGGCGTCCGTGGTAAGGCGCACGTCGAACCACTGGCTGGTCGCGCTCAGGTCCCAGCTGTCCTGCTGCGAGACGCCGGGCGCGAGATGGTAGGTGCGCGCGTCGGCGCTGTCGTAGCCGTTGGCGGCGTACATCACGCACGCCTGCTTGCCCTGGTTGACCAGCGTCAGCAGCAGCTTGCCGTTGGTGATGTCGTAGCAGGCCGCCACCTCGGGCCCGGCCTGCCCGAGCTTGCCGCGGAACTGGTTGAGGAAGCCGTTGGGACCGTAGACGGAGAGATCGTAGCGGCCATCCTGCGCGCCGGCCGGCTGCGGCATCCAGTTGTCGGACAGGCTCTTGCCCGCCTCGACGGTGTACTGCCACACGCCGCCGCCGTTGTTGAGCGCGTCGAAGGTGGCGGGCGGGAACACCGTGTCGTCCTGGTCGTGCGGCTTGTCCGGCTCGGCGTAACTGGTGGCGCCGTTGGCATAGACGATGAAGCCCGCGCCGGCCGCGCCGGTGTTGGCGAAATCGATCCAGAAGCGCTTGCCGTCGGCATCCGCGCGGCCGTGCGCGAACAGCTCGTAGGGCAAGGCGCGCGCGCGGCGCTGGCCGACCTCCTGCACCGGGCGCGTGGGCGCGGACGGCACCGCCGGGCTCGGACGGGTGCGGGCCGCATCGGCGTCCGCCTTGTAGTACGTGGTGTTGGGCAGGTCGGTGGGCAGGTCGCCGTTGGGCTTGGTGAAATCGAAGGCCGAGGTCAGGTCGCCGCAGACCGCGCGGCGCCACGGCGAGATGTACTCGCACGGCACGCCGAAGCGCGCCTCGATGAAGCGCAGCACCGAGGTGTGGTCGAACACCTGCGAGCACACCCAGCCGCCCTTGCTCCACGGCGACACCACCATCATCGGCACGCGCGGCCCCAGGCCGATCGGCACGCCGTTGTAGTTTTCCTCGTCCACCGACACCGTGCTCTGGCCCTGGTAGCCGTACATGGCGGTGTTGACCGGCGGCACGTAGGCCGGCACGTGGTCGAAGAAACCGTCGTTCTCGTCGTAGTTGATGATGAACACAGTCTTGGCCCACACCTCGGGATTCGAGGTCAGCGCCTTGAGCAGCTTGTCCACCAGCGCCTGGCCGGCCGCCGGCGAGGCGTCCGGATGCTCGCAGTAGGCGTCCGGGCAGATGATCCACGACACCTGCGGCAGCGTGCCGTTCTGCACGTCCTGGGCGATGGCGTTGGCCAGCTCCTCGTCGTAGGCGGCCTCGTTCGAGGCCAGCTTGTTGCCCACGTAGGCGCGCCCGCGGCGGTACTCGTCGGACTGCTTGTCGAGCTTGCGGAAGGTCTTGTGGAAGGCGACGGAGTTGCAGCCGTAGTTGGAATACGCCTGGTACACGCGCCAGTCGATCTTCTTTTCCTGCAGCCGCTCGGCGTAGCACTTCCAGGTCAGCCCTTCCCAGGCCTCGTCGAGGTCCATGTTGGCGGTCCAGTTGTTGTCCAGCTCCTGGCCCTTGAGGCGCTTCCGGGTGCCGGCCTGGTAGCCGCTCATGGTGTAGACGCTGGCGCCGCTGGTGTAGTACTGGCGGTTGGGCTCGGTGTTGGCGAAGATCGAGCAATGGTTGGCGTCGCAGATGGTGAAGGCGCTGGCCAGCTGGTAGTAGAACGGCAGGTCCTTGCGCGCATCGTAGTAGCCCATCGACATGCGGCTCTTCAGCGGCACCCAGGCGTCCCAGTGCTTCCAGATGCCTTGCTCGAGCTTCCAGTTGTGGTCCGTGCCGCCGAGATGCTGCGCGTTGGTCGTGGTGGTGTCCAGGCGGAACGGCAGCACGTACTTCTGCTGCGCCTGCAGCACCGGATCGCTCTCGTACCACTGGCTCGTCTTCGGCCAGTTCGCATAACCCACGTTGGCATAGCCGGTGCGCGCATCCGCGTTGCGCCCGGCCGGCTGATACCACACCGGCCTGCCGCTGCGCAGCGGCACCGGCTTCGGATCGCCGAAGCCGCGCACGCCGTTCATGGTGCCGAAGTAATGATCGAACGAGCGGTTCTCCTGCATCAGCACCACGATGTGCTCCACATCCTGGAGCGTGCCGGTGCGGCGGTTGGCGGAAATGGCCAGCGCGTCGCGGATGCTTTGCGGCAGCACCATCGAAGCGGCGGCGGCACCCGCCGAAGCGGCTCCGAACTTCAGAAACTGGCGACGACTCTTCAGGGACTTCGAGGACATGTGACGGCGATCCGGTGAGCTGGCTTATTTCGGGCTGACGGCAGGCGCGCAGCGGATAACCGCATCGGCCACGGGCGCCTGCGGCGCGGGGGCCGCGGGCGTGGCAACAGTGTTCGCGCCGTCGTCGCCGCCGCCGCAAGCGGACAGGCACGACAACGTCATCAGCAACGCAAGCAGGGTCTTGGACATGGAATGGAAAGCGCGGCCCGCGCGGGCATGGGCGAACGAAAGCCGGCACGCCGACGGCCAGGAGGAAGCGCTAGGGATGGGACGGGAGCGGATTGTGGCGGGTACGTATTACGGGGGCGTGAATGAACGTATCAATACATATGGGATTGGGGGGGCGGATTTTCTTGTTCGGGCTTTTGTGGGCCTGGCGGCTCGGGCTTGATTGGTGGTTTGGGCTTTGGGTCCTTGTTCTAGCTTTCGTGGGCCTTGAGGCTCGAACTTGATTGGTGGCTTGAGCTTAGGGTCCTTGTTCGGACTTTCGTGGGCCTTGAGGCTCGAGCGGTTTTGGTGGTTCGGGCTTGGTGAAGATCGTTACTTTTCTTTGTCTCGACAAAGAAAAGTAACCAAAAGAAAACGACCCCTTGCAGGGGGGCTGGGCGCTCAGACGTTATGGCTGGTGCTGGTTTCGTGGTGCGGGCGCTGGCTTCGATGAGACTGCTGACGCTACCGGTTTGCTTGCCTGCGGCATCGCGAATGGCGTTCGATTCCTGGTGGCGCTGCATGATGGCGGTGGCCCAAGCCCTTCAGGCTGCTGCCGCGACCGAAGCAGATGGGCACGTCATGGGATCGGCACTGGTTTCGTGGTGGGCGCGGTGGCCCCGGCTTGGAATGCGCCCGGCACGAGAACGCTCAACGCGGGCCGAAACCCGACACACCCGCGCCGGGTCCACCATGCCCACCACGAAACCATGAGGGTGCTATGTCGTGGTGTCCAAAGCCGGTAACGGCAGATGGCCGAACCAGCAGTGCGCTCGCCATCATAGGTCTGACCACGAAGCCACTACAGCCAGCAGTGTCGTGGCCGCTCGCACCGGTAACGGCAGATGCACGCAGAACCACCGGCCCCACCACGAAACCACCAACAATTAGAAATCCCAACGTTTCTGCCCCTGCCGGCCAGGCAGTCCGCTTTCTTGGCCTACTTTCTTTTCGGACAAAAGAAAGTAGGTCGCTCCGGAGGAGCGAAAGCCTTTGACTTTGACTTTGACTTTGACTTTGACCTTAACGTTAAGCAGCCAACTTCGAAGCCAAATCCCTTGAAGCCGAAGTCAAAGCCGACTCTAAAGAAATCAAATACTCCCCCAATCCTATTCCCCTCCCGGCACCGGATACTTCCCCGCATTCACCACCATCTTCGCCTTCACCGCCGCATCCAGATCCACCCCCAACACATTCAGCAACTGCGACAGATAAATCGCAATATCCGCCAGCTCCTGCTCCACATGCTCCCGCTCGTCGGTCGCCATGATCCCGCGCGATTCCTCCTCGGTCTTCCACTGGAAAATCTCCACCAGCTCGGCCGCTTCCACGCTCAGCGCCATCGCCAGGTTCTTGGGGCTGTGGTATTTCCCCCAGCCGCGGGCTTCGCCGAATTCGTGCGCGGCGCGCTGGAGGTTCTTGGTGTCGATCAGGGTCATGATGGTCTGCGATGCAATGGAACGAACGCTATTGAACCACGGTGCCGCGCCGCGGGCCGCGCTTAGCATGGCTTCTGCGCAAGCCGTGCGCAGATCCGCTACGATAGCGCCTCCCGAAAAAATAAAACAGGCGACAAGTTCAGATGGCGACCTCGGCAAACTGGCCACGGCTCGAAAGCGATATCCTGTCCTGCATGCCTCCCCAGGCGGAGGCGCGCATCTTCTCCGGGGAGCTGCTGTCCCGCGTGCAGGCGAAGTATGGCGAGCAGGCGCCGGGGCGCGACACCGTGATCCGCGCGCTGGACCGCCTGTGCGAGGAAGGCCTGGTCGGCAAGGAAGGGCGCTCGCGCGACAAGAAATGGTGGCGCACCGGCAAGAAGGCGGTCTCGGGCACGGCGCGCCGGCCGCCGCTGGAGCTGGCCATCGCGCTGCTCACGCTGCAGCGGCATGCGCCCAATCATCTCCCGAGCCACGTCATCAGCCAGCTCGAGGATTATTTCGTCGGCGCCGCCAGGGTGCTGCAGGAAAGCCCGGTGGACCCGGCGCTGGCCACCGCGCGCGCGTGGGCGGCCAAGACGGTGCGCATCGACGCCGGTTATCCGCTGCGCTCGCCGCCGATCCGCGAGGACATCCTCAACGCCGTGCGGCGCGCGCTCTATGCCACCCAGGTCCTGTCGGTCTGCTACCGCAACTCCCGGCTCGACAGCGAGGAGCCCGCCGCGTTCAACGTGGTGCCGCTGGCGCTGGTCGAGCGCGGGCCGGTGCTTTACCTGGTGGCGAGCCGCGAGCGCAGCGACGGCAGCTTCAAGCGCTACCAGCTGCGGCTGGACCGCTTCGTCCAGGCCACCTGCACCGAGGTGGCCGGCAGGGCCGACCCGGACTTCGACCTGGACGCCTACGTCCTGCACAACCAGTTCTTCTCGTTCTTCCCCGAGGCGCCGGTGCGCGTGGAACTGCGCGTCAGGGAAGACAGCGAGATCAAGAACCTGTTCCGCGAGCAGAAGCTGGCCGACGACCAGGAGATCGTCGAGGAGGAGGGCGGCTTCCGCCTCACCGCCACGGTCATTCCCTCGGTCGAATTCCGCAACCTGCTGATGGAGCGCTCGGCCCGCGTCGAGATCCTGTCGCCGGCGCATCTGCGCAGGGAGATCGCCGGGAACCTGTCGCAGGCGTGCCGCGCCTACGCGGACGCGCTCGCATCGGGGGCGCCGGAGGCGTCAGGGACATAGGGCGTCATAGCGCCGGCACGCACGGCGCCGGCCACGGATAGGCGATGGTGATGTCGGCCGCGAGGTCGAGCGAGCCGGTGTCGCGCCGGTGCGCGCGGATGCGCTGCAGCAGGTTCGGGTTGAACGAGTCCACGTGGTCCATCACGTGCGTCTGCGCGGCCACCAGCAGGCGCGCGGGCATTGAGTACGAGCGTTCGACCGCCGTCCACAGGACCGAGACGATGCGCCGGGACAGGGCCTCGCGGTCCTGCTCCTGCTCGCGCGCCAGCACGCACAGCGCGTTCATCGACGCCAGCTCGTGAAACCCCGTGCGCCGGCCCGCGCCGGGCGCCAGCAGCGGCTCGATGGCGGTGCGCGCGAGGATGTCGAGCGCCGCGGCCAGGCTGCGCTCGCCGGCCAGCACCCAGCAGCCGTCGCGCTCGGGCGGCAGGTGCTGGGCCGAGCCCAGCACCAGGGCGATCTCGCTGGTGCCGCGCCGGCGCGCGCGGCGCATGGCGTCGACCGGGCCCATCGCGTTCCAGCGCGCGCCGCCGAACACGCCGCTCAGGCGCGTGGCATCCACGAGGTGGATGACCAGGTCGGGCCGCGGCCGGGCCTGCTCGTCCAGCGTCCACGCCAGCCGGCCCTCCAGCGACGGCAGGTCGAGCAGCAGGCCCGCGGCCTCCTGCTCGGAGAAGCCCCAGCGGCGCAGCAGCACGCGCTGCGGCCGGACCTGCGAGGTGGCGATGGCGGTGCCGGAAACGGTTCCGGGAATCGTGACGAATTGCATGGCTTGCCCTCCTGTTCTGCCGAGGAGTGCAGTGTCGCCACGCATCTGCGCATCCGGTGCGCAGATGCGGCACCGGCATGCAATCCGTCGCGGGAGGCGGGCAACGGGATGCCGTGCCCGCCCCTCCCGCGCCCCTCCCGCGCCGCCCCGGAGAACCTACAGCCGGTCGTACAGCAAACCCGCCGCGCGCTCGGACAGCACCAGCACCAGCTTCATCGTCGCCCGCGTCGCGCCGACGAACAGCCGGCGGATCTCCTTCTCGCCGAGCGTCTCGAAATCGATCTCGGCGAACACGATGGCGGGCGCGGACTGTCCCTTGAAGCGGAACACCGATTCCGCCAGCACGTCGCCCTGCGAGTAGACCGGCTGGCCCTGCGCGTCGTAGGCGCCGGTAAACGAGCGCAGCCGGTTCGGGCCGAGCTGGTCGTAGCCGAGCAGGCGGGAATTGTCGCGCCCGCGGTAGCTCAGCAGCACCACGTCCTCCTGCCGGAAGCCGTCGGAGTAGCACAGGCGCAGGCCGTCCTTGACGCGGTCGAGCAGCTCATGGTCCTGGTACACCAGGAATTCCACCTCCGCCGTGGCGATGGGCGCGGTGGCCTCGATCTCCACCTCGGGCGGCAGCAGCGGCTGCAGCAGCTTCACCACCGGGCGCGGGCTGCGGAAGTTGCTGCGCGCGCGCAGGCGCACCCAGCCCGGCAGCTCGGCCGGCGGGTGGCCGTACAGGTTCTGCATCGGGTCTTCCAGCCACAGCGCGCGCGCCGCCGGGCCCGCGTGCCGCAGCACCAGGTCGCGCCAGTGCGGCGCGAAGTCCTGGCCTTCGTCCACGATCAGCGTGTCGAAGACGAATTCGCCGGGCACCGCGAGCCGCGCCACGTCGTCCACCAGCTTCGTGAACGCATCGGGCTGCGTGAAGTCCGGCACGCCGCCGTGATGGCGCAGCAGCGCTTCGCACAGCATGTGGAACGTGCAGGCCAGTCCGCCCGGCGGCGCGATGCGCGCGAAGTGGTCGGCCAGCGGGCGGTTGAAGCAGACGTAGAGCGGGCGCCGCCCGCGCGCGATCGCGTCGCGGTACTCGGCCAGCGCGAGCTGGGTCTTGCCCGAGCCCGCGGTACCGGTCACGCGCAGGCGGAACGGCTCGATGTCGAGCTGCCGCGCCCAGTGCGACAGGCCGCCGGACACGCGCTTCACCAGCGTGCGCGCCTGGCCGATCAGCGCGCTGACGTCGGTGTCGAGCTCGATGGTGTCGCACAGGAAGCGATGGATCCGCTCGGCCACCGGCGCGTCCTCGCCCGGCGGCAGGATCGCCCGAATGATGGCGCACAGCTGCGCGCGCCGGCCCGCGTCGACGATGCGCTGCGGCGACAGCCCCGCCGTGACCGGGTTGCGCACCGTGTAGTCCGGGCAATACAGCAGGTGCTCGATGAACACCGGCTGGCCGCCCAGGCTGCGCATCAGCTTGCCGCGCAGGCCGTCCGCGGTGCGGCCCATCTGCACCGAGACCACGCGCGAGCGCGTGCCGTAGTGCTTGACCAGCCCCTCGGGCGTCTCGTCGAGGAAGCCGCTCTTCTGCTCGATGATGAGCAGCTGCCCCGCGCGGTTCACCACCACGAAATCGATCTCGCCGTAGATGGCGTGCACGTGCGCCACGTTGGTCCAGTGCACCGAGTGGTAGACCGTATAGCCGTCCGGCAGGCCGGCCGCCAGCACCGCGAGCGTCTCCAGCTCGCGCTGGGCGGGGCCGCTGGCCTCCAGGGTTTCCCAGCCGTCGGGAATGATGCGCGCCACGGGAATGCTCCGTCGTCTCTTGGAAAGAGCACGAGAATACCCGAGCGGCCGCCACGCAGCCATCGCGGCGTGCGGCACAATGGCGGCACGATGGCAGCACAAAGGCGGCGTCCCCCGCCGGCACGACAAGACAGAAAGACCATGCGCTTATTATCGAAATCCAAACTAATGGCCTTCCGGCAATGCCCGAAGCGGCTCTGGCTGGAAATCCACCGCCCGGCGCTGCGCAGCGATTCGGCCGCGACCGAGGCGAGCTTCGCGATCGGGCACCAGGTCGGCGAGATCGCGCGCCGGCTCTATGACCCGCGCGGCACCGGCGCGCTGGTGGATGCGCAGACGGAAGGCTTCGAGGCCGCCTTCGCGCGCAGCCAGGACCTGCTCGGCAGTTCGGCGCCGGTGTTCGAGGCGGGCTTTCGCGCCGAGGGCGCGCTGGCGTTCGCCGACGTCATGCTGCCGGACGGCGCCGGCGCGGCGCGCACCTGGCGCATGGTCGAGGTCAAGTCATCCACCAGCGTGAAGGACTACCACCTCGACGACACCGCCGTGCAGGCCTTCGTGGCCACGCGCGCGGGCGTGCCGCTCAGCGGCATCGCGCTGGCGCACATCGACAGCCAGTGGGTCTATCCGGGCGGCGGCGACTACCGCGGCCTGCTGGCCGAGGCCGACGTCTCCGAACAGGCCTTCGCGCGCGCCGGCGAGGTCCAGGGCTGGATCGCGCAGGCGCAGGCCGTCGCCGCGCGGGCCGGCGAGCCGGAGCAGGCCACCGGCCGGCACTGCGCCACGCCCTACGAATGCGGCTTCCTCGACCATTGCCGCGGCCAGGAGCCGGCGGCGCAGTATCCGGTGCGGTGGCTGCCCCGCATCCAGGCCAGGGCGCTCAAGGCGCTGATCGAAGAGGACGGCGTGGCCGACATGCGCGACGTGCCGGACCGCCTGCTCAACGACCGGCAGCGCCGCGTGAAGGCGCACACGCTGTCCGGCGAGGTCTTCTTCGACGCCGCCGGCGCCGCGGCCGAGCTCGCCGCGCACAAGCTGCCGGCCTTTTTCCTGGACTTCGAGACGATCCAGTTCGCGGTGCCGGTCTGGCCCGGCACGCGGCCGTACCAGCAACTGCCGTTCCAGTTCAGCCTGCACCGGCTGTCGCGCACGGGCAAGCTGGAGCACCGGTCGTTCCTCGACCTGTCCGGCGACGATCCCTCGCTCGCGTTCGCGCGGGCGCTGGTGGCCGGCTGCGGGCAGGCCGGCCCGGTCTTCGTCTACAACGCCGCCTTCGAGACCGCGCGCATGCGCGAGCTCGCCGCGCGCTTTGCGGCGCTGGAAGCCCCGCTGCTGGCCATCTGCGCGCGCGTGGTGGACCTGCTCCCGGTTGCCCAGCAGCATTACTACCACCCGGACCAGCAGGGCAGCTGGAGCATCAAGAAGGTGCTGCCGGCCATCGCGCCCGACCTGCGCTACGACGCGCTGGACGGCGTGCAGGACGGCGGCATGGCCATGAGCGCCTACCAGGAAGCCATCGCGCCCGGCACCGCGCCCGCGCGCAAGGCGCAGATCGAGCGGCAGCTCACGGACTACTGCGGCCTCGACACGCTGGCCATGATCCGGCTCTGGCAGTTCTTCACGGGCCGCGGCGACACGGCGGGCTAGGGCGCGCCGGCCACGCTCATCGCGCTCATCGCGCCCACCGCATTCACAGGCGGCCGAGCAGCGCCGGCATCTGCGCGACCAGGTACAGCACCGCGCCGATCAGCCCGCCCACCAGCGTGCCGTTCATGCGGATGTACTGCAGGTCGCGCCCCACGCTGAGCTCGATCTGGCGCGCCATCTCGCGCGCGTCCCAGCCGCGCACGGTGCTGCTGATATGGCGCGTGACGAATTCCGCGAAATCCGGCGCCATGCCGCGCGCGGCTTCGCGCAGATGGTCGTTGAGCGAGGCGCGCAGCGACGGGCTGCGCGCCAGCTCGGCGCCGATCCAGTGGCCGGCTTCCATGACCTTGCGGTGGACCACGGAATCCGCGCGCGCGAGGTCCTGCTTGAGCCAGCCGCGCCAGTCCGCCCACAGGCCGCCGAGGTAGGCGTTGAGCGCGCTGTCGCCCTGGAGCTGCTGCCGGATCCGGTCGGCCCGGGCGTGAAAGGCCGGGTCGTCCTTGAGGCGCGCGATCAGCGTGGCCACGGCGTCGTCGAACGCGCGGCGCAACTGGTGCGTGGTGTCCGCCTCCACCTGCCCCAGCACGCGGCCCAGCGCCGCGGCGACGAGATCGGCGCCGTTGCTGCCGATCCACTCCGTGGGCAGGATCCGCTCCTTCTTCGGATGCTCGCTCTTGAGCCACTCCACGATGCGCTCGGCGATGAACGCGCGCGTGCCGGGCTCGTTGAGCAGCCGGATCAGCTGCGCCAGCGAGGCGTCGAGCAGCGCCTGGTGGCGGCCGTTCTCGGTCAGGCTCTCGAGGATGGTGGCGGCCGAGCGCGACAGGTCCACCTTGCCGATCATGGCGTGCGCCGCGTGGCGGATCGCGGCCTGGATGTCCCGCTCGTCCATCAGGTCCAGCGCGGTGCCGGCCACCTTCGCCACCACGTCGCCGATCTCGCGCGTGTTGCCGGGCGCGGCCAGCCATTGCGCCACTGCCTGCGCGGGATTGTGCCGGTCGATCAGCGCGACCACCGACGGCACGTCGAGGAACTTGTCGCGCACGAAGGCGGCGAGGCCGTCGGCGATGTCGTCCTTCTTGCGCGCGACGATGTTGGTGTGCCCGGCCAGCCCCGGCAGCGGAATGCGGCGGAACAGCGCCGCCACCGCGAACCAGTCGGCCAGCCCGCCGACCATCGCGGCCTCCGACGCGGCGCGCACCCAGCCGGCGGCGAAGCCGTGCGGCACGAACAGGGTGGCGATGAAGACCGCGAAGGCGAACAGCAGGAATGCCAGCGCCTTGCGCTTGGCGATGCGGAGTTCGGTGTCTTGCTGCATGCGTGGTGAGGTAGTCGAGGCGTGGATGGAGGATAACTTGCCCGGAATGGGCGGAGACAGTCTGTCCGCGTATCTGCGCACGCGATGCGCAGATACGCGGACAGACTTCCGCGAAGCCGGCGCGATCCCCCCCGAAAGCAGGACTCCATTTTTGCGGGCCGCTGCCGATAGTAGGTCACTTGACGTTCGCATCGCGCCCCGGCGGCAGAACCGGGGCCGGCGCGGGCGGCGCGGGCGGGCAAGCCACGCCCGGATGCCGCGCAATACATGGGGAACACGCTTTGAACGAGAACACCACCGGGGGCGGGCGGCTGGCGGCGCCCGAACGCGGCCCCCGCCCGGGCGCGCCGGACGACGGCGCGCGCTTCGCCGCGCGCGCGCCGCGCTTCCGGCTCGGCGCCGACGTCATCCTGTCCGACGCCACGGCGCTGCGCCTTGCCGAATGCCTGACCAAGCTGCGCCACCGCAAGACCATCTACGTCGACTGGGACTTCGGCGCCGTGGACCCGCTCGGCCTGAGCACCATCCTCAACTTCTACGGCCCGCCCGGCACCGGCAAGACGCTCGCGGCCGAGGCCCTGGCGGGCACGCTGGACCTGCCGTTCATGTCGCTGGGCATCGCCGAGCTGGAAAGCAAGTTCATGGGCGAGACCGCGAAGAACATCCAGGCCGCGTTCGACGCCGCGCGCGCGGCCGGCGCGCTGCTGTTCTTCGACGAGGCCGACACCCTGCTCGGCAAGCGCCTGTCCTCGGTGACGCAGGGCGTGGACAACGAAGTCAACGCCATGCGCTCCACGCTGCTGATCGAGCTGGAGCGCTTCGACGGCGTGGCGGTCTTCGCCACCAACTTCGCCAAGAACTACGACGAGGCGTTTCGCAGCCGCATCGGCTATCACGTGCACTTCGACCTGCCCGACCTCGACGCGCGCCAGCGCCTGTGGTCGCGCATGCTGGTCGCGGGCATCCCGCTGCGGGACCCGCGCGAGCCCCTGCTGGCGCGCTGCGCCGCGCTCAGCGACGGCTTCTCCGGCCGCGAGATCCGCACCTGCATGCGGCTGGCGCTGCCCAAGGCGCTGCACGAGGCCGAGCGGCACGGCCAGCCGCCCGGCCTGGCGCTGGCGCACCTCGAAGCCGCCATCGGCGAGGTGCGCAAGGCCGGCGACGAGGTAGCCGGTTCACCGGAACACCGCCGCGGGCCCGCGGCCGACTCCGCAACGACCCGGCGGCTGCTGGGCGTCGACTAACAGGAAAAGAGGGAATCATGGGGCTGTTTTCATTTGCAAGATCGGTCGGGAGCGCCTTCGTCTCGGCCGCCAGGAGCGTCTACGACACGGCGCGGAACATCGCCGTGAAGGCCATCGACTGGCTGGCCGACGAGGCCGAGACCTTCGTGGGCACGGTCAAGGAAACCTGGCGCAAGGTGCGCCCGGTGCTGCAGCGGATCAAGCCGTACTTCGCGGTGGCGGCGACCGCGGCGAAGAATATGGGCCTCCCCTGGCTCGGCGACGCCATCGTGGCGATCGACACCGCGCTGACCGCGCTGATGAAGCTCGAGAACAGCCCGGTCCTGCAAAAGCTGGAGAAAGCCATCAACTGGGCGATCCAGCGCGCGCGCGAGCTGCGCAAGAAGATGAACGCCGAGGAAGAGGCGCAGGCCCGCCGGCACAAGAAGACCTTCGAGGAAGCGCGCTCGCGCCTGCCCGAGACAGCGCGGCACGGGCTCGACCTCGCCGCGCTGGTCAACGACTACGTGCTGGCCACCGCCGGCGTCGACAACCTGCTCGAAGCGGGCGAGCTGCAGAGCTTCGACCACTACCTGCGCCTGCGCGCCACGCAGAAGCTGCTCAGGTCCGCCGAGCACAAGCTGGAGAAAGCGCGCGACATCGCCGACATCTCGGCCGACGACGTCTTCCTCGTCAAGGTCGCGTCGGACCTGATCGCGCCCGAGCCGACGCTGTCGGCAGCCGACACCGACAGGCTCGACGCCATCATCGCCGCGCGCCACGGCAAGAAGCTGCTGCCGTTCGTGTTCGAGGAACTGACCAAGGCCTGGGACGTCGCCCTGCAGGCCGACGAGAAGCAGTGGCAGGCGGACAACCAGCGCCTGGCCAGGGAGCAGGTGCTGCTGCGCCGCCTGGAGACCGCCCGGAAGCTCGGCGATCTCGCGCCCGACGAGGCCGCCATGCTGGCCGAGCTCCAGTCCACCGTGCCCGCGCTCAAGGCGCAGGCCGACAGCCTGGCCAAGCGCAACCGCGAGCGGCGCAACTACGTCTACGCCAGCGAAGGCTTCATGCAGATGCTGGAGAAGAGCGAGGAGCAACTCGCCAGCGAGGACCGCGCCTACCTGCTGCGCCAGGGCAGCGAGGTCGGGACGATCCTGATCGACTGCGCGCAGAACGGCAAGGCCTGGGAGGCGCTGAGCGAAGACCAGCAGATGCTGATCATCGACTTCGCCAACATCTTCGAGGAAGAATGCCGCGCGCGCAGCGGCGAACTGGAGGTCGAGAGCCGTGCTTGAACAGATCCTGCACTTCATCCTGCCGCAGGTCCTCCCGCCGGAGTGGCTGCAGATCGGCTTTTTCACCGTCATCTTCGTGGCGGTGATCCATGCATGGCGCGGCGTGCGCCGGCACGCGACGCCCGACAACTGGGCGAGGAACTGGCACCGCGAGGTCGACGGCAAGGCGAGAAATGAAACGGGCAATGAAGCGGGCAGCGACGCCGGCCAGCTGGACGTCGAGCACGGCTCCGTCAACGACCTCAGCGCCGCCGTGGCGACGCCGCAGGAAAAGCTCGCCGACATCCTGCCCGGCATGCTGCTGATCGTGGGCCTGCTCGGGACGTTCGTCGGTCTGGGCCTGGCGCTCGACAAGGCGTCCGTGATCCTGTCGCAGGCCACCGGCAGCGGCGGCATGGACAGCATGATGGACAACCTGATGTCGATGATGCACGGCCTCGGTTCCAAGTTCAAGACGTCGACCTGGGGCATCCTGGCGTTCCTGACGCTGAAGATCTATTGCAGCCGCAACGGCTTCGAGGAGCGCCGCCTGAACTGGTGCATCGGCAAGATGAAGACCGAGGTGGACCGCCGGCGCAAGGAGGCCCGCGAGCTGCAGGTCGCGGACAACCGGCAGCTGGTCGACGCCATCGGCGCGCTGGGCGCCGTGCTGCGTGACAACGCCGCGCAGCAGGCGCAGGACGGCGCGCAGCGCCACGCGCAGCAGCTCGAAGCGCTGGCGGCGCTGCGCGCGGGCCTGAAGGCGCAGACCGCGCAGGGCACGCAGCAACTGGCGAAGATGGACGAGCTGGTGGTCCACAACGAATCCACGCGCCACGCCATCGAGACGTTCGTCGACGGCGTGTCCGCCAACATCACGGCGATGGCGGAAGCCTCGGCGAACATGGCCAGCGCCGCCGTCATGGCCGGGCGCTCGACCGCCGAGCTGCAGGCCGCGATCTCCGAGTTCCGCGTCAGCGTGGCGGAAGTCCTGGACGACATGAAGTCCGACCTCGGCCAGACCATCGCCGACATGTCCGGCCGCTTCGCCGAGAACATGGCGGTCATCTCGGAGAAGATGTCCGACGCCACCGGCGACATCTCGCGCTCCATCACGACGCTGTCGACGAGCGTCGACACCACCCTGAAGTCCGTCGAGGCGGCCGTCGGCCAGTCGCTGTCGACGCAGCAGAAGGCGCACGGCATCTTCGTCGAGTCCAGCGACACGCTCAACGTCAACGTGCAGGCCATGACCAATCTCGTGGAGGACCTGCGCGAGAAGATCGTCTCCGGGCTCAAGTCCGTGTCCGAGAGCGTGCGCCGCACCGCCGAGCTTGGCGGGCACTACGAACGGATCGCCGACGTCAGCCAGAACGTCACCGGCACGCTCGAAGCCGCCGCCGCGACGATCAGGCAGGCCGCCACGGCGAACAAGGACGACCGTACCCGCCGCGACATGCTGGCGGCGCTGCACAGCATCGACAACCGGCTCGACACCGCCGTGATCCAGATGACGAAGCCGCCCGCGAGCGAGCGCCGCGCGCGCAGCGGCCGCGCCGACGCCTGAAGCCGCACGCCATGAAAGAGAAGCCGAATGAATGGGTGGCCATCGCCGACCTGATGGCCGGCGTGATGGCGGTGGTGATGCTGCTGCTGGTGCTGTCGGTGGTGCAGAAGCAATATGCCGACGTGCGCCACAAGGCCGAGATGGAGCAGGGCTCGGCGGCGCAGCGCAAGCATATCGCGCAGATGCTGCAGGACATGAAGGCCGCGTTCGCGCAGCAGGGCGCCGAGGGGCTGGTGTCGATCGACGCGCAGGCCGGCAAGGTGGTCCTGCGCGACAACGTGTTCGCGCGCGGCAGCGCCTGCATCACGCCGGAAGCCAGGGCGGCGTTCGCGCAGGTCGAGGACAAGATCTCGGCCTACCTCGACAGCATGCCGGGCGGCCAGATCTACGTCGAGGGGCACACCGACAACCTGCAGGTCGCCCGCCCCGTCACCGACTTCAGCCACTTCTGCACGGTCTACGACGACAACTACACGCTGTCGGCCGCCCGCGCGCGCGAGGCCCGGCGCCTGCTGATCGGCAAGCTCGACGCGCAGGTCGCCAAGCGCGTGGTGGTGGCCGGCTTCGGCGACTCGCATCCGCTCGCGAACGTGCCGCCCGAGGACGCGCGCAACCGGCGCGTGGAAGTCCGCTTCGTCGCGCAGCAGAACGGCTGAGCCGCGCGGCGGGCCGAGGCGGGCGGCGCGGCCCGCGCCCGGCGCCTGCCGCTTATATCGCTTGTCGCCTGTCGCCTAGCGCAGCAGGATCAGCTGCGGCACCGCATCGGCGCCGCTCCACACGATCGCGTTCTGGCCGTGGCGCGCGCCGAGCGCCCGGGCCGCGTCCAGCGCCAGCCCGAGCACCAGCAGGCTCTCCTCGCCCGGCCAGCTGCCCGACGGATGCTGGCCGATGCCCTCGATCGCATGCAGGCCCCGTTGCGCCAGCTCGCGCGCCAGCGCCTGCTGGCGCGCCGCGTTGGCGGCCGGCTCCGGCTCGGGCCGGCTGTGCGGGTTCCATGCCGTCACGAACGCGCTGCAGTCCACGCCCGCCGCCGCGTGCAGCGCGGCCAGCGCGGGGCTGGCCTCGCCGATCGCCAGCGTGAGCGGCGCATCGCCGCGCACGTGATAGCGCGTCTCCAGGTAGGCCTGGATGAGCGCGGGGTCGATGCTGGAGCCGTGAAGCAAGAAACCCTCCGTGAAATGACTGCGGCATGCGCGCGCGCGTCCGGCCGGCCACGGCATGGCCACGGCGCGCCGCGGGCGCAGGCCGGCGGGCTCGCGGGCGCGGCGGGGCGGTTCGGGCTGGAACGAGGCGGTCGGGAGCGTCGGCGGGACGGTGGCGCGCGCCGGGCGGCGCGCCCGAAACTAAATCGTACTTATCCGTGCAAGCAGCGTATGCTCGACGGAGAAAGGAGATCATCATGTCTCAGAACAATGCGATCTACAAGGGGTTCAAGGTGTCCGCCATCGTGCGCCGCGCCCCCGGCGGCGGCCACGGCGCCACGCCGGTGCCCGCCGGCTTCCTCGCCACCGTCACCATCACGCAGGTCAGCCGCGACAGCGGCTCGCTGCGGCTGGTGCCGCCGCTGGAGCAGCAAAGCGGGCGCACGCCGCACGACGCCATCGCGCTGGCAGTGACCCATGCGCGCGCCGTCATCGACGGCATGTCCACCTCGGTCGCGCACAAGTAGCAGTGCCGGGCCGCCGTCCCGGCGGCGCCGCACCGGCCCGCGGCGCGGCCACGGCAAGCGCGCGCGCCGGCAGGGAAACGCCATCGGTGTTATCATCCGCCATCTTGCCGATGCGCCAGCGTGCGTCGATGCAAGCTCGCCGACAGGCCCTGGCGCCTGACGGACACGTCACCGCGATAGCAGGCGAACTTACCGCCGCGGTGGCCCACCAGCCGGGCAAGGCACCCGGCAAAACCAGGGCGATACGCGCCCCTCACCCATCCGACCCGCGGCACACAAGGCCGCTCCGCAGCGCCACGCAGGGCTATCCGCGTGTGCCGGCTGCGCAGGCACGGTCCACCTTCGCCGGCCCCTTTTTCCGCGCACCCGCGCGGCCATCGGCGGCGCCCGGCAAATCCGCAGAACAACCCATGCGGCGAGCGATCACCGAAAGAACACGTCGCGCACAGTGAGTGCATCCGGCGCGCCCCGGACCGTCCGCCCAGATCAGGACATACCTTGCAGCACAATCCGTCTCCGTACACCGTGTCGGTGTACCCCATCGAGCAGCAACCCGGCGTGTGGTTCGCCACGTACATGATCAGCGAATACCGCAGCGGCGCCGAGCGCGTCGTCGCCAACGTCACCATGCGCCACGCCACCCACGGCACCGAAGCCCAGGCCAAGCAGGCCGCCCGCTTTGCCGCCGAACGCGCCGCCGCGGGCATGCGCCTGCAGTGAACGCCACGGCGCGCGCGGCCGGCGCAGGCGCCGCGCCCGCACGCCACCCAACCTAGAGAGGCATCATCCTTGGCAAAAGAAGAACTGGTGGAATTCGGCGGCAAAGTCTCGGAAGTGCTCCCGGACAGCCGCTTTCGCGTGATCCTGGAAAACGGCTTCGAAGTCTGGGCGTACTCGTCCGGGCGGCTCAAGAAGAACCGCATCCGCATCCTGGCGGGCGACCGCGTCACGCTGGAGATGTCGCCATACGACCTCACCAAGGGCCGCATCAACTACCGCCACAAGTTCTGAAGCCAGCGCGCGGGACCCGCGCGCGCGCCGCGGCGCCGGCATCCGCGGCCGGTGCGCCTCCCCGGCATCATCAACGCATCCACTGAAGGAGCAAAGCATGTCAGTCAGCGAAGAATGGGAAGAAATGCACCTGACCCCGGACGGATGGGTCGCCGGCAGCTACCAGCACGTGCCCGGCCCCGTGGTCACGCGCGCCGCGCCGGCCAACGACGTGCTCACGGTGCGCCGCCACGTCACGGCCACCTACGGCGGCCCCTCGCGCGCCATCGAGGACCGCACGCCGCGCACCGACCGGCTCGAGCTGCTGGAGCAGTTGCTGGACCGCTACGGCAGCCCCGCCTTCAGCGTCTAACAGTCGGCCCCCGCACGCCCGGGCACCGTCCCCGGGCATGGCGGCATTCCCCGCCCTGCCCCGGCCATCCGCGCGCATCGCGCCACGCGGACCGGCGCACGGCAAAAGCGGCGCACGATGGCGCCGCCCTCACTTCCCCATCCCGACCAGGACGCGCTACAGCGCCGTCACCGATTCGCCTGCGATCAGGCCGTTGATGATGTCCTCGCCGAACTTGACCGCGCCACGGCGCGCGGTGCCGATGTTCTCCCACTCCTCGGTTTCCAGGCGGAACACCTTGGTGCGCTCGCCGCCGGGCCGGTAGCCCTCGCGGCAGATCACCACCGACGCGGTGAAGCTGCGGTCCGGCTTGGCGCGCGGCCACGACTGGGCGGGCTGGACCTTGTAGACCAGCGGATAAAGATCGAAGCCCTTGTAGCTCGCGCTAGGCGTATTGTTCACGTCGTTTGCTCCATGCGGCAGCGTTGCCGTCGGCCGCGCCATCCCGGCGCCAGGGTCAGAACGGAACCAGGCGATCGATCACGATGACGATCACCCCGTCGGCCCCGCTCATCCGGCTGTGCGAGCCCAGCCGTGCGCGCAGGAACGCGTCCAGGCCGCGCTGCAGTTGATATAAGGCGCACTGGTCCGCGTGGCGCAATTGCTCCGCGGCCTCGTGCGCGATTTCGATCTCCACCTTCCTGGCCGACCAGTTACGGCTGCTGGTATCGGGAATCTGCCAGTTGGCGTTGACCACATGCCGCCGCACCGTCCAGGTACGCACGTCCTGGCCTGTGATCTCGTCGAGCACAGGCTTGATGAAAGCCACCAGGTCCAACATAGGCCCCCTCGCACGGTGCCCCGCCAGGCAGCGGGGCCTGCGCGGCACGCAAGGCGGCAACACGGCACCTGGCCGCGAGCGGGATGCCGGACGGGCTGGCGACGCAAAGCGCCGGGATTGCCCACGTTCCGGCCCAAGTACCCCACTCTACTCCGAAGCGCGCGGCAGCGACGATCTTATTTTGCCGCCGGCGGCGCGCGCCGGCGCGGTCAGCGTCAGCAGCATGTCCGCGTACCAGGCCGAGTTCAGGCCCAGCGCCTCGTCCTCGGCGAGGTCGCGCGTGCCCACGTCGAAGCGCGCCGAATGCACGCCCAGCAGCAGCCACGGCAGGTCATGCCGCTTGCCGCGCGTGCCGCGCATGCGCATCACCACCGGCGCGCCGCTGGTGCCGCGGTGCGTGCGCGCGTCGGTCAGGAAAAAGCCCTGCCCCTGGAAGCGCAGGCCGAACGCCGACGCCACCACCGCCTGCCGCGCCACCGGCAGGTGATGCAGGGCATCGTGGAAACCGAGCGGAAAACCGACGATCAGCAGCGAATCGCCCACCTCCACGTGATCCGAGGTCTGCACCAGGTGGTCCGGCGTGAACGCGCGGTACACCAGGCCCGCCGGCAGCGCGCCGCGCTCCAGCTCCACCACCGCCACGTCCACCGGGCCGCCGCCGTCCTCGCCGATGCGCCAGACCGCCACGCCGTCGCGATACAGCGGAATCGAGAAGCCGATCGAATTGGCCATGTTGCCGGCCTCGCGGTGCAGCTCGATCTCGATGCGGTCCGGGTGATGGCCGGAAGGCTCGTCGAAGACCACGTGGCGGCTTGTCACCACGAACAGGTGGTTGTCGCGCTCGAAGAAAAATCCGCTGGCATTGGCGATGCCTTGCTGGCCGTCGAAGGACGAAACGCGGACCGCGGAAAGCAGGATGGATTCGACCATAGGTTCCAAGAAAGCAGGACGTTGCACGCCGCGGTGGTTTCGCGCGCGGGCGGGGCGGAGAATCCGGCGCGGGCGGGAGCCGGGGCCGGTCATGGCCGCGGCATGGCCTTGTTGTCATGTGCCTTGTCGGGGACGCACGTGGGCATTGTCGCCGCAATTGGGCACCGCGGGCGGGATTTACCCGCGATGGATGGAATGCGCCGGTACGCGGCAAGCACATCGGACGACACCGCAGCGCGCGGGACGCGCCATCGGCCTCCGCCCTGCTCGCGGCCAATGGCGACATATAGTCCATGCGTCACATATCAAACCGCCCTGAACTTCTTTCCTCCAGAGCGAGCGCGAAAATGAGCGCCACCGTCAAACTATTGACATGGCCTATGGACCGGATAACAAACCGGTCTTGGACCTATCGGCCGATTCCCGCCATCCTTGCGCCATCGAATCACGGCACACACCGATGGAGCAGGACCATGCAAGACATCGTCGACGGCGTACTGAAGTTCCAGCGTGACGCCTTCCCGCAGCGCTCGGACCTGTTCAAGCGGCTGGCCAACGGCCAGAGCCCCGCCACGCTGTTCATCGCCTGCTCCGACAGCCGGGTCGTGCCCGAGCTGCTCACGCAGCGCGAGCCGGGCGAGCTGTTCGTCATCCGCAATGCCGGCAACATCGTGCCCGCCTACGGCGTGCAGCCCGGCGGCGTGTCGGCCAGCGTGGAATACGCGGTGGCCGGGCTCAACGTCACCGACATCGTGATCTGCGGCCATTCCGACTGCGGCGCCATGACCGCCGTAGCCACGTGCCAGTGCCTCGACCACATGCCAGCCGTGAAAGGCTGGCTGCATCACGCGGACGCCGCCAAGGCGGTCAACGAAGCGCGCGAGCACGCATCCACGCGCGCCCGCGTGGACTCGATGGTGCGCGAGAACGTCATCGCCCAGCTGGCCAACCTCAAGACCCACCCCACCGTGGTGCTCGCGCTCGAACAAGGCCGCATGACGCTGCACGGCTGGGTCTACGACATCGAGACAGGCACGATCGACGCGCTGGACGGCAACACCGGCCAGTTCGTCTCCCTCGCGGCGCATCCCGACGTGGCCGCGACGCCCCCGGTCAGGCGCGCACAGAGCGCCACCTGAATGCCCCGCCCCGTTTTCCACTCCCATCCGTCCCAAGGAACAGCCATGACCCAATCCCAATACAGCCAGGCCCCGCGCCAGGCCCTGAGCGACCGCATCATCGACGCCAAGATCCGCAAGGGCCTGACGTTCGAGCAGATCAACGAAGGCACCGGCCTGAGCGTGGCCTTCGTCACCGCCGCGCTGCTGGGCCAGCACCCGCTGCCCGCCGACGCCGCCAAAATCGTGGCCGCCAGGCTGGACCTGGACGACGACGCGGTGCGCCAGCTGCAGACCATCCCCCTGCGCGGCAGCATCCCCGGCGGCGTGCCGACCGACCCGACCATCTACCGCTTCTACGAGATCGTGCAGATCTACGGCTCCACGCTCAAGGCGCTGGTGCACGAGCAGTTCGGCGACGGCATCATCAGCGCGATCAACTTCAGGCTTGATATCAAGAAGGTGGAAGATCCCGAGGGTGGCCACCGTGCGGTGATCACGCTGGATGGCAAGTATTTGCCGACCAAGCCGTTTTGACAGGTGTCCCGCGGAACCGGCGGCGCGCTGGCGTGATGCGCCGCGGCCTGTCCGGGCGAGGCGCATAGCTTCGCCCGGACACGGCCGGCGTTTTCAGGTGATGGCGCTCAGTTGCCAGGGCACGAATTCGTTCTGCCCGTAGCCGTGCAGCTCGCTGCGCGAGCGCTTGCCGGAGGCGGTGTCCAGCATCAGCCGGAACAACTGCTCGCCCAGTTCCGCGATGGTGGCCGTGCCATCGAGCACGGCGCCGCAGTTCAGGTCCATGTCGTCGGACTGGCGCTCCCACAGCGCGGTGTTCGTCGCCAGCTTGACCGAAGGCGAGGGCGCGCAGCCGTAGGCCGAGCCGCGCCCCGTGGTGAAGCAGATCAGGTTGGCGCCGCCCGCGACCTGGCCGGTGGCGGAGATCGGATCGTAGCCGGGCGTGTCCATGAAGACCAGGCCGGGCGTGCGCACCGGCTGCGCGTATTCGTAGACCTCGGACAAATTGCTCGAGCCGCCCTTGGCGATGCCGCCCAGCGATTTTTCCAGCACCGTGGTCAGGCCGCCGGCCTTGTTGCCGGCGGACGGGTTGTTGTCCATGCTGGCGCCGTGGCGCGCGCAATACGCTTCCCACCAGCGGATGCGGTCCACCAGCTTGCGGCCTATTTCCGGCGTGACGGCGCGGCGCGTGAGCAGGTGCTCGGCGCCGTAGATCTCGGGCGTCTCCGACAGGATGGCGGTGCCGCCGTGCCGCACCAGCAAATCCACCGCCGCGCCCAGCACCGGGTTGGCGGAGATGCCCGAGTAGCCATCGGAGCCGCCGCATTGCAGGCCCACCACCAGGTGGCGCGCGGGCACGGGTTCGCGCCGGACGCGGTTGGCGGCGGGCAGCATGGCCTTGATCAGCGCGATGCCGTGGGCAATGGTCCTGGTGGTGCCGCCCGTGTCCTGGATGCTGAACGCCCGCAGATGCTCGCCTTCGGCCAGGCCTTGCGTGGCCAGCAGCGCGGGAATCTGGTTGGTCTCGCAGCCCAGGCCGATCACCAGCACGCTGGCGAAGTTGGGGTGGCATGCGTAGCCGCCCAGCGTGCGCTGCAATACGGCCAGCCCTTCGCCCTGCGGGTCCACCGCGCAGCCCACGCCGTGCGTGAGCGCGACCACGCCGTCGACGTTGGGGTAGGGCGCCAGCGCCTCGGGATGGATGTCGCGGCGGAAGTGGTCGGCGATGGCGCGCGCCACGGTGGCCGAGCAGTTCACCGAGGTGAGGATGCCGATGTAGTTGCGCGTGGCCACGCGGCCGTCGGCGCGCACGATGCCGTCGAACGTGGCCGGCTCGGCCACCGGCCGCGGCGCGCGCGCCTCTGCGCCGTAGGCATAGTCGCGCGCGAAGTCGCCCATGGCGAGGTTGTGCGTGTGCACGTGCTGGCCGGCGCGGATCGGCTGGCTGGCGAAGCCGATGATCTGGCCGTAGCGGCGCACCGCCTCGCCGGCGGCCACCGCGCGCGTGGCCACCTTGTGGCCGGGCGGCACCAGGCCGGATACCGTGATGCCCTCTTCGGCGAGCACGGTGCCCGCGACGAGCTGCGCGCGGGCGATCACCACGTCGTCATCCGCGTGCAGGCGGATCGCGCGCGCGCCGGCCGCCGCCGCGCCGTCGCTGGTGCCCGGTCGGGCGTGGGCTGGGGAAGTCATGCGATGGGCTCCAAATCCGCTGGTCGTTGCCGCGGTCGTTGCGTTCAATCCGTGCTCGCGCTTACTTGAGCATGTCCGCCGGCAGCGAGATACCGAAGTACTGCTTGTAGATCTCGTTGATCTTGCCGTTCTGCAGGTTGGCCTTGACCCAGCCGTCCAGCCAGCTCTTGAGCGCGGTGTCGCCCTTGCGCAGACCGATGGCGTACGGGAAGGTCTTCATCACGAACTTCAGCTCCAGGTCGCGCGAAGGGTTGGCCTTCTTCACCGCGGGAATCACGCTGATGGCCGCGGCAAGGTAGTCCTGCTGGCCGGTGGACACCGCGGTGTTGGTGGTGGCGTCGTCCTCGTAGCGCACGATGTTGATGCCGGACACTTCCTTGGCGCCGCGCGTCAGCTCCTGATCGCTGGTGGTGCCGCGCGTGACGGCGATGGTCTTGCCGGACAGGTCGGCGAATGCCTTCAGCGGCGCCTTGGCCGGGCCGCCCACCACCACCGGGATCACGCCGTAGGGGTCGGAGAAATCGATGACCTTCCTGCGCTCGTCGGTCACGGAGAACGAGGCCAGCACCACGTCCGCTTTCTTGGTCAGCAGGAACGGCACGCGGTTGGGGCCGGTCACGGGCACGATCTCCAGCGCCACGCCCAGGTCCTTGGCGAGCAGGCGCGCGGTTTCCACGTCCGAGCCGCTCTGGCGGGCCTGCGCGTCGAGCATGCCGTAGGGCGGCGCGCCGATGTCCACGGCGACCAGGATCTTCTTGCGCTGCCTGATGGTGTCGAGGGTGTCGGCCGACGCGGTCAGGGCCGTGCCCAGCAGCAGCACGGCGGTAAGCGAGGCCAGCGGGGCGAACAGGCGGCGGTGGGTGCGGGTCATGATCTGTCTCCGTTTCTCTGTGGGAATGCGTGTGGCGATGCGCGCGGATGCACTCGGATGCGCGCGGCCGGCGCGCCCGCGCGAGCGGGCACGGCGGGTGGAATCAAAAGGAACCGGTGGCGCCTACAGCCCGTTGCCGACGAACTGCCTGAGCTCGGGCGTGGTGGGCTCGTCCAGCAGCTTGCCGCTGCCGGCCTCCCACACGATGCCCTGGTGCATGAACATGATCTGGTCCGCCACCGAGCGCGCGAACGCCATCTCGTGCGTGACCAGCACCATCGTCATGCCGTCCGCGGCCAGCCGCTCGATCACGCGCAGCACCTCGCCGGTGAGCTCCGGGTCCAGCGCCGAGGTGACCTCGTCGAACAGCATCAGGCGCGGCTCCATCGCCAGCGAGCGGGCAATGGCCACGCGCTGCTGCTGCCCGCCGGAGAGCTGCTCGGGGTAATAGTCGGCGCGCTCTTCCATGCCCACCTGGCGCAGCACGTGCATGGCCAGCTCGTGCGCGGCCTTGCGCGCCATGCCCCTGACCTTGCGCGGCGCCAGCATGACGTTCTCCGCCACGGTCAGGTGCGGGAACAGGTTGTAGCTCTGGAACACGATGCCCACCTCGCGGCGCAGCGCGGCCAGGTCCACCGCGCTCGCGTGCATGGCGTGGCCGCAGGTGTGCAGCTCGCCGCCGCTCACGCGCTCCAGGCCGTTGATGCAGCGCAGGGCCGTGCTCTTGCCCGAGCCGCTGCGCCCGATCAGCGCCACCACCTCGCCGCGCCGCACCGAGAAGCTGACCCCCTTGAGGATCTCCACCTGGCCGAAGGCCTTGCTGACCTTGTTGAAGCGGACCACTTCGTCCACGCTTGTCTCCATAATGTTCCTTTGTGCCGGCGTTGGTGCGGCTTTGGTGCGGCGTCGTTGCTGCGATGGCGTCGTGGCGCCGGGGTGGTTCAGGCGCGCGCCTTGTTGAAGCGGCGCTCCAGCCGGTACGACAGCGACGAGAGCGGATAGCAGATGGCGAAGTACAGCGCCGCCGCGATGCTGAACACCACGAACGGCTTGAACGTGGAGTTGTTGACCACGCGCGCCGAATAAGTCAGGTCGAAGAAGCCGATCACCACCGCGTACGACGAGTTCTTCACGATCTGCACCAGGAAGCTCACCGTGGGCGCCACCGCGATGCGCGCCGCCTGCGGCAGGATCACGTGCACCGCGCGCTGCAGCGGCGTGAGCGCCAGGCACTCCGCGGCCTCCCACTGCGTGCGTGGCACCGCCTGGATGCAGCCCTTCCAGATCTCGCCCAGGTAGGCGCTGGAATACGCCGTCATGGCGATGCCCGCGGCCACCAGCGCCGGCAGGTCGAAGCCGCCCACGCTGATGCCGAAATACACCACGAACATGATCACCGGCAGCGGCACGCCCTGCACCAGCTGCACGTACGCGCCCGTCACCGCGCGCAGCACCCGGCCGCCGCGGCTGCGCGCCAGCGCCAGCGGCACGCCCACCAGCGCGCCGCCGACGAAGCCCATGCCGGCCAGCAGCAGCGTCCAGCCCGCGCCGCGCAGGATGAACAACACTTGATCGAAGGAAAGACCGTTCATGACGCGCGCTCCGGCTCAGAGAGGAGTGTTCAGGCGCCGGCGGCGCGTGAAGGCCACCGCGCCGATGCCCGCCATCGACAGGCGCAGCAGCCACGACAGCAGCAGGTAGACCACCGCGATCACCAAGTAGATCTCGAAGCCGCGGAAGGTCTCGGACTGGATGCGGTAGCCCACCGCGGTCAGCTCCTCGGCCGAGATCTGCGACATGATCGAGGTGGCCAGCATCATCAGCACGAACTGGCTCACCAGCGCCGGATACATGCGCTCCACCGCCTGCGGCAGCACCACCAGCCGCAGCAACTGCCAGCGCGACAGGCCCAGGCACGACGCCGCCTCCAGCTGCCCGCGCGGCACCGACTCGATGCCCGCGCGCACGATCTCCGTGGTGTAGGCCGACACGTTCACCACCAGCGCCACCACCGCCGCGGCCATGGCCGGCACGCGCACCTGGATGGCCGCCAGCCCGAAGAACAGCCAGAACGCCTGAATCACCAGCGGCGTATTGCGGATCAGATCCACGTACACCGTCACGCAGCGGCGCGCCCAGGGCGGACCCTGCGTGCGCACCACCGCCAGCGCCGTGCCCAGCACGAAGCCGAACACGATGGTCGCCACCGACATGCGCAGCGTGAGCCACACCCCGTCGAGCAGGTCGCGCCAGTTGGCGGACAGGAAGCTGAAATCGAACTGATAGTCCATCGGATGCGCTCTTTATGCGTGGCACCCGTGGGGATGGATGCCCTGTCTCTCGTATGCGTCCTTGCGCGGAACGCACAGCGCCGTCCCTCGATGGATCGCAATATATGACTAATGCCGACAATGGTCAATATGCGGAGATACCCGTGTATCATCGCAAGCGGAACCGGCGCAAAGTTCGCCCGGGTTCCGCACCCGGCAGGGCGCCAGGCAGCGCATCCACACCGCGTGCCACGCATCCACGCCAACGCCACGATCCGGAGACACCGTGACCAGTCCGACGACGACACGAGGCCGCCCTCGCGCCGCGCAAGACAAAACAGACCGCCCCTTCACGCCGGCAGACGACGGCGAGAGCGGCGACGCGCACCGCCACGCCCCCATCTACGCGCAGATCCACCAGATGCTGCGCCGGGCCATCCAGGAAGGCTCGCTCGAAGCCGGCACCGTGCTGCTCGAAGGCCACGTGGCCGACATCCTCGGCTCCACCCGCTCGCCCGTGCGCCAGGCCCTGCGCGAGCTGGAAAACGAAGGCGTGATCAGCCGCTTCGACGGCCGCGGCTATGTGGCCGGCCCGCACGGCACCGCGCCGCGCCGCATCCCGCTCGAAGCCGCCATGCTCGGCGTGGACAGCACGCCCGACGTAGCCCGCAAGACGCTGGGCTGGGAAGTCATCTACGACGAAGTGGAGCGCGACCTCGTCCACCTCTCCGTGTTCGGCCGCTACCGCGTGAACGAAGTCGAGCTCGCCCGCCACTTCAACGTGGGCCGCACCGTGGTGCGCGAAGTACTGCTGCGCCTGGAAAGCCTCGGCATCATCGAAAAAGACGAACGCCTGCGCTGGGTCATCACCCCGCTGGACGCCCAGCGCATCCGCGACCTGTACGAACTGCGCTCACTGGTGGAACCCGCCGCCCTGCGCGCCGCCGCCAGCCACGCCAACCCAGCCGAAGTGCGCGGCATGATCGAATCCCTGCACAAGGCGCAACGCATCTACCCCAAGGTATCGCGCACCGCCATGGACGCGTTGGAACACGACCTGCACGTGCGGCTGCTCTCGCAATGCCCCAATAAGGAACTGCTCGGCAGCCTGCAGCGCACCCGCTGCATCCTCACGCTGAGCAAGCACGTGCTGGGTGTGTCCACGCCCATGCCGGCGGATGACCCGTTCATGTCGGAGCATCTGGCCGTGCTGGAGGCGGTGGCGGGTGGCGCGCCGCGGCGGGCGGCGGATTTGCTCAGGGAGCACCTTGAGGTGTCTTGTATCAAGGTGACGGAGCGGGCGGAGATGGTGCGGGGGGGATTTGCTTTGCCGGAGGTTTCTTATATTGGGTGAGGGGTGGCGGCATTTCGCGGACGCCCTATGGCGCTTCTTTGCGCGACAAACGTCCACCACCCATCAGGTCAGCAGCACATGAGTTCATTCATGTACGTCTGCTGCATGCTTGAGGACGGCAGCGAACCGTTCAAGTGTAAGCGCAACCTCCACAAACTTCAGGGCGACTAGATAGAAACCTCCTCCAATCACCGCCGCCGTGTACCAAAGAAAAAGTGAATATGACCCGCCCGACTTTAGCTGCGCGAACGTGACAAATACAGTCGCCACAAGCGGAATCAAACCCACTTTCTCTAAGGCGCCAACAAATACCGCTAGTCGCAGGCGTGAATCGGACGCTAGCTTCTTTCGTGAACAGCATGTGCTGGTCAATTAGGTCGACACAAAACGGCTGCGGCTGGAACGCCCTGACGCGTGGGTCAATCGCCAGCAGATGCGCAACGAATCGCTCGGCATCGGACTCGACATTGAGGTGACCGCTCGCCTTCTCACTGTACGTGCCGAACTTTGCCTTGCCGTACGTAGACGCCGTGCGACGGATGCCGGTATTGGCGGCATCCAGGCGGCCGCGACGGCCATAGGACGGGGGCGTGCGGCTCATGGTGTCCCCAGGTGTCCAGCGCGCGGTAGCAGAGCGCTCTGGCTGCGCGTTGGGACGAGGGTGAGGAGGCCTACAAAGGTGGGCCCGTGCGGGAAATCTGTCGTGCGGCTCCGGTTCAGCATCATGCAGTCAATCGAACTATCAACCGCATAGCTTACTGAAGCGCTTTCCGAAAAAATAGGGTGGATTTCGCAGGCGTTACACGCGAGATTGCAAACAATGCTTGATTCGAGGGGCCTTGTTCGACTGAAAATTTTTTTCGCGTTACGCGTGTGTAACGCCAGCGTTACAGCGTGTCGTAGCCGCGTGGGAAAACGCAGCAAGACCTGGGGGCGCCAATTGAAATGAGACGCGTCGAACTGGGGAATGGCGCCGAACGTAGGCAAGTTTGTACGACAAGGCAGACCTGACGTAGGGTGATAGCGGATAGCGGAAAGTCCAATGCTCGGACCTGATTGCGGCGGGCCGCCGGCGGCATCGCACTGCTCATGGCAACCAGGGCTCGCGCTCATCGCCGGGCTGCAGGCGCAAGCACACTCAATCGCGCTCCACCCGTCTACAGCCGGCCGCACCCTGGAGAAAATGGCCTGTCTCATTGCCTCCTCCCGCGTCGTACCCTCTCATAAATAGGGCTTGCCCGCGCGGGCGGGTCACAACTGCGAAGACAGGTTCATTCTCGAAACAGCGCGTCGGCATTGCACCGACACCGAATTACCGTAGTCAATGCGGGGGGAATTTTCAACCTCGGCGAGCGGAGCCCCAGGCCCCTCCGCGAGCTGGGGTTCCAAGCGGTCGTCGCTGGCCGTCATGACACCAAAGGTAGAATTCACCCCCAAGACACACATGTGCAAGTTGCACATTGAGCGATATACGGATGTCCGCCGTTGCCATGTGCTAAGGCCATGAGAATGAGGGGGGCCAACGAAATTTGGGCATGCGCTTCATGGCTCAGCACACATGCGGCATCTTCAGGGTCGAAACCACGATGGCCACTCAACTGACACTCGACGCACTGAAAGTGCTGACTCTGGGAGTCCGCAAATATCCTGCGCGGCTCCATCGACCCCTTCGCTTCAAGAACTACATCTTCGGCCTCTTGTTTCTCAGACGCTTCAACGACGTTCTTGAACAAGTAAGCAATTTGATGGCCGACGAACGCTTGAACCAGGCAGAGGCTGATGCTGATGTCTGCGAAGACCAGGGCACCCTCCCGCCAACGGCGCGCTGTGGGTGGCTCATTACCCTACCGAGAAAATTCGTGAAGCACTGGACAGGGCCTTCCGCGACATCGAAGCAGGTATGAAAGGGCACCCGCCTGCAGCACGTGCTGACCGCCACTCCGTCCGTTGGCTAAAAGTCCCATGCCAGTTGCCGTTATTCGTAATTCAGGTCGACTAACAAAAAACGGAATTGAAAGATGAGACTTACGAAGTTCATATTGGTGCCGGCAATAGTCGCCTCTGCGATGATGTCGGGCTGTGGCCGAAATCAGGAAGTTGAAGCGAGTTTAAGCACGCCAACTGCTGCAGACCCGGCATCATTCGCTGGTACGGCGCCGTCCTCCATGACGAACGGTCCGCAATACCGAGGGCAACAGGCGAGCGCTCAGCAGCCTTCTCCGCCGCCATCTCCCTCGCCGGGCGAAGGGGGACTGATTCGCGTGCACTTCAACGAAATCTTCACTGTCAACAGCGACGGCAGCTATTCCCCGAAGCTACCGATTGACATCAACGGGGTAAAGATGACGCCAGGCGTGACCTTCGGTGGTGGCGTGCAGTTTGGGGGGGTCACGTTTGGACAACTTGCCGGTCGCGATTTGGACGTTCGTCAGTTGCCGAATGGCTTCGTGGAGCTTGTGAAGTACTACAACTAAGCAAAATTGCCGGGCGGTGCAAAATTACGTGCAAGAGGCATCATGGAAAACAGCCGCCTGGCCGCCAAGTGCCATCTAGGGAGAGGCTCCCAATCAGCCACTTGCGCCAGGAGCGTATGGCATTCTTGGGCGCATCCAGGGTCAGTACGTGTCGGCCGCGCTGAACCTGCAGCCGCTCGCAGCACCATCCACTGCTGTGCACCAGGAGGTAGCGCCTGATGGACGCGTGCGCTGCTTTGTGGAGAAGAAGCTAGCCAGATAGGTGCCCTGCTCTTGCTGCCGGGCAATGCATCTCTTGTGAATAAAAGCGGTAGCTATAAGAAATAATAAACATGGATATTGTTGAGTACAAAGGGGAAAATTCGCTCGAGCTCGCAAACAGGATATGGTTTCAGCGGGCGAGGTGGGTGCTTATGGCGATTTTCACGAGCGGAGTCGGACTGAAATTCGCATACATTAACGGACTCGCATACAACCAAGCTTTCATCAATGAATTTGGCCTGAAGGCTTTCCTATTCTCTTTTGCCGACAGCGAACTCTACGTGGGTGCATACATGGCTGCGGTGTACGGACTATCCGGCTGGGTTGAGTTTGTGTTGGGAAGCTTTCTTCCGCTCTTCACCATCTGCGGAACAGTCAGTCTCGTCTGGTTTGCCCCACACATTTTGCGACAGCTCGAAGTGCTTGTACGATGGTCTGGCCTGCATAAGCCACCAACAAGGCGACGCATTTGGCTTGAGAAGATTGCTCACTTCGTGAGTGCCAATACGATTGCCATCATGCTCTTCATTTACCTGCCAGTCATTTTGCTGATTGCCCTCATATCAGTGTCAGGTTTGGGCCACTACGCCGGTGCTCGAGCGGCAGCAGAGAAAAAGGCTGTCTACGAACGGGGATGTGAAGCGGCTGCGGAGAAGAAGGAGTTTTGCTACGTGCTGATGGACAAAGGGAGTGAGGTCGCTCGTGGCTTCCCGATTGTTCGAGGCGAAAAGACCATCGCTCTTTGGTGGAAGGGCAAAGTAAGAATCGAAGAGACTGATGGCCGTTCCTTGCAGACGCTGACCGATGACCGTTAGGCCTTGCACCGGCTCGTTATGTGCTTCTCGGCAACCGACCCAGAGACTACGGTTTCAAAAAGCTGTCGGATTTGGTCAAGGCAAGGGGGACATTTTCGTCACGGAAGAGCGCGCTGTACCTGGTCAGTCGCAAAAGCAGCTCTATCTAAAGCCGAGGTAGCCAACTTTGCCCAATATTCGCGTTCTGGACGGGGTACATGGAGCATATACCCTGGTCATATAGCCGGCCGAAACCCCGAACCGGGCGGCCACCTTTAGCATCGGTTCAGACCAGACAAGTTCGTAGAGCGATTCGCGACTAACTACGCTGGAAGGCGCCTCGGTGCTTCCGCCTTGGGACTGATTGCCACTGAAGGTGTCTCTTTTGTGCATACGTCAAATCCGTAATGAGCTTCCCACCTGGGCCTTCAGCCCTCCCCAAACCGATTGCGCCTCCGGCAAGGTAAAATCCTTAGCGTATCCGCGCCCCACAAATCGGCTGCAACACCCCGGTCGCGGGGCTATAGAACGCCGCTGACCAATTGGACAACAACGTCCCCGAATAAATGAACCACCAAGCACTATCCTCATTCATCTGGTCCGTTGCTGACCTGCTGCGTGGCGACTACAAACAATCCGAGTATGGTCGCGTCATCCTGCCGTTCACAGTCCTTCGCAGGCTGGACTGTGTACTGGAGTCCACGAAGGCGGCGGTGCTTGCGGAATTCGCTTCCAAGTCCAAGGCTGGCCTCAACCCGGAGCCTTTTCTGCTGCGCTTGGCCGGCGACACCAAGTTTTACAATACCTCGCCACTTGACTTGGTCAAGCTGCTCGGCGACCAAGACCACATCCGTCAGAACCTCTACGCATACGTCCAAGCGTTCTCGCCAGCGGCTCGCGACATCTTCGAGCGCTTCGACTTCTACACCCAGGTCGAACGGCTCGCCAAGGCCAACCTCCTCTACCTGGTCACCGAGAAATTCGCAAACATCGAGCTACACCCGACGACCGTGGACAACGCCCAGATGGGGCTAGTCTTCGAGGAACTGATTCGGAAGTTTGCCGAAATCTCGAACGAGACCGCCGGGGAGCACTTCACCCCACGCGAGGTCATCCGGTTGATGGTCAACCTGCTGTTCATTGAGGACGACGATGTGCTGACGCCCGGCAATGCCGTGGTGCGCACCATCTATGACCCCACGGCGGGCACGGGCGGCATGCTGTCGGTTGCGGGCGAATACCTGCTGGAGCACAACCCGGCAGCCCGCCTGACCATGTTTGGCCAGGAGCTCAACGACGAGTCCTACGCTATCTGCAAAGCGGACATGCTCATCAAGGGCCAGGACGTCGCGAACATTGTCTCGGGCAACACGCTGTCCGATGACGGCCATGGCGGACGCAAGTTCGACTACATGCTCTCCAATCCGCCGTTTGGCGTCGAGTGGAAGAAAGTCGAGAAGTCCGTACGCCAGGAGCACGAACAGAAAGGCTTCGACGGGCGCTTCGGGCCCGGGCTGCCACGCGTGTCTGACGGCTCGATGCTGTTCCTGATGCACCTACTTTCGAAGATGCGTCCTGCGCAGGACGGGGGTAGCCGCTTCGGCATCGTGCTGAACGGCTCCCCGCTGTTCACTGGCGGAGCCGGCAGCGGCGAGAGCGAAATTCGCCGTTACGTGCTGGAGAACGACCTGGTGGAAGCCATCGTAGGTCTGCCGACAGACATGTTCTACAACACTGGGATTTCCACGTACGTGTGGATTCTGTCGAACAAGAAGCCAGATGACCGCAAGGGCTACGTCCAGCTCATCGACGCCTCGAGCTTCTGGCAGAAGATGCGAAAGAGCTTGGGCAGCAAGCGTAAGGAGCTTAGCGACGACCATATCGAGATGGTGACCCGGCTGTTTGGGAATTTCCTTGAGGCGGAGTTGGCGACAGTGCTGGACGCCGAGGGGAAGGAAGTGGGGCGCTACGTAGTGCCCGCTACAGCAGACAGGCCTGATGCGCCTGCAGGAGGTCAGGTCAAGCTGGTGCCAATCTCTCGCATCTTCAAGAACGAGGAGTTCGGTTACACCACCATTACTGTTGAGCGACCGCTGCGCGACGAGCAGGGCCGGGTGGTACAGGGTATCAAAGGTAAGCAAAAGGGCAAGCCGCAGGCGGATAGCGCGTTGCGCGATACTGAGAATGTGCCCCTCTTAGGGGACATCCACGCCTATTTCAAGTGCGAGGTGCTGCCACACGCGGCGGATGCCTGGATGGATGACGAGAAGAGCAAGGTCGGCTACGAGATTCCGTTCAACCGGCATTTCTACGTATTCGAGCCGCCGCGCGACTTGCACACCATCGATGAGGAGCTAAAGGCGGTGTCGGCCAACATCATGAAGATGCTCGAGGAGTTGGCGGAATGAGCTTGCCGAGGCATTCTGGATATAAGGATTCTGGGACGGAATGGCTTGGTAAGGTACCGGCCTACTGGGATGTCAGTCGTGCAAAACTCGTAGTGCGACTCGTAACCGAAAAAACAGACCGTCGCTCGAATCCCGTTGCGTTGGAAAACATTGCGGGGTGGTCTGGCAGGTTCATTCCAACCGAAACTGAGTTTGAGGGTGAGGGTGTAGCCTTCGAACCCGGAGACATACTTTTCGGCAAACTCCGACCATATCTTGCCAAAGCTTACCTGGCGGACTCTACCGGAGAAGCCGTAGGAGATTTTCACGTTCTTCGACCTAACGCGAAGCTGGTCCCGCGTTTCCTACAATATCAGGTCCTCAGCCGAGATTTCATCGCAATGGCCGACGGCTCAACGTTTGGCTCGAAAATGCCGCGCGTTAGCTGGGAGTTCTTGTCGAATATGCTCCTGGCGGTTCCGCCCCGAGACCAGCAAACTGCTATCGTTGCCTTCCTCGACCGCGAGACGGCCAAGATTGATGCCCTGTTGGCCGAGCAGGAGAAACTCCTCACCCTGCTGGCAGAAAAGCGCCAGGCAACCATTTCGCGAGCAGTTACGCAAGGCCTGAACCCGGAGGCGCCGATGAAGGGTTCTGGCGTGGCGTGGCTACGTAAGGTGCCCGCGCATTGGGATGTCAAACGGCTGAAGTACCTGGTTCGGGAGGGCATTGCGGGGCCCTATGGTTCATCCTTGACGAAATCAATGTACGTTGACTCTGGCTATCGCGTTTACGGCCAGCAACAGGTCATACCTGATGATTTTTCGGTGGGCGACTACTATATATCAGAAGCAAAGTTCGGGGAAATGTCGCGTTACCGGGTGATGCCTAACGATATTTTGATTAGCGTCATGGGAACCATTGGGAAGGCCGCCGTAGTCCCTGAAGAAGTTGAGCCGGGTATCATCAACCCTCGTTTGGTTTTGTATCGCGTATTCGAAAAACTGATTTCCCCTCGGTATTTGCAGGCCTTTCTGAAAAACCAAACGAGTCAGCGGTATTTCTCGCTAGCTGCGCAAGGCACAACTATGGAGGGGCTAAACATGGCATCTATTGGGGAACTGCATGTTACCTTGCCACCACCGAATGAGCAGCAACAGATTCTGGAGTACATCCACCTTGAGAACGGAAAAATTGACGCCCTGTACACCGCTACAGAGCGCGCCCTTTCCCTCCTTAAGGAACGCCGCAGTGCCCTGATTGCCGCCGCAGTCACTGGCAAAATCGACGTGCGCGACGCAGTGCCGCAGGAGCTTGCCGCATGAGCGACATCCAGTTATTTCGCCTGTCCAATGGCACTGCAGACGAGCTATCGAGCCAAGCAGCGAAGCTGGAGAAGCAACTGCAAGGTCTCATCGAGGCGAACATGCCGACTTTTCTCGGCGTACGTTTCTTGGCCAGCGAATACGCGACTGGCAAGACCCACAAGGGCCGCATCGATTCGCTAGGTCTCGACGAGAACGGTTGCCCAGTCATCATCGAATACAAGCGCCACAGCAACGAGAACGTCATCAACCAGGGGCTGTTCTATTTGGACTGGCTATTGGACCATCAGGCAGAGTTCCGCTGGTTGGTGATGGAAAAGCTCGGCAAGGATGTGGCTGAGCAAATCGAGTGGGCCGGTACGCGTCTGTTGTGCATCGCCGCCGATTTCACCCGCTACGACCAGCACGCCGTACAGCAAATTCCGCGCAATATCGAGCTGATTCGCTACAAGCTGTTTGGCGAGGACCTGCTGTTGCTAGAGCTGGTGAACGCCCAGAGTGTCCCGGACGCGATGGCGGCCAAGCCAGCCGCTACTGAAGTGCCCGTCGAATCCGACAAGCCGAAGCCGGCTGGTAAGGACAAGTCCCTGGAAGAGCAGCTTGCACTGGCCTCGACCGACATTCGCGACCTGTACACACAAACGACGAGCTATCTGACCACTCTGGGCGATGACGTACAGGAAAAGCGCCTGAAGCTCTACACTGCGTTCCGGCGTCTGAAGAACTTCGCCTGCGTCATTGCCTATCCGAATCGCCTGCTCATCACGCTCAAGCTCGACCCGGCGTCGGTCACTCTTGAAGATGGCTTCAGCCGCGACATAAGCCATGTCGGACACTGGGGCACGGGCGACGTCGAATTGACGCTGCGCACCCCGGCGGACTTGGCGCGGGCCAAACCACTGGTAGAACACAGTTACGCCGAAGGCTAGGTTGCGCGTCTGGCCTGCCTCATGAAACAAGAATATCCAATACGTACGGGTCAACCATGAGCAACCTGCACCAGGAACACCACTTTGAAGCGGAAATCTGCCAGTCCCTGGCGGCCAATGGTTGGCTCTATGCCGAAGGCGATGCGGCACACTACGACCGCGTCAGCGCACTTTACCTGCCTGACCTGCTGGCGTGGATTGAGGCTACCCAGCCCGATACGTGGCAGCGGCTGACCAAGACTCATGGCCCCGCACTCAAGGAACGTTTGGCTGAACGGGTGCGCAAAAGCCTGAACGAGCGCGGTACGCTGGATGTCCTGCGCCGTGGTGTAGAGATGCTCGGACTGAAGGAGCCGCTGTCGCTGGTGCAGTTCAAGCCGGCCCTGGCCATCAACCCCGTCATCCTGCAGCATTACGCCGCCAACCGTCTACGCGTGGTGCGTCAGGTGCGGCATTCACCAAACCATCCGCAGGACGCACTGGACCTGGTCCTGTTTCTCAATGGCGTCCCGGTCGCCACCGCTGAGCTGAAGTCGGACTTCACTCAATGTGCGCAGGATGCAGTGGACCAGTATCGCTTTGACCGTCATCCGCAGCCCAAAGGTGGGCAGTTGGAACCGTTGCTGGGCTTTCCTGGCGGAGCACTCGTGCACTTCGCGGTAAGCCAAGCTGAAGTGATGATGACAACGCTGCTGGCCGGACCGGCCACGCATTTTCTGCCTTTCAACCAAGGTAACCAGGGTGCCGCCGGCAACGCTCCGAATCCGGAAGGCTTCGCCACTGCCTATCTGTGGGAAGAGGTGTGGGCACGGGAGAGCTGGCTCGACATCCTGCACCGCTACATGATTGGCAAGCGCGACGACAAGAAGCAACTGAAAAGCGTCATCTTTCCGCGCTATCACCAGCTCGATGCGACACGCAAGCTGGTGACCGATGTCTTGGGGGAAGGTGCCGGTCAGCGATACCTCATTCAGCATTCGGCAGGCTCGGGCAAGACGAATTCGATTGCCTGGACCGCACACTTCCTCGCCGACCTGCACGACACCGAGCACCGCAAGTTGTTCGACAGCGTGCTGGTGGTATCGGACCGCACTGTGCTCGACGCTCAACTGCAGGAAGCTATCTTCGACTTCGAGCGGACGACCGGTGTGGTAGCCACTATCACCAATGAGCACGGGAGCAAGAGCGCGCAATTGGGCCAGGCGCTTAAGGACGGTAAGAAAATCATCGTCTGTACCATCCAGACTTTCCCGTTCGCCTTGCAAGCGGTTCAGGAACTGGCGGCGACCGAAGACAAGCGCTTCGCCGTCATCGCAGACGAAGCCCACAGCTCGCAGACTGGCGAGTCGGCGTCCAAGCTCAAGCAGTTGCTGTCTGCCGAAGAATGGGCCGAGTTGCAGGATGGCGGTGAAATTGACACCGAAGTGGTATTGGCAGCCCAAATGGAGGCGCGCACCGGCACCAAGGGGCTGACCTACGTGGCCTTCACCGCTACCCCCAAGCAGAAGACACTGGAGCTCTTTGGCCGCCCCGGCCTGGACGGGATGCCGCAGCCCTTCCACGTGTACTCAATGCGCCAGGCCATCGAGGAGGGCTTCATTCTCGATGTCCTGAAGAACTACACGACCTACAAGCTCGCGTTCAAGCTGGCCCATGATGGACAGGAATACGACGAGAAGGAGGTTGAGCGCAGTGCCGCGATGAAGGGAATCATGCAGTGGGTTCGGCTGCACCCGTACAACATCGCGCAGAAGGTGCAAATCGTCGTCGAGCACTACCGAGAGAACGTTCAACCTCTGCTGGAAGGCAAGGCCAAAGCAATGGTCGTGGTAGGCAGCCGTAAGGAAGCCGTGCGTTGGCAGAAGGCGATTCGCGCCTATATCCAGAAACAGAACTATCCACTGGGCGTGCTGGTGGCCTTCTCCGGCGAAATTGACGACCCTGAGAGCTACCCAGCACCGGTCACCGAGTCCAGCAAAGACCTGAATCCTGGCCTCAAGGGGCGCGACATCCGTGACGCATTCGCCGAGCCCGAGTATCACCTGCTCCTCGTTGCCAACAAGTTCCAGACCGGCTTTGACCAGCCTTTGCTGTGCGGTATGTACGTCGACAAGATGCTCGGGGGCATCCAGGCCGTGCAGACGTTGTCTCGGCTAAACCGCGCTCATCCTGGCAAGGATACTACCTACATCCTCGACTTCGTTAACGAGGCCGGCGACATCCTGAAGGCGTTCAAGACTTACTATGAGACCGCCGAATTGGAGGCCACCACCGACCCGCATCATGTCTACGACCTGCGCGCCAAGCTTGATGCCGCTGGTTACTACGATGACTTTGAGGTCGACCGTGTGGCGAAGGTTGAATTGGACCCGAAAGGCACGCAGGCGCAGTTGAGCACTGCAATAGCGCCAGTGGCCGACCGTCTGCTCAAGCGTTACAAGGCAGCGCAGGAGGACAAGGCAGCCGCCGAAGCCAAGCAGGAGGACAAGGCCGTGCACGCAGCTAAAGACACACTCGATGCGCTGGTCCTGTTCAAGAACGATACGGGCGCGTTTGTGCGCTTGTATGCCTTCCTGTCGCAGATTTTCGATTACGGGAACACGGACATTGAGAAGCGCTTCCTGTTTTACAAGCGACTCATCCCGCTGCTGGAGTTCGGCCGAGAACGCGATACCGTCGACCTGTCCAAGGTCGTGCTAACACACCACAGCCTCAGGAATACAGGCCGCCAGCCGTTGAGCCTGAATCATGGCGAAGCCCCCAAGCTGCCTCCGATGGACGCCGTCGGCAGTGGAGCCGTGCAGGACAAGCAAAAGGCCTTCCTTGACGAAGTCATCCAGAAGGTGAATGGGCTGTTTGAGGGTGACCTCACCGATGATGACCAGCTCGTGTATGTCAATGGCGTGCTGAAGGGCAAGCTCCTGGAGAACGAGACGCTCGTCCAGCAGGCCATGAGCAATAGCAAGGAGCAGTTCGCCAACTCCCCCGACCTAAAGAATGCGCTAATGCACGCCATCATGGACGCGCTCGACGCTCACAATGCGATGAGCACGCAGGCGTTGGGGTCTGAACGTGTGCGAGAAGGACTCAAAGATGTTCTTCTCGGGCCGGCGCAGCTCTATGAGTCGCTGCGGGCACGCGCCAAACCTTCTTCGCCGTCGTCTAGCGCGCCTTAGCAGCGTTCTGTCAGGAAACACGTGTTCCAATCCAGTTGAAGTGGCGCACTGTGGCACTGCCGCAAGCAGCGTCCAGAGAAACGAAACAAGGTTCATTTTCAGTTTGGGCAGGCAACATTCAATGCCACCCGTCGGACCCAACGTCGCAGATACATCCAGCTTATGACACGCAACAAATCCGCGATATGGCCGCCATACCAAGCTTTTTACATTCAGAGCATGCTTTTCAATAGCATGTCGGCCATTCGCTCGATAGCGAGATTGGACAAAATCTTCGAGAACCTGAACGAGCGCCGAACCGAAAAAGAACTACAGCTATTGCCGACGAAGATTATCCTGAACGAATTTCAGAATATGGTCTTGCAGGCAGGCGCACTTTCACGCTACTTCTGGCCCGTTCCCAAGGCCAAAGAGCCCCATCAGAATCGAGGTCAGCTCTTGCGGGAGGCCTTCTCCCTCGACGAGACCAGCCCACTGCACGACCGCAATCTACGCAATGCGCTAGAGCATTTTGATGAGCGGTTAGACAAGTATCTAGCAGAAGGAATTGTCGGCGTCATCTTCCCCGAGTATGTGGGCCTTAGCAGGTTGCTGAAATACTGTTTTTCGAGCCTCGGTGCAAAACCGACGACCTCATAGAACAGCCCACAATCGATTCTTTCGACGAGGTCGAGGGGTGAGGCACCCCTTGCGATGCCTCAGTCGGGGGCGTCAGCGAGGTATTTCAGCAACCTGTTAAGCCCGCAGATGACGGCGTACCTGGTCACTTCTTCCGCGCCTATTTTGTGGATGTCGGCGCTTTTCGCCTTCTTGACGAAGAGTTTCTGATGCAACCCCTCGCAGAGGCGCTCATAGACGTGCATAACCGCCTAACAGAGATGGACCAGACCGGCGGAATATTGCGGTCGGTCTGCCGTTGATGTCCGACCAGTCGCGCAGCTGCACCGCGGAACGGGCAGCGGTATGTATACCGCGATACACCGGTGATGATTTCGCATTGGAAGGACGTGCTCGGAAATCTGGCCGCGAGCAAAGGAGATTTTCCTGCAAAAAATTTCGGCGGACTGGTGGTGTGCGGCGAGACGATGAGCTTCCATGAGTTTTGCTTGCCTATAGTGCAGCAATCGAGGTCGAGAACGAACGTGGGCGGACGCTTGAGCGGGCGGCAAGCCGAAATACAGCGGCCCCAATTGTCACAGAAAGTTCGTAAAATGAGCGCCCCACATTTGGTGTTCCATTCGCATGCAGCAGGACCACATCCTCAATCCCTACCTGGCATCAGAACCTGGTGAATCCAATCCGTACACGGCAGGCATGCGCGCCGTCTATGAGAAATTGAAGCCGTTCCTCACGCCAAAGCAACTGGCAGATTTGGGGCGAAAACTTCAGCTTGAAAAGCCTATTCTTAATGAGGTGCAATACCTGCAGGCAGCGTGTGAGCTTTCGATTTGCGGGTACTTTGCGGGGAAATTTCCGTCGACGTTCAAGTATGAGCCCGTTATAACGGCACCTAAGGATGTTGACTGCGCTTTCGAATCGCGTGGATTTAGATTCAATGTCGAGGTGAAGTGCGCGGACTACACGAAAAAGAACGAGTTAGACCAAACCAAAGGATTTCAACTCGGGGTCTTTGGGCGCCACCCGGACCTCGCGCAAGTGCATGAGGACCTCCAGAAAGCTTTGTCGCACGCCCCGACGGGGCAACCGTTGCGGCTGCAGCCTCATATGGACAACAAGCTCAAAGATTTTCTTATATCTGCACACGGGAAGTTCGCCGACTCGACCCACGACGATACACTGAACGTGCTTGCAGTTTGCGGCGACGGCCCCAGCGATTTGCAAAAGTGGTTCGGCTATCTGTACGGATGGCAGGGTCTTTTCACGAAGAACTCATACCACCCGATGTCAGATTACAGCAGAGTGGACGTTGTCCTATTGACGAACCTCTATCACCGTCACTATAACTATCGCGAAAAAGACCAGCTCGCTGACCACTGGGATTTTGGCAAGGCGTTTAACGTGAGTTTTAGCAATCCATTTCGCCAGCGCGATAAGCGGCTTGCGATTGAGCAGTTTACGACAACAATGCCCAATCACTCCTGGAAGCTTTCCAATTACAGGGTCAAAGGCGACGACGTTCCTCCTGAGGTTGACGCGGCCATTAGGTTGAGCTCATACATCGGAGAGAAACTCGCCGATTCTGGGATGTTCCAGATGCCGCGAGAATCCACCGACGGTTTGCATAGTTCGTAGGAAGGGGGAATTTTGCGGGACCGCCGTTCGAATCGTATGCGCGATGGCGGCTCCCGCGGTGGCCTCGACGGATTCTGGTCGTGGCACGACCGCATGTATTCAGCAGAAGTTGCGACAGACAGCCGTAGGCCCACCGAGCAGGTGCGATAAGTCGACGAGGCGTTGCACGACCGAGTGGCGGACCTCGCCCTCGCTTTGCCACGTTCCGTACACCGCAAGCAGAGACGCGCCCAGCGCTTCCTGCAGGAACTTCTCCTGCAGCGACGGCCAGATGATGACGTTCACGTTGCCCGTCTCGTCCTCGATGGTCACGAACATCACCCCTTTGCGGTTCCTGGTCGCTGACGTACCGTGACCAGGCCACATCCGCGAGCGAGCCGGCCATTGCGGTATGTAATATGCGTCGACGCCGGCACGAGGCGTTGTTCGAGCAGAACCGGCCGCAGCAGCGAAAGCGGATGCCGACCGAGCGTGAGGCTCATCGAGTTGTAGTCGGCGACGATGTCTTCGCGACCGCGTCGAACCTGGAGGCGATGTACGCCACCATGCAGCGCCGTTCGAGCATGTGAGCCGCGAAGAAGCTAACCCAACGCGCAATTCTCAGTATCGGTTACCAAGCTTCGATGCGGCGAGAAGCTTGGCAGCCCCTGAATCTCAAGCTGAGTATTCGACCGAAACGAGACGACGTTCACGCAATTCAGCTACCACCAACGGTGACAGTTGCTTTATCAGGGACGCTGGTTGCTGCGAGAACCAGCCACGAACTTGGTCCGAGCTTAACGACGAATCCGTTATCAGCGATGCCATTGCCGCGGCTGTGATGCGTGACAAGCCGAACTCGACTAGCGAACGACCGGTGCGAGTCGACACGCCCAGTTCAAGAGCCAATGAGAAGTCGTAGACCTGACTGACCATCTCATCGAGCCCCTCTTGGGCAAGAGCGTACTTTAGAAGGTCGACGTAGGCCTTCGCCCACTGGACAAGTTTGAATCGAATCGTTTGCTCAATAAGCGTGAACATGTCCCGAATTGCGCCATCGATAGCCGCCTGAGTTAGTGGCCGTTTGTTCGTTTGCTGCGCAACCTTCTTCTTGTATTTCACAGCTTCGGCGACCAACTTCGTCAACGGCTCGCCTCGCATCCACTTCAAAGCCGTAACAGTCACGTGCGCGACGAACCCGCGATTTCCTTTAGCTTCGTCGCCCTTGAGGTTCATGCCTCCCAAATACTTATAAAGCCGTCGGATAATTGAGTTGTACACCGTATACGCATCGCCCGAAGGATTCGAGGGCATCACTTTCGCGAAGTCGCGCTGACGCACAAGCTCCCGAATCCGCTGCAGAAGGCCTGCGAGGGCTACTGGGTCGAGCATCCAGCTAGTTGTCAAAACTGAAGCCGGTAGCTCAAGGCTCGCAAGCGCCTGGTCGGCCAGCTCGGTAAGGCTGTCTTTTTGCTCAGTTGTCAGCGAGAGGCTGCGGCGTCCCAGCAACCCATCCAATGTCTTCTGGGATGAACGAAACAGGATTAGACCTGCCGCAGCGGTAATCCGGTCCCCAGCCGCGCGGTCGCGCTCAAGGATGGGAGCTTTGTCCACGGCAGCCTGCAGTAACTCAACCACTGCATCAAAATCCGCCTCTACGGTCTGCTTGAAAGCCGCCTTCATTGCGAACGGCTTGCGCTCGGTCAGTGGCTTCGACTCCCAGTGCTCGTAGTTCACGAGGAACACGTTGCCGACTACTTCCTCACCAAGACGGCCCGCGCGCCCAGCGAAGTTCCAGAGCGCAGCTTCATCGAGCGCCGCGCCCTTACCGCGAGTCGGTGTATCAATGAAGACGTTCCGCGCGGGAAGATTCACCCCTTGAAACAGGGTCGTCGTGCAACAGAGATAATCCAATTCGCCGCGCTTGAACGCAGCCTCAATCCCCTCGCGCAAGAGGCTCGGCATGTTTCCATAGTGGAAAGCGACGCCTTGCCGAACAAAGTTCGCAAGGGAGTATTGCTTGTGTATATGTTGTTCGATGAATTTCGCCAAATCCGATAACCCCTTCGAGGTTCCGGGTTGGCGATTGAGCGCGAGCAGTGCCGTCAAATCTTCCGCATTCTTCGCTCCGGTGGCATAGACCAGGGACCGGCCCGAGGCGCCCAGCTCAAGCGCAACCGCCGCGAGCTTTGTGTCGTCGCCTAACGCAAACCCGCGCTGGAACTGGTACGTACCAATTGGCTCAAGCTTTTTCGGCGTGACCAAGTCGAGACGCACCACGTGCTCGTCCAGGTCCGAAAACCCGACGCTGATACGGTTCTGCACAACAGGCGACAGGGTGGTTTCCTTCACGTTGATGTCGGGCAGTCCGATGCTGTCGCCAATGAGCTGCAGGCCGGAGGCACCCGGCGCCAAAAACAGGAAGCGAGCAGCAGGATTTGACTCGCGCAACTTCTCAAGCGTGTCCTGCAAAATCATGCCACGGCTGTCATCACCGAGAGACTGCGCCTCGTCGGAAATGACAAGGTCAATGAGACCGGCAACGGCCACCGTCGACAGAAGAAACTGCGCTCGTTCCTGCGTGAGCACGTAAATCTGTTTTGGCCGGCTCTCTGGGTCGGGTACCGGGATGGTCGTGATACGAATGGACTTAGAAATGCTCGACAGGCGCTTTTCCAGCTTGCCGTGTATCTCGGTCAGTAACGCCCGTGTTGGCGCAATGTAGATTGCGGCAAACCGCTCGGCGGCCATCGCGCGCTCACACAGATGCTCGAGCACGACAAACGACTTTCCGGCCGAGGTCGGTGCGGAGACAGCGGTTGCCGCGGACGAGTCTAAGCTTCGCCAGAGGTCGAGCTGGTACTCTGTCAGCGGGACACGCACGCCAGCCATGACGACCGTATTGAGCTCTCGGAGCAATCCACGCCGCATGTGCGTTTCGAAGCCCAGGTCGACAGGATGCTCGCTTTCCAGCTTACGGAGACCGGGGAAATTGCCGAGGTCAGAAAGAATGCGGATGCTTGCCTCATGAACGATGTCCTCGCTCGAGGCCAAGCTGGCAAACACTGCAATCTGCTGAGCCAGCTCCTTACTCTCTTCGTCCGCTGCAGATGCGAACACGCTCGCGGTATTGAGCAGACGCGTCAGGGCCTTTTCGGCAAGAACGGGCCCGTCTACGCGAACCTGTTGATTTGCCTGCAGGACCGTCGACCGGATGCCGACCGCTCGAAGTTCGGCAAGGTCGCTCCAGAAGCCCGGCTCCCGCCGGATGTCAATCGCAACTTCGGTGGCGAATGTGCTCATGTGTTCAACTCGGCAAAGATTCGCTTGAATTCATTTACATCAGGTATAGCAACCAAAAAGACGATACATCCGCCAAGGTCGACGCCTTTCGCGTCCGCCTGATTTTTCAAGTTCTTGCTGAAAGTCTCGTGCTTGGCTGCATACAACTTCTCCAGATGTTGCTCATGAATCTCTGGCGGCTTTTTCAGGTCGCGAGGCAGTTTGTCCTGGAAGGCGCTTTCGCTGAATACGAGACTGCCGACGTGGACGTCGCGACGCCGGAGATGGCTGCCATCACCGGTGTAGGAGTTGAAGAACGACTTGGCCGCCTCTCGCGCTTCTCCCTCTAAACAGTCTAGGTTAGACAAGTCGCTAACAAGGCGAAGTTCGTTCAGCATCCGTCCGTGGTCTGCCTGGTGCTCCGCAATTGAATCGACCATTTCCCGCGACGCATCGGTTGCGCTCGGGATGAGCTTTGACTCTAAGAGGTAGAAGAAAACTGACCCGTCGTCCGCTTGCCTGCCATGCAATCCGTCAACCCCATGCACCGGCATTTCGGAAGACGTCTTGAGTGCCATCTTCGCGCCGAGTTGCGCCGCGCCGAGGTATCTCACCGCGACAACGTACGCAATGAGCTCGCCAACTTCGCCGTAGCGTCCGGGGTGCTTCTCGTTGTACTTAACCAGGAGTCGTTTGGCCTCGCGGCGAAGTCGTGACATCGCTGACATATCGCCGCCGGTCGCCGAGTTGCTACTCTGGGCGAAGGCATCTCTCCGTTTGCGAAGGGGTATGACGTAGTTGACGAGCTGGTCAACCAGTAGCTCCGCAAGCGCATCGACTTGCGGAATGTGCTCCTGCATCCGAAGGAAAAGTAGCCGTGGCTGTTCAAGCGGCGGCGTTGCCGTCACTTCCTTCAGGACGTTGTCGACGCCCTGAATCGGGTCCAGCAATGCGCCAAAGCCGTCATGAGCCTTCGTCATGTGCGTTGCCCCGGTTCGCTGCCGCGACCTTCAGTCGTTCTAGTCAGCACTACTCTCTCCGCCAATTACCGTAGGGCGACGGCCCCGGCGCCCTATATGTAAGTATTATTTTAATGGTTTATCATATAAAGGAATCAACAGCTGAGCAGTCTGTGCGCCGTCAGCACGCACACCCTCAGTTGCTGTCCAGCGGCTCGACGCTGTGTGCGTCAATGGCAAACAGGTTCCAGTTGTTGTTGTAGAACACGTCGCGCTCACTGAACCGCATCTCGCTTTCCGACAGCGTGAAGTCACGAAATATCCAGAACAGCAACGCCCCTTCGCCCAGGTAGAACTGTCGCCGGGCAGCGATGGTCGAGACAAACGTCGTCGAGAGCTGAGCCTCGAAAACTAGCGTCTTGCCATTTCGGGACGCTCGGACGTCAGGCTTGCGCCATTTCGCGCGGTCGCGCCAGCTCTGCATGCGGGCATCTTCAACCACGGAGTCCGGCTCTACGTTCTGGTCGGCTCTGAGACTCTCGGCTAGCGCTCTGTAACTCGGGGTATAGCAGCTTCGTTCGACGAATGTGAACCACTGCATGGGCGTGCAATGCGCCAGTTAGTGTCGTTTGTCGTTCATCTTAGCGGCGTCGTCACGCTTCTCACGTGACTCCCGAAGGTACTGCATGAACTCCTGCTTTTCCTCATCACAGACTCCGGACAGGCCTCGAATTCCTTCCTCAAAACTCTTACCTGGATAGCGTGCCAAGCGAATGGGGTCAATCCCGAACCACTTTGAGTTGTTCTTTGGGGTCACAATGAGGACACCGTTGTCCATTCTTAGCTTGAACTCGGCCAATCCAACTTTCTCACCGCGTACGAGCTCGAAGACCAAGATGTCCGCACTATGGCCTAGGGGAGAAATTGAGCCAGTCACAAGCCTGTAGTCATATGGATAGCCGGCCTTGCAAAAGCGCTTCTCGGAGACCACTCCATCAATCGTTCCGCGATAGCTGCTGAGCGCTAGTTGCAGCGAGGTGCTCTCCGTGAGGTGCATAGACTCAATAGTCAACTCACCCTCCGGGAAGTTGTTGAACAGCCCCTCCCATACGGGCGCCGCATACAGCCAAGAATAGAAATCGTCCGTCAGTTCGTGAATCAGCGGCTTGTTCTTACCGTACGTGATAGCAATCGTTAGGCATGCGGATGCAAGACCGACCACGGCAGCCAACACTGTCACGAGTGTCTTGAACTTTCCTACGTAGCTCCAAAAAGAGCTTGTGTTGCCTTTCGCATCGGAATCCATCACAACTCCTGCAGAGTAGCCAACCGGCGTACGCCTTGTCTATTTTTGAGCAATCTGTAGCGTTAGGAGAGCGTTTTGGTTGCGTGAGGCGGCCTCAGCCCCGCCACGGGATGCATGCAGTGTACTCAGCCGCTGACGGACTCGGACGACACAGTCGCCTTGTTCGGGTTTTCTGGGACTACAGCACGGTTGCCAGCGCGGGGGCGTATGGGTTCCACCGAAACATGCTGGCGATGAAGCCGCTGGGTGTCATCACGAGCCTTGTCGGTATGCTGCTCGGCGTCATGAAAAGTGGGATGGCCCAGCTCGCACCCTTACAGATTCACGCGGACAAGGTTACGAGTCCAGGCGCTGCCGGCGGCATCACCTTGGCGGTGTCCGTTTTGGTTCTCGCTTCATGGATGTATTTCACCGAAGACCACGTGAAGCGCATTGCGTACTCGTACGCGGAACGACTATTCGAATCTCTTCCCCTCATCAAGCAACAGCGTCGAGTAAAGCGACGACTAGCGCTGTCTAGGCGATGCCACGTCGTGATGGTGGAAGGGACGCCACGGCGGACATCGGCTATCTTGACCATGCCCTGAGAAAGGCAGAAATGGTTTCGCCCACAAGTGCATTGAAAATCATTTTCGTTAGTTAGTCCGACGCCATAAGTCACTGAGTAAGCGGGGATTTCCGGAAATGTCGGACTAACTAATCGAAGTCACTACAGAAGGTTTGCCGGCTTGAAGGTGCTCACTCCACCGTCACCGACTTCGCCAGATTCCGTGTTTCACCGACACGTGGGAGGGACCGGTGCGTGCCATAGAATTATCCATGATTCAGGACTATCAATAAAAAGGACCCATAAATTTCTCAGTTTATGGGTCCAAGATTCTCAGGTTATGGGTCTATCTACACTTCGGATCAAACATCAATATTCCGAGCCACCAAAGCATTAGATTCAATAAAATTCCTACGCGGCTCCACCTCATCCCCCATCAGCGTAGTAAAAATCTGATCGGCAGCAATAGCATCCTCAATCTGCACCTTAAGCAGCCGCCTTTGAGTCACGTCCAGTGTGGTCTCAAAAAGCTGCTCAGGATTCATCTCCCCCAGCCCCTTGTACCGCTGGCGAGAAACCCCACGCTCGGCCTCGGAAAGCAGCCACTGCATGGCGCCGTGGAAATCATTCACGGTCTGGTCGCGCAGCTTCTCGCCCTCCCCACGCCGCACCTTGGTGCCCTCGGGAATCAGCCCCTGGAAGGTCTTGGCGGCCAGTGACAGCGCTGCGTAGTCCGCGCCGTGGACGAAGTCCGCGTCCAGGTGGGACAGGCGCACGTTGCCGTGGTGGCGGCGGGCGATCATCAGGCGGTGCTTGTCGGTCTTCTCGTCGAACTGGGCGTAGACGTCCGCGGTGCCGTCGTCGTTGACGGCGGCGCCGAGCAGGGTCTTGGCGTGCATTTCGCTGAGCTTGGCCTTGAGCGCGGTGGCTGAGGCTTCGGCGGCGGCGGTGCTGTCGAGGTCGAGTTCCACGCCGTCGGCGATGGCGCGCAGGGCGTCGGCGTCGACGATGCGGGAGAGGCGGCCGATCACGCCTTCGGCGAGCTGGTACTGGCGGGCGAGTTCGGTGAGGGCGTCACCGGAGACTTCGCTGCCGTCCGGGTTGATCAGCGCGGCTTTTTCCATGGCCAGGCGCAGCAGGTAGGCGTTGAGCTCGTTGTCGTCCTTGATGTAGCGCTCTTCCTTGCCGTGCTTGATCTTGTAGAGCGGCGGCTGGGCGATGTACACGTAGCCGCGCTCGATGATGTCGGGCATCTGGCGGTAGAAGAACGTGAGCAGCAGGGTGCGGATGTGGGAGCCGTCCACGTCCGCGTCGGTCATGATGATGATGCGGTGGTAGCGCAGCTTTTCGAGGTTGTAGTCTTCCTTGCCGATGCCGGTGCCCAGCGCCGTGATGAGCGTGAGCACTTCCTGGCTGGAGAGCATCTTGTCGAAGCGGGCGCGTTCCACGTTGAGGATCTTGCCCTTGAGCGGCAGGATTGCCTGGAACTTGCGGTCGCGGCCTTGCTTGGCGGAGCCGCCTGCGGAGTCGCCCTCCACCAGGAAGAGTTCGGACTGGGCGGGGTCTTTTTCCTGGCAGTCGGCGAGCTTGCCGGGCAGGCCCATGCCGTCGAGCACGCCTTTGCGGCGGGTCATTTCGCGGGCCTTGCGGGCGGCTTCGCGCGCGCGCGCGGCGTCGACGATCTTGCCGCAGATGATCTTGGCGTCGCCGGGGGTCTCGAGCAGGAAGTCGGACAGTGCCTTGGCGACGAGTTCTTCCACGGGCAGGCGCACTTCGGAGGAGACCAGCTTGTCCTTGGTCTGGGAGCTGAACTTGGGCTCGGGCACCTTGACGGAGAGCACGCAGGCCAGGCCTTCGCGCATGTCGTCGCCGGTGGTCTCGACCTTGGCCTTCTTGGCGATCTCGTTTTCTTCGATGTACTTGTTGATGACGCGGGTCATCGCGGCGCGCAGGCCGGTGAGGTGGGTGCCGCCGTCGCGCTGCGGGATGTTGTTGGTGAAGCAGAGCACCTGCTCGTTGTAGCCGTCGTTCCACTGCATGGAGACTTCCACGGCGATCCCGTCTTTCTCGGTGTTGGCGTAGAAGATGTTCGGGTGCAGGGTGCTCTTGCCGCGGTTGATGTACTCGACGAAGCCTTTGACGCCGCCGGAGAAGGCGAAGTCTTCTTCCTTGCCGGTGCGCTGGTCGGTCAGGCGGATGTGCACGCCGTTGTTCAGGAACGAGAGCTCGCGGATGCGCTTGGAGAGGATCTCGTAGTGGAACTCGACGTGGGTGAAGATTTCCTCGTCGGCGAGGAAGTGGACTTCGGTGCCGCGCTTGTCGGTCGGGCCGATGATCTTCATCGGCGAGACTTCCACGGGCTGGCCGTCGGGGCCGGTGACGGTTTCCACCAGGCGGTTCTGCACCGCGCCTTGCGCGAATTCGAGCAGGTGGGCCTGGCCGTCGCGGCGCACGGTGAGGCGCAGCCACTTGGACAGGGCGTTGACGCAGGACACGCCCACGCCGTGCAGGCCGCCGGAGACCTTGTAGCTGTTCTGGTTGAACTTGCCGCCGGCGTGCAGCTCGGTCATGGCGATCTCGGCCGCGCTGCGCTTGGGCTCGTGCTTGTCGTCGAACTTGACCAGGGGCGGGATGCCGCGGCCGTTGTCGGTGATGGAGATCGAGTTGTCGCTGTGGATGGTGACCTGGATCTCGGTGCACCAGCCGGCCAGCGCTTCGTCGATGGAGTTGTCCAGCACTTCGAAGACGAGGTGGTGCAGGCCGGTGCCGTCGGACGTGTCGCCGATGTACATGCCCGGCCGCTTGCGCACCGCCTCCAGGCCTTCCAGGATCTGGATCGATCCTGCGCCGTAGCTGTTTTCCTGTTGCGGTTGCGGTTGTTGCTGTTCGGTCATGTTCTCTTACTCACGGCGAATGCGGCGTTTCGCGCGGCGCCCGGTCGGGCGCGCTGCGGATGGGCCGCATGGCGGGTTACATAAAAACGGCAAAAGGGGCGGATCGAGAGATCCGGCCCCTGCGTGCTGCGGTGCGTCTTTCGCCTGCCGGGCGAGAGCCGTAGCCTGCCGTTCGATGTTCCGGTGTTGCGTATGTTGTTTTCCTTTTACCTTCTACCGGATCATCAGATACGCATCGGCATGACGACGTACTTGAAGTTGTCGTCTTCCGGCACGGTGATCAGCGCGCTCGAATTGGAGTCGCCGAGGCTGACCTGCACTTGCTCGCTCTTGAGGTTGGCAAGGACGTCGAGCAGGTAGGTCACGTTAAAGCCGATGTCGAGGGCGTCGCCCGAATAGTCGAGCTCCAGCTCTTCCTGCGCCTCTTCCTGGTCGGCGTTGGTGGAGCTGATCTTGAGCACGTGCGTGTCGAGGATGCAGCGCACGCCCTTGAACTTGTCGGTGGTCAGGATGGCGGTGCGCTGCAGCGCCTGTTGCAGTTGCACGCGGTCGATGGCGAAGGCGTTCTTGTAGCCCTTCGGGATCACGCGCTGGAAATCGGGGAACTTGCCTTCCACCAGCTTGGAAATCAGTTCGATGTTGGCGAAGGTGAACTTGACCTGGTTGGCGGCGAGCTGCACCTGCACGGGATCGTCGTTGTCTTCGAGCAGGCGTTGCAGCTCGAGGATAGTCTTGCGCGGGATGATGACTTCCTGGCGCGCGCCTTCGCCGGTGGCGGCGGTGTCCAGTTCCACGCCGCAGTAGGCCAGGCGGTGGCCGTCGGTGGCGACCGCCATGACCTTCTTGCCGTCCACCACCAGCAGCATGCCGTTGAGGTAGTAGCGGATGTCCTGCTGGGCCATGGCGAAATGGACCATCGCGAGCAGGTGCTTGAAGGTCTTCTGCGGCAGGCTGACCGAGGCGCCGAACTCGCTGGCTTCGGCCACGGTCGGGAATTCCTCGGCGGCCAGGGTCTGCAGCGCGAAGCGGCTCTTGCCGGACTGCACGGTCATGCGCTTGTCGTTGAGCGACAGGGCGACTTCGCCGTCGGGCATGGCACGCAGGATGTCGAGCAGCTTGCGGGCGGCCACGGTGGTGGCCACGCTGTCGCTGCCGACGCCGCATTCGGCGTGCGTGGTGATCTGGATCTCGATGTCGGTCGAGAGGAAGGAAACGCCCGCCCCGGACTTGCGAATCAGCAGGTTGGCCAGGATCGGGAGGGTGTGGCGGCGCTCCACGATGCCGCTCACGATTTGCAGCGGACGCAGCAGATTGTCTCGCGAGGTTTTGACCAATTGCATTGAATTTATCCTTCGTCGTTTGTAGTAAGCGACCGCGGGTTGCGCATTCCTCCCGGCGACTCCAAATTTACTTTGGAATCAAGGAGTTAATTTGCCATTGTACCAAGGATAAGCCGCTGCGGTGAAGCGGGAGAAGCGCGATCGGAGGTAAAAATTGTGCGACATCGCGCACAATTCTGGGGCTTGCCCGGCCTTGTTCCGGCCGCACCCTCCGCCCGCTCGTCCCGACTCACCGCAAAGCCTTAGCCCAGGCCGCTTTCGCGCCAATGACCGGCAACGCCCCGGCGATGCTTGCCGATTGATTCATGCGCCGGATCGTGCCCGGCGCGTACCCTACAGTATGCCAGCCCCGCGTGGCGGTTCTGGTAAATCCGTCCTTGCGGCACAAAGTGCCCCGGACCTTGCTGCCGGGCGCCTGTTTCACGCCCGGTTTCGCGCCGTGTTTTGCTCCCCTCTCCCGCACGCGGGAGAGGGGTTGGGGGAGAGGGGCGGAGCTTCCACGAAGTGGCGGCCTTCGCCATTCGCAAACGCCCACCCTCTCCCCCCGGCCCCTCTCCCACAAGTGGGAGAGGGGAGAACACCATCAGTCATGCTGGCGCCCCGCGGTACATCGCGGGAGAACACCTGCCGTCATGCCGGCCTCGTCGACGCACCGGCATGACATCGCCGCAACTCAACCCTTGAGCGTCTGCTCCAGCACGTGCAGCTCGTGGTTGAGCTGCGCGTCCTTGCTGCGTTCGTCGGCGATCTTGCGCACCGCGTGCAGCACGGTGGTGTGGTCGCGCCCGCCGAACAGCTCGCCGATTTCCGGCAGGCTCTTCTGCGTGAGTTCCTTGGCCAGGTACATGGCGATCTGGCGGGGCCGCGCGATGTTGGCGGGCCGCTTCTTGCTGTACATGTCCGCGACCTTGATGTTGTAGAAATCGGCGCAGGTCTTCTGGATGTTTTCCACGGAGATCTGGCGGTTCTGCACGGTCAGCAGGTCCTTCAGCGCTTCACGCGTGACATCGATGGTGATGTCCTTGCCGTGGAAGTTGGAGAAGGCCAGGATCTTGCGCAGCGCGCCTTCGAGCTCGCGCACGTTGGAGCGCAGGTGCTTGGCGACGAAGAAGGCGACTTCCTCGGGCACGCTCACGTTCTCGGCGGCGGCCTTCTTCATCAGGATGGCCACGCGCATTTCCAGCTCGGGCGGCTCGATGGCCACGGTCAGGCCGGAGTCGAAGCGCGAGATCAGGCGGTCGTCGATGCCGCTGATTTCCTTGGGGTAGGTATCGCTGGTGATGATGACCTGGGCCCGGTTGGCGATCAGCGCCTCGAACGCGTAGAAGAACTCTTCCTGCGTGCGGTTCTTGCCCGAGAAGAATTGAATATCGTCGATCAGCAGCAGGTCGAGCGAGTGGTAGTAGCGCTTGAACTCGTCGAAGGCCTTGCGCTGGTACGCCTTGACCACGTCGGAGACGTACTGCTCGGCGTGGATGTAGCGGATGCGCGCGCGCGGGTTCTCCAGCAGCATGAAGTTGCCGATAGCGTGGATCAAGTGGGTCTTGCCCAGGCCCACGCCGCCATAGAGATACAGCGGGTTGTACGACTTGCCGGGGTTGTTGGCCACCTGGATGGCGGCGGCGCGCGCGAGCTGGTTGGCCTTGCCGGTGACGAAGTTGTCGAACGTCAGGATCGGGTTCAGGCGCGAGCGCTCGTGCACCGTGTCGTTCTGCTGCTGGCCGCCTTGCCCGTTGCCGGGATGGCCGCCCGGGTGATTGCCGGGGTGGCCGCCCTGGCCGCCGCCCGGCATGGGCTGCTGCGGCTGGGGCACGCGGTAGGAGCGGGCACTGGCTTCGGCCGGGTCGAGCTGCGGTACGTCGATGTCGACCAGTTCGCCGACCATGCCGACCATGCCGGCGCCCTGGCCGGCATGGCCCGCGTGGCCCGGATGAGCCGCCTGGGCCCCGGCGTAGCTGGCGGAGTAGGGCGCCTGCGCGCCGCGCTGGCCGCCCTGGCCGTTCTGGGCCGGCGCGGCGCCCTGGTGCATCGGGTTGCCGTAGCCGGGCTGCATGCCGGGCTGGCCGAAGTTCTGCGATAGCGGCTGGCCGGTGGGATAGCCGGGGCCGGCCTGCTGCGGCGCCATGCCGGGCTGGCCCGGCTGGCTGCCCTGCGGATAGCCGGCGGCGGCGCGGCCCGAGGCGGCGGGGTCGAGGACGAAGTGAACGCTGACGTTGGCCTCCCAGTACTCGCAGGCGAGCGCCGTGATGCGGCCGGAGAACTGGCTTTTCACCCAGTCGAGCTTGAAGCGGTTGGGCGCGGCAATGCGCAGCGCATGCGCTTCCTCGTCGAAGGCGACAGGCGCCAACGGCTTGATCCAGGTCTTGAACTGTTGCGGCGTCAGCTCGCGCTCGAGTTGCGCGGCTGCCGCCTGCCAGAAATCTTGCATTGTCTTCTTGTTCGGTGTTCGCCACGGGTTGCGCGGACAGTCCGGCCGGAAGGGCGACGTAAAGGACAGCGGGACGGCGGAACGGCCGGCAGGGATCGGTGGCGCATCCCTGCCGGCCATTCCGCCGGTCCTGTCCTGTATACCCTTCAGCCTGATAAAGCGACCGCGCATCGCGGTCCGCAACTGACCCCCGCAAGCCCGGCTTCCCCTGTGACGGAACGCGACACTCGACGCGACAAGCGGGAGCCGCCGGCGGGCCGCGCGGCGAATGAGACGAGTTCGCCGCCGCCCGCCGCGCGTCCGTTGTCCGGCGTGCCAGGGGTGAGTCCGGGGTTGCGCTTGCGCCACGCAGCCCGTGTGGTGTTTGGACCCGGATTGTACCCCCCGCCCTGAGTTATCCACAAAGGATAAGTCTGTGGATAAGTTGTGGAGATGCAGTGAATTGTTGTGCACAACCCCTTGTCCGGCGCGGGTTTCCGGGTAGGCAAAACACCCGAAAAGCCAATCCAAACAGAGACTTCGCTCGACTTCGGAGGGCCTGGCGGGCCGCACGGATACAAAAAAACTTACCCACTGGCGATTGTGGACAATGAAATACAACAGCGGACTGCGTATTTTTGCGGCAGGGGTGCCGCGCAAGTCTCTCGACCATATGGCGCCTTGACACATCGCGCGAAAATCAGTTAAATGGCGGGTTCTGCGATGCGGCAGGGGATCACGTATGCGCATCGCCGGGTCTGACCTGTTCCGTGCAAGACCGGTTTCGTTCCACGCGGCTTTCGGCCGGCTGGGGCGCACCGGAAATGGCTGGATTGGCCGGAACAGGCAGCGGGCCGAGCAGGCTTCCCGAACCTGCGTCGCAAGCGCCGACATCGTCGGCGCGCGAGATACACGGCCGGCGGCAAGACAATCACCGCAGTCGGCAAGACCGCATCCGCGGCAGCCCAAGCGAACCATACGCGGCGGCTACGGCGCCCCGGCTCACGCCGGAGGCCGGGCGAGCCAAGATCAACCAGAGAGTGCAACATGAAACGTACCTACCAACCTTCCGTTACCCGCCGCAAGCGTACCCATGGTTTCCGCGTGCGCATGAAGACCCGCGGCGGCCGTGCCGTCATCAACGCTCGTCGCGCCAAGGGCCGCAAGCGCCTGGCAGTCTAAGGGCCTGGCGACCGGCCATGAGGGCGCCCAGCGCGCCGTCGTGGCCAACCGCCTCGCCTTTCGGATGGCCGGGAGCCCGCAGCCAGGTGCAGCTTTACCGCTAGCTTTGCCCAGCGTGCCTACCCATGCCTACCCCAAAGCCGCGAGGCTCACAAAGACGGATGAGTTTTCATCCGTTTTTGCTTTGCGCCCGCGCCGGCGCAGCCAGCACTTCGTGCTGTATGTGGGCGAGAACGGCCTGCCGCAGGCGCGCCTCGGCGTGGTGGTGGGCAAGAAATTCGCGGCGCGCGCCGCCGAGCGCAACATGGTGAAGCGCATGGTGCGGGAACTGTTCCGCCATCGGCAGGACCAACTCGCGGGCCGCGATGTGCTGCTGCGCCTGCAGGCCAAGTTTCCGCGCGCGGAGTTTGCCAGCCGCAGCGCCGTCCGCCGGGTCTGCCTGGCGGAGCTGACCGGCCTGTTCGAGGTGGCGGCGCGTCCGCTTGCGCCACGTCCCGCCGGCCCCGCCGCACCGTCCGTCGCGCCTTCCGGGGTGTCGCCGCCGAAGTCCGCGCCTTCCGGCACCCCTGCCTGACCCGCCATGAAGCGAATCCTGCTAGCCCTGCTGCGCATCTACAAGATCGCCCTGAGCCCGTTCTTCGGCTCGCAGTGCCGCTTCCTGCCCACCTGTTCCGACTACGCCCGCGAGGCGATCCTGCGCCACGGCGCGGGCCGCGGCACCTGGATGGCCGCGTGCCGGCTGTGCCGTTGCCATCCGTTCACGGATGGCGGGTATGATCCGGTGCCGCCCGCATCGCCAGCAGCACCGGCAGCATCAACACAGCAAGACCGGGGATCCGCCGCGTCTGGCCCGGCGCCAGTCACGATCCGGCTACCCCGCCCCTGATTTCCTCCGACCACAGCGAGACATGGATATCAAACGCACCATACTCTGGGTCATCTTCTCGATGGCCCTCGTGCTGCTCTACGACAACTGGCAGCGCGCCAACGGTCATCAGTCGATGTTCTTCCCGAGCGCGAACCAGCAGGCCGCCCCGGCGGCCGGCGGCGCCTCGGCCGCGCAAGGCGACGTGCCCAAGGCCAACGCGGCCGCCGGCGCCACCGCCGCGGCACCGGCCGCCGCGCCGGCCGCCGCCGTGCAGCCGGCCGGCGAGAAGATCGTGGTGAGCACCGACGTGATGCGTGCCACCATCGACACCGCCGGCGGCATCCTCTCGCGCCTGGAGCTGCTGAACCAGCACGAGAAGGACGGCCAGCCCGTGGTGCTGTTCGAGCGCGACGCGACCCGCACCTACCTGGCCCGCTCCGGCCTGACCGGCGGCGACATGCCCAACCACACCACGGTGTTCGCCGCCTCGGCCGGTCCGCGCGACCTGGCCGGCACGGACAAGGTGGAAGTGACGCTGACCGGCGAGAAGGACGGCGTGAAGCTGGCCAAGACGTACATCTTCCACAAGGGCAGCTATGTGGTGGACACGCGCTTCGCCGTGACCAACGACAGCGGCAAGCCGGTCTCGCCGACGCTGTACCTGGAACTGACGCGCGACGGCAGCAAGGTCGAGCAGTCGCAGTTCTACAGCACCTTCACCGGCCCGGCCATCTACACCGACGCCGACAAGTACCACAAGATCACCTTCGACGACATCGGCAAGGGCAAGGCCAGCGTGCCGGCGGCCACCAGCAGCGGCTGGGTGGCGATGGTGCAGCATTACTTCGCCTCGGCCTGGATCCCGCAGGCCGGCAAGGAGCACAGCTTCTACGTCGAGAAGATCGACAACAACCTGTTCCGCGTGGGCGTGCAGCAGCCGCTGGGCCAGGTCGCCCCGGGTGCCACCGTGACCACCGATGCGCGCCTGTTCGCCGGCCCGCAGGAAGAGCGCATGCTCGAGAAGATCACCCCGGGCCTGGAACTGGTGAAGGACTACGGCTGGCTGACCATCCTGGCCAAGCCGATCTTCTGGCTGCTGGAGAAGATCCACGGCATCCTGGGCAACTGGGGCTGGTCGATCATCGCGCTGACGGTGCTGATCAAGCTGGTGTTCTTCCCGCTGTCGGCGGCGAGCTACAAGTCCATGGGCAAGATGAAGGACCTGCAGCCGCGCATGACCGCGATGCGCGAGCGCTACAAGGGCGATCCGCAGAAGATGAACCAGGAGATGATGGCGCTGTACCGCACCGAGAAGGTCAACCCGCTCGGCGGCTGCCTGCCCATCGTGATCCAGATCCCGGTGTTCATCGCGCTGTACTGGGTACTGCTGTCGTCGGTGGAAATGCGCGGCGCGCCGTGGCTGGGCTGGATCCACGACCTGTCGGTGCCGGATCCGTTCTACATCCTGCCGGTGCTGATGGCCGTGTCGATGTTCGTTCAGACCAAGCTGAACCCGACCCCGCCGGACCCGGTGCAGGCCAAGGTCATGATGATCATGCCGCTGGTGTTCTCGTTCATGTTCTTCTTCTTCCCGGCCGGCCTGGTGATGTACTGGGTGACCAACAACGTCCTGTCGATCGCCCAGCAATGGCAGATCAACCGGATGCTCGGCAAGGGCAAGGCGGCCGCGGCCGCCAAGGCCTGAGGCGAAGAGACGGCTCGGGCCGGCGGGTGACGAACCCGCTGGCCACGACAAAAAGCCCGGCGCATGCGCCGGGCTTTTTGTTGGGTTCCCGGCCGCGTACCGGGCGTCATTCCGCCTCGTGGCAGACCGCCTCGATGTTGTGCCCGTCCGGGTCGAGCACGAAGGCGCCGTAGTAGTTCGGGTGGTAATGCGGGCGCAGCCCCGGCGCGCCGTTGTCGCGCCCGCCGGCGGCGAGCGCGGCCTGGTAGTAGGCGTCCACCTGCGCGCGCGTCTGCGCGCGGAAGGCCACATGCAGCGGCGGCTGGTTGGGCGCGCCGCCGTTGATCCAGAATTCGGGCTTGCCCGGCGGCCCGAAGCCGGCCACGTCGGTATGCCCGGTCACGCTGGCCGGCAGCTCCATCACCTTGACCATGCCGATGGCGCCGAGCGCGGCGGTGTAGAACGCGCGGCTCCTGGCGAAATCGCTGACGCCCACGCCGGTGTGATCAATCATCTTTCGGTTTCTCCTTGAAGAAAATGGCCGTTCAGGCCAGGTCGAGCACGCTCATGGTGGCGTTGAAGCGGCTCACCAGCACCGCCTCGCCGTGCACGCTGGCGAAGACGTCGGCCTCCACCACGATGATGGCGCGGCCGGACTTGAGCACGTCGGCGCGGCAGGTCAGGCGGTCGCTGCGCGCGGCCCTGAGCAGGTTGATCTTGAATTCGGCGGTAACTACGTGGCGCCCGGCGTCGAGCATGGTGGCGGCCGCCGCGCCGGCGGTGTGGTCGGCGATGGTGGCCTGCACGCCGGCATGCACCACGCCGCCGTGCTGCAGGTGCCGCGGCGTGACCAGCAGCTCGCTCTCGCACCAGCCGGGCCCGCAGTCCACCAGGCGGATGCCCACGTCCGTGACGAAGGCGGCATCACGGAAGCCAGCCTCGATGGTATCCCGCAGCAAACGCCGTTCCTGTTCGGTGGACATGATGGCCGCCTCCTCGCGCTCTGGTGGCCGGGCTCCCGACAGGCGGACGGCCCGGTGCGCCCATTGCAGCGCGAAGCCGGCGCGCTGTCAATGCGTGGCCCCTCGCTCACTCTTTGACTGGCCGCATAGGCATCCCGTCCGGAAGGTGCGGCGCACCCGCCACAATCGCCTACACTGGCTTATACCCGTCCCGCCTGGACACCGGCCCGGAAGCCACCGCCGACCACCATGCCCGCCGCCAATCCCACCAGCCGCCTGCACGCCGGCATGCGTGCCATCGACGCTTTCGTGGTGCTGGCCGATGACGGCCTCGCCGCCATCGCCGACCAGCTCGACGCGCTGAACCGGCGCGACCATCCCGACGATGTCCACGCGCTGCGGGTGGCGGTGCGGCATCTGCGCGCGGTCTGCTGGGCCTTCGGGCCGGCCCTGCCCAAGGCCATGCGCGCGCGCTGGCGCGACAGCCTGCGCCAGCTCGCGCGGGCCGCCGGCGACGTGCGCGACTGGGACGTGTTCATCGGCGAGACGCTGCGGCCCGCGCTCGACCGGCAGCCCGGCGATCCCGTGCTGGCCGCGCTGAGCGACGTCGCCACGATGCGGCGCCACCTCGCGCGCGCCACCATGATGGCGCAGCTGGCGCAGTACCAGCACTGGCCGCTGCCGGCGCTGCACCGCGACCTCGCCCACCTCGGCAACGGCACCGTGCACGGCCCGCGCGCCGGCGCGCGGGCGCGCCTGGACACCTTCGCGCGCCGCCGCATCCGGCGCGCGCGCGAACGGGTGAAGGCGCTGGCGCGCGCCGCGCGCGGCGCGGACCTGGCGCGCGTGCACCGCTACCGCATCGGCAGCAAGCGCCTGCGCTATGCCATCGAGGCGCTGGCGCCGGTGCTGCCGAAGCGCTTCGGCCAGCGCCTGCACGACAAGCTGGTCAGGCGCCAGGGCCAGCTCGGCAAGACCGTCGACAACGCCGTGGCGCGCCGCCTGATGGCCGAGTGCATGAACACGCCCGCGCCGGGCGCGCAGGCGCCATCGCCACCATCGCTGCCACCATCGCTGCCACCTCCGCCATCCCCGCCACCCCCACCGTCCGCGCGGGACTGATCTGCGACAATATCGCCATGACCGCATCCCAGCCCCGCTCCCACGCCGCCGCCACGCCCATCGCCGCCATCGCCACCGCGCCCGGGCGCGGCGGCATCGGCGTGGTGCGCGTGTCCGGCCCCGATGTCGGCGCCATCGCGCGCGCCGTCTGCGGCCAGGCGCTCAAGCCGCGCCATGCCACCTACCTGCCATTCCTCGACGCGCGCGGCAAGGCCATCGACCACGGCCTCGCGCTCTATTTCCCCGCGCCGAATTCCTACACCGGCGAGGAAGTGCTCGAACTGCAGGGCCACGGCGGCCCGGTGGTGATGCAGATGCTGCTGGCGCGCTGCCTCGAAGCGGGCCGCGAGACCGGCCTGCGCCTGGCCGAGCCCGGCGAGTTCACGCGCCGCGCCTTCCTCAACGACAAGCTCGACCTGGCCCAGGCCGAAGCCGTGGCCGACCTGATCGAAGCCAGCACCGAAGCCGCCGCGCGCTCGGCCGCGCGCTCGATGGAAGGCGAGTTCTCGCAGGCCATCCACGCGCTGGTCGAGCAGGTCATCCACCTGCGCATGCTGGTGGAAGCCACGCTCGACTTCCCCGAGGAAGAAATCGACTTCCTCGAAGCCTCCAACGCGCGCGGCCAGCTCGCCGCCATCCGCGCAGCGCTGTGCGGCGTGCTCGCGCAGGCCAAGCAGGGCTCGCTGCTGCGCGAAGGCCTGTCGGTGGTGCTGGCGGGGCAGCCCAACGTCGGCAAGTCGTCGCTGCTCAACGCGCTGGCCGGCGCCGAGCTGGCCATCGTCACGCCGATTCCCGGCACCACGCGCGACCGCGTGCGCGAAACCATCCAGATCGAAGGCATCCCGCTGCATATCGTCGACACCGCCGGCCTGCGCGACGACGCCGCCGACGAAGTCGAGCGCATCGGCATCGAGCGCACCTGGGAAGCGGTGCGCCGCGCCGACCTCGTGCTGCACCTCGTGGACGCCGCCGACTACGTCGAGCACGGCCTGTCCGAGACCGACGACGCCATCGACGACCGCCTCTCCGGCCACCTGCCGCCCGGCTCGCCGATCCTGCGCGTGGTCAACAAGATCGACCTCGCCCCCGCCGTGGGCGCCCGGCACTTCGGCGCCAACCGCCCCCACGTGGTCGCCGCCAACGGCCCCAATCCGGCCGAGGTCTGGATCTCCGCGCGCACCGGCGCCGGCATCGACCTGCTGCGCGGCCAGTTGCTGCGCCTGGTCGGCTGGCAATCCGGCAACGAAGGCACCTTCCTCGCGCGCGAGCGGCATCTCACCGCGCTGCGCAACGCGCAATCCCACCTCGACCTCGCCGCCGAGCGCGCCGAGCAGCAGGCGCAGGCGCTCGACCTGTTCGCCGAGGAACTGCGCCTGGCGCAGGATCATCTCAACAGCATCACCGGCGAGTTCACCAGCGACGATTTGCTGGGGACTATTTTTACGCGGTTTTGTATTGGGAAGTGAGGCAGGCTGAGGTCTCCTGATACAGCCAAGAGTCGCGTAAATGTTTCACCGGCGTCCGCGTGCGCCGCGCCATGTATCAACGATGACTCATCCAGAATCACCGCAGGTTGTCGCTCTTCATTGACGCTGTCCGTGCACGCCGCGCAAGGACAGCGCTCCATCCCGCTGCGTTGTCGATGTGACACCCCGCCTGTGCGGTTTTGGCGGCTCCGCAAGCAACTTTGTCCGTTCGATGTCGGCCCCAAGCCATAGATTCGTAGCACGGGATGCGAGGCAGTCCGCCAGGGGCAAGACGCGCCGGTGGCGGCAGCGGCCAAGCGCGGCTTGCCGTGCTCGGCCGGCTCCGCCTCGCTCCTGGCCTGTGCACCAGCGGAGCTACACGCTATGCGTGACCACGACATCGAAGCGCAGCCGCCCCGGCTACAAGTATTCGAAGGTGTCGTTCCCCGGCAGTTGCTGGCGGAGATGAATGCGACCGTCGACGCCTGCAGGCAGGCGTGGCGGCCGGCGGATGGCCGTCGCGCCACGGACACGGCGGCGCAGTTCGCCGAGCTGCTGCGGCGGCACGATCCGTTCCGGCTGGCCGAGCGGCAGGCCTGCGCGCGTTCGCGGCAAGGCGCGCGGCAGGCGGGCTGGGCCATCGAGCGCGCCCAGCCGCTGTACGTGCTGCGCTGTATCAACGGCGGCCTGCGCGGGCAGAGCCATCTGCGGCACTACGATTCCCATATCCTGACGCTGCTGATTCCGCTGCAGCAAGCGGCGCCGTCGCGCGAGAACGGCGACCTGATCCTCTACCGGCATCCGCGCGAAGCCGTGGCGGCCTGGAAGAACGTCATCACCAAGGTGCGGCTGATCCTGATGCGCTCGCTGCCGTTCGTCGTGCGCCGGGCGCTGACCTTCCACCATCTCGCGCACGGCCGCTGCGAGCGCGTCGCGTGCGTGCCGGGCAACGTCTACGTGTTCAACGGCTTCATCACGCTGCATGCGAACCTGCACGTCGAAGCGGGCGAGCGCCGCTCGCTGATCTTCCATTACTACGATCCCGGCCTCACCGCGGGGCTGAACCACGTGCCGCGCGCCTGGCGGGCGCTGCGGGACCGGCTGCTCGACGCGATCCAGCCGGTCCGCTCGCGCGACTGACCGGCGGCCGGCCGGCGCGCTCGCGCCGGGACGATCGCGCGTGCTCCCGCTCGCGTACTCCTTGCGGTACATGGCGGCACCGCCGCCGATGCCCGCCGCGGGCGCTCCTATACTGGAACCGCTGGAACAGCCTTCCGCGCGTAGCGTCACGGGCCGGCGCTGGTGTACGCGCGGATCCACATCGGCCCGGACCCAGGCTAGGAGAACGTCATGACCAATGCGCAAGGACATCTCGTCGGTACCCTGAACCACCTGATCGAGGTCGGCAAGGACGGCGAACTGAGCTGCACGACCGGCGCCCGCGAAGTGCAGAGCCCCGAGATACGCGCCATCCTGACCGGCACCGCGGAAACCTGCCGCGCCTCGGTGATGGAGCTGCAGGCGCTGGTGACTTCGCTCGGCGCCCAGCCGCGCGACCGCGGCAGCATGGGCGGCGCGCTGCACCGCGGCTGGATGGAGGTGCTGCACGTGATCGCGCCGCACAACGACGACGCCGTGCTGCAACTGTGCGAGCGCGACGAGGAAGCGGCCAGGCGGGAATACCAGGCGGCCCTGACCGGGGACATGCCGGCCGAGGTGCGCGCGGTGGTGCAGCGCCAGTACGAGGGCATGCAGTGGCATCACCAGCGCATCCACGCCATGCGCGGCATGCAGGTCCACTAGCGGACGGTGGCGCGGACGGTGGCGCCGGTGGCAGCGCCGCCGCGCCTCACCACACGCGCGGCACCAGCCGGTACCGCACGCGGGCCGCGTAGGCGGCGTAGCCGTCCAGCCCGCGCAGCAGCTCGCGGTCTTCCATCGCCGTGCGGAACACGATGCCGGCGGCGAGCAGCAGCGACCCCGCCACGCCCCACCACGACCCCAGCAGCAGCGCATTGGCCGGCAGGAAGACCAGCACGGCCGCGTAGAGCGGATGGCGCACCAGCGCGTAGGGGCCGCTGGACACCACGCGATGCCCGCGCTCGGACTGGATCCGCACCACCGGGGCGAGGAAGGTGTTCTCGCGGCAGACCCGGTCGATGGCGGCATAGGACAGCACCAGCAGCACCGCGCCCGCGCCTTGCAGCCACGCCGGCATGACCGACCAGCGGTAGCGTCCCGCGTCCAGCCCCATCAGCGCCAGCCACGCGCACCACGCCACGCCCACGGCCACCATGAAGACGCGGTCCCACAGCGGCTGCCCGCGCTGCACCGGCGGCTTCAGGCGCTCGGCCAGCAGCGCGGGATCGTAGCGGGCCATGCGCCACGTCACCACCACGGCGCCGCCGAAGAACAGCGCCAGGTACGCCCAGCCCGCGGGCCACGCCAGCGTGCCCGCCGCGCCGAACAGCAGGGCGGCGAAGACCAGCGCCTCGGCCGCCAGCGCGAACGCAAGCCTGAACTTCATGGCGGATGCCCTCCTTGCGGCGTCCCGCGCCGGCATACCGCCGGGAACGGCCGCGCAGTGAAGTGCGATGGGGAACGCGGCAGGGGCTACAATGGGCCGTTTCAGCGAACGAGCCACTGCCATGTCCGATTATCCGCGTTATACCCTCAATCGCTCGCTCGTCATCCTGGTGCCCCAGCAGCCGTTCTTCGACTGGATCATGGCCGTGGACACCGACCCCGTACCGTCGCTCACGCTCGAGAACGTGCGCGAGGACCAGAGTACCTTCCTGGTGCCGGACGAGGTCTCCAACGCCGCCCAGGCCGTGCAATGGGTGGAGGAGCGCTGGCGCGCCTTCTTCGAGTTCATGCTGGGAGAGTGGTTCGAGGAGTCGGCCTGGCCGGCGGCCCTGACGCTCGAGCAGTTCCGCGAGTGGTTCACGGTGCAGCACCACTCCACGGTGTTCGACATGGCGCTGGACTTCGGCATCGAGCACGAGGACTGGGAAGCCGAGGAGGAAGAGGAGGACGACGGCGAACCGGGGCTGCACCGGCTGCACTGAGGCCGTTGGCGTGGCCCGCATGACCCACATGACCTGTGAGGCGCGCGCCATGCCTGTGGACAAGTCTGTGGAGAAGCCCGAATAACCCTGTGGGCAAAGCTGTGGGCAAGGTTGTGGGCAACCCGCCGCGAACGCCGCCATCCCCACCATGCCGGCGGCGTTGCCCGCCCGTGCCGGCCGCGCCCGTCCCGCCCGACCTTCTTGCCCGCCCCCTCTTTACCGCAGGAAACCCCGGATGTTGAACCGTACCCAGAAGACCCTGATCGGCGTCGTCGCCGTGGCCGTGCTGGCCATGCTGTGGCTGACCGGCAACCATGAGCAGCAGCAGCTCGAGCCGGCCGCGGCGGATGCCGCCGCCGATGCCTCCGCAGCCGCGGCCGCCACCGAGGCGGCCAGCGGCGCGCGCGGCGTGCCGCGCAACGGCACGCTCGACCCGATCAGCATCGACCCGGCGCGCTCCACCGACGTGCTGCCGCAATACCAGGCGGATACGCTGGTGGACGACTACCAGGACAACCCCGGCGCCGCGAACGACCGCTATCGCGGCCAGTATTTCATCGTGGAGGGCGTGGCCGCCGGCGTGCGGCGCGAGAGCGGCGACAACGTGTTCCTCGACATCCGCTCGAACAACCCGGCCGTGGCGGTGCGCGCCAGGCTGCTGCCCCAGCAGATCTGCGGCCCGGCCGGGCGCACCTGCGAAGTGGAGGCGCGCGCCACGATGGTCCGGCGCGGCCAGAAGGTGGCGGTGGAATGCACCGGCGCGGGCCAGGTGGACGGCTCGCCGCTGCTGGAAGGCTGCCTGGTCCGCGGCGGCGCCAACTGAGCGGCGCCGGCGCCTTTCTCCATCGATTCCACGCCCGTTTCCCGGCTTCCGCATGCAAACCCTGCTCTCCGTCCTCGCCCTGACCATCCTGATCGTGACCGCGGTCGGCCTGGTCTCGCCGCCGTTCATCAGCAACGCCTTTCTCAAGGGCCGCCCGGTCGGCCGCCTGCAGATCCTGCTGGTCGGCGTGTTCCTGGCCGCGATCTGCCTGGTGGCGGTCGGCAGCATGGCCACGCCGCCGGCCGCCGGCTGAGCGGCACGCGCGGCGCTTCGGCAGGCCGCTCCCGCGGCTTTGCGATGCCCGCGCCACCCGCGCCGGCCCGGAAATGCCGGACACGAGACTTGCGGGACGCGTCCCGCGGGCGGACCAGCGCGGCCGCTTCGGGTCGCCAACGGTAGCTCCCGCTGTCCGCCAGCCGTCTCCGGCTGGCGTTTTTCCGGGCTGGCGGACCGTTTTTCCCGCTCTGTTCCACCGATTGACCGCGCGGCAACACGCCTAAAGTTGGCGGGCGCGCGTGCCGGGAGCACGCGCCCACCCGCCATGCGCCCAGGAACATCATGAAAAAAGCATTGCTTGCCGCCAGCCTAGGCCTGCTGGCCACCGGCTGCGCCACCTACCAGGCGGTCGTGCCGGTCGACCGCGGCGACCGTATCGCCTCCATGCAGCCGGCCGACGGCACGCTGTTCTGCGTGATCACCAACCAGTCCAGCGGCAACGCCTACCTGGGCGCGCTGCGCGAGTCGCTCGAGGCGCGCGGCTTCGAGTTCAAGCAGCTCGCGCCGGGCTCGTCGGTGGCGGCCTGTCCCTATACCGCCACCTACTACGCGCAGCGGCAGTCGTACTGGCGCGATTTCCTCAGCTCGCTGGACATGGTGGTCTACATCAACGGCGAGCGCGCCGGCCAGGCGAAATACGACGCGCTGCGCAGCGCCGGCGGCATCAACCTGAGCGACCTGATCCCGCCCGGGCAGAAGATCGAGGACGTGGTGGAGCAACTGCTGCCCGGCATGCGGCCCCGGCCGGCCGCCGCCGGCACCGCGCCGTCGGTCCCGGCAGCCCCTTCCGCGCCGGCCGCGTCCGCTACGCCAGCCTGAATACCTCCACCGCCTGACGCAGCTCCTGCGCCTGCTGGTGCAGGCTCTGCGCGGCCGCCGCGGCCTGCTCGACCAGCGCGGCGTTCTGCTGGGTGGCGTTGTCCATCTCGTTCACGGCGCCGTTGACCAGCGCGATGCCCTGCGCCTGCTCGCGCGAGGCCACGGTGATGTCGCCCATCAGCGCGGCGATGCCTTCCACGCGGCGCACGATGTCCTCGATGGCGGCGCCGGCCTGCTGCACCGCCTCGTTGCCGGCGCGCACGTCGGCCACGGTGCGCTGGATCAGCGTCTTGATCTCGCCGGCGGCGCCGGCGCTGCGCTGCGCCAGCCCGCGCACCTCGCCCGCCACCACCGCGAAGCCGCGCCCGTGCTCACCCGCGCGGGCGGCCTCCACCGCCGCGTTGAGCGCGAGGATGTTGGTCTGGAAGGCGATGCCGTCGATCATGCCGATGATGTCCACCACCTTCTGCGCGTTGCCGTGGATGCCGGCCATCGTGCCGACCACGCGCGCCACCGTGGCGCCGCCGGTGCGCGCGGCCTCGGCGGCGCTGCGCACGGCCTCGTTGGCGTCGTGCGCGCTGTCCGCGTTCTGCTTCACGGTGGCGGAAAGCTCGTCGATGCTCGACACGGTGCGCTCCAGGCTGGTCGCCTGCGCGGCGGTGCGCGCCGACAGGTCGGCGTTGCCGCTGGCGATCTGGCTGGTGCTGCCGGCGATGGCCGCCGCGCTCGCGCGCACGGTGCCGACGATGTCCGACAAACCCTGGCCCACGCCGTCGATGGCGCGCAGCAGCCGGCCCATCTCGTCCTGGCGCCGGCTCGCCATGCGCGTGCCGAGGTCGCCCCCGGCGATGCGCGCCGCGGCCTGGGCGGCGGTGCCGAGCGGCACGCTGACCATGCGCCGCAGCAGCCACCAGAAGCCCGCCGACACCACCAGCGCCAGCGCCACGCCGGCCAGCAGGAAGCGGTCGCGGCTCGCCACCAGCCCGGCGCGCAGCGTCTGCACCGGCACCGAGCCGGCGATGATCCACTGCCAGTCCGGGTAGGTGGTGAAGGCCGTCACGCGCTCGGCCGCGGGCGTGTTGCCCAGCGCCGCGGTGTGCGTCATCACGCCTTGCTTGCCGGCGATCATGTCGCGCACCCAGGGCTTGCCGCCGGCGTCGGTGGCGTTCAGGATCACGCTGCCCTCGGCGGCGCCGCGGCCGACCATCAGGCGGCCCTGGTCGGGGCCGGGGCTCGCGTCGATCACCATGAACTCGCCGTCGCCGCCGACCTGCTTGCGGCGGATGCGGTTCTTCAGCATGGCCAGCTCGGCATTGACGTTGACGCCGACGAACAGCGCGCCCACCACGCGGCCGGTGGCGTCGCGCACGGGCTCGTACTTGCTCATGTACGGCTTGCCGAACAGCCACGCCAGCGCGCGGTAGGCGCGGCCCGACATCAGCGCGGCGTAGGCCGGATGGGTGCGGTCGAGCACGGTGCCGACGGCGCGCTCGCCGCCCTGCTTCTTGAGCGACGTGGTGATGCGCACGAAGTCCTCGCCGCTGCGCGCGAACACCGTGGCGGCGGCGCCGCCGGTGGTGGCCTGGAAGCTGTCGGGAATGGCGAAGTTGCCGTTGAGCGTGACCTCGCCGCTCCTGAAGCGCGGCGTGGCCTGGCCGGCCACCTCCACGGTATCGGCCGCGTCCAGCGTGTACGGGCCGGGCACCTGCGCGGCGAAGCTGAGCATGAAGCGGTCGGACTCCTGCAGCATGGTGTCGTCGAGCTGGCCCACCAGTTCGCGCAGGGTGTCGGCCTCGGCCACGATGGCGTTGCGCGCCTGCGCCTCGAGCAGGTTCATGCTGCTGGCCGACAGGGCCAGCGCGTAGGCGCCGAACACCGCCAGTTGCACCAGCAGCACCACCGCGGCGATGCGCGTGCCGATGCTCCAGGCGCCGGGGTGCAGCCGCGCGCGCAGCGGGCGCGCGGACGGTGGCCTGCCGGAAGACGAGGCGGGGGACGGCGCGGCAGGTCGCGGGGACGGCGCGGCGGCCGGCGCCAGGGGCGCCGCCACGGCATGGACAGTGACAGTTGAACGCAAGAGCAGCTCCGTCAATGAGTGCCATGCGCCACCTGGCGCACGGGCGGCGCGCGCTCTGCGGCGCGTCGCCATTGCGGAGGTTTACGGCGGGCGCGCCGCGGCCTTGACCGCCGCGCGGCGAAATCGCCTAGAAGCGCGGCTCTAGCTTGCGCGCGGTGCAGCCGGCGCTTCGTTGTGGTGCATTTTGCCGCGCGTCCTGCCCACGCGCCGCGCCCGATCATGCCCGAACGATCACGCCCGAACGATCATCCCGCCGGCCAATCAGCCAACCATTCAGCCGACCAGCCGGCCCAGCCGCACCACGGTCACGCCGGGGCGCAACTGGCGCAGCGACGGCATCACCAGCACGCAGTCCGGGTAGGGCGTCACCACCGGCTCGCCGTCGCGCCAGCCGATCACGGTGCCGGCCTCGGGGAAGGTCTCCAGCCCGGTGTACGGGCCGGCGAAGCGGAAGTCCATGCTGGCTGCCACCACCGGCTCGGTCACGCGCACCACGCGCTGCGGCCGCGGCGGCTGCAGCCAGCCGGCGGGCACGTCGGCCGCGTCAATGATGCCGGCGTTGAGCAGGAAGCGCGCGGTGCTGTCCTTCGCCACGCTCACCGAAGCGGTTTCCCAGTGCTGGCCGCATTCGATCAGCAGCGCGTTCTTCGCGCTGGCGGCGTCGCCGAAGCCTTCGTAGTCGCGCATGCGGCGGCCTTCGGGGTGGCCTTCGTCGACGATCACGTTGGCCGGCGCGCCGACCGCGCGCGCCAGCTCGATGCCCTTGTCGAGCGGGCCGGAGACGATCAGCGGCAGGCTCTTCTCGTGCATCGAGTGCAGGTCCAGCAGCAGGTCCACGGTGTCGATCACCGGGCGCATGGCGCGCGCGCGGCGCAGCTCGGACGAGTCGCGGCCGGCGTCGTCGAGCACGGCGGCGGTCCACACGCGGTTGAAGTCCTGGTCGACGTAGCGCGAGGCGTCGGGCTTCGCCGCGTCGAACGTGTGGTACGCGTCCACGTTGGCGAAGGCCAGCGTCAGGCGGCCGCGGCGCGGGCGCAGGCCGGCGTCCAGCAGCGCCTTGACGGTGATGGCGCCGCACACCTCGTTGCCGTGCGTGAGCGCGTTGATCATCACGTGCGGGCCGGGCGCGCCGCTGTCGAAGGTGTGCACGTAGGGCACGCCCGCGTTGCCGGCGGCGTAGGGGCGGATGTCGGGGAATTCGACTTCGACCGGATAGGCGTCGAAGGTAGGGACTTGGGTATGCATGTGTGTGGGTTGGCTAGCTTGCCTGTTTGAGCGGGAATCCCGGCGGCCGGAAATCCGGGCGCCGCTGGTGGCAAGCAAATGGCACGCCTGCCGCCGTTTGCCGCCATCGTTGCCATTATTGGTGCATTGCGGTTATTCGTGGATGCCGGCGGCCTGCACGATGGCCTTGTACTTGCCGGTCTCGCGCTTGACGAAGGCGGCGAACTGCGCCGGGCCGCCCGGCGCCACCGCCACGCCGGCCTCGGCCAGCTTCTTCTTCACCTCGGGCAGCGCCAGCACGGCCTGCATCTCGGCGTCGAGGCGCTCGACGACCGCGCGCGGCGTGCCGGCCGGCGCCATCAGCCCGAACCACACGCCCATGTCCACGCCCCTGAGCGCGCTGCTCTCGGCCAGCGCCGGCACGCCGGGCGCCACCTGGGCGCGGTGCGCCTCGGTCACGCCATAGGCCTTGACGCGGCCGGCCTGGATATGGGGCAGGGCGGACGACAGCACCATCACGGCGAGGTCGATCTGGCCGCCGAGCAGGTCGGTCGACATGGCCGACGCGCCCTTGTAGGGCACGTGCGTGATGTTGACCTTGCCCTGCTGCTTGATGAGTTCGCCGGCGAGGTTCAGCGGCGTGCCCACGCCCGACGAGGCATAGGCCAGCTTGCCCGGCTGCGCGCGCGCCAGCGCGATCAGCTCGTCGGCGTTCTGCGCCGGCAGCCCGGGCTTGCCCACCAGCACCATCGGCTGCGTGCCGACGAAGGTGATGGGCGCGAGGTCGCGCTCGCCGTCGTAGCGCACGGCGGGATTGGTCAGGCGCGCGATCGAGACCTCGCTGCCCGAGCCCATCAGCAGCGTGTAGCCGTCCGCGTCGGCCTTGACCACCCTGGCCGCGCCGATGGTGCCGCCGGCGCCGCCGAGGTTCTCGATCACCACGCTCTGGCCCAGGCGCTTGCCGAGCTCCGGCGCGATGGTGCGCGCCACCAGGTCGACGCTGCCGCCGGCGGTGTAGCCCACCACCAGCGAGATCGGCCTGGCGGGCCAGCCCGCCGCACCGGCGACGCCGGCAAGCAGGCACAAGGACGCGGCGGCGGCCGCGCGCAGCAGTTTGTTCATGGCTCTCTCCCTTCGTGGATTCGTGGTCTCGCCGCCGTGCGCATGTATGGATATGCGGATATGGCGATGTGCGGCGATCTTAGAGAGCGGGCGGGCGCAGCAACGTGCGGCTTTGGCAACGGCGCTTGCCGAATCGGCAAGGCGGCGCGGGAAAAGGAAAAAGCTAGGCGGCGGTGGCGGCGCGCCAGAAGGCCTCGGCCAGCGCGCGCATGGGCGCGCGCGTGCGGTACAGCAGGATCTGCATGGCGAGGTCGGACTCGCCGCCGGCCTCCAGCCCCGCGCGCACCAGGCGCCCGGCATGGAGGTCGTCGGCGATCAGCCGCGCCGGCAGCCACGCCAGGCCCATGCGCTGGCGCACCATCTCGTGCACCGACTCGGGGAAATCGCTCACCGCGATCACGTCCAGCCGCGCGGCCAGCCGGCGCCGCGCGATCTCGCCGTCGACCATGCGGCCCAGCGTGAGCGTCTCGGCATACGCGATCATCGGCACCGGCGCGTGCCGGCCGCGCGCCTGCAGCTTGTACTGCGGGCCGCCGCCGGGCGCCGCGGCGCTCACGCAGACCAGCCGCTCCTCGCCGGCGAGATAGCGCTGGTAGCGCGCCTCGTCCAGCGTCACCGGCTGCTCGGGCGAGTTGTAGCAGAGCAGGAAGTCGGCGTCGCCCTCGGTGAACATGGCCAGCGCGTCGTGCGTGGGGAACGTCGACAGGCGCGTGCGGAAGCCGGCCGCCACCGGGTCGTGGCGCAGCGCGTGGCGCAGGCCCGCGAGCCACGCCGGCACCATCGAGCGCGCCAGCGTCTTGCCGGTGGCGATCACCACCGTGCTGGCATCGGCGCGGTGCGCCGCGCGCAGCGACAGGCGCGCCTCGTCCAGCGTGCGCAGCGCGTCCCCGGCGGCTTCGAGGAACTGGCGGCCTTCGTCGGTCAGGCGCACCGGGAACACGCTGCGGTCGATCAGCGGCGCGCCGGCCCACACTTCCAGCGCCTGCATGCGGCGCCCGAACGCGGGCGGCGTGACGTTGCGCAGCTCGGCCGCGCGCGCGAGGCTGCCGGCCTGGGCCAGGCACACGAAATCCTCGAGCCAGCGGATATGCATGGGAAGGTGCGGTGAAGTTGACGGTCGATGAAGCGGCGCGGACATTGTAGCGGCATGCCGGCACCATGCAGGCTTCTCCTGGACACCGCGCGGGCGCCATACGTGCGCCATACATGGGCCATACGGGCGCCGCGCGAGTCGGGTAGAATTTTTCGCATGGCCCTCTTCAAGCGCAGCGCCGCGTCCTCCTCCAGTTCCCCGCCGGACAGTGCCTCGGGCAATGCGCCGGGCAATGCGCCGAGAAGCGCGCCAGGAAGCGCGAAACCGAGAAGCGCGAAAGACGGCGCGACAGGCGGCGCGCCCGCCGAGTACACCATCGACGAACTCGCGCGCGCGGCCGGCACCACGGTGCGCAACGTGCGCTCCTACCAGGACCGCGGCCTGATCGACCCGCCCGAGCGGCGCGGCCGCGTCGGCATCTACACGCAGGCGCACCTGGGCCGCCTGCGCCTGATCAACCACCTGCTGGCGCGCGGCTACACGCTCAACAACATCCAGGAACTGCTCAAGGCCATCGTCGAGGGCCACGACCTGCGCTCCATCCTCGGACTGGAATCCGCCATCGCCAGCCCGTGGACCGACGAAGTGCCGCGGCACTACTCCTACCTCGCGCTGGCCAGGCTGTTCGGCCGCGCGGTGTCGCGCCCGGCGCTGGCCAAGGCCATCGCGCTGGGGCTGCTGGAGCCGGACGGCATGGGCTACCTCGCGCGCAGCCCGCGCACGCTGGCCGCCGGCGCCGAAATCGCGCGCGCGGGTTTCCCGATCGAGGACGTGCTCGCCATCATCGAACATGCGCGCAGGCATTTCGAAGCGGTGTCGGACCGCATCGTGGCGATGGTGGTGCGCGAGCTGGACCGCTTCGGCGAAGGCAAGCTGCCACCGCCGCAGGACGTACCGCGGCTGGTGGACATCCTCTGGCGTATCCGCCCGCTGGCGATGGTGGCGGTGGAAGCGGAGATGATGCGGGCGCTGGAGTTGTCAGCGAACAAGTATCTTGGAGATCGGGTGGCGGCGATTATTGAGCATTTGCATGATGGGGATGAGCGGGCCTGAGCGGCTGGGCTTTTTGGGTTATTTTGTTTTTTAAGACAAAGGCTTTAAAGAATTAAAGTCAGATTCAAAGGCTTAACTTCAAGGTCAACGGCTGAACGTCAAAGTCAACATCAAA
>NZ_BBQM01000010.1 GCF_000876015.1 Cupriavidus basilensis | reverse complement strand
ACGCAGTGAGTTGGCGCGTTACGCGACAGCTGCTGGAGATGAGCAGCGTGTACGCAAAAGGCATGGAACATTCAGTCTTCTTCAATTTCTCCGATGGCAGTTTCCTGAGCGGCCTTACTGACAAGGCCTCGGCAACAGTGTGCAGCATGGGACGTAGCTCCGCGCTATCCGGCCTAAACGAACATCGCAAGAAGGCCCGCGCGTTGATCACCGAGAATCATTCGGCGTTATCTCAAGCCAACAGCTTGATTTCCCGGTGGGGCATGCCCGATTTCGAGTACGATGACGACATCGCTTACTCGGACTATGAACTCGACAATTCGGCCGAGAACGAAGACTGGGGTGATCAGTTCGGACGCTACTACCATCAGGTCGAAGGCGTGCTGGAAGCGTTCTCGCGAGCATGCAGCGACGCTTCCGATCAGATCGGATTCTTCATGGAAGGAGATTTCGATAAGTCCGTCGTCAAGATCCGGGAACAGAAGCAGGCGGATCGCTTGCGCCGGGAGCAACTAGAAAAACTGGAGAAGCAATCCGTAACCCTTACAAAGGATGGTGGAGAGCACCTGTTCACGATCGAGTGGACGAAGGTGGAGAACCCGCCTTGCGATCCAGACAAGATCAACCACATCAAGACGGATGGCAAGATCTGGCTGATTGTCGCCAGCATCGACTCCAATGACGTGTTCTATCGCAGCGAAGACGGGGTCCATTGGCAGGAGGTGCTACTCGATACCCCGGATTTCAAGGTCTGGTTCGAGAGCATCTCCATCGTCAACGGTACTTGGCTCATCCGGAACAGAGCAACCTCGCGCGGCACACGCAATGAAGGCGTCTACTATTCCAGCGACGCCCTCGAATGGCGACATAGATTGGGCCCAGTACCGGCCAATAACAGTAATCTCTCGCTCAACGATGGCCGCCTATCCACTAAGGATATTGTTTATTTCAATGGCATGTGGCTGTGGATCTGTACGCAATATGAGCGATACAGCTACATCGAGAAAGGCTTTTTCTCCGATTCGACAAAGACCAGCTCCTATGCCAGGACAATCGTGTTCTGCGCGGACACGCTCGATGGACCCTGGCAACGCTGGGACAAGTCACCGACCCCTGATGACGGCGTAGAGGTCGAGACGATCTGTGCCCTCCCGGGACGAAATGCGCTGGTAGCCTTCTGCGAATACGACCGATCGTACTTGCGCGACAAAAAGAAGCCCGAAATGCCGCCGTTTGTCATGTACTACGGTGCAGCCAAGTCCTGGCAAAAGTGTAACTGGGGCGGCAGCACCAGCTTCGGCCACTATCGGACGCCGCCCGCCTTCGCCGATGTGGGCGACGGGTTGGTATACATCGGCTCAGAAATCCTCAGTTCCGAAAAAGGCTACGACTGGCAACTGCGGGATTCGAGTTTGTCATTCAAGGGGTATTTCCCGTTAAAGGACGTCAGTCTCTTCACGCCGGACAACAACGGCTCGGCCATTCACGTGAGTCAGGATCTCAGGGAATTCAAGGAGCTCATGCTGGAAGAAGGAGTGTGGCGTCACTTGGCAGCCAATCAGGCGAACATCCTCGGTGTGTACTATGCCAACAGGCACGAGGAAACCATCCTCCGGGTTGGCCGCTACATCTTCCAGACCATGGTCTGAACTATCAAGAAAACTAAGGATGGTGTTCAAAACAACGTCGGCAGCGCCGAACTGACCGTGTGAGCGTGTGGTATACCCTAGAGCGCTGGCGCAGCGAGTCGCTGTCCAAGCCCGCTCGCGAGCGGACTTGGACAGCGGCCGCCCGGTTCGACGCGGTGCTGACCACCGCTGCCATGGACGAGGCAGCCAAGAGCGCCTGGTGTCGTGCCAACGGGGTGTACCTGCAGGATCTGGTCAACTGGCGGCAGAGCGCCACGCAGGCGCTGGCCGAGCCGGATGAGGCGCGCGCCAGCCCGAGCCAGTCCAGCCCATCCACATGGATCCGGCCGTGCGCTGGGCTCACTCAACAGGCAACAAGGAGCCAAAGAAGATGTTTCTGCAGACTGAAACAGGGCGCGACGCATACCTGACGTTTCTGAGAAATCTGTCCGTGATGGCGGTGCTTGGCTTCATCGGAACGGTCTTTCTACACGGCAGCCTGGGCGGCAATCCCGCGACGTCAACAACTATTGTCGGCTGCGGCGTATGGGCGATGGCGGTGCTTGCCGCCTGGTTCAACGGCGCAGCGTTTCTTCGCGCCTTTCGCACGCAACGCGCTCTCCCTGAGAAGGCACGTGCGCTCGCTGACTATCCGCCGATCGGGGGCACGCGCGTCGCGTGCCTGAAACAGACGGCTAAACGCTGGTGGTCGATGAAACTTGCGCTGTTCGAATGCGCAGTGGTGTTGATGTTTGTTCTTCTGGGATGTTGCGTTGCTGCGATCCAGGCGGGCTACATGGCGCTGCCCGCGCTGCACGGGGCGGTCGCGAAATAGCCACGCAGCTCCTGCCAACGGGGCTGGCGACCGCTCCGGGCTCGGAATCAGCCGTTATGTAGCGCAGAGCTGAATGGCCATTGAGGATTGCCTCCAGACAAAGCGAATGCAGCAAGCCGAATGGTAGTGGATACACTTTCGCATGCAGCAAACACTTCCAACGCTTGCACAATCCCAGGAATCCCGCATAGAATGGCGGGTTCGCGGGCGTCGTATAATGGCCATTACCTTAGCTTCCCAAGCTAAAGACGTGGGTTCGATTCCCATCGCCCGCTCCACCTCGAATTGAGACGAGCCGCCTTCGCCACCTGGTCATCGACCGACCAGGCTTCGCCCGGCGGCTTTTTTGTTGCCATGCTTCCCCAAGACCCCAGTTCCGACCCGACGCCGGCCGACGATGCCGGCAACGCGCCCGACCAGGCCGCCGCCGTGGCGCATCCGCGCCGCATCCGCTCGTTCGTGCGCCGCGCGGGGCGGACTTCCACCGGGCAGCAGCGCGCCATCGACGACCTGGGCCCGCGTTTCATCCTGCCCTACGCGCCGCAGCCGCTGGACTGGGAAGCCACGTTCGGCCGCGCCGCGCCGGCGATCCTGGAGATCGGCTTCGGCATGGGCGAGACCACCGCGCATATCGCGCAGCTGCGCCCGCAGGACAACTTCCTGGGCTGCGAGGTGCACGAGCCGGGCGTGGGCGCGCTGCTCAAGCTGATCGGCGAGCGCGGCATCGAGAATGTGCGGATCATGCCGCACGATGCGGTCGAGGTCATCGCGCACATGCTGACCGACGGCTGCCTGGACGGCGTGCACATCTTCTTCCCCGATCCCTGGCACAAGAAGCGCCACAACAAGCGCCGCCTGGTGCAACCGCCGCTGGTGAAGCTGCTGGCGAGCCGGCTCAAGCCGGGCGGCTACCTGCATTGCGCGACGGACTGGGAGGAGTACGCCCACCAGATGGTGGAAGTGCTGTCGGGCGAGCCGGCGCTGGAAAACACCTCGGATGCGCCGGGCGGCTTCGCGCCGCGGCCGGACTATCGCCCCGTCACCAAGTTCGAGCGCCGCGGCGTGCGGCTCGGGCACGGGGTGTGGGATGTCGTGTTCCGCAAGCGGGCCTAGAACAGGCCTGAAGCGGGCCCGAAATGGGCCTGGCGTCGAGCCAATGAAAAAAGCGTGGCTACTTGCAGCCACGCTTTTTTTTGCGCTCGCGCCAGCCGCCCGCTTCAGGCGTGCCAGGCGATCATCCCCGTGTAGGCGGTGATCAGCACGATCACGCCGAACACGATGCGGTACCACGCGAACGGCTTGAAGTCGTGGGTGGCGACGAAGCGCAGCAGCCAGCGCACGCACAGGAAGGCCGACAGGAACGCGAACACGAAACCGACCGCGAACACGCCGAGATCGTCGGCGGACAGCAGCGCGCGGGCCTTGTACAGCTCGTAGACGGTGGCGCCGAAGATCACCGGGATCGCCAGGAAGAACGAGAACTCGGTCGCCACCTGGCGCGACAGCCCGAACAGCATGCCGCCGATGATGGTGGCGCCGGAGCGCGAGGTGCCCGGGATCAGCGCGAAGCATTGCGCCAGGCCGACCTTGACGGCGTCGCGCCAGTTGAGGTCGTCCACCGACTCGATGCGCGGCGCGCCGGCCTTGGCGGCTTCCAGCAGCGCGTTGCCGGCCGGGTGCGAGACGCGGCCGCGATGCGCCTCGCGCCATTCGGCCCACAGGATCACCACGCCGCCGACGATGAAGGCGGTGGCCACGGTGACCGGGTTGAACAGATGGGCCTTGATCCATTTGCCGAACACCAGCGCCAGCATGATCGCCGGCACCGTGGCGACGATCACGTTGACGGCGAAGCGGCGCGCCTTCTCGTCGCTGGCCAGCCCGCCCACCACGCTGGTGATGCGGTGGCGGAATTCCCAGCACACGGCGAGGATGGCGCCGAACTGGATCACGATTTCGAAGATCTTGCCTTTCTCGTCGTTGAAGTCGAGCAGCTGGCCGGCCAGGATCAGGTGGCCGGTGCTGGAGATGGGCAGGAACTCGGTCAGTCCTTCGACGATGCCGAGGATCACGGCTTTCAGGGCGAGCGCAATATCCATGCTGGTTGGTTGGGGCGAAGGAATGAAAAGGAAAGAAACCGGAGCATCGTCGAAAGGCCGCCAGGGGAAAACCGCCGCGCCATGAAGACGCCGCGAACGCGCCCGCGGTCAGCCGCGCGCGACGCTCACGGGCGGTTGATCTTGACGTTGATCCCGTCCGGCAAGACGGTGATTGTACCGGGCTCGACACTGCTGCCGGCAAGGCGCAACTGGTCGGGGCGAAAGGTATAGAGCGGATAGCCCTGCAGCAACTGCTCGGCCAGGATGCCGCCCAGCGCGTTGAGCTGGCGCGTGAACTGCTGCGGCAGGCCGCTGACGTCGAACTGCTGCACCTGCGGGTCCTGCAGCACCAGCGAGCGGCTGGGCGCGTCGTAGCGCAAGCCGCTGTCGAGCGCGAAGCGGCCGGCCAGCGGCTGGCGGAAGAACAGGCGGTTGTCGATGGTGGCGTCGAACTGCACGTTCACGCGGTTGCGCTCGGCGTCGAGCGTGAGGCGCGGGTTGGCGAGCTGGATGTCGAACAGCTCCATGTAGCGCTTGTTGAACGGGAACTTGCGCTCCAGCGCGGCCTGCAACTGGCTTTGCGAGAAGGTGTAGTCGTTGCCGAACATGGCGCAGCCCGCCATCGCGGCGGCGAGCGCGGCGGTGCCGGTTGCTGCCAGCCAGCGCCGGCGAGTCATCGTGACCATCATTGGTTTCCTTGCATTCGGCGGACCGCGGCGTCCGGCGCGGGCGCCGTGGCGGCCTCCAGGCGCGCCAGCCATGCCAGCGCCTGCCCGCGCGAAGTGCCGCACATGTCGGCGGCGGGCCTGAGCCCCGCGCAGAACGCCGGCCGCGAAGGCTGCCCGAAGATCGCGCAGCGGCGGTCCGGCAGCAGCTGCACGCACGGCACGCCGGCCGGCTTGCCGTGCGGCATGCCGGGGATGGGCGACGTGATCGACGGCGCGGTGCAGCAAGCGCCGCAATCGGGACGGCAGGAGAATTCAGGCTGGGCGGACATGGCAAAGGTTCGGGCACGGAGCGGATCCGGCAGGCCGTATTGTGCCCCAAGCCTGTTGCGTCGCACCGCGCCACGGCACCCCTCGGACGGGGTGGCGATGGCGCGCATGCCGGCTTGACCGCCTCCCCTCCGCTCCACTACATTACTGACCCAAGGGTTATTTATCGACATGTCTCGCCAAGAACGCGCCGGCCCAGGCGCGCCGCGCCCCAAGTGAACAAGTCCCCAGACCAGAATCAAGCCGCGGCGAACCCCAAGCGCTGGGCCCGCCGCAAGGCCGCGCGCCCGCAGGAACTGGTGGCCGCGGCGCTCGAGCTGTTTGTCGAACGCGGCTACGCCGCCACCCGCCTGGAAGATGTCGCGGCGGCGGCGGGCGTGTCCAAGGGCACGGTGTATCTGTACTTTGCCAACAAGGAAGAGCTGTTCAAGACGGTGGTGCGGGAGAACCTGGGGCCCGCGCTGGCCCGCGGGGTCGACCTGGTGGAGCGCTTCGAGGGCAGCACCGCCGAGCTGCTGCGCGAACTGCTGCGCGGCTGGTGGGGCCTGATCGGCGCCACGCCGGTGGCGGGGCTGACCAAGCTCATCATGGCCGAGGCGAATCACTTCCCCGACATCGCCCGCTTCTACCACGAGGAAGTGACGGTGCCGGGAGACGAGCTGTTCGCCCGCGTGCTGGCGCGCGGCACGGCGCGCGGCGAGTTGCGCGCCGTGCCGGCCAACCCCACCAGCTCGCTGATCTGCGCGCCGCTGATGTTCCTGATGCTGTGGCAGCGCGGGTTCGGGACGTTCTCGAACCTCGAGATCGATCCCGAGGCGTTCATCGACAACCTGCTGCAGATGCTGCTGTTCGGCCTGACCACGGGCGCGGCGCGCGATACGCCCCTGCCGCCCAAGGTCGGGCCCTACGTCTGGGAATTGATGCTGCAGGAACAGCAGGAACAACGCGCAGCGCTGGAGCGGACCCAGACGCAGCAGGACGCGGCGGCCCCGCCGACGCGGCCGCCGGAGACCGAATGATCCGGTGCGGGAAGCGCAGCCGGGCCTCGCACAAGGGCGAGGACAAGGTCTCGGGCGAGATGCGGCGGGCGCTGGTGCGCGCGCGGGCGAGGCGAGGCGGCCAGGGCATCGCGCGCATCGGCGCCACCGGATACCGGCGCGCACGGCCAGCACGAGAGCGCTGCCGCGGCGACGGGATGGCCGGATTGCGGCATGCGAGCCACAAATCGGCCCATGCGCGTCGCGCAACTGCCTTGGCGAGGGGTTAAAATCCCAGGTTTGGATGGATTTCCCCGGCCCTTTGCACCGCGCGGCCGGACTCAGAACTGAACTAGCGGTTGGCACTGGAAGGAATGGCAAGATGGATCTCGAGAAAGCCCGATTCAATATGATCGAACAGCAAATCCGCCCGTGGGATGTGCTGGACCAGGAAATTCTGGACCTGCTGGCCGTGGTCAAGCGGGAACAATTCGTGCCGCAGGGGTATGCCGCGCTGGCCTTCGTCGACATGGAAATCCCCCTGCCGGGCGGCCAGAACATGCTGGCGCCGCGCGTCGAGGCCCGCATCCTGCAGGAACTCGCCGTGCGCAAGCACGAGCAGGTGCTCGAGATCGGCGCCGGCTCCGGCTACATGGCCGCCCTGCTGGCCCACCGCGCGCGCCACGTGCTGACCGTGGACATCCTGCCGGAGCTGGCCGCGCTGGCCCGCAAGAACCTCGCCGACGCCGGCGTGACCAACGTCGACGTGGCCGAAGGCAATGCCGCCGCCGGCTGGGCCGCGGGCGCGCCTTACGACGTGATCTGCATCTCCGGCGCCCTGCCCTCGGTGCCGGCTTCGATCCTGTCGCAGGTCAAGGTCGGCGGGCGCATCGCCGCCTTCGTCGGCACGCAGCCCGCGATGGAAGCGCAGATCATCACGCGCGTGAGCGAGACCGAATACAAGACCATCAACCTGTTCGAGACCGTGGTCGCGCCGCTGACCGGCGCCGAGCAGCCGTCGCGCTTCCACTTCTGAACGGGACGGGCCACATGCAGGTCATCAACGCTCCCGAACTCGCGCAGTGGCTGGCCGACGCCGGCCGCCCGGCGCCGGTGCTGCTCGACGTGCGGGAAGGCTGGGAGGTGCAGACCTGCGCCATGCCCGGCATCACCCATATCCCGATGGGCCAGATCCCGGCGCGCGCCGCCGAGCTCGACGAGGACGCCGACATCGTCTGCATCTGCCACCACGGCATGCGCAGCATGCAGGTGGCCGGCTTCCTCGAGCGGCAAGGCTTCGGCAAGGTCTACAACCTGAGCGGCGGCATCGATGCCTGGGCCAGCCAGGTAGACCCGGCCATGCCGAAGTACTGACCGCGCAGCAGTCGCTTTCGTCCTTTTTGGTCCTTTATCGCGGCGCCGGCAGGCTGGCGGCGCCGCTCCCCTTGAACGCTGATCGATGCAAACGCAAGCCGCGCCCGCCGGCCGGCCGACTGGAGATGTCATGAGGTTTGCGCTGAGGTTTGCGCTGTTCCCCGCGCGTGGCCTGCCCGCGACGCGCCTGGCACTGGCGGCCCCGCTGCTCGCGCTGCTGTACCTGCCGGCCGCGCATGGCGCCGACGACCTGCTCCAGGTCTACCGCGATGCCCAGGCCAACGACGCGCAGTTCGCCAGCGCGCGCGCGCAGCTCGCCGCCAGCCAGGAAAAGCTGCCGCAAGGGCGCGCCGGCCTGCTGCCGCAGATCGCCGGCGCGGTGGGCGCCTCGCGCACCAAGGTCGACCAGTCCGCGCCGGTCGTCGGCGACCGCTTCCTCAACGGCAACAACTGGGCGCTGCAACTGACCCAGCCGCTGTTCCGCTGGGACCGCTGGGAGACCTACAAGCAGGGCGAGCTCGCCGCGCTGGCCGGCGAGGTCAGCTTCAGCCAGGCGCAGCTCGACCTCATCACGCGCACCTCGCAGGCCTACTTCGACGTGCTGGCCTCGCAGGACAACCTCTACCTGGCCGGCGCGCAGAAAAAGGCCATCGCCGAGCAGCTGGCGCAGGCCAAGCGCAATTTCGAGGTCGGCACCGCCACCATCACCGACGCCAACGACGCCCAGGCCCGCTACGACCTCGCCATCTCCACCGAGATCGCGGCGCAGAGCGACCTCGAGATCAAGCGCGCCAACCTGCAGCAGATCACCGGCAAGCCCGTCGACGAACTGCTCGGCCTGCGCCCCGCCGCCGAACTGCCGGGCCCGATGCCGGCCGACGTGAACACCTGGGCCAGCCAGGCCGAGAACACCAACCCGCAGGTCGGCCTGGCCCGCTACAACCTCGACACGGCCCAGCGCGAATACAACAAGGCGCGCGCCGGCCACCTGCCCACGGTCGACCTGGTCGCCTCCTACGGCTTCAACAACGCCACCGGCACCACCACGCAGACCGTCAACGTCGCCAGCCGCTACAACAGCGGCCAGATCGGCGTGCAGCTCAACGTGCCGATCTACAGCGGCGGCCAGATCCAGTCGCGCGTGCGCGAAACCATCGCGCTGGCCGACAAGGCCGCCAGCGACCTCGAGTTCGCGCGCCGCACCGCCGCCCAGAGCGCGCGCCAGAGCTACTCCGGCGTGTCCAACGGCCTGGCCCAGGTCAAGGCGCTCGAAGCCGCCGAGCACTCGGCGCAAAGCGCGGTGGAATCCAACCAGCTCGGCTACGAGGTGGGCGTGCGCATCAACATCGACGTGCTGAACGCCGAAGCGCAGTTGTACTCCACCCGCCGCGACCTGGCCAAGGCGCGCTACGACACCATCATGAACGGCCTGCGCCTGAAGGCGGCCACCGGCGCGCTGGCCGAGGACGACGTGGTGCAGATCAATACGCTGCTGACTTCGGTGCCGGGGTCCATGTACAGGTTGCCGGAGAGGGCAAAGCTGGGCACGGCGGCGCCAGCGAGCGCACCGGCCGGCCGGCGGCCTGCGCCGCGGCGGGAAGCCATTGCGGGCGCGCAGGCGCCGCGTAGCTGAACATCTGACGCCGCGAGGGGCGTCCATCTCCCAAGCTCAATTCGCCCGCGTGCGCGCCTCCACGCCCAGCAGTTGCCAGCGGATCGATGAAGCGTCCGCGGGCGGGTTCTCCACCCGCGTCTCCCGCACGCGCAGCGTGTATGCCACGCCCGGCTCGAAATCGAGCCCCTCGATCGGCCCGTACCAGAGCGACCAGGGCCCGTCCGGATTCTCCCTCACGCGATAGCAGGTCTGCCGGCCCATGCCGCTGCACGCCACGCGCTGCGAGTCCACGTAGACGGTCTTTTCCACGCCGCCCGCCTGCTGCGCGTCGACCCTGGCGCCGCGCCGGCCTACCCCTTCGCGCTCGACGAACTGCAGCAGGTCGCCGTCGGCGGTCTTCCAGACGATCTGGCGCCCCGTCGATCCCGCCGACGGCTGCGTGCCCACGGTGGTGAACGGCGACTGCATGGCCTTGAGCAGCGCGGCTTCAAGCTCGCCCCGCGGCGGCATGCAGGCCATGCGCGTGCCGGCCAGGCGGTCGAAGCGCATGCCGGACCCGGTCTTGCCGTAGCCGCCGGTGAAGCGGTTGCAGCCGCTGTAGCCGCTCACCGTGCCTTGCGCGGCATCGATGCCGCGGTTGAACTCGAAGATGATGGGCTGGCCGTTGTCGCCATGCGGAACCGGCCTGAGCGTGCCGTCCGGCTGCTGCCAGCGCATCAGTTCCCAGCGGCCGGGGCCGCCGCTCTGCGCCTGGTTGAGGCTGGCGCTGGCGCCGGGCGAATCGGACGCGGCGCCGGTGGCGCAGGCGCCCAGGGCGGCGGCGAGCAGCAAGGCCGAGGCGGCGCGCGCTGCCCGCATGGCCGGCATGCGGACGTGACGATGGCGGGTATTCCGCGGATTCTGCATCTGGTAGCTCCTGTTCCGGGGGCGTGCGGCCTGGCCTGCCCGCGCCGCCCTGCGGCGGGCCGCGGGAGCGGCCCTCACGCGGAACAGTGTAGCGAAGCGCGCGGCGGCGGCCCATCAGGCATCGGCCTACATGCCGCGCCCTGCGCTAGCGCACCGCGCGGATCACCTGCGCCAGCGCGGCCAGGGTCCGCTGCGTGGCGCCGCGATGGAGCACCGAGAACGCGCGCGCGGCATCGCGCATGGCGGCCAGCCCGGGCGCATCGCCCAGCACCGCCGCGGCCGTGCGCATCAGGTCGTCGGCATCGGCCACGCGCCGGCAGGCCCCGGCGGCGATGGCGTCTTCGGTCGCCTGCGCGAAGTTGAAGGTGTGCGGGCCGATCAGCACCGGCGTGCCGGCCGCGCAGGCCTCGATCAGGTTCTGGCCACCCAGCGGCAGCAGGCTGCCACCGATGAAGGCGATATCGGAGGCGGCGAAATACTGCGCCATCTCGCCCATCGAGTCGCCCAGCAGCACGTCCGCCGTGACCGGCTCCGGCAAACCCGACTGTTCCCAGCCGGCGGCGTCGCCGAGCGCGCTGCGGCGCTGGAGCGAGAACCCGTGGCGCGCCACCAGCGCCGCGACCTCGTCGAAGCGCTGCGGATGGCGCGGCACCAGCAGCAAGGCCGGGCGCGGCACGGCTGCGGGCGCCGCCGCGGCCAGCGCCTGCCAGCGTGCGAACGCTTCCAGCACCAGCGCCTCCTCGCCGTCGCGCGTGCTGGTGGCGGCGAACACGGCGCGCCCGCCAAACCCCGCGCGCAGCAGGCGGCCGCGCCGCAGGCCGGCTTCGGGCGGCTGCATGTCGAACTTGAGATTGCCGGTGACGGCAACGGAAGGCAGGCCAAGCGCGCGGAAGCGCTCGGCATCGCCCTGCGTCTGCGCCAGCACTTCGGTGAAATCGCGGTACATCGCCGTGGCGGCCCGCCCGAAGCGCGCCGTGCGCCGGTAGCTGCGCGGCGACAGTCGGGCATTGACCAGCAGCAGCGGCACGCCCTCCAGGCGCGCGCCGCGCACCAGGCTGGGCCAGACCTCGGTTTCCATCAGCATGCCCGCCGCCGGCCGGAAGTAGCGCAGGAAGCGCCGCACCAGCCAGGGCAGGTCATAGGGCAGGTAGCACTGGGTCACGCGCGGCTGCGCACCGAACAGCTGGGCGCCGGTCTGGCGGCCCGTGGGCGTCATGTGCGTGAGCAGCAGGCGGTGAGCCGGATACTGCGACAGCAGCGCTTCGATCAGCGGCTGGGCCGCGCGCGTCTCGCCGACGGACACGGCGTGGACCCACAGCCAGGGACCAGCCGCGGACAGCTTGCCATAGGCGCCCAGGCGCTCGCCCACGTGCTGCACGTAACCGGGCTCCTTGCGCGCGCGCCACACCAGGCGCAGCAACGCCACCGGCAGCGCCACCAGCCACAGCAGATTGTAGAGGGCACGCAGCATCAGGCCACCACCCCGCGCACGCGCCGGGCCGCGGCATGCACCTCGTCGACGGTCGGCACCACGCCGTCGTCGCCCACATTGGCGATGCTGTCCGACCAGTAGCCTTCTGTCTTCCAGCGCCACGTGGCGGTATAGATTTCCACGGTAGGCCGGCACAGCGCGGCGGCGATATGGACCAGCCCCGTGTCGACGCCGATCACCACTTCGGCCCGGTTGATGAGCCCGAACCCCTGCATCACGGAAAAGCGCGGCAGCACCTGCGCGCCCGGCACGCCGGCGGCGATCTCCTGCGCCGCGCGCCGCTCGGCCTCGCTGCCCCACGGCAGCAGCACGGTCAGCCCCTCGTCCGCCAGGCGGCGGCCGAGATCGTGCCAGCTTGCCAGCGGCCAGCGTTTCTTCGCGCCGGCGGTGGCATGGAAGCACACCGCGTAGCGCGCGGGCAAAGCGGCCCACAGCGGATCGTCGACATGCAGGCTGCGCGCGCCGGGGCCGAAGAAGCGCGGCAGCCCCGGCGGCGCGATGCCGGTCAGCGCCGCGCCGAGCAGGCGCGAGCGCCGCACCGAATGGGTCTGCAGCGGCACGGTCACCGGGTCGGTATAGAACAGCCGCGCGGCCGGCTCGTAGCCCGAGCCCTGCGTGGCGTTGCCCAGCCCGATCACCGGCGCGCCCGGGTGGCGGCGCGCCACGCGCGCCACCACGGCGGTCTTGAGCAGGCCCTGGGTCTCGATCACGGCATCGTAGGCCTGCTCGCGCAGCGCGCGGCGGAAGGCGCCGATCTCGCGCCAGGCCGCGCCCTGGTAGACGCGCTTGCGCCAGCGCCGCAGCGCGAACGGAATCACCCGGCGCACCTCGGGCAGCAGGCGCACCAGGTCGGCATAGCCTTCTTCGACCACCCAGTCGATCTCGCACTCCGGCCAGCGCGCGCGCAGGTCATGCACCAGCGGCATGTTGTGCACCACGTCGCCCAGCGACGAGACCTTGACCACCAGGATGCGCGGCCTTGCGGGCAGCGCGTAGGGCGCGGCGGCTTCGCCGACCGCATCTGCGGCGTCTGTCGCGCCCGTTGCGCCCGCATTGCTCGTTCCGCCCTTCGCGGGCGCGGTCAGCGACATCCGCTCAGAACGGCAGTTGCGCGTCCGGCTTTTCAGCCAGGATCACGCGCTTGAACTCGGCCTGGATGCGGGCCAGCGCGGCATCGCTGTCGGCTTCGAAACGCATCACCACCACCGGCGTGGTGTTGGACGGGCGTGCCAGGCCGAAGCCGTCGGCGTATTCCACGCGCACGCCGTCGATGGTGATGACCTCGCGCGCGCCGTCGAACTTCGCGTTGGCGCGGATCTGGTCGAGCAGCGTGAAGGCCTCGCCCTCGGCGCACTTGAGCTGCAGCTCGGGCGTGCAGTTGGAGTTGGGCAGCGCATTGAGCACCGCGCTCGGGTCGGCGTGCTTCGAGAGGATCTCGAGCAGGCGCGCGCCGGTGTACAGGCCGTCGTCGAAGCCGTACCAGCGGTCCTTGAAGAACACGTGGCCGCTCATCTCGCCGGCCAGCGGCGCGCCGGTTTCCTTGAGCTTGGCCTTGACCAGCGAGTGGCCGGTCTTCCACATCAGCGGTTCGCCGCCATGCTGGCGGATCCAAGGCGCCAGCTTGCCGGTGCACTTGACGTCGTAGATGATCTGCTGGCCCGGGTTGCGCGCCAGGATCTCCTCGGCGAACAGCATCAACTGGCGGTCGGGGAAGATCACCTGCCCGTCCTTGGTCACGACGCCAAGGCGGTCGCCGTCGCCGTCGAAGGCCAGGCCCAGCTCGCAGTCGGTCTCGCGCAGGCAGCGCATCAGGTCCTGCAGGTTCTCCACGTGGGCCGGATCGGGATGGTGGTTGGGGAAATTGCCGTCCACCTCGCAGAACAGCTCCGTGACCTCGCAGCCGAGCGCGCGGAACAGGTCGCCGACGAAGGCGCCGGCCACGCCGTTGCCGGCATCCAGCGCGATCTTCATCGGGCGCGCCAGCTTGACGTCGCCGGTGATGCGGTCGAGGTACTGCTGGCGGACGTCGACCTGCTCGTAGCTGCCGGCCCCGCTGGCGAACCGGCCGGCTTCGATGCGCTGGCGCAGCGCCTGGATCTGTTCGCCGTAGATGGCCTTGCCGCCGAGCACCATCTTGAAGCCGTTGTAGTCGGGCGGGTTGTGGCTGCCGGTGACCATGATGCCGGAGGCGGCGCGGCGGCCGGCCAGCTCGATGTTGGTGCCGAAGTAGACCATCGGCGTGGCGACCATGCCCAGGTCGATCACGTCCACGCCCGCGGCGCGCAACCCCTCGACCAGACCGCCCAGCAGATCCGGCCCGGACAGGCGCCCGTCGCGGCCAACCACCACCGCGCGCTCGCCCTGCTCGGCGGCGGCCGAGCCGAAGGACAAGCCGATCGCGCGCGCCACGTCGCGTGTCAGGGTCTTGCCAACGATGCCGCGAATGTCGTAGGCCTTGAAAATGGAAGGATCAGCTTGCATGGGTCACATCCTGAGAGTGGTCGATTGAATGGCCGGCGGTGCGCGGCGGCGGCACCGGCCCGCGGGCCGGCGGCAAACGCGCCAAAGTCCGTATTTTGCCGGAATGCGGATGACGCGCCAGTTATAATCGTGCGGCTGTGCCGGAAAAAATCGGCGCCGCGGACGCGCCGGCCCACTGCCGGCGCGCCGCCCCTAGTGCCTTGCCCGTGCCACCTTCCCTGCCCGCTTCCCGTCCGCGCGTTGCCTACCTGATCACGAACTCCGAGATCGGGGGAGCGCAGACGCACGTCGCCGACCTGCTGACAGCCCTGCGCGGCAGGATCGAGCCGACACTGCTGGCCGGCGGCAACGGCCCGCTGCTCGACCACGCCCGCGCCGCGGGCGCGCGCACCGTGCGCCTGCCGCTGCTGGACAACGCGCTGTCGCCGCTGCGCGCGCTGGCCGCGTTCCGGCAACTGCTGGGCGCGCTGCGCGCCGCCGCGCCCGACCTGATCCACACGCACAGCGCCAAGGCCGGCGCGCTCGGCCGGGTGGCCGGCTGGCTGCTCGGCGTGCCGGTGGTCTATACCGTGCACGGCTTCGCCTTCAAGGCCGCCGCGCCCGCGCGCCAGCGCCTGGCCGCGCGCGCGGCGGAATGGCTGCTGGCCCCGCTCACCACGCGCCTGATCTGCGTGGCGCAGGCCGAGCGCGAGCTGGCCGCGTCGCTGCCGATCGCCGCGTCGCGCATCAGCGTGATCCGCAACGGCATCGCCGACACGCCGGCGCGCGCCGCGCCGCACGCGCCGCTGCGCCGCATCGTCATGGTGGCGCGCCTGGCCGCGCCCAAGCGCGCCGACCTAGCGATCCGCGCGTTCGCGCGCGCCGCGCTGCCCGATTGCGAACTGGTGATCGCCGGCGAAGGCCCGCAACTGGATGCCCTGCGTACCCTGGCCGAAGCCGTGGCGCCCGGCCGGGTCCGCTTCGCCGGCGCGGTGGCCGACGTGCCGGCGCTGCTGGCGTCGGCCCAGGCCTTCATGCTGGCCTCCGACCACGAAGGCTTCCCGCTGTCGGTGCTGGAAGCCATGCGCGCGGGCCTGCCGGTCGCCGCCAGCGACCTGCCCGGCATCCGCGAGCAGCTCGAAGACGGCGCCTGCGGCCTGCTGGTGCCCGGCAACGACGAGGCAGCCTGGGCCGCCGCGCTGCAACGGCTGGCCGGCGATGCCGGCCTGCGCGCCTCGCTCGGGCAGGCCGCGCGCGCGCGCTGGGCGCGCGAATTCGGCCTCGCGCCGATGGCCGAAGCCACCTGGGCGGTCTACCAGCAGGCACTGGCCGGCAGGCGCCCCGCCGCGCGCGCGGCGGCCCGCAGCAAAGCGAGCGGAACATGAACAAGAGCCACAGCGTGAGCCGCGCCGCCCAATTACCCCGTTCGCGGGGATCGGAAACCATTCGCCGCGCCAGCCGCATGCTGGTGTGGGCGCTGTTCGGCCTGCTGCTGTTCGGCCTCAACGCCGCGCTGGCCGAGTTCGCCCGCCACGCCGGGCTGGTCACGCATGTGTTCAGCCGCACGCTGCTGTGGTCGGTGCTGCCCTACCTGTCCGCCTTCGTGCTGCTGCACCGCTCGCTGCACCTGCCGGCGATGGAAGGCAACAGCCTGGTCGGCCTCGCCGCCACGCTGCCCTTCGCCGCGCTGCTGTTCGGCTTCGCCGCGTTCCACCTCGAATACTCGCGCGGCGCGCTGCTGCTCAGCTACCTCACCACGCTGGGCTGGATCTGGTTCGGCTACCGCCGCTTCGTGCGCAACTACGTGCCGGTGTTCGGCTACACCGACGCCGCCACGCTGGCGCAGCTCGAACGCATCCTCGCCATGCCCGGCGCCGCGCCGGCCAGCCCCACGCGCTTCCAGGCCATCAGCTCGCTCGACGAAGCCGTGCATTGCGACGGCCTCATGCTGGACCGCAACGCCACCGCCGACCCCGAGCGCACCCGCGTGCTGGCCCAGTTCAAGCTCAGCCACGTGCGCATGTACTCGGTGGAGCGCATCGGCGAAATGCTCACCGGCCGCGTCGGCCTGGCCCACATCGACGAGAACTTCCTCGACGACTACGCCGCCCACTATTTCTACAGCTTCGCCAAGCGCGCGATCGACCTCGCCGCCGTGCTGTGCCTGGCGCCTGTCGCGCTGCCCGTGAGCCTCATCGTGGGCCTCGCCATCCGGCTGGAGTCGCCGGGCCCGGTGCTGTTCCGCCAGGCCCGCGTCGGCCTGTTCGGCAAGCCGTTCACCATGCTCAAGTTCCGCAGCATGGGATACGACGCCGGCGCCCCGGCGCAGTTCGCCGCGCGCCGCGATCCGCGCGTCACCCGCGTGGGCCGCGTCATCCGCAAGTACCGCCTGGACGAGATTCCGCAACTGTGGAACGTGCTGGCCGGCGACATGAGCCTGATCGGCCCGCGCCCCGAGCAGGTGCCGATGGTCGAGGAGTTCGCCCGCACCATCGCCTATTACCCCTACCGCCATCTCGTGCGGCCCGGCCTGTCCGGCTGGGCGCAGGTGCAACAGGGCTACGTCGGCACGCACGAAGAGACCGTGACCAAGCTCAGCTACGACCTGTATTACGTCAAGCACTGCTCGTTCGCGCTGGACCTGCTGATCGCGGTGAAGACGCTGCGGACGTTGTTGACGGGGTATGGCGCGCGGTGAAGCAGCCACGCGATCCCGGCCAGCCCCGCCCGCCGATGCGCATCCTGCTGCTCGGCACCGGCCTGAAACTCGGCGGCGCCGAACAGCAGGTGGCCGCGCTGGCACGGCAGTTCATCGCGCTCGGCCATGCGGTGGCGGTCGTCAGCCTCACGCCCGGCCGCGAGGTCGACGTGCCCGAGGCGGCGACCCAGTTCTGCCTGGACATGCGCAAGACGCCGTGGTCGATGGCGCGCGCGCTGTGGCGCCTGCGCGGCTTCGTGCAGGACTGGCGGCCCGACGTCATCCATGCGCACATGGTCCACGCCAACGTGTTCGCGCGCGCGCTCACGCGCATCGCGCGCACGCCGCCGGTGGTCTGCACCGCGCACAGCTTTCGCGAAGGCGGCCGGCTGCGCATGCTCGCCTACCGGCTGACCGACCGCTGGGCCACGCTCACCACCCACGTCAGCGCCGACGGGCGCCAGGGCATGATCGATGCCGGCGCGGTGCGGCCCGAGCGCATCGTCGTGGTGCCGAACGGCATCGACATCGCCCGCTTCCGGCCGCGGCCCGAACTGCGGCAGGCCACGCGCGCCGCCCTCGGCCTCGCGCCCGGCGCGAGGCTGGTCCTCAATGTCGGCAGGCTGGTCCCGGAGAAGGCGCAAGACCTCCTGCTCGAAGCATTCAGCCGCCTCGACATGGCGGCGGAGTCCGACCGCACGCCGCACCTGGCGATCGCTGGCGACGGCCCCGAGCGTGCCGCGCTGGCCAGCGCCGTCGACCGACTCGGGCTGACCGGCCGCGCCACGCTGCTGGGCATGCGGCGCGACATTCCCGAACTGCTGAGCGCGGCCGATCTGTTCGTCCTGTCCTCGCGCATCGAAGGCATGCCGCTGGTCATTGCCGAAGCGCTCGCATGCGGCTGCCCGGTCGTCTCCACCGATGCGCCCGGCGTCGCCGACATGCTCGGCGATGCGGGACAGATCGTCCCACGGGGCGACGCCGCCGCCCTGTCCGCCGCCATGCGCCGCGCGCTCGAGGCCGGCGCCGGCTCGCCCGAAGCCCAGGCCGCACGCCGCCAGCGCATCGCCGCGCGCTTCGGCATCGAGGCGATCGCCCGCCAGTGGCTGGACTGCTACGCCAGCCTCGCCGCCGCGCGCGGCGCGCGTTGCGCGGAGCCCGCCTGATGCGCCGCCGCGTTGCAGGCAACCTGTTCTGGATGCTCGCCGAGCGCGGCATCCAGGTCACCGCCGGCATCGGCATCGTCGCCATGCTCGCGCGCGCGCTCGGGCCCGAAGGCTTCGCCCACTTCCAGTACGCGCAGGCCGTGGTGCTGATCGCCGCCTCGGTCGCGCTGATCTGCGGCGGCGAAGTCGTCGTGCCCAGGCTGGTCGCCACGCCGTCGCCGCAGGCGCAGCACCGGCTGCTTGCCCACGCGTTCTCGCTGCGGATCGGCGGCGCCGTGCTCGGCTACCTGCTGATGTGCGGCTACCTGCTGCTGCAGCGGCCCGCCGCCGAAACCTGGGCCGCGGCGCTGCTGCTCGGCATCGCCATCCTGCTGCGCGAACCGTTCGGCATCGTGGTGGCCTGGATGCAGGCCCACACCAACAACCGGCCCAACACCCTGTTCAGCCTGGCATCGCTGGCCGTCAAGGCCGGCCTCGTGGCAGCCCTGTTCGCCGCGGGCACGCACAGCGTGCCGGGCTTCGCCGGCGCCTTCGCCGCCGAAGCGGTCATCCTCGCCGGCCTGCTGGCCCTCTATTACCTGACACATGCGGAGCGCGGCCCCCTGCGGTACGACTTCGGGCTCACCCGCGAACTCATGCGCAACGGCGCGCTGTTCTGGGTCAGCTTCATGCTGATGATGGGCGCGCGCCGGATCGACCAGCTGGTACTGCAGCCCGCGGTGACGCTGGCCGACTTCGGCGCGTATGCGGCCTGCATGCAGATACTCGACAACTACACCGTCGTGGCCACCATCCTGGCCGCCGGCGTCGCGCCGATCTACGTGTACGGCAAGGCCGAGTTCGCCACCGCGCGCGCCAACATCGCCCGCATCGCCATCGGCATGACCGCGATCGGCCTCTGCGGCGCTATCCTGATCGCCATCGGCGCGCCGTGGATCGTCCAGTTGCTGTACGGCCACGCGTTCTCGTCCTCCGCATCGCTGCTGCGCGCCGCCGCAGTCTCGTCGACGCTGATCTTCGCCGACGTCGGCCTGACGCTGCTGCCGGTCTACCTGCGGCGCCCCGAATGGATCGCCATCAAGTGGGGCGTGGTATTCGGCGTCACGCTGGCCTTCGACCTCGTGACGGTGCCCGCCTACGGCGCCTGGGGCGCGGTCGGAGGCTATACGGCCGGCAATGCCGTGGCCGTGGCATTCGGGCTGTGGCTGTGGCGGCGCAGCAGGAAAGCCCCCGCGCTCGCCGCCTCATCCTCATGAAGACGCTGCCGACGATCTGCTTTCTGACCGGCACGCTCAACGCCTTTGCAGGTGCCGAGCGGATGACCGCGGTCATCGCCAACGCCCTCGCCGAGCGCGGCTATCCGGTGCTGATCCTGAGCCTGTGGGACGAGCGCAGTTGCTTTGCCCTGCATCCGGCGGTCAGGCACCACGCGCTGTTCGCGCAGCGGCCGTCGTTCAAGCGGGCTTACTTGGCCACGGTGTCCGGCATCCGGCGCTTTGTCAGGCAACACGGTATCGACGTGCTGATCGACGTCGACACCATGCTGACCTTGTTCACGCTGCCGGCGACGCTGGGGCTGAACGTGCGCCGGATTGCCTGGGAGCACTGCCATTTCGACGAGGACCTCGGCAAGCCGGCGCGGCGGCTTGCGCGGCGGCTGGCGGCGCGGACCTGTGAGGCAGTCGTGGTGTTGACCGCGCGCGACAAGCGACGGTGGCAGACCGCGCTGGCGCCGCGTGCCCGTGTCGAGAGCATTGGCAATCCGCTGCCCTTTCCATTCCCGGCCGAGCCGGCGAAACGGCTCGGACGCGTCGTGCTCGCGGTTGGGCGGCTTACCCATGCGAAGGGCTTCGATGTCTTGCTGCAGGCATGGTCCGCGGTGGTGTCGGGGCGGCCCGACTGGCGACTTGTCATTGTGGGTGAGGGCGAAGAACGCCACGCGCTGACGAAACAGGCACAAACACTCGGCATAATGAGTTCAGTCGACATGCCGGGCGCGAGCGCGCAGATCGAAGACGCCTATCGGAGCGCCGCCATCTTCTGCCTGAGTTCCCGTTATGAAGGCTTTGGGCTGGTGCTGGCCGAGGCCATGGCGTTCGGCCTGCCGATCGTCTCGACCGACTGTGAAACCGGCCCGAAGGAACTCGTGCAGGATGGCCGGAATGGTCTTCTCGTTCATGCCGGAGACCCCGCGGCGCTCGCCACCTCCATTGCTCAGCTGATCGACGACAATGCACTGTCCTCATCCCTTGCATCTGGAGCCAGGGAGACAGCGCGGACCCTGGATATCGGGAAAATCGCTCTGCGCTGGCAAGGCCTGCTGGACCATGAGATGCCCGCGAAAGGCCACGCTGCCGACAGCTAGGGGAGTCGAGTACCGATCTGCGAGCACCCCTGGGTGATCTGGCCAATACTTGCCGGCCGCCAAGATCAGAATTCCCTGAGACTCGCGCTACAATCCAGCATATTCGGAATACCTATAAACGCTCTCTGCATGCCGAAACTACCCACAGCTGCCAACCAGATTTTGACTTCCTTTCGTACTCTCGCCGCGTCCTTAAAACTTATCGTTGCAATCGGCGTATTCGGCGCGCTGGTCGGATTCCTGGCTTCCCATTTTTTGCAGCCGCGCTGGGTAGCCAAAATGACCATTCAGATCGGACAACTGTCCAGCCCGGCGCAGATTGGCGTTGCCAGCCGATTGATTGAGAATCAATTGACCGCGGCAGATCGCTACAATCTGGCTGCGTCACGGCTCAAGGTGCTTAGCGTGCTCGGGCTGCCAGTCCCCGACTCCGGCAATCGGGAAGCGAACCTGGTTTTCGACACATTGCGCGCCTCTACCGGGAAAAGCCCGGACTTGCTGAGTCTCCAGGTATCCGGATATTCGCGCGATCAGGCGGCGGCGGCATTGAACGCGTCGTTCCAGGTACTGAAGGCCGAGCACATCAAATTGTTCGAGCCGACCTTCAACCGAATGAAGAGCGACCTCGAAAATGCCACCACCAGGCTGGCAGCGGCAGAGCGCGAATATGCCAGGAGCTATGAAACCCTGAAGTCCGGCGCCTCGCAGCCCGGCGCCGGGGGCAATGCGGCACGGGATATTCTCGTGACGAATATGGCGACGCTGATCAATGCCCAGATCGTCCAATTGAAGCAGCAGGTCCTCGAGACCCAGGAAGTCCTGGAGCCGACGCGCAGCTACCCGACGCGGGCCATCGGAGATGTCTTCGTACCCGAGCACCCGAGCACCCCGAGCCCAACGATGCTGATCGTGTCTGGCGCCCTGCTCGGCCTGCTCGGCGGTGCGGTATTTGCATTGTTGAGGAAGTCGATCCGGAACTGAGGCGCGCAGCTCGGGGGACGCGGCGCTGCTTAAGCCGGCCTTGCCGGCCAAGCGCCAGCAGATCATGGGGGGCGGCAAGCGTTGCCGCTACCCGTCCCTGCCCCAGGCCTACCGCTTGTCTGCGGCTTCTGGACTGATCTGGGGTCCGGGGCCGTACGCTTCAGGCTACGGCCGCATTCGTCGCGGTATCCACGACTTGTGCCCCGTACCCTTGGACCTGCTGGCCCAGGATGTCCTTGATCGAGGCTTCATCGTTGTGCTCGGCCACCCGCCGCATCCGCATCAGAACCGGCGCAAATTCGGACCACGGCACGAACTCCTCGCGGGCCTTCATGATCCTCTCGTGCGCAGTCGTCTCGGGGTTGTCGCCGATGAGCAGTTCTTCATAGAGCTTCTCCCCGGGACGCAATCCGCTGATTCTGATCTCGACATCGCCGCCGGGATTCTGTTCATCGCGCACGGTAAGCCCGGAGAGCTGGATCATGCGCCTGGCCAGATCCACGATCTTGACCGACTGCCCCATGTCCAGCACGAAGACTTCCCCTCCGTGCGCCATGGCGCCAGCCTGCAGCACCAGTTGCGCAGCCTCGGGAATGGTCATGAAATAGCGCGTGACTTCTTCGTGCGTCACCGTGAGCGGCCCGCCTTCGGATAGTTGCCGGCGGAAGAGTGGTACCACGCTGCCACTGCTCCCGAGCACATTGCCGAAGCGCACCATCGCAAACACGGTCCTGTTGCGCACGGGATTGCCCGGCGTGCCGTCGAGCAGGCCAAAATCCAGTGCGGGACTCGCGGAGAGCGCCTGCAGCACAAGTTCCGCCATCCGCTTGGATGCCCCCATGACATTGGTCGGACGCACCGCCTTGTCGGTGGATACAAGCACGAAGTACTCGACCTCGCTTTCCATTGCGGCGCGCGCCATATTGAGCGTGCCGAACACATTGTTCAGCACGCCCTCCGATGGATTGCACTCCACCAGCGGGACGTGCTTGTAGGCAGCCGCGTGATAGACCGTTGCCGGCTGATAGAGCTGACAGATCTCCCGCAAACGGGCCAGGTTCGACACGCTGGCCAGGACGGGAATCACCTCGACATGCAGGTCGTGTTCCGCCCGCAGTCCTTCCAGCTCGTTGTGGACCGTGTAGAGGCCAAATTCGTTGTGCTCGAGCAAGACCAGCCGCAGCGGTTTCTCCATCAGGATCTGGCGGCACAGCTCGCTTCCTATGCTGCCGCCCGCACCGGTCACCAGCACGGTCTTGCCGGACAGGTTCCGCGCCAGGAGGGCCTCGTCGGGCGGCACCGGCGCGCGACCGAGCAGGTCCTCCAAATCAAGTTCCTGGAAATCCCGGATGGTCACGCGCCCCGAGGCCAGATCCACCATGCTGGGCAGTGTGCGCACGTGAACCGGGAGGCCGCTGAGCTTCGCAATGATGTCGTTGCGGCGCACCCGTCCCAGCGAAGGCATGGCTAGCAGGATATCGGTCACGCCCATTCGCTCGGCTGCGTCGGGGACGTCGTCCGGGCTCAGGATGTCGAGTCCGTTGATCGTACGGCCGACCTTGGCCGGATCATCATCGATAAAGCCCAGCAGCACGAACTGGCGCGTCACGGCCAACGCGGACGCCGTCTGCACACCCGCTTCGCCCGCGCCATAGATCAGCAGCCTGCCCTCCTGGCGAAACGTGCTGTACGAGCCTGCCAGCCAGAAGCGCGCCAGCGCCCGGCTTGCACCGACAAGCAGCAGGAACAGCATCGGCTGGATGAGCCCCACGCTGCGCGGCACGCCTTCCAGCTTGAGCAGCACCAGTGCGCCAAAGAACAAGATGCCATACAACCCGACGGCCTTGGCGGTGCTTGCCAGCGCCGCCAGGCCTGTGTAGCGGAAAATGGCACGGTACAACCCCAGGCGCACGAACAGCGGAAAAGCCAGCAGAGGGGCCAGCAAGTAGACATATTTCTGCTGCTGCATCGGCAAGCCGGCCTGGTCGATGCGAAGGTAGAAAGCCACCCAGACCGAGACCAGCGATAGCACCAGATCCAGGGCCACCACCACCAGCCGCTTCGTCGAGCGTGGCAACGCCAGCAGGGGAACTGTCAGCTTGTTCACCGGCTTGCCCGTCCCAGTACGTCGGCCAGTGCGCGGCAGGTCTTGGCGATCTCCGCCTCTGACAGCGTGGGGTGCACCAGAAACAGCAGACTGGTCTCGCCCAGGGCGCGCGCGACCGGCAGCCTTTCGGCGGGCCGCCATCCCGTGCCATCAAAGGCCTTTTCCAGATAGACCTCGGAACACGAACCCTGGTAGCACGGCACGCCGGCCGCGTTCACCTCGTCCACGATACGGTCTCGGGTCCAGCCGGCCGCCAGATGGGCGGGATCCACGTAGACATAGCATTTGTACTGCGCGTGCACGCTATGCTCCGGCACGTCCGGCACCCTGACTGCGGCGAATTGCCTGCAGGTCGCCCAAATGGCTTCGGCGTTGGCGGTGCGCCGCGCCGACCAGTCCGCCATGCCGCGCAGCTGGATCCGGCCGATCGCAGCCTGCATCTCGAGCATTCGCCAGTTCGTGCCGAAACTTTCGTGCAGCCATCGGAAGCCGGGCGGATGCTGGCGCTCGTACACGGCCTCGTAGCTCTTGCCGTGGTCCTTGAACGCCCACATGGCTCGCCATGCGGCTTCGTCGTTCGTGGTGACCATGCCGCCTTCGCCGCCGGTGGTCATGATCTTGTCCTGGCAAAAAGACCAGGCGCCCATATGGCCTATCGAGCCGACGCTGCGGCCTTTGTAGCGGGCCCCATGCGCCTGCGCGCAGTCCTCGATCACCTTCAGGCCGTGCTGTTCCGCCAGCGCCATGATGGGATCCATGTCGCACGGCCATCCTGCCAGATGCACGCAGATCACGGCCTTCGTGCGCGGCGTGAGGACGCGGGCAATGGTCGCCGCCGAAATGTTCCCGCTATCCGATTCCACGTCGGCAAATACAGGCGTGGCGCCGGCGTTGACCACGCAGGACACGCTGGCGATAAACGTGCGCGGCGTCACGACCACTTCATCGCCAGGTGCGATTCCGATGCCCTTCAACGCGACATCGAGGGCCAGGGTGCCATTGCCCAACGCCACCGCATAGCGCGTGCCGGCCCATTCGGCGAACTCCTTCTCGAACTCGCGGCCTTCGGTACCGGTCCAGTAGTTCACTTTGTTGGAGAGCAATACATGCTGCACCGCCGCAGCCTCTTCACTGGTAAAACTCGGCCATGGGGAGAAGGGAGTATTCAGCATAGGAATTTCAAGATCATCAGAAAGTTATTCGGGGGACCACCGAATTCGTTCACCGCTCTACGAGCCTGCGCCGCGAACCGCCGCGGGACAACCCACCACCGTCACGTTATCCGGCACCTGCCGTACCACGACCGCACCTGCGCCGACCATCGCGCCCGCACCGATCGAGATGCCCTGGCGTACCGATGCGCCCACCCCAATCCAGGAGCAGGCGCCCACTGTGACGTTACCGCTCAGGTGCGCGCCGGGGCTGACATGCACGCCGTGCGCCAGCATGCAATCGTGGTCGATCGTGGCTGCGGTATTGATGATGCAGCCCTCGCCGATCACGGCATCGACATTCACGACCGCTCCCGCCATCGCTACCGTACCGGCCCCAAGCTGGGCAAACTGGCTGATGCAGGCACGCGGATGTACCACCGTGGCCAGCGCAATGCCGGCCGCCAGCAGGCCCTGCTGCTTCTGCCAGCGGACCGCGCAGTTTCCGATCGAGACCAGCGCAGCATCGAAGTCGTGCGCACCGCCCGTCAGTGCCGAAAAATCGCCGACCACGGGCCAGTGGCGGTTCTGGCGAACCTGTGGCCAGCCGTCGTCGAAGAAAACCACGCTATGCCACCCCGCGGCGAGCGCGGCGTCGGCAACCACCTTGCCGTGGCCGCTCGCGCCAAACAACGCGAGCCGCTTCATTGCTTCTTGCCGGTGAATTTGGACATCGTGGCCTCGCCCGCAGCGGTGATGCCCTCCCGCACCAGCACCTTGCGCAGAGTCATCCCAATGATCTTGATGTCGAGCCAAAGAGACCGGTTATCGACATACCAGGTGTCCAGCGCGAACCGTTCGTCCCAGCCCAGGGCATTGCGGCCGTTCACCTGAGCCCAGCCGGTGACGCCGGGCCGCACGTCATGGCGGCGGGCCTGCTCGGCCGTGTAGAGCGGCAGGTATTCCATCAGCAGGGGGCGCGGTCCGACCAGGCTCATGTCACCCTTGAGTACGTTCCAGAGCTCGGGAAGTTCATCGAGGCTCGTCGCGCGCAGGAACCGCCCGAATGCGGTGAGCCGTTCCGCGTCCGGCAATAATTGCCCATCCGAGTCGCGCGCATCCGTCATGGTGCGGAACTTGACCATGACGAACGGTCGTCCGTGCAGCCCGGGCCTGACCTGGCGGAAAAACACCGGGGAGCCGAGCCGGCGCCGCACCAGCCATACCAGCGCCAGCAGCGGAATGGCCAAGACGAGCATAGCGATGCCGGCAATCAGGAAATCAAAGAATCGCTTCATCGGATACCCATTTCGCAAAGCATGACCGCGTTCACTTTGTGAACGTCGTATTTTTCTTCCGCGATGGCTCTCGAACGCTGCCCCATCCTCTGTGCCAGATCCGGGTCCAGGACGAAGCCCAGCATTGCCGTCTCCAATTCGTCGACCGACTTGACCGGCACAAGAAAACCGTTGTCGCCATTCACGACCGTTTCCCGGCAACCCGGGGCATCCGTGGTGATGACGGGACGGCCCATGGCCATCGCCTCCAGCACGGTGCGCGGGGTACCTTCCCGATACGACGGGAGTACGTAAACTGTGCTTTGTGCAATCGCCGGCCGCACATCTGCCAGCTTGCCCAGGTACTCGACCGTGCCCTCTTCCACCCAGGCATCCAGCTCGTCCTGCGTGATGGAGTCAGGGTTCGAGTCGATCCAGCCGGCCATCGCGAACGTGGCAGCCGGGTGGTGCGCGCGAATCCGGCGCGCCGCCCCGGCGAACTCCCGAACCCCTTTGTCGCCAAGCAGCCTGGCGATCAGCAGGAAACGCACATGCCCTGACGGGACGGGCGTCAACGGAAAGTCCGCCACGTCGACACCCGAACCGTTCACCACGCAAGACGGTACCGTCGAACTGAGAATCGCGCGTTGGCGGAACAGCGCCTGATCATCGGGATTCTGGAAGAACACCTTGTCCGCCCGACGGAGGGCAAGCGCATACAGACGCTGCACAAGTGCCCGCAGCCTTCCCCGTCCACGATCCTGCTGGAATGCATAGCCGAGGCCGGTGATCAATGCGAAACGGCGAGGAACGCCCGCCATCCATGCCGCCAGCGTGCCGTAGATGACGGGTTTTATGGTGTAGCCCATGACGCAATGCGGCCGGATGCGGCACATCAGGCGATAGAGCGACACCACCGTCTGCAGGTCGCCCAGCGGACTGGTGCCCGTGCGGTTCATGTGAACGTCGTGCACGACCAGTCCCTTCGCTTCGAGCCGCGCGCGCACAGGGTGCGAGGGTGGGAGATCCGGCGCCGCCACGTGCACCTCCAGGCCTTTGGCCTGGAGCGCAGCGATCAAGGGCGCGCGGAACCCCAGCAATGACTCCGCGAAACCGGCAATCATCAGAAACTTCAAGCCGCACTCTCCAGCAATACAGGTTCAGACTCCTTCGCCAGCCAAGCCTGGAACATCAGCACGCACCACAACTGGTGCTGCCAGTTGCGCTGGCCACCAAGATGCTCGTTCCATTTCTGGCGAATAGGCTCCGGGTTAAGGAATCCCTCCCGCCGCAGACGCTGCTCGCTGAGCAGATCCTCCGCCCAACCGCGCAGCGGACCGCGCAACCATGTATCGATGGGTACGCCAAAGCCCATTTTCGGCCGCTCGATCAGCGAGCGCGGCACGTACCGGTACAGCACTTCGCGCAACGCCCACTTCGTCGTATAACCTGCGGCTTCTTTTCTCAACTTGTACGCAAGCGGGAGCTGCCAGGCAAACTCCACGACGCGGTGATCGAGGAACGGTACGCGTGTCTCCAGGCTCTTGCCCATGGCCGCGCGATCCACCTTGGTCAGGATGTCGTCCGGCAGGTATGTCAGCATATCGAGCGCCATCATACGCTCCACGTCACCCAAGCCGGCAAGATCATGCGCCGGCCGGTTGAGCAGTGTCGCAGGTTCGGCACCTCCCGCCACGATGGAAGCGGGGTCCTTCCATTGCGATATCACGCCAAGATAGAGCTCGGCGGCGGATCCTGCCGACATCACACCGGCACCCTTGTGAATTTTCTCGCCGATATTCGCCCAGCGCGACGCGCCAGGAAGAGAGGCGGACAGGCTATTGAGTTGCTGCGGCGACAGGCGCGTCAGGAACCAGGCCGCCGCTGATCGCACCCCGGCCGGCACCGAAGAAAGCCGGCTCCACAAACTGGCTGTGATCTGGTAACGATTGTAGCCGCAGAACAGCTCGTCCCCGGCATCGCCGGAAAGCGAGACGGTGACATGACGTCGCGCCAGTTCGCTGACCAGATAGGTCGGAATCTGCGACGAATCGGAGAACGGCTCGTCGTAGAGCGAAGGCAAGTTCGGGATCACCGCCATTGCCTGCTCGGGCGTGACGTATAGCTCGGTATGCTGGGTGCCCAGATGCCGGGCGACCGCCTCGGCATGCTTCGCTTCGTTGTAGATGTCCTCGTGGAACCCGATGGAGAATGTCTGGACCGGCCGCGAAGATTGCGCCTGCATCAGCGCCACGACCGTGGAAGAGTCGATCCCTCCCGACAGGAACGCGCCAAGCGGGACATCCGCCATCATCTGCTGCCGGACGGCCCCGCGCAGGAGCGCCTCCAGCGCATCGACGGCTTCCTCCGGACTGCCGCCAAACGACTGTTGCACGCCTCGCAAAGCGACCTCGGCCCCCGACCAGTACTGCCGGATCACAGGCTCGGGCGACTGCAGGGAGACCTCCAGCAAATGGCCTGGCAGAAGCTTGTGGACTCCCTGGTAGATCGAATGGCCACCGGGTACGTTGTTGTGCCGCATGTACAGGCACAACGCATCGCGGTCGATGCGCTTCTCGAACGCCGGATGCGCATGCAAGGCCTTCAGTTCGGATCCGAACAAGAATGCCCTGGCCGCCCCCGATCCCTGCCACCCGTAGTAGAGCGGTTTCTCGCCCAGCCGATCCCGGCCCAGCGTAAGGACACGCTTTTCCCGATCCCATAGTGCAAAGGCAAACATGCCCACCGCACGGATCAGGGTCGGTTCGATTCCCCAGGCATCGAAGCCGGCGAGAAGGGTCTCGGTGTCGGAGTGGCCGCGCCATTGGGGTGCCGCGCCCGCCTTCTCCAATTCGGCGCGAAGGTCGAGGTGGTTATAGATCTCGCCATTGAAAGCGATCATGTAGCGACCGCTCGCAGCCAGCATCGGCTGGTGCCCCGCCGGCGACAGATCGACGATGGAAAGCCTGCGATGCCCGAAACCGACCTGTGCCTGCGCATCACACCACACGCCGCCGTCGTCCGGGCCGCGATGGCGGATCCGGTCAGACATGGCCTCGAGCAGCATGGCGCGCTCCGTCGAGCCGCGAAGCCTGTCGCCTAGAAATCCCGCAAATCCACACATGGTCAACGTGCTCCCGCCTGCAACAACAGTCGCGTGAGACGAGGAGCTACCTGCTGGACGCAATACTCCTGCTCGACGCGGCAACGCCCCGCCCGTCCCATGGACTCGCGAAGCGACTCATTTTCCAGAAGCTGGCCCAATCGGGTCTCCCATGCCTGCGGCCCGTCGGCCAGAAATCCATTCTCGCCATCGCGCACGATCTGTACATTCACGCCGACCGGCGACGCCACGACTGGCAGACCGCATGCCATGTACTGGATGAGCTTGTAGCCACATTTGCCGCGCTCCCACGGAGAGTCCTTCAGCGGCATGATGCCGACATGACATTCGGCAATCGCCGCCACCTCGCTGCCCTCGCTCCAGGGCAGGCACTCCACGTCGACGCCATGCATCGACACGTCCGCACCGATGACGCGCAGCTTGAACTGGTGGCGAGCAGCCAGCCGCCTCAAAGGCTCCTCCAGAGCCTCCAGGTAGGCCGCGGTCGACGGAGAACCGATCCATACGATACGGGTTACGCCTGCCGGCGACGGCCGGTCTCCGACCCGGTAACGGTCGAGGTCAATGACAGTTGGTACGATCTCGACCCACCGGGCGCCGGCCTCCCGCGCCCGCTTGGCAAGATATTCATTTCCGGCAACGACCAGGCGGGCGCCGGCCATGAGCCGATCTATACGCCGCCCCATCAATCGCCGCACCAACATGGAACGGTGCAAGTCATAGTTGTGAAACAAGGCGTCGTCATAATCCAGCACGTAGGGCACGCCCCGGAGCAAGGCATGCTCTACCGATGCGGGAAACCACGGCAAGGCCTCCTTCTCGATCCACACCAGATCGGATTCCCGGCGGCGACCCAGCGAACGCATCCGGGCGCCATAGGCCGCCATCATCGCCCGCCGGTTATATCCGCCGGAACGATACTTTTTCTGCAACATCTCATCGTCAAGAAGCGCCTGGGCGTTGCTTTCGAGACCGGCCTCCTTCAACCACGGCAGGAACTGCAGCATGCGCAGCCGGGACGAAGCCCCCATCCGGCCATAGCGGGTAAGCAAGAGAACTTTCATTTCCTGGATGCCCTCAGTACCGCCGGTAGCGACCGGACCAGCATGCCGTAGCCTTGCAGTGTATTTTTCACGTCCTGCATACCGCCACGCGCTGCGGAAAAAGCGACCCGGGAAATGGGCTCCAGGATCATGGTGACGCCCACCAGAGCCCACGCCGCCAGCGGAGAGAAGTGCTTGAATCCATACAGCAACCGACTGCGAAGCGAATAAAACAGGCGCGTCGCCTTGATCTGGCGCGACGTGCCTCCGCCAGCGTGAAATGCCTGCGCGCTGGCGAGATAGACGATGCGCCCCCCCGATTGGATCACCCGGAGCGACAAGTCGAGGTCCTCGAGATACACGAAAAAGCGCTCGTCGAAACCGTGCAGCGATTCGAAGACCTTGCGGCGGATCAGATAGAAGGCGCCGATGACATGATCGACGTCCCGCGTGGATTCATGGTTCCAGTCGCTCATGTGGTGCCGGTAGTGGCGCAGCCACGGCAGCCGGTCAAGACCCAGCGCCGCCGCCCCGAACATGCCCAGCGTGGGGAAACGCGCGCAAGCTCTCGATATTTCCCCGGTCTCGTCGATCAACTGGATACCGGTAACGGAGACCTGCGCATTCTCCTCGCGCATCATGAACTCCAGAGGCAGGGCGAGCGAGTTCTCGAACAGCCTGGTATCCGGATTCAAGAAGAGAACGAATTCGCCATCTCCCAATGCGACACCTTGATTGCAGGCAGCACCGAACCCCAGATTTTCCGTGTTCCTGACCAGATGCACGGGGAAGCCCCAGTCGGTCCTCTCCGCGACCAACTCGAGTGAATTATCCACCGAGGCATTGTCAACGATCGTGACGGAAGCAACATAGCTGGCGCCAAAGCGCTTCAGGCTAAGCATGGCATCCAGCAATTGCGTGCCGGAAGACCAGTTGACAATAACAATATCAATTACATTCATCACAGTAGCAATGGATCGTACACGGTCATCGCATAAAAATTCAGCACGCCACTCAGCAATGCGAAGCCGATGGCCATGCCCCTCATCCATGGCGATGCGGAGAGGCTCGCCCGTGCTATATAAATCAAGACGAAAACAGAGAGCAGCTCCCTGAATCGTGCCGCGATAATCGGAAGCTCGAGCATGGAAAAATGAATCGCAATGCTCAGCAGCAATCCGATCACCGAATATTTCATCGCCACGTCGCTCTCATCCCACAGGTATACCGCGACCACGACAAGTACGATATCCAGCATGAAAGGAATGGGCAACGTGGTCGCCCGCGCGTCCAGCTCCTGGTACGAGGAAAGCACGGGGAAAATTGCCTGGAACTCTACAAAGAGAAGATCCTTCGCCAACACTCCGAACAGAAATATCAGCAACACAAGCAATATCACACCCGAAGGCTTCAATCGCCCCAGGAAATATACAGCCAACACTACGACAGCGGAATAGTGGAAACCAACAGCGATCAACAGCAAGACAAATTCATCAAGATGAAAATCGAAATCCCGTTTTCTCCAGAACACAAAGAAAATTATCGCGAACGCCACCGACGCCCGCAACACGGTCATCTCAAAAAGAATGAAGTATCGACTGAGGTAAAAAAATAAAAGAATTGCGATCAGGCCGATGCTCAGCTCGGACATTCTTATCGCAAATCCTTTTATCATCACGCAAATAGCACAGATAACCCCATAAATCGCCACATTGCCGAGCCCTAGCCTGACCAGCCAATAGACAAGCGCTGCGAAGCCGAACTCAAACCTCGTCTCTATATCGAGAAGCCCGTCGCCACTGCGAACCAGCTCGAAAAATTCCAGATAGTTCTGGTAGTCCCGGCTCACACCCAGGTACTGATTGCCCGCAACCAAGCCAAGAATTACCGCCAACGCGGCAAGAAAGGCGATGCAGACGGCCACCTTGGACCACTCGAGAATTTCCTCATTCACATTTCACCTGCCTTACCATGACCTTCAGGCAAAAGGCATCGAAAATCATTCGCAAGGACCAGGCAACGGCCGCACCCGGGATGCCAAAGCCCTTGATCAAGCCGACCAGTGCACATACATATAGCGGTACTTCAACAAGATGAAGCATGGCCGTCATACGCGTTTTTCCTTTCGCATGAAGCAGCGCAAAATACATCGCTCCGATGGAGTTCGCAACCACCCCCAAGCACAGAATCCGTCCGACCAGCACCGAATTTGCATCGGCAGGCTGGCCGAGCCATAGCGCCAGCAACTCCGGCAGGATGATTGCCAGCAAAGTCATGCCTCCCACCATCGCGGCCACGACCCGATACAGCCAGCGCCTGAAAAGACGCATGGCACCGTCTTGATCGGTGATGAGAAGTCGACTTATCATCGGAAACGCCACCGTCGTCACTGCACCGGACAGTATAAGCGTCTGTACCGTCACCTCGTAAGGAATCACGTAGATCGTAACCGCCGACGCGCCAATAAGAGCAGCAATGAAGAACCTGTCCGCCTGTACCAGCAGCGGGCTCAGAATACTGCTCACGGTGAACCATCCACCGAAATGGAACAGTTGCCGCGCCACTGCGGCCGAGTAATGCCCACGTACGTCAAGCGACGCAAGGCATCGCAACGCAAATTTCCGATAAAACCAGAGCGCCAGCGCGCGCGAGATCACCAGACTCGCGATCAGAAAGTCCACGCGATTGGAACGCAAAGCGATCAAATAGGGTACGCCGAAATTTGCCGCCCCCAGCAGCACCCGTAACACGCTGATGTTCTTGAAGCTGAGATAAGCCTCGTTGACGCCACGATAGGTCGCGCTGACGGCCTGCATCGGCAGCGCCAAACCGAGCATGAAAATCGCCCATTGAATCTCTTGCTGGGGAACCTCGTTGGCATGCACCAGGCGGCCCGCGCCCAGCAGGCCGGCGAGCACGATCAGCAGCATGCCGATGCCGCCCGTAATCAGGGTCAGCCTGGTTGCAGTCGCCAGGACATCAGGAATCTCGCGTTCGTTATGTCCATCGCGCAACGCTGCCACGCGCTGCGTAGTCGCCCTGCCAATACCCAGGTCAAGCGCCCCGGCATAGCCAATCAGACCCCACGCCAAGGCGAGCAACCCGAACCGCTGGCTCCCCAGGGCGCCCAGCAGGTGGGGGACGGTAGCCGCGGCGATCAGCAGCGGCAAACCTAGACCCAGTAAATTCCAAGAAATGTGTGATGCACGCATTATTTATTTGATGGGCAGAAAGCCGAGGCTTTGCTGCGCAAATTGTGAGAGCTGTGCATCATGTGCCGCATGGCAAGAAGGGATGCGCCCGATCACGGACACTCCCGCTTCTAGTCCTGATATGGCATGTCGAGTTCCCGAAGCAGCCGTCAACTCACTTCTGCTTTCGCTGGTATTCGACATACCAGCCCATGGCCTCCTGCAACCCTTCACCGATGCGATGGGTCGGCGCGTAGCCCAGCAATTGAACAGCCTTGCCAACGTCGGCCTGGCTGTGGCGCACATCGCCAGCCCGAAAGTCCCGATAGATGGGCTGCACGGTTGCCGGAACACCATGGTCGGTCAGGTTCACGCGCAGGGCCGCAAACAGATCGTTCAGGGTTGTGCGGTCGCCCACGGCGACGTTGTAGACCTGGTTCGTCGCATCCGGGTCCTCTGTCGTGGCGGCGAGCAGGTTTGCCTGAACGGCATTTGCTATGTAGCAGAAATCACGGCTGGTATCACCATCGCCATTGATGTACACGGCCTCGCCGCCGAGCAACGCGGCAGTCCACTTTGGTATCACCGCCGCATAGGCGCCTTCCGGATCCTGCCGGGGCCCGAACACGTTGAAGTACCGCAGGCCGATGGTCCTGAAGCCATAGCAGCGCGCAAAGACGTCGGCGTAGAGCTCGTTGACATACTTGGTCACCGCATACGGGCTCAGCGGCTTGCCGATACGATCCTCGATCTTCGGCAGGCCGGGGTGATCGCCATAAGTACTGCTGCTTGCGGCGTAGGTAAAGCTTCCGACCTTTGCATCGCGGGCCGCCACCAGCATGTTCAGGAAACCGCTGATGTTCGTCTCGTTGGTCGCAATCGGATCTTGCAGACTGCGCGGAACAGAACCCAACGCAGCCTGGTGCAGTACGTGATCGACCCCCACGTCGCCCGACGCGCCCGGGAATACAAACGCCCGACGGCAGTCGTCCAGCTTGCGGATGTCGCCTTTGACAAAGTGGAAGTTCGCCCACTGCTCCGGCGTTACCAGCGTATGGACCTCGTCCAGATTCGCCTGGTGGCCGGTCGCAAAATTGTCGAGACCCACGACCCGCTGGTTGAGCCGCAGCAGGGTTTCCAGCAGATTGCTGCCGATGAATCCGGCAACCCCGGTCACCAGCCACGTGCGAGGCTCACCGGCAAGGCGATGCTTCAGTTGCGCATAAGCACTCGGCTGAGCGGAATGTTCGGTCATATCGCTTTTCCTGTTTCGCTCGTATTACAGACGGCCGTCAGCCGAGCCAAGCGGCAGGATACCCTTGACGTCGAACAATACCGCGCCGGGCTGTCCCAGCGCCTTGATGCCAGCCTCGCCCATTGCGACGAACTGCTGATGCCCCACTGCCAGTACGATCGCGGCGTATTCGCCCGGTGCCGGCAACTGCGTCAGGCATTGCAACCCGTACTCATGCTCGGCGTCCGCCACGTTGATCCACGGATCGAATATATCGACGTGCGCGTTGTAGGCGCGCAGCGACCGGATGATGTCCACGACCTTGGTATTGCGGACGTCCGGGCAGTTTTCCTTGAAGGTGAGGCCCAGCACGAGGATCTTGCTGCCCAGGACATTGAGACCCTTGCGCAGCATCAGCTTGACGGTCTCGTCGGCCACATGCTGCGCCATGTTGTCGTTGATTCTGCGTCCGGCCAGAATCACCTCGGGGTGATAACCCACCTCCTGCGCCTTGTGGGTCAGGTAGTAGGGATCGACCCCGATGCAATGACCGCCGACCAGCCCCGGCCGGAAAGGCAGGAAATTCCATTTCGTGCCCGCGGCTTGCAGCACTTCCAGGGTATCGATGTCGAGCCGGTGAAAAATCAGGCTCAGCTCGTTCATCAAGGCGATGTTGACATCGCGCTGGGTGTTCTCGATGACCTTGGCCGCCTCGGCGACCTTGATGCTGCTGGCCTTGTGCGTGCCGGCGGAAATGATTTGCGCGTACAGCTCGTCCACGGCCTCGGCCACTTCGTGCGTGCTGCCGCTCGTCACCTTCCTGATCGTAGGCAGCCGGTGTTCCTTGTCGCCCGGATTGATGCGCTCAGGGCTGTAGCCGCAGAAGAAGTCGGTGTTGAACGTCTTGCCGCTGAATTTCTCCAGTACCGGCACGCACACCTCTTCCGTGGCACCGGGATAGACCGTTGACTCATAGATCACGACGGCCCCTTGCGGCATGACCCGGCCGACCGTCTCGCTGGCCTTCACCAACGGCGTCACGTCAGGGCGATTGGCCTTGTCCACCGGCGTCGGGACCGTCACGATAAATACTTCGCAATCGCGCAGATCGTCGGGATTGCTGCTGTAGCGCAGATGGCGCGCTTCGGTCAGTTCGCTGGGACTGACCTCCAGCGTGGCATCCGCTCCGGACTGCAATTCAGCGATCCGGGCCGGGTTGATGTCAAAACCCACCACCGGGCGCTGCTTTCCGAATTCCACCGCCAGCGGCAATCCTACATAGCCCAGACCAATGACTGCGATTTTTGCTTGATTCAAATTCATGCGCGGAAAAAGAGGAACGTATTAGGTTAGCGGGCCCGGGACCACAAGACGCGCGGCCGCCAGGACACGCGCGCGAGCCAGGTCATTCGAACAGCTCGGCCGTGGAAAGGCTTGCACCCGCCTGGTCCTTGGCCGACAGCAACGGAGACACCTCCATTTCCGGCCATTCGATACCGATCTCAGGGTCGTTCCAGGCAATCGTGCGCTCGAACTGGGGTGCGTAGTAATCGGTCGTCTTGTAAAGGAAATCCGCAGATTCCGAAAGCACGACGAAACCGTGCGCGAATCCGGGCGGCACCCAGAACTGCCGGTGGTTATCTTCGCTCAGTTCCACACCCGACCATTTGCCGAAAGTCACGGACCCCTGGCGAATATCCACTGCCACGTCGAACACACGGCCGCGGACCACGCGCACCAGTTTGCCCTGAGGTTGCCGGATCTGGTAGTGCAGCCCTCGCAGCACGCCCTTGCCGCTGCGGCTGTGGTTGTCCTGGACAAAGCGGGCGTCCACGCCAGTAGCCTCGGCAAACGCTTTCTCGTTGAAGCTCTCAAAGAAAAAACCGCGCGCATCGCCGAACACCTTTGGTTCGATGATCATCACGTCCGGAATGGCGGTACGAATGACATTCAGGCTCATTTGATGGATTCCGAAATAATGTGCTGGAGATACTTGCCATAGCCATTTTTCAGCAACGGCTTGGCCAGCCGCTCGACCTGATCGGCAGTGATCCACTTGCTTCGGTAGGCGATTTCTTCCGGGCAAGCCACCATCAGCCCCTGCCGGTTCTGAAGCGTGGCGATGAAGCTGGCCGCTTCCAGCAGGGAATCATGCGTGCCTGTGTCTAGCCAGGCATAGCCACGCCCCATGATTTCGACCTCAAGCTGCTTCATCTCCAGATAGCGCTTGTTGACGTCGGTGATCTCCAGTTCGCCGCGGGCCGACGGCTTGATATCGGCCGCGATGTCGCACACCTGGTTGTCGTAGAAATACAAGCCGGTCACCGCATAGTGCGAACGCGGCTTCACGGGTTTTTCCTCCAGCGACAGCGCGCGGAAACCCTCGTCGAATTCCACCACGCCGTACCGTTCCGGGTCGTGCACGTGATACGCGAACACCGTGGCACCCTGCCGCTGTGCGGCCGAGCTTTCGAGCTGGCGCACCAGGTCGTGTCCGTGAAAGATGTTGTCGCCCAGGATCAGCGTCGACGGATCATTGCCGATGAAGTCGCGGCCGATGATGAAGGCCTGCGCCAGACCATCCGGCGACGGCTGGACGGCATACTGCAGATTGATGCCCCAGTTGCTGCCGTCGCCGAGCATCTCGGCAAAGCGCGGCGTGTCTTCCGGCGTGGAGATGACGAGGATGTCCCGGATCCCCGCCAGCATCAGCGTGGACAGCGGATAGTAGATCATCGGCTTGTCGTACACCGGCAGCAATTGCTTGGACACCGAGCGAGTGATCGGATAAAGCCGTGTGCCGGAGCCGCCAGCCAGGATAATGCCTTTGCGCATGGTGCGAATACTCAGGAAAGGATCTGATCCAGCAGGAGATCGACGCCCTGCTGCCAGTCCGGAAGATGGATATCGAAGGTGTCGCGCAGTTTGCGGGTATCCAGGCGCGAATTGGCCGGCCGCGGCGCGGGCAGCGGATATGCGGTTGCAGGAATCGGCTCGATGCGCGCCGGATCCGCCTTCAGTTCCACGCCGCGCCCGGCGGCGCGGGCCAGAACCCTCGCGGCATATCCGTGCCAGGTCGTCTCGCCACCGGCCGCCAGATGGTAGACCCCGCCAGGAAATGCCTCGGGCCGGCCGTGCAGCCAGTGACGCGCCACGATCTGGGCGGTGACATCGGCAATCAGCGCCGCCGTCGTGGGCGCGCCGAACTGGTCGGCGATCACGCGCAGGCTGTCGCGCTCCCGCGCCAGACGCAGCATGGTCTTGGCGAAATTGCCGCCGTGAGCGCCGGCCACCCAGCACGTGCGCAGAATCAGCGCCGCTGCCCCCGTGGATGCGACGGCCTGTTCGCCTGCCAGCTTGCTCTTGCCATAGACCGACTGCGGGTTGACGGCATCGGTCTCGACATAGGCGCCTGTCTTGCGGCCATCGAATACATAGTCGGTCGAATAATGAACCAGCAGGCTACCGAGCGCCCGGGCCTCTTCAGCCAGCACGCCGGGCGCGGCACCGTTGACCGCAAACGCCGTCTCGGCGTCTGTTTCCGCCTTGTCCACCAACGTGTAGGCAGCCGGGTTCACGATCACGTCGGGACGCAGTTCTCGCACTAATTGCCGCAGGATCTCCGGGCGCGTCAGGTCGCACTGCCGGCGATCGACCGCAATCACGCGGCCGAGCGGCGCCAGGCTACGACGCAGTTCAAAACCGACCTGGCCGTTGCTTCCTGTTACAAGAAGCGTCGGAATGCGGGGCAGCTCATGCTGCATATTGCTTCGCCACCCAGTTGCGATATTCACCGGACATCACGTCCTGGACCCAGGCCTGGTTGTCCAGATACCACTGCACGGTCTTGCGCAGCCCCGTCTCGAACGTCTCGGCCGGCTTCCAGCCGAGTTCGCGTTCAAGCTTGCGGGCATCGATGGCGTAACGCCGATCGTGTCCCGGGCGATCTTTCACGAAGGTGATCTGCTCGCGGTACGAGCCGGCTGCCCTGGGACTCAGTTCGTCGAGCAGGTCGCACAGCGTGTGCACCACGTCGAGGTTGGTCATTTCATTCCACCCGCCGACGTTGTAGGTCTCGCCGACCGTGCCGCGCGCCAGCACTTCGCGAATGGCAGCGCAATGATCGCCAACATACAACCAATCGCGAACATTCAGGCCATCGCCATAGACCGGCAGCGGCTTGCCGCCGAGCGCATTGGCGATCATCAGCGGAATCAGCTTTTCGGGGAAATGGTACGGGCCGTAGTTGTTGGAGCAGTTGGTGGTCAGCACCGGCAGGCCGTAGGTGTGGTGATATGCGCGGACGAGGTGGTCCGAAGCGGCCTTGGATGCGGAATACGGGCTGTTGGGCGCGTATGGCGTGGTTTCGGCGAACTGCGGATCGGTGGCGCCTAGCGAACCGAAAACCTCGTCCGTGGAAACATGGAGAAACCGGAACGCGGCACGGTCTGCGTCGTCAAGACTGCTCCAGTAGGCGCGCACGGCTTCCAGCAAAGTGAAGGTGCCGACGATATTGGTCTGGATAAACTCGCCCGGGCCGTGGATCGAGCGATCGACATGGCTCTCCGCGGCGAAATGGACCACGGCGCGCGGCTTGTACGTCGTCAGCAATTCGTCCAGGGCGGCACGGTCGCAAATATCGGTTTGCGAGAACACATGACGGCGATCGCCTTCGAGCGATGCAAGCGTCTTGCGGTTGCCCGCATACGTCAGCTTGTCGACGTTGACTACACCGTCGGCACTGGCATTGGCGAGCCAGTTGAGAACAAAGTTGCCGCCAATGAAACCTGCACCGCCCGTAACAAGAATGTGAGACAAATTCTATACTCCCTGCCTATCGATATGTTTCGAATACCCGACAAATGCCGAGCGCCCGCGTTGGTCCATGTGGGGAAGACGGCAGGCTCTTAAGTACTTGCAGAAGTGGCGGTATTCTATCCGACCCGAGACGGGGCCCGCTCCCCTGCTCGAGTCTTTTTGTAGCCTGTTGTAACGGTTTCGGCAGATCGCGGAAACTGGCACAGTCCGCAGTTTACTGCCATATCTGACAAGCAGAAAGCATTAATGTGACCCATAATCAACTTTACGCCATCGGTGATATCCAGGGCCGCGCCGGTTCGCTCGACCGGCTGCTCGACCGGCTGCTCGACCGGTTGCCCGCCGGCGCCAGCCCGCGTTTTGCCGGCGATGGCCTGCTGCGCTGGTCCGATGTGCCCGTCCGCCGCACGGCAGACGTCGCAGTGGTCAGCGGTCACTGGCCCACGCCGGACCTTGTCACGCGACCCAATCTCATGACGCTGGATACGGGCTGCACGGGGGGGAGGGCCACTGACGGCCGCGCGGTGATCCAGGTCATTTGCCCGCAGTGCTGCAATCCGCTGGGATAGCCTTTGCATCGGCGGCACCAGGCAGCACCAGGTGGCACACAAGACGGCCGAACCGGCAATCGGGACGCCCAGGCCGATCCACCGCCGTACAATCCGACGGCAACAGGCGCCACGTGAGCTGGCTGAAGAATTCGGCTCGGCCGGTTTTGCCAGGTGCCCGGGACACGCTAGCTGCCGGGCAATCCGATCCCTGACAAGCGATCACGATAGTCATCGCCTCGGATTTTGGTTTTATCTTTCGACATCGCAAGATTATTATGCGGGATTCATTGGAATGAGTTTGCTAGCCCTGTCGTCACTGTCGCAAAGACAATCGAGAAGCAACACCCGGATATTGCTCTGGTCTGTTTGCACCACCCTGTTGATTTATCTCCTGCAAGCGGACAAGGGATACAACCTCGCGGACGAGGGCTTCCTCTGGTATGGCGTACAGCGCGTATTGGCCGGCGAGGTGCCGATCCGCGACTTCATGTCCTACGACCCAGGCCGATACTACTGGTCTGCGGCCATCATGGCGCTGACCGGAAACGAGAGCCTTCTGGCATTGCGCGCCGCCTCGGCGTTGTTTCAGGCCATTGGCTTGTTCATCGCGCTGAAGCTGGTTTTTTTCCGTACGGAAAAGCCGGGACACTTGCTGCTGCTGCCGGCAGCGGTTCTGCTTTCGGTATGGATGTATCCGTGGTTCAAGACATTCGACATTGTTTCTTCGATTGCGATCGCCTTCGGCATCACGCTATTGATTGACAAGCCGTCTTACCGACAGTATTTCGTGCTGGGGACGGTGATCGGCCTGGCCGCCATATTCGGCAGGAATCACGGCGTGTATGGCGTGGCGGCGAGCCTTGGCGCCATGCTGTTTCTTGCCATTCGGGGCGAGAAGGGGCAACACCCCATTCGCTGCGCAGTCGCATGGGGCGCGGGCATCTGCACGGGTTTTCTCCCCATTCTTGCGATGGCGGCCGTCGTGCCCGGATTCGCCGCGGCACTCCGGCAAAGCATTGTCTTCCTCCTGCTGGAACAGAAGGAAACCAATATTTCACTGCCGGTGCCCTGGCCCTGGCTGGTCAAGATCGACGTGCTCCCGCCGTGGGATGCGGCGGCCGCGGTGCTTCTGGGCATCTTGTTTATTGCCATCGTCGCCTTCGGCATCCTCGGACTGACTTGGTCATTCATCCAGCGTGCCCGCGGCAAGGCGGTGTCGCCCGTATTGGTGACCTGCAGCCTGCTGGCCCTGCCTTATGCGCACTACGCATTTTCGCGCGCCGACGCCGTGCATCTGGCCCAAGGCATCTTTCCGCTCCTGATCGGCGTCCTTGCGATCGCCACGCACAGGTCCGCGTTGGTCAGCGTGCCGCTGGCCGCAGTGCTATGCAGCGCCAGTCTCGTCGCCATGCTCCCGGTACATGCCGGCTGGCAATGCTATGCCATGCTGCAATGCCAGCCTATCGAACTTGGCGGCAACAGGATTGCCGTCGATCCTCGCACGGCCAGTGACCTGGCGATGCTTAACAAATTGGCCGATGCTTACGCACCAAACCACCAAGAGATTCTGGTCATGCCATTCTGGCCGGGCGCCTATTCGGCGCTGAATCGAAAATCCCCGCCGTGGGAAATCTATGCGTTGTTCCCGCGCACAAGGCAATTCGAACTCGCCGAAATCGAACGAATCAAAGCGGCCAACCCTGGATTTGCGTTGGTCATAGACGCCGCCCTGGACGATCGCGAGGAACTCCGCTTTCGGAACACGCACCCACTGACCTATCAGTACATCGTGGAGAATTTCGAGCCCGTGTCGGGGTACACGCAAGAACAGGCTTATCGGATCTACAAGCGAAAGGATGCCGGGATTTCCCCTCGCATCAAGCCGTAAGAAAACAACGGCAATTCTGCTCCCCGCCGCTGTGCGAATAGCCGGAGCCGCACTGCGGAAACAGACGGTCAAGGCTCCGGCCATTTACACAGCGGCCGATTGGGAAATGACCATGCGGCCACTCATGACAGGCGAGCCCTTGCGCGGGCTCAAGCACGCGACGCGACCCGATGTTTTCTTGACGAGCAGCCATCGATTCGGCGCGACTGAATGCCATTCGGGCCGGCCGTGCCAAGGCATGCCGGGCAAGACCTAGACCTTCGTTGCCACGACGAGCAAAGACCCACCGAACGGAAACCGCACACCAAGCTTGATGAACAGCCGCTCGACGGTCATGACCAGCGCCATAGCGGAATTGACGATCGGATTGAGCCGAAGGTCCGCCACGGGATCGTAATCCGACGCATCGACCCGGGCGGGTCGGCGCGCCATGTACATGAGAGGAAGCAGCAGGCTGACGAACGACGTCGTGAAGTTGACCGAAAAACCCGCCTTCTTCAGCTTCCCCACCAGCTCACCACGCGTATAGCGCCGCACATGGCATGCCCTCTCATCCTGATGGCTCCACATGAACGGATGCTGGGGCACGGTGATCACCAGTTTGCCCTGCGGCTTGAGAGCCTTGTGGATTTCGGCCAGTACCGTCTGGTCTTCTTGAATATGCTCCAGCACGTCGAACGTGCCGACCACGTCGAACGCTGAGCGGAACGGGATCCGCCGCGCGTCCATCTCGTAGAACTGTGCCGACGGCACGCGAGAACGCGCAAAAGGCAGTGCGTCACCGAACAATTCGGTGCCCGAGAATTTCACCAACGGCATCTCCTTGGCCAGTGCGGAGATCACGAATCCCGTACCGCACCCGATCTCGCAGAAGCTCGCATCGGCACGCAATAATGGCTTGGCCGCCCAGAGAATGAGCTGGTTTCTCGCCCTGAACCAGAAACTGTCACCTTCCAGCTTGGCAAGCGTCGCGAAGTCTTCCGCATGGAACCCTCCGCCGGAATTGGCTTGTTGGCCTTGATTCATGGTCATGTCAATGAAAGGGTCACGCAGCGCGTGCCAGGACGCTGGCAATGGTCTCGACCACCTGCGCCTGCTCGTCCTGCGCGAGCCCGACCCATAGCGGCAGGCGCAGCAATCGCTCGCTCGCGGCACAGGTAACCGGTAGATCGCCCTCCGCCCGGCAGTAGCGCAGCCCCGCGGGTGAACTGTGCAGCGGGACGTAATGGAACACCGTCGCGATACCGCGCTGCTTGAGTTCAGTGATCGCGTGCTGGCGGTCGACGGACGGCGACAGCAGCACGTAGTACATGTGCGCGTTGTGATCGCACTCGGCGGGAACGATGGGCCGGCGCAACAGACCATCGCTCTCCAGCGAAGCAAAGGCATCGTGGTAGCGTCCCCATATGTCCAGCCGCTCGCGCGTGATCCGCTCGGCCTCCTCCAGCTGCGCCCACAGGAAGCTGGCCACGATCTCGCCCGGCAAGAATGACGACCCCACCTCCTGCCACGTGTACTTGTCCACCTCGCCACGAAAAAACCGGCTGCGATCCGTGCCCTTCTCGCGGATGATTTCAGCCCGCAACGCATACTCCTCGTCATTCACGAGAAGCGCACCACCCTCTCCCGAAATCACGTTCTTGGTTTCGTGAAAGCTATAGGCCCCCAGGTCGCCGATACTTCCCAACGAGCGCCCCTTGTAGCGAGACATCACGCCTTGCGCGGCATCCTCCACAACCTTCAGGCCGTGACGACGCGCGATATCGAGAATGGTATCCATCTCACAAGCGACGCCGGCATAGTGGACCGGCACGATCGCCTTGGTGCGAGGAGTAATTGCCGCCTCTATCAGCCGTTCATCCAGGTTCAGCGTGTCTTCACGGATATCAACGAAGACCGGCACGCCGCCCCGCAGCACAAAGGCGTTCGCAGTGGAGACGAAGGTGTAGGAGGGCATGATGACCTCATCGCCCGGCTGGATATCAAGCAGTAGCGCCGCCATTTCCAGCGCCGCCGTGCATGAGTGCGTCAAGAGCGCCTTCGCACAGCCGGTCTGCTGCTCTATCCATTGATGGCAGCGTTTCGTGAATATCCCATCGCCGGCCAGCTTGTTGCTCAGATTGGCCTCGGAAATGTAATGCAGTTCCTTGCCCGTCATATAGGGGCGATTAAACTGAATCGTCTTGTCTTTGTTCACGCCTGAACTCCCAATACACTGTTGCGCCCCTAGGCACCGCCCTGGCCATATGCCATGGACACTGGAGGGCAGCCCGTCAGTGTCGGCACCGGCTCCCGGTCCAGCATCCTTACTCAACTTCCTTATAGCGACCGGCCACGCCGTATCCCATGAGAGATTGACACCAGTTCAATAAAGGCCATCCCACTCCACATCACCCTATATCGAAGCACGCTCACGCCAGACGAAACGCTGAGCCCATCCCTGGGATCAAAATAGACACATGCACATTGATGCATCGTTTTATTTTGCCTCGACGGTTGAATTATAGTGCGACGTAAACACAAAGAATTTAAATGCAAGAAAAAGGAATGCCGCCACAAAAAAAATTGCCGCCGCCTGCACCCACTGGTGAGGATAGCCCAACCTATCCACCATTATCACAAGAATCGCAAGATTAATTACATAGCCGAGACAGTGCGCTGCAATATAGCGCGCTCCCGTGCCCAACAACTTTCCCTTGTCCCTGAACGTCAGACTCCGGTTTCCGAAAAAACCGATCGCCGCGCTCATGCCATACAGGAAAGTCATGGTAATTTTTGGCGTGGCACCCAAGTAAGTGGCGACAATATAAGCCACGTAACCCAGGAAATTACTCATCATGCCGACGACGGCATATTTGAACAGCTGAGATGTTATTACCCGCTTGATCACAACTACATCTTGGTTACATCATCATAGGATTGGCCAGGGTATTCGGAAACATACTCCTTCTCCAACTCCAGCATCAGGCGCTCTCTGTCTTTTATCTTCCTGGCCGGCACGCCAATATAAACCGACCACTCTTCCGTTGACTTGGAAACCAGCGACATGGCACCCACCGAGGTCCCCTCACCCAGAACCACCCCGGGAAATATGACCGACCCCGCCCCGACGATGCAATGTCGTTTGATATGAACCGCCTTCTTGGCTTCTTTCCGGTATTTCAGGGGTACAGTAGGGCCGGTCAGCGCGCGCCCGCTGTAATCATCGCTCTGGGAAAAAACCTGAGAGCCATAGGAAATCCCGGAAAAATCCTCAACTAGGATTCCCTTCTCCCCGCCAGCCAGATTGCAGAAAATTGCAATATGCACATTCCTGCCAATTCTCAATTTTCCAGATAGCACACAGAAATCGTCGATTCTCGAATAATCACCGATCTCGATTCGATCCGCATCGTATATCGCGGCCTTATCGCTAATCTTGACATTCTTACCCAGAAACCTGAATCCAACAGCCTTGAGTTGATCTTCCGTCAAATATGCCATAATTTTCACCAATACTTATCAGCAAGACTACCACCCGAGTCAGGCGTCCTTTCTTCCATATATCTTTCTGACGATCGTATAGGGACGCCTCTTTGTCTCCGAAAATATCTTCGACAAATAAACGCCGATAACTCCGATAAATGAAATTATCAAGCCACCCAGCAGCCAAATGGAAGCCATCACCGATGTCCAACCACTGAGCGGCTTGAAGAAAAACAACCAGTTAACGATCAGAGACACGGCATACAAACCCGCAACGGCCGAGATTGCAACACCAACATAGAAGATGGCAACCAGCGGCGCATTGCTGAACGCCGTTATCGAGTTGATCAAGACCGACATCTTGCGGCCAAAAGTATAAGTTGTATCGCTACTACTGCGCTTCCTGACAACCTGCGGTCGTTGATCGAACCCCGTGATAAGCCACAGGCCAGCGATAAATACCTCTCGCTCATCATGACGCAACAGTGCATCCACGTACCGGCGCGACATCAGCCTGGCTGTCACGATATTATCAGGAAGCGGCAATCCCGTGATGAATCGAAATATCCTGTAGAACCACTGGCCGCTCCATCGCTCAAAGAATCCCCCTTTACGCTGCTCCTGAACACCAAAAACGACATCACATTGCTCTCGCTCCATTTCCTCGGCGAAACTGGAGAGCCAATCGGGATCTTCCTCAATATCACTATCGATAAGAAATACGTAATCACCAACCGCGTGCGACAAACCAGTCATCATCGCCTTGTAGTGCCCGAAGTTGCGGGATAGATCTACAACCACAACGCGCGGATCCTCCTCGCTGATACGAACCGCAATATCCAGGCTGTTATCCGGGGAGCCGTCGTTGACCAACACGATTTCGTAGTCGTCCCCGGCAAAGCGCCTTGCGGCCGCATTGGCACGCGCACAGAATTCTTCGACGTATCTGGCCGATTGGTAAAGCGTGGCAACGATAGAGAGCTTCATGAATGTCTTGTGTTCTTGGTAGTCAGTCCTGGCCGCACTTTCAAGCACAGCAACAATTGGTGGTCAAAACAGGCAGCCCATACGTGTGGTGATAGGCCCGCACAAGGTGATCGGATGCCGCCTTCGATGCCGAATACGGGCTGTTGGGCGCGTAGGCTGTGGTTTCGGAGAACCGCGGATCGTCGGCGCCGAGCGAACCGAAGACCTCATCGGTCGAAATGTGCAGGAAGCGGAAGCCCGCCTGCACTTCGCGTTTCAATGCAGCCCAATAGGCGCGGACAGACTCCAGCAGCGTGAAAGTGCCGACAATATTGGTCTGGACGAATTCGCCGGGGCCGTGAATGGAGCGGTCCACGTGGCTTTCCGCGGCAAAATGGACGACCGCGCTTGGTCGATACTCGGCAAGAAGCCGGTCGAGTGCGGCCCGGTCGCAAATGTCGGTGCGCGAAAAAACATGCCGCTTGTCATTTTCCAGCGAGGCCAGCGTCTTGAGGTTGCCGGCGTAGGTCAGCTTGTCGACGTTAACGATGCCGTCCGCCCTCGGCTGGGCGAGCCAGTCGAGGACAAAATTGGCGCCGATGAAACCGGCGCCACCGGTGACGAGAATATGGGACAAGCTTTTTCGCTCCCTGCCTTGGAATGGAGTTGGCTCTCGGGCCAATACAAAGTGCCCGTCGGCTCCGACTGATCCAGAGGACGGGAAACGCACGCTGAGAAGGTGTGCGGTATTCTATCCCACCCTAGGGCGCGCCCAGCCGAACTTGCCGTTCACGCGGGAGCAAACCGTCGCCAGGCCCTGCCCGTTATTTCGACCATGCAATCCATGCCTGATACACACCAGTTCGCCATCGGCGACCTCCAAGGCTGCGCCGGTTCGTTCGACGAACTGCTCTCCCGCCTTCCCACCGACAGCACCCTGCGCTTCGTCGGCGACCTCATCAACCGCGGCCCCGCTTCCCTGCGGACGCTGCGCACCGTGCGCGCCCTCGGCGCGCGCGCCGAATCGGTGCTCGGCAACCACGACATCCATTTCCTGGCGGTGGCCGCGGGCGTGCGCAAGCGCGGGCGCAGCGATACGCTGGACGAGATGCTTGGCGCGCCGGATTGCGATGAATTGATCACATGGCTGCGGCACCGGCCGCTGGCCATCCGCGAGGGGGGTTTCCTGCTGGTCCATGCCGGTGTATTGCCCCAGTGGACCGCCGCGCAGACGGTGGAGCTTGCCCAGGAGATCGAGGAACAGCTCCGGGGCGCCAACTGGCAGGGTTTTCTCGCCGACATCTTCGGCAACGGCGCCGACCGCTGGAGCGACGGCCTGCGCGGCATCGAGCGTCACCGCGTCGTCGTCAACGCGCTCACGCGGCTGCGCTTTTGCAGCGCGGATGGCGTGATGGACCTGAAAACCAAGGAGGGGCTTGCCGATGCGCCGGCCGGGGTCATGCCGTGGTTCGACGTCCCGGGCCGCCGCACGGCCGACACCACCGTGGTGTGCGGCCACTGGTCCACGCTCGGGCTGGTGATGCGGCCGAACCTGATGGCGCTGGATACCGGCTGCGTCTGGGGCGGCAAGCTGACCGCCGCGCGGCTGGCCGCGGATCCGGCCGGGCGGACGCTGGTGCAGGTCGAGTGCCCGCAGTACTGCGACCCGCTGGCCTAGCGCAGCCGGTTTATTGCGACGTAGCCGGCGCGGGCGAGCCGTCGTCCGCGAGGCCGGGCAGGTCGTCGGCGGGTGCGGCCGCGCGGCCGGCGGCGCTGGCGCTGTTGACCCGCACGACCGCGTCCACGGCGTGCTGCCGGGCGCCCTGGCTCAGGTGGCTGACCACTTCGCGCGCGGCTTCGGCCAGTTCGCGGCGGCTGGTCGACGTTGCGTGCAGCGCGGGAGCGAAGCTCAGGCGCGCCGTGATCGGGCCGGAGCGCAGCACGGCGTTGAGCGTGTCGAGCAGGCTCAGGTCGCCGATGTACGCGGGCGCGGTGGTCGGTTGTCCGGTGGCGGCGTCGAGGTAGGACAGCCCGGCCGGCTGCACCGGCAGGCCGCCGGAAACCGGCGCCTGCATCAGGTTGGCGTGAAACGGCAGCACGCTGGTGCCGTCGGTGGTGGTGCCTTCGGGGAACACGCAGACGAGGTCGCCCTGCAGCATCACGTCGGTGATGGCGTGCAGCACGCGGTGCGCGTCGCGCTTGCGCGCGCGTTCGATGAAGATGGTGCCGGTGTGGCCGCACAGCCAGCCGATCACGGGCCAGTCGCGGATCTCCGACTTGGCGACGAAGCGCGGCGGGTACCAGCTATTGATGACGTAGATGTCCAGCCAGGAGATATGGTTGGACACCACCATCGCGCCGCGCGGCGGCAGTTCGCCCGGCTCCAGCCCCTGGACTTCGAGCGTGATGCCGCAGATGCGCAGCAGCCGGCGCGACCAGCGCCGGATGTGCCAGCGCCGGGACTCGGCGCCCAGCCACGGGAACAGCAGCGCGCAGGTGACGATGCCGCGCAGCAGGTGGAGGATCAGCGCGGTCTTGCGCAGCCAGGTCATGCGTGGCTCCCCGGCACGGTGTCAGTGCAGTTCGTGGACGACGTGGCCGCTGACGAGCGTGGCGCGCACGCGGCCGCGCATGTCGTAGCCGAGCCACGGCGAGTTCTTGCCCTGGCTCTTGAGCGCGCGCCGCTCGACCTTCCATTCCTGTGCGGGGTGGAAGATGCAGATGTCGGCGGTGCTGCCGCTGGCCAGCGTGCCGGCGGGCAGGCCCAGCACGCGCGCGGGCTCGGAGGTGATGCGGGCGAGCGCGCTGGCGAGCGGGACCTTGTGCTGCTCGGCCCAGCGCAGCGTCAGCGGCAGCAGCAGTTCGAGCCCGGTGGCGCCGGGCGAGGCTTCGGCGAAGGGCAGCAGCTTTTCGTCGTCGTCCACCGGGGTGTGGTCGGAGCACAGCGCGTCGATGGTGCCGTCGATCAGCCCGGCGATGATGGCGTCGCGGTCGCGGCTGCCGCGCAGCGGCGGCGAGAAGCGCATCTGCGAGTTGAAGTAGCCGATGTCCATGTCGGTCAGCGAGACGTGATGGATGTTGACGTCGCAGGTCACGGCCAGGCCTTCGCGCTTGGCCTGGCGCACCAGCTCGATGCCGGCGGCGGAGGACAGGCGGCACAGGTGCACGCGCGCGCCGGTGCTGCGCATGAGTTCGAAGATGGTGTGCAGGCGCACGGTCTCGGCGATCACGGACACGCCGGACAGGCCGAGGCGCGAGGCCACCGCGCCGCTGGCGGCCACGCCGCCGCCGAGATAGGGATCCTCAGGGCGCAGCCACACGGTGAAGCCGAAGGTCTGCGCGTATTGCAGCGCGCGCAGCAGCACGCGGGTGTCGCGGATCGGGGCTTCGGCCTGCGAGAAGCCGATGCAGCCGGCCTCGGTGAGCTGCGACATCTCGGTCAGCGTTTCGCCCTTGAGGCCGAGCGTGAGCGCGCCGAGCGGATAGACGTGGGTCTGGTTGAGCGTGCGGGCGCGGAACTTGAGCATTTCCACCAGGCCGGGCTCGTCGAGCACCGGATCGGTGTCGGGCGGGCAGACCAGGCTGGTGACGCCGCCGGCGGTGGCGGCGGCCACCTCGGATTCGAGCGTGGCCTTGTATTCGTAGCCGGGCTCGCGCAGGCGCGCGGAGAGGTCGACCAGGCCGGGGCAGACGACCAGCCCGCTGGCGTCGATGGTCTTGTTGGCGTGGAAGTCCGCCGGCGCGCTGCCGACGCCGACGACCTTGCCGGCGGCAATGTAGAGGTCTTGCTGCGCATCGACGTTCGCGGCCGGGTCGATCAGGCGGCCGCCTTTGATGTGGATCTTCATATCGTGTCGCTTGGCTTGTTGCGGTTGTTCTGGCTGTGGCGCTGGAGTGCGGTCGCGGTCAGTCGTGGTTCCCGGCCACGATCCCCATCACCGCCATGCGCACGGCGATGCCGAAGGTCACCTGGTTGAGGATCACGGACTGCGGCCCGTCGGCCACGGCGGAGTCGATCTCCACGCCGCGGTTCATCGGGCCGGGGTGCATCACGATGGCGTCGGGCCTGGCCAGCGCCAGCCGCTCGGGCGTGAGGCCGTAGGCCTTGAAGTATTCCTGCGCCGACGGCAGCAGCGCGCCGCTCATGCGTTCGTTCTGCAGGCGCAGCATGATGACCACGTCGACGCCCTTGAGCCCTTCTTCCATGTTGTGGAACACGCGCACGCCCATCTGCTCCAGGCCGGACGGCAGCAGCGTGCGCGGGCCGATCGCGCGCACTTCGGGCACGCCCAGCGTGGTCAGCGCGTGGATGTCGGAGCGCGCCACGCGCGAGTGCAGGATGTCGCCCACGATGGCCACCGTGAGCTTGGTGAAGTCCTGCTTGTAATGGCGGATCGTGTACATGTCGAGCAGCCCCTGGGTGGGGTGCGCGTGGCGGCCGTCGCCGGCGTTGATCACGTGCACGTGCGGCGCGACGTGCTCGGCGATCAGGTAGGGCGCGCCGGAGCTGGCGTGGCGCACCACGAACATGTCGGCCGACATCGCCGACAGGTTGTTGATGGTGTCGAGCAGCGACTCGCCCTTGCTGGTCGAGGACGCGTTGATGTTCAGGTTGAGCACGTCGGCCGAGAGCCGCTTGGCGGCGATCTCGAAGGTGGTGCGGGTGCGCGTGGAGTTCTCGAAGAACAGGTTGAACACGCTCTTGCCGCGCAGCAAGGGCACCTTTTTGACGTCGCGGTCGGAATCGGACAGCGAGACGAACTGGCTGGCCGTGTCGAGGATGTGCGCGATCATCTCGCGCGACAGGCCTTCGATCGACAGCAGGTGCTTGAGCTCGCCGTTCTTGGTCAGTTGCGGGTTGCGGAACGTCTTGATCATGGCAGTGGAAGAGAGCCGGGCGGCGGCGATTGGCTGGTCTGGAGCGGTCTGGTTCGTTGCTGAGCTTGCAGGCCGGCCCGGCGTGGCGGGCATCCGCCCGCGCGCGCCTGGCCCGGCCATGCGCCGGCCTCAGTTGCCGGTGGCCTCGACGGCGAAGGCGAAACGCATGCCGGCGCCGCTGCCCTCGTGCGACAGCACCAGCGTGGTGCCGGGCGGCAGCTCGACGTGCGCGGCGACGAAGTCGGCCGCGGCCGGCAGCTCGCGCCCGCCGCGGTCGGCCAGCACGGCCAGCGCCACGCGGGCCGGGCGGCCGTAGTCGAACAGTTCGTTGACGGCGGCGCGGATGGTGCGGCCCGTGGCGAGCACGTCGTCGATCAGCAGGATCTTGCGGTCCTGCACGTCGAACGGCAGCGTGGTGGGCTGGGCCTGGCTGTGCAGGCCCTTCTTGGCGTAGTCGTCGCGGTGGAAGGCGACGTTGATGACCCCGTGGCCGGCCAGATGCAGGTCGGCGGCCAGCCGCTCGGCGATCCAGGCGCCACCGGAATGGATGCCGGCCACCGACCATTGCGCGCGCTCGGCGTCAGGCAGCGCGGCCTGCACCTGGTCGCGCAGCGTGCGATAGAGCGCCTCGGCGTCTGGAGAGGAAGTCTGGGTCATAGGGGATGCTGGTCGAAGTACTGTTGCAGGATAAGGCGGGCGGCCTCGGCATCGAGCTCGCCGGGCCGGTAGCCGGCCATCTGGGCCAGGCGCGAGGTGTAGCGTTCGTCGACCCACTCCACCGGCAGGCCGAAGCGGCCGTTGAGCTGGTTGCCGAAGCGGCGGGCGAGGCGCATGGAAGGCTGCTCGCCGCCGTCCGGGTTGACCGGCATGCCCACCACGAACCGCACCGGCGCCCATTCCCTCACGAGCGCGGCCACCGCCTCGAAGCGGGCTTCCACGGTGGGATTGGGCAGGATGACGAGCGGGCGCGCCTCGCGCGTGATGAAGTTGCCGAGCGCCACGCCGATCTTCTTCTCGCCGTAGTCGAAGGCGAGGACGGTGCCGTCGGCGGGCAGCGGGCCTGGCGGCGTGGACGCCGCTGCGCCCTCAGGCATGCCCGGCCTCGCCCGAGAGCATGGTGAAGTCGATGCCCAGCAGGCGGATGGCGGCGGCGAAGCGTTCTTCGGGCGGCACGCTGAAGATGATCTCGGGATCGGCCTGGACCGTCAGCCAGCCGTTGCGGCTGAGCTCGTCCTCGAGCTGCCCGGCGCCCCAGCCGGCATAGCCGAGCGTGAGCAGGAAGCGGTGCGGGCCGCTGCCGTTGGCGACGGCTTCGAGCACGTCCTTGGAGGTGGTCATCTCGAGCCCGCCGGGCACCGCCAGCGACGAGACGTAGATGCCGACCGGATCATGCAGCACGAAACCGCGCTCGGTCTGCACCGGACCGCCGAAATACACGGGCTGCTGCGCCACCGGCTGGATCTCGAGCTTGAGGTCGATCTTGTCGAACAGCGTGGCCATGTCGATGTCGATAGGCCGGTTGATCACCAGGCCCAGCGCGCCGCGGTCGTTGTGCTCGCACAAATAGACGACGGAACCCGAAAAGGTCGGGTCTGCCATGCCGGGCATGGCAATCAGGAACTGATTGGTGAGATTGATTGGGGCTTCCAGCGTCGCCATCCCTGCATTTTATCAAATCAAAGCCGTCCGTCCGGAAAAGATTCGCCCATGCCGCACTGCAACATGAACACCCTTCCGGCCCCGGCGCGCGTTGCCGCGCGCCCTACTCCTTGCGCGCCAGCGCGGCGAGGTCGTCCGGCGTGAGCCAGCGCCATTCGCCCGGCGCCAGTGCCGGCTCCAGCACCAGCCCGCCGATGGCGCTGCGGTGCAGCGCCTCCACGTGGTTGCCGGCCGCCGCCACCATGCGCTTGACCTGATGGTACTTGCCCTCCGACAAGGTCAGGCGCAGGCCGCGCTCGCCGGTGGCCTCGCAGGCCACGGCGGCAAGCGGCGCCGGCTCGTCCTCCAGTTGCACGCCGGCCAACAGCGCGTCGACCTGGGCCTGCGTGACGGGCTCGGCGGTCGTCACCTCGTAGACCTTGGGCACCTTCTTCTTGGGCGAGGTCTGGGCGTGGATGAACTGGCCGTCGTCCGACAGCAGCAGCAGCCCGGTGGTGTCCTGGTCGAGCCGGCCCACCGCCTGCACCTCGCGCTGGCGCAGCGGCACCGGCAGCAGGTTGTACACGCTGGGATGGTGGCGCGGGCGCTGCGAGCACTCGTAGCCGACCGGCTTGTTGAGCATCAGGTAGGCCTTGGTGTGGCCGATCCATTCCTCGCCGTCCACGGTCAGGCGCAGCCCGTCGATCTCGAACTGCGCGCGCGGGTCCTCGCACAGCACGCCGTCGACCTCGACCAGGCCGGCGCCGATCAGGTCGCCGCAGTAGCGGCGGGTGCCGAAGCCTTGCGATTGGAGGATGCGGTCGAGTGTGGTGGCCATGTCTTGCTTCTTGCTGTCTGGAATGCTGGAAAAATCGGGAAGTATATGCACCGGCATGCAAAACCGGCGCCGCGGCGCGGCCTCCGGCCGCCCGTGTGCTAGGGTAGCAGGCTTCAATCCCGAGGAACGCCGATCTTGCCCACCCCGCCCGCCGGCACGCGCCAGCCCTACCGGATCGACCGGCGCTTCGAACGCGGCCTGGTCTGGTTCCGGCGCGACCTGCGCGCCGACGATCACGCGGCGCTGCATTATGCCCTCAAGCACTGCCGCCGGGTGTGGTGCGCGTTCGTGTTCGACCGCGAGATCCTCGCCGCGCTGCGCGCGCGCGGCCTTGCCGCCGACCGCCGCGTGGAGTTCATCCTCGCCTCGCTGGCGCCGCTGGACGCCGCCCTCAGGGCGGCCGGCGGCGGCCTGATCGTGCTCGACGCCGCGGCGCGCGCGGCCATCCCCGCGCTGGCCGCCGAACTGGACGCGGAGGCGGTCTTCGCCAACCACGACTACGAGCCCGCCGCGCAGGCGCGCGATGCCGACGTCGGCCAGGCGCTGGCGGCGGCATCGCGCGCCTTCTTCACCTTCAAGGACCAGGCAGTCTTCGAGCGCGACGAGATCCTGACCGGCCAGGGCACGCCGTTCTCGGTGTTCACGCCGTACAAGAACGCCTGGCTCAAGGCGCTGCTGCCGTTCGACCTCAAGCCCTACCCGGTCGAGCCTTACCTGCCGGCGCTCGCCCCGGTCCCCAGGGCCCACGCGCGGGCGCTGCCCACGCTGCACGCGCTGGGTTTCGCGCCGTCCAACCTGGCCGAGATCGCCATGCCGGCGGGCAGCGCCGGCGCCCACGCGCTGCTCGGCGACTTCCTCGCGCGCATGGGCGACTACGCCCGGCGGCGCGACTTTCCCGCGCTGCGCGGACCGAGCTACCTGTCGGTGCACCTGCGCTTCGGCACGCTCTCGATCCGCACGCTGGCGCGCGCGGCCCACGAGGCGGTGCTGCGCGGCGGCGCCGACAGCGCGGGCGCGGCGACGTGGCTGTCGGAGCTGATCTGGCGCGACTTCTATTTCATGATCCTGCACCACCATCCGCGCGTGGCCGCCGGGCAGGCGTTCCATGTGGCCTACGACGCCATCCGCTGGGTGGACGGCGACACCGGCGAGCGCTATTTCCAGGCCTGGCGCGACGCCCGCACCGGCTATCCGCTGGTGGACGCGGCCATGCTGCAGATCCGGCAGAGCGGCTACATGCACAACCGCCTGCGCATGGTGGCGGCCAGTTTCCTGGTCAAGGACCTCGGCGTGGACTGGCGGCGCGGCGAGCAGTATTTCGCCGACCAGCTCAACGACTTCGACCTGGCCGCCAACAACGGCGGCTGGCAGTGGGCGGCCTCGACCGGCTGCGACGCGCAGCCCTACTTCCGCATCTTCAACCCGGTCACGCAGTCGCAGAAGTTCGATCCGCAGGGGCGCTTCATCCGCAAGTACCTGCCGCAACTGGCGCGGCTGCCGGACAAGTACGTCCACGCCCCGTGGACCGCGCCCGACGACGTGCTGGCCGCCGCCGGCGTGAAGCTCGGCGAGGACTACCCGCGCCCGCTCGTGCAGCACGACGTGGCGCGCAGGGAGACGCTGGCGCGTTACGCGGTGGTGAAGGAAAAACGCCCGGACGGCGGTCCGGGCGAGGCGGATACAAAATCCGAGGCGGAGGCGATTCCCGACGACGCGGGCGGCAAGCCGGCCGGATGAGCGCCCGGCGCGGCGGCCGCTACCTCGCTACGCCGCCAGCATGGCGCTTTCGCGATAGTGCTTCTGCGCTTCCTCGGGCCGCTCGGTCTCTTCGTACAGCCGGCCCAGCGCCAGGTGCGCGCGCACGCGCAGCCGGCGCTGCGATTCGTCGTCGGCGTACCGCAGCGCGCGCTCGAAGCTCGACTGGGCCTTGCCCCACAGCTTCTCGCCCAGGCACAGCATGCCCAGCGCGAAATACAGGTCGGCATCGACCGGATGCTGCGCCAGCCATTTCTCGGCCTGCTGGATCTGCGGCAGCGCGTGGCCCGGCTCGGCGCATTCGGCATAGCGCAGCACCAGCCGGCTGTCCCAGTTCACCTTGAGCGCGTCTTCCACGATCTTGCGCGCCTCGTCCTGGCGGCCCAGCGCGGCGAAGTAGCGCGCGGCGGGCTCGGCGATGCGCGCGGCGCGGCGCTCGTCGGCCGACAGCGAGCGCCACAGGTCCTGCAGCGCCTCGGCGTCGTGGCGGCGCTCTTCGAGCAGCGCTTCGCAGGCCAGTTGCTTGAGGCGCAGCGCCAGCACCGGGTGGATGGCGTTGCGCTTTTCCAGCGAGCGCGCCAGGCGCAGCACCTCGGACCAGTTCTTCAGGTGCTGGTGCGCGCGCAGCGCGATGCGCTGCACGTGGATCTGGCGCGCGCCCTGCGACTGCAGTTGCGCGATGGTCTCGAGCGCGCCTTCGGCGTCGCGCGCGTCGACCAGCAGCTCGGCCATCGACACCAGCCGCGCCTGCTCGCGCTCGGGGTCGGTGACTTGCGCCATCCAGGCGTCGCGCCGCTCCATTTCCTGCATGCGGTGCGCGGCGCGCGCGCCGATCAGCGCCGCGGTCTGGGCCTGCTCGGGCCAGGCCTGGGCTTCGCGCGCGGTGCGCTCGGCGCGCGCGAAGCGGCCGGCGAACAGGTTCTCGATCGACTCGCGCAGCGCGGCCTGCGCGCGGTTCATGCGGCTGCGCTCGCGGTAGGCGGCGGCGCGCCCGGGCATCTCCGACAGGTGCCGCACCGTGGTGAGGATGGTCCAGACCACGAAGAACGCCAGCAGCAGCAGGGCCAGCGCGAGGTTGAGCGAGAGTTCGACCCGGTACGGCGGGTAGAACAGCACCACGTTGCTTTGGTTGAATTGCGTAAACAGCGCCAGCCCGACCGCGCCGCCAAAGAGGATCGCCACCCAGAACAGAAGCCGCATGCGCTACTCCTTCTTGAGCGCCTGCAGCGCGCCGAGGCTTTCCGCCATCGTCGGCAGCTGCACCGACACCGCGCCGGCCTGGGCCTGCTTGAGCAGCGTCAGCGCGGCCTGCACGCGGCGCGACTTGGTGTCGAAATAGCGGCCGATCATGGCCTGCGCGGCGGCGAGGTCGTTGCGGAACACCGGCTCGTTGCGCGACAGCAGCGCCAGCCGCGCGTTGAGCAGGCGCAGCTTGACGTTCTCGCGCAGGAACCAGCCCTGGTCGCCGGTCAGCAGCAGCGCCTGGGCGTCGTCCACGCGGCGGATGCGGATGACCTGCGTCAGCTCGTCGCGCACGCTGTCCCACAGGCCGCCGAACCAGCCGGCCACGGCGTTGCCCACCGACGGCGCGGCGGCGCTGCGCGCCACGTTCTTCGTATTGCCCTTGTCGGGCTTCGCCTCGGCCCTGGTGGTCGCCTCCGCCTTGCGCGCGTCGGCCTCGCTGCGCTCGAGCATGCGCTCGCTCGACAGCAGCGGCAGCGTGTCGACCTGGTTGATGGCTTCGTCGAGCTTGATGGCGGCGCCGGTCAGGTCGGTGTCCGGCACCGCCTTCATGCGCGCGACATCGCGCGCGATGGCCCGGCGCAGCAGGTTGTACTGCGGCTTGTCGGTGCGCGCCAGGCGGGTGTCGGCACTTTGCAGCGCGGCCAGCGCCACCTGCACGTTGCCGGTCAGCTGGAGCTGCTGGCCGGCGTTGGTCAGCAGTTGCTGGATCTCGGCGATTTCCCAGTCGTCGCGGTTGCGCATCAGGTCCTGGTAGACCTGCTCGAGCGCGGACTGCTTGTCGCGCGCCTCGCCGAGCTGGCCGTCGAGCGCGCCGACCTTGGCCTGCAGCTCCTTGACCGTGTCCTGCGCGTTGCGCGACAGCACGCGCGTTTCCTGCACCAGCGCGTCGTTGCTCTGCTGGCGCCGCGCCAGTTCCTGCGTGAGGTGCTCGACGCGGTTCTGCAGCCACCAGAAGCCGCCGCCGATGGCGAGGATCAGCAGGACCAGCAGCAGCCACCACGGACTGACGCGCGCCGCGCCGCGGGCGGGCGGCGCCGCGGGCGGCGGGCTGGTGGCGGGAGGAGCGGTAGCGGTATGTTCTTGCGTCACGCGATCGGCCTTCGTTGGCGTTGTTGACGATATGGCGGAGGAAGCGTTGTCCGGCAAGGCCGGCGGCGGCGGCGCCACCGTTGCCACGGCGGACGGTGCCGATGCCGGCGCCGGCATCGGCGCGGGCGGGCCGGCGTGGGCCTGGGCCCACTGGCGGCACGCGGCGAGCAGGCCTTCGTCGCCCGGCGCGGCGCGCAGCACGTGCGCGAAGCCCAGCGCGGCGGCCTGCTCGGCGATTCTCGCATGCGGCGCGATGCACTGCACCTGGCGCAGGCCCGCCAGCTCCTGCGGGCTGAGCGCTTCGCGGGCCATGCCGTCGAGATTGCGCACGGCCTCGGAACTGGTCAGCAGCCACGCCTGCGGCGGCGCGCCCGGCTTGAGCCCGTCGCGCACGGCCTGCCACTGCATGCTGCCGGGCGCGGGCACCGAGCGCCGGTAGGCCTCGACGGCGCGCACCTCGGCGCCGGCGCCGCGCAGGCGCTCGGCCAGCCAGTCGCGCCCGCCGTTGCCGCGCACGATCAGGACCTGGCGCCCGGCCAGCGCCGCCGCGCCGAGCTGGCTGTCGATCTGCTGCCACAGGGCTTCGGAGTCGAAGCGGGTGTCGCCGCCGTCGTTGCCGTTGCTGCTGTCGTTGCCATTGCCATTGCCGTTTTCGTTGTCGGCGCCGTCGCCGTTGTCGGCCAGGCCGGCGCCGTCCGCCTCATGCGCATGGCTGCCCGCCGGCGCGATCACGCGGCAGGCGGGCGCGGCGATGCCGCGTTCGGCCAGCGCGGCCACGCTGGCCGGGCCGACCACCGCGAGCGGCACGGCCTCGGGCCAGCGCGGCGCGGGCTTGTCCTGCACCTGGGCCAGCGCGTCGAGCGCGAAGGCCACGGCATTGGGGCTGACGAAGACCACCAGCGCGAAGTCCGCCAGTTGCGCCAGCGCGGCGCGCAGCGGGCCTTCGTCGGCGGCGGGGCCGATCGCCAGCAGGGGAAAGCCGAGCACGTCCAGGCCGGCTGCCGAGAGCGCCTCGGTCAGTTGCCGGGACTGCCCGGCGGGTCGTGTCACAACGACGGTCGGGCGGGGCATGGGCCGGCCTCAGGCGGGAGCTTGCGGCGAAGCCGGATCCGCCAGCGCGGCCAGGATGCCGGCGGCGCCCTGGTCGAGCAGGTCGCGGGCGACGGCGCTGCCGAGCGCCTCGGCGCGGGCCACCGCGTCGTCGCCCGCGACCAGCGCCGCGGCGCTGGCGCGCACGCTGCGGCTGCCGTCGGGCAGCGCCACGAAGGCGTCGATGCGCAGCTGCGCGCCGTCCCAGCGCGCGTGGGCGGCCAGCGGCACCTGGCAGGAGCCGCCCAGCAGGCGCGACACGGCGCGCTCGGCGGTCACGGCCAGCGCGCTGGGCGCGTGGTTGAGCGGGGCAAGCCAGGCGGCCAGCTCGGGGCGGCCGGCGGGAATCTCGATGCCCAGCGCGCCCTGGCCCGCGGCCGGCAGCGAGCTGACCGGATCGAGCACGGCGCGGATGCGGCCGGCCAGCCCGAGACGCTTGAGCCCGGCGGCGGCCAGGATGATGGCGGCGTAGTCGCCGCGGTCGAGCTTGGCCAGGCGCGTGTCGAGGTTGCCGCGCAGCGGGCGGATCTCCAGGTGCGGGTAGCGCGCGCGCAGCGCGGCCTCGCGGCGCAGGCTGGAGGTGCCCACCACGGTGCCGGCGGGCATCTCGTCGAGCGAGCCGAAGCGCGCCGACACCAGCGCGTCGTGCGGGTCCTCGCGCTCCATGATGGCGGCCAGCGCAAACCCGGCGGGTAGCTCCATCGGCACATCCTTGAGCGAGTGCACGGCGAGATCGGCGCGGCCGTCGGCCATCGCGATCTCCAGCTCCTTGACGAAGAGCCCCTTGCCGCCGACTTTCGACAGCGTGCGGTCTAGAATCTGGTCTCCGCGGGTCGTCATGCCCAGGATGGACACATCGCACGCGGGATAGTATTGTTGCAACGCAGCACGCACATGCTCGGCCTGCCACATCGCCAGACGGCTTTCGCGGGAGGCGATGACAAGCTTGCGCGGCGCGGCGCCGGAGGAAGACTGGGGAACGGATGCTTGCATCCGCGCATGTTAGCACGCACCCCAAGCCGCTCCAGGCGACGAATAAGAGAGACGAGACAACAGGAGATTGCATGACGCAGCAAGCCGCGCGCCCTGCCGGCCGGCGCCAGACCGCCGCCAGCCGGGCCGACGCCCCCGATGCCGCCCTGGCCCTGGCCACGGTTCCCGCAAGCCCCCCCGCCCCGCCCGCCGCCGGCGCCAGACCGGCCCGGCTCCCGCGATCCGCCGACGCCGCCAAGCCCGTCAAGGCCACCAGGCCCATCAAGCCCACCAAGGCCGCCAGTGCCGCGAACGCCACCGCCGCGCCGGCGCCGGCCCGCCGCGCCAGCGACAAGGACGTGCCGCTGCGCGAGGACATCCGCTTCCTGGGCCGCCTGCTGGGCGACTGCGTGCGCGAGCAGGAAGGCGAGGCCGCCTTCGAGCTGGTCGAGACCATCCGCCAGATGGCGGTGCGCTTTCGCCGCGAGAACGACCGCGCCGCCGGCGCCGAGCTGGACCGCCTGCTCAAGCGCCTGTCGCGCGACCAGACCAACTGGGTGGTGCGCGCGTTCAGCTATTTCTCGCACCTGGCCAACATCGCCGAGGACCAGCACCACAACCGCCGCCGCCGCGTGCACGCGCTGGCCGGCTCGCCGGCGCAGCCGGGCAGCCTGGCGCGCGCGCTGCAGGCCATCGACGCGGCCGGCGTGTCGGGCAAGACCCTGCGCCAGTTCTTCGACGAAGCGCTGATCGTGCCGGTGCTCACCGCCCACCCGACCGAGGTGCAGCGCAAGAGCATCCTCGACGCCGAGCGCGAAATCGCGCGCCTGCTGGCCGAGCGCGACCTGCCCATGACCGCGCGCGAGCGCGAGCACAACACCGCGCTGCTGCGCGCGCGCGTGACCACGCTGTGGCAGACCCGCATGCTGCGCAACACGCGCCTGATGGTGGTGGACGAGATCGAGAACGCGCTGTCCTACTACCGCACCTGCTTCCTGCGCGGCATCCCGCAGCTGATGAGCGAGCTGGAGGAGGACATCGCCGCGGTGTTCCCGGCCTCGCGCCGCCACAAGGGCGCGCCGGCCGCGGCCGGCCCGGCGCAGCTCGCGCCGTTCTTCCAGATGGGCTCGTGGATCGGCGGCGACCGCGACGGCAACCCCAACGTCACCGCGGCCACGCTGGAGCAGGCCGCGACCAAGCAGTCGTCGCTGATCCTGGAGTGGTACCTGGACGAGGTGCACGCGCTCGGCGCCGAGTTGTCGATGTCCAGCCTGATGGTGGAGGCCAGCCCCGAGCTGCTGGCGCTGGCCGACATCTCGCCCGACCACTCCGACCATCGCGCCGACGAGCCCTACCGCCGCGCGCTGATCGGCATCTACGCGCGCCTGGCGGCCACCTGCCTGGCCATCAACGGCCAGGCCGCGCCGCGCCACCCGGTGGCCGACGCCGCGCCCTACGCCGACGCGCAGTCGTTCGCCGCCGACGTGCAGGTGGTGACCGACTCGCTGCGCGCCCACCACGGCGCGGCACTGGCGCGCACGCGCATCGACGCGCTGGCCAAGGCCATCGCCGTGTTCGGCTTCCACCTGGCGTCGATCGACATGCGCCAGGTCTCCGACGTGCACGAAGCCGTGATCGCCGAGCTGTTCGCCGCCGCCGGCGTGGAGGCCGACTACGCCGGCCTGCCCGAGGCGCGCAAGCTGGAGCTACTGCTGGCCGAGCTGCGCCAGCCGCGCCTGCTGACGCTGCCGTGGCACACCTACTCCGAGCAGACCCGCAGCGAACTCGCCATCCTGGACACCGCGCGCCAGCTGCGCGCCCGCTACGGCGCGCGCGTGGCGCGCAACTACATCATCTCGCACACCGAGACGCTGTCCGACCTGGTGGAGGTGATGCTGCTGCAGAAGGAAGCCGGCATGCTGCGCGGCACGCTCGGCAGCAAGACCGACCCGGCCCGCATGGAGCTGATGGTGATCCCGCTGTTCGAGACCATCGAGGACTTGCGCAACGCCGCCGGCATCATGCAGTCGCTGCTGGAGCTGCCGGGCTTCGCCCCGGTGATCGCCCACCACGGCGGCGAGCAGGAAGTGATGCTGGGCTATTCGGACTCCAACAAGGACGGCGGCTTCCTGACCTCGAACTGGGAGCTGTACAAGGCCGAGCTGGCGCTGGTGCAATTGTTCGAGCAGCGCAAAGTCAAGCTGCGCCTGTTCCACGGCCGCGGCGGCACGGTCGGCCGCGGCGGCGGCCCGACCTACCAGGCCATCCTGTCGCAGCCGCCGGGCACGGTCAACGGGCAGATCCGCCTGACCGAGCAGGGCGAGATCATCAACAGCAAGTTCGCCAACGCCGAGATCGGCCGGCGCAACCTGGAGACGGTGATCGCCGCCACGCTGGAAGCGTCGCTGCTGCCCACGCAGAACGCGCCGAAGGAGCTGGCCGCGTTCGAGGCGATGATGCAGCAGCTCTCGGACCGCGCCTTCGCGTCCTACCGCGACCTGGTCTACGACACGCCGGGCTTCAAGGACTATTTCTTCGCCACCACGCCGATCACCGAGATCGCCGACCTGAACCTCGGCTCGCGCCCGGCCTCGCGCAAGCTGATGGACAAGAAGCACCGCCGCATCGAGGACCTGCGCGCGATTCCGTGGGGCTTCTCGTGGGGCCAGTGCCGGCTGCTGCTGCCGGGCTGGTTCGGCTTCGGCAGCGCGGTCCGGGCGGTGCTGGACGCGGCGCCCGACGACAAGGCGCGCAAGGCGGCGCAGGCCACGCTGCGGCGCATGGTCAAGTCGTGGCCGTTCTTCTCCACGCTGCTGTCCAACATGGACATGGTGCTGGCCAAGACCGACCTCGCGGTGGCCTCGCGCTACGCCGCGCTGTGCGAGGACGCGGCGCTGCGCAAAACCGTGTTCGCGCGCATCAGCGCCGAGTGGCACCTGACCTGCGACATGCTGGCGCTGATCACCGGGCGCCAGGAGCGCCTGGCCGACAACCCGCTGCTGGCGCGCTCGATCAAGAACCGCTTCGCCTACCTCGACCCGCTCAACCACTTGCAGGTGGAGCTGCTCAAGCGCTACCGCTCGGGCAAGGACGGCGACGACATCCGCGTGCGGCGCGGCATCCACCTCACCATCAACGGGGTGGCGGCGGGGCTGCGCAATAGCGGCTGATCCCGCAGGTTCCGCGGGTTCCGCCGATTCCGCCGACCCCGCCGACCCCGCCGGGGCCGCGGCGGCGCCAGTCCGCCCGGCCCGGGTTTCCGTTCGGGCCCCGGCAGGCTCGCGCGCGCCGGCCCGCGCCGGCCCTGTGCCGCCGGCATCACCCGCCGCCGGCCATCGGCGCCGCGGCGCGCCCGCCCGGCCGGCCCCGGCGTGCCGCCGGCGTCCGCGCGGCCTGCCGCCGGCGCCAGCCACAAGCCGGGCTGGGAGGGCGGCGGCAGCGATATAATCGCTGTTTCCCCGATTTTCCCGCTCGCGCCGCGGTACCGCCGCCGGCCTGCGAGCCAACCCAGCCTTACCCGCCCATGACCTCCCAACTTGCCAAGAAAGGCGAAGCCTGGTCCGCCCGCTTCTCCGAACCGATGTCCGACCTGGTGAAGCGCTACACCGCTTCGGTGTTCTTCGACAAGCGCCTGGCGCTGTTCGACATCCAGGGCTCGCTCGCGCACGCCGCCATGCTGGCCAAGCAGGGAATCATCGCCGAGGCCGACCGCGCCGAGATCGAGCGCGGCATGGCGCAGATCCGCGCCGAGATCGAGGCCGGCGGCTTCGAGTGGAAGCTCGACCTGGAAGACGTCCACCTCAACATCGAGGCGCGCCTGACCGCGCTGGTCGGCGACGCCGGCAAGCGCCTGCACACCGGCCGCTCGCGCAACGACCAGGTCGCCACCGACATCCGCCTGTGGCTGCGCAGCGAGATCGACGCCATCATCGGCCTGCTGGGCGCGCTGCGCGGCGCGCTGCTGGACCTGGCCGAGAAGAACGCCGACACCATCCTGCCCGGCTTCACCCACCTGCAGGTGGCGCAGCCGGTCACCTTCGGCCACCACCTGCTGGCCTACGTGGAGATGTTCACGCGCGACGCCGAGCGCATGGCCGACTGCCGCCGCCGCGTCAACCGCCTGCCGCTGGGCGCCGCCGCGCTGGCCGGCACCAGCTACCCGATCGACCGCGAGTTCGTGGCGCAGCAGCTTGGCTTCGACGGCGTGTGCCGCAACTCGCTCGACGCCGTGTCCGACCGCGACTTCGCCATCGAATTCTGCGCCGCCTCGGCGCTGGTGATGACCCACGTCTCGCGCTTCTCCGAGGAACTGGTGATCTGGATGAGCCCGCGCGTGGGCTTCATCGACATCGCCGACCGCTTCTGCACCGGCAGCTCGATCATGCCGCAGAAGAAGAACCCGGACGTGCCCGAGCTGGCGCGCGGCAAGACCGGCCGCGTCAACGGCCACCTGGTCGGCCTGCTGACGCTGATGAAGGGCCAGCCGCTGGCGTACAACAAGGACAACCAGGAAGACAAGGAACCGCTGTTCGACACGGTCGACACCGTGGCCGACACGCTGCGCATCTTCGCCGACATGGTGCCGGGCATCTCGGTCAAGCCCGACAACATGCGCGCCGCCGCGCTGCAGGGCTACGCCACCGCCACCGACCTGGCCGACTACCTGGTCAAGCGCGGCCTGCCGTTCCGCGACGCGCACGAAGCCGTGGCCCACGCCGTGCGCGCCTGCGACGACCGCCGCTGCGACCTGGCCGACCTCACCGTGGCCGAGCTGCGCGAGGCCACCGGCCTGGGCGACAAGGCCGCGCTGATCGGCGACGACGTGCACGCGGTGCTGACGCTGGAAGGCTCGGTCGCGGCGCGCGACCATGTCGGCGGCACCGCGCCGGCGCAGGTGCGCGCGGCGATCGCCGCCGCGCGCGCGGCGCTTTGAGCGAAACGCCGTCCGCCGATGTAGGTTCCACGTAAGCCGCGCATCGCGCAAGAGCCGCCAGGGCGCATGCCCTCGGCGGCTTTTTCATTTGTGCCGCCGGTTCGCGCCGCCGATCTTTGCGCAATGCGGTAGGTATTAGCCCCAAGCGCCGATGCATTTTGTTACAGATAAACTAATCGGCGCAAAAACAGGGGGAGACAACCCATGTACTACTTGCTTGGTCTGTCACGGCAGATCGACAGGTTGAATCAGCACACGGGCAGGCTTGCAAACATCATGATCCTGCTGTCGTGCCTGATCAGCGCGGGCAACGCCCTGCTGCGTTACGGCTTCAACCTCAGCGACAACTGGCCGCTCGAACTGCAGTGGTACATGTTCGCCATTGCCGTGATGTTCGGCGCGTCGTACACGTTCCAGCGCAACGAGCACGTGCGCGTGGACCTGATCTACGGCAACGTGTCCGAGCGCGCGCAGCACTGGATCGACATCTTCGGCATCGTCGTCTTCCTGCTGCCTTCGTGCGCGCTGTTCGCGTGGCTGTCGTGGGAATCCCTGTTCCTGCCCTCGTGGCGCATCCTCGAGCAATCCGGCAACTCCGGCGGCCTGCCGCGCTACCCGATCAAGCTGGTGGTGCCGCTCGGCTTCGCCCTGCTCGGCCTGCAAGGCGTGTCCGAACTGATCAAGCGCATTGCCGCCCTCAAGGGGCTGGTGCGCATCGAATCGAAATACGAGAGGCCGGTGCAATGATGATTCCGTTGGAATATATGCCGCCGCTCATGTTCGGCGGCCTGGTGGTATTCATGCTGATCGGCTTCCCGGTCGCATTCTCGCTGTCGGCGGTCGGCCTCGCGTTCGGCTTCCTCGCCATCGAGTGGGGCTATTTCCCGGTCAGCTTCCTGCAGGCGGTGCCGAGCCGCGTGTTCGGCAGCGTGCTGGCCAACGAGCTGCTGCTGGCGATCCCGTTCTTCACCTTCATGGGCGCGATCCTCGAGAAATGCGGGCTGGCCGAGGACATGCTCGACTCGATGGGCCAGCTGTTCGGCCCTGTGCGCGGCGGCCTGGGCTACTCGGTCATCATCGTCGGCTTCATCCTCGGCGCCATCACCGGCACGGTGGCGGCCCAGGTGATCGCGATGGCGATGATCTCGCTGCCGGTGATGATGCGCTACCGCTACAACATGAAGTACGCCACCGGGGTGCTGGCGGCGTCGGGCACCATCACGCAGCTGGTGCCGCCGTCGCTGGTGCTGGTGGTGCTGGCCGACCAGCTCAAGACGCCGATGGGCAGCGCCGACGTGGGCAGCATGTACCTGGGCGCGTGGGGCCCGTCGGTGGTGCAGATCGCGCTGTTCGCGCTCTACACCTTCGTGCTCGCGCGCATCAAGCCGGACTGGCTGCCGCCGGTGCCGGCGGAAGAACGCACGCTGCGCGGCTGGGCGCTGTGGCGCAAGTGCCTGCGCGGCATCGTGCCGTGCGCGGTGCTGATCTTCCTGGTGCTAGGCACCATCATGCTGGGCATCGCCACGCCCACCGAGTCCGGCGCGATGGGCGCGGTCGGCGCGCTGGTGCTGGCGGTGCTGCGCAACCCCGGCTTCGGCAAGCTCGACCGCGCGCTCTACCGCACCGCCATCGCCGCCACCGGCATCGCCATCGTGGCTGGCTTCTTCGCCTTCGGCTCGCACCTGTTCCGCATTCCGCTGGCGGTGGTCTACCTCGTCATCGCCTGGCTGCTGCTGCGCGCCGGGCAGCTGACCGACCTGCGCGTGCTGATCGTCGACGCCTACCAGTCCACCGCGCGCATCACGGCGATGGTGGTGTTCATCCTGATCGGCTCGACCTGCTTCTCGGTGGTGTTCCAGGGCGTGGACGGCGGCGCGTGGGTGGAGCACATGTTCACCTCGCTGCCGGGCGGCTGGATCGGCTTCCTGCTGGTGGTCAACCTGTTCATCTTCTTCCTGGCGTTCTTCCTCGACTTCTTCGAGATCGCCTTCATCGTGGTGCCGATGCTGGCCCCGGTCGCGGTCAAGGTGCTGGCGCCGGTGGTGGCCGACTCGATGGGCGGCAACCCGGAGGCGGCCGCCACCGCGGCGCTGGTGTGGTTCGGCGTGATGCTGTGCGTGAACATGCAGACCTCGTTCATGCACCCGCCGTTCGGCTTCGCGCTGTTCTACCTGCGCGGCATCGCCCCCAAGGAAGTGAAAAGCGCGGACATCTACTGGGGCGCGCTGCCCTGGGTCGGCCTGCAGCTCATCATGGTGGTGATGGTGATGTTCTGGCCGGGCATGGTCACGATGTTCCTCGACAAGGGCTCGCTGCACCATAGCAACGCGGCGGAGGTGTCGATCCCGCTCGGCGGCGACAGCGGCGGAGCCTCGGCGCCGCCCTCGGGCGCGGCCGGCGGCGCCGGCACGCTCGAGCTGCCCTCGGCCCCGGCGCAGGACGAGCCGGCCGCGCCGCAGTTCGAGTTCGACAAGAAGAAGTGAGCGGGATGGGTGTCCTGCGCGGACAAGGGCCGCGCGGCGCGGCTTTCAGGCTGTCGGAGGTTTGCTCCCCTCTCCCATGAAATGGGCGAGGGGAGAACACAGGCGGCATGCTGGCTTTGCCGGCAATCCGAAGGTCCCGCACGCGGGACCTTTTTCTTTACCCGCCGCGCCCGGCCGCTCAGGGCAGCAGCACGATCGCGCCGGTGGTGGCGCGCGCCTCGGCCGCGCGGTGCGCCTCGGCGACCTGCTCCAGCGGATAGCGCGCGCCGATGGTGGCGCGGATCGCGCCCTGTTCGATGGCCTGGAACACGTCCGCCGCGTTGGCGCGGAAGGTCTGGGTGTCGGCGTTGTGCGGGAACACCGAGGGCCGCGTCAGGAACAGGCAGCCCTTCTTGTTGAGCAGCTCCGGCTCGAACGCCGCGACCGGGCCCGATGCCGCGCCGTACAGCGCCACCAGCCCGAACGGCGCGGTGCAGTCGAGCGAGCCCATGAAGGTGTGCTGGCCGACCGAGTCGTAGACCACGCGCGCCTTGCGCCCGCCGGTGGCGTCGATCACCTGCCGCACCCAGTCCGCCTGCGAATAGTCGATGGCGGCGTCGCAGCCGGCCGCCCGCGCGACCTCGCACTTGGCCGGCGAGCCGGCCGTGCCGATCACCGTGGCGCCGAGCGCCTTGGCCCAGCTGGCGAGGATCTGGCCCACGCCGCCGGCGGCGGCATGCACGACCACGATGTCGCCGGGCTGCACGCGATGGGTCTTCTTCACCAGGTACTGCGCGGTCATGGCCTTGAAGAAGACCGCCGCGGCGGCCACGTCGTCGATGCCGTCGGGCAGTTTCACTACCTTGTCGGCGGCGACGTTGCGGCGCCCGGCGTAGGCGCCGATGCCGGCGTTCATGTAGACCACGCGGTCGCCCGCGCGCAGGTCCGACACGCCCTCGCCCACCGCCTCGATCACGCCGGCGGCCTCGTGGCCGAGGCCGGTCGGGTTGGGCAGCGGATACTTGCCCGCGCGCTGGTACACGTCGATGTAGTTGAAGCCGACGGCGGTCTGGCGCAACTGCACCTCGCCCGCCGCCGGCGCCGGCAGGTCGGCCGTCACCAGCCGCATCACCTCGACGCCGCCGAACTCAGTCAATTCCACTCTACGCGCTGAAGCCATGCTCACTCCGTCCGATGGGATTTCCACATGCCGCCGGGCCGCGGCGATTCAGGCGCCACTCTAGCGCATTCCCGCGCGGCTTGCCGGCGGGCGGATTGCCAATGGAAAGGGCCTCGCTCGCGCGAGGCCCTTGGGATGCCGGGGAGGCTCCTGCTGCCGCCCAGCCTCAGCGAACCTGCTTCACGCAGTCGACGAAATACGCCCTGCCGCCGCCGTCGGTCTCTTCCTCCACCAGGCCGTGGATGTCGGTCTCGAAGCCGGGGAACAGCTTGTTGAAGTCGCGCGCGAACTTCAGGTACTGCACGATGATGTGATTGAAGCGCTCGCCCGGGATCAGCAGCGGGATGCCCGGCGGGTACGGCGTGAGCAGGATGGCGGTGACGCGGCCTTCGAGCTCGTCCACGGCCACGCGCTCGATCTCGCGGTGGGCCATCATGGCCCAGGCGTCGGACGGCTTCATCGCCGGCTCCATGTCCGACAGATACATCTCGGTGGTCACGCGCGCCACGTCGTTGGCCTTGTAGACGCTGTGGATGGCGTCGCACAGGTCGCGCAGGCCCATGCGCTCGTACTGCGGGTGCTTGGCCACGAACTCGGGCAGCACGCGCCACAGCGGCTGGTTCTGGTCGTAGTCGTCCTTGAACTGCTGCAGCTCGGTCACCAGCGAGTTCCAGCGGCCCTTGGTGATGCCGATGGTGAACATGATGAAGAACGAGTACAGCCCGGTCTTCTCGATGATGATGCCGTGCTCGGCCAGGTACTTGGTGACGATGGCCGCCGGGATGCCGCGCTCGCTGAACTCGCCGTCCACGTCCAGGCCCGGGGTGATGATGGTGGCCTTGATCGGATCGAGCAGGTTGAAGCCGTCGGCGAGGTCGCCGAAGCCGTGCCAGCGCTCGTTGGACTTGAGCATCCATTCCTCGCGGTCGCCGATGCCGTCCTCGACCAGCGCGTCGGGGCCCCACACCTTGAACCACCAGTCGCCGTTGTTGCCGGCTTCGTAGTCGCCCTCGACCTTGCGCATGGCGCGGCGGAAGTCGATCGCTTCCTGGATGCTTTCCTCCACCAGCGCGGTGCCGCCCGGCGCTTCCATCATCGCCGCGGCCACGTCGCACGAGGCGATGATCGAGTACTGCGGGCTGGTCGAGGTGTGCATCAGGTACGCCTCGTTGAAGCGGTAGCGGTCCAGCTTGCGCGTCTCGGAGTCCTGCACGAGGATCTGCGAGGCCTGCGACAGGCCGGCCAGCAGCTTGTGCGTGGACTGCGTGGCGAACACCAGCGCGTCCTTGCTGCGCGGGCGGTCGCGGCCGATCGCGTGCATGTCGCGGTAGAACTCGTGGAACGCCGCGTGCGGCAGCCAGGCTTCGTCGAAATGCAGCGTGTCGATCTCGGTCGCCAGCATTTCCTTGATCTGCTCGGCGTTGTACAGCACGCCGTCGTAGGTGCCCTGGGTGATGGTCAGGATGCGCGGCTTCTGGTTCTTCGCCAGGCTGGCGAACGGGTGCGCGGCGATCTTGCGGCGGATGGTCTCGGGGTCGAACTCGCTCTTCGGGATCGGGCCGATGATGCCGTAGTGGTTGCGCGTGGGCATCAGGAACACCGGGATCGCGCCGGTCATCATGATCGCGTGCAGGATCGACTTGTGGCAGTTGCGGTCCACCACCACGATGTCGCCCGGCGCCACGTTGGCATGCCACACCATCTTGTTCGAGGTGGAGGTGCCGTTGGTGACGAAGTACATGTGGTCGGAGTTGAAGATGCGCGCGGCATTGCGCTCCGAGGCCGCCACCGGGCCGGTGTGGTCGAGCAGCTGGCCGAGCTCGTCCACCGCGTTGCAGACGTCGGCGCGCAGCATGTTCTCGCCGAAGAACTGGTGGAACACCTGGCCGACCGGGCTCTTGAGGAACGCCACGCCGCCCGAGTGGCCCGGGCAGTGCCACGAGTACGAGCTGTCCTGCGCGTAGGCGATCAGCGCCTTGAAGAACGGCGGCGCCAGCGAATCCAGGTAGACCCGCGCCTCGCGGATGATGTGGCGCGCCACGAACTCCGGCGTGTCCTCGAACATATGGATGAAGCCGTGCAGCTCGCGCAGGATGTCGTTGGGGATATGGCGCGAGGTGCGGGTCTCGCCGTACAGGAAGATCGGCAGGTCGGTGTTGCGGCGGCGCACTTCGTTGACGAAGGCGCGCAGCTTCTCGATGGCGGCGGCTTCGGGGCGGTCGTCCTCGCTGACGAATTCGTCGTCGTCGATCGACACGATGAACGACGAAGCCCGGCTGGACTGCTGCGCGAACGAGGTCAGGTCACCGTAGCTGGTCAGGCCCATGACCTCCATGCCTTCCTGCTCGATGGCCTGCGCTAGCGCACGGATGCCCGAGCCGGAAATGTTCTCGGAGCGGAAGTCTTCATCGATGATGATGACGGGAAAGCGGAATTTCATAGGGCATCCTTGGACGGCAGGAAGGACTTGAGCCACATGGCCCGGGGACGCTCTCCCCTGGGCGGCATGTGGCTCGACGTTCGGGCTTGGCGCGCGGCCCGCCGGCGCTCACTCGGGAGCCGGCGCATGCCGCGACGCGCGCATTGTAAAGCGATCAGGTCTTCGGCAGTGTGACACCGTGCTGGCCCTGGTACTTCCCGCCGCGGTCGGCATAGGAAGTCTCGCAGATCTCGTCGCTTTCGAAGAACAGCACCTGGGCGCAGCCCTCGCCGGCGTAGATCTTGGCGGGCAGCGGCGTGGTGTTGGAGAACTCCAGCGTGACATAGCCTTCCCATTCCGGCTCGAACGGGGTCACGTTGACGATGATGCCGCAGCGCGCGTAGGTGCTCTTGCCCAGGCAGATGGTCAGCACGCTGCGCGGGATGCGGAAATACTCCATCGTGCGCGCCAGCGCGAACGAGTTGGGCGGGATGATGCAGACGTCGCCCTTGAAGTCGACGAAGGACTTCTCGTCGAAGTTCTTGGGATCGACGATGGTGCTGTTGATGTTGGTGAAGATCTTGAATTCGTCGGCGCAGCGGATGTCGTAGCCGTAGCTCGAGGTGCCGTAGGAAACGATCTTGCGGCCGTCGGACTCCCGTACCTGGCCGGGCTCGAACGGCTCGATCATGGCGTGCTGCTCCGCCATGCGGCGGATCCACTTGTCGGATTTGATGCTCATATGGGTACCGGGATGAACAAATGCGGGCAGGCTCGGGCGCGGCCGGCGGCGTTGCCGCGCCGGGCAGCCGGGAACGCTGCTCGCATTTGCTCACGGCACGCCGGACCTGCCGGGGCCTCGCGATGGCCCGCATTGTACAACCAATCGGAAGCGCTTCCGGCGCGCGGGCATCGGGGAAGTGAGCCGGAGTGGAATCAGGCGCCAATCGGGCCCGGATCGGGCCCGGATCGGGCTCGGATCAGGCCGGAACCAGGCCAGGACCGGACCGGAAGACCGGCCGGGAGCGGCCGTGAGCGACTGTGGACGGCGCGGGGAGCGGCGCGGGAAGCCGGGACGGCGCGCCCCGCTTCCCGTGCCCGCCCGTCAGGATTTGGCGATGACGCCGCAGGCGACGCGCCCGCCGGAGTTGCCGGTCGGCTGGGTGCGGTAGTCGTCCGGGTCCTTGTGCACCACCACGGCGCGGCCGACCACGCTGGTGGGGCCGGGGGCCACGGTCACGCCGGTCAGCTCGAAGCTGGCCTGGGCGCGCCCGCTGGCGTCCGCCCGCAGGTTGTTGATGTCGCCGGCATGGTGGTCGGGCATCGACATCGAGCCGTGCGGCTTGCCGGTCGGGTTGAAATGGCCGCCGGCGCTCATGGCATCGGGGCTCGAGCAATCGCCCTTCTCGTGCACGTGGAAGCCGTGTTCGGTGTTGGGCGGCAGGCCGCTCACGTCGGCCTTGACCAGCACGCGGTCGCCGCGCTGGGTGAAGGTCACGGTGCCTTGCGTGGCGGTGCCGCTCTTGGCGTCGAGCTTGGCCACGGCGCTGTCGCCGCCGATGTCCATGCTGCCGCAGCCGGCCAGGGCGCCCACTGCCGCCAGGCAGAAAAGTACGCGTACATGCTTCATGCAGAACCTCCTCTCACGGTGTTGTGCGGCCGATTGTACCGCCGCAATGTGACGTGCCGGCGAGAGTTTGCCGCCCGATGGCGCGCGCCGGCGGGCAGGTGGCGGGCAAGCGACGGACGGCGGCGGACGCCCGCCCGGGCCGGCCCGCCGGGCGCCGCTCAGGTGTTCTGCACCACGATGCTGGGGAACTTGCTGCTCATGTCGCGCGCGCGGTCGGCCACCTTGACCGCCACCTTGCGCGCCATCGCCCGGTACAGCTCGGCCACCGGGCTGTCGGGATCGGCCACCACGGTCGGGCGGCCGGTGTCGGCCTGCTCGCGGATCGAGCGGTTCAGCGGCATGCTGCCGAGCAGGTCCACGTGGTAGTCCTCGCACATCTTCTCGCCGCCGCCCTCGCCGAAGATATGTTCGACGTGGCCGCAGTTCGGGCAGCAGTAGACCGCCATGTTCTCGACGATGCCGAGGATGGGAATGCCCACCTTCTCGAACATCTTGAGGCCCTTCTTGGCGTCCAGCAGCGCGATGTCCTGCGGCGTGGTGACGATCACCGCGCCGGTGACGGGCACCTTCTGCGACAGCGTGAGCTGGATGTCGCCGGTGCCCGGCGGCATGTCGACGATCAGGTAGTCGAGGTCATGCCAGTTGGTCTGGCGCAGCAGTTGCTCCAGCGCCGAGGTCACCATCGGGCCGCGCCACACCATCGGGTTGTCCTGCTCGATCAGGAAGCCGATCGAGTTGGCCTGCAGGCCGTGGCCTTCGAGCGGCTCCATCGTCTGGCCGTCCGACGACTCGGGCCGGCCGGTGATGCCGAGCATCATCGGCAGGCTGGGGCCATAGATGTCGGCGTCGAGCATGCCCACGCGCGCGCCCTCGGCGGACAGCGCCAGCGCCAGGTTGACGGCGGTGGTGGACTTGCCCACGCCGCCCTTGCCGGAAGCCACGGCGATCACGTTCTTGACGCCGGGCAGCAGCTTGACGCCGCGCTGCACCGCGTGCGACACGATCTTGCTGGTCACGGTCACGCTGGCATTGGCCAGGCCCGGGATTTGCTGCAACGCAGCAAGCACCGCCTGGCGGATCGGCTCGAGCTGGCTCTTGCCGGGATAACCCAGTTCCACTTCCAGCGACACGTCGCCGCCATCGACGCGCACGTTGCGCGCCGAGCGGGTGGACACCAGATCCCGGCCCGTGTTCGGGTCGATCACGGTGCGCAGGACTTCGGTAACCTGGTCGATGGTGAGGCTCAAGACAATCTCCGCTGCTGGATGTGGGGGAAGGCGCGTACTGTATCAAAGTATGGACCACGCGCCCGCCGAGGGTGGCGCGCGGCCGACAAGCCCATGCGCCGCGCATGGAATTACACGCACTTACAACTGTCACAGGCTTGCGCTTGTGCGCCCGGCTTCATGTCCTTATTGTAGTGCGCCAGAAACGCCGCCCGGCGCGGACCGCCGGATACTTGTATTCACGTGCCTTCCGCGTTATTTCTAGCGTTGTGGTGCGCACCGTGTCAAAAAACCAGCCAACAACGATTCGTCCTGAAGGAGAAAGCATGAAACTCAAGCTCGTCAGCCTCGCCACCGTCGCCGTGCTCGCTGCCGGCTGCGCCACCGAACAAGGCACCCAGACCGCGGTCGGCACCGGCGTGGGTGCCGCGGTCGGCGCCGGGCTGGGCAACCTGATCGGCGGCAACACCACCGGCACGCTGGTCGGCGCGGCGGTGGGCGGCGCCCTGGGCGGCGCCACCGGCTACAACTGGAACGCGATCCGCGGCAAGCTGAACAAGGACACGGCCGGCACCGGCACGCAGATCACCGAGCAGCCGGACGGCTCGCTGAAGGTGAACATCCCGAGCCAGGTGACGTTCGACACGGACAGCTCGACCATCAAGCCGTCGTTCCGCGCGGTGCTCGACCAGGTCTCCCAGACCCTCAACCAGCATCCGGACGTGGCCGCCACCGTGGTCGGCCATACCGACAGCACCGGCAACCCGAGCTACAACATGCAGTTGTCGCAGCGCCGCGCGCAGAGCGTGGCCGGCTACCTGGGTGACCGCGGCGTCGCGCGCAACCGCCTGGCGGCCGAGGGCCGCGGGCAGACGCAGCCGATCGCGGACAACGCGACCGAGGCGGGACGCGCGCAGAATCGCCGCGTGGAAATTTTTTTGAAACCAATTCAAGGGTGATGCAGTCATAGAAACAGGTACCGCTTGTCACCGTTGCTGGCTCGCGATGGGTGACTGACCTCCCGGGCGGTACCTGATTTCTCCTCCTTTTCCGTTGTGGAAAGCTGCGCCGGTTCTGACCGGCGCTTTTTTTGCCCGCAGCCCTCCAAGTGGCATATAAGTCACCACGAAGCCGCGCCGGCCCTCCCCGCCGCCGTCCTGTCCGCCACCGGTCCGCCGCGCGCCACCCGCGCCTGCGGCCCCGCTTGCTAGAATAGCCGTCTCACGGTGCGCGCCGGCCTCCCGCCGCGCGTGCCCGCTTTCCCCGTTTACCCCTGACCGGCACCATCCATGACCGCACGTCGCATCCTCGTCACCTCTGCCCTGCCATACGCCAACGGCCAGATCCACATCGGCCACCTGGTGGAGTACATCCAGACCGACATCTGGGTGCGCTTCCAGCGCATGATGGGCAACGAGGTCTACTACGTGGGCGCCGACGACACGCACGGCACGCCCGTGATGCTGCGCGCCGAGAAGGAAGGCATCACCCCCAAGCAGCTGATCGACCGCGTCTGGAGCGAGCACAAGCGCGATTTCGACAGCTTCCTGGTGTCGTTCGACAACTACTACAGCACCGACTCGGACGAGAACAAGCAGCTTTCCGAGAAGATCTACCTGGCGCTGAAGGCCGAGGACCTGATCGCCGAGCGCGAGGTCGAGCAGTTCTACGACCCGGTCAAGAACATGTTCCTGCCGGACCGCTTCATCAAGGGCGAGTGCCCGAAATGCGGCGCCAAGGACCAGTACGGCGATTCCTGCGAGGTGTGCGGCACCACCTACGCGCCCACCGACCTGAAGAACCCGTACTCGGTGGTATCGGGCGCCACGCCGGTGCGCAAGTCGTCGGCCCACTACTTCTTCAAGCTGTCCGACCCGCGCTGCGAGACCTTCCTGCGCGAGTGGGTGGCCGACCTGGCCCAGCCGGAAGCCGCCAACAAGATGCAGGAATGGCTCGGCGCCGAGGGCGAGGCTTCCACGCTGTCGGACTGGGACATCTCGCGCGACGCGCCCTACTTCGGCTTCGAGATCCCGGGCGCGCCCGGCAAGTACTTCTACGTGTGGCTGGACGCGCCGATCGGCTACTACGCCAGCTTCAAGAACCTGGCCGAAAAGAAAGGCATCGACTTCGACGCCTGGGTCGGCCCGCACTCCACCGCCGAGCAGTACCACTTCATCGGCAAGGACATCCTCTACTTCCACACGCTGTTCTGGCCGGCCATGCTGCGCTTCTCGGGCCACCGCACGCCGACCAACGTGTTCGCCCACGGCTTCCTGACCGTGGACGGCGCCAAGATGAGCAAGTCGCGCGGCACCTTCATCACCGCGCAGAGCTACATCGACACCGGCATGAACCCGGAATGGCTGCGCTACTACTTCGCCGCCAAGCTCAACGCCAGCATGGAAGACCTCGACCTGAACCTCGAGGACTTCATCGCGCGCGTCAACAGCGACCTGATCGGCAAGTACGTCAACATCGCCAGCCGCGCCGCCGGCTTCCTGGTCAAGCGCTTCGACGGCGCGGTGGACGAGGCCGCGCTCGCGCACCCGCTGCTCAAGCAGCTGCGCGAGGCCGCGCCGCAGGTCGCGCAGCTTTATGAAAGCCGCGAGTACAGCAAGGCGCTGCGCCTGGTGATGGAGCTGACCGACGCGGTCAACGCCTTCGTCGACACCGAGAAGCCGTGGGAACTGGCGCGCGACGACGCCAGGCGCGCCGCCCTGCACGCGGCCTGCTCGGTCTCGCTCGAGGCGTTCCGCCTGCTCACCGTCTACCTCAAGCCGGTGGTGCCGCAGATGGCCGCCGGCGTGGAGCGCTTCCTCAACGTCGAGCCGCTCGACTGGCGCGCGATCGACAAGCAGCTGAGCGCCGCGCGCCCGGTGCAGCCGTACTCGCACCTGATGACGCGCGTGGACGCCAAGCAGGTCGACGCGCTGCTGGCCGCCAACCGCGACTCGCTGCAGGCCGCCGCGCCGGCCGGCGCCGATGCCGGCGCCGCCGCGATCGAGCCGGTCGCCGAGACCATCACCATCGACGACTTCGCCAAGGTGGACCTGCGCGTGGCGAAGATCGTGGCCTGCCAGAAGGTGGAAGGCTCGAGCAAGCTGCTGCAGCTCACGCTGGACGCGGGCGAAGGCAAGACCCGCAACGTCTTCTCCGGCATCCAGTCGGCCTACGCGCCCGAGCAGCTGGTCGGCAAGCTGACCGTGATGGTGGCCAACCTGGCGCCGCGCAAGATGAAGTTCGGCCTGTCCGAAGGCATGGTGCTGGCCGCCTCGGCCGCCGACGAGAAGGCCACGCCGGGCCTGTGGATCCTGGAGCCGCACGACGGCGCCGTGCCCGGCATGCGCATCCGCTGAGCGCGCGCGGGCGCGCAGGCGAGCGCGCCCGCGCGCCACGCGGGCCGGCCGCCGCGCGGCGGCCGGCCCCGGCGATTGACGACACCGCGCCGGCAAGCCCATACTGCATTCCTGCCCGACAAGGGCGTTGATGGAGTCCCTGGCATGCCCGACAGCGTTCCCGGCCACGCTCCCGTCGCCGGTACCCCGCGCAGCGGCCCACGCCTGCGCCAGCCCTTTCCCCTCGCCGCCTTCCACCCGCGCCTGCGCGACAGCCTGCGGGACTACGACCGCGCCACCTTCGCCAAGGACCTCGCCGCCGGCCTGACCGTGGGCGTGGTGGCGCTGCCGCTGGCGATGGCCTTCGCCATCGCCTCGGGCCTGCCGCCCCAGGCCGGCCTGTTTACCGCCATCATCGCCGGCTTCCTGATCGCCGCGCTGGGCGGCTCGCCGGTGCAGATCGGCGGCCCCGCCGGCGCCTTCATCGTCATCGTCTACGGCATCGTGGCGCGCTACGGCGTGGCCAACCTGCTGATCGCCACCATCCTGGCGGGGATGCTGCTGTTCGCGATGGGGCTGTTCCGGCTCGGCACGCTGGTGCGCTTCATTCCGGTGGCCATCGTGATCGGCTTCACCAACGGCATCGCGGTGCTGATCATGGTGTCGCAGATCGGCGACTTCCTCGGCCTGCGCACCGGCAAGCTGCCGGGCGACTTCCTCTCGCAGATGCGCGTGCTGGGCCAGGCGCTGCCGACCATATCGTGGCCCACGGTGGCGCTCGCGCTGGGCTCGCTGGCGGTGGTGGCGGGCTGGTCGCGCCTCGCGCGGCTGGCGGACCGGCGCCGGCATGCCGCGCCGGCGCCGGCGCAGCCGCCGGCCGCGCCCGGGCGCTGGAGCCGGGTCCTGTCGATGGTGCCCGGCACCGTGGTGGCGCTGGTGCTGGCCACCGCGGCCAACGCGCTGCTGGAGTTGCCGGTGGAGACCATCGGCACGCGCTTCGGCGGCATCCCGCAGGGCCTGCCGCCGTTCGCGCTGCCGCACCTGAGCTGGCAGCTGGCGCAGCAGCTGCTGGCGCCCACGCTGACCATCGCGCTGCTCGGCGCGATCGAGTCGCTGCTGTGCGCGCGCGTGGCCGACAGCCTCATCGACGACCGCCACGACCCCAACCAGGAACTGATGGCGCAGGGCATCGCCAACATCGTCACGCCGTTCTTCGGCGGGCTGCCGGCCACCGGCACCATCGCCCGCACCGTCACCAACGTGCGCAGCGGCGGACGCACGCCGGTGGCCGGCATCATCCACGCCGCCACGCTGCTGGTGATCATGCTGGCGGCGGCGCCGCTGGCCAGCGCCATCCCGCTGGCCACGCTGGCCGCCATCCTGCTCTACGTGGCGTGGAACATGGGCGAATGGCACGTGTTCGGGCTGGCGCACCTCAAGCGCTTCAGCAACAACTACCGCATCATCATGCTCGGCACCTTCGTGCTGACGGTGGTGTTCGACCTCACCGTGGCGGTGCAGGTGGGGCTGGTGCTGGCCTGCCTGTTCTTCATCTACCGCATGGCCTCGCTGACGCAGATCGAGCCGATCGCGCCGGCCGAGCTGCCGCCGGCGCCCGGCGGCGCGCTGCCGGCGGGCGAGGTGCAGGCCTACCGCATGACCGGCGCGCTGTTCTTCGGCGCGGTCAACAAGGTGGAAGCGCTGATCGACCCGCGCGACCGCAGCCAGCCGGCGCCGGCGGTGCTGATCCTGGAAGTGGGCAAGCTGGTGGCGCTGGACACCACCGGGCTGGACACGCTCGACGCGCTGCGCCGCACGCTGGCGCGCCGCGGCGGCACGCTGGTGGTGTGCAACGCCGCCGCGCAGGTGTTCTCGCTGATGCGGCGCGCCGGCTTCCTGGAGCGCATGGGCCCCGAGAACTGCTGCGACACGCTGGCCGCGGCCTGCGCCCGCGCGGGCGTGCTGCTGGCCGGGCGCGCTGCCCGCGATGCCGCCCAGGCGACGCAGGCCGCCCCCGCCGCGCCGCCGGCCTAGCTAGCCGCCCTGCATCTTCGACGGATCGTCGCTGCGCGAGGTGTGCGTCACCTTGCCGGCGGCGTCGAAGTGCACGTTGAAGAAGGCCTTGTCCTGCGAGCTCTCCCACCAGCGGTAGCCCCACACCTCTTCCTTCTTGAGCGCGAACGCTTCCACCTTGGTCGGCTTGCCGAGCAGGCGGCGGATGTCGTCGCGGCTCATGCCGGCATGCACGCGCGCGAAATTCTCCGCGGTCAGCACCTGCTCGATGGCGCCGACCTTGCCGTCCGCGCCGATGGTCACCATCCACGTGGTGGCGCCCTCGGGCCCGCGCGGGTATTCGAGCCGGCGCGCGCCGTTGTCCTCCTCCCACACGATTTCCGGGCGCCCGGCCTGGCGCCGCACGTCGTCCTCGCCCGACTGGCCGACCACGATGCCCTTGAACAGCTCGCTGTCGGGCTTGACGGCGTTCCATACCGAGCGCGCGCCCTCGCCCGCCTTCTTCATGGCTTCGTCGACCTTCTGCTGGTCGCAGCCGAACAGCGCAAGCACGGAGGAAATCAGTCCCATGGCGGCAAGGCGCCGGTACGGCGCGTGAGTGGAGAACATGGCGAAAACGCGCCCGCCGGGCTCAGCGCGCGCGGGCATCCGAGGCGGCGCCGGCCGGCGCTGTGGCGTTGTCGGTAGTGGTGTCCTGGCTGGCATCGGTCTGGCTCCTTGCGCCCGCGGCGCGGCGGGAAGTGCCGCTGAACAGGTTGCCCCAGCTGTCGAAGCGGCGGTTGAACAGCACGGACAGCCCGTTGATCGAGCCGCCCTTGGCAATCAGCGACCAGCGCCGCGAGAAGGCCCAGGTCAGCTTGACCACGTTGGAGGCGCTGGTCAGGCTCTGCTCGTAGCCGACCGAGATCTTCTCGGTCACGGCCTTGCCCACGCTCACCACCTGCTGGTCGTTCAGGCCCGCGGTGCTGGGGCCGATCGAGAATTCGTCGATGCCGAGCTGCTGCACCACGCCCTTGCCCGCGCGCCCGCCCAGCATGCCCAGCGCCGCGCCGCCCAGCGCGCCGGCGCTGAGCTGCCGCTGCTGGCCGCTGGTATTGCTCTCGGCGCCGTAGCCGAACATCAGCCACGACAGCTTGTCCTCGTCCGGCACGTTGGGCTCGGACACCAGCCGCACGCGCGGCAGGCGCACCGTGCCGGTCACTTCCACGCCGGCCGCCACTTCCTGGTTGCGGCGCATGGCGCGGATGTTCAGGTTGGGATTGTCCACCGGCCCGTTGAAATTGACGATGCCGCGCTCGATGTCCAGCTTGCGCCCGAACGCCTCGTAGGTGCCGTCGGTCACGCGGATGGTGCCGGTGGCGCGCAGCGGCGTGAGCGGCGCGCTGCGCACGCCGAGCTGGCCGCCGAGCCGCAGGTCGGCGCCGGCGCCGCGGAAGCGGAAGTTGTCGCCGAGATCCAGCGTGAGGTCGATCAGCGGGCTGAAGCGGCCGGCCGGCTTGGTTTCCGGCACCGGCGTGGCGGCGGTCTTCAGCTCGCGCTGGTCGCGCCGGCGCACCACCACCACGTCGTCGCCGAGCACCGGGGCGCCGGCCTTGGGCAGGTCGAACAGCCCGCGGTCCACGCGGAACTTGCCGCGGATCACGATCTGGCGGTTCTCGTTGAGGATGCTGGCGTCGCCGGAAACGATCAGGGTACGCTCCGGGCTGGCGAAGATCTGCAGCTTGTCGGCCACGATCCGGCCGGTCAGGTTGGGGTCGGTGTCGCCCAGCTTGATGTTGCCGGTGGCGACGATCTTGCCGTCGCCGCCGTAGAACTCCACCTGCCGGAGCTCGATCGTGTCCTGGTCCAGCGCCACGCGCACCACGCCGCCAGTCAGGCGGATGCCTTCGTCGTACAGCGTCAGCGCGATGTCCTCGCCGTCGATGTTGCCGGTCAGCAGCGGCTTGCCCACCGTGCCCGCCAGTTGCAGCACGGCCGCCAGCCGGCCCTCGAACGCATATTGCGGGCCGCTCAGCGCCTCGAGCGTCTTGAGCCGGGGGATGTCCGCCGTCACCTTGCCCGCCAGCGCCGAGGCCGGCGTCACCGTCATCAGGCCCTGTTCCTGCAGCAGCCCGGCCGAGGCGTCCACCGTCACCCGGCCCAGCCGCGAAGCCTCGATGCCGCCGCGCAGGTTGACGCGGTTGCCGGCCAGGTCGGCGCGCAGCGCGCTCTCGCCCAAACCCAGCGTGGTGAAGCCGCGCCCCGCGTTGACCGAGAGGTCGCCGCTGCGCCGGCGCAGCTCGGCGAAGCCGGCCGCGCTCTCGGCCAGCGTGACGTTCCAGCGCCCGTCCAGCACCAGGTCGGAGCGCAGCGGCGGCGCCTCGCCGGTGAACGCCTCGGCGAGGCGCAGCAGGTTCGCCACCTCCAGGCCGTCGAGCTTGCCCTGCGTGCGGATGCGCCCGTGGTCGAACTCGAAGCCGTCCACGTCGACGCGGGCGTGCTCGAACTGCAGGCCGGCCGCGCCCAGCTTCACGCGCTGGTCCGCCACCTGCAGCGACGCCGGCGCCAGCAGGCGCACGTTGGCGGTGCCGCGCTCCTCGAGCATGCGGATGGTGCCGCTCCAGCCCGTCGCGCCCTGCCACGCGCCCTGCCCGGCCAGGGCCAGGTCGAGCGGCTTGCCGTGCATCGCGCCGGCCGCCTTGAGGTCGAACACGTGGCTGGCCTGGGTGCCGCTGATGGAGGCGTCGAGCGTGCGCAGCGCGGCGAACGGGCCGCGGTAGTCGCGCACGTTGAGCTGCAGCGCCAGCGTGCCGTCCAGGCCGCCGCGCAGATCGGCCTTGCCGCTGGCGCTGGCCACCTTGTGCGGGCCCACCGCCAGCGCCTGCGCGCTGTAGCTGCCGGCCACCTCGGGCCGGGCCAGCGTGCCGGTGATGTCGGCGTCGAGCTTGAGCAGGCCGGCCACGCCGAACTTGAGCCGCTCGAGCTGGGGCGCGTCCACGTGCAGCCTGAGGCGGTCGCCGCGCGCGCCGAAGCTGCCGTCGAGGCGGGCCTGGTTGCCGGCCATGTCGAGCGTGGCCTGGCTCGGCAGCAAGCGCTCGCCGGCCAGCCGCAGCTTGCCCTCGCCGCGCATCGGCAGGCCCGCGTAGACGCTGTCGCCCACCGTGAAATCGAGCGCCACGCGCCGCTCGGGCGCGAGCGTGCCGCTGGCGGCGAACTCCGCGTTGATGTTGCCGGGCGCCACCGCGGCCAGCCGCGCGGGGTCGAAGTTGGCCAGCTTGCCCTTGAAGCTGAAGGGCTGCGCGTCCTTGAGCGAGAGCGTGCCCTCGGCGCTGAGCGTGCCGCGGCCGATGCCGGCGCGCAGCGCGGTCAGCGTCACCGCGTCGGCGTCGAGGCGCGCGTCGGCGAACAGCTTGAGCTCGCCGCCGGACAGGTCCACCGCCAGGCTCTGGCGGCCCGGCTCCAGCCGCACGATCACCGGCCCGGACAGGCGCACGCGGTTCAGGCTGCCGTGCAGCGCCTTGGGGTCCAGCTCGCGCACGTCGAGGTCGAAGCCGCCGCGGCCGTCGCGCAGCGCGCCGCTGCCGCGGATCTCGCCGCCGCCCGGCAGCGCCACGCGCAGGTCGCGCACCACCTGCGAGGCCTCGCTCACCTCGATGCGCGCCTGCGCGGACGCCACCGGCAGGCGCTGCGCGTCGATCGGGCCGGCCTCGTGGTTGACCACGCGCACCTCGCCGGCCACGCGCAGCGGCGCCGGCGCGGAAGCCCCGGCGGCCGACGCCCCCGCGGCGGCCGGGGCCGGGGCCGGGGCCGGGGCCGGGGCCGGAGCCGATGCCGGGGCCGATGCCGCGGCCCCGTCGACCGGCCGCAGCTCGGCATGCACGGACAGGTTGGCGCGCGGCGCCGACGGGCTGAACAGTTGCGGGTTGATCTGCTCGGCGTCGATGCCCACGTGGGTGAACGGCACCTTGCCGAACGGCGTCAGGTCCGCCGCGGCGCGGCCGCGCAGGCGGTCGCCGCTGGCCTCGGCCTGCGCGTGCAGCGCGGCCAGCGTGCCGCTCACGCCGGCGCTGATGCTGAACGATTCCTTCTGCCAGTTGCCTTCGAGCAGCGCCCCGCCGTTGAGCGCGAACGGCGCCTGGCCGGCGAGCTGCGCGTTGGCGGCCAGCTTGCCGTAGGGCGTGAGCAGCTGGTCGATGCTGACGCGGTGGCGCAGCCCGTCCGAATGGAGCGAGCCCGCCAGCCCGGAGAACACCAGCTCGTCGGGCGTGGCCGGCGGCCCCTGCAGCAGCGCCAGGCGCTCCAGCGCGAGCGAGTCCACGTCCACCGCGAGCGGCAGCTCGAGCGACGCCGGCAGCGTGGCCGGCGCACTGCCGGGCGCGGCCGGCGCGGCGGGCGGCAGGCGCAGCGTGACCTTGCCGATGCGCAGCCAGTTCACGTGCAGCCGCGCCGGCGACCAGCCCAGCGCCCAGTCGCCCTCGGCGCGGTCCACCGTGACGCGGGTCTGGCCGCTGGCGAAGACCACGTCGCGCAGGCGCAGCCCGTGCGCCACCGTGCCGCCTTCCAGCGTGCCCGACAGGGCGCCGGCGGAAAGCCGCGTCGCCAGCGACCACAAATGGCGCGTGCCGGCTTCCGTGCGCAGCGCCAGCACCACCGCCAGCACCGTGGCCACCAGCGCCAGCAGCACGAGCGCGGCCAGCCAGGCCAGCCAGCGTCCCAGGCGACGGCGGCCCGGCCGCGGCGGCGGCGGCGCGCCGTCGCCGGCCGGCACCGGGGGCATGTCGGGAATGCTCATGCGGCGGGTCCTCCGCGGGCGGGCGCGCGCAGCGTCATCAGAATGCGACTCCCAGCGAGATATGCGGGCGGAACTGCTTCTCCTGGATGCCGTAGCCCACGTCGAGCTGCACCGGCCCGACCGGGCTGCGCCAGCGCGCGCCGATGCCCACGCCGTTGTAGAGCCGCACGCCGGTCAGGTTGTCGGTGGCGGTGCCGGTATCCCAGAAGACCGCCACGCCCCAGTCGTACAGGAACCAGTATTGGTATTCCAGGCTGGCCGTGCCCAGGTACTTGGCGGGCAGCACGCTGGCGCCGCTGCGCGTGCCGATGGACTGGTAGCCGTAGCCGCGGATCGAATCGGTGCCGCCGGCGCGAAAGCGCAGCGAAGCCGGCACGCCGGTCACGTCGCCGCGGGTGATGTCGGCGCCCAGCTCCAGCCGGGCCACCACGAGATCGCGCTTGCCCACCGGGATGTACTGGCGGATGCGGCCATAGAGGCGGAAGAAAGTCTCGTCGCTGAGCACGTGCTTGGCCGCCACCCCGAGCTGCGTGTTGATGACGTTGCCGCGCCGGGGGAAGACCGGGTTGTCGACGTCGCGCCGGGTCCAGGCAAAGGCCGGCACCAGCGCGCGGCTGAGCTGCGCTTCCTCGCCGTAGGGCTGCAGGCTGTCGTAGTAGTAGTCCAGCGACAGCGTGGTGTCGTACTTCTCGCGCGAGCGCGAGCGCTTGAGGCCCGTGCGCAGGCTGGTCAGGTCGGTGCTTTCCAGGTCGATGGTGCGCTCGTAGCTGCCATAGACGCTGTTGCGGTAGGTCCGGGTGTCGGGCGGCATGGCCACCTCGGCGAAGGCGTACTGGCGCTTCTGCTCGATGCGGGCCTGCGAGTCAAACACCCAGGCGCGGTTGAACAGGTTGTAGTACGAATAGCGCCCCTCCACCTGGGCCCCGGTGTCGGTGGTGTAGCCCACGCCGGAGGTGAGCCGGTTGGTCGGGTACTCGCGCACGCGCACGTGGACCGGCGCGGTCACGCGCTCGGCGTTCTGGTCCAGCGGCGGGTCGGCCGGCGCGCCGGACGGCTGGTCGTCGGCGCCCTGGTCGCCGGTGCTCCGGGCATCGGTGCTCCGGGCGTCGCCCTGCGGGCCCAGGTCGATCTCCACGTTGGAGAAGTACGGCTGGTTCTGGATCGCGCGCTGGAACTCGAGCAGCCGCTCCACGCGGTAGGGCTCGCCCTGCGACAACGGGTTGACGTTGCGGATGATCTGCTCGGGATAGCGGCGCAGCCCGCTGATCCGCAGCGGCCCGAGGCTGTAGGCCGGCCCGCTGGCGTAACGCGCGTTCAGGTCGGCGGCGCGCTCGTCGGGGTCGACGCGCGCCTGCGAGCCGGCCAGCCGCGCGCCGTAATAGGTATGGCTCTGCAATTCGGCCAGCGCGTCATCCTTGGCCTTGTCCCAGTCCGCCTGGCGGAACGGCTCGCCCGCCGGCAGGCCCCACTTGGCGCGCAGCTCGGCCACCTGCGCCGGCGACTGGGTGGCGGCCGGGCCGGTCACGTCGACGTCCACGTTGCGGATCAGCGTGCGCGCGCCGGGCTCCACGGTGAGGTACACGGTGCGCTGGTCGCCGCTGCCTTCCACCCGCGTGGTGGTGGCCGGGTCGAAATAGCCTTCGGTGGAGGTGAACTGGCGCACCTGCTCGCCCACGGTCTCGACCATGTAGTTGAACTGGTCCGGCGAGATGTCGTCGCGCGTGCGGTAGCGCGACAGGTCGAGGTGCTCCTCGAGCATGTCCTTGATCGCCTTGGGCGCGTCCACCTCGACCTTGTAGGTGGCCGCGGCCGGCGGCGCGCACAGCGCCAGGACGGCCCAGACAACCCAGCCGGCCGGCGTGGCCGCCGGCGGCAGTCGCCGCGAGCGGCGCCGGACGGACGCATTCCCCGGCGGCGGGCCGGAGGGCGCGGCAGGCGGCAGGCGCTCGTTCCCTGGATCCATCCTCATCGATCGGTGCACTTCATGCGAAGTCGACATTTGACCACACCGCGCGCCCAGCCTGCCGATGCGGGCGAAAAAGAGCGCCCGCCGGCGGCTCGGGCCGGGCCGCCCCGGGCGGGTCCGCGGGCAGACCCGCGCGCAAACCCCTGCCGGCGCCTGCCGATACGGTAAAATCCCGGCTGCCCCTTCAATTTCACCAATTTCCCCGTCATGGCTGCCTACGAATCGGACATCACCCAGTTCCTGAAGTCGCTCAAGGAAGAGCGCCCGTCGCTCGAGACGGAACAGCGCCAGGGCCGCGCCCTGCTGTGGGACAAGGCGCCGATCAACCTCGAGGAACGCGATCGCGCCATCGCCTCGCGCGTGGCGCAGAAGCCCTACGTCTACGCGCTGGACTGAGGCAGCCGCCGCGCCGCCCCCGCCCCCGATGAACCAGAGCGAGCAGGACAAGCTGTCGCTGGCGATCGAGCTGCCGAGCGTCGCGCCCGGCCAGGACTCCACGCCCGCGGCGGTGGACGGCATGGCCTTCGCGCGCCTGTACGGCGAGCCGCTGTTCAAGCTGCCGCAGGATCTCTACATCCCGCCGGACGCGCTCGAGGTCTTCCTGGAAGCGTTCGAAGGCCCGCTCGACCTGCTGCTGTACCTGATCCGCAAGCAGAACTTCAACGTCCTCGACATCCCGATGGCGCAAGTGACGCGCCAGTACCTCGCGTATATCGAGCAGATCCGCAAGAGCAACCTGGAACTGGCCGCCGAGTACCTGCTGATGGCGGCCATGCTCATCGAGATCAAGTCGCGCATGCTGCTGCCGGTCAGGAAGACCGACAGCGACGAGGAAGCCGAGGACCCGCGCGCCGAACTGGTGCGCCGCCTGCTGGAATACGAGCAGATGAAGCTCGCCGCGATGCGCATCGACCAGGTGCCGCAGCTCGGCCGCGACTTCCTGCACTCGCAGGTGTACATCGAGCAGAGCCTGGCGCCGCGCTTCCCCGACGTGGAGCTGACGGACCTGCAGGCCGCCTGGGCCGACGTGCTCAAGCGCGCCCGGCTCAACCAGCACCACAAGATCTCGCGCGAGGAATTGTCGGTGCGCGAGCACATGAGCAACATCCTGCGCCGCCTGCAGCATGCGCGCTTCATGGAGTTCACCCAGCTCTTCGACGAAGCGGTGCGCTCCGGCAAGGGCGTGCCGGTGGTGGTGGTCAACTTCATCGCCATGCTCGAGCTGTCGCGCGAGTCGCTGGTCGAGATCACCCAGGCCGAGCCCTTCGCGCCGATTTATGTGCGATTGGCGTACATTCCCAACTAGTCCGCATTCCCCGGCGCCGTCCGAACGGCGCGACTTGCTCTACAATCCGCCGACAGCCGGCGCCGACAAGAGCGCCAGCCCGGTTCCCCACCCGCCGCCATCCGCGCGGGACCACGCCGGGCATACTCCTACCACGACCAGCACACCAACTTCATGAAAGTCATTTCCTCCATTCACGAGTTGCGGGACCAGTTGCGCGGGCAGAACCGGGTGGCCTTCGTGCCGACGATGGGCAACCTGCACGAAGGGCACCTGTCGCTGATGCGCCTGGCGCGCCAGCACGGCGACCCGGTGGTCGCCTCGATCTTCGTCAACCGGCTCCAGTTCGGGCCCAACGAAGACTTCGACAAGTACCCGCGCACGCTGCAGGATGACATCGAGAAGCTGCAGAAGGAAGGCGTCTACGTCCTGTTCGCGCCGACCGAGCGCGACATGTACCCCGAGCCGCAGGAATACCGCGTCGAGCCGCCGCACGACCTCGGCGACATCCTCGAAGGCGAGTTCCGCCCCGGCTTCTTCAAGGGCGTGTGCACCGTGGTGATGAAGCTGTTCTCGTGCGCGCAGCCGCGCGTGGCCGTGTTCGGCAAGAAGGACTACCAGCAGCTCATGATCGTGCGCCGCATGGCCAACCAGTTCGCGCTGCCGATCGACATCGTGCCGGCCGAGACCGTGCGCGCCGAGGACGGCCTCGCGCTGTCCTCGCGCAACCGCTACCTGACCCCCGGCGAGCGCGCCGAGGCGCCCGTGCTCTACCAGACCCTGCACCAGGTGCGCGACACCGTGCTGGCCGCCAACAGCGCCAGCGCGGACCTGGCCGCGATCGAGGCCGGCGCCGTGTCCGCGCTGGCCGCGCGCGGCTGGAAGCCGGACTACGTCGCGGTGCGCAAGCGCGCCGATCTGCAGCCGCCCAGCCGCGAGGAGTTCGTCGCCGGCGAGCCGCTGGTGGTGCTGACCGCCGCCAAGCTCGGCGCCACCCGCCTGATCGACAATCTCGAGATCTGAGCCGCGGGCGAAGGCCGGCATGAAAAAGCGGCGTCCGCGAACGCCGAAGGCCGGCCGGTCGCGGCGGCGCCCTGGGTGTCAGGCCGGCTCGCCGCCATCCTCGTCGTCTTCGAGCACCTCGCGCACGGCGTCCTCGATGATGCCGAAATACGCCTCCGGCACTTTGTTCGCATACCGCTTTCGTTTCTTGTTGGAGAGGGTTCCGCCCGCGTCCAGGCAGATGACGACCAAGGTGCTGAGGTCGCTTCCGATCATGTCCACCTGATCATTCACCCGGCGCAGCACCTTGTCGTACCGCTGGAGGAAAACGGTCTCCTGGCGCAGTTCCACATCCAGCGCCAGCGCGGCCATCCTGAAACCGAACTCCACGCACGGGGTGGCATCCCAGAAGCGGAAGATGGCGTCATCGGCCTTGAAGTCGAACGCGTATTCGCCTTCACTGATCCAGCTGACTTTCACCCGCTCCCTGGCCGGGCGCGAATACGATTGCAGCGCAGCCAGGTACTCGTCCTCGTGGTGCTTCATCGCCACCGACACCGGCAGAAGCAGGCCTTTGGCCAGCTTGCCCGAGCTGCACAGGGCCTTGTGAAACATGAAGCGGGACAAGCGGCCATTGCCATCCCAGAACGGGTGGATGAATACGAACCCGAATGAGGCGATGCCTGCCGCGACGATCGGGTCGATCTGGCCCGGCGCATCATTGGCGAATGCCATCCACTCGGCCATGAGCGGCTCGACGAGCTCGGGCCGCGGCGGCACGTAGGTAACGCCGCTGGCGCCACGGCCAGGGCCGCGCAGCCAGTTCTGCCCGGTCCTGAACTGGTCGGCCTGCAGATGGGGATTGCTCACCGTCGACGACTGGAGCTCGCAGAGGTAGTCCTCGCTGAGCCGGCGACCGTCGTGAGCCTGGTGGAGCAACTGCACGAAGAGCTCGGCTTTGTCCTCGCTGGGCGTTTCGCGCTCAATGGCGTAGGAGTCCTCGGTCTCATGAAGGTACGCCCACGCCAGCGCGCGGTCGCGCATTTCGGGCCCCAGGCCGTCCAGGAATTCGGCGGTACGCTCCAGGATCCGGCTTTGGATGCCAGCCATGATCGCCGGCGTGCGTTCCACCGTGGCGCAGTAGGCGAGCGTGCCCAGGCCGTTGAAATTGACCCGCCATCGTGGGTCGCGCCGCGCCAGCCCCGTCACGTAGCGGGCCGGGTCGAACACGTCAACGTAGGCGGCCGTGGTTTCCGGATGCCCTGCCAGCCGTTGCCCCGTGAAATGCTCCCAGAGGTAGGCTGCCACTCGCACGTACTGGCCATTCGGCGTTTCGCAGACCGCCCGCAGCACGCGCTGCGCGGGAATCAGCGGCAGTGCCTGTGCGAGCACCTGGAGATTCACGCCTTCGTGTTTGAGCGCGAACAGGAGGTGTTCAAGCCTGTCTTCGGTCCGGGGCGCAACCGAAGCCGGCACCGCGATGAAACCGTGCTCGACGAGCACGCGCGTGACCGGCCGGATCTCCGCCTGGCGCTTGAGAGGAAAAGCAGATAGCCTGTCCGCGCGGCGCAAGAACTCGTATCCCACCACGGCCATGTTTTTCCTCACTGGACAATGATTTTTCTCAGAATCACAGTGTAGGACAGGCTTTTGTTCAGTAGTGCACCGAACAACACGCCGTCGGGGAGGGCCCATGTGCATCGCACACATGGATTTTATTCAGCGAGACCGGATTTTATTCAGGAACGCCAAAATTCCCTGGATTTCTTTGTCGGCATCCCGCCTCAGGCGCCCCTGACCCCGCCGACCTGCGCCCGCGCCATCGTGCGCGCGACATGCCTGCGGTGGCCGCGCCGCCGCTTCCACCAGATCAGGAAGCCGGTCAGGCCGAACGCCAGCGGCGCCAGGCCGAACACCGAGATGAAGATCCGCCCGGGCAGCCCGAACGCCTCGCCGGTGTGCAGCGGGTACATCCAGTTGAGGAAGGTGTCGCCGGCGGGCGCCTTGAGCGGATCGCGCACCGCCACGCGCTGGCCGGTATGGGCGTCGAGCCAGAGCCGGGTGGCGCCGGTGTCGCGGCGCACCTCGCCGGGCTGGCGCAGGCGCACTTCGAACGGATCGCCGGGCTTGCGCGGGAAGCTCACGCGGGTGACTTCGGCCGCCGGGTACAGGCCGCGCGCGGCGGCGACCGCCTGCGTGATGTCCAGCAGCGGCGTGCCGGCCGGCGCCGGCGCCGAGACCGGCTTGCCCGGCGGCGTCACCGTCATCACGCTGGCCACGATCGGCGTCACCCACTTGGGCAGGTTCAGGTACCAGCCGGAGAACGCCATCGTGGCCAGCACCGGCGCGGCGAAGATGCCGGCGGTGCGGTGCAGCGAGTAGTTGAAGCGCGACCACGAGCCGCCGTGGCTGATGCGGAACGCGCGCAGCAGCGCGCGCGGCCGGGGCTTGGGCAGCCACAGCAGCACGCCGGCCACGACCAGCACCAGCACCAGCATGCCGGTCACGCCGAGGATGGTGCGCCCGGTCTCGCCAGACAGCAGGTAGTGGTGCAACTGGAACAGCGTGGGCATCAGCAGCGGGCGCGACAGGCCCGGCTGGCCCCAGATGCGCTCGCCCTTCACCGCCAGCGTGACCGGGTCGACCATGACCTGGCGCGAGCGGCCCTCGCCGCCCGGCCCCTTGAGCGGATACCAGGCGACGAAGACCTCGCGCGGCGAGGACGGCAGCATCAGCATGCGCGGCCGGCCATAGCGCGGGTCGGCTTCGAGGCGTCCGGCGACGGCCTTGATGGTGGCCGGCGCCAGCGGCATCGGCACGTCCGCCGTGGCGGTCAGCAGTTCGGGATTGATCAGCGCGTCGAGCTCGTCGCGCCAGGCGATGGTGGTGCCGGTCAGCCCCAGCATGATGAACAGCAGCCCCAGCGACAGGCCGATGTACAGGTGGGTCTTGACGATGACGACGCGCAGGCGGCCGGTGACCATGAGGACGGGAATCCGTGTGTGGGGTGGGTAAGGCGCACAGCATGCGGCGACAGCAGGCAAGAGTACCTGGCAGGCCGCCGGCAACAATGAGAATGCGAAGGATTCGCGATTCTATCAGGACGGCCGCGCGGCTGTGCATTGGCTGTGTAGCGGCCATATGTCAGCGGTGTCAGCAATGCCGGCGGTGCCGGCGGACGCGCGAGTTGGCGCAGAATGTCGGTCCGGGGCCGGCGCGGCCCCAGGAACCGCCGGTCCCCTGGACCGGACCGGCCAAACCATGACCGACATGAACAGGACCATCGAACTGACCCCGGCCGGCCCGCACGACGCGGCGCTGGTCGCCTCGCTCCACGCGCGCAGCTGGCAGCACGCCTACCGCGGCATCCTGCCGGACGGCTACCTGGAGCACGAAGCCCCGGCGCAGCGCCTGCGCACCTGGCACGCGCGGCTGGTGGAAGGCGCCGAGGCGCCGCTGGAGGTCACGCTGGCGCGCGTGGACGGCGAGCCGGCGGGCTTTTCCTGCCTGCAGCCGCAGGCCGAGCCGGCCTTCGGCATCTACCTGGACAACCTGCATGTGATGCCGCAATGGCACGGCACCGGCGTGGGCAAGCGCCTGCTGGCCGCCTGCGCGCGCCGCGTCGCCGCCGGCTGGCCCGGGCAGCCGCTATTTCTCTATGTGCTGGACGCCAACGCGCAGGCGCGCGAGTTCTACCGGCGGCTGGGCGGCGCCGAGAGCGAGCCGTTCGAGGACCCGTTCCCGGGCGCCGGCCTCATCGTGACCGTGCGCCGTGTCAGCTGGGGCGACGTGGGCGCCCTGCTCGCGCGGCTGGGCGGCTAGGCCGCCGAGGCATCGTTGGCCGCATCGGGCGCGGCCTCGGGCAGCGCCGACGCGCCCGGCGCCCGCGGCGCGCCGGCCCCGGTGGCCCCGTTGGCCCTGGCGGCGGCGGGATCGAGCCAGCCGATGATCGGCTGCCACTGCTCCCAGTCGCGCGCCACGCGCGACGGCGCCACGTCCCACAGCGTCAGGCCGTGCGCGGCCAGTTGCACGTAGTTCTGCGTGTCGCGCAGGAAACCGAGCACCGGCAGCCCGAGCCCCGCCACGAAGCGCTGCAGCTGCTCGGCCGCGCGCGTGCGCAGGTCCACCCGCATGCCGATCACGCCCACCGCCACGTCGCCGTGGCGCACGCGCTTGTCGTCGGCCAGGCGCGCGAGGAAGTCCTGGGTGGCGAGGATGTCGAACATGGATGGCTGCAGCGGCACCACCACGCGGTGGGCCAGCTTCATCACCTCGTTGAAGCGCCAGCCGTGCAGGCCGGCCGGCGTGTCCAGCACCACGTGCGTGGTGCCCTTGGGCGGCCGGGCGATGTGGTCGGAGCTGATTTCCCAGGTACGGATCGCGGGCGCCGTGGGCGGGCGCAGGCCCAGCCACGCGCGCGAGGACTGCTGGCGGTCGGTGTCGCCCAGCATCACCGCGTGGCCGGCGCGGGCAAAATAGCCGGCCAGGTTGGTGGCCAGCGTGGTCTTGCCTACGCCGCCCTTGGGATTGGCGATCACGACTACGGGCATTTCCGGGCTCTCCGCAAGCGATTTCCAGGGCGGCCGCCATCGGGCGCCGCATCGGCTCCTGCCGCCCGCGACGCCGATGCCGCCGGCCCTGGCGGCGCGGGCCCGCGTGCGAGTTTAGCAGTTGGCGGCGGCTTCGTGACAGCCGCCGGCGGGCGTTTGCAGCGGGGCAAACAGCGCGGCCAGGTCCAGATGGGCGGCCAGCGTGTCGGCCAGCCGCGCCAGCGAGGCCTCGCGCAGCGCCGCCAGGTCCACGCCCTCGGCCCGCGCCAGCCCGGCCCAGCGCAGCAGCGCGGCGCACGCGGCGGGCTGGTCGAACAGGCCGTGCACGTAGGACGCCAGCACCTGCCCGTCCTCCGACAGCGCGCCGTCCGGGCGCGCGCCGTCGAGCCACAGCGCCGGCCGCGCCAGCGCCGGGCCGGTGGTCACGCCCATGTGGATCTCGTAGCCCTGCACCGCCGCGTCCCCGCCCTCCAGCGCCAGGCGCCCGGCCACCACGCGCAATTGCTTGTGCGGCGCCAGCTCGGTGGCGTAGTCGAGCAGGCCGAAGCCGTCGCTGCCGCCGGCCGGGCCTTCGTGGCCGGCCGGGTCTTCCACGCGCCGGCCCAGCATCTGCATGCCGCCGCAGATGCCGATCACCTTGCCGCCGTAGCGCAGGTGCCGCCGCAGCGCCGCTTCCCAGCCGTTGGCGCGCAGGAAGGCGAGGTCGGCGCGCACGCTCTTGCTGCCGGGCAGCACGATCAGGTCCGCCGGCGGAACCGGCATGCCGGGGCCGACGAAGCGCAGGTCCACCTGCGGATGGGCGCGCAGCGCGTCGAAATCGGTGTGGTTGGAAATGCGCGGCAGCACCGGCACGATCACGCGCAGCAGCTCGCCGTGCTTGGCCGCCTGCGCGCCGATGATGGCGTCCTCGGCATCCAGGTGCAGGCCGTGCAGGTAAGGCAGCACGCCCAGCACCGGCTTGCCGGTGCGCGCCTCGAGCCAGTCCAGGCCCGGCTCGAGCAGCGCGATGTCGCCGCGAAAGCGGTTGATGACGAAACCCTTCACGCGCGCGCGCTCCGAGTCCGACAGGCAGTCGAGCGTGCCCACCAGGTGCGCAAACACGCCGCCGCGGTCGATGTCGGCCACCAGCACCACCGGGCAGTCGACCGCCTCGGCAAAACCCATGTTGGCGATGTCGCGCTCGCGCAGGTTGATCTCGGCCGGGCTGCCGGCGCCTTCCACCAGCACCACCTCGTAGGCATCCGACAGGCGCCGGTGCGACGCCAGCACCGCCTGCATCGCCACCGGCTTGTAGGCGTGGTAGTCGCGCGCGCTCAGGTCCATGCGCGCCTGGCCGTGGATGATGACCTGCGCGCCGGTATCGCTGCTGGGCTTGAGCAGCACCGGATTCATGTCGGTGTGCGGCGCCAGCCCGGCGGCCTGCGCCTGCAGCGCCTGGGCGCGGCCGATCTCGCCGCCGTCGGCGGTGACGGCGCTGTTGAGCGCCATGTTCTGCGGCTTGAACGGCGCCACGCGCACGCCGGCGCGCGCCAGCAGGCGGCACAGGCCCGCCACCAGCGTGCTCTTGCCCGCGTCGGAGGTCGTGCCCTGCACCATCAAGGTACCGCGCAAGCCACCCGGCAGCGCGCCGGGACCGGCTTCGGAGAGAGGATTTTGCATCGCGGGATTATCGCACCCGCCTGCGCGCCGGCGGCGGCCTCGCCGAGCGTGCGGAGCCCGGATGCGCCCGCTACAATACCCGGATGACGCCGGCCAACGCTACCGCTACCGCCACCGAGCCCGCCGCCACGGCCACCGCCGTGCCGCAAGGCGAGCGTGCGCCCCGCGCCGCTGCGGCGCCGCAGGCTGCCACCGCTGCCGCCGGACCCGCGCGCCAGCTCACGCTGGTGCTCGGCGGCGCGCGCTCCGGCAAGAGCCATTTCGCCGAGCAGTTGGCCACCGACCACGCCGCCGCCTGCGGCGGCCCCGTCACCTACATCGCCACCGCGCGCCACGACGACGACAGCGCCGACGAGGAAATGCAGCTGCGCATCGCGCTGCACCGCGCGCGCCGCCCGGTCGACTGGGGCCTGGTGGAAGCGCCGCTGCACCTGGCCGACGCGCTCTACGCCAACGCCACCCGCGACGGCTGCATCCTGGTCGACTGCGTCACGCTGTGGCTCAACAACCTGCTGTTCCTCGACGCGCGCAGCTATCCCGAGCACGGCCTGGTGACGCCGCCGCCCGCGTTCACCGAGGAAATCGACGCGCTGCTGGCCGCGCTGCCCACGCTGCCCGGCCACGTGATCCTGGTCTCCAACGAGATCGGCTTCGGCGTGGTGCCGATGGGCGCCATCACGCGCTTCTACGTCGACGAACTGGGCCGCCTCAACCAGAAGCTGGCCGCCGCCGCGGACCGCGTGCGGCTGGTGGTGGCCGGCATTCCCGTGAGCGTCAAGGGCGCCGATCCGGCGTGCTGATACTGTCCGCGCTTTTCACCTGGCCCGCCTGCGTGGCGGCGGCCGTGGCCGGCGTGCTGCTGGACCAGTGGCTGGGCGAGCCGCGCCGCTGGCATCCGCTGGTCGGTTTCGGCAACCTCGCCGCCGCGCTCGAGCGGCGCGTCAACCGCGGCGGCGCGCCGCTGCGCCAGCGCATCGCCGGCATCGGCGCGTGGCTGCTGATGGTGCTGGTGCCCGCCGCGCTCACCGCCCTGCTGGTGCAGGCCGCCGCGCAACTGAGCGTGGCGCTGGCCTGGCTGCTGCAGGCGCTGGCGCTGTACGCCGCGCTCGGCGCGCGCAGCCTGCACCAGCACATCGCGCCGATCGCCACCGCGCTCGCGCGCGGCGACCTTGCCGAGGCGCGCCGCCTGACCGCGCGCATCGTCTCGCGCGACACCGCCGACGCGGACGCCGAGGCGGTGGCGCGCGCCGCCTGCGAGTCCGCGCTGGAAAACGGCAACGACGCCGTGTTCGGCGCGCTGTTCTGGTTCCTGCTCGGCGGCGCGCCGGCCGTGGTCGCCTTCCGCCTGGCCAACACGCTCGACGCGATGTGGGGCTACCGCACCCCGCGCCTCGTGTATTTCGGCTGGGCCGCGGCGCGGCTCGACGACCTGCTCAACCTGATTCCCGCGCGCCTGACCGCGCTGTCCTACGCGCTGCTCGGCCACACCGCGCAGGCGCTGCGCTGCTGGCGCGCGCAGGCACCGGCCTGGTCCAGCCCCAACGCCGGGCCGGTCATGGCGGCCGGTGCCGGCGCGGTCGGCGTGGCCCTCGGCGGCCCCGCGCGCTACCACGGCGAATGGGAAGACCGCCCGCCGCTGGGCGCGGGCGCGGCCCCCGGCAGCGCCGAAGTGCGGGCCTGCCTGCGGCTGGTCCGGCGCACCTTGTGGCTGTGGCTGGCCCTTGCCGCCGCCAGCGCCATCCTCCTTCATTTCTTGCCCGCATGACCATGCCCATCCGCCACGGCGGCGACCTGCTCGCCGCCGAGCGCCGCTACGGCCGGCCCGCCGCCGGCTGGCTCGACCTCTCCACCGGCATCAACCCCGACGGCTATCCGGTGCCGGCGCTGCCCGCCGACGCCTGGCAGCGCCTGCCGCAGGACGACGACGGCCTCGCCGCGCTGGCCGCGCGGGCCTGCGGCGCCGCGCACGCGCTGCCGGTGGCCGGCTCGCAGGCCGCCATCCGCGCGCTGCCGCTGCTGCTGCGGCCGGGCCGCACCGGCGTGGCCGCGCAGGGCTACAGCGAATACGCGCCCGCCTTCGCGCGCGCCGGCCACGAGGTGGTGGCGCTGGCCGAGGCGGACTTCGCGCGGCCGGACCTGCCCGCGCGGCTCGACCACCTCGTGGTGGTCAACCCCAACAACCCGACCGCGCGCACGCTGGCGCCGGACACGCTGCTGCGCTGGCACGCGCAGCTGGCCGCGCGCGGCGGCACGCTGCTGCTCGACGAAGCGTTCATGGACTGCACGCCCGCGCTGTCGCTGGCGGCGCACGCGCACCGGCCCGGGCTGGCGGTGCTGCGCTCGCTCGGCAAGTTCTACGGGCTGGCCGGCGTGCGCTGCGGCTTCGTGCTGGCCGAACCCGCGCTGCTGGCCGCGCTGTCGGCGCATCTCGGCCACTGGACCGTGGCCGGCCCGGCGCGCGCGGTGGCGCGCCTGGCGCTGGCCGACACGGCCTGGCAGGACGCCACGCGCGCGCGGCTGTGCCAGTCCGGCGAGCGCCTGGCGGCGCTGCTGCGCGCGCACGGGCTGGCGCCCGCGAGCCATGCGTTGTTCAGCTGGGTGCCGCACGCCGATGCCGCGCGGCTGCACGACGCGCTGGCGCGGCAAGGCGTGTGGACGCGCTTGTTCGACGCGCCCGGCAACGGCGCGCCGCCGAGCCTGCGCCTGGGTTTGCCGCCGGCCCGCGACGACGCCTGGCAGCGGCTCGACGCCGCCCTGGCCAGTGCTTGCGGCCACGCCTCCAACCCCACCCATGCATGAGCCGCACATGAGCCGCCCGCCGATGACCCGCGCCCTGCTTTCCCTCTCCGTCCTGCTCGGCTGTGCGCTGTGCGCCGGCGCCCACGCCACCGTCTCGGTGGTCGACGACGCCGGCCAGACCGTCACGCTGGCGCAGCCCGCGCAGCGCGTGATCTCGCTGGCGCCGCACGTCACCGAGCTGCTGTTCGCCGCCGGCGGCGGCGCGCGCATCGTCGGCACGGTGAGCTACAGCGACTATCCGCCGCAGGCGCGCGAGATCCCGCGCGTGGGCGACAACAAGGCGCTCGACCTCGAACGCATCGCCGCGCTCAAGCCGGACCTGATCGTGGTGTGGCGCCACGGCAATGCGCAGAAGCAGACCGACCGCCTGCGCGCGCTCGGCCTGCCGCTGTTCTTCAGCGAGCCGCGCAAACTCGACGGCATCCCCGGCAATATCGAGCGGCTCGGCACGCTGATGGGCACCGAACCCGCCGCCGGCGCCGCCGCGGCCAGCTTCCGCCAGCAGATCGACAAGCTGCGCCAGACCTACGCCGCGCGCGCGCCGGTGACGGTGTTCTACCAGGTCTGGCAGCAGCCGCTGATGACGCTCAACGGCCAGCACCTGATCAGCGACGTGCTGGCGCTGTGCGGCGGGCGCAACCTGTTCGCCAGCGAATCGCTGCTGGTGCCGACGGTCTCGGTGGAGTCGGTGGTGGCCGGCAATCCCGAAGTCATGATGACCGCGAGCATGGGCGCCACGCGCGCCGACCGCCCGCTGCCGGACTTCGCCATGTGGGAGCGCTGGAAGCAGGTCACGGCGGTGGCGCGCGGCAACCTGTACGCGATCGACGGCGACCTCGTCAACCGCGCCGGCCCGCGCCTGGCGCGCGGGGCGGAGATCATCTGCAAGGACCTCGACGAAGCGCGCGCCAGGCGGCCCGCGCAGTAGCGCCGAGACGGATCGTCAGATCCGGTTCCACCAGCGCAGCCGCTTCGCGCCGCCGCCCAGCGCGAAGCGGCAACTGGCGCCGAACGCCAGATCCCAGCCCAGCGTGGTGGCCAGCGGCACGCCGAGCCAGTGCGCGGCCAGCATGCGCATCGGCCCGGCGTGCGTGACCACCCACAGGCAATCGCCCGAATCCGCCGGCAGCGCATCGGCCCAGGCCGCCACGCGCGCCAGCGCCGCGGCCGCGCTCTCGCCGCCGTGCGGCGCCGCGTGCAGCAGGTCGGCGGCCCAGGCGTCCAGCTCCGCGCGCGGCACCGCGTCCCAGGCCAGCCCTTCCCAGTTGCCGAAATCCAGCTCGCGCAGGCGCGCGTCGGGCTCGGGCACGAGCGCATGGCCCGCGGCCAGCAGCGCCGCGGTCGCCCGCGCGCGCTGCTGCGTGCTGCACAGGATGCGCCGCGGGGCCAGCCCATCGAGCGCGGCCAGCATGCGCGCCGGCGCGGGCGCGACCGGCTCGGCCAGCGCGAGGTCGAGCGCGCCGTAGCACAGGCCCGGCGCCACCTGCGGCTGCGCGTGGCGGATCAGGACCAGGTCCATGCCGCCGCCACGAGGTAGATCAGCAGTTCGGCCAGTTGCTGCGCCATGCCGAGGCAGTCGCCGGTATAGCCGCCGATGCGCCGCACGAAGTAGCGGCCCAGCGGCCAGCGCAGCAGCGCCAGCGCGGCCAGCGCGGCGCCGGCGAACGCGGGCGACACCAGCAGCAGCGGCAGCGCGCCGCACAGCAGCGCGAAGGCCAGGCCGAAGCCGGACAGGCGCTGCGCCACCGGCTTGGCCTTGCCTTCGGGGCGCACGTAGTCGAGCGTGGCGAGATAGCTCGCCGCGAGCGCGCGGCTGGCGCCGTGCGCGGCCACCAGCACCAGCAGCAGGTCCGCGGTGCCGCCGCGCATGGCGATGGCCAGCAGCAGCTGCCACTTGAGCAGCAGCGCCACCACCAGCGCGATGGCGCCGAACGCGCCGATGCGCGAGTCGTGCATGATGCGCAGCACGTCCTCGGCCCGGTAGCCGCCGCCGAAGGCATCCACGCAATCGGCCAGCCCGTCTTCGTGGAAGGCGCCGGTGGCCAGCAGCGTCACCGCCATGCCGAGCAGCAGCGCCACGCCGGGCGGCCACCATTGCAGCGCGCCCCAGCTCGCCAGCGCGCCGAGCGCGCCCACCAGCAGCCCCACCAGCGGGAAATAGCGCGCCGCCGCGTTCAGGTAGTGCGGCGCGAAGCCGACCCAGCGCGGCACCGGCACGCGCGTGAAATAGCCGACCGCGGTGAGGAAGTAGCGAAGTTCGTCGAGCATGGGCCGGTGCCTGGGAGCGATCCGCGCAGTCTACGCCGACGCCGTGCTGACGCCGGCGCCGCCGAAGGTGGCCATCTCGCGCAGGAACGCGGTGGCCGACACCAGCAGCGGATAGGCCAGCGCCGCGCCGGTGCCCTCGCCCAGGCGCAGGTCCAGCGCCAGCAGCGGCTCGGCGCCGAAGCGCGCGAGCAGCTCGCGGTGGCCGTGCTCGTGCGAGCAGTGCGAGAACACGCAGTAGTCCAGCACCGCGGGATCGAGGCGCTGCGCCACCAGCAGCGCGGCCGAGGCGATGAAGCCGTCCACCACGATCACCATGCGGCTGGCCGCCGCGGCCAGGAAGGCGCCGGCCATCATGGCGACCTCGAAGCCGCCGAACGCGGCCAGCGCGTCGAGCGGCTCGACCGCATCGGCATGCAGCTCCAGCGCCTGCGCCAGCACCGCGCGCTTGCGCGCGAGGCCGGCATCATCCAGCCCGGTGCCACGGCCGATGCAGGCGTCGAGCGGCGTGCCGGCGAGCCGGCTCATCAGGCAGGCGGCCGACGAGGTATTGGCAATGCCCATCTCGCCGAAGGCGATCACGTTGGTGCCCAGCTGCGCGTGGCGCAGCACGCGCGCCATGCCGGCGGTGAGCGCCGCCTCGGCCTGCTCCGCGCTCATCGCGCGCTCCCGCGCGAAGTTGCGCGTGCCGGCGGCGATGCGGCAGTTGACCAGCCCCGGCGCGGCCGGCAGCGGCGCGCGCACGCCGGCGTCCACCACCTCCAGCGCCAGCCCGTGCTGGCGCGCGAACACGTTGATGGCGGCGCCGCCGCCGAGGAAGTTGAGCACCATCTGCGCCGTCACCTCGGCCGGATAGGCGCTCACGCCGGCATCGGCGATGCCGTGGTCGGCGGCGAACACGATCACCGCCGGGCGCCGGAGCTCGGGCGCGGTGCTGCCGGTGATGAGGCCGATCCGCAGGGCCAGCGATTCGAGCCGGCCCAGCGCGCCGAGCGGCTTGGTCTTGGCGTCGATGGCGGCCTGCAGCGCCGGGCGGAGAGAAGCATCGAGCGGGACGATGGCGGGAAACTGCATGATGTTCGAATACTCGTAGTCGTTCTGGAATCGCGTAGCGCGAGCTTACATCTCGATGCCGCGCTGGGCCTTGATGCCTTGCTTGAACGCGTGCTTGACCGGCGTCATCTCCGTCACCGTGTCGGCGGCGTCGATCAGCGCCTGCGGCGCGCCGCGGCCGGTGATCACCACGTGCTGCATCGGCGGGCGCGCGCGCAGGTCGGCGATCACGGTGTCCACGTCGAGGTAGTGCAGCTTGAGCGCGATGTTGAGCTCGTCCAGCAGCACCAGGCCGATGGCCGGGTCGCGCAGCAGGCCGCGCGCGACTTCCCACGCGGCTTCGGCCTTGGCCACGTCGCGCGCGCGGTCCTGGGTCTCCCAGGTGTAGCCCTCGCCCATCACGTGGAACGCGCACTGGTCCGGGAAGCGGCGCAGGAACATTTCCTCGCCGCTCGGGATCGCGCCCTTGATGAACTGCACCACGGCGGCCTGCATGCCGTGGCCGAGCGCGCGCACCACCATGCCGAAGCCGGAGCTGGACTTGCCCTTGCCGTTGCCGGTGGTGATGACGATCACGCCGCGCTCGTCCTGCGCGGCGGCGATCTTGGCGTCGACCACGTCCTTCTTGCGCGCCATGCGTGCGTTGTGGCGCTCGTCGCGCGCGGCGTCTTCCGGCGTGGGGGTGGTATTGGCGTTGGCGTTGGCGTTGGCGTTGGGTTCGGTCATGATGAAATTCCGTCTTGTTCGTCTGGCCCGCCCGGGTGCGGGTGGAAGGCGCCGTGCGCGATCAGCGCGGTATGCCGGCCGTCGCTGACGCTGACGATCGGCGTGCGCAGCGCGTGCGAGCAGTGCGCCGGCGTGAGGACGTCGGCGGCCGCGCCGTGCAGGCACAGGCCGTCCTCGGCCAGCAGCAGCGCGTGGGTGGCGTAGCGGCGCGCGAGGTTGAGGTCGTGCAGGATCACGATCACGGCATGGCGGCCGGCGCGCGCCAGGCCCGCCATCGTGTCCAGCACCATGATCTGGTGGCGCAGGTCGAGATGCGCGGCGGGTTCGTCGAGCAGCAGCAGCGGCGCCTGCTGCGCCAGCGTGGCGGCCAGCGAGACGCGCTGGCGCTCGCCGCCGGACAGGGTCAGCACGTCGCGCGCGGCGAGCGCGTCGAGATCGAGCTCGCGCATCACCGCGGCGACGACGGCATCGTCCTCGCGGCGCGCCCAGCCCCAGCCCGACAGGTGCGGATGGCGGCCGACCGCCACCGCGTCGCGCACGCGCATCGAGAAGGTGTCGCTCACCGCCTGCGGCAGATACGCGCGCTGCAACGCGAGCGCGGCCGGCGCGATCTCCAGCGGCGCGCGGCCGTCGAGCAGCACCGCGCCGCCGTCCGGCTTGCGCAGCCCGGCCAGCACCGACATCAGCGTGGACTTGCCCACGCCGTTGGGGCCAACCACGCACCACAGCTCGCCGGCCCGCACCGACAAACTCAGACCGTCGAGCAGCACGCGCGCGCCGGCGCGCAACTGCAGGGCCCGCAACGCCAGCACGGGACAGTTCGAGACGGGTTCGTTCCAGCTTGGCATCGGCATCAGCGCGGCCTGCGCAGCAACAGGAAGAGGAAGGTCGGCACGCCCAGCAGCGCGGTGATGACGCCCACCGGCAACTGCGCCGGCGCGATCACGGTGCGCGCCACCAGGTCGGCCGCCATCAGCAGCGCGCCGCCCAGCAGCGCCGAGGCCGGCAGCAGCAGGCGCTGGTCGTTGCCCCACGCGAGCCGCACCAGGTGCGGCACCACCAGCCCGACGAAGCCGATCGAGCCGGCCGAGGTGATGGCCACCGCGATCGCCACCGAGGCCAGCACGAACACCGACATGCGCACCGCGCCCACGCGCACGCCGAGCGCCTGCGCCACGGTCTCGCCCATCAGCATGGCGTTGAGCGCGCGCGCCAGCGGCATGGCCAGCAGCACGGCCAGCGCCAGCGCGCCGAGCGCGAGACCGTAGCTGGCGGTGCCGCCGAGGTCGCCGGTCAGCCAGAACAGCATGCCGCGCAGGCGCGCCTCGGGCGCCACGCTCAGAATCAGCGTGATCAGCGCGCCCCAGCCCGCGGCCAGGATCACGCCGGTCAGCAGCAGGCGCGAGCCGGCCTCGTGGTGGCCGCCCTGCACCTGCGGATGCAGCAGGTCGCGCCGCGCCAGCGTGGCCACCAGCAGCATCGAGAACAGCGCGCCGCCGGCGGCGCCGGCCTGCACGGTCCACAGCGGCCACATCATCAGCATGGCGCCGAGCGCGCCGGTGGCCGCGCCGCCCGAGACGCCCAGCACGTAGGGCTCGGCCAGCGGGTTGCGCAGCAGCACCTGCATCAGTGCGCCGGTCAGCGCCAGCAGGCCGCCGCAGGCGAAGGCCGCGGCCGCGCGCGGCAGGCGCAGCTCGCGCACGATGGCGCTGGCGGTGTCGGCGGTGTCGGCCCCGCCGCCGGCCAGCGCGTGCCACACCTGCGCCGCGCTCAGCGGCACGCTGCCCACCGCCAGCGACAGCACGAACACCGCCGCGCCGGCGGCGGCGAGCATCAGCCAGACGGCCAGCGCGCGGCGCATCTCAGGCCGCCGTCAACGCTGGCGCCAGCCCAGCGTGACAAAGCCGGCGCGCCCCTGCGTGTTGTAGGGATAGGCGAGCTGGTAGTTCTTGTCGAACAGGTTTTCCACGCGGGCGGCGATGAACCATTGCTTGTCGATGTTGTAGCGGGCGTTGAGGTTGACGATACCGTATCCGCCCAGCGTGCGCGAGCCGCTGTCCAGGCGCGCCGACGAAATGACCCACTCGCCGCCGAGGCGGAAGTCGCCGAACTGGCGGCCCACGTCGAAGGCGGCGTGGCGGCGCGCGCGGCGCAGCAACTGGGTGTTGTTCTGCTCGTCGAGCGGGTTCTGGAAGGTCACGCTGGCGCCCACGTCGGTGCCCAGCAGGCGCGCGCGCCACGAGGCCTCGACGCCCTGCACCTTGGCTTCGGCGACATTCTGCGCCAGGTACAGACCATTGGGCTGCAGCGCCGAGACGATCAGGTTGTCGTAGCGGGTCTCGAACGCGGTCACGCGCAGCAGGCCGGCGCCGTCGGTGCTGTACTGCGCGCCGAGCTCGACCGAGCGGGCGCGCTCGGGCTGGATGCCGGGCTGGCCGTAGCCGGGGTAGTACAGCTCGTTGAAGGTGGGCGCGCGGAAGGCGTTGCTGGCATTGGCGATCAGCTTGAAGGCCTCGGTCAGGTTGTAGCCGTAGCCGGCGAAGTAGCTGGCCTGGCTGCCGAAGTCCGAGTAGTGGTCGTTGCGCACGTTGAGCTGCAGCTGGTGCTTGCCCAGGCGGCCGTCGTAGCCGGCGAACACCGAGGCGATATTGCGCACCGGCGTGGCGTAGGAGCTCGAATCGAGCTCCTGCTGCGCGTACTCGGCGCCGAACAGCAGCGTGTGCGTGGGCGCCAGCGCGTATTCGTTCTGCCAGGTGTACTGGCGGTTGCGCGTGTTGAAGCGGCTGTCGAACAGGCCGTTCCTGGTCGTGGTGCTGCGGTCCTCGCTCTGCGCCACCTTGAAATGCGTGCTCCAGTCCCGGCCCAGCTTGCCGTTGACGAAACCCGATACGGTGTAGAGCTCGCTGTCCATCCACCAGACGTCGGTGGGCTTGCCCGAGGTGCTGTCGTAGGACAGCTTGCTCTTGGAGTAGTAGGCCGTGACGCCCGCGTCCCAGTCGCTGGTGAAGCGGTGCTTGACCTGGCCCGACACGCTCTTGTTGTCGTAGGGGTTGTCGTTGGGATTGGCCTTGGGCTGCTGCTGCGGGTTGACGGCGGAGAAGCCGTCGGTCTTGAAGATCGAGCCGGTGAGGTTGAACGAGGTGTCGCCGACCTGGCCGCCGTAGCCCACCGTGGCCTGGCGCGTGTTGTTGCTGCCGTACTCGATCTGCGCGTTGGCCGCGGGCGGCTTGCCCGCGCCGGTCTTGGTGAAGATCTGCACCACGCCGCCGATGGCGTCCGAGCCGTACAGCGCCGACACGTTGCCGCGCACCACCTCGATGTGGTCGATCTGGTCGGGCAGGATGTTGGCCAGCTGCGCCGTGCCGCTGCTGGCCGACGACACGCGCACGCCGTCGATCAGGATCAGAGTCTGGTTGCCGTTGGCGCCGCGCATGAACAGCGTGGTGTTGGCGCCCATGCCGCCGTTGGCGGCGAATTCCACGCCGGCCTGCGAGCGCAGCAGCGTGCGCAGGTCGGGCGCCTGCGAGTTGACGATGTCCTGCTGCGTGACCACGGTGGTGTGCGGCAGCGCCTCGGTCAGCGCCTGCGCGGTGCGCGTGGCCGTCACCACCACCGGGGCCAGCGGCGTGGCGGCGGGTTGCGTGGCCGGTTGTGCGGCAGATTGCGCGGCGGGTTGTGCGACCGGTTGCGCGACGGCAGGCTGCGCGGCCGGCTGCGGCGCGGGTTCGCTGTCGGGAACCGGCTGGGCCTGGGCCAGGCCGTGCGCGCCGGCGGCGAGCACGGCAAGCAGGCCGGCGGACAATGGCCGGCGCGCGCGCGCGGCAACGAGAACGGGAACAGACTGGCGAAGCGCCGGCGATGCCGGCCGGCGATGCCGGGAAGACGATGAACGCATGGTGCGAAGAGGGAGAGAGCAGCCTGGTCCGTTCCCCCGCGGACCGTCTGGCGACGAAGCGCGCCACGCATCCTGCGGAAGGCGGCGCACTCTCGTTCAGGCCGGTATCCGGGCTGGCGACACCAGTCCGACCGCCTTCCCGGACCTTGCGGTTCAGTGGCTGATGGGTCGGCCTTGCGATATTTCCGATCGCGGTCGCTTACCGTTGCGGGGGCAGCACAGGTTGGCCCGGCACGCGCCCTGGCGGCGGCGGCTGGCTCCCTGTTTCCCGTTGAACTGCAACCCTGTAGTGAACAGGATTGCGAGCACCTGGAACGTGCGCGAGTGTAGGCAGTTTCACCGCGAGCGTCAATGACGCCCCGCGCACCGCCCCGGGCCGCGCGAAAACGCATGGAAGCAGGCAGGAAATGCCGCCGCGGCGCCCGTTGGGCGACGTTGCATGCAACTTCGGCGCGCTGGCCCGGTCACACCGGGCTGCTTTCCACGGCTGCGCGCGGAGCGCTTGGGCTAAAATCCCAGAACCCGAAACCCGGATATGACAGGCTCTATGCTCACCGAACTCGAACAACTCGCCGCCAAGATCGGGCGCGTGCTGCATCACGCCGACACCCTGGCAGCGGAGAACCAGCGCCTGCGCGAGGAGATCGAACGCCTGCAGGCCGAGGCCAGCCAGCTGCGCGGCGACCGCGAGGCGATGGCCGCCGACCGGGAGCTGCTCAATATCAAGATCGAGGAAGCGCAGTTGCGCATCCAGTCGATCCTCGACAAGCTCCCCACCGCCAGCGACGCCCGCCAGCTCGACCTGCTCGGCGACGGCGCCGCGCAGGCCGCGGACAGCGCCCTCACCAAGGCACCCGGAGAAAACGCATGAGCAACAAGCAAGTCGAAGTCAGCATCGCCGGCCAGTCCTACCGCTTCGCCATCGCGCCGGACAACGAAGCCGCGCTGCTGGAAGCGGTGGCCCTGGTAGACGACCAGATGACCCGCCTCAAGAGCGGCGTCTCCGCCAAGGGCGTGGAGCGCGTGGCGGTGATGGCGGCCATCAGCATCGCCTCGGACCTGCTCTCGCTCAAGCGCAAGCAGCAGGAAGACGGCGCGATTCCGGTGGACGCCGTGCGCGCGCGCATCCGCGAGCTCAACGAGCGCGCCGACGAGGCGCTGCGCCAGTACGCCCATGTCGGCACCGGCGCGCCCATTTCCCGCGGCTGAACGGGGCCGGGCGCGGACCGGGCAGGACCGCGCGCGGCCGGCCGCGGCGCGGTGCCCCGCACGGCACAGTTGTGACGCCGCGATGACCGCGATGTGCCCGAGGTGCCGCGCGCGTCGGCAAAATGTAACGGCCCGGCACGGCGGGCTTGGTATGAAATGCCCGGCGGTGTATAGTGGAGCCAAGTCGCGCCAAGCCACATAGTCGCGACACCAAAGGTCGGGTTATCGTGCCTGACCGCCGTTTTCATCCCATCCAAGTTAGAAACGGCAAACGTCTGACAGCCTGCGGAAGCGATTGGTCCTACGGCAACAAAGTCAGACGTTTGACAGTTTCCCTGCCTGGTTCGTCAGGATCATATTCCTTGAACCGATAAGCATTTGTTGGTGCGGGACAATGCCGTGTGGGCGAGCGCGTCGCTTGATTCAAAGTTCGCAGTCGGGACTCCCTGAGTCAGTGATGTACCCAAAATGCGGCTTCCGCAGCCACTCTGAACCTCACTTGGGTTCAGGATGCCGATCCAGCGGCCGAGGCGGGGACCCCAACGAGAGAAGGCGGTGGTTTGAAACCACCGCCTTTTTTTTGCGCTCGTTTTTTTTGCGCGGCCTCTTTTTGCGCGGCCCTGGCGATGCCTGCCGGTTCCTCGCGCCTCCCCGCATTTCCTCGCGTTTTTCGCATTTTTCACGCTTCGCGCCCGCGCGGCGCACCCGGCCGCGCGAGCCGCGCACGGCTGCTGCGCGACTGCCGCACGATTGGCATACACGGTTTTCTTTTGGCCGGGCTTGCTGCACCATAGCGCTGTCGCCAACGCCACTCCGCCGTGAGCCAACCCGCCAATGAGCCGCTCCTCGCAAGCCAATGCCGCCGACCGGGCCCGCCAGTACTGGCTGATGAAATCGGAGCCGAACGAGGCCAGCATCGACGACCTCGCCAGGCGCGGCACGCTGCCCTGGACCGGCGTGCGCAACTACCAGGCGCGCAACTTCATGCGCGACGCCATGCGCATCGGCGACGGCGTGCTGTTCTATCACTCGTCGTGCCCGCAGCCCGGCATCGCCGGCCTGGCCGAGGTCGGCTCGCAGCCCTACCCCGATCCCACCCAGTTCGATCCCGAGAGCGGGTATTACGACGACGCCTCCAGGCCCGACGCGCCGCGCTGGGTGCTGGTCGACGTGCGCTACGTCGGCAAGGGCCCGCTGATCTCGCTGGCCGACCTGCGCGCGCACGAGGAACTGGCCGACATGGTGGTGCTGCGGCGGGGCAACCGCCTGTCCATCACGCCGGTGACGCCAGCCGAATGGCGCTTCATCACCACGCGGCTGATGGGCTGACCGCCTGATCGGCTGCCCCCGCGCGGCGCGCGCCGCGCCCGCCCTCCCCGGCGCATCGGCGCCAACGACATCCACAAGGCCGGCCTCGTTCCATGCATGTCTCCCTGATTCCCGGGCTGTTGCTGCTCGGCGCCTTTACCGGCTTCTGCGCCGGCCTGCTCGGCGTGGGCGGCGGCATGCTGATGGTGCCCTTCCTCACGCTGCTGTTCACCTACCTGGATTTCCCGCACGAAGCCATCGTCCACATGGCGATCGCCACCTCGATGGCGACCATCCTGTTTACCTCGCTGTCCTCGGTGCGCGCCCACCACCTGCACGGCATGGTGCGCTGGAAGCTGGTGCTCGCGCTGGCGCCCGGCATCCTGGCCGGCGGCCTGCTCGGCGGCGGCAAGGTCTTCGCCGCGCTCAAGACCGGCTGGCTGTCGCTGCTGTTCTCGGTGTTCGTCGGCTTCTCGGCCTGGCAGATGCTGCGCAACCGCAAGCCCGCGCCACACCGCCAGTTGCCGGCCACGCCGGGCATGCTCGGCGCGGGCGGCGTGATCGGCTTCCTGTCCAGCCTGGTGGGCGCCGGCGGCGGCTTCGTCTCGGTGCCGTTCATGACCTGGTGCAACGTGCCGATCCACAACGCCGTGGCCACCTCGGCCGCGCTCGGCTTCCCGATCGCGGTGGCCAGCGTGATCGGCTACGTGTGGAGCGGCTTCGGCGTGGCGGGGCTGCCGGCCGGCTCGCTCGGCTACATCTACCTGCCCGCGCTGGCGGTGATCGCGCTGGCCAGCGTGCTGACCGCGCCGCTGGGCGCGCGCACCGCGCACCGCCTGGACGTGGCGCAGCTGAAGAAGGTCTTCGCCTGCCTGCTGTTCTGCCTGTCGGCCTACATGCTGTGGAAGGCGTGGCACGCGTTCGCGCTCCAGGCGCTCTAGCGGGCGGATACAAGTGGGCGGATACAAGGTCGATCCCGCATCGTGGAACGATCGCGCCGCGGGTGCGTCAGAATACGCATTGCCAGAAACGGGAGAACACCATGAAAAAACTGCTTGCCGCCACGCTGCTCGGCACCACCGCCATGATCGCCTCGGCCCAGGGCGGCGCCCCGGCCCGCGATCCCGCGCCCGCCGGCGTGCTGTCGCTGTCGGCCCAGGCCGCCACCGACGTGCCCACCGACGTGGTCCACCTGACCCTGGCCGCCGAGCAGGAAGGCGCCGAGCCCGGCGCGATCTCGTCCGCGCTGTCCGCCAAGGCGCAGCAGGTCATCGCGCAGGCCCGGCGCACGGCCGGCGTGCAGGCGGAATCGGGCGGCTTCACGATCAACCCGTCCACCGACCGCAACGGCCGCATCAGCACCTGGCGCGGGCGCGCCGAGGTGATCCTGCAATCGCGCGACTTCGCCGCGGTCTCGAAGCTCGCCGGCCAGCTTGCCAGCCAGATGCAGGTGCAGAACATCGCCTTCTCGCTCTCGCGCGAAACGCGCCAGGCCACCGAGGCCAGGCTGGCCGAGCAGGCCGTGGCCTCGTTCCGCGCCAAGGCCGACACCACCACCAAGCTGTTCGGCTACAGCAGCTACGCGATCCGCGAAGTGCAGGTCAGCGAGATCGGCGCGGTGCAGCCGATGCCGCGCATGTACGCGGCCAAGGCCATGATGTCGGACGCGGCGCCGGTGCCGGTCGAGGGCGGCAAGGCCCAGGTCACGGTGACGGTGAACGGCTCGGTGCAGATGCTGAAGTGAGCCGCGCCACGCGCGCGGCGATGCGCGCGTAGTCTTCCGGCGTATCCATGTCGGTGGTGAAGCGGTCGTGGCCGGCCTCGTGGACGAAGACCTCGTCCGGGTGCTCGGCGATCAGCCTGCGGCAGCCCGGATTCACGTGTCCTGCCACGACCTCCGCGGCGTAGCTCGCCGAGAACGCCACCGGGTTGCCGCGCTGCCCCGCGTGCATGGGCACCACGATCGCGCCGCGCGGCATCGCCGCGAACGCGCGCACCAGTTCCAGGTAGTCGGCCGCCTCCAGCAGGACCTGATCGGCCAGGCACACCAGCACCACGCTGCACGGCATGCGCAGCGCCGCCACGCCGGCGGCCACCGAGGTCATCTGCCCTTCCTCGTAGCGCGGGTTCGGCTGGAAAGCGACCGGCAGGCCGTCGAGCGCGCCGATCACCTCGCGGCCCTTGTAACCCGTCACCACCACGATCTCCCGCGGCCGCGCCGCCAGCAGCGCGCGCACCGTGCGCCGCACCGCCGGCTCGCCGTCCAGCGGCAGCAGCAGCTTGTGCGGCCCGCCCATGCGCGACGACATGCCCGCGGCCAGCACCACCGCCGAGAAGGCCGGCAACGCCGCGTCCGCCGGCGCGCTCATGTGGCCTTGCGCGCGCCGCGCGCGGCCGGCAGGTATTTGTCCGGGTCGCGCTCGAACTCCACCTTGCAGCCGTCGCAGCAGAAATACACGCGCTGCCCGCCATGCTCGACCACGTGCCTGGCCGACGCGATGTCGACCGCCATGCCGCACACCGGATTGACGTAGCGCGCGGCGGTGGCGGCGGGAGCCGGTGCCATCGATTCGCACGGCAGCATCGCCGGCAGCGCCTCGCCGCTCTGCGCGGGCGCCTGCGCGGCCTGTTCTTCCTCCATCTGCCGGCGCAGCGCCACCAGCCCGGCTACCGCGCCGAGCGCGATCTCCTGCGGCGTGCGCGCGTGGATGTGCGGGCCGGCCGGCGCATGCAGCGCGGCCAGCCGCTGCGGCGCGATGCCGCGCCGCTGCATGGCCTCGCGCAGCGTCTGCGCCTTGCGCTGGCTCGCCACCAGCAGCACCGCCGCGGCCGGGCCGCGCAGCGCCGCTTCCAGCGCGTCCTCGTCGCCGTCGCCCTGGGTGGCCACCAGCACCAGCCGCGGCGCCAGCGCGGCGAGCGCGGCCGGGTCGTAGCCCGCCACCACCTGGCGCAGGCCCAGCGCCGCCAGCGGCACCGTCATGCCGGCCGCGGCCACCACGGCGAAGCCCATGCGCTGCGCCAGCACGCAGGCTTCCAGCGCGGTCGGCGTGGCGCCCAACACCAGCGCCACCGGCGGCGGCAGGGTCGGCTGGATGAACAGCTCCAGCGTGCCGTTGCTCGCGCACGGCATGGCGTGCATCTCGATGCCGGCCTCCGCCGCCGCGGGCGCGTTGCTGATGCGCAGCAGCTTGGGGGCGCCGGTGCGGATCGCCTCCAGCGCGGCCTGGATCACGATGGCGCGCGAACAGCCGCCGCCGACCCAGCCGTGCAGCGCGCCGTCCTCTTCCAGCAGCGCCTGCGCGCCCACCCAGGCCGAGGTGGGCGGCTGCGCGCGGATCACGGTGATCACCGCGAACGGGCGCAGCGCGTCGATCAGCCGCTGCTCGCGCAGCAGCAGCGCTTCGCCGTCGATGGCGTCCGTGGCGGTGTCTGTGGCGGGGTCTATGGTGGCGTGGTTCATGGCAGGGTCCGGAACGTCGTTTACTGCAATACCGACAGGACTTGCGGCAGCACCTGCCGCAGGCTCGCCAGGTCGCGCGCGCCGGCCAGCAGGTCGAGATACGGCAGCGCCGCCGACATGCCGGCGCTGGCCGGCGTGAAGCCGGGCTGGCCCATCAGCGGGTTGAGCCAGACCAGCCGGCGGCAGCGCCGCCGCATCTTGCGCAGGGCTTCCTGCAGCAGGCCGGGCTCGCCCGCGTCGTAGCCGTCGCTGACGATCACCACCGCCGTGCGCGAATGCAGCAGCGCCGCGCCGTGGCGGCGGTTGAACGCCTCCAGACTTTCGCCGATGCGCGTGCCGCCGGCCCAGCCCGCCGACAGCAGCGCGAGGCGCTCCTGCGAGCGCCACGGGTCGGGGTCGCGCAGCGCCTGCCCCACGTTCGCCAGCGTGGTGTGGAAAATGAAGCAGTGCACGTCGGCCAGCCGCGCGCTCAGCACGCGCGCCAGGCGCAGGAAGAAAAAGCTGTACAGGCTCATCGAGCGGCTCACGTCCAGCAGCAGCACGATGCGCGGGCGTTGCCGCCGGCGCTGCCGCCACGCCAGCTCCAGCGGCAGGCCGCCGCGCGACACGCTGCGCCGGATGGTGGCGGCCATGTCGATCATGCGGCCCGACGCCGCGCTGCGCTCGCGCCGCGTCTGCACGCCGCGCAGCCGCTGCGCGAAGCGCCGGATCGCGTCGTCGATGGCGAACAGCGCGTCGGGCTGGTTGAGATGGCGGAAATCCGCGTGCGCGAGCGACTCCGCCGCGCTGGCGCCGCGCGCGGCCGCGCTGCCCTCCGCCGCCAGCGTCTCCGCCTCGGGGCCGGCGCAAGCCAGCGCGGTGCCTTCGCTGTCGTCTCCCGGCCCGGCGTCGCGGCGCGGCTCCAGGCGCCCGGCGCCGCTGGCCTGCGCCGGCGCCAGCGCGCGCCGGTTGGGCCGCTGGAAGTAGGCATCGAACAGGGCGTCGAAGCGGCGCCACTCCTCGGCGCGCGAGCACAGCAGCGCGCGCAGGCTCCAGCGCAGCAGCTCGCTGTCGAGCTGGCCCATGCGCCGCGCCACTTCCATCGAGGCCGCCATGTCCTCGCTCGCCACGCGGAAGCCGTTGGCGCGCAGCCAGCCCGCGAAGCCGGTGTAGCGCGACACCAGCCGCGCCGCCAGGTCCGTCTCGGGAGCGCGCTGCGCGGCGCCGGGCAGCGCGTTCAGCATGCCGCCGCCAGTTTTTCGACGACCGGGCGCGTGAGCCCGGCCAGGTCCGCGCGCGTCTTCACCAGCGCGGCCAGCGAATCCATGATGCGCTCGGCGCCGCCGGGGTCGAGCGCGCTCACGCCCAGGCGCAGCAGGGCCGAGGCCCAGTCCAGCGTCTCGGCCAGGCCGGGGCGCTTCTGCATGTCCATCTGCCGCACCGCCTGCACGAACTCCACGATCTGCCGCGCCAGCGCCTCGGGCACGTCCGGCACCTGCATGCGCACGATCAGCAGTTCCTTGTCGAAGCCCGGGTAGTCCACGTACTGGTAGAGGCAGCGGCGGCGCAGCGCGTCGGAGATCTCGCGCGTGCCGTTGGAGGTCAGCACCACGTAGGGCCGCTCGGTTGCGCGCACCACGCCCAGCTCGGGGATCGACATCTGGAAGTCCGACAGCAACTCCAGCAGGTAGGCCTCGAACGCTTCGTCGGTGCGGTCGATCTCGTCGATCAGCAGCACCGGCGCCGGCGTGGCGGTGATCGCGTCGAGCAGCGGGCGCTTGAGCAGGTAGCGCTCGGAGAAGATGTCCTGCTCCTTGTCGGCCACCGAGCGCGGGTCCTGCTCCAGCAGCTTGATCGCCAGCAACTGGTGCTGGTAGTTCCATTCGTAGAGCGCCGCGTGCGCGTCCAGCCCTTCGTAGCACTGCAGGCGGATCAGGCGCGTGCCGAGCAGCCGCGCCAGCGCCTTGGCGACCTCGGTCTTGCCCACGCCGGCCTCGCCCTCGAGCAGCAGCGGGCGGCGCATCTCCAGCGTCAGCAGCAGGGTGGCGGCGAAGCTGCGCTCGGCGATGTAGCCATGCTGCGCCAGGCGCTGCTGCAGCGCCGCCACGTCGGGCATGCGGTCGGCTGGCATGGCGGCGTGCCTGCGTCAGGTGGCCTTGCGCGAGAAGATCCCGCGCAGCCAGTCGCGCAGCACCGCCCACGCCAGCGCGAGGCCGTTGAGTTCGGTGCGCGGCGGCGCGGCCTGGGCCACCGTGGCCGGCGCGGTGTCGCCGTCCGGCGCCGCCGCATCCCGCGCGGGCGCCTGCCGCGACTGCGCCAGCGCGTCGAAGTTGGCCGCGAACTGCTTGAGGATCTGGTCGGCCACGGTGTTCATCATGCGGCCGCCGAACGCGGCCGCCTTGCCGCTCATCGTCACCTCGCTCCTGCCGGACAGCGCGCAGGCGCCGCCGCTGCCCTCGCTGCCCTGCACGGTCGCCAGCAGGTCCATCGACGCGCCCGAGGTGCCGGTCGAGTCCGCGCCCTTGCCAGCCAGGTGCAGGCTGCGCGCGGCCGGGTCCAGGCCGAGCACCTCGATCTCGCCCTTGAACGACATCGTGGCCGGCCCGAGCCGCACGACGATGGTGCCCTTGTAGTGCGTGTCGTCCACGCGCTCGGTGATGGCGGCGCCCGGCATGCAGCCGGCCACCGCGGCGATGTCCTGCAGCGACTGCCAGGCCGCGTCGGCACCGGCGGCGAGCGGGAAGACCTTTTCGAGCACGACTTTCATCAGCTTGTCCTCGCAGGCTTGCGTGCCGCGGCGCGGCGCGCGTGGTCGGGCCCGGCGTCAGCGCTGCGCCAGGCCGAGCGCACGGCATTGCTGCCAGACGCGGTAGGCGTTGTGCGGCATGTTCATGTGCGTGATGCCGAGATGGGCGAACGCATCGACCACCGCCGAGGTGAAGCACGGGATCGAGCCCACGTGCGGCGACTCGGCCACGCCCTTGGCGCCGATCGGATGGTGCGGCGACGGCGTGACGGTGAAGTCGGTGTCCCAGTGCGGCGTCTCCAGCGCGGTCGGCACGAAGTAGTCCATCAGCGTGCCGCCCAGCAGGTTGCCGGCTTCGTCGTAGGGCAGCTCCTGCCCCATCGCCACCGCGAAGCCTTCGGTCAGGCCGCCGTGGATCTGCCCTTCGATGATCATCGGGTTGATGCGCGTGCCGCAGTCGTCGAGCGCGTAGAAGCGCCGCACGCGCGTCTCGCCCGAATGGCGGTTGATGTCGAGCACGCACAGGTAGGCGCCGAACGGGAACGTGAAGTTGGGCGGGTCGTAGTAGTCCACCGCCTCCAGCCCCATCTCCATGCCTTCGGGCACGTTGTTGTAGGCGGCCCAGGCCACTTCCTTCAAGGTCTTGAACTTGCCCGGCGAGCCCTTGAGCACGAAGCGGTCGAGGTCGAACTCCACGTCGTCGGGGCCGGCCTCGAACAGGTGCGCGGCGATCAGCCGGGCCTTCTCGCGGATCTTGCGCGCCGCGCGCGCCACCGCCGCGCCCGCCACCGGCGTGGAGCGCGAGCCGTAGGTGCCCAGCCCGTAGGGCGCGGTGGACGTGTCGCCCTCCTCCACCTGGATCACCGAGGCCGGGATGCCGGCCTCCGACGCGATGATCTGCGCGTAGGTGGTCTGGTGGCCCTGTCCCTGCGTGATGGTGCCCATGCGCGCGATGGCCGAGCCGTCCGGATGCACGCGGATCTCGCACGAGTCGAACATGCCGATGCCGAGGATGTCGCACGCCTTGGACGGCCCCGCGCCGACGATCTCGGTGAACGTGCACACGCCGATGCCCATCAGCCACTCGGCCTCGGGGTCGGCGCGGCGCGCGTCCTGCTCGGCGCGCAGCGCGCGATAGTCCACCGCGGCCAGCACCTTGCGCAGCGCCGGCTCGTAGTCGCCCGAGTCGTACTCCAGCCCGAGCGGCGTGAGATACGGGAACTGGTCCTTGCGGATGAAGTTGCGCAGCCGCAGCTCGGTCTTGTCGATGCCGAGCTTGAGCGCCAGCACGTCGATCATGCGCTCGATCAGGTAGACCGCCTCGGTCACGCGGAACGAGCAGCGGTAGGCCACGCCGCCCGGGAATTTGTTGGTGTAGACGCCGTCGACCGAGACGAAGGCGTTGGGAATCGCATACGAGCCGGTGCAGACGTGGAACATGCCGGCCGGCCACTTGCTCGGGTCGGCGCATGCATCGAACGCGCCGTGGTCGGCGACGACGTTCACGCGCAGCGCCTTGATGCGCCCGTCGCGGTCGGCGGCCAGCTCGCCCTTCATGTGATAGTCGCGCGCGAACGCGGTGCTGCTCAGGTTCTCGGCGCGCGACTCGATCCACTTGACCGGCCGGCCCAGCACGATCGACGCCACGATCGACACCACGTAGCCCGGATACACGCCGACCTTGTTGCCGAAGCCGCCGCCGATGTCGGGCGAGACGATGCGGATCTTGGACTCCGGGATCGCCGACAGCATGCCCACCACGGTGCGCACCACGTGCGGCGCCTGCGAGGTGATGTACACGGTCAGGTCGCCGCGCGCCTTGTCGTAGGACGCGACGCAGCCGCAGGTCTCCAGCGGGCACGGATGCACGCGCGGATACAGCATCTCCTGCGTGACCGTGACCTCGGCATTGTCGAAGGCGCGGTCGGTCTTGTCCTTGTCGCCGATCTTCCAGTTGAAGATGTGGTTGGGATGCCGGCGCGCGCCGTGCGCGCCCACCTGCTTGTCGCGGATGTCCTCGCGGATCACCGGCGCGTCCGGCGCCAGCGCCAGGTGCGGGTCCACCAGCGCGGGCAGCTCCTCGTATTCCACCTCGACCAGCTCGGCGGCGTCGGCCGCCACGTAGCGGTCGTCGGCCACCACGAAGGCCACCTCCTGGTTCTGGAAGCAGACCTTCTCGTCGGCCAGCACCGCCTGCACGTCGCCGGCCAGCGTCGGCATCCAGTGCAGCTTGAGCGGCTTGAGGTCGTCGGCGGTCAGCACCGCGTGCACGCCGGGGTGCGCCAGCGCGCGCGACTTGTCGATCTTCTTCACGCGGGCGTGCGCGTAGGGGCTGCGCACCATCGCGCCGAACAGCATGCCCGGCATCTTGATGTCATCGACATAGGTGCCCTTGCCCTGCAGGAAGCGCGGGTCTTCGCGGCGCTTGCGCGAGCAGCCCATGCCCTCCAGCGCGGCGAGGCGCTCGGCTTCGGCGTTCATCGTTCCCATGGTGCGTCTCCGTGCGTCTGCTTCAGACGCCGGGCACGGCCATTGCGCGCCCGGCATGGTCCATCCGGCCGCGTCAGTGCGTTGCCTCGTCCATCAGCGGATGCGAGGTCTGCACCGCTTCGCCGCGCAGCTTGCGGGCGGCATACTGCACCGCTTTGACGATGTTCTGGTAGCCCGTGCAGCGGCACAGGTTGCCGGCCATCCAGTAGCGGATCTCTTCTTCGGACGGGTCGGGGTTTTCCTGCAGGAGGCGGTACGCGCGCATCAGCATGCCGGGCGTACAGAAGCCGCACTGCAGCGCGTGCTCCTGCATGAAGGCCTCCTGCAGCGCATGCAGCTCGCCGCCCTGCGCCAGCCCCTCCACGGTCAGCACCTCGGCGCCCTCGGCCTGCACCGTGAGCACCGTGCAGGACTTGACCGACATGCCGTCCAGGTCCACCGTGCAGGCCCCGCAGTGCGAGGTCTCGCAGCCGATGTGCGGGCCGGTGTGCAGGCAGCGCTCGCGCAGGGTGTGGATCAGCAATTCGCGCGGCTCGGCCACCACGTCGGTGTCCTTGCCGTTGAGCTTGAACGACACCATCACTTTCTTGATCATGTCCGGTCTCCGCTGGGGCTTGCGATGGTCGCCGCGCGCGTGCGCGGCCTGCGGTGCTGTTTGCTGTGCTGTTTGCCGTGCAACCCGCCGCGCGGCTGGCGCCCGGCTACGGCGCGGCGCGCGACCACGCGGTGCGCAGCGCCCGCTGCGTCATCTCGCCCGCCATCGCGGTCTTGTATTCGGCGTCGCCGCGCAGGTCCTCGGCCGGGTCGCAGATGGCCATCGCCAGCCGCGCCGCCTCGGCGATGGCCGCGTCGTCGAGCGGCTTGCCGCGCAGGCTCTGCTCGGCGTCGGTGGCGCGGATCGCCGTGGGCGCGACGTTGGTCAGCGCGATGCGCACGTCCTCCACCGTCTCGCCGCGCCGGCGCAGCATCACGGCCGCCGCCGCGGTGGCGAAGTCGCCGGACTTGCGCTTGAGCTTGGCGTAGCAGTGTCCGCTGCCCGGCGCCGGCACCGGGATGCGGATTTCCGTGAGGATCTCGCCCGGCTCCAGCAGCGTCATGTAAGTGCCGAGGAAGAAGCCGTCGGCCGGCACCACGCGCTCGGCCAGCTTGCCGGCCAGCACGAAGGAAGCGTCCAGCGCGATCATCAGCGCCGGATGGTCGTTGCCCGGATCGCCGTGCGAGATGTCGCCGCCGATGGTGCCGCGGTAGCGCACCTGCGGGTCCGAGATCAGGCGCGCGCCCTCCACCAGCAGCGGGCACTTCTGCTGCAGCAGCGCCGACCAGATCAGCTCGTTCTCGGTGGTCATGGCGCCGATGCGCAGCTCGCCGCCTTCCTCGCGGATGCCCTTCAGTCCCTCGACCTTGCCGAGGTCGATCAGGTGGGCCGGCTCGGCGAAGCGCAGCTTCATCATCGGCAGCAGGCTGTGCCCGCCCGCCAGCAGCTTGGCGCCGTCGCCGTATTCCTCGAGCATGGCCACCGCCTCGGGCAGCGTCCTGGGCGCATGATATTCAAACGGGCGGGGGATCACGCTGGTCTCCTTGTCTCGCTCGCGCGCCCGCGCCTGCGGTCCGTGCCGGCGGCCTTGCGCGCATCGCTGTGTTTTCAGGAGCATTTCATAATGCAGCGCAGCAAAGCAATGTGACTTCCCGAACGCCCGGCAAGGCTGCGTCAACCGCCGGGAAACTTGCACGAACTACGGCAGGGACGTACAACAGAATTGCCGCGCAGGCGCGCGATGGGCAGCAACCGGGCAACCGCGGGCGCGAAGACAAGAACAACGACAGGCCGACATCGAAACCAGGAGATTGCACAATGGACCGCCTCGCGCCGTTCACCCCGCCAGCCCCCGAGGTGCGCCGCAACGAGACCTTCCAGCACAAGCTGGAACAGTTCAACCCGGGCATCGTCTGGCTCGATGCGCAAGGCCGCGTCACCGCCTTCAACGATGTTGCGCTGCAAATCCTCGGCCCCGCCAGCGAGCAGTCGCTCGGCGTCAGCCAGGACCGGCTGATCGGCATCGACGTGGTGCAGCTGCACCCGGAAAAAAGCCGCGAGAAACTGCGCTTCCTGCTGCAGTCCGAGGATGCCAGCGGCTGCCCGGTCAAGTCGCCGCCGCCGCTGGCGATGATGATCAACATCCCGGACCGCGTGCTGCTCATCAAGGTGTCCAAGATGGCGGACAGCGGCGGTGCATGCGGCACCTGCATGATCTTCTACGACGTGACCGACATCACCACCGAGCCGCACCACGCGCCCGCGTCAGGCAGCACGCCGCTACCGCGCCGGCTGTTCAAGATCCCCGTGTACCGCAAGAACCGCGTGATCCTGGTGGACCTCAAGGACATCGTGCGCTTCCAGGGCGACGGGCACTACACGACCATCGTCACCAGGGACGAGCACTATCTCTCCAACCTGTCGCTGACCGACCTGGAGATGCGGCTCGACGACAGTGTTTATCTGCGGGTGCACCGCAGCCATATCGTCAGCCTGGCTTACGCGGTGGAGGTAGTGAGGAACGAGGAGCGTGTGCAACTGGTCATGGATGATGCGCAGCGCACGCTGGTGCCGGTCAGCCGGGCGAAGATCGCGGAGTTGAGGGAGAGGTTGGGGGTGGCGTGATTTTTTTGGAATTTTATTCAGGTTCAAGGTCAACGGCTTTAAGAGCTTTAACGTCAAGATCGAAGTCAACTTCAAAGCCAGCGGCTGAACGTCAAAGTCAAATTCAAAGTCAACATCAAAGTCAAAGTCAAAGGCTTTCGCTCCCCCGGAGCGACCTACTTTCTTTTCCCCGAAAAGAAAGTAGGCAAAGAAAGCGGGCTGCCTAGCCGGCAGGGGCAGAAACGTTGGGATTTCTCTTGTTGGTGGTTTCGTGGTGGGGCCTGTGGTTCTGCTGGCATCCTGCCGTTACCGGTTCGGCTGGCCACGATCTGGCTGGCGGTATGGGTTGCGGGGTCAGACCTATGATGGCAAGCGCACTGCTGGTTCGGGCATCTGCCGTTACCGGTTTTGGCGGTCACGGCGTAGCACCGGCACTGGTTTCGTGGTGGGCG
>NZ_BBQM01000011.1 GCF_000876015.1 Cupriavidus basilensis | reverse complement strand
CGGATAAGGACGCAACTGCGAGGCGCAACGCGGGACGCAACCGCGGGATGCGACCGCGCCGCACGCCACCAACCGGCTTCCATTCAATGATTCCACGCGACGACATCACCGGCCTGATCCTCGCCGGCGGCAGGGGCAGCCGCATGGGCGGGACCGACAAGGGCCTGCAGCCGTTCCGCGGCACGCCCATGACCGCGCATACGCTGGCGCGCCTGGCGCCCCAGGTCGGCGGCGTGCTGATCAGCGCCAACCGCAACCTGGCGGCCTATGCGTCCTTCGGAGTGCCGGTGGTGACGGACGCCGCACCGGATTCGGCACCGGAATTCGCCGGACCGCTAGCCGGAATGCTCGCCGGCCTGCGACAATGCCGCACGGGCTGGCTGCTGACCTCGCCCTGCGATTCGCCGTGCCTGCCGGCCGACCTGGCCGCGCGCCTGGCCGCGGCGATCGAAACGCAGGGCGCCGACATGGCCATTCCCGTCACCGTCGACGCGGCGGGCCGCCGGCAAACCCAGCAGGTGTTCTGCCTGATGCCGGCGACGGCGCGCGACAGCCTGGCGGCATACCTCGCCGGGGGCGGCCGCAGGATCGAGACCTGGGCCGCCTCGCACCGCCTTGCCGAAGTGCTGTTCGAAGACGCCGGCGCTTTCGCCAATATCAATACCCTGGACGAGCTGCGCGCGCTGGAAGCGCGCTGACGATCCGGGTTGCTGCCTCTCCGGGACCGAGCCATGCCATCTCTGCAAACCGTCATTTCCTGCCTGTCCGACTACGATCCCGACGCCCTGCCGGTGGCGCAGGCCAGCCGCATCATCGGCGAGGTGATCGAGCCCGTGCGCGGCACCGAGCAGGTCGCCCTGCGCGCGGCGCTCGGCCGCGTGCTGGCCGCGGACGTGGTCTCCACGCTGGACGTGCCCGCCCACGACAACGCGGCGATGGACGGCTACGCCTTCGCCGGCAGCGCGCTGGCGGCCGGCGGCGAGGTCGCCCTGGCGGTCGCCGGCAGCGCCTTCGCGGGCGGCGCGGGCTGCCCGCCGGTCGCGCCGGGCAAGGCGGCGCGCATCATGACCGGCGCCATCATGCCGCCCGGCTGCGACACCGTGATCCCGCAGGAATTCGTGCAGGCGCGGGACGGCCTGATCCGCTTCGACGCGGCCGCAGTGGGCGCCGGCGACAACCGCCGCCTGCGCGGCGAGGATCTCGCCGTGGGCCAGCCCGCGCTGGCCGCCGGACGCATCCTGCGCCCGGCCGACCTGGGCCTGCTGGCCTCGCTCGGCGTGGCCGAGGTCAAGGTGCGCCGGCGCCTGCGCGTGGCCTTCTTCTCCACCGGCGACGAGCTGCGCTCGATCGGCGAGCCGCTCGGGCCGGGCTGCGTCTACGACTCCAACCGCTACACCCTGCACGGCATGCTGCGGCGCCTGGACGTGGACCTGCTCGACATGGGCGTGGTGCGCGACGACCCCGACGCGCTCGAAGCCGCGCTGCGCAGCGCCTGCGAGAATGCCGACGCCGTCATCACCTCGGGCGGCGTGTCGGTGGGCGACGCCGACTATACGAAGCAGATCATGGCGCGGCTGGGCGACGTCACGTTCTGGAAGATCGCCATGCGCCCGGGGCGGCCGATGGCGTTCGGCCGCATCGCCTCCCACGGTCGCGAGGCGCTGCTGTTCGGGCTGCCCGGCAACCCGGTGGCGGTGATGGTGACGTTCTATCATTTCGTGCGCGCGGCGCTGCACCGGCAGATGGGCGCCCAGGTGCCGCCGCTGCCGCTGATGCGCGTGCGCAGCACGCAGCCCATCCGCAAGAAACCCGGGCGCACCGAGTACCAGCGCGGCATCCTGACGCAGGCCGCGGACGGCGGCTGGCAGGTGGGCATCACCGGCCAGCAGGGCTCCGGCGTGCTGCGCTCGATGAGCGAGGCCAACTGCTTCATCGTGCTCGGCCACGACCAGGGCATGGTGGGCGCGGGCGACGAAGTCGAGGTGATGCTGTTCGACGGGCTGATGTAGGCTGGCCCGGTGTCGTTTTTGTGCCGCAGTTTTACGATTGTTTAGCCATCAGACCGGGGGATTTCCGCACCCCGCGGGTGGCGGACTATGCGCCGCAGCACCCATTCGATACACTTGCGCAACATTACTCTGCTTATGCCCCAAGCTGTCATGAATCAGGAGATCGCGTACCTCCACCCGGTCAAAACCGCCCGCGCGCTGGTGCTGGTGTACCTGTGCTTCTCGGTACCTATCGTCTTGCTGGGCCTGTTCGTGGCCTTCATCCGCTACGGCGACCTGCCGGGCATCACGGTGTTCACGGCGCTGATCCTCAACGCGCTGGTCGGCTTCGGCCTGCTGTGGCTGGCCTGCAAGGCCTACAACTGGGTCGCGGCGCGCTTCGGCGGCATCGAGGTCACGGTCCGCGACCTGCCTTGATCCGGTCCACCCGCTCCGCCCGGCCGCAAGCCTGAAAAAAGCGCATCGTTCCGATGCGCTTTTTGCTGCCTGCCGCTGTCGCGGGCGTCACGCGGGCGCCGGCACTCAGCCGGCCTCCCCTTCCTCGCCGTCCGGCTCCGGCGCCGCTTCCAGGCCCAGCAGTTCCTGCGCGGCCTCGCCGGGCAGCGCCTCCACCGTGCGCAGCTTGCGCTCCATCTGGCGCGTGCGCACTTCGGCCTGCTCGATGTTGCGCGCGGCCCGCTCGAGCGTGTCGCGCGTCCGGGATAGCACCACGCCGAACTTGCCGAACTCGGTCTTGACCGCGCCGAGCACGCTCCACACCTCGCTCGAGCGCCGCTCCAGCGCCAGCGTGCGGAATCCCATCTGCAGGCTGTTGAGCAGGGCCATCAGCGTGGTCGGCCCGGCCACCGTGATGCGGTGGTCGCGCTGCAGCAGGTCGACCAGGCCGGGGCGGCGCAGCACTTCGGCGTACAGCCCCTCGGTCGGCAGGAACAGGATGGCGAAGTCGGTGGTGGCCGGCGGCGAGACGTATTTCTCCGAGATGGTCTGCGCCTCGCGCCGGATCGCCACTTCCAGCTCGCGCCCGGCCGCGGCCACGCCGTCCGCGTCGCCGCGCTCCTGCGCGTCGAGCAGGCGCTCGTACTGCTCCTTGGGAAACTTGGCGTCGATCGGCAGCCAGACCACGCCGCCGTCGGGGTCCTTGCCCGGCAGGCGGATGGCGAACTCCACGCGCGCGCCGGTATTGCGCACGGTCTCCACGTTCTTGGCGTACTGCTCGCTGGTCAGCACCTGCTCGAGCAGCATCTCCAGCTGCACCTCGCCCCAGGTGCCGCGCGACTTCACGTTGGTCAGCACGCGCTTGAGGTCGCCCACGCCCTGCGCCAGCGCCTGCATCTCGCCCAGCCCGCGATGCACCTGCTCGAGCCGCTCGGACACCAGCTTGAACGACTCGCCCAGGCGCTGCTCGAGCGTGGCGTGCAGCTTCTCGTCCACGGTGCGGCGCATCTCCTCGAGCTTGCCGGCGTTGTTGGCCTCGATCTCCTTGAGCTTCTGCTCGAGCGTGGCGCGCACCTCGCCCAGGCGCCGCTCGTTGCCCTCGGACATCTGCCCCAGCTGCTGCTGCAGCACGTCGCCGAAGCGGCGCAGCGCCGCGCCCTGCTCCTCGCGCGCCTGCTGGCCCTGCGCCAGCAGGTTCTGCCGGACCTGGTCGAGCTGCGCGGCGTTGGATTCGGTCAGCTTGGCGAGCTGCTGCGCGAACATGTCGATCTGGTTGTTCTGCAGCGTGGCGATGCTGGTGAGCTGCGACGACAGCGCCTGCTGGAAGCGCATCATCTGCTGGCCGGCCTCGCCGCGGCCGGTGCGGGCGCTCTCGGCGATCTCGGTGCGCAGCTCGCGCTCGAGCCGGTCGAGCCGCTCGGTGCCGCGCGCGCCTTCGGCGCGCAGCTCGGCGAGCAGCCGCACCAGTTCCGGGCTGGCGCCGTCGCCGCGCCCGCGCAGCACCAATACCAGCAGCAGCAATACCGCGGCCGCCGCGAGCGCCAGCGTCAGGAGGGAAATCAGGTTCATGTGGGTCGGGAAGGATCGGGAACGCCGTGGCGGCATGGCGCGCCACGGCGGCGCACAGGCTTCAGCGGCGGCGCGCCATCACGTCGGGATTGATCACCGAGGACGGGTGCCCCGCCTGCGGCCCGGCGTCGAGCGCGGCGATCAGGTTGTCGGCGGCAAGGTCGGCCATCGCGCGGCGGGTCTTCTCCGAGGCGCTGGCGATATGCGGGGTCAGCACCACGTTGGGCACCGCCAGCAGGCCGGGATGCACCTGCGGCTCGCCCTCGAACACGTCGAGCCCGGCGGCGAACAGGCGGCGCTCGCGCAGCGCCTCGGCCAGCGCGGCATCGTCGACGATGCCGCCGCGCGCGAGATTGACCAGCGTGGCCGACGGCTTCATCTGCGCCAGCTCGGCCGCGCCGATGCTGTGGTGGCTCTGCGCGCTGTACGGCAGCACCAGGATCAGGTGGTCGGACTGCGCCAGCAGCCCGGCCTTGCTGACGTAGCGCGCGTTGAGCGCGCGCTCGGTGTCCTCGGGCAGGCGGCTGCGGTTGTGGTAGATCACCGGCATGCCGAAGCCCGCCGCGCGCCGCGCCAGCGCCTGGCCGATGCGGCCCATGCCGAGGATGCCGAGCGTGCTGCCATGCAGGTCCATGCCGAGGAACATGTCGAAGCTCCAGCGCTCCCACTTGCCGGCGCGCAGCCAGTGCTCGGACTCGGTCACGCGGCGCGCGGTGGCCATCAGCAGGGCCCAGCCGAAATCGGCGGTGGTTTCCGTCAGCACGTCGGGCGTGTTGGTCGCCACGATGCCGGCGGCGGTCAGCGCCGCCACGTCGAGGTTGTTGTAGCCCACGGCCATGTTGCAGACCGCGCGCAGCGCCGGCAGCGCCGCCACCAGCGCGCCGTCGATGCGGTCCGCGGCATTGGCCAGCACGCCGGCCTTGCCGGCCAGGCGCGCCTTCAGCGCGGCGGCGTCGAGCGCCTCGTCCTGCTGGTTGCTGTCGACGTCGAAATACTGCGCGAGCCGGTCGATCACTTCGGGAAAGACGGCGCGGGTCACGAGAATGGATGGCTTGCTCATGCTTGGACGTGGAAAAAGATAAAGGTCATCATCAGGAACAACGGCACCAGCACGCACCCCGACCACAGCATGTAGCCGAAGAAGCTGGGCATGCGCACGCCGCGGCTTTCCGCGATGGCCTTGACCATCAGGTTGGGCGCGTTGCCGATGTAGGTATTGGCGCCCATGAACACGGCGCCCGCCGAGATCGCCGCCAGCGTGGAGGCGTTCCGCGTCATCAGCGTGGCGGCATCGCCGCCGGCGGTATTGAAGAACACCAGGTAGGTCGGCGCGTTGTCGAGGAACGACGACAGGATGCCGGTAGCCCAGAAATACATGCCGTCGACGGGCTGGCCGCCGGCGTCGCTGACCAGGCCGATCACGCCGGCGAACGCGCCGTCCGCGCCGGCCTTGAGCATGGCGATCACCGGGATGATGGTCAGGAAGATGCCGGCGAACAGCTTGCCCACCTCGAGGATCGGCTCCCAGGTGAACTCGTTGCCGGCGCGCGCCGCGGCCGGCGTGATCCACAGCGACAGCAGCGCCACCGCCACCAGCAGCACGTCGCGCACGGCCATCTGCAGGCCGACCGGCGCGCCCATCACGTCGAACGCGATGCCGGGCTGCCACAGCCCGCTCATCAGCACCAGCCCGACCACCGCCAGCAGCAGCACGAAATTGCGCTTGCCCTCGATGCGGATGCCCGCCGAGTCCGGCGTGGGATCGGCCGCGGCCGGCAATTCTTCTTCCCTGTTGAGGTAGTAGTGCCGGTCGACGAAGTAGAAGATCGCCAGCAGCGCGCCGCAGATGAACAGGGTCTCGGGCAGGATGTTGCGCAGCGTCCAGAAGAAATCCACGCCCTTGAGGAAACCCAGGAACAGCGGCGGGTCGCCGAGCGGCGTGAGCGCGCCGCCCGCGTTGGCCACCAGGAAGATGAAGAACACCACCACGTGCGCGACGTGGCGCCGGTTGTCGTTGGCGCGCAGCAGCGGGCGGATCAGCAGCATGGCCGCGCCGGTGGTGCCCATCAGGCTGGCCAGCGCCGTGCCGAGCGCGAGCAGGCCGGTGTTCAGGCGCGGCGTGCCGTGCAGGTTGCCGCGCACGCAGATGCCGCCGGCCACGATGTACAGCGAGGCGATCAGCGCGATGAACGGCACGTATTCGGAAAGCAGCGCATGCACGGCGCTGGCGGCCGCCGCATGCGCGCCGAAGGCCAGCGCGAACGGCACCAGGAACAGCAGCGCCCAGGCCGCCACGACCTTGCCGTAGTGGTGATGCCAGAAGCGCGGCGCGAGCAGCGGCAACAGCGCGATCGACAGCAGCGTGCCGGCGAACGGCAGGGCCCATGCCGGCGACAGCGCCGCACCGTCGAGCTCCGCCGCGCCGGCCAGGCCGGGCGTCAGCGCGAGCAGTGGTGAAAGCAAGGCGGGGGCACGGCGCATCGGGCGGGATCTCCTGGTTCTGGATTGCGGCACCCGCGCCGGGCGAAGGCGGCGGGCGGAGACAGCGCGCCGGCTGGCAAGGCGCCGGCACGGCGGGCCGCCGGCGCGCGGCGAAGGCCTCAAGTGTAAAGCAATCGCCGTGGCTTTCCGCCGGCTTTCCGCCGAACTTTCCTGCGGCTTTCCCGCGCGGGCGCCGGGCGCGCGGCGCTCAGTCCTGCTCGACCAGGATCACGTGCACGCGGTAGGGCCCGTGCGCGCCGAGCACGATGGTCTGCTCGATGTCGCCGGTGCGCGACGGGCCGCTGATGACGTTGGTGGCGCGCGGCAATTCGCCGCGCTCGCCGCGCACCAGCGCGAAGGCGTCCTCGAGGCCGTCGACGATGCGCGAGACCGGCACCACCGCGATATGCGTCTCCGGCAGCAGCGCGGCCGAGGCAAAGGTCCGCGGCCCGGACAGCAGCATCAGCGAGCCGGTCTCGGCGATGGCGCAGAAGCAGCCGGTGATGCCGACCAGGTCGCCGTGGTCGTGGTCGGCCTGCGCGTCGCGCTCGGGCAGGCGGCACTCCACCGCCAGGCCGTGCGCCTGCCAGTCGAGCGCGCCGAAGCTGTCCCAGGCGATGGCGCGGCGCGCCAGGCCCAGGCTGTCGAGGTAGCGCGCGGCCTCGGCCGGCACGTCGGCCAGCGTCGCCACGCGCGCCACCGTGGAGGCCAGCTTGAGCGCCTGCGCCTCGAACGCGGCGATGCGGTCCGCCGGCGCCGGCGGGCGCGGGCCGGCCGGATGGCGCGCGAGATAGTCGGCCACCGCCGCGCGCTCGCCGTTGCTGACTCCGGCGGCGCGGCCCTGGGCGGCGCGGATGCGGGCGAAGATGCGGTCGCGTGCGGAAGAGGTGTCCATGCGTTGCTGTCCGGTGGTGGATGCGGAATGTCTGGAGGCCGGGGTTCCCGGGTTCAGGCCGGCGCCTTGATGCCGAATACCTGCCGCAGGTAGGTCAGGTAGGCGGGATCGTCGCACATGGTCTTCTCGGGCGTGTCCGACAGCTTGGCCACCGGCTGCCCGTTGCAGCGGGTCATCTTGATGACGATCTGCAGCGGCGTGTAGCCGAGGTCGTTGGTGAGGTTGGTGCCCACGCCGAAGGCCAGCCGGCAGCGCCCGCCGAAGCGCTCGTACAGCTCGATCACGCGCGGGATGTCGAGGCTGTCGCTGAAGATCAGCGTCTTGCCCAGCGGGTCGACGCGGCCCGCGGCGTAGTGGGCCAGCATGCGCTCGCCCCACGCGAAGGGGTCGCCGGAATCGTGGCGCACGCCGTCGAACAGCTTGCAGAAATAGAGGTCGAAGTCGCGCAGGAAGGCGTCGAAGCCGTAGGTATCGGACAAGGCGATGCCGAGGTCGCCGCGGTACTCCTTGGCCCACACCTCGAGCGCGAACACCTGCGAGTCGCGCAGCCGCGGGCCGAGCGCCTGGCAGGCCTGCAGGTATTCATGCGCCATCGTGCCCAGCGGAATCAGGTTGTGCATGCGCGCGAAATGCACGTTGCTGGTGCCGGCCAGCTGGGGCCCGAGCACGCGGCGCATGGTCTGCAGCACCTCTTCCTGCCAGTCGCGCGAGAAGCGGCGCCGCGAGCCGTAGTCGGCGATCACGCAGTCGGCGTGGCCGGGCATCTTCAGCAGGGCCAGCTTCTCTTCGAGCCGGCGGCGGCCTTCGCGCCAGTCCGGCTGCGGCTGCGTGTTGCGGAAGTACACCTCGTTGACGATGGCCAGCAGCGGCACCTCGAACAGGATGGTGTGCAGCCACGGGCCGCGGATGGTGATCTCGATCTCGCCCGCGCCCGATGCGGCGGGCGCCACCGTGACGTATTTCTGGTTGAGGTGGAACAGTCCGAGGAAATCGACGAAATCGCTCTTGATGAAGCGCAGGCCGCGCAGGTAGTCGAGCTCGTCCTCGGTGAAACGCACCTGGCACAACTGGGCGATCTCGTCGCGGATCTCGTCCACGTATGGCGTCAGGTCCATGCCCGCGTTGCGGCACTTGAAGCGGTACTCGACCTGCGCCGCCGGGAAATGGTGCAGCACCACCTGCATCATGGTGAATTTGTACAGGTCGGTGTCGAGCAGGGATGAGATGATCATGTCAGGCCGGACGGCAAAGCCAAGTCAGTGCGACATGCTAACCGAAAGCGCGCACGCAGGGCTGGCGGCGGGCGCGCTCACCCGCCATCGAGGAAGCGGTCCGGCTGGCGGCCGCGCGCGCTGCCGCGCAGGCACCACAGCGTCTCGCCGTTGTAGCCGGGGCATCCGATCAGCGTGGCCTGCGCGCGCGGCACGGCGCTCGGCAGCGGTTCGGCGAACACGGCCGAGCGCACCGTGATGCGCTCGTGGTAGACCGGCGTGGCCGCGCGGCGGAACACCAGCACCTGGACCGGCGCGCCGCGCGCCGGCTGCAGGCCCGCATCGCACGGCATGAAGCCGGCCTGGCCGCAATTGGCCACGGCCTCGCCGGCGGGCTCGACCACCACGCCGAAGTCGTCCCATTCGAAGCGGGTCAGCGCGGCCAGCGACACCGGCCGGTCGGTCTCCATGCGCCACGCCATCAGCCGCGCCACCACGCTCTCGGACGGGCCGCCGGCCTGCGCCAGCGTCTGCGCGTGCGCCACCGGCGCGGCCAGGGCCGGCAGCAGCGCCAGCCCGGCGAGCCGCGCCGCCGCGCGCGTGCGCCGGGCGCTGCCGGCGGGCTGCTGGCGGACGGGAACTGGCATGGCGTTCTCCTCGTTTTGTCGCGCCGGCGGCGCGGGCAGGCCCTGGGGAGCATACAACGGCGCCGGGCCGGGAGCCAGCAAAGCGCGCCGGCGCGGGCGCGCCGGTACTGCGCTGGATCAAACCTACATAAAGAAATAAGAAAACTATCTGATCCGGCTATATAGGAGGATTACCCTAGGTTTGCGCCTCGGCTACAATATCGGTCTTTGAAAGGCCACGGCCTGCGCTCGCGCCGCGCACGGTGAACTCATGGTGGACGGATGGTGAACCCGCGGGGCATCCCATCCGGCCCCGCCCGGCGGCGTGATTCGCAGTGCACAGCAAGCCTGATCCCCCCATCGAAGCCGACCCCGTTTTTCTGGAACCGAAATGACTCACGTTGTCACCGAATCCTGCATCCGCTGCAAATACACCGACTGCGTCGACGTGTGTCCGGTCGATTGCTTCCGCGAAGGTCCGAACTTTCTCACCATCGACCCGGACGAGTGTATCGATTGCGCGGTGTGCGTGGCGGAATGCCCGGTGAACGCGATCTACGCGGAAGAAGACGTGCCCGGCGACCAGCAGCAGTACATCGACCTCAACGCCGAGCTCGCGCGCAACTGGCCGTCCATCACCAAGACCAAGTCGCCGCTGCCCGACGCCGACCAGTGGAAGGACGTCGGCGACAAGCTGCAGTACCTCGAGCGCTGAACGCCTGGATCCGCCGGAACAAGAGAGCAGAACAGGCCAGGAAGCCGTCCCCACATACGCGTTTTCCCGTCATGCCGGGCACATCGGTGCCCACAACGTATCAGGACGAATATGGACTTGAGCATTCCTAACCCCGTCGCCGACGCCAGCCTCAGCGTGGCCACCGGCAACGCCGGCGGCCAGCCGCTGGAAATCGACGCGCTGATCGTCGGCGCCGGACCGGTCGGACTCTTCCAGGTCTTCGAACTGGGCCTGCTCGAAATCAAGGCGCACGTGATCGACTCGCTGAAGGTGGTGGGCGGCCAGTGCGTGGAGCTGTATCCGGACAAGCCGATCTACGACATCCCGGCGGTGCCCATCTGCACCGGCCAGGAGCTCACCGACAACCTGCTCAAGCAGATCGAGCCGTTCGAGCCGACCTTCCACCTGGGCCAGGAAGTCTCGGTGGTGGAGCGCCGCGACGACGGCCGCTTCTTCGTCGAGACCTCGCTCGGCACGCGCTTCATCACCAAGACCATCTTCATCGCCGCCGGCGTGGGCTCGTTCCAGCCGCGCACGGTCAAGGTCGAGGGCATCGACAGGTTCGAGGGCAAGCAGCTGTTCTACCGCGTCAAGGATCCGAGCCGCTTCCACGGCCGCAACCTGGTCATCGTCGGCGGCGGCGACTCCGCGCTCGACTGGACGCTGGACCTGGTCGGCAAGGCCGAGTCGGTGGTGATGATCCACCGCCGCGACGGCTTCCGCGCGGCGCCCGCCTCGGTGGCCAAGATGAAGGAACTGTGCGAGCAGCTGGAAATGCAGTTCGTGGTCGGCCAGATCGGCGGCTACGAGGAAAAGGACGGCCTGCTCACCGAGATCAAGGTGACCGGCGCCGACGGCGTGACGCGCCGCCTGCCGCTGGACGACCTGCTGGTGTTCTTCGGCCTGTCGCCCAAGCTCGGCCCGATCGCCGAGTGGGGCCTGGCGCTCGAGCGCAAGCAGATCAAGGTGGACACCGAGAAGTTCGAGACCAACATCCCGGGCATCTTCGCGGTGGGCGACATCAACACCTACCCCGGCAAGAAGAAGCTGATCCTCTCGGGCTTCCACGAAGCCGCGCTGGCCGCCTTCGGCGCCGCGCCCTACATCTTCCCCGAGAAGAAAATCCACATGCAGTACACCACCACCTCGCCGAAGCTGCACAAGATCCTGGGCGTCGATTCGCCCGTGTTCGACTGAACGGCGATGGCCACCGTCCGGTGAAGCGGATGGGAACAAAGAAAACCGCCCTTCCGGGCGGTTTTTTATGGCAGAAATCAAAAACATTGCCTATAATGTGGCCCTCGCCATCGAACACCGACGGCACGCGGCCAGCAGCACCGGCCGGCGCATCGGGATCGTTCAGGCGGAACCAGAAGTTTCGCGGCACCGGCGGTAAGAACTACCGCGCAGGTGTTGACGAATAAACGAGAAACTGGTTATAATCCTTTTCTCTGCTGTTCCCTGATAGCTCAGTTGGTAGAGCGACGGACTGTTAATCCGCAGGTCGCTGGTTCGAGCCCAGCTCGGGGAGCCAAAAGTATCGTAGAAAAGCCCGCAAGCAATTGCGGGCTTTTTTGCTTTTGGGTTCGCCCTGGCGCATGGCGGACAGCAAGCACCGCCGCCCCGCGTGCCATCGCGCGTGCCACCCCTCCCCCGCGTTACCTCCTGCCTGCCGCGTTCCCTTGCGCGGACGCCATCTCTTGCCGGCACGCCTGCCAGCCTGTTCGTCGACTCACACCTCCCCTCTCCCGCCGTCACCCTGCGCGTTCGCGCATCCAGCTTTCCTCGCTTCCTGCGCGCCAGCCCGGCGCCACGCCCGCCATCTCCGCCGGCGGCGGCGCAGGCTTGACATCAATATGTTCAGCATACACAATATGTTCGAACATAAACAAGCCGGCGCGCAGAACGCCGCCGCACACCGAGGCTGAGAATGGAAGACAAGGTTGTCGTATTGACGGGCGCGAGCGGCGGCATTGGCCGCGGCATCGCGCTGGCGCTGGCGCAGGCCGGCGCGAAGGTGGTCGTGAACGATGTCGGCGTGTCCCTGTCCGGACAGGGCGGCGACAGCAGCGCGGCCGGGCGCCTGGCCGAGGAGATCGCGCAGGCCGGCGGCACGGCCACGCCCAACGCCGACAGCGTGACGACCTGGCAAGGCGCGGCCAACGTGATCGCGTGCGCGCTCGACACCTATGGCCGCATCGATGCCGTCATCAACAACGCGGGCAATCTGCGCGACCGCTTCTTCCACAACATGAGCGAGGAAGAATGGCGTGCCGTGATCGACGTGCACCTGCATGGCAGCTTCTTCGTCAGCCGCGCCGCGGCGCCACACTTCAGGGCGCAGAACGGCGGCGCCTACGTCCACATGACGTCGACCTCGGGGCTGATCGGCAACTTCGGCCAGGCCAACTATGCCGCCGCCAAGCTGGGCATCGTGGCGCTGTCGAAGTCGATCGCACTGGACATGCAGAAGTACGGCGTGCGCTCGAACTGCATCGCGCCGTTCGCCTGGAGCCGCATGACGGATTCCATCCCGGCCAACACGCCGGAAGAAGCCGCGCGCGTCGCCAAGCTCAAGCGCATGGAAGCCGGCAAGATCGCGCCGATGGCCGTGTACCTCGCCAGCGACGCGGCCAGCGCCGTGACCGGGCAGATCTTCGGCGTGCGCGCCAACGAGATCCTGCTGTTCAGCCAGCCGCGCCCGATCCGCTCGGTGCACCGCAGCGACGGCTGGACGCCGCAGACCATCGCCGAGGTCGCCATCCCCGCCATGCGCACCAGCTTCTACGACCTCGAGCGCTCGCCCGACGTCGTGTGCTGGGACCCCATCTGAATTCCCGCTTCGCACACAGGACGATCATGTCAAAACCAGTGACGAAGGACGGCGCGCCGCCCGCGGCCGGACCCGAGCAGACCTATTTCCGCTACCTCGACGGCGGCGAGTGGCGCGTGCCGAAATGCCGCGGCTGCGGCGCCGTGGTGTTCTACCCGCGCATGCACTGCCTGAACTGCGGCGCCGGCGAATTCGAATGGATCGCGCCGTCCGGCGGCGGCACGGTCCATTCGACCACCGTCATGCGCCGCCCGGCCGAAGCCGGCGGCGACCGCAACCTGTGCCTGGTCGATCTCGACGAAGGATTCCGCATGATGAGCCAGATCGAATCGCCGGACCCGGCCGCCGCCCGGATCGGCGACCGCGTGCGCGCGCGCGTGCGCCCCGAGGGCGAGACGCATCTCGTGGTCTTCACGCTGGCGGAGGGCACGGCATGAGCGCGTCGGCATTGCGCGGCGCCACGGCCATCGTCGGCGTCGGACAGGCGGGCCTGGGCAGCGCCCGCGGCTATACGGAAATGGAGATCCTGGCGCAGGCCGCCGCGCGCGCGGTGGCCGATGCCGGGATGACGATGGCGGACATCGACGGCCTGTGCACGTGCAGCGCGTCGGCCACCATGTGGGCCATGCCGGTGGCCGAATACCTCGGCATCCGCCCGGCCTTCGTCGACAGCACCATGCTCGGCGGCTCGAGCTTCGTCGCCCACCTGCTGCCGGCCATGCACGCGCTGGCCGCCGGCGAATGCAACGCCGTGCTGGTCTGCTACGGCAGCACGCAGCGCAGCGGCGCGGTGGACCGCGCGGCGGTCGGCAAGATGCGGCAGGTACTGGACCCGCAGCCTTATGAAACGCCGTACCAGCCGATGCAGCCGATCAGCGCCTACGCGCTGGCCGCGGCGCGCCACATGGCCGAGTTCGGCACCACGCGCGAACAACTGGCGGAAGTGGCGGTCGCCGCGCGCGCATGGGCGCGGCTGAATCCCGAGGCCTATTCGCGCGACCCGCTCTCGGTCGAGGACGTGCTGGCCTCGCGCATGATCTGCGACCCGCTGACCGTGCGCGACTGCTGCCTGCTGACCGACGGCGCCGGCGCCTTCGTGCTGGTGCGCGGCGACCGCGCCCGCGACACGCCGAAGCCGCCGGCCTACGTGCTCGGCAATGCCTCGGCGCTGTGGCACCGCCAGATCTCCTCGATGCACGACCTGACCGTGACGGCCGCGACCGAATCGGGCCGGCGCGCCTACCGCATGGCGGGCGTGACCAAGGACGACGTCGACCTGCTGTGCCTGTACGACGCCTTCACCATCAACACCATCCTGTTCCTCGAGGACCTCGGCTTCTGCCCCAAGGGCGAAGGCGGGAATTTCGTCAGCGGCGGCGCGATCGCGCCGGGCGGAACGCTGCCGGTCAACACCAACGGCGGCGGCCTGTCGTTCGGGCATCCGGGCATGTACGGCGTGTTCCTCGTCATCGAGGCCGTGCGCCAGCTGCGCGGCGAGGCCGGCGAGCGGCAGCAGAAGGCCGAGATCGCGCTGGTGCACGGCAACGGCGCCACGCTGTCGAGCCAGTCGACCGCGATCCTCGGCACCGCGGCCGCGCTGTGAGGCGGCCCAGGGAAAACATCGACGCAAGAACCGACGGGCGCCGGCGCCCGTCGCCAAGGAAGAGACATCCATGATCAACAAGATTTCGCCCAGCCTGCTCGACGCCGTGTCGGGCATCGGCGACGGCGCCTCGGTGATGGTGACCGGGTTCGGCGATTCGGGCCTGCCGCGCGAGCTGCTGCACGCGCTGATCGAGCACGGCGCCACCGACCTGACCATCATCAGCAACAACGCCGGCACCGGCACCACTGGCCTGGCCGCGCTGCTGGCCGCCGGGCGCGTGCGCAAGATGATCTGCACCTATCCCAAGTCGTCGGGCGCCGACATCTTCCGGGACCTGTACAAGAACAAGAAGATCGCGCTCGAGCTGGTGCCGCAGGGCACGCTGATCGAGCGCATGCGCGCGGCCGGCGCCGGGCTCGGCCCGTTCTACACGCCGACCGGCTACGGCACGCCGCTGGCCGAGGGCAAGCCGCAATGCGTCTACAACGGGCGCGGCTACGTGCTCGAGGAACCGCTGCATGCCGACTTCGCGCTGGTCAAGGCGTATCACGGCGACCGCTGGGGCAACCTCACCTACCGCCTGGCCGCGCGCGGCTTCGGCCCGGTGATGTGCACCGCCGCCAGGACCGCCATCGCCCAGGTCGACGACATCCTCCCGCTCGGCTTCATGCCGCCCGAGACGGTGGTCACGCCGGGCATCTTCGTCAGCAAGGTCGTGCGCAAGGACGGCAAGCAATGAGCGACACCATGAGCGACAGCAAGAAACTCAGCCGCGACCGCGTCGCGCAACTGGTCGCCGCCGACATCCGGCCCGGCAGCTACGTCAACATCGGCCTGGGCATGCCCACGCTGGTGGCGCGCCACCTCGACCCCAAGAAGGAAATCGTGCTCCACAGCGAGAACGGCATCCTCGGCATCGAGGACGTCACCCCCGGCGACCCCGGCGACGAAGACCTCATCAATGCCAGCAAGGCGCACGTGCAGCTGATTCCGGGCGCGTCCATCTGCGACCAGTCGCTGTCGTTTTCCATGATGCGCGGCGGGCACCTCGACGCCACCATCCTCGGCGCCTTCCAGGTGTCGAGCGAGGGCGACATCGCCAGCTGGGCCACCGACGACACGGACGCGGTGCCCGGCATCGGCGGCGCGATGGACCTGGTGGCCGGCGCGCGCAAGGTCATCGTGGTGATGGAGCACACCACGCGCGACGGCAAGCCCCGCCTGCTGCGCCACTGCACCTTCCCGCTCACCGGCAAGGGCGCTGTCGACACCGTGTACACCGACATGGCGATCATCGACGTCGACCCGCGGCGCGGCTTCGTGGTGCGGGCCCTGGCCGCGGGCGTGTCCAGGGACGAGCTCCAGGCCGCCACCGAAGCGCCGCTCACATTCCCGGACGACCTGACCCTGATCTGAACACCGATACCTACGGAGAGAGACAAATGCATACCAAGATCACCCGCCTGCTCGGCGCCGCACTGCTGTTCGCCGCCACCGCCGCCGGCGCGGCGGCCTTTCCCGACCGCCCCGTCGAGCTGATCATTCCCTACCCGCCCGGCGGCACCGCCGACGTGGTGGCGCGGCCGCTGTCGGCCGGCCTGCAGAAATACCTGGGCGTGCCGGTGGTGGTGCAGTACAAGGCCGGCGCCAGCGGCGCGATCGCCACGCAGTACGTGGCGCGCGCCACGCCGGACGGCTACACGCTGGTGATGGTGCTGGCCGCGCACGCGATCAACCCGAGCCTCTATCCCAACCTGCCATACGACTCGGTGAAGGACTTCAAGCCGGTGTCGATGGTGGCCAAGCTGCCGCTGGTGCTCTACACCAACCCGAAGTTCGGGCCCAAGACCATCCCCGAGTTCATCCAATACGCCAAGGAGCATCCGGGCGCGGTCTCGGTCGGGTCGGCGGGCAACGGCAACACCAGCCACCTGGCGCTGGAGCTGTTCTCGAACATGGCCGGCGTGAAGCTGCTGCACGTGCCGTACAAGGGCGGCGGCCCCTCCATCGCCGCGGCGATGGGCGGCGAGGTCAACGCCGTGTTCGCCGGCCCTGACAGCCTGAACCAGGCGCAGGCCGGCAGGCTGCGCGCGCTGGCCGTCACCAGCGCCACGCGCCTGCCACTGACGCCCGGCACGCCGACCGTGCAGGAAGGCGGCCTCAAGGGCTACGAGGTGCAGGGATGGTATGGCCTGCTCGCGCCGGCCGGCACGCCCGACAGCGTGGTGGCGGTGCTGAACAAGGCGGTGGCCGACACGCTGGCCGACGCGCAGTTCCGCAAGACCGTGGGCGACCTCGGCTACATCCCCGCGCCGTCCACGCCGCCGGCGTTCATGGACTACATCAAGCAGGAAATGGCGCGCTGGTCCAAGGTGGTCAAGGACGCCAACATCAAGCTCGAGTGAGGACATGGCATGGAGTGGCGGATGCGGGGGCGGAGCCCGGAACAGGTGAACGGCGGCATCGCGCCGGGCGGCTTCGCGGCGGGCGCCGGGTGCGGCGATATAATCCGCTCGTCATTTACCTGGTCCGGACCAAGCCGTGAGCGTTACGAAGCCGCGTTACGTCGAGCTGACGGAGATGTTGTTGAACGACATCGCCTCAGGCGCCTATCCCGTGGGAAGCTGTCTGCCCGGCGAGCTCGAGCTCGCGCAGAAGTACGGCGTCGGCCGGGGCACGGTGCGCGCGGCGCTCGACCAGGTCCAGGCGCTCGGGCTCATCTCGCGCCGCAAGCGCGCCGGCACGCGCGTCGAGGCCTCGGCGCCGCCGGCCACCGGCTACGCGCCGACCATCTCCACCGTCGACGAGCTACTGCAGTACAGCGCCAACACCCAGCGCGTGATCCACAGCATCAAGAACATCGTGGTGGACGTGGAAATGGCCGCGCGCCTGGGCTGCGCGCCCGGCACGCACTGGATGGAGGTGCAGGCGGCGCGCGTCGACCCGCTCACGCACGCCTGTCCGGTGGCATGGTTCCACGTGTACGTGCGCGCGGCCGACGGCGGCAAGATCCGCCGCCAGCTGCGCCATACGCAGGAGCTGATCTGCGACCTCATCAGCGACGTGACCGGCAGCGTGGTGATGGAGATCCGGCAGACGGCCAGGGCCGTGGGCGTGCCGGAGGCGCTGGCGGCCAAGCTCGGCACGGAGCCCGGCGCCCATGCGCTGGAGTTCGTGCGCCAGTACTACGACCAGTCGCACACGCTGATGGAAGTCTCCATCAGCATCCAGCCGGCGGACCGCTTCAGCTACACCACGGTGCTGCAGCGGCGCATGCCGCCGGCCGCCGCCGCGGCGACCTGAACCGCGCCGGCCCGGGCCTGCGCGCGCTAGGCCAGTCCGCGCGCCATCCTGGCGGGATCGACCAGGCGGTCGTACTCCTCCCCGCTCAGCAGCCCCAGCTCGAGCGCCGCCGCGCGCGGCGTGATACCGCGCTCGAGCGCGGTGCGCGTGATGCGCGCGGCGCGGTCGTAGCCGATCACCGGGTTGAGCGCGGTCACGGCGAGCAGCGCGCCGTCCACGTTCGCCGCCAGCCGCTCGCGGTTCACGTCCAGCCCCGCCACCAGCTTGCGCGCCAGCACCTGCATGCTGTCGGACAGCACGCGGATCGACTGCAGCACGTTGTGGATCAGCACCGGCTTGGCGACGTTGAGCTCGAAGTTGCCGGATGCGCCCGCCAGGGTGACGGTGACGTGGTTGCCCATGACCTGCATGGCGGCCTGGACCGCCACTTCCGCGATGGTCGGGTTGCGCTTGCCGGGCATGATCGACGAGGTCAGGCCGTCGTCCGGAATGACCAGCTCGCCCAGGCCGCAGCGCGGCCCCGACCCCAGCCAGCGCAGGTCGTTGGCGATCTTGGCCAGCGAGGTGGCGATGACGTTGAGCACGCCCGAGAGCTCGACCAGCGTGTCGTGCGCGGCCATGCCCTCGACCTTGCAGGGGCTGGGGCTGAACGCCAGGCCCGCGAGCTGGCCGGCTTCTTCGCAGAAGGCCTGGTCGAAGCCGCGCGGCGCGTTGAGGCCGGTGCCGGCCGCGGTGCCGCCCTGCGGCAGCACCAGCAGGCGCGGGAACACGCTGTCGATCCGCGCGAGGCCGCCGGCGGCCTGCGTGGCGAAGCTCTCGAAGGCCTGCGCCATCGTCATCGGCACGGCGTCCATCAGGTGCGTGCGCGCCACCTTGAGCACGCCCGCGAAGGCGCGCGCGCGCTCCTGCAGCGTATCGCGCAGCAGCGCCAGCGCCGGCTGCAGGCGCTCGCGCACTTCCAGCGCCGCGGCCATCTGCATCACGGTCGGGAAGCTGTCGTTGGAGGACTGCGAGGCGTTCACGTGGTCGTTCGGATGCACCGGCGACTTGGTGCCGAGCGGCTGGCCGAGCAGCTCGTTGGCGCGGTTGGCGATGACCTCGTTGGCGTTCATGTTGGTCTGGGTGCCCGAGCCGGTCTGCCAGATGGTCAGCGGGAAATGCGCGTCGAAGCGGCCGGCGCGCAGTTCCGCCGCGGCGGCCTCGATGCTTTGCGCCAGCGCGGGATCGAGCGCGGCGCAGCGCACGTTGGCGCGCGCCGCCGCCATCTTGTGCAGGCCGAAGGTGCGGACCAGGCAGGCCGGGAAGCGCTCGTCGCCGACCTCGAAGACGCCGAGCGCGCGCTGCGTCTGCGCGCCCCAGTAGCGGTCGGCGGGAATCTCGACCGGGCCGAAGGCGTCATGCTCGACGCGGGTAGCCGTCATGGTGTTCACTTGGTTTCAATCCGGTGGAAGCGGCCCGGCGGCGCCGGCCGCTCCCCGCTCGGGAAGACGGCGGACACCGCCGGGCCGCGTGGTGGACCTGCGCGCAGGTCAGAGCGTGGGCGCCTTGGGCAGCGCGCCATGCGGATCGACCTCGACCGCCGCGGCGTCGGCGGCGAAGCCGGGATAGCGCTCGGGATAGAAGTACGGCTCGGCCACCTTGGCGTCGAACGTGCCCGACCACTTCGCCACCACCACCGTCGCCACGCCGTTGCCGATGGTGTTGCAGGTGGAGATGGCCATCGACAGGAAGCGGTAGACGCCGAAGATCACGGCCAGCCCTTCCACCGGCAGCAGCCCGGTGGAGGTCACGGTCGCGGCGAACACCACGAACGAGCCGCCCGACACCGTCGCCGCGCCCTTCGAGGTCAGCAGCATCAGCAGCAGGATGCCGATCTGGTGGTCCAGCGTGAGCGGCACGCCGTAGGCATGCGAGATGAACATCACGCCCATCGCCATGAAGATGGAGGTGCCGTCGAGGTTGAACGCATAGCCCGTGGGCAGCACCAGCCCGACCGTCTGCTTGGCGCAGCCCAGGCGCTGCAGCTTGATCAGCAGGCGCGGCAGCGCGCTCTCGGACGACGCCGTGCCGAGCACGATCAGGATCTCGTCCTTGATGTAGCGCAGGAAGCGCCACAGGCTGAAGCCCGCCAGCCGGGCCGCCAGCCCCATCACCACGGCGATGAACAGCACCACCACCGCGTAGAAGCTCAGCACCAGCTGCGCCAGCGCGACCAGCACGGCGGCGCCGTTGCTGCCCACCGAGTAGGCCACCGCGCCGAACGTGCCGATCGGCGCGAGCTTCATCACCAGGTTGATGAAGGAGAACAGCACCTCGGAGATGGTCTCGAGGCCGTCGTTGACCTTGGCGCGGCGCGACTCCGGGATCGCCAGGATGCCGATGCCGACCATCACCGCGAGCACCACCACCTGCAGCAGCTCGCCCTTGGCGAAGGCGCCGACGAAGTTGTCCGGCACGATGTGGAGCAGGAACTCCAGCAAGCCCTGCGGCGCGGCCGCCTTGGCCACGGCCACCGGCGCCGCGCCGGCGGCGGCGGTCATGCCCTTGCCGGTCTGCAGCAGGTTGCCGGCGAATAGGCCGAAGATGAGCGCGATGGTGGAGATCACCTCGAAATAGACGATCGAGCGCCAGCCCACGCGCCCGGCGCTGCGCACGTCGCCGGCCGAGGCGATGCCGTGCACGATGGTGAGGAACACCAGCGGCGCCACGCCGGCCTTGATCAGCGACAGGAACATGTCGCCCAGCAGCTTGAGCTGCGGCGCGAGCTTCGGAAAGGCAAAGCCGACCGCGATGCCGAGTATCAGCGCCAGCAGCACCTGCATGCCGAGCTTGCGGTACCAGGGCAGCGGCTTCGGGGGCGCCGTCGTGGCGGCGCCGGTGGATTCGTTGTGCATGATGTCTTCCTCCACCGCTATCTCAGACCCCGGCCTGCGCCGACAGCGCCACGGCGCGGTCCACCATCTGCGGCGCGAGGCCCAGGTAGTTGGCGGGGTCGGTCATGCGCTCGATGGCGGCGCGGTCGAAATGCGCCGTGACCGCGGGCAGCGCGGCCAGCGCCTCGGCCAGCGTGCCGCCGTGCTCGTTGACGGTGCGGCAGGCGTCGTAGACCACGTCGTGCGCCTGCTGGCGGCCGATGTACGGCGCCATGCCCATCATCACCGCCTCGGCCACGATCAGGCCGCGCGAGATGCCCAGGTTGTGCTTCATGCGTGCCTCGTCGACGATCAGGCCGCCGAGCGCGAACTTGGCCTGGTGCAGCGCGCCCGAGGTGAGGATGAAGCTCTCGGGAATGGCGATCCACTCGGCGTGCCACGGGCCGGTGGCGCGCTCGAAGTCCTGCACCATCGCATCCACCATCAGGCCGGCATGCTGGCGCACCGCCTTGGAGGCGGCGAGCATCAGCTCGCTGGAGATCGGGTTGCGCTTCTGCGGCATGGTGCTGCTGGCGCCGCGGCCCTTGACGAACGGCTCGTAGACCTCGGCGAACTCGGTCGAGGCCATGATCATGATGTCGAGCGCGATCTTGCCCAGCGAGCCGGTCACCAGGGCCAGCAGGTTGACCGCTTCGGCAAAGCCGTCGCGCGCCACGTGCCAGGTGGTGGCGGGCACGCCGAGGCCGAGTTCCTCGGCCAGCGCCTTCTGCACCTCGAAGCCCTTGTCGCCGAGCGAGGCGAGCGTGCCGGCGGCGCCGGCGAACTCGACCACGGCCACGCGCGGGCGCAGCTCGGCGATGCGCTGCTGGTGGCGGTCGAACATCGCCAGCCAGATCGCCACCTTGTAGCCGAACGTCACCGGCAGCGCCTGCTGGAGGTGGGTGCGGCCGGCCATCGGCGTGTCGCGGTGCTTCTGCGCCAGCGCGGCGAGCACGCCGCGCAGTTCGCGCACGTCCGCGTCGATGCTGTCGAGCGCGTCGCGCACCTGCAGCGCGACCGCGGTGTCCATGATGTCCTGGGTGGTGGCGCCCCAGTGCACGTAGCGCCCGGCCTCGCCGCACATGGCCACCATCTGGTGCACCAGCGGCAGGATCGGGTAGCCGACGATGTCGGTTTCCTCGCGCATGTGGTCGAAGTCGATGCGCTCGATCCGCGACTCGCGCGCGATCACCTCGGCCGCATCGGCGGGAATCACGCCCGCGCGCGCCTCGGCCCGCGCCAGCGCCACCTCGACGTCGATGTAGCGCTGGATCAGCGCGCCGTCGGAAAATACCTGCCGCATCTTCTGCGTGCCGAACGCGTCGCGGAACAGGATGGAATCAACGACGGTGCTTGCCGCCGGAAGGGAGGAAGTTAGCATGGGGCCCGATGAGCGAGTGGAAATGACGGAAGCGCGGAAGAAACGCGAAAGAGCAGCGGAAGAACCGCAACACAATCGGACATATATGTCCGGACATATGCATAGTGTAATATGTCCGGACATTCCCCTCAACCAAGCGTTAACCCTTAGTCAGAATCCAGTGCCTTTGCATGACCAAGCCTAATTACGCGGAAATCGCGCGCCAGCTGATCGAAGGCATCACCAGCGGCCGCTTCGCCGTCGGCTCGCTGCTGCCGACCGAGTTCGAGCTGTGCGAGCAATACCGGACCAGCCGCCACACGATCCGCGCCGCCTTGCAGGAGGTGCAGCAGCTCGGTCTCGTGTCCCGGCGCAAGAACGTCGGCACGCGCGTCGAGGCGGCCAGGCCGAAGACCGTCTTCCGGCCGTCGCTGGCCTCGGTCGACGACCTCGTGCAGTTCGGCGAGGAACACCTGCGCGTGGTGCAGTCGACCGGCGAGGTGACAGTGACCGGCGCGCTGGCGAAGGAACTGGGCTGCGCGAGCGGCAGCCGCTGGCTGCGCGTGTCCAGCCTGCGCATGACCGGCGACGCCGCCGGCGCGCCGATCGGCTGGACCGACGTCTACGTGGACCCGGCCTACGGGGAGATCGGCGAACTGGTGCGCGCGTCCCCCGACACGCTGATCAGCGCCCTGATCGAGACCCGCTACGGCCGCCAGATCGCCGAGATCCACCAGGACGTGCGCGCCTGCACCGTGACCGACACGGCCCTGGCGCGCGCGCTGCGGCTCGACGTCGGCGCCGCCGCCCTGAAGATCGTGCGCCGCTATCTCGACAAGGCCGGCGAGGCGTTCGAGGTGTCGGTCTCGGTCCATCCGGCGGAGCGCTTCTCGGTGTCGATGCGGCTGCAGCGCTCGGGCGCCTGAAGCGGCGGAAGCAACGGAAGCGGCGGGCGCCGGAAAAGCAAAAGGCCGGCATGACGGCCGCCGGCCTTTTGTTTTCTCTTGCGGCTTGCGCGCGGCGCTATGCCGAAGCGCTGCGCGACGGCTGCCCGTACAGCCCGCACTCCAGGTCGCTTTCCAGTTCTTCTATCCACGCCAGCCCCGGGGCCGCCTCGTAGGCGCTCTGCGCGCTGGTCGACAGCCGCCGCACGCCGAGCCGGCGCGGCTGGCCCGCGTCGGCCTGTTCCTGCGTGATCTCGAAATCGCCGGGCGCGAAGCCCAGCCGCTCGCACAGGACCTGGACCTCGTGCTGCTCATCGGCAGGCAAATGGGGATATAGCTGCTCGGCCATCGCACTCTCCTTTCGAGTCGAAGCGGCGCCGCGCGGCATGTGCCGGCCGCGCGGCGCCTTCGCCCTGCCGCTCAGGGCACGCTAGCGCGTCTGCCGGCTGTTGATGACGGCCTCCGCCACACTGGCCGGCGCTTCCGTGTAGTGCTTGAATTCCATCGTGTAGGTGGCGCGCCCCTGGGTCAGCGAGCGCAGCGAGGTCGAGTAGCCGAACATGGTGGCCAGCGGCACCTCGGCGCGCACCAGCTTGCCGCCGCCGCCGGCGATGTCCTCCATGCCGTGCACGATGCCGCGCCGCGAGGACAGGTCGCCCATCACGTTGCCGGTGAACTCCTCGGGCGTCTCCACTTCCACCGCCATCATCGGCTCGAGCAGGATCGGCCTGGCGCGGCGCATGCCTTCCTTGAACGCCATCGAGCCGGCCATGCGGAAGGCGTTTTCGTTCGAGTCGACGTCGTGGTACGAGCCGAACACCAGCGTGGCCTTGACGTCCACCACCGGATAGCCGGCCAGCACGCCGGTCTCCAGCGTCTCGCGGATGCCCTTGTCCACCGCCGGGATGAATTCGCGCGGCACCACGCCGCCCTTGATCGCGTCGACGAACTCGTAGCCCTTGCCGGCCGGCTGCGGCTCGAGGTCGATCACCACGTGGCCGTACTGGCCGCGCCCGCCGGACTGCTTGACGAACTTGCCCTCGACGTCCTTGGCGGCCTGCTTGATGGTCTCGCGGTAGGCCACCTGCGGCTTGCCGACCGAGGCCTCCACGTTGAACTCGCGCTTCATGCGGTCGACCAGGATTTCCAGGTGCAGCTCGCCCATGCCGGAGATGATGGTCTGGCCCGATTCCTCGTCGGTATGCACGCGGAACGACGGGTCTTCCTGCGCCAGCCGGTTCAGCGCCAGGCCCATCTTTTCCTGGTCGGCCTTGGTCTTGGGCTCGACCGCCTGCGAGATCACCGGCTCGGGGAAGCTCATGCGCTCGAGGATGATGACGTTGGCCGGGTCGCACAGTGTGTCGCCGGTGGTCGCTTCCTTGAGGCCGACCGCGGCGGCGATGTCGCCGGCGCGCACTTCCTTGATCTCGCTGCGCACGTTGGCGTGCATCTGCAGGATGCGGCCGAGGCGCTCCTTCTTGTCCTTGACCGGGTTGTAGACCGTGTCGCCGGAGTTCACCACGCCGGAATAGACGCGGAAGAAGATCAACTGGCCGACGAAGGGATCGGTCATGATCTTGAAGGCCAGCGCGGAGAACGGCTCGTCGTCGCTCGGGTGGCGCTCGGCTTCCTTGTCGTCCGGGGTGTGGCCGAGGATGGCGGGCACGTCGATCGGCGACGGCAGGTAGTCGATGACGGCGTCGAGCAGCGTCTGCACGCCCTTGTTCTTGAAGGCGCTGCCGCACAGCATCGGCACGATCTCGTTGGCGATGGTGCGCCGGCGCAGCGCCGCCTTGATCTCTTCCTCGCTCAGGGCCTCGCCGCCGAGGTATTTGTGCAGCAGTTCGTCGCTGGCTTCCGCCGCCGCCTCGACCATCTTCTCGCGCCACTCGGTGGCCAGGCCCAGCAGTTCGGCGGGCACCTCGCGGTACTCGAAATGCAGGCCCTGGCTGGTGTCGTCCCACACCGTGGCCTTCATCTTGACGAGGTCGATCACGCCCTGGAAGCCATCCTCGGCGCCGATCGGGATCTGCACCGGCACCGGGGTGCCCTTGAGGCGCTCGGCGATCTGCGCGCGCACGCGGAAGAAGTCCGCGCCCACGCGGTCCATCTTGTTGACGAAGGCGATGCGCGGCACCTTGTACTTGTTGGCCTGGCGCCAGACCGTCTCAGACTGCGGCTGCACGCCGCCGACCGCGTCGTAGACCATGCAGGCGCCGTCGAGCACGCGCATCGAGCGCTCCACCTCGATGGTGAAGTCCACGTGGCCCGGGGTGTCGATGATGTTGATGCGGTGCTCGGGATAGTTGCCGGCCATGCCCTTCCAGAAGGCGGTGGTGGCGGCCGAAGTGATGGTGATGCCGCGTTCCTGCTCCTGCTCCATCCAGTCCATCGTGGCGGCGCCGTCGTGCACTTCACCGATCTTGTGATTGACCCCGGTGTAGAACAGGATGCGCTCGGTGGTGGTGGTCTTGCCGGCGTCGATGTGCGCGCTGATACCGATGTTCCGGTAGCGCTCGATGGGGGTTTTGCGGCTCACGGTGATCTCCTGGTAGGCATCGCTCAAAAGAGTATCACTTCTGCGTGCGGCACATCGAAAGCCTTGCGGGGCAAGGGCTGGCGGGGTGCCGGAGGGCACCGGGCGGGGCCGCGCGGACCACCTCCGCCACCATGCCGGGCGGGCGACGGTGGCGAACGTGCGCCCGCGCGCAAGACGGCGCGGGAAAGGTGCAAGAAAGGCGCAAGAAAGGCGGCAGACGGCGGTAAAAAACAGAAAAGCCCGCCTGATAAGAGGCGGGCTTTTTAGTAGAATAGCGGTCTTGGTTGCGGAGGCAGGACTTGAACCTGCGACCTTCGGGTTATGAGCCCGACGAGCTGCCAACTGCTCCACCCCGCGCCAGAGGGGCGTACTATACGCCACTGGCGTGAATATGTGAAGCGTTTTCAGCGACTTTCCTTGACAGCGTTTACGTAAACATGTAAAAGCAAGTGGGCGCATTCTGTGCGCTCAAAAGAGGAATCTTCATGGAAACTGGTACCGTCAAGTTCTTCAACGCCCAGAAGGGTTTTGGCTTCATTACCCCCGACGCCGGTGGCAAGGACTTGTTCGTCCACATCTCTCAGGTTCGCGGGGGTGCTCCGCTGCAAGATAACCAGCGAGTGCAATACCAGTCGCAACAGGGCAAGAAAGGCCCTGAAGCGGCCAATGTTTCCCCCGTTTGAACCCGCCGCTTCGCGCGGCAATGCTAAAGGACAGAATTGACTAAGATCGTCTTGAAACCCGGTGAGCCCGTTGAAGTTGCAATGCGGCGTTTCCGTAGGGCCATCCTCCAGACCGGCCTGATCGTTGAACTCAAGAGCCGTACCGCTTACGAGAAGCCCACGACCGAGCGCAAGCGCAAGAAGAAGGCAGCGGAATCGCGCCTTCGCAAGCGTCTGCGCATGCAAATGCTGCCGAAGAAGCTGTACTGATTCCGGCAGTGCAGGCGGCGAGCGCGCTCCGGCGCGAGTTGCCGCGGGCCGCGCAGGCCTCAAGGCCCGCATAGACATATCCGGGCCGCATGAATCCGCCAGGCATCACCTGGCGGATTTTGCATTTGCGCGGCGCCGACGGTAGTCCCGCCTTCCGGGGCCGGACTACCGCTCACCACCCATTCCTTCCCTGCTCCGCCCAGCCCGCAAGAATCGATGCGCGGCCGGCGTCTTGCATGCGCTCGCCCGTTCGTCCGGCGCGCGACACCCCTTCCCCCATATTCCAGGTAGCGCTCGTCCACCGTCCGCGCGGCTTGCCAGCCAGTGTCGGAACGACACGGAAAGCGCCCCGTACAGGTTCAGGCGGCCGGCATCGGGAAAACGAGGCAGGTGGTGGTGGCGAATGCGTACAGCTTGCCCTGCGCGTCGACGATGCGGCCCTCGGCGATGCCGATCTGCGTGGTCAGGCTGATCACCTTGCCCTCGGCGCGGATGGGGCCGGTGCGCGTGGTCAGCGGGCGCACGTAGTTCACCTTGAGCTCGAGCGTGGTGTAGCCCTTGCCCGCCGGCAGCATGGTGTGCACGGCGCAGCCCACGCAGGAGTCGAGCAGCGTGGCGGCGTAGCCGCCGTGCACGGTGCCGATCGGGTTGTAGTGCTGCGGCCCGGGCGTGCCCTGGAACACGAAGCGGCCGGAGGCGAACTCCACCGGCACGAAGTCCATCAGTTGCCCGATGGGCGCGCCGGGCAGCTTGCCGGCCATCATGTCCTCGAAAAACTGCAGGCCCGCGCGCTCGCCCAGCTGCGCCGTGGTCGCCACGCCGGGCTCGCGCAAGCTGGCGCGCGCGCGCCGTTCGTCTTCCTGCCACCGGGCCAGTACATCCTCTGCGCTCATCGATCGGTCTCCTTGTCGTTCTCGCGTTGGTACGCGGGTTGTTCTTCTGCCCGGCGCCCGCCGTGGCGCGCCTGGCGCGAACCAGCAAGATAACCGGTTCCGGCGTTCCTTGCTGCGCCGCGCCACGAGACATCCGCCGCCTTGCCGGCATAATGGCGGGATTGCGCCCGTGGCGCGCCCCGATCCGGCTCCTGCCTTGACTGCTATCCTGGAACTCCGCAACGTCAGCAAGCAATACGGCGACACCGTGGTGGTGAACGACCTGAGCCTGAGCGTGCAGCGCGGCCAGTGCTTCGGCCTGCTGGGGCCGAACGGCGCCGGCAAGACCACCACGCTGCGCCTGCTGCTGGGCCTGACCACGCCCGCCTCGGGCTCGCTCACGCTGTGCGGCGAGCCGATCCCGCAGCGCGCGCCGCAGGCCCGCATGCGCGTGGGCGTGGTGCCGCAGTTCGACAACCTCGACCCCGATTTCACCGTGGTCGAGAACCTGCGCATCTTCGGCCGCTACTTTGGCCTGGCGCGCGCCGAGATCGAGCGGCGCGTGCCGGCGCTGCTGGAATTCGCCCGTCTCGAGAGCCGCGCCGGCGCGCAGGTGCGCGACCTGTCGGGCGGCATGCGGCGGCGCCTGACGGTGGCGCGCGCGCTCATCAACGATCCCGACCTACTGGTCATGGACGAGCCCACCACCGGCCTCGACCCGCAGGCGCGCCACCTGATCTGGGAGCGGCTGAAGTCGCTGCTGGCCGGCGGCAAGACCATCCTGCTGACCACCCACTTCATGGAGGAGGCCGAGCGCCTGTGCAACTACCTGTGCGTGATCGACGGCGGCAGCAAGATCGCCGAAGGCAAGCCGCATGAGCTGATCGACAGCCAGATCGGCTGCGACGTGGTGGAAGTCTATGGCGACAACCTGGAGCCGCTGCGCGGCGAGCTGCAGCCGCTGGCCGCGCGCACCGAGGTCAGCGGCGAGACGCTGTTCTGCTACGTGAAGGAGCCGGCGCCGCTGCTGGCCGCGCTGCACGGCCGCGCCGGCGTGCGCTACCTGCACCGGCCCGCCAACCTCGAAGACGTCTTCCTCAAGCTGACCGGGCGCGAGATGCGCGACTGAGGCTCGCCGCGCCGGCGCACCGCCGGCAGCGGACCACAACGGACCGAACCATTGAACATGAGCGAACAAGATCCCCGCCCCGCCGGCACGCCGGCCGCCACCGCGCCGCCGCGCGCGGCGGCGCCGGCGCGGCATTACCCGCAGCCGCTGCTGCCCCTGAACGCACGCAACTGGACCCTGGTCTGGTACCGCAACTTCATGGTGTGGAAGAAACTGGCGATCCCGTCGATGATCGGCAACCTGGCCGATCCGATGATCTACCTGTTCGGCCTGGGCCTGGGCCTCGGCCTGCTGGTCGGCCAGGTCCACGGCGTGCCCTACATCGCCTTCCTCGCGGCCGGCACCACGGCCTCGAGCGTGATGATGTCGGCCAGCTTCGAGTCGATGTACTCGGCCTTCTCGCGCATGCACGTGCAGCGCACCTGGGAGGCCATCATGCACGCGCCGCTGACGCTGGGCGACGTGGTGCTGGGCGAGATCATGTGGGCCGCCAGCAAGGCGGTGCTGTCGGGCCTGGCCATCATGCTGGTGGCGGGCGCGCTCGGTTACGCGCACATGCCGGGCGCGCTGCTGGCGCTGCCGGTGATCGTGCTGGCGGGCATCGCCTTCGCCAGCCTGGCGATGATCGTCACGGCGCTGGCGCCGAGCTACGACTTCTTCATGTTCTACCAGACCCTGGTGATGACGCCGATGCTGCTGCTGTCCGGCGTGTTCTTCCCGCTCGAGCAACTGCCCGCGGGCGCGCAGGCCGCCACGCAGGTCCTGCCGCTGGCGCACGCGGTGGCGCTGATCCGCCCCATCATGCTGGGACGCCCGATCGACGACCTGGCGCTGCACGCGCTGGTGCTGGGCGCCTACGCGGCGGCGGCGCTGGTGCTGGCGCTGGTGCTGCTGCGCCGCAGGCTGCTGCGATGAGCGGCCGCGCGAAGAAGGATGGCGCCGGGCCGGGCCGCTGGACCCGCCGCGCCGCGCTGCCGGCCGCGCTTGCCGCCGTTGCCCTGCTGGGCGCGTGCAGCGTGGTCGGCGCCACGGTGGCGGTGGGCAGCGCCGCGGTGTCCACCGCAGCCACGGTCGGCTCGGCCGCCGTCAGCGTGACCTCGACCGCGGTCGAGGCGACCTACGACGTCACCAAGGCCGGCGTGAAGGCCGTGGCCGGCAGCGACTGAACTGCCGGCGCCGCGCCGCCGGCCCCGCCGTCAGCCCTGCAGGCCGCGCAGCAGGTCGGCCTTCAGGTCGGCCACCGATTCCAGCCCCACCGCCATGCGGATCAGGCCCTCGCCGATGCCGGCCGCGGCCTTGGCTTCGGCGCTGACGCGCGCATGCGTGGTGGTGTACGGATGCGTGAGCGTGGTGCGCGTGTCGCCGAGGTTGCCGGTGATCGAGCACACGCGGGTGCTGTCGATCACGCGCCAGGCGTTGGCGCGCTGCTGCTCGGGCGTGTCGCCCTTGAGCTCGAACGAGACGATGGCGCCGCCGCCGCTCTGCTGGCGGGCGGCCACGTCGAATTGCGGGTGCGACTTCAGCGCCGGGTGATAGACGCGCGCGACCGCCGGGTGCGACTCCAGGAACTCCGCCAGCGCCAGCGCGCTCTGGCTGTGGCGCTCCATGCGGATCGCCAGCGTTTCCATGCCCTTGAGCAGCACCCACGCGTTGAAGGCCGACAGCGTCGGGCCTGCGGTGCGCACGAACGGGAAGACCTTGCCCATGATGAAGTCGTGCGTGCCCAGCACCGCGCCGCCGAGCACGCGGCCCTGCCCGTCGATGTGCTTGGTGGCCGAATGGACCACGATGTCGGCGCCGAACTTCATCGGCTGCTGCAGCGCCGGCGAACAGAAGCAGTTGTCCACCACCAGCAGCGCGCCGGCATTGTGGGCGATGTCCGCCACCGCGGCGATGTCGGCCACCTCGGTGAGCGGGTTGGACGGCGTCTCGAGGAAGAACAGCCTGGTGTTGGGCTTGACCGCGGCGCGCCACGCGGCAAGGTCGGTGCCGTCGACGAAGGTGGTCTCGACGCCGAACTTGGCGAAGATGTTCGAGAACAGCGTCATGGTCGAGCCGAAGATGGCGCGCGAGCTGACCAGGTGGTCGCCGGCCTGCATCGACGACATCACGATCGACATGATCGCGCTCATGCCCGATGCCGTGGCCATGCAGGCCTCGGCGCCTTCCAGCGCGGCCAGGCGCGCCTGGAACATCGCCACGGTGGGATTGGTGAAGCGCGAATAGGTAAAGCCGGTTTCCGAATTGGCGAAGCGCTCGGCGGCCTCGGCGGCGCTGTTGAAGCAGAAGCTGGAGGTCAGGTACATCGCCTCCGAGTGCTCCATGAACTCGCTGCGCATGGTGCCGGCGCGCACGCCGAGCGTATCGATGCCAAGGGAGTCGAGAGGAAGCGGTTCATTCATGATGGGGAAGCGGTGATACCCGCGCGGTTATCGGTGATGAGCGTTGAATGTCGTGCGCGCGCCGGCCGGGCCGGGACGCGCGGCAACAAAAAAGCCCGTGCGATCCGCTGGCCTGGCTGGCCGAATCGACGGGCTGCTTGTGTCTGGGGGAGGGAAAGGTTCCGAAACGCGCCGAGGCGCCCCGAAGCTCCGCGCCGCGGCGGGACTGCCGGTTCGCCTTCGTGCCGTTGCCGCGCACGACCGGGAACCGGCCTTCCGCTTTAGCTGTTTCGGGCATTTCCCTGTATCGGGTCATTTCCTGTCCGGGGGCATCACGCCACATCGCGCCCCGGCAGGACCCGCGTCCGCAAGCTGACAATCAAATCGACGCCCGGCCATGTTACGGCCGGGCCCCGTCTGCGTCAACTGCGCGGCGCGGGCCCGCGCGCGGGCCGCCGGGCTTTACTCGTTGCCGCCCGAGCGCTGCAGGTGCAGCTGCGAGCGTTCCGTGTCGCCGCTGGTGCCGTCGCGGTCGGCCTGGCTGCGCGCCGTTTCCAGGCGCTCCAGGTAGGCCTCGTCGATGTCGCCGGTGATGTAGCGGCCGTCGAAGCACGATGCATCGAAGTCCTTGAGCGCGGGGTTGATGTCGCGCACGGCCTGCTTCATCGCATCCACGTCCTGGTACACCAGCTTGTCGGCGCCGATGATGCGGGCGATTTCCTCGTGCGTGCGGCCGTGGGCGACCAGCTCGCTGCGCGTGGGCATGTCGATGCCGTAGACGTTGGGGAACTTCACCGGCGGCGCGGCCGAGGCGAAGATCACCTTGTTGGCGCCGGCGTCGCGCGCCATCTGCACGATCTCGAACGAGGTGGTGCCGCGCACGATCGAGTCGTCCACGATCAGCACGTTCTTGCCCTTGAACTCCACGCCCATCGCGTTGAGCTTCTGGCGCACCGACTTCTTGCGCACGGCCTGGCCCGGCATGATGAAGGTGCGGCCCACGTAGCGGTTCTTGAAGAACCCCTCGCGGTAGCCCACGCCCAGCCGGTTGGCCACCTGCATGGCGGCCGGGCGGCTGGAGTCGGGAATCGGCATCACCACGTCGATGTCGCCGCCGGAGATTTCGCTGCGGATCTTCTCGGCGAGGTAGTCGCCCATGCGCAGGCGCGCGTCATACACCGGCACGCCGTCGATGCACGAATCCGGGCGCGCCAGGTAGACGTACTCGAAGATGCACGGCGTGAGCACCGGGTTGTCGGCGCACTGCTGGGTGTAGAGCTTGCCGTCGAGGTCGATGAAGATGGCCTCGCCGGGCGCCACGTCGCGCTCGAGCTTGTAGCCGATGCCTTCGAGCGCCACCGATTCCGAGGCGACCATCCATTCCTTGCCGGTCGGCGTTTCCACGCTGCCCAGGCACAGCGGACGGATGCCGAACGGGTCGCGCACCGCCAGCATGCCGTAGCCGGCGATCTGCGCGGCGATGGCATACGAGCCGCGCACGCGGCGGTGCATGCCGGCCACGGCCCTGAAGATGGTGGCCGGGTCCAGCGCGAGGCCGCTGCTGGCGCGCTGCAGCTCGTCGGCCAGCACGTTGAGCAGCACCTCGGTGTCGGAATGCGTGTTGATGTGGCGGCGGTCGCGGCTGAACAGCTCCTCATGCAACTGTTTCCAGTTGGTCAGGTTGCCGTTGTGGGCCAGGATCACGCCATAGGGCGCGTTGACGTAGAACGGCTGGGCTTCTTCCTCGCTGGAAGCCGAGCCGGCAGTGGGGTAACGCACCTGGCCGATGCCGGCGGCGCCGGGCAGGCCGCGCATGTTGCGCGTGCGAAACACGTCTCGCACCAGGCCATTGGCCTTGTGCATGTGGAAGGTGCTGCCGTTCGCGGTAGCGATGCCGGCTGCATCCTGTCCGCGATGTTGCAACAGCAGCAGGCTGTCGTAAATCAATTGGTTGACGGGCGTGGAGGAAACCACACCGACGATACCGCACATGCCAAGCTCCCAGGAAAGGCGTTTGAATCGGGGGCACGGCCCTGCCCTGTAGGACTGGGCCCGCGTATTACCGGCCGGGGGATCTGCCCGGCCTCATGTCTTGACGTACCTGGCGACTTCCGGCGGCAGCCACGGCCGCAGCGACTCCATCGCCTGCATCACGTAGGGCCGGGACAGCGCATCGCGCCAGAATGCCTCTTCAGGCAGTTTGGTGAGCCCGGCCAGCGTCACCACGAACATCACCACCAGCGCGCCGCGCAGCAGGCCGAACACCAGCCCCAGGCCGCGGTCGGCGGGCTTGAGCCCGGTGCTTTCGAGCAGTTGCCCCAGCACCGTGCCGGCCAGCGCGGCAGCGATCACGGTGCCGATGAACAGCACGCCGAAACCGAGCGCGCTGCGGGCCAGTTCGCCGCCGGGCACCGACTCCGGTATCCAGCGCGCCGCCGTGCCCGCGAAGTGGTACGCCACCCAGAACGCCACCACCCAGCCGATCAGCGAGAGCACCTCGCGCACCAAGCCGCGCAGCACGCCGATCAGGCCGGAGGCAACCAGGATGAAGGCGACGCTGTAATCGAAGAAAGTGGGCTGCATGCGGATACGGTGTGACTGGTGTGACTGCGCGCCGTCGCGGCGCGGCCCCGGTTCCCGGGACCGCCGCCGTTACTGTTCGACCACCTTGGCGCTCAGGCCGGCGTCGCGCACGCGCTTCTCGGCGGCGTCGGCCGTGTCGCGGTCGGGGAACGGGCCGGCCCGCAGCAGCACGCGCTCGCCATCGGCCAGCACTTTTTTCTCGATATAGGCCGGCACCTTGCTGGCCTTGAGCTTGGCCAGCCAGCCCTTGGCCTTGTCTTCCGAGGAGAAGGCGCCGATCAGCACCAGGAACTTGCCGCTGCCGGGCTTGGCCTCGGCGCGCGCGGCGGGCTTGTCCGCGGGCTTGTCGGAAGCCTTGTCTGACGCTTTGTCGGATGCCTTGCCGGACGCCTTGTCCGCGGCCTTGTCGCCGGACTTGTCGGCTGCCTTGCCGGCGGCGGCCGGCGCATCGGCGGCCGGCCTCGCGGTGCCGGCATCGGCCACCAGTTCCTCGCCCGCGTCCAGCCCCTGCGTGTCGGCCTTGGACTGCGGCGCCGGCGGCAGCGGGTCCGCCTTGCGCGCATCGGCCTTGGCCTTGCCGACTCCGCCGGCACCGCCGTCGACCCGCACCGCGATATTCTCGACCAGCGGCCGCGGCTGGGTCTCGAACACGATCGGCAGCACGATGATGGCGGCCACCATCAGCACCACGGCGCCGATCAGGCGGCGGCGCGCCCGCTGCTTCTGCGGGAATTCGGGGTCGAGCGTGTCGTCCGCGTACTCTTCGGCTAGGCGCCGCGACGAGGCGATGCCCGCGCCCGGGTCCGAACGCGAGCGGCGCCCGCGCTCCGGTGCCGGGGCGTTGCCCTTGCGGGAAGAAAACAGCGAAAGCAGGCCCATAGATTGGTTCGGTGCTCCGGCCGGAACCCCCGGCCGTTGAAAATGTCGCTCAGTCCGCGCGGCAGCTCGCCCCGAGGGCGGCTTCGGTGCCGGGCCGGGAAACCCGCCCGGCGCCCGCACGGCTCAATTTGCCTGGGTGGCGCGATACGCCATCACGCCCGCCACGGTGAAGAACGATCCGAAGACCAGAATTCTATCATTCTCGGTCGCTCTGCCGAGGGCGTCCCGGTAAGCCGCCTCCGGACTGGGAAAGCAGGCCGCGGTGGCATCCGGGCCGGGCCGGAAACCGCCCTCTTCCAGCTTTTCCAGCAGGTCCGCCGCGCCGGCCGCGCGCGGCGTGGGCAGGTCGCACAGGCACCAGTGGTCCACCTTGTCGGACAGGTGGCGCAGCACGCCGGCGATGTCCTTGTCCTCCATCGCGCCGAACACCGCGTAGGTGTAGCGGAAGAAGCCCATGTTCTCGAGGTTCTGGCCCAGCGTGGCCGCCGCGTGCGGGTTGTGCGCCACATCGAGGATCACCGCGGGGCGCCCCGGCATGACCTGGAAGCGGCCCGGCAGCTCGACGAAGGCCAGCCCGTTGCGCACTTCCTGCGCGCTCACCGGCAGGCGCGGGCGCATGGCCTGCAGCGCCGCCAGCGCGGCCGAGGCGTTGAGCAGCTGGTTGGCGCCGCGCAGCGCCGGATAACCCAGCCCGCTGAGCCTGCGCTCGCGCCCGCTCCAGTCCCATTGCTGGCGCTCCTGGCCCCTGGTGGCCTGGTGCTGGAAATCCCGCCCCACCAGCCACAGGTCGGCGCCGATGGCCTGCGCGTGGTCGATGACCGACTGCGGCGGCAGCGGGTCGCCCACGATGGCGGGCACGCCGGGGCGGAAGATGCCGGCCTTCTCGTAGCCGATCTTCTCGCGCGTGTCGCCCAGGTAGTGGGTGTGGTCGATGTCCACGCTGGTCACGATGGCGCAGTCGGCATCGATCACGTTGACCGCGTCCAGCCGGCCGCCCAGGCCCACTTCCAGGATCATGGCGTCGAGCCCGGCGGCGGCGAAGGCGTGGATGATGGCCAGCGTGGTGAATTCGAAATAGGTCAGGCTGACCGGGTCGGCAAAGCTGGTGCGCGCGCGCTCCACCGCCTCGAAATGCGGCAGCAGCTGCGCGTCGGTGGCGAACTCGCCGTTGATGCGCGCGCGCTCGTTGAACGAGATCAGGTGCGGCGAGGTGTGGCAGCCCACCTTGTAGCCGGCCTGCAGCAGGATGCGCTCCAGCATGGCGCAGGTGGAACCCTTGCCGTTGGTGCCGCCCACGGTGAACACCACCGCATCGATGCGCAGCCCCAGGGCTTCCTTGACGCGGGTGATGCGCGCCAGGCCCATGTCGATGCCGACCGGATGGGCGGATTCGAGATGGGCGAGCCATTCGGGGAGCGAGGGAAAGATCGGCATGATGGGTAAGGTCTGGTTCGGGATTCCGCCCGGCGCGCCGGCGTGCGCGCGGAATCGGGCGGTCTGCATGTAGCTTAGCGGCTGGCCCGCGCTCTTGCGCACGGGCGCAAGACAGGCGCAACAGAGACGTATGAATGAGTGGGCGATGGAGCGCGCATGTGGGGACGTATGTGGGGACGTTTCGGCCAAGTCAAAGGGCCGGCCGCGCGCGGGCGCGGCAACGGCCCGCGCAAACCCGCAGGCCGGCGGACCCGGCGCCCACAAAACGAAAAAGCGCGAACCGGCGTCCGCGCTTTCCCTCATCCACGCCGGCAGGCGGCCTCAGGCCACCGCGTCGGCCGGCTGCTTCTGCAGCAGCGCCAGCAGTTGCGCCAGTTCGTCGCGCATCTTGCGGCGGTCGATGATCATGTCGATGGCGCCCTTCTGCAGCAGGAATTCGGCGCGCTGGAAGCCTTCGGGCAGCTTCTCGCGCACGGTCTGCTCGATCACGCGCGGGCCGGCGAAGCCGATCAGCGCCTTGGGCTCGGCGATCACCACGTCGCCGAGGAAGGCGAAGCTGGCGGACACGCCGCCCATCGTCGGGTCGGTCAGCACGCTGATGAACGGCAGCCTGGCGGCCGACAGCTGGTTCAGCATCGAGGTGGTCTTGGCCATCTGCAGCAGCGACAGCAGGCTTTCCTGCATGCGCGCGCCGCCGGTGGCGGTGATGCAGATGAACGGCACCTTCTGCTCCAGCGCCGACTGCGCGCCGCGCACGAAGCGCTCGCCCACCACGGAGCCCATCGAGCCGCCCATGAACTCGAACTCGAAGCAGCTCACCACCACCGGGATGGTGTGGATGGCGCCGCCGATCACGACCATCGCATCGGTCTCGCCGGTGTCTTCCATCGCGGCCTTGATGCGGTCCGGGTACTTCTTGGTGTCCTTGAACTTGAGCGCGTCGACCGGCACGATCTCCTGGCCGATCTCGTAGCGGCCCTCGGCGTCCAGCAGCCCGTCCAGGCGCTCGCGCGCGCGGATGCGCATATGGTGGTCGCACTTCGGGCAGACGTGCAGATTGGCCTCGACGTCGGTGCGGTACAGGACCGACTCGCACGACGGGCACTTGACCCACAGCCCTTCCGGAATGCCCTTGCGGGTGGAGGGGTCGGTCTGTTGAATCTTGGGAGGGAGGAGTTTATCCAACCAGCTCATGAAAGGCTCCTTTCGGCACATGCGCGGAACATGTCAGGCCGCGAATTTACCACGCCTGCCGTTCGCAGTCCCCGTTCCGCCGGGTTCATGCGCCCGTTGCGGCACATGGCCGCCAAATTCGGTGTTGCGGCGCGGCACCGCGCGCGCGCCGGAGCGCCCCGCGGTGCCGCCCGGATCACGTTCAGGCGTCGAGCGCCTGGCGGATGTCCGCGATGAAGCCGCGCAGCGATTCTACCGCCTGGGCGCGCGGCGTATCTTCGAGCAACTGCACCAGGCGGCTGCCGATCACCACGGCGTCGGCCACGCCGCCGATCGCGCGCGCGGTCTGCGCGTCGCGGATGCCGAAGCCCACGCCCACCGGCAGGTTGGCATGGCGCTTGATCAGCGGGATGCGCGCGGCCACGCTGTCGAGGTCGAGCGTGGCCGAGCCCGTCACGCCCTTGAGCGAGACGTAGTAGAGATAGCCGCTGGCCACCTTGGCCACCGCCGCGATGCGGTCGTCGGTGGAGGTCGGCGCCAGCAGGAAGATCGGGTCGATGCCGCTGGCGCGCATCAGCGCGGCGAAGGACTCGCATTCCTCGGGCGGATAGTCCACCACCAGCACGCCGTCCACGCCGGCCGCGCGCGCGGCGCGGGCGAAGGTCTCCTCGCCCATGCGCTCGATCGGGTTGGCGTAGCCCATCAGCACCACCGGGGTGGCGTCGTCGGTCTGGCGGAACTCGGCCACCCAGGCCAGCACCTGGGTCAGCGACACGCCCTGCGCCAGCGCGCGCTCGGAGGCGCGCTGGATCACCGGGCCGTCGGCCATCGGGTCGGAGAACGGCACGCCGAGCTCGATCACGTCGGCGCCGCCCGCCACCAGCGCGTGCATCAGCGCCACGGTCAGGCCGGGCTCGGGATCGCCGGCGGTGATGAACGGAATCAGGCCCTTCTTGTTGTGCGCGGCCAGCGCCGCGAAAGTCGATTGGATCCGGGACATGGTCATTGGGCAAAGTTGGGCGACTGCGTGGACGAGGACGGCAGCAGCGGCTCGTCGTTCGCAGCGGCGATGATCAGGCAGGCCGGCTCGGCCTGCGGCGCGGTGATGGCCTGGGCGACGCGCTCGCGCGCCACGCCGGCGTACTCGGGGTTCATCTCGAAGCCGACGAAGCGCCGACCGTGCCGCGCGCACGCCACCGCGGTGGTGCCGCTGCCGGTGAAGGGATCGAGCACCAGCCCGCCGGGCGGGCAGCTCGCCAGCACCATGCGCTGCACGATGTCGAGCGGCTTCTGGGTCGGGTGGGCGGCGCGCTCCGGGTCCTGGCGGTGGATGCGCGGCACGCTCCACAGGTCCTTGGGGTTGTAGCCCACTTCCAGCCACTTCTTGCCCTCGAAGCGCGGACGGCTGCGCGCTTTCTTGGTCTCGGCGTCGTAGGGCACGCGCACCGGGTCGAGGTCGAAGTAGTAGTCGCGCGCCCGCGCGAAGAAGCCGATGTTGTCGTGCACCGAGGAAAACTTGCGCGTGGTGCCGCCCATGCTCGGCACGCGCCGGTCCCAGATGATCTCGTTGATCATGGTCAGGCGCTGCTTGAGCATGACGAACAGCTCGGGCGAGTACTGCCAGGTGCAGAACAGGTAGAGCGAGCCGCGCGGCGCCAGCTTGGGCACCACGGCGTCGATCCACGCGGCCGACCATTCCAGGTAGGCCGGCCCCGAGAGGCGGTCGGAATCGTTGCCGTAGTCCTTGCCCAGGCCATAGGGCGGGTCGGCCACGATCAGGTCGATCGAGTCGTCGGGAATGCGCTTGATGCCTGCCAGCACGTCTTCCTGGTACAGCAGCAGTTGCGGCGCCGCGCTCGCTGCGGGCGCGGCGCCACCCTCGGTGGCGTCCGGCGTGAAGAGATCGCGCATCAGAGCTTCAGCCCCGCGCGTTCGGCCACGGTGTGCATGTCCTTGTCGCCGCGCCCGGACAGGTTCACCAGCAGCAGCTGGTCCCGGGGCAGCGTCGGCGCCAGCTTGCAGGCGTAGGCGATGGCGTGGCTCGACTCCAGCGCGGGGATGATGCCCTCGATGCGGCAGCAGTCGTGGAAGGCCTTGAGCGCTTCCTCGTCGGTGATGGGCACGTATTCGGCGCGGCCGATGTCCTTGAGCCAGGCGTGCTCGGGGCCCACGCCCGGGTAGTCCAGGCCGGCCGAGACCGAATGGGTTTCGATGATCTGGCCGTTCTCGTCCTGCAGCAGGTAGGTGCGGTTGCCGTGCAGCACGCCCGGCGAGCCGCCGATCAGCGAGCAGGCGTGGCGGCCGCTCTCGAGGCCGTCGCCGGCGGCCTCCACGCCGATCAGGCGCACGTCCTTGTGCTCGATGTACGGGTAGAAGATGCCCATCGCATTGGAGCCGCCGCCCACGCAGGCGATCACCGCGTCGGGCTGGCGCCCGGCCAGCTCGGGCATCTGCACCTTGGCTTCCTCGCCGATCACGCACTGGAAGTCGCGCACCATCATCGGGTAGGGATGCGGGCCGGCCACGGTGCCGATGATGTAGAAGGTGTTCTCGACGTTGGTGACCCAGTCGCGCATGGCTTCGTTGAGCGCGTCCTTGAGGGTCTTGGAGCCGCTTTCCACCGGCACCACGGTGGCGCCCAGCAGCTTCATGCGGTAGACGTTGGCGGCCTGGCGGCGGATGTCCTCCGCGCCCATGTAGACCACGCACTCCATGCCGAAGCGCGCGGCGATGGTGGCGGTGGCCACGCCGTGCTGGCCGGCGCCGGTCTCGGCGATCACGCGCGGCTTGCCCATGCGCTTGGCCAGCAGCGCCTGGCCGATCACGTTGTTGATCTTGTGCGCGCCGGTGTGGTTGAGGTCCTCGCGCTTGAAGTAGATCTGCGCGCCGCCGAGCGTCTCGCTCCAGCGCTGCGCGTGGTAGACCGGCGAGGGCCGGCCGACGAAGTGCTTCAGCTCGCGGCGGTATTCCGCGTCGAACTCGGGATCCTTCTGGAAGTGGGCGTAGGCTTCGCGCAGCTCGTCGAGCGCGTGCACCAGCGTCTCGGACACGAAGGAACCACCATAGGGGCCGAAATGGCCACGGGAATCGGGCAGGTCGTACATGAGTCAGCTCTTTGATCAGGACCCCCGGCCAAACCGGCGGCGGGTCCGATGAAATGGGGTCGTGCGCCTGGCGGGCGCAGGGCGGGCGGAAAGCCGGCGAGCGGGAAACCCTGACTCACCCGGCATCCGCGCCGCGCACGGCGCGCACGAACGCGGCAATCCTGGCGTGGTCTTTCACGCCCTTGGCAGCCTCCACGCCGCTGCTTACATCGACAGCGTAGGGCCGCACGCGCTCAATCGCGCCAGCGACGTTTTGCGCGTTCAACCCACCACTCAAAACGATCCGAGGAGCGGCGCTTACGGTCGGGTTGTGGACAGGCGGAAGCCATGCGGGGGGTATCAGGGTCCAGTCGAAGACGTGGCCGCCACCGCCGTAGCCTTCGACGAAGGCATCGAGCAGCAAGGCAGCGGCATCGTGGTGCAGATTGGCGAATTCTACCAAATCGAGGCCGGCCCGCACGCGTGCCGCGCGCAGAAAAGGCAGCCGGCAGCGCTGCGCCGCCAGGGTACAGGCCTCGGGAGTCTCGTCGCCATGAAACTGGAGTAGCGTAAGCGGCACCCGCTCGGCCACGTGGGCGATTTCCTCGGCGTCGGCGTTGACGAACAGCCCGACCACCGAGACGAACGGCCCGGCGGCCTCGGCCAGCGCGGCCGCGCGCGCCACGTCGACGCAGCGCGGGCTGCCCGGGTAGAACACCATGCCGATGGCATCGGCGCCGGCGTCCACCGCGGCGCGCACGTCTTCCTCGCGCGTCAGGCCGCAGATCTTGACGCGGGTGCGGTGCGGCTGGGCCGGCTCAGGCAACGGGTTCATCGGCAAACACTCCGTGGAACAGGCTGCCCGACGCATCGGCGGCGGGCAGGCGGTAGGGCTCAGGATACTGCACCGCGGCCAGGTAGAGGCCGTCGGGCATGAAGGTGGGCGCCGCCCTGGCGCGGTTGCGTCCGGCCAGCACCTCGGCCAGCCACGCGGGCGGATAGCGCCCGCGCCCGACCGCCACCAGGCAGCCCATCAGGTTGCGCACCATGTGGTGCAGGAAGGCGCTGGCGCGAAAGCGCACGAAGACCCAGTTGCCGTCGGCCTTGAGGGTGACGTCGTACATGGTCTTCACCGGCGACTTGGCCTGGCATTCCGCGGCGCGGAAGGCCGAGAAATCGTGCTCGCCGAGCAGGCAGGCGGCGGCCGCGCGCATCGCCTCCAGGTCCAGCCCCTGCCCCGGCGGCAGCATCAGGTAGCCGGCCCGGCCGTGCACCAGCGGCACGCGGTGCGGCCCCACGTAGAGCGCGTAGTAATACATGCGCTCGAAGGCCAGGAAACGCGCGTGGAAACCCTCGTCGACCGGCTGCGCCCAGTGCAGGGCGATCGACGGCGGCAGGAACGCATTGATGCCGCGCACCCACGAGAACGGCTCGCGCGCCAGCTCCGTATCGATATGGATGACCTGCCCCAGCGCGTGCACGCCGGCGTCGGTGCGGCCGGCCACGGTGGTGAGCAGGCGGGTGCCGGCGAACTGCTCGATCGCGTCCTCGAGCCGGTCCTGCACGGTGTTGCGGTGCGGTTGCGACTGCCAGCCGGAGAAGCTGGCGCCGTCGTACTGGAGGCCGAGGGCGATGCGGGTCATGTAGCGGAAACCGGGCGGAGCGGTGGGTGCGGACGGGTGCGGATGCGAGGCGCCCGGACCGGGCCGGCCGCCCAAAAACAAATGCGCCGGAAGCCAGGCTCCGGCGCATTCGCATCGGGCCGGCGCATCCCGCGCTCAGCCCGCCATGATACAGCCTGGCCCGCCGGGCTTGCTCAGGCCACCTCGCGCAGCAGGGAACGGGCCTCGGTCTGCAGGGGCTCCGGCGACTGGTCGACCACTTCCTGCAGCAGCTCGCGCGCGCCCTCCTTGTCGCCGATCTCGATGTAGGCGCGCGCCAGATCGAACTTGATCTGCATGTCGCGGCCGCCATCGGCGGGATCGGCGGACAGCGTGCTCGGCGAGATGCCGCGCGCGGTGTCCAGCCCGCTCTCCGCGCTCACGCGCGACAGGTCGATCGGCTCGGACAGCTTGCCGTCGCGCAGCATGGTGGGCGCGGGCAGCGACACCGAAGGCACGGACGGCGGCGCGTCGTGCGCGGCCGACAGATGGTCCGCATTGGCGCTGGCCGGCGCCGCCGGGTTCAGGTCGAGCGAGATGCCCGACATGTCGAAGTCCAGCGGGCGGCTACGCGTGGGCACGTCGAGCGGCGGCGCGTCGTGGCTGGCGGGCTGGGCATGCGCGGGCAGGTCCAGGCCGTCGTCCAGGCGCGCGGCCAGCGCCGAGGGCTCCTCGGCGGCGCCGAACACCAGCGCCGCCGATTCGGGCGCGGTGATCGGCGTGCCCGCCGCGGGCGCGGGGAAGCCGTCGAGCGGCAGCGCCAGGTCGCCGAGGTCGCCCAGCGCCGTCTCGCGCGGCGGCGCGGCCAGATCGTGCGAGGGATCGTGGGTACGCCACTGGTCCGCCGGCAGCGTCGTCGTGTCGTTCTGCGCGACATCCGGCGCCACGGTGAGGTACAAGGCGTTGTCCGGCTCCAGGCGGCGCCCCATCTCGGCCGCCTGTGCCCACTCCGCCCCCTGCCCGCCCGTCTGGGCGAACATTTCTTCTGCAATCACGCGAAAACCTTCCACATCCTGACGATTGTTGTAAATCTCCATGAGCTTGAGGCGGATCGCCTGGCGCTCAGGGTCCTGCTCCAGGGCTTCGCGCAGGATCTCCTCGGCCTGCACATCGCGCCCGTAGGCGATATAGACGTCGGCCTCGGCGATCGGATCGACTTCGTTGGCTTCCGCGGCGTTGTTGCCGATGCGGAAATCCGCGCCGAACACGCTGTGCTGCGAGGTGTCGACGCTCTGCCCGCCCGCCGTGCCGAACAGCGAGTGGGCGCCGGCCATGACGGTGCTTTCCTGCGACAGGATGCTGTCCTGGAAGGCGGCGCTCTCGCTGGCCTTCTGCTGCTGGCGGCGGCGGTAGATGGCATAGCCGCCCAGCAGCGCGATCAGCAGGCCACCGCCCGGCAGCAGCATCGGGTTGGCCAGCAGGTCCTCGAGGAAGGACGGCTGCGCCACGGGCTGGGGCTGCACCACCGGCGGCGGGCGCTTGGCCGCCGGCGCCGAGGCGGCGGCCGGCTTGGCCGCGGCAGCCGCGGTGGCCTGCGCGCCGGCGCCGCTCGCGGCGGCGGCCGGGGCGGGCGCGGCGGGCGCCGAAGCCGCCGTGGCAACCGCCGTGGCGGCGGTGGCCGCAGCCGTGGCGGCGGCCGCGCTGGCATTGACCGCCGGAGCGGCCGGCGCGGGCGCGGCATCCGCCTTGGCCGCATCTGCCTTGGCAGTGTCCGCCTTGGCCGCGTCCGCCGGCACCACGGCCGGCGCGGGCGCCGGCGCTTCCTTGGCCGTGCCCTTGGCAGCCTGGGCCTGGCCCAGCTTGGCGATCTCGGCGTTCTTCAGCTCGACCAGCCGCTGCATGTCGGTGACGTTCTTCTCGAGCTGCGCGAGGCGTGCCTCGGCTTCCTTGAGCTGGCGCTCCTTGGCGATATTGGCTTCCGCCGTCGCGGCGGCCGCCTGGGCGCCGCGCTCGGGCTTGCTGAGCTTGAGCTCGTCGCGCGGGCCGGCGGCCGGCGCGGCCTGCTCCTGCACGCGCGCGGTGACGTTGCCCGACTGCGAGCGCCCGCTCTCGGCTTCCACCGAGCGCGCGGCGGCCGCGGTGGCGAGCCGGCCGCGATAGGCCTCGAACCCCTGCGTGCGCGCCACCACTTCGCGGCGCGCCGCGCGCGGCGCGACCGCCTGCGCTTCCTGCTGGCTCGGCACCTTCAGCACCACGCCCGCCTTGAGGCGGTTCATGTTGCCGCCGACGAACGCATTGGGATTGTTGCGGTAGAGCGCGACCAGCATCTGGTCGAGCGAGACCGAATCCTGGCCCTGCAGCGCCTCGCCGGCGATCGAGGAAAGATTGTCGCCACGCTGCACGGTGTACGAACCGGCGGCAGCCGCGGCGCCCTCGGCCACCTGCGGCGCCGCGCGGCGCGGCGGCGGTGCCGGCGTCCTGGCCGGCGTACGCGCGGCCGGCGCGGCCGGTGTGGCGGGCGCGGCGGCGGGCGCGGCCGCCACCGGAGCGGGCGCGGGCGCCGCGCTGGGCGCCGGCGCGGTGGCGCCCGACTCGTCGGGCGTGCCGGCCTGCACCACCGTGGTGGGCGAGAAGGTCTGGTTGCTCGGCTTGGCCCCGGCCGGATCGAGCAGGAACGTATACGCGCGCGACACCCGGCCGCTCGGCCATGTCATGTCGACGAGGATATCGACGAAGGGCTCGCTGATCGGCTGGTTGGAACGCACCCGCGCCACGTAGCTGCCGTTGGGACGGCGCTCGACCTGCAGGCGCAGACTGCTGACCGCCGGCAGGTACGTCAGGCCGGCCTTGGCATAGGCATCAGGCGAAGCGAGCTTGACCGCAAGGCCGTCCGCTTCCTCCGCGCTGACACCGCTGATATCGATTTCCGCCTGTAGCGGCTGACCCAGATTCGACTGTACCCGTAATTGCCCGAACCCCGCGGCATACGCGGCCGGCTGCGCGAGCAGCAAGCCGAGTGCCGTGAAGGCCAGCGTTGACCAGCGCTGGCGGGCGATAGGCGCATCTTTCCGGCGATGTTGGCTCACACTCACCTTGTGCTCCGTTGTGTTCTAGTAGTGAAATTAACTTAACATCAATGGTTTAGCGCAGCAAGTTAGCGTCCCGACTGAGCCCCGCGCCAACACTTGCAGGCGTGCTTGCAGGCGCGCGGACAACCGCCTCCGCAGCCTGGCATATGCCGGCTGTATTGTGACCCAACGCTGGAAGAAATAGGCAGCCGCCCGCGACAACGCCGCGCACAGGCGCGGCGTTGTCATCAAAGCGGCAGTTTTTTGTTGCCTGGCAGCAACGAAACCGCGCAGTGGCGCGGCTGCCGCGAAAAACCCCGTTCCGGGGACTCGGCTGCCGGCCCGCCCCGGCGGGCGCCTTCGATCAGGCCTCGATCAGGATGCGCAGCATGCGGCGCAGCGGCTCGGCCGCGCCCCACAGCAGCTGGTCGCCCACGGTGAAGGCCGACAGGTACTCGCCGCCCATCTGCATCTTGCGCAGGCGGCCGACGGGAATCGTCAGCGTGCCGGTGACGGCCGCCGGCGTGAGGTCGGTCATGCTGGCCTCGCGCGTGTTCGGCACCACCTTGGCCCACTGGTTGTTGGCCGCCAGCATGCCTTCGATCTCGTCGAGCGGCACGTCGCGGCGCAGCTTGATGGTCAGCGCCTGCGAATGGCAGCGCATCGCGCCGATGCGCACGCACAGGCCGTCCACGGCGATCGGCGCGGCGCCGGTGGCGCCCACGAAGCCTTCGCCGCGGCCCAGGATCTTGTTGGTTTCGGCGCCGCCCTTCCACTCTTCGCGCGACACGCCGTTGCCGAGGTCCTTGTCGATCCACGGAATCAGGTTGCCGGCCAGCGGCACGCCGAACTGCTTCGTTTCGCCGGCCGACAGGCCATGCTGGGTCGCCAGGATGGTGCGGTCGATCTCGAGGATCGCCGAAGCCGGGTCATCCAGCAGCGGCTTGACCGAGGCGTTGAGCGTGCCGAACTGGGTCAGCAGCTCGCGCATGTGCTGCGCGCCGCCGCCCGACGCGGCCTGGTACGTCATGGAGGTCATCCAGTCGATCAGGTCGTGCTGGAACAGGCCGCCCAGGCCCATCATCATGCAGCTCACCGTGCAGTTGCCGCCGATGAAATTCTTCACGCCCTTGGACAGCGCATCCTTGATCACGCCGAGGTTGACCGGGTCGAGCACGATGATGGCATCGTCCTTCATGCGCAGCGAGGACGCCGCGTCGATCCAGTAGCCCTTCCAGCCCGCCGCGCGCAGCTTGGGGAAGACCTCGGTGGTGTAGTCGCCGCCCTGCGCCGTGAGCACGACGTCGCACTTCTTCAGCGCTTCGATGTCGTTGGCATCTTTCAGCGTGGTTTCGTTCTTCGCCAGGGCCGGCGCCTTGCCGCCCGCGTTGGACGTGCTGAAGAAAACGGGCTCGATATGGTCGAAATCGCGCTCTTCCTGCATGCGTTGCATCAGGACGCTGCCGACCATTCCTCGCCAACCGACGAGACCTACAATCATGACTTACCTCGGATGTGATTTGAACTTCTTCCCCGCGCTTTCCTCGCCCGGCGTGACTGCGCGGGGAAGACGAGCAGGCACGACGAACGATCTAGCCGATCGCTTTGGTGGTAATGGTTTTAATCGTCGTTGCGGTAAGCGGGTGGCCGTGCGAACCCAGGCCGGCCGGGCTGCTGGTGGCAGTCAGGAGGAGGCTGGCAGTCGAGGGGGACTGGAAGATTCGGACCATCCGCAAAGTCTACACGATTTTGTGGCAGCGCCGCACGCGCGAAATCGGGGACAAATTAAAGAAAAGCGGGGGAAAACGCAGGGAAAGGCGCCCCGCGGGGCGCCTTTCCGACTTGCCGGCGTGCGGCGGCGCCGCCGCGCCGTTGGCGCTTACAGCGCCGCCAGCACCGCCTCGCCCATCTCGCGCGTGCCGACCTGCTTGCAGCCCGGCGTCAGGATGTCGCCGGTGCGGTAGCCCTGCGCCAGCACCTTCTTGACCGCGTTCTCGATGCGGTCGGCCTGTTCGGCGCGGCCCAGCGAGTAGCGCAGCATCATCGCCGCCGACAGGATGGTGGCCAGCGGATTGGCCACGCCCTTGCCGGCGATGTCCGGCGCCGAGCCGTGCGACGGCTCGTACAGGCCCTTGTTGCTGGCGTCCAGCGAAGCCGACGGCAGCATGCCGATCGAGCCGGTCAGCATGGCGGCCTCGTCCGACAGGATGTCGCCGAACATGTTGCCGGTGACGATCACGTCGAAGCTCTTGGGCGCCTTGACCAGTTGCATGGCCGCGTTGTCGACGTACATGTGCGACAGCTCGACTTCCGGGTATTCCTTGTGCACGTCGGTGACGATGTCCTTCCAGAACTGGAAGGTCTCGAGCACGTTGGCCTTGTCCACGCTGCACAGCTTCTTGCCGCGCTTGGCCGCGGCCTGGAACGCCACGTGCGCGATGCGGCGGATTTCCGGCTCGCTGTAGCGCATGGTGTCGAAGCCTTCGCGCGCGCCCTGGAACGGGCCGTCCGGCGCCTCGCGCATGCCGCGCGGCTGGCCGAAGTAGATGTCGCCGTTGAGCTCGCGCACGATCAGGATGTCGAGGCCGGCCACCAGCTCGGGCTTCAGGCTCGAGGCGCCGGTCAGCTCGGGATAGCAGATCGCCGGGCGGAAGTTGGCGAACAGCTGCAGGTGCTTGCGCAGGCCCAGGATGGCCTGCTCGGGGCGCAGCGCGCGCTCCAGCTTGTCGTACTTCCAGTCGCCCACGGCGCCGAACAGGATGGCGTCGGCTTCCTTGGCCAGCTTGAGCGTGGCGTCGGGCAGCGGATGGCCGCTGGCCTCGTAGCCGGCGCCGCCCACGGGCGCGCTTTCCAGCTCGAACTTCTCGCCGAGCGCGTTCAGGACCTTGACGGCTTCCGCCACGATCTCGGGACCGATGCCGTCACCCGGCAGGACTGCGATTTTCATGCTGTGTCTTCCTTGTTGTGTCTGCGCCGGCTCAGCCGACCACGCGGTTGTTCAGCCACGGCATCCGGGTCACGCGCTCGGCCTCGTATGCCTTGATCTTGTCGGCATGGCGCAGGGTCAGGCCGATGTCGTCGAAACCGTTGAGCATGCAGTACTTGCGGAACGGCGCGATGTCGAACGCATAGGCGTCGCCGCCCGGCGTGAGCACCACCTGCTTGTCCAGGTCGATGGTCAGCTTGTAGCCGTTGAACGCATTGGTCTCGTTGAACAGGTGGTCGACCTGCAATTCGGTCAGCGCCACCGGCAGCAGGCCGTTCTTGTAGCAGTTGTTGAAGAAGATGTCGGCGAAGCTCGGCGCGATCACGGCGCGGAAGCCGTATTGCGTGAGCGCCCACGGCGCGTGCTCGCGCGAGCTGCCGCAGCCGAAGTTGCGGCGCGCCAGCAGGATCGAGCCGCCCTGGTAGCGCGGCTGGTTCAGCACGAAGTCCGGGTTGAGCGGACGGAGGCTGTTGTCCTGGCCGGGCTGGCCCACGTCCTTGTAGCGCCATTCGTCGAACAGGTTGGGGCCGAAGCCGGTGCGCTTGATCGACTTGAGGAATTGCTTGGGGATGATGGCGTCGGTGTCGACGTTCTCGCGGTCCAGGGGCACCGTGAGCCCGCTGTGTACAGTGAACTTGTCCATGATCTGGTTCCTTACTTGCTGGCCGCGCTTTCGAGCGCGTGGCCCGCTGCCTTGGTGTCCTTGCCGATGCCGGCCACGGTGTTGCAGCCGGCAAGTTGCAGCATGCACAGGCATGCGAGGGCGGTCAGGGCGTATTTCATGATGAAACGGCGTGTGTCGGTGTGTGGGATAACGAAGCGCGGTCCGCCTCAGCCGAGCCGGCGGATGTCGACGAAATGGCCCTCGATGGCGGCCGCGGCGGCCATCGCCGGGCTCACCAGGTGGGTACGCCCGCCCGCGCCCTGGCGGCCTTCGAAGTTGCGGTTCGAGGTGGACGCGCAGCGCTCGCCCGGATCGAGGCGGTCGGCATTCATGGCCAGGCACATCGAGCAGCCCGGCTCGCGCCACTCGAAGCCGGCGGCCTTGAAGACCTTGTCCAGCCCTTCACGCTCGGCCTGCGCCTTGACCAGCCCGGAGCCCGGCACCACCATCGCCAGCTTCACGTTGCCGGCCACGCGGCGGCCCAGCTTCTGCACCACCCACGCGGCGGCGCGCATGTCCTCGATGCGGCTGTTGGTGCAGGAGCCGATGAAGACCTTGTCGATCTTGATGCTGCTCACCGGCACGTTGGGCTGCAGGCCCATGTACTCCAGCGCGCGCTCCATCGCGTTGCGCTTGTTCGGGTCCTTTTCCTTCTCGGGATCCGGCACGCGGTCTTCGATGCTGACCACCATCTCGGGCGAGGTGCCCCAGGTCACTTGCGGGCGCACGTCTTCCGCGCGCAGCTCCACCACCTGATCGAACTGCGCGCCGGCGTCGGAATGCAGCGTGCGCCAGTAGGCCACGGCATGGTCCCACTCCACGCCCTGCGGCGAGAACGGGCGGCCCTTGACGTACTCGAGCGTGATGTCGTCCACCGCCACCAGCCCGGCGCGCGCGCCGGCCTCGATGGCCATGTTGCACACCGTCATGCGCCCTTCCATGCTCAGCTCGCGGATGGCCGAGCCGGCGAACTCGATGGTGTAGCCGGTGCCGCCGGCGGTGCCGATCTTGCCGATGATCGCCAGCACGATGTCCTTGGCGGTGCAGCCGCGCGGCAGCTTGCCTTCCACGCGCACCAGCATGTTCTTCGCCTTCTTGCCCAGCAGCGTCTGCGTGGCCAGCACGTGCTCCACCTCGGAGGTGCCAATGCCGTGCGCCAGCGCGCCGAACGCGCCGTGCGTGCTGGTGTGCGAGTCGCCGCACACCACCGTCATGCCCGGCAGCGTGGCGCCCTGCTCCGGCCCGATCACGTGCACGATGCCCTGGCGCAGGTCGTTCATCTTGAACTGGGTGATGCCATAGGCGTCGCAGTTGGTGTCCAGCGTGTCCACCTGCAGCTTCGAGACCGGATCGGCGATGCCCTGGCTGCGGTCGGTGGTCGGCACGTTGTGGTCCGACACCGCCAGGTTGGCGCTGATGCGCCAGACCGGACGCTGCGCGAGCTTCAGGCCTTCGAACGCCTGCGGGCTGGTGACTTCGTGCAGCAGGTGGCGGTCGATGTACAGCATCGTCGTGCCGTCGTCCTCGACGTGCACGGTGTGGTCATCCCAGAGTTTGTCGTAAAGCGTCTTGGCCATGATGCGATGGGCGGGCCGGGACCGTTCGGTTCAGCACGGTTGGCGGCGTCGCGCGGTAGTTTGCGGGGAGGTTTTGTCGCGCCGGATGCGTGCAGGAAATGCAGCTTGCAGCAATGCTTGACATCACAATCGATTATGCCACAGCGATAGCGCGCGGCCGGCCTCCGCCCGCGCGGATCGGGCCTGCCGATGTAATGTGATTGGCGAAAGGGGGATTTCGCCGATGGCGAAAAGGGGCTGGCGCCCTCCCCCGCCGCGGGGAAGAGCGCCAGAGGTCAGCCGCCCAGGTAGGCGCTCCTGATGCGGTCGTTGGCCAGCAGGTTGGCGCCCGTGTCCGCCAGCACCACGCGGCCCGTCTCCAGCACGTAGCCGCGGTCGGCCACGCCCAGCGCCTTGTTGGCGTTCTGCTCGACCAGGAACACCGTCACGCCCTCGTCGCGGATGGCGCGGATGATGTCGAAGATCTGCGCGATCACCAGCGGCGCCAGGCCCAGCGTGGGCTCGTCCAGCAGCAGCAGGCGCGGGCGGCTCATCAGCGCGCGGCCGATGGCCAGCATCTGCTGCTCGCCGCCGGACATGGTGCCGGCGCGCTGGCCCGAGCGCTGTTTCAGGCGCGGGAACAGCGTGTAGACGTGCTCGATGCTGGCCTCGACCTCGTCGCGCTTGCCGAAGAAGCCGCCCATCTTGAGGTTTTCCAGCACGGACAGGCTGGGAAACACGCGCCGCCCTTCCGGCGAGATCGCCATGCCCAGGCGCATGATCTCGTGCGTGGGCAGGCGCGTGATGTCCTGCCCCTCGAACAGCACGCGCCCGCTGGAGGCGCGCGGCGAGCCGCACACGGTCATCATCAGCGTGGTCTTGCCGGCGCCGTTGCTGCCGATCAGCGTGACGATCTCGCCCTTGTTCACTTCGATCGACACGCCCGACAGCGCCTCGATGGCGCCATAGTGGGTATGGACCTGTTCCAGCTTCAGCATTTAGTCCTCTCCCAGGTAGGCCTTGATCACGCGCGGGTCGTTGCGCACTTCGGCGGGCTTGCCGACCACGATCGGGCGGCCGTGCTCCATCACCAGGATGCGGTCGGACACGCCCATCACCAGGCTCATGTCGTGCTCGATCAGCAGCACCGAGATGTTGAACTCGCGGCGCAGCTGGTCGATCAGCTGCGACAGCACGACCTTCTCCTGCGGGTTGAGGCCGGCGGCGGGCTCGTCGAGCATCAGCAGGCGCGGGTTGGTGATCATGCAGCGCGCGATCTCCAGCCGGCGCTGGTGGCCGTACGACAGCGTGCCCGCCTCGCGGTTGGCCACGTCGCGCAGGCCCATGCGCTCGAGCCAGACCGCGGCGCGCTCCAGCGCCGCGCGCTCGGCGCGGCGGTAGGCCGGCGTGGCGAACAGGCCGTGCAGCAGGCCGGCGCGCACCTGCAGGTGCTGCGCCACCAGCAGGTTCTCGACCACCGTGAGCTGCCTGAACAGGCGGATGTTCTGGAACGTGCGCACCAGGCCGCGGCGCGCCACCTGGTGGCTCGGCAGGCGGGCTATCGAATGCCCGTCCAGCGTGACCTCGCCCGCGGTGGGCCGGTAGAAGCCGCCCACGCAGTTGAACACCGTGGTCTTGCCGGCGCCGTTGGGGCCGATGATGGCGAAGACCTCGTCGCGGCGCACGTCGAAATCGATGCCGTCCACGGCCAGCAGGCCGCCGAAGCGCATCTGCAGGCCGGAGACCTTCAGCAGTTCCGCCGGTTGTACTTGGTGTGCCTGGCTCATTGCGGCAACTCCACGTGGGGGCGGCTCGCGGGCAGCAGGCCCTGCGGACGCCACATCATCATCAGCACCATCACCAGGCCGAAGATCAGCATGCGGTACTCGGCGAAGCCGCGCGCCACCTCGGGCAGCACGGTCAGCAGGATCGCGGCCAGGATCACGCCCAGTTGCGAGCCCATGCCGCCCAGCACCACCACCGCCAGGATCAGCGCGGACTCGATGAAGGTGAACGATTCGGGATTGACCAGGCCCTGGCGCGCGGCGAAGAAGGCGCCGCCGAGGCCGGCGAAGGCCGCGCCCAGCGTGAACGCCGACAGCTTGATGCGGGTCGGGTTCAGGCCCAGCGAGCGGCACGCGATCTCGTCCTCGCGCAGCGCTTCCCACGCGCGCCCCATCGGCATGCGGATCAGCCGGCTGGTGACGAACAGCGTGAAGGCCACCAGCAGCAGCGCCAGCAGGTAGAGGAAGATCACCATGTGCTCGCCGCTGTAGTCCCAGCCGAGCAGCTCGTGGAAGGTCTTGACGCCCTCCACGCTGGCGCTGCGCGCCATCTCGATGCCGAACACGGTCGGCTTGGGAATGCCCGAGACGCCGTCCGGGCCGCCGGTGAGGCTGGTCAGGTTGTTGAGCAGCAGGCGGATGATCTCGCCGAAGCCCAGCGTGACGATGGCCAGGTAGTCGCCGCGCAGCCGCAGCACCGGGAAGCCCAGCAGGAAGCCGAAGGTGGCCGACATGCAGGCGGCGATCGGCAGGCATTCCCAGAAGGTCAGGCCGAAATACTGGTTGAGCAGCGCGTAGGTGTAGCCGCCCACGGCGTAGAAGCCCACGTAGCCCAGGTCGAGCAGGCCGGCGTAGCCGACCACGATGTTCAGGCCCAGCCCCAGGATCACGTAGATCAGCGCCAGCGTGGCCACGTCCACCGCGCCGCGCGAGCCGAAGAACGGCCACACCAGCCCGGCGGCCAGCAGCAGCCAGATCACCTTGCGCTGGCGGTCCGCGCCCAGCGCCGGCATCGCCGGCAGCCTGATGCCGGCGCTCGCGCGCAGGAACAGCGGCTTGCACAACTGGAACAGGAAGACCGCGCCGACCGCCAGCCAGACCGGCTGCCAGTGCGGCTCGAGCACCACCTTGTAGCCGTCGAGCTTGAGCTGCAGGCCCAGCACCGGCACGGTGAGGATGGCGGTCATGACCGCCGCGGTAATCGCGTTCTTGAGGGATTGCCCCATCGATGCGTCGTTTCTCATCGCGCGCTCCTCAGACTTTTTCCACGTCCGGCTTGCCGAGCAGGCCGGTCGGGCGGAACAGCAGGATCAGCACCAGCAGGCCGAAGGCCACCACGTCCTTGTACTCGGCCGGCATGTAGCCGGAGGCGAAGGTCTCGGCCAGGCCCAGCAGCACGCCGCCCAGCATGGCGCCGGGAATGCTGCCGATGCCGCCCAGCACCGCCGCGGTGAAGGCCTTGATGCCGGCCACGAAGCCGATGAACGGATTGAGCTTGCCGATGGTCAGGCCGATCAGCACGCCGCCCACGGCGGCCAGCATCGCGCCCAGCACGAACGTGAACGAGATCACGCGGTTGGTGTCGATGCCGAGCAGGTTGGCCATGCGCATATCCTCGGCGCAGGCGCGGCAGGCGCGGCCCATGCGCGAGTGGCCGATGAACAGCGTCAGCGCCACCATCAGCACCAGCGTCACGCCGACGATCAGCAGGCGCGAGTACGGCACGGTCACGGTGAAGTCGCCGCCCATCTGGAATTCGATGGCGCCGGAGATCAGCACGGGCACGGAGACGTCGCGCGCGCCCTGCCCGATCTGCACGTAGTTCTGCAGGAAGATGGACATGCCGATGGCGGAGATCAGCGGCACCAGCCGCGGCCCGCCGCGCAGCGGCCGGTAGGCCACGCGCTCGACGGCGAAGCCGTACATGCCGGTGACCAGCACCGACACCAGCAAGGCGGCGCCCAGCACCAGCGGCAGCGGATACCCGGCCTGCACGCCGATCGCGGTGAGCGTCACCAGGCCCACGTAGGCGCCGATCATGTAGATCTCGCCGTGGGCGAAGTTGATCATGCCGATGATGCCGTAGACCATCGTGTAGCCGATGGCGATCAGCGCATAGATCGCACCCAGCGTCAGGCCGTTGACCAGCTGCTGGGTGAACTGTGGAAGGAACTCGTTCATGCGGGAAGCCCCATTACTTTGAAACCGGCGCCTTGAAAGCGGCGAGCCCCGGGACCGGCGAGGCCGGACAGGACGGATGCCGCGCGCGCCGCGCTCATGCCGCGGCGCGCGGGCCGGCCGGGCCGCGGCCCGATACCAAAACGCCCCGCCGGTATGCCGGGCGGGGCGTGCGAAGCCGATGTGCGGCTTAGTTGGCTGCGGTCTTGGTGGCGTCCTTGTGCCAGGTGAAGACGACGAACTTGAACGACTTGAGGTCGCCCTGGGCGTCGTACTCGACCTTGCCGATCGGGGTCTGGAAGGCGTTCTTGTGCATGTACGCGGCAACCTTGGCCGGGTCCGTGCTCTTGGCGCCGGCGATGGCGTCGCCGATGATCTGCACCGCGGCGTACGACGGCATCTGGAACGGGCCGTTGGCGTCGCGCTTCTTGTCGGCGAAGGCCTTGACCAGCGCGGCGTTGGCCGGGTCGGCCGAGAAGTCGGCCGGCAGCGTCACCAGCATGCCTTCGGAGGCCGGGCCGGCGATGGCCGTCACGTCCTTGTTGCCCACGCCTTCGGGGCCCATGAAGGTGGCCTTGACGCCCTGCTCGCGCGCCTGGCGCAGCAGCAGGCCCATCTCGGGGTGGTAGCCACCGAAGTAGACGAAGTCCACGCCCTGCGACTTGAGCTTGGTGATCACCGCGGAGTAGTCGGAGTCGCCGGCGTTGATGCCTTCGAACACGGCCACCGGGATCTTGGCGGCTTCCAGGTCCTTCTTCACCGACGAGGCGATGCCCTGGCCGTACGACTGCTTGTCGTGCAGCACGGCGACCTTCTTGGGCTTGACCTTGGCGATGATGTACTGGGCGGCGGCCGGGCCTTGCTGGTCGTCGCGGCCGATGGTGCGGAAGATGAACTTGCGCTTCTTGTTCTCGGTGAGCTGCGGCGCGGTGGCCGACGGCGTCACCATCACGACGCCTTCGTTCTCGTAGATGTCGGAGGCCGGGATCGTGGAACCCGAGCACACGTGGCCGATCACGTACCTGATCTTCTGGCTGACGATCTTGTTGGCGACGGCGACGGCCTGCTTCGGTTCGCAGGCGTCGTCCATCAGCACCACTTCGAACTTGTTGCCGCCGGCGCCGCCGGCCGCGTTGATCTGCTCGATGGCGGTCAGCGCGCCGGCCTTGACCATGTCGCCATACTGCGCAACCGAGCCGCTCATGGGGCCGGCGATGGCGATCTTGACGGTTTCCGCGTGGGCGGCGGCGCCGAAGGCCGCCAGTGCGGCGGCCAGGGAGATGGACGTAAGACGGGACAGCGTCATCAGGAGCTCCTCGATTATGTAGTGGTCACGGGCTGGTGGCGGCATGACCTGCGCAATCGAACAACACCCGCGAACTACCGCCGAGAAAAACGCCCGAGCGCGGAAGACGGGCCGACGAAGACAATGAACAGCGTATGCGGGGCCCGGCATGTGTCAGCCCCGCGCCGTGGCGAAGGACCTTGGTTCGGAAAGACAACGTGGATGCGTTCTCTATTGCGCAGGTGATTCGCCTGCCCCGCTCGCCGCGGCGCAATCCGGAAGGGTGGCCCGGCTGCTGTCGGCAAAGCAGCCCGCATTATAGGGGCAAATTTCCCGTCCGGCATCAAATCTGCACAATTAATGAGGACCTTAGCGGCTCAACCACGGCACAAATGGCCAGAAATTGCCGGTTTCACCACCTGGGCGGCAATGATTCTCCCGCAATGCACAAAGCGGTGCCGGCCTTGAATGACAAACGCCCCGGCAAGCCGGGGCGTCTGGTATTGCTGCACTGCTCGTGGCACTGCCGCGGGCGGCCGCGCGGGCCGCCCGCCGCGGAAAATCAGCGCTTGCCGATTTCCGGCACGTCGCGGCTGGCCGCGCCGTTGAACAGCTGGCGCGGACGGCCGATCTTGTATTCCGGATCGGTGATCATCTCTTCCCACTGCGAGATCCAGCCCGGGGTGCGGGCCAGCGCGAAGATGCAGGTAAACAGCGAGGTCGGGATGCCCAGCGCGCGCTGCACGATGCCCGAGTAGAAGTCGACGTTCGGGTACAGCTTGCGGCTGACGAAGTATTCGTCTTCCAGCGCGATCTTTTCCAGCTCCATCGCCAGCTTGAACAGCGGGTCGTTGTGCAGGCCCAGTTCGTTGAGCACTTCGTAGCAGGTTTCGCGCATCAGCTTGGCGCGCGGATCGTAGTTCTTGTACACGCGGTGGCCGAAGCCCATCAGGCGCACGCCCGAGTTCTTGTCCTTGACCTGCTTGATGAACTCGGTGATGTTGTCGACGCTGCCGATTTCCTCGAGCATCTTCAGCGCGGCTTCGTTGGCGCCGCCGTGGGCCGGACCCCACAGGCAGGCCACGCCGGCGGCGATGGCGGCGAACGGGTTGGTGCCCGACGAGCCGGCCAGGCGCACGGTCGAGGTCGAGGCGTTCTGCTCGTGGTCGGCGTGCAGGATGAAGATGCGGTCGAGCGCGCGCTCGAGCACCGGATTCACGGTGTACGGCGCGCACGGCGTGCTGAACATCATGCGCATGAAGTTGCCCGAGTAGGACAGGTCATTCTGCGGGTAGACGTACGGCTGGCCGATGTTGTACTTGTAGGCCATCGCGACCAGGGTCGGCATCTTGGCGATCAGGCGGATCGCGGAGATTTCGCGCTGATGCGGATCGTCGATGTCCATCGCGTCGTGGTAGAACGCGCTCATGGCGCCCACCAGGCCCGTCAGCACGGCCATCGGATGGGCATCGCGGCGGAAGCCGCGCAGGAAGAACTGCATCTGCTCGTGAACCATCGTGTGGTTCATCACGGCGTCGACGAACTCTTCCTTCTGCTTGGCGTTGGGCAGCTCGCCCTTGAGCAGCAGGTAGCAGGTTTCCAGGTGATCGCACTTGGTGGCCAGCTGCTCGATCGGGTAGCCGCGGTACAGCAGCTCGCCCTTGTCGCCGTCGATATAGGTGATCTTCGAGTTGCACGAAGCCGTCGACATGAAACCGGGGTCGTAAGTGAACTTACCGGTTTGACCGTACAGCTTGCGAATATCGATTACGTCCGGACCTACGGTACCGGTGTAAATCGGCAGCTCAACGCTGGGGGAACCATCGGAAAACGATAGCGTGGCTTTCACATCGGACGGTGTCATGTCGGTTCCTTCAAATGCTTGACTAATGATGTTGACGATACTCAGACCGAACGCAGCAGAGAGATCACATGCCGCATCGGGGGCGTGTCGAGCTCACCGTCCAGCTCCTTGCGGGCAAGCAGCAGGTCCATCAACTCGTTGTCGCCCAGCTCGAACAGCTGGGAGAGCGAAGCCACGTCCTCATCGGACAGGTTTTGCTCGTAACGGTTGAAAAAACGTTCGACGATGATGTCGTTCTCCAGGAGGCCGCGCCGCGCGCGCCAGCGCAATCGCGCACGCCGGTGCGGATCGGCCTGGTGGGAGAAACTGGGGGAAGTACTTTCGCTCATAGGTCCCTACCTACTTCCGGCGCATCGCCCGGGCTGCATGGTGCAGGCCCGGGCTGACGCGCCGCTTACAACCACCGCGCGGTCAGACCGAGCGGCGAACCATCAGCTCCTTGATCTTGCCGATGGCCTTGGTCGGGTTCAGCCCCTTCGGGCAGACGTCGACGCAGTTCATGATGCTGTGGCAGCGGAACAGGCGGTACGGGTCGTTCAGGTCGTCCAGGCGCTGGCCGGTGGCCTGGTCGCGGCTGTCCGCGATGAAGCGGTAGGCCTGCAGCAGGCCGGCCGGGCCGACGAACTTGTCCGGGTTCCACCAGAACGACGGGCACGACGTCGAGCAGCTCGCGCACAGGATGCATTCGTACAGGCCGTCGAGCTCGTCGCGCTCCTCGGGCGACTGCAGGCGCTCTTTCTCGGGCGGCGGCTCGTCGTTGATGAGGTACGGCTTGATCGAATCATACTGCTTGAAGAACTGCGTCATGTCGACGATCAGGTCGCGCACGACCGGCAGGCCGGGCAGCGGGCGCAGCACGATGCGGTCCGGCAGCTCGCGCATGTTGGTCAGACAGGCCAGGCCGTTCTTGCCATTGATGTTCATGGCGTCCGAACCGCACACGCCTTCGCGGCACGAGCGGCGGAACGAGATCGACTCGTCGAGCTTCTTCAGCTTGACCAGCGCGTCCAGCAGCATGCGCTCGTGACCGTCCAGCTCGACCTCGTAGGTCTGCATGCGGGGTGCCGCATCCTTGTCCGGATCGTAGCGGTAGACTTCGAAAATACGCTTCATTTCTGTGGGTCCTGTTTAGCTCTTCGACGCGGTGCTCAGAAGGTCCGGGCCTTGGGCGGAACGCTTTCCACCGTCAGCGGCTCCATCTTCACCGGCTTGTAGTCGAGGCGATTGCCTTCGCTGTAGAACAGCGTGTGCTTGAGCCAGTTCTGATCGTCGCGATTGGGGAAGTCGCTGTGGGCGTGCGCGCCGCGCGATTCCTTGCGGGCTGCCGCCGAGATCATGGTCGCCTTGGCCACTTCCACCAGGTTGGACACTTCCAGGGCTTCCACCAGCGCGGTGTTGAAGACCTTGGACTTGTCCTTGAGGTGGATGTTGGCAGCGCGCTCGGTCACTTCCAGGATGCGCTCGACGCCTTCGTCCATCAGCTTCTGCGTGCGGAACACGCCGGCATGCGACTGCATGTTCTTGCGGATGTCGTTGGCCACGTCCTGGGTGTACTCGCCCGACGACGACGACTGCAGCTTGGCCAGGCGCGACAGCGCGCGGTCGGCGGCGTCGGCCGGCAGCGGCTTGTGCTCCTTCTGCTTGATCGCGGTCGCGGCGATGTGGTTGCCGGCCGAACGGCCGAACACCACCAGGTCCAGCAGCGAGTTGGTGCCCAGGCGGTTGGCGCCGTGCACCGACACGCACGAGCATTCGCCGATCGCGTAGAAGCCGTTGATGACCTCGTTGGGGTTGCCGTTCTTCGGCGCCACCACCTGGCCGTGGAGGTTCGTCGGGATGCCGCCCATCTGGTAATGGATGGTCGGGACCACGGGAATCGGTTCCTTGATCGCGTCGACGTTGGCGAACTTCAGGCCGATTTCGCGGATCGACGGCAGGCGCTTCATGATGGTGTCCGCACCGACGTGGGTGAGGTCCAGCAGCACGTAGTCGCCGTTCGGGCCGCAGCCGCGGCCTTCCTTGATTTCCTGGTCCATCGAGCGCGAGACGAAGTCGCGCGGTGCCAGGTCCTTCAGCGTCGGCGCGTAGCGCTCCATGAAGCGCTCGCCGTCCTTGTTGCGCAGGATGCCGCCTTCGCCGCGCACGCCTTCGGTGATCAGCACGCCCGCGCCGGCCACGCCGGTCGGGTGGAACTGCCAGAACTCCATGTCTTCCAGCGGCACGCCCGCGCGCGCCGCCATGCCCAGGCCGTCGCCGGTGTTGATGAAGGCATTGGTGGAAGCGGCGTAGATGCGGCCCGCGCCGCCGGTGGCGAACAGCGTGGTCTTGGCTTCGAGGATGTAGACTTCGCCGGTTTCCATTTCCAGCGCGGTCACGCCCAGCACGTCGCCGTCCTCGTCGCGGATCAGGTCCAGCGCCATCCATTCGACGAAGAAGTGGGTCTTGGCGCGCACGTTGCGCTGGTACAGCGTGTGCAGCAGCGCGTGGCCGGTGCGGTCGGCCGCGGCGCAGGCGCGCTGGACCGGCTTCTCGCCGTAGTTCGAGGTGTGGCCGCCGAACGGGCGCTGGTAGATGGTGCCGTCGGCGTTGCGGTCGAACGGCATGCCGAAGTGTTCGAGCTCGTAGACCACCTTGGGCGCTTCACGGCACATGAATTCGATCGCGTCCTGGTCGCCCAGCCAATCGGAACCCTTGATGGTGTCGTAGAAGTGATAGTGCCAGTTGTCCTCGCTCATGTTGCCGAGCGAGGCGCCGATGCCGCCCTGCGCCGCGACGGTGTGCGAGCGCGTGGGGAACACCTTGGACAGCACGGCCACGTTCAGGCCGGCTTCCGCGAGCTGGAGGGATGCGCGCATCCCGGCGCCGCCCGCCCCGACGATGACCACGTCGAAACGTCGACGCGGCAATCCAGTCTTGACTGCGACCATTTATTACACCCTCCAGAGAATCTGAGCAGCGTAGCTCGCACAACCGACGAGCCACAGAATCGTAAGAACTTGCAGCACGAGGCGCACGGCCATCGGCTTCACATAGTCCATCCAGATGTCGCGCACGCCGATCCAGGCATGGAACAGCAGCGACAGGATGGTGAGGAACGTGATGACCTTCATCCACTGATTGGAGAAGAGACCCGCCCACGCTTCGTAGGAAGCGCCGTTCGAGAGCAGGAAGGAAATCGCCAGCACGACGGTGAAGACCACCATGATGACCGCGGTGACGCGCTGCAGGAGCCAGTCTTTCAGACCGTAGTGCGCACCGACGACAAGACGCTTGGGACCGATATTATTATTTGCCACCTTGACTCTCCTCAAAACAGGCCGAACAGCTTCAGGCCGAAAATCGCGGTGAGCAACAGGCTGACGACCAGCACGGCGACGGCGGACTTGGCCGAGGCGGGCTTGGTCACGCCGACGTGCACGTCGAGCAGCAGGAAACGGATGCCGGCGCAGAAATGGTGCAGGTAGCCCCAGATCAGGACCAGCAGAACCAGCTTGACGAAGCCGCCGGACAGAAGCGCCGAGAACTTTGCGAAGCTCAGTTCCGAGGTGACGCTTTGCTCGAACAGATAGAGCACGAAAGGAAGGAGGAGGAACATCAGGGCACCGCTCGCGCGATGCAGGATGGACACCTTGCCGGCCCAGGGCAACCTGTAACGCGCTAGCTGCGTGACATGGATGTTCCGGAACTCCGGCCTGGCTTGTTTGACGGCTTCAGCCATGCGAGACCCCATTTTGCGGTAAACAAAAAACGAAACTACTCAATGCCCTGCATGCAAATGAATGCAGTTGGAGCAAATCCACATAATTTTAGCGCCTTTGTTGCGCGGCGCACCAATAATTTTCAGCTATCGCGCACCAACATGGCGTGCCCGACAATCGCACGCGGCTACGCCACGGCGTAATATTTCCCTGCTTCGGCGCAACGGCGGGCAGCCATCATCGCGACGACAGCAATAATCATCCGGGATAACCACTCGGCAGCTAGCTCAAATCGTTCTGATAATAGTGCCGGGTAGTGACATACAAACCGCGCCGGACTTCGACGGGGCGATCGCCGTAGGTGAAGGAGACACGCTCGACGGACAGCAGCGGCGTGCCGGCCTCCACGGACAGCAGGGCGGCGGTGGCGGCATCGGCGGCCACCGCGCGGATCTTTTCCGAGGCCCGGATCATGCGGGTGCCGAACTCGGCCTCGAACAATGCGTACATCGGGCCCTTCCACTCGGTCAGCTTCTCCGCGGTCAGGCCTTTGAAATTGGTGCCCAGCAGCCAGATCTCGTCCAGCACGGTGGGCTCGCCGGAGAAGAACAGCACGCGGCGGATCTGCACCACGCTGTCGCCGGTGCGGATGTCGAGCAGGCGGGCGATCTCGGCCGGGGCGCGCAGGCGCTTGCACTCCAGCACCTGGCTCGCGCCATAGTGCGGCTCGCCCTCATCGGGCACGAGACGCAGGAAACGGAACTTGACGCCATCCTCGTGATGGGTCGTGACGAAGGTGCCCTTGCCCTGGCGGCGCGCCACCAGGTTCTCGGCGGCGAGCTCGTCGATGGCCTTGCGCACGGTGCCCTGGCTGACCTTGTAGCGGGCCGCCAGGTCCATCTCGCTGGGGATCATCTCCCCCGGCTTCCATTCGCCGGACTGCAGGCTCTGGGTGATGAGCGCCTTGATCTGCTGGTAAAGGGGGCTGAACGTGGGCGAAACCGCCGCGACGGGCGATTGCGCTCCGGCGCCGGACGTAGCGGCGCCGTTATCCTGCGCTGCGGCAACGGCAGTACCAACGAGGGGCGTGGGCAGGGATGACATAGCCGAATTTCACCACAAAACGGCGGAGGGCGTCCAGCGCGGCATCAAATGTCTTATGTCTTATATAAGACATATGAATTGACATTGCAGATATGGGCGCCTACACTCCCGCTGGTTTCGACGCCGGCACCGCTCTGGATACGGCACCCCTCTTCGCAGTAGACTTACGCCTTGTCGCACCCCATGACCCGTTGTGGCTCACTCCAGTCGGCATCGCTCCCAGCGCGCCGGCGGACTGCCGCCTGCCGCCGTGGCGACGAACCCGCACCCGGTGACGTCCGGACCACCGTCCGGCGCGACACTGTCCAGTTTCCCCCTCTTTTCGTTTGGAGATGTACTCATGGCTAAAGCCCCAATGCGCGTCGCAGTGACCGGCGCCGCTGGCCAGATCGGCTATTCCCTGCTGTTCCGTATCGCCAACGGCGACATGCTGGGCAAAGACCAGCCGGTCATCCTCCAACTGCTCGACCTCCCGCAAGCCCAGGCCGCCGTCAAGGGCGTCGTGATGGAACTGGAAGACTGCGCGTTCCCGCTGCTGGCAGGCGTGGTGATCACCGATGATCCCAAGGTCGCCTTCAAGGACGCCAACGTGGCCCTGCTGGTCGGCGCCCGCCCGCGCAGCAAGGGCATGGAGCGCAAGGACCTGCTCGAAGCCAACGCCCAGATCTTCACGGTGCAGGGCAAGGCGCTGAACGAAGTCGCCAGCCGCGACATCAAGGTGCTGGTGGTCGGCAACCCGGCCAACACCAACGCCTACATCGCCATGAAGTCGGCGCCGAACCTGCCGCGCGAAAGCTTCACCGCCATGCTGCGCCTCGATCACAACCGCGCGCTGTCGCAGATCGCCGCCAAGATCGGCAAGCCGGTCTCGTCGATCGAGAAGCTGTTCGTGTGGGGCAACCACAGCCCGACCATGTACGCCGACTACCGCTACGCCACCGTCGACGGCCAGAGCGTCAAGGACCTGATCAACGACCACGCCTGGAACAACGACGTGTTCCTGCCGACCGTCGGCAAGCGCGGCGCCGCCATCATCGAGGCGCGCGGCCTGTCGTCGGCCGCCTCGGCCGCCAACGCCGCCATCGACCACGTGCGCGACTGGGTGCTGGGCACCAACGGCAAGATCGTCACGATGGGCATCCCGTCGAACGGCGAGTACGGCATCCCGGCCGACACCATGTTCGGCTACCCGGTGACCACCGCCAACGGCAAGTACGAGATCGTCAAGGGTCTGGAGATCGACGCCTACAGCCAGGAAAAGATCAACATCACCCTGAAGGAACTGGAAGAAGAAAAGGCCGGCGTGCAGCACCTGCTCGGCTGATCCGCTTCAGATCCAGTCCCAGGCAGCGCCGATGACCAGGCCGGAGCCCCGCAACGATTCACGGATCGGCGCGGGCTCCGGCTTTTTTCATGCCCGCGCCGCCCGGCCCTCCCACCTCGAAAAGAATCCATAACGTGCACCCCTCCGAGGTCTTGTTCCAGGGCGAAGCCATTGCGGCCCAACTGCCGGTGTGCGACCACTACGCCGGCAATGAGAAGCTGATGCTGAAATCGCTGGCCCTGCAGCAAGAGCTTGGGCCGGTCTTCGACATCACCCTCGACTGCGAGGACGGCGCCGCCGTCGGCCTCGAGCGCGAGCACGCCGAACTGTGCGCGCGCCTCGTCAACGGCCCGCAGAACCGCTTCAACCGCGTCGGCGTGCGCATCCACGACCCGGCCCACCCGGCCTGGCGCGCCGACGTCGACATCCTGGTCGGCAGCGCCGGCGCGCGCCTGGCCTACGTGGTCGTGCCCAAGGTGGCCGACGTGGTCGAGGTCGCGCGCGTGACCGACCACGTCAACCAGGTGGCGCGCGCCGCCGGCATTGCCCGCCACATCCCGATTCATGTGCTGATCGAGACACACGCGGCGCTCGAGCAGGTCTTCGACATCGCCCGCCTGGTGCAGGTCGAATGCCTGAGCTTCGGCCTGATGGATTTCGTCTCGGCCCACCACGGCGCGATCCCGGGCGAGGCCATGCGCTCGCCGCAGCAGTTCGAGCACCCGCTGATCCGGCGCGCCATGCTGGAGATCTCCGCCGCCTGCCACCGCTACGGCAAGGTGCCCTCGCACAACGTCAGCACCGACATCGCCCAGCCCGAGCGCGCCGGCGAGGACGCCCTGCGCGCGCGCGCCGAATTCGGCTACCTGCGCAAGTGGAGCATCCACCCGAGCCAGATCGGGCCGATCGTGGCGGCCTTCCGCCCGAGCGGCGCGGAGATCGGCACGGCCAGCGAGATCCTGCTGGCCGCCTACGAAAACAACTGGGCGCCGATCCGGCACCAGGGCCAGCTCCACGACCGCGCCAGCTACCGCTATTACTGGTCGCTGCTGCAGCGCGCCCACGCCACCGGCGCGCGTCTGCCGGGCACGGTGCTGGACTGCTTCTTTCCATGACCGCGGCGGCCCGCCCGCCAGACCGCCGACCGCCCCGCCAACAGACAGGAGACGCGATGCCAGAGCAGCAGCCCGCCCCGCGGCCAACCCCGAAGCCCAAGAAATCCGTCGCCCTGTCGGGCGTGGCCGCCGGCAACGCCGCGCTGTGCACGGCAAGGCGCGTGCGGCGGCGGAATTGTGTAACCAATGGAAGGTGTGCTTCGCCCGGACTTTCAAATCGTAGAGAATAGCGGCGGATATGTGGCTGCCGGCCCCTGGCCCCCGTCACCCGCCTTTGACCCAACCATGAAGGAACCCACAGAATGAAGCATCTCGTCCTCGCCGCCTGCATCGGCGCCTTTTCGCTGACCTCCGCCGGCGTTGCGATGGCCCAGGAACCGGCCAAGAAGGCCGCTCCCGCCAAGAAGGCGCCCGCCCACAAGGCCGCCCCCAAGAAGAAGGCAACCGTCGCTGCCAAGGAAGTCCCGGCCGTGCCGGCCGGCGAGAAATGGCAGTGCGAACTGGGCCACTCCCTCTACATCAGCGGCAACATGCTGCGCGACGAAGTCATCGCCGTGAACTGGGAGGGCAAGGAATACCGCCTGCCGCGCCAGTCCACCGTGACCGGCGCCGACCGCTATTTCGACGCCCGCTCCGGCATGGACCTGGTGGTGATCCCGAGCAAGGCCATGCTGTTCAACAAGAACGCCGGCCAGCGCCTGGCCGACGAATGCCAGACCGCCGACATGCTGGCCGGCGGCTCCGCCCCGACCCAGGCCGGCGCACTGCGCGCGCCGGTGGCCACGCCGCTGCTGGTGGCGCCGCCGTCCGCGCCGGCCACCGCCGAGGCCGGCCAGCCCGCCACCGCGCAGAAGTGACGCCGCGCGACGCCGCCGCGCGGGCGTCGCACCGACATCGCGGAGCATCAGTCATCGGCAGTATCGGAAAGGCATAAAAAGGCACCAGGCAGCACAAATTCCCGAGGGGACCCATGTCTGCACCTATTGCGAACGTCCGGCCGGAGCCCGATCAGGTACTGGCCGACATCGTCGACTACGTGACCGGCTACCAGATCAAGAGCGCGCTGGCCTTCGACACGGCCCGCAACTGCCTGATCGACACCCTCGGCTGCGGCCTGGAAGCCTTGTCCTACCCCGCCTGCACCAAGCTGCTGGGCCCCATCGTGCCGGGCACGGTGGTGCCCAACGGCGCCCGGGTGCCGGGCACCCAGTTCCAGCTCGACCCGGTACAGGCCGCCTTCAGCATCGGCGCCATGATCCGCTGGCTCGACTTCAACGACACCTGGCTGGCCGCCGAATGGGGCCACCCGTCGGACAACCTCGGCGGCATCCTCGCCACGGCCGACTGGCTGTCGCGCAACCACGTGGCCGCCGGCCGCAAGCCGCTGGCCATGAAGCAGGTGCTCGCGGCCATGATCAAGGCCCACGAGATCCAGGGCTGCATCGCGCTGGAAAACTCGTTCAACAAGGTCGGCCTGGACCACGTGGTGCTGGTCAAGGTGGCCTCCACCGCCGTGGTCGCGCACATGCTGGGCCTGGCGCGCGAGGAGATCATCAACGCGGTCTCGCTGGCGTGGGTCGACGGCCAGTCGCTGCGCACCTACCGCCACGCCCCCAACACCGGCAGCCGCAAGAGCTGGGCCGCCGGCGACGCCACCAGCCGCGCCGTGCGCCTGGCCCTGATGGCCCGCACCGGCGAGATGGGCTACCCCTCGGTGCTCACCGCCCGGGGCTGGGGCTTCTACGACGTGCTGTTCAAGGGCCAGCCGTTGCGCTTCCAGCGCCCCTACGGCACCTACGTGATGGAGAACGTGCTGTTCAAGATCGCCTACCCGGCGGAATTCCACGCGCAGACCGCGGTGGAGGCGGCCATGACCCTGCACGGCCGGCTCGCCGCCGCCGGCAGGACGGCCGCCGACATCCGGCGCATCACCATCCGCACCCACGAAGCCTGCATCCGCATCATCGACAAGACCGGCCCGCTGGCCAACCCGGCCGACCGCGACCACTGCATCCAGTACATGGTCGCCGTGCCGCTGCTGTTCGGCCGCCTGACCGCCGGCGACTACGAGGACCGCATCGCCGCCGACCCGCGCATCGACGCGCTGCGCGCCAGGATCGCCTGCGTGGAAGACCCCGCCTTCACCGCCGACTACCACGACCCCGACAAGCGCGCGATCGCCAACGGGCTGACCGTGGAGCTGAACGACGGCACGGTGCTGCCCGAGGTGCTGGCGACCTACCCGCTCGGCCACCGGCGCCGCCGCGCAGAGGGCATCCCGCTGCTGGTGGAGAAGTTCAGGACCAACCTCGCGCGCCGCTTCCCGGAGCGCCAGCAGCAGGCCATCCTGGCGGTATCGCTGGACCAGGCGCGCCTGGAGGCGATGCCGGTCCACGAGTACGTGGATCTGTACGTCATCTGAGCACCGCGGGCGCGCGCCGGGCGCCGGCTTGCCCTACAATCGACGCGGTGCAAACGTTGGCCTGGCCTCGTCTGCGCAAGACAGCATGCGGTGGCCGGCAATAGAATCGGCAGCACGGCCGGCGGCACGATCGGGGAAACAGGGAAGCAGAGAAGCAAGAAAAAAAGCAGCAGGCATCAGCATGGCGCCCCCGCCGGCGGCCGCAGCACGAATGACGGATTTACGAATCAAGCCAGTCCGCACCATCTTTCGAATGGAGTAAGGCAATGCCCCACAATCTCAATAAGACTCTGAAAGAATTCAAGATCAGCCCGGGCCTCAAGGGCCAGTACTATTCCCTGCCGCAACTGGGCAAGGCGCTCGGCGTCGCCATCGAACGCCTGCCGGTATCGATCCGCGTGGTGCTCGAATCGGTGCTGCGCAACTGCGACGGCAAGAAAGTCACCGAGGAACACGTCAGGCAGCTCGCCAGCTGGAAGCCGGTGGCCGAGCGCGTGGACGAGATCCCGTTCGTGGTGGCGCGCGTGGTGCTGCAGGACTTCACCGGCGTGCCGCTGCTGGCCGACCTGGCCGCCATGCGCAACGTGGCCGAGAAGATGGGCAAGAACCCCAAGAAGATCGAGCCGCTGGTGCCGGTGGACCTGGTGGTCGACCACTCCGTGCAGATCGACCACTTCCGCGAGAAGAAGGCGCTCGACCTCAACATGCAGCTGGAATTCCAGCGCAACAACGAGCGCTACCAGTTCATGAAGTGGGGCATGCAGGCGTTCGACACCTTCGGCGTGGTGCAGCCGGGCTTCGGCATCGTGCACCAGGTCAACCTCGAATACCTGGCGCGCGGCGTGCACAAGAAGGACGGCGTGTACTACCCGGACACCCTGGTCGGCACCGACAGCCACACCACCATGATCAACGGCATCGGCGTGGTCGGCTGGGGCGTGGGCGGCATCGAGGCGGAAGCCGGCATGCTGGGCCAGCCGGTCTATTTCCTGACGCCGGACGTGGTCGGCGTGGAGCTCAAGGGCCGCCTGCGCGAAGGCGTCACGGCCACCGACCTGGTGCTCACCATCACCGAGATGCTGCGCCGCGAAAAGGTGGTCGGCAAGTTCGTCGAGTTCTTCGGCGAGGGCACCGCCAGCCTGGCGCTGCCGGACCGCGCCACCATCGGCAACATGGCGCCCGAGTACGGCGCCACGATGGGTTTCTTCCCGGTCGACGAGAAGACCATCGACTACTTCAAGGGCACCGGCCGCACGGCCGAGGAGATCGCCGCGTTCGAGGGCTATTTCCGCGCCCAGGAGATGTTCGGCGTGCCCAAGGCCGGCGACATCGACTACACCAAGGTGCTCACGCTCGACCTCGGCAGCGTGACCCCCTCGCTGGCCGGCCCAAAGCGCCCGCAGGACCGCATCGAGATCGGCAGCGTCAAGGCCACCTTCGCCTCGCTGTTCGCCAAGCCGGTGGCCGAGAACGGCTTCAACAAGGACATCGCCGAGCTGGACAAGACCTACACCACGAGCAACGGCGTCGACGTGAAGAACGGCGACGTGCTGATCGCCGCCATCACCTCCTGCACCAACACCTCCAACCCGAGCGTGCTGCTGGCCGCGGGCCTGCTGGCCAAGAAGGCGGTGGAGGCCGGCCTCAAGGTGGCGCCGCACATCAAGACCTCGCTCGCCCCCGGCAGCCGCGTGGTGACGGAATACCTGCAGGCCACCGGCCTGCTGCCGTACCTGGAAAAGCTGGGCTTCGGCGTGACCGCCTACGGCTGCACCACCTGCATCGGCAACGCCGGCGACCTCACGCCGGAACTGAACGAGGCCATCACCAAGAACGACCTCGTGGCCGCCGCGGTGCTGTCCGGCAACCGCAACTTCGAGGCGCGCATCCACCCGAACATCCGCGCCAACTTCCTGGCCTCGCCGCCGCTGGTGGTGGCCTACGCCATCGCCGGCAACGTCACGCGCGACCTGATGACCGAGCCGGTCGGCACCGGCAAGGGCGGCCGCGAGATCTACCTGGGCGACATCTGGCCGAGCTCGGAGGAAATCCACGCCCTGCTCAAGTTCGCCATGAACGCCGACGTGTTCCGCACCAACTACGAGCAGGTCAAGAAGCCGAGCAAGCTGTGGGCCAAGGTCAAGGGCACCAAGGGCCAGGTCTACGACTGGCCCGCGTCCACCTACATCGCCGAGCCGCCCTTCTTCCAGGACTTCGGCATGGAGCCGGCCGCGACCCAGGCGAGCGTGCGCAACGCGCGCGCGCTCGGCGTATTCGGCGACTCCGTGACCACCGACCACATCTCGCCGGCCGGCTCGATCAAGGAATCCTCGCCCGCGGGCAAGTACCTGCAGGCCAACGGCGTGCTCAAGGCGGACTTCAACAGCTACGGCTCGCGCCGCGGCAACCATGAAGTCATGATGCGCGGCACCTTCGCCAACGTGCGCATCAAGAACCTGATGCTGCCGGTCAAGCCCGACGGCTCGCGCGTGGAAGGCGGCGTCACGCTGCACCAGCCTTCCGGCGAGGAAATGTCGATCTACGACGCCGCCATGCAGTACATCGCCGAAGGCACGCCCACCGTGGTGTTCGGCGGCGAGGAATACGGCACCGGCTCGTCGCGCGACTGGGCGGCCAAGGGCACGCAGCTGCTCGGCGTCAAGGCCGTGATCACGCGCAGCTTCGAGCGCATCCACCGCTCCAACCTGGTCGGCATGGGCGTGCTGCCGCTGCAGTTCAAGGGCAACGACAGCGTGCAGACGCTCGGCATCATCGGCAACGAGACCTTCGACATCGAAGGCATCGAGGGCGAACTGAAGCCGCAGCAGGACGTCACGCTGGTGATCAAGCGCGTCAACGGCGACGTGCAGCGCGTGCCGGTGCTGCTGCGCATCGACACCCCGATCGAGGTCGACTACTACAACCACGGCGGCATCCTGCCGTTCGTGCTGCGCCAGCTGCTGGCCGCCTGAGCGGACGGCCCCCTCGCGGGGCTTGCCGGCAGGGTCCGAAGCCGCTGGCCGCGCCTCCCCCGGGAGGTACGCGGCCAGCGGCTTTTTCGTTCCCGAAAGCGCCGCAGGCGCCGCCTGGCGGATGGTGGCCCGGCCGCCGGCCTGTGTAAGTTCCACGCAAGCCTGCGCTGCGACACTGCCATCAACAACAAGAAAGCACCGCGCGCGGCGGCTTCCGACACGCATCCCATCCCGGAGACAAACATGGCAAAGATCTTCATCGCATTCGTCGTCATCGCCGGCGCGGCGCTCTACCTGCTCACCAAGGGCGGCGGCGACATTTCCATCGGCGGCGAGCAGCACAGCGTGGAAAGCCACGCGCCCGAAACCCCGCAGCCGCCCGCGCAGAAATAGGCGGCATCGGGACCGGCATCCCGGCGCATATCGGGCCGGATGCCCGGCCAGCGCGCGGGCGGCACTGCCCCGCCCGCGCCCGGCGGCGCCCATGCGGCGGCGCACGCCATGTTTTGTCAACGTAGCGAGTAGAATACCGTTTTACCGAAAAACGGATGATCTCGACTTATGGCAGGTTTTCGCCCCAAGGCTTCCCAACGTCTTTCGCCTGACGCCGAGCGTCTGGTGGCCGATGCGCTCGCGCTCGATGCCTCGGGCAGCCGCATGGAGGACGGGTACTGGGAGCGGCGGCTCTCGCAACGCCTGGGCCGGCTGCTGAAGAACGGCAGCCAGTCCGCGCTCGACGCGGCGCTCGAACACCTGTTCAAGCACAACGCCGACGCCTCCGACGTGCTGGCCGAGCAAGCCGAGACCCTGGCCGAATCCGCCACCGTCGACATCGACGGTGTCAGCTACGATGCCCTGCTGATCGCCGCGCCCATCCTCGCCCACACGCGCTACGCCATTCCCTCGGGCGCGCTCAAGCCCGAGCTGGCGCAGACGCTGTCGGTGCACCTGCAGGCGCACGTGCTGGCCGCGGGCACGCGCATGGCGCTCTCGCCCTACCTGTACAGCATCGACCAGCTCCCGCGCACGCACAGCGACACTTTCGCGCTGACCTACAAGCTGGTGTCGGCGGCGATGTCCGGCGCCACGCCCAAGGTCGACCTGCGCGACCTGCCGGAAACCGCGCCGATCCTGGCCGACCCGCGCTACCTGCTGGCGGTGGTGGTGGCGCCGCACGAGCAGGCCCTGTTCCGCTGGCAGGAAGACGCCAAGGACCACCACGCCGAGCGCTCGATGTGCCTCGAGCAGTGGCGCACCCAGGTGCAGCCGTCGATCGCGCTGCTGCTGCCGGGCTGCGAGTTCGAGCTGCTGCTGCCGGACGCCTTCTTCCTGTCCTGCCGCGAATCGGACAAGAGCATCCGCCCGCTCACCGTGCGCGCGGCGGTCAACTACCTGTGCGGCACGCTCGACGTGCCCGCCGGCCAGATGGCCGCGGTGGTGGCCGCCTTCGGCGAGGAGGAGGTCGAGGAATACCGCGTCGGCTTCACCATGCGCGGCGAGAAGGACGTGATCTACGGCATCGTCTGGCCGGTCTACGGCCGCGAGTCCGGCGAGATCGACGCCACCGACAAGGACAACCCGCTCGAGCAGATCTGCGAGGAGCTGCGCAACGCCGGCGTGGAAGACATCTTCCGCCACGCCGCGCTGTTCGACCCCGAGTATTGCGAAGACTGCGGCACGCCGCTCTACGCCGACCGCTCGGGCGAGATCGTGCACGCCGAACTGCCCGAGGACGCGCCGACGCAGCAGCCGCTGTTCCACTGAGCGCGCCCCTTCCCCGCTCGTTCGCCGACGGCCCGCCTTGCGCGGGCCGTTTTCGTTGACGGGGGCCGGTCAGGCCGGCGGCGGGCTCACGCAGCGCCACAGCGCGTGGCCCGAGGCCGCGTACTTGCGCTCGAACGGCGTGATGGCCTCGGCCGGCCGCCACGGCTCGACCGCCGCCGGCCGCCCCACCAGCGCCAGCGCCTGGGCGAACTCGTCGATGTAGACCTGCCAGTTGCTGCGGCACTCCAGGTAGCCGCCGCAGGCGGCCAGCGCCGGGAACACCGCGTGGCCCTGCCAGCGCCGCCCGAAGTGGCCGATCTTGGGCCACGGATTGGGATAGAGCACGTAATGGCGCGCCACCGGCACATGTTCGGCCTGCAGCAGGCGCCAGACGTCGACGAGGTCGGCCCGCGCCCAGGTGAAGTTGGCCGGCAGCGGCCCGTCCCACCAGTCCTTGCCGCCGGCCAGCCGCTTCTCGGACTGGTCCACGCCGATCACGAAGTGGTCCGGAAACGCCGTGGCCAGCCGCAGCGTGCTCTCGCCCACGCCGCAGCCGGCGTCGAGGATCAGCGGTGCGGCCCCGGCGCGCTGCCATTGCTGCAGCGCAAGATCGAGCGCGCGCCGGCTTGGCTCGCCGATCGGCTTGCGGAACGGCTCGGCGAGGTGGCGGGCCACGCGCGCGGCGAGATGGTCGTGGACATCGGCCTGGGCCGAGGTGATGGTGCGGGAATTGGCGAACATGGGCGCGATTCTACCGGCTGGCCGCCGCGCCGGTGGACAGGCGCGGCGCCGGCGGCGAGCATGAGGACATGCCGCGGCTATCGCACGCCGATGTCGTTTTGGCGGCACAATGCGGGCAGCCGGGTCGGCCGCACGCCCGCTCGCCGCTCGCCGCCTCGCCGCGGGCGGCGCCGCGTGCCGGCCACCCCCTTCTGAGAACCCGCCGCCGCCCGCCCGTGCCCACGCGCGGAGCGCGCGGCCCGTGCTAGGAGCGCATCCCATGACCGCCAACCACCGCCTCCCCCAACCCGCCCGCCGCCCGGCGGCCCCGACGCCGCGCCGCGCGCTGCTGCAAGCCGCCACGGCGCTGGTGCTCGGCGCCGCCGCGCTGCTGATGCTGCCCGCCGGCGCGGCCCGGGCCGAGGACCTGCGCATCGGCCTGTCCGCCGACGTGACCTCGATGGACCCGCAGTGGAACAACTCGGGCCCCAACAACGCCATCGCGCTGCATATCTTCGAGTCGCTGGTGTTCATGGACAAGAACGCCCGCTACATTCCCGGGCTGGCGCTGTCGTGGAAGCCGGTCAACGCCATCACCTGGGAAATCAAGCTGCGCCCCAACGTGAAATGGCACGACGGCGCGCCGTTTACCAGCGAGGACGTCAAGGCCTCGCTCGAGCGCCCCGAGAAACTGGTCAACAGCCCCGGCTCGTTTACCAGCTACACCAAGCCGATCGCGCGCATCGACACGCCCGACCCGCTCACCGTGCGCCTGACCATGAGCGTGCCCAACTACGCCAACCTCGCCAACGACCTCAACAGCGTGCCGATCATGCCGAAGAAGGTGGCGGCCACGCTGAGCCAGGCCGACTTCGACTCCGGCAAGGCCATGATCGGCACCGGGCCGTTCAAGTTCGTGCGCTTCGCGCGCGGCCAGGAAATCGTGATGGCGAAGAACCCCGACTACTGGGGGCCCAAGCCCGAATGGGACCGCGCCATCTTCCGCATCCTCACCGACAACGGCGCGCGCAGCGCGGCGCTGCTGGCCGGCGACGTGGACGTGATCGAAAGCGTGCCCTCGGCCGACGTGGCCAGGCTCAGGCAGAACCCCAAGTTCCGCATCGAGCAGCAGGTCTCGTGGCGCACCATCTTCTGGCAGATGGACCAGTCGCGCGACAACCCGCCGTTCGTCACCGACAAGGCCGGCAAGCCGCTCGGCAAGAACCCGTTCAAGGACGCGCGCGTGCGCGCCGCGATCAGCCACGCCCTGAACCGCGACGCCATCGTCAGCCGCATCATGGAAGGGCTGGCGGTGCCGGCCTCGTCGATCGTCTCGCCGCAGATCTTCGGCCATCCGGGCACCAAGCCCGACGCCTACGATCCCGAAGGCGCCAAAAAGCTGCTGGCCGCGGCCGGCTACCCGGACGGCTTCGGCCTCACGCTGCACGCCACCAACAACCGCTACCTGAACGACGCCGCCGTGGCGCAGGCCACCGCCAGCATGCTCACGCGCATCGGCATCCAGACCAAGGTGGAAACGCTGCCCGTGGCGGCCTACTTCACGCGCGCGCGCCAGGGCGACTTCGCCTTCGAGATGCTGGGCTGGGGCTCGGCCGCGGCCGACGTGGCGCTGCGCTCGATCACCGGCACGCCCAACGCCAAGACCGGCTACGGCACCTGGAACTGGGGCAAGTACGGCAACGCGCAGCTCGACCAGCTGATCGAGAAATCGCTCACCACCGTGAGCAGCGACAAGGCGCGCGAGGAAAACGCCCGCGCCGCGGCCCGGTTCGCGCTGGCCGACCATGCCATCATCCCGTCGCACAGCCAGCTGGCGATGTGGGCGATGCGCAAGGACCTGAAGTACGAGGCGCGCACCGACGAGTGGTCGCTGGCGCAGTTCTTCCACAAGCAGTAGGCCGCAGGCGGGCGATGCCCGCCGGAGCGGCCGGGGTTCAGATCTTCAGCCGCTCTTCCTGGCGGGCGTTGGCCGCCCGCAATCCCTTCACCCACGCGCGCGCCGGCAGGCCGGTCGCTTCCTCGACCACCTTCGCGCGCAGCGCCAGCACTTCCCACGACACGTCGATCGCGGGGCCGTTGAAGGCCAGCGCGATCACGTTGCCGTCGTGCACTTCCGGGAACACCAGCACGCGGTCGTCGAAGGCCTCGCAGATGCGCACGATGTTCTTGGGGAAGCTGTCGTGGTCGCCGAACAGGTTGATGGTCATCACGCCGGGCGCCTTGAGCACGCGGCGGCACGCCTTGTAGAACGCCGTGGTGTCGAGCACCGGGCCGCGCGCGGTGGCGTCGTAGAGATCGACCTGCAGCACGTCGAGCGCCGCGGTGTGGGCGCTGTCCATCACGTAGTCCCAGGCATCCTGCTCGCGCACGGTCAGGCGCGCGTCGTCCTCGCGCAGGCCGAACATGCTGCGCCCGGCCACGATCACGGCCGGGTTCAGCTCCACCGCGGTGACGCGCGCGCGGCTGAACTGGCGGTGGCAGAACTTGGTCAGCGCCGCCGCGCCCAGGCCCAGCTGCGCGACGTGGAAGTCCGGCGCCGACGGCGACAGGAACAGCAGCCACGCCATCATCTGCTGGGCGTACTCCAGCTCGATGGCGTCGGGCTTGCGCAGGCGCATCGCGCCCTGCACCCACTCGGTGCCGAAGTGCAGGTAGCGCACGCCGTCCATCTCGGAGAACGTCACCGGCGCGAAGCGCGGGGTCATGCGCTTTTCCTCGCGCGCCTTGCGCTCGCTGCGTTCATTGCGTTCATTGCGTTCATTACGTTCGGCGCGCTCGCCGCGCGCGGGGCGGCGCGAGGCCACGGCTTCGATGGATTTGCGTTTCAGGAGGGTCATGTCGGTCCAGGGAAATGCGGAATGCGGAATGCGAACAGGCGCGCCGCCCGGGCGGGACGCGGCACCGGACGATCAGGAATCGGCAACGGCGCGGAAACGGCTGCCAAGCGGCCGCCAAACGGCCGCCGTCAGGACTTGCCGAGCGCGCCCTGCGCGCGTTGCAGCCATTCGCGGTTGTGCTCGCGCGCGTGGCGCGGCCAGTGCTTGCCGTCGTGCACGATGTCGGCGTACAGCGCCCGGGCGCGCTCGCGGTCGGCCGCGTCCGGGCGCGCGCCCAGCCAGTCGGCGAACAGGCAGCGCGCGGCGGCGTCGCTGGCGCAGGCCAGCGCCTGCTCGAACGCGGCGCGCGTGCCGGGCGCGTCGGCCGCGGCCAGCGCGCGCGCATACAGCAAGGCCGGATCGGCCTGCTGGCGCGCCTGCGGCTGGGCCTCGAACAGGCGCTCCAGCGTGCCGGCGGCGGCGGCGTGGCCGCCGGTGGCGAACTGCGCGCGGGCCAGCCCCAGCAGCAGCGCCGGGTCGCTGGCGAAGGGGCCGCTGGCGGCGGCCTCGTAGTGCTGCAGCGCCTCCTTGGGCTCGTCCGCGTCCAGCAATGCCGCGCCCAGGCGCATGCGGTGATCCACCGTCGGCGCGCGGTCGAACGCGGCGCGCGCCTCGCGCACGGCGCGGTTGGGGTCCACCAGTTGCCCGATGGCGCGCGTGGCGGCGCGCGCGCCGCGCGTCTGGCGCAGCGCCGGCAGGTAGATGGCGAAGAAATACACCACGCTGCCCAGCCCGGGGAACAGGAACAAGATCAGCAGCCAGTACATGTTCTGCTGGGTGCGCACCGCGTGGACGGCAAAATACAGCGCCACGATGACGTGGAAACCAATTCCGAGATAGGGCATCGTCCTTCAATCCTGTATGGCACGCGCCGGCGGGCAGGCCGCCGGCGCTCACAGGCAGGATTGTGACAGATGCGCGCGGCGCGGCCGGAAGACGGCCCGGCAAAGGCCGTGAGCGTGCGCCGCCGCCGTCAGCGGAACACGCTCACGGCCTCGACCAGGCGCGTCGCCTGCTGCTTCAGGCTCTCGGCCGCCGCCGCGCTCTGCTCGACCAGGGCCGCGTTCTGGTGGGTGATGTGGTCGAGGTCGCTGACCGCGCTGCCGACCTGGGAGATGCCGCTGATCTGCTCGGCGGTGGCCGCGCTGATCTCGGCGATCAGGTCCGATACCCGCTTCACCTGGGCCACGATGTCCTCCATCGTGCGTCCGGCATCGTCCACCAGCCTGGCGCCGGACTCGACGTTGTGGACGCTGACGTCGATCAGCCCCTTGATCTCCTTGGCGGCGTTGGCGCTGCGCTGCGCCAGGCCGCGCACCTCGCCCGCCACCACGGCGAAGCCGCGGCCCTGCTCGCCCGCGCGCGCCGCCTCCACCGCCGCGTTGAGCGCCAGGATGTTGGTCTGGAAGGCGATGCCGTCGATCACGCCGATGATGTCGGCGATCATCTTCGAGCTCCGCGTGATCTCGCTCATGGTCGCGATCACTTCGGAGACCGCGCGCCCGCCCTTCGACGCCGCGTCGCTGGCCGAGCCTGACAACGCGTTGGCCTGGGAAGCGGTCCCGGCATTGCTCTTCACCGTCGCCGTCATCTCGGTCATCGACGACGCCGTTTCCTGCACGCTCGACGCCGCCTGCTCGGTGCGGGCGCTGAGATCGATGTTGCCGCGCGCGATCTCGTTGCTGGCGGTCTGCACGTTGATCACCTGCTCGCTGACGTCGTCGACCAGCCAGCGGAACATCAGGCCAAGCTGGCTGATCGTGCGCAAGGTCATGCCGATCTCATCGACGCGATTCATGTGGACCGCCTTCTGGCTCTCGCCCGAGGCAACCCGCAAGGCCTGCTCCCGGACCGCTTCGAGCGGTCTCGATATCTGCGCTTCGAGGCACCACGAAGCCAGCAGCAGCGCCAGCGCGGCCATCCCGGCAAACCCGCCCAGCATGGCGCCGGCCAGCCCCGCGCCCCAGGCGCAGGCGGCCATGACCGGCAGCAGCGCGAACAGCGCCAGGCGGATGCGCCAGCGCACCGGCATGACCTGCGCGAGCGAGGTCCAGCCCATCAGGCCGGTGCGCACGACCAGCCCCTTGTGGATCTTGCGGTTGCCGGCCTTGCCTTCGCGCAGATCGCGATAAAGCGCCTCGGTGGCCGCGATCTCCTCGCGCGAGGCCTTGGTGCGCACCGACATGTAGCCGACCTGCCGCCCGTTGCGCACCACCGGCGTGGCGTTGGCCCGCACCCAGTAGTGGTCGCCGTTCTTGCGCCGGTTCTTCACCAGGGCGGTCCAGGGCTCGCCGCCCTTGAGCGTGGCCCACATGTCGGCAAAGGCGGCTTCCGGCATGTCGGGGTGGCGCACCAGGTTGTGGGGCTGGCCCTGGATCTCCTCCCGCGAGAAGCCGCTGACCTCGACGAACGCGGCGTTGGCATAGGTCACGCGGCTCTGCGTGTCCGTGGTGGACATGAGCGTGGCGTTGTCGGGAAACTCGAACTCCTGCTGCGTCACCGGCTGGTTGTTGCGCATGACACTCCTCCTCTTGTGGGATCGATGGGGGCATGGCTTGTCATCGCAGGATGGCCTGGCCTGACGGCATCCGGCGTGACGCATCGCGGGTGATCGTTCCTGCCCGCGGGTCCCACGGGTCCGCGACCTGCCATCCTGCCTTCCGCCATTCCCTGTCTTATCGGGACCGGCCACCCAACTTGTAGCCCTGCTTTCCGGGGGGGAGGTTTCATTGACAGCGGATGCCCGATGCGCTGCGCCGGGCCGCTCCGGGCGGCGGCGCGGCATGCTACTTGCTACTGTCATGTTTCGCAGTCACCTTGGCGAAACCGGGGACTGCCCTTCCGGCCAGGCCCTCTCCATCACAAAGGAAGCGCAGAAATGAGCCACATCCACTTCATCGGCGGTGAAAAGGGCGGCGTCGGCAAGTCGCTCGTCGCGCGCCTGCTGGCGCAGCATCTCATCGACCGGGGCATGCCGTTCCTGGGTTTCGACACCGACAAGTCGCACGGCGCGCTGCTGCGCTTCTATGCCGATTTCGCCGCGCCCGCCGTGCTCGACGGGCACGACAGCCTGGACCCCATCATCGAGCACGCGATCGAGGCGCCGCAGCGGCGCATCCTGGTCGACCTCGCAGCGCAGACGCAGCAGTCGCTGGCCAACTGGATCGACGACGCGGACGTGCTCGGCCTGGCCGAGGAACATGGCCTCGCGCTCACCTGGTGGCATGTGATGGATGCCGGGCGCGATTCGGTCGACCTGCTGCGGCAGTGGCTCGACCAGTTCGGCGGGCGCATCAAGCTGGTGCTCGTCCTCAACGAAATCCGCGGCGACCGCTTCGAGATCCTGGCGGCGTCGGGCGAACGCGAGCGGGCCGAGGCGCTCGGCGCCAGCGTGATGACCCTGCGCCACCTGCCCGACGCCACGATGCAGAAGATCGACCGGCACAGCGCCAGCTTCTGGGCCGCGGTCAACCACCCGGACCGCTCCGCCACCGGGCTCGGCCTGCTCGAGCGGCAGCGCGTCAAGGTGTGGCTGCAGCGCGCCTACGCGGAGATGGAGCGGCTGCCCTTGTAGACATCGGGCGCGCCACCGGCCGGCATGCCGCGCGGCGCCGCCGGCCGCCCTACTTGCCCGCCGGCGGGACCATCTTCGCGAAGTCGGCGTCCAGCCGCGCCAGCGCGCCGTCGATCTTGCCGCGCCGCGCCTGGATCCACGCATCCTGCTGCGCCAGCCGCTGCCGGGCGGCGGCCAGCATGCGCTTCATCTCCGCCGGCTGCGGGCCGCCGCTGGTGGCGCGCGCGTTGGCGATGGCCAGCGGGTTGAGCGCGGCGCGGAATTCCGCCTCGCTCATCGGCAGCTCGCCGGCGTCGTATTCCTTGCCGGCCTCGCGGTAGATGTCGCGGGCCTTCGCGTACGGGAAGTCGCTCGGCCGGATGTCGCTGGCGCGCGCGTACTCGACGATTTCCGAGGCAAAGTGGTGGCCCACGCGGAACGGCACCTTGTACTTGCGCATCAGCACGTCCGCCAGTTCCTGCGAGGCGGTCCAGTCGCTGTTGAGCTCGTCGAGCGCGCGCTCGGGGCTGATCACCAGCGCGCCCAGGATGCGGTCCCAGTCCTTGAGCACCTTGACCGCGCTGCCGACCATCTCGCTGTTGGGCTTGACCTCCTTGGCGTCCGGCATGCCCGGCGGGATGTTGTGCGCCTCGATCACCGGCCCCAGCGCCAGCGTGATCGCCATCGAGGCATCGTGGCGCGCGCCGTTGAGCAGGCCCGGGTTGCGCTTCTGCGGCATCGCGCTCGACACGTAGGTATTGCCGCCGCCCTCGGCCAGCAGGATCCACGGCCGCGACTGCGCGTACTGCGTCATCACGTCCTCGATGAAATTGCCGGCCTGCAGCGCGATGGTGGTGACGATGGCGCCCACCTCGACCGGATACTCCGCCGACGAGATCTGCGCCGCGTCGTAGGCGTTCTCGACGATGGCGTCGAAGCCGAGGTAGCCCGCCATGCGCTGGCGGTCCAGCGGCCAGCTCGTGCCGTTGAGCACCGTGGTGCCCATCGGCGAGCGGTCCACGCGCGCGTAGGTCTCGCGGATGCGCTGCGCGTCGCGGTCCAGCGCGGCGGCGAATCCCAGCAGGTAGTGGCCGTAGCTGTTGGCCTGCGCGGCCACGCCGTTGGTGTAGTTCGGCACGATGGTGGCGCTGTGCTTGTCCGCCAGCGCCACCAGGGTGGTGGCCGTGCGGTTCAGCTGGTCGGCCAGGGTCAGCAGGTTGTCGCGCATGATGGCGGCGCGGTAGGTGGCGTGCATGTCCTGGCTCGAGCGGCCCGCGTGCAGCAGCGTCACCTCCACGCCCGCGGCCTGGATCAGCAGCGGCTCGAACGTGATCACGCTCGACGGCCGCTTGCCGCCGGGCTGGTTGCCGTCCTGGATCACCTTGGCGACGCCCGCCGCGACGCGCGGCGCCACGGCCTTGTCGAGCAGGCCCTGCTCCGTGTTGATGACCGCCGACGCCTTGTTGATCTCGCCGAGCCAGAAGAACTCGTCGCGCCTGGCCGTCTGCTGCGCGCCGGCGCAGGTGGCATACAGCGCCGCCAGCAGGGCGACGGCGCGCAGGCGCAGGGCCCCGGGCTTGCCGGTTTTCGCGGAAAACAGATGGAATGGGCGCGCGGAAACGCGCGTGTTGCGGTGCATCATGTTGCGGATCTTCCTGATCGGGTTGGTCGTCGTTCTGGCTGCCCGGTCTTGATCCGCGCTCGCGGTCCCGCAGTGCCAGTTGGCCGTGATTCTACGCGCCCGGCTTTGCGCGCTCCTGGCCCGGCGACGACGCGCGCGACCAGCGCCCCGATGGCTCGCATGCGGCCGGCCAGATGCGACAAGGCGCACCGGAACCTGCGTTCCGGTGCGCCTCGAACAGGCCGCTCGGGCGCGGCCGCCAATCGGTTCGCTCAGGTGCGCGCGACCAGCGCCACGCCGGCTTCGCCGGCGACCTTGTCGAGTCCGGCGAAGGTATCGTGCGGCAGCAGGATGCCGTCCACGACCTGCTTCTCGTGGGCACGCGCTTCCTTCTCGCCCGGATAGAACACTTCGTCGACGCCCTCGGCCAGCGGCACCGCCTTGAGCGTCTCGATGTAGCGCTCCATGCGCGCGTTGAATTCCTCCATCGGCTGGAACGCGGCGACGTTGAGCGCGATCATCAGGTGGCCGGCGCGGCTGCGGTTGACCGGATCGTAAGGCCCGTGCACTTCGTCCATGAAACCGCTGCCCGACAGGACGCCGGACAGCACGTCGACGATCGTGCCGATGGCATACCCCTTGTGGCCGGCCATCGGCAGGATGAAGCCCTTGAGCGCCTCTTCCGGATCGGTGGTCGGACGGCCCTTCGCGTCGATGGCCCAGCCGAGCGGGATTTCCTCATGCCGCGTCTGCGCCAGGAAGATCTTGCCGCGCGCCACGCCCGAGTTGGCCACGTCCATGATGAGCGGCGCGTGGCGGCCGGCCGGCACGGCCACCGACCACGGGTTGGTGCCGATCATCTTCTTCAGGCCGCCCCACGGCGCCATGTTCGGGCCGCCGTTGGTGGTGACGATCATGATGCAGCCCTGCTCGGCGGCCATGCGCGTGAAGTACATGCAGGTGCCGAAGTGGTTCGAGTTGCGCACCGACACCGCGCCGATGCCGTGCGTCTTGGCGCGCTTGATCACGTCGAGCGCCGCGTGCCGCGCGACCACCGGGCCGATGCTGTCGCCGCCGTCCATCACGGCGATCGCGCCGGCGTCGACCGGGAAGCTCAGGCTGGTGTGCGAGCGCATCGCGCCGGAGCGCAGGCGCGCGTAGTACCAGCCGAGGCGCAGCACGCCGTGCGACTGGTGCCCCCACAGGTCGGCCTGCACCATTGCGTCGGCGGCAACGTAGGCGTCATCGGCGGTCGCGCCGGTGGTCTGGTAGACGGCGGAGACGAAATCGCGCAGCGCGTCGGGATGCACGCGCTGGAACCCAGCGTTGTCGGTCATGCTCACTTGGAAAACTCCTTTGGTCAAACTCCGGCGCCCCAGACGGGCGCCAGATGTGTCGTGCGGCGCCGTCACGCGAGGGCGCCGCGAAAGTGTCTGCCGGCGGCGGCTTATGCGGTGCGGCCGGCGTCGAATCCGTGCGCGCCGGGGCTCTTGAGCCGGCGCGCGCCATCCAGGTGGTTGCGCATCAGCCCGGCCGCGCTGAGCAGGTCGGAACGCACGATGGCGTCGAGGATCGCCAGATGCTCCTCGGCCTGGCCCTTGCGCGGCTTGCGGTTGCTGGTCTGGCTGTATTCCGCGAGGCGGCGCAGCTGGTTGATGCGGCGCACCGAGTCATAGATGAAGCGGTTGCCCGACCACTTCGCCACCGCCTCGTGGAAATGGCTGTTGGCATCGAACAGTTCGGCGGCGGTCATCCACTGCCAGCCGCCGTCGACGATGCGCTGCTGCTCGCGGCGGATTTCCTCCATCTGCTCCGGCTCGTAGCGAAACGCCTGGCTGAGCAGACCGGTGACTTCGATCGACTGGCGAAAGGCGAAGCTCTCCTCGTAGGCTTCCGGCGAATCGATCATGCCGAGAAAGCGCCAGCCGTGCGCCACGCCCTGCTCGATCCAGCCCTCGCGCGCGATGCGCGAGAGCGCCTTGCGCAGCGTGGTGCGCGCCACGTCGTAGCGGCGCATCAGCTCGGCCTCCCCGACCTCGTCGGGCAGCGCGCCGGCGAGGCGGTCGCCGGCGATCTTCAGGTAGAGCGGCTCGTCGGGCGAGGAGGAAAGCTGCTCGGCGACGGCCGTCAGCGAGGCCGGATCGCAGGCCAGGAAGAAACCGCGGTTGGGATCGTGCTTGACCACGCCGAGTTCGGCCAGCCAGTTCAGCGCGACGTTGATCGGCGAGCGCGAAGTGCCGATCTCGCGCGCGAGCTGGGTCTCGGCCAAGTGATGGCCGACCGGCCGCATGTCGCGGCGCACCAGCGCGACGATGTCGCGCGCGATGCGCACTTGCAGTGACGTGGGTGAGATACCGCTCATCGATTCGCGGCCCCGCGCGCGGCGTGCGCGCTGCGGGGCTTCATGGATTGAATTATATGATCATAAAAGACTAAACCAACGCAAGCAAGTCAGGCCTGGGCCAGTTTCGCCGCGGCGCGGGCCACGATCGGCCGGTGCGTCATGGTCAGCGTGAGCACGATGCCGGTGAGCAGCAGCACGCCGGCGATCACGAAGGCATAGTCGTAGCTGCCCGTCATCGAGATCACGTAGCCCGTGACGATCGGCGCGAGCAGCCCGAACACGTTGCCGCCGACGATCACGAAGCCCATCGCCTTGGCGATGTCGCGCTGGTTCGGCAGCATGTCGGAGAGCAGCGAGAAATTGGTCGCGTTGGTCGCCGCGATGCCGCTCAGCGACAGCGTCAGCACCGCCACCAGCGCCGCGAAGCTGGTCGCCAGCGGCACCAGCAGGATCGCCGCGCCGCACAGCATCGAGACCGCGATGGCATGGCGGCGGCGGCCCGAGGCCACGCCCGCGCCCCTGACGTAGCGGTCGCTCAGGAAGCCCGCCAGGATCGCCAGCACCACCGCGCCGCCATAGGGCGCGCCGCTCAGCCAGCCGCTGCTGGTGATCGAGACGTGGCGCGTGCTCTGCAGGTAGGACGGCAGCCAGGTCAGAAACAGATACTGCGCGTAGATGTTGCAGCCCTCGGTCAGCGCGATGCCCCACAGCGTGCGCGAATGCAGCAGGCGCAGCAGGCCGTCCGGCTGGCCTTCGTCGAGCGCCTGCCCGCCGTTGTTGCGCTCGCGCAGGATCATCTCGCGCTCGCCCTGCGACAGCCACCTGGTGCGCTCGGGCGTATTGAAGAAGACCATCCACAGCGCCAGCCAGACGAAGCCGATCGAGCCCGAGATCACGAACGCCCAGCGCCAGCCGAAGGCCGAGATCAGCACGCCGATCAGCGCGAGGCAGAACGCCGGGCCGGCGAACGAGCCGGCGTTGAACACGGCATTGGCCGCGCCGCGCTCGCGCGCCGGAATCCACTGGCGCACCGTCTTCGCGCACACGGGGTTGCTGCTCGACTCGCCCGCGCCCATCACCAGCCGCGAGGCCAGCAGCAGGCCGTAGGTACTCGCCGCGCCGGTGAGGATGGTGGCCAGCGACCAGATGCCGATGCCGGCCGCCGCCACGCGCCGCGTGCCGAAGCGGTCGACGAACTGGCCCATCGGGATCAGGAACAGCGTGTAGGTCCAGATGAAGGACGAGAACAGGTAGCCGAGGCTTACCGGGGAAAGATGGAACTCGGCGGCGATGGGCTTCGCCGCGACCGACAGTACCACGCGATCCATGTAATTGATCGTCGTGAGCAGAAAAAGGAAGAGCAATACCCAGCCACGCCTGAAAGCCACCGTTATCTCCTGTTCGAATATGCATGCCGGACCATCTGCGGACGGTCTCGATCGCGTCGTATCCCGCTGCCGGGATGAAAGTCGGTACAATGCGTTTTCTGACCATAAAAGTCAATGGAAAATTTTCGAGGCGCGGCGGGGAGGCATCGACGGATACCATCGATGCACACCCATCCGGCGGCTGGCCGAAAACACTGGAGATGGCTTTGAACGAAATGACGAAAGACATGAGCGGCATGGCGGCGGCGCGCGGCTGGCTGGCCTACGTCGGCTGCCGCACCACGGTGGCCCGCAACGCGCAGGGCAAGGGCCTGAGCGTCTACGCGGTGGATGCCGCCTCGGGCGCGTGGCAACGGAAGCAGGTGGTCGAAGGCCTGATCAACCCGTCGTTCCTGACCCTGAACCGCGCGCAGGACCGGCTTTACGCCGTGCACGGCGACTTTGCCGAGGTCAGCAGCTTCGCGGTCGATGCCGCCGACGGCACGCTGCGCTTCCTGAACCGGCAGCCATGCGGCGGCATCAATCCGGTGCACCTGGAGTTGTCGCTCGACGAGCGCGAACTGGTGATCGCGAACTACGCGACCGGCACGCTGGCCGTGCTGGGGGTGGGCGACGACGGCGCTCTAGGGCCGGTGCGGCAGCTCGTCGGCATGCCGGGCATGCCGGGGCCGCACCGCATCGAGCAAGGCACCGCCCATCCGCACCACGCGCCGCGCTTCGCCAACGGCGGTGGCGCCACCGCCTGGCACATCGTGCCCGACAAGGGCCTCGACGCCGTGTTCGCGGTGCGCTTCGGCGCCAGCCCGGCCGATACCAGCATCCAGCGCTTCCAGAGCCGCGAATCGGCGGGCCCGCGCCACGTCGCCTTCCATCCCGGCGCGGCGCTGCTCTACGTCGCCAACGAACTCGACTCCACCGTCACCACGCTGTCGTTCGATGCCGGGACGGGCAGCCTCGCCTGCGTCGGCCACGTGTCGACGCTGCCGCCCGATTACAGCGGCCCGAACCGCGTGGCGGGCATCGTCATGCACCCGTCGGGCCGCATGCTCTACGTCTCGAATCGCGGCCACGATTCCGTGGCCTGCGTGCCGGTCGACGGGCACGGCAACGCCAGCGCCCCGGTCGCGTTCGCGCCGGCGCTCGGCGCGTTCCCGCGCTTCATCACGCTCACGCCCGACGGCCGCCGCCTGCTGGTCGCCAACGAACGCAGCCACGCCATCGTGAGCCGGGTGCTGGACGCCGCCACGCTGCTGCCGCGGGCGGAAGCGACCGTGATCGACACGGGCAGCCCGGTGTGCGTGGTGTTCGGCGACGCGCGTTGAGAAAGGCCGGTCAGGCCGGCCCGGCCGGCCGGTCATACCACTCTCTAGATCGGATACGTCCACCTGTTTTCCGAGCGCCCCGAAGACCGGAGCGCAGGCAATTCCCAAAGACAGAGGGATTGCTGCGTGTAACCCACGGCTTTGCTGGAGGAAGTTCGTGAATTGTCGACCCTGGCGAAGCATCCAGATCACCGGAGGCCGAGCGCCGTCATGGTTCGTCGGCCTTGTATGCGGTGTGCGTGAAAGCACACCGCCCGCCCGATATTCCGAACTACGGACGCGCCGTTACTTGCCGCGCCCAGGCGCCAAATTCGCCGACAACTTCCTTGGCTTCGGGGAGGAACGGAAACAGGGTGAAAACGTGCACCGAGTCTTCCACCAACCGCAGCGTGATGTCGACATCCTCCTGAGCTGCCTTCTCGGCAAAGCGAGTCGTATCGCTCAGCAATACTTCTTCCTTCGCCGCAGCCAAGAATAGTGGCGGCAGGCCCGATGGGCTGCCGAACAGCGGTGACACCATCGGGTCGGTCGGCTCATGAGACTGAAAGTAGGAAGCGCCGAGCAAGGCGAGGCTATCCCGGTGCGCGGCGGGGTCGGAGCCCGAATACGCCGGCACGGAGGGGCCGCTGAGCGTCAAATCCGTGAACGCACACACGGCAAAGACGCCGGCCGGCGCAGGAAGGCCGGCGCCGCGGATGGCCATCGCCAATGCCAGCGCGAGTCCGCCACCGGCCGACTCGCCGCTCAGCACGATTCTTTTCGCGGAAACGCCCGACGCAAGCAGCCCCCGATAGGCCTGCACGGCGTCGTCGATCGCCGCGGGATAGGGATGCTCGGGTGCCAGACGATAGTCGACAGAGTACGTTTGCCCCCGGACCGCATCGGCCAACCGGCTGGCGTACTCCAGCGAACCCCGTGCCGATCCAAGTACATAGGCTCCGCCATGAAAGTGCAGCACTACCGGGCAGTCGACATTCGCTCCTTCCGCCGTCACGTTCAGTGCCCGCACACCGTCAAGGTCAACTTCCCTGGCTGCCACTTCGCGCGGGACGGGGAAGTTCTTCCCGAGCATTCGATCATAGGCTTCGCGCATGCCATCGTGGCCGCGGGCTACGTCTTCCTGGGCAAATGCGCTCTTCCAGATATCGAACGCACGCTGACTCTCGGGACGCTTCATTCGCTTCCCTTCCCTGGCGTTGGCCAGCCCGATGACCTCTCCCACCGGCTTGCCGGTCGCCTCTCTTTCATCATGCGCCCAGACAAAAGCCCATGACGCTTGCGCAAGCGGATCGATTCGAGCCATTCCCTTCCAGCGACCGTTTCGCTCCTTGATCCGCACAGGATCGGACTCGTGAACCATCTTCACGATTGCACGCGCTCCGGCCTGCACGCGAGTTGTCCGAGGCCGGCGGCGTCCCTCATATTCAACGAGCTTCTGAGGCAGCGTCAGGCCGTCCGATTTTGCCAGCGTCGCAGCCAGCGTCCAGGCATCCTCGATGGACTGACACGCCCCCTGGGCCAAGAACGGGACCATCGCGTGCGCGGCGTCACCGAGAAGCGTTATTCGTCCGGATGTCCAGCTTTCAATCGGGTCGCGATAGTACATTCCGGTGATGAAGCTGGAATCCACTTGCTTGAGTAGCGCCTGCACAGTGGGTTCGGCGCCCTCAAAAGACCGGCGGAGTTCTTCCACGTCGCCACTGGTAGACCAGCTTTCCCGATGGACCTCATGTGCGGGCACCGAGGCCAGCACGCTGTAAAGATCCTTTCGAACCCAGTATGAGATTACTGTGCGACCCGGGCCGAACCAGTTATTGCCGCGCACGGGGAGCGAGAGTCCTTCGAGCCGGGCGGCAGGAATCAATGCACGCCACATCAGGATGTTGGCAAACTGCGTCTGCTCCGGCCCACGCAATGCCGCTCTGACCACAGAGTGAATTCCGTCGGCGCCGACAACGACATCGCCCTCGTGGCGGACGCCATTTATGTCTTCGACCCAAGCAAGATCCCCGGTCTGACCAATCCGGGCAATCTTGACTCCCAGGCGGACGGTATCCTGTGGAAGGCTACGCGCCAGAAGTTCGATCAGGTCAGCTCTATGAACGTTGTACATTGGTGCGCCGTAACGCCGCGCCGCCTCGGCGCCCAGCGGCGCGTAGTACAGCCGCCTTCCGGTCATCAGATCCCGGTAGTCGAATGCGTCAGGCTGAGTGGCAACCTCCGCAAGATGACGCTCCACACCGAGTTCGCGGAGTAACAGAGCGCCGTTGCTGGCAATTTGAATACCCGCGCCTACCTCCGTGAGCCGGTCGGCCTGCTCAACGACAATTGCCTCGACCCCATGATGCCGTAGGGCCAATGCAGCACAAAGCCCACCTATACCTGCGCCTACAATCACCACCCGCATGAGTTGTCTCCGTTGTGTTTAGTTAAGCAATTTGTTTTAATTAATATAGTTCGCTTAGATGGAGAAAGCATTGGTGAAAACCCTCAGATCGGACGGAAACGAAACCAGGGACAAGATCAAGCACGCCGCGCAGCGGCTCTTCGCGCAGCGAGGCGTGGAGGGCGTTACGGTGCAGGACATCGTCTCAGCCGCCGGCCAGCGCAATGGGGCCGCCATTCACTATCACTTCGGCACGAAGAGAGATCTGTTGAAAGAGCTCGTACTCGATGGCGCCAAGCTCATAGATGAGCGTCGGCAGGCCATGCTCGACGAAATGGAAGAGGCAGATACGATCACGGTCCGATCGATGATCGAAGCGTTGGCCATCCCGCTGCTGGAACTGGGGAAGCAGACCGGCCAGTACACCTACATCCGCATGATTGCGAATGTGCAGCTCACCGATCGGGAGTTGCTGCGCGACGTCGTCGGCGACCAGTGGAATATCGGCTACCGTCGATGCCTGGAGCACTTGGCGGCACTTCTGCCACATCTACCCGAATCGGTGCTGCATCAGCGACTGTCGCTGCTGGGCATCTACGGAAGTGCAATCTGGGCCACCTGGGAAGCCGCCACAGATACGAAGGCGACCAACCGATTCTGGGAGCCCGCACATAGCTTGTCGAACGTCATCGACACCCTCGAAGCCGTTGCCAAAGTGGAACCCTCGGCTACAACCCTGGAACTGGTTTCCCGGAGCGCATCGGAGTAACGCGCATGGAGCCTGACATGACGCAGGCGGCCACGGAGTGCCCACAGTTGGCTTCAACCGACGCACTGGCACGAAAAAAGGCATCAAACGATGCTATTATAGGTGCGCCAACTTGTGGAGCCGTCCATGCGTACTACCATCGCTCTCGATGACGAATTGATCGCCAAGGCTCAGGCCTATACGGGTTTGGAGGAAAAGTCGGCGCTGGTGCGTGAAGCTCTCAAAGCATTGATCCAACGTGAGGCCGGGAGGCGGCTCGCGAACCTTGGTGGTAGTCAACCCGGCATACAGGGGGCGCCGCGTCGCCGGCAGGACGTCGAATGATCCTTGTCGACACGTCAGTCTGGATAGACCACATTAGCGCGTCCGACCCTTTGCTGGTTAGTTTGCTTGCCGAGGAGCGTGTCCTGGTTCATTCATTCGTGATTGGAGAGATATCGCTGGGCAGTCTACGCAACCGAGACGTTGTGCTCGGTGCTTTACTCGATCTGCCCCGGGCACCGACTGCAACGCCGGAAGAGACGTTCTATTTGATCGAACGAGAAGGGTTATTCAATCGTGGGATCGGATATGTCGATATATCACTGCTGGCATCCGCACGTCTGCATCCCGGCGTCACCATCTGGACTCGCGACAAGCGATTAAAGAAAGTTGCCGACGAACTCGACTTGGGCGCGATGCTTGAGCATTAGCCGAGGGTCGGCTACGGAGTTTCGGCATTCGACCAAGGCCGATGTTCTTCAGACCGACCTCGCGCTTCCGTGGTCAGCCAGTTATTGGCGGCCGACAGCCCGCTCCAGAAGCGAATGCGGCAAGAGTCAGTCACTATTGGCGTCGGCCCAGTCCCCTAGCCACCTTCGCAACGCCTGCCAGGCACGCAATTTTTCCGCGTAGGGCAGGGTATGAGCCGGGCTACTGGAAGGCAACCTGACAAGGTGATGACCGCCGGCGGCCCGCCCAAGGGCCTTCAATCCAATACGTTCAGCGGTACCGCCATTGAACGCAATCACTGTCAGATTCGGTAGCGATTCGATCAAACCCGCAAGATCATTGCCGGCATGATCACGGATGTTGCTGTCCAGGCTCCCATCGCGCTTCGCTTCCGCCACCACATCCCATAAGCCAATGTTGTGGGCCAGCAGCGTTTGCAGTCGCTCGGCGTATCCCATCGCGACGAGATCCTCGCCCGTAATATCGCCGACCAGACGCCAGAACTGATTGGGTTTTTGGTCAATTTGACACCCTGACCGCGAGCCGGGCATCTTACTATTTCGAGAGCCCGGAGACCAGTTGGCGGATCACGCCCATCAGCATCTCGCGCTTCTCGTCCGACAAGCCTTCAAGCAACTCCAGGATCTTCCGGACTTGGTCAACCTCCCGATTTGAGGCGTCGGTCAGCAGTTCCTCCATGCCACAGTCGAAAATCTCGGCCAATTCCGCGAGCCGAACGATAGACGGCACGGCTACGCCCGCGCTACGACGTTGCTATTTCCGAGAGAGCACTGACTTAGCACCGAAACCGAATCGTGATCTGTTCGGTCTGTCCCGGTCGCAAAGCAACTTGCGCTGTCCCGAGCAACCGTAGCCCCAACAAGTATTCAGACATCTGATTTGCTATAGCAGCCAGCCTCCTGCAGCAGTCGTTGGAGATCCGGTATGGCGATCTCCATTCGCTTGTCCGTTAAATCAGGAGTGTACTGCTCTGTTGCAGGAGGGGCGGTGGGGAAGTCGCCACGCGCTTGGGCAGCTAGTATGACCTTCCGTAGTTGATCATTTACCCCTCGGAAATCGTCCATATATATCCAATGGTCCAAGACAAGCTGGTCTCCCACGGATGTCATAGTGGCGCGAATCTGGGCAATCGCGTCCATCTGGGCTTCACAGAATCCGTAGATCGCCCTTTGCAGCATATCCTTCGACCCCGGCCAGTTCTGCACAGCCGCGTGATAGGCCTGCTCGCGCAAAGCTCGATTTTGAATCTGACCGATACCAATTCCCAGAACCTCCATGAGAGGATCTTTACGCTTCGCCTTACCCGACCAGTAGCTATCCATCCAGCCTGTATCAGGAGAGAAAAGGTCTTCGGTGATCCATTCCGTGTCCACGATGGTTAGTTGTTCTGCCGAAAAATTGACTTCGGATATGTAGTCTGATCTCCAGCCAGGAATACGCCATTCAGCGACGGCACGCAGCGCGTCCTCCTTGGAGGTGAACATGTACACGCCACGAAGTCTGGATACTGCATGCGGATGGTGCTCGATGCGAGCCTTCTCCAGTGCCAGTTCACGCTTGAACCATCTTGGACGATTGAGGACAAACGAATCGCGCAACTTACTGGCCAAAAAAATACTGATGAGATCGGGATGATCATCGGGGCCTTTGTCACCTACCGATCGTAGCCGCCCAATGGCGACTTCCCAAGCCACTATAGGATTGTCGATATTCAGATAGGCGAAGAATTTCTGCAGCATAGACGAGATGATTTATCTGAGGTCATCAATTCTGATGGAAAACCTACAAGGGCGTCAGAATTCTAGACTTCGCAGGGAGGGATGCATAGTCCATCAGCATCAAACCGGCTTTGAGGTCTGCCCCCCCTTTTTTATAAGCATGGTCTCGAAGGATCGCCGGCTTGAAGTGACCTAAACACTCAACCCGTGCGGCTCGCTGACACAAAGCTCGATCGCCCTACGCGCACGATGACGGTTTCGCATATCTGCGAACTCAAGTAACGCAACCATTAGCGATACGGCAGTTACGGCACCAAGAATACCGGTCAGCTTGTAGTTGCCAGTAAGCAACGCCATGAGCACCAGAATCAAACAGACTACGGTCGCAATCACTGGACCCACTGCATCTTTAATGGACTCCGGCGAGGGTGGAACAAATGCCGTCTCCGCCACAAACCCATTCGCTTCTTCAAACTCTATATAGGCCCGGCCAGCCTCGACATTTCATGCCAGACGCCGAGCTTCCGGATGGCGTGCGATGTACCGCAGCTCCGCCACACTGAAATCAACCCCGTATGCAGAGAACATCCGGCCCGCATCCGCTAGGGTCGGCGCCCCAGGCTCCATCTGTCCCTGGCCTTTGGACGGCCTCTGGATTTCGCATGCAGTGCTCACGGACTATCCACGCTAGAAATCCACTTACTACCGATGCGACGCCGCTTGACTGGCCAATCATTTCAAACACTCACCCCGTTCTTGTTATACAGACGACCACCCGCCAAAGATATCCTAGAACTTCAGAGGGTCACTACGCCTCACTCACACCCGAGATCCTTATAGCAGATTACGACTTGCATTGTGCTCTATTAGATTCAACACCCTTTATCTGCTCTTGGATATCGCTGGCCTGCTTCCTATATTCGGCAGCTTGCTTTGCGAAGACATCCAGCTCCTCAACTGTGTAGTAGACCCCTGCAGCGGCTTGCTCCCTTGTTTGCGGCGGCCGAAGAAGCGTTTGAATATACTGCTCGACCTCATCCTTCTTTACACGCAACTTGTTTAAATCGCCATCATAGATCATACATCGGTATCCATCTGGACGCCTATTTAGCTGCTCTGCAAGGGTATCCACTTTCCCTTGAAGATCTTTTATTTTTTCAGCTTGCAATGAAATCGATTCATCTCTTTTCTTAATTTCCGAACTCACCGCCGCCTTGTCTGACTCAGCTCCGGAAGCAGGCGAAGGAGTACCAGCGGTTGCTGAAATATTGCCTGGTCCACGCGAGGCAACATCAGAGCCCTCAAAGAAAATTTTCTTGACTCCGATTGGAACACCAATGACAAATACAATTACCGCAACAATTTTTGACACTATCACAAAAAGTGTCCCAAGAGGCGTCCCCCTCCGAATGGCCTCCCATTCCAATCGCAAGTCCTCTAGGCTCAGCTTACTCAGATCGGTCTTCTTCGCTTCCACAATAAAAATCCCTGAGCTGGAATAAATCTATAGATCGCTTTCCAAAGCTCTGCAATTCCGCCACAAAACCCGACCACTACGAGGCGGACATCTTAGTCCGCTTAACATACTAGAACTCCGTCTTTGGCATGCCGCCCTGCACCAATCTGAAGCCTAAATGCATTTGAAAATAGGCTACATCACCGACTTCCAAACCATCAGGAATTTCGCAAAAGAGCTGCGCCGAAGTTTCGGTCATGATCCCTGCGCAGCGAATTTTTGGGAGACTAGCAGGGCTCCGCTGACTTGCGGTAACTGCCACCATTCCCGCAGATACCTCCCCAATATAGATACACTCATCCAGTGCTTGGACAGCAATCGGAATAGAAGCGGCTCCCTCATTGCGCGTAGGCAACTCCACTTGAGTCACAATACCTTTCACATTGGCACCCAACGCATTGGACATCATGTGCCGGAAGCCTTGATGTGTGACAACTCCTCCGCCACTCGAAGTCCCAAGTGCGTGCGCGGAAATGTGTCTCCATACCCTAAGCAATGCTTCATAGGCGTGCTGAACAGCTGTCGCGTCGACTTGGTAATATGGAAGTATTGAGTCAGCGCTCTGCGAATGAAAGAGATTGCATCGCACATGTTTATAGAGTGTTCCAAACAAATAGTCTCCTGGGTTCCTGCAATTTTCAGGCACTAGTCCTGCAAGACTATACTTGTCATGAGCACCCTCGAAGGCACGCCTAATCCAATCACCTTCTCGCTCCTTTGGCATGCGAGGAAATATATGTTCTGCCAGCGCTTCAAACGCAAGATATAGATTTCGATACGCTTCGTAGATATCCGTTGCAAGCTGCGACAATCTGTAATATCGAAATGCTCTATTCCAAACCGGCACAGGCGGTATCGGCTGCGGTATCAAATTTCCATCGGCATCGCGCTGCTCAATATGCAACTGAATCGATATTGCCTGACGTGCGACTGAAGTCAATCTCACTACCGGCGCTTCATTTTCGTAGAATCTACAAATGGAGTAGTCTCCCAGTTCTTTAACGGAGGAAACTAGGTTCTCTTGTATGGCTGCCAAATCGAGCGCGCGCATGATAGCGGCCATTCCATGATGCTTTACGTCCTCGAAAGCCATCTTATCCGCATTCCGGGCGCTGACATGACCACCTCCGGCATCGATTGCAACATGCCATCTTGAGTCAGGACAAGCCCATTCGAAGCTTTTCGAGAACGGATGCGTAAGCTTACAGGCAAGCGCACTGGAGGAATTTTCGCTGGCGCCTGGCGAGCTAAGGAAGAGATTTCCGATCTTTGTCATCTTATGATTTCTGAGACTGCCTATCTGTCCGAAGCAAACCCGTCACGACCCACGGGCAATCATAGCTGATAAAATTGCCACTAATATCCCTGTAGCAACGCTACCGGTAATCCACCAATGTGCGAGACAGTAGTGTAGTTTTCACTGTGGCGAATGTCCGGCGACCCGAGTGGCTGGACGCGCCCCGCAAACGTGATTGTGCGTATACGTGGCGGAAGAGCTGCTGCAACGTGTTCGGCGAAAACGCACTTCCCTTCTGCGACCGGAACAACGGCGACTCATAGTTGAACAAGATTCCGTCCCGTTCACGCCGCTCATCGATGTATTCGCGGATCGCAGCGGCAACACGTTGGTTGGTCAGGAAAACGTATCGCTGCTTTCGTCCCTTGGTCATCGAGCCATCTAGGTTGATGTCTTCAAGTAGTGCACCATCTGGCCCGAGGACATGCTTGATCTTTAGTGCCGCCATCTCTTTCGCACGCAGGCCGAAACCGAACGAACAATAGAGCAGCGCGACATTGCGTTTGGCGTGCGCGTATTTCTTTGCCGTGTTGAGGGCTCGTTTGAACTCAGCTTCGGACAGGACCTTGGCCTTACCCTCTCGCATCTGGCACCTCGGATTGGGCCGAAGCTCTAGGAACGACTCCAGGTGGCGTTCGTTACAATCGCGAGCAAGCCTTGCGGCTAAAACAGCCAAGCGAAAGGGAATGGTGTAACCCGACGACACGAAGCACATCTAAACGATTCGTTCAACAAGATGCGACCGACATTATGGTACGTAGGCCTGGCGGGCGTACCGCACGCATCGCAAATCATGTGCTTCGATAGTTCGGAAAGCTTGCGCTGGATTTCGAGACCCATGTCATCCCGGCGAACAAGATGAAAGCCGTAGATTGACCTCACAGTAAAGGCGTCTCTTGCCCCATCATCCCACGGCTGCATGCATTGAAATAACTTTGCTACCACATGGCTTAGATAGAGGAGCACGCCTGGCAACGCATCATAGACCCCGATGTACACATCGTCATCAGTGTGCGGTTTAAAAATGAAATTGAAGTTTTCCGGCTCAGTGCGAAGCTCGATCCTTTGTGCCGTGATGAGGTGAACAGCTCGTTGAAGTAGCCAATAAAGCCCACTCTGGTTAGCGGAGTCAAAAAGCACCGCGTCTAGCCATTCAGCCGAGATCGTATCCTCGACCTCGGTCTTGGATAAGGCGAGGGCAAGTATCTCGGCCCTACGGTTTCCGACGGCCTTTCCTGTCAGCCCCATCGGAGATTGCTCGGCAAAGACTCGGTAGAAGTCCTCTTCGTCCCCCAACATCCACGAAAGAAATACCAGGCTGTCGAGAAGTGGTTTGCGAAGCAAATTAAGGGCGACGACAAACTTCCGTTTTTCCATGCAATGCAAAGCCTCGAAGACATGGTGCATGCAGTCGGACACCATGGCCATGGTGATGGAGTTCAAAGCCACTCTGCGCGCCTCCTCAAGACGGCCAATTGCTCGTAGCCCGGCCACAGCATCCTCTGCTTGTGCAACTTCCTCGAAATGGGCAGATTCTGTTTTGCTGACGAAATCGAAGCGTACGAAATGTGCCTGCGCTTTCTCATACTCTCCCAGCATCCCGACGCAGGCATCATGCAAGAAATAGCAATACTCGTGAGCCAGTCTCTCTGACACAGGAATCCATCGGAGACGTTTTCGAGGAATGAAGCCTATCGATGTCATCGCAAGAACTTTTTAGGTGTCTTTCGTATCGGGGAAATATGGAATCGCAGCATGTATGAATCCCTTCTAGGCGCCGAATTTTCGACACGAGTACTCGCATCCTTCCGGGTTCTTCGATGCCTCTCAAGACCAATTGTATTTCGTAAATTTTCGCCACTGCGCTGCAGCGCTAGCTCATTCCGAAATACTCGATACTCTGTCCAGCATTGAGCACTCGCCGGAGCCAATCCGGCATGCGCCCTTACCCTCCCAACTCTGTCCATCAGCACTTCGATACCGCGCCGTCGATCTTTTCTCGTCGGCCCTACAACTCTGAGCGGCGAAACAGCCTGCCGCCATTAGGTCAGCCAATGTCAAGCCACGCTGCGCCATCTGCTTGCGCATCCACAACACGGCTTCGGATCGCACACGCAGAGCTTCGGGCGAGACCGTTTCCGTAAAAAGATTTTCTACTGGCATTGATCGAATCACCGGTAAGGATGACTGCGGTAACGGTTCTTGAGTGACGTTTAGCGATACGGATCAACATTCGCCACGAGATCAATCATGCGATGCCGTATAGCCCTGTGGGCACGATAGTTGGCAATTTTCGCTCAAACGTCCTAATGCATTCATGGGAGATCTGTCGGATGCTCGCATCTATCACACCCATCACGGGAACATCTATATCCCCTATCGATGTACGCCAACCAGTCCCATCTAAGCGCTTGAGCTTGTAGTAGCTATCTGCAAGCGATGCATCGACATGCGCGCCACCATCTTGATTTGCTACCCAATCGACGAGATGCCAGCGAGTGAACTTGTTCCCATCCTTGTCTCGTATCACCACAGACTGTCGCCACCAATCCGGATAGGGAGTTCGGATCGCGCGCGGTGTTGAAAGACCTGACGTAATGAGTGGAATAAACCGGGCTTGGGCTTCCGACGCTTGGAGCGATACAAGACCCGTATGAGTCATCAGATTGCTCGCGGAATAAGTGAAGCCGGTATCAATGAACCGCCAGTCCGTTCCTTTGAGATGGCGAAGCAATGAAATATTGTCTTTACCGCTACTATTCAACAGGACGCGAAGAGACGTCGCCATGCGGACCGCCTCCGAATGATCCCCTTCGTCGTACGCCTTTGCCGATTTAATGAGGAACTTAAGTTGTTCGCTGGTCTTTTCAAGAAAGTCTGCACTCGTTAGAGCTACTCTCTTATCTAGCATCGATGGGTCTCCAGTCTTAGTTCCTCAGCGTTTCAAGATAGTCAGACGCTTCCTGGATTACCTAGGAAGCCGCCAGGGACACCGCCCAGTCTCGGCCAGCAGTTCCGTACATACCAGTGAGCCTAGATGCCCTGCGGCCGCATCTCCTGGACCGTCCCTGCGATGATCGGAAAGCGTGGGCCGGTGACAACTCGCGCCATACAGTAGTTAACAAAAATCGAATGTGTTGGCACCGAAACGTCAACGAGCCTTTGCCAACCATATCCGCAGCTCCTGCCAAGCACGCAGTTTTTCCGAATACGGCATAGTATGGGCAGGACTACTCGAAGGAAGCCTGACGACGCGATGGTTGCCACCACGCTGCCCGAGGGCCTTCAAACCAATACGCTCTGCCGTACCGCCATTGAACGCGACTACGTTCAGCTTTGGTAGCGACTCGACCAAACCCACTAGGTCATTTCCAGCATGATCGCGTATGTTGCTGTCCAAGCTGCCTTCCCGCTTGGCCTCAGCTACGACGTCCCATAGACCAACGTGATGCACCAGAAGCGTTTGCAATCGCGCGGCGTAACCCATGTGAACCAGATTCTCACCGAGGACGTCGCCGACCAACCGCCAAAATGCATTCTGCCGATGCGCATAATACTGCCCCTGCGCCAGCGACGCCTCGCCCGGCAGGCTGCCCAGGATCAGCACGCGCGTGCCGGCGTCGACCACGGGCGGGAAGCAGCGCTTGAGCGCCGTTGTCTGTTGCGGGAGTGCTGTCATCGCGGATGCAGACGCCGCCCTCCCCCGCGCGGCAAGGGAGGGCGGCCGGGACCGACCGTCAGGCCAGCAGCTTGTTGATGCGGCGCACGTAGGCCGACGGATCTTCCAGCGTGCCGCCTTCGGCCAGCAGGGCCTGGTCGAACAGCACGTGGACGCGGTCGCCGAAGGCTTCGTCGGCGGGGCCGGCCTCGGCCAGCGCGCGCAGCTTGCGCACCAGCGCGTGGTCCGGGTTCAGCTCCAGGATGGGCTGGGCGTCGGGCGCCTTCTGGCCGGCCTGCTTGAGCAGGCGCTGCAGGTAGCCGCTCATGTCGCCTTCGTCGGAGACCAGGCACGAAGCCGATTCGGTCAGGCGCAGCGTCACGCGCACGTCCTTGGCCTTGCCGTCGAGCACGGCCTTGGCGCGTTCGAGCACTTCCTTCCAGTCGCCTTCGGCCTTCTCCTGCTCGGCCTTTTCGTCGGCGTCGGCCAGCGCGCCGAGCTCGAGGTCGCCGCGCGCGACCGACACCAGTTCCTTGCCGTCGAACTCGCGCAGGAAGGACAGCATCCATTCGTCCACGCGGTCGGTCAGCAGCAGCACTTCGATGCTCTTCTTGCGGAACACTTCGAGGTGCGGGCTGGACTTGGCCGCGGCCCAGCTATCGGCCGTGACGTAGTAGATCTTGTCCTGGCCTTCCTTCATGCGGCCCACGTAGGCGGCCAGCGCGACGCTCTGCTCGGCGCTGTCCTGGTGCGTGGAGGCGAAGCGCAGCAATTTGGCGATGCGCTCGAGGTTGCCGGCGTCCTCGCCCAGGCCTTCCTTGAGCACCTGGCCGAACTGCTCCCAGAAGGTGGCGTACTTGACGCGTTCGGCTTCGTCGTCGCTGTCGGCCAGCGTCTCCAGCATCGACAGCACGCGCTTGGTGCAGCCTTCGCGGATGGCCTTGACGTCGCGGCTTTCCTGCAGCAGTTCGCGCGACACGTTGAGCGGCAGGTCGGCCGAATCCACCACGCCCTTGACGAAGCGCAGGTAGGACGGCAGCAGCTGCTCGGCCTCGTCCATGATGAACACGCGCTTGACGTAGAGCTTGAGGCCGCCCTTGTGGTTGCGGTCGAACATGTCGAACGGCGCGCGCGCCGGCACGTACAGCAGCTGGGTGTATTCGCTGCGGCCTTCGACGCGGTTGTGGGTCCACGCCAGCGGGGCCTGGTTGTCGTGCGAGATGTGCTGGTAGAACGCGGTGTACTGCTCGTCGGTGATGTCGGACTTGGAGCGCGTCCACAGCGCGCTGGCCTGGTTGACGCTCTCCCACTCGCCGGTTTCCTTGTACGCGCTGGTGTCGGCGTCCCACACTTCCTTGGGCATGCGGATCGGCAGCGAGATGTGGTCCGAGTATTTCTGGATGATGCCCTTGAGCTTCCACGCGGAGAGGAAATCGTCCTCGCCTTCGCGCAGGTGCAGCGTGATGGTGGAGCCGCGCTCGGCGCGGTCGATGGCGTCCACGCTGAACTCGCCGTCGCCGGCGCTTTCCCAGCGCACCGCCTCGCTCGCGGGCAGGCCGGCGCGGCGCGTTTCCACCGTGACCTTGTCGGCGACGATGAAGGCCGAGTAGAAGCCCACGCCGAACTGGCCGATCAGCGCGGCGTCCTTCTGCTGGTCGCCGGAGAGCTGCTGGAAGAATTCCTTGGTGCCCGAGCGGGCGATGGTGCCGAGGTTGCGGATAGCCTCGTCGCGGCTCATGCCGATGCCGTTGTCGGTGATCTTCAGCGTGCGGGCCTTGGCGTCCGCCTCGATGCGGATGGCGAGGTCGGCGTCGTTCTCGAGCAGGGCCGGGTTGGCGATCGCCTCGAAGCGCAGCTTGTCGGTGGCGTCCGAAGCATTGGAGATCAGCTCGCGCAGGAAGATTTCCTTGTTGCTGTACAGCGAGTGGATCATCAGGTGCAGCAATTGCTTCACTTCCGCCTGGAAGCTCATCGTCTCGTGCGGTGCGGTCATGGTTCTCCTCTTGGCTAACTTGGCTGACTTGGCTGGAACGGGAATCCGGTTCCCTGGCCGCGGCGCGCTGGCGCCGGGGCGGTGTCCCGGAACATAGGGGCGCGGGGCCCGGATTTCAAGTGCGGCTAGCGGCGCTCGAGCTGGCGCGCCAGGAAGGCCAGCATGCCCGCGTCCTGGCTGCTGGCGACGTTGAAGCGCATCCAGCCCGAGGGCATCTGCGACGGCGAGAACAGGCTGCCGGGCGCGAACAGGTAGCCTTCCTCGTGCCCGGCGGTGGCGATGGCGTTGGTGTCGCGCCCGGTGTCGGCCCACAGGTACATGCCGGCGTGCTGGCCCGGGAACAGCGCCAGGCCCATGCGTTCCAGCGTGCGGCGGGTGTCGTCGCGAGCGCGGTCCAGGCGCGCGCGCACGCGCTCCACGTGCTTGCGGTAGTGGCCTTCGGTAAGCACCTTGTAGAGCACACGCTCGTTGATTTCCGGCGAGGCCAGGCCGGCCAGCAGCTTGCTGTCGGTCAGGCTGGCGGCGGTCTCCGGGTGCGCGGCGATGAAGCCCACGCGCAGGTTGGCGGCCAGCGTCTTGGAAAAACTGCCGAGGTAGATCACGCGGCGCAGCTGGTCCAGGCTGGCCAGCCGCGTGGCCGCATGGCCGGGCGGGCACAGGTCGCAGTAGATGTCGTCCTCGACGATCAGCAGGTCGTACTGCTCGGCCAGCCGCAGCAGTTGAAAGGCCTTGGCCGCCGACAGCGAGGTGCCGGTCGGGTTGTGCAGCACCGAGTTGATCACCATCAGGCGCGGCCGGCGCGCCTGCAGGATGCGCTCCAGCGCCTCCAGGTCCGGGCCTTCGGCGGTGTAGGGCATGCCGATCAGCTGCGCGCCCTGCGCGGCGAAACGGCCGAACATCACGAACCAGGCCGGGTCGCCCACCAGCACCGCGTCGCCGGCGCGCAGGTAGAGCCGGGCGATCAGGTCGAGCGCCTGGGTGATGCCCGAGGTCAGCACGATCTGCTCGGGCGCGGCGCCGATCTCCAGCTCGGCCAGGCGGTTGCGCAACTGCTGGCGCAGCGGCAGGAAGCCCTGCGGCGTGCCGCTGACCAGGAAATGGCTGCCCGGCTGGCGGCCCAGCCCGCGCAGCGCGCTGGCGACCAGCTCGCCGTCGAGCCAGTCGTTGGGCAGGAAACCCTGGCCGGGCGACTTGTGCGGCTCGCTCGAGTGATACATGCTGCGCAGCAGCCAGGTCACGTCGATATTGCGCGAGCCGGTGGCCACCGGCGCCACCGCCGGCGCCTGCGGGGTGCGCTCGCGCACGTAGAAGCCGGAGCCGCGGCGCGACTCCAGATAGCCCAGCGCCACCAGCCGCTCGTAGGCTTCCACCACGGTGAAGCGGGAAATGCCCTTGTCCTGCGCCAGCTGGCGGATCGAGGGCATGCGCATGCCGGCGCGGAAGATGCGCTCGTCGATGCGCAGCCGCGCCCACTCGGTCAACTGCTCCACCAGCGTCATCTGCGCCGACGGCACCGGGCTGGGCATGCGCTCGGTCGGCGGCGGCACCAGGCGCAGCGGGCGCGGCGCCTCGGCCGTCACGCCCCCGGCGGCGGCGCCTGCCTTATCCTTGAGGCCCGGCGCGGCCAGGTCGTCGCTGTTCATGTCGTGCTCCCGCCACTGTACTGTGAATGATCTGCATAACTGTATAGGTACTGTACCGACAACCTTCACTACCATCAACACACAATGACGCTAGCTCTCGACCATCTCGTGATCGCCGCCGCCACGCTCGAGGCGGGCGCGCAGCATGTCGCCGAGGCGCTGGGCGTGCCGGCGCAGCCGGGTGGCGCCCATCCCGGCATGGGCACGCACAACCGCCTGCTCGGCCTGTTCGGCGGGATCTACCTGGAAATCATCGCCATCGACCCCGCGGCGCCGGCGCCGGCGCGCCCGCGCTGGTTCGGCCTGGACGGCGAGGCGGTCCAGGCGCGCCTGCGCGGGGGCCCGTTCCTGCTGAACTGGGCGGCGCGCGTGGCGCGCCCGGCCGACCTGTCGCTGTGGCAGTCGCAGTACCCGGCGCGCATCGCCCCGGTGATCCCGATGACACGCGGCGACCTGCGCTGGCGCATCACGGTGCCCGAGGACGGCAGCCTGCCCGGCTGGCCCGCCGACGAGGACGGCCCGGCCGTGGCCGGCGACGGCGTGCTGCCCACGCTGATCCAGTGGGACGTGCCGCTCCATCCGTCCGCGCGGCTGCCCGGCCAGGGCCTGGCCCTGCGCGCGCTGCGCGGGCGCCATCCGCAGGCGGCGCGGCTCGGGCGCGCGCTGCAATGGCTGGGCGGCGGCGCGCTGATCGCGCTGGAGCCCGGCGACAAAGCCGAGCTGAGCGCCGAGATCGAGACGCCGGACGGCGTGCGCACGCTGCGCTGAGCACCGGCGGCAACACCGGCAGTACCGGCAGTACCGCATTCACCACAAGAACAACGACCGCAGGAGATTTGAGCCATGCCCCCCACCACCCGCAAACGCTTCGACGACGACGCCTATCTCGGCAACTGCACCGCCACCGTGGTGGCCGTGCACGCCGAGGGCATCGAGCTCGACCAGACCGTGTGCTATGCCCGCAGCGGCGGCCAGGCGGGGGACACCGGCACGCTCCGGCTGGCCAACGGCGCCACCGTCGCGCTGCTGGAGACCATCTACTCGCCGGACCGCAGCCGCATCCTGCACGTGCCGGCGCCGGGCTCGGCGCTGCCCGAGCCGGGCGACATCGTCGCCGTCGCCATCGACTGGGAGCGCCGCCACCGCCTGATGCGCCTGCATACCTGCCTGCACCTGCTGGGCTCGCTGATCCCGGTGCCCGTGACCGGCTGCGGCATCTCGCCGGACTCGGCGCGCATCGACTTCGACCTGCCCGAATCGACGCTCGACAAGGGCGATCTGACCGAGCGGCTCAACGCGCTGATCGGCGCCGACAGCCGCGTGCGCATCGACCTCATCACGCCCGCGGAGCTGGCCGCCCAGCCGGAACTGGTGCGCACCGTGGGCGCGGCGCCGCCGGCCGGCAGCGGCGCCATCCGCATCATCGAGATTCCCGGCGTGGACCGCCAGCCGTGCGGCGGCACGCACGTGGCCGCCACCGGCGAGATCGGCGCGGTGGTCGTGACCAAGATCGAAAAGAAGAGCCGCACCAACCGCCGCGTGGTGGTGCAGTTCGCGGCATGACGGGCGCGCTCGCGGGCCCGGACTTGCTGGCCGGGCTGTCGATGGCGCAGTTCGCCGCGCTGCTCACGCTGCTGGCGGTGGGCGCCTTCACGCCCGGCCCCAACACCACCATCGCCGCCGTCACCGGCGCCAACTTCGGCCTGCGTGCCACGCTGCCGCACTGCGTGGGCGTGGCCTTCGGCTTTGCCAGCATCGTGGCGCTGTGCGCCGCCGGCGTGGGCGCGCTGGTGCTGGCCAGCCCGGCGCTGGGGCTGCTGGTGCGCGCGGCGGGCGTGCTGTACCTGCTGTGGCTGGCGCTGCGGCTGGCGCGCAGCGCCGCGCTGGCCGACAAGCAGGTGCTGCGCCCGCTGTCGGTGTGGCAGTCGGTGATCCTGCAATACGCCAACATCAAGGCGTGGATGCTGGCGCTGGCCACGGCCGCCTCCTACATGGCCGGCGCGCAGTCGCCGCTGCGCCGGGTGCTGCTGATGTGCGCGGTGTTCGCCGTGTTCGGCTTCGTCAGCAACGGCGTGTACGGCGCGCTCGGCGCCGGCCTGCGGCACTGGCTGCAGGTTGGCGACCGCATCCGCTGGTTCAACCGCGCGATGGGGCTGGCGCTGGCGCTGACCGCGCTGTGGATCGCGCGGTCCGGCGGCCCCATGTCTCACTGAGGTATCGCGATGACGACCCGATCCGCCTCCCTGCCCCGCCCCGGCGCGGCCCCGCACGCCGGCCACGGCGGCGGCATGCTGCTGGGCTTCGTCGGCGTGGCCGTGTTCAGCCAGACGCTGCCGTTTACCCGCATGGCGGTGGCGGAGCTCGATGCCACCCTGGTCGCGCTGGGCCGCGCCGTGGTGGCCGGCGTGCTGGCGCTGTTGCTGCTGTGGCAGCGCGGGGCCTTCGCCGCCGCGCGCCGCCCGCGCGGCAGCCAGTGGTGGCGGCTGGCCGTGACCGCGCTCGGCGTGGTGGTGGGCTTTCCGCTGTTTTCCTCGCTGGCCATGCGCGAGGTGCCGGCCGGGCACGGCGCCATCATCACCGGCCTGCTGCCGCTGGCCACCGCCGTGTTCGCCGCGTGGTTCGGGCGCGAGCGCCCGTCGGCGGGCTTCTGGCTGTCGGCCGCGGCGGGCAGCGCGCTGGTGGTGGCCTTCGCGCTGTGGCAGGGCGCCGGCGGGCTCCAGCACGCCGACTGGCTGCTGTTCGCCGCGATGGTGCTCGGCGCGCTGGGCTATGCCGAAGGCGGCAAGCTGTCGCGCGAGCTGGGCGGGCAGGAGACCATCAGTTGGGCGCTGGCGGTGTCGATGCCGGCGCTGCTGCCGCTGGTGGCCTGGCTGGCGCTCGCGCATGCCGGGCAGATCGCCGCCGCCTCGCCGCGCGCGTGGCTCGGCGTGGGCTATGTGTCGGTGTTCTCGATGTTCGTCGGCTTCCTGTTCTGGTACGCCGGGCTCGCAAAAGGCGGCGTGGCGCGCGTGGGCCAGATACAATTGCTGCAGCCGTTCCTCACGCTGGCGGGCGGCGCCCTGATGCTGGCCGAGCCGCTCGACGCCGCCACCCTCGCCTTCGCGGTGGCGGTGATCGGCGTGGTTGCCGCGGGCCGCCGTACCGCCGTGCGCAGCGCCCCCGCTGGTCCCGTGCCCGCGCCCGCCGCCGAAGAACTCCACCCCATCCCTCCGGGACGACCCCACTGACAGGAGACCTTATGTCCGTCTACGACACCCTTGCCCGCCTCGGCATCGAACTGCCCGGCGCCGGCGCCCCCGCCGCCGCCTACGTGATGGCCGCCCAGACCGGCAACACCGTATTCCTTTCCGGCCACATCGCGCGCAAGGACGGCAAGCCGTGGGCCGGCAAGCTCGGCAAGGACCTCACCACCGAAGACGGCAAGGCCGCCGCGCGCGCCATCGCCATCGACCTGCTGGCCACGCTGCACGCGCACCTCGGCGACCTGAACCGCGTCACCCGCGTCGTCAAGCTGATGAGCCTGGTCAACTCCACGCTGGAATTCACCGAGCAGCACCTGGTGACCAACGGCGCCTCGGAGTTCCTCGTCGAAGTGTTCGGCGACGCCGGCAAGCATGCCCGCAGCGCCTTCGGCGTGGCGCAGATCCCGCTCGGCGCCTGCGTCGAGATCGAACTGATCGTCGAGGTCAAGTAAGCCCCGGCCACCGGGCCGGCGCGCGGCATCCCGCGCGGCCGGCCCGCCACGACAGACAAACGAACCCCCGCCTTTCCCATGCGCATCGACAACCTGCCGTTCGGCACCACCGACTGGTCCGCCGTCGCCCCGACCCGCCACCCGGGCGAGACCGGCGAAGCCCTCTGGCGCACCCGCCAGTTCGGCGATATCCGAGTGCGCATGGTGGAGTATTCTGCCGGTTATCTCGCCGACCACTGGTGCACCAAGGGCCACATCCTGTTCGTGCTGGACGGCGAGCTGCATACCGAGCTGGAAGACGGCCGGCAGTTCGTGCTCCGCGCGGGCACGAGCTACCAGGTCGCCGACCAGGCCGAGCCGCACCGTTCGTCCACGCCGACCGGCGCGCGGCTTTTTATCGTTGACTGAGTCGGGCGCGCCCGACTCCCATACCCATACCAAGAGACCATCATGAACTGGGCCATCTCCCGCCGGGCACAAGCTCTGACCAGCTCGGCCATCCGCGAAATCCTGAAAGTCACCGAGCGTCCGGAAGTCATTTCCTTCGCCGGCGGCCTGCCCTCCCCGGCCACGTTCCCGGTAGCGGCGATGGAGCAGGCGGTAGCCCGGATCTTCGCCGACAACCCGCAGGCCGCGCTGCAGTACGCCGCCACCGAGGGCTACATGCCGCTGCGCGAGTTCGTCGCCAGGCGCCACAACGTGGGCGTGGAGCGCGTGCTGATCACCACCGGCTCGCAGCAGGCGCTGGACCTGATCGCCAAGGTGATGATCGACCCGGGCAGCCCGGTGCTGGTGGAGACGCCCAGCTACCTCGGCGCGCTGCAGGCGTTCTCGCTGTTCGAGCCGGAGTTCGTCTCGGTGCCGGGCGACGACAAGAGCCTGCTGCCCGAGGCGCTCACGCCCGAGCTGACCGCCGGCGCGCGCTTCCTGTACGCGCTGCCCAACTTCCAGAACCCGACCGGCCGCCGCATGCCGCTGGAGCGCCGCCAGGCGCTGGTGGCGCGCGCGCGCGAGCTGGGCCTGCTGCTGGTCGAGGACGATCCCTACGGCGAACTGAGCTACCGCGGCGACCAGCTGCCGAGCCTGCTTTCGATGAACCCGGACGGCGTGATCTACATGGGCTCGTTCTCCAAGATCCTGGCCCCCGGCCTGCGCCTGGGCTACGTGATCGCCCCGCCCGACCTGCACTTCAAGCTGTGCCAGGCCAAGCAGGCCTCGGACCTGCACACGCCGAGCTTCACGCAGCGCCTGGCGTTCGAGGTGGTGCGCGACGGCCTGCTGGATTCGCACATCCCCACCATCCGCACGCTCTACGCCGCGCAATGCCAGGCCATGCTGGACTCGCTCGCGCGCCACATGCCCGAGGGCGTGAGCTGGAACGCGCCGGAAGGCGGCATGTTCATCTGGATGGAGCTGCCCGAAGGGCTGGACAGCATGGAGATCCTGCAGGAAGCGGTCAAGCGCAACGTGGCCTACGTGCCGGGCGCGCCGTTCTACGCCAGCAACCCGCGCCGCAACGCGCTGCGCCTGGCCTTCGTGACGGTGGCGCCGGAGCGCATCGAGCAGGGCGTGGCCATCCTCGGCACGCTGTTCCGCGAGGCCATCGCCAAGCAGGCGCCGCAGGCCAGGGCAGCCTGAACGCCGCACGCCGCGCGGCTCGGCCTCCTGGCTGATACCTGCGCGGCGGGCTTCATGGCAAGATAGCGGCCATCGCCCGTTCGCACGGGCCTGGCACAGCCAAGGGAGACGTGTTCGTGCTGCGTATCTGGGGTCGACTCTCATCGATCAACGTGCAGAAAGTGGTCTGGTGCGCGCGCGAGCTGCACCTGGACCACGAGCGCATCGACATCGGCATCCGCGAGGGCGACCTCGACACCGAGGCCTACGTGCGCCTCAACCCCAACCGCCAGATCCCGGTGATCGAGGATTTCCGCGGCACCGACGTGGGCGGCGAGCCCTTCGTGCTGTGGGAGTCCAATGCCATCGTGCGCTACCTGTGCGCGCATGACGGCGAAGACACCCTGTGGCCCGGCAACGTCAAGGCGCGCGCGCTGGCCGACCGCTGGATGGACTGGCAGACCAATACCTTCAGCCCCGCGATGGTGGATGCCTTCCGCCAGCTCGTGCGGGTGCCGGAAGGCGAGCGCGACCAGGCCCTGATCGCGCATTCGCTGGCGCGCACCGAGCCGCTCGCGGCCCGGCTCGACGAAGCGCTGGCCGACCGCGAATTCATCTGCGGCGACCGCTTCACGATGGCCGACATCCCGCTGGCCTGCTCGGCCCACCGCTGGCTGGGCATGCCGGCGCAGCGCCAGCCGCGCCCCCATCTGGAGCGCTGGGTGGCCGCCATGCGCGCGCGTCCGGCCGCGTCCGGCATCCTCGTGCTGCCGCTGGCCTGAGCGGCCAGCCGCCATCTTCCCGGTCTTCTACCTGGCGCGGTGTCCGCCCGACACCGCCGCCAGCACGCCCAGCCCGATCAGCGCCCCGCCCGTGACGTAGCGGCCCGCCGCGCTGGCGCCGCGGGCGCGCCCCAGCAGCGGCAGCAGCGCCGCCGCGGCCAGCACGTAGCAGCAATCGGTAAAGGACGCGACCAGCACGAACGTGGCGCCCAGCACCATGCTCTGCGGCAGCGCGGGCGCGGCCGCGTCCATGAACTGCGGCAGAAAGGCGGCGAAGAACAGCGTGGTCTTCGGGTTCAGCATGGCCACCACCATGCCGTCGCGGAACACCTTGCCGAGGCTGGCCGCCGGCACCGCCCCGCCGGCGTCCGCCGCCGAGCGCGCGCGCAGGGCCCGCACGCCGAGGTAGACCAGGTAGGCCGCGCCGGCGTACTTGACCACCGCGAACGCCAGCGCCGACACCGCGAACAGCGCCGCCAGCCCCAGCGCCGCCGCCAGCGCGTTGACCAGATTGCCCAGCGCCACGGCGGCCACCGAGGCCAGCCCGCTGCGGCGGCCCTGCGACAGCGTGCGCGTGACGATGTAGATCACGGCGGGCCCGGGCGTGACCGCCAGCACCAGGCTGGCCAGCACGAAGGCGGCGAACAGGGCTCCGCCCGGGATGGCGTGGGAGATGGCAAGCGGCATGGCGAACGGCATGGCAAGGCTCCTTCGGGATCGCGCGGCGCCGCCGGCGGCGGACACTGGCGGACACTGGCGGATACTGGCGGACATCAGCGCATTCTGCCACCGCCGGCCCGCGCCGGCATGCATTTGCGGATCGGCACGTTTGGAGTAACCTCCCGGGGGTGCGCGGCGTGCCCCGCCCTGCCCCCAGGCAAACCCTGATCCGTGAATCCGGTTCATGGGGGTGATGATCCGATTTAGGGCGGCGCGGCGGGAACCCCTCCTTAGAATCCGAAGTTTGTCCCACAGGCGGCCCGCGTGGTCCGGGGCAGGAAACCGGGAAAAGCGGCCAACGCGGCCAGCGCGACCAGCGTCACGAGCACCGCAAGAGCCGCTGAACGGACGAAGAAGCAGCCGAGAAAAGAAAACAGCCGATAAACCGCTGAGACATGGCAGGCCGGAGCCGAAGCAAAGAAAACCTGCCGCCCAACCCGAGGAGGATGCAGACATGTGGAGTCAAATCTATGACCCGCTAGGCAGCATGGCGTTGTCCACGCTTGCCGCAGGGGTACCCGTGGCCGTGCTGCTGGCAGCACTGGCGTTCTTTCACCTGCAGGCCCACCTGGCCGCCGGGCTGGCGCTGGTGGTGGGCGTGGTCATCGCCTCCGCCGTGTTCGGCATGCCGGCCGCGATGGCCGGCAAGGCGGCCGGCCTGGGCATCGTCTCGGGCCTGTTCCCGATCGGCTGGATCGTCCTCAACATCATCTTCCTGCACCGCCTGACCACGCTCAACGGCTCGTTCCGGGTGCTGCAGAACTCGATCTCCGGCATCACCGAGGACCGCCGCCTGCAACTGCTGCTGGTGGCGTTCAGCTTCGGCGCGTTCTTCGAGGGCGCGGCCGGCTTCGGCACGCCGGTGGCGGTGACCGGCGCCATCCTGATCGGCCTCGGCTTCTCGCCGCTGGCCGCCTCGGGCCTGGCGCTGATCGCCAATACCGCGCCGGTGGCCTACGGCGCGCTGGGCGCGCCGCTGATCGGCCTGGCCTCGGTCACGGGCCTCGACCTGCTGCAGCTCTCGGCGATGGTCGGCCGCCAGTTGCCGTTCTTCTCGGTGCTGGTGCCGTTCTGGCTGATCTGGGCCTTCGCCGGCTTCCGCGGCATGCTGGCGATCTGGCCCGCCATTCTGGTGGCCGGCGTGTCGTTCGCGGTGCCGCAGTTCCTGGTGTCGAACTTCCACGGCCCGTGGCTGGTGGACGTGATCGCCGCGCTGGTGTCGATGGGCTCGCTGACGCTGTTCCTGAAAGTCTGGAAGCCGAAGGAGACCTGGACCTCCACGCGCATCCTGGGCCGCCACGACGACTCCAAGGTCGACGACCCCGAAGCGGTGGCCGCCGAAGCGCGCGCCAACGCCGCCTCCGCCGGCATCTCGGTGGTCAAGGCATGGGTGCCGTGGGTGATCCTGACGGTGTTCGTGTTCGTCTGGGGCATCCCGGAATTCAAGAAGCTGATGGACGGCATCTGGCAGTGGCGCTTCCCCATCCCCGGCCTCGACAAGGCCGTGCTCAAGGTGCCGCCGGTGGTGCCCAAGCCCACCGCCGAAGGCGCGGTGTTCGCCTTCAACGTGCTGTCGATGGCCGGCACCGGCATCCTGGCCTCGGCGCTGCTGGGCGGCCTGCTGATGGGCTACTCGGTGCCGCGCCTGATCAAGGAATACTGGGAAACCATCAAGCTGGTGAAGTACTCGCTGCTGACCATCTGCGCGATGTTCGGCATCGGCTACCTGACCCGCTACTCGGGCCTGGACGCCACGATGGGCCTGGCCTTCGCCCACACCGGCGTGCTCTACCCGCTGTTCGGCACCATGCTGGGCTGGCTGGGCGTGGCGCTGACCGGCTCCGACACCGCCTCCAACGTGCTGTTCGGCGGCCTGCAGAAGACCACGGCGGAACAGTTGGGCCTGTCGCCGATCCTGATGGCCTCGGCCAACAGCTCGGGCGGCGTGATGGGCAAGATGATCGACGCGCAGTCCATCGTGGTGGCGTCCACCGCCACCAAGTGGTACGGCCATGAGGGCGAGATCCTGCGCTACGTGTTCTTCCACTCGATCTCGCTGGCGATCCTGGTCGGCCTGTTCATCACGCTGCAGGCGTATGTGCATCCGTTCACGCAGATGGTGATCCGCTGACGGACCGGCCGCCGATGGCGGCCTTCCCTCTCCCGCGCGCGGGAGAGGGAAGCAAGAAAATCCAAACGATCAGGCCAGCAGCCGGTACGCCAGCCGCGCCGCCGCCCGCGCGCCGCAGCCATCGCGGTCGTACAGCGGATTGAATTCGGCGAGGTCGGCCACGCGCAGCTTGCCGCTGGCGCGCACCAGTTCCACCACCGCCTCCACCACCGGCAGCGGCACGCCATAGGCCGCGGGCGCCGACACCGCCGGCATCACCGCCGCGGGCAGCACGTCGAGGTCGATCGTCAGATAGACGTGATCCACCGCGTCGATGCGCGCGCGCAGTGCTTCCAGCCGCGCGTCGAGGTGCCGCTCCTGCATCAGCACGTCTTCCACGTAATGCACGCCGAGCGCGTCGGCATGCGCGAACAGCGCCGCGGTATTGCCGAGCCGGCTCACGCCCAGGCAACTGTATTCGAAGCGCTGGCCGCGCGCGCGGCAGGCTTCGGCGATCTGGTCGAACGGCGTGCCGGAGCTGCCGGGGCGGGCCGTGCGCAGGTCGAAATGCGCATCGAGGTTGAGCACCAGCACGCGGCCGTTGTCGCCGCGCGCGTCGAGATGCGCGCGCAGGCCCTGCCACGTGCCCCAGGCGATCTCGTGGCCGCCGCCGAGCACCAGCGTGAAGGCGCCGCGCGCCAGTTCCGCGGCCACGGCGCGGGCCAGCGCCTGCTGCGCGGCTTCGAGGTCGCCGTCGGCGCAGATGACGTCGCCGCCATCGTGGAAGGCTTCGAGGCCGTGCGCCGGCGCGCCGGCCAGCGCGCGGCGGATCTCGTGCGGGCCGCCCGCGGCGCCGGCGCGGCCCTGGTTGCGCAGCACGCCGGCGTCGCAGCAGAAGCCCAGCAGCACCGGCGCGCCCGGCACGCGCGCGGTGCCCGTGCGCACCACGTCGAACAGCCGCCGCGTGTCGCCGCGCTCGTTGCCGTCGGTGCGCCCGCGCCAGACGGCGTGCGCGCAATGGTGCGCGCAATGCGGCAAGGCCATCCCGCTCATGACAGGCGGCGGCCCAGCGTTTCCGGCACCATCGCCAGCCCGGCCAGCGAGACCAGCCCGCAGCCGATCACGTAGAAGGCCGGCGCGTTCGGGTTGGCGGTGAGGTGGATCAGCTCGGTCGAGAAGAACTGCGCGAAGCCGCCGAAGATGGCGATGGCGACGCAATACGCGATCGACAGCCCGGTGGCGCGCAGGCGCTGCGGCAGCACCTCGCTGACCAGCACCATCGAGGCCGGCGAGGTCAGCGACATCGGCACCGACAGGCAGCCCACCACCACCAGCAGGCGCGCCAGGCCCGGCTCGGCGTTGATCAGCACGAAGGCGGGATAGATCATCGCCAGCAGCGCCACGCGCGACCACAGCACCACCGGGCGGCGGCCGAAGCGGTCGGCCAGCCGGCCCGCGAACGGCGACAGCACCACCTGCACGCCAGCCGCCACGCAGGCCGCCCAGATGCCCAGCGACAGCGGCATGTGCAATTGCGACACCGCGTAGTTGCTGAGGTAGTAGACCACGATGTAGGTCGACGAGGCCACGCCGATCATCAGCAGCACGCTGGCCGCCAACGCGCGGCCGTGCTCGCGCAGCAGCTGCATGGACGAGGCGTGCTCCGACGCATGGGCCGCGGGCGCGGTCTCCTCCAGGCGGCGGCGGATCACCAGCCCCACCGGGATCACCAGGATGCCGATGGCGAAGGCCACCCGCCAGCCCCACGCCTCCAGCTCCGCGGGCGCGAGCACGTTGCTAAGCAGCAGCCCGACCAGCGCGCCGAGCAGCGCCGCCAGCCCCTGGCTGAACGGCTGCCAGCTCGTGTAGAAGCCGCGCGAGCGGTCGTCGGCGTACTCCAGCAGCAGCGCGGTGGACGCGCCCATCTCGCCGCCGATGGCGAAGCCCTGCACCAGCCGCGCGAGCAGGATCAGCACCGGCGCGGCGATGCCGATCTGGGCGTAGGTCGGCGTGACCACGAAGATCACCGCGCTCAGGCCCATCAGCCACAGCGTCAGCGCCACCGCCGGCTTGCGGCCCGCGCGGTCGGCGTACATGCCGATCAGCAGGCCGCCGAGCGGGCGCATCAGGAAACCCACGCCGAAGGTGGCGAAGGACAGCAGCAACTGGCCGGTGGCGTCGGCCACCGGGAAATACAGGCGGCCGATCAGCGTGGCGAAGAAGCTGTAGACCACGAAGTCGTAGAACTCCAGGCCGTTGCCGATGGTGATGGCGGCGATGGCCTTGAAGCGGGACAGCGGCGCGGGCGCGGCGCCTTGCAGGGCCGCGGCGCCGGGGGCGGTGTTGTCGATGAGCATGATGTCTGCCTGGAACGATGTAATCATGGCGCCCGCGCGGCGAGGCGCCGGGGGGCGTCGGGGAGATGGCGCGAGGTCAGTCCGGCGCCAGCGCGGGCTCGCCGTGCGGATCGCGGCGCGGCCGCACCCACAGCCACCACGCCGCCACCAGCAGCGCGAGCCAGACCGCGCCCACCGCGAGCGCGGCGCGGGTCTGCGGAAACCAGCCGAGCACGCCGAAGACGAACAGCATGAAGCCGATCGCCGCGAGCGGCGCCAGCGGCCAGAACGGCACCGGGAACTTGAGCGCGGCCGCCTCGGCGCGGCTCATGCGCCGGCGCATGACGAACTGCGACAGCAGGATCATCAGCCACACCCAGACCGTGGCGAAGGTGGCGATGGAGGCGATCAGCACGAACACGTCCTCGGGCATCACGTAGTTCAGCACCACGCCGGCCAGCAGCGCCAGCGCCATCACCACCACCGTCATCCACGGCACGCCGTTGCGCGAGACGCGGGCGAACGCGCGCGGCGCGTGGCGCAGCACGGCCATGCCGTACAGCATGCGGCCGGCGCCGAAGATGTCGCTGTTGATGGCCGACACCGCCGCCGAGATCACCACCACGTTGAGCACCGCCGCGGCCGAGCCGATGCCCAGGCGGCTGAAGATCTGCACGAAGGGGCTGCCCTCGCTGCCGACGCGGTGCCACGGATAGAGCGACATCAGCACGCCCAGCGTGAGCACGTAGAACAGCAGGATGCGCAGCGGCACCGCGTTGATCGCGCGCGGAATCACGCGCTCGGGGTCGCGCGCCTCGCCGGCGGTGATGCCGATGATCTCGATGCCGCCGAAGGCGAACATCACCACCGCGAACGAAGCGATCACGCCAGCCACGCCGTTGGGCATGAAGCCGCCGTGCGCCCACAGGTTGTGGATGCCGGTGGCAGCGCCGCCACCGGCCATGCCGAGGCCGAACAGCATGATGGCCACGCCGCCGCCGATCATGGCGACGATGGCGCCGACCTTGAGCAGCGACAGCCAGAACTCCAGCTCGCCGAAGACCTTGACGCTGAGCAGGTTGAGGCCGCCGATCAGGAACACGATGCCGAGCACCCAGATCCAGCGCGGCACGTCCGGGAACCAGAACCCCATGTAGATGCCGAACGCGGTCACGTCGGCCAGGCAGACGATGACCATCTCGAAGGTGTAGGTCCAGCCGAGCAGGAAGCCCGCCAGCGGCCCCAGCGCCGTGTTGGCGTACTGGCCGAACGAGCCGGACACCGGGTTGCGCACCGCCATCTCGCCGAGCGCGCGCATCACCATGTAGACCGCGGCGCCGCCGATCAGGTAGGCCAGCAGCACGGCCGGGCCGGCCGCCTGGATGGCCGAGGCCGAGCCGTAGAAAAGTCCGGTGCCGATCGCCGAACCGAGCGCCATGAAGCGGATGTGGCGCGCGCCCAGGCTGCGCTGCAGGCCTTGCGGCTGCTGTTGCATCTGCATCTGTTCTGTCTCCGGGTCATTGTTCTGTCGCGCCCGTTTGCGGGCGGCGCGGGCGGGCATCCGCGCGCGCCGCCCCGGGCGTCATGGCATGGCGCGCCCTGACGCGCGCGGCGTCACAGGCTGGGCAGCAGCCCCGCCGGCAGCAGCGCGTTCAACCCGCCCGCGGCCAGCAGGCGGCTGGCCGCCTCGATGTCGGGCGCGAAGAAGCGGTCCTTCTCGTAGTACGGCACCTCGGCGCGCAGCAGCGCGCGCGCCTGCTCCAGCGGCGGCGAGCTCTTGAGCCCTTCGCGGAAGTCCAGGCCCTGGCACGCGCCCAGCCATTCCACCGCGAGGATGCCGCGCACGTTCTCGGCCATCGCCCACAGCCGCTTGCCGGCGTTGGGCGCCATCGACACGTGGTCTTCCTGGTTGGCCGAGGTCGGCAGGCTGTCGACGCTGTGCGGATGCGCGAGCGCCTTGTTGTCGCTGGCCAGCGCGGCGGCGGTGACCTGCGCGATCATGAAGCCGGAGTTGACGCCGCCGTTGGCCACCAGGAACGGCGGCAGCTGCGACATGTGGCGGTCCATCATCAGCGAGATGCGGCGCTCGGACAGCGAGCCGGTCTCGGCGATGGCCAGGGCGATGTTGTCGGCGGCCATCGCCACCGGCTCGGCGTGGAAGTTGCCGCCCGAGATGACGTCGCCTTCGGCGGCGAACACCAGCGGGTTGTCGGACACCGCGTTGGCTTCCGCCGCCAGCACCTCGGCGGCCTGGCGCAACTGCGTCAGGCAGGCGCCCATCACCTGCGGCTGGCAGCGCAGCGAGTACGGGTCCTGCACCTTGTCGCAGTCCGCGTGCGAGCGCGCCAGTTCGCTGCTCTCGCCGAGCAGCGCGCGGTAGGCCGCGGCCGCGTCGATCTGGCCGCGCTGGCCGCGCACGGCATGCACGCGCGCGTCGAACGGCGCGCGCGAGCCGAGCATGGCCTCCACGCTCAGGCCGCCGCACACCAGCGCGGCGCCGAACAGGTCCTCGGCCTCGAACAGGCCGCGCAGCGCGTAGGCGGTCGAGACCTGCGTGCCGTTGAGCAGCGCCAGCCCTTCCTTGGCCGCCAGCGTCAGCGGACGCAGGCCGGCCACTTCCAGCGCCTGGCGCGCCGGCAGCCACTGGCCGCGGTGGCGCGCCTGGCTCTCGCCCAGCAGCACCAGCGACATGTGCGCGAGCGGCGCGAGGTCGCCCGAGGCGCCGACCGAGCCCTTGAGCGGGATGTGCGGATAGACCTCGGCGTTGACCAGCGCGACCAGCGCCTCGATCACCTCGCGGCGGATGCCGGAGAAACCGCGCGCCAGGCTGTTGACCTTGAGCAGCATGATCAGGCGCACCATCGCGTCGTCGAGCGGCTCGCCCACGCCGGCGGCGTGCGACAGCACCAGCGAGCGCTGCAGGTTCTCCAGGTCTGCGCTGGCGATGCGGGTCTGCGCCAGCAGGCCGAAGCCGGTGTTGATGCCGTAGGCGGTGCGGCCCTGCGCGACGATGGACTCGACGCAGGCCACGCTGGCGTCGATGGCGGCGCCCGCGCTGTCGTCGAGGCGCAGGCGCAGCGGCTGCCGGTAGGCGGCGCGCAACTGGGCCAGGCTCAACTGGCCGGGCTTGAGGGTCAGGTCGGTTGCGCTCATGCTCAGGCCTCCTTGCCGCCGGTGATCATCGGCAGGTTCAGGCCCTGCTCGCGCGCGCACGCGATGGCGATCTCGTAGCCCGCGTCGGCATGGCGCATCACGCCGGTGGCCGGGTCGTTGTGCAGCACGCGCGCGATGCGCGCGGCGGCCTCGTCGGTGCCGTCGCACACGATCACCACGCCGGCATGCTGCGAGAAGCCCATGCCCACGCCGCCGCCGTGGTGCAGCGACACCCAGGTGGCGCCGCTGGCGGTGTTGAGCAGCGCGTTGAGCAGCGGCCAGTCGGACACCGCGTCGGAGCCGTCGCGCATGCTTTCGGTCTCGCGGTTGGGGCTGGCCACCGAGCCGGAATCGAGATGGTCGCGGCCGATCACCACCGGCGCCGACAGCTCGCCGCTGCGCACCATCTCGTTGAAGGCCAGGCCGAGCCGGGCGCGCTGGCCGAGGCCGACCCAGCAGATGCGCGCCGGCAGGCCCTGGAAGCTGATGCGCTCGCGCGCCATGTCGAGCCAGCGGTGCAGGTGCGCGTCGTCGGGGATCAGCGCCTTGACCTTGGCGTCGGTCTTGTAGATGTCCTGCGGGTCGCCCGACAGCGCGGCCCAGCGGAACGGGCCCACGCCGCGGCAGAACAGCGGGCGGATGTAGGCCGGCACGAAGCCGGGGAAGTCGAAGGCATTGGCCACGCCCTCTTCCTTGGCCATCTGGCGGATGTTGTTGCCGTAGTCGAAGGTGGGCACGCCCATCTTCTGGAAGTCCAGCATGGCCCGCACGTGGCGCGCCATCGACTGCTTGGCGGCCTTGACGGTGCCGGCCGGGTCGGTGCGCGCGCGGTCGCGGTACTGGCCCCAGGTCCAGCCGGCCGGCAGGTAGCCGTTGAGCGGGTCGTGGGCGCTGGTCTGGTCGGTGACCATGTCCGGGCGCACGCCGCGGCGCGCCAGCTCGGGCAGCACCTCGGCGGCGTTGGCGCACAGCGCGATGGAGATGGCCTTGCCCTCGGCCGTGTAGCGGGCGATGCGCGCCAGCGCGTCGTCGAGGTCGGCGGCCTGCTCGTCCACGTAGCGCGTGCGCAGGCGGAAGTCGATGCTGGCCTGCTGGCATTCGATGTTGAGCGAGCACGCGCCGGCCAGCGTGGCGGCCAGCGGCTGCGCGCCGCCCATGCCGCCCAGGCCCGCGGTCAGCACCCAGCGGCCCTTGAGGCTGCCGCCGTAGTGCTGGCGCCCGGCCTCGACGAAGGTCTCGTAGGTGCCCTGCACGATGCCCTGGCTGCCGATGTAGATCCACGAGCCGGCGGTCATCTGGCCGTACATGGCGAGGCCCTTGGCATCGAGCTCGTTGAAGTGCTCCCAGGTGGCCCAGTGCGGCACCAGGTTGGAGTTGGCGATCAGCACGCGCGGGGCGTTGGCATGGGTCCTGAACACGCCGACCGGCTTGCCCGACTGCACCAGCAGGGTCTCGTCGTCGCCCAGCGTCTTGAGCGTGGCGACGATCTGGTCGTAGCAGTCCCAGTTGCGCGCGGCGCGGCCGATGCCGCCGTACACCACCAGCTCCTTCGGGTTCTCCGCCACTTCCGGGTCGAGGTTGTTCATCAACATGCGCAGCGGCGCCTCGGTCTGCCAGCTCCTGGCATTCAGTTGGCTGCCGCGCGGGGCGCGGATCTCTACATCGCGGAAACGGAGGCTGTCGCTCACGGGGGAACTCCTTGGGATTGACGCTGGAATGCGGCCGGCACGCTCACCGTGCGGCCATGTCGTGGGTGTATAGTGTTGTATATACAAGCATAGATGTATTGGTGATTTCCCGGATATGGCGGGCTGACGGCGGGCAAGCAGGCCGGATATGTGCGGGGAGCGGCACGGAAAGCGGCGCGGGCGGCGCCCGGGAGACCGCGAGCCATGCCGGGCGGCGCGGTCCGCATGTGCCCGGAAGGCGTCATGCCGGGCGCCGGCGGCGGCCCGGCGGCGGCGTCCGATCTGGGTATCATGGCAGTCCGTGCCGCCCGGCCGCGGTCGCGCCACCGCGGCCGGACGCCCTCCCCCAGACCCCAGGAGATCCATGCTGCTGCGCTTGATGGAACGAATGATCGACCCGTTTCGCGGCCTGCCCGACACCGAGCCGCCGGGCCGGATCTGGCGCTTCTACGCCTATTACCTGCGCGAGGTGTGGCCGGTCTTCGCCCTGCTGCTGGCGGTGGGGCTGGGCGGCGCGCTGATCGAGGTGGCGCTGTTCGGCTTCCTCGGCCGGCTGGTGGACCTGGCGCAGGCGACGCCCGGGCCGGCGTTCTTCCGCCTCCATGCCGGCGAGCTGGCCTGGATGGCGGTGGTGGCGCTGCTGCTGCGCCCGCTCTTCAACGGCCTGCACGACATCCTCGTGCACCAGGTCATCAACCCCAGCCTGGGCAACCTGGTGCGCTGGCAGAACCACCGCTACGTGCTCAAGCAGAGCATGTGGTTCTTCCAGAACGACTTCGCCGGGCGCATCGCCCAGCGCATCATGCAGACCGGCTTCTCGCTGCGCGACTCGGCGGTGCAGGCGGTGGACGCGATCTGGCACGTGCTGATCTACGCCGCCAGCTCGCTCTACCTGTTCGCCGAGGCCGACTGGCGCCTGATGCTGCCGCTGCTGCTGTGGATCGTCGGCTACGTGGCCGCGATGCGCTACTTCACGCCGCGCGTGAAGGCGCGCTCGGTGGCCGCCACCGGCGCGCGCTCGCGCCTGATGGGGCGCATCGTCGACGGCTACACCAACATCGCCACGCTCAAGCTGTTCGCCCACACGCGCCTGGAGGAGGACTACGCGCGCGAGGCGATGGCCGACCTGACCGACAAGGCGCGCAGCTCGGGCCGCATGGTCAGCGCGATGGACTTCACCGTGACCGCGCTCAACGGCGCGCTGATCGCCGCCACCACCGGGCTGGCGCTGTGGCTATGGAGCGAGGGCCACGTCAGCGTGGGCGCGATCGCGCTGTCGGCCGGGCTGGTGATCCGCATCGTCAACATGTCGGGCTGGATCATGTGGGTGGTCAACGGCATCTTCGAGAACGTCGGCCAGGTGCAGGACGGCATGCAGACCATCGCGGTGCCGCGCAAGGTGGCCGACCGCGCGGGCGCGCCGCCGCTGCGCGTGACGCGCGGCGAGGTGCGCTTCGAGGGCGTGGGCTTCCACTACGGCAAGGGCTCGGGCGTGATCGAGGGACTCGACCTGACCGTGCGGCCGGGCGAGAAGATCGGTTTGGTGGGGCCATCCGGCGCCGGCAAGTCGACGCTGGTCAACCTGCTGCTGCGGCTCTACGACGTCGAGCGCGGCCGCATCCTGATCGACGGCCAGGACATCGCCGGCGTCACCCAGGAAAGCCTGCGCGCGCAGATCGGCATGGTCACGCAGGACACCTCGCTGCTGCACCGCTCGATCCGCGACAACCTGCTCTACGGCCGCCCCGGCGCCAGCGAGGCCGAGCTGATGGCCGCCGCCGCCGACGCCCACGCGGCCGACTTCATCCCGCTGCTGCGCGACGCCGGCGGCGCCACCGGGCTCGACGCGCAGGTCGGCGAGCGCGGCGTCAAGCTCTCGGGCGGGCAGCGCCAGCGCATCGCGGTGGCGCGCGTGCTGCTCAAGAACGCGCCCATCCTGATTCTCGACGAAGCCACCTCGGCGCTCGACTCGGAGGTGGAGGCGGCCATCCAGGAGAACCTGGAGACGCTGATGCGCGGCAAGACCGTGATCGCCATCGCGCACCGGCTCTCCACCATCGCGCGCATGGACCGGCTGGTGGTGCTGGACGACGGCCGCATCGCCGAAAGCGGCACGCATGCCGAGCTGCTGGCGCGCGGCGGCCTGTACGCGCGGCTGTGGGCGCACCAGACCGGCGGTTTCGTCGGCGTGGCATAGCGCGCCCGGCGCCGGACACCGGACACCGCGCCGAACCAGCCCGCTAGACCAGCCCGAGCAGCCCCGCGCCCGCGCCCAGCGCCACCAGCATCAGCGGGTGCACGCGCGTCTTGAGCATCAGGAAGATGGTCAGCAGCGTCACCGCCACCGCGCTCCAGCGGTGGTCCACGCTGGCCGCCAGCACCCAGCCCGACGAGCACAGCAGGCCGATGGTCAGCGTGGCCAGGCCGCGCCGGATCAGGCCCGGCCAGCGCGCCTGCGGCGCGCGCCCGGCGAAATACTCGAAGCCCAGCGCGATCAGGCTGGACGGCCCGCAGATGGCGATCATGCCGGCGATGGCGCCGGCCGGCCCGCCGATCTGCCAGCCGAACAGCGCCACGAACAGCACGTTGGGCCCGGGCGAGGCCTGGGAAATCGCATACATGGCGGAGAACTGCGCGTCGCTCATCCAGCCGTGCGCCTCCACCAGGAAGCGGTGCATGTCGGGGATGGTGGTGGCGGCGCCGCCGATCGACAGGAAGGACAGCAGCAGGAAGTGGGTGAAGAAGCTGCCGAGCACGGTGGGATGGTGGTTCATGCGCGCGGCTCCCCGGCGGCGCCGTCGGTTCCGGGCGGCTGCGCCGGCGCGGGCGGCGCCTGCGGCGCGGCGGCCTCGGCCGCCAGCCGCAGCGCCTGCCCCTCGGCGCGCCATTCGAGCAGCAGGCCGAGCGGCACCAGCACCGCCATCACCGGCACCAGCGGCCAGCGCAGCAGGCCGATGGCGGCGAACGCCGCGACGCCGACCAGCAGGCCGCGCACGGTCGGCGACTGGCTCTGCGCCAGCCTGAAGCCGGTGGACAGCATCAGCCCGGCGGAGACCGCCGTCATGCCGGCCAGCATGCGCTGCACCGCAGCCACGTCGCGGTAGTGCTCGTACAGCAGCATGGCCGACAGCACCACCACCATCGGCACCATCACCAGCCCGGCGAACGCGGCCAGCGCGCCGCGCAGGCCGGCGAAGCGCAGGCCCATCATCAGCGCCACGTTGATCACGTTGGGGCCGGGCAGCACCTGCCCCATGCTGAGCAGCTCGACGAACTCGCGGTCGTCGAGCCAGCGGTTGCGCTCCACCACCGCGCGCCGCACGAACGGCAGCACGCCGCCGAAGCCGGACAGGCCCATGCGGGCGAACTCGATGAACAGGTGGCGGGGCGTGGGAAGCGGCGCGAGGGCGGCGCGCGGGGGCGGGGGAACTGGCATGTCTCGGACCAGGCAGCAAAGCGGAGAATCGGAGGGTTCTCCCCGCGCCCAGGCAACGGGCGCGGGGCCGGGGGAGAAGGCCGGGCGCTGGCGGACCGCTCGGACGCGGACTTCGTGGCGCCGCCGGCCCTCTCCCCCTGCCCCTCTCCCGCGAGCGGGAGAGGGGAACTGCAGGAACTGCGGGAACTGCGGGAACTGCGGGAACTACATGCAACGGGCCGGCGCTCAGCCGCCGGCGGGCGGCTCGACCTTCACCGGGTCGATGCGCGGGTCCTTGAGCCTGGCCTCGAGCACGCGGCCCTTGCGGGCGCGCTTGCCGATGTACTGCATCAGGTTCTGCCCGGCCAGCTTCTGCGAGGCCGGCTTGCCGCCGCGCCCGGCGCCGGACAGCACCAGCCCCGGCGCGCCCACGGCGATGGCCTGCTGCAGCGTTTCCTTGGGCTCAAGCTCCATCAGGATCACGCCGCGGCCGCCGGCCGAGAGCGACTTGATCTCGTCGAGCGCCACCAGCAGCAGGCGGCCGTTGGCGGACAGGCAGGCCACGTGCGTGGCTTCCTCGCCGAGCGGCGCCGGCTCCAGCGGCGCGTCGCCCTCGTCCAGCGTGAGGTAGGCGCGGCCGCCCTTCTGGCGGCTGACCATGTCGCCGACCCTGGTCTGGAAGCCGTTGCCGCCGCGCGTGGCGAGCAGCATGCGCTGGTCGAGCCCGCCGGCGAAGCTGTGGGCGATCTGCGTGCCCGCCTGCAGCTCGATCAGCGTGGTCACGGGCACGCCGTCGCCGCGTCCGCCGGGCAGGCCGGCCACCGGCACGGTGTAGACGCGGCCGTTGGTGCCGAACACCAGCATCACGTCGACGGTGCGGCACTCGAAGGTGCCGTACAGCGCGTCGCCGGCCTTGAAGGTGAACTGCTGCGCGTCGTGGCCGTGGCCCTGGCGCGTGCGCACCCAGCCCTTCTGCGACATCACCACGGTGACGGGCTCGTCCACCACGCGCACCTCGGCCGCGGCGCGGCGCTCTTCCTGGATCAGCGTGCGGCGCGGGTCCTTGTCCTCGGGGCTGAACTGCCTGGCGTCGGTCTCGATCTCCTTGATGATGCGCCGGCGCATCATGGTCTCGGACTTGAGCAGCACGTCGAGGTCGGCCTGTTCCTCGCGCAGCTCCTGCAGCTCCTTCTCGATGCGCAGCGCTTCGAGCCGGGCCAGCTGGCGCAGGCGGATTTCCAGGATGTCCTCGGCCTGGCGGTCGGACAGGCCGAAGGCCTGCATCAGCGCCGGCTTGGGCTCGTCGCTCTCGCGGATGATGCGGATCACCTCGTCGATGTTGAGCAGCACCAGCATGCGGCCTTCGAGGATGTGGATGCGGTCCTCGACCTTGCCCAGGCGGTGGCGCGTGCGGCGCGTGACGGTGTCGAAGCGGAACGCGATCCACTCGCGCAGGATCTCCGGCAGGCCCTTCTGGCGCGGCCGGCCGTCGGTGCCGATCATCACCAGGTTGATCGACGCGCCCGACTCCAGGCTGGTGTGCGCGAGCAGCGTCTGGATGAATTCCTGCTGCTCGATGTTCTTGCTCTTGGGCTCGAACACCAGCCGCACCGGCGCGTCCTTGCCGGACTCGTCGCGCACCGCGTCGAGCACGGCCAGCATGCCCTGCTTGAGCTGCAGCTGCTCGGGCGTGAGCGACTTCTTTCCGGCGCGCACCTTGGGGTTGGTGATCTCCTCGATTTCCTCGAGCACCTTCTGCGCCGAGGTGCTCGGCGGCAGTTCGGTCACCACCAGTTGCCACTGGCCGCGCGCCATGTCCTCGATGATCCAGCGCGCGCGCACCTTGAGGCTGCCGCGCCCGCTTTCGTAGATCTGCGCGATGTCCGCCGCCGGCGAGATGATCTGGCCGCCGCCCGGATAGTCGGGCCCGGGCATCAGCGCCAGCAGCTCGGCCAGCGTGATGTCGGGGTTGCGGATCATCGCCACGGTGGCCGCGGCGACCTCGCGCAGGTTGTGCGGCGGCACCTCGGTGGCCATGCCCACGGCAATGCCCGAGGCGCCGTTGAGCAGCACCAGCGGCAGCCGCGCGGGCATCAGCCTGGGCTCCTCCATCGAGCCATCGTAGTTGGGGATGAAATCCACCGTGCCCTGGTCGATCTCGTCGAGCAGCAGGCGCGCGATCGGCGTGAGGCGCGCCTCGGTGTAGCGCATGGCCGCAGCGCCGTCGCCGTCGCGCGAGCCGAAGTTGCCCTGGCCGTCGATCAGCGGGTAGCGCAGCGAGAAGTCCTGCGCCAGGCGCACCAGCGCGTCGTAGGCGGACTGGTCGCCGTGCGGATGGTACTTGCCGAGCACGTCGCCCACCACGCGCGCGGACTTGACCGGCTTGGCGTCGGCGCGCAGGCCCATCTCGTGCATGGCGAACAGGATGCGGCGCTGCACCGGCTTCTGGCCGTCGGCCACTTCCGGCAGCGCGCGCCCCTTGACCACGCTGATGGCGTAGTCGAGGTAGGCGCGCTCGGCGTAGTGCGCCAGCGTCAGCGAGTCGGCGCCGCCATCGGGCGCACCTGGGTCAAACAGAGAGTCTTGTTGTTCCATGGATTGGCAAGAAGACGGCGCGCCTGTCTGCTGCGTGGCGTGCCGGTTGCATGTTGTGCGCGATCGTTCGGGTTGTGCGTGCGGCGGTCAGGGCATGTTGCGGCGCCCGCCTATCACCATCTTCACGCGGCTCACGCCGCCGCCGGCCACGGCGGGCGGCATGCCGCCCGGCCGGTAGAAACGGTAGAACTGCAGCACCGTGCTGACATATTGCCGGGTCTCCGGAAACGGCGGGATCGCGTTGTTGTAGCGCTGCACCGCGCCCTCGCCCGCGTTGTACGCGGCCAGCACCAGTTCCAGGTTGCCGGGGAACAGCTCCATCAGCCAGCGCAGGTAGCGCACGCCGGCCGAGATGTTGATGCGCGGGTCGGCCAGCTTCTGCTCCACCGTGCGGCGCGCGTCGGCGGCCACGCCGAAGCGCGCGCCGGTGTCGGGGATCACCTGCATCAGCCCGATCGCGCCCTTGGGCGAGACCGCGCCGGGATTGAAGCCCGACTCCACCGCCATCACCGCCTTGACCAGCGCCGGGTCCACGTTCTGCGCCTGCGCCACCTGGCGGATGATGGGCTCGACCGTGGCGATGTTCGGGTGGTTGACGACGTAGCGGTAGAGCTTGTGCGTCTCCAGGTCGAGCGCGCCGGCCGCGCCGGCGGTGTCGGCCGCGCCCGCGCGGCCCAGCGACGGGCTGCGCAGCTCGCCGCCGTTCTTCATGAACAGCGTGTAGCGCTCGTCGAGCTTCTCGTCGGAGAAATGCGCCACGCCGTCGTCGTCGATGTAGCCGTACAGCGCCGCGTTGGCCGCCGGGGCGCACGCCAGGCCGGCCAGCAGCAGGCCGGCGGCGAGCCATCGCCGCCATGCGCTGTGGTCAGGTCTGCTTGTCTTCGCCATCGGCTTTCCTCGCGTCTTGCTGGTCTCGAACGGGCCGCGTCAGATGTCGGCCACCACCTCGTTGCCGCGCTCCTCGAGCCAGGTGCGCCGCTGCGCCGCCTCGCCCTTGCCCATCAGCATGTTCATCACGCCCACGGTCTGCGGCAGGTCGAAGTTGCCCAGCGCCACCGGCAGCAGGCGGCGCGTGTCCGGGTTCATGGTGGTTTCCCACAGTTGCTCGGCGTTCATCTCGCCCAGGCCCTTGAAGCGGGAGATCTGCCAGGTGTTTTCCTTGACGCCGTCCTTGAGCAGCTTGTCCTGGATCGCCAGCAGCTCGCCGTCGTCGAGCGCGTAGAGCTTCTGCGCCGGCTTCTTGCCGCGCGCCGGCGCGTCCACGCGGTACAGCGGCGGACGCGCCACGCACACGTTGCCGTTGTCGATCAGCCTGGGGAAGTGGCGGAAGAACAGCGTCAGCAGCAGCACCTGGATGTGCGCGCCGTCCACGTCCGCGTCGGACAGGATGCAGATCTTGCCATAGCGCAGGTTGGACAGGTCGGGCTCGTCGCCGGGGCCGTGCGGGTCCACGCCGATCGCCACCGCGATGTCGTGCACCTCGTTGTTGGCGAACAGGCGGTCGCGCTCGGTCTCCCAGGTGTTGAGCACCTTGCCGCGCAGCGGCAGGATGGCCTGGAATTCCTTGTCGCGCCCCATCTTGGCCGAGCCGCCGGCGGAGTCGCCCTCGACCAGGAACAGCTCGTTGCGGGTGACGTCGGTGGATTCGCAGTCGGTCAGCTTGCCGGGCAGCACGGCCACGCCCGAGCCCTTCTTCTTCTCCACCTTCTGCGCGGCGCGCGTGCGCGCCTGCGCCTGGCGGATCACCAGCTCGGCCAGCTTCTTGCCGTACTCGACATGGTGGTTGAGCCACAGCTCCAGCGCGGGACGGCTGAAGGTGGACACCAGGCGCACCGCGTCGCGGCTGTTCAGGCGCTCCTTGATCTGGCCCTGGAACTGCGGGTCCAGCACCTTGGCCGACAGCACGAACGAGGCGCGCGCGAACACGTCCTCGCTCATCAGCTTGACGCCCTTGGGCTGCAGCGCGTGCATCTCGATGAAGCTCTTGACGGCCTGGAACAGGCCTTCGCGCAGGCCAGACTCGTGCGTGCCGCCGGCCGGCGTGGGAATCAGGTTGACGTAGGACTCGCGCACCGGCGCGCCGTCCTCGGTCCAGGCCACCACCCACGAGGCGCCCTCGCCTTCGGCGAAGCCTTCTTCGGCCGGGTTGGCGTCGGGGTCGGCGAAATGCTCGCCTTCGAACATCGGCACCACCAGCTCGGCGCCGCTGCCCTGCGCCAGCGCTTCCACCAGGTAGCCCTTGAGGCCCTGGTCGTACTGCCAGGTCTGGCGCTCGCCGTTCTTCTCGTTGAGCAGCGTGACCTTCACGCCCGGCAGCAGCACGGCCTTGCTGCGCAGCAGGCGCTGCAGCTCGGCCAGCGGAATGGTGGCGGAGTCGAAATACTTGGCGTCCGGCCACACCTGCACGCGCGTGCCGTTCTTCTTCTCGCCGCGCTCGAGCTTGCGCGTGGCCAGCGGCACGGTGACGTCGCCGCCGGAGAAGGTCAGCGTGGCATGGCTGCCGTCGCGCCAGACCGCCACGTCCAGGCGCGTGGACAGCGCGTTGGTGACCGACACGCCCACGCCGTGCAGGCCGCCCGAGAACGCGTAGGCGCCGCCCTTGCCCTTGTCGAACTTGCCGCCCGCGTGCAGCCGCGTGAAGACGATCTCCACCACCGGCACCTTCTCTTCCGGATGGATGCCCACCGGGATGCCGCGGCCGTCGTCCTCCACGCTGACGCTGCCGTCGCGGTGCAGCGTCACCATGATTTCGGAGCCATGCCCGCCGAGGGCTTCGTCCGAGGCGTTGTCGATCACCTCCTGCACGATGTGCAGGGGGTTGTCGGTACGGGTGTACATGCCGGGCCGTTGCTTGACCGGCTCCAGGCCCTTGAGGACCCGGATGGAAGATTCGCTGTACTGACTGGTTTTGCTCGCCATGGAGTCGCTTGCTTAGTGGGATTCTCGGCCAGGCCCGGCGCGGCGGCGGTTGCCGCGCGCCAGCCAGGGTGGCCGGGCAGCCTGCATTGTAATGGAAGCGCGCGGCGCTCTCGCCGCCATTCGCATTGCCTGCGCGCCACCCGCCATCGTGACAGATAGAGCACATTAACGGCCGGCGCGGGCCCCGGCGCGAGGCGCGGATGCGGGTTAAACTTGCCCGCACCGCTTCGGTGCAGCCAGCGGCCCGGGACGAGGCCAGGCGCGCCGGCGGGACCAGACCAGAACAACACACCGCGCCAGGAGACGCACGCCAAGATGCAGCACACCACGCAGGACGCCGCGCGGCGGCAACCCCTTTCCCTCACTACCGTGCTGATCTGCGGCGGCCTGCTGGTCACGCTGTCGATGGGCATCCGGCACGGCTTCGGGCTGTTCAACCTGCCGATCACCCAGGCCCACGGCTGGGGCCGCGAGACCTTCGCCTTCGCGCTGGCGCTGCAGAACCTGATGTGGGGCCTGAGCCAGCCGTTCACCGGCGCGCTGGCCGACAAGTTCGGCGCGCTGCGCATCATGCTGGCCGGCGTGGCGCTCTACCTGGCCGGCCTGCTGGTGATGGCGCTGGCCGGCTCGGGCACCGCGTTCGCGTCGGGCGCCGGCGTGCTGATCGGCCTCGCCCAGTCGGGCACCACCTACAGCGTGGTGTACGGCGTGATCGGGCGCGTGGCCAGCGCCGAGAAGCGCGTCTGGGCGATGGGCATCGCCGCCGCCGCGGGCTCGTTCGGGCAGTTCCTGATGATCCCGGTCGAGCAGACGCTGATCTCCGCCGCCGGCTGGCAGAACGCGCTGTTCGTGCTGGCGGTGCTGGCCTGCCTGATGCTGCCGCTGGCCTTCAGCCTGCGCGAGCCGCGCGCCGCGGCGCATGCCGGCGGCTTCCAGCAGACCATCGACCAGGCCGTGCGCGAGGCCTTCGGCAACCGCAACTTCCAGCTGCTGACGCTGGGCTACTTCGTGTGCGGCTTCCAGGTGGTGTTCATCGGCGTGCACCTGGCGCCCTACCTCAAGGACCGCGGCCTGGCCGACCCGAAGATCGCCACCGTGGCGCTGGCGCTGATCGGTCTGTTCAACGTGTTCGGCACCTACAGCGCGGGCGCGCTGGGCCAGCGCATGCCCAAGCGCTACCTGCTGTCGGCCATCTACATCGCGCGCTCGGTGGTGATCGCCGCCTACCTGCTGCTGCCGCTCACCACCGCCAGCACCTGGGTGTTCGCCGCGCTGATGGGCTTCCTGTGGCTGTCCACGGTGCCGCTGACCAACGGCATCATCGCCCAGGTGTTCGGCGTGCAGTATCTGTCGATGCTGTCCGGCGTGGTGTTCTTCTCGCACCAGATCGGCAGCTTCCTGGGCGCGTGGCTGGGCGGCTTCCTCTACGACCGCACCGGCAGCTACGACACGGTGTGGCTGATCGCCATCGGGCTGGGCGTGATGGCCGCGCTGGTCAACCTGCCGATCCGCGAGCACGCCATCGCGCGCCCGCGGGCGGCGGCGGCGTGATGGCACGCGCGGCCGTCCTGCGCGCAACCGGCTTCGCGGCGGCCGCCGCGGTGCTGGCGCTGGCCTTCCTGGCCTACCTGCGGCCGGGCTTCATGGTGGACCTGACCAATATGGTGCTGGCGTGGTGCGGCTGAGGGCCGCGCGCGGCGCCTACTGCGCCTCGCCCTTGGTCTTGGCTTCCAGCACTTCCCAGCGCTCCAGCGCCGTGAGCAGCTCCATCTCGATCTCGTCGTGGCGGGTGCCGAGCAGCGCCGCCTTAGCCGGATCGCTGGCGTAGAGCGCGCCGTCCGCGAGCTGCCCGGCCACGGTCTTCTGCTCGGCCTCGAGCGCGGCGATGCGCTCGGGCAGGCCGTCCAGCTCGCGCTGCTCCTTGTACGACAGCTTGACGCGCGCCGGGGCGCGCGCCTCGCGCGGCCTGGCCGCCTCGGCGGGCTTGCGCTCGCCGGACTGCGCTTCCTGCATGGCGGCGCTGCGCTTCGACTGCACCTGCCAGTCGGAATAGCCGCCCACGTACTCGCGCCAGCGGCCGTCGCCCTCGGCGGCGATGGTCGACGTCACCACGTTGTCGAGGAAGGCGCGGTCGTGCGACACCAGGAACACGGTGCCGCTGTAGTCCTGCAGCAGTTCCTCGAGCAGCTCCAGCGTGTCGATGTCGAGGTCGTTGGTGGGCTCGTCGAGCACCAGCACGTTGGCCGGACGCGCGAACAGGCGCGCCAGCAGCAGGCGGTTGCGCTCGCCGCCGGACAGCGACTTGACCGGCGAGCGCGCGCGCTCGGGCGCGAACAGGAAGTCGCCCAGGTAGCTCATCACGTGCTTGCGCTGGCCGTTGATCTCGACCCAGTCGCTGCCCGGGCTGATGGTGTCGGCCAGCGAGCGCTCCAGGTCGAGCTGGGCGCGCATCTGGTCGAAATAGGCCACCTGCATGTTGCTGCCGTTCTTGACGGTGCCGCTGTCCGGCGCCAGCTCGCCCAGGATCAGGCGCAGCAGCGTGGTCTTGCCGGCGCCGTTGGGGCCGATCAGGCCGACCTTGTCGCCGCGCATGATGGTGCCGGTGAAATCGCGCACCACCACCTTGTCGCCGAAGGCCTTGCTGACGTCGGTCAGTTCCGCCACGATCTTGCCGGAGCGCTCGCCCTGCGACACCTCCAGCTTGACGTTGCCCTGCACGTCGCGCCGCGAGGCGCGCTCGCTGCGCATCGTCACCAGGCGCTGGATGCGCGCCACGCTGCGCGTGCGGCGCGCCTCCACGCCCTTGCGGATCCACACTTCCTCCTGCGCCAGCAGCTTGTCGAACTTGGCCTGCTCGACCTGCTCGGCGGCCAGCTGCTCGGCCTTGCGCGTCTGGTAGGCGGCGAAGTTGCCGGGGAAGGACACCAGCCGGCCGCGGTCGAGCTCGACGATGCGGGTGGCCACGCGGTCGAGGAAGGCGCGGTCGTGGGTGATCAGCAGCACGCTGCCGCGGAACGCCAGCAGCAGGTCTTCGAGCCAGCGGATGGCTTCCACGTCGAGGTGGTTGGTGGGCTCGTCGAGCAGCAGGATGTCGGGCTCGGCCACCAGCGCCTGCGCCAGCGCCACGCGCTTCTGCATGCCGCCCGAGAGCGAATCGACGCGCACGTCGGCCTGCAGGCCGAGCTGCGCCAGCGTGGTTTCCACGCGCGTGCGCACCTGCCAGGCGCCAGCGGCGTCGACCTCCGACTGCAGGCGGTGCAGCTCGGCCAGCGCGGCTTCGTCGTGGTGGTCGTCGAGCGCGGCCAGCGCCGCCTCGTAGGCGGCCAGCAGGTCGTGGACCTGGCCCAGGCCTTGCGAAACCGCGTCGAAGACGTGCTGGCCCGGCGCGAACTGCGGCTCCTGCGGCACATAGGCCGAGGTCACGCCGCTCTGGCGCGCGATCAGGCCGTCGTCCGGCGCCGACAGGCCGGCCACGATCTTGAGCAGCGAGGACTTGCCCGAGCCGTTGCGGCCGATCAGGCCGACGCGCTCGCCGGCTTCGAGCGAGAAGTCGGCATGGTCGAGCAAGGCCACATGCCCGAAGGCGAGCTGGGCGTCGGAAATCGAAAACAGGGCCATGAGCAGCAATACGAAAAGAAAGACAGAGGGGGAGGCAGGCGTGCCGGCGCGGGCGCGCCGGGGTGACTGGCGGCGCTGCCGGGCGCGCGGGCGCGGGCGCCGGCCTGCCGGGTAGCCGGCATTGTAGACCAGCGCGGCGGCGCGCCCGGTGGCATGCGCCGGCGGGCGGCCCCGGGGATGCCCGCCGGCGCGCGCGCAAAAAACGCGCGCGCAAAAAAGAAGGGCCCGCGCTGGCGCGGGCCCAAGAGTCTCTCCTCGGTGCCCTGCTCGCAAGGCACGAATGCAGGATAGCAAGGCCCCTCCCGGCGCTCCAGTCGGACAAATCCGTAAGGGAAAGCCCCGCCAAGGGAAAGCCCGGGGCATGTGCGGCGTCCGCGTGCGGGGTCCGCGGGCAAGGTTCGCCGCGGGTGCGCCGCGGCGCCGGCAGCCGCTTCCGGACCCCGTTTTGGTGCGCTGTTGCTCGCCGCGCAACACTCCGCGCGGCGCGTATTGTCGATCCGCATGCGGCCATGAAACAATGGCCGCCGGTCACGCAAGCCGCGGCACGACGGCAGCAACAGACGGCAGCAACAGACGGCAGCAACACAGAGAAGAACCGGCATAGAACCGGTGCGGGCGACCCAACGCCAACCAGTGCTTCTTCCAGCGAAAGCTGGTTCCAGTAGCTTTTTTGCACGGGGAATACCATGATCCATCCGCGTTCGCAGCAACCGCGCGACGCCCGGCCGGCGCGCGCGCCGGCCCGGGGCCGCATGCTGCCTCTCCTGCCCGTTCTTTTCCTGACGCTGTGCCTGGCCGGGGGCGCGCGCCCCGCGGCGGCCCAGTCCTCCGCCTCGCCGGTGCTGCAGCGCATCCAGCAGACCGGCGTGCTGCGCCTGGCGCACCGCGAAAGCTCGGTGCCGTTCTCGTTCGTGGCCGACGGCAAGCCCTACGGCTACGCCATCGACCTCTGCCTGCGCGTGGCCGACTCGCTGCGCACCGCGCTGAAGATGCCGGGCCTGAAGGTGGAATACGTGCCGGTCACGCCGGCCAACCGCATCGCCGCCATCGTCGACGGCAAGGCCGACCTCGAATGCGGCTCGACCACCAACACGCGCGAGCGGCGCGAGCAGGTGGCCTTCACCATCCCGCACTACATCGCCGGCATCCGCATGCTGGTCAGGACCGACTCCGGCATCCGCAAGCTTGCCGACCTGCGCGGCAAGACCCTGGTCTCCACCACCGGCACCACCTCGCTGGTGGTGATCCGCCAGATCAACGGCTCGGGCGCGATGCAGCTGAAGGTGGTGGAAGCCAAGGACCACGCCGAGGCCTTCGGCATGGTCGAGCAGGGCAAGGCCGACGCCTTCGTCATGGACGACGTGCTGCTCTACGGCCTGCGCGCCAACGCCAGGAACCCGGCCAGCTATACCGTCACCAACGAACTGCTGACGATCGAGCCGTACGCCATCATGCTGTCGCGCCACGACGCCGAGTTCAAGCGCCTGGTGGACAAGGCGATGGTCGACTCGATCTATTCGCAGGACACGCAGAAGCTCTACAAGAAATGGTTTCAGTCGCCGATCCCGCCGCAGGGGGTCAACCTGGACATACCGATGAGCTACCTGCTGCGCGACTCGTTCAAGTTCCCGAGCGACAAGGTGGCCGACTAGACGGCCCGCCGCGCCGCGCCGTGTGGCGTCACGTAGCGCCGGCGCCGCGCCGCGGACCCAAAAGGCGGGACTCGTGCGAAGATGGCGGCCCGGACGCTGGTTTCCCCGGCTGCTTCCGGCTGTTTCCAGCTATTTCCGGCTGTTTCCAGGCCTTCCCGGTCCGCTTTCCTGTTGCTGCCGCGCCACGCGGAGGTTCACCGACCTCGGCGCGCGCCGGCGGCATTGCTGCCCATGCCAACTATCGCCCCGCTGAAGTTCTCCGATCTTTCCATCTCCGCCCTGGTCGCCGGCCTGATCGCCATGCTGACCGGCTACACCAGCTCGCTGGTGCTGATGATCCAGGCCGGCCAGGCCGCGCACCTGTCGGACGCGCAGGTCGCCTCGTGGATCTGGGCGCTGTCGGTCGGCATGGGCGTGACCACCATCGGGCTGTCGCTGCTCACGCGCGTGCCCGTCGTCATCGCGTGGTCCACGCCCGGCGCCGCGCTGCTGATCGCCAGCCTGCCCGGCGTGCCCTACCCCGAGGCCATCGGCGCCTTCCTGATGGCGGCGCTGCTGATGACCGCGGCGGGCCTGACCGGCTGGTTCGACAAGCTCATGCGCGCGCTGCCGGCCAGCATCGCCTCCGCGCTGCTGGCCGGCATCCTGTTCCGCATCAGCGTCGACGTCTTCGTGCAGGCCCAGCAGCAGACCGTGCTGCTGCTGGTGATGTTCGCGCTCTACCTGCTCGGCAAGCGCTGGTGGCCGCGCTACGCGGTGCCGGGCGTGCTGGCCGGCGGCGTGGCGCTGGCCGGCGCGCTGGGCCAGCTGCATTTCGAGTCCTTCAACTTCGCGCTGGCCACGCCGGTATGGACCACGCCCGCGTTCTCGCTGCCGGCCTTCGTCAGCATCGCCGTGCCGCTGTTCATCGTCGCGCTGGCCTCGCAGAACGTGCCGGGGCTGGCGGTGCTGCGCGCGGACGGCTATCACGTGGCGGCATCGCCGCTGATCACCGTGACCGGCATCGCCTCCGCGCTGCTGGCGCCGTTCGGCTCGCACGGCATCAACCTCGCCGCGATCACCGCGGCGATCTGCACCGGCGCGCAGGCCGACCCCGACCGCAACCGCCGCTACACGGCGGCCGTGGTCTGCGGCATCGGCTACCTGGTGGCGGGGCTGCTGGCCGCCAGCATCGCGGCGCTGTTCGCCGCCTTTCCCAAGGCGCTGGTGGTGGCGGTGGCCGCCTTCGCCCTGCTCGGCTCCATCGCCAGCGGGCTGACCACGGCCATGCAGACCCCGGCCGAACGCGACGCGGCCCTGCTGACCTTCATGATCACCGCCTCCGGCATGACCCTGGCCGGGGTGGGCTCGGCCTTCTGGGGCGTGGTGGGCGGCATGCTGGCGCTGGTGGTGCTGCGCCCGCGCGCGGCGCCCGCGGGCGGCTGAGTCGTTACAACAGCAGGAAACCGATGTCGGCGGCGCCGATGCCCGACAGCGGCGCGCCCTTGCGGCGCTGGAAGAGAATGTGCTGCAGCACGCGGTCGCGGTGCTCGGCGAAGACGGTGGGATCGAAACGCAGCGCGGTCAGCGCGTAGTGCTCGGCCAGCAGCTTGTAGACCCGGTGGCGCACCATCAGCATCTCGCTCTCGGCGCGCAGCCGGCTGACCTCGCCGGCGTTGTCCTCCTCGAGCTGCCGCATGCCCACCACCACGCGCGCATGCATGCCGCGGTAGCGGTCCAGCTCGGTATGCGCCTTGCGCAGCTCCTCGCGCAGCGCGCGGACCTCCTGCTGCAGGCGCAGGTTGTGCTGCACGCCGCGCTGGATGCGGGACGCTTCCTCCAGCGCGACATCCGCCGCCGCGATCGTGTTCTGCCAGACCGCCTGCCCCGCCGCCACGCCATCCCCTTGCGGCCAGACGGTCTGCAACTCCTCGTCGCCTTTCATGGCGCTCCCCCTAGAGACTTCCCAACAACTCGCCCGCCGCCGGCTTTGTCATGCTGCCGGCTGGTCGGGCACTACCGCGATCCTGCAGACCCTCTAAGGGGCTTTATCAGCGATTGAAGGCCGCAAGTCATCGTCAAACAACCACCCATAAGAGGGGTATCAAAAACCCGGCACGCGCACCGGCCCTCGCCCTGCCGCCGGCCGGCGCGCGCCGCGCGTGTGGGAAAATACGCACCCGGCGTGCAGCCAATGCAGGAAACCCGACCGATGAACAGCTACGCCCTCCTGGCCCTCGCCATCATGGCCGAAGTCATTGCCACCAGCAGCCTCAAGGCCTCCGAGAACTTCACCCGCCTGTGGCCCAGCCTGCTGGTGGTGGCCGGCTACGTCGCCGCCTTCGTCCTGCTGATGCAGGTCATGAAGACCGTGCCGGTCGGCATCGCCTACGCCATCTGGTGCGGCGCCGGCATCGTGATGGTCACGCTGATCGCCAGCGTGCTGTACCGGCAGATCCCCGACCTCGCCGCATGGCTCGGCATCGGCCTGATCGTGGCGGGGGTGGCGGTGATCCAGTTGTTTTCGAAGACGGGGGCGCATTGAGCGGCGCGCGGGCTTGAATCGGTGGCATCCCCGCGGACCGCGTAGAACCAGCGTTGCGCTGGTCCCGCCGACAGGAATCGAACCTGTATCTAGCGCTTAGGAGGCGCTCGTTCTATCCATTGAACTACGGCGAGCGGATAGACCCCGCGGAAGCAAGCGCGGCGCCTGGACGGCGCCGCTCCGGGAGCAGGCCCGGAGTATATCAAAAACCGCACGGCGCAAGACGGGCGCGGCGTGGCGAAATGCGCGCCCGGAAACGAAAAAGCCCGCCAGTCTGCTGGCGGGCCGGTTGCGGACGGTCCGGACCTTCCTGGTCACATCGGCGTTATCCCGGCAAACAGTCGTGCACGCAGGATCCCCATGATTCCGCCCATGACGCGGACGTCCCTCCGGACCACCCGGAGAGGCGAAGGAATACTGGCAGTGACGCCGACTGCCGCGATACCAGCGGCGAGCAGCGCTTAAAGCAAGCGCCGCGGAAGGTCAGCGGTATGCTCGAGTCCGCTACCTTGCCGGGCTTCGGTGTGCCCGACGGATTCAGTATAGGCAGGCGACCGGCGGATGCAACTTCCCGGCGTGCGCGGCCGTACTCCGGCGGGAAGTGCCACGCGGCGCACCCGGCGCGCGCCGTCCACAGGGACGATTCCTATCGCAGCGCAACAAACTACTTTTCTTTCTGCTATAATCCGCGCCGTGAGTTCGCACTGTGAGTTGTGCAACCAGCCCGCCGCACCATCCGGCAGGCGATACGCCCCCCTCTCAAGCTCTGCTCCCCGGTCCGCCGGCTGGCCTGTTCCGAATGGCCAAGTGGTGATACCCGACAGAACGCATTTCTCACCGACGTCGCCTCGTCTCCGATCCTGTTGAACAGCTTATCTGAAGCTGTTTGCCTGCCAGGGATTGCGCGCCCGGCCTTGTGCCGATGCCGCCCTGCCTGCCGCCGTACTGTCAGCTGTGTCTGTCGTAACGGCCTCACCGATTGGCGCCGAAGCCTTTTTTAAGACTTTGCACTGCGCCCGCCCCTGTCCGCTCGTTCGGCATGGGGTGCCATGCATATACGTAAAACCACGACATGACCCAGCACGACATTCGTGCGGAGCACGATTTTGCCTCCGCCGCCGACGCATCGACCGAAACCGCAGCCGTCGCCGCCATCGCCACGCCCGCCGTCCAGGAACAAAGCCCGCTCGACAAGATCGACGCCATGCTCAATCCGGCAGCCGCGCCCGCCGCAGCCGCTGCGCCCGCGATCGCCGCCGACAACGGTTTCGCCAAGCTCGGCCTGGATGAAGCCATCCTGCGCGCCCTGGCCGAACTGAACTACACCGTCCCGACCCCGGTCCAGTCGCAGGCGATTCCCGCCTTCCTGGCCGGCCGCGACCTGCTGGTTTCCAGCCAGACCGGCTCGGGCAAGACCGGCGCCTTCATGCTGCCGGCGATCCAGCGCATCAGCGTCAAGCCCAGCCCGAACCGCCCGCGCGCCGACGAGCCCATCAAGCGCATGAAGGGCAAGCGTCCGCGCCCGTCGCCGGCGCAGCCCGCGCTGCTGGTGCTCACGCCCACGCGCGAACTGGCGCTGCAAGTGACCGAGGCCGCCGCCAAGTACGGCCGCCACCTGCGCCGCATCGTCTGCGCCAGCATCCTGGGCGGCATGCCCTACCCGAAGCAGCTCGCCGCGCTGTCGAAGATGCCGGACATCCTGGTGGCCACGCCGGGCCGCCTGCTCGACCACATCGAAGCCGGCCGCATCGACCTGTCCGCGCTGGACATGCTGGTGTTCGACGAAGCCGACCGCATGCTCGACATGGGCTTTGCCGATGACATCGACGCCATCGTCGCCGCCACCCCGGCCAGCCGCCAGACGCTGATGTTCTCGGCCACGCTGGACGGCCGCATCGCCCAGCTCGCCTCGCGCCAGCTGCGCGACCCGCAGCGCATCGAGATCGCCGCCGTGCGCGCCGACCAGAGCAATATCGAACAGCGCCTGCACTTCACCGACGACATGTCGCACAAGGAAAAGCTGCTCGACCACCTGCTGCGCGACGTCAGCCTCAAGCAGGCGATCGTCTTCACCGCCACCAAGCGCGACGCCGATTCGCTGGCCGAGCGCCTGTCGGACACCGGCTTCGCGGCCGGCGCGCTGCACGGCGACATGACCCAGGGCGCGCGCAACCGCACGCTCACCTCGCTGCGCCGCGGCAACCTGCGCATCCTGGTGGCCACCGACGTGGCCGCGCGCGGCATCGACGTGCCGGACATCACCCACGTGGTCAACTTCGACCTGCCCAAGCAGGCCGAGGACTACGTGCACCGCATCGGCCGCACCGGCCGCGCGGGCCGCTCGGGCGTCGCCATCAACCTGGTGAACCACGGCGACATGTTCCAGTGGAAGCGCATCGAGCGCTTCACCAACAACCGCATCGACGCCTCGGTGATCGAAGGCCTGGAGCCGCGCCGCTCGCCCAAGCCGCGCACCGGCTTCGGCGGCAAGCCGGGCGGTGACCGCGGCGGCTACCGTGGCAACAGCAACGGCGGCGGCTACCGTGGCGGCGACAACCGCACCTTCGGCGACCGCAAGTTCGGCGGCGGCGAAAGCCGCGGCTACGGCAACCGCGACGGCGCGCCGCGTCCGGCCGGCGACCGCCCGTTCGGCGACCGCGACGGCAACCGCGGCTTCGGCGACCGCGGCGGCTTCGGCTACCGTGGCCAGAGCAACGGCAACACCGGCGGCAATGGTGGCAACGGCGGCGGCAATGGCGGCCAGCGCAGCTTCGGCAACAACGAAGGCGGCTACCGCGGCGGCGACAACCGTGGCTTCGGCAACCGTGACGGCGCGGCCCCGCGCAGCTTCGGCGGCGGCGCCCCGGCCGGCAACGGCGGCGGCTACCGCGGCGGCGAAAGCCGCGGCTTCGGCAACCGCGAGGGCGCGGCGCGCAGCTTCGGCGACGGCAACCGCGATGGCAACCGCGGCGGCTTCGGCGGCCAGCGCAGCGGCAACGGCGGCCGTTCGCGTTTTGAGCGTTGATTCCGAGCGCTGATTTAGCGCGCTGATCGCAGGAGGGGCCGGTCGCTTGCACGCGGCCCCCTTCCCGCAAAAGAAAACGGCACCCGCGGGTGCCGTTTTCTTTTGCACGCCGCGCCGGAGGATCTAGATCGGGCAGCTACGGAAACCGACGAAGGCGAGATCGTCCTCGGGCAGCAGCGCCAGCCGCGCGCGCGCGTGATGCTGCCGCGCCGGGCTGGCGAACGAGGCGCCGCGCACCGCCTGGTGCGTGGCGAAGCTGGCGGCGAAATCCGCGTCGCCGGGGCCAGCCTCGAACCCGGCGTAGGGCTCATAGGGCGTGGCCGTCCACTCGCGCACCATGCCCCAGCGCAGCCCGCCGCGGTTCTGCACGGCGGCCAGTTCCCACTCCGACTCCTGCGGCAGGCGCCGGCCGGCCCAGGCACACCACGCCTGCGCCTCGAACAGGCTGACGTGGCGCACCGCCTCGTCCGGGTTGAGTGTGCGCAGGCTGCCGAAGCGCAGCGCCATCCAGGTCCGCGATTCCGGGTGGCGCGCCCAGTAGCGTGGCGCCGAGCGCTCCTGCGCCATCAGCCAGCGGCGGCCCGCCGGCGTCCACCACTGGGCGCGCTCGTAGCCGGCATCCTCGACGAACTCGAGAAACTGCGCGTTGCTGACCGGCGCGGCGTCCATCTCGAAGGCGGGCACGTAGGTGGACTGCGGCGGCAGTTCGTCTGGCAGCGCGAAGCCGTCCGGCTCGGCCCAGCCCTGCACGAAGCGCCCGCCGGGAAACTGCAGCGTGCCGCCGTGCGGCACCGACAGCGAAGGCAGCGCCACCGCGGGTTCCACCGGCGCCACGCCGAGCGCCTGCAGCAAGGCGGCGATGGCCTCGCCCTGGCGGTCTTCGTGGAACAGCGCGCGGCGCCAGGCGTAGAGCGTGGCGTCGCTGTCGTCGGGCAGCACCGCCAGGCGGCGCAGCGCGGCATCGAGCACGTCGGCGGCATAGCGCTTGACCACCGCCACGTCGGGCAGCGCGGCTTCCCAGCGCGCCTCGGGGCCGATGCGCTCGGGATCGAACCACGCATCGGCGCCGTCCAGCAGCGAGGGCGCGCCGGCCACCTGCAGCGGCAGCCCGCCGTGCTCGCGCACGCGCACGTCGCGCAGGCACCACCATTCGGCATGCCAGGCAACATGGCCCAGGGTCCACAACGGCGGATCGGCGAACGCCTCGCGCGGCACCTCCCAGCCCCGGCGGGTCTGGCCGAAGGCGGCGAGCCAGGCCAGCGTGCGGCTGCGCGCATCCACCAGCGCCTGCGCCAGGCCTTCGCGCGGCAGCCGGCGGGCGTCGGCCCAGGCCGTCTTGCCGCCGTTGAAATGCAGATCGGGAAGCATGGAAAAGCCGCTCATCGCAAACCCTGCCGGTGTGTGGGATCAGCCACGGTTGCACGACCTCCGCGCAGGCGGCGCGCGCCTGCCCGGCGCGCCGCTCCGCTGCCGGAGGGGGACGCGGGCATTATGACACCCGCGCGCCCGGTACCCGGCGCGGCTCAGGCGCGCGCGTGGAACACCGCGAACCAGCCGCGCGGGTCGGTCCACCAGACCGGATCGTGGAAGCCGGCGTCCCGCAGCAGCTCGGCGAAACCATGCGGGTGGTACTTGTAGGAATCCTCGGTGTGGATCGCCTCGCCCGCGCGGAACGCGCGGCTGCCTTCGGCCCAGCGCACCGTGACGTCGCGCTCGGCGCGCAGGTGCATCTGGATGCGCGAGCCCGCGCGGTCGAAGCTGGCGGCATGGCGCCAGTCCTCGAGCGCGAAGTCGCTGCCGACGATGCGGTTCAGGTTGCGCAGCACGTTGCGGTTGAACGCGGCGGTCACGCCCAGCGCGTCGTCGTAGGCGGCCACCAGCGCGGGCTCGTCCTTGAGCAGGTCCACGCCGATCAGCACGCCGTCGCCGCGGCCCGCGGCCGCGTGCAGCCGCTGCAGCAGGGCCCGCGCCTGGGCCGGCGCGAAGTTGCCGATGCTGGAGCCGGGGTAGAAGAACAGCCGGCGCCCGTGCCTGACCTCGGGCGGCAGGTCCAGCGGCGCGCACAGGTCGGCGCCCAGGCCCAGCATGGGAATCTGCGGATGCTGCTGCTGCAGGCAGAACAGGGTGCCGCGCAGGAACTCCACCGAGATGTCGAGCGCGACGTACTGCGAAGGCTGCAGACTGCCGAACAGCCGCGCCGCCTTCTGGCAGTTGCCGGCGCCGAGGTCGATCAGCACGCTGCCGCTGCCGGCGCGCGCCGCCATCGCCGGCGCGAAGGCGGCAAAGACCGCGGCTTCGGTGCGGGTCGGGTAATACTCGGGCAGGTCGGTGATGGCCTCGAACAGGCGCGAGCCGAGCACGTCGTAGAAGAACTTGGGGCTGATGCTGGCGGCCTCGGCCAGCAGGCCGCGCGTGATCTCGCCGCGCAGCGCGCCGTTGTCTTCGTGGTACTGCTGGATGAAGTCCAGGCGCGGCACCGGATTGGACAGGGCGATGCCGTGGGCGGCGGCCTGGCTGCCGTTGGGTCTCAAGGATGCGTTGGGGGTGCGCTTGGCCTGGGGGTGATCGTGTCGTGGATGCAGCGGGGTCGGGACAGCCGGCATAACGTTTCCTTATTGGTCTGTGGGCGATGCGTAAAACCCCCGGCCCGCACGTCACGGCATGCGCGGGACCGGCATGGAACGCGCCTCCGGTGACGTCTGGGGCGCATCGGCCGATGCCGGTCTTCTAGGATAGGACGCAAACCGCGGCCGGCGGCGTAAAAATGCCCGGGCCGCGGGCCGCCGCGCCCGCATGTGCGCCGGCGTGCATATTTATTTGCCGCACGGCCATCCGGGCTTCGTTTATAATCCGCGTCAGCGTATCGCCAAGGGGGCAACCCCACGGCGGCACGTCCCTCAAAGGGGAGTAGCTCCGGGGCCCAGCCCTTAGCACAATCGTCATTCCGAGACCTGTCCCCGACAGCCTCCGGTTGTGCTGACCGCCAACGCAAATCGATGCACAATGGCGGTCGAGCAAGACCTTTGCAACCTGGTTTCATGGTTTGCAAAGGCGCCCCCAAAGCTCCCGAACTTCATGTCTCCAGGCGAACCCTGCGCAAGCGCAACCTTTGCTTACGGCTATTCGTTTTTCGAGGAGAGTTCATGGAATGGTTCACCGATCTGTTCACGATGCAGTTCCTGACGGCGCTGCTGTCCATCGTCGTCATTGACCTGGTGCTCGCGGGCGACAACGCCATCGTGATCGCGCTGGCGGCGCGCAACCTGCCGTCCCACCTGCAGAAGAAGGCCATCATCTGGGGGACCGTCGGCGCGGTGGTGGTGCGCTCGGCGATGACCATCGGCGTGGTCTGGCTGCTCAAGATTCCCGGCCTGCTGCTGATCGGCGGCCTGGCCCTGGTGTGGATCGCCTACCGGCTGCTGTCCGACGACGGCGCCGGCGACGAACACGGCGCCGGCGCCACCACGCTGGTGGGCGCCATGAAGACCATCATCATCGCCGACGCGGTGATGGGCGTGGACAACGTGCTGGCCGTGGCCGGCGCCGCGCACGGCAGCTTCCTGCTGGTGGTGCTGGGCCTGCTGATCAGCATCCCGATCGTGGTGTGGGGCTCGAGCCTGGTGCTCAAGCTGATGAGCCGCTTCCCCGCGATCATCTACGCGGGCGCCGGCGTGCTGGCCTTCACCGCGGTCAAGATGATCGTCAGCGAACCGCTGGTCAAGGCCTTCTTCGACGCCAACGCGGTGGTCTACTACGGCCTGTTCGTGCTGATCATCGGCGGCGTGCTGGGCGCGGGCTACCTCAAGCAGAAGCGCCGCGCGCCCGAGACGGCGCACCAGTGACGGCGCGCGCGCGCCACCCCGGGTGACACCGGGCGGCGCCGGACGACACGGACGGGGAACGGGCCGCCACGAGGCGGCCCGTTTTTTTGCTTTGCGATAAAATGCCAACCCTCCGGCTGCCGCGCGCGTCCCGCCGCGCGGATGGCCGTTCCACGCGGAATGCCGCTGCCGCATCACTTTCCCCAACACCCGCGCCGATGAAACAGTACCTCGACTTCATGCGCCATGTGCAAGAGCATGGCACCGAAAAGGCCGACCGCACCGGCACCGGCACGCGCTCCGTGTTCGGCTACCAGATGCGCTTCGACCTGCGCGAAGGCTTTCCGGTGGTGACCACCAAGAAGCTGCACATCAAGTCGATCGTCCACGAGCTGCTGTGGTTCCTGCAGGGCTCGACCAACATCAAGTACCTGAAGGACAACGGCGTCAGCATCTGGGACGAGTGGGCCGACGAGAACGGCGAACTGGGCCCGGTCTACGGCTCGCAGTGGCGCGCGTGGCCCACGCCGGACGGCCGCCACGTCGACCAGATCAGCGACCTGATCGCGCAGATCCGCAGCAACCCCGATTCGCGCCGGCTGATCGTGTCGGCCTGGAACGTGGGCGAGATCCCGCAGATGAAGCTGCCGCCGTGCCACGCGTTCTTCCAGTTCTACGTGGCCGAGGGCCGCCTGTCGTGCCAGCTCTACCAGCGCAGCGCCGACATCTTCCTCGGCGTGCCGTTCAACATCGCCAGCTACGCGCTGCTGACGCACATGATCGCGCAGCAGACCGGGCTGGACGTGGGCGACTTCGTCTGGACCGGCGGCGACTGCCATATCTACAGCAACCACGCCGAGCAGGTGCGCACCCAGCTCGCGCGCGCGCCGATGGCGCTGCCGCGGCTGAAGATCCTGCGCAAGCCCGACAGCATCTTCGGCTACAAGTACGAGGACTTCGCGCTGGACGGCTACGAGTCGCACCCGGCCATCAAGGCGCCGGTGGCCGTATGACGCTACTGACGCTGATCGTGGCCAAGGCCCGCAACAACGTGATCGGCCGCGACAACGCGCTGCCGTGGCGCCTGCCCGAGGATCTCGCGCACTTCAAGCGCGCCACGATGGGCGCGCCCATCATCATGGGCCGCAAGACGTGGGAGTCGATCGGCAGGCCGCTGCCGGGCCGCCGCAACATCGTGGTGAGCCGCAACCGCGACCTGCGCATCGACGGCTGCGACGTGGCGGGCTCGCTCGAAGAAGCCCAGCGGCTGTGCGTAGGCGCCGCGCAGGTGTTCCTGATCGGCGGCGCGCAGTTGTACGCCGAGGCCCTGCCCAGCGCCGACCGGCTGGTGGTGACGGAGATCGACGCGGACGTCGAGGGCGACGCGCACTTCCCGCCGATCGACCCGCGCCGGTGGCTGGCCACCAGCCGCGAGACGCACCGCTCCGAGGCCAACGGCTTCGACTACGCGTTCGTGACCTACGAGCGCCCGCCGTCCGGCGAAGAATAGGAAACCAACAGGAAACCGGCAGCCGGAAACGAAAAAACCGCGCGGCGGCCCTGGCAACAGGCCGCCGCGCGGTCGTTTGAAGCACCCCGGCTCAGTTGCCGGCGATGGTCATCTGCTCGATCAGGATCGAGCCGGTTTCCTTGGTGCCGCGCACCAGCGCGTCGGCGCCGACGGCGACGATCTGCCTGAACATCTCGGCCATGCTGCCGGCGATCGTGATCTCCTCCACCGGGAACTGGATCACGCCGTTTTCCACCCAGTAGCCCGAGGCGCCGCGCGAGTAGTCGCCGGTGACGTAGTTCACGCCCTGCCCCATCAGCTCCGTGACCAGCAGGCCGGTGCCGAGCTTGCGCAGCATGCCGGCGAAATCGTCCGCGGGCGTGGTCAGCTTGCTCGACAGCGTCAGGTTGTGCGAGCCGCCGGCGTTGCCGGTGGTCTTCATGCCCAGCTTGCGCGCCGAATAGGTGGACAGGAAATAGCCTTCCACCACGCCGCCGCGCACCACGTCGCGCGCGTGGGTGCGCACGCCTTCCTCGTCGAACGGCGCGCTGCCCATCGCGCCGGGCAGGTGCGGCTGCTCGTGGATGTGGATGTGCGGGGCGAACACGGCCTTGCCGAGCGTGTCGTGGAGGAAGGTGGACTTGCGGTACAGCGCGCCGCCCGACACCGCCTGCACGAAGGCGCCGAGCAGGCCGGCGGCCAGCGGCGCCTCGAACAGCACCGGGCAGCGGCGCGTGGAGAGCTTGCGCGAGTTCAGGCGGGCCAGCGCGCGCTCGGCGGCGTAGCGGCCGATGTCCTCGGGCGCGGCCAGCGCGCCGGGCGCGCGCTTGGACGAGTACCAGTCGTCGCGCTGCATGCCGCTGCCGGTGCCGGCGATGGGCGCGCACGAGATGAAGTGGCGCGAGTACGGGTAGCCGCCCATGAAGCCGCGCGAGGTGGCCAGCACGAACTGCGAATGCTGCGCCGACACGCTGGCGCCGTCGCTGTTGCGGATGCGCGGCGAGACCGCGAACGCGGCCGCCTCGGCCCGGCACGCCAGTTCGATGGCCTGCGCCGCGTCGATGTCCCACGGGTGGAACAGGTCGAGGTCGCGCGGGTTGCGCTCGAGCAGCTCTTCCTCGGCCAGCCCGGCGCAATCGTCCTCGGCCGTGAAGCGGGCGATGTTGTAGGCGGCCTCGGCGGTGGCGCGCAGCGCCGCCGGCGAGAAATCCGAGGTGCTGGCATTGCCGCGCCGCTTGCCGATCATCACCGTGACGCCGACCACCTTGTCGCGGTTCTGCTCGATGGTCTCGACCGCGCCCTTGCGCACGGTGACCGACAATCCGCTGCCTTCGGAGATCTCGGTGGCCGCGTCGGTAGCCCCCAGCTCGCGTGCCACCCGCAGCACATCGGCGGCCATCGCGCTGAGCTGGGCCTGGGTATAGGTGAAATGGGCGGTCTGGTCTGCGGATTGATCCATTGTGGGCGCGGTCATCAAAAGTCCAAACAAGAATCATAGCAAGATAAAATGCTCCCCATGACGCGAAACTCCCGCACCTCCCCCCGGAATGCCTCCGGCTTCCCCGGCCAGTTCGCCCCCGAACCGGACGAAGACGACCTGCCCAAGAGCAAGTCGCAGAAAAAACGCGACATGCTCGCCCTGCAGGACCTCGGCGTTGAGCTCGAAGCGCTGCCCCGCGACCGCCTGGCGCGCGTGCCCATGCCCGAAGCGCTGGCCGACGCCATCCGCGACGCGCGCCGCATCACCAACCACGAAGGCAAGCGCCGCCAGATGCAGTTCGTCGGCAAGGTCATGCGCAAGCTCGACGACGCCGAGGTGGAAGCCATCCAGCGCGTGCTGGAGGCCTTCAAGGGCGCCAGCAAGGCCGAGACGGCCCGGCTGCACCTGGTCGAGCGCTGGCGCGAGCTGCTGCTGGCCGACGACGCCGCGCTGACGAAATTCCTCGCCGAGCACCCCGCCACCGACGTGCAGGCGCTGCGCAACATCATCCGCAATGCCCGCAAGGAACGCGAGATGAACAAGCCGCCGCGCTATTTCCGCGAGCTGTTCCAGGCCGTCAAGAATGTGCTGGACGGCACCCGCGCCGCCGCCGGCGAGGACGAGGCGGCCGACGCCGGCGCCCACGACGCCGCCGACGCCAACGACGACTGATGCCGCAACCGACCACCCCGGAGCCGACATGACCCAGCCCGCGACCACCCATCCCATTGCCCGCAAGCATCCGGACGAGCTGCTGGTCGGCCTGGTCTCGATCTCCGACCGCGCCTCGGCCGGCACCTACCAGGACGAAGGCATCCCGGCGCTGCGCGACTGGTTCGGGCGCGCCCTGACCTCGCCCTGGCAGACCGTCGAGCGGCTGATCCCGGACGAGCAGCCGCTGATCTCGCGCACGCTCATCGAGCTGGTCGACGTGGCCGGCTGCGACCTGGTGCTGACCACCGGCGGCACCGGCCCGTCGCGCCGCGACGTCACGCCGGAGGCCACGCTGGCGGTGGGCACCAAGGAAATGCCGGGCTTCGGCGAGCAGATGCGCCAGATCAGCCTGCATTTCGTGCCGACCGCGATCCTCTCGCGCCAGGTGGCGGTGATCCGCGAGACCGCCAGCCGCGCCGCGCTGATCGTCAACCTGCCGGGCCAGCCGCGCGCCATCCGCGAGACGCTCGAAGGCCTGCGCGGCGAGGACGGCAAGACCATCGTGCAGGGCATCTTTGCCGCGATCCCTTATTGCGTGGACCTGATCGGCGGGCCGTACATCGAGACCGATGCGGCGGTGGCGCCGTCATGGCGCCCCAAGAACGCCGTGCGCGCCAAACCCACGGCCTGATACACGCGGCCCGATGCGCGCGGCCTGAAGCGCGCGGTCTGAAGCGACACTACCCCGGCCTCAGCGCAGGCCGAGGTAAAGCCCCAGCGGCACGAACACCACCGCGCCGATATTGCCGAGCAGCACGATCGAGGCCACCTGGTCGGGCTCCTGGCGGAAATGGTCCGCCACCAGGAAATTGAGCACCGCCGGCGGCAGCGAGGCGAACACGAACAGCAGCCCGCGCTGCAGCTGGCTCAGCGGCACCACCTGCACCAGCAGCAGCGCGCAGGCGATGCCCGTGAGCGGGCACACCGCGGCGCCGATCACGCCCATGCTCCAGTTGCGCAGGCTCACGTCCTTCATGCGCACGCCCAGCGCGAACAGCATCAGCGGCACGGTGGCGTCGCCCAGCAGCTTGACCGACTCCAGCACCGGCTCTGGCAGCGCGAACCACGGCCGCGCCAGCGACAGCCCCACGCCGGCCACGGTGGCCAGCACCATCGGGTTGCGCGCGATCTGCGCGATCCGCGCGTGGCGGTTGACGATCTTCATGCCGATGGTGAAGTGCATCAGGTTGGACGCCGCGAACAGCGCCACCGCCGGCGCCAGCCCCACCGGCCCGAACGCGAACACCGACAGCGGCAGGCCCATGTTGCCGGAGTTGTTGAACATCATCGGCGGCACGAAGGTGCGCGGGTCCACCCGCATCGCGCGCGCGGCCAGCCACGCCAGCAGGCCCGAGCCCAGCACCACCGCCACCGCGCAGCCGAGCAGCGCGAGCTGGTCGGCCAGCACGAAGTCCTTGCTGACGAAGGCCGACACCACCAGCAGCGGCGCGATCACGTCGAGCGTGGCGCGGTTGATGCCCGCCATGTCGGGATGCGCGCGGCGCCCGTACAGCCAGCCCACCAGGATGATCAGGATGACGGGGGTGATGATCGAGACGATGCGCGCGAACATGGCTGGGCGATGAGTAGGCTGCGGGGGACCGCGGTAATGGAACGAGGCGCCCCGCGGGGCGCCTCGTGCGTGGCATGGAGCCGGCGTGTCAGGCGTGCCCGCGCGTCAGGCCGCGGGCGCCGCCGGGGCGGCGGGGGCTGCCGGCGTGTCGGCGGCGGCAGCGTCAGCGGCGGCCGGATGGCGGATGAAGTGCGTGCGGTAGTAGCGCAGCTCCTCCACCGACTCCAGGATGTCGGCCAGCGCCGTGTGCAGCTGGCGCTTGACGAAGCCCTTGTGGATGGCCGGCTCCCAGCGCTTGCACAATTCCTTGAGCGTCGACACGTCGAGGTTGCGATAGTGGAAGAACGCCTCCAGCTTGGGCATGTAGCGCGCCATGAAGCGGCGGTCCTGGCAGATCGAGTTGCCGCACATGGGCGACTTGCCGGCCGGCACCCAACGCTTGACGAAGGCCAGCAGCTCGGCCTCGGCCTGCGCTTCGGTCAGGGTCGAGGCCTTGACCTTGTCGATCAGGCCGGAGCGGCCGTGGGTGCCCTTGTTCCAGTTGTCCATGCCGTCGAGCACGGCGTCTTCCTGGTGGATCACCAGCACCGGGCCTTCGGCCAGGATGTTGAGCTCCGAGTCGGTCACGACGAGCGCGACCTCGATGATGCGGTCCTGGTCCGGCAGCAGGCCGGTCATCTCCATGTCGAGCCAGATCAGGTTGTTTTCGCTCTTGACGGATTTGGCGCCGGCGCCGGCGTGGGTGTTTTGGCTGGTCATCTGGACTGCTATCGAAGGAGGGGCGGGAAAGGGCGCGCCCGGCCCCGGACGAGGAACACGGGGCGGCAGGCACGAACAACTTATAATTCTCGCATATCCGCCGCCGCGGCCGCTCTGCGGCGCGGCGCGCAACGCTTCACACGACAAGGCCCCGCCCGATGTTCACGTATCTGTTCCTCGCCGCACTGATGCTGATGGTGCTGACCAAGCTCTGGCTGGCCGCGCGCCAGGTGCGCCATGTGGCGCGGCACCGCCACGCGGTGCCCGGCCGCTTCGCCGACACCATCACGCTGGACTCGCACCAGAAGGCGGCCGACTACACCATCGCGCGCACCCGGCTGTCGATGCTCGAGGTGCTGGCCGGCGCCGCGCTGCTGATCGTGCTGACCATGCTGGGCGGGCTGCAGTGGCTCAACCTGTTCTGGCTCGACGCCTTCGGGCCCGGCTACCGCTACGGCGTCGCGCTGATCGCCAGCGTGGCCGTGCTCGGCGGCCTGGTCGACCTGCCCTTCTCGCTCTACGGGCAGTTCGTCATCGAGCAGCGCTTCGGCTTCAACCGCATGACGTGGCGGTTGTACGTCGTGGACATGCTCAAGATGGCCGGCGTCGGCATCGCGCTGGGCCTGCCCCTGCTGCTCGCGGTGCTGTGGCTGATGGAGCATATGGGCCAGTTCTGGTGGGCATGGACGTGGCTCACCTGGATGGCCTTCACGATCTTCGTGCAGATGATCGCGCCGTCGGTCATCATGCCGCTGTTCAACCGCTTCGAGCCGCTGGCCAACGCCACGCTGGAAGCGCGCATCACGCGCCTGCTGCAGAAGTGCGGCTTCCGCAGCCGCGGCCTGTTCGTGATGGACGGCAGCAAGCGCAGCGCCCACGGCAACGCCTATTTCACCGGCTTCGGCGCGGCCAAGCGCATCGTCTTCTTCGACACGCTGATGGAGCGCCTCGCCGACGACGAGATCGAAGCGGTGCTGGCGCACGAGCTCGGCCACTTCAAGCGCCGCCACATCCTCAAGGGCATGCTGGTCAGCTTCGCGCTGAGCCTGGCCTTCCTCGCGTTGCTGGGCTGGCTGGCCGGGCGCACGTGGTTCTACACCGGCCTGGGCGTGCTGCCCAACCTCGGCGCCAGCAACCATGCGCTGGCGCTGGTGCTGTTCTTCCTGACCCTGCCGGTGTTCACCTTCCTGCTCGGGCCGCTGGCCAGCCAGACCTCGCGCCGCCACGAGTTCGAGGCGGACGCCTTCGCCGCCGGGCAGACCGATGCCGGCCGCCTGGTGTCGGCGCTGGTCAAGCTGTACAAGGACAATGCCTCGACCCTGACGCCCGATCCGCTCTACAGCGCCTTCTACTACTCGCATCCGCCCGCGGCACAGCGGATCGACCGCCTGCTGGCGCACGCATGAGCCGCGCCGGCAGGACGGGCCCGCAGCGCGCCGCGAGCGCCGGCAAAGGCAATGGCGCGGCCACGGCCGACGCGCTGGTGGTCGCCGCGCACGGCCGCCACTACGTGATCGAGTTCGACGACGGCAGCCGCCTGCACGCGTTTCCGCGCGGCAAGCGCAGCGAGTGCGCGGTGGGCGACCGCGTCGCGGTCGAGTACGCCTCGGCGGACCAGTGCGTGATCGCCGGCGTCAAGCCGCGCAAGAACCTGCTGCACCGCTCGGACCAGTTCAAGTCCAAGCTGCTGGCCGCCAACATCGACCAGGTGGTGATCGTGCTGGCGACCGAGCCCGGTTTCTCGGAAGACCTGCTCGGCCGCGCGCTGGTGTCGGCCGAGGCGATGGCGATCAAGCCGCTGATCGTGCTCAACAAGGTCGACCTGAGCGCGCGCCTGGACGAGGCACGCGCGCGCCTGGCGCCCTACCAGGCGCTCGGCTACGAGGTCCTGTTCCTGTCCGTGCACGGCGCCCCGGACGACGCGCTGGCGCAGTTGCGCCCGCGCCTGGCGCAGCGCGCCAGCATCCTGATCGGCCAGTCGGGCATGGGCAAGTCGTCGCTGCTGAACCTGCTGATCCCGGGCGTGGAAGCGCAGACGCGCGAGATCTCGGCCAAGCTCGATTCGGGCAAGCACACCACCACCTTCACGCGGCTGTACCACCTGCCGGCCAACCTCGGCGAGGGTGAGCACGCCGGCGAGCGCGAAAGCGGCTGCCTGATCGACTCGCCGGGCTTCCAGGAATTCGGCCTGCACCACCTCAGCGAAGGCATGCTCGAGCGCGCCTTCCCCGAGTTCCGCGCGCGCCTGACCGAATGCCGCTTCTACAACTGCCATCACGTCAACGAGCCGGGCTGCGGCGTGCTGGCGGCCATCGAGGCCGGCGAGATCTCCGAGCGCCGCCACCAGCTCTACACGCAGTTGCTGCACGAATCCCGCCAGCAAAAACCGTGGTAAGCCGTGGTAACGTAGCCGGGTGCCCGCGCGGGCACGCCCGGCTGCCATGAAACTACTGCTCTCGACCCCTTCGCTCGTGCACGCGGCGCATTGCCGGAACCTGCTGGAAGCCGCCGGCATCCGCGCCGACCTGCGCAACACCTGGCTGGCCGGCGCGATGGGCGACATCCCGTTTCGCGAAAGCGCGCCGCAGGTCTGGCTGGTCGACGACGAGATGGAAACCCAGGCGTGGGCGGTATTGCGCGCGGCCGACAACCCCGCGCCGGGGCCGCGCTGGCGCTGCGCGTCCTGCGGGGAATGGCACGAGGCGCAGTTCGGCTCGTGCTGGCAATGCGGCGCGGCGCGCCAGCCCTGAGCAACTCGGGCGGCGCGGACAGCTGGCTCAGCCCACCCAGAGCGCCAGCGACAGCATCGCCAGCAGCAGCATCCACAGCACCACCGCGCGCCACACCAGGCCGATGGCCGACTGCAGCGTGCGCACGCCCGGCTCGGCGCCGAACTCGGGCGCGGCCGGCTCGGGCTCGCTGTCGTCCTCCATGCCGGGGGCGTAGTCCACCGCCGGGCCGGCCATGCTGATGCGCAGCACCACGGCGGAATCCTCTTCCGCCAGCGGCACGCCGAGGCGCACGCCGAGCGCGCCGCCGCCGCTGGCCAGCAGGATGCCGTTGACGGCATCGTTCCACTTGCGCGCGTGGTTGCGCCAGGCGTAGACCGCGTCCTCGAAATTGCCGACGATGGCAAAGCCCACCGCGGTCAGCCGCGACGGCACCCAGTCCAGCAGGTAGAACGCGCGCGCGGCGAAGCGCCCGAGCGCCGGGCTGCGCTCGGTGGAAGGCAGGTTCCAGTGGCGCGCCAGGTATTCGGCGATGCGGTACAGCACCACGCCACCCGGGCCGATCGGCACCAGGAACCAGAAGAACACGCCGAACACATGCCGGTGCACCGCCACGATGGCGGCTTCCAGCGTGTGGCGCACGATCTCGGTGACGGGCATCTCCACGGTGTCGAGCCCGGTCCACTGGTGCAGCAGCGCGCGCGCGCGCGGCAGGTCGTCGCGGTTCAGGGCCTCGTGGATGTCGGTGAAGAAGTGGCTGAACTGGCGAAAGCCCAGCGTGAGGTAGAGCAGCAGGACGTTCCATGCCAGCGTCAGCGCCACGCTGATGGACGCCAGCAGGTAATGCACGATCACCACCGCCAGCGTGAGCGGCAGCACCACGGTGCACCAGGCCAGCGCGGCATCGCGCGGGCGGCCGGTGTCGAAGGCATGCTCGGCGCGCTCGGCAAGCACGCGCACGATGTCGTAGATCGGATTGTTGCGGCCCAGGGCACGGAACTGCTCGGCGATCAGCGCGAGGAGAACGGATACAAAAGTCATCTCTGGTCTGGGGGTCGTAGGCCTGGGCGCGCCCGGAGCGGCATGTGCCGGCCCGGGCGCTTATCTATAGCGAGAAGATAGCACACGGCAAACCCGCCAAGACAAAGCCCCGCGCGGCCGCCGCGACGATGGCGGGCTGCGGGGCTTGCCGGGCGCGCCTGTTGCGCGAGGCGCGCGACAGGCGCGAGGCGCGCGCCGGGCCTCAGGGCAGGTCGAACACCAGCACCTCGGCGCCGCTGCCGCCGGACAGGCTCACGGCGTCCTCGCCTTCGATCCTGGCGGCGTCGCCGGCCTCGAGCGCGCGGCCGTTGACCGTGACGCGGCCGCGCGCCACGTGCACATAGGCGCGCCGCTGCGGCGCCAGCGCCAGCGTGGCGGACTCGTCGCCGTCGAACAGGCCGGCATAGAGGCGCATGTCCTGGTGGACCACCACCGAGCCGTCGGCGCCGTCGCGGCTGCCCACCAGGCGCAGGCGGCCGCGCTTGTCGGCGGCCTCGAAGTGCTTTTCCTCGTAGCCGGGCTGCAGGTTGGCCTGCTCCGGCAGCACCCAGATCTGCAGGAAATGCGTGGTGTCGTGCGCCGCGTGGTTGTACTCCGAGTGCCGCACGCCGGTGCCGGCGCTCATGCGCTGCACGTCGCCCGGGCGGATCACGCTGCCGTTGCCCATGCTGTCCTTGTGGGCCAGTTCGCCTTCCAGCACGTAGCTGATGATCTCCATGTCGCGGTGGCCGTGCGTGCCGAAGCCCATGCCCGGCGCGACGCGGTCCTCGTTGATCACGCGCAGCGGTCCGAACTGGACGTGCTGCGGGTCGTAGTAGTCCGCGAAGGAGAAGCTGTGGTAAGACTGGAGCCAGCCGTGGTCGGCATATCCGCGTTCGCCCGCCTTTCTGATTTCAATCATTTTGACGGCCCTCCTTGAGGCCACATCGGCGGGAAAACTCACAAAGACCGAGTTCCTGCCTTGCATTACGTTTCGATGCTAGGCAGTTTATGGCGGCAGGAGTATATTGGGCAGGACGATCTTAGTAGCATTCATTCAGAATTTCTGAACATGGCTCTCTCACTAGAATCCCTGGAAGTCCTGGACGCCATCGAGCGCAAGGGCAGCTTCGCCGCGGCCGCCCACGAGATGGGCAAGGTGCCCTCGGCGCTGACCTACGTGGTGCGCAAGCTCGAGGAAGACCTCGACGTGCTGCTGTTCGACCGCCGCCGCCACCGCGCCGAGCTGACCCCGGCCGGGCGCGCCCTGCTCGACGAAGGCCGCCACCTGCTGCACGCCGCCGACGACCTCGCGCGCCGCGTCAAGCGCCTGGCCACCGGCTGGGAAGCCACGCTGACCATCGTGGTGGACGACCTCATCAACTTCCGCGCGCTGCTGCCGGTGATCCAGGATTTCTACGCCGAGAACACCGCCACCCGGCTGCGCTTCGCCAAGGAAGTGCTGGGCGGCGCCTGGGACGCGCTGGTCAGCAACCGCGCCGACGTGGTCATCGGCGGCGCCTACGACGCGCCCAGCACGCAGGGCTTCCAGGTGCGGCCGCTGGGCACCATGCCCTTCGTCTTCGCCGTGGCCGCGCATCACCCGCTGGCCAGCGAGGCCGGCCCGCTCACCACCATCCAGATCGCCAAGCACCGCATCGTGGCGGTGGGCGACACCTCGCGCAACCTGCCCGCGCGCACGCACGGCGTGCTGGCCGGGCAGGACGTGCTGGTGGTGCCCACCATGCGCGACAAGCTCGAGGCGCAGATCCGCGGCCTGGGCTGCGGCTGGCTGCCGGCGCCGATGGCGCAGCCCTTCATCGAAAGCGGCGTGCTGCAGGCGCGCGAGACGCTCGAGGTGCGCGCGCCCGGCAACTTCAAGGTGGCCTGGCGCACCAGCACGCGCGGCAAGGCGCTGCAATGGTGGGCCAGCAAGCTGGAGGACCCGCGCCTGGCGCAGGCACTGCTGCAGCAGCTGCCGGGACAACCCGACTGACCGCCGCCGCCCTTCCGCCCGCACCCCGATGACGTTCCAAGCTCCGGACCCGGCGCCCGGCTACCGCGGCCGCTTTGCGCCCTCGCCCACCGGCCCGCTGCACATGGGCTCGCTGGTCACGGCGCTGGCCAGCTGGCTCGACGCGCGCTCGCACCGCGGCCGCTGGCTGGTGCGCATCGAAGACATCGACTACCCGCGCTGCGTGCGCGGCGCCGACCGGCAGATCCTGGACACGCTGGCGCGCCTCGGCCTGCATGCCGACGAGCCGCCGCAGTGGCAGAGCCGCCGCGAGATGCTGTATGCCGAGGCGCTGCGCCGGCTCGACGCCGGCCACCACACCTACCCGTGCGGCTGCTCGCGCAAGGAGATCGCCGACTCGCTGCTGCACGCGCGCGAACGCCACCAGACGCTCGGTTATCCCGGCACCTGCCGCGACGGCCTGCACGGCAAGCCGCCGCGCGCGTGGCGCGTGCGGGTGCCCGACGGCGACGCCGCCGTGATCTGCTTCGACGACCGCTGGCAGGGACGGCAATGCCAGGACCTCGCCACCGAGGTCGGCGATTTCGTGCTGCGCCGCGCCGACGGCCTGTGGGCCTATCAGCTTGCCGTGGTGGTGGACGACGGGCAGCAGGGCATCACGCACGTCGTGCGCGGCGCGGACCTGCTCGACTCCACGCCGCGCCAGATCCACCTGCAGCATCTGCTCGGGCTGCCCACGCCGTCATACCTGCACGTGCCGGTGGTGACCAACGCCGACGGGGAAAAACTCAGCAAGCAAAGCGGCGCCGAGCCCGTCGACGCGATGGCGCCGCTGGACGCGCTGCGCGCGGCGGGCGCGCACCTGGGCCTGGCGAGCGGAGCGGATGCGGTGGAAAGCTGGCTGGCCGAGGCGACGGCCGGATGGCAGGCGCTGCTCGGACGGCTGCGCCGGAACGACTGAGACTGGCCGGCGGCCCGCTGCGCGCGGGCCTCGCCGGATGTGCTTGCTGGATGTGCTCGCCGGTTGTGTCAGACCGGCCGTGTCAGGCCAGATGCGGCTCGCGTGGGCGCGGCGCACCCCGGCGGATCAGGACTTGCGCGGCACGCCGCCCAGCAGGGCCGCGAGCGGGCGCTTCGGCGCGGGACGGCCGCGGCCGAACGCGGCGGCATTGTTGTCCACCGCCTCGGGCTGCGCGGCGGCGCCGCCACTCGGCTCGTAGGGCCGCGAGAAGAACGGGTCGTCGGACGGACGGAACGCATTGCGCGAGCTGGCCGGGTCGTGCCGGCGCGGACGCGGCTCCCCGTCGTCGCCGTTGCGGGGGCGGCGCACGTCGGCGCGCCCATCGGCACGCGCGTCGGTGCGGCTGTCGGTGCGGCCATCGGCACGCCCATCGGGACGGCCGCGGCGGCGCTCACCTTCGTCAGCGCGGGCACGGGAGCCGGTGGGATCGAAACCGTCGAGCGTGCCGCGCGGGATGCTGCGCTTGAGCAGCTTCTCGATGTCCACCAGCAGGCGCTCGTCGCTGGGCACGTAGATCGACAGCGCGTCGCCGCTGGCGCCGGCGCGGCCGGTGCGGCCGATGCGGTGCACGTAGTCCTCGGCGCTGAACGGCAGGTCGAAGTTGATCACGCACGGCATGTCGGGGATGTCCAGACCGCGCGCCGCCACGTCGGTGGCGACCAGCGCGTCGATGGTGCCCTGCTTGAAGCCTTCGAGCGTCTGCATGCGCTCGGTCTGGGTCTTGTCGCCGTGGATGGCGGCGGCGTTGATGCCTTCGCGCTCCAGGTGGCGGGCCAGCCGCGAGCAGCCGATCTTGCTGTTGACGAAGACGATGCACTGGCGCGACAGGCCTTCGCCGGCGCGCTTCTTCAGCAGGTGCACCACGGCGGCCTGCTTGTAGCCGTCCTCGACCTGGAACACGGACTGGCGCACGTTCTCGTTGGCCGAGTTGCTGCGCGCCACTTCGATCGTGACCGGCTGGCGCAGGTAGCTCGACGCCAGGCGCTTGATCTCGGCGGAGAAGGTGGCCGAGAACAGCAGCGTCTGGCGCTGCGCCGGCAGCAGGTTGATGATGCGCTGCAGGTCGGGCAGGAAGCCCATGTCGAGCATGCGGTCGGCCTCGTCGAGCACCAGCATCTGCACCTGCGACAGGTTCACCGACTTCTGCTGCACGTGGTCGAGCAGGCGGCCCGGGGTGGCCACCAGGATTTCCACGCCGCGGCGCAGAGCCTCGGTCTGCGGGTTCATGTCGACGCCGCCGAACACCACCGTGCTGCGCAGGTCGGTGTGCTTGGCGTAGCGGGCCACGTTGTCGTAGACCTGGTCGGCCAGCTCGCGCGTGGGCGTCAGCATCAGCGCGCGCACCGGGTGGCGCGCCGGCGACGCGCTGGCGCTCGACAGCGGCAGCAGGCGCTGGATGATCGGCAGCGCGAAGCCGGCGGTCTTGCCGGTGCCGGTCTGGGCCGCGCCCATCACGTCCTTGCCCAGCAGCACCACGGGAATCGCCTGCGCCTGGATCGGCGTGGGCTTGGTATAGCCCTGCTCGGTCAGCGCGCGCAGGATGCGCGCGTCGAGCCCGAAGCTGTCGAAGGTGATCTCTGGGGTGGTCTGGTCGGCTGAGGTGGTCTGGCCGGCGGTCTCGGTGGTCGTAGTCGTCATGGTTTCCGTGTCTTGCAATAGGCGAACCCGGCGCCAACGGACACGCGTCTTGAACCGAGCGGGGTAGATCTGCGCATGGATTCGGGGCCCGGCCGGACGACATCATCGCCGCCGCTTGCCGCGCTGCCAGTGCCTTTCGCGGGGGAATTCTCCCGCGAGATCAATAGCTCATGTAAATCAAAGACTTAGATTGTAGCACCAGAGCCCCTCGGATGGGTAGTGCGGGTGTGGCGTATCAGGCAGTCTAGGCAAGGCGGATTTCAGGCGCGTGTCAGCGGGCCAGGCAGCCCGGCGCGGGCGCGGTACAGCGCGCGGCGCAGAAGAGCGAAGCCGTGCCGCGCGCGCTGAAGCGCCCGATGGCGACACGCAGGCGCCGCCATCCGCGCCCCATCGGCCCCATCGCGCGCTTGCCGCTTACCGGCGTCGGCATGCCGCACGCTTATTGCGCGCGCTCCACCAGCGACGCGAGCACCGTCTGCAACGGCACCGTGCCCTTGCGCGTATCCGCCTCGGCGGCTTCGAAGCGGATCCAGCCGGCATTGAAGCCGTCGAGCATCTGCATGCGCGGCAGGGGATTGTTCATGCCTTGCGCGCGGAACAGGGCTTCCCAGGTGTCGCGCGGCACCACCTGCGCCCGCACCTCGCGGCCCAGCACCGCCGCCAGCGCGGCGGCCTGCTCCAGCGGCGTGACGCGGCGCGGGCCTTCCAGCTCCACCACGCGCGTGCCCTCCCAGGTCTGCTGCAGCAGCTCCGCCGCGACGCGGCCGACGTCGGCGGTCGCCACCATCGGCACCGGCCGGTCCAGCGGCTGCAGGAAGCTGGCCATCACGCCGCTCGCGCGCGCCGGCTCGATGTCCCACTGCGCGTTCTCCATGAACCAGCCCGCGCGCAGGAACGCCACCGGCACCGGCAGCGTGCCCAGCTCGCGCTCCATATGGGAAAGCTGCTGCAGCAGGTTGGGCTCTCTCGCCTGCGCGCCGATGGTCGACAGGCACACCACGCGCGGCGGGCGGGCGGCCAGCAGCGCTTCGCGCAGCGCCGCCACCACGCGGCGCGACTCCGACAAGTCCGGCGACGGATCGAACACCGGCGGCAGCAGCACGAACACGCCCTCGGCGCCACTGAACGCGCCCCGCAGCGCCTGCGCGTCGCCCATGTCCGCCAGCGCCACCTCGCAGCCCTGCGCGGCCCACTCGGCACCCTTGTGCTCCGAACGCACCACCGCGCGCACGTCCCTGCCCGCGGACAACAGCGCGCGCGCCAGCACGCCACCCACTTGTCCGGTAATCCCAGTCACAGCAAACATCGTCATCTCCGGTCGGTTGCGGCGCCTGCCGCGGTGACTGGATTGTGGTCGGCGGCGCGGGATTTCGCGATAACATGACCGGCACTTGATTGATGACTGCGGAGCATCGATGAGCTTCGACGAGCGCATCCTGGACGGCATCGGCGTGCTGCTGGCGGTGGTCGACAACGGCGGCTTCGCGCGCGCCTCCGAGACGCTGGACATGACGCAGTCCGGCGTCAGCCGCGCCATCGCGCGGCTCGAGGCGCGACTCGGCATCCGCCTGTTCGACCGCACCACGCGCTCCGTCACCCTGACCGACGACGGCCGCCGCTTCTACGAGGAAATGCTGCCGCTGCTGGCGCAGCTCGAAGAAACCACCGCCTCCGCGGCAAAGGGCGTGAGCGCCGTGCGCGGCCGGCTGCGCGTCAACATCGACCCGCTCTTCTCGCGGCTGGTGATCGCCCCGCGCCTGGGCGCGTTCGTCGAAGGCCATCCCGACCTCACGCTCGACCTAGTCACGCGCGACAACCTCGGCGACATGATCGGCGACGGCTTCGACCTCGCCTTCCGCTTCGGCTTTCCGCGCGCCTCCACGCTGGTGGCGCGCAAGCTGCTCGACATCCCCGTGCTGACCGTGGCGGCGCCGTCCTACCTCAAGCGGCACGGCGCGCCCGCCACGCCGGCCGACCTCGAAAGCGGCGCCCATGCGTGCATCCACTTCCGCGACCCCGAGACCGGCCGGCCCTTCCAGTGGGAATTCCATCGCGGCGACGAGCGCATCCTGATCCAGGCCAAAGGCCGGCTGACCGTCAACGACGTCGGCACCATGCACAGCGTGTGCATGGCCGGGCACGGCATCGCGCAGATCCTCCAGCTCGGCGCCGAAAGCCTGCTGGCCGAAGGCCGGCTCGTGCCGGTGCTGGCCGACTGGCCCGACGAGCGCTTCCCGCTGTACGCGCTCTACCCGTCGCGGCACCACCTGCCGGCCAAGGCGCGGGCCTTCATCGACTTCGTGGCGTCATTGTGCGAGCGCTAGCGCGCTGCGCGCGCCAAGCGGCGGCGGCATAATCGACGTCCCGGCTTCCACCCCCGCCGCTCCAGAAGGACTAACGACGTGCCATTCATCCTCGCCGGCCTCGCCCTGATCGGCGCCCTCATCTACGGCGCGGTCCGCCTCTACGCCACCGTGGCCGCCCTGTCCGGCCCGCTCGCCGGCGCCGCGGCCGTCGCCGCCGGCGCGGCGCTGCTGGCCGCGCTGGCCGCCGGCCTGCTGCGCCGCTACCGCGCCATCCACGGCAGGAAAGTCGACGGCGAACGCATCGTGGCCGTGGCCGGATCGTGGGGCAGCCTGCGCATCGAAGCCGACAACAAGCGCGGCTACCTCGACCTCGGCGGCCAGCAGGCGAAATTCCTGTTCGCGGACATCGCCGGCGCCGCGGCAGCGGACAACGGCGGCACGTGGATGCTGGGCCTGGCGCTGGAGCACAATGCGCAAGCCCGCTGGGACATACCGATGGCAAGCCGCAAGGAAGCGCTGCGCTGGGAGAAGATCATCGGGCTGGCGGCGGCGCAGAGGTTGTAGGCGGGGGGCTTGCCGTGCTTGCCGAGCCCCGGCTTCTCCGCCACGGCTCGGAGAGCGAGCGAGGGAGCAACCGCTTTCTGTTGTGAACGTGCGGGCGACCATCTGGGCCGGCTACGGCGAGCGCCTTCTTGAATTCAGGTCGCCATCCGGCGCGGCATGCCGTTGCCCGTGCAGTGCTTGCATCCCCGGGCCTGTCGTGCCGCGCCGCCAGGGAAATTTGCCTGCATGGCAAACACAAAAGACAAAGGGTTTGCAGGCATTACCCCGCAAACCCTTTGGCACATTGGTGGGCCTCCCGTGAGTCGAACACGGCACCAACGGATTATGAGTCCGCTGCTCTAACCAGGCATGAGCTAGAGGCCCTGGAAAGTCAGACCGGCGCGCTGGGCGCGCTCCGGTCAGCTACCTTCGAGGAAACTCTTGAGCTTGTCGGAGCGGCTCGGGTGGCGCAGCTTGCGCAGTGCCTTGGCTTCGATCTGGCGGATCCGTTCGCGGGTGACGTCGAACTGCTTGCCGACTTCTTCCAGCGTGTGGTCCGTGCTCATTTCGATGCCGAAGCGCATACGCAGCACCTTGGCTTCGCGCGGCGTGAGCGAGTCCAGCACGTCCTTGACGACGTCGCGCATGGAGCCGTGCAGCGCCGCCTCGGCCGGGGCCAGCGTGTTGGTGTCTTCGATGAAGTCGCCCAGGTGGGAGTCGTCGTCGTCGCCGATCGGCGTTTCCATGGAGATCGGTTCCTTGGCGATCTTCATGATCTTGCGGATCTTGTCTTCCGGCATCTCCATCTTCTCGGCCAGCGTTGCCGGATCCGGCTCGTTGCCGGTTTCCTGCAGGATCTGGCGCGAGATGCGGTTCATCTTGTTGATCGTCTCGATCATGTGCACCGGGATGCGGATGGTGCGCGCCTGATCGGCGATCGAACGGGTGATGGCCTGGCGGATCCACCACGTGGCGTACGTGGAGAACTTGTAGCCGCGACGGTATTCGAACTTGTCCACCGCCTTCATCAGGCCGATGTTGCCTTCCTGGATCAGGTCGAGGAACTGCAGGCCGCGGTTGGTGTACTTCTTGGCGATCGAGATCACGAGGCGCAGGTTGGCCTCGGTCATTTCACGCTTGGCTTCGCGGGCGCGCTTCTCGCCTTCGGACATCTTGCGGTTGACGTCCTTCAGTTCCTTGAGCGGCAGCACCACGCGCGCCTGCAGGTCGATCAGCTTCTGCTGCAGTTCGTGCACGGCCGGCACGTTGCGCTCGACGATGGTGCTGTAGCCCTTGCCGTCGTCGATGATGGTCTGGATCCAGTCGAGGTTGGTCTCGTTGCCCGGGAAACGGGCGACGAAGTCCGCGCGCGGCATGCCGCACTTGTCGACCACGATCTTGAGGATGGAGCGCTCGAGCTTGCGCACTTCGTCCACCTGGCCGCGCAGCGTGTCGCACAGGCGCTCGACGTTGCGCGCGGTGAAGCGGATGCTCATCAGTTCGGCCTGGATGGCTTCCTGGGCCTTGACGTAGGCCTTGGACTTGTAGCCTTCCTTCTCGAACGAGCGGCGCATCTTGTCGAACTGCTCGGCGATCACGCGGAATTTCTCCAGCGCGGCCTGCTTCAGTTCTTCGAGCTGGCGGGCCGAGGCGGCCAGGCCGCCGGCATCGTCGTCCTCGTCTTCGTCGGATTCCTCGTCGTCGTCCGATTCCACGTCCTCATCGTCGGCCGCGGCCGCCGCGACCGGCGCGCTGGCGGCGGCGGGCACGTCTTCGGCGTTGGGGTCGATCAGGCCGTCGACGAATTCGTCGATCTTGATCTCGTCGCTGGCGACGCGCTCGGCCAGGGCCAGGATCTCGGAGATGGTGACCGGGCAAGCCGAGATCGCCATGACCATGTCCTTCAGGCCGGCTTCGATGCGCTTGGCGATCTCGATTTCGCCTTCGCGCGTGAGCAGTTCCACCGTGCCCATTTCGCGCATGTACATGCGCACGGGGTCGGTGGTGCGGCCGAACTCGGAGTCCACCGTGGACAGCGCGGCCTCGGCTTCTTCCTCGGCTTCTTCCTCGCTGGTGGCCGACGGTGCGTTGTCGTTGAGCAGCAGGGTTTCCGCGTCGGGCGCCTGTTCGTAGACGGCGATGCCGATGTCGTTGAGCGTGGCGACCAGGGTGTCGATCGTCTCCGAATCGACCATGTCGTCCGGCAGGTGATCGTTGATTTCCGCGTAGGTCAGATAACCACGCGACTTGCCCAGCTTGATCAGCGCCTTGAGCTTCTGGCGGCGCGCTTCCAGTTCTTCCTCGGTGCCCTGCTGGGTCGAGGCGAATTCCTTGAGCAGGGCCTTTTCCTTGGCCTTGCGGTCACGGGCTTTCTGCTTTTCGGTCTTGGGCGCCGCGGTGGCAACGGGTGCTGCCGCGGGCATATCGTCTTCGTAAAGCTCTTCAGTCACGTCGTCTGTGGTGCTGTCGTCGTGCTGCATGCCGGCCTTGGGCTTGCGGCCACGCTTCTTCGGCTCCGGCTTGACTGCCGGAGCGGCGGGACGCTCGGATGCAACGGGGGCGGAAGTGGTGGCGGGCGCCTTGGCCTCCGACGCGGCGGCGGCCGTCCTGGCCGTTCCGGTCTTGGCGCTGGTCGCTGCCGTTCGCTTGCTCTCGACTTCGGTAATCTGCTGTTTCGCCACGGTGATACTCTTGCCTTTCACTGGTACAGATGCGGCGTGCATGCCGCTTGCATTGGCGCTATTGCCGCTCTCGCGTGCCGAAGTCGAGGGCCTCAAATTTTCGGATAGACGGGTTCCGGAGGAAGTGCTCGCTGCGGGCGCCTTGGCGCTCCGAGCGGTCTTAGCTGGCACAGGCTGGGCGGGCGTCCTGACTGACGCGGCTGACTTCGCAGCCGCCGTTGATTTCACGGACGCCTTGCCGCTCCCCGCTTGGGGAGCTTTAGTGGAAACCTTTTCGGTTGCTTTGGCCTTTGCCATTGGCACGCTCACTTTCACCAGAACTGGAGAGAAAGATTTCGCTATCCAAACCGGCTATTGTAGCACGTTGCAGCTAGCCGGCTTCCCAACAGGTGAGGTTTTCACCTGAAAAATCAAGGCTTAAGCTCAATACCGCCGGGCCAAGCCTCCATCTCTGCTTCACAAATCCACCGCCATGCCCGCTGCGGCGCACCTCGCGCCGCGCGCCGGGCCAGCCTTCAGCCCAGCTGCCGGCGGCGGTTGATCTCGCTGACCAGCCAGCGCATGCGGCTCTTGGCGGCCTCGTCGGCCGTGCCGGCGATCACCGCCGCCTGCAGGCCGTCGAGCTCGCGCCGCAGCGGCTCGGCCAGCAGCTTGGCGATGGCCGCCTCGAATTCCTGCCCCGCCGGCTCTTCCTCGATCTCCTCGCGCAGTACCGCGGCCCGCACATTGGCGTAGACCTCGGCGTGGGGCGACTGCGCCAGGTGCTCGCTGAACGCGGCGAAGTTCACCTCGCCCCGCAGTTCGTCGCAGGCGGACACCAGGTGCGTCAGGACCTCGGCGCCGGCCTGCTCGTCCTCGAGCAGCAGCACGCGGCTGTCGGCGTCGAGCCGGGCCGACAACTGCGGATAGCACATCAGCAGCTGCAGCACGCGCTGCTCCAGCCCGGTCGGCGCCTGGCGCTTGGCGCGCGGCCGCGGCTGGGCGAAGCGGCCCACCCGCGCCGGGTCGCTGACCAGGCCGCAGACCGCCTCGATCTCGGCCGGCGTGGTGCCGGTGGCGTCCGCCAGCTCGCGCACGATCTGCAGCCGCAGCCCGCCGGCCGGCATGGCCTGCAGCAGCGGCTTGGCCTCGTACTGGGCGCGCGCGCGGCCTTCGGGCTGGCGCAGGTCCTGGCCTTCGGCCACCACCTGCAGCAAGAAGCGCGACAGCGGCATCGCATCGCGCACCTGCGCGGCGAAGGCATCGGTGCCCTGCTCGCGCACGTAGCTGTCCGGGTCGTGCTCGGCGGGCAGGAACAGGAAGCGGATGGTCTTGTTGTCCGCGATATAGGGCAGGCACGCTTCCAGCGCGCGCCGCGCGGCGCGGCGCCCGGCGGCGTCGCCGTCGAACGAGAACACCACGGCGTCGGTCTGGCGCAGCAGCTTCTGCACGTGCACCGCCGTGCACGCGGTGCCGAGCGTGGCCACCGCGTTGGCAAAGCCGAGCTGGGCCAGCGCCACCACGTCCATATAACCTTCGACCACCAGAACGTAGCCGGTTTCCCGGATCGCGTGGCGGGCCTCGAACAGGCCGTACAGCTCGGTGCCCTTGCTGAACAGCGGCGTTTCGGGCGAATTCAGGTACTTGGGCTCGCCCTGCCCCATCACCCGCCCGCCGAAGCCGATGACCTGGCCCTTGGTGCTGCGGATGGGGAACATGATGCGGTCGCGGAAGCGGTCGTAGCGGCGCGGCTTGCCGTCGGCGTCGCGCTTGTCGCTGCTTTCGATCAGCAGGCCGGCTTCCACCAGCGGGCCGGCGATGGCGTCGTCGCGGTAGCTGCCGAACACGGCTTCCAGGCCCTGCCAGTCGTCGGGCGCGTAGCCGAGCCCGAAATTCGCCGCGATCTCGCCGGTCAGCCCGCGGCCCTTGAGGTACTGGACCGCCTGCGGGGCGCCGCGCAGCTGCTTGCGGTAGAAATCGGTGGCGCGCGTCATGGCCTCGGACAGCGCCAGCGAGCGCGCCTGCTGCTCGGCGCGCTGGGCCGGCGGCAGGCGGTCGCGCTCCTCGGGCACCGACAGGCCGACCGACTGCGCCAGCTCGCGCACGGCGTCGGGGTAGGACTGCCCGGAATACTCCATCAGGAAGCCGATGGCGGAACCATGCGCGCCGCACCCGAAGCAGTGGTAAAACTGCTTGGTCGGCGACACGGTGAAGGACGGTGACTTCTCGTTGTGGAAGGGGCACAGCCCCATGAAGTTGGCGCCGCCCTTCTTCAACTGCACGTATTTGCCCACCACATCGACAATGTCGACACGGTTGAGCAGGTCCTGAATGAAGGATTGCGGAATCACCCGGCTTGTCGTCCTCGTGCCGGAACGCCCGTCGGGGGCGGGCGGCGGCGATATGATCGTGTTGGAAGGCGTGACCGGAACTGCGCTTTCCCGGTCCCTAACAATACATTGTAGTGCAGACGCAACGGATTGCAGGCAGTTCCGGTGAGGGATGTCCGGCGAAAGCAGCGCAAGACAGACTTTCATGCCGGCGGGCGGCGCAAAGGCCGCCCGCGAAACCCATGCCACCCGTCACCGGCAATCACCGACAATCACCGGCAGGCGCCGGCGTACGCTCAGCGCGGCGCCAGCGCGGCCTTGACCAGGCCGGACACCGCGGTCATGTCGGCGCGCCCGGCCAGGCGGGGCTTGAGCACGGCCATGACCTTGCCCATGTCCTGCGGGCCCGCCGCGCCGCTCTCGGCCACGGCCTTCTGCACCTCGGCCGCCACTTCGGCGTCGGACAGGGCTGCCGGCATGTAGACCTTGAGCACTTCCACTTCCGCGCTTTCCTTGTCGGCGAGGTCGGTGCGGCCGGCCTGCTGGAACTGGCTGATGGAGTCCTTGCGCTGCTTGATCAGCTTGTCGATCACGGCCTGCACGGCGGCGTCGTCGAGCTCGATGCGCTCGTCCACTTCCCGTTGCTTGATGGCTGCCAGCAGCAGGCGGATGGTGCCGAGGCGCTCGGACTCGCGGGCGCGCATGGCGGCCTTCATGTCTTCGCTGATACGGGCTTTGAGGGACATGGCTATCTTCCAGAAATAGTGATGCGGGGCGCCACGCGGGCGCCAATGCAAAAACCCGCCGGAGCCTTGCCCACAGCGGGTTCTGATGCGAAGAACGAAGCAGCGTTCAGTACAGCTTCTTCGGCAGCATCTGGCTGCGGATGCGCTTGTAGTGGCGCTTCTCGGCAGCGGCCTTCTTGCGCTTGCGCTCGGCCGTCGGTTTTTCGTAGAACTCGCGAGCCCGCAACTCGGTGATCAAGCCGTTCTTTTCGATGGTGCGCTTGAAACGACGCATGGCGACTTCAAACGGCTCATTGTCTTTAAGGCGGATGGTAGTCATTGCTGAAATAAGTAGCAGTGGCAGTGCCGCGGATGAACGCAGCGGTTGAGCGGTCTTGCGAGGGTTTTACGAAAACGCCAAGTCTATCACAGCTTTTGTCAAGCCCGCATTGCAGGAAATCCCCCTATCGGGGCTATGGCGCCGCCGGCGCGGACGCGCGTGCCATTTCCGCCACAGAGCGGCCCGCGGCCACGCCGGACGCCCAGGCCCACTGGAAGTTGTAGCCGCCCAGCCAGCCGGTCACGTCGACCACTTCGCCGATGAAATAGAGGTTCGGCACCGCGCGCGCCATCATGGTGGCCGACGACAATGCCCGCGTGTCCACCCCGCCCAGCGTGACCTCGGCCTTGCGGTAGCCCTCGGTGCCGGACGGCACCAGTTCCCAGCGGTTGAGCGCCGCGCCGAGCCGGCGCAGGGCCTTGTCGGGCATGTCGTGCAGCGGCTGGGCGCCGTTCAGGCCCGCCGCCGCGCACCAGGCATCGGCCAGCCGCGCCGGCAGGCGCTCGGCCAGCAGGTTGGCCAGGTGCCTGCGGCTGGTGCCTTTGTGCTCGAGCAGCCAGTCGCTGGCGTCGGCGCCGTCGAACAGGTCGATGGCGATGGGCGTGCCGGGGCGCCAGAAGCTGGAAATCTGCAATACGGCGGGGCCGGACAGCCCGCGATGGGTCCACAGCAGGTCTTCGCGGAAGGCGCCGGCGGCCTTGCCGCTGCCAGTGGCGATGTCGACCTCCATCGAGACCCCGGCCAGCGGCGCGAACGGCGCCCAGCCCTGGCCGTCGAAGGTCAGCGGCACCAGCGCGGGGCGCGTCTCGACCATGCCCAGGCCGAACTGGCGGGCGATGCGGTAGCCGAGGTCGGTGGCGCCGATCTTGGGGATCGACAGGCCGCCGGTGGCCACCACCAGCGCGCCGGCGCGGATCGGCCCCTGCGTGGTCGCCAGCAGGAAGTCGTCGCCTTCGCGGCGCACTTCCTCCACGCCGCAGCCGGTGCGCCAGGCCACGTTGCCGGCGCCGCACTCGGCGCGCAGCATCTCGATGACCTGCTCGGCGCTGTCGTTGCAGAACAGCTGGCCGCGGTGCTTTTCGTGCCAGTCGATCTCGTGGCGCCGCATCAGGCCGAGGAAGTCCTGCGGCGTGTAGCGCGCCAGCGCCGAGCGGCAGAAGTGCGGGTTGGCGGACAGGTAGTTGGCCGGCCCGGCCTGCAGGTTGGTGAAGTTGCAGCGGCCGCCGCCGGAGATGCGGATCTTCTCCGCCAGCCGCGTGGCATGGTCGACCAGCACCACGCTGGCGCCGCCCTGGCCCGCCACCGCGGCGCACATCATGCCCGCGGCGCCGGCGCCGAGCACCGCCACGTCGAAGCGCGCGGCGCGCGCGCCGCCCGGCGCGGCTCCCGTGGTGTGCCTGCTGCTCATGTCCGTCCTGCCTGCTGAAGAAGCGGCGATTGTAGCGAAAAGGCGGCGAAAGGCCGCGGAAGGCGGGGCCGGCGCCGCTGTGCTACCCTGCTGGCCTTGCGCCAGCGCGCCGGCCGGACGGCCCGCGCGCCGGCGCCAACCGATTGATTTGCCGGCCCGCTTCCGGGCCGGCGCTGCCTGTTCCCATGCTTGTCCTCGGCATCGAATCCTCCTGCGACGAAACCGGCCTGGCCCTCTACGACACCACGGCCGGCCTGCTCGCGCACGCGCTCCATTCGCAGATCGCCATGCACCGCGACTACGGCGGCGTGGTGCCCGAGCTCGCCTCGCGCGACCATATCCGCCGCGTGCTGCCGCTGCTGCGGCAGGTCCTCGGCGAGGCCGGCCGCACCCGCGCCGACATCAACGCGATCGCGTTCACGCAGGGCCCCGGCCTGGCCGGCGCGCTGCTGGTCGGCGCCTCGGTCGCCAACGCGCTCGGCTTTGCCCTCGACGTGCCGATGCTCGGCGTGCATCACCTCGAAGGCCATCTGCTGTCGCCGCTGCTCACGCGCGATCCGCCGCCGTTCCCGTTCGTCGCGCTGCTGGTCTCCGGCGGCCACACGCAGTTGATGGAAGTGCGCGGCATCGGCGATTACGCGCTGCTCGGCGAGACCCTCGACGACGCCGCCGGCGAGGCGTTCGACAAGACCGCCAAGCTGCTCGGCCTGAGCTATCCGGGAGGGCCGGAAGTCTCGCGCCTGGCCGAGTTCGGCACGCCCGGCGCCTACGCGCTGCCACGGCCGATGCTGCATTCGGGCAACCTGGATTTTTCGTTCGCCGGCCTCAAGACCGCGGTGCTGACGCAAACCCGCAAGATGGGCAACGTCTGCGAGCAGGACCGCGCCAACCTCGCGCGCGCGTTCGTGGACGCCATCGTCGACGTGCTGGCCGCCAAGTCGATGGCCGCGCTCAAGCAGACCGGGCACCGCAGGCTGGTGGTGGCCGGCGGCGTGGGCGCCAACCGGCAGTTGCGCGAGCGGCTCGACCAGCTCGCCGCGCAGAAGAAGATCGAGGTGCACTACCCCGACCTGGCGTTCTGCACCGACAACGGCGCGATGATCGCCTTCGCCGGCGCGATGCGCCTGCAGGCCGCGCCGGAGCTGGCGCGGCACGACTACGGCTACGGCGTGACGCCGCGCTGGGATCTGTCGGACATCCGCCTGCCGGCGTAGCCGCAGGCACCCGGGCGCGCCGCCGGCGCAAGGCCGGCGGCGGCAGCCCGGATCAGGCGACGCGCTTGTCGCGCTCGATCACGGCGTAGGCGCTGTGATTGTGGATGGACTCGAAGTTCTCCGCCTCGAGCACGTAGGCCACGATGCGCTCGTCCGCGTTGAGGCGCATGGCGATGTCGCGCACCAGGTCCTCGACGAACTTCGGGTTTTCGTAGGCGCGCTCGGTGACGAACTTCTCGTCCGGCCGCTTGAGCAGGCCCCACAGCTCGCACGAGGCTTCTTCCTCGGCCATGCGCACCAGTGCCTCCACCGGCAGGTCGCCCGCCAGCTCGACGTTCATGGTGATGTGCGAGCGCTGGTTGTGCGCGCCGTACTGCGAGATCTTCTTCGAGCACGGGCACAGGCTGGTGACGGGCACCAGCGCCTTGAGAAACACCTTGGCCGCGCCGCCGCGCACTTCGCCGACCAGCGTAACCTCGTAGTCCATCAGCGACTGCACGCCCGACACCGGCGCGACCTTGTTGATGAAATACGGGAAGGTGACTTCGATGCGGCCGGCCTCGGCTTCGAGCTTGAGCAGCATCTTGTCGAGCAGGCGGCGAAAGCCGGCGAGCTCGAGCGGCTCGCGCTCTTCCTCGAGCAGCGCCACGAAACGCGACATGTGCGTGCCCTTCTGGTCCGCCGGCAGGTGCACGTCGAGGTTGAAGGTGCCCACGGTGGCCTGCACGCCGGCCGGGGTCTTCAGCGACAGCGGATAGCGCACGCCCTTCACGCCGACCCGCTGAATGGGGATCTGGCGGGTGTCGAGGCTCGACTGCACGTCGGGCATCACGAAGGCGGGATTGATGTCATTCATACCGGATTCCTAGGTTTCCTCTACGGTCGCGGCATTTTTCGCAGACAACACTGCCGCGCAACGAGTGTGAAACCGCGGGCGACGGCAACCGATGCCTCCCGCAGCTGCGAACACAGAACTTCGGATTTTAAGGGAAATCGCCCGGGGCTGCCGGGAGGGCGGCGATACCCGCACACCAAGCGCGGGATGCCGGGAAGGCGGGAGGCGGGAGAAAGGCGGGCCGCGCGGGCGGCATCGCGGGGAACACCGCATGCCCGCCGGCGGCGGGCATGCGTGGCGCGCAGGTCAGGCCGCGCGCGTGGCGACCGTGGCCTGGGCCAGCTTGAAGCGCTCGCGCACCGACTGCTCGATGCCCGGCGCGTCGAGCCCGCACTGCGAAAGCAGGAAGGCGGGATCGCCGTGGTCGATGAAGCGGTCGGGCAGCCCGAGCTGCAGCACCGGCACGGCGAGGCCGGCGGCGGCCAGCGCCTCGAGCACCGCGCTGCCGGCGCCGCCCATCACGCTGCCTTCCTCGACCGTGACCAGGTAGTCGTGCTCGTGCGCCAGCTTCTTGACCAGCTCAACGTCGAGCGGCTTGATGAAGCGCATGTTGGCCACCGAGGCGTCGAGCGCCTCGGCCGCGGCCAGCGCCGGGTGCAGCATCGAGCCGAACGCCAGGATGGCCACGCGCTGGCCGGCGCGCGCGCCGCTGGCGCGGCGCATCTCGCCCTTGCCCACCGGCAGCGCGGTCAGCGCCGCCTCGGTCGCCACGCCGGCGCCGGCGCCGCGCGGATAGCGCACGGCGGTCGGGCAGTCCTGCTGGAACGCGGTGGTCAGCAACTGGCGGCATTCGTTCTCGTCGGCCGGCGCCATCACCATCATGTTGGGGATGCAGCGCAGGAAGGCGATGTCGTAGGCGCCCGCGTGGGTGGCGCCGTCGGCGCCGACCAGGCCGGCGCGGTCGAGCGCGAACACCACCGGCAGGTTCTGCAGCGCCACGTCGTGGATCAGCTGGTCGTAGCCGCGCTGCAGGAACGTGGAATAGATCGCCACCACCGGCTTGAGGCCCTCGCAGGCCAGGCCGCCGGCGAACGTCACCGCGTGCTGCTCGGCGATGCCCACGTCGTAGTAGCGGTCCGGGAAGCGCTTCTCGAACTCCACCATGCCCGAGCCTTCGCGCATGGCCGGCGTCACGCCCACCAGGCGCGGGTCGGCCGCGGCCATGTCGCACAGCCAGTCGCCGAAGACCTGGGTGTAGGTCTTGCGCGCGGGCTTGGCCGACGGGCGGATTCCTTCGGCCGGGTTGAACTTGCCCGGGCCGTGGTACAGGATCGGGTCGGCCTCGGCCAGCTTGTAGCCCTGGCCCTTCTTGGTGACCACGTGCAGGAACTGCGGGCCGCCGCCTTCGAGCGCGCGCTTGCGGATGTTCTGCAGCGTCGGCACCAGCGATTCGAGGTCGTGCCCGTCGATCGGGCCGATGTAGTTGAAGCCGAACTCCTCGAACATGGTGGCCGGCACCATCATGCCCTTGGCATGTTCCTCGAAGCGCTTGGCGAATTCCAGCACCGGCGGCGCCACCGACAGCACGCGCTCGATGTGCTTCTTGGTCGAGGCGTAGAACTGGCCGCTCATCAGGCGCGCGAGGTGGCGGTTGAGCATGCCGACCGGGGGCGAGATCGACATGTCGTTGTCGTTGAGCACCACCAGCAGCGGCAGGTCCTTGTAGACGCCGGCGTTGTTCATGGCCTCGAAGGCCATGCCGGCGGTCATCGCGCCGTCGCCGATCACGGCGATCGACACGCGCTGCTCGCCCTGCGTGCGCGCGCCCAGCGCCATGCCGAGCGCGGCCGAGATCGAGGTGGACGAGTGCGCGGTGCCGAAGGTGTCGTATTCGCTTTCGGCGCGGCGCGGGAAGCCCGAGATGCCGCCCCACTGGCGCAGCGAGTGCATGCGGTCGCGCCGCCCGGTCAGGATCTTGTGCGGGTAGCTCTGGTGGCCCACGTCCCATACCACGCGGTCTTCCGGGGTATCGAACACATAGTGCAGGGCGATGGTCAGCTCGACCGTGCCGAGGTTGGACGACAGGTGGCCGCCGGTCTGGGACACGGATTCGAGCACGTAGGCGCGGAGTTCGTCGGCCAGCGTCTGGAGCTGGCGCCGGTCCAGCCTGCGAAGGGCGGCGGGGTCGTCTATGGTTTTAAGCAGTGCGTAGGTCATGATGTCCGTTCGGCGGCCGGATTCTTGTGCCCGGTTGTCGGTTTTCTACTTATCATTTCAGTTCGAGCGCAGCACGATCAGATCGGCCAGTTCGCCCAGGCGTTTGGCGCGCGCGCCGAACACCGCCAGCGCCTCGTGCGCCGTGGCGCGCAGTTTCGCGGCCAGCTCGCGGGCGGGCTCGAGGCCCATCAGCGAGACGTAGGTCGGCTTGTCGTTGGCGGCGTCCTTGCCGGCGGTCTTGCCCAGCGTGGCGGTATCCGCGGTCACGTCGAGGATATCGTCCACCACCTGGAACGCCAGCCCGACCGCCGCGGCATAGCGGTCGAGCGCGGCCAGGCCGGCCTCGTCCACGCTGCCGCAGCAGGCGCCCATGCGCACGCTGGCGCGCAGCAGGGCACCGGTCTTCATGCGGTGCATCGCCTCGAGTTCGTCGAGCGACATGGCCAGGCCGACGTGCTGCAGGTCGATGGCCTGCCCGCCGGCCATGCCGACCGAGCCCGAGGCCCGGGCCAGCTCCGCCACCAGGCGCATGCGCGCGGCGGCATCGAGCGAGGCCAGCGAGGCCGATTCGGCCAGCACCATGAACGCCTGGGTCTGCAGCGCGTCGCCCACCAGCAGCGCCGTCGCTTCATCATAAGCCTTGTGCACGGTGGGACGGCCGCGGCGCAGGTCGTCGTCGTCCATGCACGGCATGTCGTCATGCACCAGCGAGTACGCGTGGATCATCTCCACCGCGCAGGCCGCCGCATCGCAGGCCTCGGGTGCCGCGCCGGCCACTTCGCCGGCGGCATGCACCAGCAGCGGCCGCACGCGCTTGCCGCCGCCGAGCACAGCATACCGCATCGCGTCGTGCAGCCTGGCCGGCACGGCATCGACGGCCGGCAGCTCGGCTTCGAGGGCCTGTTCGGTGCGGGCGCCACGGGCGCGCATCCAGCCGGCGAAATCGCCCGCGTCGGGATTCTGCCTGGATTCGCTCATTCCTGCTCTCCCGGCACCGCGGCGGCTTCGGCGGGCGCGCTCTTGAGCACGTCGCCATCCAGCACCTTGACCTGCTGTTCCACGCGCTCCAGCGTCTGCTGGCAGTACTTCACCAGTTCCGCGCCGCGCTTGTACGCCGCCAGCGAATCTTCCAGCGGCAGCGCGCCGCCTTCCATGCTGGCCACCAGCGCCTCCAGTTCGGCCAGGGCGGCCTCGTAGGATGCTGGCGTCGCGGTGGCGGACCGCTGGTCGGCCGAGGCCGTTCCGGGCTGGGCCGGGGAGCTCGTAGTCTTTGGCATTGCGGGCAATGAATCTGGGGAAGCTGGGATTTTACGCCAAAGCGCGAGATTGGCCGCATCCATGCTCACGCTCGCGCGGCAGCGTTGCCGGAAAGTGACTTGTGCGCTTGGGTCGTCTTTCCGAATGCGCCCGGAACGGCACCTCCATGACGACCCGGGTCGACTTTTTCGCTAAAAAGGCAAAATAATCAGTCCCTTAACTTTTTGGCTCGGGTACAATCCGCGGTTCGTCAGCGCCATCTCACGCCGGGGCCGGGAAGCAGGTCCGGGCGCCGCTGACTGTCTTTCCCAAATCGATTTCTTTTCGATGGTTGGGTTGTTCACTGCTTTCGCCTGTCATAGGGAGTGGGGATAATGTCCAATCTCAGCACCGCGCTGAAACTGGTGCCGGCTGATTCGCAACTGCCCGTCAACGTCTACTTCGACGAGGCGCTGCATCAACAAGAACTGGAACTGCTGTTCAAGAAGGGCCCGGGCTACGTCGGCCATGAACTGATGGTCCCCGAAACGGGCGACTACCAGGCGCTCGCGGCCGAGGAAGAAGGCCGCATCCTGGTGCGCAACGCGGACGGGATCGAGCTCCTGTCCAACGTCTGCCGCCACCGGCAGGCCATCATGCTCAACGGCCGCGGCAACGCGCAGAACATCGTCTGCCCGCTGCACCGCTGGACCTACGACCTGAAGGGCGACCTGCTCGGCGCGCCGCACTTCGACAAGCAGCCGTGCGTGCACCTGAACCGCTCGCCGCTGCAGAACTGGAACGGGCTGCTGTTCGAGGGCGAGCGCGACGTGCGCGCCGACCTTGCGCGCCTGGGCGTGGCCCAGGACCTGAACTTCGACGGCTACATGCTCGACCACGTCGAGATCCACGAGTGCAACTACAACTGGAAGACCTTCATCGAGGTCTATCTGGAGGACTACCACGTCGTGCCGTTCCACCCCGGCCTGGGCAGCTTCGTCTCGTGCGACGACCTGAGCTGGGAGTTCGGCGACTGGCACAGCGTCCAGACCGTGGGCCTGCACGCCGGCCTGAAGCGGCCCGGCAGCCCGACGTACCAGAAATGGCACGACGCGGTGCTGCGCTTCAACAACGGCCAGCTGCCCAAGTACGGCGCGGTCTGGCTGACCTACTACCCCAACATCATGGTGGAGTGGTATCCGAACGTGCTGGTGGTGTCCACGCTGCATCCGCTCGGTCCGGACAAGACCCGCAACGTGGTGGAGTTCTACTACCCCGAGGAAATCGTGCTGTTCGAGCGCGAGTTCGTCGAGGCGGAGCGCGCCGCCTACATGGAAACCTGCATCGAGGACGACGAGATCGCCGAGCGCATGGATGCCGGCCGGCGCGCCCTGCTCAAGCGCGGCGTCAGCGAAACCGGCCCCTACCAGTCGCCGATGGAAGACGGCATGCAGCATTTCCACGAATGGTATCGCCGCGCCATGTCCTTCACCGGGTGAATTGCGGACCGGGGACCTGACGGCCGCGACTGCGGCCTGATGCGCAAAACCAACGGAACGGACCGCCCAGGCGGTCCGTTTTGCCTTTGTTGCAGTGCACTCGCGCTGCTACAATCTCCGCTTCCCGCGTGCGCCCGGCTGCGCCCGGCGTCTCGCCGCGCCGCGCGGGCCATTCGCCGCCGCGAAGCCTTTCGCGGGCATGGCCGCCCCGCCCCGGGGCCGGCCGGGCCCGTGCGCTGTCCATTCCTTCCCTGTCGCCCCGCCATGCAATCGCTCTGGATGCTGTTCGCCGCCTTCGCCTTTTCTCTGATGGGGGTGGGCGTCAAGCTGGCATCCGAGCTGTACACCACCGGCGAGATCGTGTTCTACCGCAGCGCGGTCAGCGTGGCCATCATGTGGGTGGTGCTGGCGGGCTCGGGCGTCTCGGTGCGCACGCCGCACATGGTCATGCACATCAAGCGCAGCCTGTTCGGCGTGACCGCGCTGCTGCTGTGGTTCACCTCGATCACGCTGCTGCCGCTGGCCACCGCGATGACGCTGAACTACATGTCGCCGGTGTGGATCGCGCTGATCCTGGGCGCCGGCGCGGCGCTGGCCGGCACGCGCGGGGCCGGCGCGGACCGCAAGCTGATCGGCGCCATCCTGATGTCGTTCGCCGGCGTGCTGTGCCTGCTGCAGCCGTCGGTCGGCAAGGACCAGCTCACCGGCGGCCTGATCGGGCTGATCTCGGGCATCTTCACCGCGCTGGCCTACGTGGAGGTGCGCCAGCTCGGGCAGCTGGGCGAGCCGGAAGGCCGCATCGTGTTCTATTTCTCGGCGGTGGGCATGGTGGTGGGCCTGGGCTGGATGCTGATCGGCGGCGTCCGCCCCCATAGCTGGCACGGCGCGGCGCTGCTGCTGGGCATCGGCATCCTCGCCACGCTGGGGCAGACCGCCATGACGCGCGCCTACAAGCGCGGCAACACGCTGCTCACGGCCAACCTGCAATACGCGGGCATCGTGTTCTCGAGCCTGTGGGGCATGCTGGTCTGGAGCGACAAGCTCAACTGGCTGTCGTGGCTGGGCATGGCGCTGATCATCGCCAGCGGCATCGCCACCACGCTGACGCGCGCGCGCGAGGACACCGCCGGCAGGCAGCCCACCAGCGCCACGCCGCTGCGCTCGCCCGAGGCGGAAGTCCATCCCGAGGTGTAGCATCGACCGTGGCGCGCCATGCCCCGCGCGCGGGCGCGCCCCTGTGCATTTCCAACCAGAGGCCATTCCATGTTCACCACCCTGATTTCCTGCCAGGACCTGCGCGCGCTGCGCGAAGGCAGCGGCCGCCACGGCGTCGTGATCGACTGCACCTTCGACCTGGCAAACCCGGCCGCCGGCCGCGAGGCTTACCACGCCGGCCACCTGCCGGGCGCGTTCTACCTGCACCTGGACAACGAGCTGTCCGGCGCCAAGACCGGCAGCAACGGCCGCCACCCGCTGCCCGACCCCGACACGCTGGCCGCGCGCCTGCGCGCGCTCGGCGTCGGCACCGGCAGCCAGGTGGTGGCCTACGATGCCCAGGGCGGCATGTTCGCGGCGCGCCTGTGGTGGCTGCTGCGCTGGCTGGGCCACGAGGCCGTGGCGGTGCTGGACGGCGGCAGGAATGCGTGGGTGGCGGCCGGCCTGCCGCTGGAAGCGGGCACCGCGCCCGAGCCGGAGACGCCCGGCGACTTCACGCGCAAGGCCTCGCTGGCGGCCACGGTGGATGCGGACCTGGTGCTCGCCAACCTGGACGCGCCGCGCCGGCTGGTGGTGGACGCGCGCGCGCCCGACCGCTTCCGCGGCGAGAACGAGACGCTGGATCCGGTCGGCGGGCACATTCCCGGCGCGGCCAACCGCTTCTTCAAGGACAACCTGCGGGCCGACGGCAGCTTCAAGCCGGCGGCCACGCTGCGCGAGGAATTCGCCCAGGTGCTGGGCGCCACCCCGGCCAGCGCGGCCATCATGCAGTGCGGCTCCGGCGTGACCGCCTGCCACAACCTGCTGGCGCTGGAAGTGGCGGGCCTGCGCGGCGCCGCCCTGTATCCGGGCTCCTGGAGCGAATGGTGCGCCGACCCGGCGCGGCCGGTGGCCAGCGGCGCCTAGCGCCCCGCGCGCGGCCCGCGCGGCTTACTTGCCGGCCGCCGCCGCGTGCGCGCGGCCGTGGCCGTGGCCTTCATGCACGCCGTTGGTGATGAAGAAGATGGCGCCGATCCCGGCCGCCACCAGCACCATCTGGATGATCGACTCGCGCCAGCGCGGCTTGCGCTGCATCTGCGGCATCAGGTCGCTCACGGCGATGTAGACGAAGCTGCTCGAGGCGATCACCAGCACGTAGGGAATCCAGCCGCTCATCTGGTCGAGCAGGTAGTACCCGACCAGCCCGCCGGCGATGGCCGCCAGGCTCGACAGCAGGTTGAAGGCGAACGCGCGCACCTTCGAGAAGCCCGCATTGAGCAGCACGATGAAGTCGCCCACTTCCTGCGGGATCTCGTGCGCGGCGATGGCCAGCGCCGTGACCAGGCCGATGTGCGGATCGGCCAGGAAGGCAGCGGCGATCACGATGCCGTCGGCGAAATTGTGGAAGGTGTCGCCGACCAGGATGGTCAGGCCGCTGCGCCCGGCTTCCTCGCGGTCGTGGCCGTGGTGGTGGTGGTGCCCGTCGCCCTCGTGGTGGTGCGAGTGGCGCAGCAGCGCGATCTTTTCCAGCAGGAAGAAGCCCAGCAGGCCGGCCAGCAGCGTGCCGAACAGCGCGCGCGGATCGGCGCCCGACTCGAACGCCTCCGGCAGCGAATGCAGCAGCGCGGTGGCCAGCAGCACCCCGACCGAGAAGCTCACCATGCGCTCCACCACGCGCGAGGCCACCGTCAGCGACAGCAGCGCCGCTCCGAAGATACTGCCCACCCCGGAGATGGTGGCGGCCAGCAGGATGTAGGCAAGGGTGGAATCGATGATGGGCTCCCGGGACCGGCGATGCGCCCCACGGGGAGCGGCACCGGCCTCAAACGCAACAGTGTTGCAAGAAACGAAGCCCGCATTGTACGTAGATTGGCGCCGACTTTGCAAATGCCGCGTCCGCCGGCCACCCCTGCGCGTGATTACGCGCAATTACATGCGATTACACGCCGTGCTGCCTGAACCACGCCAGGCAGCGCTGCCAGCCGTCCTTGGCGTCGGCGGCGACGTAGCTCGGCCGGTAGTCGGCGTTGAACGCATGGCCGGCATCCGGATACACCACAAACACGGACGCGCGGGCGTTGGCATTGTCCGCGGCGGCCAGCGCCGCCTTCATCCGCGCCACGTGCTCCTGCGTGATGCCGGTGTCCTTGGCGCCGTACAGGCCCAGCACCGGCACCTTGAGCTCGCCGGCCACGTCGACCGGGTTGCGCGGCTTGAGCGCGCTGGGCTCGCCCACGAGCTGGCCGTACCAGGCCACGGCGGCCTTGAGCTGCCGGTTGCGCGCGGCGTACAGCCAGGCGACGCGCCCGCCCCAGCAAAAGCCGGTGATGGCCAGCCGGCCGGCGTCGCCGCCATTGGCGAAGGCCCACGCCGCGGCGGCGTCGAGGTCGCCCAGCACCTGCGCGTCCGGCACCTTGGCGATCAACTGGGTCTGCAATTCCTGCAAGGTGCCGAAGCTGTTCGGGTCGCCCTGGCGCGCGAACAGCTCGGGCGCGATGGCCAGGTAGCCCAGCTTGGCGAAGCGCCGGCAGATGTCGGCGATATGCTCGTGCACGCCGAAAATCTCGCTCACCACCAGCACCACCGGCAGGTTGGTCTTGCCTTCGGGCTGGGCGCGGTAGGCCGGCATGTTGAAGCCGCTTGAGGCGATGGTGACTTCGCCGGCGGTGAGCCCGGCGAAGTCGGTCTTGATGGTCTGCGCCGACACCGGCAGGACAGCGGCGGCGAATGCCGAGCCCAGCGCGGTCTTGACGAACGCCCGGCGGTCGAAGGACTGTCCGGGTACGAGGCTTTCCACTTCAGGCTTCAGCATGAGGTCTCCTGCTTGGCGGGTTGGGGAGACCGATTCTAAGCAAACATGGCGTACCGCGCACGCCGGAGCCGCGCGCCCTGCCCCACCCTGCTCTCAACCCTCAGTGCAGCTTCACGCGCGGGCTGGTCTTGCTGCGCAGCCAGTGGGTCACGGTATCGAGCGCCATGCGCACGGCGCCGTGCAGCGCCAGCACGTGCATGCGGTACAGCGAGGTGTACATCACGCGCGCCATCAGCCCCTCGATGAACATCGAGCCGCCGATCAGCCCGCCCATCAGGCTGCCCACCGCGCTGAAATGCCCGAGCGACACCAGCGAGCCCAGGTCCTTGAACTGGAACGCCGGCAGCGGCTTGCCGGCCAGGCGCGCGCACAGCGCGCCGTAGAGGAAGGTGGCCTGCTGGTGCGCGGCCTGGGCGCGCGGCGGCACCGTGCCCTGCTTCTCCGGCCACGGGCAACTGGCGCAGTCGCCGAAGGCGAAGATGTCCGGATCGGTCTCGCTCTGCAGCGTGGGCCCCACCACGATCTGCCCCATGCGGCTGACCGGCAGGCCGAGCGTGGCCAGCACCGGCGGCGCGGTGATGCCGGCCGCCCACACCGTCAGGTCGGCGTCGATGCGCTTGCCGCTGGCGGTCAGCACCGCGTCCGTGGTGACCTCGGTGACGCGCTCGGCGGTGAAGACGTCGATGCCGAGCTTGTGCAGCAGCTTGGTGGTCTCGGTGGAGACGCGCTCGGACAGCGCCGGCAGGATGCGCGGGCCGGCCTCGATCACGTGGATGCGCACGTCGCGGCGCGGGTCGAGCTGGTGCAGGCCGTAGGCGCTCAGCACGTGCGCGGTGTTGCGCAGCTCCGCCGACAGTTCCACGCCAGTGGCGCCGGCGCCGATGATGGCCACGTCCACGCACGGCCGCCCGTCCGCGCCGACGCGCCCGCCGCCGTTCTGCGCGCGCACGCAGGCCGCGATCAGGCGGCGGCGGAAGCGTTCGGCCTGCGCCACGGTGTCGAGCGCGATGGCGTTGGCGGCGGCGCCCGGCACGCCGAAGAAATGCGTGACGCAGCCGATCGCCAGCACCAGCGTGTCGTAGGGCAGCTCGCGCGCGGGCAGCAGCTCCATGCCGTCGAGGTCGACGCAGGCGGCCACCGAGATGGTCTTGCGGGCGCGGTCGATGCCGGTCAGCTCGCCCTGCTGGAACTCGAAGTCGTGCCAGCGCGCCTGCGCCACGTATTCGAGCTGGTGGGTGTTGGGGTCCATGCTGCCGGCGGCGACTTCATGCAGCAGCGGCTTCCAGATGTGGGTCGGCGAGCGGTCCACCAGCACCACCTGCGCGGCCCCGCTCTTGCCGAGCTTATCGCCCAGCCGCGTGACCAGTTCCAGCCCGCCCGCGCCACCGCCGACCACGATGATGCGATGCGCCCTTGCCTCTGTACTCATGATCTACCCAGTGTCGTCGATAGGCTTGTTGCCCGGCCGGCGCGCGCGGACCGGCCGGGCCTTGGCGCCAGTCTGCTGCACGGCAGCAGGACTGGCAAGCCGCCATTCACCGATTCAGCGGTCGCTTCAATCGAAACCGGATGCAGGCACGGCGGCGCGCGTGGGCGGGCCCGGCGCTCAGTGCGCTTCTTCCCAGTTGCTGCCGCTGCCCACTTCGGCCACCAGCGGCACGCGCAGCTTCGCCACGTTGCACATCAGCTCCGGCAGCCTGACCTTGACCAGCGCCAGCTCCGCCTCGGGGACTTCCAGCACCAGTTCGTCGTGCACCTGCATGATCTGGCGCGTGCCGAGCCGGTCCGCCTCGAGCCAGTCCTGCACGGCGATCATCGACAGCTTGATGAGGTCGGCCGCGGTGCCCTGCATCGGCGCGTTGATGGCCGCGCGCTCGGCGCCCTGGCGGCGCGGGCCGTTGCCGCCGTTGATGTCCGGCAGCCACAGGCGGCGGCCGAACACGGTCTCGACGAAACCCTGCTCGCGCGCGGTCTGGCGCGTCTCTTCCATGTAGTGCGCCACGCCCGGATAGCGCATGAAATAGCGGTCGATGTAGTGCCGCGCGGCCTCGCGCTCGATGCCGAGGTTGCTGGCCAGGCCGAACGCGCTCATGCCGTAGATCAGGCCGAAGTTGATGACCTTGGCGTAGCGGCGCTGCTCGCTGCTGACCGCGGCCGGGTCCACGCCGAAGATTTCCGCGGCGGTGGCGCGGTGCACGTCCGCGCCTTCGGCGAACGCGCGCGTCAGGTTCTCGTCGCCCGAGATATGGGCCATGATGCGCAGCTCGATCTGCGAGTAGTCGGCCGAGACGATCACGTTGCCGGGGCCGGCGATGAACGCCTCGCGGATGCGGCGGCCTTCCTCGGTGCGCACCGGGATGTTCTGCAGGTTGGGATCGGTCGAGGCCAGGCGCCCCGTCACCGCGGTAGCCTGCCCGTAGCTGGTGTGCACGCGCCCGGTGGCCGCGTTGACCATCTTGGGCAGCTTGTCGGTATAGGTGGACTTGAGCTTGGACAGGCCGCGGTAGTCCAGCAGCAGCTTGGGCAGCGGATAGTCCTCGGCCAGCTTCTGCAGCACCTCTTCGTCGGTGGAGGGCGCGCCGCTGGCGGTCTTCTTGACCACCGGCAGCTTCATCTGGCCGAACAGGATCTCGCCGATCTGCTTGGGCGAGCCGAGGTTGAACGGCTGGCCGGCCGCGTCGTAGGCGGCCTGCTCGAGCTCCAGCATGCGCTGGCCGAGCTGCGCGCTCTGCGCGGCCAGGCGCCCGGCGTCGATCAGCACGCCGTTGCGCTCGATCTTCTGCAGCACCACCGAGACCGGCATCTCGATCTTCTCGTAGACGTAGAGCAGCTTGTCCAGCGCCTCGAGCTGCGGGTACATGTTGCGGTGCAGGCGCAGCGTGACGTCGGCATCCTCGGCGGCGTACTCGGTGGCGCGCGCGATGTCGATCTGGTCGAAGCAGATCTGGTTCACGCCCTTGCCGCACACTTCCTCGTAGGTGATGGTCTTGAGGCCGAGCAGGCGCTCGGCCAGGCTGTCCATGCCGTGGTTGCGGTGCGAGGCCAGCACGTAGCTCTGCAGCATGGTGTCGTGCGCGACGCCGCGCAGCGCCACGCCGTGGTTGGCGAACACGTGCACGTCGTACTTGAGATGCTGGCCGAGCTTGGCGCGCGACGGGTCTTCGAGCCACGCGCGCATGCGCCCGAGCACGAACTCGCGCGACAACTGGCCGCGCCCTTCCAGGCCCACCACGTCGGGGCCGGCGTGGGCCACCGGGATATAGACCGCCTCGCCCGGCTCGATCGACATCGAGATGCCGACCATCTGCGCCTGCATCGGGTCGAGCGAAGTGGTCTCGGTGTCGATGGCCACCAGCGGCGCGGCTTCCACGCGGCGCATGAATGCTTCCAGCTCGGCCTCGGTGGTGATGGCTTCGTAGCGGATCTGCGCCGGCGCGGCATCGAACAGCCCGCCCTGGGCCGGGCCGGCGGCCGGGCCATTCCCCTGCGCGCTACCCTGCGGCAGCGGCTCGCCGGCGCGCGCGCGCGCCTGGGCGCGCGGATCGGGCAGGCTCTCGCCGGTGGCTTCGCGCAGCCAGGTCTTGAAGCCATAGCGCGAGAAGAACTCGACCAGCTTCTCCCTGTCCTCGCCGGCGTCCTTGAGATGGTGGAAATCGCCCAGCGCGGCCGTCAGGTCGCAGTCGGTCTTGACCGTCACCAGCTCGCGCGCCCTGGGCAGCCACGCCAGCGTGTTGCGCAGGTTCTCGCCGACCACGCCCTTGATGCCGGCGGCATTGGCCATGATGTCGTCGAGCGTGCCGTATTCGGTCAGCCACTTGACCGCGGTCTTGGGCCCCACCTTGGGCACGCCGGGCACGTTGTCCACCGCGTCGCCGATCAGCGAGAGATAGTCGACGATGCGCTGCGGCGGCACGCCGAACTTGGCCACCACGCCGGGCGGGTCGAGCACCTCGCCGCTCATGGTGTTGACCAGCGTGACATGCTCGTCCACCAGTTGCGCGAGGTCCTTGTCGCCGGTGGAGACCACCGTGCGCATGCCCTCGGCGGTGGCCTGGCGCGCCAGCGTGCCGATCACGTCGTCGGCCTCCACGCCGTCCACCACCACGATGGGCCAGCCCAGCGCGCGCACCGCGTCGTGGATCGGCTCGATCTGCCTGGCCAGATCCTCGGGCATCGAGGGGCGATGCTCCTTGTAGGCGGGGTAGAGATCGTCGCGGAAGGTCTTGCCCTTGGCGTCGAACACGCAGGCGCTATACTCTGCCGGAAAATCGTTGCGCAGCTTGCGCAGCATATTGATCATGCCGTAGATTGCCCCTGTGGGCAGCCCCTCCGCGTTCCTCAGGTCCGGCAGGGCGTGATACGCGCGATACAAATAGCTCGACCCATCGACGAGCAAGAGTGTTTTTGGACTATCCGACATTCCCATGGACTCAAAATTGACTGGTGCCGCCGCAGGCGGTGCGAACGCCGCTCCCCGCTCGGACGCGGCAGGCGCCGCCGAACCGGCCGCGGCACTCAAGCAGGCCGCGCAGGGCAGCATGACCACCGCGGCCGATATGGATGTGAACGTGACGGTCAGCGCCGCTGCCGAGGGCCCCGGAGATACGTCCCCCGCCGCCGGCATCCGCGCCAACCCGCGCAAGATGATTCCCAGCCTGCGCGCGCTGGCCGACGAAGACCGCGCCACCGCAAAGAAAGCACGCGCTTCGTGGCAAATGTTCACGATTATGGCAGAGTTCATCGAGGCGACCGAGTACCTCTCGGAGATCCGCCCGGCGGTGTCGATCTACGGCAGCGCGCGCCTGCGCGAGGATTCGCCGTACTACCAGCGCACCATCGAGATCGCGCGCCTGTTCTCGGACGCCGGCTTCGCCGTGATCTCGGGCGGCGGCCCCGGCATCATGGAGGCCGCCAACAAGGGCGCCCACGCCGGCAAGTCGGCCAGCGTCGGCCTGAACATCGAGCTGCCGCACGAACAGCAGGGCAATCCGTACCAGGACATCGCCATGCGCTTTCGCCACTTCTTCACGCGCAAGGTCACTTTCGTCAAGAACTCGGACGCCTTCATCGTGATGCCGGGCGGCTTCGGCACGCTCGACGAACTCGCCGAGGTGCTGACCCTGGTGCAGACCGGCAAGTCGCGCGCGGTGCCGGTGGTGCTGTTCGGCAGCCGCTTCTGGAAGGGCCTGCTCGACTGGTTCCGCTTCACGCTGCTGCCGATGGGCCTGATCGCCGAGCACGACCTCGACCTGATGAAGATCGTCGACGAGCCGCATGAAGTGCTCGAAGCGGTATATGAATACTACGAGCAGCGCGGCGGCGACAACCCGATCCCGCCCAAGGAGGAGATGTTCTACCTGTAGTGCCGCCTGTCATGCCGCCGGCCGTGCCACGGGCAGGCCGGCGCGCGCCCCCGGGTGCCCGGCGGATCACCGCGGGAGCCCGGCGCGGGCAGGAATTGCTAGAATGGAAGCCTGATCCACTGCCAAAGCCCGGCGCCGCCGGGCTGCAGCGCCATTCGCGATGCAGCATGCCCGATTGCTGGATCGCACAGGAGCCCTGAATGACCTCCCCCTCCCTCCTGGCCGCCGCGAGCGCGGGCGCGCCGGAGCAGCCGTTCCCGGCATCCGCCCGGATGCTGGCCGCCGCCGTCCTGCTGGCGCTCGGCGTGCCGTTCGCGGCGCTGGCGCAACAAGGCACCGAACAGGTCGGCGGCGCGCTGACCCAGCAAGAGCTCAACGAGATCAACAACAGCCCGATCGCCCCGCCGGCCAAGACGCAGCTCAACCAGCCGCGCGAGCCGAGCTTCCAGCTCAACGAGCCGGACGGCACGCAGATCCGGGAGTACCGCAACAAAGGCCAGGCCACGGACATCGAGGTCAAGTCCGGGGTCGGCACCAAGTACCAGATGAGCAAGCCGGAGGACAGCTCGCCGAAGATCCGCGACCGCGAAATGAACCGCGTGCCGTCGGTCAACGTGCTGCAGTTCTGAGCCATGCGCGGGCCGGATGGCGCAATCCGGCCCGTGCGCGGGGCCTCCGGGCCATGACGCCGGCATGCGGCCGCGGGCGCTTGCGCCCGGAGACGCGTCCGGCTACCGCTTTTCCGATTTCCCACGACCCCGCCAGGCCAGCGCGGCGGGGCCGCGCCGGCAACATCCGGCATCCACGCCGCGGCGATGCGCAAGCGTTTGCGCGCGCCGCCATCCGTTTCGATTCACACAAAGAGTATGGCCGTATTCACCACGGTCTCGCCGGACGAGATCGCCAGTTGGCTCCTTGACTACGACCTGGGCGAAATGCGCGAATTGCGCGGCATCGCCTCGGGCATCGAGAACAGCAATTTCTTCCTGACCACGGAGCGGGAGGATGGCACGCACGAGTACGTGCTGACCATCTTCGAGCGGCTGACCTTCGCGCAGCTGCCGTATTACCTGCACCTGATGGCCCACCTGGCCGGGCACGGCATCCGCGTGCCGGCGCCGGTGCCGGGCCGCGACGGCGAGATCCTGCGCGCGCTCAAGGGCAAGCCGGCCACCATCGTCACGCGCCTGCCGGGCAGCTCGCAGCTCGCGCCCGCGGCCGGGCACTGCGCCGAGGTCGGCGACATGCTCGCGCGCATGCACCTGGCCGGCCAGAGCTATCCGCGCCAGCAGCCCAACCTGCGCAGCCTGCCGTGGTGGCAGCAGACCGAGGCCGAGATCCTGCCGTTCCTCGATGCCGGCCAGCGCGCGCTGCTGCAGCAGGAACTGGCGCACCAGGCCGCCTTCTTCCACGGCGCCGACTACGCCGCGCTGCCGGGCGGCCCCTGCCACTGCGACCTGTTCCGCGACAACGCCCTGTTCGAGACCGACGGGCACGGCCACGACAAGCTCGGCGGCTTCTTCGACTTCTACTTCGCCGGCAACGACAAGTGGCTGTTCGACCTGGCCGTCACCGTCAACGACTGGTGCATCGACCTGGCCAGCGGCGCGCTCGACGACACGCGCGCCCGCGCGCTGCTGCGGGCCTATCATGCGGTAAGGCCGCTGGGTGCGGTCGAGGCGGCACGCTGGCGCGACATGCTGCGCGCCGGCGCGCTGCGTTTCTGGGTCTCGCGCCTGTGGGACTTCTACCTCCCGCGCGAGGCCGACATGCTGCAGCCGCACGACCCGACCCATTTCGAACGCATCCTGCGCCGGCGCATCGAAGCCGCCGCGCTGCCCTGGACCTGAGCATCATGCAATTACTGGAAGTTTCCGCCAAGGAAGGTTATGTCTGGTTCCGCCAGGGCGTCTGGCTGTTCCGCAAGAACCCGCTCGCCTTCCTGATGCTGCTGTTCATCTACCTGATCGCCGCGCAACTGGCCGTGTTCGTGCCGCTGATCGGCATCATCGCGCTGCTGGTGATCACCCCCGGGCTGTCGGTCGGCATCATGACCGCCTGCCGCGAGGTGATCCAGAACAAGCGGGTGCTGCCCACCGTGCTGCTGGCGGGATTCCGCGCCAACGGCAAGCTGGCCAGCCGCAACCTGCTGGTGCTCGGCGGCATCTACGCCGCGCTGGTGTTCGTGCTGAGCCTGATCGCCGGCAGCCTGGTGGACATCAGCACGCTGGTGCCGATCCTGCTCAAGGAGGAAGCGCCCTCGCCCGACGCCGTGCGCCAGCTCTATTTCGCGCTGATGATCGGCGCCGCGCTGTACACACCGATCGCCATGATGTTCTGGTTCGCCCCGCTGCTGACCGCTTGGCACAACGTGCCGCCGGTCAAGGCGCTGTTCTTCAGCTGGACCGCGTGCTGGCGCAACCGCGGCGCCTTCCTGGCCTACGCGGTGGTGTTCGCGGTGCTGCTGGTGGCGATTCCGTTCTTCCTCGAGGCGCTGTTCGGCGCGCTCGGCGCCGAGACCCTGCTCTCGTTCCTGGTCACGCCGTACTCGCTGCTGATGCTGGCGATCATGTACTGCTCGTTCTACGCGACCTACCGCGGCTGCTTCAACGTGGTACCGGAAAACCCGGCCGGCAGCCTCGACACCGCGGCATGACGGCGCGCCTTCAGTCGATCGGATCCAGCTTCGCCACCGACAGCGCCAGCCACTTGGCGCCGTGGCGCTTGAACTCGATGTTGGCGCGCGCATCGGCGCCGTCGCCCTCGAGCGCCTTGATGACACCCTCGCCGAACTTGTTGTGGAACACGCTCTGGCCGATGCGCAGGCCGGAGCCGGCCTCGCGCTTGGCGTCGGCGTAGCCGTTGCCGGTATCCATGCCGCCGGTGGGCTTGGTGCCCGAGTAGGGCACGTCCTCGGGCTTCTTGAACCAGTCGCGGCCCCAGCCGCTTTCGCTCTGCTGGCGCCGCTGCGCGCCGTAGGACGGCGCCTGCGGCTGCAGCCACTTGAGCGCTTCCTCGGGCAGCTCCTCGAAGAAGCGCGAGCGCACGTGATAGCGCATCTGCCCGTGCAGCACGCGGCTCTGCGCGAACGACAGGTAGAGCCGCTCGCGCGCGCGCGTGATGGCCACGTACATCAGGCGGCGCTCTTCCTCCAGCCCGTCGGCCTCGTTGGCGCTGTTCTCGTGCGGGAACAGGCCCTCCTCCAGCCCGGTGATGAACACCGCGTTGAACTCCAGCCCCTTGGCCGCGTGCACGGTCATCATCTGCACCGCGTCCTGGCCGGCCTGCGCCTGGTTGTCGCCGGCCTCGAGCGAGGCGTGGGTCAGGAAGGCCACCAGCGGCGTCATCACCACCGGCAGCGCCTCGGGGTCCAGCACCTGCTGCGCCTGGTCGCCGTCGGCCAGCGCCGGCGCTGCCGGCGCGCCGTCGCGCCCGACCGGGATCGCGCTGGCCAGCGCGTCCAGGCCGTAGCCTTCCTCCATCACGAAGGCCTGCGCCGCCGTCACCAGTTCCTGCAGGTTCTCGATGCGGTCCTGGCCTTCCTTCTCGCCGCGGTAATACTCGATCAGGCCGCTGGTGTTGGTCACGTACTCGACCGTCTCCGGCAGCGTCAGGCGGCGCGTCTCGGCGTGCATCTTCTCGATCAGCCGCACGAAGGCGCCGAGCGTGCTGCCGGCCTTGCCGGGCACGTAGGCCACCGCCTCGGCCAGCGAGCAGTCGTACTGGCGCGCGGCGTCCTGCAGCGCCTCCAGCGAGCGCGCGCCGATGCCGCGCGCGGGGAAGTTCACCACGCGCCCGAAGGCGGCGTCGTTGCGCGGGTTCTCCAGCAGTTGCAGGTAGGCCAGCGCGTGCTTGACTTCGGCGCGCTCGAAGAAGCGCAGGCCGCCGTACACGCGGTACGGGATGCCCGACGAGAACAGCGCGTGCTCGATCACGCGCGACTGCGCGTTGCTGCGGTAGAGGATGGCGATCTCCGCGCGGCTCATGCCCTGCGCCACCAGGTCGCGGATCTCCTCCACCATCCAGGCTGCTTCCTGGCCGTCCGAGCCCGCCTGGAACACCCGCACCGGCTCGCCGTGGCCGGCGTCGGTGCGCAGGTTCTTGCCCAGGCGGCGCGCGTTGTGCGCGATCAGGTGGTTGGCCGAATCGAGGATGTGGCCGTGCGAGCGGTAGTTCTGCTCGAGCTTGATCATGTGGCGCACGCGGAATTCATGCTCGAAGTCGCGCATGTTGCCGACGTTGGCGCCGCGGAACGCATAGATGCTCTGGTCGTCGTCGCCGACCGCGAACACCGCGGCCGGGTTGGGCGTGCCGAAGCCGGCCAGCAGCTTGAGCCAGCGGTACTGCAGCACGTTGGTGTCCTGGAACTCGTCCACCAGGACGTGGCGGAAGCGGTGCTGGTAATGCTGGCGGATGGCGTCGTGGTAGCGCAGCAGCTCGTAGCAGCGCAGCAGCAGCTCGGCGAAGTCGACCACGCCTTCGCGCTGGCACTGCTGGTCGTAGGCGGCGTAGAGGTCGACGAAGCGGCGGTTGAAGTCGTCGTTGGCCTCCACGTCGGCCGGGCGCAGGCCCTGCTCCTTGGCGTTGTTGATGAAGTACTGCAGGCTCTTGGGCGGGTACTTCTCGTCGTCCACGTTGAGCGACTTGAGCAGGCGCTTGAGCGCCGAGAGCTGGTCCTGGCTGTCGAGGATGGCGAAGGTCTGCGGCAGCCCGGCGTCGCGGAAATGCGCGCGCAGCATGCGGTTGCACAGGCCGTGGAAGGTGCCGATCCACATGCCGCGCGTGTTGATCGGCAGCATCGCGGTGAGCCGCGCGGTCATCTCCTTGGCGGCCTTGTTGGTGAACGTCACCGCCAGCAGGCCGGCCGGCGACACGCGCCCGTTCTGGATCAGCCAGGCGATGCGCGTGGTCAGCACGCGGGTCTTGCCGCTGCCCGCGCCCGCCAGGATCAGTGCCGGTTCGTCAGGCAGGGTGACGGCGGCAAGTTGTTCGGCGTTGAGATTGGCAAGCAGATCGGACATCGGGAGGCCTTGTGGAATGCCGGGAATTATACCGGGGCGCCTCCATCGCCCGTGCCCACGGCCCGGCGTGGTCCGGCGCCGGCCCGCGCGGGGCCGCAGACATGGCCGCCGGGCCATGTGATCCCCTCGCAGGAAGTATCCGGAAATCCACCCGGCGCGCGCGGACGGCGGCAAAATGGCGCCCGGATTGCGCAGGCATCATGGCCCGGTGCCCGCGGATCGCGCCCGGATCGGCGTCCCGGCTCGCCCCGGGGACGGCGCGGAACCGGCCTGCGCGGGGTCTTTTCCCGCGCAGGCATCCCGCCTCCCCTATAATTTGACGTTTTCCCCGGCGCGTTTGCCCCGCCCGCCTGGGCCGCAGAATCCGACGCAATCATCGACACCCCGAGCATGACCGCCCAAGACCAGTCCCTTGCCAAGAGCTTCGAACCCGCCGCCATTGAGGCCAAGTGGGGCCCAGAGTGGGAGAAGCGCGGCATCGCGAAGCCGACCCTAGACTCGGACCGCCCCGATTTCTGCATCCAGCTGCCGCCGCCCAATGTGACCGGCACGCTGCACATGGGCCATGCCTTCAACCAGACCATCATGGACGGCCTGGCCCGCCACGCGCGCATGTCCGGCGCCAACACGCTGTGGGTGCCCGGCACCGACCACGCCGGCATCGCCACCCAGATCGTGGTGGAGCGCCAGCTCGAGTCCCAGGGCGTCTCGCGCCACGAGCTCGGCCGCGAGAAGTTCACCGAGAAGGTGTGGGCCTGGAAGGAAGAGTCCGGCTCGACCATCACGCGCCAGATCCGCCGCATGGGCGCCTCGATCGACTGGAGCCACGAATATTTCACGATGTCGCCGGAGATGTCGAAGGCGGTCACCGAAGTGTTCGTGCGCCTGTACGAGCAGGGCCTGATCTACCGCGGCAAGCGCCTGGTCAACTGGGACCCGGTGCTGGGCACCGCGGTGTCCGACCTGGAAGTGGAGAACGTCGAGGAAGAAGGCTCGATGTGGCATATCCGCTATCCGCTCACCGAAGCCGACGGCGTGCGCGGCCTGACCCACCTGACCGTGGCCACCACCCGCCCGGAAACCATGCTGGGCGACGTCGCCGTGATGGTGCACCCGGAAGACGAGCGCTATGCGCACCTGATCGGCAAGTCGGTGCGCCTGCCGCTGACCGGCCGCGACATCCCGGTCATCGCCGACGACTACGTCGACCGCGAGTTCGGCACCGGCGTGGTCAAGGTCACGCCGGGCCACGACTTCAACGACTACGCGGTGGGCCAGCGCCACGGCCTGCCGCAGCTGTCCATCCTCACGCTCGACGCCAGGATCGTCGCCGACGCGCCGGCGGCCTACGCCGGGCTGGACCGCTTCGACGCGCGCAAGCGCATCGTCGACGACCTCGACGCGCAGGGCCTGCTGGCCGAGGTCAGGAAGCACAAGCTGATGACGCCGCGCAGCGAGCGCACCGGCAGCGCCATCGAGCCGATGCTGACCGACCAGTGGTTCGTCGCCATGAGCAAGCCGGCGCCCGAAGGCACCTTCTACCCGGGCCGCTCGATCGCCGAGGTGGCGCTCGAGGCCGTGCGCGGCGGCGAGATCAAGCTGATCCCGGAGAACTGGAACAGCACCTACAACCAGTGGCTGGAGAACATCCAGGACTGGTGCATCTCGCGCCAGCTCTGGTGGGGCCACCAGATCCCGGCCTGGTACGACGACAGCGGCAAGTGCTTCGTCGCGCGCACCGAGGAAGACGCGCGCGCGCAGGCCGCGGCCGCCGGCAGCACCGGCGCGCTGCGCCGCGAGGACGACGTGCTCGACACCTGGTTCTCGTCCGCGCTGGTCCCGTTCTCGTCGCTCGGCTGGCCCGCCGAGACGCCCGAACTGCAGCATTTCCTGCCGTCGTCGGCACTTGTCACCGGCTACGACATCATCTTCTTCTGGGTGGCGCGCATGGTCATGATGACCAAGCACTTCACCGGCAAGGTGCCTTTCCACACCGTTTATGTGCACGGCCTGGTGCGCGACTCGGAAGGCAAGAAGATGAGCAAGTCCGAGGGCAACACGCTCGACCCGGTGGACCTGATCGACGGCATCGAGCTCGAGCCGCTGCTCAAGAAGCGCACCACCGGCCTGCGCCGCCCCAAGGACGCGCCCAAGATCGAGAAGAAGACCCGCAAGGAATTCCCCGACGGCATTCCCGCCTTCGGCGCGGACGCGCTGCGCTTCACCTTCGCCTCGCTGGCCACGCTGGGCCGCAACATCAATTTCGACACCGGCCGCTGCGAAGGCTACCGCAACTTCTGCAACAAGCTGTGGAACGCCACCCGCTTCGTGCTGATGAACACCGAAGGCCATGACTGCGGCATGGGCCCGTGCAACAACGACTGCGGCCCGGACGGCTACCTGGACTTCTCCCAGGCCGACCGCTGGATCGTGTCGCTGCTGCAGCGCGTGGAGGGCGAAGTGGAAAAGGGCTTCGCCGAATACCGCTTCGACAATATCGCCAGCGCCATCTACAAGTTCGTGTGGGACGAATACTGCGACTGGTACCTCGAACTGGCCAAGGTGCAGATCCAGAACGGCACGCCGGCGCAGCAGCGCGCCACGCGCCGCACGCTGCTGCGCGTGCTGGAGACGGTGCTGCGCCTGGCCCATCCGATCATCCCCTTCATCACCGAGGAACTGTGGCAGAAGGTGGCCCCGCTCGCCGGCCGCGCCAGGGGCGACGGCAGCGAGACGCTGGCGCTGCAGGCCTACCCGCTGCCGGCCGTGGCCAAGATCGACGAGGCCGCCGAGCAATGGACCGCGCAGCTCAAGGCGGTGGTCGACGCCTGCCGCAACCTGCGCGGCGAGATGAACATCTCGCCGGCCCAGCGCATCCCGCTCTACGCGCAGGGCGACAGCGCCTTCCTGGCCTCGGCCCAGGCCTATGTGCAGGCGCTGGCGAAACTTTCCGAGGTGAAGGTATTCGAAGACGAGAACGCCCTGATGACGGAAGGCGCCGGCGCGCCGGTGGCCATCGTCGGCGGTAATCGCCTGCTGCTGAAGATCGAGATCGACGTGGCCGCCGAGCGCGCGCGCCTGTCCAAGGAAATAGAGCGCCTCAGCGCCGAGATCGGCAAGTGCCGCGGCAAGCTTTCCAACGAAAGCTTCGTCGCCAAGGCACCGCCGGCCGTGGTCGCGCAGGAAACCCAGCGTCTGTCCGATTTCGAACAGACACTGGGCAAGCTCCAGGATCAACTGGGGCGTCTGCCGGCATGAGCTTTGCGTCACCAGCAGGGTTGTCTACACCGAAACGATAAGGAATACCTGTTATGGAAACCCGTGTCACCAAGGCTGTCTTCCCCGTAGCCGGTCTCGGCACCCGCTTCTTGCCCGCTACCAAGGCCAGCCCCAAGGAAATGCTGCCGGTGGTCGACAAGCCCCTGATCCAGTACGCGGTGGAAGAAGCGATGGCCGCCGGCATCACCGAAATGATCTTCGTGACCGGGCGCTCCAAGCGCGCCATCGAGGACCATTTCGACAAGGCCTACGAGCTCGAGGCCGAGCTGGAAGCCAAGAACAAGCAGGCGCTGCTGTCGCTGGTGCGCTCGATCAAGCCGTCGCACGTGGAATTCTTCTACGTGCGCCAGCCCGAGGCGCTCGGGCTCGGCCACGCCGTGCTGTGCGCCGAAAAGCTGGTCGGCGACGCACCGTTCGCGGTCATGCTGGCCGACGACCTGCTCGACGGCGACCCGCCCGTGATGAAGCAGATGACGGACCTGTACGGCCACTACAACTGCTCCGTGCTGGGCGTGGAAGAAATCGCGCCCGAGCAGAGCCGCTCCTACGGCGTGGTCGACGGCCGCGAATGGGACGAAGGCGTGATCAAGGTCTCGGGCATCGTCGAAAAGCCCGCGCCCGAGGATGCCCCTTCCAACCTCGGCGTGGTCGGCCGCTACATCCTGACGCCGCGCATCTTCGACCACATCCGCAGCCTCAAGCCGGGCGCCGGCGGCGAGTACCAGCTCACCGACGCGATCGGCTCGCTGCTCGGCCAGGAACAGGTGCTGGCCTACCGCTACAAGGGCGTGCGCTACGACTGCGGCAGCAAGCTCGGCTACCTCAAGGCCACCGTGGAGTTCGCGCTCAAGCACCCGGAGGTGATGGACGAATTCGGTACTTACCTGCGTACGCGGGGGTGATTGTTGTAGGTGGTTTTGCTGGATAAGGGAAGCCCTGCAGGGTGGCCGGTTTTTTGGCTGCTTTGCGGGGCTTTTTTTTGTTTTTTGGTTTGCTGGGTGAAGGGTGAGGTTAGGCTGTTTGGTTTTGGGGGCTTTGACTTCAAGGGCTTTAACTTCAAAGGCTTAAAGTCAACATCAAAGTCAAAGGCTTTCGCTCCCCCGGAGCGACCTACTTTCTTTTCCCCGAAAAGAAAGTAGGCAAAGAAAGCGGGCTGCCTGGCCGGCAGGGGCAGAAACGTTGGGATTTCTCTTGTTGGTGGTTTCGTCGTGGGGCCTGTAGTTCTGCCGGGATTCTGCCGTTACCGGTTCGGCTGGCCACGATCTAGCTGGCGGCAGTGGTTTCGGGGTCAGACCTATGATGGCGAGCGCACTGCTGGTTCGGGCATCTGCCGTTACCGGTGCTGGCGGTCACGGCGTAGCACCGCCACTGGTTTCGTGGTGGGCGTGGTGGACCCAGCGCGGGTGTGTGAGGTTTCGATCAGCGTTGAGCGCTCTCGTGTCAGCATCTCTCAAGCGGGTACGTTTCAAGCCGGGGCCACCGCGCCCACCACGAATCCAGTACCGATCGAGACATCGCACCCATCCGCCCCGGTCGCGGCAGCAGCCCGAAGGGCCTGGGCCTACGCCATCATGCAGCGCCACCACGAATCGAACACCACCCGAGAGAACGTGGCCACCAAAACCGGTACCGGCAGAATCCCGGCAGAACTACAGACCCCACCACGAAACCAGAAACACTAGAAACCCCAACGTTTCTGCCCCTGCCGGCCAGGCAGTCCGCTTTCTTGGCTTACTTTCTTTTCGGACAAAAGAAAGTAAGTCGCTCCGGAGGAGCGAAAGCCTTTGACTTTGATGTTGACTTTAAGCCTTTGATTTTGAAGTTAAGCCTTTGACTTTAAAGCCCCCCCAAACCCAAATCCCTCACCGCCTCCGCATATAAAAAACAAACACCTTATCCACCTCCTGATGCGACAGCAACTCATTGCCCGTCTGCTTGGCGAACGCCTGAAAATCACGCGTCGCCCCCGGATCGGTGGCCAGCACCTTGAGCACATCGCCGCTGGCCATGTCGGCCAGCGCCTTCTTGGTACGCAGGATCGGCAGCGGGCAGTTCAGGCCCCGCGCGTCCACTTCTTTCTGGAACTCCATTCCGCTCTTCCTTGGTTCTGGGTATTTATGGCCTGTATTGTAGCGAAGCGCCGGTCAGGTCGAACGCATCGCGGCGGCGCGGATCGGGGATGTCCTCGCCGGTGTTGCGGTCGAAGAAGCGCACCGGGTAGCCGCGCGAGGCCAGCCAGTCGGCCACCGCGAAGCCGGTGCCGGCGGACCAGATGCGCATGTCGCCGGGCGCGACCAGCTTGTAGTCGGCCAGTTCTTCCGACAGCGAGACGGTGCCGCTGGCCTGCACGTGGTAGGCGATGATCAGCTCGTTCTTGCGCATGAACTCGTACACGCCGATCAGCGACACCGCGTGCGCGTCCAGGTTGGTCTCCTCCTTGAGCTCGCGCGCCACGCCCTGCTCGGGCGTTTCGTCGCGTTCGAGGAAACCCGTCACCAGGGCGAACATCTTCTCGGGCCAGGCGGCGTTGCGCGCCAGCAGCAGCTTGCCTTCGTACTCCACCACCGCGGCCAGCACCGGCAGCGGGTTGTTCCAGTGGACGAAGCCGCAGTCGGGCTGGACGCAGGCATCGCGCTCGCGGCCGGAATGCGGCAGCACTTCCAGCGGCGAGCCGCATTGGGGGCAGTATCGGTAGTAGGACATTGTGGAGCTCCTTGTCTTTCGGCCTTGTTGTCTGTCTGCCGGCCCGTCGGCTTGCCACGATGCCGGTGTTGCCGCCTGCTTGCCTGCCGGCGCCGCGCCCGGGACCGCACCCGGGCGCGTTCGGGCGATGCTCAGGCGGCGCAGGCCACGCGCATGTCGGCGGCCAGCGCCTCCACGGTTTCCGGCTGCAGGTCCCACGCGCACATGAAGCGGCAGCCGCCCGCGCCGATAAAGGTGTAGAAGCGCCAGCCCTTGGCGCGCAGCGCCTCGATGGCCGTCAGCGGCAGCTCGGCGAAGACCGCGTTGGACTCGGTCGGGAACATGATGCGCACGCCCGGGATGGTGGCGATGCGCTCGTGCAGCAGCTGCGCCATCGCGTTGGCGTGGCGCGCGTTGGCCAGCCACACGTCGTTCTCCAGCAGGCCCAGCCACGGCGCCGAGATGAAGCGCATCTTGGAGGCCAGCTGGCCGGCCTGCTTGACGCGGTAGGCGAAGTCCTCGGCCAGCTTGCGGTCGAAGAACACCACCGCCTCGCCCACCGGCAGGCCGTTCTTGGTGCCGCCGAAGCACAGCACGTCGACGCCGGCGCGCCAGGTGATCTCGGACGGATGCACGCCCAGCGAGGCCACTGCGTTGGCGAAGCGCGCGCCGTCCATGTGCACGCGCAACTGGCGGCGCTTGGCGATGGCGGCGATGGCGCGCACCTCCTCCACCGTGTACACCGTGCCGACCTCGGTCGACTGCGTCAGCGACACCACCTTGGGCTTGGGATAGTGGATGTCGGAGCGGCGCGTGACCAGCGCCTCCACCGCGTCCGGCGTGAGCTTGCCGTTGGGGCCCGGCGCGGTCAGCAGCTTGGAGCCGTTGGAGAAGAATTCCGGGCCGCCGCATTCGTCGGTCTCGATGTGCGCCAGCTCGTGGCAAATCACCGAGTGGTAGGACTGGCACAGCGCCGACAGCGCCAGCGAGTTCGCCGCGGTGCCGTTGAAGACGAAGAAGACTTCGCAATCGGTCTGGAACAGGTCGCGGATGCGGTCGCAGACCTTCTGGGTCCAGGAGTCGTCGCCATAGGCCTGCTCGTGGCCGCTGCCGTTGGCTTCGAGGAAATACTTGAGCGATTCCGGACAGAAGCCGGCGTAGTTGTCGGAGGCGAAATGCTGCATGAAAGGGGAATCCGTGACGGGTGGAATGCGTGCGGTATCAGCGCGGCGGGCGCCGCGGGGGCCGGCCGGCGCCTACTTCTTGTCGGCCCACAGTTCGCCGCCGGTGGCCCAGTTCTCGCGCTTGACCTCGGTGATGACGATGTCCACCGCCGAGGCCGAGCAGCCCAGCGTTTCGCAGGTGACGCGGGTGACTTCCTCGACCAGCTTGCGCTTTTGCTCGATCGAGCGGCCTTCGAAGAGTTCTACGTGGTAAGTCGGCATGGCGTGGGTTCCTGTGTTCCGGGGGTCTTGATGAGGCCGGGAGCGGCGCGCGGGGGCGCGTCAGTCGCGGTAAGAAGCATCGATTCTATCGAGTTTGCGCAGCAGCGACGGCCATTCCAGCTCGCCTTCCAGCGCGCCGCCGTCGTCGAGCTGCGCGGCGGCATGCGCGGCCACCGCGGGCGCCGGCTGCACGACCTCGCCGCCGGCCTGGGCGGCGATCTGGATCTCGCAGGCCTTGATCAGCGTGGCCATCAGCACGTAGGCCTCGGCCACGGTGCGGCCCACCGTCAGGGTGCCGTGGTTGCGCAGCAGCATGGCCGGCTGCCGGCCGAGCGAAGCGGTCAGGCGAGCGCCCTCGGCCGGCGAGAAGGCCAGTCCCTCGTAGTCGTGGTAGGCCAGCCGGCCGTGGAAGCGCATGGCGTGCTGCGACAGCGCCAGCAGGCCGCGCGCCTGGGCCGACACCGCCACGCCGGCGGTGTTGTGCAGGTGCATCACGCACACCGCGTCGGGCCGCGCCGCGTGCACCGCGCCATGCAGCGCGAAGCCGGTGACGTTGACCGGGTGCGCGCTGGCGCCCACCACCTCGCCGCGGCCGTTGATCTTGACCAGGTCGCTGGCGCGGATCTCGTCGAAGGCGAAGCCGAATGGATTGATCAGGAAGTGGTCCGGCTCGCCCGGCACGGCGGCGGAGATATGCGTGTAGATCAGGTCGTCCCAGCCCTGCAGCGCGCACAGGCGGTAGGCCGCCGCCAGGTCGGCGCGCAGGCGCGCCTCGAGCGGCGTGGCGGGCTGGGTGGCGCCCGCGGCGCGGGCGGGCTGCAAGGCGAATGACATGGGGATCGGCTCCTGCGCCACGCGCGCGACGCGCCCGTGCGGGCGGCGGTGCGGCGCAGCGAAGGCGATACTGTAGCGCAAGCCCGTGGCGCCGTCAGGCGCGGCCCCGCGCGCGGCTAGCGCGCCGGCGCGCGCGCCATCCAGGCGAACATCGCGCCGCCCAGCAGCAGCGCCGCGGCGGCGCAGCACAGCGAGGCGGCAAAGCCGCCGGTGCGCGCCACCAGCGCGGTGGCCAGCGGCGGCCCGACGATCTGGCCCAGCCCGTAGCTGGCCGTCATCAGCCCCATCAGGCGCTGCGCCTGCCCGCCCCACAGCCGCCGGGCCTCGCGCATGGCGAACGCCACCAGCGCGTTGAACGGCAGCCCCGCCAGCAGGCTGCTCAGCGCGAAACCCGCCACCGTGGGCCACGCCACCGCGATCGCCACACCCGCGGCCTGCATGGCGTAGGTGAAGGCCAGCAGCTTGCGGTTGTCGCGCTCGGCGCCCACGCGCGACGCGGCCAGGGCGCCGATCGTCACGCCGGCGCCGAAGATGGGCCAGAACAGGTCGGCCCAGACCGAGCCGGGCATGGCCTGGCGCGCGATCACCGGCAGGAAGGTGGCGGTGATGATGTAGCCGAAGCCGGCCAGGCCGTAGGCCAGCGTCAGCAGCCATGCCGCGCGGTCGAGCCGCGGCATGGCGGCCGTGGCCGCCGCTGCCGCCGTGGCTGAACCGGTGGCGGTGCGCGGCGCGGGCCGGAACACCTGCCAGACCGCCGCGACCAAAGCGGCGCCCAGCACGCCGAAGGCCAGCCAGGCCCAGCCGGCCCGCCAGCCGGCGCCGACCATGCCGAACGCCGACACTCCGGTGAAGACGATGCCGATGCCCGGGCCGCAGAAGATCAGGCCGCCCAGCGGCGCGCGGCCCAGCTCGGCCAGCCGGTGCATGCACCACGCCGTGCCGTAGACCATCACCAGCGCGCTGGCCACGCCGGCGGCGGCGCGCCACAGGCCCCACGCCGCCATGCCGCCGGGCGCGGCCATGCCGAGCGTCAGCAGCACGGTGGCGGCCAGCCCCAGCCGGACCATGCGCGCCGGCTCCGGGCGCATGAACAGGCAGGCCGCGGCGCCGGCGAAATAACCGAGGTAGTTCAGCGTGGCCAGCCAGCCGCCCTCGCCCAGCGTGACGCTGCCGTCATGCAGCATCATCGGCAGCAGCGGCGTGAAGGCAAAGCGGCCGATGCCCATCGCCACGCCCAGCGCGGCCAGCCCGGCCAGCGCCACGGTCCAGGTGCCGGGCTGCGCGCGCGCGGGCGCCAGCGCGGCGTCGAGCGGGTGGTCGGCGCTGCCCATCAGCCGGCGCCTCGCGGGGAGCGGAAGACGAGGCGAAAGCCGGGCGCGCGGGCGCCGCGGGTCGGGAATGTGGAATCCATCGCCGCATGCTACGCTGCCGGGACGCCGCTGAAAAATGAATAATCGAGAACACAACAATCTTCCGGCGAGATGGAAGATGGCGTGGACCGGCGGCGCTGGCCGGCAAGGCACGCGGCACGCCGGCGGCAACCCTGGCAAAGGCATCGCAATGGACCTGGCATCCCTGGAAATCTTCCGCTCCGTGGTCGAGGAAGGCGGCGTCACGCGCGCCGCGGCGCGCCTGCACCGCGTGCAGTCCAACGTCACCACCCGCATCCGCCAGCTCGAGGACTCGCTCGGCGTGGCGCTGTTCCTGCGCGACGGCAAGCGCATGGTGCTGACGCCGGCCGGGCAGACCCTGTTCGACTACGCGCGGCGCGTGCTGGACCTGGCCGAGGAAGCGCGCCAGGCCGTGCTGCCCGCCAAGCCGCAGGGACGCCTGCGCATCGCCTCGATGGAAAGCACGGCGGCCAGCCGCCTGCCCGCGCTGCTGGCCGCGTACCACCAGACCTGGCCCGAGGTGCAGCTCGAGCTGGTGACGCTGCCCACGCGCCAGGCGCTGCAGGCGCTGGGCCGCTTCGAGGTGGACTGCGCCTTCGTGGCGGAGCCGCTCGACGATCCCGCGCTGGCGTCGCTGCCGGCCTTCCGCGAGGAACTGGTGCTGGTCGCGCGCGAGCACCACCCGCCCATCCGCGGCGCGGCCGACCTGGAAAGCCGCACCATGCTGGCCTTCGAGCCGGGCTGCCATTACCGCATGCGGCTGGAGACCTGGCTGGCCGCCGGCGACAGCCCGCCGCGCCGGGTGCTGGAGCTGGGCTCCTATCACGCCATCATCGCCTGCGCGGCGGCCGGCATCGGCGTGGCCATCGTGCCGCGCTCGGTACTTGCCCTGTACCGCGACCTGCCCCGCATCAGCCTGCATCCGATGGGCGCGGCGGGCAAGGCCGACACCCTGCTGGCCTGGCATCCGGCGATGGCGAACACGGCGCTGACGGCGCTGGCCGAGCGGGTCCGGCTGGCCGCGGCGGCCTGAACGCCACCCGCGGGCCGCCGGCCGGCGCGGACCAGCGCGGTGTTCCCGGCAGGATGTGGCCGTTCGCCTACACTGGAAGTGGCGCCGCGCTTGCACTCACTGTGCCGGCGCCCTTGCCATGATGCGTGCTCCGATGCTCTTGCGATGGCTTGCCGCCGCCAGCCGGCCCGGCCTGGCTGCCGTCTTTGCCACTGTCCTCGCCGCCATCGCCTTTGCTGCCCCGGCGGCTCCGCCGGCAGCGCCGGCCGCGCCGGTCGTGGTGATCCCGCTCAAGGGCGCGGTCGGCCCGGCCAGCGCCAGCTTCATCGTGCGCGGCATGGCGCATGCCCGCGACGGCGGCGCGCAACTGATCGTGCTGGAAATGGACACGCCCGGCGGGCTGGACCTGTCGATGCGCGAGATCATCCAGGCCATCCTGGCCTCGCCGGTGCCGGTGGCCGGCTACGTCTACCCGGGCGGCGCGCGCGCGGCCAGCGCCGGCACCTACATCCTCTACGCCAGCCACATCGCCGCGATGGCGCCGGGCACCAACCTGGGCGCGGCCAGCCCGGTGCAGATCGGCATTGGCGGCCCGGGCAGCCCGGGCGGCGCGCAGAAGCCGGAAGCCACGCCCGCCTCGGCGCCCGCCGGCGCCCCGCCGCAGGACACGATGGAGCGCAAGCAGATGCACGATGCCTCGGCCTACATCCGCGGCCTGGCGCAACTGCGCGGGCGCAATGCCGAATGGGGCGAGCGCGCGGTGCGCGAGGCGGTCAGCCTGTCGGCCAGCGAAGCCGTGGCCCAGCGCGTGGCCGACCTGCTCGCGCCGGACCTGCCGGCGCTGCTGCGCGCGCTCGACGGCCGGCGCGTGCAGGCCGCCGGCGTGGAGCGCGTGCTGCACACCGCGCAGGCGCCGGTGCAGATGCTGGAGCCGGATTGGCGCAGCCGCTTCCTGGCGGTCATCACCGAGCCGAGCGTGGCGCTGATCCTGATGATGATCGGCATCTACGGCCTGATCTTCGAGTTCTCCACGCCGGGCATGGTGCTGCCCGGCGTGGCCGGCGCGATCTGCCTGCTGCTGGCGCTGTTCGCGCTGCAGATGCTGCCGGTCAGCTACGCCGGGCTGGGCCTGATCGCGCTGGGCGTGGGCTGCATGGTGGCGGAGCTGTTCCTGCCCACCTTCGGCGCGCTCGGCGTGGGCGGCATCATCGCCTTCGTGTTCGGCGCGGTGATGCTGATCGACACCGACGTGCCCGGCTTCGGCATCCCGCTGTGGCTGATCGGCGCGCTGGCGCTGGCGAGCGCCGCCTTCCTGCTGGCCGTCTGGACGCTGCTGTGGCGCGCGCGGCGCCTGCCCACCGTCAGCGGCGGCGACGCCATGCTCGGCCTGCCCGGCGTGATGCTGGAGCTGCGCGACGGCGCGCGCCAGGACGGCTGGGCCGAGGTGCGCGGCGAGCGCTGGCGCGTGCACGGCGCGCTGCCGCTCGCGCCCGGCCAGCGCGTGCGCGTGATCGGGCGCCACGGGCTGCTGCTGGAAGTGCGCGCGCTCGATGCCGCCGAGGATGCGGCCGAAGGTCCCGTCCAAGATGCGGCCAACGCGCCGGTCACCATCCACCCATCCACTCGAGGAGCATGATCATGGCATTCGGATTCAGCGCGGGCGGTCTGGTCTTCCTCATCGCCCTGCTCATCGTCTCGTCGATCCGCGTGCTGCGCGAATACGAGCGCGGCGTAGTGTTCATGCTCGGGCGCTTCTGGAAGGTGAAAGGCCCCGGGCTGGTGATCCTGATCCCGGCCGTGCAGCAGATGGTGCGCGTGGACCTGCGCACGGTGGTGATGGACGTGCCGCCGCAGGACGTGATCTCGCGCGACAACGTCTCGGTCAAGGTCAACGCGGTGGTGTACTTCCGCGTGATCGACCCCGAGCGCGCCATCATCCAGGTGGCCAACTTCCTCGAGGCCACCAGCCAGCTCGCGCAGACCACGCTGCGCTCGGTGCTGGGCAAGCACGAGCTTGACGAGATGCTGGCCGAGCGCGAGCAGCTCAACATCGACATCCAGAAAGCGCTCGACGCCCAGACCGACAGCTGGGGCATCAAGGTCTCGAACGTGGAGATCAAGCACGTCGACCTCAACGAGACCATGATCCGCGCCATCGCGCGCCAGGCCGAGGCCGAGCGCGAGCGGCGCGCCAAGGTGATCCACGCCGAGGGCGAGCTGCAGGCCTCGGTCAAGCTGCTCGAAGCCGCGCAGATGCTGGCGCGCGAGCCGCAGGCGATGCAGTTGCGCTACCTGCAGACGCTCACGCAGATCGCCGGCGACAAGAGCTCGACCATCGTGTTTCCGCTGCCAATCGACATCCTGACGCTGATGGGCAAACTCAGCCGGGAAACGTAGCAAGGGACATGAAAAAAGGCGCCGAAGCGCCTTTGGGGAACTGCCCGAAGCAATGAACGGAGCCGACGGTTTTTTCCGGCACGGCGGCATTCGCAAGCTCCCGCCCTCTCCCCCGGCCCCTCTCCCGCAAGCGGGAGAGGGGAGCGAGCCGATCGGACGATCAGCGCCTTTGGAACCTCAGACCTTCGCCGCCACCCACTCGCCCACGCCGGCCAGCGCCTTGGGCAGGTTGGCCGGCTCGGTGCCGCCGGCCTGCGCCATGTCGGGACGGCCGCCGCCCTTGCCGCCGACCTGCTGGGCGACGAAGTTGACCAGTTCGCCGGCCTTGACGCGGCCGGTCGCGTCCGCCGTCACGCCGGCGATCAGGCTGACCTTGCCGTCGGCCACGGCGCCCAGCACGATGGCCGCGCTGCCGAGCTTGTCCTTGAGCTTGTCCATCGTCTCGCGCAGCGTCTTGACGTCGGCGCCGTCGAGCTGGGCGGCCAGCACCTTGATGCCCTTGACGTCGATGGCCTGCGCGGCCAGCTCGTCGCCCTGCGAGGCGGCCAGCTTGCTCTTGAGGCGCTCGAGTTCCTTCTCCAGCGCGCGCACCTGCTCCTGCACCTGGCCGATGCGCGGCACCAGCTCGGACGGCTGGGCCTTGAGCGCGGCGGCGGCTTCGTTGAGCTTGGCGTCGAGCGCCTGCAGGTAGTGCAGCGCGTTGTCGCCGGTGATGGCTTCGACGCGGCGGATGCCGGCGGCCACGCCGCCTTCCATCACGATCTTGAACAGGCCGATGTCGCCGGTGCGCGCCACATGGGTGCCGCCGCACAGCTCCTTCGAGCTGCCGATCGACAACACGCGCACGTCGTCGGCGTACTTCTCGCCGAACAGCGCCATCGCGCCGCTCTTGACGGCATCGTCGAACGGCATGACCTCGGCGCCGGTGGCGGCGTTCTGCAGGATCTCGGCGTTGACGATCTCCTCGACGCGGCGGATCTGCTCGTCGCTCATCGGCGCGTTGTGCGAGAAGTCGAAGCGGGTCTTGTCGGCATCCACCAGCGAGCCCTTCTGCTGCACGTGGGTGCCCAGCACCTCGCGCAGCGCCTTGTGCATCAGGTGGGTGGCCGAGTGGTTGCGCATGGTGCGCGCGCGGCGCGCCGCGTCGACCTGCGCGCTCACGCTGTCGCCGACCTTGAGCGCGCCGCCGGCCAGCGTGCCCTGGTGGCCGAACACGTCGGCCTGCACCTTGGTGGTGTCGGCCACGCTGAACACGGCCGCGCCGGCGCGCAGTTCGCCCTGGTCGCCGGCCTGGCCGCCGGACTCGGCGTAGAACGGGGTGTTGTCGAGCACCACCACGCCGGTCTGGCCGGGCTGCATGGTGTCGACGGCGGCGCCGTCCACGTACAGCGCGGTGATCTTCGCGCCGTCCACGCCCAGCTTCTCGTAGCCGTGGAAGGTGGTCTTGTCGCCGTGGTATTCGAGGCCGGCGGCCATCTTGAACTTGCCGGCGGCGCGGGCCTGCTCGCGCTGGCGGTTCATGGCCGCGTCGAAGGCGGCTTCGTCCACCGTCAGTTCCTGCTCGCGGCACACGTCCTGCGTCAGGTCGAGCGGGAAGCCGAAGGTGTCGTGCAGCTTGAACGCGAGTTCGCCGTCGAGCACGGTGCCGCCCTTGGCCTTCACGTCGGCCAGCGCGGCGTCGAGGATGGCCATGCCGTTCTCGATGGTCTCGAAGAAGCGCTCTTCCTCAGCCTTGAGCACCTCGGTCACGCGCGACTCGGCATCGGCCAGCTCGGGGTAGGCCTGGCCCATCTGCGCCACCAGGTCCGGCACCAGCTTGTGGAAGAACGGGGTCTTGCGGCCCAGCTTGTAGCCGTGGCGGATGGCGCGGCGCACGATGCGGCGCAGCACGTAGCCGCGGCCTTCGTTGCCGGGGATCACGCCGTCGACGATCAGGAACGAGCAGGCGCGGATGTGGTCGGCGATGACCTTGAGCGAGTTGTTGTTCAGGTCGCTGGTGCCGGTCTCGCGCGCGGCGGCCTTGATGAGCGCCTGGAACAGGTCGATCTCATAGTTGCTGTGCACGTGCTGCAGCACCGCGGCGATGCGCTCCAGGCCCATGCCGGTGTCGACGCAGGGCTTGGGCAGGCGCGGCATGTTGCCCTGCTCGTCGCGGTTGAACTGCATGAACACCAGGTTCCAGATCTCGATGTAGCGGTCGCCGTCTTCCTCGGGCGATCCCGGCGGGCCGCCCCACACTTCCGGGCCGTGGTCGTAGAAGATTTCCGAGCACGGGCCGCACGGGCCGGTGTCGGCCATCTGCCAGAAGTTGTCCGAGGCGTAGCGCGCGCCCTTGTTGTCGCCGATGCGCACGATGCGCTCGGCCGGCACGCCCACTTCCCTGGACCAGATGTCGTAGGCTTCGTCGTCTTCCGCGTACACCGTGACCCACAGCTTCTCGGCCGGCAGGTGGTAGACCTTGGTCAGCAGCTCCCACGCGTACTGGATGGCTTCACGCTTGAAATAGTCGCCGAACGAGAAGTTGCCGAGCATCTCGAAGAACGTGTGGTGGCGCGCGGTGTAGCCCACGTTCTCCAGGTCGTTGTGCTTGCCGCCGGCGCGCACCGAGCGCTGCGACGACGTGGCGCGCGTGTACGGGCGCTTGTCGGTGCCGAGGAACACGTCCTTGAACTGCACCATGCCGGAGTTGGTGAACAGCAGCGTCGGATCGTTCCCCGGCACCAGGCTGGACGAGCGGACCACGGTATGGCCCTTCGATTCGAAGTACTGCAGGAACTTGCTGCGGATGTCGGAGACTTTCATGTTCTGGGCAGGGCGTCCCGCGGCGTGGCAGGTCGCTGTCGGTCAGTGTGGATTTGCAAACCATTGATTATACGGGGAAGCCTGCCCCCGCGGCGCGGCGCCGGGGCTTTCGCGGAGCGGGCGGCCCCGGGCGCGGCGCGGCGCGCCGCGATGTGCCTCCGGCGGCGTGCCGGTGGTAAAGTGCTGGCTGTCCCGGCCGGCCGCCCCGGGGCCGGCTGCCCGCCGCTCCCGGTTGCCCCGAGATTGCCCTCGAACGCCGCCCCCGCTGCCCGCGGGAACCCGGCGGCGGGGGCCGCCCGGCCTTCTCCTGCCCACCCCTTCCGGAACCGCATCCAACCCAATGGGAGCCTTAAGCCACCTCCGCGTCCTCGACCTGACCCGCGTTCTCGCCGGGCCGTGGTGCGCCCAGAACCTTGCCGACTTCGGCGCCGACGTGATCAAGATCGAGCGCCCCGGCGCCGGCGACGACACCCGCACCTGGGGCCCGCCCTGGCTGCAGGACGCCGACGGCCGCGACACCGCCGAAGCCGCCTACTATCTGGCCGCCAACCGCAACAAGCGCTCCGTGACCTGCGACATCAGCACGCCGGAAGGCCAGGACGTGGTGCGCGCGCTGGCCGCGCAGAGCGACGTGGTGCTGGAGAACTACAAGGTCGGCCAGCTCAGGAAGTACGGCCTGGACTACGCGTCGCTCAAGGCGGTCAAGCCCGACCTGATCTACTGCTCCGTGACCGGCTTCGGCCAGACCGGCCCCTACGCGGCGCGCCCCGGCTACGACTTCATCATCCAGGGCATGGGCGGCTTCATGAGCCTGACCGGCGAGCGCGACGACCTGCCCGGCGGCGGCCCGCAGAAGGCCGGCGTGGCCATCTCCGACCTGATGACCGGCCAGTACGCCACCATCGCCGTGCTGGCGGCGCTGGCGCACCGCGAGCGCACCGGAGAGGGCCAGTACATCGACATGGCCCTGCTCGACGTGCAGGTCGCCATGCTGGCCAACATGAACACCAACTACCTGGCCAGCGGCGTGGCGCCCAGGCGCTGGGGCAATGCCCACCCGAACATCGTCCCCTACCAGACCTTCCAGGCCGCCGACGGCTGGATCATCGTGGCGGTGGGCAACGACGGCCAGTTCCGCAAGTTCGTCACCGCGGGCGGGCGGCCCGAACTGGCCGACGACGCGCGCTTCGCCACCAACCCGCAGCGCGTGGCCCAGCGCGACGTGCTGGTGCCGATCCTGGCCGAGATGGTCAGGCCGCGCACGCGCGCGCAGTGGATCCTGGACCTGGAAGCCGCCGGCGTGCCGTGCGGCCCGATCAACACCCTGGACGACGTGTTCGAGGATGCCCAGGTCAAGGCGCGCGGCCTGCGCGTGGACCTGCCGCACCCGAGCGCCGGCGAGGTCAAGCTGGTCGGCAGCCCGATCAAGATGAGCGCCACCCCGCCCGAGGCCGTGCGCCACCCGCCGCTGCTGGGCGAGCACACCGACGCCGTGCTGGCGGACATGCTCGGCTACGGCGCGGAGCAGATCGCCGCGCTGCGCGCGAAGGGCGTGCTGTGATGCGGCGGGCCGCGGCAAGCAAGCACGCGCAAGAGACCTGACCCGCGCGCGCCGCCGGCCGGCGCCTGCCCACCCACGAGAGGAGTTTGGATGCTGACCGACGCCCTGCTGGCCTTCCTGCACTTCACCTTCATCTTCCTGCTGATCGCGCTGATGACCGCCGAGGCGGTGGTGCTGCGCCCCGGCATCACGCCGGCCACGCTGCGGCGGCTGTCGATCTACGACCTGGTCTATTTCCTGTCCGCCGTGGCGGTGCTGGCCAGCGGCCTGCTGCGCCTGTTCTTCGGGGCCAAGGGCGTGCAGTTCTACCTGCACAACCCGTGGTTCCACGCCAAGATGACGGTGTTCGTGGTGATCGCGCTGTGCTCGCTGCCGCCCACCTTCGCCATCCGCCGCTGGCGCCTGCAGGCCGGTGCGCAGCCGGACTTCGTGCCCGACGCGGCGGACCTGAAGACGGCGCGCCGCTGGGTCATGATCGAGGCGCACCTGCTGATCCTGCTGCCGCTGTGCGCGGTCATGATGGCGCGCGGCATCGGCATGCGGTAAGCCACTTTCCTCCGTACCACGCCAACCCATGCGCTTTTCCCTGTTCAAGCAACGATGCGCCGCGGCGCTGCTGGCCGCCGGCGCCCTCGCCATCCCGGGCGCGATGCCGGCCGCGGCCGCGCCGGCCTATCCCGCCAAGCCGCTCAAGTTCGTCGTGCCCTACCCGGCGGGCGGTCCGCTCGACACCGTGGCGCGCGCCATCGGCGACAAGCTCAAGGACAGCCTGGGCCAGCCCGTGGTGGTGGAGAACCGTCCCGGCGCCGGCGGCAACCTCGGCGCCGACTACGTCGCCCGGCAGCCGGCCGACGGCTACACCATCGTGATGGGCGCGGTGGCCACGCATGCCATCAACCCGACGCTGTTCGCCAGGATGCCGTACGACCCGGTCAAGGACTTCAGCCCCGTCACGCTGGTGGCCGACGTGCCCAACGTGCTGGTGATGCACCCCGGCAAGGCCGCCGCCCTGCACATCACCAGCCTGCGCGAGCTGGTCGAATACGCGCGCAGGAATCCGGGCAAGCTCGACTACGCCTCGGGCGGCAACGGCAGCGCGGGCCACCTGTCGGGCGAGCTGTTCAAGAGCATGGCCCGGGTCAGCATGGTCCATATCCCGTACAACGGCGCCGCGCCGGCGCAGTTGTCGGTGCTGTCCGGCCAGACCGACATGATCTTCGACAACCTCGCCTCGGCCGCGGCCAACATCAAGGCCGGCAAGCTCAAAGCGTTCGCCGTGACCACCGCGGCGCGCGCGGCCGCCTTCCCGGAGCTGCCGACCATTGCCGAGGCCGGCAAGGGCCTGGGGCTGGAAGGCTTCGACATCTCCACGTGGTTCGGCGTGTTCGCGCCGGCCAATACGCCGCGCGAGATCGTCGAGCGGCTCAACCACGACATCGTGGCCATCCTCAAGACCGACGACATGAAGGCCCGCCTGGCGCGCATCGGCGCGCAGCCGGCGCCGGGCACGCCGGAGCAGTTCGGCGCGCTGGTGCAGCGCGAGCTCAGGAAGTACGCGCAGATCGTCAAGGCGTCCGGCGCCAAGGTCGACTGAGCGTGGACTGAAGGTGGATTGAACGCGCCCGGGCGGCGCGCTCAGTCCTGCTGCGCCACCGCGCCGCGCGCCGCGCGCGGCAGCAGCAGCCCGACCTGGATGATGCGCGGGCCGTCCATGCGCGTCACGGTCAGCGCCAGGCCGCCGATCTCCACCGTATCCCCCTCCACCGGCGGCGACGTGAACGCCGCCTGCATGGCGGCCTCCAGCGTCATGGCCGCCTGCGCGGCGGTCAGGTCGCGCGTGCCGTACAGTCCCGCCACGTCGCGCAGCATGGCCTCGCCGCTCAGCAGGAAATCGTGGCTGGCCTTGCCCCAGGCCGGCGCCGGGGCCGGCTTGTGGAACAGCAGCGCCAGCGTCGGCACGCTGGTGCCCGGCGCCAGGATGGAAACCGCGTCGCCGGCGCGCAGCACGGTCTGCTCCGGCGCCGCCAGCGCCCGTTCGCGCACCACCGTGAGCAGGCGGCAGCGCGGCGGCAGTTCGAGCTGGTCGGCGCGCAGGTGCTCGGCCGGCGAGCCGGCCTGCACCGCGAACTGCATCACTTCGAGCGCCGGCGCATGCGTGCCGTGCAGGCGCGCGCGCGCCAGCGGCTCGGGGTAGGCCGGCCGCAGCACGCGGGCCAGGCGCGCCGCGAACTTCACCGTGGTGCCCTGGAGCAGCAGGCTGGCCAGCACCACCGCGAAGGCCACCCGGAACAGCAGGCCCGATTCGGGCAAACCTTGCAGCAGCGGGAACAGCGCCAGCACGATCGGCACCGCGCCGCGCAGGCCCATCCACGCCACGAAGCCCTTCTCGCGCGCGCTGAAGCGGAACGGCAGCAGCGCCAGCCAGACCGCGGCCGGGCGCGCCACCAGCATCAGGAACACCGCCACCGCCGCGGCCGGCCCGGCCACTTCCCAGATCCGGTGCGGCGCCACCAGCAGGCCCAGCAGCAGGAACATCGCCGACTGCGACAGCCACGCCATGCCGTCCATCGCGCGCATGGTGTCGGCGCTGACCGCGCGGTCGCGGTTGCCGACCAGGATGCCGGTCAGGTAGACCGCCAGGAAGCCGCTGCCGCCGGCGCTCTGCACGATGGCGAACACCATCGCCCCGCCCGAGCACAGCAGGATGGCCTGCAGGCCCTCGGCCACGCGGATGCGCTCCATCACGTTGGCCAGGCAGTAGCCCAGCCCCGCGCCCAGCAGGCCGCCCACGCCGAACTGCACCACCAGCCGCCACGCCAGCGCGCCCGCGCTCAGCCCGGCCGGCGCGCCGATCCATTCGATCAGCGTGAGGGTCAGGAAGATCGCCATCGGGTCGTTGATGCCCGACTCGATCTCCAGCACGCTGGCCACGCGCTCCTTGAGGCGGATGCCGCTGGTATTGAGCAGCGAGAACACCGCGGCGGCGTCGGTGGAGCCGACGATGGCGCCCAGCAGCAGGCCCAGCTTCCAGTCGATCTCCAGCATCCAGGCCGCGAACAGTCCCACCGTGCCGGTGGTCACCAGCACGCCCACGGTGGCCAGCGACAGCGACGGCCGGAGCGCCACGCGGAACGTGGCCAGCCGCGTGCGCAGGCCGCCGTCGAGCAGGATCACCGCCAGCGCCAGGTTGCCGACCAGGAAACTCAGCCAGGTATTGGAAAAGCGGATGCCGCCCGGGCCGTCGACGCCGGCCAGCATGCCCACCGACAGGAAGACCAGCAGGAACGGCACGCCGAGGCGCGCCGAGAAGGCGCCCACCACAATGCCCAGGGACATCACGACGGCGCCGATCAGGATGACATGGTCGATGCTTTCCAAAGCGGCTTTCCTTTTTTAGTGCGGTGCCGCATTGCCCACACGCCACGGACGGGCGCGCCACGGCAGGGGCAGCGGACGATGATAGCGCAGCGCCCCGATGGCCCTACCGCGCGGCCCCGCGCAAGGCCCGACGCGAGGCCCGCCGGCGCCCCTTCATATGTCTCCTAGGGAGATACCCGCAGATTGACCATTTCACAAGACATCCGAAAGGTAACTGAAAGGTATTCCCCTTACTTTCCTCCCTGCCTGTGGCAGCCCGGCTTTCGCCCATCGTTTTTGTGCGACGCAGCATGCGCCAGCCGCCCGGATTCCAAGCAGATATATCGAGGAGAATCATTTTGCGCATACGTAGCCAAAAGGACTTTGCCTCCGGCCTGATGTTCATCCTGGTCGGATTCGGCTTTTCCTGGGTCGCACGCGGCTATTCCATGGGGACCGCGGCAAAGATGGGACCGGGATACTTCCCGTTCTGGCTCGGCGTCGTGCTCGCCCTGCTGGGCGCGCTGGTGCTGTGGAGCTCGCTGTCTTCCAAGACGGAAGAGGACCAGCTGGCCCGCTGGGACATCAAGACGCTGCTGTGGATCCTGGGTTCGGTGGTGCTGTTCGGCCTGCTGCTCAAGCCGCTCGGCATGGTGCTGTCGGTACTCGTGCTGGTGCTGGTGTCCTCGATGGCCAGCCATGAATTCAGCTGGAAGGGCGCGGTGCTCAACGCCATCGTGCTGGTGCTGATCAGCGTGGGCGCCTTCGTCTACGGCATCAATCTTCAGATGCCGGTGTGGCCGGCATTCTTGGCAGGTTAAGGAGACGGCCATATGGAACTAATCGCCAACCTGGGCCTGGGCTTCTCGACCGCCCTGACCCTGCAAAACCTCGCCTACGCCTTCCTCGGCTGCGTGCTGGGCACCCTGATCGGCGTGCTGCCGGGCCTGGGGCCGCTGGCCACCATCGCCATGCTGCTGCCGGTGACCTACACGCTGCCCCCGGTGGCCGCGCTCATCATGCTCGCCGGCATCTACTACGGCGCGCAGTACGGCGGCTCCACCACCGCCATCCTGGTCAACCTGCCCGGTGAATCGTCGTCGGTGGTGACCACCATCGACGGCTACCAGATGGCGCGGCGAGGGCGAGCGGGGGTGGCGCTGGCCACCGCCGGCCTGGGCTCGTTCTTCGCCGGCTGCGTGGCCACCCTGATCCTGGCGGCGTTCGCCGCCCCGCTGTCGGAACTGGCCTTCAAGTTCGGTCCCGCCGAGTACTTCTCGCTGATGGTGCTGGGCCTGATCGGCGCCGTGGTGCTGGCTTCGGGCTCGCTGGTCAAGGCCATCGCCATGATCGTGCTGGGCCTGCTGCTCGGCCTGGTCGGCACCGACGTCAACTCGGGCGCGGCGCGCTTCTCGTTCGACGTGCCCGAACTCACCGACGGCCTGAACTTCGTCTCGGTGGCGATGGGCGTGTTCGGCTTCGCGGAGATCATCGCCAACCTCGAGCAGAAGGAAAACCGCGAGACCTTCACCGACCACATCACCAACCTGTTCCCGACCAAGGCCGACTTCAAGCGCATGATCCCGGCGGTGCTGCGCGGCACCGCGCTGGGCTCGGCGCTGGGCATCCTGCCCGGCGGCGGCGCGGCGCTGGCCTCGTTCGCGGCCTACTCGCTCGAGAAGAAGACCTCCAAGTTCTCGCACGAGTTCGGCAAGGGCGCCATCGAAGGCGTGGCCGGCCCCGAGTCGGCCAACAACGCCGCCGCGCAGACTTCCTTCATCCCGCTGCTGACGCTGGGCATCCCGCCCAACGCCGTGATGGCGCTGATGGTGGGCGCCATGACCATCCACAACATCCAGCCCGGCCCGCAGGTCATGACCAGCAATCCGGCGCTGTTCTGGGGCCTGATCGCCTCGATGTGGATCGGCAACTTCATGCTCATCATCCTGAACCTGCCGATGATCGGCATCTGGGTGAAGCTGCTCAAGGTGCCCTACCGCTACCTGTTCCCGGCCATCCTGACGTTCTGCTGCATCGGCGTGTACTCGGTCCAGAACACCACCTTCGACGTGTTCCAGACCGCGGCCTTCGGCGTGATCGGCTACCTGTTCATCAAGCTCAAGTGCGAGCCGGCGCCGCTGCTGCTGGGCTTCGTGCTGGGGCCGATGATGGAAGAGAACTTCCGCCGCTCCCTGCTGCTGTCGCGCGGCGACTTCACCGTGTTCGTGACGCGCCCGCTGTCGCTGGGCCTGCTGATCGCCGCCGCCGTGCTGGTGCTGATCGTGGCGCTGCCGTCGATCAAGAACAAGCGCGAGGAAGCGTTCCAGGAAGAATAAGCCGGCAACGGCGCGGCGGACCGCCGCAACCGCAAGACCTTCGAAAGGGTGCCGCGAGGCACCCTTTTTTCATGGCCGGGCCCCCGCCTCGCCGCCGAACGACGCCATGCACGCCTCGCGCACCACCGCCGTGACATGCCGGCGCGCGTGGTCGCGCCGCTCCAGCATGCCGACGGTGCGCAGCACCGGCGCGCCGCCGGCTTCCAGCGGCAGGATGCGCAGGACTTCGTCGTCGCGCCAGCGCGCGCGCCGCAGCAGCGGCACCACGGTCACGCCGACTTCCTGGCGCACCAGCTCGACCAGCGCCTCGATCGAATTCAGCTCGAGGAATTCGTTGACGCGCAGATGGGCGCGGCGCAGCGCGCGCTCGACCAGCATGCCGGTGCGCTGGCCGCGGTCGAAGCGCAGGAAGGGGTTGGCCGCGAGCGCTTCGCGCGCGCTGGCGCCGGGCATGCCGAGGCCGGCGATGGCCACCAGCGGCTCGCGGTAGAGCGGCGTCCACACCAGCGTGCCGGGCAGGCGGCCGGCGCCTTCCACCAGCATGGCGGCGTCGAGCTCGCCGGCTTCCACCTGCGCGGCCAGGTCGATCGACTTGGCGCCCACCAGGCGCACGTCCAGCGCGGGGTAGGCGCGCTTCATGCGCGCCACCACGTGCGACAGGCCGCCCATCACGGAGACCACGGCGCCCACCGCCACCGCGCCGGCCATCGCGTCGGGCGCCTCGGGCGGCAGCCGCATCTCGCCGTAGAGCGCCAGCATGCGGCGCGCCTGCGGCAGCAGCTCGCGCCCGCCGGCGTTGAGCACCACCACCCGGCCGCCGCGGTCGAACAGCTCGCGCCGCAGCTCCATCTCCAGCGCGCGCATCTGCAGGCTGACGGCGGCCTGCGTGAGCGCGACCTGCTCGGCGGCGGCGGCGAAGGAGCCGTGCTCGGCCACGGCGACGAAGGTACGCAGGAAACGGATGGTGCTCATGGAATGGGACCTCGGCAGGAGGCTTTCCCGCCACGCTGATACTTAAGAAAATCTTGAGACACAAGAAAGAAATATTAGCTTTCATTACGATGGGGCGCACGGAATAATGAAGCGACACATCACCGCCACATCGGCGGTGTAGCGCGCGCGGCCCCGCCGCGAGCCGCATCGCCTGCCTTCCCGATCCGGAGATCATCATGAAACACTGGCTGCGCCTGCTGGGCACGAGCCTGGCCACGAGCCTGGCGCTGGGCGCCGTCCCGGCCTTCGCCGACACGTTCCCGAACAAGCCGATCCGCCTGATCGTGCCGTTCCCGGCCAGCGGCGCCACCGACCTGCTGGCGCGCGCGATCGCGCAGAAGGTGGGCAGCAACATCGGCCAGCAGATCGTGGTGGACAACCGTCCCGGCGCGGGCGGCGCGATCGGCTCCGACATGGCGGCCAAGGCGCCGGCGGACGGCTACACGCTGCTGATCGCCACCACCAGCACGCACTCGATCGGGCCGTACATCAACACCCACCTGCCCTACAACACCGAGACCGACTTCACGCCGATCGGCGAGGTGGCCATCGCCACCAACGTGCTGGTGGTGCCGAACGCCCTGCCGGTGAAGAACGTCAAGGAACTGATCGACTACGCCAAGAAGCATCCCGGCGAGCTGAACTACGCTTCGAGCGGCAACGGCACCGTGGTGCACCTGACCGCCGAGGCCTTCAAGGCGCAGGCCGGCGTGTTCATCACCCACATTCCGTACCGCGGCACCGCGCTGGCGGTGCCGGACCTGATCTCCAACAAGGTGCAGGTGCTGTTCGACAGCATCGTCTCGGGCCTGCCGCACGTGAAGGACGGCAAGCTCAAGGCGCTGGCCGTGACCAGCCTGAAGCGCTCGCCGCTGGCGCCGGAGATCCCCACCGCCAGCGAATCCGGCCTGCCCGGCTTCGAGTCCGACACGTGGTTCGGCATCTATGGCCCGAAGGGCATGCCGGCCGACCTCGTGAACCGCCTCAATGCCGAGTTCAACAAGGCCATCCAGGCGCAGGACGTCAAGGACCGCCTGGCCAAGCTGGGCGCCGAGCCGGTCGGCGGCACGCCGGCGCAGTTCGCCGCGATGGTCAGGAAGGACAGCGCGCGCTGGGGTAAGCTCATCAAGGACCGCAAGATCACCGTCGAATAAGAAAGACGCACAAGAAGCGGCGGCGCGCCCATGCGCGCCACGCGAGCAACCGAGACAAGCCATGCAGAATTTCAACTGGACCAACCCCTATCCCTCCGTGCGCATCCCGCTGTTCGCGCGCAACGTGGTGTCCACCTCGCACCCGCTGGCGGCGCAGGCCGGCCTGCGCATGCTGCTCAAGGGCGGCAACGCGGTAGACGCGGCCATCGCCGCGGCGGCGGCCATCACCATCGTCGAGCCGGTCTCGTGCGGGCTGGGCAGCGACGCCTTCGCCATCCTGTGGGACGGCAAGGAGCTGCACGGCCTGAACGCCTCCGGCGTGGCGCCGGCGGCGTGGAACCCCGACTACTTCAAGAACAAGTACGGCGTGGACGCCAACGGCATCGCCAAGCGCCCGGTGCGCGGCTGGGACGCCGTCACCGTGCCGGGCGTGATCGCCGGCTGGGCCGCGCTGCACGAGCGCTTCGGCAAGCTGCCGTTCGCCGACCTGATGGAGCCCGCCATCGAGATCGCCGAGCGCGGCTACGCCGTGCCGCCGGTGGTGGCGCACAAGTGGGCCGCCGCGGTGCCCGAGCTGAAAGACCAGCCCGGCTACGCCGAGGCCTTCATGCCCAACGGCCGCGCGCCCGCCGTGGGCGAGAAGTTCACGCTCAAGGCCGCCGCCGACACGCTGCGCAAGATCGGCGCCACCAAGGGCCGCGCCTACTACGAAGGCGAGATCGCCGAGCGCATCGCCGCCTTCAGCAAGGAGTGCGGCGGCGCCATGACCGCCGCCGACCTGCGCGACTACAAGCCCGACTGGGTCAAGCCGATCAGCAAGTCCTACCGCGGCTACGAGATGCACGAGATCCCGCCCAACGGCCAGGGCATCGCCGCGCTGATGGCGCTGGGCATCCTCGACCAGTTCGACCTGGCCGCGCTGCCGGTGGATTCGGTCGAGTCGCAGCACCTGCAGATCGAGGCGATGAAGCTGGCCTTCGCCGACCTCTACCGCTACGTGGCCGACCCGCGCAGCATGGAAGTCACGCCCGAGCAGATGCTCGACGACGCCTACCTCAAGTCGCGCGCGAAGCTGATCGACATGCAGCGCGCCACGCATTTCGACTTCGGCATGCCCAAGGTGGGCGGCACCATCTACCTGAGCGCCGCCGACGAGAACGGCATGATGATCTCGTTCATCCAGTCGAACTACATGGGCTTCGGCTCCGGCGTGGTGGTGCCCGGCACCGGCATCAGCCTGCAGAACCGCGGCGTGGGCTTCTCGATGGACCCGAAATCCGCCAACGTGGTGGCCGGCGGCAAGCGCCCGTTCCACACCATCATCCCGGCCTTCCTGACCAGGGGCGGCCAGCCGGTCATGAGCTTCGGCGTGATGGGCGGCGACATGCAGCCGCAGGGCCACCTGCAGACCGTGGTGCGCATGGTGGACTACAACCAGCAGCCGCAGGCCGCCTGCTGCGCGCCGCGCTGGAAGGTCAACCGCGATTTCACGCTCGACGTGGAAGCCAGCATGGACCCGGCCGTGGTCGCCGGCCTCAAGGCGCGTGGCCATCAGCTCAAGTCGGTCGACGACCCGTACATGGACTTCGGCTCCGGCCAGTTCATCTGGCGCCTGTCGGACGACGCCGACCACGGCTACGTGGCCGCCAGCGACAGCCGGCGCGACGGACAGGCTGTGGGGTTCTGAGGTTGCGCGGGTAGTGTTGGAGCATCCTGCAACAGCACACTTGCCGCCTGTTTGCTCCCCTCTCCCACGTCGTGGGAGAGGGGAGCAAACCTTTGGCAACCGGCGATACGTCGGCGACCCGGCTCCCGTCAACGGGACGCTTTCCTGCGCGCCAGCGTAGAAGTGTCCGCAACTGGCCTGCCCGGCTTCGGCACGACTGTGCATGGCGCGCGCGCGCCGGCGCCGTAGACTGTGACGTCCGCCATCCACGGCCCGGCGCCCTCCTCCGGAAAATACATGACCACCTACGCCTACCGCCTGCTCAACGTGTTCGCCGAATCGACCTTCGGCGGCAACCCGCTGTGCGTGTTCGAAGACGCGCGCGGCCTCGACGACGCCACCATGCAGGCGCTCGCGCTGCAGTTCAACCTGTCCGAGACCACCTTCATCCTGCCCTCGGCGCAGGCCGCCGCCCAGGTGCGCATCTTCACGCCCGGCTACGAGATGCGCTTCGCCGGCCATCCCACGCTCGGCACCGCGCACGTGGTGCGCGAGCTGGCCGGCGCCGGCGATGCGTTCTCGCTCGAATTCAAGGCCGGGGTGGTGCCGGTCACGGCGCAGGGCGACGTCTGGACCTTCACCGCGCCGCACGCCGGCGCGCCGCGCACCGCGCCGGCCGGGCTGCCGGACGCGCAGATGGCCGGCCTGCTCGGCCTGGGCGAGGCGGACCTGCTGGCGCCGCCGATGTGGGTCGATACCGGCGCCGACCAGTTGCTGGTGCCGCTGCGCAGCGTGGACGCCGTGCACCGCACCCAGCCCGACAGCAGCCGGCTCGAGGCATGGCCGCAGAGCAGCCTGGGCCGCAAGACCGCCTATGTGTTCGCCTTCGACCCCGCCCAGCCCGGGCGCGTGGTGTCGCGCTACTTCTTCACCAAGCAGGGCGGCGGCGTGGCGGAAGACCCGGGCACCGGCTCGGCCTGCGCCAACCTGGGCGGCTGGCTCATCGCCAGCGGCCGCGCGCTGCCGGCCAGCTACCGCATCGACCAGGGCGAGGCCGTGGGCCGGCCGTGCGCGCTGCACCTCGAGGTCACGGCCGCGCGGGCCATCCGCGTGGGCGGGCGCGTGATCGAGTTGGGCCGCGGCACGGTGACGCTCTAGCATGTGACGCCGCGGCATCCGGCGCGGCCGCCGCGCGCCGGCCAGGCCTGGACGGCGCCGGATTGCGGTACAGTCAGGTTTCCTCGCAAAAGAACCCCGCGCGCGCCGCCCGGCGCCCGAGCCATGAATCCCTACGCCATCACCACGCTGGCCGAGCTGGAGGCCCGCTACGGCGACGCCGGCGAAGCCTCGCTCGCCAAGGAAGTCGACTATCTGCATCCGCACTACCGCGCCTTCATCGAGGCCGCGCCGCTGTGCCTGCTGTCCACCGTGGGCGGCAAATACGCCGAGTGCTCGCCGCGCGGCGACGCGCCGGGCTTCGTGCAGGTGCTCGACGAGCGCACCCTGCTGCTGCCGGACCGCCGCGGCAACAACCGCATCGACAGCCTGCGCAACATCGTGGCCGATCCGCGCGTGGGCCTGCTGTTCGTGATCCCCGGCGTCAACGAGACCATCCGCGTGGCGGGCACCGCCACCATCTCGGTGGACCCGGCGCTGATCGCGCGCTGCGTGGTCGACGGCAAGGCGCCGGCCACGGTGCTGGTGATCGCCATCGAATCGGTGTTCTTCCAGTGCGCCCGCGCGCTGGTGCGCTCGAAGCTGTGGGCGCCCGAGACGCAGGTGGCGCGCGACCGCCTGCCGAGCAACGGCACCATCCTCGCCACGCTGACGCGCGACGCCATCGACGGCACCGCCTATGACGCGGCCCAGCCCGCCCGCATGCGGCAAACCCTGTATTGACGACTCACACTCCGGTCACGCCCACATGTACCTGCCTTCTCACTTTGCCAGCACCGAAGCCGACGCCATCGACGACGTCATGCGCGGCTACCCGTTCGCCACCCTGGCCGGCAACGACGCCGACGGCGTCCCCTTCGCCACCCACCTGCCGGTGGTGGCCGAGCGCACCGGCGACACCTGGCGCATCGAGGCACACATGGCGCGCGCCAATCCGCACTGGCGCTGGCTGGAGCAGACCCCGCGCGCGCTGCTGGTGTTCCAGGGCCCGCACGGCTACGTCTCGCCCGCGCTGTACGACCAGAAGCTGTCGGTGCCGACCTGGAACTACGTGGCGGTGCACGTCTACGCGGAAGTCACCACGCTCCACGACGCCGCCGACAAGGACGCGCTGCTCAAGCGCCTGATCGCGCAGCACGAGCCGGACTACGCCGCGCAGTGGCGCGGCCTGCCGGAGGACTTCCAGCAGAAGATGCTGGGCGCCATCGTCGGCCTGCGCATCGTGCCGACGCGCGTGGAGGCCAAGTTCAAGCTCAGCCAGAACCGGCCCGCCGCCGACCGCGAGCGCATCCTGGCCGCGCAGCGCGCCGGCACGCCGCTCGAGCGCGACATGGCGCAGTGGATGGCGCGCATGACCGGCGCGCAGGGCTAGGCGCGCGGCAGCCACGCGGGCGCGTGCGTGCCGAGCGGCACCGAAGGCAGCGCCCAGCGCGCGGGCGTCTGCGACAGCCGCGCCGCGTGCGACACCACCGTCAGTTCGCCAAACCCGGACGGCATGGTCTCCAGCAGGTCCCGCACGTCCTCGAAGCGCTGCTCCGGCTGGCGCAGCCCGCCCTCGACGCGGCCCAGGCCGCGCAGCCACTGGCCGGTCTGCGCCAGCGACACGCGCACGTGCCAGCTGCCGCCCTCGGTGGCGCGGCGGTATAGCGCGGCCATCACGCCGAGCGCCAGCAGGTAGCCGGCGGCGTGGTCCAGCGCCTGGGCCGGCAGCGGCAGCGGTTCCGCGCTGCCGGCCGCCTGCGCCTCGGCATGGTTGAAGCCGGTCGCGGTCTGCACCAGCGAGTCGAAGCCGCGCCGGCCGGCCCACGGCCCCACGTGGCCGTAGGCGCTCAGCGTGGCATAGACGATGCCGGGCCGCGCGCGCGCGGCGGCTTCCGGCCCCACGCCGAGTTCGGCCAGCCCTTGCGGGCGGTAGCCCTGCACCAGCACGTCGGCGCCATGCAGCAGCTTGTGCAGGGCGCGCTTGTCGTCGGGGTCGCGCAGGTCGAGCTGGCAGGAACGCTTGCCGCGCCCGGTGTCGATCACCAGCGGCGCGATGAACGGCAGGTGCGCCGCCGTGACCAGCAGCACGTCGGCGCCGTGCGCGGCCAGCGTACGCCCGGCCACCGGGCCGGCGATGATGCGGGTGAAGTCCAGCACGCGCACGCCGGCCAGCGGCCGGGCGCTCTCCGCCGGGAAAGCCGGCAAGGGCTGCGGCGGCGCCTCGCCGATGCGCTCGAGCACGAGCGGCGGCAGCCCGCGCAGGGCCTGCCCCTGCGGATGGCGGTCCCAGGCCTCGAAGCTGCGCAGGGCCGCCACCACGAGGCCGGCCTCGGCGGCGGCGGTCTCGAACGCCTCGGCCTCCCATTTCGACAGCGCCGACCCGACCGCGGCCGGGTCGGGGCCGCAGCCGAGCAGGCGCAGCACGCCGTCGCGATGATGCGGGAAATTGGTGTGCAGGCGCACCCAGCCGCCGTCGCCGCAGCGGTAGAGGCCGCCGGTCCGGTCGCGGAATTCCGGCGCCGGCGCGCCGTTCACGCGCAGGTAGCGCTCGCTGCGGAACTCGGCCGCGGCATGGCGCATGTCCACCGCGACCTGCTGCGCGCCGCCGCCGCGCAACTGCCACAAGGCCGCCGCGGCCAGCGCCGCGGCGCCGATGGCCGCCTGCGCCGCGGTGCCCACGGCGAACGAGGAAGGCAGCACCGGATCGGCGCCGGCAAGCCGCAGCGCATCCGGCGCGGCGGGCGGCAGCCCGGCGGCCTGCCAGAGCCCGGCCACGGCTTCCTGCGGGGTCGGGCGGGCGGCTGGAGTGACGGTCGAGGCGGGCATGGCGGCAAGGCTCCCGGAAAAGTGGATGGCGTTGACTCCATGCTAGGCCGAGCCGGACGTCTTGGGGACGTCTTGGGGACGTTTTAGGGCCGGTTCGAGGTCTCCCGGAGGCCCCGTTTTGGGGTCTTTTGCCGTCTTTTGCCACGCGCTCCGGCCACCGCCCCCCATCCGCGCGCCGGGTTTCCACGATGCGCCGCGCAGGCACGGTAAAATCACGCGACCCGGCATTCCGCCATGCAATCGAGCAGCGCGGCGGGCCGCGCGCCGCTTCCCGGCGCGCGGCCCGCGCCTGCTGACGTAACCGCCCTCCGGCGCAACCATGAGCCACGACCCCAAAGCCAACGACAGCACCCCCGCCGCATCCAATTTCCTGCGCAGCATCATCGACCAGGACAACAACGCCGGCACCTATGCCGGCCGCCAGGATGCGCAGGGCCAGCCGTTGCCCACCGTCATCACCCGCTTCCCGCCGGAGCCCAACGGCTACCTGCACATCGGCCACGCCAAGAGCATCTGCGTGAACTTCGGCCTGGCGCGCGACTACGGCGGCCGCTGCCATCTGCGCTTCGACGACACCAACCCGGTCAAGGAAGACACCGAATACGTCGATTCCATCATCGACGCGGTGCACTGGCTCGGCTTCAGCTGGGACGCCACCGGCGCCGACGGCAGCAAGCAGCCGCACCTGTACTACGCCAGCGACTACTTCGACCGGCTCTACGCGTTCGCCGAGAAGCTGATCGAGCGCGGCGTGGCCTACGTCGACAGCCAGAGCGCCGAGCAGATCGCCGCCAGCCGCGGCGACTTCTCGCGCCCGGGCACGCCTTCGCCGTACCGCGACCGCGCCGCGGCGGAGAACCTGCAGCTGTTCCGCGACATGCGCGACGGCAAATACGCCGACGGCGAGCACGTGCTGCGCGCCAAGATCGACATGAGCGCGCCCAACATCGTGATGCGCGACCCGGTGATCTACCGCATCCGCCACGCCCATCACCACCGCACGGGCGACAAGTGGTGCATCTACCCGATGTACGACTTCACGCACTGCATCTCGGACGCGCTGGAGAACATCACCCACTCGCTGTGCACGCTGGAGTTCGAGAACAACCGCCCGCTCTACGACTGGGTGCTGGCCCAGCTGCGCGAATGCGGCGTGTTCCGCGACCCGCTGCCGCACCAGTACGAGTTCGCGCGCCTGAACCTGACCTACGCCATCACCAGCAAGCGCCGCCTGCTGCAGCTGGTCAACGAGCAGCGCGTGGACGGCTGGGACGACCCGCGCATGCCGACCATCGTGGGCGTGCGCCGGCGCGGCTACACGCCGGAATCGATCCAGACGTTCTGCGAGCGCATCGGCGTGGCCAAGTCCGACAGCTGGATCGACATGAGCACGCTCGAAGGCGCCGTGCGCGACGACCTCGACGCGCGCGCGCCGCGCAGCGTGGGCGTGCTGGACCCGCTCCGGCTAATCCTCGACAACTACCCCGAAGGCCAGAACGAGGAATGCTCGGCCCCGGTGCACCCGAAGCAGCCCGAGCTGGGCCGCCGCGTGTTCCCGCTCTCGCGCGAGCTGTGGATCGAGCGCGACGACTTCAGCGAAGCGCCGCCCAAGGGCTATTTCCGCCTGTTCGCGCCGAAGGACGGCAACCCGGGCAGCAAGGTGCGGCTGCGCTACGGCTACGTGATCGAATGCACGGGCGTGGACCGCGACGCCGACGGCAAGATCGTCGCCGTGCACGCGAACTACCTGCCGGACACCAAGAGCGGCACGCCGGGCGCGGACAGTGTCAAGGTCAAGGGCAACATCCACTGGGTCAGCGCGGCGCACGCCTACGAGGCCGAGGTGCGCCTGTACGACCGCCTGTTCAGCGACCCCAACCCGGATGCCGGCGGCAAGAATTTCCTCGATGCGCTGAACCCGGACTCCAAGAAGGTGGTCACAGCCTATCTGGAGCCGGGCCTGCAGCAGGCCGCCGCGGAGGACCGCTTCCAGTTCGAGCGCCACGGCTATTTCGTGGCCGACCGCGTCGATTCGAAGCCGGGCAAGCCGGTCTTCAACCGCATCGTCGGGCTCAAGGACAGCTGGGGCAAATAAGCGCATGCAGACCATCACCTTCCCGCTCGAGGGCGAGCACATCGCCCTCAACGACCTGCTCAAGGTGGCCGGCGTGTGCGACAGCGGCGGCGCCGGCAAGGCCCTGGTGGCGGCCGGCGAAGTCTCGGTCGACGGCGCCGTGGAATCGCGCAAGACCGCCAAGATCCGCGCCGGCCAGGTGGTCAGCGTGGCCGGCGTGAAGATCCGCGTGGTGGCCGCCTGAAGCGCGCCGCGCGGGGGCTTGCCTGGCGGGCCCCCGCGCGGGACATGACGACTGAGGAAATACGATGCCAATCGCATTCTGGTGCGTACTGCTGGCGGGCATCCTGCCCGCGACGACGGTGGCCATCGCCAAGGCCGGCGGGCGCGGCTTCGACAACCACGACCCGCGCGGCTGGCTGGAGCGGCAGGCCGGACGCGCGCGCCGCGCCGACCTGGCGCACCGCAACCACTTCGAGGCCTTTCCGTTCTTTGCCGCGGCGGTGCTGTCGGCCACCTACCTGCATGCGCCGGCGGCGCGCATCGACGAACTGGCGCTGGTCTTCATCGCCGCGCGCGTGCTCTACACTGTGTGTTACCTGGCGGACCGCGCCACGCTGCGCACGCTGTGCTGGACCGTGGGCTTCCTCTCGGTGATCGGCATCTTCCTGCTGCCGGTGTTCGTCCACTAGCGCCGCCCGGCAACCGGCCGGTTCACCAGAGAAGAGGCCCGCGCCATGCCGAAGCTTCCCGCCTTCACGCGCGCGCTGTGCCTGCTGGCCGCGCTGCCCTGCGCGGCGCAGGCCGCCCCCGCCGACTACGCGGTCGATCCCACCCACACCGCGGTCTACTTCGCCGCCAGCCACTTCGAGCGCACCTCCGTGCGCGGGCGCTTCGGCAAGATCGACGGCCGCATCAGCTACGACGAAGCCACCGGCGCCGGCGGCATCGACTTCACGGTCAATGCCGATTCGGTCGACTCGGGCAACCGCACGCTCGACGGCATCCTGCAGTCGGCGCAGTTCCTCGACGCGCAGAACTTCCCCGTGGTGCGGCTGCGCGCCAGCCGCTTCATCCGCGACGGCGAGCGCCTGGCGGCGGTGGAGGGCGAGCTGACGCTGCACGGCGTCACCCAGCCGGTGCGGCTCGAGGCGCAGCGCTTCAGCTGCGGCGAGATCTCGCTGTTCGGCATCAGGCGCCACGTGTGCGGCGGCGACTTCCGCGCCGTGATCTCGCGCAGCGCGTTCGGCATGACGCGCTTCCTGCCCGACGTCGGCGACGCCGTGACGCTCTCGATCTCGGTGGAGGCCTCGCCCGGCAAGCCGGCCGAGTGATCCGCCGGGTGACAGGCGCGCCATTCGCGCCGCGCCGCTCGCCGCGCAACATCGCCGGATGTCGCCGGATGTCGGCCAAGGGACACCTTGGCGCCCGCTTTCTTCTGTAAAATCAGCGGTTTGCGGTTTTTCGGCCGGCCCTTTCCTCCTGGCTTCCCGGCCCTTGCCTGAACGGGGACGATTGACAAGATGACGATGATCGACGTCGGCGACGTGGTGGCGGCCTCGCTGGCCGCGGCGGGCGCCTGCCTGGTGTGCAGCATTCCCGCGGCCTTCCTGCGCCGCTTTCCAGCGTGGGCGCTGCGCACCTACGGCCGGCGCGCGCTGCTGGCGCCGCTGCTGACGCTGGCGGTGGCAAGCTGGCTGGCGGGGCTGGCCATGTCCGGGCAGATCGACACCCCGGCCGGCCATGCGATGGTGGTCGCGGCGGCCTTCCTGTGCCTGCAGCTGGCCGCGGCGCTGCTGCGTTTCTACCTCGGCGAATACCGCAAGACCCGCTGAGGCAAGCCCGTTTGAGGCAAAACGCCGCGAGCGCGCCCCGGCGCTGCGCGATCGGGGCCGGCGGCACGGCGATCGCGCCCGGCATCGCCGCGCGCGCCGTGGGAGCGGCCTGAGCGGCGCGCCCGCGGATTCACGTATCATGCGGCCTTTCGCCTTGCGCGCCACGCCGTGCGGCCCCGGTGCGCGGCGCCCGTGCACCACCCCTGCACCACCCCATTGCGCAGCAACCTCACATGGCTCTCAAATCCACCATCTACAAGGCCGAGCTTTCCGTGTCCGACATGGACCGGCCGTATTACGGCAGCCACGCGCTGACCATCGCCAAGCACCCGTCGGAAAACGACGCGCGCATGATGGTGCGCCTGCTGGCCTTCGCCTGCGAAGCCAGCGAAGCGCTCACCTTCACTCGCGGCCTGGACGAGCCCGACGAGCCGGACCTGTGGGAAAAGACCCTGACCGACGAGATCGAGCACTGGATCGAGCTGGGCCAGCCCGACGAGTCCCGCCTCAAGCGCGCCGCGGCGCGCGCGCGCCGCGTGACCGTGTTCACCTACAATGGCGCAAGCGCGCGCGAATGGTGGAAGGGCATGGCGGGCAAGGCCGGCAAGCTGCGCAACGTGACCATCTACAATGTGCCGGCCGAAGCGGTGGACGCGCTCGCCGCGCTGGCCCAGCGCGCCATGCGGCTGTCGGTGACGATCCAGGACGGCGAGATCTGGGTCAGCGACGACGACCACAACGTGCGCATCACCCTCGACGTCCTGCAGCGCGCGGCGGGCTGAGCCCGCGCGGCGCCGGCATCGCCAGCACCACCAGCACGCACCACCAGCACCATCGCGCAGTACCCCGTTCGCCCGGGACCGCCAGCCACGCGCGGGCGGCCCCGGTACCGTGACACTCCCTGAGACACTACAAGGAAGCCAATCATGAATACGACTCCCTCCGGCCTGCAATACGAAGACACCGTCACCGGCGAAGGCGCCGAAGCCACCGCCGGCAAGCATGTCACGGTGCACTACACCGGCTGGCTCTACGACAACGGCCAGGCCGGCCGCAAGTTCGACTCGAGCAAGGACCGCAACGACCCCTTCGTGTTCCCGCTGGGTGCCGGCCACGTCATCCGCGGCTGGGACGAAGGCGTGCAGGGCATGAAGGTCGGCGGCACGCGCCGCCTGGTCATCCCGGCCGAGCTCGGCTACGGCGCGCGCGGCGCCGGCGGCGTGATCCCGCCGAACGCCACGCTGCTGTTCGAGGTGGAACTGCTGGCGGTCTGAGCGCCGGCCAACGCCGCGCAGTAAAAAAGGGACGCCCGCGGGCGTCCCTTTTTGCTTCCGGGCGCCGGCCGCGGTCAGAAGCTGATAGCGGCGTTGCCCACGTCGACACGCACCTTGTCGCGGTCGAGCAGGCGCGCGGCGTGGCGCGCGTAGTCCTGGGCCCAGGCGGCGTCGTCGGCGAAGCGCTGCTCGCCCGAGAACTTGGCCACGTTGAGGATCTTGTCGATCACCAGCACCTTGCCCACCGGGCTGGAAGCCTGGCAGTCGAGCTCGGCGTATTCGCGGTCGAACCAGCGCCAGCCAGCCTCCTCGGTGACGGCGGCCAGTTCGGCGTCGCCGATGGTGAAGCCGAATTCCTTGCCGGTGCCGAAGGCCACCGTGAGCGTGCGCGCCATAGCCTGTTCTCCTGGGTTGATGCGGTATTGTAAGGACTTGTCCGGCGCCGCCGCCACCGTGCGCGGTCAAGTCCGTGCGATTTCGCCGGCCCCGCCGCCATGCCGACCGTTGTCTGCCGCACACAGCCAGTTGAGCGTTGCGGCGATTTCTGCCTGCCATGTGGTTTCCTTGCCGCCTGAAACGCAGCTTTGGATTATGCTTGCAGGCATGGCCATCACCCGACAAGATCTCGAAACGGATCGGCTGCGTGCTTCTCTTTGCAGCACGCCGGTGGCTTCCTCGCTACTCCCGGAAGCCGCATTCGAAGGCTCCCTGCGCGCCACGCTGGACCAGCGCCCGGACACGCCCGCGCTGGCCGGCGATGTGTGGGTGTTCGGCTACGGCTCGCTGATCTGGAACCCGATGGTGGTGCACACCGACCGCCAGCTGGCCACCGTGCACGGCTACCACCGCGGCTTCTACCTGTACTCGCGCATCAACCGCGGCACCTGGGACAGCCCCGGCCTGGTGCTGGGGCTCGACCGCGGCGGCTCGTGCCACGGCGTGGCGTTCCGCATCCCCCATGACATGATCGAGCAGGAATTCCGCCTGCTGTGGCGCCGCGAGATGCTGACCGGCGCCTACCACCCGCGCTGGCTCAACGTGAAACTGGCCGGCAGCGCGCCGCAGCCGGCGCTGGCCTTCGTCATGAACCGCGGCCACGAAGCCTACGCCGGGCGCCTGCCCGACGAGCGCGTGGTGGCCTGCCTGCGCCACGCCGCCGGCCTGTACGGCCCGGCGCGCGAATACCTGCAGCAGACCCTGCTCGGGCTGGCCACCAGCGGCGTCGACGATCCCTATCTCGGCCGGCTGTGGCGCCAGTTGCAGGACACCGATGCCGCAAGCGGGCCTGCCGCCGGCACGGCCGCCTGATCCGGACCTATCCAGGAATCCACCCGATGCCGCGCCCCGCCGCCCGCCCCCGCCGACTGGTACTGGCCGAAGTGCTGGGGCTGACCGGGCTGCTGATGGGCGGCGCGCTGCTGGCCGGCCCGGGCGGATCGAGCCTGGCGGCGCGCCCCGCCGGCGGCGCGGCGTCCCATGCCGCGTCCCGCTCGCAGGCACCCGCGGGCACCGCGGCGTCCGGCCCGCGCGAGGGCGTGGGCGCGCTCGATCGCAACCTGATCGCCGCGGCCATGCAGGGCGACCTCGAACTGGTCAAGCGCCTGCTTGCCGCCGGCGCCTCCGCGCAGGCCACCGACGAGCGCGGCCGCAGCGCCTTGCTGGTGGCGGTGGACAGCCGCCACACCGAGGTCGCCAAGACCCTGGTGGCGGCCGGCGCCAACGTCAACCGCAAGGACATCGACGCCAACAGCCCCTTCCTGCTGGCCGCCGCCACCGGGCAGCTCGAGGTGGTGCAGCTTTCGCTGGCGCACGGCGCCGACCTCGCCAGCACAGACAGCAACGACAGCACGGCGCTGATCCTGGCCAGCCAGCACGGCAATACCGAGGTGGTGAAAGTGCTGCTCAAGGCCGGCGTGCCGGTCGACCACGTCAACCGGCAGGGCTGGACCGCGCTGCTGGAAACCATCGTCATGGGCGACGGCAGCGCGCGCTACGAAGACACCGTGCAACTGCTGCTCGACGCCGGCGCGGACGCCAACCTGGCGGACCGCGACGGCACCAGCCCGACGCGGCACGCGCGCGAGCGCAGCTACAAGACGATGGTGAAGATGCTGGTGCGCGCGCGCGGGCACTGAAGGCCGCCCCGCGCGCGGCGGGCGTCAGGCGGCAAGCATCAGGCCGCCGGCCTGGCCGCATCGTCGCGCGCGTTCTCGCTTTCCTGCAGCTGGCGCCACATCACCTTGCCGGTGCCCGACTTGGGCAGCGCGTCGACGAACTCCACCACGCGCGGGTACTTGTAGGCCGCCATGTTCTCCCTGGCCCATTCGATGATGTCCTCGGGCGTGGTCTTGCCGCGGGCATCGGTCTTGAGCACCACCACCGCCTTGACGGTCTCGCCGCGGTAGGCGTCGCGCGTGCCGATGATGCACGCTTCCTGCACGGCCGGATGCTTGTACAGCAGGTTCTCCACCTCGGCCGGCCACACCTTGAAGCCGGAGGCGTTGATCATGCGCTTGAGGCGGTCGGTCAGGAAGTAGTAGCCCTCCTCGTCCATGCGCCCGAGGTCGCCGGTGCGGAAGAAGGTCTTGCCCTCGAACTCGATGAAGGCGTCGCGCGTGGCGTCCGGCTTGCCCCAGTAGCCCTTGAACACCTGCGGGCCGCACACGATGATCTCGCCGGTTTCGTTGGGCGGCAGCTCGGCCAGCGTGACCGGGTCGATCACGCGCGCGTCGGTGTTGAAGGTGGGCACGCCCAGGCATTGCAGCTTGGGGCGGTCGCTCGGGTTGCCGTGGGTCGGCGCCATCGTCTCCGACAGGCCGTAGCCTTCCAGGTAGTTCAGGCCGAACTGCTGGTGCAGCCGCTCGGCCACCGCCTGCGGCATGGCCGCGCCGCCGCCGCCGATGTAGCGCAGGCTCGACAGGTCGAACTGGGCCAGGTTGGGGCTGCCGAGGAAGTCGATCACCATCGTCGGGATGTTGGTCCAGTGCGTGACCTTGTAGCGCGAGATCAGGCGCCCCGCCACCTCGCGGTCCCAGCGCGGCAGCATCACCACGGTGGCGCCGCTGTAGATCGGGCCGTTCATGCCGTACTGCATGCCGGTGACGTGGAACAGCGGCAGCACCGACAGGATGGTCGATTCCGCGCCGCTGCCGCTCCAGGTGCTGCCGCCGATCACGTTGTGCATGACCGTGCGGTGGGTGTGGATGCAGCCCTTGGGAAAGCCGGTGGTGCCCGAGGTGTACGGCATCACCGCCATGTCGTCGGGGCCGGCGGTGTGCGGCGCCGGCACCCGCTGCGCGGCGAGGACCCGCGACCACGGCGTGGCGCCGGCCGGCAGCGGGTGCTCGGCGGTGAGCCAGGCCGGCGGCGCGTCCTCGGGGTTCTCGTAGCTGGCCGGCAGCGCGTCGCCGTACTGCGTGACCAGCATGTGCCGCAGGCGCTGCGCCTCGGGCAACTCGGCGCTGGCCTGTTCGGCGCCGGCGGCGAGATCGGCGCTGCAGATCGCCACGCGCGCCTGCGCGTCGCTGATGTAATGCTTGAATTCCTCGGTGCGGTTCATCGGGTTGACCGGCACCACCACGGCGTCGGCGCGCAGGATGGCGTAGTAGCCGATGATGAACTGCGGGCAGTTCTGCATGTAGAGCAGCACCCGGTCGCCCTTCTTCACGCCGGCTTCCTGCTGCAGCCAGCCGGCCACCGCGCTGGCCTGCGCCTCGAGCTGGCGGAAGGTGATGGCGTTGCCGAAATAGCGGATGGCCGCCTTGTCGGCGTAGCGGTGCGCGGAAACCACCAGGTTGTACCAGAGCGAGGTCTCCGGCGACACGATCTCGGTAGGAACGCGCTTGGGCCAGAACTGGAAATGCGGGCGCGCGGGCTGGTGGGTCTGCATGGAACGTCTCCTGTGCGGTCTGTCCGACCTGATCTTGGATACCAGTCAAGCAATATAACCGAACGACCGTTCTATTTTCAATCCATCGCTTACCCTTGTCTATCCACCTTGCCCGCCCGCCTTTGCGCGCCACGCTGTTGCAATCGGCGGCATCCGCCCCCAACTAGCCCGCGTATGGCCCCGGCATGCGCGGGGCTTCCCTTCTAGCGAGATCAAGTCATGAGCGACGTAACCCTGCAGAATTTCGAGGCGGACGTGATCGAGACATCGCGTCACATCCCGGTGCTGGTGGATTTCTGGGCGCCCTGGTGCGGCCCGTGCAAGACGCTGGGACCGATGCTGGAGAAGCTCGAAGCGGAGGCCGGCGGCAAGTGGCGGCTGGCCAAGGTCAACGTGGACGAGAACCAGGACCTCGCCGCGCACTTCGGCGTGCGCAGCATCCCGCATGTGGTGGCCTTCGTGGACGGCCAGGCGGTGGACCAGTTCACCGGCGTGCTGCCGGAGTCGGGCCTGCGCGAGTTCCTCGCGCGCGTGATGCCGGACCCGGGCCAGACCGCCCTGCGCGCCGCGCGCGACGCGCTCGCCGCCGGCGACCGCGAAGCCGCGCGGGCGGCGTTCCAGGCGGCGCTGGCCTTCGATCCGGGCTTCGACGCGGCGCGGCTCGAGTACATCGGCTTCCTGCTCGACGGCGACGCGCTGGAACAGGCCGAAACCGAGTTCGGCATGCTGTCGCGCGGCGCGTCGCAGGAAGACGGCTTCGCGGCGCTGCGCACCCGGCTCGAAGCCATGCGCGGCGTGGCCGAGCTGCCCGACACGGCCACCCTGGCCGCGCGCGTGGCGGCCGCGCCCGGCGACCTGCGCACGCGCCTGGACCTGGCCCGCGCGCTGATCGCGCACCGGCAGTACGAGCCGGCGCTGGAACAGCTGCTGGCCATCGTGCGGGCCGACCGCGGCTTCGAGGAGGACATCGGGCGCGTCACCATGCTGTCGGTGTTCGCGCTCATGGGCGGCGACCAGCCCGAGGCGGTGTCGCGCTGGCGCCGGCAACTGGCCTCGGTGCTGAATTAAACTGGCGGGCCCGACCTTCCTGCCCGCCCTAGCCGTGACCGCTGCCGCCCTGCCCCGCCTGGCCGATTTCCGCGCTGACCCCGCCCCCAGCCACGACCGTCCGCGCCCGGACCGGCTCGTGGCGGGCAATCCCGAGCGCACCACCTGGACGCACTACAGCGCCGGCCAGGGCGATTTCGACTGCGGGGTGTGGGGCTGCGAGCCGGGCGCGTGGCGCATCGCCTTCCCGGCGGGCAAGGAGGAATTCTTCCACGTCATCAGCGGACGCATCCGCATCAGCGACGACGCGGGCAACGCGCGCGAGTTCGGGCCCGGCGACGCCTGCGTGATCCCGGCCGGCTTCACCGGCCTGTTCGAGGTGCTGGAAACGGTGCGCAAACACTTCGTGGTGCTCGACCGCGCGGCCGCCGGCGGCGGCTGAAGCGCCGCCGCGCGGCCGTCTTCAGGCGGCCTGCCCGTCGGGCGCCTCGATCAGCGTGAAGCCGTGCTCGCGCATGTAGCCGACCATCATCGCGTCCATCGACCTCACGTGCTGGTCGAACCAGCCGGGCAGTTCGGACACCAGCCGCCGGCCCAGCGTCACGTCGCCCTCGGCGACCTTGACGCGCACCGCGTCGGCCACCGCCAGCACCTGCTGGTGCTCGCCGCGGTGGCAGTGCTGCGGGCCGAAGTTCATCGCTTCCATCCACGTTTCTTCCTGGCCGAAATGATGGCGCGTGTGCTCGATCCACTCGTCCAGCGCGGCCAGGAAACCGTCGTCCGCGGCGCGCGCGGCGGCATCGAGCAATTGCACGAATTCTTCATGGGTGGCGTCGGTCACCGGCTCGCCGAGCAGCAGCTCGGGCGCAAGGGCGGCGCGGCTCGGCGCGGGGACATCCGTGGCGTGATCGGTCATGTCTGGAGAAGCGAGGCAACGAAGGAATCGGCTGGCCGGCCCCGCGCCCGCGGCGCGAAGTCCGGCCCCAGCCGAGAGCATACCGAATCCGCCGCGGCGCGGACTGATCCAGGACAAACCGGCGCGCGGGTTATGCTGGCGGCTGGCTTTCCACCGCCGCGGGCTCCGCCCCGCCTTCCCATGCCCCGACTGCTCTTCTTCTGCGGCCATGCCGGCACCGGCAAGACCACCCTGGCCCACCGCCTGATCGGCCCGCTCATGCAGGCCACCGGCGAGCCGTTCTGCCTGCTCGACAAGGACACCCTGTACGGCAGCTACAGCGCCGCCGCGATGGGCGCGCTGACCGGCGACCCCAACGACCGCGACAGCCCCACCTACCTCAAGTACCTGCGCGACGCCGAATACCACGGCCTGCTCGACACCGCGCGCGAGAACCTCGCGCTGGGCATCAGCGTGATCGTGGTCGGGCCGCTGTCGCGCGAGGTGCGCGACCACCGGCTGCACGATCCGGCATGGCTGCGCGTGCCCGCCGGCACCCAGGTGCGCACGGTGTGGGTCCACCTGCCCGAGGACGAGGCGCACGCGCGCATCGTGCGGCGCGGCAACCCCAACGATGCCTACAAGCTCGCGCACTGGGAGGACTACCGCGCGCGGCGCTTCATGCCGGCGCCGGAGCAGCACCCCGAGCTGCGCTATTTCGACAACACCGCGCCGGGCGAGGCCGAGCTAGCGGCCCTGCTGGCGGCGCTGGCCGCCTAGCGCGGGCGCGCGGCTCACTCGGGGGCGGCGGGCTCGGTCAGCGCGGTGAGCGCGCCCAGCACGCTGGCGGCGGCGACCATGCCGAACACCGCCGTGACCGCCACCGACGAGCCGAAGCCGGCGCAGGCCAGGCCCTGCGGGCCGGCGGGCGCGATCGCGGGCGCGTCGGCCGGGGCTTCGTCGATCTCGCAGGCCTGCTGCTCGGGTTCGGGATAGCGCAGCGGCTCGTCGGAGAAGACCGCGTCGATGCCGAACTTGCGCTTGGGATTGCGCGGCCAGCCCCAGTCCTGGCGCAGGCGGGAGCGCACCTTGGCCAGCAGCGGGTCCTGCACCGTGCGCGAGAAATCGACCACGCGGATGCGGGTCGGGTCGAGCTGGCCGCCGGCGCCGCCGCAGGTGATGATGCGCCGCCCGGTGCGGCGCGCCCAGCCCAGCATGGCGACCTTGACCTTGACCGAGTCGATCGCGTCGATGATGTAGTCGTGCCCGCCGAGCAGCTCGGCGACGTTGTCCTCGGTAACGAAGTCGTCCACCTCGGTCACGCGGCAGCGCGGGTTGATCTGCACCATGCGCTCGGCCATCGCCTGCACCTTGGCGCGGCCGTAGGCATCGCCCAGCGCGTGGATCTGGCGGTTGGTGTTGGACAGCGCGATGTGGTCGAGGTCGATCAGCGTGACGCGGCCGACCGCGTTGCGCGCCAGCGCCTCGGCCGCCCAACTGCCCACGCCGCCGATGCCGACCACGCATACGCTGGCCGCCTCCAGCCGCGCCAGCCCGGCCGCGCCGTACAGCCGCGCCACGCCGCCGAAGCGGCGGTGGTAGTCGTCGTCGGCCGGGCTCTCGTGCGTCAGCGCCGACGGCAGCTGCGCCAGTTCCGGGGAGGCGAAAGGGGCCGGGGAGGTTTCCGGGACGAGGTGGCTCATGGATAGGATCGAGGCTTGCTGAAGGAGGGCCGCCGGCGGGCGAACGCGGGCGGACTGGCCGTCCAGGCGCCGCCTGCGTCACCCTGTCAGCCTGGCGCCGACAGGAGAACGCGGCGCGCAACTATACAATACCTGACAACAGTGGTCCGGCCGCCGCATCGCCCCACCCCCGGGGCCGGCGCCGCGGCCACCCGCCCGACCAGGACGACAATCCCATGCCCGTGCGCCGCAAGGCCGTTCTCTGGAGTGTACTGACGCCGCTGGCGCTGGTGGCCATCGTGGTCGTGGTCGTCCTGACCTTCGACTGGAACCGCCTCAAGCCGTGGCTCAACCAGCGCGTGTCCGAGGCCATCGGCCGGCCTTTCGCCGTCAACGGCGACCTCACGCTGACCTGGCGCAGCGCGCAGGGCGAGACCGGCTGGCACACCTGGGTGCCGTGGCCGCGGCTGTCGGCCGCCGACATCACGATCGGCAACCCGGACTGGGCGCGCGAGCCGAACTTCGCCACCGTGCGCGAGCTGATCTTCGTGCTGCGCCCGCTGCCGCTGCTGTCGCGCCAGATCTCGATCTCCACCATCGTGGTCGACAGCCCGGCCGTGTGGCTGGAACGCCTGGCCGACCAGCGCAACAACTGGACCTTCGCCACGCCGGCCAGCAAGCAGCCGTCCGAGTGGCGGCTCGACATCGGCGAGGTGGCGCTGGCGCAGGGCGACCTGAGCCTGTCCGACCAGGTGCTGAAGCTCGACATGCAGGCGCGCCTGGACACCATCGGCGACAGCCCGCTCTACGACAAGGCCCGCGACGGCGCGCTCACCGGCGCGGCGGCCCCGGGCACCGCCGGCGCCACGGCGGCAGCGCCCGCCAGCCAGCGCTACGGCCTGCGCTGGAAGGCCACCGGCCGCTACCACGACGCCACCATCAGCGCCAGCGGCAAGGCCGGCACGGTGCTGAGCCTGCGCGACGCCAACGTGCCGTTCCCGGTGCAGGCCGATGCGCGCGTCGGCAACACGCGCGCGGTGGTGGAAGGCACGCTCACCAACCCGGCCCATCTCGGCGCGCTCGACGTCAACCTGCAATTGTCCGGCGACAACATGGCCCGGCTGTACGCGCTCACCGGCATCGTGCTGCCCAGCACGCCGCCCTACGAGACGCGCGGGCGGCTGGTGGCCACGCTGCGCAAGGGCGCCTCGACGTACCGCTACAACAAGTTCAGCGGGCGCGTGGGCGGCAGCGACCTGAGCGGCACGCTCAGCTACGCCCAGCGCCAGCCGCGTCCGCTGCTGTCGGGCGAGCTGGAATCGAGCCAGCTGCGCTTCGAGGACCTGGCGCCGCTGATCGGCGCCGACGCCAGGCCCGGCGGCGCGGCCGCGGACAGCGCCGTGCGCCAGCCCGCCGACAAGGCGCTGCCGGTGGCGCCGTTCCGCACCGAGCGCTGGGACAGCATCGACGCGGACGTGAAGTTCACCGGCAAGCGCATCGTGCGCACCGCCGACCTGCCGATCACCGATCTCGTCACCCACCTCAAGCTCGACGACGGCCTGCTCACGCTGGACCCGCTCGACTTCGGCATCGCCGGCGGCAACCTGGTGTCGACGCTGCAGCTCAACGGCAAGCGCGCGCCGCTGGCCGCCACCATCGACATGAAGGCGCGCCATCTCAAGCTCAAGCAGCTGTTCCCGAAATTCGAGTCGATGCGCGCCAGCATCGGCGAGCTCAACGGCGCCGCGCGGCTCAGCGCCACCGGCAACTCGGTGGCGGCCCTGCTCGGCAGCGCCAACGGCGAAGCCAAGCTGCTGGTGGAAAACGGCACGGTGAGCAAGTTCGTCCTGGAGGCGATGGGCCTGAACGTGGGCAGCGTGGTGATCTCGAAGCTGTTCGGCGACAAGCCGGTGCGGATCAACTGCGGCGTGAGCGACGTCAGCTTCACCAACGGCCTGGCGCGCGCGCGCACCTTCGTGCTCGACACGCAGGACGCCGTGATCGACACCACCGGCGCGGTCGACCTGGCCAGCGAACGGCTCGCGCTGACCATCCGGCCGGACTCGAAGGGCCTGCGCATCTTCTCGCTGCGCTCGCCGCTCTACGTGGGCGGCACGCTCAAGAAGCCCACGGTCAGCCCCGACATCGGCGTGCTGGCCCTGCGCGCGGGCGGCGCGGTGGCGCTGGCGCTGGTGGCGCCGGTCGGCGCCGCGGTGCTGCCGCTGATCGATCTCTCCGGCGGCGGCGAGGAGTCGCAGTGCGGCAAGCTGCTGGCGCAGGTGCGCAAGCGCCCGCTGGCGCCGCCGCCGGGCCAGGCCTACCGCGAGCCGGCCAGCGGCGCCGCCGGTTCCGTGCCATTGGGCGAGGGCGCGGGCGCTGCCGCCGCGCCGGCGCGGCCGGCGCCCGACGCCTCGCTGCACCAAGGCGGCTGACCGCCGCGCACCATCGCGGTGGCGCCACCGTTGCCCGTGCGCGACACCCGCGCACGCATCGACGCAATTTCGCAACACTTTCGCCACACTGGTGCAGAGAACCGTTGTCTATCGCACACGCCGCTCGCATAATTAAACGGCCATTTACAACGAAGTCTTCAATAGATGGCGCATTGCGGACCTCTGCGAGTGATCGTGGCGTCCTTCTCAGGGTGCGGTTTCGGCCGCACTTGTTTTTCTCCCGGATTCCCCCAAAGCCCCCGCCCGCGCATGACGCCGCTACACGCCACCGTTCCGCCGATCAGCTGCCTGATCGCGCTCACGGTGTGCAACCACGTGGCCTTCAATGCCAGCCGCGTGGTGGTGTCGCTGTTCGCGCTGTCCCTCAAGGCCTCCACCGTCACGCTCGGCATCCTGATGTCGCTCTATGCGCTGCTGCCGATGCTGCTGGCCATCCATGCCGGCAAGCGCATCGACGAGATCGGCCCGCGCAAGCCGCTCATGGCCGGCTCGCTGATGGTACTCGCGGGCACGCTGCTGCCGGCGCTGTGGCCGGGCATCGCGGCGCTTTATCTTTCGTGCGCGCTGATCGGCGTGGGCTTCATGCTGGTGCAGGTGGCCATGCAGCTGCTGATCGGCCAGATCTCCAGCGACGGCACGCGGCTGCGCAACTACACGCTGCACGCGCTCGGGCTGTCGTTCTCCGGCACGCTGGGGCCGGTGGTGATGGGCTACATGATCGAGCACGCGGGCTTCCGCCCGGCCTTCTTCACGCTGGTGGCGGTGGCCGCGGCGGGGCTGGCCGGCCTGCAGCTGGTGCGCCACCGCCTGCCCGCGCGCGGCGCCCGGGCCGCGCGCAACGCCATCGTCGACGGCAGCCGCAGTTCCACGCTGGGCCTGCTGGCGCACCCCGAGCTGCGCGCGGTGTTCATCGCCAGCGCGGTGCTGTCGGCCGCGTGGGACCTGCATGCCTTCCTGATCCCGATCCAGGGCACGCGCGTGGGGCTGTCGCCGTCGTCGATCGGCTGGGTGCTGGGCGCGTTCGCCATCGCCACCTTCGCCATCCGCGTGGCGATGCCGCTGGTGTCGCGCCGGCTGTCGGAGTGGAAGGTGATCCGCGGCGCGCTGCTGCTCGGCGCGGTGGCCTACCTGCTCTATCCCTTCGTCGCGCAGTTCTGGCTGATGTGCTGCCTGGCGTTCCTGCTCGGGCTGGCGCTGGGCAGCGCGCAGCCCAACGTGATGAACATCCTGCACGCGGCCTCGCCGAGCGGGCGCGCCGGCGAGGCGCTGGGGCTGCGCTCGGCCGTGCTCAACACCAGCCAGGTGGTGTGGCCGCTGACCTTCGGCGTGGTCGGCACCGCGCTCGGCATGCTGCCGATCTTCCTGTCGATGGCGGGCGCGATGGGCGTGGCCGGCTACTACTCGCGCGGGCATGCGCGCAAGCTGCCGCCGCCAGCGGCCTGACGATGGCAACGCGAGGGCTTGCGCGTGCGCAAATGCGGCCGGGTGCGCTTTCGCTATACTCGAATCAGGCGCGCCGCCGGTGCCGGGCAGGCCTGCCCGGCGCGGCACGCAGACTTGATACCTGATCCGACATGACCCAACTTGCCGACCTCCGCCGCACCTACGTGCTCGGCTCGCTCTCCGAGTCCGACGTGGCGACCGATCCCATCAGCCAGTTCCAGCGCTGGTTCGACGAAGCCATCCATGCCAAGCTGCCCGAGCCCAACGCGATGACGCTGGCCACCGTCGACACCGACGGCCAGCCGTCCGCGCGCATCGTGCTGCTCAAGGGCATGGACGCCAGCGGCTTCACCTTCTTCACCAACTACGAAAGCCGCAAGGGCCTGGACATGGCCGGCAACCCGCGCGCGGCGCTGCTGTTCCACTGGGTGCAGCTCGAGCGCCAGGTGCGCGTGGAAGGCACCGTGGAAAAGGTCAGCGATGCCGAGAGCGATGCCTATTACGCCTCGCGCCCGCTCGGCTCGCGCCTGGGCGCGTGGGCGTCGGAGCAGAGCCGCGAGGTCGCGGACCGCGCGGTGCTGGAGCAGCGCGAGGCGGATTTCCGTGCCAGGTTCGGCGACAACCCGCCGCGGCCGGCCCACTGGGGCGGCTATCGCCTGGTGCCGTCGCGCATCGAATTCTGGCAGGGCCGGCCGTCGCGCCTGCACGACCGCATCGCCTACCGGCTGCAGGCGGACGGCGCGTGGCAGATCGTGCGGCTGTCGCCGTGAGCCGTTGAACGGCGGCTGAATAGCGGCTGAATTGTCCGGGCGGCCAGGCGGCCGCGGCCCCGCGCGCATCGGGGCCGCGCACTGCACAAAATTGGGAATTGTCGTAAAGTGAGTCATCGGCACTTCCGCGAGGAAGACGCCATCGTGTGCAGGCCCAGCCTGCCCGCTGCTGAGGTTCGAGGAGTGTGCCGCAACCGCCAATTTGGGAGGCCGCATGTTTTTCAAGCAAGCACTGGACAAGCAACTGGATCACTGGATCGCCGATCTGCGCGAGCGAGCCAACCTCCCGGTCAAGCTGCGATTATGGAACGGCAACGAGTATCCGCTCGGCCGTTTCGAGCAGCCCGCGGTCACGCTGACGGTCCGCGAGGCGGGCGCGCTGCCGCTGCTGCTCACGCCGAGCCTCGACAACCTCGGCGAAGCCTACGTGCAGGAGAAGATCGACCTGGACGGCAAGCTCAGCGACATCATCGCCGTGGCCTACCGCTTCTCCGCCGCCGCCAGCGCGCAGGCCGGCGGCGCGCTGGCCCGCGTGGCGCAGCACTTCGCCCACACCAAGGCCGCCGACAAGGCCTCGATCCAGTACCACTACGACGTCTCCAACGCGTTCTACGCGCTCTGGCTCGATCCGGCGATGGTCTATTCCTGCGCCTACTTCGAAAACGGCGACGAGGACCTCGCCACCGCGCAGCGCAAGAAGATCGACCACATCCTGACCAAGATCCGCCTGCAGCCCGGCCAGACCCTGCTCGACATCGGCTGCGGCTGGGGCGCGCTGGTGCTGCGCGCGGCGCAGAAGTTCGGCGCGCGCTGCGTGGGCATCACGCTGTCGCAGAACCAGTTCGACCTGGCCACCGAGCGCGTCAGGCAGGCGGGCTTGTCGGACCGCATCGAGATCCGCCTGCAGGACTACCGCGACACCGCCGGCACGTTCGACCGCATCACCAGCGTCGGCATGTTCGAGCACGTCGGCAAGGACAACCTGCCCGGCTACTTCAAGCGCATGCGCGAGCTGCTGGCCGACGACGGCTTCGCCATGAACCACGGCATCACCTCGCCCGATCCCGAGAGCGGCGCCACGCCGATGGACGGCTCCGAATTCATGGACCGCTACGTGTTCCCGCAGGGCGAGCTGCCGCACATCGGCATGGTGCTCAACACGCTCCAGCGCGGCGGCCTGGAAGCCACCGACGTGGAGCTGATGCGCAACCACTACAACCGCACGCTGCACCACTGGGCGGACAACTTCGAGGCGCAGGGTGATACCATCCGCGCGATGGTGGGCGAGAAGAAATACCGCATCTGGCGCGTCTACCTGGCGGGCTGCGCGCACGCCTTCGATACCGACCAGATGTCGATCTACCAGGTGGTCTGCCACAAGGCCGGCCTGCCCTCGCAGAGCCTGCCCTGGTCGCGCCGCTACATCTACGACAAACCGCTGGACTGAAAACCCGCTTGACTGAAGACCTGTTCGGCGGCCTGCCGGAAACACCCGTGCCGGCCGCCGCGCCGGCGGCGCGCCCCGCACGCGGAAAAAGCGTGCAGGCGCCGCCGCCCGATCCCGCCCTCCTCGCGCTGGCCGAACGCCTTCCCGCCGGCCTGCATCTCGGTACCTCGTCGTGGTCCTACGGCGGCTGGAACGGCCTGGTCTACCAGGGCGAATACAGCGACAGCCTGCTCTCGCGCAAGGGCCTGGCCGCCTATTCGCAGCATCCGCTGCTGCGCGCAGCCGGCATCGACCGCGGCTTCTACGCGCCGATCCCGCTGGCCGACTACGTTGCCTACGCGGCCCAGGTGCCCGCGCATTTCCGCTTCCTGACCAAGGCGCCCGCCAGCATCTGCGATCCGTGGCTGCGCACCGCCGAGGGCGCGGGCCGGCTGGCCAACGCCAGCTTCCTGAACGCGGAGATCGCCGCGCGCGACTTCATCGGCCCGGCCACCGCGGGGCTCGGCGAGAAATGCGGCCCGCTGCTGTTCCAGCTTTCGCCGCTGGGCGCGATGGCCGCGGACGGCGCCGGCTTCCTGGCGCGGCTCGACGCCTTCCTCGGCGCGCTGCCCGCGCTCGATGCCGGCGCCAATCCGCATGCGTGCTACGCGGTGGAGCTGCGCGACGCATCCCTGCTCACGCCGCGCTTCATCAAGCTGCTGCGCGCGCATGGCGTGCGCTTCTGCCTGTCGGCGCGCGAGCGCATGCCGCCGGCCGAGCGCCAGTTGCCGGCGCAGGCACTGATGGACGAAGGCATGCCGGGGCCGCTGGTGCTGCGCTGGATGCTGCATGCGGGCTTCGCCTACGAGCAGGCCGAATCGCGCTACGCGCCGTTCGACCGACTGCTGGACGAGGACCCGCACACGCGCGCGGTGATCGCCGAACAGGTGGTCCGCACGCTGCGCGCGGGCCAGCCCGCCTACGTGATCGTGAGCAACAAGGCCGAGGGCTGCGCGCCGCTGAGCTGCGTGCGGCTGGCCGAGGCCATCGCCGAGCGGCTGGCGCGCGACTGAGCGCGCCGGCGGATCAGCGCACCAGCAGGTGCGCGAACTTCTGCCGGAACTTGGCCAGCTTGGGCGAGATCACGAACGAGCAATAGCCCTGGGTCGGATGGGTCTGGTAGTAGTTCTGGTGGCCTTCCTCGGCGCGCCAGTACGGCTGGCCCGGCTCGATCTGCGTCACCAGCGGGGCGTCATACAGCTTTTGCGCGGTCACTTCGCGCATCACGTACTCGGCCGTCGCGCGCTGCGGCTCCGAATGGGTGAAGATCACCGAGCGGTACTGCGGGCCGACGTCGTTGCCCTGCCGGTTGAGCGTGGTCGGGTCGTGGATGGCGAAGAAGATCTCCAGGATCTCGCGGTACTTGATCACCGAGGGGTCGAACGTCACGCGCACCACTTCGGCGTGGCCGGTGTCGCCGTCGCAGACCTGCTCGTAAGTCGGATGGTTCACGTGGCCGCCGGTATAGCCCGATTCCACCGCCCGCACGCCCCTGACCTGCTGGTAGACCGCTTCCAGACACCAGAAGCAGCCGCCGCCCAGGGTGGCGACCTCGCGCTCGCTTTCCAACTCTTTTTCCATCTTGTTCTCTCCGGCTCCGACGGTGGATTCAACTAGCATACTCGTTCGGCGCATCTCATGCCGCCCCGGCGCGCCCGCGGCGGCATGGCGGCAGGCCGTCCCCGCCGGGACGCATGCGGAGCGTGGCCGCGGTCATGCGTTTCCCGTCATGTGTCCGTGTTCCCGGCTAGGCAGCGGCGCCGGCCCGGACAACGCCACACTGGCGGGTCGGGATTGGGACTCCGCTACAATCCCCACGGCCTGTCCGGCCGGCAGGGCGCCGGGTCCGGGGGCACGCCGCCGCCTTGGTGCGCCAGCCCACCGATGCGCCGCGCCGGACGCCTTAGCTTGTACTTGTGCTTCTCGTCGCCGGCGCAAATAATATATGAAATTTCATGGATTCAAGTGGAGCCCGCGCTATGGGCATGCCTGAAGCCACGCCGCGCACCGTCGGCAAGGCTGCCTCTCCCGATTTCGACACGCTGCACTTCCGGCGCACGCTGTCCCAGTTCGCCACCGGCGTGACGGTCATCACCACGCGCGCGGGCCCCGGCTCGCCGCCGGGCGCGCCGTTCGTCGGCATCACCGCCAGTTCGTTCAACTCGGTCTCGCTCGATCCGCCGCTGGTGCTGTGGAGCATGGCCACGCGCGCCAACAGCCTGCCGATGTTCCGCGACGGCTCGCACTACATCATCAATGTGCTGTCGGACTCGCAGCTGGACCTGTGCCAGCGCTTCGCCACGCTCAAGGGCGACCGCTTCGCCGGCGTGGACTACCGCCTGTCCGAGACCGGCCTGCCGATCCTGGCCGATGCGCTGGCCTGGTTCGAATGCCACAACCGCAGCCGCTACGACGAAGGCGACCACGTGATCTTCGTGGGCGAGGTCGAGCGCTGCGGCGTGCACGGCCTCGCCGGCGGCCCGCTGGTGTTCCACGACGGCCGTTTCGGCACCACCCGCCCGCTCGCCGACTGAGGCGCCGGGCGCGCGCCATGACGCAACCGCAGCCATCTCCGCCGCCACCGCCGCCACCGCCGGCGGGCGCCTTCGTCGACGGCTACCTGCCCTACCTGCTGGCGCGCGCGAGCCACCTGATGGCGGACGAGTTCCACCGGCAGGTGGAGGCCGCCGGCCTCTCGATCCCCGCATGGCGCGTGCTGGCCGCGCTGGCCGACCGGCCCGAATGCACCATCGGCGCGCTGGCCGATCTCACCCTCGCCAAGCAGCCCACCCTGACCAAGCTGATCGGCCGCATGGAGGCCGGCGGGCTGGTCGCGCGCCGCAACGGCGCGCGCGACCGCCGCCACGCGCTGGTTTCCATCACCGCGCGCGGCCGGGCCTGCGCGCGCGCCCTGCTCGCGCAGGCGGCGCGGCACGAGCGCCGGATGCTCGACGATTTCGGCCCGGCGCAGGCCGACCAGCTCAAGGACGCGCTGCGCCGCCTGATCGCGCTGCACGCGCCGCGCGAGGCGGCGCCCAGACAACGCGCACGCGGCGCGCAGGCAACGCTCAAGCGCCCGGCGCGCCCTTGATCACCGCCAGCGGCGAACCGTCGGTCTTGATCTTCTGCAGCACGATGTTGGAGCGGATGTCCATCACGCCCGGCGTGCGGTACAGCCGGTTGACGATGAAATCCGAGTAGTGCTTGAGGTTGCGCGCCTGCACCTTGAGGATGTAGTTGCTGTCGCCGGTGATGATGTAGGCCGACACCACCTCGGGCCACGCCTGCACCGCCGCGTTGAAGGTATCGTGCCAGCCCTCCACGTCGTGCCGCATCGACACCTGCACGATGGCCTCGATCTCCAGCCCGAGCTGCTCGGCGTCGAACCACGCGCGGTAGCCGCCGATCACGCCGCTTTCCTCCAGCAGCCGCACGCGGCGCAGGCACGCCGACGGCGACAGCGCCACGCGGTCGGCCAGGTCCTGGTTGCTGATGCGCCCGTTCTCCTGGAGGCAGGCCAGGATGCGCAGATCGGTAGGGTCCAGGTTCATTTCGCAGATTCTTTCCACATTCTCGTATTCGGTGAAATTCTATGCGAATCCGAGGTCGATACCCGGGGTATTTAGCAAGCCTCTTGCCTGGGATATTGACTATCATGCCGTCATCCGCTCCTCGCCGAGCCAAGGAACGCCGGACCCCGGCGCCACTCGCCCGCCCCGCCAATGACGAACCGCCCCGCCGCCACCGCCACGCCCGAGCGCCAGCTCTGGGACATCAGCCCGCCGCTGTCGCCCGACACCCCCGTGTGGCCCGGCGACACGCCGTTCCGGCAGGAGCGCGCGTGGCAGATGGACGCGCACTGCCCGGTCAACGTGGGCCGCATCACGTTGTCGCCGCACACCGGCGCGCATGCCGACGCGCCGCTGCACTACGCCGCCGACGGCGCGCCCATCGGCGCGGTCGACCTCGCGCCCTACCTCGGCCCGTGCCGCGTGATCCATTGCCTGGGCGCCGCGCCGCTGGTCGAGCCGCGCCACGTCGAACACGCGCTGGCCGGCACGCCGCCGCGCGTGCTGCTGCGCACCTACCAGGCCGCGCCGCTGGCGCGGTGGGACCCGGCGTTCTGCGCGGTGGCGCCCGCGACCATCGCGCTGCTGGCCGCCCACGGCGTGATGCTGGTCGGCATCGACACGCCCTCGCTGGACCCGCAGGAATCCAAGACGATGGAGGCGCACCGCATGGTGCGCCGGCACCGGCTGGCCATCCTCGAAGGGCTGGTGCTCGACGCCGTCGCCGCCGGCGACTACGAACTGATCGCGCTGCCGCTGCGCCTGGCCGGGCTCGACGCCAGCCCGGTGCGCGCCGTGCTGCGCAGCCTGGCCTGACGCGCAGGCCCACCGAATCCGTTTTTTCTCCAGGAAGCTCCCATGACCGCACCAAGCCGCGAGCAATGCCTCGCACTCGACCGGCAGGACCCGCTGCGCCCGCTGCGCGACCAGTTCGCGCTGCCCGAAGGCGTGATCTATCTCGACGGCAACTCGCTGGGCGCGCGCCCGCGCAGCGCCGCCGCGCGTGCCGCCGAGGTGGTGAGCGAGGAATGGGGGCATGGCCTGATCCGCAGCTGGAACACCGCCGGCTGGTTCGACCTGCCGCAGCGCCTGGGCAACAAGCTCGCGCCGCTGATCGGCGCCGGCGAAGACGAAGTGGTGGTGACGGACACCACCTCGATCAACCTGTTCAAGGTCCTGGCCGCGGCGCTGCGCGTGCAGCAGGCGCGCGACCCGCGGCGCAAGGTCATCGTCTCGGAAGCCAGCAACTTCCCCACCGATCTGTACATCGCGCAGGGCCTGGCCGACCTGCTGCAGCAAGGCTATTCGCTGCGCCTGGTCGACGCGCCGCAGGAGATCGACGCCGCGGTCGGCGCCGACACCGCGGTGCTGATGCTGACCCACGTGAACTACAAGAGCGGCGAGATGCTGGACATGGCCGCCGTGACCGCGATGGCGCACGCGCGCGGCGCGCTCACGGTGTGGGACCTGGCCCATTCGGCCGGCGCGGTGCCGGTGACGCTGACGGCGTCGGGCGCGGACTACGCGGTGGGCTGCACCTACAAATACCTCAACGGCGGCCCCGGCTCGCCGGCCTTCCTGTGGGTCGCGCCGGCGCTGCGCGATGCGTTCTGGCAGCCGCTGTCGGGCTGGTGGGGCCACGCCGCGCCGTTCGCGATGGAGCCGGGCTACCGCCCGCGCGCGGGCGTGGGCCGCTTTCTGTGCGGCACCCAGCCGGTGACTTCGCTGGCGATGGTCGAATGTGGCCTGGATCTCTTCGCCCGGACCGACATGCAGGCGCTGCGCGCCAAGTCGCTGCTGCTGACCGACCTGTTCATCGCGCTGGTCGAGCAGCGCTGCGGCCACCATCCGCTCGAGCTGGCCACGCCGCGCGCGCACGCGCGCCGCGGCAGCCACGTCAGCTTCGCCCATCCCGACGGCTTCGCGCTGGTGCAGGCGCTGATCGAGCGCGGCGTGATCGGCGACTACCGCGAGCCGCGCATCGCGCGCTTCGGCTTCACGCCGCTGTACATCGGCTTCGCCGACGTGTGGGACGCGGTGGAGGTGCTGCGCGACGTGCTCGACAGCGGCAGCTACAAGGAAGCCCGTCACCAGGCGCGCGGCCTGGTGACTTGAGGAGGAGAGCGACATGAGCGCCAACAAGGGATGCCCGATGTCGGGGCCTGGCGATGCCACGAACGCCGCCAACGCCACGAACGCCACGAATGCCGCGGCGGCGGGCGGCGAGGCCGCCTGGCACGATGCGCAGATGGACTTCGCCGGGGACATGAGCTACGGCGACTACCTGGCGCTGGACCAGATCCTCACCGCCCAGCATCCGCTCTCGCCCGAGCACAACGAGATGCTGTTCATCGTGCAGCACCAGACCAGCGAGCTGTGGATGAAGCTGGCGCTGCACGAGCTGCGCGCGGCGCGCGAGTGCGTGCGCACCGACCAGTTGCCGCCGGCCTTCAAGATGCTCACGCGCGTGTCGCGCATCATGGAGCAGCTGGTGCAGGCGTGGAACGTGCTGGCCACCATGACGCCGCCGGAATACTCGGCGATGCGCCCGTATCTCGGCATGTCGTCGGGTTTCCAGTCCTACCAGTACCGCGAGATCGAGTTCATCCTCGGCAACAAGAACGCCGCCATGCTGCGCCCGCATGCGCACCGGCCCGAGCACCTCGCGCTGGTGGAGGCGGCGCTGCGCACGCCGTCGCTGTACGACGAGGCGATCCGCCTGATGGCGCGGCGCGGCTTCGCCATCGACGCGGGCTGCATCGAGCGCGACTGGACCCGCCCGGCCGGCGAGAACGCCTCGGTGGAGGCGGCGTGGCTGGAGGTCTACCGCCAGCCCGGCGCGCACTGGGAACTGTACGAGCTGGGCGAGAAGTTCGTCGACCTGGAAGATGCGTTCCGCCAATGGCGCTTCCGCCATGTCACCACGGTGGAGCGCGTGATCGGCTTCAAGCGCGGCACCGGCGGCACCGAGGGCGTGAGCTACCTGCGCAAGATGCTCGACGTGGTGCTGTTCCCCGAGCTGTGGAAGCTGCGCACCGACCTCTGACGCGCGCTCAGGGCGCCGGGTCCGACAGCCGCGCGGCCAGCGCGCGCAGGGCCGGCGCCAGCTTGTCGTGGAACACGGCCTCTTCCACGGAACCGTAGGAGGCGCTGCAGCTCAGCATGTGCAGCTCCTTCTCCCCCACCGGCCGGAACGCCACCGCGCAGGCGTGGATGGCCGGGTGCCAGTCGCGGAACGAGGCCGCGTAGCCCTGCCCGGCGGCCTGCGCCAGTGCCGCGCGCGTCGGCCCTTCCTGCGTCTTCCATTGCTCGGGGAAGGCCTGCGCGAATTCCGCCAGCACGCGCTCGCGCCGCGCCGCCGGCAGCGCCGCCAGGTAGGCGCGCCCCATCGAGCTCGACACCAGCGACAGGCGCGAGCCCACGCCCAGCCCGAGCATCACGCCGGCATCGTTGCGGATCGACTCCAGGTAGATCACCTCCATGCGCTCGCGCTTGCCGAGCGAGACCGAGACCCCGTAGGACTGCGCGAACGCCAGCATGTGCGGCCGCGCCAGCGCCACCACGCCGGACGCCGACAGGTACGCATAACCGAGCGCCAGCACGCCGGCGTCGAGCGCGTACTTGCCCAGGCTGTCGTCGTAGCGCAGGTAGCCGAGCTGCACCAGCGTGCCGGCCAGCCGGCTCACGGTCGCCTTGGGAAAACCGGTGCGGCGCACGAAGTCCTGGTTGCCCAGCATCGCTTCGCCGGTGCGGAAACAGCGCAGCAGCTCCAGGCCGCGCGCCAGCGCGGCGACGAAGTTGGGATCGCTCTCGCGCGGCGCGAGGCCGGCGGCATCCGCCTGCTGCGTGGCGGGCAAGGCTTGCGGTTCGGTGGCCAAGAGAGCGCTCCGGCTGGTGGAATGGGAAGGTGCCGCGGCCGCAACGGAAGGGGCCGCCACGGTCATGCCGATTCCGGCTATTGCACGGACCGCGCATTGCGCTATACTACATCATCGGAACAAAGTTCCGCAATGCGGAACTACAAAGTCGCGGCGAAAGTCACGAAAGTCACCGCAGACCGCGGAATGCGCCGATGCTTTTGTTGAGGCCTGCTGACCCCAGGCCACCCGCGAGACCGCCCGGCCCGATCCGCCGCGCCATCCCGCCGGCGCCCGCAAACCCCTGCACGAACCCGCACAACGCACTGCACTACCGAAGGAGACCTACATGGCTGCCAACGCCGAATTCAACTGGGCCGACCCGCTGCTGCTGGACCAGCAACTGAGCGACGACGAGCGCATGGTGCGCGACGCCGCCCAGGCCTATTGCCAGGACAAGCTCGCGCCGCGCGTGCTGCAATCGTTCCGCAACGAGAAGACCGACGTCGAGATCTTCCGCGAAATGGGCGAGCTCGGCCTGCTGGGCCCGACCATTCCCGAGCAATACGGCGGCCCGGGACTGAACTACGTGTCCTACGGCCTGATCGCGCGCGAAGTGGAACGGGTGGATTCGGGCTACCGCTCGATGATGAGCGTGCAGTCCTCGCTGGTGATGGTGCCGATCTACGAATTCGGCAGCGAAGCGCAGAAGCAGAAGTACCTGCCCAAGCTCGCCACCGGCGAGTGGATCGGCTGCTTCGGCCTGACCGAGCCGAACCACGGCTCGGACCCGGGCTCGATGGTCACGCGCGCCAGGAAGGTGGCGGGCGGCTATGAACTGAGCGGCGCCAAGATGTGGATCACCAACTCGCCGATCGCCGACGTGTTCGTGGTGTGGGGCAAGCTGGCCGGCGACGACGGCAAGGAAGCCATCCGCGGCTTCATCCTGGAAAAGGGCTGGAAGGGCCTGTCGGCGCCCGCGATCCACGGCAAGGTCGGCCTGCGCACCTCGATCACCGGCGAGATCGTCATGGACCAGGTGTTCGTGCCGGAAGACAACCTGATGCCCGGCGTGTCCGGCCTCAAGGGTCCGTTCACCTGCCTGAACTCGGCCCGCTACGGCATCGCCTGGGGGGCGCTGGGCGCCGCCGAGTTCTGCTGGCACACCGCGCGCCAGTACACGCTGGACCGCCAGCAGTTCGGCCGCCCGCTGGCCGCCAACCAGCTCGTGCAGAAGAAGCTGGCCGACATGCAGACCGAGATCACGCTGGGCCTGCAAGGCTGCCTGCGCCTGGGCCGCATGAAGGACGAAGGCACCGCCGCGGTGGAAATCACCTCGATCATGAAGCGCAATTCGTGCGGCAAGTCGCTCGACATCGCCCGCGTGGCGCGCGACATGCTCGGCGGCAACGGCATCTCGGACGAGTTCGGCGTGATCCGCCACGTGGTCAACCTCGAAGTGGTCAACACCTACGAAGGCACCCACGACATCCACGCGCTGATCCTGGGCCGCGCCCAGACCGGCATCCAGGCCTTCTACTGAAGCCTGCGCCCGCCCCGCCTCCGAAATCCAAGGGCAAGAAGCAAAAAGGCCCGGCTGCGAAGCCGGGCCAAGCACACTACCAAGGAGAGACGACGGGCGAGCCCATCGTGTTACAACACCGTGACACGCCGGCCGGCGCCACGCGCCCGGCCGGCCTGCCGCCGGGCCCCTAGCGATTGGGCTGCGGCGTCAGGCGAAGGTAAGGCCGCACGGCCTTGTAGCCCTTCGGGAATTTCTGCTTGATCACTTCCTCGTCCTTCAGCGAAGGCACGATCACCACGTCCTCGCCGTCCTGCCAGTTGCCCGGCGTGGCGACGCTGTGGTTGTCGGTGAGCTGCAGCGAGTCGATCACGCGCAGGATCTCGTTGAAATTGCGCCCGGTGCTGGCCGGGTAGGTGATGATGAGGCGCACCTTCTTCTTCGGGTCGATCACGAACAGCGAACGCACCGTCAGGGTCTCGTTCGCGTTGGGATGGATCATGTCGTAGAGCTGCGAGACCTTGCGGTCGCCATCGGCGATGATGGGGAAGTTGACCGTGGTGCCCTGCGTTTCGTTGATGTCCTTGATCCACTCGCGATGCGATTCGACCGGGTCGACCGACAGCGCGATGACCTTGACGTTGCGCTTGGCGAAATCGCCCTTGAGCTTGGCGGTCAGCCCCAGCTCGGTGGTGCAGACCGGCGTGAAGTCCGCCGGATGCGAGAACAGCACGCCCCAGCTGTCGCCCAGCCATTCATGGAAGCGGATCGGGCCGTCGCTGGAGTCCTGCTCGAAATCCGGCGCAATATCGCCTAGACGTAGTGCCATCTCTGTCTCCTTCCGCGAGAAATTGGGGTTGAACCAGTTTAGTCCGATTGCGATCCAACCCAAACAAATATAAAGTCACTACAAAATCACCTTTTCATCTTAAGGACTTTTGTCTCAAGTCAGCGTCCTACATAACTTGTCGGACCCGTGGTGTTGAAACCACGGCGGCTCCCCGCATATGCTAAGAAAGAGGGCGAGAAGGCTGCCCGACACCGTGCGAGGAAGGCAAAATGTCACAATCCGAAACCACCGCCCGCAAACAGGAGAAACTGATGAGCGATGTCAAGACCGTTTTGTCCGATGCCGAAGAACTGCTTAAGCAAGCGGCCTCGACCACCGGCGAGAAAGCTGCCGAACTGCGCGAGCGCGGCATGGGCCTGCTGAAGCAGGCCAAGGAAAAGGCGCAGGACCTCCAGGACGCCGTCGTCACCAAGAGCAAGGCGGCCGCGCGCGCCACCGACGACTACGTGCACGATCACCCGTGGCGCGCCGTCGGCGTGGCGGCCGGCGTCGGCCTGCTGGTCGGCCTGCTGCTCAACCGCAAGTAATCCTGAACCATGCGACCCGCCGGGCCTGATGGCCCGGCGCCAGGAACGAGTGCCCCGCGTTAGCCGTATTGCGCCCACGCATTGCGCAGCGCGCGGCAACATGCGGAGCAAACGCCCTCCGGCGGCATGTTCCGCCGGCCCGGCTCCCGTCCGCAACCGGTGCAGCCCCGTGCTGCACGCCCTTGCCGGAATTGCATGAGCGACCCGACCTCCTCTCCCAAGTTCATGGACGCCCTGCGCAGCCTGGCAGGATCGCTGGTGGCGATGGTGCAGACGCGCCTCGAACTCGCCAGCGTCGAACTCGCGGAAGAACGATCGCGCCTGATGAAGATGGCCTTGCTGGCCTGCTTCGGGCTGGTGTTCTTCGGCCTGTCCCTGGTCACGCTGACCGTGCTGATCGCCATCGTGTTCTGGGACACCTACCGCTGGCAGGCGCTGGGCGCGCTGGTCCTGTTCTACCTCGCCGCGTGCGCGGTCTGCCTGGCGCTGGCGCGCCACCTCGTGCGGCATGCCCCGCCCCTGTTCGAGGCCACCCTGGCCGAGATCGACAAAGACCGGGAGATCCTGCGCCGATGAGCACGCCGTCCAACCCCAGCGACGCACCGGCCGAACGCGCCGATGAGCGCGCCAACGAGCGCGCCGACACCGCCGCGGCCCGCGACGCCGGCCAGCCGCGCGCGCATCCGCGCCCGGTGCGCTATTCGCGCGAAGTGCGCCTGCCGCTGGCGATCCGCAAGGAACTGCTGATCACGCGCGCCGCGCTGGAGCGCTATGACTGCGCCCAGGCGCTGCACCAGGTGCGCGGCAGCGCGGCGCGCTTCGGCCGCCTCGGCAACTGGCTGCCGCGCGTGGCGCAGCCCGCCTCCTTGCTCAAGCTGCTGGGCCTGGCGCGCGACTACCCGGTCCTCAGTTCCACGATTTCCCTGGCGCTGCCCCTGCTGCGCAAGACCCCGGTGCTGCGCTGGGGCTGGAAGCTGGCCAAGCTCGGCGGCCTCGCCGCGGCCGGCTACTGGGCCTACGATACCTGGCAGAAAGGTACCGCCGGCGACACCCGGCCGGCCGGCGCCCCCGGCGCCGCCGACACCGGCTTTCGCGATCCGCTGGTACGCTAGTCCGCAGCCCGCCGCCGATAACCGATAGCCACCCGCCCCGGCCCCGGCCACCACCGGCCTGCCGGTCGGCGCGCCCGGACCGGCGTCCCCGGCGAGTTGTCATGCCGGGACGGGATAATCCCGTGCCCCCCGGGGGATTTTCCACGCAAGGTGACAGCGCCATGACCCAACCAGCAGACATGCAGCAGAAGGCGTTCTACCTGCTGCTGGCCGCAGTCTCGATCGCATTCTGCTTCGTGCTGTGGCCGTTCTTCGGCGCCGTGTTCTGGGGCGCCATCCTCGCCATCATCTTCACGCCGCCCAACAACTGGCTCACGCGCCGCATGGGCGGGCGCCGCAACCTCGCCGCGCTGGCCACGCTGACGCTGTGCCTGCTGATCGTGGTGCTGCCGCTGATCTTCGTGACCGGCGCGCTGGCCCAGGAGGTCAGCACGGTCTACCAGCAGATCAAGACCGGGCAGCTCAACTTCGGCGCCTACTTCCAGCAGGCCGTGCACGCGCTGCCGCCGTCCGTGAACCGGGTGCTGGACCGCTTCGGCATGGCCGACATCGCCGGCGTGCAGGCCAAGCTCACCGCCGGCGCCGCGCAGGGCAGCCAGCTGATCGCCACGCAGGCGCTGAGCATCGGCCAGAACACGTTCCAGTTCGTGGTCAGCTTCGGCGTGATGCTGTACCTGCTGTTCTTCCTGCTGCGCGACGGCGCGGAGATCTCGCGCCGCATCGTGCAGGCCATTCCGCTGAGCGAGCCGCACAAGCAGCACCTGCTGCGCAAGTTCACCACGGTGGCGCGCGCCACCGTCAAGGGCAACATCGTGGTGGCCGCCGTGCAGGGCGCGCTCGGCGGGCTGATCTTCTGGTTCCTCGGCATCCAGGGCTCGCTGCTGTGGGGCGTGCTGATGGCCTTCCTCTCGCTGCTGCCGGCGGTCGGCGCGGCGCTGATCTGGGGGCCGGTGGCGATCTACTTCCTGCTCACCGGCGAGGTCGGCAAGGGCGCGGTCCTGATCGGCTTCTGCGTGCTGGTGATCGGCACGGTGGACAATGTGCTGCGCCCGATCCTGGTCGGCAAGGACACCCGCATGCCCGACTGGGTGGTGCTGATCTCCACGCTGGGCGGCATGGCGCTGTTCGGCCTGAACGGCTTCGTCATCGGCCCGCTGATCGCCGCGCTGTTCATCGCCAGCTGGGACCTGTCCACCTCCACGCGCGAGGAAATCGAACGCCGCGAGGCCACGCAGGACCAGGAAGACCAGGACCAGCCACCGCCGCCCGCGCCCGATGCGGCCGCCGCGCCATCAGCGCCATCCGCCCCGGCCGCCCCGCGCGACCGCGTGCCCGCGGCGCAACGCGCCGAGTGAGCGCGCCGCGGGCCACCCCGAACCCATCCAGGAGCCAGCCTTGAACCAGAGCAACGCAAAGACACCCAGGCACTACACGGTGCGCGAGCTGTTCCGCAAGCCGGACCGCTCCCAGTTCTCGATCTCGCCGGACGGGCGCCATCTTTCCTTCCTGGCGCGCCACCAGGGCCGCCAGAACGTCTTCGTGCAGGCCATCGACGCCGACGGCAACCTGCTCGGCGAAGCGCGCCCGCTGACCGCCGAGACCGAGCGCGACCTGCCCCTCCACACCTGGAAGGGCAACGCCCACATCCTCTACATCAAGGACTTCGGCGGCGACGAGAACTTCCACGTGCTGTCGGTGCCGGTCGACGGCGGCGAGCCGGTCGACCTGACGCCGTATCCCGGCGTGCGCGCGGAGATCGTGGACGACCTCGAGGACGACGACCGCCACATCCTGCTGTCCCACAACAAGCGCGACCCGCAGGTCTTCGACGTGCTGCGCGTGGACGTCGCGACCGGCGAGTCCGTGCAGATCGCCGAGAATCCCGGCAACGTGATGAGCTGGGGCACCGACCACGCCGGGCGCCTGCGCGTGGCCACCGCCAGCGACGGCGTCAACACCACCCTGCTCTACCGCGACACCGAGGACGAGCCGTTCCGCCCCATCCTCACCACGGATTTCCGCGAGACGGTCGCGCCGCTGTTCTTCACCTTCGACGACGCGCAGCTCTACGTGCAGTCGAACCGCGGCCGCGACAAGCTCGCCATCTTCGAGTTCGACCCGCACACCGCGCAGGAAGGCAAGCTGGTGTTCGAGCACGGCGAGGTCGACGTCGGCGGCCTCGGCTACTCGCGCCACCGCCGCGTGCTCACCGCCGCCTGGTACACCGACTGGAAGACGCGCCGCCATTTCTTCGACGCGCGCAGCGAGCGGATCCACGCCGACCTCGAGCGCCAGCTGCCCGGCTACGAGCACCACGTCACCAGCATCACGCGCGACGAGACCCGCATGATCGTGTCCGCGTCGAGCGACCGCACCACCGGCACGCGCTACCTGTACGACAGCAACACCGGCAAGCTGGTGTCGCTGGGCCAGATCCTGCCGTGGCTCGACGAGGCCGACATGGCGCCGATGCAGCCGGTCGGCTTCACCTCGCGCGACGGCCTGCAACTGCACGGCTACCTGACGCTGCCGCCGGGCGCCGAGGCGCGGAACCTGCCGCTGGTGGTCAACCCGCACGGCGGCCCGTGGACGCGCGACGTATGGGGCTTCAACCCCGAAGTGCAGTTGCTGGCCAACCGCGGCTATGCCGTGCTGCAGGTCAACTTCCGCGGCTCCACCGGCTACGGGCGCAAGTTCTGGGAAGCCAGCTTCAAGCAATGGGGCCGGACCATGCAGAACGACATCGACGACGGCGTCGACTGGCTCGTCGCGCAGGGCATCGCCGATCCGCGCCGCGTGGCCATCTACGGCGGCAGCTATGGCGGCTATGCGGTGCTCGCGGGCGTGGCCTTCACGCCCGAGCGCTACGCCGCGGCCATCGACTACGTGGGCGTGTCGAACCTGTTCACGCTGCTCGAGACCATTCCCGCCTACTGGAAGCCGATGCTCGACATGCTCTACGAGATGATCGGCAACCCCAACGACGAGAACGACCGCAAGGCCATGCACGATGCCTCGCCGGTGTTCTTCGCCGACCGCATCCGCACGCCGCTGCTGGTGGCCCAGGGCGCCAACGACCCGCGCGTCAAGCAGGCCGAGAGCGACCAGATCGTGGAGGCGCTGCGCAAGCGCGGCGTGGACGTGGCCTACCTGCTCAAGGAAAACGAAGGGCACGGCTTCCACAACGAGGAAAACCGCTTCGACTTCTACGAGGCGATGGAAGCGTTCCTGGCCAGGCACCTCGCCGGGGCCGACGTCCGGGCCTGATCTGGCGCGCGGGCGCGCAGGAAGGCGTGGCGGGCGACCGCCACGCCTTTTTTCATCCGCCGCGCGTCAGGGCGCCGGCATGAACGTGAACGGCGGCGCCGGCACGAACGACGCCGACACCTCTCCCGCATAGACCTGCCCCCTGTCCATCGCCAGCTTCAGCACCGGCGCGCCGGCTTTCAGGTTCAGCTTGTCCAGCGACACCCAGAACGTGTCCGGGCGCGTGGCCGAGTCGAAGTAGTAGACCAGGTTCTTCTGGTCCGACACGGTGCGCCAGATGGTCGAGGACAGGTTGGGCTGGTCCGGCGTGCTGATGCCGAGCGGCACGCTCACCGAACGCATCACGCTCATCACGCCGGCCACGGCCTGGAACGCGTACGATCGGTTCGGCACGCCGGCGATGTAGTTCGGATCGAGCTGCTTCGGAATCGCGTCGAGCAGGAACGACGCGCGCACGAAGCGGTCCGCGGCGCGATTGGTGCCGGGCAGGAACGTCAGGCCGCCGACGCCCTTCCAGTAAGTGTCGAGCGCAAGCTGCTCGCTGTAGGCCGGCGAGTTCGTCATGACCTTGAACGCCTTGCCGTGGTGGATGACGAGCTTGCCGCCGAGATACTCGAGAATGGCCGAATCGCCCTGCGCGTCCGACAGTGAAAGATGGATCGTCAGCGGCTTGCCGTTGGGCAGCGGCGGCGCGATGACCTGGAAGGGATTCTGGCCAAGCACGCCGACCGCTTCGGCGACGGTGGCGAAATTGTCGAGCGCATACTGCGCCCACAGGCTGATGGCGATTCCCGCGCGGCGCGCGTCGGGCCTGCCGTAGTCGGTCTCGGCGAGATACAGCGCATTGGCGACCAGCCCGCGCTCGTTCATGCCGTCGACGCTGCCGATCTCATAACCCGACACGACCACGCTGCCGTATTTCGACGTCCAGCGCGGCGAGCGCGGCCCGGCGGCGCCGTCGCGCCCGATGCCGGCGGGAAACACCCAGAGATTGGAGCCCATGTCCTCGGACCAGTCCATCGAGCGTCCGGTGATCACCTGGCCCTCCGCGCCGACATACAGCACGCGCGTGCAGCCGTAGGCGAGCGAGACGCCCAATGCGGTCAGCGCGATGGCGATCGCGCCCAGTGCCGCGAGCCGGAACTTCCGAAAATGCCGCAACATGACGTTCTCCTCAATGCGCCGAAGCGGCGATGACTTCCAGCGTGCCGTCGATCACGAACTGCACGCCCATGCAGACCAGCAGGAACCCCATCACGCGCGAGATGGCCTCGACGCTGCCATTGCCGAGAAAGCGCACGAGCTGCGTGGACGAGCGCAGGCAGATCCAGAACAGCAGGCCCAGCAGCACCGCGACGATCACCGGCGCCGCCGCCAGGACCCAATCGGCATATGCGTCCTGCTTGCCGCTGAGCTTGGAGGCGAGGCTGATAACGATCGCGATGGAACCGGGCCCGGCGGTCCCCGGAAACGCCAGCGGCACGAAGGCGATATCGGCGGAATTCTCCAGGCTTTGCTCGACCTTTTTCTTGCCGGTTTCCGGAATTTCCGTTACCGGGACCGATGGAAAAAGCATCTTGAAGCCGAGAAAGGAAACGATCAGGCCGCCGGCGATGCGCATGCCTGGAATCGATATGTCGAACGTGCGCATGATCCACGTGCCGGAGTAATAGGCCACCAGCATGATCGACGTCACGTAGCAGGCGCCGAGCCGGATCTGGCGCTTGCGCCTGGCGTCCGGCATATGCGCGCCCAGCGCCAGCAGCAGCGACATGGATGCCAGCGGATTGGCCAGCGGAAGCATCAGCGTCAAGCCGATGCCCACCAGCCTGAACAACTGGAGAATCTCTGCGCTCATAGGGAGCCACTCCCGAAGTCAGCGATGCGGATCGTTCGCCAGAACGAATTGGTTCATGATAGTCCAGTTCAATTCTTTATCGCGTAAAAAATTGAAATTACGGAATTATCGAAAAAACTTTTACGCGATGGCTTATCGGACTTTATGGCTATCCGATCTGAATCATCCGGTTAAATCCAATGCGCATGCGCATAGTACGAATCGCGGCCGTCGCCAGCGGGCCGGCCGGCCCGCGCCGGCCGCCAGCCGCTGCGGCCAGCACCCCGCCGACACCCGCCAGCACCCCGCCGGCAGCGCCGCGGATTTCCCCGCGCGGCACCGCCGCCGCAACTCTTGGACAAGGCGCATTCCGTGCTGCTATATTGCCTGCATTGTTTCCGACGCAGCGGCATGGAAGCGAGCTGGCCGATCCTTGAAACCGATCATTGAACTGACGATGTTTCAGACAGAAAGCAGCGCACTCACGCCCTTCGGGCAATGGACTCGCGGCCGCCGCCGCATGCCGGCGCTGGCCGCGCCGTGCGCCTCGCTGCAGGGCTGCGCGTTCGGCGGCGCGCCCGCGTTCGACCTGTTCGGCGCCTACTTCCCGCTCTGGCTGCTGAGCGCGCTGATCGGCGCGCTCGGCGCGGTGATTGCGCACCGGGTGTTCGTCGCCACCGGATGGGCGCAGATCGTGCCTTGCCAACTGCTGGTCAACACCGCAATCGGCGTGACGGTCGCCGTGCTCGCCTGGTTGCTCGGAACGGGACAATTTCCATGAAGCTGGCCGGCGCGCGCCAACCCGCCATCCGCGGCCGCCTGATCGCCGCGGCCATCGTCGTGCTGGGCATCGGCATGGCCTTCTACGCCTATCACCGCATCGCGCGCTTCCCGTCCTCCGACGACGCCACGCTCGACGCCGACGTGGTCCACGTGGCCTCGCCGGTCGGCGGCAGGATCGCCCGGCTGTGGGTCACGGAGAACCAGCAGGTCGCCAAGGGCGCGCCGCTGTTCCAGATCGACCCCGAGCCCTACCGGCTGGCCGTCGCCCAGGCGCAGGCGGACCTGGAGCTGGCGCAGGCCGCGCTCGGCACCCGGCGCAGGAGCATCGCCAGCGAGCAGGCGGCGGCGTCGATCGCCGCCGAGCAGGCCGCGCGCGCCGCGCAGAACTACGCCCTGACCGCGCGCACGGTGGAGCGCCTGCGCCCGCTCGAAGCGGACGGCTACGTGCCGGCCCAGCAGCTGGACCAGGCCCAGGTCACGCAGCGCGACGCGGCGATCTCGCTCAAGCAGGCCAAGGTGCAGCGCTCCGCCACGGCCCAGGCGGTGGGCGACGAAGCGGGCGCGGTGGCGGCCATGCACGCGCGCCAGGCCGCGCTGGCCATCGCGCGGCGCGCGCTCGACGACACGCTGGTGCGCGCCCCGCACGACGGCCGCGTCACCGGGCTGACGGTCCTGTCCGGCGAAGTGGTGGTGCCCAACCAGTCCCTCTTCGTGCTGATCCATACCGGCGAATGGTTCGCGGTGGCCAACTTCCGCGAAACCGTGCTGGCCGGGATCAAGGCCGGCGATTGCGCCACGGTCTACTCGATGATCGACCGCAACCGCGCCATCCGCGGCACCGTGACGGGCATCGGCGCCGGCGTCGTCGACACCGACCGCGTCAACCTGCCGCGCTCGCTGCCCTACGTGCAGGCCTCGGTGAACTGGGTGCGCGTGGCGCAGCGCTTCCCGGTGCGCATCCGCCTGGAAGAAGCGCCCGAGGCGCTCGCCCGGGTCGGCGCGAGCGCCACCGTCGAGATCCGGCATGGCGCGGCCTGCCGCTGACGGCGCGCGGCTGCGCCCGGGCGACCTCGCCCGGCTGCTCGCGCCCGCGCCGGGACGCGCGCAGGCGGCCGCGCGCATCGCGCTGACCTGCACGCTGGTGGTGCTGGTGACGTGCATCTACCGCACGCCGGAGGCCGCGATCTCGGCCTATGTGGTGTTCTTCATCACCCGGCCCGACCGCGCCAGCAGCATCCTGATGAGCGTCGCCGCGCTGGTGCTGCTCAGCTTCGTGATCGGGCTGGTGATGCTGGTCGCGGTCTTCAGCGTCGACAGCCCGGGGCTGCGGGTGGCCTGCATCGTGCTGCTGTCGGCCGGCCTGCTGTTCCTGACCTCGGCCAGCAAGCTGCGCCCGATCGGCGCCATCGTGGCCATGATCGTCGGCTTCGCGCTCGACGAGCTCGGCATCGTGCCCACCGGCGAGGCGGCCACGCGCGGCCTGCTCTACGCCTGGCTGATGGTGGCGATTCCCATCGGCGTCAACGTGGCGGTCAACCTGGTGCTGGGCCGCTCGCCGCGGCGCCTGGCCTGCGGCCGGCTGGCGCAGTGCCTGCGCGTGGCCGCGGGCAGCCTGCGCGCGCCGCGGGCCGGCCGCGACGCGCTCGACGCCTGCCTGCGCGAAGCGGTGCAGCCGGTGGCCGGCTGGCTCTCGCTGGCCAGGCTGGAAGGCACGTTGCCGCCCGCCGAGCTGGCCGCGCTGCGCCACGCCGCGGCCTCCACCACCGCGATCCTGCTGGCGACCGATGCCGTCACCCGCGAACCGTGCGAGCACCTGCCGGCATCGTTCGCGGCGCCGATTGCCGACACCCTGGACGAGATGGCGCGCCTGCTCGGGCAGGGCGGCTATCCGGTCGACATCGCACTGGCGCCACCGCCGGCGGAAAGGCTCCCGGCCGCGGCGGAAACGGCGGCGGCGAACCTGGTGGCGGCCATCAATGGCTACGCCGAAACCCCGGCGCCGGACAGCGACGCGGCGGGCAATGCGGCGGGCAATGCGGCGGGCAAGGCCACGAACAAGGCAGCAGACCAGACGCATGCGTCCGCCTTCTTCCTGCCCGACGCCTTCTCGAATCCCGACCACGTCCGCTACGCACTGAAGACCACGGCCGCCGCCACGTTCTGCTATCTGCTCTACATGCAGCTCGACTGGCCCGGCATCCACACCTGCTTCATCACCTGCTACCTGGTATCGCTGGGCACCGCCGCCGAGACCGTGGAGAAACTCACGCTGCGGCTGGCCGGCTGCGCGGCCGGCGCGCTGCTCGGCACCGCCGCGCTGGTGTTCGCGGTCCCCGCGCTCACCTCGGTCGGCGCGCTGATGGCGCTGGTGTTCGCCGGCACGCTGGTGTCGGCGTGGATCGGGCAAGGCTCGCCGCGCATCGCCTACGCCGGCTTCCAGGTCGCCTTCGCGTTCTTCCTGTGCGTGCTGCAGGGCGCCGCGCCGGGCTTCGACCTGACCATCGCGCGCGACCGCATCATCGGCGTGATGCTGGGCAACCTCGTGGTCTACCTCGTCTTCACGCGGGTCTGGCCGATCAGCATCGCCGGCCGCATCGACGCCGCGCTGGCGGACCTCGCCGCGCTGTGGGAACAGCTGGCCGCGACCCGGCATGCCGACACGCGGCGCCAGCAGGCCGCGGCCGCGCTGGCGCTGCAAGGCACCATCCACGAAGACCTTTCCCTGGCCCGCTACGAGCCCGCGTCGATCGGCCCGGCGCCGGCGTGGCTCGAGCAGCGGCACCAGGTCCTCGACAGGTTCGGCGCGATGGCCGGCCCGCTGTTCGTGCTGGCGGAGACGTCGCCGGGCGATCCGGAGATCGCGCGCCGGCTGCGCCGCGCGAGCGGCGCCGCGGCCGGTGACGCCACCGCGGCGCCGGACGCGCCCGACGCACCCGATGTGCCCGACGCGCGCGCGGCCCTGCTCACGCTCATCGACAGGCGGCTGGCCGAAAGCGGCCGCGCCGCGCCGCGCAGCGCCGCCAAGGAATCCCCACGCCATGCACCCACCTAGCCCGCGGGCGGCCCTTTCCATGCTGGCCGCCGCGCTCGCGGCCGGCTGCGCCACCTCGTCCCTGGAGCTGGCGCCCGCGCGGCCGGACCGCCCGTGGCAACCGGAAACCACCGCCAGCGGGGAAATCGTGCCGGCCCCGCCGCGGCAGGCCGCCGCGCCGCCCGTCTATGTCCTGCCCGCCAACAGCGCGCTGGCGGCGCTGCCGCTGCCGCCGGACCTCGATGCCGCGCACGCCTACACGCTCGCCGAGCTGATCGACATGGCGGAATCCGCCAACCCGCTCACCCGCATCGCCTGGAACGACGCGCGCAACGCGGCGCTGGCGACCGGCATCGCCAGGAGCGCCTATCTCCCGCAGATTTCCGCCACCGCGATGGGCGGCTACCAGAGCGGCCACGGCTCCACCTCGACGCTGCTCGGGCAGGCCTCGGCCGACGCCTCGGCGCACGGCACGATCTCGGCGCTGTCGCTGCAATGGCTGCTGTTCGATTTCGGCGAGCGCGCCAGCCTGGTCGAAGCGGTGGAGCAGACCTCGGTGGCGGCGAACATCGCCTTCTCCGCGGTCCACCAGCAGGTGATCCACGACGTCAGCGTGGCCTTCTACCTGTACCAGGCCGCCCGCTCGCGCGCCGGCACGGCGCAGCAGGCGCAGGACAACGCGGACGCCGTCCTCGCGGCCGCGCAGGCACGCCGCCAGCAGGGCATCGGCACCGTGGTCGAAGTGGCCCAGGCCACCCAGAACCGCGCCCAGGCCAGGCTGGCCCTGGTGCAGGCGCAGGGCGCGCAAAGCAACGCCTACCTGGGCCTGGTCTCGGCCATCGGCATCTCGCCGCTGGCCAGGCCGCGGATCGCCGAGCTGCCGGTGCGGCCGCTGTCGCCCGCGCTGCGCCGCTCGATCGAGGAGATCGTCGACACCGCCATCGCCAGCCGGCCCGACATCCTCGGCGCCTACGCCGCGGAAAAGGCCAACCAGGCCAAGGTCCGCGCGGCCGAGGCGGAGTTCCTGCCCAAGGTCTTCGTCTCCGCCGTCACCTCCTACGCGTCCGGTGGGACCGCGATCAGCGCCCTGCCCGCGGTCGGCCAGCAGGCGCCGACCGTGAACCTCAACGGCAGCCGCTACGGCGGCAGCGTCTTCCTCGGCATCACCATCCCGCTCTACGACGGCGGGCTGCGCTCCGCCGTGCTGGCGCAGGCGCGCAACAACGCCGAGAACGCCTCGACCAGGCTGACACGCGCGAAGGAAGACGCGGTCCGGCAGATCGTCATGAGCCAGAACGCGCTGGAGACCAGCCTCGCCGCGCACGAAGCGGCCAGCGCGCTGGCCGCGGCCGCGCAGACCACCTACGACGCGGCTTTCGCCGCCTACCGCAAGGGCGTGGGCACGATCACCGACGCCACGCTGGCGCAGAACCAGTTGCTGCTGGCCCGCAATGCCGCCGTCGACAGCTACAGCGGCGCCTTGTCCGCGGCGGCCACGCTGGCGCTGGCCACGGGCGCCATCGGCACCCTGCGCGACGAGTCCGGCGCGGACGGCCGCCTCGTGTTCCCGCCCTCGCGCGGACGGCACGGCTGAGGCCGCGCCTGCCGCGCTTATGGCAAGGGTTGCACGATGGCGATGGCGGTGTTGCCGTTGCCGGCCGCAAACGGGCTGCCCGGCACCGCGGTCAGCGCGCCGGTGAGCGCATCGATCCGGAAACCATAGACGGCACCGTTGAATGCCGGCGTATAGAGAAATCGTCCGTTCGGATCGATGCGCAGCCGCTGCCCGTTGCTGCCGACCGGCGTGGTCCCCAGGGCCGCGACAGGCAGGCCGGTCACGCCGTCGAGGCGATAGGCCGCGATGCTGTTGCTGGCGCTGCCGAGGACGTAGGTGAATTCCCCCGAAGGCGTGAGCGCGATGTCGGTTGGCGATGCCTCCGTCGTAAATATGCTCGTGAACAGCGGCGCGCCCGTGCCTGACGAAATGCTCGCGACGCCGACCAGGTTGCTCAAGGTGTAGGGCATGTACAGAAATGCGCCGTTGCCGGACAGCACGGCGCCATTGGGCTGCGAGCCGGCCGGTGCCGCTATCGAAAGACTTTCAAGCGAGCCGGTACCCGCATTGACGCCGATCTGCCACACGCTGTCCTGCACGGCATTGATTGCGTACAGGGATATGCCATCCTGGGAGATCGCGAATCCGGTCGTCGCGCCTGGGGAAGTCGGTGCCGGGATGGCACTGATCATCGAAGGGACGAACGTCGCGGCGTCGATCGCGAAACTGCTTACCACGCCCGGCCCGCCGACATGAACCCACTTCCCGCTCGGATGGACGGCAATCGTCCCCGGCGCACCGAAGGGCACCGTTGCCGTCGCGCCCGGGATAACGGAAAGGGCGCCGCTCGCCGGGTCCAGCCGAAAGCCGACGACGGACGCGGTATCGGTGGCGATGGTGTATCCGACCAGCCCGGAAGGCAGGAACGCGATGTCGCGGACCTGCCCGGCCGCGGCAAAGGGACTGCCGGGCACCGCCGTGAGCGCCCCGCTCGCCGGCTCGGTCCGGTAGACCGACAGCGCGCTGTCATCGCGGTTGGCGACCACCACGAACTGGGCCTGCACGCAGGCGATCGCGATGCTGGTCACGTTGGCGCCCGCCATCGTGCCGGACCCGTTCGATACCGTGCAGGTCTGGCCGGCCGGCTGGCCGGACACGGTCACCGCGTAGGCCGATGCCGCCGTCCGCGGCGTCGGCAGCGAGAACGAACCGTTGGCATTGACGACCAGCGTATCGCCGTTGCTGTCGGCCAGTTGCAGGCTCTTGCCCGCAGCCAGCCCGGCAAGCGTGCCGCCCAGGGTATAGGTCGGCGGCGGCGGCGCGGCGGCGCGCGCCAGCGCCGCATTCGCGCACAGCCGGGCGCCGGCCGGCGCGTCCGCGCAAGCCGTCAGCGTGGCCGCGCCGGCGGCGACGGCCGATGCGGGGCTGGCCACCTGGGCGGCATGCCCGTCCGCGGCCGCCGTCACGACGAAGGTCGCGTCGTCGCTGGTCCACGACCAGTTGGCCAGGTCCGCCGCGCCGTCGACGCCATCGGAGCGCCGCACGGCGACAGCCACCGGCTGCGCGGCGCCGCCCGCCGTCACGGTCAGCAACGCCGGCGACAGCGTCAGCGTGTAGGACTTCGCCGCAGGCGGCTGCACCGTGAGGTGCGTGGTGCTGGTGGCCTGGCTGCCGTCGGGCAGCGTCGCCGTGGCGAGGATGTCGACCTCGCCCGGCGCCAGCATGCGCACCGACGCATAGGCGCCGACCGGCTGCATCATGCTGGCCGCCGCCGGCGCCTGATCGGAGGCCGAGACGACCACCGCGACCGCTTCGCTGGAAGACGACCACGCGAACCTGGCGCCCTTGACCTCGAGCCCGTCGGCGCCGAGCAGCGTGGCCTTCAGGGTCAGCGTGCCGCCCTGCGCGGGCGCGGCCGTGCCGGTGTCGACGATGAGGCGGCTGGCGGGCGCCTGCGCGGCGGGGGGAGAAGATGGCGCATCGTCGCTGCCGCACGCGGACAGCAAACCCGCGGCGAAGACAAGCGAGAGCAGGCCGGCCACGCGAGACCGCGCGCCGGCATGAAGACCGTGGAACATGTGACCTGACCCGTTTTTATTTGTTGGCAAGCGCACGCCGCCGGCGTGCCAGGGTCTGGTTCGGACTGCGGATGCGGCCCGGGCGCGAAGGGTATGCGCGGGCGACTGTAGCAGCGGGCTCCCGCCCTGCTCAATACCCCTTCGGAGCTATCAAGTTCCGCGATGTCCGGTCTGGGCACGCGATATGTGGTGAATGTGCGGTGAATATGCGGTAAAGCGCCACGCCCGCCGGCATCGTCCATGCCCATCCGCGATCGATGGCCGGCGAAGCCGCGGCCTTTTGACCCAGGCCAAGCCGCTCGATTGCATTTCAGGCAGAAAGCAGTATTCTTGCGATTGCCATTCACCTGAAAAGCGCCTTTTGCATTCCTCGGCCCGCCGGCATCCACTCTTCGCCGGCTTCCTGCTCGTCGTCTTCCTGACAGTTCAACTGGCGGCGGCGGCTTACGCCTGTGCCGGCAGCCGCTATCAGGTGACGGGCGGCAACGCCGAGGCGGCCCTGACGGAATCCTGCGCCGAGATGGCCGGGATGGACCAGATGGCCCGGATGTCCGCCAGCGCCGACGGCGAGCAGGCAGGCGATCAGAGCGCGCTCTGTCTGGCGCACTGCCAGGCCGATTCCAAATCCGCCGACCACGTGTCGCCCCAGCTTCCGGTCTTCCTGCCGGTTCTGCTCAACGTCATCGTGCCGACACCCGTGATGGTGGCGGACTCCCGCGTCGTGCTTCATGCCGACGCGGCGGCGCGCGCCCCGCCGCCCGCGCTCAACATTCTCCACTGCAGCTCTCAAACCTAGCCTCCTGAACGACGCCGATTCGTTGCTATCCCCTTTGCAGGGGTAGCTGTCGTCGCTTCCGGAGGCTATATGCTTTTTCCTCGTCGTCAGACGCTGGCGCTGCTCTGCGCGTCCGCGTTCATGGCGGTGTCGCATGCCGCGGCTCCGCAATCCCCTCCCCCGCTGTCCCTGGCGGAAGCCGTCGCGCTCGCCACCGCGCGCGCCGGCGATGCCGAATCCTCGCGCGGCGCCGTCGAGGCGGCCATTCAGATGGCGGTCGCCGCCGGCCAGCTGCCCGACCCGGTGCTCAAGCTCGGGCTCGACAACGTTCCCGTCAGCGGCCCCGACAAGTTCTCGCTGAGCCGGGACTTCATGACCCAGCGGTCCATCGGCGTGGCGCAGGAATTCACGCGCGCGGACAAGCGCCGCGCCAGGGCCGCGCGCTTCGAGGCGGAGGCGTCCTCCGCCGAGGCGCAGCGCGCGGTCAGCCTCGCCAACGTGCAGCGCAATGCGGTGTCCGCGTGGCTGGACCGCTGGTACGCCGAGCAGACCGGCGTGCTGCTCGGCCATCACGGCCATCCGCTCGGACTGGCGCGCGAGGCCGCCGCCGCGGCCTATCGCAGCGGACGCGGCACGCGCGCGGACGTGCTGACGGCGGAGCTGGAGATCCAGAAACTGCAGGACCGGCTGGACGAAAACCAGGCTGCCGTGGCCACCAGCACGCAGGCCCTGGAGCGCTGGATCGGGCCGCAGGCCAGCCGGCCGCTCGCCGGGCGGCCGCGCCTGGACGTGCCGCAGCCGGTGCGGCAGCTCGCGCAAGGCGAGTTCGACGCCGTGCCGGAGGTGGAGGCCGCCCGGCGCGACATTGCCCTGGCGGAGACCGAGATCCGGACCGCCACGCAAGCCAGCAAGCCCGACATCACCGTCGAGCTGACCTACAGCCAGCGCGGCTCCGCCTTTTCCAACATGGCCTCGCTCAACGTCAGCTTCCCGATGCCGTGGGACCAGGGCAACCGCCAGGACCGCGAAATCGCCGCCCGGCTGGCGCAGGCGACGGACGCGCGCGCCAGGTCGGAAGTCGTCCGGCGCAATCTCCAGGCGCTGGTCGGCGCCAGGCTCGCCGAGTTGCAGCGCAATCTCGGCCGGCTCGAGCGCTACGACGAGAGCCTGCTGCCGCTGGCGCAAGCCCAGGCGGACGCGGCCCTGACCGCCTACCGGGCCGGCACCGGAACGCTGCTGGCGGTGGCCGAGGCGAACCACCGCGCCATCGACGCGACGCTGGAGCGGCTGGCGCTCGAAGCCAGGACGGCGAAGCTGTGGGCCGACCTGGCCTTCCTCGTTCCCCTGCCCACCGCGCAAACCGAACCCGCCACGAAGGACGTCAAATGAACAGCAAGCGTATTGCAGCAGCGGCCTGCCTGGTTCTCGCCGGCACCGCGGTCTATGGCGCCTATCGCTTCGGCGTCACGCGGGGCGCGCAACTGGCGCAGGCGTCCGCCCCGGCCGGCGCGGCGGGCGGCACCGACCCGAAGACCGGCAAGCAGGTCCTGTACTGGCACGATCCGATGGTGCCAGGCCAGCGTTTCGACAAGCCGGGCAAGTCGCCCTTCATGGACATGCCGCTGGTCCCCGTCTACGCCGACGGAAATGGCGGCGGTGACGGTGACGGCGGCAGCGGCGTGACGGTGGATGGCCGGGTCGCCCAGAACCTGGGCATCCGCACGGCCGAGGTCAGGGCCGGCCGCCTGGGCGCGGTGCTCGAGGCGCCCGGCAACATCGCCGTCGACGAGCGCAGCATCCAGGTGGTCCAGGCGCGCACGGCCGCCTTTGTCCAGCATGTCGCGGTGCGCGCGGCATTCGATCCCGTCCGGCGGGGCCAGGCGCTGGTCACGCTGTACTCGCCGGACTGGGTGGCCGCCCAGGAAGAGTTTCTCGCGGTGTCCCGCGCGGCGGCGGCCGGCCAGCCCGACCTGCGCGGCGCGGCCAGGGCGCGCATGCGCCAGGCCGGCATGACGGCGAGCCAGATCGCCGCCGTCGAAGCGTCCGGCAAGGTCCAGCCCGACCTCGGCATCGCCAGTCCGGTCGATGGCCTCGTGACCGAGGTCGCCGTCCGCGACGGCATGACCGTCGCGCCCGGCATGACGCTGTTCCGCCTGGCCGACCTTGGCCAGGTCTGGGTGATCGCCGAGGTGCCGGAAGCGCAAGCGCGCAGCATTGCCGCGGGGCAGGCCGTCCAGGTGCACGCCGCCGGGGAGGCCGGGCCGCTCGCCGGCAAGGTCGATGCCATGCTGCCCGACGTCGATCAGGCAACACGGACCATCAAGGTCCGCATCATCCTGCCCAACAAGGGCCGGCGCCTGCTGCCGGGCATGTTCGCGAACGTCCGCTTCGACGGCGGCCAGGACCAGGACGCGCTGCTGATCCCCGCCGAATCCGTCATCCGCACCGGCCAGCGCGCCATCGTCATGGTGGATGCCGGCAGCGGCGGTTTCGTGGCTGCCGACATCAGGACCGGACGCGAGTCCGCGGGCATGGTGGAGGTGCTGGACGGTCTCAAAGCCGGCCAGAAAATCGTCACGTCCGGGCAGTTCCTCATCGATTCGGAGGCCAGCCTGCGCGGCACCACCGGGCGCATGAGCGCGGCCCCGGCCCCGACTCCGGCCACTGCCCCGGCCGCGCCGGCGGCCGAGCACGAGGGAGCGGGACGCATCGAGGCCGTGAACGGCGGCGACAGCCTGACCATCTCGCACGGCGCCATTCCATCGGCGCAGTGGGGCGCCATGACGATGGATTTTGCCGCGCCGCCCGCCGGCCTGCCCAAGGGGCTCAAGCCGGGCGATCGCGTGCGCTTCCGCTTCCACCTGAATGACGACGGCGAGGCGGTCCTGTCGTCGGTCGAGCCGGCCGCCGCCGCGCGGGGAGCCAAGCCATGATCGCCCGCCTCATCCTGGCATCCATCCGCAACCGCTTCCTGGTCCTGCTGGCGACGGCCATGCTGAGCGCATGGGGGCTGTGGGCGGTGCGCAGCACGCCGCTCGACGCCTTGCCGGACCTGTCGGACGTGCAGGTCATCATCCGCACACCGTTTCCCGGGCAGGCGCCGCAGATCGTGGAGAACCAGGTCACCTACGCGCTGACCACCACCATGCTGTCGGTGCCGGGCGCCAAGACCGTGCGCGGCTACTCGTTCTTCGGCGACTCCTTCGTCTACGTGCTGTTCGAGGACGGCACCGACCTGTACTGGGCGCGGTCCCGCGTGCTGGAATACCTGAACCAGGTGCAGGCGCGCCTGCCGGCCGCGGCCAGGCCGGCGCTGGGCCCGGACGCCACCGGCGTCGGCTGGATCTACGAGTACGCGCTGGTGGACAAGACCGGCCGGCACGACCTGGGCCAGCTGCGCGCGCTGCAGGACTGGTTCCTGCGCTTCGAGCTGAAATCGCTGCCGAATGTCGCCGAGGTCGCCTCCCTCGGCGGGATGGTCAGGCAGTTCCAGGTCGTGCCGATGCCGGACCGCCTGCGCGCCTACAACCTGCCGCTGTCCAGGGTGCTGGCGGCGCTCAAGGGCGCCAACCAGGAGAGCGGGGGCTCGGTGCTGGAACTGGGCGAGGCGGAATACATGGTGCGGGCCACCGGCTACCTGAAGACGCTCGACGATTTCCGGCAGATACCGCTTGCGACGAGCGCCGCCGGCATCCCGGTGCGGCTGGGAGATGTCGCCACCGTCCAGCTCGGCCCCGAGATGCGGCGCGGCATCGCCGAACTGGACGGCCAGGGCGAGGTGGCCGGCGGCGTGATCGTGATGCGCTCGGGCAAGAACGCGCTGGAAACCATCGAGGCGGTAAAGGCGAAGCTCGCCACGCTGCAAAAGAGCCTGCCGGCGGGCGTCGAGATCGTGCCCACCTACGACCGCTCGGCCCTCATCAACCGCGCGGTGGAGAACCTGACGCACAAGCTGATCGAGGAGTTCATCGTCGTCGCCATCGTCTGCCTGGCCTTCCTGTTCCACCTGCGCTCCGCGCTGGTGGCCATCGTGTCGCTGCCGCTGGGCGTGCTGGCCGCATTCCTGGTGATGCGCTACCAGGGGGTCAACGCCAACATCATGTCCCTGGGCGGCATCGCCATCGCGGTGGGCGCCATGATCGATGCCGCCGTCGTCATGATCGAGAACGCGCACAAGCATCTGGAGCACTGGCACGCGAAGCATCCCGGGGGCAGCCTGGCCGGGCAGGAACGCTGGAACGTGATCGGCGAGTCGGCCGCCGAGGTCGGGCCGGCACTGTTCTTCTCGCTGCTCATCATCACGCTGTCGTTCATTCCGGTCTTCACGCTGGAGGCGCAGGAGGGCCGGCTGTTCTCGCCGCTGGCCTTCACCAAGACCTACGCAATGGCCGCGGCGGCGGGGCTGTCCGTGACGCTGGTGCCGGTCCTGATGGGCTACCTGATCCGCGGCAGGATTCCGTCGGAACAGGCCAACCCGCTGAGCCGGTGGCTGATCCGCGCGTACCGGCCCGTGCTGGCGAGGGTGCTGGCCCGTCCCGGGACCACCGTGGCGATCGCCGCGCTGCTGCTGGCCGCCACCGCCTGGCCGGTCATGCGCATCGGCGGCGAATTCATGCCGCCGCTCGACGAAGGCGACCTGCTGTACATGCCCTCGGCCCTGCCCGGGCTGTCCGCCGGCAAGGCGGCGCAGCTGCTGCAACAGACCGACCGGCTCATCAAGACCGTGCCGGAAGTGGCCACCGTGTTCGGCAAGGCCGGGCGCGCCGATACGGCGACCGACCCGGCGCCGATCGAGATGTTCGAGACCACCATCCGGTTCCGGCCCCGCGACCAGTGGCGCCCCGGCATGACCACCGACAAGATCGTGGAGGAACTCGACCGCATCGTCAAAGTGCCGGGCCTGTCCAACATCTGGGTGCCGCCGATCCGCAACCGGATCGACATGCTCGCCACGGGCATCAAGAGTCCGGTCGGCATCAAGGTGGCGGGCACCGACCTGAAGGAAATCGACCGGCTCGCCTCGCGGATCGAAGCGGCCGTCAAGACGGTGCCGGGCGTCACTTCCGCGCTGGCCGAACGGCTCGCCGGCGGCCGCTACGTCGACGTGGATATCGACCGCGTGGCCGCGGCGCGCTACGGGCTCAACATCGAGGATGTGCAGAGCATCGTGTCGTCGGGGGTCGGCGGCGACAACGTGGGCGAAGTGGTCGACGGGCTGGCGCGCTTTCCCATCAGCGTGCGCTACCCGCGGGACTACCGCGACTCGGTGGAACAGCTGCGCGGCCTGCCCATCGTCACCGACCGGGGCCAGCAGATCACGCTGTCCGACGTGGCGCGCATCCAGGTCGTGCAGGGGCCGCCCATGCTGCGCAGCGAGAATGCCCGCCTGTCCGGCTGGGTGTACGTGGACATCCGCGGGCGCGACCTGCGCTCGGCCGTGCGCGACATGCAGGCGGCGGTGGCCAAGGCGGTGCCGATGCCGGCGGGCTATTCCGTCAGCTGGTCGGGACAGTTCGAGTACCTGGAGCGCGCCACCGCGAAGCTGAAGGTGGTGGTGCCCTTCACGCTGCTCATCATCTTCGTGCTGCTCTACCTGGTGTTCGGCCGGCTGGACGAGGCCCTGCTCATCATGGGCACGCTGCCGCTGGCGCTCATCGGCGGCTTCTGGCTGCTCTACCTGCTGGGCTACAACCTGTCGGTGGCCGGGGTCGTCGGCTTCATCGCGCTGGCCGGCGTCGCGGCCGAGTTCGGCGTCATCATGCTGCTCTACCTGAAGCAGGCCTGGGCCGGGCGCGTGGACCAGGGCGAGGCAAGCCTGCCCGCGCTGCTCGATGCCATCCAGGAAGGCGCCGTGCTGCGGGTCCGCCCCAAGGCGATGACCGTCGCGGTCATCCTCGCCGGCCTGATTCCGATCATGTGGTCGCACGGCACCGGATCGGAAGTCATGCAGCGCATCGCCGCGCCGATGGTCGGCGGCATGGTCACCGCCCCGCTGCTCTCCCTGTTCGTCGTGCCGGCCTTGTACCTGCTGATCCGCAGGCGCCAGGCAGCGGCTGCGCCCACATCGTCCGTATCGTCCGTATCGTCCGCGCCACGCCCCACCCACCCTTCACCTCAAGAGGAAACGTCATGAAGCACGTCAGGATTGTCCCGCTCGTTGTTGCGCTCGCCACCGCGCCCGCCGCGTTCGCCGCGGCATCGATGGATGGCATGGCCATGAAGCCATCTTCCCCTTCTTCCCCCGCTGCGGCGGCTGCCGGAGCGCGGCAGGCGCCGCGCCCGGTGGCGGCGGAAATCAGGAAGATCGACCTGCAGTCAGGCAAGGTCACGCTCAAGCACGGCCCCATCGAGAACCTCGGCATGCCCGCCATGACGATGGCATTCCCGGCCAGGGACCGCGCCGCGCTGAAAGACTTCAAGGAGGGCGATGCGGTCGCGGTCGTCTTCGACAAGGTCGACGGCAGGCCGACCGTCGTGGACATGCAGCGGAAGTAGGCGCGCCGGATCGCATGCCGCCCGGGGCGGCATGCGTATGCCGGCGAAAGTGACGCTGCTCATCATCGCGCCGGCAGCGGCCCCGGCTAGGCAGGGGACGTCTTCTTCTGCGCGGACTTCGCGCGGGCGGGACCGCACCCCGCGGCCGTGAACCCGCAATCCTCCGGATGCCCCTCGCAGCAGTGCTCGACCAGGAAACCGATCAGCTCGTTCATCTGGTCGAATTGCGCGCGGTAGATGACGAACCGGCCGTCCTGGGTGCTCTTGATCAGTCCGGCATGGACCAGTTCCTTCAGGTGGAAGGACAACGTCGCCGGCGGCACGCCCAGTTCCTGGCCGATCCGGCCGGCATTGACGCCGTCGTGGCCGGCCTGCACGAGCAGGCGGAAGATCTTGAGGCGGGAATCCTGGGCCAGCGCGGCCAGCGCGGCTACGGCGGTTTCTATCTTCATCATTCCTGGAACCGTGGAGGCTTTGGATACAAGGAGGTACCGGTCGCATCATACCGATAAGCGCATTTCGCGCCCGTCCCGTGCCTTGCCGCACATCTTCGCGATGTCCGTTGCTAAATTTCCATGTTTCGAATATATTCGAAACATGGAATCGACTCATGCCCTCGAAGCGCTTGGCGCGCTCGCCCACGCAATCCGCCTGTCCGTGTTCCGCCTGCTGGTCCAGGCGGGGCACGAAGGGCTCGCGGCGGGCCGCATTGCCGAACTGATGGAGATACCCGCCTCCTCGCTGTCCTTTCATCTCAAGGAACTGCACCGGGCAGGCCTCCTGTCCAGCCGGCAGGACGGACGCTCCATCATCTACATGGCTCGCTTCGAGACCATGAACGCCTTGCTTGGCTACCTCACGGAAAACTGCTGCGGCGGCAATCCGTGCTCCCCCCTGTCCAACTGTGCCGTTGCCCCGGAGTTGCAATTATGAAGCGCTTTCACGTCCACGTCAGCGTGGCAGACCTGCCCGCCAGCATCCGCTACTACTCGGCGCTGTTCGCGGCGGAACCCAGCGTGGTGAAGGACGACTACGCGAAATGGATGCTCGAGGACCCGCGCGTGAACTTCGCGATCTCGGCGCGGGGCGCCAAGCCCGGGCTGGACCATCTCGGCTTCCAGACCGACGACGCGGGCGAACTGGCGGCACTGAAGAAGCAGGCCGAGGCCGCCGACATGGCGCTGCTCGACGAAGGCGAGACCACCTGCTGCTACGCGCGCAGCGAGAAGTACTGGGTCACGGACCCGCAAGGCATCGCCTGGGAGCACTTCCACACGCTCGGCGACGTGCCGGTCTACGGCGAGTCCCGCCCGAAGGAACAGGGCCGGGAACAGGGCCAGGAAAATTCGTCGTGCTGCGCGCCGCGCGCGCCCGGAGGCAAGCCTGTCGGCATTGCCGTCGCCGCCGGCAATCGGTCCTGCTGTTAGGGGCCTGCCATCAACGATGCGGCCATCGCGCCCAAGCGCCGCATCGAACTGTTCCTGTCCCCTCCGATTCCGCAGCTCGCTGCGGGCGCGCCGCGGAAGGCCGCACGCGACATCGGCAAAAGCTGACCGCCGCCGGCCGCACCGCGCTCACTCTCGCCCCTGCCATGACCACAAACGTCCTGATTCTCTGTACCCACAACTCCGCCCGCAGCGTTCTGAGCGAAGGCATGCTCAATCACCTGGCAAGGCAGTTCGGCCGGGACGTGCATGCCTACAGCGCCGGCAGCTCGCCCAGCGGCCGCATCAACCCGTTCGCGATCGAGGTGCTGCGCAATGCCGGCGTCGACACGGGCAACTTCCGCAGCAAGAACTGGGACGAGTTCGTCGCGGCAGACGCGCCCCGGATGCGCATCGTCATTACGGTCTGCGACAGTGCGGCCGAGGAGGCGTGCCCGTACTGGCCGGGCGGCCCGGTCAAGGTGCACTGGGGCTACCCCGATCCGTCGAACACCGAAGGCGGAGACGACAAGAAGCGGCTCGCCTTCGAGCTGACCCGGCAGGCCATCGCCTACCGGATGCTGCAGTTGCTGCTGCTGCCGATCGACGAGATGAGCGATGCCGAACTGCAGGAGACCCTGCAGCGTCTCGCGGGGAGCTGAACCATGAGCAGTCCGCACGTCGCCGCCACCGGGCCGGTTTCGGCCAAACCGGCCATCGGCTTCTTCGAGCGCTACCTGACCGTCTGGGTTGCGCTTTGCATCGTCGTCGGCATCGCGCTGGGGCAGGCCCTGCCGGAGGTCTTCCATGCCATCGGGCGCATGGAGTACGCCCAGGTCAACCTTCCCGTGGGATTCCTGATCTGGGTCATGATCGTTCCCATGCTGCTGAAGATCGATTTCGGCGCGCTCGGCCAGGTCAGGTCGCACTGGCGGGGCATCGGCGTGACCTTGTTCATCAACTGGGCGGTCAAGCCGTTCTCGATGGCCCTGCTGGGCTGGATCTTCGTCCGCCACCTGTTCGCGCCGCTGCTTCCGGCGGACCAGCTCGACAGCTACGTGGCCGGCCTCATTCTGCTGGCGGCCGCGCCTTGCACGGCGATGGTCTTCGTCTGGAGCCAGTTGTGCAAGGGCGACCCCTATTTCACGCTGTCGCAGGTGGCGTTGAACGATGCCATCATGGTCGTCGCATTCGCCCCGGTGGTCGCGCTGCTGCTCGGCCTGTCGTCGATCACGGTGCCGTGGGACACGCTGCTGACCTCGGTCGGGCTGTACATCGTCGTGCCGGTCGTCATCTCACAACTGCTGCGCAAGCTGCTGCTGACCCGCGGCGCGGCGCATTTCCAGCGGGTCGCGCAGCGCCTGGGGCCCTACTCCATTGCCGCGCTGCTGCTGACGCTGGTGCTGCTGTTCGCGTTCCAGGGCCGGGCAATCATCGAGCAGCCGCTCGTGATCGCGCTGCTGGCGGTACCCATCCTCATCCAGGTCTTCTTCAACTCGGGGCTGGCCTACCTGCTGAACCGCAGGCTCGGCGTCGCGCATTGCGTGGCGGGCCCGTCCAGCCTGATCGGCGCGAGCAACTTCTTCGAGCTCGCCGTGGCCACCGCGATCAGCCTCTTCGGCTTCCAGTCGGGCGCCGCGCTGGCGACCGTGGTCGGCGTGCTGATCGAGGTGCCCGTGATGCTGCTCGTCGTCGGCATCGTCAACCGCTCGCAGGCATGGTACGAGGCCAGGGCCAACTGAGAGAACATCATGTCCGTCACGGTCTGCCGAAGCGGCGCCGGCACTCGCCGCGGCGGCCATGCGCCATGAGCCATGAGCAGGACGCCCGCGTCGGCGACACCGACCGCGGCGAAGTCGAATCATCATCCAAGGAACGGTATGGCCAGGGAGCCGGGTGGCGGCATGATCGCCAGGCTGGGAATTGCACAGACGCTGGCGTGGGGGTCGACGTACTATCTGCCGGCCATGCTCGCCACGCCGATGGCGCACGATCTCGGCGTGTCGACGCCGACGATCTTCGCCGCGTTCAGCGCGGCGCTCATTGTCTCGGCGCTGCTCGGGCCGTCCGCCGGCAGGATGATCGACCGCGCGGGCGGCCGGCCGGTGCTGGCGGCCACCAGCATCGTGTTCGCCATCGGGCTGGCCGGACTGGGCCTCACCCACGGGGCAACCGGGCTGTTCGCGGCGTGGCTGGTGCTCGGCATCGGCATGGGCGCCGGCCTGTACGAGGCGGCATTCGCCACGCTGGTCGCCGTCTACGGCAATCGCTCGCGCAATGCCATCACCGGCGTGACGCTGATCGCCGGGTTCGCCAGCACGGTCGGCTGGCCGCTGTCGACGTTCATGGAGTCGCATATCGGCTGGCGCGGCGCCTGCTTCGCCTGGGCGGCCCTTCACCTGACGCTGGGGCTGGCCCTGAACCTGAGCCTGCCGCGCGGCATGGCCGCCGGCGCCGCCGCTACGGCGCCGGGCAATGCCGGCGCCAGCGCACCCCCGGCGCCCCGCGAGACGCCCGCGCAGCGGCTGGCCTCCATGTCGCTGGCCTTCGTGTTCGCCGCGACGTGGTTCACCAGCACGGCGATGGCGGCCCACCTGCCGCGCGTGCTGCAGGCCGGCGGCGCGACGCTGGCCACCGCCGTCATGGTCGGCGCGCTGATCGGCCCGGCGCAGGTGGCGGCGCGGCTGCTGGAGTTCGGCCTGCTGCGCAAGGTCCATCCGCTGCTCTCCGCGCGCATCGCCGCCGCGCTCCACCCCGTCGGCGCGCTCGCGTTCGGCGTGATCGGCGCCCCGGCGGCGGCGCTGTTCGGCGTACTGCATGGCGCGGGCAACGGCATCCTGACGATCGCCAAGGGCACGCTGCCGCTGGTGATCTTCGGCCCCGGCGGGTATGGATACAGGCAAGGCGTCCTGATGGTGCCGGCCCGCGTCGCGCAGGCGCTCGCGCCGTGGCTGTTCGGCATGTGCCTGGATGCTTTCGGCGTCAATGCGCTGTGGCTGACGTCGGGCCTCGGCGTCGCGGCGATCGCCATGCTGATGGCCATCCGGCAGGTCGAAGTGCCCGCCGCCGACGCGGTGCCGCTGTCGTCCGCGCACGCCCGCCGGCATCGTCCAGGCCGGCCGGGATCAGTCGATGGAAAGCCGCTGGACCAGCCAGCCGCGCAGGGCATAGGTGAGGAAGCAGTAGCCGCAGAGGATCGGTACCAGCAGCCCCCAGAACACGCCCGGCGGCGGCACCAGTCCCAGTGACGGCGCCAGCGGCGAATAGGGCAGCCAGACGCCGGCCACGCAGATGGCGAGCGTAGTGGCGATCAGCGCGGGGCTGCCCCGGCTTTGCAGGAAGGGAATCCGCCGCGTGCGGATGACGTGGACGATCAGGGTCTGGGACAGCAGCGACTCGAGGAACCAGCCGGTCTGGAACAGGTTCTGCTGCGCGGGCGTGCTGGCTCCCAGCACCCAGTAGAGCGCGGCGAAGGTGATGTAGTCGAACAGCGAGCTGATCGGGCCGATGCAGAGGATATAGCGGCCCAGCTTGCCGATCTCCCAGCGGCGCGGACGGCTGATGGCGGCCTCGTCGACGTTGTCGGTGGGCAGCGCGGTCTGCGAGAAGTCGTAGAGCAGGTTGTTGGTCAGGACCTGGATCGGCGCCATCGGCAGGAATGGCAGCCACGCGCTCGCGCCGAGCACGCTGAACATGTTGCCGAAGTTGGAGCTCGCGCCCATGCGCAGGTACTTGAGCAGGTTGACGAAGACCTTGCGGCCCTCGATGACGCCGTCGTGCAGCACCATCAGGCTCTTTTCCAGCAGGATGATGCTGGCCGACTCCTTGGCGATGTCCGCGCCGGTGTCCACCGAGATGCCGACGTCCGCGGCCTTCAGCGCCGGGGCGTCGTTGATGCCGTCGCCAAGCACGCCGACCACCCGGCCGCGCGCCCGCAGGGCCTTGACGACGGCCGCCTTGTGGGCCGGCGTCAGCTTGGCGAACAGCACCGTGCGCTCGGCCAGCTCGCCGAGCGCCTGCGGCGACATGCCGTCGAGTTCGGCGCCGAGCACCGGCCGCCCGACGTCGAGGCCCACCTCGCGGCAGATCTTGCACGCGATCACCGGACTGTCGCCGGTCAGGACCTTGACCTCGACGCCGCCACGACGCAGCGCTTCCAGCGCGGGCGCCGCGCTTTCCTTCGGCGGATCGATGAACGCGATGTAGCCGAGCAGGATCAGCCCGGCTTCGTCCGCCACCGAGTACGGATGCGTGTCCGGCGCCGGCGGCAAGGCCTTGTAGGCGATCGCGATGACGCGGAAGCCGTCGGCATTGAGCGCGTTGCACACCGCCATCAGCGCGTGGCGGTGCGAGTCGTCCAGCGCCACCGCCTCGCCCGCGAGCTCGGCGCTGGCGCAGGCGGCGTAGACCTCCTCCACCGCGCCCTTGCACACCAGCAGCCTGCCCTGCGGCCCCTCCACCACGACCGACATGCGGCGCCGCTCGAAATCGAACGGCACCTCGTCGATCTTGCGGTACTCGCCGGCCTTGCGCAGCGCCTCCCCCACTTCCTCATGGAGCAGGACCGCCTTGTCCAGCAGGTTGTGCAGGCCGGACTGGTGGAAGCTGTTCAGGTAGGCGAACTCGAGCACGCGCGCGGTTTCCTGCCCGGCCAGGTCCACGTGCTTCTTCAGGATGATGCGGTCCTGCGTCAAGGTGCCGGTCTTGTCGGTGCACAGCACGTCCATCGCGCCCAGGTTCTGGATCGCGCTCAAGTGTTTCACGATCACCTTGCGCCCGGACATGACCAGCGCGCCCTTGGCCAGGTTGACGGTCACCAGCATCGGCAGCATCTCCGGGGTCAGCCCCACGGCCACCGCCACCGCGAACAGCAGCGCCTCCAGCCAGTCGCCCTTGGTCAGCCCGTTGATCAGGAACACCAGCGGCGCCAGTATCGCGATGAGAACGATCATCATCCGCGCAAAGCGCTGCAGGCCCTGCTCGAACACCGTGGCCGGCGCCTCCTCGGCAAGCGAGCGGGCGATGCCGCCGAACATGGCACGCGGCCCCGTGAACACCACCACCACGCTCGCGCTGCCGCTGACCACCGCCGTGCCCATCAGCACGATGTTCTCCAGCGCGCACGGGTCGGTGCCGCTGGCGCCGTCGCGGGCGAATTTCTCCACCGGCAGCGACTCCCCGGTCAGGGGCGCCTGGTTGACGAAGAGGTCCTTCGATGCCAGCACCCTGGCATCCGCGGGCACGAGGTCGCCCGCGGCCAGGTGGACGATGTCGCCCGGCACCAGCTCGCCGATCGGCAATTCGCGCGTGGCGGGAGGATCGGCCGGGGTTGCCCGGCGCTGCGTCGCCGCAGTGGTATGCACCATCGCGCGCAGCGCCGCCGCGGCGCGCCCGGAACGGCGCTCCTGGACGGTGGCCAGGCCCACGCTCAGCAGCACCATCACGGCAATCACCGCCGAGGCGTCGTAGTTGCGGATGCTGGCCGATACCACCGCCAGCGTCAGCAGCAGCACGTTGAGCGGATTGAACAACTTGAGCAGAAGATCGACCGCCGCCGGGCGGGAGCGCTCGCGCTCGGCCTGGTTGGGGCCGCAGCGCTGCAGGCGCTGCGCGGCCTCGGCCTCGCTCAGCCCGTCCGGGCTGGCGGCCAGTTGCCGCAGCAGCTCGGCAAGCGGCGTGCGGGCCGCGCGCAGCAGCGCCTCGTGCATGCCGCCGGAGGTGGCCGCCCCCGGCGGGCCCGGCGGCCTCGCGCCGCGCGGCTCGTGCGCGCCCGGCTTGCGGGGCAGCAGGCGAAGCCGCCGGCCAAGACGTTCGATTGTCCGCGCCATCATGCTCATGACCCCTTTCACCGTTCCCGCTGCCGCTCACGCCTGAGCGCACAGGTATTGCCCGCGTGGCGCATCCGGCAAGCGCATTCCGGGCCGGCGCCTGCGATGCCTGGGCGCCACGCATGCCGGCGTCTCGCCAAGCGACGTGGCCATGCAAGAACCAGCCCGCAGTCCTTACCAGCCAATAGCCGTTTCGCCACTATGCACGGGCAACAAGATCATCCCATGACAACCTTGATGACGCCTGCACGAACCGCAGATAGCAAAAAGCCCACTCCGTGGAGTGGGCTAGGTGCCTGAATCGCTGGTGGGTCGTGCGTGACTCGAACACGCGACCAACGGATTAAAAGTCCGCTGCTCTACCGACTGAGCTAACGACCCGGAAAAACAGAAGCCGCGATTATAGGGAGATCATGGCTTCAATGTCAACCTTCGGGCGCCCGGCGGCTGTGCTAGGCCATGCGCTCAAGGCGCCATATCTGGTAGCGGAAACCCAGCACGGCGCCGGCCAGGATGCCGGCCAGCGCGATGAACGAGCCGATCGCCAGCGTCGACACGCCCGACAGACCCTGCCCGATGGTGCAGCCCAGCGCGGTCACGCCGCCGGCGCCCATCAGGATGCCGCCCACCATGTGGTTGCCGACGTCCTCGGCATTGCCGAAGCCTTCCCAGCGGAACGTGCGCGTGGCCAGCGCGCAGGCGGCGGCCCCGGCCACCACGCCGAACACGCTGACGATGCCGATGGTCAGCACCTTGCTCTTGTCGCTGAACATCATCAGCCAGTCGAGCGTGTAGGCATACGGCGCGACGAAGCTCAGGCTTTCCATGCGGCCGCTGTTGGTGCCGACGAACAGTTCTTCGAGCGTGTTGGGGTCTTCGGCGACGTAGCCGAGGTGGCCCGACACGTACCACATCGCCACGATGACGAGGCCCACGGCGAAGCCGCCGAGCAGGTTGTCGAAGGTGCGAAAGCCGCGCCCGGCCAGCGCCCAGGCCACCAGCGCGCCGCCCAGCACCAGCGCCAGGCCGAGCTGCAGCGCGGGCCGCGCGATGCCGCTGGCATGCGCGAGCACGGACGGCAGGTCCTGCGTGGTGGGCAGCGTGAGCGCTACCGTGTCGACGGTGTTGACGCGGATCACGCCGAACAGGCCGCGCAGCGTCATGTAGGCCGACAGGCCGAGGAACACGAACACCACCAGCGATTTCAGGTTGCCCGCGCCGATGCGCACCAGTGTCTTGCTGCCGCAGCCCGAGGCCAGCACCATGCCGAAGCCGAACATCAGCCCGCCGACCAGCGCGGAGAGCCAGCCCAGCTTGCTGGCGGCGTAGATGGTCTTGGTGGGATCGATGAGGCCGGCGGCGGCCAGCGCGGCGGTGCCGATCATGGCCACGCCGATGGCCAGCCCCCACATGCGCATGCGGTTCCAGTCGCCCATGTTGACGACGTCGGACACCGCGCCCATCGTGCAGAAGTGCGTGCGCTGCAGTACCGCGCCGAACAGGAAGGTCAGGAGGAAGGTGCTGGCCAGCACGATGCGGCTGAGCGCGGCGAGGTCGATTTCGGGCATGGATGTCCGGCGGGGGGAAGCGCAACGGTGGAAACGGGTCGGATCGGGTAAGGAAAGCAAAGCGGTGCCGGCGGGCGCCGCGCGCGGCGGCGCGGCGCTGCCGGCCGCCTTCGGGTTGCCTTCAGGCCGCCTTCAGGTCGCCTTCAGGCCGCGCCCTGGTAGCGGGTCGGATCGGGCACGCCGGCGGCCTCGAAGCCGGCGCGGCGGATGCGGCAGGAATCGCACACGCCGCAGGCGCGGCCGTCGTCGTCGGCCTGGTAGCACGACACGGTCATGCCGTAGTCCACGCCGAGCCGGACGCCGGCGCGGATGATCTCGCCCTTGGTCATGTCGATGATGGGCGCGTGCACGCGGATGCGCTCGCCTTCCACGCCGGCCTTGGTGGCGAGGTTGGCCAGCGTCTCGTAGGCCGAGACGTACTCGGGGCGGCAGTCCGGGTAGCCGGAGTAGTCGACCGCGTTGGCGCCGAAGAACAGGTCGCGCCCGCCCACGGCCTCGGCCCAGCCCAGCGCGAGCGACAGCATGATGGTGTTGCGCGCCGGCACGTAGGTGACAGGGATGCCGCCCACGGCGCCGTCGGTGGGCACGTCGAGGCTGTCGTCGGTCAGCGCCGAGCCGCCGAAGCGGCGCAGGTCCAGGTCGATGATCTCGTGGCGCGCGGCGCCGAGCGCGGCGGCCACGCGCCTGGCCGCGTCCAGCTCGGAGGAGTGGCGCTGGCCGTAGCGCATCGACAGGGCATAGGTCTCGAAGCCCTGTGCGTTGGCCATGGCCAGGACGGTGGCGGAGTCCAGGCCGCCGGAGAGCAGGACGATAGCGCGTTTTTTCATGATGGCGGGGGGGCGCGGCGCCTGGCGGCGGCGCGCGGAAAATCGGGGCGAATCCCGCATTTTAGCGCGAGCATGGCGGAAGACCGCCGATGCGGGCAGGCGGCGCGCGTCAGGGCGAGGCCAGCTGCCCGATCAGCAGCCTGGCCGCCGCCGGCAGTTCGTCGAAGTCGCGGAACACGATCTTCAGCTCGCGCTCGGCCCAGGGCTCGTCCAGCGCGACCTTCACCAGCCCCGGCATGCGCTCCGGGATGCCGACCTCGGGCAGCAGCCCGATGCCCAGGCCGACCGCCACCATGTTGCGCACCGCCTCGAAATTGGTCACCTGGATGCGCAGCTTCAGGCGCCGGCCGCAGGCGGAGGCGGCGCGCTGGCACAGCGTGTGGATCGACGCGCCGTCCTGCATGCCGACGAAGTCCTCGTCCAGCACTTCCTCGAAGCGCAGGCTCGCGCGGCCGGCGTAGCGGTGGTGCTCGGGCACGATGAAGAACAGCCGGTCGACGCGGTACGGCAGCGTCGACAGGCGCTCCGGCGGCGTGGTCAGCGCGCAGATGCCGAAGTCCACCGTGCCGCTTTCCACCATGCGCACGATCACGTCGCTGGTCTTCTCGATCAGGTCGATCTTGATGGCGCTGTTGGCCGACAGGAAGCGGTGCAGCGCCTGCGGCAGGTGGTGCACCATCGCCGTGAAATTGACCGACATGCGCACGTGGCCGCGCACGCCCTTGGTGTATTCGTCGAGCTCGCCCTCGGCCTGCTGGAACTGCTCGAAGATGCGCCGCGCGTGGCGGTACAGCGTCTGGCCGGCCGGCGTGGGCCGCACGCCGCGGCTGTGGCGCTCGAACAGCGGCGTGCCGGCGTCGCTTTCCAGGTCGGAGATGCGGCGGCTGACCGCCGAGGCGACGATGTGGGTGGCCTGAGCCGCGGCCGCGATGCTGCCCTGCTCCACCACCGCGGCGAAGACCCGCAGGGATTCGACGTCGAAGCGCATGGGATCCTCCGTGGCGGATGCGGGCCAGCCATCTCATGCCGCGATGGCTGAATTGTCGAAAAAGAAATAGCGGCGCGCCGGCGCGGACGCTAGCATGCCCTCCTCGACCGCCGCACGAAGCCTGCCTGCGCTGGGCCCGTGTCATGTCGGGCGACCTGGCCGCAGATCCTAGCACAGGCCTGCGGGGCTGCGTCCGCCCAATGCTCACTTGCCGATCCGCGATGCCTCAGACCTTGTTCGAAAAACTCTGGCGCCGCCATGCCGTCCGCGAAAACGACGACGGCACCACGCTGCTCTACATCGACCGCCATCTCGTCAACGAAGTCACCAGCCCGCAGGCCTTCGACGGGCTGCGCCTGGCCGGGCGCGCGCCGCGCCGCCCCGCGTCGGTGCTGGCCATGTCGGACCACAACGTGCCGACCACGGACCGCAGCCAGGGCATCGCCGCCATCGCCGACCCCGTGGCGCGCGCGCAGGTGCAGGCGCTGCAGGCCAATTGCCGCGCGTTCGGCCTGACCGAATACCCGCTCAACGACGCCCGCCAGGGCATCCTGCACGTGGTCGCGCCCGAGCAGGGCATGACGCTGCCCGGCACCACGCTGATCTGCGGCGATTCGCACACCAGCACGCACGGCGCCTTCGCGGTGCTGGCCTTCGGCGTCGGCACCTCCGACATCGAGCACGTGCTGGCCACGCAGTGCCTGCGCCTGCCGCGCATGAAAACCATGCGCGTGGCGATCGAGGGCGAGCTCGGCGCCGGCGTCACCGCCAAGGATGCGGCGCTGGCCTTCATCGGCCGCTTCGGCACCGACTTCGGCACCGGCTACGCGCTGGAATTCTGCGGCAGCGCGGTGCGGGCGATGAGCATGGAAGCCCGCATGACGCTGTGCAACCTGACCATCGAGGCCGGCGCGCGCTGCGGCATGGTGGCCGTCGACGACACCACGCTGCAATACCTGCGCGGGCGCCCGCACGCGCCCAGGGGCGCGCAGTGGGACGCGGCCGAGGCCTACTGGCGCACGCTCGCCAGCGACCCCTGCGCGGCCTTCGACCGCGAGGTGACGCTCGACGCGGCCGGGATCCGGCCCCAGGTCACGTGGGGCACCACGCCCGGCATGACCTGCGCGGTCGACGGCGCGGTGCCCGACCCCGAGCGCGAGGCCGATCCGGTGCGGCGCGCCGGCCTGCGCAACGCGCTGGCCTACATGGACCTGGCGCCCGGCACGGCGATCCGCGACATCGCGCTGGACAAGGTGTTCATCGGCTCGTGCACCAACGCGCGCATCGAGGACCTGCGCGCCGCGGCCCAGGTGGTGCGCGGCCGCAGGGTGGCCGGGCGCATCGTGCAGGCGCTGGTGGTGCCGGGCTCGGGGCTGGTCAAGCGCCAGGCCGAGCAGGAGGGACTCGACGCGGTGTTCCGCGCCGCCGGCTTCGAATGGCGCGAGCCGGGCTGCTCGATGTGCCTGGGCATGAACGCAGACCGCCTCAGCCCCGGCGAGCGCTGCGCCTCGACCTCGAACCGCAATTTCGAAGGCCGCCAGGGACGCGGCGGCCGCACCCATCTGGTCAGCCCGGCGATGGCCGCGGCCGCCGCCATCGCCGGCCATTTCGTCGACGTTTCCACTTTCCGCTAGGCCCGCCGCACCCATGCAGCCCTTCACCTTCCTCGACGCGCTCGTCGTCCCCGTGGACCGCCCCAGCGTCGACACCGACGCGATCCTGCCCAAGCAGTACATGAAAATGATCGGGCGCACCGGCTTCGGGCCGTACCTGTTCGACGAATGGCGCTACCTCGACGCGGCCGAGCCCGGCGACGACTGCGCGCGGCGCCGCCCGGTGCCCGGCTTCGCGCTGAACCAGCCACGCTACCAGGGCGCCGGCATCCTGCTGGGGCGCGCCAACTTCGGCTGCGGGTCCAGCCGCGAGCACGCGGTGTGGGCGCTGGCCGAATGGGGCATCCGCGCGCTGGTGGCGCCGAGCTTCGCCGAGATCTTCCGCGGCAACTGCCTCAAGAACGGGCTGTTGCCGATCGTGCTGCCCGAGGCGGCGGTGGACGCGCTGTTCGCCGCCGTGCAGGCGCGCCCCGGCTACCGCCTCGCCATCGACCTGCCGTCGCAGGCCGTGCGCGAGCCGGACGGCACCGCCCATGCGTTCGACATCAACCCGTTCAACAAGGCCATGCTGCTCGACGGCCTGGACGAGATCGGCGACACCCTGCGCCACGCCGCCGCGATCGGGACCTTCGAGCGCGAGCGGCTGGCGCTGGAGCCGTGGCTCGCGGGCGGCGCCGGCGCGCCGCCCTGAAGCATCCCGTCCCCCGAGACATCCCACTTCGACATCCAAACTACAACGATTGCAGGAGATCCCCATGCAGACCGACACCACCCTCACCGCGCCGCGCGTCTCGTGGCGCGCCAACCTCACGGCCAAGCACTGGCGCACGCTCAACGGCGCCTTCATGGGCTGGATCTTCGACGGCTACGAGGCGCTGGCGCTGATCGTGATCCTGCCCTCGCTGATGCAGTCGGTGCTCACGCCCGAGCAACTGGGCTCGCGCTCCATCTACAGCGGCGTGGTCATCGGCATCACGCTGCTGGGCTGGGGCATCGGCGGGCTGATCGGCGGCACCATGGCGGACTACGTCGGCCGCAAGCGCATGATGATGTGGTCGGTCTTCCTGTACGCGGTGCTGACCGGCTTCACCGCGCTGGTCCAGGACGTCTGGCAGTTGAGCGCGTTGCGCTTCGTGACGGGCCTGGCGATGGGCAGCGAATGGAGCACCGGCATCGCGCTGGTGGCCGAGACCTGGCCGCGCGAGGCGCGCTCCAAGGGCGCGGGCTTCCTGCAGTCGGGCTTCGGCTGGGGCACGCTGATCGCCGCGGTGATCTGGTACTTCCTGGGCGAGTTCAACCCGTTCGGCGCCGACAACTGGCGCGTGATGTTCGTGGTCGGCGCGCTGCCGGCGTTCTTCGTGCTCTACATGCGCCGCGGCGTGGACGAGTCGGAGAAGTGGATCGAGGCCGTGCGCAACAAGCGCTGGGGCGCCACCGAGGGCAGCGCCGCGCAGGCCGGCGACGCGGGCAAGCGCCCCTTCACGCTGACCCAGATCTTCCGCGAGCCCGAAGCCGCGCGCCGCATCGCGCTGACCACGGCGCTGTCGATCGTCACCATCGTCGGCTGGTGGGCCGTCTCGAGCTGGCTGCCGGTCTACACCGGGGCGCTGGCCGCCGCCGCCCACGTCGAGAACCCGCAGCGCTGGATCTCCTCGGTCAACATCACCTACACCATCGGCGCGATCGTGGCCTACGTGGCCTCGGGCTTCCTCATCGACGCGATGGGCCGGCGCTGGTTCCTGTTCCTCACGTTCGCCGGCTCGCTGCTGACCACGGTCATGGCCTACGCCTGGGTCGGCACCGTGCAGCAGATGCAGATCGTCGCGCCCATCAACGGCTTCTTCACGCTGGGCTGCGCGTTCGCCTGGCTGGCGATCTACCCGGCCGAGCTGTTCACCGCCTCGGTGCGCTCCACCTCGGTCAGCTTCGTGTTCAACTCGGCGCGCCTGATCGCGTGGTTCTTCCCGATCCTGTCGGGCACGCTGATTAAGTCGTTCGGCGGCGTGGCGCAGGCCGCGCTGATCTTCGGCTCGGTCTACGTGCTGGGCATGGTGCTGCCCTGGTTCCTGCCGGAAACCAAGGGCCAGGACCTGCCGGAATAAGCGCGGCGCCCGCGCGCGCAAGGCGTGCCGCGGGCAAAAGAAAAAGGCCGCCAGTGTCGCCACTGGCGGCCTTTCGTCGTTTCGCGCCCGCTTACTTCAGCGTCTTGAGCCGGTTGCTGGCCGCCTGCGCGCCCTCGGTGCCGGGGTATTTCGACACCACCTGCTCCAGGGTCTTGCGGGCCGCGGCCTTCTGGCCGGACTCGAGCTGGTTGTTGGCGATGGCGATCAGCGCATCGGGCACCTTGGGGTGGTCCGGGTACGCCTGCACCATGTTCTGCAGCACCGTGGTGGAGCCACGGTAGTCGCGCTGCGCGTACAGCGAGTTGCCGAGCCAGAACTGCGCCAGCGGCACGTACGGGCTCTGCGGGTACTTCTTGATGAAGCCCGAGAAGACGCCGCCGGCGCCCTTGAAGTCGCCGGTCTGGAACTGCTTGAGCGCGGCGTCGTACTCGGTCTTCTCGCCAGGCTGCGACAAGCCCTCGCGGCCGTCCACGGTGACCTGCTGCGGCTCGAATTTCTTCAGGCGCGCATCGAGGTCCGCGTAGTAGTCCTTCTGCTGCTTCTGCAGCGTGGCCACCTCGTTCTGCAGCATCTCGTTCTGGCCGCGCAGCCGCGCCACTTCCTGGCGCAGGCCTTCGAGCTGGTTCTGCATGTCCAGCTGGGCGCGGCTGTTCTGGTCGATGCGCTGCGATGCGGTTGCCTGGAAGCCGTTGAACTGATCGCGCATGGTGACGATGGCGCGGCGCGCCTCGTCATCGTCGAATACGCCGGCCCGTGCCTGCGCGACCGGCAGCAGGCCGGCGCAGGACATCGCAGTGAGCAATACCAGTTTGGAGACGCGTGCGTTCATGAGGTGCCTGTGCGCAGATTAGTACGTGATGTCCGCGCGGCGGTTCTCCGCCCAGGCGGCTTCGTCATGGCCGGTGGCCTTGGGCTTTTCCTTGCCCAGGCTGACGGCTTCCATCTGGGTGTCGGGCACGCCCAGCGAGGACAGCGAGCGGCGCACGGCCTCGGCGCGCTTCTGGCCCAGCGCCAGGTTGTACTCGCTGGTGCCGCGTTCGTCGGTGTTGCCCTGGATCAGGATGCGGCGGCCCTTGTTGCTGGCCAGGTACTTGGCGTGCTCCGACAGCAGGCCCTGGTAGTCCGACTTGACGCTGTAGCTGTCGAAGTCGAAGTACACGCTGCGCTTGGCCAGCGGGCTGTTCGGGTCGTTGAGCGGATCGCGCGAGACGTCCACCGGCGCCACGGCGCGGGCGTCCGTCGCCGTGCCGCCCTTGCCGGCGCCGGCGTTGGCGGTGTCGTCCAGCTTGACGCCGGAGCTGCAGGCGCCGAGCGCCAGCAGGGCGGCGACGGCAAGGGTCTTGGTCATCATTTGGGTCATGGCTTGATACTCCTCGTTATTGCATGAATGGACCCCAGGACGGCTCGCGAACCTCGCCGGACTGGAGGGACAGAACCTGCCGGGTGCGCCCGTCAGTGGATACCGCCGCCAGCACCGAGCGACCTCCCACCCGGGTGGCGTAAAGAATGTACTTGCCGTTGGCGGCGAAGCTGGGGGCCTCGTCGTTGGCGGTGTCGGTCAGCGCGGTGACATCGCCGCTGCCCAGATCCATCAGTTGCAGCTTGAAGCCGCCGCTGCGCGTGATGTAGGCCAGCTGCTTGCCGTCCGGCGAGATGCGCGGGCTGACGTTGTAGCTGCCCTTGAAGGTCACGCGCTGGGCCGCGCCGGCGTCCTCGCCGCCCGCGGGCATGCGGTAGATCTGCGGCGCGCCGCCGCGGTCGCTGGTGAAATAGATGCCGCGGCCGTCCGGCGCGTACTGCGGCTCGGTGTCGATGGCGCTGCTGCGGGTCAGGCGCTTGAGGCCGGAGCCGTCGGCGTTGACCTGGTAGATCTGGGTATTGCCGTCGCGCGACAGCGCCACCGCCAGGCGCTGGCCGTCGGGCGACCACGACGGCGCGCTGTTGTTGCCCTTCTGGTTGGACACCAGCGTGCGGCGCCCGGAGGCCAGGTCATGCACGTAGACCACCGGCTTCCTGGCCTCGAACGAGACGTAGGCGACCTTGGTGCCGTCCGGCGACCACGACGGCGAGATGATCGGCTCGTTGCTGGTCAGCGCGACCTGCGAGTTCTGGCCGTCCGAATCCGAGATCAGCAGCTGGTAGCGCCCGCCCACGCGCGCCACGTAGGACAGGCGCGTGGCGAACACGCCGCGCTCGCCGAGCAGCTTCTCGTAGATGTAGTCGGCGATCTTGTGGGCGGTGACGCGCAGCTGGCCGGCGCTGACCGTGAAGGCCAGGCCGCCGAGGCTCTGCCCCTTTTGCGTGTCGTAGAGGCGGAAGCGCACGTCGTACTGGCCGTTGCCGGCCGGGGTCACGCTGCCGGCCACGAAGGCGTCGGCGCCGCGCGACTTCCAGCTGCCCAGGTCGACGCTGGCCGATTCGGCCACGGTGGCGCCGGCCACGTCGACGTTGCGGAAACGGCCGCTGCGCTGCAGGTCGCTGCGGATGATCGCGGTCAGGTTCTGCGGGGCCTGCGCCTCGCCCTGGAAATTGGCGGTGGCAATCGGGAACTGGGTAGGGCCCACGCCGGTGACTTCGACCGTGAATTGCGCCTGCGCGCCGGTTGCCAGCAGCAACAGGCCGCCAAGGAGGAATCCCTTTATCCAGGCTATGTTCCGTTTGCAGAATCGCATGTGGTTTCCTAACGGTTTCCTAACAGATGGGTTGACTCGCCGTCCTTGCCGGACATGAGCGGCAAGGACGGCTAGATAGTAGCTGCATCGTCGCCGGGCTTCCGCTCACTATGCATATTGTTACGTTCGCGCCGTCAGTTGGCATGCGGGCGCAGCCGGATGTCGAAACTCGGGGGTGCCTTGCCATTCTCATCCTTGGGCAGCGGGTCCGAATTCTGCACCGCCCGCAGCGCCGCCTCGTCCCACGCCGCGTTGCCGCTCGAGGTCTTGACCCGGGCGGAAAGCAGCGCGCCGTCCGGCGCCAGCCTGACCGCGATCACGGCCGCCAGGCTGGCCGGGAAGTCCTCCGAATACTTGACGTTGGGCTGCACGCGGCGCTGCACGCGGTCCGAATAGCCCGGCGAAGCCTTGCCGCCGCTGCCGGCGCCGCTGCCCGCGCTGCTGCCGACACCGCCGGCCCCGCCCGGCGCCGCCGCGCCGCCGGCCAGCGCCTGCAGGCGCGCCAGTTCGGCGTGGCGCTGGGCGCCGGCCGCGGCATTCGCGCGGGCCTTGGCATCGGCGTCCGCCTTGGCCTTCGCGGAAGCGGCGGCCTTAGCGTCCGCGCTGGCCTTGGCCTTGGCGTCGGCCTCCGCGCGCACCTTGGCGTCGGCGGCGTCGGCGCGGGCCTTCGCATCGGCGCGGGCCTTGGCGTCGGCACGCGCCTTGGCATCGGCTTCCTTGCGGTCGCGCTCGGCCTGCTCCTTGCGCTGCTGTTCCTGCTGGGCGGCGAGCTTGCGCGCGTCTTCCTTGCGCTGGGCTTCCTTGCGCAAGTCCTCCTTGCGCTGGTCCTCGCGGCGTTGATCTTCGCGGCGTTGATCTTCGCGGCGCTGGTCTTCCTTGCGCTGCGCCTCCTTGCGGGCTTCTTCCTGGCGCTCGGCTTCCTGGCGCGCGCGCAGGTCGGCCTGCCGGCGCGCTTCCTCGCGGGCGGCGGCCTCGGCCTGGCGGCGTTTCTGCTGCTCGAGCGCGATGTCGGCCTCTTCCTCGGCGCGCGACCGGACCGCGGGCGCGGGCGGCACCGGGCGCGGCTGCGCGACCGGCTCGGGCGGCGGCGCGGGCCGGGGCGGCGGCGCCACGGCGGTATCGGGGATCTCGTCCCAGAGCTCGGCCTCGGCGCCGACCGGCGTGCTGCTCTGCCAGTGCACGCCGTAATACAGCACGATGCCCAGCAACACATGCATGAAGAGCGCGAGCAGGAAGGAACGCAGGGTTCCCCGCTCCTTGACCGGCTGATAAGGATAGGCGGCGGTCTTCATCTCGCGCGGCGATGCCTGTTGAATGTCGGGTTACTTTGACTTGACCATGAGGCCGACGCGCTTGACGCCGTCGCCCTTGAGCACCGACATGACGTCGAGCACGGACTCATACTTGACCGCGCGGTCGGCGGCGATCACCACGGGCTGGTCCGGGTTCTCTTCCTGGCGCTGGTGCACGAATGCCAGCAGGCCGTCCTTGTCGACCTTGCGGTCGAAGGCGTTGCCGGCATTGTCCTTGCCGCGCGCGGTCAGCTGGCCGTCCTCGTGCACGGTCACGACGATCGGCGGCGCCTTCTGCTGCGGCGTGGCGTTGGCCACGGTGGGCAGGTCGACCACCGCCGGATTCACGATCGGTGCCGCCACCATGAAGATGACGAGCAGCACCAGCATCACGTCGATATAGGGCACGACGTTGATCTCGGCACTGGCCCGGCGGCGCGAGCCGCCGCGGCGCTGTATCGCTGCCATATGCGGGTTTCTCCTTGACCTTGGCTACGTATCCGTGTGTCTTGCGCGAACCGTGGCGTCAGCGGGTCTGGCGTTGCAGGATGTTCAGGAACTCTTCCATGAAGCTCTCGAAGCGGATGGCCAGCCGGTCGATCTCGGTGGCGTAGCGGTTGTACGCGATCACGGCCGGAATGGCCGCGAACAGGCCGATGGCGGTGGCGACCAGCGCCTCGGCGATCCCGGGGGCCACCGATGCCAGCGTCGCCTGCTGCACATTCGACAGGCCGCGGAATGCGTTCATGATCCCCCACACGGTGCCGAACAGGCCGATGTACGGGCTGACCGAACCGACCGAGGCCAGGAACGGAAGATGCGATTCCAGCACATCCATCTCGCGCTGGTAGGCCGCGCGCATGGCGCGGCGGGCCGCGTCGAGCAGCGCGCCGGCTTCGTGGTTGCGCTCGCGCGCCTTGAGGTACTCGCCCATGCCGGACTCGAAGATGCGTTCCAGCGCGCCGGTGCTGTGGCGGTTGTTGGCCGCGCTCTGGTACAGCGCCTGCAGGTCGCCGCCGGCCCAGAAGTCGCGCTCGAAGCCTTCGGTCTGGGTGCGCGCCGCGCGCAGCGCCAGGTGCTTGCGGAAAATGTATGTCCACGAAAACAGGGACATGACGAGCAGCAGCGCCATGACGGCCTGCGCGAGCAGACTGGCGTGCAGCACCAGCGAAATGATCGACAGGTCTTGCGTGACGGTCACGGGGTTCATCGGGCGGTCTTGATGGTTGCGAGGACGGGGGCGGGGATAGGGGTCGGGCGGAACGTGCTGCGATCAACACATCCGACACGGATGGCGCCGGTGGCCAGCAATTGCTCCCCACGCCAGGCTTCCTGGGCGAATTGGACAGATGCCGGTCCAACCCGTTCAATCCGTGTCCGGATCTCGAGCAGGTCGTCCAGACGGGCGGGGGCATTGTAGTCCACCGCCGTGCTCCTGACGATAAAGACCACGCCCGCTTCGTCCGCGAGCGCCTGCTGCCCGATGCCGAGCGAGCGCAGCCACTCGGTCCGGGCGCGCTCGAAGAATTTCAGGTAATTGGCGTAGAAAACCACGCCGCCCGCGTCGGTGTCTTCCCAGTACACCCGCAGGGCCCACACATTGTGACTCATGGCCGCGATTGTAGCGGACAGCCGACCCAACCCGGTGTAAACCCTTGCCCGACATTACAACAATTACATTAGTTGACAGACAAGCCGCCGGCTTTCCGCTAGGGCCTGCCGCCTAGGCCGCGCCGGGCCGTCTTGCAGCCGGCCGGCGCCTCGCGTAAACTGCCGCCAACCATTCCATCTTGCGCGACTGGCGAAGTCAGTGGGTACTACCACGAGGAAGCGCAAGCTCTCTGGCGCGAAGTTTCAAGCGCCTGCCGCTCGCCTGGGCAGCGAATGGGAAGCAGGGTGCGCCCTGCGCCGGACGTTCAGCGTGTCCGGTGCCGGTCGCCTGTGCCTTCCCCGCGCGCCCTACCCCGAAGCCATTCGGATCCCCATTTCTTAAGACGAGTTTTTCGCCATGTTCGAACGCAGCCGCTATACGATCGACCAGATCGACCCCGAGCTTTTCGCCGCCATCCAGAAGGAAGACCAGCGCCAGGAAGAGCACATCGAGCTGATCGCCTCCGAGAACTACACCTCGCCGGCCGTGATGGCCGCGCAGGGCTCGCAACTGACCAACAAGTACGCCGAGGGCTATCCCGGCAAGCGCTACTACGGCGGCTGCGAGTACGTCGACATCGTCGAGCAGCTCGCCATCGACCGCGTCAAGCAACTGTTCGGCGCCGAAGCCGCCAACGTGCAGCCCAACTCCGGCTCGCAGGCCAACCAGGGCGTGTTCTTCGCCGCGCTCAAGCCGGGCGACACCATCATGGGCATGAGCCTGGCCGAAGGCGGCCACCTGACCCACGGCATGGCGCTCAACATGAGCGGCAAGTGGTTCAACGTGGTCAGCTACGGCCTGGACGCCAACGAAGACATCGACTACGACGCGCTGGAAAAGCTGGCCCGCGAAAAGCAGCCCAAGCTGATCATCGCCGGCGCCTCGGCCTTCGCGCTGCGCATCGACTTCGAGCGCATCGCGCGCGTGGCCAAGTCGATCGGCGCGCTGTTCATGGTCGACATGGCCCACTACGCCGGCCTGATCGCCGCCGGCGAGTACCCCAACCCGGTGCCGCACGCCGACTTCGTCACCACCACCACCCACAAGAGCCTGCGCGGCCCGCGCGGCGGCGTGATCCTGATGAAGGCCGAGCACGAGAAGGCCATCAACTCGGCCATCTTCCCCGGCATCCAGGGCGGCCCGCTGATGCACGTCATCGCCGGCAAGGCCGTGGCCTTCAAGGAAGCGCTCTCGCCCGAGTTCAAGACCTACCAGCAGCAGGTGGTCAAGAACGCCCGCGTGCTGGCCGAGACCCTGATCGAGCGCGGCCTGCGCATCGTTTCCGGGCGCACCGAGAGCCACGTGATGCTGGTCGACCTGCGCGCCAAGAAGATCACCGGCAAGGAAGCCGAGAAGGTCCTGGGCGAGGCCCACATCACCGTCAACAAGAACGCCATCCCCAACGACCCGGAAAAGCCGTTCGTCACCTCGGGCATCCGCCTGGGCTCGCCGGCCATGACCACGCGCGGCTTCAAGGAAGACGAGGCGCGCCTGGTGGCCAACCTGGTGGCCGACGTGCTGGACAACCCGCACGACGCGGCCAACATCGCCAGCGTGCGCGAGCAGGTGGCGGCCCTGACCAAGCGTTTCCCGGTCTACGGCTGACGCGCCCTGCGCCGCCCGCCTGCGCGCGGGCGGCCGGCAGCCCGTGCCGCCCCGCGCGGCACGCGCCTTGCCAACCCGGCCCGGCGTCTCACAGAATGACAAGATGACGAGACGCCGCCCCGCGCGGCCTGCGCCCAGGCTCAACTTTCAAGGTGGTCAGGCATGAAATGCCCTTTTTGCGCCCATCCCAACACGCAGGTCCTGGACACGCGCATGTCGGAAGAAGGCGATACCGTGCGCCGCCGCCGCCGCTGCGAATCCTGCGACCGCCGCTTCACCACCTACGAGCGGATCGAGCGCTCCTTCCCCGCCATCGTCAAGAAGAACGGCTCGCGCGCCGACTACGTGCGCGACAAGCTGAAGGATTCCATGCGCCTGGCGCTGCGCAAGCGCCCGGTCTCGGCCGAGGCCATCGACGCCGCCATCGCCCGCATCGAGGAGCGGCTGCTCGGCCTGGGGGAAAAGGAAATCCCCAGCAGCCAGGTGGGCGAGCTGGTCATGCGCGAGCTGCGCCGGCTCGACAAGATCGCGTACATCCGCTTCGCCTCGGTCTACCGGAGTTTCGAGGACGTGTCTGAATTCCGCGACATGCTCGATGAATTTTCTTCGTCTACCCCTCGAAAGGGGTAGCAGAACTCCGAGGAAAGCTGTTTAATCTGCACTACCTTTTAATCTGCGCCAGCTATGATCAATGCGCAGTGGAAGGTACGGTCGACTCGCACGCAGAGGCGAGGTACGCCGGTAAAGAATAAATAAGAACAGATAAGAACAGTTTTTCGGACGGGAGTCACTATGGGTCAGCCTTCCTGCCTCGCGGCAGCGGGCTTGGCGACGCGTGCGCGCGCCAGGCCATCGTGGGCACCGGGGAAAGCGCCGTGCGGCAAGCGGGCGGCGCTGGCCGGCTCGCGTCCGCATGGCCCGCGCCCGGATTTCTCCCGGGACGCCCTGGCCGCTCCCTCCCCCCTGCATGACCGCCATGACCGGCCCGGCGCCGCCCGCGCGGGCGGCTTCACGCTCATCGAGCTGATGGTGACGCTGTCGGTGCTGGCCATCCTGGCGGCGGCGGCCATCCCGAACTTCAGTTCCTTCCTGCATCGCAGCCGGATGACGAGCGAGTCGTCCAGGCTGATCAGCGACATCGAGACCGCGCGCAGCGAGGCCGCGCGGCGCAACGCCACCGTCACCATCTGCCCGACCGCGGACGGCGCCAGCTGCACGGACGACTGGTCCAGGCGCCGCGTCATCTTCATCGATGCCGACAGCGACGGCCAGATCGGCGCCAGCGAGGAAGTCGTCCGCCACAGCGATGCGCCGAACGCCCGGACCGCGGTCGTGGCCAGCAACATCCCCTCCGGCACCGTGGTGCGGTTCCGCTCGTTCGGCGCGTCGACGCCGCCCAACGCCGCCTGGCAATTCTGCGAGCACGGCTCGACCGCCGACGGGCTGACGGTCTCGCTGACCGGCACCGGCCGCGCCAGCTCCCAGCAGGCCGCCTGCAATGCGTCGTGACGCCATGAGCCGCCCGCTCGCTCACCCCGCCGCCACGCGCCCGCAGCGTGCGCCGCGCCGCCGGCCCGGCCAGGCGCGCGGCTTCACGCTGATCGAGGCGCTGGTCACGCTGGTCATCCTGTCGATCGGCGTGCTGGCCCTGACCGTGCTCCAGATGCAGACGCTGCTCGACAACCGCACCGCGTCGATGCGCAACATCGCCACCGTGATGGCCTACAACCTCGCCGACCAGATCCGCAGCAACGAGACCGCGACCAAGGCCGGCACCTACAACCTGCCGACCGGACAGACCACGCCCGCGTGCTACACGGCGGCGGGCTGCCCCACCGACGCGATGGCGCGCAGCAGCTTCCAGGACTGGGTCGACGACCTCGCCGACGCGCTGCCGGCGGGCTCCGGCACGGTCTGCATCGACAGCACGCCCGACGACGGCAGCGGACCCGCCGCGGCGGCCTGCGACAACCAGCCCGGCGCGCCCTACGTCATCAAGATCTGGTGGCGCGAGGGCAAGAACGCCACCCAACGCTTCGTCACCGCGCTCGTGCCATGAACCCGTCGACCCCGAGCCCGCGCCGCCACCGCCACCCTTGCCGGCCCGCCGCCGCCCGCGGCTTCACGCTGGTGGAGCTGATGGTCGGGCTGGTCATCGCGATGCTGCTGATGATCGCCACCAGCTCGGTCTACCTGGCGCAGCGGCGCTCCTACGACACGCAGGGCGACGTGGCCGACATCCAGGCCAGCGCGCGCGCCATCGGCCAGCTGCTGCAGCGCGAGGCGCGCCAGGCCGGCTACAGCGACTTCACCTACTACGGCAACGACTTCGGCACGGCCAAGCCGCTCGACGCCACCAACGACGACGGCGTCAACACCAGCGACAGCGTGACGTTCCGCTACTTCGGCTCGTCCAAGGCCGGCGGCGACCCCACCCCGGGCGCCGTGCCGGCCAGCGCGCCCGTGGCCGACGGCTCCGCGGTGAATTGCCTGGGCGAGAACGTCAACGGCAACTTCGAGACCGTGGAGACCTTCTCCGTGGTCAACGACGCCGCCGGCACGCCGTGGCTGCAATGCACGGTCAACGGCGCGCCCACGCCGCTGTTCCAGGGCGTCGAATTCTTCCAGGTGCTGCTCGGCGAGGACACCGACAACGACGACACCATCAACCGCTACGTCCCGCCCGGCATCGCCAACATGGGCAACGTGCGGGCCCTGCGCATCTCGATGGTGCTGCGCGGCGCGGCGCGCTCCAACCCCAAGCCCGCCTCGTTCACGCTCAACCACTTCGGCAAGGGCTACGCCGCCGCCGACAGCGCGCCGGCCGGCGACGCCGGCAGCGTCGCCGCGCTGCCGGACGATGGCCGGCTGCGCAAGCACATCAGCTTCTACATCGCCGTCCGCAACCGACTGAACTAGGCCCCGAGATGCGCCACCCCACCCCACTCCGCCGTCCCGCCCCCGCCCGCCAGCCAGCGCGCGGCGCGCAGCGCGGCATCTCGCTGGTCATGGTGCTGCTGTTCCTCATCATCCTGACGCTGCTCGGCGTGGCGGCCAGCCTGACCAGCCTGTCCTCCGAGCGCATGGCCCGCAACGCGCGCGACCAGAACATCGCGCTGCAGGCGGCCGAAGCCGCGCTGCGCGACGCGCGCAACGACATCAGCGTGACGCGCGGCCTGACCGGGCGCACCGGCGCCTCCCCGACCTGCGACATCCAGGGCTACAAGGGCTTCTGCGTCCCCGCCGACAGCGGCAGCCAGGTCTGGGACCTGTACCTCGAAGACCCGAACCGCTCGGTCGCGCTGGGCGAGATAACCAACCTCAGCGCGGCCCAGAAGATGCCGCTGGCCGCCAATGCCAATTCGGGCGGCGTCTCGCAGCAGCCGCGCTACATCATCGAATCGATCCCGGACATCGCGCAGGGCAGCCTGCGCGCCGGTGCGACGCAATACGTTTTTCGCGTGACCGCGCTTGGCTACGGCGCCAATCCCGCCACCAAGGTCACGGTGCAGGAAGTTGTCCGTTTCTGAGCGGTACTTGCAGCCCTTGCGTGTCCCATTACCTGTCACATTACCTGTCGGGCCCACCATGACCCAGCATATCCTTGGCAGCCTTCTCGGCCGTCCCGTCGGCCACCTGCAGCGCGTCCTGCTGGCGGTGTCGTTCCTGCTCGCGCTCGCTTCGGCATCCGCCGCCCAGCTGAACCTGGCCGCGCGGCCGCTCTATGCCGGCGGCAACGTCCCGCCGATGGTGATGATCGACCTGTCCAAGGACCATTCGCTGCACCAGAAGGCGTACAACGACTACACCGACCTGAACAACGACGGCGCGCTCGACACCACGTACAACAACGGCATCGACTACGCGGGTTACTTCGACTCGTACAAGTGCTACGGCTACGACAGCAGCACGATCCAGGGCTTCGTGCCCAAGGCGGTCACCACCACCAAGTACTGCGACGGCACCACCTGGAGCGGCAACTTCCTGAACTGGGCCACCATGAGCCGGATCGACGAGGTGCGCAAGATCCTCTACGGCGGCATGCGCTCGACCGACAACGCCACCACCGTGCTGGAGCGCGCCTTCCTGCCGATGGACGCGCACGCCTGGGCCAAGTACTACAACAACGACGCCGACATCAAGAAGCTGGTGCCGTTCAGCGACGTGGAGCTGATGTCCGACATCGGCACCGTGACGTCGAGCAGCAACATCCAGATGCGGGCCAACGTCATCACCGTCAGCCTGAGCGCCAACAGCAACATGCAGATCGGCGACCAGCTCCAGTTCACGGCGAAGGATTCCGCGGCGCCGGCCAACACCACGCTGACCGGCTGGGTGACCGCCACCAGCGGCAGCCAGCAGGTCAGCGTGGCCGTCTACCCGGACGGCGTGTCCGACCCCAAGGGCACCAGCGCCACCTATTCGTCGTGGTCGGTGAAGAACCTGACCCGCGGCGGCCTGACCATCTGCAACGTCACGCCCAAGGATTCCAGCAACCTCAACTCGCAGAACAACACGCAGGCGCCGGTGCTGCGCGTGGTCAAGGGCAACTACGCCACCTGGGGCGCCAGCGAGAAGTGGCAGTGCAACTGGTACGGCGAGGAGAACAACACGCAGGGGTCGTTCCTGCCGTCGATCAAGGTCGGCAGCAACAACGTCTCCGTCTCAGGCTCCTCCAACGGCAACCGGGCCGCGGTCTCGGGCATCAACTCGTCCGCCGAGAATCCCGTGCAGGGCACGCGCGGCCTCGGCTCCGGCCAGGCCACCGGCACCTTCAACGCGCGCGTGCAGGTCTGCGTGGCGGGCCTGATCGGCACCGAGAACTGCAAGCAGTACGGCACCACCTACAAGCCCTACGGACTGCTGCAGAAGTACGGCGAGACCGGGCAGATGCTGTTCGGCCTGATGACCGGCACCTACGACAAGAACATCTCGGGCGGCATGCTGCGCCGGAACGTGACCAATTTCGCGCAGGAGATCAACCCGGACAACGGCACCTTCCTGTTCTCCGGCACCAGCGCCGTCAAGGGCATCGTCTGGAACATCGACCACCTGCGCCCTTACGGATACAGCTACAGCGACGGCAGCTACGTCAACGCCGACAAATGCAACTACCAGCAGACCGGCATCGTCTCGAGCGGCGGCAGCACCGCGCAGAACCAGCCGGCCAATGAAGGCAACTGCTCCACCTGGGGCAACCCGATCTCCGAGATCTATCTCGAAACGTTGCGCTACTTCGCCGGCAAATCGCCGGACAGCCGCTTTGCCGCCAGCGGCAGCGGCAAGGACGCCACGCTCAAGCTCACCAGTCCGGGCTGGGCGAACCCGCTGGACCTGCCCGCCACCGACCCCGGCAAGGCGCCCTACTGCTCGCCGCTGAACACGCTCGTGTTCAACTCCAGCGTCACTTCCTACGATGGCGACCAGCTCGACAAGTTCTCCGACCTGAACACCACCGGCAGCGTCAGCCCCTGGACCAACAAGGTCGGCGCCGGCGAAGGCGTCGACGGCAAGGCGACCTGGTTCGCCGGCGGCGTGGGCTCGGTGATCGACAACATGTGCTCGGCCAAGGCCGTGTCCAATTTCAGCGACGTGCTCGGCATCTGCCCGGAAGGCCCTTCGCAGAAGGGCACGTTCCAGATCGCCGGGGCCGCGCTGTTCGCCCACATGAACCGGATCCGCGACGGCAAGACGCTGGGCGTGCCGGACGGCGACCAGAAATCGCTGAAGGTCGCGACCTACGCGGTGCAGCTCGCCACCACCACGCCCAAGATCAACGTCAACGTGAACGGCAAGACGGTCACCATCATGCCGTCCTACCAGCTGCATCCGAGCGGCGTGCCCGCCAGCAACGGCACGCTGGTGGACTTCAAGGTCATCAGCCAGACGGCCACCAGCGGCAAGTTCTACGTCAACTGGGAAGACTCCATCGCCGGCGGCGACTACGACCAGGACGTGTGGGGCACGCTGACCTACAGCGTCAGCGGCGACACCATCAAGATCTCGACCAAGGTGGTTTCCGCGTCCACCTCCAACGGGCAGGGTTTCGGCTACACGGTCTCCGGCACCGACAAGGACGGCACGCACTTCCACTCCGGCATCCTGGGCTTCAGCTACACCGACCCGGTCAACGTCACGGTGACGCCGTCCGGCTCGCAGCTCAACGCCAGCGGCGGCTGCAGCAACTGCGCGCTGGGCGACCCAGAAACCAGCGTCACCTACACCGCCAACGGCAAGAGCGGCTCGCAGTTCCAGGATCCGCTGTACTACGCGGCGAAGTGGGGCGGCTTCAAGGACCTGAACGGCTCGAACACGCCGGACCAGGTCTCCGAATGGGACGTGCGTCTGTCCGACGGCAGCGGCGGCACGGACGGCCTGCCCGACAACTACTTCTACGCCACCAACCCCGGCGCGCTGTCGGCGGCGCTGGAGCGCGCGTTCCTGTCCATCCTCCAGACCTCGTCGGCCGCGTCGGTGGCGACCAACTCGTCGTCGCTGACCACGGGCTCGCGGATTTACCAGGCCCGCTTCAACGGCACCGACTGGTCCGGCCAGCTGCTGGCCTACGCGGTGAACGCGGACGGCCTGCTGCAACAGCCCGCGCTGTGGGACGCCGGGCTGCTGCTCAAGGGCGCCGTCGCCAACAACCGCAACATCCTGTCCTACGACAGCGCGGCCGGCAGCGGCATCCCGTTCCGCTGGAGCAACCTGCCCGCGACGTACCGCACCGCGCTCAATCTCACCGACGCCCAGGGCCAGGCGCGCCTGAACTGGCTGCGCGGCGACCAGAGCAACGAAGGCGACGCCCAGGGCAAGTTCCGCGTGCGGCCCAACACGCTGCTGGGCGACATCGTCAACTCCAGCCCGCAGTACGTCGGCGTGCCCAATGCCGGCCTGGCCGACGCCGGCTACGCGACCTTCGTCGCCAACAAGCGCAACCGCAAGCCGATGCTGTACGTCGGCGCCAACGACGGCATGCTCCACGCGTTCTCCGCCAACCCCAGCACGGACGCCGGCTCCGACGCCGGCAAGGAACTGTTCGCCTACGTGCCCTCGCCGCTGTACGGCACGCTGGCCAAGCTCACCGATACCGGCTACACCCACGCCTACTACGTCGACGGCACGCCGGCCACCGGCGACGCGCTGGTCAACAACGCCTGGAAGACGGTGCTGGTGGGCGGCCTCGCCGCGGGCGGCAAGGGCATCTACGCGCTCGACGTGACCGATCCCGAATCGATCGCCGAAGGCACGGCGGCCAGCACCGTGCTGTGGGAATTCACCAGCAGCAGCGACGCCGACCTCGGCTACACGTTCGGCCAGCCCGCTATCATCAAGCTGGCCAACGGCAAGTGGGCGGCGGTGTTCGGCAACGGCTTCAACAGCACCGCCGCCAAGGGGTACATCTACATCGTGTTCCTGGACCGCCCCGCCGGCTCCAAGAGCTGGGTGCTGGGCACCGACTACCTGAAGCTGTCGGTCGACGACGCCGCCGCGACCGCGGCCAACGGCATCGCGCAGGTCTTCCCGACCGACATCAACGGCGACGGCACCACCGACATCCTCTATGCCGGCGACCTGCTCGGCAACCTGTGGAAGTTCGACCTGCGCAGCACCAGCCCGTCCGCCTGGACCCAGGCCAGCGCCCGCTCGCTGCTGTTCGTGGCCACCGACGACGGCGGCAAGCGCCAGCCGATCACCTCCTCGGTGGACGTGATGCGCAATCCGGCCGGCGGCTTCATGGTGCTGTTCGGCACCGGCCGCTACGTGGACACCAGCGACCCGGCCGACATGAGCACGCAGAGCTTCTACGGCATCTGGGACCGCGACACCGTGGGCGCGGCCACCGTGTCGCGCAACAACCTGGTCGCCCAGACCATCAGCCAGGAACTCCTGTACAACGGCTTTGCGTACCGGCTCGTCAGCCAGAATACCGTGACGTACTCCCAGTCGGGCACGACCGGCGGCTGGTACCTGAACCTGCTCTCCCCGGGCCTGCCCGGCCAGGGCGAGCGCGTGGTCTACAACCCGCAGATCCGCGGCAACCGCATCGTGTTCTCCACGCTGATTCCGTCCGGCGACCTGTGCGCCAACGGCGGCACGAGCTGGCTGATGGAACTCAGCGGGCTATCCGGCGGGCGGCTTCCCGTCTCGCCGTTCGACGTCAACAACGATGGCTACTTCGACCCGCGCGACATGGTGAACGGCAGCAACGGCGGCCAGCAATACGTCGGCGGACGCCAGTCCACGGTCGGCGTCACGCCCACGCCGACGGTGACACGGTGCGGCCCGAACAAGGAATGCAAGTTCCTGACCGGCACCAGCGGCAACCAGGAAACCGTGTCCGAAAGCGCGGGCAGCCCGACCGGCCGCCTGACGTGGCGCGAGATCCTGCATTGACGCGCCGCATGGCATCAGGAGCAGGAGCAACAGGAGCAACACGCACATGACCCACTCCCCGACCCTGCGGCGCCGGCGCCCGGGATTCACGCTGATCGAGCTGATGGCGACGGTGGCCATCGTCGGCATCCTGGCCGCGGTCGCCATTCCCAACTACTCGCAGTACGTGCTGCGCGCGCGGCGCACCGAAGGCAAGGCCGCGCTGCTGCGGGCGCAAGGCGCGCTGGAACGGTACTTCACGGTCAACAACAAGTACACCACCGACCTGGCCGCATTGCAGTTGCCCGCCTGCACCGGCGGCGGCACCACGCCTTCCGGCGACAACTGCGAATCCAGCGCCTACGTCATCTCGGTCGCCGCGGGCGGAACGGGGATCGCCAGCTCCTACCTGCTGACCGCGAACGCGGTGAAGACCGACCCGGCATGCGGCCAGATGACGATCAACGATCTCAACGACAAGACCCCCGCCAGCACGGGGAGCACGCAGGACTGCTGGTAGGGCTGCCGGCAGGACTGCTGACGGGACTGAACGCCGGTCCGCAAGGAACCGGCAGTGCGCGGGCATCGGCGCGCGGTATCGGCGCGCGGCGCGCGCGGCCGGCCTGGCTGGCGTAGCCCGGTGATTTTGAGAATCGTCCACAGCCAGTCTCCACAATCTGGAACATTTCCAGCCCCGCCGCGCGGCTATCGTCTGGCCATCCTCTGCCACGCGAGATCGCCATGCCGTTGCGAACAGGCCGAACCAGCCGGACAGGCCACCCTGCCGACCGGCCACATGCGCCGCACCGCGCGCCGCGCGGCTACCTCCTGATCGAAGCCCTCGCCGCGCTCGCGGTGCTGGGCATCGGGCTGCTCCCGCTCGCCGCGCTCGCACCCGCCGCGCTCGGCGCCGTGCGCCACTACGAGGCGCTCGGCCACGCCACGCGCGCGGGCGCCGAACTGGCGGAACTGGAGGACCCGGCGCAGGTGCTGGCCTTGCTGCGCGCGCGCGGAAACGCGGGGCGGCTGCACGTGCGCCTGTGCGATTCGCTCGCCTTCACGGGCGATGAAAACGACGAGCCCGCCTGCGCGGCGGGACCAAGGCTGGCGGTGGCCGGTCCGCTGCACGCCCGGGCCGCACGCGCCGGCGGCACCGGCGGCAGCAGCGCGGCCCTGCGCGCCATCGCCCTGTGGATCCGGCCATGAAGACCGCACGCGCGGCCCGGCGCCGGCGCTGGCAAGGCTTCACGCTGGTCGAACTGATGACCGGCCTCGCGCTGGGCCTGCTGGTAAGCGCGCTGGCGGCGTCGTCCTTCCACGCGGTCCAGGTCGCCTATCGCACCGCCGTCGATCTCGTGCTGCTCGAAGAGCGCGGCCAGCACGCGCTTGCCATCATTGCCCAGCTGATCCGCCACGGCGGCTGGCGGCCGGATGCGGCGGCCATGCCGGCGCAGGCGCCGCCAGCCGTGTCGGGGCGCGACGATTGCGGGCAGCCCGGCATCGGCCCGGTGCCCGCCTGCGCGCGCCGCGGCGTCAATGGCGGCGATGCGCTGCTGGTGCGCTTCAGCGGCAGCGGGCGCGAGCGGCAGCCCGCGCTGCCGGACCGCACCATGGTGGATTGCAGCGGTTATGCGCTGGCGGCGCGGAGCGTGGGCGATGCCGCAAAGGAAACGCCGTATGCGGGCGCCAACTTGCTCTACGTGGCCAGCGGTGCCGACGGCGAACCGCAGTTGCTGTGCCGCTATGCCAGCCGGCGCGACGGACAGGCGCAGGCCGGTAGCTGGACCTCCGGCGCGCTGGTGCGCGGTGTCGAGACGATGCGGTTGCGCTACGGCATCGACACCACCGGCGACGGCAGGCCCGACACGTTCCTGCGCGCCGAGGAGATGAACCGGCGCGGCATGCCGGCGTGGCACAACGTGCTCGCCGTGCAGGTCGCATTGGTCCTGCGTGGCGAACGTCCGCTGGCGCAGCGCGCGCGGGCGCCGGCCCTCGTCCTGTTTCCGCCCGCGCCCGCCGCGCAGGACGGCGCGGTGGCGTTCGAGCCAGCGGACCGGCCCGCGCTGCTGCGCCGCGTGTTCACCGCCTCGGTGCGGCTGCGCAATCCGGCGCCATGCGCGGAGACGCTGTGCTGAACGCCGCCGCGCTCGCGGCGCGCCCGCGCATGGCCGGCAGCACGACGCTGCTGCTGGTCGGCACGATGCTGCTGCTGGTTGCCGCCACCACCGCGGCCGGTCTCCATTTCCTGCTCTCCGCGCGGCAGGTCGGGGCCTACCAGCTCGAGCGCGAGATCGCCTTCCGCGCCGCGGAGGCGGCGCTGCTGGACGCCGAGGCCGACCTGCTGCTGGCGCTGCGCGCCGGCGCCACCGGCGCCGACGCGCGCCTGGCCGCGTGGCCACCGCCCGGACAGTGCGCGGGCGGCGCGCAGCGCGGGCTGTGCCGGCCCGCGCCGGGCATGCCGCCGGTATGGAACGACTGGCTCGACGCGCACAGCCCCGACGCGGCAACCGGCATCGCCGCCGGCACCTTCACGGGCATCGCCCTGCCGGCGCTTCCGGCCGGCGTCGCCGGCGCGGCCGCGCTGCCGCGCTACGTGATCGAACTGCTGCACGAACGCCCTCCCGGCGCATGGCTGACGCCCGGCTACGGCGACGCGGGAAAGAACACGAAGCCGCGCTTTCGCATCACCGCGCTGGGCGCGGGGCGCGACCCGGCGGTGCGCGCCCTGCTGCAGACCAAGTTTCAGCCATGAGGCGCGCCGCCATGCCGCGCCGCGTGCTCGCCGCGCTACTTGCAAAACTGCTTGCGAGACTGCTTGCGGGACTGCTTGTGAGGCTACTTGCGAGGCTGCTGCTTGCGAGACCGTTCATTGGGCCGCTTGCGGGACTGCTCGCCGGGCTGGCGTGCGGCAGCGCCAGCGCCGCCTCACCGCAGGCACTCACTTACATTGCACGGCCCGGCCCGCAGCCGGGGACCGGCCAACTGCTTGCCTATGCCCTGCCCGCCGCCGCGCCGCCGCGCGCCCGGCACGTGCCGGCCATCGCATGGGAAGCCGGCGCCCGGCTCGCGCTGCGCGACCCGGCGTCGCGCAGGCTGCTCACGGCGCGCGCAAGCGCGGACGATGCCGTGGCGGCGCGCCTGGCCGCGCTGCGCCGTGCGCCGCTCGCGCGCAGCGCGGCCGGCGCCAGGCCGGTGCTCGTGCCGCCGCCGGCGTGGATACCCGGCCGGCCCGGCCATGCCGGCTTCGCCGCGAGGCATGCCGCGCGCGCGCCGCTGGTCTGGCTGGGCACGCAGGCCGGCCTGCTGCATGCGTTCGACGCGGGCAGCGGAGAGGAAGTGCTGGCTTACCTGCCGGGGATTGCCGCAGGCCACACCGGCGGCGAGCCGGGCGCCCGAAGACAGCAAGAGCAGGCGCCACGGCCAACATCCACCAGCACACCCTGCCCATATCCCGAAGCGGCCGATGTGCAACTCGAGCCGGAACGCTGGCGCACGGTCCTGCTCTGCGGCGTGGCGGCGGGCGCATCGCCGGCAGCCGTGTTCGCGCTCGACATCACGGACGCCGCCTCCGCGCCACCGGCCGGGCCGCTGTGGGAAACCGCCGCCTCCCCCGCGCTGCCGCTCGCGCCCGCGGGGCCGGTCCGCGCGCTGGCCCTGCCGGCGCCGGGCGGACAGCGGTGGCATGCGCTGGTGCCGCTGGCCGTGGGCGGGCTCGCCTTGCTGCCGCTCGACAAACCCGCCAACGCGCCGTGGCGCGGAAAGTACGCCGCGCAACACCTGCGCCTGCCCGCGGGCGGCTGCGGGGCCGGCACGGCCGGCGCGACCCTGCTCGCCGCGACCGTGTTGTCCGACGCGGCCGGCCTCGCCGTGGCGGCCTACGCGGTGGACGGCGCCGGCCGGCTCTGGCGCTTCGGCCTGCGCGGCCCGGCGCCGTGGCGCGCGGACGGCCGCTGCCTGCACGGCCCCGGCACGCCCGCCCGGCAACCCACCGCGCCGGCCATGTCCGCCGCGCCGGAAGTGTTCAGCGCGGCGGGCGGCCATCTGGTGGTGTACGGCAGCGGCCACCATGTCGTCGCCGTGCCCGATCCCCCCGCCCCGGCCAATGCCGGAAACGGAAGCAAGGCCGGCTGGCGCCTGCCGCTGGCCAATCCCGGCGAGCGCCTCGAACGGCTCCTTCCCGCCGACCCGGGCCATGTGGCGCTGCTCACGCGCACGCCGGATGGCCGCCAGCGCGGCTACCTGGTCCGGGCGCTGGACGGAACCCCGGCATCCGCCGGCAAGTTCGCCGGCAAAGCCGCCCCGATCTGGCCGGACGCCGCCGGCGCGGGCGCCACCATCACCCTCGCCCGCATGCCGCTCGCCGCCGCTGAACCGCCGCGCCCGGGCCGCGCCGCGCGCGAGACGGTGGCGCTGACGCTCTGGTCGGTCGAAGCCGGCCACGCCACGCCGCTCGACGGCACCGTGGCCAGCCGCCGCACCGGCCGCCTGCGCTGGCGGGAACTGATCCGCGCGGGCGTCCCTTGAGATCTCGCGCCAAGCCCGCTTTCCACCACCGCCCGCCACGGCGGGCAGTACCCGGAGAACCGCCCATGACACGCCGGCCACGCCCATGCGGCTTCACGCTGCTCGAATTGCTGGTCACGCTGACCATCGCCGCGATCCTTGCCGCAATGGCCATTCCCGCCTGGCACCGCCATGTCGAGCGCGGCTGGCGCGCCGAGGCGCGCAGCGCGCTGATCGGCGGCATGCTGGAACTGGAGCGCCACGCGCTGGCCGCCATGACCTTCGCGGCGGAACCCGGCGGCGCGCTGGTGGCCGGCCGGTGGCCGCGCCCCGTGCCGGCGCCGCCGGTACGCTCGCGCCACCTGATCAGCGCCGGCGCGTGCCCGGGCGCCGGGCTGGAGCGCTGCGTCGAGTTGCGCGCGGTGCCGCAGCGGCCCGATGCGCCGTGCGGGACGCTGATCCTGCGCAGCACCGGGGAATGGCTCGCGCACCCGCCCCTCGCCGCCGAACCGGTGCCGCTGCCGCCGGCCTGCTGAACAATGGCTCCGCACCGCGTACGCCGGACAGACGGGACAAACCGCGGCGCCACGCTGGCCGAGCTGCTCACCTGCCTCGCCGTGCTGGCCATCCTCGCGGCAGCGGCATGGCCGTCCTGGCAACGGCTGCTGGCCCGGCAGCAGGTCGAACTGGCGGCGGACCGGCTGGCCGGCTCGCTCGCGCTGGCGCGCGCCACGGCCGTGGCCAGGCGCGAGGACGTGGTCCTGTCGCCGCTGCCGGACAGCCTCGCGCTGGACCGCGGCTGGCGCCTGAGCCTGGCGTCGGCGCGGGCATCGGCGGACGGGCCCGCCGGGGATGCCTTCGCCGTGGTGCAGACGCACGGCGCCTGCCTGCGCATCGGGCTGCGCTCCACCGCGCCGGGCAGCCATGCGCTGCGCATGACAGCTGTGGGATACTCTCGTTCGGAGCAAGGCGGTTTTCTCGCCGCCACCTTCACCGTGAGCTGCCGCGGCGAACAACGGCTGCTGAAGCTCGGCGCGCACGGCCGTGTCCGCATGTGCACGCCGGGGCGGGACGCGGACTGCGACGGCCCGCTCCAGGCCGGAGCGCCATGACACCGGAACCCGTCGGCACCCGTTGCCGACCCTCATCCAACGCGCCGCGCGCGCGACCAGAAAGCACACCTAGCCTCATGTTCTCAGATACCGATCACGCAGCCATGGCACAGGCTCTCGCGCTGGCCGCGCGAGGCATGTACACCACCACGCCCAATCCGCGCGTCGGCTGCGTGCTATCGAAGGACGGCAAGGTCATCGGCCAGGGCTTCACCCAGCCCGCCGGCCAGGACCACGCGGAAATCCAGGCGCTCAAGGACGCCGCCGCGCATGGCCACGATCCCGCGGGCGCGACCGCCTACGTCACGCTCGAGCCGTGCAGCCATTTCGGCCGCACGCCGCCGTGCGCCGATGCGCTGGTGCGCGCCGGCATCGCCTGCGTGGTCGCGGCGATGGAAGACCCGAACCCCGCGGTATCCGGGCGCGGCCTGCAGCGCCTGCGCGAGGCGGGCATCGACGTGCGCTGCGGCCTGCTGGAGAAAGAGGCGCGCGAACTCAATATCGGCTTCGTCTCGCGCATGACGCGCGGCCTGCCGTGGGTGCGCGTCAAGGTGGCGGCCTCGCTCGACGGCGGCACCGCGCTGCACGACGGCACCAGCCAGTGGATCACCGGGCAGGCCGCGCGCGACGACGGCCATGCCTGGCGCGCGCGCGCCAGCGCCATCCTCACCGGCATCGGCACGGTGCGCGACGACAACCCGCAACTGAACGTGCGCGCGGTCGAGACGCCGCGCCAGCCGCAGCGCGTGGTGGTGGATTCGCGCCTGGAGATCCCGCTGGACGCGCGCCTGCTGATCCCCGACACGGGCGACTTCGCCAAGCCGGTGCTGGTGTTCTGCGCCTTCGACGACGCCGCCCGCCGGCGCGCGCTGGAAGCGCGCGGCGCCGAGGTGGTGGTGCTGCCCAACCCGCACGGCAAGGTGGAGCTGCGCCGCATGCTGGAGGAACTGGGCCGGCGCGGCATCAACGAGCTGCACGTGGAGGCCGGCTTCAAGCTCAACGGCTCGCTGATCCGCGAGCATTGCGTCGACGAACTATTGGTCTACCTCGCGCCCAAGCTGCTCGGCGACGCGCAGGGCATGTTCAACCTGCCGCCGCTGGCGCGCCTGCAGGACGCGGCCGCCTTCCGCTGGCACGACGTGCGCATGGTCGGCGAAGACCTGCGCCTGCTCGCCCGGCGCATCGACCACGCATAACAGCAGGCGCGGGAGCGGGGCGCGCCGCCAGCGGCGCGCATGGCGGCGGGCGGGGGCGAGGAACGGGAAACGGCGACAACGAAACCACCGCGCACCTGCTAGCATGCATGTTTTCCCCATCGCCTCTTCCACTCTTCCACCGACCATGTTTACTGGCATTGTCGCGGCCGTCGGCCGCATCGAAACCGTGTCCCCGCTGGCCGCCGGCGAAACCGCCGGGGTGCGCCTGCGGGTGCGCGCCACCGGGCTGGACCTGTCCGACGTCGCCCTCGGCGACAGCATCGCCATCCAGGGCGCCTGCATGACGGTGATCGCGCTCGAAGGCGACACCTTCGACGTCGATGTGTCGCGCGAATCGCTCGGCAAGACCGCCGGCCTGGACCGTCCGGGCCGCGTCAACCTGGAAAAGGCGCTGCGCCTGGCCGACCGCCTCGGCGGCCACCTGGTGTCCGGCCACGTCGACGGCCTCGGCGAAGTCACCCACTTCGCCCCGGTGGGCGAATCCCACGAGCTGCGCATCCGCGCCTCGCGCGAGCTGGGCCGCTACCTGGCCTACAAGGGCTCGGTGGTGGTCAACGGCGTCTCGCTGACGGTCAACAAGGTCAGCGACGACGCGCAGGGCTGCACCTTCTCGATCAACCTGATCCCGCACACCATCGAAGTCACCACGCTGCAGGACCTGCAGGCCGGCGCGCGCGTGAACCTGGAGATCGACCTGATCGCGCGCTACGTGGAGCGCATGATGAGCGCGCCCAAGGACGCGGCGTAGGCATCCGCCGGCGCCCTCCCCGCCGCGGGAGAGGCGCCATCATTTTCGGCTCATTTTCCCTTTCTACGATGGTTTCCATCGCGGGCGCGCACCGGCTCCCGCACAGACAACCACGAGGAAGAGATCATGACGACCCACCAAATCCTGCTGATCGCCGCGCTGTGCTGCTATGCGGTCTATCGCCAGACCGTGCGCAGCGAGGTGGACGGCAAGTCGCGCTTCAAGCTTGCCGCCATCTACGCCATCGTCGGCTTCGTGGCCGGCGGCATCCATGCGCCGGCGTCGCCGCTGGCCTGGACCCTGCTGCTGGGCGGGCTGGCGATGAGCGCGGCGGTCGGCTACGTGCGCGGACGCCTGACCACGCTGTCGGTCGAGAACGGGGCCGTCTACGCGCAGGGCACGAAGCTGACGATCGCGCTGTTCCTGGGCCTGGTGCTGGTGAAGTTCGCGCTCGGCGCGGCCGCCTACATGGCCGGCGCGGCGGTGGCCCACAGCAGCGGCTTCGGGCAGGTGATGGTGCTGATCGCCGTCATGGTCGCCTTCCAGGCCGAGATCGTCTGGCAACGGGCGAAGGCGCTGCTGGGCATGCATGCCGGCGTGCCGGCCGCGCAAGGCGCCTGAGCCTGCCCGCCGGCCGGCGGCGGCCGGAAATCGCCACCGCGCGCCCCGAGGGGCGCGCTTGACGTACAATATCGGGCCAGACCGCCGCCGCGGCCAGCCGGTTTTCCTTGCGCGCGCCAGTTCCGGGCCCGCCCCGGGGCCAGCCGGGTCCGGTCCGGGCGGCGCCGGTCGGACGACGCCGGCCTTCCCCGCCCCGAATACCAAGAGCGCTCCGCACTCCGCCCCAACCTCAGCCTGCCGCAGCCCGTACCTCATGACAATCGCCCGTACCGAAGACATCATTGCCGAAATCCGTGCCGGCCGCATGGTCATCCTGGTCGATGAGGAAGACCGCGAGAACGAAGGCGATCTGGTCCTGGCAGCCGATTTCGTCACCCCGGAAGCCATCAACTTCATGGCGAAGTACGGGCGCGGCCTGATCTGCCTGACGCTGACCGCCGAGCGCTGCCGCCAGCTGGACCTGCAGCCGATGGTCAGCCGCAACGGTACGGTGCACGGCACCAACTTCACGGTGTCGATCGAGGCGGCCGAGGGCGTGACCACCGGCATCTCCGCGGCGGACCGCGCGCGCACCGTGCAGGCCGCGGTCGCCAGGGACGCCCGCCCGGCCGACCTGGTCCAGCCCGGCCACATCTTCCCGCTCACGGCGCAGCCCGGCGGCGTGCTGATCCGCGCCGGCCACACCGAGGCCGGCTGCGACCTGGGCACGCTGGCCGGCCTGACCCCGGCCGCCGTGATCTGCGAGATCATGAAGGACGACGGCACGATGGCGCGCCTGCCCGACCTGATCGAGTTCGCGCGCGAGCACGACATCAAGATCGGCACCATTGCCGACCTGATCCACTACCGCAGCCGCACCGAGAGCATCATCGAGCGCGCCGGCGAGCGCAGCATGCAGACGCCCTACGGCACCTTCCACAGCATCATCTACCGCGACAAGCCGAGCGGCCGCGCCCACCTGGCGCTGGTCAAGGGCACGCCGCGCCCGGACCGCGAGACGCTGGTGCGCGTGCACGAGCCGCTGTCCACGCTGGACCTGCTGGAAGTGTCGCGCACCACGCATTCGTGGAGCGTGCCCGCCGCGCTCGAGGCCATCGCCGAGGCCGAGCACGGCGTGATGGTGCTGCTGAACTGCGGCGACTGCTCGACGCAGCTGTTCGCGCAGTTCTCGGCGCTCGACGCGCCGCAGGACCGCTCGCGCCACAAGCCGGACCTGCGCACCTACGGCACCGGCGCGCAGATCCTCAAGGATGTCGGCGTGGGCAAGATGCGCGTGCTGGCTTCGCCGCTGAAGATGCCGAGCATGACCGGCTACGACCTGGAAGTGACCGGCTACCAGCCCATGCGCGGCCAGGCAGACTGATACACCGACCCCGAACACCGCATACCGGCGGCCGCGCCTTTCCCGATCGCGCCGGCCGCGAACCGAACCCAGGAGAATACAGATGGATCACGGTTTCTACCCCAGCAACCTCGAAGGCGAAGGCCTGCGTATCGGCATCGTGCAGGCCCGCTTCAACGAGCCGGTCTGCGACGAGCTGCGCGAAGCCTGCGTCGCCGAGCTGGAAAAGCTGGGCATCGAAGGCGAAGACACCCTCGTGGTGACGGTGCCCGGCGCGCTGGAAGTGCCGCTGGCGCTGCAGAAGATGGCCGAAAGCGGCCAGTTCGACGCGCTGATCGCGCTCGGTGCCGTGGTGCGCGGCGAGACCTACCACTTCGAGCTGGTTTCGAACGAATCGGGCGCCGGCATCACCCGCGTGGGCCTGGACTTCAACGTGCCCATCGCCAACGGCATCCTGACCGTCGACACCGACGCCCAGGCGCATGCCCGCACCCGCGAGAAGGGCCGCGACTGCGCCCGCGCCGCGGTGGAAATGGCCAACCTGGTCGCGGCGCTGGATTCGCTGCGCAGCCAGGAAGAGGACGAAGACGAGGACGACGATGAGTGACGCGCCCGAGAGCAGCAACCCGGCCGGCAAGCCCGCGGCCCCGGCAGGCAAGTCCGAGCCCAAGGCGGCGCCCAAGAGCGCGCGCCGCCGCTCGCGCGAGCTCGCGCTGCAGGGCCTGTACCAGTGGCTGCTGAACCGCAACGACACCGGCGCCATCCAGGCCCACCTGCATGACGCGCAGGGCTTCAACAAGGCCGACCGCGAGCACTTCGACGCGCTGCTCAACGGCGCGATCCGCGAGGAAAGCACGCTGACCGGCGTGTTCGCGCCGTTCCTGGACCGCCCGGTGGACGAGCTGTCGCCGGTCGAGCGCGCCGCGCTGCTGATCGGCAGCTACGAACTGGTGCACTGCATCGACATCCCGTACAAGGTCGTCATCAACGAAGCCGTGGAACTGACCAAGACCTTCGGCGGCGTGGAAGGCTACAAATACGTCAACGGCGTGCTGGACAAGCTGGCCGCCCAGGTGCGCGCGCCCGAACTGGCCGCGCGACGCTGAGCCCGGCAGCCGGCGCCGCCCGCGCGGCGCCCCTGCCACGACGACACCCGCTCCAGGCGGGTGTTTTCACTTTCGCCGGCGGCCCCGATCGACCAACGGGCCGGCCAGGCTTCATCCCCTTACTCCGCTACCCGCCATGAACCCGCAGCGCCTCGCCACCGCCTCCCGCCTCGCCCACATCGACGCCTTCCACGTGATGGAACTGGCCAAGCAGGCCGCCGAACTGGAGCGGGCCGGTCGCCACATCATCCACATGGGCATCGGCGAGCCCGACTTCACCGCGGCCGAGCCCGTGGTCAGGGCGGCGGAGGCGGCCATGCGCCGCGGCGTCACCCAGTACACCGGCGCGCTCGGCATCATGCCGCTGCGCGAGGCCATCGCCGCCCACTACAAGAGCGCCTACGGGATCGACGTGCCGGCGCGCCGCGTGATCGTCACCGCCGGCGCCTCGGGCGCGCTGCTGCTGGCCTGCGCGGTGCTGGTGGAGATCGGCGCCGAGGTGCTGATGCCGGACCCCAGCTATCCGTGCAACCGCCATTTCGTGGCGGCCTTCGACGGCCGCGCGAAGATGATCCCGAGCGGCCCGGCCGAGCGCTTCCAGCTCACCGCCGAGCAGGTCGAGGCCAACTGGCACGCGCACACCCGCGGCGTGCTGCTGGCGTCGCCCTCGAACCCGACCGGCACCTCGATCCTGCCGGACGAGCTCGCGCGCATCCTCGCCGCCGTGCGCGCGCGTCGCGGCTTCGCCATCGTCGACGAGATCTACCAGGGCCTGTCGTACGACGCGCCGCCGGTGTCGGCGCTGAGCCTGGACGACGACGTGGTCACGGTCAACAGCTTCTCCAAGTACTTCAACATGACGGGATGGCGCCTGGGCTGGCTGGTGGTGCCCGACGCGCTGGTGGACGCGTTCGAGAAGGTCGCGCAGAACCTGTTCATCTGCGCCTCGGCGGTGGCCCAGCATGCCGCGCTGGCCTGCTTCACGCCCGAGGCGCTGGCCATCTACGACGAGCGCAAGGCGGAGTTCCGTCGCCGCCGCGACGCCATCGTGCCGGCGCTGGAGTCGCTCGGCCTGCACGTGCCGGTCAAGCCGGACGGCGCCTTCTACGTGTATGCCGACTGCCGCGGCGTCAACCATCGCGCCGCCGGCGATTCCGACAGCCTGACCCAGGCCATGCTGCACGAGGCCGGCGTGGTCATGGTGCCGGGCCAGGACTTCGGCCCGTACACGGCCAGCGACTACATCCGCATCTCCTACGCGACCTCGATGGCGAACATCGAGGAAGCGATGGCACGGCTGCGGAAGTTCTTCGCCTGAGCCCGGCAGCGCGGCAAGCAGAAAGCACCCGCGCCCCCAGGGGGCCTCTGCGGAGCGCCTGGGGCAGCACCTGATCCTCGCGCGGAAGCCGCGGGAAATCACACAGCAGCAACTGGCCGGCCTCTCGGACCAGCCTCTCGGGCAAGACGGATCGGCAATACAAGAAAAGCCCCGCGAAGGCAGCTTCGCGGGGCTTTTTTGACTTCTCGACCCTCCTGGGGCTTTCAACGCCTTTTGCTGACGGCCAGCCCCTCGGGGGTGCTTTTCCCTGTTGCGCGGCAAGCCGCGCGGCACGCGGCCTCGGGCGCTCGGACGATCAGGCGCTCTTCGGCACGTTGCCGGCCGCTTCCAGCTTGTCGCCGTTGCCCTGGTGATGCACGGCCTGGGCCTGCGACTTGGCATTGGCGTCGGCCTCCGCCTCGGGCTTGGCCGCGACCGGCTCCGGTGCGCTGTGCACGCCCGGAAGCTGGCGCAGGCGGGCCCGCTCGGCCAGCACCTTGGCGCCGTAGCCGCCGTCGGTGTTGCTGGACGCGCCCACGTAGAACTTCAGGCCGCCTTCGAGCGAGCCGGCGCGGGCGATGCAGTCCTTGAGCACCAGCGCGCCGATCTTGATGTTGGCATACGGGTTGAGCGCGGCTGCCACGCCGCCCACGGCCTCGTACTTGTCCTGGTGGACCTTGGTCATGACCTGCATCAGGCCCTGCGCGCCGACGCCGCTCTCGGCGTACGGGTTGAAGCTGGACTCGATGGCGATCACGCCCAGGATCAGCAGCGGATCGATGCCGACCTCGCGCCCGGTCAGGTACGCGGCCTTCACCAGTTGCGCGGTGGCCTGCGCCGCCACGCGGTACTTGCGGGCAATGTAGTCCGCCACCACGGCCTGCTCGCGCGCGCTGCCGAGCGTGGTCGGGTTGCGGGCGTCGAGCGCCACGCGCTGCGCCGGAATCTGCGCGGCCAGGTGGGCCACCGAAGGCACCTTGCCGGCCGGCTGGTTCCAGTCGTCGGTGCCGGACACCGTCGGCAGGCCCGGCGCCTTGGCCAGCACCGGAGCCGGTGCCAGGCCGAGCTTGGCCGCAGCCACGTCGGCCGAGGCGGCGGGCACCGCGGCTTCCATGAGCACCGCCGGCGCTTCGTCCCCGGCCAGCGCGCCGGCCAGGGCCGTGCGCCATTCCTGGCTGACCGCCAGCGAGACCGCCGCGACCACCGACACCACCCCGAGACTGTTCAGGGCATATTTCACTGTGGCGCGGCCGCCCCGGAAGGCGCGACCCGCCACCCGGTGTGCGAGACGGACTTGCAATGCCCGACTCACCCCGGGAACCGGTTGTCTGAAGCGGACCTGCAATGCCCGTCCGACACCGGGAAGATGAAGGGTTTTCCAACCACTCATACTTACCTCCATCCGCCGTTCGCATCGTGCCGCGCCGAAACGCCTCACGCCGATGACCGCGTACTCAAGTAAGGATGCTGCACTGCCTAGCAAAGGCTGCCAGCACCTGTTGGTGGGCGCTCCCCATGCGCCCAACGAGAAACAGGGTAGGCTCTTGGGGGAGCCTGCCCTGCCGCGAACTACTCAATGCACCCGGCCAGCGCCGGGACAATCGATCGGGACCCGCCCTTGCTCAGGCGAATCCGCTTAGTGATCAGAGATGGATGTTTTTTTGCCAGCCCCTTGACAGGGAGGAAAAAAATGTGCTGCGACGCAACACTCCAACGAGCAGAACCGGATTGTAGGAACGCTTTTATACATCGTCAAGAATAACGATGTCAAAAGTCATAGCTTGTAGTTATATGTAACAATGTCCTTTACGCCGCTTCCGCCTCCCCCGAATTCGGCGAAAGTCAGTACTGGTAAAGCATCGGAGCAGTCTCCCCCAGCGCCGGCGCGGGAAAAAAATTTACAATTTGATGATGTAAATCAGGGCGATTTTTTTTCGCCACGCCATGCGGATGTGCACGAAGATCCGCATTCATTGCCGGCGCGGGCATTTTGCCGCGTCCAGGCACCAACAGAATTCACTATGAAATACAACGACTTGCGCGATTTCATCGGCCAGCTTGAAGGCCTCGGCGAACTGAAGCGGATCGGCGTGCCGGTGTCGCCCAACCTCGAAATGACCGAGATCTGCGACAGGCTGTTGCGGGCGGAAGGACCCGCCGTCGTGTTCGAAAGACCGAGCGATCCGCAGCGTCCTGGACAGACTTATAGCGTGCCCGTGCTGGCCAATCTGTTCGGCACGACACGCAGGGTTGCGCTGGGCATGGGCGCCGAAAGCCTGGCCGACCTGCGCGACATCGGCCGCGTGCTGTCCGCGCTCAAGGAGCCCGAGCCGCCGCGCGGCCTGCGCGAAGCGGGCAAGCTGTTCACGCTGGCCAAGTCGGTGTGGGACATGGCGCCCAGGCGCGTGAACAGCCCCGCCTGCCAGGAAGTGGTGTGGGAAGGCAACGACGTCGATCTCGCGCGCCTGCCGATCCAGACCTGCTGGCCGGAGGACGCCGCGCCGCTGATCACCTGGGGGCTGGTGGTCACCAAGGGCCCGCACAAGAAGCGCCAGAACCTGGGCATCTACCGCCAGCAGGTCATCAGCCGCAACCAGGTCATCATGCGCTGGCTCGCGCATCGCGGCGGCGCGCTGGATTTCCGCGAGCACGCGCTGGCCAGCCCGGGCAAGCCGTTCCCGATCGCCGTGGCGCTGGGCGCCGACCCGGCCACCATCCTCGGCGCCGTGACGCCGGTGCCGGACACGCTGTCCGAATACCAGTTCGCCGGCCTGCTGCGCGGCAGCCGCACCGCGCTGGCCGGTTGCCTCACGCCCACGCTGTCCGAGCTGAGCGTGCCGGCCTCGGCCGAGATCGTGCTCGAAGGCCATATCCAGCCCGACCCCGGCCACCCGAGCGGCTACCAGCACGCGCTGGAAGGCCCCTACGGCGACCACACCGGCTATTACAACGAGCAGGACTGGTTCCCGGTCTTCACCATCGACCGCATCACCATGCGGCGCGACCCGATCTACCACTCCACCTATACCGGCAAGCCGCCCGACGAGCCGGCCATCCTCGGCGTGGCGCTCAACGAGGTATTCGTGCCGCTGCTGCAGAAGCAGTTCCCCGAGATCACCGACTTCTACCTGCCGCCCGAGGGCTGCAGCTACCGCATGGCGGTGGTGCGCATGAAGAAGCAGTACGCCGGCCACGCCAAGCGCGTGATGTTCGGCGTGTGGAGCTTCCTGCGGCAGTTCATGTACACCAAGTTCATCGTGGTGGTGGACGACGACGTCGACGTGCGCGACTGGAAGGAAGTGATCTGGGCCATCACCACGCGCGTGGACCCGTCGCGCGATACCGTGCTGGTGGACAACACGCCCATCGACTACCTGGACTTCGCCTCGCCGGTCTCGGGCCTGGGCTCCAAGATGGGCATCGACGCCACCGACAAGTGGCCCGGCGAGACCACGCGCGAATGGGGCCGCCCGATCCGCATGGACGACGCCGTGAAGGCGCGCGTCGACGGCTTGTGGGACTCGCTGTTCGCGCAGCGCGCCAGCGCCTAGGCCGCGCCATGTAATAAGATCACGCCAAGCCGCACGCGGCGGCCACGCTGCCGCGCGGCAACATGAAAACCAGGCCATCCGCACGTCCGCGCCAGACGGAACCGAGGAGGAGACACATGACCACCCTTGAGGAAGGGAAACTGATGTGGACGCCGTCGCCGGCATTCCGCGACGGCAGCCGCATCGCCGATTTCATGCGCTGGCTGGCGCGCGAGCGCGGCCTCGCCTTCGACGGCTACGGCGCCCTGTGGCAATGGTCGGTAACCGACCTGGAAGCCTTCTGGGACGCCATCCGCGCGTATTTCGACCTGCGCTTCGACACCGAACCGGCGCGTGTGCTGGCCGATCCCGCCATGCCCGGCGCGCGCTGGTTCGAAGGCGCCAGCCTGAACTATGTGCAGCAGGTGTTCCGCCACGCCGGCAGCGGCGCCGCGCGCCGGCGCGCGGCCATCCGCTTCGCCGGCGAGGCGGTCGGCGTGAGCGAGCTGAGCTGGGACGCGCTCGAAGCGCAGGTCGCCTCGCTGGCCCACGCGCTGCGGCAGATGGGCGTGGCGCGCGGCGACCGCGTGGCCGGCTACCTGCCCAACATCCCGGCCACCGTGGTGGCTTTCCTCGCCACCGCCAGCCTCGGCGCGATCTGGTCGGGCTGCGCGCCGGACATGGGCCAGGTCGCGGTGATCGACCGCTTCCGCCAGATCGAGCCCAAGGTGCTGGTCGCCGTGGACGGCTACCAGTACGGCGGCAGGCACCACGACCGCGCGCCGGTGCTGGCCGACCTCGCCGCCGCCCTGCCCTCGCTGACCGACGTGGTGCTGGTGCCGTCCGGCCACGCGGACGCTGCCGCCCCGCCCCTGCCGCCGGGCGTGCGCCGCCACGCGTGGCGGGACGTGCTGGCGCACCGCGCGGCGCTGGCCATCGAGCCGGTGCCGTTCGACCACCCGCTGTGGATCGTCTATTCCTCGGGAACCACCGGCATGCCCAAGCCCATCGTGCACGGCCACGGCGGCATCGTCGTCGAGCAGGTCAAGCTCATGGCCTTCCACAACGACCTGGGCCCGGACGACGTGTTCCACTGGTACAGCAGCAGCGGCTGGATCATGTGGAACGCGCAGGTGGCCGGGCTGCTGCTCGGCACCACCATCGCGCTCTACGACGGCAACCCGGCCTACCCGGATGCCGGCGTGCTGTGGCGCTTCGTGGAGGCCGCCGGCATCACCGCCTTCGGCGCGGGCGCGGCCTTCTTCACCGCCTGCATGAAGGCCGGCATCGAGCCCGCGCGCGTGGCGGACCTGTCGCGCCTGCGCGCGCTCGGCTCGACCGGCTCGCCGCTGCCGGCCGAGGCCTACGACTGGATCTACCGCCACGTGCGCGCCGACATCTGGCTCGCGCCGATGAGCGGCGGCACCGATTTCGCCGGCTCCTTCGTGGCCGGCTGCCCGATCCTGCCGGTCTACTCCGGCGAGATGCAATGCCGCTGCCTCGGCGCGCGCGTGGAAGCGTTCGACGACGCGGGCCGCGCGCTGACCGGCGCGGTCGGCGAGCTGGTCTGCACCGCGCCGATGCCGTCGATGCCGCTGTTCCTGTGGGGCGACGCCGACGGCAGGCGCTACCGCGATAGCTATTTCGACACCTACCCCGGCGTGTGGCGCCACGGCGACTGGATCAAGATCACCGCGCACGGCGGCGCCATCATCTACGGCCGCTCGGACGCCACCATCAACCGCCACGGCATCCGCATGGGCACCAGCGAGCTGTACCGCGTGGTGGAAGACCTGCCGGAAGTGCTCGACAGCATGGTGGTGGACCTCGAATACCTGGGCCGCGAGTCCTACATGCCGCTGTTCGTGGTGCTGCGCGAAGGGCTGGCGCTGGACGAGCCGCTGCGCGAGGCCATGCGCGCGCGCATCCGCGCCGCGCTGTCGTCGCGCCACGTGCCGAACGAGATCCTGCAGGTGCCGGGCGTGCCGCGCACGCTGTCGGGCAAGAAGATGGAAGTGCCGGTCAAGAAGCTGCTGCTGGGCCACGCGCCGGACCAGATCGCCAACCGCGACGCCATGATGAACCCGGACACGCTCGACTGGTATTTCGCCTACGCCGTGGGCTTCCTGGCCGCGCGCGCCGGCGCATCCGCGGCGGCCTGACGGGGAGCGCGCCGAACGCCGCGCGCAGGAAGCGCGAAGGGGACCGGCTGCGGCAGCGCCCGCCGCGCCCGGTCCCCTGCGGTTTCGCTTCGTCTTCGCTCCTGAGCGCGCCGCGGCGCGCTCAGAATTCCACTTCGAGCTCGCTGATCTCGTCCGGCTCCTTGCGCGCCTCGGCGATCCATTCCTGCAGCTCGGGCATGGCGAGGATCTGCTTGCAGTACGCCACCGGCTGCGGGTCGAGCTCCACGCCGTAGGTCAGGAAGCGCGTCACCACCGGCGCGTACATCGCGTCGGCCATGCTGCGCTGGCCGAACAGGAACGGGCCGCCGTAGCGGGTCAGGCATTCGCTCCAGATCTGCACGATGCGGTCGATGTCCGCCTGCGCGCGCGACCACACCTTGAAGCCGGGGAAATGCCCCTTCAGGTTCATCGGCAGCGCCGCGCGCAGGGCGGCGAAGCCGGAGTGCATCTCGCCGCAGATGGCGCGGCAATGCGCGCGCGCGGCGCGGTCGTCGGGCAGCAGGCCGGCCTTGGGGCTGATCTCGTTGAGATACTCGCCGATGGCGAGCGTGTCCCACACCGTCACGCCCTGGTGGAACAGGCGCGGCACGAGGATCGACGGCGACAACAGCAGGATCTCCGCGCGCGCCGCGGCGTCGTCGGGCGGCACCAGCACTTCCTCGAAGTCGAGTCCCGCAAAACGCGCCAGCAGCCATCCGCGCAGGGACCACGACGAATAAGTCTTGCTGCTGATGGTCAGTGTCGTCTTCGCCATCACGTCTCCTTGCCATCTCGATGAGTCGTTGGAACGGCGGGCCGGCGACGCGCTCGCGGCGCGAACGATGCCCGGCATGCCGCCGCTGCTTCTTTCGCTGCTTCTTTCGCTGCGTTCCCCGCCGCTCACATCATTCCCGCCGCGGGTTTTCCCGCTGTCATGTCGTGCTATGTGCCGCATGCCGCGGCTCCTACCATGATGTTGTACTACATGGCGGGCGTGGCATCGCGGCCGGCGCGGCACGGGAAAACGCGCCGCGGACAAGCGGCAGATGGTCCGCACCGGCGCGGTGCGGCTTGCGGCACCAGCATGAAGCCGCGCCGGCGCGGCAGCCCTTCGTGCCACTTGCCGCACGCGGCGCTGGCGCCGCATTCGAACCAGAACCGGTCGCCCGTCTCCCCACGATGGCAGGCCCGCAAGCCTCATGCCAACAGAACGCCGTGGCACACATATTGCGGCGTATGAAGCCAACGCATAAAAGGGGGGCGGCCATGCTGTATCAGGTGTACCAGACTTATGCGGACCTCATGCAGCCAGCCTGCAGCGTGGCCGACATGATGGCCGTGGCAATGGCCGCCAACCCGCGCCTGGCCGCATGCGAGCCCATGCGCGCCACGCGCGCCGCGTGCGAGGTGCTGGCGCTGAGCCGGCTCACCCATCACCGCCCGGCCTTCGGCATCGACAGCATCACCGTCGACGGCACGCCGATGCAGGTGACGGAAGAAGTGGCGGCGCGCACGCCGTTCTGCACGCTGCTGCGCTTTCGCAAGCACGGCGCCGGCCAGCAGCCGCGCGTGCTGCTGGTCGCGCCGATGTCGGGCCACTTCGCCACGCTGCTGCGCGGCACCGTGCAGACCATGCTGCGCGACCACGACGTGTACATCACCGACTGGCACAACCCGCGCGACATCTCCCTCATGCACGGCCGCTTCGGCTTCGACGAATTCGTCCAGCACCTGATCGACTTCCTGCACGTGCTCGGCGGCGGCACGCACCTGATGGCGGTGTGCCAGCCCACCGTGGCCGCGCTCGCCGCCGTCGCGCTGATGGCGGAGGACGACGACCCGGCCCAGCCGCCCAGCCTGATCCTGATGGCCGGCCCGATCGACGCGCGCATCAACCCGACCAAGGTCAACGAGCTCGCCACCAGCCAGTCCATCGAGTGGTTCGAGCGCACGCTCACCAGCCACGTGCCGCTGCGCTTCGCTGGCGCCATGCGGCACGTCTATCCGGGCTTCGTGCAACTGACCGCCTTCATGAGCATGAACAGCGAGCGCCACCAGCAGGCCTTCCACGACCTCTACGACCTGCGCGCCAACGGCGAGCACCAGCGCGCCGACGCCATCCAGACCTTCTACGAGGAATACTTCGCCACGATGGACCTCAGCGCCGAGTTCTACCTGGAGACGGTCAGCATGGTGTTCCAGCGCTTCCTGCTGGCGCAGGGCCTGCTCGACGTGGCCGGGCGCCGCGTGGACGCGCGCGCGATCCGGCGCACCGCGCTGCTCACGGTGGAAGGCGAGCGCGACGACATCTGCGCGATCGGCCAGACCATGGCCGCGCAGGACCTGTGCGCAAGCCTGCGCCCCTACATGCGCATGCACCACGTGCAGACCGGCGTCGGCCACTACGGCGTGTTCAATGGCAAGCGCTGGGATGCGCAGGTCTATCCGATCGTGCGCAACACCGTGCACATGACTTCGTAGGCGGGACCGCGCGGCGGTGGCCCCGGGATTTTTCTCCGGGGCTGCCGCGGCGGCCAGGCAATCAGGCGGTCAGGCCGCGTTGCGGTCGGTCGGCCACGGCGTCACCGCCGGCACCGCGCACGGCCCCTCGACCTCGACCGTGGCGAAATCGGCCGGCCCGACGATCTCCAGATATTCCATGTCGGGCGAATAGTCGAACAGGTAATGCGTGATGCCGGGGCGCTGGTGCACGCAGTCGCCGGCGGCGACCAGCGTCTCCTTGTCCTCGTACATGAAACGCGCCCAGCCCTTGAGCATCAGCACCACGTGGAACTCGGCCTCGTGCCGGTGCCAGCCGGTGCCCTGCTCGGGCGGCTGGTTGGCCTTGACCAGCTGCGCCAGCACCTTGCCGCCGGTGGCCTCGGCCACGCCCAGGTCGCGGTAGAGGAAGAAGTCGCGCAGGCCCTGGTCGACGAACGCCGTGTCGTGCGGGCGCACGTGGGAAAACTGCATGGGGGGAAGATCCGCGGCGGGCGCGCCGGCGGGTTCGCTGCTGGACTTGCTGTTGGACTCGGCCATGACAAGCTCCTTTCGCTGGTGGGGAAATGCGCTGCGATGCAACGCAACATCCGCGCCAGCGGACCACGGCGCGCAAGGCGCGCCGCCACGCGGACAAATGTGAAGCGCCCGGCGCCGCCGGCGCGCCGCGCGCCGTGGCACACCCAACGCATGCACCCGTGCTGGGCGCCCGGCGCGCACGCCGCCCGCGCCGCGGCACCGGCGCGGTGCTGCGGTTATGATTGCCATGCATCGCCGCTTCCGCCCCCGCCCGCCTCACCGTTGCCCGAGACCCCGCGCCACATGCAAGCCCCTGCCACCTCTTCCCCCGCTCCCTCCTTCACGCAGTTCCAGGGCCAGGACCTGGTCCGCGTCGGCGGCCACGACAACTACCTGCTGCTGGCCCCGCGGGCCGGCGCGCGCCTGGTGCGCTGGGTGCATCGCGGCGAAGACATCCTGCATTGGCCCGACCCGGCCGACTGGTCCCAGCCGGCGCGCGTGCGCGGCGGCAATCCGCTGCTGTTCCCCTTCATCGCCCGGCATTTCGTCGACGGCGCGCCGGGCGCCTGGCGCGACGCGAACGGCGCGGTGCGCGCCCTGCCCAGCCACGGCTTCGCGCGCGACCTGCCGTTCGCGCTCACGCAGTACGACGCCGGCAGCCACATCGCGATGACGCTGCGCGCCAGCGACGCCACGCGCGCGGGCTACCCGTTCGAATTCGCGTTCGAAGCCGGCTACCGCCTGCTCGAGGACGGACTCGAAACCACGCTGCGCACGCGCAATACCGGCACGCAGCCGCTGCCGTACTACGCCGGCCACCATTTCTATTTCGCGCTCGCGCATGAAGCGCGCGGCGCGGCCGTGCTGGAGATGCCCGACGCCGACCTGATGCGCCAGCGCGCCGACGGCGCGCTGGACGCCCTCGGTGCCGGCGCGGCGTCCTACTCGCTCGACGATGCGCGCCTGCAGGACACCTTCCACGTGCTGCGTGAATCGCACGCCGCGCCGCGCGCCTGCATCCTCGCCATGCCGCCCAGCGCGGCGGCCCCGCGTGGCCGCCGGCTGGCGATCGAACTGGACGCGCCGGACGCGCCCGCAGCCGCGCCGTGGTTCGCCGTCACCACCTGGTCCGAGCACGCCGACGCCGACTTCTATTGCGTGGAACCGTGGCTCGGCCTGCCCAATGCCATCCACCACGGCACCGGGCTGCGCTGGCTCGCGCCGGGACAGGAAGAGACCGCCGTGTGCCGCCTGCGCATCCTGGCGTGACATCCGGCCGCCCGCGCGCCTGCAGCCACCTGCCCGAAGCCGCTTCAGTTTTCCTCCTCCACAGCCGTAGACCGAAATAGCGCCCCCCGCAATCAGAGGCGTTTTCCGTGCCGCGGTCCTTGTGCCGCGCGGCAGCGGACACAAGAACGCTGTATCCAAGGAGAGGAAGACAATGTTGAAGCAACTGTCCATCCGGGGCTATCTCAGCCTCATGGTCGCCATGTTCGGCTTTGCCCTGATGGTCGGGGCCGCGGCGGGACTGCTGTCCATGCACGCCGGCAACGAATCGCTCAAGCAGATGTACACCGTCGACACGCCCGCCGTGGCCGACCTCGAAGGCAGCGCCGGCCAGTTGCTGCGCCTGCGCCTGGCACTGGCGACCTACGCCTCGCTCACCGAGCTGAACAACCAGGAAGGCGCCAGCGCCGTGCTCGCGCGGTCCGGCCAGTACCTGAAGGCGGCCGACGAGCGCCAGGCGCACTACCTCGCCTCGGCCGGCAGCGGCGAGGAAGAGCAGCGCCTGATCAAGGACATGCAGGAAAAGCGCGCGAAGTTCCTCGCCGAAGGCGTGGAACCGGCGCTGGCCGCGCTCAAGGGCGGCGACCGGCAGGCCTTCCTGCAACTGCAGGCCCACAAGCTGCCGCCGCTCTACGGCGCCTTCGAGAAATCCATGCTGGCGCTGGAAAAGCTCCAGCTCGACCGCGGCGCGCAACGCTATGAACAGGCGCAAAGCCGCTTCAAGGCCGTCAGCATCGCGGTCGCCGCCGGCCTCGCCGTCTCGCTGCTGCTGGCGTGGGCCGGGCGCGCGGCGCTGATGCGCGCCATCGTCGATCCGGTCAACGCCGCCATCGCGCAGTTCCAGCGCATCGCCGCCGGCGACCTGACCGGGCGCGTGGCCGTCACCAGCGACAACGAAATGGGCAAGCTCGGCGCGGCGCTGCAGAAGATGCAAGAATCGCTGATCGACACGGTCGGCACCGTGCGCAGCGGCAGCGAGTCGATCAACGTCGGCGTGCGCGAGATCTCCGCGGGCAACACCGACCTGTCCCAGCGCACCGAGGAACAGGCCGCGTCGCTCGAACAGACCGCCGCCAGCATGGAAGAGCTCACCTCCACCGTGAAGCAGACCGCCGAGAACGCCCGCCAGGCCAGCCAGCTCGCGCACGGCGCGTCCGGGCTGGCCGCGCAGGGCGGCGAACTCACGCAGCAGGTGGTCGGCACCATGCAGGACATCGTGACGCACTCGCGCCAGATCGGCGACATCGTCGGCGTGATCGAAAGCATCGCCTTCCAGACCAACATCCTCGCCCTCAACGCCGCGGTCGAAGCCGCCCGCGCCGGCGAGCAGGGCCGCGGCTTCGCGGTGGTCGCCGGCGAAGTCCGCTCGCTGGCGCAGCGCAGCGCCGGCGCGGCCAAGGAAATCAAGGGCCTGATCGGCGCCTCCACCACGCGCGTCGAAGCCGGCGCGCAACTGGTCGAGCGCTCCGGCTCGACCATGACCGAGATCGTCGGCGCCATCACCCGCGTCAGCGACATCATGAACGAGATCGCCGCCGCCTCCGCCGAGCAGAGCAGCGGCATCGATCAGGTCAACATCGCCGTGGCGCAGATGGACGAAGTGACGCAGCAGAACGCCGCGCTGGTCGAACAGGCCGCCGCCGCGGCCGGCTCGCTGGAAGAGCAGGCGCACAGGCTGTCGGCGGCGGTGGCGGTGTTCCGCGTTGGCGGCGGGCGCGCCTGAAGGTTATCTGGCGCGAATGCGAAGTTGATGGTCACGCCGCCCACGCGGGCGGCCGCCATGTTGTCGGGGCCGGTCATGATTTCGGGGCGGGCGTTCAGGAGAACGATGTCCTCCAGGCGCGCGCCGGCGGCGTCCGCGCTCGGTCGTGGCGGCGCTGTTGGGTGAGGGCGGCGCGGCCGGGCAGGCCGGCGGGTTGCCGGTATGATGCTCGTCGGCATGGCGCATGCCGGTTCAGCATGGACGTGGCTGACCGGGTCGAGAACAATGTCCAGACAAAGCCCGACATGGCGATGAACGTGATTTTCACTCAGGCGGTTTTCCCCGCCGGCTTGCTCCCGGCGGCGGGTGCCAGGCGATGAACCTGCGGCAGATCGAGGTCTTTCGCGCGGTGATGAGCACCGGGTCCGTCAGCGACGCATCGCGGCTGCTGCATGTCTCGGTGCCGGCGGTCAGCCGCATGCTGTCGTACACCGAGAGCCGGCTCGGCTTTCCGCTCTTTGAACGGGTCAAGGGCCGCCTGCATCCCACCGCGGAAGCGCGGCGGCTCTACCATGAGGTGCAGCTCGTCTACCGGGGCGTGGAACGCATCGGCGATCTCGTCCATGAACTGGCCGAGCGCCGGCACGGCCTGATCAGCATCGGCTCCAGCCCGAGTGTCGGGCAGATGCTGGTGCCCCAGGCCATCGCCGAGTTCCACATCGGCAATCCGGAAGTTCGCATCCATTTCCATTGCATGACCCACGCTCGGCTCAAGGAGCAGTTGCTGGGCCGGCAGATCGACCTGGGCATTTCCACATTGCCGATGGAGCATCCCAGTTTGCGCACCTCGCCCCTGGCGGCGAGCCGGCTGGTATGCATCTGCCCGCCCTCGCACCCGCTGGCGGCGCGCTCGTCGGTGAGTGTCGCCGACCTTCTGCCCTATCCGTTGATCGCGTATCCGCACGACACCCCTTTCGGCCAGCGGATCGACAACCTGTACGCGGAGATAGGCGAGACCCCACGCATCGAGATCGAAGCCGGCTTGCCTCATACGGCCTGCGCGCTGGTGCATGCGGGTGCCGGCATCGCGCTGGTGGACGAGTTCCTGCTGCGCGGTTGGCCCGGCGCGCGCTTCCGCATCCTGCCGGTGGAACAGGCGGCGCCCATCGTCGCGGATCTGGTGTACCCGCACGCCGAATCGCTGTCGCCAGTTGCCGAAGCGCTCATTCGGGTGATACGTGGGGTCATGACGCTGCACGGCCTGTCGCTCCCCGACCCCGGCTAAGGCACTCGCCTGGGCGCATTGCCCTGCCCTGTACCCCGTCGTCACGAAATGGTGCAAGCCGCACCGGCGCCGTGCGCCGCCCGCATGCGGCACCAACACGAAGCAATGCCTTAAACCGCGATTAAGGCTGACGCACAAACCGTCATTCGACGCGCCCGTTCCGCGTTCGGATAATGGTTTGCATGCCGGCGGCCCCGCAAGAAGGCCCGTCCCGGCAACCCTCTCCCACTCTTCTTGAAGCCGACATGGACACCAAGCGTTCCCTTGGCCTGGCCGTTGCACAGATGGGCCCCGTCCACCTGGCCGACACCCGCGCCGCCGTGGTCCGCCGACTCGTGGAAATGCTGCGCGACGCCCGCGGCCGCGGCGCGACGTTCGTCGTGTTTCCGGAACTGGCATTGACCACCTTCTTCCCCCGCTACTGGATGGAGGAGGCCGAAGCACAAGAACGTTTCTTCGAGCGCAGCATGCCCGGCCCGGCGACGCAGCCACTCTTCGACGAGGCCAGGAAGCTCGGCATGGGCTTCTACCTTGGCTATGCGGAACTGACACCGGACCAGCGCGCCTTCAACACGTCGATCCTTGTCGCGCCGGACGGCGCCATCGTCGGCAAATACCGGAAGATCCATCTGCCAGGCCATAGCGACCTCAAGCCCGAGGCACCGTTCCAGCATCTGGAAAAGAAGTACTTCGAAGTGGGCGACCTGGGCTTTCGCGTGTTCGACACGCAGGACACCCGGTTCGGCATGTGCATCTGCAACGATCGCCGCTGGCCGGAAACCTATCGCGTGATGGCGCTGCAGAGCGCCGAAGTGGTGGTGCTGGGCTACAACACGCCCTCGCGGAACATCCACTGGAACGAACCGGCGCACCTGCGGACCTCCACCCACCTGATCTCGCTGCAAGCCAATGCCTACCAGAACGGCATCTGGGTGGCGGCGGCGGCCAAATGCGGCAGCGAGGACGGGCACCACATGATCGGCAACTCGGTCATCGTTGCGCCCACCGGCGAGATCGTGGCGCGCGCCCTGACCGAAGACGACGAAGTGATCAGCGTGCAGGCGGACATGACGCTGGGCGAGCACTTCCGTCGGCACGTATTCAACTTCGCGAAGCACCGCCGGCCAGAACACTATCGCCTGATCACCGAGCGCACCGGTGCCGGCGAACCGCTGCCCTGATTCGAAAGAACGACGATTTCTCCACCGTTGCCCCGCACATCCACCTTTTCCGCAAGGATGCCGAATGCCCTCCTTTCGCCTTTCGACGCGCTTGTCCGTCGTCGCCATGAGCCTGCTGCTGTCCACGCCCCTGCTGGCGGCCTGGCCCGAAAAACCCCTGACCTTTGTGATCCCCTCCGCCGCGGGCGGCTCGCCGGACGTGCTGTCCCGCATCGTCACCAATGAGATGACCAAGACCCTGGGCGTGCCGGTGGTGATCGAGAACCGCCCGGGCGCCGCCGGCAACATCGGCATCCTGCAGATCAAGAACAAGGCTGCCGACGGCTATACCGTCGGTTACGGCAACGTCAACACGCTCGCGGTGAATCGGTCGTTGTTCAAGAAGCTGCCCTACGATGTGGATCGCGATCTGGTGCCGGTCGTCCACGCGTTCGATCTCTACAACGTGCTGATTGTCCGCAAGGACGCCCCCTTCCAGAGCGCGGCGGCGCTGATCGAGGCAGCGCGCAAGGCGCCGGGCACCCTGTCGTTCGGCGCGCCGGGCATCGGCACCACCGGCCACCTCGGCGGCGAGCTCTTCAAGCGAATGGCGAAAATCGACGTGCTGTTCGTGCCCTACAACGGCGGCCCTGCCGCACTGCAGGACTTGCTGGGCGGACGCATCGACTATCTCTTCGCCAATACCTCGGAAGTCGGCCCGCAGATCGCCGCCGGCAAGGTGCGGGCGCTGGGTGTCAGCAGCCCCAGGCGGCTGCCGATCCTGCCCGATGTGCCGACGCTGGACGAAGCCGGGCTGAAGGGCTACCAGACCGTGGCGTGGGGCGGCATCGTCGCGCCACGCGGCACGCCCGCGGATATTGTCAGCAAGATAAATCAGGCGGCAAACGCCGCGCTGAAAACGGATTCGGTGCGCGACGGCCTGAACAAGCTGGGCGCGGTTCCCGCCGGCGGCAGTTCCGCCGATTTCCAGCACGTCATCGACGAGGAAACCAGGCGCTGGGGGCAGCTGATCGAACAGGCACACATCGAGAAACTGGATTGATGGACATGCCGCAATCCCTCACGGCTTCGACACGACTGCTGCTGCGCGCAGGCATGCTGATCGACGGCAGCGGCTCCCCGCCACGCGCGGCCGACCTCCTGATCGAAGGCGAGCGCATCGCCGCGATTGGCGCGCCCGGCACGCTGCATGCCGACGCGCCGGTGCTGGACATCGCCGGCATGGCGGTCGCCCCGGGCTTCATCGACTCGCACACGCACGACGACGGCTACCTGATCGCGCATCCGGACATGGTCCCCAAGGTATCGCAGGGGATTACCACCGTGGTCACGGGAAATTGCGGCATCAGCCTGGCGCCCTCTCCGGCAAGGCCACGGCTGCCGCAGCCGCTGGACCTGCTTGGACCGCGAGAGCTGTTCCGTTTCCCGAAATTCGCGGACTGGCTCGCCGCCCTGCGCGCGCAGCCCGCGGCCGTGAACGTGATACCGCTGGTGGGCCACACCACGCTGCGCGTGGCGGTGATGGACGATCTCGACCGGCCCGCCTTGCCGCAGGAACGCGCGCAAATGCGCGAACTGTTGTCCGAAGCACTGGACGCAGGCGCTTTCGGCCTCTCGACCGGCACGTTCTATCCGCCCGCCACGCACGCGTCGACGCAGGAAATCATCGACGTCGGCGCCCCGCTGCGCAAGCGCGGCGGCATCTATGCCACGCACCTGCGCGACGAGGCAGACCACATCGATGCTGCGATTGAAGAAGCCCTGGCGATCGGCCAGTCGCTTGGCAGCCGCGTCGTGTTCTCCCACCACAAGCTGGCCGGCGAACGCAATCACGGGCGCTCGGCGGCAACGCTTGCCCGCATTGGCCAGGCCGCGGCGCTCCAGCCGGTATGCCTGGACTGCCACCCGTATCCCGCCACCTCCACGATGCTGCGGCTCGATCGCGTGCGCCTGGCCCGGCGCACGATGATCACATGGTCGGACGGCTACCCCGGCGCGCAGGGCCGCGACTTCGATGACCTCCAGCGCGAGCTGGGCCTCGACGACCAGCAGATGCTGGCGCGCCTTGCTCCGGCCGGCGCGATCTATTTCCTGATGAGCGAAGAAGACGTCGACCGCATCCTGGCCGATCCGCGATGCATGGTGGGATCCGATGGCCTGCCCTTCGACAAGCACCCGCATCCACGCCAATGGGGCACCTTCACGCGGGTACTGGCCAGCCAGGTGCGCGAACGCGGCCTGCTGCCGCTGGAGACGGCGGTTCACAAGATGACCGGGCTGGCGGCACGGTACTACCGCCTGTCGGATCGCGGCTTGCTGCGCCCCGGCATGTACGCCGACCTCGTCGTATTCGATCCGCAGACAGTGACCGACCGCGCGACCTTCGACGCGCCCGTGCAGGCCAGCGAAGGCATCGTCGGCGTGTGGGTGAACGGGAAATGCGTATGGAACGGGGAATGCGCGACCGGCGAACTGCCGGGACAGATCCTGGTGGCGTCAACTGACGCCGACCGGGAGGACAGCGCGCGAGCCTGAGCGGCGGCCATTTCCGCCGTATCTTCGCTGTGTCTGCTGTATCTGTTTATGGCCTGGTCATCTTTTCCGGCTGGATCGTGGAAACTGCGCGATCCGCGCATTGGCCGGCCCGGGCGCTACTCACCACGCCAGGCGGCGCATGGCGCGCCCAGGCGGCGTGACGTGCCTTGGTCCGGCGCGCCCGGATACCCGCGTCAGCAGCGGCCCTTCTTCGCTTGCCCGGGCGGGCAGAACGATTCGTTGCCGTACTGATCCACGCGGCAATTCCCCTTCTTCGCCTGTCCGGGAGGGCAGCCGCCGTTGCCCTGACCGCCGCCGTGGTCGTCATACGGCGCCACCACGCAGCCGCTGAGCAGGGCACCGCAGGCAATGAACAAGGCAAGAAGGGATTTCATGATGGTGTCTATTCTCGAAGGTATGCTTGATGCGGAGAATACCGGCCCGAGCGCGCGCCGACTGTAAGGAATCGTGACGCCGAGGCAGGGAATATTCGCATCCGGATCAGGCCATTGCCGAGGCGGACAAGCCGACCGGCGCAAGACGCCGATGGCATCAAGGTACATGACGCCGGGCCCGACGCCGGCACCATCGGCTCACAGGCCAACGGCACAGGTCGCGCCGATGCTTCCCATGCGCGAGTTATGCTAGAATCCGCGCCTGTCATGCCTTAGCGGGCGTCGTATAATGGCCATTACCTTAGCTTCCCAAGCCGCAACGGCTTGACCAAACCCACTGTTCATGCGGGTTTCAGACGCAAATTCTCGCGCCTGTTCATTTCCCCCACCAAATCTGTGCGTTTTGACGCGATGCCAGTTCCGCCCCCACCCAGATGCAAGAAAAGCTATTGGCATAGACCGGCGAATTGAGACCACAACGGCGCAACTGTTTAACGTCGGATCTTGTATTGAGAAACCGCCTCCTCTACTCGAGTTTGCGCATTATAGAGGCTGAGTGAAAAAAGCCCGGAGCCAGTGATCGAAACAGCTAACAGTATGGCATGCGTTACCGATGGATTTTTCCAATCTCCCGCCCATGCTGCCATAGATACCATAAGAAATATAAAACCCCAAAGCAAGGCAACGTGGAAGCCAAGACGTAGCCTCCAGTATTCTGGCCACTGCTGAAGTACGCCCTCCTTATCTTTTTCTGGAAAAATAAGCTTCCTCCCAGAGGTTAATGACCAAGCAAAAAGTGCCGCGGGAACTGCAACGAGCCACTTAAGCTGATCATCAGACACCTGAATCCCGTGCAAAAGGGAGTCAATCTGGATGGGAAAAATAACTCTGAGCAAGAGCCCAGTTACCACAATTAGCATTTCTGGCCCGATTAGGAAAAACCTCGCGAACTCGACTGTCTGCTTCATGGATGCCTCATATCTCTTTCCATGCTTGTTCGTCGGAAGTGGATCTCCGCCTCCGCAGCCAAGTCCTCAGGCACTGGGTCCTTTGAAAACAGGAAGGCCTTCTGTGTATCCGAGGTTCTGATCACAACCTCTTCACCATGCTGGTCCCCAACCACGCGGCCAGATCCATAACCATCCGCTGCCATGAGGATTGCCGCGTCACCGATGGCAACGTCCTTCTCAGGTTCATACTCCCGGTTCTCAAGGATCCTTGATACCAGTTTGGCAATATCAGTGGCAAGACCCTTCATGCCCTCTTGCGACTCTTTCACCGTTACTTCGGAAGCATTTCGCTCTTCAATGTAACGATTCAATGATCCCCACAAACGCCCAAACAACGGATTGGGAGGATGAACACGAGCTGAGATTTGCCGAATTCGGTCTAGCGACTGTAATTTGATGCCAAAGGCACGATAATCCGATACAGCCTCAATTGAACATCCCACGAAGAAATTATCGTAGGTTGCTTCGATCACGGCCTTAAAGCGCCTAGCGAACGTATCCGCCTCGATATGATTCCACACATGCACGTAAGCAATCCCAGAATACTCAGGCAGATATACGAAGCTTGCGCTTGCAATAAGCAGATTCGGTGCAATTGCATCCACTTCAGACTTAGTGGATGTATCCACAACAGTTACGTGCCCCTCGTCAGAGTATTTCGAAAGCCTGCCAAAGACAAATGGCAAGCTGTCCGCACGCCGATCCACAACGCTAGTAATGGTCCACCTTGCCTTCCCGACCATAATTGTTCCCGCGTTTGATATGGCATCCATCAAGCGAGATTGATCTAACGTACCGAGTTTGATCACTCTCCCCAGATAATAACGACCTCTTTGCATCCTGTTCTGTCCGTTGTCTTGTTTGCCCGTCACTCGCTAGAGTGCAGCATGAGGCCATCCATTGCAACCCCACATCGGAGAGGACTAGCGTGGGTGGACGTAACTCTGGGAAGACCGCCTGCTCATTGGAGTCAAAAAAAAATGACTCCACACGGAGTCATTTAGGCCAGGACATCATCGCCTCACTTCTTCGGCGGAGCTTGCTTCGCCTTAATCAGCTGATAGTAGGTACTCGCGCCGGCTTTCGTCAGCTTCACTTCGTCAATGAACTTCTGAATGATGTCCTTGCGAGTGATGCCCTTCACAGCAACCATCCGCTTGTAGATTTCCACCGCAACCATCATTTTGGTCGGCGCAGCTTTTGCTTCAGCATCCCGCTTGGCGGCAACCATCCGCGACCACTCAGCGTCCGCATTACTGCCCTCATTGCCCTCCCGGGCCTGGCCTTCCCGATGCAGTGCAATAGCGCCAGCCGCCACAGCAACCGCTGCCGGCTTCGCCTGCCCACCAACTCTGCCTTGTCAGCGCCGGTCTCTTTAGCCTTCGGGCTTGCGACTGCCTTGGGATTGGTCATGATCGGGGCTCCTGATGTCATTGGAGCCCCTACTGTCCAGCGAATCTTCAAGACAGACAACTCATGGCGCATTGAGCACTTTTAGCCTGACCCAGCGACGGATCGCCGAGCAACAGTGACAGTCCTCGCGTCACCGCAGTACAAACACCATCTAACCTATTGTTTTTGCTCAGATTTTGAGCCACACCATCCCGTCCGAGTCCACGCCACCTGCGGCTTCGCGAGCTAGCATACTGTAGTACGCACAATCCCACGCTGGAGAGAGGTTTATGAAAGAGGATTCCGATCCGTCGTTTTCCGAAGAACTTGCTAACCTGCCCGTTTGGGACCGTTCATTCTGGCTCTCACGCGCGTTTCTTGAAGCGAGTCGATGCTTGTGCACGAGCATGTTGGGTGGCGATTTTAGTTCCCAGTACTCTTCCAGCCGAGTTATATTGCACTTGGCTCGCCAGGGAGTTGAACTGTTCTTGAAAGGCGCAATTGGCGCCGTTTCTGAGCGCTCGATTCCCCAGACTCACGATCTGAGCAAACTCTTCTCTGAATATCGTCGCCTTTATCCCCAGTTGATATTCTCCTTCGAACTCCCTTCCCACTTCCGCGTCAGCTTGAACCTTGACCTCTTCCCGCAAGACCAAGAGAAGTTCCATTCGACATTGGACCAACGCCATCGATATCCTGCGGACAGGAAGGGCAACACATTCGCCACCACGGAAGTGTTTGACCCAGTAACGACGTTGACGGAGCTAGAAGAACTTGACCACGCTCTGAAAGTGCTGGAGTACGTACGCATTCGACCGTTTCTGAGTGGCAACTGGCGCTCGAATGGGCGGCGTGAGCGAAGCATCCACGGCCAACACGACGGCGGCCAGCGCGAAGTCCAATGAGCAACAGTGACAGTTTTCACGTCACCATCACCCACCCCTCCAGTATCTCCTTGATTCAACAGGAGTTTCCGAGTTAGATCGTTAGCTTAAATAGGCCCGGCGACGGGAGCAGCCCCCGCTCCCCCGTCGCGTTCGCGCCTCCAAGCATTTTTTTATTGAAATTCCAGGCGTATTAGATGATTAAATAATTCCCATTGTTTTTTAAAAAATGATGGAAGAGAAGAAGATAAGCGAGGAGAGTTTGTATTTTTTGGTGTGGATCATCAAACCGTGTAGAAGGCGGGCGCCGGCCGAACATGGGGTGCCGATTGCAGTAGTCGGCACCCCTATTGACCAGTTACACGGAGTCTGGGCAATCATCGCCGGCTCGCTGGCGCTTGGGCCACAGCGAATCAACCGATGGGCTAAAGCGCAGGAATTTCTCCGTATGCTCATCGAGGATGACATCGCCGTTCAACCGCACACCCTTGTAGAAGCGCTGAGGCTTGCTAATTGCAGTGAGTCCCGACGTAGCACCGAGATGCTGACCAAAGCGCTTCTTCGAGTAGGCGAAGTTGTAGTTCTCTTCGCTCCATGCCTTGAAGAACTTATATGCAGTGTCGAAGCGCATTTCGGCATCGGGATCGAAGATGCAGTGGTCCCGCAGCCAAGTTCCCACGACATCCATATCGTCGCGATACTCCTGCACGGCATCGGCGATCACCATCGGATCGTTAAGGCCAACGCTCTGCCACTCAATGCATCCCGCCAACGCCCAATTGAGAATTCCGGGCAGTTCCGCGCGCAATTTCTCTTCAAGGTGCTTATCGCGCTGATCGGCGGGCACGGTGACGGTGAAGGGGATCAGCTTCATGCGCCGCCAAACGCCGGTGTCCGTACCCTTCACAGTGGGCTTGTAATTGCTGGCCAGCCAAATCTTGAAGCGAGGCACGAACTCGAAGGTATCCTTATACAGGTGGCGGGCGGTGATTGCGTCACCCCCGGTGTACGACTTCACGGTCTTATCACTGAAGTGCTGACCATCCTCCACCTCACTCATGGCGACGAGACGTTTGCCGCGAAGACGAGCCAGATCGCTACTCGGGCCGCCCGTACTTCCCCCTTAAAACGCTCCAGAAGAAGATCACCTAACGCCTGCGCTCCCAGTTCCCCGAACAACGCGCGCAAGATATTCAGGAATGTGGACTTCCCGTTCGCGCCGGTGCCGTAGACGAAGAACATCGCGTGCTCGCGCGTAGTCGTCGTCAAGGAGTAGCCAACCGCGCGCCTGAGGTAGGCTACAAGCTCTTTGTCACCTCCCATGATCTGGTCGATGAATGCCTCCCATATTGGGCAAGTTGCGTCGGCATCAAAGCGAGCGCCAGCAGTCTGAGTAATCATGAGACTCGAGTCGGCCGGCAAGAAGCTACCATCCCTCAGATTCACGATGCCGTTCTCCACAGGGAACAGCCACTCGCCCTGATCCAATGCCGAGACCTCCACGAGGATATCGGGTTCCGAACGGAACAGCGTGATGGCGTCGTTAATAGCTTTCGCGCTCTCGGAGCGAATGGCGTGCTTCTTCATGGCGAGCTTGTAGGGGCCATCGCCCAGCCTTGCCACTTCCGCGTGCATCTCCTCAATCATCGTGCGCGCACCACGTGCGACAATAAGCTCATCCACCCTCCGCCAGTATTTCTCTGTGGTCAGTTGAAACCACTGTTTTTCAGGCGAAAAATAACGCAGTTTGTCGCCCAACAATCCGCTCAACCGACGCGCGTTGCCGAGGTCCGTAAAACGCACCTCCTCATGATCACTTTCGATGTGCAGGCGAGTCACATTCGCGGCGATTTCATCGACCTCTGTTTGTGGCAAAGGCGGCTCGCACTGATTCTGATTGAGGTGTTGAAGGTGGTCCGGCAACCGCTCGGCCGCATTCCCTTGCTTGACGAACTTGAACGCGGCGCGCATCAAGAAATCGTTGCGGCCACCCTTTTCAATCTTCTCGCCAGGGCGCGTCACGTGCCGATTACTCGGCGAGGGGCTGGCCACAAGCTTGACGAGCCAATCAGGTGCATCAGCAATTGGAATATCCGCGTCGAGCCACACATACTGATTGCCATCGATTTTCGACGGCGGCGCAACGACGTAGCCCTTTGCTGCCCGCACGTCAATGCCATCAACCATCGCAACACGACTCTTAATATCGATGTCGTCCGGGTAGCGAAAATAGAAGTGAAAGCCACCCGATGGGGTTTCAACCGTCAAGGTCTCTGGCAATTCTCCATGGGCTTTCTGGAGCTTGCCCAGAGACTTGATGCCCACGTTGTTGTTCTTGATGTCGATGTCCAATACCCAGATGCCGGACGGCTTCCCGGTGGCAATGCCGACGTTGCAATGCGCATGCGTCTCGCTCCATTGGGCGAGTTGCGCTTCATCCCGCGAAGCGTCCTTGAAGCCATTCGATGTCGCAGGCTTCTTGCCATCGACGACGACTGGGAAGACAGAGAAACCGCGGACGGCGAGGCAAGTGTATTTGTTGTTCTGCATAGAAATTCGTAAAAGGGTCAGGCAGGCGCGAGCGCGAGTTGACCCAGCCGCCACCAAAGCGGAGATACGCTGCCTGACAGAGAAAATGAAGGTTGACGACGGGAGCTGTGTTTAGCCCGGGACTAGTGCCATCCCTGCCGCCGCACTAGCTGTTAGCGAACGGCTTCCTCTCGCGGCTCACAAACCAGACCACGGATTCGTGCCAGCTTGTCGCGGTGGCTTGGGCTCGTTCATGCCGATGATCGCAATCTGCAATGGGTTCCCATTGGGATGCAAACTCATGTGGCAAGCGATGGGCAAGCTCGGACAGGCCCATGTCACGGTGACAGTGCGAGCACTCAATCGGGTTGTCGGAGTCCAGGAAAACTTCGCAGACTTTTTGAGGCGAGCCGCAGTAACGGCAAGGCAGGATGTACTTCGGTGCCGGCGACAACAGTTCCTCGCCCTCGTTGAGACAGGCAGCATCCATGTTAAAGCGCGGACAAAACTCGGACGAACAGTAGTCGGCTGCGTGGTCTGAACGGCAGGGTGTCAGCTGGCGGGGCGTGGTAGCAGGGGGAAATTGCGAATTCACCATCATTATTCCTCGTGAGAAAGGATCGATGGCGTTGCACGATGAAGCGCAATGTATGGGCGGACACCATCGATCAGGCACCGTCCCCAATGGACGGTGCTTCAGTTCGAGGTCGTCCCATTGCATCCGAATATCCCGGAACGGACAGCTCAAGACGCTGTATCCGTGGCGATCACACTACCGTCGCCCGCAGGGTGGGAAATCGCAGACCGCTCGGCCCGCAAATTCATGTGCTTGCTACTCGTAAAGAACGCTTACTATACAAAATTGCCCGTTTCCCCGTTAAGCCGTAGCAAGACTATGTAAACATCGTCGTCGCTCCCGATCGCCACGGCAGGCGGCAGCACCGCGCACAGCCCTCCAGCGCGCGAGGCACGGCAGCAGCGCCTTTTACAAAGGAAGGGGGGCGCCGCGAACCCCTCAGATTTGTAGCCTCCTGAAGGGCCCTCCAATAGCTCGGAAAGCGATTGAAATATTCTTCGTGCTGGGACGAGGGAAGCTGTTGATCCACCCGCGCGGTTGACCGGAAGGTGTCCATATCGATATTTAACAAGGACACCTCATGACCCTACTACGACGCAACAACAGCAAGAACTGGTACTACCAATTCCAGATCAACGGTAAGAAATTCTTCGGCACGACCGGCACACCGAACAAGACGAGGGCAGCGCAGGTCGAACGCGAGATGCGCAATCGAGCCCACGGCGAGGCATTCCTCGGAGAAGCAGAGACCATCACGCTCAAGGACGCCCTTGAGAGATATCTGGAAGCGCGCAAGGACACCGCCTATTACCCGGGCATGTGCTCGGGCGTTCGGAAGACATTGGGCTACAAGCTCCATCCCCGGACCAAGGAAAAGCTCCCCTGCTACGGCCTCGACCCGAGCACGCCGCTGCACACGCTTCAGACCCGCGACATCGACCAGCTCGTCGCACGACGCAAGTCGGAGGGTGATAAGCCTGCCACCATCAAGCATGAGATTGGCCTGATTCGTGCGACCATGAACGAGATGGCGAAGCTTGGCTACAAGGCGAATAAAGACATCGTATATCCCGCGCTTAAAACCGCTTATAGGCTTCGGTATCTCGATTCCAACGAGGAAGCCGCGTTACTGCGCGAGCTCGATCCCAACGCCGTCAGAACGGGTTTAAAGTCGATTGAGGAGCGAACATCTGAGATGCGGCGCAACGTGCAAGACAACTACGACCTGACGGTGTTTTTGCTCGATACGGGATGCCGGTACTCGGAGGTCGCCAACATCCCGTGGTCCGCCATCGATATGGCAGCCAGCACCATCAGCCTGTACCGCAGCAAGGTTCGGAACGAGGATGTACTGCACATGACCACCCGCCTACGGGAAATCATGGAACGGAGGTACAGCACGCGTCGTCACGATCAACGGTACGTCTTCGAGGATCGCAACGGTCACGAGCGCGGCTATAGCAGCAAGTCGATCAAGAAGGCCATTGACCGAGCCGGACTGAATGCTCCGATGGTGGTAAAGGAACGAGGCGGTCGTGTCACTCTGCACACCCTGCGACACACCTACGCCAGCAAGCTCGTGCGCCCGGGCGTCAGCCTCTACGAGGTATCTGTCCTCCTCGGCCACAGCGATCCGAAAATGACGCAGCGGTATGCACACCTGAGCCCCAATCAGGCCAGCAGGAAGGCCGCGACCCTGATCGATACGATGCTATCTGCGGCGTAGGGAAATAGTTGTGATTGGATCTTTTAGCAAGGTGCGTAAATCCGGAAAACTCCGTCCCTTGCTGTCAGGCCCGCACAGCCTCTGCCAGTGCGGTGAGCACATTCAGTGCGCCACCGCGCAGCACGATTCGACGCGCATCGCTGGCCGACTCATCTTCCTGGTTGATTCGGATCATCCGATGCCCTACACGCTCACCAAACCTCCGGACAGTCGGTATGGCTTCACCAGCACCGATTTCGATGACGAGAATCCCTTCCCGTTCCTTGCACCACGCATCAAGCCGATCCCGGTCTTCGCTTGTCGGGCCGTGGACCCACGTGTCGTCATCGAACATTAGGATATGTGGGCGTGCTAGTGCCCCACAAGCTGGACACCTTGGCGGGGCATTCCTGAGCAAGCAACGTTCGTTGCTCACCACCGGCCAGAAGTCCTCCACTAGCCACACTTGCCCACTGCAGCCATCCAGGCATTGCAGCATGTGGATTGAACCATGGCATTCGTGCACGCATCCGGCTTCGAAGCCCGCGCGTTGAAAGTGCCCGTCCACGTTGCTAGTGAAGACGCGGTAGCCGTCTCGCATCGACGTTGCCAAGTCCCTCAGGATGCCGAATCCGGCATGGGGGGCTGTTCTCCGATAGAGCTTGAGTCGTTGCCCGTAGAAGCCCCATGCCTGCTCTGGCCGAGAACGGAATGCCTCAGGCGTAGCTATATCGTAGAACCCGATCCCATCATGTTTCAGCGCTGGATATACCCGCCAGAAGCCATCCGGACCGCGAAAATCCGGCAACCCGGATCAACCCCAATGCCTGCGCCCGCCGTGATGATGAGTGCGCCTGCATCACGTATCCATTGCGCTGCGAGCCTGATTTTCGCGTCTTCCACGACTTATCTCCTCGCCCATTTACTGACATACCGGGGCATAGCGCTTCGCTCGCGCTTGATGGCATCAAACTCCGTCTGCCACTGTTCCAGTTGTCGCTGTTGCTCTTCCTGCGGCAAGTCCTCGAAGCCGTCAGCAAACGAGGGTTTTGCGTCCTCGTGAGCGATCATTTTCTTAGTGATCTCGTGGAATGGCTTTTCCAACCGATCATGCTCCACCTGCTCGCGGGCTCGCTCTGCCGCCGGGGGAAGCCACTCGCCTCGACTAGTCACCGTACCATAGAACTTACACCAGACAACCCCGAACATGCTCAGGCCGATCACGTAGAGGAAGTTGGTCTGCACAAGCGTCAGCGTTTCCATCTCGGTGAGTATCGTGCGGTCCATGAAGATCGCATGGAGCGTGCCGAAGACATTAGTCGCGGCCGATAGGTAGAACACGAGGTGGTGATCTGATGGGCCGAAAAACAGCACTCGTGCAAACCAGCAGTACAACATAATCACGCCGTACAGCATCATGGCGGAGGTCCACCGATGCACGATCCAAAACTTCGTCTCCTGCTCCGTCGTGGCGACGCTCATCTGTTTGGTTCCGTTTGCTCTTCGCTGCCAGAGAATGATGGGAACGAGGAAGACGACGGCGAGAAACCAAGTTGCCCAAGCAAGTCGCATCAAGCTCGCAATTGGGCCATCGTCGTCCTTGTAATTGTGATTGTCGAACACGGTCATCCCCTTTGTTAGTACGCCAGCCCTTCATCGTCCGGGAATTCGGAAGGGCTGGGCACTGCGAATCGAGCGCTGAAAACGGCCGAGCACCGCACGGATGGCGGCGCGTCGTCTCGTTAAGGAATGGTGTACGTCATCGGATTGTTCGCGTTGTCCGATACGAGCTTCGTCACCCCGTCCTTCGCATACGGGAGCATCCATTCGATCCACGGCGTAGCGACAGTGGGCTACTCGTTGACCACGATGTCCGATGCGTTGGTGCTGAGGTCGACTCGCTGAACATGCGAGTGGCATAGGAGTTCGCGCCCTGATCGCTCGTGCGCAGCAGATACAGCTTGCGGCCCAACAGGACGGCATCCAGCGCAGCAGTGCCGGGCACGGAAGGCAACGTCGTCGGGACAACGTTCGCGAACGTCCCGGAACCATCGTTGAGCAAAACCGTGGGCGGGGCATCCACTGCCGGTCCATTGCCGTGGTCGTCACTACCCATCAGGAGAATGAATTGAGATATTATTAGCCCGTGCGGTTGATCGCCGCCAGCGTATGGGCCTACAGAATGTTGTTATGCTCACCGATGCCGACAAGCAGGCCTTCTCTGACCGTCTACGATTGGCGTTACGCCGTGCGGGAGAGGACGTTTCCAGCCCTACGGATCTAGCGCTGCAGTTCAATCTGCGCTATCGCTCAGGGTCTCCCGTATCGACCCAGACAACGCACAAATGGTTGTCCGGACGCTCCATCCCTACCCGTGACAAGCTCGCCGTCTTGGCGGAATGGCTCAAGGTAACTGAGCACTGGCTTCAATACGGGCCGCCGCCGGCTGCTCAGGGAAGGGAAAATCGGAAGGCGGAAAAGCTGGGACCGGATGCGCTCGCACTAGCACAGAAGATCCAGAGCCTTGCGCCCCATAGGCGCTACCTGGTGGAAGAATTGGTCGAGCAATTGCGGCAAGACACCGATTAGATGCCCTGAAAGGCCTGGAGGACGACGAGAGGGCGCTCGTGATCAGCTTCGTCCAGCAGTTCACTGACCTGCTGCGATCCAAGCATCCGGCACGGAGCCAACGCCGCAAATAGCGGCACACACCAGACGCTACTGCGCCCGCCTACTGTAGTCATTCCAGATTCGCCGCGCCACGGTGTCGGCGAGGTTCCCCGCTTCGAATCCGGCGATGTCCTCGCACAGTAGATGCAGCTGGTCTAAAAACTCAACGTAGGAAAGAGCAGAGCCGAAGTGTTCGCTCACAATCTCCGCAAGGGCCTGTTCCTGCTCCGGAGACAGCAGGGAAATAGGGGTATCGGTTGAGGTAGCCATCCGGGCAGCTTCCTACCCTTCGCCAACCGGCACAACGGCTACACCAGCTTCGTCGCGCTACTGCCGAAGGAATGGACGCCCAGGGCGCTGCATCGGAGATCGCGGGATAGCGTTGTCGAACAAATGGGGAAGCAAGGCGCCGCTAATCAGCCCCTCCAATGAGGGGTATAGAGGTTGGCCCTGCTCAACGATATATGTGCACAGTGCTGATCTCCTGACGAAACATGAGCCCGGTCCTCGAAAATAACGTAAGCCATCATTTATGGACGTCCTTCCAATGAGGGGCTGAACGTCAGAAGCTAGGTGTCCACGTGGACACATGCACACCTACCTCGATGACACAGACACGAGACCTCCGAGACCGCCTAGTGGTCGCGCTGCGGCCGCGACGCCATGATGTGTCAAGCATCGCAGGTGAGCAAGGACGGTACTGATGTTGTCGCTTGCGAATGTATTGATACCGCACCCGGTCGCCATGCTCGGCCGTCAACTGGACATGTCTTGTCCAGATCCATGTTGATGATGACGAAGCCAAGGCGCGTGAGCCGTCACCGCTAGCGGCACTGCGCAGGAATCTTGGTGACATCCCAGTCAGGAGCTCGCATTGAACAATGATCGCAAAAAGGCAGTAACGGAGTCTATCAGCGCATGTCAGATCTGGCCGGCCCAGGCCACAGAGAAAATTGGCCAGATGCTTGGTGAAATCAACCAAGCAAATTCCATCATTGGCAGTATTTCAGCAACTGCGCAAAACAACGCCATCAAGGGGGGCTTTGCTGCCGAAACCTTTCACGCCGAATCCTTCAACCTGGACGCCATCCTGAAAGACAAGGATGTACGCGCTTTCACTGACGGGTTCGCCAAAACACCCATTCCCCGCAACGACCCCATGCACGACATCGTCGTCATGAAAGACGGCAAGCAGGCGCTTGGGGCGCAGTTGAAATATTTCAAGGACGCCGATGCCACGCAAAAGGCATTCCGGTCCAGCAAGGATGGTGTGCATCGCTATGAGCACAGCGATGTGTTCCTAGGGCCATCCGATCAGATCGACGGTATTCAGGCTTCCGCGCAGAAAGCCATACTGAAAAACAAAGAGACACGTCCTAACGTATCGCAGGCGGCCGAGAAAGTGCGGGACAACACGGCAGGACAACTCGATGTGGACGGTGTTCAATCCACATTCCTGAGCAAAGGCGAAGCCGAGCAAATTGGTGGCGGTACCAAATCAGGCAAGGCGTCGCACGAGAAAATGCAGAAGGGCTACCTGAACAAGGCCACAGTCCAGCAAAGCCTGCGGGCAGCAGGTTCTGCGGCGGTTATCACCGCCGTGACCGCAGGCTGCATCAACGCCTTCCAGTGCATTCGGCAAGTCAAGAATGGTGAGGTCACTGCGGAGCAGGCCGCCACGCGCATCCTGCGCGATACGGCAATTGCCGCCGCCGACAGCGCACTGAAGGCAGGTACAGCAACGGCGAGCGCCAGCATGGTGGCACGCTCGTTCCCCGAACTCTTCGCGGGCTCGGCATTCCAAAGCAGTCTTGTCGGCGGCACTGTTGCGGGCGCCGCGATCTGCGCGGTGGATCTCGTTCAATGTCTCGTCATGGTTGCCGCGGGCAAGATGACCGTTGCGGAACTGGAAACCCGTACGGGCAAAAACGTCTTTCAGACTGGTGCCGCTGTAGTCGGGTCCGCTGTCGGTGGATCGATCGGCGCGCTGGGGGGGCCGATAGGGGCATTGATCGGGAGTATGGTGGGCAGCATGATTACTTCGCTCGCCATGAGCATCGCACTCGACAACCACGTCGAGAAAACCTTCAGGCTCACACTTGCTGCCTCGGAACAGGTTGCCAGCAATGGCATTGCCGTGCACGACACCTTGAAGTACCTGCAGTTCTCCCAAGAATACTACGCGGATTTCCACAGGGGACTTTATCTGTCCGAGCGGCATTTCACACATCAAGTCAAGACCATGCAGGTGCAGAGCGCGCGCCTGAAGCAAAAGATCAACAATCTCTGAGACGGGACAATGAACGAAGCATCCGTAGCTGAACAACAGCAGATCTTTAGTGCACCGATGGAGCAGGCGGAACTCGAGGCCGTCAACGCACTGGTCAGCAAGCACAAGGCAAATGCCGCCCTCACCCAGCAACTGGCACTTGATGCGTCGCGACTGGTGACGACGAGCCAGGAGCGGCTTGCTCGTCAGGCCGATGCAGGGTTCTTCAAACGCCTGGCCAGTGCCATCAGCGGCAAGACCAGCGAGAACCAAGCGTTGAACCAGCTGGACATCCTGAAGATTCAACGGTTCGCATGGCACTACCTGCAGCAGCTTCAGCAGCAGAAGCTGATCAACGCACAAGCCATCGCTGTCATTCGCAACAATCTCGGGACGATGAACGACTACATCATCGAAACCCGGGATTTCCTTGAACACGCCGTCGACAGACTCCATCACCGGCTGCAGCACGTTGAAAACAACACAGGCTTCAACACCTGGGCACTCAACATCGAGGCCAACAAGCGCCGTTTCAAATCGATTCCGAAGAACCTGCTGATCTTGCGGCTGACATATGACTTCATGCGCCGGAATCCACAGGTCAATCTGACCGCAGACGATGTCGACAACTACCTTGTGACAACGCTCGAAAAGCTCGATGTCAATTGCGATGAGGAGATCAGGCTGCTGGATTTCGTCAGCGAGCTGATCGACCAAATCGACGTCGTTGGCATTGCCCAGTATCGCGCCGCAATCGAGCTGTCGTTCGATGACCACACTGTCGATTCCGACTTCATCCAGAAGAACGTCTCCGGCATTGGATTCAACTCCCTGTACTTCCTGTCTGATCACTACGACAAGATCGTCGATCTGATCGGCGATGAGTCACTGTGCAACAGCGACGAAGCGCGCGAGAAAATCATATCGAAGTTCTTTGGACGCGAGCTGTTCGGGCTTTCCACTGTCTATGGCATCCGCGCCCTGATTCACGAGATAATCGGAGGTAGCCAGGTTGCCATTGATATCTATAAGGATGTGCATGGGCTGAACGTCGTGGAGGAAGCTGTGCAGGAAGCTCCTGCGTCTTCCGCGTCAGAGGCCGTATCGCTTGCTTCATCGCTGCCGGATATCAAGGCACACACCGGCCTCGATAGCAGCAGCACGG
>NZ_BBQM01000012.1 GCF_000876015.1 Cupriavidus basilensis | reverse complement strand
GAAACCCAACACACCCGCGCCGGGTCCACCGCGCCCACCACGAAAACACGAGAGCGCTATGTCGTGACCGCTTGAGTCGGTAACGGCAGAAGCCCGAACGGAGCGGGCCTCGGCCATCATGGAGCCGGAATGTGAAACGACCGCATCCGGGATGGCGCCGCGGCCTGTGCCGGTAGCGTCAGCAGTCGTATCGAAGCCAACGCGCCCACCACGAAACCACCATCAGACCTGAAGTCTGAGCGCCCAGCCTTCTGCAAGAATCGCTTTCTTTTGGTTACTTTTCTTTTCGAGAAAAGAAAAGTGACACTTACATGTGTGCGAACGGGCTACCAAGCCCAAGCCGCCAGGCCCGCAGCGACCAGCAGACTTGACACCCCCAAACAGCCAATCAAGCCCAAGCCGCCAGGCCCACGGCGGCCAGCAGACTTAATGCCTCCAAACAGCCAATCAAGCCCAAGCCGCCAGGCCCACAGCGGCCAGCAGACTTGACACCACCAAACAGCCAGCCAAAGCCCAAGCCGCCAAGGCCCACTGCGGCCAGCACACTTGAATCACTCCATAACCCCATTCTCCCGCAACAACCTCGCACACTCATCCAACATATCGTGCGCGACCGCAGACTGATAATTGGGGTCAAGCGCTTCCATCATGTCGTGAGACACATACAGCCCCGCCTCGCGCGACAGCGTGCCCGCCAGTTGCCGCGCGAAGTCGTCGCTGAGCTGCGACAGCAGCCGGCGCTCGGCCAGCGCGAGCTGCAGTTTCGAGCGTGACAGCCAGAGCCCGGCCAGGGTCGCGCCCTGGCCATCGGTCATCCACTGGCCGTGTTCGTAATAGGCCGACAGGCGTTCCGCGGTCAGCGCGAACAGCAGCGCCTTGCGCGTATCGAAGTCGATGCGGGGCTGGGGGGTGGCGGGGGCGTCGGTGCCGGGTGGCGTGGTTTTCATCGGGTGGGCAAGAAAGGCAATGGCCGCGAGACTACCACGACGCGGCCGGCGCGGCTCCGGGTCAGGCCGCGGCCGCGGCGAAGCGCGCGTTCAGCCAGGCGCCGATCGCCGCGATCTCTTCCATGCAGACCGTATGCGGCATGGGATAGGCGTGCCATTCGACCGGGCAGCCGTGCTGCCGCACGGTGTCGCGCGCGAGCATGCCGAGCGGCACCGGCACCACGTCGTCCTCGACGCCGTGCGCGGCGAACACGGGCGTGGCGCGGTTGGCTTCGCTGAACTCCGCGGCCAGCAGCGCCGGCGACGGGATGTAGGTGGACAGCGCGACGATGCCGCCGAGCGCCTCGGGATGCGTGAGGCCCGCGGTGTAGGCGATGGCGCCGCCCTGCGAGAAGCCCGCCAGCACCACGCGATGACTGGGCACGCCGCGCTGGTTCTCGCGCGCGATCAGCGCGCGGACGGCCTCGCGCGAGGCGCGGATGCCGGCCTCGTCGCAGTGGCTGCGCGCGTCGTCGAGCGAGGCGATGTCGTACCACGCGGGCATGACGTAGCCGCCGTTGCAGGTCACGGGGATGGCTGGCGCGTGCGGAAAGACGAAGCGCACCGCGGGGGCGGGGCCGAGTCCGAGGTCGGGCACCACCGGCGCGAAATCGCTGCCGTCGGCGCCCAGCCCGTGCAGCCAGATCACGGACCACGTGGGCGACGGCGCGCTTTCGATTTCAATGGATGGCAGCAGCTCGCTCATGTCGGGATTCCGGTTGGCGCCGCGCGGCGGCGATGGCGCGGCCCCGCCGCGCAAGGCGGCCAGTATCGCATGGCGGCGGCACGCGCCGGCGCGCCGCGCGCGCCATGACGGCACCGCGCACGACAATGCGCGACAACGCACGACGGCGGCGCGCCAGGCGTGGCGCGCGCTGGCGCGGACGCGGCACCGCGCATGCCGGCACCGGGGCGCCGGCATGCCGCGCGTCAGGCTGCCGAAGGAACCGCTGGTATGGTGACGAGGCCCGGCGCGCTGCGCGGGGCCAGCGAGGGCTCGGCGCTGCCGGGGGCGCGCCGCTTGTCCACCACGTTCTCGACGCCGGTGGCGGACACATCTTCGAGGAAGGCGACCAGGTCGCGGTAGTAGTCGACCTGCATCTGTGCTTCGAGCAGACGACGCTCGGCCTGGAACAACGTCAGGCGCATTTGCTGCAATTCTCTTGCTGCGATTTTCTCCGGGGTGGGCGGACTAAACATGTCTGCAAGCGAACGCATGGCATACCTCCCAAAAAACGGCCTCGAATTGAAGCGCCTGCCATTGCTTCCAATATAGTCAAGAAACACGCATTTCAGGTTTTGTCGCATGCCGTCCACAAGGTCGATTGCGGGCGCCATGCGGCAGGAGTAGATTTATTGGCCGGCTACCCGGGCCTATGTCCGGACGAATCGGGCGGGCTGCGGGCCTCCGCATCGGCCCCGCATTGGCCCCGCATCGACTTCATATCGGCCCCGTATCGATCCCCGCATTGTGATCCCCGCATCGGCGCCTACATCGCCAGCGTGCCCGCCTCCGGCCGCGCCAGCCTGGCCAGGTAGGCATGGATCTGCGCCACCACGGCCGCGCCTTCGCCCACCGCCGCGGCCACGCGCTTGGTGGAGTTGGAGCGCACGTCGCCGATCGCGAACACGCCCGGCACGCTGGTCTCCAGCGCCGAGGCCGGCCCCGGCCCTTCGTGCGGCGTGTCGGCGCCGGTCAGCACGAATCCCTTCTCGTCCACGCGCACGTTGCAGGTGCGCAGCCATGCGGTGTTGGGATCGGCGCCGATGAACAGGAACAGGTGGCGGATCGGCAGGTGCGTGACCTGGTCCGTGTCGCGCGAGCGGAAGCCGATGCCGGCCAGGCGCTCGTCGCCGGCCAGCGTGGTGATTTCCGCGCCCGTGTGCAGCTCGATGTTGGGCTGGGCCGCGATGCGCTCGATCAGGTAGCGCGACATGCTGGCCTCCAGGCCCGGCCCGCGCACCAGGATGTGCACGCGGCTGGCGTGCGCGGCCAGGAATACCGCGGCCTGTCCGGCGGAATTGCCGCCGCCGACCAGCATCACCTCTTCGCTGTTGCACAGGCGCGCTTCCACCGGCGAGGCCCAGTAGTAGACGCCGCGGCCTTCGAAGCGCTCGAGCGCGGCGATGGACGGATGGCGGTAGGCCGCGCCGCTGGCGATCACCACCGTGCGCGCGGGGATCTGGCGGCCGTCGTCCAGTTCGATGCGCTGCGGGTGTTCCCCGCAATGCAGCGCCACCACCTGCAGCGGGATGGCGAGGTGCGCGCCGAACTTCTGCGCCTGCACGAACGCGCGCCCGGCCAGTGCCTGGCCCGAGATGCCGGTGGGAAAGCCGAGATAGTTCTCGATGCGCGAGCTGGCGCCGGCCTGCCCGCCGGGCGAGAGCGAGTCGAACACCGCCACCGAGAGGCCTTCCGAGGCGGCGTACACCGCGGTGGCCAGGCCGGCGGGCCCGGCGCCGACCACCACCACGTCGTAGACATGGTCCGGGTCGAACTCCGGCACCAGCCCGAGGCAGGTGGCAAGCTGGCCCGGGTCGGGCGCGCGCAGCACGGCGCCGCCGGGGCAGATCACGAGCGGGAAATCGCCGGGCGAGGCGCCGCTGAATTCGAGCAGGGCGCCGGCATCGGGATCGGTGTCGGCGTCGACCACGGTGTGCGGATAGCCGTTGCGGCGCAGGAAGGCCTGCAGGTGCAGCAGCTTGGGCTCGCTGCTGCGGCCCAGCAGCGTGGGGCCCTTGCCGCGCTCGATCAGGCCCACGCGGCGCAGGATCAGCGCGCGCATGATGCGCTCGCCCAGCTCGGCCTCGGCCACCAGCAGCGCGCGCAGCCGCTCGGGCGGAATCGCGATGGCCTCGACGTCCTCGATCGCTTCGCCGTCGACGATGGCCGGCTTGCCCGACAACTGGCCCACTTCGGCCAGGAAGTAGCCGGGGCCATGCTCGCCGACCAGGCTGGCGCGGTCCAGCGCGTCGCGCTGCTGGATGCGCACGCGGCCCTTGAGCAGCACCGTCATGCCATGCGCGGACTCGCCGATGCGGAACAGGAATTCGCCGGCGCGCCACTGCCGCACCGTGCCGAACTGATGCAGCCGCGCGATCTCCGCGTCCGTGAGCCGGGGAAACATCTGGTGGCGGCGCGACTCCATCGGGGAAAACGCCGCCGCCGCCGGGTCCGGCTCGAGGGCCTGGCCGGGCGGCGGCATGACCTGCGGATGGTTCGTCCCGATGCTGCCGGTGGAATGCTCTGCGCTCATGACGGTATGGCCTCCCGGGAGCGCCGCGGCATGCGCGGCGCGGATGGATGCGGGTGCTGCAGGTGCGTGGGGCAGTTTGCACGCGATGCCGCACTGCGGCAATCCCCCTTGGCGCCGATGTCTGCCCGCGCGCACCCGGCGCAGGCGGCGGAGGCCGGCGTGTCCGCCCCGGCGCTGCCCCGATGTCGCCCGACATGCCAAGCCTAGTACAAGCGGGCGAGGGCGGCGATGCCAGTTGCGCCGGCGCCGGCCCGGCGGCGAGCGGGAGGTGGGCGGGCGGAGGGCGGGCCGGCGCCGGCACTCCGGCCCGGGGCATGCCGGGCGCGGCGCACAAAGCGTTGCCGGGCGCACCTGAAAAGGATTTCTAAAACAACCTGGTGAAAACCCTTGACTATCTACCTACAGATAGATAAGATTCGTCTCATGGATGCGGCGCCACGGTAACGGCAGTGCAGCAAGGCCCACCCGGCACCGGCGTCCAGTGCAGCAAACAGCAACAAAGACGGAAGTCATTTTTTTTGCCCTGCTTGTCTACCTATCAATAGATAAAGCGCGAATCGGGCAAGACGGACGGCTTCCCGGATAAATCCCGGTCCCCGCGGCCAGTGCAGACCCCCGGACCCATGCTTCGATTGGAGAACATCATGAACGCCAAGCTTCTTGCCAAGTCCCTGCTCACCGCCGCCACCCTTGCCGCGGCTTTCGCCACCGGCGCCGCGCAGGCCGGCACCGTCCCCGCCGACAAGTACGGCTACAACTACCGCGTGCGCGACGCCTATACCGACGGCGCGCGCAGCGGCAAGTTCGACCCGTTCACCGAAGGCGCCCGCACCGGCAAGTTCGACCCGTTCACGGAAGGCGCCCGCGCCAGCACCGTGGCCGGCCTCGACCGCAGCGGCGTGTCGGCCGAACCGGCCCGCAGCGCTGATCCGTACACCGACGGCGCCCGCATGGTGGCCGGCCTCGATCGCAGCGGCGTGTCGGCCGAACCCGCCCGCAGCGCCGACCCGTACACCGACGGCGCGCGCGGCAACGGCAAGCGCAACCCGTTCTACGACGGCGCCCGCAGCGGCAAGGCCGATCCCTACCTCGACGGCGCCAACGCCTGAGGCACCCGGCGGCAGGCAGGACAGCGCCTGACGCCGACCCCGATTCACCCCGTCGCGCCGCCCTGGCGGCGCGCGGATACCAGGAGCGCATCATGAGCCGTTGGCAGAGTTTCCGTCTGCTGGCAGGCTGGGCCCTGGTCTGTGTCGCCAGTGGCTCGATGGTCACTCTGGTAGCGCAGACTCTTCCCGCCTGACCTGCCTCGCCGCAGTCCCCCGACGGCGTGCCCTTTGCCGGCACGCCGTTTTTCTTGCGCCATTCTTTCGGCGCCGCGAATCCGTCGTGCGTTTTCCCGCCTCCTGGCCTGCGCGGGCCTGCCTCGTGATCCACGGGAGGCGCGTTCCATGTTCCGCGCCGGGAGCGTGCCCGGCGCGAAACGGCGCGCGCGCGTGACCGCCGTCCCCGGCCGCGGCCGGGCCGCCCCAGGGTAAATTTCCGCGGCGCGCTGCCGTTATCCCCCGTAGGCGACCGGCGCAAAGGCAGCGCCGGCGCGACCCTCCGCCTGCACGCGCAAGGGACTCGTCCCGCCAGGGGCGAGTGCGTGTCCGGGCGGCATAAACAGATAACGCCGACACCATTCATGCCGCCTATCCAAGGTCCGCCCGCCGAGACGGAACTCGTTCGCCTGCTCATCCAGGGCGTGACCGACTACGCGATCTACGCACTCGATCCGTCCGGCAGCGTCAGCAGCTGGAATGCCGGCGCGCAGCGCGCCAAGGGCTATGCGCGCGAGGAAATCCTGGGCAGCCATTTTTCCCGCTTCTACACGCCCGAGGACCGCGCCGCCGGCCTGCCCGGGCAGGCCCTGCAGCGGGCCCGCGAGCTGGGCCGCTGCGAGGTGGCCGGCGCCTGGCGCGTGCGCAAGGACGGCAGCCGCTTCTGGGCGCACGTGCTGCTCACCCCCATCCACGACCGCGCCGGCCGCCTGCTCGGCTACGCCAAGATCACGCGCGACATGACGCAGCAGAAGGCCGACGCCGAGCGCCTGGCCGAGGTCACGCGCAAGCTGGACCTGGCACTGCAGAACATGTCGCAGGGCCTGTGCATGTTCGACGCGCACGGCACGCTGGTGCTGGCCAACCGGCGCATGGAGGCGATCTTCGGCGCGGCCGCCGGCGGGCTGGCGCCCGGCGCCGGTTTCCTCGACGTGTGCCGCGCCATGACCGGCGCGCGCGCGAGCGAGGCCGCCGCGCCCGGCGCGCCGGCGGGCCGGCTGTCCACGCAGTCCACCGCGGCGGCCCAGTCCACCGCGGCGGCCCAGTCCACCGCGGCGGCCCAGTCCACCCCGTCCGCCCACGCCGTGCCACCCGAGGCCCGCGCCGAGCCCTACGCGCAGGCGCTGGCCGAGCGGCACCTCGACATCCTGCGCCGGCAGCCGCGCTGGCGCAGCGTGGAAGCGCTGCCCGACGGGCGCGCCATCGCGCTGTCGCACAGCACGCTGGCCGACGGCGCCTGGGTCACGACCTGCGAGGACATCACCGAGCAGCGCCGCATCGAGGCCACCATCCACCACATGGCCCGCCACGACGGGCTGACCGGCCTGCCCAACCGCAGCTTCTTCATCGACCACCTCGACGAGGAGCTGCCGCGCGCGCGCAAGCAGGGCAGCCGGGTGGCCGTGCTCGGCATCGACCTGGACCGCTTCCGCGAAATCAACGACCTCTATGGACACGCCGCCGGCGACACCGTGCTGCGCGCGGTGTCCGGGCGCATCGCCGCGCAGCTCGACGCGGGCGAGTTCATCGCGCGCGTGGGCGGCGACGAGTTCATGGCCGTCAAGCGCTTCGCGCAGCAGCCCGAGCTGAGCGAGTTCATCGCGCGGCTGGTGACGTGCCTGAGCGAGCCGGTGCGCCTGGACGGCTTCGAGCTGACCGCCGGGGCCAGCATCGGCGTCGCGGTCTTTCCCGGCGACGGCACCCGCGCCGAACAGCTTGCCGCCAACGCCGGGCTGGCCATGCGCCGCGCCAAGGGCAGCCTGTCGGAGTCGATCTGCTTCTACGAAAGCCGCATGGACGAGGCCGAGCGCGAGCGCCGCACGCTCGCCGGCGAGCTGTGGATGGCCATCACCGCCGACCAGTTCGTGCTGGACTACCAGGTGCAGACCGCCATCGCCAGCGGCGCGGCGATCGGCTGCGAGGCCCTGCTGCGCTGGCGGCATCCCGCGCGCGGGCTGATCACGCCGGACAGCTTCATCCCGCTGGCCGAGACCTGCGGCGCCATCCTGCCGATCGGCGAGTGGGTGCTGCGCAGCGCCTGCCGCGCGGCCGCGCACTGGGACGCGCCGCGCAAGATCTCGGTCAATCTGTCGCCGGTGCAGATCATCCACGGCAACCTGGTCCGGCTGGTGACGGGCATCCTGGAAGAAACCGGGCTGGAAGCGGGCCGGCTCGAACTGGAAATCACCGAGTCCACCATCATCGGCGACAAGGCGCGCGCGCTGGACATCCTGCGCCGCATCCAGGCGCTGGGCGTGACCATCGCCATCGACGACTTCGGCACCGGTTATTCGTCGCTGGACATCCTGCGCTCGTTCCCGTTCGACAAGATCAAGCTCGACCGCACCTTCATCGCCGAGATCGCCGCCGACCGGCAGGCCCGGGCCATCATCCGCGCCATCCTCGCGCTCGGCCGCAGCCTGGCCATCCCGGTGCTGGCCGAGGGCGTGGAAACCGCCGACCAGCTGCGCCTGCTGCGCGCCGAAGGCTGCGACCAGGCGCAGGGCGTGCTGCTTGGCCGGCCACTGCCGTTCGAGGACTTTCGCCGCGCCCATGCGGCGCGCGCCGGGCAACGCTGACGCGCGAACAGCATGGGAGTGATGCGGGAGTGATGCGCGAGGCGCGCCGCGCCGCCGTGCCTGCCGCGCCCGCCGGCGCGCCGGAACTCGCCCGCCGGGCCGCACTCTGATGCCTTATCGGCGGCCGCCCGGGCCGCCGCGCGGACAAGCAGCGGGAGCGGGAATGCCAGCACGGATCACCAGCGCGCCGGAACGCGGCGGCGCAGGCCAGCCATGAAGAACCGTCCCCGCACCGCCGCCGCGGCCGGGCTGCCGCACGCGGGCCGCGTGCGCGAGGTGGCCGACCGCACCGGCGGCCACCATGTCGTCCCGCACCGCCTGCAGGGCTGTCCCCACGCCGATCCGCTCACCCCCGCCGACCGCTACCAGGAACTGTTCGTCGCCGTGCAGACGGGGCGCGTGTTCGACGACAGCAAGACCTTCACCGACGCCATGCCGCGCCAGGACCCGGCCGCGATCCTGGCGGTCTACCGCGCCCGCGCGGGCGCCGCCGGCTTCGACCTCGCGGCGTTCGTGCGGGCGCACTTCGCGCTGCCGCAGGTGCCGCGCAGCAGCTATGTCTCTGACCGGGCGCAGACGCTCGGCGACCATATCGACGGCCTCTGGGAAGTGCTCACGCGCCACCCGTCCGCGCACCCGCCGCAAGGCTCGCTGCTGCCGCTGCCCCATGCCTACGTGGTGCCGGGCGGGCGCTTCACCGAGCTGTACTACTGGGATTCCTACTTCACCATGCTGGGCCTCGCCGCCAGCGGCCGGCACGGCCTGCTGCACGGCATGGCGGCCAATTTCTCGTACCTGCTCGACACCTACGGCGTGATCCCCAACGGCACGCGCACCTACTACCTGAGCCGCTCGCAGCCGCCCGTGTTCGCGCTGATGGTGGAACTGTTCGAGGACCACGGCGTGCAGCCCGAACTGGCCTACCTGCCGCAGCTGCGCAAGGAACATGCGTTCTGGATGCGCGGCGCCGAGCACCTGGCGCCGGGCCAGGCATGCCGGCGCGTGGTCCGGCTCGCCGACGGCAGCCTGCTCAACCGCTATTGGGACGAGCGCGACACGCCGCGCGAGGAAGCCTACATCGAGGACGTGGCCACCGCCGCGTCGTCATCGCGCCCCGCGCCCGAGGTCTACCGCGACCTGCGCGCGGCGGCCGAATCGGGCTGGGACTTCAGCTCGCGCTGGCAGGACCCCGGCGGCGGGCTGGAGACGGTGCGCACCACGGCCATCCTGCCGGTCGACCTCAACTGCCTGCTGTACAAGCTGGAAACCAAGCTGGCGGAGCTGGCCGCCGCCGCCGGCGACCCCGACGCGCCGGACTTCCTGGCGCGCGCGCGGGCGCGGCGCGGCGCCATCGACCGCCTGATGTGGAACGAGGCCGCAGGCGCGTGGTTCGATTTCGACTGGCAGCGCCATTGCCCGCGCGCCGGCCTGACCGCGGCCACCGTGATGCCGCTCTACGTGGACGCGGCCAGCCCGGCGCAGGCGGCGCTGCTGGCGCGCACCGTGGCCGCGCGCCTGCTGCTGCCCGGCGGCATCGCCACCACCGAGCGCATCAGCGGCGAGCAGTGGGACCAGCCCAACGGCTGGGCGCCGCTGCAATGGCTGGCCATCGGCGGGTTTGCGCGCCACGGGCAGCATGCGCTGGCGCGCGAGATCGCGCACCGCTGGCTGCATACCGTGGCCAGCCTCTACCGCCGCGAGTGCAAGCTGGTGGAGAAGTACGCGCTGCGCCCGGCGCCGCACGGCGCGGTGGGCGGCGGGGGCGGCGAGTATCCGCTGCAGGACGGCTTCGGCTGGACCAACGGCGTGGTGCGCCGGCTGATGGCGCAGCATCCCGTCCACGCGGCGTGCACCTCGCGCGCGGGCGAGCACGGTTGACCGGCCGGCGTTAGGCCGCGCCGGTCTCGCCGAGCCAGTGCGCCACAGTGGCGGCCAGCCAGGCCGGGTCGTCGTGCGGCAGGTCGTGGCCGGCCCACGGGTGCCAGCGGTGCCGCACGCCCCACGCCGCCGCCAGCCGTGCCGAGCAGGCCGGATCCACCAGATGGTCGGCGGTCGACGACACCAGCAGCGTGGGGCAGGACGGCGGCGCCGCGCCGGCGCGGTAGCGCGCCGCCGCCCACAACTGCCGCAGCGCGTTGCCGCGGCTGACCGGGGCGCTGGCGCGGATCGCGCTCCAGGCGGCCACGTCGGTCTCTCGCGTGGCGACGGCATTGCAGGTGAGGCGATGGATGGTGCGCTCGCAATAGGGGCCGTCATGCCAGCGCAGCGCCATGCCGGCCAGCGCCGGCCAGTTGCGCGGGCGCAGCCGCTGCGCCACGCTGCCGAACGGCCGCATGCTGGTGTTGACCAGCACCAGCGCGCCGATCTCCCGCGGATAGCGCCGCGCCCATTCCGCCGCCACCATCGCGCCCAGCGACATCGCCAGCACGCGGTAGGGCGGCGCCAGCGCCTGCCGGCGCGCGCCGGCGCGCACGTGCTCGACCATCGCCGCCACATCTGGCGGCGCGCGCACCGCCGCCTGCGCGCCGTTGCCGGGCAGGTCCAGCAGCGTCATGCGCGCGATGCCGCAGCGCGCCTGCAGCGCGGCGGGCAGGGCGCCCCAGTGGCGCGCTTCGCGCGTGAGGCCGCGCAGCAGGATCCAGTCGCTCATCGGGGTGGCCTGCCTTGCCATTGCGCGGTGGCCAGCGCCAGCAGCTGCGCGCGCCGCTCGCCCTGCGGCAGCCAGCGCTCGGGCGCGTAGGCCACGCGCCCGAGGAAGTCGAGCAGGTTGGCGTGGCGGCGCAGCACGCGCTCGGTGCGGTGCGCCTTGACCGGGTTGAAGAAGCCGTGGCGCGAGAACAGTTGCCGCGGGTTTTTCTTGATCCACAGCCATGAGCCCAGCTCGAGCGTCATCGGCAGGAAGATGTTGGGCGCCGGGGTGTGGTCGTAGGCCCAGTCCCACAGGTCGCCGTGCAGCAGGTACTGGTGGCTCTGCGGCTCGAAGGCGTAGCCGTGGTGCGGGTGGGCCTGCTCGAACATGGTCTTGAGCGCGAACATTTCCGGCAGGTGCGCCATCGGCGCCGCGGTGCGCGCGTAGGGAAACCAGATGCTGTCGCCCCAGCCGTAGCCCGAGTGGCAGTCCAGCGCGAAGCTCAGCGGGCGCTGCTGCAACTGCTGCGCCACCACGCGCAGCATGGCCTGGCTTTCCTGCTCCATCGGCGCGCCCAGCCTGCCGCGGTACCACGGCAGCCACGCGCCCAGCCGCTGGCCGCCGGCCAGCAGCGGCACGCGGCCATCGGCATCCTGCGGCGCGTTGCGCATCAGGTCCACGCCGTTGGGGTTGGCGCGCCGGTAGGCCCACATGCCGCCGGGATTGACGATGGGCATGAACAACAGCCGCACCGACTGCAACTGCCGCTCGAGCAGGTCGTCCCACTCCAGCCGCCACAGCAGCATGCGCATGTAGTCGAGCAGCAGGTGGGTGCCGATGCGCTCCAGGCCGTGGATGCCGGCAAAGAAGCCGATCGCCGGCGCGCGCGGGTCGTCCGAGCCGATGCCGGCGGTGTAGAGGGGGAAGCGCCGACCGCCCGCGTCGACCTCGCCGACGCGGCAGACATCGAGGCGATGTGCGCCGGCTTCGAGGATGGCTTCCAGTTGCCGCATCTCGGCGAAACCGTCGGCGGCGGGCGGGGGCATGGGCGAGGGCAGATCCGGGTCCAGGCAAGCGGGCGTGCCTCCCATCATCCGCCGCGAATATGAAATCCCCGTGACGCCGCCGCGCGCCGGGCGCGGGGGCGTGCGGCTGGCCTAGCCGGCCATTTCTTCCGCGAACAGCTCCAGCACCGCCCAGCCGCGCGCCGCGGCCAGCTCGCCCAGCGCCATGTCCGGGTTGGTGGCGACCGGGTGGCTCACCGCCTCCAGCAGCGGGATGTCGTTGCGGGAGTCGCTGTAGAACGCGGTGCGCTCGAAGCCGTCCCACGACAGCCCGAGCGCGGCCAGCCACTGCGCGACGCGCTCGATCTTGCCCGCGCCGAAGCTCGGCACGCCCTGCACGGCGCCGGTGAACTCGCCGCGCGCGTCGCACGCGGCCTCCACCGCGACCAGGTGCGCGACGCCGAGCGCCGCGGCGATCGGCTCGGTGACGAAGCGGCAGGTCGCGGTGACGATGCAGCACAGGTCGCCGGCCTCGCGGTGGCGCGCCAGCAGCGCGAGCGCTTCGGGGAGGATGGCCGGCGCGATGACCTCGCGCATGAAGCCGTCGCGCAGCGCTTCCAGGCGCGCGCGTGGATGGCGCGCCAGCAGGCCGAGGGCGAAGCCCGCGTGGCGGTGGAAGTCGAGCCGCCCGGCGCCGTACTCGGCCAGCCAGAGCGCGTTGTTGGCCTCGACCTCGCGCGCGTCGGCCGCGCCGGCCGCCACCAGGTAGCGCGCCCATTCGTATTCGCTGTCGAGCGGTAGCAGGGTGTGGTCGAGGTCAAACAAGGCAAGGCAGGACATGCGCCGTCTCCGGTCGGAAAACCGGAAAGCATGCGCAGGCGCGGTGACTCGCCGATGATGCGCGGCGCAAGAATTCCGATACGGCTATCGGCGTATTTGCGCCGCGCCGGCCGCGCGTTCGCTCATGCCGCCGCGCGCGGCGCGAGGCACTCCAGGAACGCGCCGATCAGGCGCGTGTGGGTGCGGCCCTGCAGGCAGTACAGGTACTCGTGCAGGATCGGCGGCTGGCTGGAGAAGGGCACCGCGCACAGGCCGGCATCGCGCGGGACTTCGCCCAGCGGCACCACGCTCGCGCCGAGGCCCTGGCGGATGGCTTCGTAGATGGCCTCGCGGCTGCCGATCACGGTGCTCGACGGCAGCCGCAGGCCGGCCTTCTCCAGCGCGGTCTCGACCGCCTTGCGCGTCATCGAGCCGTGCTCGCGGATCAGCAGGTGGCAGGCGGCGATCTGCTCCAGGCTGACGCTGGGCGCGCGCGCCAGCGCGTGGCCGGGATGAACCACCAGCACCATCGGGTCGGACGCCAGCGTGATGCGGGCCAGGCGCTCGTCGTCCACGGCGTGCGAGGACACCGCGACGTCGATGCGGTACTCGAACAGCGCGTCCAGCATCTGCTGCGAGTTGCCGATGTCGAGGCTGATCTCGATGGCCGGATGGCGCTCGCGGAACGCCGCCACGCTGGGCAGGATGTAGTAGGGGCCGGTGGCGCCGATGCGCAGGTTGCCCAGGTGCAGGTTGCCGGCGTTGCGCAGCAGGAAATCCGCGCTGCCTTCGTGCTGCATGAGCTGCTCGACCACCGGCATCAGCGCCACGCCCACGTCGCTGAGGTCGACGCGGCCGGCGCGCCGGTAGAACAGTTCGACGCCGTAGCTCTCCTCGAGCTGGCGGATGCGGCCCGTGACGGTGGGCTGGCTGACGCGCAACTGCTTGGCGGCGGTGGTGATGCTGCCCTGCCGCGCCACTTCATAGAATGTCGTCAACAGGTCGCCGAGCATTGGGGAATCCGTGGGGAATGAGGCAAGCGCGCCAGTCTAGCGGCGCTTTGTGACAGTTCCGTGCAACGCCGCCGGACAGGGCGGCGCCGCACGGCGGGCCGGGGGTGGACCCGATAGGAGCCGCGGGGGGGGGCGGACGCGCGCCGGACGCGGGCCGGGGCGCGCTGCCCCGGCCCGCGCGGCGGGGCTCAGGTCACGATCTGCGCCGGCATGCCCAGCGCGGGATCGGACTTGCCGTCCGCGCCGGTTTCCAGGCGGCCGGCGAAGCGCCGCTGGAAGCCGCCCTGGGGCACCGTGACGACGAAGTCGTACCAGTTGTCCTGCAGGTTCAGCGGCCAGTGCTGGTCGAGCTGCTTGCCGGCCGGGATGTCGAACGACCACGGGCCGTCGGCGCGGTAGGCGCCCGGCTTGACGGTGAAGGTGCAGGGCGCCGCGCCGGTGTTGATCATGGTCAGGTAGACCGCGGCGTTGGCCACGTCGTAGCACACGCGGATTTCCGGCGCGGTGCCGCCGGCGGCCGCCACGGCGCTGACATTGCCCTTGAAGCTGCGGTGGAAGCCGTTCGGGCCGGTGATCCACAGGTCGTACTTGCCGCCGTCGGCGGCGTAGACGTCCCAGCTGTCGTGCAGTTCCTTGCCGGGCTCGACCGCGTAGCGGCGCGGCACGCGGTCCAGGTGCAGGCGGTCGTACACGTGGAACACGGCGGCGGCGGTGCCGCTGTTGCTGAACAGCAGCCACATGGCGCGCGACACCGGGTCCTCGCGCCCGCTCACGTGCAGCTCGTAGGGCAGCGCGCGCGACGGGCGCTGGCCGACTTCCTGGTTGGCCGGCGCGGCTGCCTGCGCGCTCTCGCTGGGCACCGGCACCTGCGCCTGCGCTTCCTGCGCGGTGCGCAGGGCGTCGGCGCCGGCCTTGGTGCTGGCCGGGATGGCCGGCAGCGCCGCGCTGTTCGGGCTGACGAAGTTGAAGGCCGAGAGCAGGTCGCCGCAGACGGCGCGGCGATAGGCGCTGATGTTGGCCTCGGCCACGCCGAAGCGGGCTTCGAGGAAGCGCAGCACCGAGGTGTGGTCGAACACCTGCGAGTTGACCCAGCCGCCGCGGCTCCACGGCGACACCACGTACATCGGCACGCGCGGGCCGGGGCCGTAGGGGTGCTTGTCGGTGTGGTACTCGCCGTCGGTGGCGATGGTGGACTTGCCGGCCAGCACGCCGTTGCTGTCGTAGGCGGGCGCGCACGGCGGCGGCACGTGGTCGAAGAAGCCGTCGTTCTCGTCGAAGTTGATCAGCAGGACGGTGCGGCTCCAGATGTCCGGGTTGGCGGTCAGCGCGTTGAGCACTTCCTGCGTGTACCAGGCGCCTTGCACCGGGCTGGAAGGCCCGGGGTGCTCGGAGTAGTTGGCCGGCGCCACGATCCACGACACCTGCGGCAGCGTGCCGGCGGCGATGTCGTCCTTGAACGACTGCAGGAAGCCGTTGTCGGGCATGGTATTGCCGATGCCTTTGATGAGCGGGTTGATGGCTTCATCGGTGGCCGCGCTGTACGCGGTGTAGGGGCTGCCGTTGGCCGCGTTGCCCTTGGCCTCGTTGGCCTTGCGATACTGCACGAAGCCGGCCAGCGGGTTGTCGGTGAAGTTGTCCGGCATGTTCTGGTAGAGCTTCCAGCTCACGCCGGCGGCCTGCAGGCGTTCCGGGTAGGTGGTCCAGGTGTAGCCGCTGGTGGAGGCGCCCATCGAGTCGCCGCTGTTGTCGATCACGGGGCCGCCGCGGGCGCCGGTGGGATCGTTGGTGCCGGTCCAGTGGAACAGGCGGTTGGTGTTGGTGCCGCCGTGGAAGCTGCAGTGGTACGCATCGCACAGCGTGAAGGCGTTGGCCAGCGCGAACTGGAAGCCCAGCTCGGCCTCGGTGTAGTAGCCCATCGACTGGGTGTTCTTGTAGGTCGGCCACTTGTTCATGCGGCCCAGGTCCCAGGCGTTCTGCGCGTCGGGATAGCTGTGCGGGGTGCCGTTGACGCGCTGGGCGTTGCCCTGCGTGCTGTCCAGGTGGTATGGGCGCACGATGCGGTTGGTATAGCTCTGCTGCCACACGTCGAGGCCGCCGGCCAGCGGGATCGGGAACCGCTCGCCGAAGCCGCGCACGCCCTTGAACGTGCCGAAGTAGTTGTCGAAGGAACGGTTCTCCTGCATCAGGATCACCACGTACTCCACGTCGCGGATGGTGCCGGTGGCGTTGTTGGCGGGAATCGCCAGCGCGCGGCGGATCGACGGCGGGAAGGCGGCCAGCGCCGCGGCCGCGGCGGTGGTGCCGCTGGCCATCTTGAGGAAGTTGCGTCTGCTGTGAAGGCTCATCGTTGTCTGTTCTGGCTAGGCTGGTTCGGCGGATCGGTGCGTGCGATGGCGGCCCGGCGCGTGGCGCCGGGCAGGCGCATCAGGGCGCGCAGCGCAGTTTCGGCGTGACGGCGGGCTCCTGCCCCGGCTGCGAAGGCTGGGACGGTTGCGCGGGCTGCTGGGCGCCGGCGGGGCTGCTGTCGTCGCCGCCGCAGGCGGTCAGCGCGGCGCACAGCGCCAGGGCCGCCAGCCAGCCGGGCAGGGCGAGGATCGGTTTGGAAGGCTTCATGTGACGGGCTCTCTTGGGGGGAATCAGGGGTTGAGCGTGGACAGCGGCTGGCGCGAGCCGGTGATGGTCTGCAGTTCGGACAGGCTGAGCTGGCGCGTCCACATGGCCAGGTCGTTGAACTCCATCACGCCCTTGAGCGAGCCACCGTTGTTGGGCACGTAGGCATGCGTGGCATCGTCGTTGATGCCCCACTGCCCGGTCGCCAGGCCACCCAGCTTGGTCACGTCGGTGTTGGCGATGGCCTTGTTCTCGGTCTTCTGCACGCCGAGCACCGGGTCGATGATGTAGGCGCTGAAGGTCTTGGCCGTGGCGTTGACCGACAGGGCCAGGTAGGCCCACTGGTTGGCGCTGAACGTCATGCCCTGGATGTCGTCGCGCTTGCCGCCGCTGCCGATGTTGAAGCGCACCTCGCAACTGCCGAACAGGCCGAAGGCGATGCCCGCGTTGGCGCCGGACACGTAGTTCTTGTTCGACAGGATCGGCTCGCCGGTGCCGTTGCCCTGCGTGCAGTCGGACTTGAACCAGAAGCCGATGGTGAACTGCGGCGACAGCGCGATGTCGGCGCCGCTCTGCTTGAGCACGTAGGCGTCGATGTTGGAGTTGACCTTCAGCGACTTGGCGCCGAAGTTGTCGGTGCCGAGCGAGCCGCCGTCGGTGCCGGCCACCCACGGGCCGATGGTGGTGGTGCCCTTGGCATCGAGCGCGGGCAGCGTCTCGAAGCTGTAGTACGCGGCGAGGTTGTTGCGCAGCGTGTCGGCCAGCACGATCGGCTTGACGTAGTTGATCTGCGCCTGCAGGGACACGGGCACGCCGTTGCGCACCAGCGTGTAGTTGTAGCGGTACAGGCCGCTGTCGGGCGGGTTGAGCTTGGTGTCCTCGTAGCTGGTGGTGCCGGCGGGCAGCGCGGACTCGATCACCACGCCGTCGCGCAGCAGCGTCATGGGGCCGCTCGCGGCGGTGGGGTTCTGCCAGGACAGCACCAGGGTGTTGCTGAACTGGCCGACCACCGAGCTCATGGCGCGCGCGCCGGCCTCGCCGGTCAGCGCGGCGCCGTCGATCTTGTACTGGGCGGCCGGCAGTGCGGTGCCGCTGTGCGCCAGCAGCGTGGGCAGCAGGTCGGCCTCGCTCGGCATGGCCGAGAGCGCGGCGGCGTTGGCCGGCGCCGCGGGCAGGTTGCCGGCGAGCGCGTTGAAGGGCTTGTTCAGCGCGATGAACGCGGTGCGGTTTTCCACCGTGGGCAGCGTGGTGGTGGCGCCGGTGGCGTCGAGCCCGTGGCTGGCGGTCACGGCGACCAGCCAGTCTTCGCCGGGGTTGGCCTGGCGGCGCGCCTGCACGGCGGCCAGCAGCTTGCCGAGCGCCTGGTCGAAGCCGCTCAGCGCGGTGGCGTAGGCGCCGCCGTTGAAGCCCTGGCTCGCGGCGGCCAGGTCGGGCGCGGTGTACTGGGCGAACACCACGTCGTAGCCGGACTGCACCAGCTTCACGCCTTCCTGCGTCACGCAGTTGTCGTCGTAGGCGCAGTCGCGCAGCGAATCGAGGTTGCCGGCGGCGGCGTCCGCCTTGAGCAGCAGCGGCAGCGCCGCCGCGCCGGTGGCCGCGCCCAGGCGCTGCCGGGTCGCGCCGGTGTTGGCCGCGCGCAGGTACTGGAACAGGCTCGGGGCCTTCAGGCCGGCCGCGGCGGCCTGGTCGTCGGTGACGCCGTGGCGGTCCTGCCAGTTGCCGGTCAGCACCGTGGCCCAGCTCGGCGCGTCGAGCGGCGCCTGTTCGCTGATGGTGCCCAGCCTGCCGCCCGTGGACGACGGCGTGATCGCCAGCGTGGCCAGGTTGGGCATGCCGTGCTGGATCAGCGCATTCTGCAACTGGCTGTAGGTGGCGCCGTCCACGCCGACCAGCAGGATCTTCTTGCCGGCCGCGCCCGGCGTGGCGCCGCCGCTGCCGCCCTGGTCCGGGGCCGCCGTCGCCGGCGCATCGCTACCACCGCCGCACGCGGCCACCACGCCCGCCAGGGCCAGGCTGCACGCCATGCGTGCCTGCTGTTTCCATGCCATGTCTGCTTCCCTCTTTTCCGTTGTTTCTCAAGCCGCGCGCCGCCATCGCGGCGCTGCCGATCACGCTCCCCGTGACGCGTTGGCAGAGTAAGAAAAGGGGTTGTCAGCCGGGTGACATGCAGGCAAAGAATGCTGATGCGCCCATTTGTATTCCTGATGGAACAGGCACGGGCCGGGTGCGGAGGCGATCCGGAAAAGCAAAACGCCCGCGCGAAGGCGGGCGTTGGGAGACGTTGGGTGGTGTTCCGGGGAGACCGGGCAGGGCGCCCGGCCCGGTCTCAGGCCTTGGCGGCCTGCACCTGCGCGCCGTCGTCGCGCACGGTGCGGCGCCCGGCGGCGAGCGCCAGCAGGGCCGCCAGCGCGCAGGCGGCGCCGGCCGCGTACAGCGCCGGGGTGTAGGTCAGCAGCAGCGTGCGCGTCAGGCCGGCGCCGAACGCTGCGGTGGCCGCGCCCACCTGGTGCGCGGCGAAGATCCAGCCGAACACCATCGGCGCGCGCTCCTTGCCGAAGGCCGCGCCCGCCAGCCGCACCGTGGGCGGCACCGTGGCGATCCAGTCCAGGCCGTAGAACATGGCGAAGATCGACAGGCCATACAGCGTGAAGGTGGAGTGCGGCAGCCAGAACAGCGACAGCCCGCGCAGGCCGTAGTACCAGAACAGCAGCTTGCGGCAGTCGTAGCGGTCCGACAGCCAGCCCGACAGGATGGTGCCGACGAAGTCGAAGGCGCCCATCATGGCCAGCGCCCCGGCGGCCGGCACCGCGGCCATGCCGAAGTCCGCGCACAGCGCGATGAAGTGGGTCTGGATCAGGCCGTTGGTGCTCAGGCCGCAGATGAAGAAGGTGCCGGCCAGGACCCAGAAGGTCTGGGTGCGGGCGGCGTCGCGCAGCACCACGAAGGGGCCGCGCAGCGTGAGCGGCGCGGGCGGCTGGGCCGGCGCGGCATGCACCTGCTGCGGAACTTCGCCGTAGGCGGCCAGGCCCACGTCGGACGGGCGGTTGCGCATGAAGCAGAACACCAGCGCGGCCAGCGCGGCGCAGGCCAGCAGCACCGGCAGCACGGCGGTGCGCCAGCCCATGTGCTCGATCAGCCAGGCCGCCACCGGCAGGAACGCCAGCTGCCCGGTGGCCGAGCTGGCCGTGAGGATGCCGATCACCAGCCCGCGCCGCGCGCTGAACCAGCGGCTGGCCACCACCGCGGCCAGCACCAGCGCGGTCAGCCCGGAGCCGATGCCCAGCATCAGGCCCCAGGCGATGAACAGTTGCCACAACTGCGTCGCCACCGTGGCCAGCGCCATGCCGCCGGCGATCAGCGCCAGCGCGGCCCAGACCACGTTGCGCACGCCGAAGCGTTCCATCAGGATGGCCGAGAACGGCGCCATCAGGCCGAACAGCGCGAAGCGCACGGCCAGGATCGACGAGATCTGGTCGGTGTCCCAGCCCATTTCGCGGGTGAGCGGCTTGAGGAAGGCGCCGGGCAGGCCGAGCGCGGCCGACGTGGTCAGCATCACGCCGAAGGTGAGGGCGGCGATCAGCCACGCATAGTGGATGCCGCGCCGGTCGAGCCGGCTGGAAAGCGCTTGAGCAAACATGAATGTTCCGGGGGCGGAGTTCGTTGTGGTTCGGGGTGGGTGCGCGCGTTATGGCGCGAGCGGGCCCAGCAGCATCTCGCGCGCGGCGGCGAGGATCTCGTCGGACAGCGCATCGCCGGCGGTGGCCCGCGCCAGCGTCATCGCGCCCAGCAGCATGGACAGCTCGGCCAGCGCCAGCTTGCGGCGCTCGGCCGGGTCGGCGTGCTCGACGGTCTTGATCCAGTCCTCGACCATGACCTTGAGGCCGTCCAGGTAGGCCTGGCGCACCGGCTTGTCCACGGGCTCGCGCGCCACGTCGCTGGCCAGCGCCACCGCCGAGCAGCCTTCGCCGGGCGCGGCGCAGTGCTCCTGCGTCAGGTAGGGCTCGACCAGGTTGGCGCGCATGGCGTGCTTGTCGTCGCCGGCGCGGCCCAGGCGGCGCGCCCAGCGCTGCGCCGATTCCTCGAAGCCGCGCCGGCACGCCAGCGCCACCAGTTCGTCCTTGGAGGCGAAATGCCCGTAGAAGCCGCCGTGGGTCAGCCCGGCCCCGGCCATCAGCTCGGCCACGCTGACGCCGTTGAGTCCGCGTTCGCGGAACAGCCGCGTGGATGCCGCCTCGATCGCTTCGCGGTGCTTTTCCGCCTGTTCTCGTGATGCGCGCGCCATGTTCGTTCTCCTGCCAAAACTTTGCTTGACCGGATTTTATATGACGACCATAATTTATTCAATAGATGTCGGTCATCATTTAAGAGGCCGCGGCCCGCCCCCGGGCCGCGGCGCGTTTCCTCACCAAGGAGTGTTTGTCATGCAGAACCTGTTCGATCTCACCGGCCGCGTGGCCGTCGTCACCGGCTCCACCAAGGGCATGGGCCTGGAAATGGCCCGCGCGCTGGGCGCGGCGGGCGCCGCCGTGGTGGTGTCCGGGCGCGACAGCGCCGGCGCCGAAGCGGCCGCCGCCACGCTTGCCGCCGAGGGCATCCAGGCCCGGGGCATCGCCTGCGACATCGCCGACGTGGACAGCGTGCGCGCCTTCGCCGAGCAGGCGCTGGCCGCCTACGGCCGGGTCGACGCGCTGGTGCTCAACGCTGCGGCCGGCGCCACGCCCGGCTCGCTGCTGACGCAGGGGCCGGAGCTGTTCGACCAGGCGATGGGCGGCAACGTGCGCGGCAACCTGATGCTGGTCAACGCGCTGTCGCCGCAGATGATCGCGCGCGGCGACGGCGCCATCGTGTTCACGTCGAGCATCGCCGCCAAGCGCGGCTCGGCCTTCCTCGGCATGTACAGCATCACCAAGGGCGCGACCGATCAGGCCGTGCGCAGCCTGGCGCTGGAGCTCGGCCCGAAGGGCATCAACGTCAATGCCATCAACCCCGGCCCGGTGCGCACCGAGTTCTCGCGCGAGGCGCTGTGGGGCAATCCGGAGCAGGAAGCGCGGCTGGCCGCGGCGATCCCGATGCGGCGCATCGGCGAGGCGAAGGACGTGGCCGGGCTGGCCGTGCTGCTGGCCTCGCCGGCGGGCCGCTTCATCAGCGGGCAGAGCATCGGCGTGGACGGCGCGCTGTCGGTTGCCTGAACGGGTTGCCTGAACGGGTTGCCTGAGCGCGGCGGCGCGTGGCCCGCGCTTTCCTCCGGCCGGCTTCCCAAGCGGCCGCCGATGCGGCAAAGTAGCCGGATTCAAGCTACCGGACCGGACGCACGGGACCACGCCATGACGCAATCCTCATCCCCATCCGCACCCCAGGCCGACCCCGACCAGGAGCGCATGCAGGCCGCGCTGGCCGAGGTCTTCGCGCTCGCGCGCGCCGGCGACGCGGCCACGCTCGCCGGCCTGCTCGAGCGCGGCCTGTCGCCCGACCTGCGCAACGAGAAGGGCGACAGCCTGCTGATGCTGGCCTGCTACCACGGCCACGCCGAGGCCGCGCGCGTGCTGCTCGCGCGCGGCGCGACGCCGGACCTGCGCAACGACAACGGCCAGACCCCGCTCGCGGGCGTGGCGTTCAAGGGTTACGCGGAGATCGCCGCGCTGCTGCTGGACCACGGCGCCGACGTCGAGGGCGCCTCGCCCGACGGCCGCACGGCGCTGATGGTGGCGGCGATGTTCGACCGCGCCGCGATCGTCGAGCTGCTGCTCGCGCGCGGCGCCAATGCCGGCGCGCGCGATGCCGGCGGCGCCACTGCCGCGGCGGCCGCGGCCATGATGGGCGCGCGCAATGCCGCGGCGCTGCTGGCGGGGAAGGACGGGCAGTAGCGCGCTATGGCGTCTGTCGGCGCGTGCCGGCGTGCGCCGGCGCGCGGCCGTCAGGCGTGCATCCCCGCGAGCCGCATCACGCCCCGGAGCAGCAGCGCGGCCACGCCGAGCGCCGCCACGCTGGCGATCCAGATCGCCAGCAGCCAGCCCACGCGCGCCAGCCAGCCGCGCGGCGCGGGGCCGTCCTCGCGCCGGTTCGCGGCCATCAGTGATACCCCTCGCCGTGCCTGACCTTGCCGCGGAACACGTAATACGCCCACACCGTGTACATCAGGATGAACGGGATGATGAACAGGGCGCCGACCAGCGTGAAGCCCTGGCTCTGCGGCGGCGCGGCGGCGTCCCAGATCGAGATGCTGGGCGGCACGATGTTCGGCCACACGCTGATGGCCAGCCCGCTGTAGCCGAGGAAGACCAGCGCCAGCGTGTAGAGGAACGGCGCGATGCGCGCGTCGGCGCGCAATGAGCGCACCAGCCGGTACATGCACAGCAGCACCAGCAGCGGCACCGGCGCGAACCAGATCAGGTTGGGCAGGCTGAACCAGCGCGCGGCGATGCGCGGCTGCGCCAGCGGCGTCCAGATGCTGATCACGGCGATCACGCCGAGCAGGACCCAGGCCAGCCGGCCGGTGAGATGGAGCATGCGCCGGTGCAGGTCGCCCTCGGTCTTGACGATCAGCCAGGTGCTGCCCAGCACGGTGTAGGCCACCGCCACGCCGACGCCGCAGAACAGCGGGAACGGCTGCAGCCAGTCCAGCGGGCCGCCGGCGAAGACGCGGCCGCTGACGCGGATGCCGTCGATGTACGCGCCCAGCGCCACGCCCTGGAAGAAGGCCGCCGCCAGCGAGCCGCAGATGAAGGCCTTGTCCCACACGTGGCGCTCGCGGTCGTTGGCCTTGAAGCGGAACTCGAACGCCACGCCGCGGAAGATCAGTCCGAGCAGCATCAGGACCAGCGGCAGGTAGAGCGCGCTGAGCACCACCGAGTAGGCCAGCGGGAAGGCGGCCAGCAGGCCGGCGCCGCCGAGCACCAGCCAGGTCTCGTTGCCGTCCCACACCGGTGCCACGGTGTTCATCATCACGTCGCGGTCATGGCGGTCCGGCACGAAGGCATAGAGCATGCCGATGCCGAGGTCGAAGCCGTCCATCACCACGTACATCATCACCCCGAAAAAGATGATGACGGCCCAGATCAAAGAGAGGTCGACACCCATGTTCAGCTCCCGGAAGTGTTGATGGCGGGCACGTCGCCGCGGTCGTCGACGGCGGACAGCGGGCGCGCCGGCGTGTGCGCCGGATGGCCCGGACGGGCGGCGTCCTCGTTCTCATCGTCGTCGCCTTCGTGCATGACCGGGCCCTTGCGCACCAGCCGCATCATGTAGGCGATGCCCACGCCGAACACGAACACATAGGCCACCACGAACAGCGCCAGCGTCAGCGCGAGCTCGGGCGCGCCGTGCGGCGAGACCGCGTCGGCGGTGCGCATCACGCCGTACACCACCCACGGCTGGCGCCCGATCTCGGTGGTGAACCAGCCGGCCAGCAGCGCCACCAGCCCGGCCGGGCCCATCCACAGCGCCACGCGCAGGAAGGCGCGGGCGCGGTAGAGCGCCTCGCCGCGGCGCAGCAGCAGGCTCCACAGGCCGAGCAGGATCATCAGCACACCCAGCCCGACCATCACGCGGAAGCTCCAGAACAGGATGGTGGCGTTGGGCCGGTCCTGCGGCGGGAACGCCTTCAGGCCGGGGATCTGGCCGTCCAGCGTGTGCGTCAGGATGAGGCTGCCCAGGCGCGGGATCTCCAGCGCGAAGCGGGTTTCCTCGCGCGCCATGTCGGGCCAGCCGAACACGATCAGCGGCAGCGGCTCGTTGCCGCGGTTTTCCCAGTGGCCTTCCAGCGCGGCGATCTTGGCCGGCTGGTGGGCGAGCGTGTTGATGCCGTGCATGTCGCCGATCACGGCCTGCACGGGCGCGACCACCAGCAGCATCCACATCGCCATCGACAGCATCTTGCGGATGGCCGGGTTGTCGCGCCCGCGCAGCAGATGCCACGCGGCGGAGGCACCGACGAACAGCGCCGTGGCGAGGAAGGCCGCCACGCTCATGTGCGCCAGCCGGTACGGGAACGACGGATTGAAGATCACGCGCAGCCAGTCCACCGGCACCACGCGGCCGTCGATGATCTCGTAGCCCTGCGGGGTCTGCATCCAGCTGTTGGAAGCGAGGATCCACGTGGCCGAGATCAGCGTGCCGAGCGCGACCATCAGGGTGGCGAAGAAGTGCAGGCCGGGGCCGACCTTCTTCCAGCCGAACAGCATCACGCCGAGGAAGCCCGCCTCGAGGAAGAACGCGGTCAGCACCTCGTAGGTCAGCAGCGGGCCGGTCACGCTGCCGGCGAAGTCGGAGAAGAAGCTCCAGTTGGTGCCGAACTGGTAGGCCATCACCAGCCCGGACACCACGCCCATGCCGAAGTTGACCGCGAAGATCTTGGACCAGAAGTGGTACAGGTCGCGGTAGACCGGGTTCTGCGTGCGCAGCCAGCAGCCTTCCAGCACGGCGAGGTAGCTGGCCATGCCGATGGTGATGGCGGGAAAGATGATGTGGAACGAGATGGTGAACCCGAACTGGATCCGGGCGAGGTCGAGCGCACTCAGGCCGGGCATGGCGTGGTCTCCGTGAGGCGGGGGTGGGCCGGGGTGGCTTGTCCAAGACACCGGCCGGCGCGTAGGGATAGCGTAGACCACGGCGCGAGCGCATTGAAGGGCGCTTGCGGGCGGGGGCGCACGCGATGTGGCGAGGATGCCGCGGGCGGGCGGTGGCGGGGGCGGAAGCCTGCCCGGACGGGCAGGCCTGATGCGGGGTTGTCCATGTGCGGAGGCCGGATATTGGGCTTGCGCCCGGAGCGCGGACCGCGCCCCGGCGCATGCGATGGACCCCATGCTACCGGCGGCCCGGCGTGGATAACAGAAGCAAATGCGCTTAAAAAGACGGTATCAGTCTGCTGCGCTGCGGTATAACGCCGCAGCGCCCGGGCGCTGCCCGCCGTTTCAGCGGCTCAACCCGCGCGCCGCCACCGGCCACACGCAGGCCACGGTGCCGCCGCGCACGCCGACGATGTCGTCGTACAGGTTGAGGGTGGGATCGCAGTGGCCTGGCACCAGCAGCACCTGGCTGCCCAGCGCCGGCAGCAGCGGGGCGGCGCGCGCGCCCGGCGCCGGCAGCGCCTCGACGATGCCGTGCTCGTCGTTGGCGGCCACGTAGGCCAGCGCGAGGTCGTGGCCGTCCGCGCCCCAGACCAGCGGCAGGCCGGAGTCCACCGCCATCGACTTCAGCCCCGCGTCCAGCACCACGCGCGGCGTGGCCGGCGCGGGCGCCGTGGCGGCGGCCACGCTCATGACCGTGCTGGCGATGAACAGGCTGTGCTCGAAGCGCAGCGCGCCGCCGTATTCGTTGCGGCCGTAGTCGCCGTCCATGAAGACGTAGGAGCCGGGCTGGATCTCGGTGTAGACGCCGCTGGCGAGGTCGAACTCCACGCTGCCGCTGCCGCCGCCAGTGACCGTGGCGCAGGCCACGCCGGCTTCCGCCAGCGCGGCCACCACGGCCGCGGTGCGGGCCGCGGCCTCGGCCGCCGCGCGCTTGCGCGCGGCGTACTCGCGCACGTGCTGGATGCCGCCCTGGTAGGCCTGCAGGCCGCGGAACGCCAGCCGCGCATGGGCCTGGACGGCCTGCGCCAGCCGCAGCGCGGCGGCGGCGCCGGCCACGCCGCAGCGGCCCTGGCCCACGTCGATCTCGACGAACACGCCGATGGTGCTGCCGGCCTGCGCGGCGGCCGCGGCCAGCGCCTCGACCTGGCGCGCGTCGTCCACGCACACGCTCATGCGCGCATGCAGGGCGAGCCGCGCCAGCAGCGCGGCCTTGGCCGGCCCGGCGATCTCGTTGCTGATGTGGATGTCGGTCACGCCCGCCCGCACGAACGGCACCGCCTCGCTGACCTTCTGGCAGCAGATGCCGGCCGCGCCGCGCGCGATCTGCGCCAGCGCGATGGCCGGGCATTTGTGCGCCTTGGCATGCGGGCGCAGTTGCACGCCGGCCTGGCTGGCGGCCTGCTGCATGCGCGCGAGGTTGCGCTCGAAGGCGTCCAGGTCGAGCACCAGCGCGGGGGTGTCGATGGCGGTCACGGGCTGGCCGGGCTCGGCGGCGGGCGGCAACGGCAGGTCCGGCAAGGCGAGCGAAGCCGGCGAGGCGGGCGTGGCGTGGGTCATGGGGCGGGTGGGTCCTGGGCTGGATGGCAAGGCGGAGCCTGGCCGTGCCTGCGATGATGTGGGGTGCGGGCCGGCGCTGTCAAATCGGCCGGCGGCGCCTCCCATGCGGACCTGTGCCGGCGCCGCCGCCGCGCGCGCCGCCGGCCTGGCGGCGGATGACAAGCGGGCCGATTCGGCGCATAGTTTGCGGCTTTCGCACGATGCGCCTCGCGCACTTGCCGCCAGCGGCATCCTGACTCCCGATGGACTTTCCTCTCCTGATCGTGGCGCTCGGCGCCGTGGTGGCCGGCTTCGTGCAGGGCCTGTCCGGGTTTGCCTTCGGCATGGTGGCGATGTCGTTCTGGGTATGGACGGTGGAGCCGCGGCTGGCGGCGGCGATGGCGGTGTTCGGCTCGCTCACCGGGCAGGTGGTGGCGGCGCTCACGGTGCGGCGCGGCTTCTCGCCGCGGCAGCTGCTGCCGTTCGTGGCCGGCGGCGTGCTCGGCATTCCCATCGGCGTGGCCGTGCTGCCGATGCTCGACGCCAACCTGTTCAAGGCTTGCCTGGGCGCGTTCCTGGTGATCTGGTGCCCGCTCATGCTGTTGTCCGCGCAGCTGCCGCGCGTGCGCTTCGGCGGGCGCCTGGCCGATGGCCTGGCCGGCACCGCCGGCGGCATCATGGGCGGCATCGGCGGCTTCAGCGGCGTGATTCCCACGCTGTGGTGCACGCTGCGCGGGCTGCCCAAGGACGAGCAGCGCGCCATCATCCAGAACTTCAACCTGGCCACGCTGGCGGTGACGATGGCGACCTACGTCGGCACCGGCATCGTCACGCGCGACATGGTGCCGATGTTCCTGGTGGTGGGCCCGGCCATGCTGGTGCCGAGCATCCTCGGCGCGCGGCTGTACATCGGCATCAGCGAGATCGCCTTCCGCCGCATCGTGCTGAGCCTGCTGACGGCCTCGGGCGTGGTGCTGCTGACCGCCTCGCTGCCGCGGCTGCTGGCAGCGGCGCACTAGACGCCGGGCGCCGCGCGCCTTCGGGTATGGAGGATGCCGCTGCCGCTGCGCGCGAACTGGCTCGCGGCGGCATGGCAAAGTCCCGCGCCGGCTAGCCTGCCGCGGCGAACGCCGCCACCGCCGCCATCGTCTCGGGCGCCGGCGACGCGCAGGCCCGCAGCGCGAGCGGGCGCTGTCCGGCCAGCGTCAGTTCGGCGGCCTGCCCGCCGAAGCGCAGCACGCCTTCTTCGAACACGCGCCGCTGCGGCAGCGGCGCACCGGGCTCCTCCGCCATCGACACGAAGCGCAGCGGCTGCGCGCGCGGCGGCGAGTGCGCGCCGTCCAGCCACAGCCACTGGTAGAGGCGCGCGCGCGGCGTGCCGGCGGGCAGGCCGAGCCGCTTGATCTCGAGCACGGTGCCCGCGTCCGCGCCGAACGCGAACAGGATGCGCAAGGCGGGCGCGGCCGGCGGGGAGGGCGGATCTTGTGTCATGGGCGTGGCCGGGTCCGGTGTCGCGGGGAGCGCGATTCTACCGGATTCGTCCGCCGCATCCGGATGCACGGGACGATGTGCGCGGCGACATGCCGCGCATATCGATAGGCGAACACCTTCATTCCGCGCCACAGGGCGCGGCGCTAACATCGCTGCCACGCGAGCCGGCGTCACGAGCGCCGGCCGCGCCCCTCACCACAGCGGCCGCTCCGGCCGCGACCAACCTTCGTGGAGACTGCATGCAGCGCCGTACCCTGTTCAAATCCATCGCCCTGGCCGCCGCCATCGCCGTGCTGCCGGGCTTCGCCGCGCAGTCCGCGCTCGCCGCCGACCAGGTGGTGCGCCTCGGCACCATGAGCGGCCCCGACGCGCAGATCTGGGAAGTCGTGCGCACCGTGGCCAAGCGCAGCGGCCTGGATGTGAAGATCGTCGAGTTCAACGACTACGCCCAGCCCAACGCCGCGCTCGACGCCGGCGACCTCGACGCCAACGGCTTCCAGCACCAGCCTTTCCTCGACAGCCAGATCGAGGCGCGCCACTACAAGATCGCCAACGTGGGCCTGACCTACGTGGCGCCGATGGGCTTCTACTCGAAGAAGTTCAAGTCGCTCAAGGACCTGCCCGAAGGCGCCAAGGTCGGCATCCAGAACGATCCCTCCAACGGCAACCGCGCGCTGCTGCTGTTGCAGAAGGAAGGCCTCATCACGCTGCGCGACGGCGCCGGCAAGAGCGGCAAGAACGCCACGCCGCTCGACATCGCCGCCAACCCGCGCAAGCTCAAGATCGTCGAGCTCGATTCGGCCATCCTGCCGCGCTCGCTCGACGACCTCGCCGCCGCCTCGATCAACACCGACTACGCCGTCAAGGCCGGCCTGAACCCCACGCGCGACGCCATCGCCATCGAAGACCTGCGCGGCCCCTACGCCAACCTGATCGCGGTGCGCACGCAGGACAAGGACAAGCCGTGGGTCAAGCCGCTGGTGTCGGCCTACCAGTCGCAGGAAGTGCGCGACTTCCTCGCCAGGCAGTTCAAGGGCGCGATCCTGCCGGCGTTCTGAGCGCCGTTCTGAGCGCCGTTCCCGACTGGCATCCTGGCCGGCGTTCAGCGCCGGTCTTCTTGCCTTCGTTGCCGCCTTCATTCCCCGGGCGGACCTCATCCGCCCGGCGCTGCCTTCCCGATTTTCCTCCCGCGAATTCCACGAACCACCGGCGCGTGTCGCTCCGCGACGGTTCGCTGTCGCCGATGAAGCCCGGCGCCGGATATGCCGCGAGCCGCCGCTTCGGTGGCCATCCCTGAGCGCGGGGTCGCCGCGCCTCTCCTGTTTCCGCTTGTCGTGTCGTGCGGGCGTGGCTCGTCACCCGGCGTGCCGGCGCATGCCGGCGTCAGGCAGGCCGGCCCGGCGCCGCGAATGCCATGACATTTGCATACATTCATGACTCGCTGAAGTGATATTCAAAGCATACATTTAGCCACATCCCTGTCACCTGCGGTGCCTACCATTCGGCGGCTTTCCGGGTCTTGCGCGTCACATGCGCAGGCCATTCCCGACGATTTCCGACGAAAACCACATTGCGAGCCGCCGCATGACATCCACCGCACCGCCTGTCTTCCGACCCGCCCGCCGCCTGCCCAGGCTGCTGGCCGCCTCGCTGTTCGCCTTCCTGGCCGCCTGCGGCAGCGACACCGACAACGGCCAGCCCACCGTGCCGCCCGCGGGCACCACGCCGCCGCCGCCGGCCGCGCCCGCCCAGCCGGCGCCGACGCTGGTCGCCTTCATGCTGGACATCCATTTCCACGATGTCTACGCCACGTTCCAGGACGGTTCGTTCCCGGGCATCCCGAACCAGAAGTCGGGCCGCAACGCCACCATCCGCCTGATGCAGGCGCAGATGACCTCCACGCGCCTGTTCAACGAGAACTACTTCGCCTTCATCGCCGCGCTGGACGACGCGGTGGCGCGCGGCGTCAAGCTGATCGCGCTGCCGGGCGACTTCTCCGACGACGGCCAGCCGGTGCACATCCGCGGCCTGAAGAAGGTGCTGGACGAATACGCCGAGAAATACGGCATCGAGTTCTTCGCCGCCCCGGGCAACCACGATCCCAACAAGCCGTTCGCGCGCGCCGGCGGCAAGAGCGACTACCTCGGCATCGACCCGAACCACGGCGATGTCGGCTTCCCGCAGCCGATCTACAGCCGCGGCGGCAACGGCGACTGCTCCAACCCCTACGCGGGCAGCTGGTCGAAGCAGAACTGGTCCTACTGCACGGAAGAAGTACTGGAAATGGGCTACGCCGGCGTGACCCAGGCGCTGGAGCAGCACGGCTTCATGCCCAAGGCCAAGTTCCGCTATTTCGAGACGCCGTACAGCACCTACGACGCCAAGAGCTACTCGTTCCAGGTCGCCAAGGACCAGGCCGCGTGGGCCAACCGCCAGTACGAGATCTGCAAGGAAGGCACCGGCGGCGCGTACAAGAAGGCCGGCTACACGCTGTGCAAGACCGTGCCGGACACCACCTACCTGGTCGAGCCGGTGGATGGCGTGTGGCTGGTCGGCATCGACGCCAACGTCTACATTCCCACCGGCGCCGGCACCACCGCCGCCGACTTCAACGGCTCGGGCGACGCCGGCTACAACGCCATGCTGACCCACAAGCAGCACGTGATCGCCTGGCTCAAGGACGTGGTCGCGCGCGGCCAGGCCGCCGGCAAGCAGGTGGTGGCGTTCAGCCATTTCCCGATGAGCGAGTTCTTCAACGGCGCCTCCGACGACATCATCGCGCTGCTGGGCGCGGGCAAGATGCAGATGGTGCGCCGCCCCGCCGAGAACGTGACCAAGGCGCTGGCCGAGACCGGGCTCAAGGTGCACGTGGGCGGCCACATGCACTTCAACGACACCGCCATCCGCAACTATGACGGCGGCCAGGCGCTGTTCAACATCCAGGCGCCGTCGATGGCGGCCTACGTGCCGGCCTACAAGCTGATGTCGATCCAGGCCGACGACAAGCTCGAGGTGCAGACCGTGCGCATCGACAACGTGCCGCGCTTCGACGAACTGTTCGAGCACTACCGCGACGAGCACAAGTACTTCACCACCTACGGCTTCATGATCCCGGGCGGCGGCGAGCTGTGGAACCTCTCCATCCTCGACGCCAAGAACTACGCCGACTTCAGCTCGCGCTACATGGCCGAGTTGGTGCGCCTGCGCCTGCTCAAGGACGACTGGCGCTGCGAGATGCGCGAGCTGGTCAAGAGCCCGCTGTACGGCTCCGACCTGCTGGTGCTGTCGCAGCTGCAGACCAGCGTCACGCTCAAGGAACTGGCCAACACCGGCACCCACGGCCTGCTGACCAACGCCTTCTTCGCCTGCCTGGCCGACGGCGGCGGCACCAACGCGGCCAACCCGGCCTACGCCACCGACTACGCCGCGGCCGAAGCCCGCGCCCGCGCGCTGGCCCAGGCCAACGGCATGCGCCTCGAAGACTTCAACGACTGGAAGGCGATCGACCTGGCCGGCGACTTCGTGCGCCTGGCCAATGCCGGCGACCTGGCGTTCTCCGACATCCCCGAAGCCCGCGCCCGCCAGTACAAGCTGCTGGCCCAGGCGCTGCAGTCCACCTCGGCCACGCTTGCCATGACCGGCGACCAGGTCAAGGACAGCAACACCGCCGGGGCGCTGTTCCAGGCCCGCTTCAAGCCGCTGATGGCGATCCTGCTCAAGCTCGCCAACGGCGCGCCGACCAAGCACTTCGTCATCGACCTGAAGGCCAACAAGCTCACCGACCTGAGCACCGAGCCGTCCCTGTTCTGATGCCTGGCGTGGCGCGCAGGACCGGCCCGCCCGCGCGGGCGGGCCGGCTTGCCGCGCGCCTCCGACTCCCCATTCCTATCGTTGCGACTCCATGAGCCAATCACGCGAACACGCATTGCCCGACACCACGCGCCGCCAGCTGCTGCGCGGCGGCCTGGGCGCCACCACGCTCGCCATGCTGGGCGTGTCCACCTCCCTGCTGGCCGGCTGCGGCGGCGGCGACGATGCGCCGCCGGCCGCCGGCAGCGCGCCGGTGCCGCCGGCCACCAACCCGCCCGCGGTCACGCCCGAGGCCGAAGTCAAGGCGCCCACGCTGCTCGGCCGCGCCGTGCTGCCGGCCGACAGCTTCGTGGCCGGCCCCACCAGCGGCCAGTTCATCTCGGGCGGCGACTACGACCGCGCCACCAACGTCTACCGCTACGCGCTGCCGTTCAACGCCAGGCAGCCCATGCAAGGCTTCTCGGCCATCATCCCGGGCCCCAAGGCCGGCACGTTCTACGCGCTGCAGGACAACGGCTTCGGCGGCCGCGGCGCCTCGCCCGACGCGCTGCTGCACATCTACGCGGTGTCGTTCGACTGGGCCGCCGGCAGGGTGGTCCCGGTCCACTTCCAGACCGGCGCGCCGCTGGCCGCGTTCACGCCCGAGAGCTATATCCGCCTGAGCGACCCCGACCGCCGCATCGGCTACCCGATCGTGGCCGACATGGCCAGCTATCCCGGCACCTCGGTCTCGCCGGCCGGCCAGACCATCCCGGTGGACAGCGCCATCGTCAACGGCCGCCTGCTCACCGGCTACGACATCGATCCCGAATCGATGCAGCTCGACGCTAGCGGCAACCTGTGGATTGGCGATGAATTCGGCCCGTTCCTGCTCAAGTTCGACAGGCAGGGCAGGCTGCTCGCGCGCGAAGTGCAGATGCCCAACCTGCGCCGGCTCGGCGCCAACCCGCTGGTGCAGACCCCGAACAATCCCTATCTCGTCGCCAACGGCACCACCGCGCAGGCCAACCTGGGCGGCTCCGGCGGCCTCGAAAGCCTGGCCATCAACGCCAGCCGCACGCGCCTGTACGGCATGTACGAGAAGGAAGTGGCCGGCGACGACGTGCGCAGCCGCATCATCAACGTCTTCAACCTGGGCACGCTCAACTTCGAGACCAGCTACCGCTACCGCGTCGGCAGCGGCCAGCGCCTCAACGGCGACGGCAACCTCGAGACCGAGTACTACTCGGTCAACGACATGGTCGCCGTCAACGACCGCGAGTTCCTGGTGGTGGAAAAGGACAGCGGCGCCGGCGACGTGCGCACCGGCAAGTTCGCCGCGTCGAACACCTGGCGCAACGCGGCGCGCTTCAAGCGCATCTTCAAGATCAGCCTCGACCGCGTCGACGCGGACGGCTTCCTGGTCAAGGAAGAAGTGGCCGACCTGATGCAGCTGCTCGACCCGGCCAGGCTCGGCGCCAGCGACACCATCGACGGCGTGTTCGCCTACCCGATGGAGTGCATCGAAGCGATCGCCATCGTGGACGCGCGCACGCTGCTGCTGGTCAACGACAACAACTACCCGGGCGGCTCGCCCTCGCGCATGCCCTCCGGCGTCGACGCCAACGAGTTCGTCATGATCCGCCTGCCCAAGCCGCTCGCGGTGGCCTGACGGGCGCGGGCGCTGCCGTGCCGCGGTATGGGCCGGCAGCGCCTGCGCGTCATGTGTGGCATGCGCGGCATGGCGCCGCCGCCGTCACGGCGTGATCGCCACCTTCAGCACGCCGTCGCGCTGATTCGCGAACAGTTCGTAGGCCTGCTCGATCTGGCCGAGCTTGTAGCGGTGAGTGACCAGCGGCCCGAGGTCGAGCCGGTCGGATTCGATGATACGCATCAGCCTGCGCATGCGTTCCTTGCCGCCGGGGCACAGCGACGTGATGATGCGGTTGTCGCCGAGGCCGGCATGGAAGGCGTCGAGCGGGATGCGCAGGTCGCTGGAATACACGCCCAGGCTCGACAGCGTGCCGCCGGGCTTGAGCACGCGCAGCGCGGACTCGAACGTGCCTTGCGTGCCGAGCGCTTCGATGGCCGCGTCCACGCCGCGCCCGCCGGTGATGCGCAGCACTTCGTCCACCACGTCCACCTTGCGGAAATTGACGGTGGCGTCGGCGCCCATGCGGCGCGCGATCTCCAGGCGCTCGTCGATGCCGTCGATGGCGATGATCAGGCCGGCGCCGCGCAGCCGCGCGCCCGCCGTGGCGCACAGGCCGATCGGGCCCTGCGCGAACACGGCCACCATGTCGCCGATCTTGATGTTGGCGTTCTCCGCGCCGACGAAGCCGGTCGACATGATGTCGGGGCACATCAGAACCTGCTCGTCGGTGAGCGTGTCGGGGATCGGCGCGAGGTTGGCCTGGGCGTCGGGCACCAGCACGTATTCGGCCTGGGTGCCGTCGATGGTGTTGCCGAAGCGCCAGCCGCCCATCGGCTTGTAGCCGTGCCCGTGGCCCTGGCCGTCCTGCGAGGAGCAGCCGTCCTGGCATGCGTAGGAATGGAAGCTCGGGCAGATCGCGCCGGCGATCACGCGCTGGCCTTCGTGGTAGCCGGTGACGTTCTTGCCCAGCTTCTCGATGATGCCGACCGGCTCGTGCCCGATCGTGAGCCCCTGCGCCACCGGGTATTCGCCCTTGAGGATGTGGACGTCGGTGCCGCAGATGGTGGTGGTGGTGATGCGTATCAGGGCGTCGGAGGGGCCGACGTCGGGGATCGGCTTTTCCTGGAGCACGATACGGTTGGGTCCGAGGAATACCGCTGCTTGCATGGTTGGCATGGGATCTCCTTCGCTCGCGACCGTGTCCGGCCGCATGGTTGCCGCCGCCGGCCCGCCGGGCCGGCGGCGTTCAGTCGTCGCTTACCCTGCGCGATTTCCAGCTGCCGTCGCCCTGCTTGCAGAACCAGCTGGTCCAGTTGTCCTCCAGGCCGTCGCGCTGGAGCTGGGTGCGCAGCTGGCGGCAGGACTGGCCCTGGTCGGTCTTGGTGCGCAGCGGCGTGATCGAGCCCTCGATGGCCCGGCGTCCGCGCGTGGCGGGGTAGTTCCACGGCACGGCGGCGCCGTCGGCGCCGGTGTCGAGCACCTTGCGCACGTGCTGGGCCAGCGAGGCGGACTCCTTCTGGTTCATCTTGCCGACCACGGTCGAGTTGATGAAGTTGTCGAAGTACGCGAACGCGGGCGAGGCCGGAGCCAGCGCCAGCAGCGGGGCGCATGCCAGCGAGGCGCGGAACAACTGGCGCAGTGTCATGGACGGGTCCTTGTGCAGAGGTTACGAATCGGTTGTGACTTGATTGTGAATCGGACTGGCCGCGGCCTGGCGAGAGCCTCGGCGTACCTCCCGCCGCCGCGTCCCGTCACGAAAGCATGCGCGCCGCTCCGGCCGCGGCGTGCCGGCCACGGGGCGGCATTCACGCTACCGCCGCCGTTGCGGCGGTACCCGGTAATGATAGCCGCAGAAACTGGCGTCGGACCCACCTGAAAACTTGCGACAGATCAAGGCCGCGCGCCACCAACCGGGCGGAGCGGGGCGCCGGCGCACGCACCTTGCGCGAGCCCGTGGCGGCGCGTTTTGTAGTTTCTTCGCCAACAAGTGCCGAAAAGTGTAAAAAAGACAAATATGACTGGATATGTCACCCGATCAGGTGATGGCGCACCCCGCTTCGCGCTCTATGATCCGGCCTTGGGCGGAACCCGCGACCCGCCTCTTGCCTTGAGCCCCTGACCACCCCGGCCAGGGGCTTTCTTTTTGCGCTTTTCTTCGCGACCGGTATTTTTTCCCTCGCGGCTCGCGGGGGCTGCGGCGGAAAACTGCAATGCTCGCCACCGGCCCATTCGCGGGCAGGATAGGGCAGCAGAACAATGGAATGTTCTCCTGATCTGGCTGGATTTGTGCTGCGCGGCGTGGAAGGCGGGCGAGGGGCCATCCGAAGGCACGTTATGTGGCGATAAAGGCGCATCTGAGCGGCAGGCGCTACGGGTACTGTCCGAGGGCTGTTGTACTAGCCAGCTTCGCTTTTCGGCACGGCTTGGGCTTCTTGCGGTCGTGTTGCCATGCCTCGCCGCAGGATCAATATCGTCGAAGCCACGATCATCCCGCCTCCGATGATGACCGGAGCCGTCAGCGCCTCGCCTAGGAAGGCAATTCCCCACACGATGCCGAAGAGCGGCGTCAGGAACGCGACCATCATGGCCCGCGCGGGGCCGATGTCGCGGATCAGCCGGAAATACAGGACAAAGCCCAGCGCGCTGCTCAGCAGTCCCAGGCAGAGCATGTTGAACACGATGACCGTGTCGACGGTCGCGTTTGGCGGTGCCGCGACCGAGAACGGAAGGAGTCCAACGGCGGCAACCAGTTGCGAGCAGCCTGCCGACCCGATGGGGTTGACGTCCGAGGCGAATTTCTTGATGTAGATACCGGCGCCGGCATAGGAAGCCGAAGCCAGCAGGCACGCCAGGATCGCCCAGGCAAACGCCGGCGAGGCGGCGGCTGTCATGCCGCCGCTGGTGAGGGTGCCCACGCCGGCCATGCCGAGCAGCAGTCCTGTCGCCTTGGTTCTCGTCAGGCGATCCTTCAGCCAGATCGCGGCAAACACCGCGCCGAACAATGGCGTGGTGGCATTGATGATGGCCGAGTAGGACGCCGGGATATGTTGCGCCGCATAGGAGAAGAGCAGAAAGGGCAAGCCGACGTTGAATGCCCCAATGACGAGATACTGACGCCAGTATGTCGTCCAGTTGGGATTGAAACGGATCACCGCGAAGTAGACCAGCAATGCCATGCCGCCGATGGCAACGCGCAGATCGGCGGTTGCCACCGGGCCAAGCACGGGAGCCAGAACGCGCATGAAGATGAACGAGGCTCCCCAGACAGCGCTGAGTACAAGCAGACGGAACCAATCTATGCTGCGCATCGGGCGGGGTCTCCTTGAGTCGGGTGCGCGGGCATGCCGATGTCAGACGATCCCGGCAAAGTCCAGGCGCGGTTTTCCGGCCTGCACCTGTCCCACGAATGCCTCGATGAACTGGCGCGCGGCCGGAACATCCGCCAGGCAACGCTCGATCTGAAGACTGAACAGGCTGCCCACGATCACGCCATTTGCCCCTGCCGCCCAGAAGTCGCGGACCTGATCGACCGTGCTGATGCCGAAACCGGCCACGATGGCTTTGTCTGCAAGCTTGCTGAGGTGTTCGATTCTGGCCAATGCCTGCTGTTCGAAGCTGGCGCTCGTGCCGGTTGTCCCGAAGCGGCTGATCACGTAGGTGAATGCCGATGAGCTATCGATGAGCTTTCGCGCCCGCTCGACCGGCGTATTCGGCGCCACCATCTGGATGCAGCCGATGCGGCTGTCGGCCAGTTGCCACATGTGCGTGGCACATTCCTCGAATGGCAGGTCGGAGCAGACCACCGCGTCGACGCCGATCGCGGCCAGCTCCTTGTATGCTCGCTCGCCGCGCATGAAGAGCAGGTTGTAGTAGAGCAGCAGCCCGATGGGAAGTGCCGGGTAGCGTTCCCTGAGCCTTCGGAGCATGTCGAGGCAGGTCGCATAGGTGGTGCCCGCTGCCAGGGCGCGTCGCATCGAGCGCTGATTGACCGGGCCGTCGGTGATGGGGTCGGAGAACGGGAATCCCAGTTCCACCGCGTCGGCGCCGGCGTCGACCGCGGCGCAGATCAGATCGAAGCTTGCTATGGCATTGGGATCGCCCAGCGTGAAGAAAGGGACGAACATCCGGCGATCCCGGCGAGTGAACAATCGTGCAAAACGATTCATGATCAGATCCCCCTGATGTTCCAGTATTGATCCAGGTCTTTGTCGCCACGGCCGGACAGGCAGACCACAAATCGGCTGCCTGGCGAAAAGTCCTTGCTGCACTTCATGGCCAGCGCGAGGGCATGGGCCGATTCGAACGCCGGGATGATGCCTTCGAGAAGGGACAACTGTTCGAAGGCATCGAGCGCTTCCGCATCGCTGATCGCCACGAACGACGCGCGTCCCGTTTCCTGCAACGCTACGAGTTCAGGGCCGACGCCCGGGTAATCGAGTCCGGCCGCCACGGAATGGGTATTCGTGATCTGTCCTTCCTGATTCTGCAAGAACAGCGAGCGCATCCCGTGGAAGACACCTACCGATCCTTTGGTGAGGGTTGCGGCGTGCCTGTCCGTGCCGTCTGCGATACCGCCGGGTTCCGCGCCAAAAAGCGCCACCTCGGTATCGTGCTCGAATCCGGAGAACAGCCCGACCGCATTGCTGCCGCCACCGATGCAGGCGAAGACCGCCGAGGGGGGCCGGGGATCCAGGCACAACAGTTGATTACGTGCTTCCTTGCCGATCACAGATTGGAAATACTTGATCATCGAGGGATAGGGGTACGGTCCGGCTGCCGTTCCAAAGCAGTGATAGGTGCTTCCCACGTTGGTAATCCAATCCCGCATGGCCTCGTTGATCGCATCCTTCAGCGTTGCGCCGCCAGCTTCGACCGGATGTACCCTGGCGCCGAAGAGTTCCATGCGCTTGACGTTTTGCTGCTGGCGCTGGATGTCGAGCGCGCCCATGTATACCTCCACCGCCATGCCGAGCTTGGCGCCAGTCATCGCCGTTGCCACGCCATGTTGCCCGGCGCCCGTTTCCGCGATGATGCGGCTCTTCCCCATCCGCTTTGCCAGAAGCAATTGCCCTAGCGTGCTGTTCGTCTTGTGGGCGCCACCGTGAAGCAGATCTTCGCGCTTCAGGTAGAAATGCTGCCCAAATTTTTCGGATAGCCTTTCCGCATAGGTCAATGGCGTCTCCCGGCCAGCGAAGGTTGTCATTAACCGCCAGAGCTCGCCGAGAAACAAGGGGTCGCGACGCGCGCCGTCGAAGGCCTCTTGCACTTCCTGCAGGACGCTCACCAGGCTCTCGGAAATGAACGAGCCGCCGAACGCTCCGGGTCCAAAGTACTTGCGCAGTTCCACATTGACAAACATCGTTCTCTCCCTGAAGAAGGCGTCCAACGCCGGTCAGAATTGGCTTCGACTCGCGCAAGACGAGCCATAGGCCCGAAACAGCTTTCACGGTCTTTTGGGGGAGAACGGGTGCCCTTGCTGCGTGCTGAATGACGCTTTCGCAGAGGGCCACGCGCGATCAGGTCGGGACATCCAACGCACGAGCACGAGGAGCCGGGACGGCGGCAACGTGCAATGAGTTCGGCGTGCCTTCGAAGTGCCGGGTGCAAGTGTCTGAAGCGTAGGCGATGAGTCGGCGTCGCCGTTATAGGACGAGTACCAAACTTGGGTGAGGAAATTTCCGCTTTTTCTCGTGGCACGTAACGGAAGGCAGGTGCTTGTCCTTCGGGGCGATGAACTCGTTGCCTTTGATCCGGAATGCTTGCTCTTGCGGTCCGGCCGGTTGCCTCGTTTGCGGTCGATGTGTCTCCCCTGCGGTTTCTTCCTTGACTTTATTACTTACGATATATATCTTAAGATATGTTTTCAGATACCAAGGAGCCGCTGCCATGCGTCACCACTTCTCGAAGGGCCTGATGGGCCACCACATGCTTGCCCGACTGTCTTCTCATTTCGCCTCGCACGCCGAGGTTTTTTTTGGCCACCACGCCATCGGCCGCCACCGCCACGGCGGCGGGCCCGGTGGTTTCTTCGGCGGCGGCGGGGACGGCTTCGACGGCGAGGGCGATACCTGGCGCCGCGGCCGCAAGTTCAGCGCCGACGACCTGCAACTGCTGCTGCTGTCGCTGCTGGAGGAAAAGCCCAGCCACGGCTACGAGCTCATCAAGGAACTGGAGACGCGCACCAACGGTTTCTACAAGCCCAGCCCGGGCATGGTGTATCCGGCGCTGACCTTCCTCGAGGAGGTTGGTTATGCCACCGTGGACAGCGAGGGCAACAAGAAGCGCTACCAGCTTGCCGGGCCGGGCCGCGCGCACCTGGATGCCAACCGCGAGCGGCTGGCGCTGATGCTCAACAAGCTCAAGCACGTGGCGCGCAAGATGGAGTGGGTGCGGCGCGCGCTGTCGGGCTCTGGCGACAACCCCGGCGACAACCCCGCCGACGATGCCGAGGCGCGCGGCGGCTGGCTGCCGGAGTTCGTCGAGGCGCGCATGGCGCTCAAGCGCGCGCTGCTGATGCGCACGGATGCCGCGCCGGACGAGCAGCGGCGCATCGCGGCCATCCTCGCGCGGGCCGCCGCGGAGATCGAGGCTGGTCCCGGCGCGGCGGGCGCGTGATGCTGATCGCGCGCATGACGCAAGTCAGCCAGTCGGACGCCAGCCAGCCGGGCGTGAACCAGTCAGACGTCAACCAACCGGACCCCATATCGATGACCACCCGAGACCTTACCGTTCAACGTGTCCGCCATGCCCTCAAGATGCGCCTGCTGCAGGTGGTGCGCACGCGGCAGGTGTCGCCGCAGCTGCTGCGCGTGACGCTGGCCGGCGACGACTTGAAGGACTTCGTTTCCGCTTCCTTCGACGATCACGTCAAGGTGTTCTTCCCCGCGCCCGGGCAGCCCAGGCCGGCATTGCCGGAAGTCGGCCCCAACGGCCCGGTGTTCGCCGAAGGCGCGCCGCGGCCGGCCGCGCGCGACTACACGCCGCGCCGCCATGACCCCGTGGCCGGCGAGCTCGACCTGGAGTTCGTGCTGCACGGCGACGGCCCCGCCTCGACCTGGGCGGCGCAGGCCGCGCCGGGCCAGTACCTGGGCGTGGGCGGGCCGCGCGGCTCCTTCGTGATTCCGGACGGCTTCGACTGGCACCTGCTGGTGGGCGACGAAACCGCGCTGCCCGCCATCGGCCGGCGCCTGGAAGAACTGCCGGCCGGCGCGCAGGCGCTGGTGGTGGTGGCGGTGGACAACGCCGCGGCCGAGATCCCGCTGCCGAGCCGCGCCAGTGTCGAGGTCCGCTGGCAGCACCGCGACGGCGCGCCGGCCGGCGACGCCACGCTGCTCGAGCGGGCGCTGCGCGCCATCACGCTGCCGCGCGGCGAGGGCTACGTCTGGGCCGCGGGGGAGGGCGCGGCGATCCGCGCGGTGCGCCAGTACCTGGTGAGCGAGCGCGGCATCGACAAGAGCCGCATCCGCGCGTCGAGCTACTGGAAGGCGGGCGCGGCCGCCGTGCACGAGACGATCGACGACTGACGCGGCGGGTTGTCCGGGGCGCCGCGCGGTTTTACAATGCAACCGCTTCGCCGCGGGAGCCGCCATCGTCTGGGGCGGGCCACGCCGCGCGCCGCATCCCGCGGCGCGGCACCGGCGGCGTGTGAAAGGAGTGGCGCGATGGTGCGGCGAACCAGCCTGGAAGGTGCCGAGTGTCCGGTGGCGCGTTCGCTCGACGCGATCGGCGACTGGTGGTCGCTACTGATCGTGCGCGACGCCTTCGACGGCCTGCGCCGCTTCAGCGAATTCCAGCGCAACCTCGGGCTGGCCAGGAACATCCTGGCCGACCGGCTGCGCACGCTGCTCGCGCACGGCATCCTGGAGCAGGCGCCGGCCTCCGACGGCAGCGCCTACCAGGAATACGTGCTGACGCCGCGCGGCCGCGCGCTGTTCCCTGTGGTGGTGGGACTGCGCCAGTGGGGCGAAGCCTTCTTCTACGCGCCCGGCGAGGCGCATTCCGTGCTGGTGGATACCGCGGACGGCCAGCCGGTGCCGCCGCTCGAGGTGCGCGCCGCCGACGGCCGCCTGCTGGGGCCGGACGACGCGGTGGTGCGCAAGGTGCGCGAGGTGCGCAAAGTGGACGAGCATGCCGCGCGCTAGCCGCGGCATGCGCCGCATGCGGATGCGCGCCGCCGCGTTGCGAAAATCCTTGGACGCCGCGCGGGTTCGCCGCTAAGATCTTTCCCGTTCGGCCGCAAACAACGGCCGGCAGCGTCGCTCGGACGGTTCCGGGCGCTTACGTTCAAGGAAAAACATGTCCGCCTCCGCAGGCAAGCGCCGTTTCGCGCGCATCGATCGTCTCCCCCCGTACGTCTTCAATATCACCGCCGAGCTGAAAATGGCGGCGCGCCGCCGTGGCGAAGACATCATCGACATGAGCATGGGCAACCCGGACGGCGCCACGCCGCCGCACATCGTCGCCAAGCTCACGGAGGCCGCGCAGCGGCCCGACACCCACGGCTACTCGGCTTCCAAGGGCATTCCGCGCCTGCGCCGCGCCATCTCGCACTGGTATCGCGAGCGCTACGGCGTGGAGATCGACCCGGACACCGAAGCCATCGTCACCATCGGTTCCAAGGAAGGCCTGGCGCACCTGATGCTGGCTACGCTGGACCGCGGCGACACCGTGCTGGTGCCGGACCCGAGCTATCCCATCCACATCTATGGCGCGGTGATCGCCGGCGCCGACATCCGCTCGGTGCCGCTGGTGCCGGGCGTGGATTTCTTCGCCGAGCTGGAGCGCGCCATCCGCGGCAGCTACCCGAAGCCGAAGATGATCGTGCTGGGCTTCCCGTCGAACCCCACCGCGCAATGCGTGGAGCTGGACTTCTTCGAGCGCGTGATCGCGCTGGCGCGCAAGCACGACATCTTCGTGGTGCACGACCTGGCCTACGCCGACATCGTGTTCGACGGCTGGAAAGCGCCGTCGATCATGCAGGTGCCGGGCGCCAAGGACATCGCGGTGGAGTTCTTCACGCTGTCCAAGAGCTACAACATGGCGGGCTGGCGCATCGGCTTCATGGTCGGCAACCCGGAGCTGGTGGCGGCGCTCACGCGCATCAAGAGCTATCACGACTACGGCACCTTCACGCCGCTGCAGGTGGCGGCCATCGCCGCGCTCGAAGGCGACCAGCAGTGCGTGAAAGAAATCGCCGCGCACTACCAGGCGCGCCGCGACGTGCTGGCGCGCGGGCTGATCGAGTCCGGCTGGCCGGTGGAGATTCCCAAGGCGGCGATGTACATCTGGGCGCGCATTCCCGAGCCGTACCGCGCGCTGGGCTCGCTGGAGTTCTCCAAGCAGTTGCTGGCCAAGGCCAAGGTCTGCGTGTCGCCGGGCATCGGCTTCGGCGACTATGGCGACGAGTACGTGCGCTTCGCGCTGATCGAGAACGAAGGGCGCATCCGCCAGGCCGTGCGCGGCATCAAGGCGATGTTCCGCGCCGACGGGCTGGTCAAGGTACCCGTGGACGAGCACGCGGCGCACGGCCACGCGGCCAAGGCGCGCACCTAGGCCGGAGCGGGCCGGGGCGGCAGTTGCCGGCTCCGGGCCGGCGGCAGAGTCAGCTTGCCGCTTGTGTTCGCCCCTCTCCCATTGCATGGGCGGGGGGCGCGAACCGTTGGCGCCGCCGGCGAATTCGGATTTGCCGGCGCCGGGTTTGCCGGCGATCCGGCGCCGACCGCGCCGGCCTCGGCTTCACTTTCCCTTTCCTCTTTCCCTTCTTCCTCCTCTTCTTCGCGCACGCTCCGGCACCATCGCCGTGCGCGCATGCCTTCTGGCGGTGCATTCCTGCCGGTCCGTCACACGCGGCCGGCAGCGGGCGGCGGCGGCCCGCCGCCCGCGCAAAGCCCCGTCCTTCCTAGGTAAAAACGCCGATAGGCGTGCGTGCGCGCCGGGTGGCATAAATGTTGCGACTGAAACTGCAATCTGATCGTATCGCATTGCGATATGAAGAGAGTGCAAGATTCGAGTGCAAGATCACAGGCCGCGCCGCACCGGGCGTCGGCCCCCACGCCTGAGAGGCCCGCATGCAAAGAGGTTCCCCGCTGTTCACCCCGGCCCTGCCGTTCATGAATGCACCCGCCGCGCGCGAGCGCCCGGCGCTGCCGCCGCTGGCCACGGTCATCGGCATTCCGTTCGATTGCGGCTCGCATGCGTTCCGCATCGGCGCGCGGCAGGGCCCGGACGCCATCCGCGAGCAGGCGCGCCTGCTGCGCCCCTACGACGTGGCGCCCGCCGGCGAGACCGACAACGCGTTCGACTTCCTGCGCCTGACCGACCTGGGCAACGTGGCGTGCACGCCGGGCGATGTCGAGGCCTCGTTCCCGCGGATCGAGGCGGCCATCGAGCAGGTGCAGCGCACCGGCGCGATGACGGTCACGATGGGCGGCGACGGCGCGGTCAGCCTGCCGCAGATGCGCGCCGTGGCGCGCCATCATCCGGACCTCGTGGTGCTGCATTTCGATTCGCACACCGACACCTACGACATCGGCGGCTACAACACCGCCACCACCTTCACGCGCGCGGCCGAGGAGAAGCTGGTCGACCCCGCCAACAGCTTCCACGTGGGCACGCGCGGCCTCACCTTCATGCCGGGCGTGATCCCGTTCGGCCGCTCGGTGGGCTACAACGTGGTGCCGTTCGGCGAGTTCGCGCCGCGCCAGGAAGAGGTGCTGGTGCGCATCCGCGAGCAGGTGGGCAACCGCCCGGTCTACCTGTGCTTCGACATGGACCTGTTCGACCCGTCCTGCGCGCCCGGCGTGTGCACGCCCGAGTGGGGCGGCCTGACCGCGCGCGAGGGGCTGAGCCTGCTGCGCGCGCTGCGCGGGCTGAACTTCGTCGCCTTCGACGTCAACACCGTCTCGCCGCCGCACGACGTGGGCGGCATGACGGCCTTCCTCGCCGCCACCGTGATGCAGGAGTTCCTCTGCCTCGCCGCGGAGACGGTGCGCGTGTTTCCGCAGCGCTTCGCGCACCTGATGCGCTGATTTTTTGCCGCTGATTTTTGCCGATCTGTTCCGCCATCCCCCATCGCACCACCCGGAGAAACGACATGAAACTGACCGCAGCCATCACCGCCGTCGCGCTGTGCGCCGCCGCCTGGTCGGGCCTCGCGCAGGCCCGCACGCTGGACGAGATCAAGGCCAGCAAGACCATCAACATCGTCACCACCGCGGCCAGCCCGCCGCACGGCTTCATGGACCCCGCCAGCGGCACGCTCAAGGGCGTGATGGTCGAGGTCGCGCAGGGCGTGGGCAAGCGCCTGGGCGTGGAAGTCAAGCTTAGCGACGTGCCGTTCGCCGGTCTGATTCCCACGCTGACCTCGGGCCGTGCCGACCTGATGTCCGCGCCGCTGTTCATCACCGAGGAACGCGCCAAGGCGGTGTCGTTCTCCACGCCGATCTATGGCTGGGGCGAGGGCGTGGTGGTCAGCGACAAGGCCGCCAGGAAGTACACCCGCTTCGATGACCTCAAGGGCGCCAAGGTCGGCGCGCTGGTCGACAGCGTGCAGTTCGCCATGATGAAGGACCTGCCGGGCACGCAGGTCTCGACCTACCAGGACTACCCCACGCTGCTGACCGACGTGCGCGTCGGCCGCGTCGACCTGGGCATCGTCGATCCGCCCAGCATCGCGTACCAGATCAAGTCCAAGGGCATCCCCGGCGTGCGTCTCGACGACAGCTACAAGCCGGTCAAGCGCTGGCTGGTCGGCATGGCGGTGCAGAAGGACAACGCCGCGCTGCTGGCCGCGGTCAACGCCGCGCTGCAGGACATGGAAAAGAGCGGCGAGATCGAAGCCATTCTCGGCCGCTGGGGCATCGGCGGGCTGTCCGGCAACGTCGCCGCCAAGTAGCAGGCATGCCGGGGCGCCCGCGCGCGGGCCGTCCCGGGTTTTTTGAATCGACTGGAGTTCGACCGTGGACCTGGCCACCCTGAAGATGTACCTGTTCCCGCTCGCCGAGGGTGCGAGCGCGACGATCGCCCTGTTTTTCCCCACCGCTTTCCTCGCGGTGGCGCTGGGCCTCGTCGTGTGTTTCTGCCGCATGTCCTCCAACGGGCTGGTGCGCGGCGTGGCCAAGGGCTACATCGAAATCATCCGCGGCACGCCGCTGCTGGTGCAACTGTTCTTCATCTACTACGGCATGCCCGAGATCGGCATCGTGCTGCCCGGCTTCGTGGCCGGCGTGATCGGGCTGACCATCAATCTGTCCGCCTACCTGGCGGAACTGTTCCGCGGCGGCATCCAGTCCGTCGACGCGGGCCAGTACGAGGCGGCGCGCGCGCTCGGCCTGACCCGGCTGCAGCGGCTGCGCGCGGTGATCCTGCCGCAGGCCGGCCGCATGATCTTCCCGGCGCTGGGCAACTATGCGCTGGTGCTGGTCAAGGAAAGCTCGCTGGTGGCCGTGATCAGCGTCTACGAGCTGATGCGCGCGGGCGAGATGCTGGCCGGCGCGACCTTCAAGTCGCTGCTGGTGTACAGCCTCGTGGGCGCGGTCTATTTCCTGCTGTGCAGCGTGGTGTCCGGCGCGTTCCGCTGGGGCGAGCGGCGCCTCGCGGTGCCCGGCTACTGGGACGGCGCGGCCGGCCACGATCATCTGTCCAAGGCATGAGGCGAACCGACATGAACACGACGCAGGCCGGCGCGGATGCCGGCAACGAGATCATCCGCATGACCAACGTCTCCAAGTGGTACGGCGACTTCAAGGTGCTCGACGACGTGTCGCTGCAGGTGCGCGCCGGCGAGAAGGTGATCCTGTGCGGGCCGTCCGGCTCGGGCAAGTCCACCACCATCCGCCTGATCAACCGGCTGGAGGAACACCAGGAAGGCGAGATCGTGGTCGACGGCATGGCCATGAGCGCGGGCATGGGCAACATCGAGCGCATCCGCGCCGAGGTCGGCATGGTGTTCCAGCATTTCAACCTGTTCCCGCACCTGAGCGTGCTGGAGAACTGCACGCTCGCGCCGATGATGGTGAGGAAGGTGCCCCGGCGCGAGGCCGAGGCGCGCGCGATGCGCTACCTGGAGCGCGTGAAGATTCCGCAGCACGCGGCCAAGTATCCGGGCCAGTTGTCCGGCGGGCAAAAGCAGCGCGTGGCGATCGCGCGCAGCCTGTGCATGGAACCGCGGATCATGCTGTTCGACGAGCCCACGTCGGCGCTCGACCCGGAGATGGTCAAGGAAGTGCTGGACACCATGATCTCGCTGGCCGACGACGGCATGACCATGATCTGCGTCACGCACGAGATGGGTTTCGCGCGGCAGGTCGGCGACCGCGTGATCTTCATGGACAAGGGGCGCGTGGTCGAATCGGCGGCGCCGGAGGACTTCTTCCGCGCGCCCGCCACGGCGCGCGCGCGCGAATTCCTCGGCCAGATCCTGCACGGCTAGCAGCCCGCCGGCGGCGTATCCATTAACATGCGGAGTTTTCCTTGTCAGCCAAGCCTGCCATGACAGACCCAAACAGCCCGGACGAGTCGCCCGAGGCATCGCGCCTGTTCGTCACCTCGCTCGCCCGCGGCCTGAACGTGCTGACCGCCTTCTGGGAAGGCAAGCCGTCGATGAACCTGGCGGAGCTGGCCGACGCCACCGGCATGACCAAGAGCGCGATCCAGCGCTTCACGCATACGCTGCTGGCGGTCGGCTACCTCAAGAAGGACCCGCTCACCAAGGAATACGCGCTGGCGCCGCGCACGCTCGAAGTGGGGCTGCGCTACCTGCAGACCAGCGCGCTGCTGAACTCGGCCACGCCGTATCTCCACGCGCTGGTGCGCACCTGCGAGGAAACCACCACGCTGTCCGAGCGCGACGGCCTGCACATGACGTACATCTCGCGCTTCCCCACGCACAAGGAGATGTTCGTCAACATGCCGCTCGGCATGCGCATCCCCATGTACTGCACCGCCGGCGGGCGCGCCATCATGTCGCACCTGGACCCGAAGGAAGTGACCGAGATCCTGGAGCAGAGCGAGCGGGTGGCCTACACGCCCACCACGCTGACGCGCATCGCCGAGATCCGCAGCGCGGTCGCGCAGGCGCGCGAGGACGGCTTCGCCTCGACCAACGGCGAGTACTACACCGGCGACATCACGGTCAGCGCGGCCATCCTCGGGCCGAGCGGGCAGCCGCTCGGCGCGGTGAACGTGTCGGCGCCGTCGAGCCGCTGGTCGTTCGAGGAAGCGTGCGCCGGGCTGGGGCCGCAGGTGGTCGCCGCCGCGCGCGCGATCGGCTCCAGCAGCGCGGTCCGGCAGTTGCGCCGCCGCGGCAAAGCCGGCGGCGCGTAGGCGGCGGGGGGCTTTACCCCAGCGCCGCCAGCGGATGGGCCGCGGGTGGCCACGGGCTGTCGAAGAAGGACTGCACCGTGGCCTCGCCGACCGCCTCCGGCGCCTGCACGCGCCAGCGCGGCGCGTTGTCCTTGTCCACGATCAGCGCGCGCACGCCCTCGATGAAATCGCCCTGCGTGAACGCGCGCGAGACCACGCCGAGCTCCATGCGGAAGCAGCTTGCCAGGTCGAGCTCCCGGCCGCGCAGCAGCAGCGCGCGCGTGACCGCCGTCATCAGCGGCGAGCGCTTGCGCAGGATGCCGAGCGTGTCGGCGGCCCACTGCGCGTAGCGCGGATCGGTTTCCGCCGCCAGCGAGGCGAACAGGCCGGCCACGCCGGCGTCGGCATGGAAGTGCCTGTGCACGGCGGGCAGCACCGGCTGCAACGGCGCCTGCCCGGCCGTGGCTGCCGCGGCATCGGCGGGCGGCTGCAAGGCCGCGCGCAGGTCGGCCAGCGGGTCGCCGCTCCAGCGGACGGCGGCCAGGGTCTGGTCCAGGTCGTCCAGGCGCGCGGCCGGCACGGCGATATCGGCCAGCCCGCACAGCAGCGCGTCGGCCGCGCCCAGCGTCACGCCGGTCAGTCCCACGTAGAGCGACAGCGCCAGCGGCAGCCGGCCGAGGAAGAAGCTCGCCCCCACGTCCGGCACCAGGCCGATGCCGGTCTCGGGCATGGCCACGCGCGCGCGCTCCGTGACCACGCGCAGGCGCGCGGCCTGCGCCAGGCCCATGCCGCCGCCCATCACGATGCCGTCCATCAGCGCCACCACCGGCTTGGGATAGCGGTGCAGGCGGTAGTCCAGCCGGTATTCGTCGACGAAGAACTGGCGGTGCAGCGGCGTGCCGGCGTGGAAACTGTCGTACAGCGCGCGGATGTCGCCGCCGGCGCAGAAGGCCTTGCCGCCGGCGCCGCGCAGCAGCACCGCGCGGATGTCCGACTGCGCGGCCCAGGCCGCCAGCCGCGCGTCGAGCGCGCCGATCATGGGGTAGGACAGGGCGTTGAGCTGGCGCGGGCGGTCCAGCGTGGCCACGCCCACGCCGTTGATCTCTTCGAAGCGCACTTCGGCCGCCGCTTGCGCGGCGCTGCCGGCGTCGTCCGGGTTCAGGCGCATGGCGTGTTCCTCAGGCATTGCGCCATTGCGGCGCGCGTTTTTGCAGGAAGGCGTTGACGCCCTCGCGCTGGTCCTCGCCGTCGAACAGGTCGACGAAGCGCTCGCGCTCCAGCGCCAGCGCGGGGCCGCGCGGCACGCCCTGGCGCGCCAGGTGGACCAGCTGCTTGCTGTAGGCGGCCGCGCGCGGGCTGACGTTGCAGGCGCGCCCGGCCAGCCTGAGCGCCGCGTCGAGCGCCTGCCCGGCGGGCACCACTTCCTCGACCAGGCCGATGCGCAGCGCGGTGGCGGCATCGACGCGCTCGCCGGTGAGGATCATGCGCTTGGCCCAGCCTTCGCCGACCAGCCACGGCAGCGTCTGCGTGCCGCAGCCGCACGGCAGCAGGCCCACGCCGGCTTCGGGCAGCGCCATCTGCGCCTGCTCCTCGGCGATGCGCACGTCGCACGCCAGCGCGCATTCCAGCCCGCCGCCCATCGCATAGCCGTTGATGGCGGCGATCACGAGCGCGCGCGCGTTCTGCAGCGCCGCCGAAGGCGGCGCCGAAGCGCTGCGCCATCATCCGTGCATGGGCGCGGTCGCCCTCGGCGAAGCCGTTGAGGTCGGCGCCGGCGCTGAAGAACTTGCCGCCGTCGCCGGTGATGACGATGGCGCGCACGCGCGCGTCGGCATCGAGCGCGCCGACCAGCGCGCGCAGCTGTTCCAGCCCCTCGGCGGTGAAGGCGTTGGCGGGCGGGCGCTTGAGGGTGAGGCGGGCGACGTGCCCGTCGATGACGTGCTCGATCATGCCGCGCGCTCCGTGTCCAGGTAGCGGCGGATCACGCCGGAGAAGTCGAGCTGGCCGTCGCCGGCCTGGCTCATGGCCTGGTAGACCTGCTGCGCCAGCGCGCCGAGGAACAGCGGCTGGCGCACGCCGCGCGCCGCGTCGGCGGCCAGGCCGAGGTCCTTGAGCATCAGGTCCGCGCCGAAGCCGCCGGTATAACCGCGCGAGGCCGGCGCGGTCTCGATCACGCCCGGGTACGGATTGCAGGTATCGGCCGCCCAGCAGCGCCCGGTGGAGGTGTTGACGATGCCCGCCAGCACGTTGGCGTCGATGCCCAGCCGCACGCCCAGCGCCATCGCCTCCGACACGCCGATCATCGAGATGCCGAGGATCAGGTTGTTGCAGATCTTGGCGACCTGCCCGGTGCCGGTGTCGCCGCAGCTCACCACGTTGCGGCCCATGCCGGCCAGCACCGGCCGGATGCGCTCGAACAGGTCGGGCGGCGCGCCCACCATGAAGGTCAGCGTGCCGGCCTGCGCGCCGCCGGTGCCGCCCGAGACCGGCGCGTCGGCCATCGGGTTGCCGCGCTTGCCGGCTTCCACCGCCAGCGCCCGGATGGTGGCCGGGTCGATGGTGCTCGAATCCACCAGCGGCACGCCCGGCCGCACGCCGGCCAGCACGCCGTCCTGGTCCAGGTAGGCCGCGCGCACGTGGGCCGCGGCGGGCAGCATGGTGATGACGAAGTCCGCCGTGGCGGCAGCCTCGCGCGCCGATTGCGCCACCGTTGCGCCGTCGGCCCGCAGCGAGGCGAGCGCGGCGGGGTTGAGGTCGAACACGGTCAGGCCGTGGCCCGCCTTGAGCAGGTTGCGGGCCATCGGCGCGCCCATGTTGCCGAGGCCGATGAAGGCGATATGCATGTGTGCTCCTTGGTGGTGGCGCCGTTCAGCGCAGGCTGATGGTGGTATTCACCCCGTCGTTTACCGTCGCGTCGTCGAACCAGCGCGCCGTGACGGTCTTGGTCTGGGTGTAGAACTGCACCACCTGCTTGCCGTAGGGGCCGAGGTCGCCGAGCTTGGAGCCGCGCGAGCCGGTGAAGCTGAAATAAGGCACCGGCACCGGAATCGGGATGTTGATGCCGACCTGGCCCACGTCGATCTCGCTCTGGAACTTGCGCGCCGCGGCGCCGCTCTGCGTGAATACGCCGGTGCCGTTGCCGAACGGGTTGCGGTTGACCAGCGCGATGGCTTCGTCGAGCGTGTCCACGCCGATCACCACCAGCACCGGGCCGAAGATTTCCTGCGTGTAGATCGACATCTCCGTGGTCACGTCGGCGAACACGGTCGGGCCGACGAAGTTGCCGTCCGGGTAGCCCGGCACCTGCACGCCGCGCCCGTCCAGCAGCAGGGTGGCGCCTTCGCGCACGCCGGCGTCGATCAGGCCGGTCACGCGCTGCTTCGCCGCCACCGAGACCACCGGGCAGACGTCGGTGCCGGGCTCGTGGCCGGCGCCGACCTTGAGCGTGGCGGCCTTGGCCACCAGTTCGGGCAGCCAGTCGCGCGCCGCGCCGACCAGCACCGCCACCGAGGTCGCCATGCAGCGCTGCCCGGCCGCGCCGAAGGCGGCGCCGGCCAGCGCGTTGAGGGTGTGCTCGCGGTGCGCGTCGGGCAGCACCACGGCGTGGTTCTTGGCGCCCATCATCGACTGCACGCGCTTGCCGTGCGCGCCGGCCAGCTCGTACACGTGGGTGCCGACCGCGGTGGAGCCGACGAACGAGACCGCCTTGACGTCCGGGTGCGTGCACAGGGCGTCGACCACCTCGCGCGCGCCGTGCACCAGGTTCAGCACGCCCGCCGGCACGCCGGCTTCCAGCGCCAGCTTGACCAGCTCCACGGTGGACAGCGGGTCCTGCTCGGACGGCTTGAGCACGAAGGTGTTGCCGCACACGATGGCCATCGGGAACATCCACAGCGGGATCATGGCCGGGAAGTTGAACGGCGTGATGCCGGCGCACACGCCGATGGGCTGCTGCAGCGTGTAGGTGTCGACCGTGGCAGCCACGTTCTCGGCGAAGCCGCCTTGCTGCAGCGTGCCGATCGAGCAGGCGTGCTCCACCACTTCGAGGCCGCGGAAGATGTCGCCCTCGGCGTCGGCCAGGGTCTTGCCCTGCTCGGCGGTGAGGATGGCGGCGATGCGCTTGCTGTGCTCGCGGATCAGCGCCTGGTAGCGCAGCATGATGCGCAGGCGCGCGCCCAGCGGCGTGTGGCGCCAGGTGGCGAAGGCGCGCTGCGCGGCGCCGACCGCGGCATCGACCTCGGCCGGCGTGGCCAGCGGCACGCGCGCCAGCACCGCCTGCGTGGCCGGGTTGACCACGGTGCGGAACTCGGTGGCGGCGGACTCCACCCACTCGCCGTTGATCAGCAGCTTGACGGCGGGCGCTGCGGCGGCCGTGTTTGCGGATTGGGCACTCATCTTGTCTCCGTCGGTTCTGGTTTCTGGTTTCTGAATGCGGGATGCGGGATGCGGGTACTGCGCGGCTCAAAGGCTGCGCGCGATCAGCATGCGCTGGATCTCGCTGGTGCCTTCGTAGATCTGGGTGATGCGCGCGTCGCGGTAGTGGCGCTCGACCGGGTAGTCTTCCAGGTAGCCGTAGCCGCCGTGGATCTGCAGCGCCTTGGAGCACACGCGCTCGGCCAGCTCGGAGGCATAGAGCTTGGCCTGCGAGGCCTCGGACAGGCACGGCAGGCCGGCGGTGCGCATGCGCGCGGCGCGGTGCACCAGCAGGCGCGCGGCGTTGAGCTCGGTGGCCATGTCGGCCAGCATGTTGGCGATGGGCGGATGCTCGCGCAGCGCGCGGCCGAACTGCACGCGCTCGGCGGCGTAGCGGCAGGCCGCCTCGAAGGCCGAGCGCGCGATGCCGAGCGCCTGCGCGGCGATGCCGATGCGCCCGCCCTCCAGGTTGGACAGCGCGATGCGCAGGCCCTCGCCGGGCTCGCCGAGCAGGGCATCGCGCGGCACGCGGCAGTCTTCCAGCGTGATGGCGCAGGTGTCGGAGGCGCGGATGCCGAGCTTGCGCTCGGGCGCGTGCACGATGAAGCCGGGCGTGTCGGTGGGCACCACGAAGGCCGACAGCCCGCGCTTGCCCTGCGCCGGCTCGGTGACGGCGAACACGATGGCCACGCCGGCGCGCTGGCCGTTGGTGACGAACTGCTTGCTGCCGTCGAGCACCCAGCCGTCCTCGGTCTCGCGCGCGCGGGTGCGCAGGTTGTGCGCCTCGGAGCCGGCCTGCGGCTCGGTCAGGCAGAACGCGCCGATGATCTCGCCGGCGGCCAGCGCGGGCAGGTAGCGCGTCTTCTGCGCCTCGCTGCCGTAGTGCAGGATCGGCCCGCAGCCGACCGAGTTGTGCACGCTCATCAGCGTGGCGCAGGCCGCGCAGCCCGCGGCGATTTCCTCGATGGCCAGCGCGTAGGCCACGTAGTCGGTATAGGTGCCGCCCCATTCCTCCGGCACGATCATGCCGAGCAGGCCGAGCGCGCCCATCTCCGCCACCACCTCGGGCGGCAGGTGGCCGGCGCGGTCCCAGGCCGCCGCGCGCGGCGCGAGGCGCTCGCTGGCGAAGGCGCGCGCGGTGTCGCGGATCATGGCTTGCTGTTCGGTGAATTCGTGTTGCATGGGCGGATCGCGGTGAGGATGGCGTGGCGCCGGCGGCGGGGAGGGGCGTGCCGGCAAGGGGCGTTGGCAGCAGTGTAGGAAGACGCCCGGGGCGGCGGTATGCCAGAATCCGCCAGATTTGCTGAACTCGTTTGCCAGTCTCCTGGCCCGTCCACGCCCGTCATGCCAATGGAAAAACACAGCGTCGCCATCTGCTTCGTCCACCACGCCATCGGCGGGCTGCGCGCGCGCGGCATCGCGCCGGAGCCGGTGCTGCAGGCCGCCGGCATCGCGCCGGCGCTGCTGTCGGTGCCGCAGGCGCGCGTGTCGGCGGCCAGCTACAGCGTCCTGTGGATGGAGGTGGCGGCCGCGCTCGACGATGAATTCTTCGGCCAGGATTCGCGCCGCATGAAGCGCGGCAGCTTCGCCATGCTGTGCCACGCGGTGGCGGGCAGCAAGACGCTGGCGCAGGGGCTGGAGCGGGTGGCGCGCTATTTCGGGCTGCTGCTCGACGACATCGGCGTGCGCCTGGTGCGCGAGGGCGAGGCGGCCGGCGCCGCGCTGGCCGCGCCGCGGGACGGGCATGAGCGTGAGCACGAACGCGGGCACGAGCGTGGGCAAGAACGCGCGGCGCTGGTGCTGACGGCGCCCTCGGGCCGCGCGCCGGGCGTGTTCGCGCAGGAGACCATGCTCATCATGCTGCATGGCCTGATGAGCTGGCTGCTGCGCCGCCGCGTGCCGGTGCTGCTGGCCGCGTTCAGCTATGCCGAGCCGCCCTACGCGGCCGAGTACCGCCGCATGTACTCGCGCCACCTCGCGTTCGGCCAGCCCGCCACGGCGCTGGTGTTCGACGCGCGCTGGCTGGCGCAGCCGGTGCACCAGGACGAGCGCAGCCTCAAGGCCTTCCTGCGCGAGGCGCCGCACAACGTGGTGGTCAAGTACAGCGACCGCGCCAGCGTCATGGCGCGCGTGCGGCGCCAACTGCGGGCCCAGCCGCCGGAGCGCTGGCCGACCTTCGAGCAGCTCGCGCAGGGGCTGCACATGTCTGCGTCGTCGCTGCGGCGGCGGCTGATGGAGGAGGGCGGCACCTACCAGCAGATCAAGGACGAGATGCGGCGCGACCTCGCCATCGAGGCGCTCAGCCATTCCAGCCGCTCGCTGGCGGAGATCGCGGCCGGGCTCGGCTTTGCCGAGCCGGGCGCGTTCCACCGCGCGTTCCGGCGCTGGACCGGGCTGCGCCCCGGCGCCTACCGCGCCACCAGCGCCGCCGGCCGCGCCGGCGCGCGCGCGTAGCTGCGCGCATGCCGGCGGGCGAAGTCGGCTACAATCGCGCCATGCTTCGCGCAGAACGCCCATCCTTCTTCCGGGGAGCGCTGCTGCTGCTGCTTTTCGCACTGCAACTGCTCGCCCCGCTGCTGCATGGCCACGTCGGAACCCCCAAGCTCCACGGCCTGCACGTACACACAGCGCTGCAAGGTGAGGTTGGTTCTTATTCTCCCTCCGATTCTCATCCCGCCGCCGGGCCGTCCGGCGCGCATGCCGACGGCGCGCTGAGCGCGGTCGAGCCGCTCGAGGTCGACGTCCAGACCGCCATCGGGCCGGTTGCCTTTTCCCTCCACGTGCAGGCCGCCGACATGATCGTCGGCATGGTCTTCGCGTTCCTGCTGTGCGCCGCGCCGCCACGGCAGGCACCGCGGCGCATGCGGTGGCGCGAACGCGCGCCGCAGCGCTGGCGCGGCGGCGACAGCCGGCCGCCGCCCGCGCACGCCCCTCCCTTCGCCAACTGATTCCCCGCCGGCCACGCCGGCGGAGCATGTCCCCGCGCGCGCGGCCGAGCCCGGCCGCGCGCGCGGGGCGTCTTATCCTGCTTCGGAGTCAGGCATGTTTTCCCATCGTTTCCTTTGCGCCGGCGCGCTGATCGCCTCGGCGCTGCTTCCCGTCGGCATGGCGCGCGCGCAGGCGCTGGCCTTGTCGGCCTCCCAGGCGCAGTCGCTCGGCGTGCGCTTCGCCCCGGTCGCCGGCGCGGCCGAGATCGAGCTCGGCGCCAGCGGGCGCGTGGTGCTGCGGCCCGACGCGCAGTACGTGGTGGCCGCGCCCTATGCGGGCATGGTCTCGCGCGTGCTGGTCGCGATCGGCCAGCCGGTGCGCGCTGGCCAGCCGCTGGCGGCCTTCGCCAGCCCGCAACTGTTCGAGGCCGGGCGCGCGCTGGCCGAGGCGCGCTCGCAGGCCAGCCTGGCGCGGCAGGCGCTGGCGCGCGACCGCGGCCTGCACGACGACGGCATCATCGCGGGCAGCCGCTGGCAGGCCACGCAGGCGCGCGCCGGCGAGGCCGCCGCCACGGTGCGCGCGCGCGAGGCCGAGATGGCCGCCGCGGGCATCGTGTTCGCGGGCGGCGCGGGCGAGCCGCAGCTGGTGGCCGGCCGCGCCGGGCTGATCGCCGAGGTGAATGCCGTGCCGGGCCAGCGCGTGGACGGCGCGGCGCCGCTATTCCGCATCGTCGATCCGGCCGCGCTGGAACTGGACCTGCTGGTCGGCCGCGACCTGCCGGCGCCGGTCGGCGGCGAGCGCGTGGAGGTGCGCGAGCGCGGCGCGGCCGGGCGCGTGGCCGGGGTGGTGCCGGTCGCCGACGGCACCGCGGCGGTGCGCGTGCGGGCCGTGCTCGACCGGCGCGGCAGCCTGCAGGCCGGCGAGAGCGTGAACGTGGTCGTGTACCTGCGCGGCGCGCCCGGCGGCGACGCCCGCGTGCGCGTGCCGGCCGGCGCGCTGACCTACTGGCGTGGCGCGCCCGGCGTGTTCGTGGCGACCGCGGCCGGCGTGCGCTACCAGCGCGTGGCGGTCGAGGCCGCCGACGACACCACGGCCACCGTGCGCGGCGCGCTGCCGGCCGGCGCCCGGGTGGCGGTCGCCGGCGTGGCCGCGCTCAAGGGCATGCTGGCGGGAGGCGAATGATGCTGGCCGGCCTGATCGAATTTTCCCTGCGCCAGCGGGTGCTGGTGCTGATTGCCGCGTGCGCGCTGGCCGCCGCCGGGGCATGGGCCTACCTGCAGTTGCCGATTGATGCGTTTCCCGACATCTCGCCGACCCAGGTCAAGGTCATCCTGAAGATCCCCGGCATGACGCCGGAGGAGGTCGAGCAGCGCGTCTCCACGCCGGTCGAGCAGGAACTGCTGGGCATTCCGCACAAGACCATCGTGCGCTCGGTGTCGAAGTACGGCATCAGCGACGTGACGGTCGACTTCGAGGAAGGCGTGGACAGCTACTGGGCGCGCCAGCAGGTCTCGGAGCGGCTCGCCGGCCTGGCGCGCGACCTGCCGCCCAGCGCCATCGGCGGGCTGGCGCCGATCACCACGCCGCTGGGCGAGATGTTCATGTTCACGGTAGAGGGCGACGCCTTCTCGCTGGCCGAGCGCCGCCGCGTGCTGGACTGGGTGATCCGCCCGGCCCTGCGCACGGTGCCCGGCGTAGCCGACGTCAACGCGCTCGGCGGCGAGGTGCGCAGCTACGAAGTGATTCCCGATCCGGCGCGCCTGCGCGCCCGCGCGGTCACGCTGGACCAGTTGCGCCAGGCGCTCGACGCCAACAACCGCAACGACGGCGCGGGCCGCGTGGAGCAGGGCGACGAGAACTGGGTGGTGCGCGTGGAGGGCGGCGCGCGCGGCGTGGCGGACCTGCGGCAGATCGTGGTGGCCGCGCCGGGCGGCGACGCCGGCGGCGGCATGCCGCTCGTGACCGTGGGCGACGTGGCCACCGTGCAGCTCGGCGTGGCCACGCGCAACGGCGCGGTCAGCAAGGACGGCCGCGGCGAGGTGGTGGAAGGGCTGGTGCTGGCCCTGCGCGGCGCCGACGCGCGCCGGCTGGTCGCCGCCGTGCAGGCCCGGCTCGACGAGCTGGCGCCGCAATTGCCGAAGGGCATGTCGACCCGCGTGTTCTACAACCGCGGCGAGCTGGTCACGCGCGCGGCCGGCACCGTGGTGCGCGCGCTGGTCGAGGCCAGCCTGCTGGTGGTGGTGACGCTGTACCTGTTTCTCGGCGGCCTGCGCGCGGCGCTGGTGGTGGCGGTCACGCTGCCGCTGTCGATGCTGGCGACCTTCCTGCTGATGCGCTACGTCGGCCTGACCGCCAACCTGATGAGCCTGGGCGGCCTGGCGATCGCGCTGGGCATGCTGGTGGACGCGGCGGTGGTGGTGGTGGAGAACATCGAGTCGGCGCTGGCGCGCTCGCACGACCACAAGAGCGATCCCGCGCTGCGCGGCGCGGTGATCCGCCACGCCGTGGCCAGCGTGGCGGCGCCGGTGCTGGCCGGGGTGTCGATCATCGCCATCGTGTTCCTGCCGCTGCTTTCGCTGCAGGGGCTGGAGGGCAAGCTGTTCGGGCCGGTGGCGCTGACCATCGTGCTGGCGCTGGCGTCCTCGGTGGTGATCGCCTTCACGGTGGTGCCGGCGCTGGCCTCGCTGCTGCTGCGCCCGCACGCGGGCACGATGCCGTACCTGATGCGCAAGGTGGCGGCCGGCTTCGCGCGCCTGCAGGACGGCAGCGCGCGCCATCCGCGCGCGGTGTTCGCCGCGGCCGGCGTGGCGCTGGCGCTGGCCGTCGCGCTCTATGTGTCGGTGGGCAAGACCTTCATGCCGACGATGGACGAGGGCGACCTGATCGTGCAGTTGCAGAAGGCGCCGTCGGTCTCGCTGACCGCCGCGGTGGACCTGGACCTGCGCGTGCAGCGGGCGCTGCTGGCCGAGGTGCCGGAGATCCGCTCGATCGTCGCGCGCTCCGGCTCCGACGACCTGGGCCTCGACCCGATGGGGCTCAACGAGACCGACACCTTCCTCGTGCTGCGGCCCAAGAGCGAGTGGCGCGGCAGCAAGGACGACATCGCCGCAGCCATCCGCGCCGTGATGGCGCGCTTTCCGGGGGTGGTCTATGGCTTCACCCAGCCCATCGAGATGCGTGTCTCGGAGATGCTGACCGGCACGCGCGGCGACGTGGCGATCAAGGTCTTCGGCAACGAGCTCGGCGCGATCGACGCCGCCGCGCAGGCGATCGCCGCGCGCGTGCGCAAGATCCCCGGCGCCGCCGAGGTGATCGCGCCGGGCAACGAGGGCGTGCAGTACCTCACGCTGGCGCTGGACCGCGCCGCCGTGGGCCGCGCCGGGTTCTCGGGCGATGCGCTGCAGGCGCTGCTGCGCGCGCAGGTGGAGGGCGAGCGCGTCGGCATCGTGCCCGAGGGCACCATCCGCACGCCGCTGATCCTGCGCGGCGGCGAGAGCCTGCGGCAGACGCCCGAGCGCTTCACCGCCCTGCAGGTGACGGCGCCGGACGGCAAGCCCTGGCCGCTCACCTCGCTGGCGCGGGTGCGGCGGGTGGACGGGCCGGTGCGCATCAACCACGAGGACGGCGGCCGCTTCGCCGTGATCCAGGTCAGCGTGGAAGGGCGCGACCTGACCGGCTTCGTGCAGGAGGCGCGCGCCGCGGTGGCCGGCCTGCCCGCTCTGCAAGGCATGTCCAAAGGGCTGCGGGTGGTGTGGGGCGGGCAGTTCGAGAACCAGCAGCGCGCCGCCGCGCGGCTCGCGGTGGTGGTGCCGCTCGCGCTCGGCGCGATCTTCCTGCTGCTGATGCTGACCTTCCGCTCGGTGCGCCAGGCGGTGCTGGTGATCGTCAACATCCCGTTCGCGCTGGTGGGCGGCATCGCCGCGCTGCGGGCGGCGGGCGAGTACCTCTCGGTGCCGGCCTCGGTCGGCTTCATCGCGCTGCTCGGCATCGCCGTGCTCAACGGCGTGGTGCTGGTCTCGCATTTCAACACGCTGCTCGAAGCCGGGCATCCCGTGGACGAGGCGGTGCGCACCGGCGTGCGCGACCGCCTGCGGCCGGTGCTGATGACCGCCTGCATCACCGCGCTGGGGATGATCCCGCTGCTGCTGGCCAGCGGCCCCGGCTCGGAGATCCAGCGCCCGCTGGCCATCGTGGTCTCGGGCGGGCTGGTCAGTTCCACGGCATTGACGCTGCTGTTGCTGCCGCTGCTGTTCAAGCGCTTTGGCGTGACGCGCCAGCGCCGCGGGCGGCATGACCCCATGACACAAGGAGAGGCGCAATGAACCGCGCAGGCAAGAGGGCCATGAGCGCGGCGCTGGCCGCCGCCGTGGCCGGCATGATCGGCGCCGCGAGGGCGCAGGCCGTGCCGCAGGCGGAGGCGGGCGTGCTGCCCGCCGAGGCGGTGGTGCGCGACACGGTGGGCCAGTCGCCCGAGGTGCGCATGGCCGAGGCCGGCCGCGATGCGGCGCAGGCGCGCGCCGCCGGCATCCGCGCCGGCACCGCCGAGGCCGTGGTGCGCGCCACCGGGCAGGGCCGGCAGGCGCGCGCGCCGTCCGAGCGGCATGCCGAGGGGCAACTGACGCTGGAGCGGCCGCTGCGGCTGTGGGGCAAGTCCGAGGCCGACGGCGCGCTGGCGGACGCCACCGTGCAGAGCGGCCAGCTCGCGCTCATGGATGCGCGCCACGAGGTCTCGCGGCAGATCCTGGCGCTGTGGTTCGGCGCGCTGCGCGCGCAGCAGGCCAGGCTGGCGGCCCAGGGCAACGACGAGCTCGCCGCGGAGCTGGCCGCCGTGACCGCGCGGCGCGTGCAGGCCGGCGACGCCGCGCGCATGGACCACGAGCTCTCGCTGGCCGAGCGCGCCCGCACCGCCGCCATGCTGGCCAGCGCCCGCGCGGCGGAAGCGGTGGCGCAGGCGGCGCTGCGCGCGCGCTTTCCGGGGCTGGGCGTGCCCGGTGGCCTGCCGGCCGGCATCGGCCCGCAGGGCTTGCCGGATGAATCCGCCGAGGCGCTGCGCACGCACTACGTGGAGGACAGTCATGAATTCCGGCTGGCCCTGTCCGAGGAAGCGCAGGCCCAGCGGCAGGCGTACCGCGCCGACCTGGAGCGCAAGCCCGATCCGACCGTGGGCGTGTTCGTCGCGGTCGAGCGCGGCGGCGCCGAGCGCATCGCCGGGGTGAGCGTCAGCATGCCGCTGGGCTCCGCGCACCGGCGCTCGGCGGCGCTGGCCGCGGCGGCGGACGCGCAGGCCGCGGCGCAGCGCCGGCTGGTGGCGGAGCGCCGCATCGGCGCCGAGTTCGATGCGTTGTACCAGGGCCTGGCCGGCAAGCGCGCCGCCGCCGTGGCGCTGGCGCAGGCGCTGGCGCTGCAGCGCAGCGCCGCCGAGCGCACCGGGCGCGCGTACAAGGCGGGCGAGTCGGGCCTGGGCGAGTTGCTGATGGTCCGGCGCACGCTGGCCGACACCACGCTGGCCGAGCGCACGGCGCTGGTCGACGCGCTCGAGGCCGACAGCCGGCTGCGGCTGGACCTGCACCGCATGTGGGACTTCGACGAGTAGCCGGCGGGCGGCGCTAGCCCGCCGCCGCGCGGCTGCGCCCGTCGCGCCCGTTGCGCCCGCCCGCGGCCATCTGCGCGCGGTGGCCGGCCGTGTACGGCAGCATGCGGTTGCGCCCGGACAGCTTGGCCATGTAGAGCGCGGTGTCGGCGCGCGCGGTCAGCTGCGCCAGCGTTTCGCCGGGCTGCCACGCCGCGTAGCCGCCGCTCACGGTATAGCGCACCACGCCGGCCTGCCCGCCGGCGTGGCCCACGCGGCTGGCCTCGGCCTGCGCGCGGATGCGCTCGGCGGCGTGGCCGGCCTCGTCCAGCGAGCTGCCCGGCAGCAGCACCACGAACTCCTCGCCGCCGATGCGGCCGATGCGGTCGGTGGCGCGCAGCGATGCCGCCGCCAGCCGCGCGAAACCGGCCAGCACGGCGTCGCCGGTGGCGTGGCCGAAGGTGTCGTTGACCAGCTTGAAGTGGTCGATGTCGACGATCAGCAGCACCGGCGGGCCGCCCCCGCGCGCGGCGCGCGCCAGCTCGCGCGCGGCTTCGTCCTCGAAGGCCTTGCGCGACAGCACGCCGGTCAGGAAGTCGGTGTTGGCGATGGCCTCCAGCCGGCGCACCATCGCGTCGTGGATCATCAGCACCGCGCCCATCGTGAGCGCCGGGCAGGCGATCGCGCCCAGCACCAGGAAGATCGCGTTGAGCCCCGGCGACACCAGCGTGGCGGGATCGTCCATCACCGACAGCGCGGACAGGATGCCGCGCAGCACGTGCGCCGCCGCCAGGAAGAAGGCGAAGCCGGCGGTGGCCAGGTGGTGGCTGGCGGCATGCGCGCGCGGGCGCCCGCGCACCAGCGCCACGCCGGTGGCGGCGCAGAACCACGCATGGAAAGCCGACACGATCACCACGCGCGTGTTGAAGTCGGGGAACACGTAGCGCCACGTCACGATGCCGGCCACCACGGCCAGCGTGCAGGCCGCCAGCAGCCGCCACGGCGGCGCGCGCCCGCAAAAGCGCAGCGTGCCGGCGTAGAACAGCGCCAGCGCCCAGGCGAGGGCGCCGTTGGCCACCACGATCCCGAGCACGTCGGGGATGGTGCCGCGCAGCGTAAACAGCATCAGCGCGCCCATCGCGGTCAGGTTGCTGTACAGCCACAGCGTCACTCCCGGCTGGCCGCAGCGGCGCAGCGACCAGACGATGCCCAGCATCATGACGCTGAGCAGCGTCGTGACGGCCAGCAGGGCGATCGGGTCGGACATCGGCCGGGTTCCTCCGGGGTGGCGTGAGCGCGCCGGCCGCGGGCGCGGCGGGCAGGCGAAGCCACGGAGAATACCGCATGCCGGGCACCCCATTTCACCTACGCAGGTGGGGTGTGGGGCGGCCGGCGGCGCGTGGAGGCGGGATATTGGGTGGAATGCGGACCGGCCGCGGGCGCCAGATAGGGGCGATGGCGGGCCGGCGCATGGCCCCGCCACCACCGCCGGCTAGGCGGCCTGGGCCTCGGGCCGGGCCGCCAGCCCGAGTTCCTGCGCCAGCCGCGCCGACACCGCCGCGGCCTGGTTGCGCACGTCGATGATGGTGCCGGACTCCCACAGCGCGCCGCGCAGCGGCGCGCCCAGGGCGCTCAGGCCGGGCACGGCGCGCCCGCCGCGGTCGAACACCGTGCCGCGCGCGTCGCCGTCGAGGCCGGAGCCGGCCGCGGCGGGGCGCACGATGCCGCGCGCGAGCAGGTTGCGCACCAGCGGCCGCGCGTTGCCGGCGTGCCAGCCGTATTCCGCGCCGGTGCAGTTGACCAGCGCGTCGACCGCGGGCACCGCCGGCAGCGCGCGCGACAGGCGCAGCGCCAGCCGGCCGCCGGCGTTTTCCACGCCCGTGTCTTCCACCCCCGTCACCCGCGCCGCATGGACCTGCAGCCGGCCCTGCGCGCGCACCGCGGCGAGCACGGCATGGGTGGGCGGCGCCGCGCGGTGCAGCAGGTTGTCCCAGAACGGGCGCGCGTGGCGCAGGAAGCGCTGGCGCTCCGGCACGCTGGCGGCGGCCCACAGCGGGCCGATGTGCTCGCGCAGCGCGGGCGGCACGCTCTGCCAGTCCAGCCCCTGCGCGCTCAGCGCGCGGCACTGGTCGCGCACGCGGCGCACCACGCCGCGCGTGGTGGGGCTGGCCAGCGCCGGCCCGGCGGCGCCGAGGAAGTCGTCGCACGGGCCCACGCCGTGGCGCAGCCACGGCAGCAGCGCGCGCCGCGAGAACGCATGGTAGGTGCCGGTGAAGCCGAGCCGCTCCAGCGTGGCCACCACGTCGAGCATGGTCAGGCTGGTGCCGGCCAGCGCGACGGCGCGCGCGCCGGCCAGCGCGGCCAGCGCCTCGGGCTGCCACGGATCGGGCACGTAGCGGCCGTCGGCTTCCAGTGCCGGGTCCTGCGCCAGCGCCGGGCGGGCCGACTGCACGCCGGTGGCCAGCACGATGTGGTCGGCCTCCCATGCGCGGCCGTCGGCGCCGCGCACGCGGTGCGGCACGCCGATGGTCAGGTCGGTGATCTCGGTGCGGATGTGTTCCAGCGTGGCGCGCCCGGCGGCGCCGGCCAGCGCGCGCGCCAGCGTGTCCTGCAGGTAGTCGCCGTAGACGCGGCGCGGCGCGAAGGTATTGCCGGCATCGGCGGCGAGGCCGTGGCGCGCCAGCCAGTGCGTGAAGTCGTCCAGCGCTTCCGGGAACAGGCTGAAGTTGAGCGCGGGGCCGTTCAGGTAGTGGGCCGGGTCGGGCGTGCTGTAGGCCAGCCCGCGGCCGACCTCGGCGCGCGGCTCGAAAAGCTGGATGGCCAGCGGCGCGCTGGTGTCGCGCAGCAGACGGATGGCGGTCAGGGTGCCGGCCATGCCGCCGCCGACGATGGCGATGCGGCGCGGCCCGGGTTCGGTGGCGGGGCGGAATCGGGTCATGGTGGTCTCAGGCTGCGGCGGGCGTCTCGGCGGCGGCCCGCAGGGCCTGCGCGCCCGCGCCCGCCAGGATGGCGTCGTTCTGCGGGGTGTGGATGCGGCTGCACAGCACGTTGCGGTAGTGGCGCTCGAGCGGGTTGCCGCGCGACAGCGCCGGGTTGCCGGCCAGCTTGAGCGCCAGTTCCACCGCGGCGATGGCGTTGTCGGTGACGTTGAGCTTGAGCAGGTTGCTGTCGGTGACGCTGGCCGGCGCGCCCGCGTCGGCGTCGGCGCTGAAGCGGTCGAGCAGCACGCGGTTGGCCAGCAGCCAGGCGTCGATGCGGCCCACCGCTTCCTGGAAGCGCGGCAGCGTGGCCAGCGGCGCGCCCAGGCTGCCCGGCGCGCGCAGGTTGAGCCAGCCGGCGAACCAGTCGCGCGCGGCGCGCGCCACGGCGTCGTAGAGCGTGCCGAGCAGCGTGGAGGACCACGCGGCCCAGGCCGGGTCGACGCGGTCGGCCCAGGCGGCGGGCAGGCGCAGGTCCACGGCGTGGTCGGCCGGCAGCGGGGTGTTGTCGAAGATCACCTCGTGGCTGCTGGTGGCGCGCATGCCGAGATGGTCCCAGGTGGGCAGCACGGTGATGCTGGGCGCGTCGCGCGGCACCAGGAACACGCCGGTGCGCGGGCTGGGCTCGTCGGTGCGGCCCCACACCGCCAGCCAGCCCAGCGCGGGGATGCCGGTGGCATAGATCTTGTGGCCGGACAGCGCCCAGCCGTCGCCGTGGCGGCGCGCCACCGTGCCCGGCAGGCCGCCGCGCGCGGGCGAGCCCAGCTCCGGCTCCACGCGCAGCGAGTTGATCAGCGCGCCTTGCGCCACTGCGCTGCGCTGCACGGCCTCGCGCACGGCCTGCGGCCATTGCGTGTCGTTGGCCAGGCTGCGGTGGGTGAGCGTCTGCATGACCAGCACCAGCGCGGTGGACGGATCGCCGATGGCCACGTGGTGGATCACGCGGCGCGCCTCGGCCAGCCCGGCGCCGGCGCCGCCCAGCGCGCGCGGCACGGTGAGCGCGAGCAGGCCGAGCGCGTGCAGTTCGGCGATGTTCTCGTGGGCGAAGCTGGCGTCGCGGTCGTGCGCGGCGGCGCGCGCGGCGAAGCGGGCGGACAGCGCGCGCAGGGTGTCGTCGGTGGGCAGGGGGCGCGGTGTGGCGGCGGCATCCGTCTCGGGGCCGGCGGCGGCGAAGCCGCTGGCGCGATGCCACTCGGAGATCCGCTGGTGGCTGCTGGCGCCGCTCGATGACAAACTCATTGTTGCTCCTGGATGGTGTGGTGCTGCATGTGTGTCGTGTGTGCGCCGGCGCGGTTCAGTGGCAGATCAGCCCGCTTTCGACCAGCATCATGTTGAAGGCCGCGTCGCCGGCGGCGGCGTCGCGCCAGCGCGCCAGCAGGCCGTCGCGCCGCCGGCCGGCCAGCCATTGTTCGAGCCAGCGCGCGGACTGCGCGTCGGCGCGGGGCAGCGCGAGCAGCGCCCCGGCGCCGTCCACCAGCAGCGGCGCGGCGACGAAGAAGCGCCATTCGGGCAGGCGCATGACGCGCGCGGCCAGCGCGGCGTCTTCCGCCACCGCCGCGCAATCGCCGCGGCGGAAGGCCAGCAGCGTCTGCAATGGCGACGGATAGCGCCGCAGCGTGGCGCCGGCGCGGGCCAGCGCGGCCTGGTAGGGGCTGTCCTGGCTGACGCAGGCGGTCTTGCCGGCCAGCGCGCCGAGCCGGTCCACCGGCGTGAAGCGCAGCGTCAGCAGCGTGCCGGGCGCGATGGCGGGCGCGCGGACCTGGGCCGCGCGCGGTTGCGTGCGTGGTTGCGTAAAACCGCCGTTGCCGAAGGCGAGGTCGAGGCCGGCCGGCGGCGCGCCGTTGCCGTCGGCGGGCAGGTGGCGCAGCCTGACCGGCACGCCCAGCGCGCGGCCGAGTCCGGCGGCGAGCGCGGCCTCGGCGGGATCGGGTTCGGGCACCAGCGGCCGGCCCGGCGGCGTGGCGCGCGGATAGGCGTGCACGCCGACCACCAGCTCGCCGCGGGCCTGCGCCTGTTGCAGCAGCGGGCCGGGCGCCGGCTGGCCGCGCCACGGCAGGCCGGCCAGCAGCCACCACAGCGGCACGAGGAAGAGGAGGGCAAAGCCGGCAAGCCGGAGCGCGGCGCTTGCCGGACGTGCCGCCGCGGCGCGCCCCGGCAGCACGTCCGCGCCCAGCCACCAGGCGCCGTGCAGGTGCCAGAGCTCATCCGGCATGGCGGCTCCGCGCGCTTGCCGGCAGCAGTCGCGTGGGCGCGCCTACCATCCTTCGCCCAGCCCGAGCAGGCCGAGGATCTCGCGGCGCAGGCGGATCAGTTCGGGGTCGTCGCGGTGGCGCGGGTAGGCGCGGTCGATCTTGAGTTCGGCGGTGATGCGCGCGGGGCGCTCGCTGAACACGATCACGCGCGTGGCCAGCAGCAGCGCTTCTTCCACGTCGTGCGTGACCAGCAGCGCGGTGAAGCCCGAACGCTGCCACAGCGAGACCAGCTCGCCCTGCATGCTCAGGCGCGTGAGCGAATCGAGCTTGCCGAGCGGCTCGTCCAGGATCAGCAGGCGCGGCTCGTTGACCAGCGCGCGCGCCAGCGCGGCGCGCTGCGCCATGCCGCCGGAGAGCTGGCGCGGATAGGCGCGCGCGAAATCGCTCAGGCCCACGCGCGCGAGCGCGTCGTCCACGCGCTGGCGCTGGGTGGAGAGCAGGCCGCGCGCTTCCAGCCCGAGCGCGGCGTTGTCCCACACGGTGCGCCACGGGTACAGCGTGGGATCCTGGAACACCACCACGCGGCTCGGGTCGGGGCCGGTGATCGGCACGCCGTCCACGGCCAGCGTGCCGCGCCGCGGCGGCTCCAGCCCGGCCACCAGCCGCAGCAGCGTGGACTTGCCGCAGCCGCTGGGGCCGAGCAGGGCCACGAACTCGCCCGGCTCGGCGGTCAGGCTGACGCGGTTGAGCACCGGCAGGACCTGGTCGCGCAGGCTGAAATGATGGCTGACCTGATCGATGGTCAGGCGCACGCCATTGCTGGCGGCGGCCGGTTCGGTGACGATGGCGGGAGCGGCGGCGCTTACCATTTGACGACTCCTTTCTGCCACGCCAGCAGGCGGTCGCGCGAGCGGAACAGCAGCGTGATGAGGCCCGAGAACAGGATCGCCATGACCAGCAGCGCGCCGTACATGCTGGCGTAGGCGGCCCAGCCCTGCGCCCATTGCAGATACCAGCCCAGGCCCGACTTGACGCCCAGCATCTCGGCCACTACCAGCACCGAGAACGAGGCGCCCAGGCCCATGAACAGACCCACGAACACGCTCGGCAGCGCGGCCGGCACGGCCACCTTGAGCACCAGGAAGCGCTCGCGGGCGCCGAGCGTGCGCGCCACGTCGTAGTAGGCCGGGTCCACCGCCGCCACGCCGGACCACGTCAGCACCGTGACCGGGAACCACGTGGCCAGCGCCACCAGAAAGGTGGCCGCGCTGGCGCTGCTGGGAAAGGCGAAGAACACGATCGGCAGCCAGGCCGTGGCCGGCAGCGGCCCGAGCAGGCGCAGCACCGGGTGGACCCAGTAGCCGGCGCGGCTGGACCAGCCGATCGCCACGCCGGTGAGAAAGCCCGCCAGCGCGCCGAGCAGGTAGCCGGTGGCCAGCAGGCGCAGCGAGTGCGCCACGGCGTCGGCCAGCTTGGCGTAGTCGTCCAGGAACACTTCGAGCAGCGCCTGCGGCGGCGCGAAGAACGGCCTTGGCAGCAGGCCGAGCTTGGCGGTCACCACCTCCCACACGAAGGTCAGCAGCGCCAGCACCACCAGCCACGGCCCGGCGCGGCGCAGCGCGGCGCCGGCGCGGCCCAGGCGGTGCTGCACGAAGGCCAGCACCAGCAGCAGCCCGGCGAACGCGGCGAACAGTTGCGCGGTCTCCTGCGTGAGCGGCCAGTCCTCGGCCTCGGGCCAGAACCTGACGGTGGCGGCCACCGCCAGCCAGCCGGCCGCGGCCAGCGCGCCGCCCAGCCACACGCGCGGCACCGCCGGCGCGGGCAGGGCGAGGAAGTCGTCGTGGGCGTCGAACGCCTCCGGCGTGCCTTGCTGCCCGTCAGCTGAGTACGTTGGCATAGATGCGGTCCGCGAACTTGGTGGAATCGGTGCCGGGTCGGATCACCGACACCAGCTTGAGCTCGTCCGTGTATTGCGCCAGTTCCTTTTTCAGGTCGCCGCCGGTGGGGTGGTGGCCGTGGGTGTGGCTCTTGAGCATGGCCACCACGTCGGCCTGCGGCACCTTGGCGAACTCGGCGAAGTGGCGCGCGGTTTCCTCGGGGTGCGCCACGGTCCATTCCTGCGCCTGCAGCACCGAATGCGTGAGCGCGGCCGCGGTGGCCTTGTCCTCGCGGATCAGGCTGCCGCGGATGCCCAGCACGCAGCAGGCGCGGTTGGCGTATTCGTCGGACAGGTTGGTGGCCACCTCGATCAGGCTGCGCTCCTTGCGCAGCAGGTAGGTGCGCGGGTCGCCGTCGGCGGCGGCCTGGGCCTCGCCTTTCTCCAGCGCGATGCCGAGCAGGTCGGCCGGGTACTGGCGCCATTCCACGTCGCGCACCGGGTCGATGCCGCGCTTGGCCAGCAGGATGGAGAAGAAATTCTTGGCCGGGCTGGCCATGTCGCTGACCGCCACGGTCTTGCCCTTGAGGCTCTTGAGGTCGGTCACGCCGGAGTTGCGCGTGGTCAGCAGGCGCATGCAGCCGCCGTGGGTGGCGGCCGTGAGCTTGACGTCGAAGCCCTGCTCGAGCGGCTTGAGCCAGCGCAGCGCCATGCCCACGCCGGCATCGGCCTTGCGCGTGGCGATGGCTTCGAGCAACTGGTCGGTGGAGCCGCCGAAGTTGATCAGCTCCACGTCGAGGCCGTGGTTGCGGAAGATGTCTTCCTTGATCGCCGCGGCCACCGGCGCGAAGCATACCGAGCTGGCGTTCCAGGCCAGCTTGATCGGCTTGAGCTGCCCGGCGGCGCGGGCGCGCGGCGCCCAGACGAAGGGCGCCACGCCGCCGGCCACGGCCAGCGTGCCGGCGGCTTTCAGCCAGCCGCGGCGGCTCAGGGTGCCGCCGCCCGGTGGTGTCGCGGCGGGACGGTTGATGGCGGACGGCTGCTCGGGCTGGTGATGCATGGCGCTCCTCGGTTGGGCTGCCCGCTGGCGTGGTCGCGCGGGCGGCGGAATGGGGACGGATGGCGGAAGTCGGGTGGCCAGATCGGTGGTCAAACCGGTGGCCGGACCGCGACGGCATGCACCATGCTAAGAAATGGTTCAGCGCAACAGAACGAATTTGTTGGCGCAAGCTTGCACGCGCAGCGCTTTAGGCGGTGGGCGCATAACCTTCGAAGGCGGGTGCGCGCCGGGTTAAGATCGGCGCTTTGATTGCGGACGAGGCCGATGCAAGCGCAGCCGAACACCGCCCCGCGGCGGGTGGACATCGTGGTGTACCCGGGATTCAAGGCGATGGAGGCGGTCGGCCCGATGACCGTGTTCGACTACGCCAACGTGCGGGTGGCCCAGCGCGGCCAGCCGCCGGCCTACGCCACGCGCGTGGTGGCGCTGGAGACCGGCCCGGTGCGCTCGGACACGCTGATGACGCTGGAGGCCACCGCCCGGCTCGACACCGTGCTGCTGCCGGACATCGCGCTGATCGTGGGCGCGCGCGACATCGAGCGCGCGATGGGCGAGGCGCACGGCATCGTGCCGTGGGCGCGCGCGGTGGCGCCGCGCATCGGCCGGCTGATCGCGCTGTGCTCGGGCACCTTCTTCCTGGCCGCGGCAGGCCTGCTCGACGGGCGCCGCGCCACCACGCACTGGAGCGTGGCGGCGCTGCTGCGCCAGCGCTTCCCGGCGGTGGAGGTCGACGCCGATGCCATCTTCATCCGCCAGGGCAACCTGTGGACCTCGGCCGGCGTGACGGCCGGCATCGACCTGGCGCTGGCGGTGGTGGAGGAAGACCTGGGCCGCGAGCTGGCGCTGGACCTGGCGCGCGAGCTGGTGGTCTATCTCAAGCGCCCGGGCGGGCAGTCGCAATACAGCCTGCACCTGGCCAGCCAGGCCACCAGCCACGCCGGCATCCGCGGGCTGCAGGACTGGATCCTGTCCGACCTCGCGCGCGACTTCACGCTGGCCGAGATGGCGGCGCGCGTGGCCATGAGCGAGCGCAATTTCCGGCGCGTGTTCGCGAAGGAGACGGGCGCCAGCCCGATGGCGTTCATCGAGTCGGCCCGCATCGAAGGCGCGCGCCGCCTGCTGGAGCAGGGCGACCTGCCGCTCAAGGCGATCGCCGCGCGCACCGGCTTCGGCTCGGACGAGGGGCTGCGGCGCGCGTTCCTGCGGCAGATGGGCATCACGCCGCGCGACTACCGCGAGCGCTTCGGGCCGGGCGGGCGCTAGGCCGGCCGGCGGCTAGTGCGGGCGCGTGGCGGCGCGCTGCGGGAACAGCAGCAGGCAGACGGCCATGAAGGCCAGCAGCGCGGCCGAGGCGGAGAAGCGGCTCAGCGCGAGGCCGCCCGCGTGCAGCGGCTTGTCGAGAAAATCGCCCACCACGGCGCCAAGCGGGCGGGTCAGGATGAAGGCGGCCCAGAACAGCGCGGTGCGCGAGACCGAAGTCCGGTAGTACGCCGCCGCCAGCGCCGCCAGCAGCGCGCCGAACACCGCCATGCCGCCCAGGTAGCCCAGCCCGGCGCTGTCCGCGGTCCAGTCGCCCAGCGCCGTGCCCAGCGTCTGCGAGAACATGATGGTCACCCAGTAGTACATCTCGGCATGCGGCGATTGCACGGCGTGCACGGAGACCGAGCCCAGCCGCCAGTGCCACAGCGCCAGCGAGGTGGCCAGCAGCAGCGCCAGCATGGTGGTGCCGCCGGCGTAGCCGACGCCGAGCGAGCGGTCGGCGAAATCCGCCAGCGTGGTGCCGACCGTGGTGGTGGCGATGATGGTGGTCCAGTACAGCAGTGGATGGAAGCGCCGCGCCGAGACCTGCGCCGAGACGGCCAGCAGGAACAGCCCGGCGAAGATCGCCGTGCTCAGCAGGTAGCCCAGGCCGAGCGACATCGACAGCGCGTCGCCGCCGGTCTCGCCCAGCGTGGTGGCGGCGATCTTGGTGATCCAGAAGGCCAGCGTGACGGCCGGCACCTTGCTGGCCGCCGCGTCCGGCGGCGTCGGGGATGCGTTCACGGTGTGCTCCTGCGTGCCATCGGCGCGGGCCTCAGTTGGCCGAATCGACCAGGGTGCGGGCTTCGACGACCTTGCCGCGGTAGGCCTCGAAGATGGCGCGCAGCGCGTCTTCCATGCTGACGGCGGGCTTCCAGCCGAGCTCTTCGATGGTGTTGTCGATCTTGGGCACGCGATTCTGCACGTCCTGGTAGCCCTTGCCGTAGAAGTCGCCGGAGGACGTCTCGACGATCTGGGTCTGGCGGGCGAGTTCGGCGTATTCCGGGTAGTCGGCGGCCATCTTGAGCATCATCTCGGCGAGTTCGCGCACCGAGTGGATGTTGGCCGGGTTGCCGATGTTGTAGATCTTGCCGGTGGCGACGCCTTGCGGGTTCTCGATGATGCGCATGAGGGCGCTGATGCCGTCGGTGATGTCGGCGAAGGCGCGCTTCTGGGCGCCGCCGTCGACCAGCTTGATCGGCTCGCCGCGCACGATGTGGCCGAGGAACTGGGTGACGACGCGGGAGGAGCCTTCCTTCGATTCGAAGATGGAGTCGAGGCCGGCGCCGATCCAGTTGAACGGGCGGAACAGGGTGTAGTTGAGGCCCTGTTCCATGCCGTAGGCGTGGATGACGCGGTCCATCAGCTGCTTGGAGCAGGCGTAGATCCAGCGGGGCTTGTTGATGGGGCCGCAGATGAGTTCGGAGGTCTCGGGGTCGAACTCGTCGTCGTGGCACATGCCGTAGACCTCGGAGGTCGAGGGGAAGACGAGGTGCTTGCCGTACTTGACGGCGGCGCGGACGATGGGGAGGTTGGCCTCGAAGTCGAGCTCGAACACGCGCAGGGGCTGGCGCACGTAGGTGGCCGGGGTGGCGATGGCGACGAGGGGGAGGACGACATCGCACTTGCGGATGTTGTACTCGATCCACTCCTTGTTGATGGTGATGTCGCCCTCGAAGAAGTGCATGCGGGGGTGGTCGATCAGGTCGCCGAGGCGGTCGCTGGCCATGTCCATGCCGTAGACCTCCCACGGCGTGGTTTCGAGAATGCGGCGCGTCAGGTGGTGGCCGATGAAGCCGTTGACGCCGAGGATCAGGACTCGCTTCATGTGATGATTCGGATGCTGGGCGGCGCGAGCCGCGCGGTGGGCGGGCAAAGGCGGCCAGTGTAGGGGCCGCTGCCTTAAGGAAGTCTTAAGCAGGAAGTCTTAAGCGGGAAGTCCCGGGCCGGATGCCGGGCCGGAAGCCTGGGCCGCCGGCCCCGCGAACAGCACCGACACGGTCAGCCCGCGGCCGCCGGGGCCGTCCTCCAGCACCACCGTGGCGCCGTGGCGCACGGCGATGTTGCGCACGATGGCCAGGCCCAGCCCGCTGCCGTGCGCGTCGCCGGACTCGCCGCGGTGGAAGCGCCGGAACACGTTCTCGCGCTCCGCCGGAGGGATGCCCGGGCCGGTGTCGCTCACGCCCAGCGTGGGCACGCCGTCGCGCCGCTCGATGCGCAGGTCCACGCGCCCGCCCGGGCCGGTGTAGCGCACCGCGTTGTCGGCCAGGTTGCGCAGCAGGATGAACAGGTCGGCCGCCACCGCGCGCACGCGGCAGTCCGCCTCGCGCGCGTCCAGGCCCAGGTCCACGCCTTTGGCCTCGGCCATCGGCAGCAGCTCGCGCACCACCTGCACCGCCACCTCGCGCAGCGATACGTCGGCAAGGGCGGCGGTGGCGGCCGGGGTGCCGTCCTCGCTGCGCGCCAGCGTCAGCAACTGGGCCACCAGGTGGGTGGTGCGGTCGAGGCGCTCGCCGAGCTTGACCAGCGCCTGGCGCTGCTTGTCCTCGCTGTCGGCGCGCAGCGCCAGCTGCAGTTGCAGCTTGAGCGCGGCCAGCGGCGTGCGCAGTTCGTGGGCGGCGTCGGCGACGAAGGCGCGCTGCGTGTCCATCGCCTGGCGCAGGCGCGCCAGCAGGTCGTTGAGCGCGGCCACCACCGGCACCAGCTCGGGCGGCCAGCCGTGCGCGGGCAGCGGCACCAGGGCCTCGGCCGAGCGCTGGCTCATGGCGCGCGCGATGTCGTCGACCGGGCGCAGCGAGCGCCTGACCACCAGGTGGATCAGCAGCCCCAGCACCGGCACCAGCGCCAGCACGGGCAGCAGCGCGCCCAGTGCCAGCGAAGCCGCCAGCTTGCTGCGGAACGCCGCCGACTGCGCCGCCTGCACGTAGCGCCCGTCTTCCAGCAGCCCGTACACGCGCCATTCGTGCCCGGCCACGCGCATGTCGTGAAAGCCGGCCAGCCTGGCGCGCGGCAGCGTGAGCGGATGGGAAGCGAAGGTCAGCCGGCCGTTGTCGTCCCAGGACTGCACCACGATCTCCTCGTCGAGCTCGTGGCTGCCCAGCGGCGGCGTGGCCTGCGGCGCGATCTCGCGCGGCAGCATGCGCGCGGCCTGCTGCAGCTGGCCGTCGAAGACCTCGCTGGCTTCGTGGCGCACCTTGAAGTAGGCCGCGGCGCCGGCGACCAGCGCGCACGCCAGCATGGTGACGAGCAGGCCGGCGAGCAGCTTGGCGCGGATGGTCCTCATGCGGCGTTCCCGGCTACATTCCCGAGCTTGTAGCCGATGCCGCGCACGTTGCGGATGAACTCGGCGCCGAGCTTCTTGCGCAGCGCGTGGATGTGCACTTCCACGGTGTTGCTGCTGATTTCCTCGTTCATGTTGTAGACCGCCTCGCGCAGGCGCTCGTGCGTGACCACGTGGCCGGGCTGCTCCATGAGCGCCTGCAGCACCATGAACTCGCGCATCGACAGCGCCACGATGTCGCCGCCGCAGCGCACTTCGCGCGTGGCGGGGTCGAGCCGCACGCGGCCATGCGCCAGTTCCGTGCCGACCCGGCCTGCGCTGCGCCGGATCAGCGCGCGGATGCGGGCGAACAGCTCGTCGAGGTCGAACGGCTTGACGAGATAGTCGTCGGCGCCGGCGTCGAGGCCGCGCACGCGGTCGGCGGTGGCGTCGCGCGCGGTCAGGATCAGCACCGGCATCGCCATGCCGCGCCCGCGCAGCAGGCGCAGCACGTCCTCGCCCGAGCGGCCGGGCAGGCCCAGGTCGAGCAGCACGGCGTCATAGGTGTCGGGCACGTTGGCCGTGAGCGCGGCCGCGGCGAGGCGGCCGTCGTTGACCCAGTCGACGGCGTAGCCTTCGCCGCGCAGGCCTTCTTCCACGCTTTCCCCGATCATCGGGTCGTCTTCCACCAGCAGCAGGCGCATGGTCCGGGTTCCTCGGGTTGGGGCATCAGCGCCGCCGCAGCCGGTCCAGGCGCAGGCGGTGCCGCTCGTCGGTCAGGCGCCGCGCCGCCAGCGTGGCGGCCAGGACCGCGCCCAGCATGCTGCCGCCGGCGAGCAGGAACATCAGCAGGATCTGGTAGCGCGCGGCGGCGAGCGGGTCCATGCCGGCGAGTATCTGCCCGGTCATGATGCCGGGCATGGTGATGATGCCGGCCGCGGCCATCGTGTTCAAGGTGGGCAGCAGGCCGCTTTTCACCGCCTGGCGCACGATGGGCCCCAGCGCGGCGCGGCGGTCGTCGCCCAGCGCCAGGCGCGCGTCGATGGCGGCGCGCTGGTGCCAGGCCGCGGTGAAGGCGCCGTCGAGCGCCAGGCTGGCCGCGTTCATCGCGTTGCCGAGCACGATGCCGGCCAGCGGGATGGCGTGGCGGGCATCGTACCAGGGCGACGGGCGCAGCGCGGTGGTCAGCGCCAGCACCGTCACCGCCAGGGTGGGCACGCTCACCGCCGCGGTGCCGATCAGCGCCTGCCACGGGCCGGCCAGGCGCCGCTCCTGGCGGCTGCCGGCCTCGCGCGCGGCGGCCGCGATCATGGCGGCCACCACCAGCGCGGTGACGAGCGGCGACGACCATGCGAACACCGCGCGCAGCACCAGGCCGACCAGCAGCAGCTGCACGATCATGCGCGCGGCCGTCCACAGCAGCGCGCGGTGCACGCCGAGCGAGAGCGCCAGCGAGGCGCCGGCGCCGGCCAGCACCAGCAGGCTGGCGATGGCGAGGTCGTAGAGCGACAGCGGAATCGGCGTCATGCGGGCAGCGCCTCCAGGCCGGCGGCGCCCAAGAGGTAGTGGCGGTTGCCCAGGCGCGCGGCCTGCTCCGGGTTGTGCGAGACCACCAGCAGGCCGAGCCCCAGCTGCTGGCGCGTGCGCAGCAGCGCCTCCACCGCCAGCGTGCTGTCGCGGTCCAGCGCCGAGGTCGGCTCGTCGAGCAGCAGGAAGCGCGGGCGGCGCACCAGCGCGCGCACCAGCGCCAGGCGCTGGCGCTCGCCGGTGGACAACTGGCCGACCGGCGCGCGCAGGATGTCGGCCGGCAGCCGCAGCGGGGCCAGCATCGCCGTGGCGGCGGGCACGTCCTCCATGTGTTCCAGCACGTGGTCGCTCCACCAGCCGGACTCGGCCGCCACGTACATGACCTGGCGGCGCCAGGCCGGGCCGCCGAAGCGCTCGCGCGGCATGTCGCCGAGGCTCACCTGGCCCTGGCTGGGGTCGAGGTCGGCGATCATGCGCAACAACAGGCTCTTGCCCGTGCCGGAGGCGCCGGAGACGATCGCGCACGTGCCCGGCGCCACGCACAGGCTGAATGGCCCGCGGCCCGCGCCGCTCACGGCGCGCACGCGCAGGCTGGCCGGGCCGGCGAGGTCGGAGAGGCCGGCGAGCGGGGCGCGGGCGGGCATGGGCGTCAGCGTGGGAGCGGCGTCGGTGTCTGTCATCGGTAGGGCCATCCGCGCGCGGGTGGCGCGCGGTCGCGCCGCCGGCGGGCGGCCAGGATGGTGGCGGGCAACGCCGCAAGGATAGGGCATGGCGGCTTAAGGAAGAATTAAGAGGCGCCGGCGCGGCGGCGGCACCGGGTTCGGGCGTGCCGGCGGCGGTATCGGTGTTTTTAGTAGTTGACTAGATTTTTCATAGGGATAAAATTTAATTCACAAACATGAAAAACAGTATGCCGGACCCGGCCCGCCCGCCAAGCGCGCGGCAGCGGCCCGGCTGGCAAGGAGACCATCGATGGCCGCAGCACCGGCGCCCGCCTATTTCGTCCGCACCGAGGAGGTCGCGGGCTATCACCCCGCCAACCACGTCGGCACCCTGAACCGCCGCATCATCGGCCGCGAGAACGTGGGCGCCACGCAGCTGGAGGTCATCCACGGCACCATCGAGCGCGGCAAGGGCGCCTTGCCGCACGCGCACCCGGGCATCGAGCAGGTCTGCTACGTGCTGGAGGGGCGGGCGCGCGCCGAGGTCAACGGCCAGTCGCGCGAGCTGGGCCCGGGTGACTGCTGCTTCTTCCCGGCCGACGCCATGCACGTGTTCACCGTGATCAGCGACGAGCCGGTCAAGCTGCTGGTGATCTATGCCCCGCCGTACGAGGAATCGCCGCAGCGCGTGATCCGTCCGGCGTGAGCCCCGGCGCACGCCGCGGGCGTGCCCTTGCGACGTTCGTAGTCCAAGCCTGGAAGGAGATGCAGATGATCTTGTGTTCCCGACGCCGCTGGCTGTTGTGCGCCGCGCTCTCGGCCGGCCTGCCGGTCACCGCGTGGAGCGACGCCTATCCCAGCAAGCCGATCCGCATGGTGGTGCCCTACGCGCCCGGCGGCGCCACCGACATGGTGGCGCGGCTGGTCTCGCAGAAGCTGTCGGAGGCCCTGAAGCAGCCGGTGGTGGTGGAAAACCGCCCGGGCGCCAACGGCATTATCGGCACCGACGCGGTGGCGCGCGCCGCACCCGACGGCTACACCATCCTGCTCAACACGGCCGGCGCGCAGACGCTCAGCCCGGTGCTCTACAAGGCGGGCTACGACCCGCTCAAGAGCTTCGCGCCGGTCAGCCTGATCAGCAGCATCGGTTTCGTGATGGTGGTGCATCCGTCGGTGCCGGCCAAGACCGTGCAGGAATTCGTGGCATTGGCGCGCAGCAAGAGCCGGCCGCTGAGCCTGTCGGCCGGCAGCAGCATGATCGAGCTGATCGGCGAGACCTTCAAGGCCACCGCCGGCACGCCGGACATGGTCAGCGTGTCCTACCGCGGCACCGGGCCGCAGATGCAGGCGGTGGTGGCCGGCGAGGTGGACATGACCATCGACCCGTTCAACGGGATGGCGATGATCCGCGCCGGCCGGCTGCGGCCGCTGGCGGTGCTGTCGCCGAAGCGCTCGCCGGCGCTGCCCGAGGTGCCGACCATGCAGGAAGCGGGCATCCAGGGGCTGAATTTCAATTCGTGGGCGGGCCTGCTGGCGCCGGCCGGTACGCCGAAGGAGATCGTGGAGCGGCTGAACCAGGAAATCGTGCGCATCGTCGCCGAGCCCGAGATCAAGGCGCGGCTGGCGGCGATCGACTACGAAGCGGTCGGCAGCACGCCCGAGCAGTTCGCCGCCGTCATCGCCGACGACGCGGCGCGCTGGGCCAGGCTGGTCAAGGACACCAACTACAAGGACAAGACCGCGCCGTGAGCGCGGCGGCCCCTCACCAACAGCCGGCGCGACCAGGACAGCCGGCGGCAACAGGAGACAAGACACATGGCAATGCTTACCACGCTGCGGCGCGCGGCGCTTTCCTTCCCATCGCTGGTGCTGGCGTCGCTGGCGCTGGCCGCGCCGCTCGCCACCGCCGCGGATGCCTATCCCAGCAAGCCGATCCGGATGGTGGTGCCGTTCGCGGCCGGCAGCGGCACCGACGCGGTGGCGCGCATCACCGCCAAGGAGCTCGGCGATGCGCTCCGGCAGAACGTGGTGGTGGACAACCGCCCGGGCGCCAACGGCGCGATCGCCGCCGAGATCGTGGCGCAGGCGGCGCCGGACGGCTACACGCTGTTCATGACCACCAACACCACGCATTCGGCCAATCCGTCGCTGATGAAGAAGCTGCCGTACGACCCGATCCGCGACTTCACGCCGGTGGCGCGCATGGGCAACCTGCCGTTCATGCTGGTCATCAACCCGAAGCTGCCGGTGAAGACGGTGCCGGAGCTGATCGCCTATGCGCGCACGCACCCGGGCATGTCCTACGCCAGCGGCAACAGCACCGGCATCGTCTCGGGCGCCACCTTCGCGCGGCTGACCGGGCTGGACCTGCTGCACGTGCCGTACAAGAGCACGCCGCCGGCCATGACCGACGTGATCGCCGGGCAGGTGCCGATGATGTTCGTCGACGTGGCCGCCGGCATCGCCAACGTCAAGGCCGGCAAGCTGCGCGCGCTGGCGGTGACCACCGCGCAGCGCAGCCGCCTGCTGCCGGACCTGCCGCCGCTGGCGGACGCGCCGGAGCTCAAGGGATTCGACATCACCTCGTGGAACGGCGTGTTCGCGCCCGCGCACGCGTCGGCCGAGGTGGTGGACAAGCTCAACCAGGCGCTGTCGCGCATCGCCGCGAGCAAGGAGGTGGCGCCGCGCTTCGAGGCGCTGGGCTTCGAGGCATTCGGGCAGTCGCCCAGGCAGTTCTCCGGCTTCGTCGCGGGAGAGCTGGTCAAGTGGACCAAGCTGGTCAAGGACGCCGGCATCCAGCCGGAATGAGGCAGGCATGAACTTTGAGAGAACCCCGGAGCAGCGCGCCATCGTCGAGGCGGTGACGCAATTGTGCGGCGACTTCGGCGCCGACTACTGGTCGGCGCTGGACGAGCAGGGCCGGTTTCCCGAGGCCTTCCACCAGGCGATGGCCAGGGCCGGCTGGCTCGGCATCGCCATGCCGGAGGCTTACGGCGGCGCCGGGCTGGGCATCACCGAGGCGGCGCTGATCATGCAGGCGGTGTCGCGGTCGGGCGCCGGTTTCTCGGGCGCCTCGGCCATCCACATGAACGTGTTCGGGCTCAACCCGGTGGTGGTGTTCGGCAGTGCGCGCCAGCAGCAGGCCGCCTTGCCGCCGCTGATCGCCGGCGCCGAGAAGGCGTGCTTCGCCGTGACCGAGCCGGACGCCGGGCTCGACACCACGCACCTCAAGACCCAGGCCGTGCTGTCGGCCGACGGCACGCACTACCGCGTCGACGGCCGCAAGATCTGGATCTCCACCGCGCAGGTGGCCGACCGCATGCTGCTGCTGGCGCGCACCACGCCGCTGGACCAGGTGGCCAAGCCCACGCAGGGCCTGAGCCTGTTCTACACGGCGCTGGACCGCCGGCACGTCGAAGTGCGCGAGATCCACAAGATGGGCCGCGCCGCGGTGGACTCCAACATGCTGTTCATCGACGGGCTGCGGGTGCCGGTCGAAGACCGCATCGGCGAGGAAGGGCGCGGCTTCGAGTACATCCTGCACGGCCTCAATCCCGAGCGCATCCTGATCGCGGCCGAGGCCGTCGGGCTGGGCCGCGCGGCGCTGGAGGCGGCCACGCGCTACGCGAAGGAGCGCACCGTGTTCGGCCGCCCGATCGGGCAGAACCAGGGCATCCAGCATCCGCTCGCGCAGGCGTGGATGGCGCTGGAAGCGGCGGACATGATGGTGTGGAAGGCCGCGTGGCTATACGACCAGGGCAAGCCGTGCGGCGCCGAGGCCAATACCGCCAAGTACCTCGCCGCCGAAGCCGCGCACCAGGCCTGCCAGACCGCGGTGCTCACGCTGGGCGGCATGGGCTACGCGCGCGAGTACCAGGTGGAGCGCTACCTGCGCGAGTCGTATATCCCGCGTATCGCGCCGGTCAGCGCCCAACTGATCATGTGCCATATCGCCGAGCGCGTGCTGGGGCTGCCCAAGTCGTACTGACCGCGCGCGCCGGACGGGGCGACTCTTTAGCGATTGCCCCGCAATCCCGTCTCCGGGGCCGCCATTCTTTCAGCGATGAAAATAATGAAAAACGCGCCGCCGTCGCCGGCGGCGCGTTGCGTGTCGTGTCCTGTGTCGGGTTCCAGGCTCCACAAGCTACAGGCGGCCCATCAGCACGAGGATCACCACGATCAGCACGACCAGGCCGAGGCCGCCGCTGGGGTAATAACCCCAGCCGGTGCTGTACGGCCACGCCGGCAGCGCGCCGATCAGCAGCAGGATGAGAATGATGAGCAGGATCGTGCCGATGGCCATGATGGGCTCCTTTCCGGTTGGAGGTCTGCGCCGGGCGGGCTTACTTGCCCAGCTCGTGGCCGATGACGGCGCCGCCCACGGCACCGCCGATGGTGGCCGCCGTATTGCCGTGGGAGAGTTCATGCCCCGCCACGCCGCCGGCCACCGCGCCCGTGGCGGTGCAGCCGTTCAGGCCGATCAGCAGGGCCGCGCCCGCGACGAGCGCGCTTGCGAGTCTCAACATGGTGGTCTCCTACATGCCTGGTTGGTGCCTTCCTGGTGATGGGCGCGGCGCGCAGGACGCACTCGCCATGCTTCGAGGATAGCCGGGCAGGGCGCCGCGCCCTGCGGGGCGGGCGCTGATATGGCTGTAGGAATCGGACGACGCCGCGGGTGCGGCGCCGCCGGCGCGGGAGGCGCGCGAAGGAGGGAGGGGACTGAGGGGACTGAGGGGGCTTAGCGCAGCCGCTTGATCAGCGACGAGGTGTCGGCGCGGCCGCAGCCGTCCTGCTGCAGGTCGGCGTAGAACTGGTCGATCACGGCCGTGACCGGCAGGCTGGCGCCGTTGCGGCGCGCCTCGTCCAGGCACAGGCCGAGGTCCTTGCGCATCCAGTCCACCGCGAAGCCGAAATCGAACTTGTTCTCGATCATGGTCGGGCCGCGGTTTTCCAGCTGCCACGAGCCGGCGGCGCCCTTGCTGATGACGTCCAGCACCACCTTCATGTCCAGCCCGGCGCGCTCGCCGAAGGCGATGGCTTCGGACAGTCCCTGCAGCAGGCCGGCGATGCAGATCTGGTTGACCATCTTGGCCAACTGGCCGGCGCCGCTGTCGCCGATGCGGGTGACGGCGCGCGCGTAGGCGCCCAGCACGGGTTCGACGCGCTCGTACACGGCCGGGTCGGCGCCGCACATGATGGTGAGGATGCCCTTCTGCGCGCCCACTTCGCCGCCGGAGACCGGCGCGTCGACGAAATGCAGGCCGCGCTGCGCGGCGGCGGCGGCCAGTTCGCGCGCCACGTTGGCGCTGGCGGTAGTGTGGTCGACGAACACGCAGCCGGTCGGCGCTTCGGTGAAGGCGCCGTCGGCGCCGGTCATCACCGCGCGCAGGTCGTCGTCATTGCCCACGCAGGCGCAGACCACTTCGGCATCGCGCGCGGCCAGCGCCGGCGTCGCGGCCGACTTTCCGCCGAACTCGGCGACCCAGCGCTCGGCCTTGCTGGCCGTGCGGTTGTAGACCGTGACCTGATGGCCCTTGGCGGCGAGATGGCCCGCCATGTGATAGCCCATGACGCCGAGGCCGATAAATGCAACACGCATGACTGGAAAACTCCGAGACCGGCAGGCCGACGTTGCGCGCCTGCGCGTGGTGCGGTGCGGCCGTGGCGGCCCGCACGCGCATGAAGAACCGGGCGGCAAGCCCGCCGAAGCAGCGAATGCTGCCATTCTTGCACTGCAACGTCAACCGCGCCGGCGCAGGCGTGCCGCTGACGGTCCGCCCGGCTTCGCGGGGCGCCGCGCCGGCCTCGATGAACGTGCGCGCGCGCATGCCGCCGCGGCGCCGATGCCGATGGTGGGACGGCGCTCACAAGCCCGCGCGGCGAGGTTCCCCGCGCGCGGCGCCGGTGCCTATGCTTAAGGCGTAGTAAGGCAAGCCGCGCCCGCACCGACGCGGCGGCGGCATGCCGATGCCTGGCGCGGGCATTGCGCGCTGGCGGTTGTGCAGGAGGGTGTATGAGAACGCTGGGCTTGCTGTTGGCCACCTCGGTGGCGATGGCGTTGCCGCTGCGCGCGGGCGCGGCGGGTTGTCAATATGACATGCAGTGCAAGGGCGAGCGGATCTGTCAGCAGGGACAGTGCGTCGCGCCCGACGACGATACGGACGGGGACCAGGCCCGCCCGCCAGCGTCCCGATCCGCCCAGGTGCCACCCGCCACCGCGACCCCCGCCTCGGCCCGCGCTAGCCGGAGCGCGCCGCCGGCCGCCGACGATCCGCTGTTCTGCTGCACCGTGGCCGGCAAGCTCCGCCCATACGGCAGCCTGCCCGCCGACACCGCCGTGGGCGGCGCCTGCCAGGGCGCGACCAACTCGGGCAAGCCGGTGCCGGGGACCGCCTGCCATTGAGCGCCATCGGGAAGGAAGCATGCTTCGCGCGGCCGCCGGAGGTACAAGTCAGGTGGCATCTGCCGCGCCGCGCAGCGACACCGGCATTGTCCTCTCGGCAGCGCCGCTCAGGCCGGCGCCGCGCCGTCGCCGGCAGGGGCCGGCAGCAGCGGCGCGGCGCCGGGCAGGCAGGCGGTGACCCATTGCGTCATCGCCTCGCCCACGGCCGGCAGCGAGGTGCCTTCGGGCAGGAAGTCGCGGCCCATCACGCAGAACTGGAACGGGTCGCCGCCGGTCATGAAGGCGAACTGCTGCTGCACGCCTTGCGCCCATTGCTGGTGGGCCGCATGGAGGATCTCGTTGAGGCTGGTGACATAGGCGGCAATGCGCTGCCCGATCACGTCGGTCATCTCCGGCCGGAACATGCCGAACGAGAATGGCCGCGCCGCGGTTTCGGCCGCGTACTCCGCGCCTTCGGCGAACAGCGCCGCCGCCGTCTGCGCGTTCAGCGCGCCGATCTTCTCCGCCGCCTGCGCCCACATGTCCGAGAGGCCCAGCAGCGGGCCGCGGTACGACAGTTCCGCCTCGACGGCAGCGGAGCGAGAGGGTTGCGCCATGAATGTCTCCGGGAATGCGACAAGCGGCGCCCGGAAGGATTCCCGGGGCGGCATGGTGGCCTGCTGCGCCGCAGCATCGCTGCTAGTCAGCATAGGCGGATTCGACCCGGAGTCAAGACGTGAAACGCGCCGGCGCGCGCGCAGCGGCCGTCACACGGGGTGGCGCCGGCGGGCCGGCTGGCGATGCCGCGGAGGTTGCCGGCGCCAGCGCTAGTAAGGCTCGCGCGTTTCCGGCACGGGCTGCGGCTGGGGCTGCGGCGACGGCGTCTGCGGGGCGCTGGTGCCCGCCGGCGCCGCCGCGGGCGCGGCGTCCCACGCGCTGCGCAGCGGCGGGCGCGCCAGGTTGGCCTGCCAGGCGCGCCGGATGACCTGCGCGATCTGGTTGTAGGCCTCCTTGGAAATCACGTTCTCCTCGCGCATGGCTTCCAGCGAGCGTTCGCCCTTGCGCAGCGCGAACAGCATCAGCAGGCGTTTTTCCAGCGCCAGCGTGTAGCCGCCGAACTGCGTGCGCATCTCGTCCAGGCCGGCCAGCACCGCCTTGTTCCGTTCGGCCAGCACGCCGTCCAGCACCGTCGCCAGGCGCACGCCGAACACCGGCGTGAGCAGCGAGCGGTTGTACTGGCGCAGGCGCTCGAGCACGGTCTGGCGGCACACCAGCAGCTCGAAGCGGTCGGCCAGCGCGCGCGCCAGCGGGCGGTCGACCGACAGGCGGCGGTGCAGGAACAGCGCGATGCGGTAGCCCAGCTGGTAGTCGAGGATATGGCGGGCGGCGCGGTTGTAGCCGAGGCGGCCCTGCTCGCGCGCGGCGTCGATCATGCGCGTGGTGTTGCGTACCATCGCGTCGAGGTTGGCGACCGAGATCACGCCGTCGCCGTATTCGGGGATCAGCTCGCGCTCGCGCGTGGCCAGCGTGACCAGGCCGATGCTGAGGCGGTCGCGCTCGGACAGCGCGGTGTCGAAGTCGAACTCCACCGAGCCGAGCTCGATCTCGCGCCGGTAGTGCAGCGCCACCTCGCGCGCCGCCGCGGGCGGCAGCACGAAGGTCTCGGCGATGTGGTTGAGCGTGGTCTCCACCTCCTCGGTGGAGAGCTGGATGGCCTGGCGCTGCAGCGCCAGGTCCTGCGGCGAGAGCCGGTCGAGGCCGAGCTGGTGGATCAGCCAGCGCAGCGTGGTGCCGTTGAGCAGCAGGCTGACCAGCACGAAGCCGGTGGCCAGGATGGCGATGAAATGGCGCGATGCGTAGGGCAGCGACGCGTTCTCGGCGATGTCCAGCGCCAGCACCAGCGTGACGGCGCCGCGCAGCCCGCCCCAGGCGATGGCCAGCTTGTAGGCGCCGTTGATGGGCGTGCTGAGATTGAGCCAGGACAGCAGCGGCAGCAGGCCGAACAGCGTCAGCAGGCGCGCGGCCAGCGCCGCCAGCACCAGCACGGCCAGCATCAGGCCGTGGTGCGGCGTCACGCCGGCCAGCAGCGACGGCACCCGCACCGCCGCCAGCAGGAAGACGATGGCCCCGGCGATGCCGGCGAACTGCTCCCAGATCATGCGCAGGTGGCCCCAGTTGCGCGGGCTCAGGCGGGTCGGCCCGAGCGCGCTGACCATCAGGCCGGCGCACACCACCGCCACCACGCCGGACACGCCCAGCATCTGCTCGGCCAGCAGGTAGAGCGGGTAGGGCAGCGCCAGCGTGAGCGCGCCCTCGGCCATCGCCAGCCCGGCCAGGCGCGGCAGCAGGTCGGCCACCAGCCGCCCGGCCACGGCGCCGCACAGTACGCCGCCGGCGAAGGACCAGCCGAGCTGGCGCAGGCCGGCGGCGAGCGTGGCCTCGGTGCCGTGGCCGGTCAGCATGGCCACCAGCACGCCGGCGATGGCGATGGCGGCCGCGTCGTTGAGCAGGCTCTCGCCCTCGACCAGCCGGATCAGCCGGGCCGGCGCGCCCACGTCGCGGAAGATGGCGATCACCGCGGCCGGGTCGGTGGTGGCGACCACCGCGCCGAGCAGCAGGCACACCACCAGGCTGGTGCCGCTGGCCAGCGAAGTGACCAGCCCGATCACGCCGGTGGCCACGATCACCGCGACGATGGCCAGCAGCAGCACGGGCGCGGCGTCCGGCAGCATGTTGCGCACGTCGGCCGTCAGCGCGGCGTGGAACAGCAGCGGCGGCAGGAAGATCCACAGGTAGGCCTCGGGCGGCAGCGCCGGGTCGATCAGCGGATGGAGGAAATGCTGGGCGAACTGCGGGGCGGCGGCGTCGATGGCCACGTAGCCCGCGCCGATGGCGATGCCGATGGCCGAGAGCAGCGTGGACTCCGGCAGCGTCAGCCTGGCCGCGGCGACCTGCACCACGGCCACGATGGCCAGCAGCGCGCCGGCCAGGATCAGCACGTCGACGACGATGTTCAAGCGCGCCTCCGTACCGCGGCGGGAAGGGCGGCGAGAATGGCGGTGGAGATGGCGGCGGCAATGGAGGCAGGCATGGCGGCGGGCATGGCGACGGACATGGCCGCGCCGGCGGCACAGACAAGGGGTACGGCGGGGATTGTGGCTGGAGATGTCACTGCGGGTTCCTCGGGCGGCTGCCGGTTCAGACCATACCGCGAATTGCCGCGCACATTCAAGCGCCGCGCGGCCCCGGCGCGCGTCAGTTCGCCTCGCGTACGCCGCCGCCGGCCTGCGCCAGGTGCTCGCGCAGCACGGCCACCAGCGCGGCCGCGGCCGGCGACAGGCTGCGGTTGCGCGGCGTCACCAGGCCGATCGAGCGCTCGGTGACGGGCTCGGTCAGCAGCCGCTCGACGATGCCGGGCTGGCGCACCGTGCCCGCCGCGATCTCCGGCAGCGCGGCCACGCCGAAGCCGCACTCGACCATCGCCGCGATGGTGGCCAGGTGCTCGGCCTCGAAGCCGGGCTGGAAGCGGATGCGGTTCTGCAGGAAGGCCCACTCGGCGTACTGGCGCACGCTGCTGGGATGGGTCATCGAGACATGCTCGGCGTCGAGCGTGTCGGCCCAGCGCAGCGGCCCGGCGCCTTGCGCCAGCGCGTGGCCGGCCGGGATCAGCAGCACGAAGCGGTCCGACATCATCGGCTCGTAGTGCAGGTCGGCCTGCTGCGGGTCGGCGGCGGTCAGCGCGAAGTCCACCTCGCCCGCGCGCACCAGGTCGAAGGCGGGGCCGGACAGCGTGTCGCAGACCTTGAGCGCCACCGCCGGGTGGCCGCGCCGGAAGGCCATCAGCACGCGCGGCAGCAGGCGCGCCGCGAGCGAGGGCAGGGCCGCCACGGCAACCTGGCCGCGCTCGGCGCTGGCGATGCCGCCGACCGCGTCGATGGCATCGCGGAAAGCCGCCTGCAGCACGGCGGCCTGCTGCTGGAAGACCTCGCCGGCGGCGGTGAGCCGCACCGTGCGGGTGGTGCGGTCGAACAGGCGCACGCCGAGCGCTTCCTCGATGCGCAGGATCTGCGTGGACAGCGCCGACTGCGACAGGTACAACTGGGCGGCGGCCTGGCGGAAGTTGAGGGTGCGGCCGAGCACCAGCGTGGTCTCGATGTCGCGCATCGACAGGTTGATTTTCATGCGATTGATCTCGTTTGTAGATCAGTTTATCCGTAAATACTGATTCATCAATCAAAGCGCCTTGTCTACACTGGCGGTCCGATTCGGAACGCCGGCGGACAACGCCGGCGGATACCGCCAGCCACAAAACGCCAGCCACGACAGACAAGGATTCCCTCCCATGCCGGACACCCCCGCAACTTCCCCGCTCGCCGCGCCCGGCAAGGCCCACGCCGTGGTGGCCGGCGGCGGCACGATGGGTGCCGACGTGGCCGTGGTGCTGGCGCGCGCGCATTGCCGCGTCACCGTGGTGGAGCCCGACGCCGGGCGCGCCGCTGCGGTGTCGGCCCGGGTCGGCGCCAACCTGGCCGCGATCGGGCCGCATGCCGAGGCAGGCATGGCCGGGCTGGCCGTGGCGGCGTCGCCCGAGGCCATCGACTGGCGCGCGGTGGACCTGGTGATCGAGTGCATTCCCGAGCGCCTCGACCTCAAGCGCGCGCTGTTCGCCGACCTCGTGCGGCGGGCGCGCCCGGACGCCGTGCTGGCCAGCAACAGCTCCAGCTTTCCGATCAGCGCCATCGGCGCGGGACTGGCCACGCGCGAGCGCATGTTCGGCCTGCATTTCTTCATGCCGGCGCACCTGGTGCCGCTGGTGGAAGTGGTGATGGGCGACGACAGCGACGAAGCCGGCGCCGACGCGCTGATCGCCTTCATGCGCCGCTGCGGCATGGTGCCGGTCAAGGTCAGGAAGGACCTGCCCGGCTTCCTGGCCAACCGGCTCCAGCACGCGCTGTCGCGCGAGGCCTTCGACCTGATCGACCGCGGCATTGCCTCGCCCGAGGACGTGGACGCGGCGGTGCGCTTCGGTTTCGGCTTCCGCTTCCTGGCCGCGGGCCCGGTCCTGCAGCGCGACCATGCCGGCATCGACGTGCACGCCGCCGCGGGCGCCACCATGTACCCCACGTTCTGCAACGCCGCCGAGCCGGCGCGCTGCCTGAGCGAGCGCGCCGCGGACGGCCGCCACGGCATGAAGGCCGGCGAAGGTTTCTACCCGTGGACGCCGCAGTCGGTCGCGGCCGAGCGGCAGCGCTATGACCGGCTGCTGCGCGCGGGGCTGGACCTGATCGCGCCCGAGCTGCCGAAGATCGAACCCTGAGCCGCAGCCACGTTCCCCACGCTCCCCCCACCATCCCTACCGAAGCCACATGACCGGACAAGCCCTGCTGGCGGATTCGCCGCTGATCATCACCGTCGCGCCCAACGGCGCCTACAAGACCGCCGCCGACCACCCGGCCGTGCCGCTGACCGCCGCGGCCCTGGCGGCCGAGGCGCGCGCCTGCCTGGATGCGGGCGCCGCCATGATGCACATGCACGTGCGCCAGCCCGATGGCCGCCACTCGCTCGACGCGCAGCTTTACCGCGAGGCGCTCGCCGCGGTGAAGCAGGCGGTGGGAGACCGGTTGCTGGTGCAGGTGACGAGCGAGGCCGCCGGCGTCTACCGCGCCGCCGAGCAGATCGCGATGGTGCGCGAACTGCGGCCCGAGGCGGTGTCCATCGGCCTGCGCGAGATCGCCGTGCCGGACATCCCCGAGGCCGAGCTGGCCGCCTTCCTGGCGTGGCTCGCGCGCGAGCGCGTGATGACGCAGATCATCCTGTACGACGCCGCCGACGTGGCGCGCTGGCAAGCGCTGCGCGCCCGGGGGCTGGTGCCGCCGGGCGCGTGGTCGGTGCTGTTCGTGCTGGGCCGGTACGCGGCCGGCCAGGTCTCGTCGCCGCGCGACCTGCTGCCGTTCCTGCAGGTGTTCGATGGCTCGCTGCCGTGGGCGATCTGCGCCTTCGGGCAGGAGGAGCATGCCTGCGTGACTACCGCGGCGGCGTTCGGCGGGCATGTGCGCGTGGGTTTCGAGAACAACCTGAAATTGCGCGACGGCAGCATCGCGTCGGGCAACGCGGCGCTGGTCCGGCAGGCCGCGGAAGGGGCGCGGGCGCTGGGCCGCCCGCTGGCCTCGGCCGCCGAGGCGCGCGGCCTCTACGGCGCGATCCGCTGAGCCGGGCCGCTCGCCCCGCGTGGGCGCCGGCTTCAGGCGCCGTCGGTGAACGGATCGCGCGGGCCGTTGCGGGAAGCGTCGACGTAGACGTCGCGCGGGCTGATGTTGCCGCCGCCGTCGGTGTACGGGTCGCGCGGGCCGTGCGGGTTGGCGCTCTGCGAGACCATGTCGGCGCGCTGCGCGGTGGCGGCGCCGTCGAGGTAAGGGTCCACGCTGCGCGGCGCGGCGCTGGCGAGGCCGGCGGCGCCGGCCAGCGTGGCGGCAGTGGCGGTGAGCAGAAGGGCTTGCCTGAGCTTGAGAGTACGCATCGTTGTTCTCCTTGGGATTTGCCGATCGCCATCGATCGACCACGGAAGCGAGTCTAGGAACGGCGCGCCCACGACAACATGACTCCGGCATGACAATGCTGTCATGCATCAATGGCCGCCCGCGATACGCATCGCGTTTTTCCCGCAGCTTCGCGCAACGCCCGTCTTCCGGCATTCCGGATTCGCGTACTGGCCGGCATCTTCGCTCAAGGGGGCGGCAAGGCGGCCGGGCCTCCGCGCAACTGTGTCGAAAATGTGCCAAAAATCTCGTAAGTTCTTAATGATTGGCGGAAACGCACAATCCGGCTATGCTTGGCCGATTGTCGGGCTTTGCGCACCCCCGCAAGGCGCCCCGGGAGGCAGGGCGCTGGCATGGCGGTAGCCAAACCATGCTGGTGATCGTGACGGACAGACCAAGAACCATAAGGCCCCGGCGGACGCCGGAAAGGCCCCGAACATGACGCTTTATCAGATCAAACCTAAATTCCAGGCGCTGCTGCGGCCGCTGGTGAAGCGCCTTGCCGCGCGCGGCGTGACCGCCAACCAGGTCACGCTCGCGGCCGCCGGCGGCTCGCTGGTGGTGGGCGCGCTGACGGCGGCGCTGGCGTGGCTGCCGGCGGTGTTCCTGCTGATGCCGCTGTGGCTGTTCCTGCGCATGGGCCTCAATGCCATCGACGGCATGCTGGCGCGCGAGCATGGCCAGCAAAGCGTGCTCGGCGCCTATCTCAACGAACTCGGCGACATCGTTTCCGATCTGGCGCTGATCCTGCCGTTCGCTGCCGTGGCACCCTTCGGCGCCGGCGAGGTGGTCGGCTTCGCGCTGCTGGCGGTGGTGGTCGAATGCGCGGGGCTGATCGGGCCGCTGGCCGGCGCCAGCCGCCGCTACGACGGCCCGCTCGGCAAGAGCGACCGCGCGCTGGTGCTCGGCGCGCTCGGCCTGTGGATCGGGCTGGGCCTGGGCGTGGCGCCGGCGGCCCACTGGCTGTGGGGGCTGCTTTCGCTGCTGTCCGTCGCGACCATCGTCAACCGGGTGCGCCACGGCGTGGAGGAGGCCGGGCAGGCCCGCCGCGCCGCCACGCCGCCGCCCGCGGAACCGTCTTCGCAACCCGTGGAGTAAAGCTACGTGGACAGTCTGGATAGTCAAACCGGGCGCACCGCCGTCGAGGCGCAGTTCGAGACGCATGATGGCCAGTCGCTGTTCTATCGCCACTGGCCGGCCAGCGGCGGCGCGGCGCAGGGCGCCGTGGTGCTGTTCCACCGCGGGCACGAGCATTCGGGCCGCATCGCCCATCTGGTCGACGAGCTCGACCTGCCCGGCCACGCCTTCTTCGCGTGGGATGCGCGCGGCCACGGCCGCTCGCCCGGCGAGCGCGGCTACAGCCCGGGACTGGCCACCTCGGTGCGCGACATCCAGACCTTCGTCGACCACATCGCCGCCGTGCACGGCATTCCGGCCAGCCGCATCGCGGTGGTGGCGCAGAGCGTGGGCGCGGTGCTCGCGGCCACCTGGGTGCATGACTACGCGCCGCCGATCCGCGCGCTGGTGCTGGCCTCGCCGGCGTTCAAGGTCAAGCTCTACGTGCCGCTGGCGCGCCCGGGTTTGAAGCTGCTGCACAAGCTGCGCGGCAAGTTCTTCGTCAACAGCTACGTCAAGGCGAAATTCCTCACGCACGATCCCGCGCGCATCGCCAGCTTCGAGCAGGATCCGCTGATCACGCGCCCGATCGCCGTCAACGTGCTGCTGGACCTGTACGAGACCGCCGAGCGCATCGTGGCCGATGCCGCCGCCATCACGGTGCCCACGCAGCTGCTGATCTCGGGCGCCGACTGGGTGGTGCACCGCGCGCCGCAGGACGCCTTCTTCGAGCGGCTCGGCTCGGCCGTGAAGGAACGCATCGTGCTGGACGGCTTCTACCACGACACCCTCGGCGAGCGCGACCGCGCGCAGGCGGTGGCGGTGGCGGCGGCGCGGCGCTTCATCGCGCGCGAGTTCGCCTCGCCGACGGCGCCGGTCTCGCTGCTCGACGCGGACCGCCGCGGCGCGTTCAAGGAGGAGTCCGAGCGCCTGGCCCGGCCGCTGGCGGTGGCCAGCCCCGCCGGTCTGTACTGGGCGCTGACGCGGGCCGGCCTGAAGTTCGGCGGCCTGCTGTCCGAGGGCGTGCGGCTCGGCCACCAGACCGGCTTCGATTCCGGCTCCACGCTGGACTATGTGTACTGCAACCAGGCGCGGGGCCGCTTCGGCATCGGCGCGCTGGTCGACCGCGGCTACCTGGACGCCATCGGCTGGCGCGGCATCCGCCAGCGCAAGGTGCATGTCGAGGAACTGCTCGGCCAGGCCATCGGCGCGCTGCATGGCGCGGGCGTGCCGGTGCGCATCGTCGACATCGCCGCGGGCCACGGCCGCTACGTGCTGGAGGCGCTCGCCGCCCGGACGTTCAACGGCTCGGCCGCGCAGCACGTGCAGAGCATCCTGCTGCGCGACTACAGTGACATCAACGTCGCGCAGGGCCGCGCGCTGATCCGCGCCAAGGGGCTGGCGGACATCGCCCGCTTCGAGAAGGGCGACGCCTTCGACGGCGACGGCCTCGCCGCGCTGGACCCCGCGCCCACGCTGGCCATCGTCTCCGGCCTGTACGAGCTGTTCGGCGACAACGCGCTGGTGGCGCGCTCGCTGGGCGGGCTGGCGCGCGCGGTGGCGCCGGGCGGCTACCTGGTCTATACCGGGCAGCCGTGGCATCCGCAACTGGAGTTCATCGCGCGCGCGCTGACCAGCCACCGCGCGGGCTCGGCCTGGGTCATGCGGCGGCGCCCGCAGGCGGAGATGGACGAACTGGTGCGCCAGGCCGGCTTCGAGAAGATCGCGCAGCGCATCGATCCGTGGGGCATCTTCACGGTCAGCCTGGCGCGCCGGGTCGCGTGATGCGGCAGGCAGCCGAAGGCGGCCGCGCGCGGAGGGCGCGTGCGGCATCGACCGATGCCGCCGAGGGCCGTCCCTGGGCGCTGGCGCTGGTACTGCTCGCCGGCATGGGCGCGCTGTTCTTCTCGTCCTACGGGCTGGCCAACTGGCTGGCGAGCCAGCGCGCGGCGGTGCCGTACTTCCATTTCGCGTGGGAGCGCCATATTCCGTTCGTGCCGTGGAGCATCGTGCCGTACTGGTCCATCGACCTGCTCTACGGGCTGTCCTTCTTCCTGTGGCGCACGCGCGCGGCGCTCCTCACGCACGCGAAGCGGCTGCTGGCGGCGCAATTGATCTCGGTGGCGTGCTTCATCGCGTTCCCGCTGCGCTTCGCCTTCGAGCGCCCGGCCGCCGACGGCCTGCCGGGGCAGCTGTTCACGCTGCTGGGCGGCTTCGACAAGCCGTTCAACCAGGCGCCGTCGCTGCACATCAGCCTGCTGGTGATCCTGTGGGTGGCCTATGCCATGCACGCGCGCGGCGCCTGGCGCTGGCTGCTGCATGGCTGGTTCGCGCTGATCGGCGTCTCGGTGCTGACCACCTACCAGCATCACGCCATCGACGTGCCGACCGGCTGGCTGGTGGGCTGGCTGTGCGTCTTCCTGTTTCCATTCGGCGCGCGCCACGCCGCGGCCGAACCTGCGGCGCGCACGCGCCGGCTTGCGCTGCGCTACGCCGCCGGCGCGCTGGCGGCCGCCGCGCTGGCCTGGCTGGCGCTGCCGGGCTCGGTGCCGGCGGCGCTGCTGCTGGGCTGGCTGGCGCTGGCGCTCGGCTGCGTCGCGGCGATCTACCGGCAGGGTCTGCCGGCGCTGTTCCAGAAGCAGGCGGACGGCAGCATGCCGATGGCCGCGCGCTGGGTGCTGGCGCCGTACCAGCTCGGCGCCTTCGCCAATTCGCGCTGGTGGACGCGCCGCCGGCCGCAGGCCAGCGAGATCGCGCCGGGCGTGTGGGTGGGCCGCTTCCCCAATGCGGCGGAACTGCGCCGGCTCGGCGCCGACGCCGTGCTCGACCTGACCGCGGAGCTGCCGCGGCTGGCGCCCGCCGCCGTGGCCTACCGCTGCGTGCCGGTGCTGGACCTGACCGTGCCGCCGCCCGCGCAACTGGACGAAGCGGTGGCCATACTGGAGGCATGGCACGGCCAGGGCCGCAAGGTGCTGGTCTGCTGCGCGCTCGGTTATTCGCGCAGCGCGCTGGTGGCCGCCGCGTGGCTGGCCGCGCGCGCCACGGGCGAGCCGCTGGCGCTGCTGCGCGAGCGCCGCCCGCAGGTGGTGCTGGGAGCGGACAGCGTGGCGGCGCTGGCGGCATTCATCGGCCGCAGGCAGGCCGCGCAGTTTTCGGGAGAGGCAAGCGATGCCGGACGCATTGGATAACGAGGACGACGACAGCCGGCGCGACGCCGAGGCCGCGCGCTGGGTCGCGCTGGCCGCGGTGGGTGGCCTCGACGCCGCGGCCCGGCTGACCTGGGCCGGGCTGGTGCTGGCGCTGATCAACGTGCTGCTGGCCGGCACGTTGTCGCCGGCGGGCACGGTCTACCTGGCGCTGGGCATCGTCGCCGCGCTGGCCGGCGCGCTGCAACTGTGGCTGCTGGTGCGCGTCACCATCGACCGGCCTTTGTTCGCGGCGCTGGCGGCGGACCCCGCGCCCGGCGCGCCGCTGGCGGCGCTGGACCATGCGCTGCGGCAACTGGGCTGGCTGCGGCGCGCCGCGCCGGGCGAGCCCGGCCGCAGTCTCGCGCAGCGCGCCCGCGGCGCGCTGCGCTTCCTTCCGTGGGCCGCGGCGCTGGCCGCGCTGCAATTGCTGGCGGCCCTGCTGTTGCTTCTGCTGAGATAACGAGCCATGTGGTTTTCCAAGCTGGTGGCGCGCGCCATCATCCTGTTCGCGCGCCTGCTCACGGGCATGCAGGCCCGCTGGAACGGCTGCCTGCCGGCGGCCGTGCAGCGCGTCTATTTTGCCAACCACAGCAGCCACGGCGACTTCGTGCTGATCTGGGGCTGCCTGCCGCCGGACCTGCGCCGGCTGACGCGGCCGGTGGCTGGCGCGGACTACTGGAACCGGTCGGCCGTGCGCCGCTTCATCGGGCGGGACGTGTTCAACGCCCTGCTGATCGACCGCAGCGGCGGCGGCCACGAGGGCGGCGCCACCGACCCGGTGGCGCTGATGAAGGCGGCGGTGCTGCGGGGCGATTCGCTGATCCTGTTTCCCGAGGGCACGCGCAACACCACCGACGCGCGGCTGCTGCCGTTCAAGAGCGGCATCTATCACCTGGCGCGCGTGTGCGGCAACGTGGAGTTCGTGCCGGTTTGGATCGACAACCTCAACCGCGTGATGCCCAAGGGCGAGGTGGTGCCGGTGCCGCTGCTGTGCACGGTGACGTTCGGCAAGCCGCTGACCCTCGGCGCGGAAGAAGCCAAGGACGATTTCCTGGCGCGTTGCCGCGCGGGCCTGCTGGCGCTGGCGCCGGCGCTGGAGTAAGGACCATGATGCATTCGTATCCGGCTGTGCTGCGCGAGACCTGGCTGCTGTTCGCGGCGGTGTTCGGCGTGCTGGTGCTGGCCTCCGCGGTGACGGCGCTGCTGCGCTGGCGCGTCGCCGGCGGCCGCCCGCACGCGGTGATCGACAACCTCGGCGCGCGCGTGTCGGCGTGGTGGTGGATGATCGGCGTGTTGGGCGTGGCCTTCGTGCTGGGGCGCACCGCCATCATCGTGCTGTTCTACCTGCTGTCGTTCTTCGCGCTGCGCGAGTTCGTCACCATCACCACCACGCGGCGCGGCGACCACCGCGCCATCGTGGCGGCGTTCTTCGTGTTCCTGCCGCTGCAATACGTGCTGGTCTACATCGGCTGGTACGGGCTGTTCTCGATCCTGATCCCGGTCTACGCCTTCCTGATCCTGCCGATCCTGTCGGCGCTCTCCGAGGAAACCACGCGCTTCCTGGAGCGCTGCGCGGGCGTGCAGTGGGCGGTGATGGTGTGCGTGTTCTGCGTCTCACACGTGCCCGCGCTGCTGACGCTGCCGATTCCCGGCTTCGAGGACCGCAACCTGCTGCTGATCGCCTTCCTGGTGATCGTGGTGCAGGGCAGCGACGTGCTCCAGTACGTGTGGGGCAAGCTGTGCGGCCGGCGCAAGATCGCGCCGCTGCTGTCGCCGTCCAAGACCGTGGAAGGGTTTGTCGGCGGCGTGGCCAGCGCCACCGCGCTGGGCGCCTCGCTGTGGTGGATCACGCCCTACGGCTCGCCGTGGAAGGCTGGCCTGATCGCGCTGGTGATCGCGCTGATGGGCTTTCTCGGCGGGCTGGTGATGTCGGCCATCAAGCGCGACCGCGGCATCAAGGACTGGGGCCACATGATCCAGGGCCACGGCGGCATGCTCGACCGGCTCGACTCGGTGGTGTTCGCCGCGCCGGTGTTCTTCCACATCACGCGCTACTGGTGGGTGCCCTGAGGCGCCGCCGGGATTTTGCCGGCCTGATGCCTCTGGCGGAAATTCCCTGCCGGCATGAGGGGGATCAAGGGCAACTGGCGCCATTGTGGTGCAAGCGCCGGCGCGCCTTGGCCCGGCCATGCGGGCGCGGAACCTGTCGTGAAATAATCCGTAGGAATTGTCTCTGCCAGCATTGGCGCAAGACCCTGTAAAATCTCGGGCGACAGGCGGCACGACCCGCCGGATTACCCCCCTTCCTTCGCTTTGCCGGCCCATCCTTGCCGGCAAGGTCAATTACGAAAGTCCATGTCAGAGTCTGATGAAGCCAGAATAGCCGCGGCGGCGTGGGTCCGTGAGCAGATGGATCGCCACGGCCTCACGTTCGACGATTTGGTTGAAGCCGGCTGTTTTGCCGAAGCGCAGCCGGACGAGGGCGACGAGCCCGATGCGCCGAGTGCGCCGGCGGCCGGCGCGGCGGAAGCGGCCACGCTCCCGGCAGCCCCGAAGCCGGCCAAGCCCCTCTACCGCAACGCCCTCGGGCAGAGCTGGGACGGCACCGGCGAGCGCCCGGAATGGCTGCAGCGCGCGGTAAACGCCGGCCAGTCGGTGGAGTTCTTCCGGGTCGAATAGCCGCCGGCAGCCACGCGCCGCCAGATAATCGGCGGACAATCGCCGGACAGCCGCCGGTTCGCGCGCGGCAAGGCGCGCCTATTGCGCCGGCGCCACCTCCAGCGCCGTGACCGTCAGCGCGCCGTCGACGCGCTCCACGGTGAATCTCACGCGGTCGCCTTCCTTGACCCGCCCGATCATGGCGGGGTCCCGCACGCGGAAGATCATGGTCATGGCCGACATGTCGAGGTTGACGATGGGGCCATGCCTGATGGTCAGCTTGCCCGCCGCGGCATCCACCTTGCGGATTTCGCCTTCGGTCAGCGGGGTTTGCGCCTGCGCGGCGGCGGTGGCGTCAGCGCCGGTGTTGCCGGCTGCGACGGCGGGCAGCGCGGCGGCGGCGCCGAGCAGCGCCAGCAGGGCGATCAGGTATCGACTGGTCTTCATGTCGTGTTTTCCTTGTGTGTTGATATTCAGCAGGCGCGGCCCGATTCAGCGCACGCGCACTTCGCCGCGCATGCCGGCGTCGTAGTGGCCGGGCTGCAGGCACGCGAACGGCACGCGGCCGCCCCGCGGGAAGCGCCAGACCAGCTCGCCGCTCTGGCCGGCGTCGAGCGTGACGGCGCCGGGATCGGCGTGCTCCATCTCCGGCATCTTCAGCATGGCGGCGTAATGGGCCTTGAGGTCGGCCTCGTCGGCGATCACCATCTCATGGCGCAGCCGGCCGGCATTGCGCACCACGAAACGGATCGTTTCGCCGGCGCGGACCTCGACGTGCGGCGGCGAGAAACGCATGTCGTCGCCCATGTCGATGGCGATGGTGCGCGTGACCCGGGCGGCGTCGCCGGGCTGGCCGGCGGTGCCGGCATCGTCATGGTGGCCGGCATGGTTGCCGGCGGCCAGCGCGGAAGACAGCGTGGAAGACAGCGCGAGCGCGCCGGCCAGCGCCAGCAGTGCGCGGGCCGCGCGGGATTTCGGTCGGTTCATGTCGGGTCTCCTGGTCAGGGGCGTCGCGCCGGCTTGCCGGCGGACTCGGTGTATTCGAAGGCAACCGTGCCCTTGGGATGGCGGTACCAGCCCGGGTCGCGGTAGTCGTTGCGGCCCAGGCCGGCGCGCACCTTGAGCACGCTGAACATGCCGCCCATCTCGATCGGCCCGAACGGGCCTTGCCCGCTCATCATCGGCAGGGTGTTGTCGGGCAGCGGCATCTCCATGCTGCCCATGTCCGCCATGCCGGCCTCGCCCATCGACATGTAGTCCGGCACCAGCGCGCTCATGCGTTTGGTGAGCTCTTCTTGCCGGACGCCGATCATGGTGGGAACCTGGTGGCCCATCGCGTTCATGGTGTGGTGCGACTTGTGGCAGTGGAAGGCCCAGTCGCCCGGGTTGTCGGCCACGAACTCGATGGCGCGCATCTGGCCCACGGCCACGTCGGCGGTGACTTCGGGCCAGCGCGCCGACGGCGGCACCCAGCCGCCGTCGGTGCCGGCCACCTCGAAGCGGTGGCCGTGCAGGTGGATCGGGTGGTTGGTCATGGTCAGGTTGCCGAAGCGGATGCGCACGCGGTCGCCGAGCCGCGCGGGCAGGCTGTCGATGCCGGGGAACACGCGGCTGTTCCAGGTCCACATGTTGAAGTTGGTCATCTCGGCCACGCGCGGCGTGTAGGAGCCCGGATCGATGTCGTAGGCGGCGATCAGGAAGACGAAGTCGCGGTCGACCTGCATCTGCGCCGGGTCTTTCGGGTGCACCACGATGAAACCCATCATGCCCATCGCCATCTGCACCATCTCGTCGGAATGCGGGTGGTACATGAAGGTGCCGGCGTGCTTCATCTCGAACTCATAGACGAAGGTCTTGCCCGGCGGGATATGCGGTTGCGACAGGCCGCCCACGCCGTCCATGCCGGCCGGCAGGATGACGCCGTGCCAGTGCACGGTGGTGTGCTCGGGCAGCTTGTTGGTGACGAAGATGCGGACCTTGTCGCCTTCCACGCATTCGATGGTGGGGCCCGGGCTCTGGCCGTTGTAGCCCCACAGGTGCGCCTTCATGCCGGGCGCGAACTCGCGCTCGACCGGCTCGGCCACCAGGTGGAATTCCTTCCAGCCTTGCCGCATGCGCCACGGCAGGCTCCAGCCGTTGAGCGTGACCACGGGGTTGTAGGGCCGGCCGGAGGCGGGCTGGAGTGGCGCCTGCGTGGCGGGGCTCGATTGCAGCGCGGCTTCGGGCAGCGCGGCGGCGCCGGCGCGCGACACCAGCGCCGCGCCGAGCATGGCGGCGCCGGAGCCATGCAGGAATTGTCTTCGGGTGACCATGTTCAGTTTCCTTTGGGCTGGGCGGCGGCCGGGGCGGACCCGGCGGGCGGCGGGGAGGGCGGGGGCGCATCGGCGCCGGGCAGGCGTCCTCCCAGCGTGGCCTGCAGGTCGGTCTCGGCCAGCCAGTATTCGCGCAGCGCGTCGAGATAGCCGTTGACCGCGTTGACCTGCTCGCGCGCGTCGGCCAGCAGTTCGAACACGCTGACCAGCATGCCGTTGTAGCGCAGCAGGTCTTCGTCGGTGATGCGCTTGCGCAGCGGCACCACCTCGTCGCGGTAGTGCCGCGCGATGTCGTAGCGCGCCTGGTAGCCGGCATAGTTCTCGCGCACTTCCGAGCGCGCGTCGACCGCGCTTTCCGCCAGGCGCGCGGCGGCCTGCATGTAGACCGCCTCGGCCCGCGCCACGCGCGCGCCGCCCCAGTCGAACAGCGGGATCTCGATATTGATGCCGTAGCCGCTCTCGGTGGGCTTGGCCGTCTCCGAGTTGCGCAGGTAGGCCACGTCGATCACGCTGACGAAGCGCGTGGCGCGCGTGAGGCCGAGCGAGCGCGCCAGGCTTTCCAGTTGCACGCGGCCGGCCTGCAGGTCGAGCCGGTTGCCGATGGCATAACCCTCCAGGTCGGTGAGCGCGGGACGGGCCTTGGGCAGGTCCGGCAGGCGTTCGGGCAGGCGGTATTGCGCGCCGGTGCCCCACAGGCCGAGGCGGCGCGTGAGCTGCTCGCGCGCGGCCAGCGCCTGCTGGCGCGCGCGCGCCAGCTGCGCGGCGGCATCGGCATAGAAGGCCTGCTCGCGCGCGTGGTCCAGCGCGCTGACGTTGCCGGCGCGCGCGAGGTCGCGCGCGAACAGCGCGCCGGTCTCGGCGGCGTGCCTGACCTGCTCGGCGTAGCGCGCCGCCTGTTCCGCCGCGACCGCGTTGACGAAGGCGCGGCGGGTGGCGAACGCCTGCCGCAGCAGCGTATCGGCCACCGCCAGCCGGGCCTGCGCGAAGCGATCCTGCTCGATGCGCGCCACCAGCGGCAGCGTCAGCAGGTTGACCAGGCCCACGGCGATGGCGCGGTCGATCTTGAGGTCGTCGCCCTGGCGCGTGCGGCTGAAGGAAAAGCCGGGGTTGGGCAGGCGCGTGGCCTGCACGTATTCGGCTTCCGAGATGCCGAGCTCGGCGAAGGCGGCCTGCAGGCCGGCGTTGTTGAGCAGCGCGATCTGCACCGCGCTGTCGGCATCGAGCGGCTCGGCCAGCAGCGCCTGGGTGCGGCGGTAGGCCTCGGCGCGGTCCTGGTCGGAGCGCACCCAGAGCGCGTCCTGGCCGAGCCGCTGGCGCGCGGCCTCGGCGGCGGTGCCGAAGCCGCCGTCATCGGTGAAGCTGGCGCAGCCGGCCAGCAGCAGCGCGCAGGCGGCCGCGGCCAGCCCCGCCCTGGATGCCGCCGGGCGCCCGGGAAATGGAAAAGACATGCGGCTTCCTCAGTGATGGTGGGTGTGCCCGCCGGGCGCCGGGGCAGCCGCGCCGGCATTGCCCGGCGCGGCTGGCATCGGCATGGCGCCGGTGTCGGGCGCCGCGTTCCCGGCCGCGCCGGGCGTGACCTGCGCATTGGTCTGGCGCCACGGCGCGACCGGCTGCGCCTGGAACGGCAGGTAGCCGGCCAGCACGTCAGGCGATGGCAGCGGCGGCACCGCGGCGCCGGGATCGAGCGGATCGCCGGGCGTGGCGGCGGGACTGGCGGACGGATCGACCGGCTTGTTGGCGGATTGACCGGCGGACGGACCGGCAGGCGTTGCGGCGGGCGCGCCGCCGGACTGCGCCGACGCCAGGGCCGGCCCGAGCAACAGGCAGGCCGCCGCCAGGATGCGGACGTATTGCATGACAACCTCAGTGTTCGTGGGGTGCGCCGCGGTCGGCGCGGGAAGGGCCGACCCGGAAGATCAACCCTGGAACGGACTTCGGCGAGCGTGCGATGGACGCACCTCGGGTGTCAGCAGCGTGCGGCGGGCGGACGGTCGGAGGGGGCGGGGAGGAAACCCGCGAAGGCGGCGAGCGCCGCCTGCGGCGCGGCATGGCCGTGGCTGGCCAGCGCGAGTTCAGGGAGGATGGTGGGGATCACCGCGCCGGCGGCGCAGGCCGCGCAGGCGCTGCACGTGCCGCCGGCGCCGTGACCGGCGTGGTGGTGGCCGGCGTGCGGGTCGGCGGGATGCAGCGCGAGCGGCCCGGCGGCGGCCATGTCGTCGTCGTCGGCAGCGGCGGGCATCTCGTGCGCCGCCGCGTCGTCATGGCAATGCCCGCCGGCGAGCGCCGCTTCCGCCGCTGACTTCATGGCGGCGTGGCGCAGCATCATCGACTCGATGGCCGGCGAATCGACCGAGATCGCGGCCATCGCCGCCGCCGGCATGGCGTGGTGGTGCGGCGCCCGGATCGACTGCGCGGTGCTGCATACCATCATGACCGCCGCCGCGATGCTCTGTGCGGGCAGCGCGATCATGGCAAGGCACAACAGGAAGCAGCGGAGGGCGCGTTTCATCGAAACCGGGCAAAAATGGATGCGGTATTGTACCCGCATTGAAAGCCGCCTGAGCGTGACGCGAACATGACAATGTTGACATGTTCGGCCGCGGCCGCGCTTCCTCGTATAGCTTGTCGGCTTGGCGGGGCCGGGCCGATGGCGGCAAACGGCCGCACGCCGGCCCGGAGTGAACGGAAATGCGCATACTGATCGTGGAAGACGAGCCCAAGGCGGGGGACTACCTGCGCAAGGGCCTGAGTGAATCCGGTTTCGTGGCGGATCTGGCGCGCGACGGCGTGGACGGCCTCGCCCACGCGCGCGGACAGGAATACGACCTGATCGTGCTCGACGTCATGCTGCCCGGCATGGACGGCTGGACCGTGCTGCAGGAACTGCGCCGCGAGCGCGACACGCCGGTGCTGTTCCTGACCGCGCGCGACGAGCTGTCCGACCGCCTGAAAGGCCTCGGGCTCGGCGCCGACGACTACATGGTCAAGCCCTTCGCCTTCGCCGAGCTGGTCATGCGCATCCGCACCATCCTGCGGCGCGGGCCGCTGCGCGAGAGCGAACTGATGGAGGTGGCGGACCTGCAGATCGACACCGTCAAGCGCCGCGTGACGCGCGGCGGGCAGAAGCTCGAGCTGACCTCCAAGGAATTCGCGCTGCTGCAACTGCTGGCGCGCCGCCGCGGCGAGGTGCTGTCGCGCTCGCTGATCGCCTCGCAGGTCTGGGACATGAACTTCGACAGCAACACCAACGTGGTCGACGTCTCCATCCGCCGCCTGCGCGCGAAGGTCGACGACCCGTTTCCGGCCAAGCTGATCCATACCCGCCGCGGCATGGGCTACGTGCTCGACGAAGAGGACGCCCGATGAGCGGGGCGCCAGCGCAGGACGGCGGCCTGGCGCGCGCCGTGATGCGCCTGCCGGCCTCGCTGACAGCGCGCATGGCGCTGGCCTACGGCGCGGCCACCGTGGCGATCCTGGTGGCGGTCAGCACCTACCTGGCCGGCGCGCTGGCCACCCAGCTGCAGGACCGCGACGAGGGCGAACTGGTCAGCGAGGTGCTGCTGGTGCGCCACCTGCTGCGCGAGGTCAGGTCGGAGGCCGAGATCCGCGCCGACACCCATCGTTTCGCCGACCTCGCGCTCGGGCACGAAGGCCTGATCCTGCTGGTGCGCGACAGCCTGGGCGAGCCGCTGGTCACGCTCAACCCGCGCCACGAGCCGGTGCCGGCGCTGCCGGTGCTGCCCGCGGCCACCACGCCGGACAAGTCGCGGCTGCATACCTGGTATCCCCGCAACGGCGTGGCCTCGCGCGGCATCGCCGCGCTCGGCCAGCTGGGCGACAGCGAGCGCACCGTCGAGATCGTGGTGCTGCGCGACGCCGGCTACCGCGCCGCCCTGATGAAGGCCTACCAGTCGCAGATGCTGTGGGCCACGCTGTGCGGCGCCGCGGCCGCTGCCGGCCTCGGCTGCGTGCTGGCGCGGCGCGGCCTGCGCCCGCTGCGGCGCATGGCCGAGGACGCCTCGGCCGTGACCGTGAGCCGGCTCGCCACCCGGCTCGACGCCGGCCAGGCGCCGTCCGAGCTGCGCGTGCTGGTGGACGCGCTCAACGACATGCTGGCCCGCCTGGAGGATGGCTTCCAGCGCCTGTCCGACTTCTCCGCCGACCTCGCGCACGATTTCCGCACGCCCATCAGCAACCTCATCGGCCAGACCCAGGTCACGCTCGGGCAGAACCGCACGGTGCAGGAATACGAGAGCCTGCTCGAATCCAACCTCGAGGAATACGAACGCCTGGCCCGCATGATCGAGAACATGCTGTTCCTGGCGCGCGCCGACCATGCCCAGGTCGCCATGAACGTGCGCGAGCTCGACGCGCGCGCCGAGCTCGACAAGGTCGCCGAATACTTCGAGGCCGTGGCCGCCGACCGCGACATCAAGCTGCGGCTGAGCGGGCAGGGCACGGTGCGCGCCGACCAGACCCTGCTGCGCCGCGCCGTGACCAACCTGGTCGACAACGCGCTGCGCCACGCGCCGGCCGGCAGCGCCGTCGACATCCGCGTGGCGGCTGGCAGCGCCGCCACCACCATCCGCGTCGGCAACGGCGGCGCCGGCATCCCGCCCGAAGCGCTGCCGCACGTGTTCGGCCGCTTCTACCGCGGCGATCCCGCGCGCAGCAATTCCTCGTCCTCCGCCGGCCTGGGGCTGGCGATCGTCGACACCATCATGCGCCTGCACGGCGGCAGCGTCAGCGTGCGCAGCCTGCCCGGCGAAACGGTGCTGGAACTGTCGTTCCCGGTCGTGAACGTGCTGGCGCAGCGCGTGGGTGGGTAGGGCGGGGTTGAAACGAAGGCGAGGCGTCGCGTTGGCTCGGCGCTGTCGATAAGACCAGCCCACCGGCTGTGTTCTCCCCTCTCCCATTGCATGGGAGAGGGGAGCAAACCTTCGGCATGCGGAGCGCTGCTGGCAGTCAGGAACCGCCTTGCGCGGCCCCCACGCCGTCACGCCGTCACGCTGGCAACCGCGCCGCGCCGGTTTCCGCCTCGCCGCCGCCGTCCTGCTGTCCCACATCCTGTTCTCCCTCCTGCTCCGCCTCGCGCCGGTGCGCCAGCCGGTACAGCACCGGCAGCACCAGCAGCGTGAGCGCGGTGGACGACAGGATGCCGCCGATCACCACCGTGGCCAGCGGCCGCTGCACTTCCGCGCCGGTGCCGGTGGCGATGGCCATCGGGATGAAACCGAGCGAGGCCACCAGCGCGGTCATCAGCACCGGGCGCAGCCGCGTGAGGGCGCCGGTGTGGATGGCTTCGTCGAGCGGCTTGCCTTCCTCGCGCAGGCTGCGGATGAACGACAGCATCACCAGCCCGTTGAGCACGGCCACGCCGGACAGGGCGATGAAGCCGACCGCGGCCGAGATCGACAGCGGGATGCCGCGCAGCCACAGCGCGAGGATACCGCCGGTCAGCGCGAACGGGATGCCGGTGAAGACCAGCAGGCCGTCGCGCACGTTGCCGAACATCGCGAACAGCAGCACGAACACCATCAGCAGCGCCACCGGCACCACGATCTGCAGGCGCGTGGTGGCGGACTGCAGCTGCTCGAAGGTGCCGCCCCAGGTGATCCAGTAGCCGGCCGGGACCTTGACCTGGCGGTCGAGCGCGCTCATGGCCGCGGGGACGAAGCTGCCCACGTCGCTGCCGCGCACGTTGGCGCTGACCACGATGCGGCGCTTGCCGTTCTCGCGCGAGACCTGGTTGGGGCCGGGCGCGAGCGTGAGCGTGGCGATCTCGCCGAGCGGGATGTAGCTGGCCGGCGCGGCCTCGCCGTTGCGCGCGGCGCCGCCGCGCGGCAGCGGGATGGGCAGGCGGCGCAGCGCCTCGACGTCGGCGCGGATGCCTTCGGGCAGGCGCACGCCGATGTTGAAGCGGCGGTCGCCCTGGAAGAAGATGCCCGCGTCGCGCCCGCCCACGGCGATGGCCACGGTGTCCTGCACGTCGGTCATGTTGAGGCCGTAGCGCGCCGCGCGGGCGCGGTCCACGTCCACCGTGAGCACCGGCAGGCCGCTGGTCTGCTCGACCTTGACCTCGGCCGCGCCGGGGATGCCGCGCAGCACGCCAGCGACCTTCTGCGCGGTGTCCTCCAGCACCTGGTTGTCGTCGCCGAAGATCTTGACGGCGACGTCGCTGCGCACGCCGGAGATCAGTTCGTTGAAGCGCAACTGGATCGGCTGCGAGAACTCGTACTTGTTGCCGGGGATGGTTTCCAGTTCGGCCTCCATCTGCGCCAGCAACTGCTCGCGCGTCTTGCCCGGATCGGGCCACTGCGCGCGCGGCCTGAGCATGATGTAGCCGTCGGACGCATTGGGCGGCATCGGGTCCGAGGCGATCTCGGCGGTGCCGGTGCGGGCGAAGACGCGCTCGATCTCGGGGAATTTCTCCTTGAGCCGGGTCTCGATCTGCTGCTGCATGGCGAGCGACTGCGTCAGGCTGGTGCCCGGGATGCGCAGCGCCTGCACGGCGAAGTCGCCTTCGTTGAGGTTGGGGATGAACTCGCTGCCCAGGCGCGTGGCCACCAGCCCGCTGAGCAGCACGGCCACCGCGGCGAAGGCCAGCACCACCGGCGTGTTGGCCAGGGTCTTGCCGAGCAGCGGCGCGTAGGCGCGCCGGGCCCACAGCATCAGGCGGTTTTCCTTCTCGGCCACCTTGTCGCCGATGAACAGCGCCACCGCCGCCGGCACGAACGTCACCGACAGGATCATCGCGCCGGCCAGCGCCAGCACCACGGTCATGGCCATCGGGTGGAACATCTTGCCCTCCACGCCGGTGAGCGCGAAGATCGGGATGTAGACGATCATGATGATGAACTGGCCGAACACCAGCGCCCGACGCGCCTCCTGCGAGGCCGCGAACACTTCGTGGAAGCGCTCGCCGCGCGTGAGCGGCCTGCCGTGGCGCTGGCGCGCGTGGGCGAGGCGGCGCACGCAGTTCTCGACGATGACCACCGCGCCGTCGATGATGATGCCGAAGTCCAGCGCGCCCAGGCTCATCAGGTTGGCGCTGATCTTGTACGTCACCATGCCGGTGAAGGTAAACAGCATCGACAGCGGGATCACCAGCGCGGTGATCACCGCCGCGCGCAGGTTGCCGAGGAACAGGAACAGGATCACCACGACCAGCGCCGCGCCCTCGATCAGGTTCTTCTTGACGGTGGCGATGGCGCGGTCCACCAGCAGGGTGCGGTCATACACGGTGACGGCCTTGACGCCCGCCGGCAGCGAGCGGTTGATGGCCGCCATGCGCTTGTCCACCGCCTGCGACACGGCCCGGCTGTTCTCGCCGATCAGCATGAAGACGGTGCCCAGCACCACCTCGCGCCCGTTGTCGGTGGCCGCGCCCGTGCGCAGCTCGCGGCCGATGCCGACCTCGGCCAGGTCGCGGATGCGGATCGGCTGGCCCTGCGCGCTGCCGACGATGATCTCGCGGATGTCGTCGACCGACCTGACCTGTCCCGGCGCGCGCACCAGGTACTGCTCGCCGCGCCGCTCGATGTAGCCGGCGCCCACGTTGGCGTTGTTCTTCTCCAGCGCGGCCACCACGTCCTGCAGGCTCAGGCCGTAGGAGGCCAGGCGCTCGGGGCTGGGCGCCACCAGGTATTCCTTGGCGAAGCCGCCGATGAAGTTGATCTCGGTCACGCCGGGCACGGTGCGCAGCTGCGGCTTGATGACCCAGTCCTGGATCTCGCGCAGGTCGGTCGGCGTGTAGGCGCCGCCGTCGGGCTTCCTGGCGCCGTCCTCGGCTTCCACGGTCCACAGGTAGATCTCGCCGAGGCCGGTGGAGATCGGGCCCATCTGCGGCGCCACGCCCGGCGGCAGGTTGCGCGCGGCCTCCTGGATGCGCTGGTTGACCAGCTGGCGCGCGAAGTAGATGTCGGTGCCGTCCTTGAAGATCACCGTGACCTGCGACAGCCCGTAGCGCGACAGCGAGCGGGTCTGCTCCAGCCCGGGCAGGCCGGACATGGCGGTCTCGATCGGGTAGGTCACGCGCTGCTCGGCCTCCAGCGGCGAATAGCCGGGCGCGGCGGTGTTGATCTGCACCTGCACGTTGGTGATGTCGGGCACGGCGTCGATCGGCAGCCGGCTGTAGTTGTACGCGCCGAGCGCGGCGATGGCCAGCACGGCCAGCAGCACCAGCCAGCGCTGCGCGATGGCGAAGCGGATCAGTCGTTCGAACATATCGGTCTCCGCTTAGTGGCTGTGTTCGGCGCCGGCCTTGCCGAGTTCCGCCTTGACCATGAAGCTGTTGCCGGCCACGTACTGCCAGCCGGCCCGCATGCCCTCGGTGATCTCGACCAGCCTGCCGTCGCCGCGCCCGGTCTTGACCGGCTGCGCCAGGAAGCCGCCCGGCACGGCGACGAACACCACCTGCTGGTCGCCGTGGCTCTGCAGCGCCTGCGCGTCGATGGCGACCGGCACCTCGGCGCTGGAATCCGTCACGCCCACGGTGACGAACAGCCCCGGGCGCCAGGCCATCTTGGGGTTGGCCAGGGTCACGCGCGCGGTGGCCGTGCGGGTCTGCTGGCCCAGCAGCGAGCCGACGTAGGAGACCGTGCCTTCGGCCTTGCCGTCGAACGCGGTCGAGGCGATGCGCACCTTCTCGCCCACGCGCACGCGGTCGAGGTCCTTGGGCGCGATCACGAACTCGGCCCACACGGTGCTCAGGTCGGAGATGGTGAAGACGTTGGCGTCGGCGGCCACGGCTTCGCCGAGCGCGAGATGCTTTTCCACCACGGTGCCGTCGAACGGCGCGCGCAGCTCGAAGCGGTTGAGCGCGCGCGCGTTGTCCGTGCTGCCACCCGCGCCGCCGCCCGCGCTGCCGGACGCGCCGATGGCGGTGAGCTTCTGCGCGGCATTCTGCGTGGCGATGCGGGCTTCCTGCAGCGCGGTGCGCGCGGCCAGGTAGTCCTGCTCGGCGGAGATCCTGTCCTCCCACAGCTTCTTCTCGCGCCGGAAGGTCGTCTCGGCCAGTTCCAGGCGCTTCTGCGCGGCCAGCAGCTCGCTGCGCTGGTCCGACAGCGTGGTGCTGGCCAGCACCGCCAGCAGGTCGCCCTTGCGCACCTGCTGGCCCAGGTTGGCGGACACGCCTTCGACCACGCCGGCCACGCGCGGCACCACGTGCGCGGTGCGGTCTTCGTTGAAGCGGATCTCGCCGGGGAAGGACACGGTGCCTTCGATGCGGGCCGGGCCGGCGCCTTGCAGCGTCAGGCCCGCGCCCTGGATCTGCGCGGGCGTCATCTCGACCAGGCCTTCCTCCTTGCGCAGCTTGATGGCAAGCGGAGCGCTCGCGCCGGGCAGGGTCACGTCGAGGCTGGCTTCGAAGGCGTGCGGCTCGCCGATGGCCGCCGCGCTTTGCAGGTAGGCTTGGGCCGGCGCGAAGGCGAGGCGCTCGCGCTCGCCGGTCAGCCGCCGCAGTTCGCCGGCGGCCTTGACGCCGGCGGGCGCGAGCGGCTGGCCCGCGCGCGAGGCCCAGAGCCGCAGGCGCGAGCCGCCTTCGCCGGGGCCGGCTTCGGCCACCAGCACTTCGACGACGGCGTCGCCCTGCCGGAACAGCTGGCCGCCGTTGGGGCCGGCGGTGCTGTCGTGGTTTTCGCCGTTGCCGTCGCTGTCGCCGTGGGCGGCGGCTTCCGCGTGGGTGTTGCCGCCATGCGCGCCGGTATCGCTGCCGCGCCCGGCGAAGATCAGCGCCGCGCCGGCCAGCGCGCCGCCGGCGAGGATGACGGCGACGGCGGTTTTCTGTTTTGTGTTGATTGCCATGATGGGGTTCCTTTGGCGCTAGCGGCCGAGAATGCGGTCGATGGTGGTGGCGGCCTGGTAGGCGCTGGCGACCACGCCGAGATAGCGCACGCGCGCCTGGAACCAGGTGCGCTGCGCATCGAGCACGTCGAGGAAATTGAACTTGCCGGCCTCGAAGCCGCGCGTGGCGGCCTCGTAGGCCTGCTGCGCCGCAGGCAGCACGGTGCCGCGCAGCGCCTGCGCCGAGGCGCGCGACACCGTCAGCTGCTGCGCGGCCTGCTGCAGTTCGCCGGACAGGCGCACCTGGGTGGCGCGGTACTCGTCGGCGGCCTTGTCGGCCTGGCGCGTGGCGGCGTAGAGATTGCCCTGGTTGCGGTCGAACAGCGGCAGCGGCAGGGCCACGCCGACCACCGGCATGGTGCCGCGCTCCGCGCCGTTGTCGCGCTTGCTGCCCAGGCTCAGGGTCAGGTCGGGGTACTGGCGGCTGCGCTCCACGCCGATCACGGCCTGGCGCCGCTCGAGTTCGAGCCGGCTGCTGAGCAGTTCGGGGGCGCTGTCGAGCGCCTGCATCAGGCTGGTGGTGTCGGGGCGCGCGGGCAGCGCGTCGAGGTTGCCGGCGGCCTCGCTGAAGCGGGCCTCGCCGCTGCCCCACAGGTTGGCCAGCGACAGGCGCGCGGCGGCCAGCCCGGCCTCGGCGTCGGCCACCTCCAGTTCGGCGTTGGCCTGCTCGACGCGCGCCTTGCTTTCCTCCAGCGGGGCGATCTTGCCGGCCGCCACGCGGCGCGCCGCGGCCTGCGCGCCCTTGGCGGCGATCTCGGCGGCGCCGCGCGCCAGCTTGAGGCGCTCCTGCGCGACGACCACGCCGAAAAAGCCGCCGACCACGGCCGCGCGCAGGCCGGCATGCGCCGCGCCGAGCCGGGACTGCGCCAGCTCGCGCGCCTTCTGCGCCGCGCCGATGCGCGCCGCGCGCTTGCCGCCGAGCTCGATGGGCAGGTTGATCTGCGCGGTGGTGGTGCGGGTGTCGCGGCGGTTGTCCTCGAGCAGGACGGCGACCTCGGGGTTGGGCAGGACGCGGGCCTGCATGATGCCGCCCTCGGCGGCATCGAGCTCATGGCCGGCGGCCGACAGCGTGAAGCTGCGCGCGCTTGCCAGCGCGAGGGCGTTGTCCAGCGTCAGCGGGCCGGCGGCTTCCTCGGCCTGCGGCGCTGGCAGCATGGCGGGCATGGCGGCGGGCGCCGCGCCCTGGGCGGGCACGGCGGGACTGAGCAAAGCAGCCGCCAGCCCGAGCGGGATCACAAGTGTTCTCATCGAATTTCACCGGAAAAAGACCAGGGAAGCTCGGCGAGACGGGAGTCTGGAAAGGAGTGGGGTCGTCTCGCCGGTCAGGCGGACGGCCACTGGGGGCGGTCGGGTGTGGTGCCCGGCGCGGAGAGGAAGGACGGGGCCAGCGCGTGGTAGCTGATCGCTACCCCGAAGTGCGCGCCGGCGCCGGAGAAGTCGGGCAGCACGAGCTGCGCGCCGGCAAAATGGCAGACCGCGCAGTCGAGGTCGGGCAGCTTGGTCTTGCCGCTGCCGTCCTGGCTGTCCTTGTCGCCGGCGGCGCGGTGGTCGGCGGCCTCGCCGTGGTGGGCATGGCTGTGATGGCCGAAATGCCACTTCGCGCCGATCGCGTCGGCGCGGTCCTGCTGGCCGTCATGGCTGCAATAGGCCGCGGCGCCCGCCCAGGCGAACTGGAGTGGCAGCAGGAGCACGAACAGCAGGATCAGGAAACGGCGCATGCGGCGGATTATATAGGCAGCGGCTTTGACCGCGATACGGCCAGGATATGACCAAGATGCGGCCGGGGTCTTGTCCCCCTGGCTGGCGGGAATGGCGGGTTTGAGCGGGAAACGTGGCGAGGGTTCCCCGACAGGCCATGCGGCAGGCAATTCACTTCCGGCGCTTGACCCTGTAGCCGCTCCAGGGTCTTAAATGGACGGCAAGCACAACAAAGCAGGGAGCACCGCCATGTCCGACGCCACGCCAGACCACACCGCCGTCCGCGAGCGGGAGGGCGACCGCCATGACCATGCGCACGATCAGACGGAAAACCGCGCGCATGGCCATGCGCATTGCTGCGACCACGACCACGACAGTAACCACGGCCAGGACCATCAGCACGCGCACGATCACGCACATGATCACGCGCAAGGCCAGCCGCACGGCCATGCCAGCGCGTCCGCCTGCTGCGGCGGCGGATGCGCCTCGGCCAGCATGGCGCCCACGCCCGCCGCCAACGTGCCGGCCGGCGCCGCGATGGCCACCTATCGCATCGACGCGATGGACTGCCCGACCGAGGAAACCCTGATCCGCAACAAGCTCGGCAGCATGGCGGGCGTGGCGGGGCTGCAGTTCAACCTGATGCAGCGCGTGCTGACGGTGCACCACACGCTGGATTCGCTGGACCCGGTGGTGCGCGCCATCGAAAGCCTCGGCATGAAGGCCGAGCCGCTCTCGGAGCAGGCCGCCGAGCTCGCCCCGCAGGCCGCCAAGCCGTGGTGGCCGCTGGCGCTGGCCGGCGCGGCGGCGCTGGGCGCGGAAGCGGTGGGCTGGCTGCAGGTGCCGGGGCAGGACTGGCTGGCGCCGGTGCTGGCGCTGGCGGCGGTCGCCATCGCCGGCCTCGGCGTGTACAAGAAGGGCTGGATCGCGCTGTCCAACGGCAACCTGAACATCAACGCGCTGATGAGCATCGCCGTGACCGGCGCGATGCTGATCCGCCAGTGGCCGGAAGCGGCGATGGTGATGGTGCTGTTCGCGCTGGCCGAGCGCATCGAGGCCGCCTCGCTGGACCGCGCGCGCAACGCCGTGCGCGGCCTGATGGCGATGGCGCCCGAGCAGGCCACGGTGCGGCAGGCCGACGGCAGCTGGCAGGCGGTCGACGCGCGCGCGGTGGCCGTCGGCGCGCTGGTGCGGCTGCGCCCGGGCGAGCGCGTGGCGCTCGACGGCCGCGTGCTGCGCGGCCAGTCCACGCTGGACCAGGCGCCCATCACCGGCGAGAGCGTGCCGGTGAACAAGGGCGTGGGCGACGCGCTGTTCGCCGGCACCATCAACCAGGCCGGCGAACTGGAATACGAAGTGACCGCCGCCGCCAGCGGCTCCACGCTCGCGCGCATCATCCACGCGGTCGAGGCCGCGCAGGGCAGCCGCGCGCCCACGCAGCGCTTCGTCGACCGCTTCGCGCGCGTGTACACGCCGCTGGTCTTCCTCGGCGCGGTGCTGGTGGCGGTGGTGCCGCCGCTGGCGCTGGACGGCGACTGGAGCGCGTGGATCTACAAGGCGCTGGTGCTGCTGGTGATCGCCTGCCCGTGCGCGCTGGTGATCTCCACGCCGGTGACGATCGTCAGCGGCCTGGCCGCGGCGGCGCGGCGCGGCATCCTGATCAAGGGCGGGATCTATCTCGAACAGGGCAAGGACCTGGCCTGGCTGGCGCTGGACAAGACCGGCACCATCACGCACGGCAAGCCCGCGCAGACCGACTTCCAGCCGCTCGGCGAGATCGCCGCGGGCGGCGCCGCGGCAAGCGCGGCGGCGCGCGCGGTGGCGGCCAGCCTGGCCGGCCGCTCGGACCATCCGGTGTCGATGGCGGTGGCCAGCGCGGCGCGCGCCGAAGGCATCGCGCCGCTGGACGTGCGGGACTTCGCGGCGCTGCCCGGCTACGGCGTGAGCGGCACCGTCAACGGCCGCGCGTATTACCTCGGCAACCACCGCCTGATCCATGACCGCGGGCTGTGCTCGCCCGAGTTGGAGGCCACGCTGGAAGCGCTGGAGCGGCAAGGCAAGACGGTGGTGGTGCTGGGCGCCGACCACGGTGTCGAGGCCCTGTTCGGCGTGGCCGACACGGTCAAGGACCACAGCCGCCAGGCCGTGGCCGAGCTGCACGCGCTGGGCGTGCGCACGCTGATGCTGTCGGGCGACAACCCGCACACGGCGCAGGCCATCGCCGCGCAGGTGCAGATCGACGAGGCGCGCGGCAATCAGTTGCCGCAGGACAAGGCCGATGCCATCGCCGCGCTGAGCGTGAAGGGCGGCGATGGCGCCGCGGGCGCCGCCGGGCGCGTGGTGGTGGGCATGGTCGGCGACGGCGTCAACGACGCGCCCGCGCTGGCGCGCGCCGACATCGGCTTCGCGATGGGCGCGGCCGGCACCGACACCGCCATCGAGACCGCGGACGTGGCGCTGATGGACGACGACCTGCGCAAGATCCCCACGTTCATCCGGCTGTCGCGGCGCACCTCGGCCATCCTGAAGCAGAACATCGCGCTGGCGCTCGGCATCAAGGTGATCTTCCTCGCGCTGACCGCGGCGGGCCTGGGCACCATGTGGATGGCCGTGTTCGCCGACATGGGCGCGAGCCTGCTGGTGGTGTTCAACGGGCTGCGGCTGGCGAAGGCGGGGCGGGGGTGAGGGATTAGCCAGCCGGGGAATTCGCTTTGCCGCACGGAGTTTCCCCTCTCCCATGAAACGGGAGAGGGGAGCAAACCGATGGCAATGCGGATGCGTTGCCGGTATTCAGGGCTGCACGATCAATTCGCCGCTGCGGCCTTCGATGGCGCCCCACGTGACCGGCGCCAGCGGCAAGGCGGTCCGGTCGAGATGCCGGTAGAGCGTGGCCATCGACACCAGTTCGTGGCCTTGCGCGCGCCAGCCGTCCAGCAGCCGGTTGAACACCGGCGCCAGCTTGCCGCCTTCGAGTTCGGTATGGAGCGTGAAGACGTGGTCGCGCCCGTCGCCGCTCAGGCGCAGCACGGCTTCGTGGACGTTGTCCTCGGTCAGGCCGTCCACGCCGATGAGTTCATCGAGCGTGGGCAGCGTGGTGGGCATCTGCACGTGGCGCAGCGCCACGCCGTCCACGGTGGGGATATACGGCGCGCTGCCGCGCCCGTCGGAGGCGTAGGCCATGCCCCAGTCGTCGATCTGGCGGAACGCTTCGTCGTTCATCTGCCAGCCGGCCGCGCCGTGCGTGGGCGGGGCTTCGCCGAAGATGTCGACGTAGCGGTCGAACGCGCTCTGCATCTGGCGCCGGGTCCAGGCCGCGTCGCGCGCGCGCACGTTGTCCTGCCAGTACACGTGGTCCCAGGTATGGATGCCGCACTCGTGGCCGGCCGCGCGCGCGGCGCGCATCTCGGCCGCGGCCTTGCGGCCGATGTCGGGGCCGGGCAGCAGCACGCCGTACATCAGCGTGCGCAGGCCGTAGTTGGACACCACCGAGGTGCGCGAGACTTTCTGCAGGAAGCCGGGCCGGAACACGCGCCGCAGCGCCCAGCCGGTGTGGTCCGGGCCGAGGCTGAACAGGAAGGTGGCCTCGGCCCGCACGCGGGCCAGCATGGCGAGCAGCGCCGGCACGCCTTCGCGGGTGCCGCGCAGCGTGTCGACGTCGACCTTGAGGGCGATGCGTGCCATCGGCGCGGGCCTCAGTTGGCCGAGTCGACCAGGGTGCGGGCCTCGACGACCTTGCCGCGGTAGGCCTCGAAGATGGCGCGCAGCGCGTCTTCCATGCTGACGGCGGGTTTCCAGCCCAGTTCTTCGACGGTGTTGTCGATCTTGGGCACGCGGTTCTGCACGTCCTGGTAGCCCTTGCCGTAGAAGTCGCCGGAGGACGTCTCGACGATCTGGGTCTGGCGGGCGAGTTCGGCGTATTCCGGGTAGTCGGCGGCCATCTTGAGCATCATCTCGGCGAGTTCGCGCACCGAGTGGATGTTGGCGGGGTTGCCGATGTTGTAGATCTTGCCGGTGGCGACGCCTTGCGGGTTCTCGATGATGCGCATGAGGGCGCTGATGCCGTCGGTGATGTCGGCGAAGGCACGCTTCTGGGCGCCGCCGTCGACCAGCTTGATCGGCTCGCCGCGCACGATGTGGCCGAGGAACTGGGTGACGACGCGGGAGGAGCCTTCCTTCGATTCGAAGATGGAATCGAGGCCGGCGCCGATCCAGTTGAACGGGCGGAACAGGGTGTAGTTGAGGCCCTGCTCCATGCCGTAGGCGTGGATGACGCGGTCCATCAGCTGCTTGGAGCAGGCGTAGATCCAGCGGGGCTTGTTGATGGGGCCGCAGATCAGCTCGGAGGTCTCGGGGTCGAACTCGTCGTCGTGGCACATGCCGTAGACCTCGGAGGTCGAGGGGAAGACGAGGTGCTTGCCGTACTTGACGGCGGCGCGGACGATGGGGAGGTTGGCCTCGAAGTCGAGCTCGAACACGCGCAGGGGCTGGCGCACGTAGGTGGCCGGGGTGGCGATGGCGACGAGGGGGAGGACGACATCGCACTTGCGGATGTTGTACTCGATCCACTCCTTGTTGATGGTGATGTCGCCCTCGAAGAAGTGCATGCGGGGGTGGTCGATCAGGTCGCCGAGGCGGTCGCTGGCCATGTCCATGCCGTAGACCTCCCACGGCGTGGTTTCGAGAATGCGGCGCGTCAGGTGGTGGCCGATGAAGCCGTTGACGCCAAGAATCAGGACCTTTTTCATCGGTGTTCCTCTTTGGACGATGCGGTAAGAAATGTAGAGAGTGCGTCGGGCGAAACGGCCTGTGCCGGTGCGCCCGCGTCGAGTAATTCGCGGATCAGGATCACTTCGCCGTCGCCGCACAGGCCGACGATCTGCCCGCCGGCCACGTGCAGGCCGGGCCGGGCGCCCGCCGGCAGGGCGGGCGCGGCGCCGTGCGGGCGGCGCGCCTGCGCCACCACGAAGCGGCGCGCGCCGATGTCGGTGAAGGCGCCGGGGTAGGGCGGCGCCACCGCGCGCACCAGGTCGTAGACCCGGGCGGCATCTTGCTGCCAGTCGATGCGGCCGTCCTCCGGCCTGCGGCCGGAGAAGTAGCTGCCTTCGGCAAGGCGGTTGGGCAGCGGGACGATGTTGCCGGCCATCATGGCGGGCAGCGCGCGCCACAGCGTCTGCTCGGCGGCCACCGTGACCTTCTCGAAGACTTCGCCCGCGGTGTCGTCCGGCAGGATCGGCACGGCGGTCTGGTCGACGATGTAGCCGGCGTCCGGCTTGGCTTCCATCGCGTGCAGCGTGGCGCCGGTCTCGGTCTCGCCGCGCAGCACGGCCCAGTTCACCGGCACGCGGCCGCGGTACTTCGGCAGCAGCGAGCCGTGCATGTTGAACGCGCCGCGCGGCGCCAGCGCCAGCACGGCGGCGGGGATCATCGCGCGGTAGTAGAACGAGAAGATCATGTCCGGGCGCGCCGCGGCCACCGCCTCGGCCAGCGCCGGGTCGGCGGGGTCTTCACCGTAGATGAAGGGCACGCCGAGTTCGGCGGCGGTATCGGCGACGCGGCGGAACCAGATGTTCTCGTCCGGGCGGTCGCGGTGGGTGACGACCAGCGCCACTTCGACGCCACGCGCGTGCAGCACGCGCAGGCAGCGGTCGCCGACGTTGTGGTAGGCGAAGACTACTGCGCGCACGATGGCTCCGCGGCCGGCTGGCCTTTCTGTGTTTCGGGGTTGCCCTCGAGCACCGCCTGGATGCGGTAGCGCGGGCGGTTGCGCACTTCCTGGTAGATGCGGCCGATGTACTCGCCCAGCAGGCCGATGCCGAACAGCATGATGCCGACCAGGAAGAAGTTGAAGGCCAGCAGGGTGAACACGCCCTGCACTTCCGCGCCGAGCAGGAAGCGGCGCACCAGCAGCACCGCCACCAGCCCGCCCGAGGCCAGCGACAGCAGCGTGCCGATGGCCGAGAACCATTGCAGCGGCACGATCGAGAAGCCCGTCACCAGGTCGAAGTTCAGCCGGATGAGCTGGAACAGCGAGTACTTGGATTCACCGGCGTGGCGCTGCTCGTGCTCGACCACGATCTCGACCGGATTGGAGGAGAAAGTGTAGGCCAGCGCGGGAATGAAGGTGTTGACCTCGCGGCACGCGTTGATGGTGTCGATCACGTTGCGGTCGTAGGCGCGCAGCATGCAGCCCTGGTCGGTCATCTTGATGCGCGTGATGCGCTCGCGCAGCCGGTTCATGGCGCGCGACGCCACGCGGCGGAAGGCCGTGTCGTTGCGCTCGCGGCGGATGGTGCCGACGTAGTCGTGCCCTTCGCGCATGGTCGCCACCAGGCGCGGGATTTCTTCCGGCGGGTTCTGCAGGTCGGCGTCCAGCGTGATGACGATCTGGCCGCGGGTCTGCTCGAAGCCGGCCAGGATGGCCATGTGCTGGCCGAAGTTGCCGTTGAACAGCACCACGCGCGTGACGTCCGGGCGCAGCCGGTACTGGCTGGCCAGAATCTGCGCGGAGCGGTCGCGGCTGCCGTCGTTGACGAAGATGATCTCGTAGCTGCAGGCGAGGGCGTCGAGCGCCGGGTAGAGGCGGTCGAACAGGGCCTGCAGGCCGTCTTCCTCGTTATAGACGGGAATGACGACGGAGACCTCGACGGGGCTCATTTGAGGAGGCGTTTGCATGTTTCGCTGAGGGTTGCGCAGACCCGCTCCACGTCGGCGGCCTGCATCGCAGGGAACATCGGCAGGGTGAGGATGCCCTGTCCGATGCGCTCGGCATGGGGCAGCATGCCTTCGCGCCAGCCAAGGGAGCGGTAGTAGGTAAACAGATGCAGGGCGGGATAGTGCACGCCGGTGCCGATGCCGCGCTCGCGCATGGCGTCCATCACGGCGGTGCGGCCGCCCGCGATGCGCGCGGCCGGCAGCACCACCTGGAACATGTGCCAGTTGGTGGTGGCCAGCTCGCCGTCGCGCGGCAGCGGCAGCTCGATGCCGAGTCCGGCCAGGCCGTGGTCGGCGGCACTGCGGAAATACGCCTCGGCCAGCTCGGCGCGGCGCGCGGTGACGTGGTCCAGGTGCGCCAGTTGCGACAGGCCGATGGCGGCGTTGACGTCGGTCAGGTTGAACTTGCCGCCGGGCTCCTCCACGTCCATGCCATCCGGGCCGCTGCGGATCACGCCCTGCAGGCGCAGGCGCTCGGCGCGCAGCGCTTCTTCCGGCGAGTTCATCACCAGGCAGCCGCCTTCGACGCTGGTGATGTTCTTGTTGGCCTGGAAGCTGAAGCTCACCAGGTCGCCGAAGGCGCCGATGCGCTGGCCGCGCCAGCGCGAGTCGATGGCCTGGGCGGCGTCCTCGATCACGCGCAGGCCGTGCTTGCGCGCGATGGCGTAGAGGCGGTCCATGTCGACCGGCAGGCCCGACAGGTAGACCGGCATGATGGCGCGCGTGCGCGGTGTGATGGCGGCTTCCACGGCGTCGAGGTCGAGGTTGCGCGTGCGCGGGTCGACGTCGACGAAGACCGGCTTGGCGCCCACGGTGACGACCACGTTGGCGGTGGCCACCCAGGTGATCGGCGTGGTGATGACCTCGTCGCCGGGGCCGATGTCGGCGATGCGCAGGGCGATTTCCATCGTCGCCGAGCCGTTGGCGAAGGTGCGCACCGGGCGGCCGCCGAACAGCGCGGACAGCGCGTCCTCGAACGCGTGCATCCTGGGGCCGGACGTGATCCAGCCCGAGGCCAGCACCTTGCCGACCTCGGCGATGGCGTCGGCGTCGATCGACGGCTTGACGAAGGGCAGGAAGGCTTGGGCAGCGGGTGCGGTCATGACGGTCGGGCCTTGCGGTACGTTGGGATGGCGCTCACGAGCGGGCGATCAGGAACACGCCGGCCAGGATGAGCAGGATGCCGGCCACGCGCAGCGGGCCGATCATCTCGCCGAACAGCCACCAGGCCGCCAGCGCGTTCACCACGTAGCCGAGCGACAGCATCGGGTAGGCGATCGAGACGTCCACGCGCGACAGGCCGACGATCCACACGCCCACGCTCACCACGTAGAGCGTCAGCCCGGCCAGCACCGGCCACTGCGTCAGCACGCGCAGCGCGGTGGCAAACAGCGTGGCGCGCTCCAGCGTGATGGCGCCGATGGCGTTGGTGCCGGCCTTGAGCAGCAGTTGCGCGCAGGCATTGAGCAGCACGCCGGTGAAGATGAATGCGAAGGTGGAAAGCGTCATGGGGCGCGGTTCGGTTCTGGCTGTGCGGAGGGCTGTGCGGCCGCCGGGGCCTGGCCCGGCAGCGGGAAATTGGCCACCGCCACGCGGCGCTTGTCCTGCGCGATCTTGTACATCGGCACGTTGCGCTCCTGCAGCAGGCGGTAGGTCGCGGCGGACATGATCCCCACGGCGCGCTGGCCATCCTGCCATTTTGCAATAAAGGCATCCAGCGTGGGCAGCCATTTCTGCGGCTCCTGCTGGGTGCCGAACTCCAGCTCGTCGGGCCATTCCACCATGATGGTGGTGCGGCGCAGGTAGTACGGCAGGGTGTGGTCCAGCATGCGCACGCCGTAGATCGGCATGTCGTCGGTCAGCACCGCCTCGATGGCGGGCACCATGTCCACGCCGGAGGTCGGCCGGCCCATCACTTCGTGGCCGAGCAGCGCCACCGTGAAGCTGCCGAACAGGCCCACCGCGTAGACCGTGATGCTGACCATCAGGCCCTTGCGGGCCAGCAGCCAGCGCGCGGCGAAGATGGTGACGATCATCAGCGCGAAGGCCGCGCCGACCCACACCGCGAACAGGCGGTACAGCTCGTTGGGGGTGTTGTCGGAATTCAGCGTGGCCACGTAGGGGCTGGCCAGCAGGCCGGCCACCGCGATCGCCAGCATGCCGTTCATCTGGCGGCGCCAGCTGCGGTCGTCGATATGCTGCAGCGCCACGCCGGCGAGCATGCCCAGCGCGGGGAAGATCGGCACGATGTAGCCCGGCAGCTTGGAGCCCGACAGGCTGAAGAACACGAAGATGGCGATGGCCCACACCGCCAGCAGCAGCGCCGGCTGGAACGGCCGGGTGCCGGTGGCGCGCGCCGCCGCGGCGCCGCCGCGCACCACCTGCCACATGCGCGGCGCCAGTCCCAGCCACGGCAGGAAGCCGGCCACCAGCAGCGGCACGAAATACCAGAGCGGGCCCTTGCGCGAGTGCACCGTGGAGGTGTAGCGCTGCCAGTGCTCGTGGATGAAGAAGAAATGGAGGAATTCGGGGTTGCGCTCCGACACCAGCCAGAACCACGGCACCGTGACGATCAGCATCAGCGCGATGCCGCTGACCAGATGCAGCCGCTTCCACAGGCCGAAGTCGCGTGCGATCAGCGTGTAGATCACCAGCACCAGCCCCGGCAGGGCGATGCCCACCAGGCCCTTGGTCAGGATCGCCACGCCCATTGCCACCCAGCACGCCCACATCCAGTAGCGGCGCGCGGCCGGGGTGGCGGCCGGGTGCTGGGCCAGCAGCATGAACGCCAGCACGCAGGCCATCGCGCCGGACAGTGTCATGTCGAGCGAGTTGAAGTGCGAGGCCACGCTCCACATCGGCGCGGCCACCAGGACCAGGCCGGTCAGCAGGGCGGCGCGGGTGCCGTACCAGCGCGCCGCGGCCTTCATCGACACCACCAGGCCGAGCATGCCGGACAGCGCCACGCACAGCCGCGCCTGCCAGTCGCCCACGCCGAACAGGGTGTACGACAGCGCCGTCACCCACATGTGGAAGGGCGGTTTCTCGAAATACTTGAGCGCGTTGTAGCGGATCGTGACCCAGTCGCCGCTGGCGAACATCTCGCGGGCGATTTCCGCATAGCGGCCTTCGTCCGAGCGCAGCAGGTGGCGCGCCTCGAGCGTGCCGAACCAGACCAGGAGAATAAGCAGGCTGACCAGGATAATCGCGCCCAGCGGCAGGCCGGCGGATTGCGAAACACCCTGCGCGGTGTTTCGCGAAGCATCTCGCGAGGTCACGGAACTACGCATACATCTCCTGGAAACGGTCGGATGGGCGTCATGGCAATGATGACGGGCGATCCCCGGCGGGGCACGGCATGGCGCCGTGCCGCCGGGTGCGCCGGATCGGCCGTGGGTGTGCCAGTGCATCGCGTGCCGGTGGCCAGCCCGGATCGGGCGGATTCGGGGGCGGCTCGCGTGCAGGAAACACATCACAACGCTGCAGCGGCCGCTTCGGTGGACAACAAGCCGAAGCCATGCCGGCGCAGGCCGCCCGGGCGGTACTCGCCAACGGCAAACCGCGCCCTCTTGTGGCGCGGCGCGCAATGTTAGCACGACCGCCGGGGTTCCCCGCCTGCGGCAGGGGCGGGCGGCGCCCGCGAGGCCCGTCGCGCGCGGCCCGTCAGCCCGGAAGTGGCGCCGCCGGCCCGTTACGGGCGCCGCGCAGGCGCAGCGCCACGCCGATCAGGAGCACGCCCCAGACCAGCGCCCAGGCCCCGATCAGCCACAGCAGCGCGAGCGCGCCGGCCAGCGGCTGCCACAGCAGCAGGAACGCAAAGACGATGCTGGCCACGCCGGCCAGCACCAGCCACCATTCGTTCGGCATGTCCTTGCGCAGGCGGATGGCGGCCACGATCTGCAGCACGCCGGTGGCCAGCGTCCAGGCCGCGATATACAACAGCAGCGAGAATGCCGTGACCACGGGGCTGAACCACGTCAGCAGCCCCACGCCAAGGCCGAGCAGGCCCTGCAGCGCCAGGATGCCGCGGTCGCTGGCCTCGCGCTGGCTGCCCGAGATGGCCATTGCCAGCGCGGTCACGCCGTCGGCCGCGGCAAAGGCGCCGAACACCAGCACCAGCGCGGCCAGCGTGGCAATGGGCGCGAACAGCGCGCAGATGCCGAACAGCAGCGCGAACGCGCCGCGCAGGCCGACGACCCACCAGAGCTTGGCATAGTAGTGAAGCATGGAAACTCCCTGACGAACGGCAGGCTGCCGCGGCGGGCATGTGGCCTGCATCGACGAAGACCGACAAGACAAGCCAGCGAAAAAGCGCTACTTTCTAGTGTCCCGATGCCGGAGCCCGCCGAACCGGCGGCCGCGGGATCCAGGGCACTTTTCAGGGCACTTGCCAGTACATTGGTCCAGCGCGGGCGCACACGCCTGCCCGCCCTGGCGCGCGGTGCCTTGCAGGGACCAGCGGGGGCGTGAAATCATTCTAGACAGGAATCATGTGAGGACAAAGGCGCAACTGGCCGGGGTGGCCGCCCTGGCGGCGGGACTGCTGGCGCACGGCGGCTCCGCGCTCGCCCAGGCCGCGCCGCAGGGCCAGGCCGCGGCGCAGATGCCGATGGAAGCCGTGGCGCGCTCCGCGGCGTTCCTGTGCGACGCGCCGTGGTTCCGCTCCGGCGCGCGCGTGCAGATGGAAGGCGACGGCGACATGCCCACTTCCATCACCATGACGCTGCGCCACGCCACCAAGAGCGCCGACGGCTGCCGGGCGCAGCTCGAAGTGCGCTCCAAGTCGGCGCTCTCCGCGCTGATGGGGCCGCCGGTCATCATGGACCAGATCCACATGGTCAACATCGAGCGCCGCGCCAGCACGGCCCGGACCAGCATCGAAAGCGAGCATGCCGTGATCAACGCGCAGGGGCGCTATGCCCGCATGTACGGCGAGGCGGCGTTCCGCGGGCAGGGCGTGTTCAACTACGCCGGGCAGGATATCCGGGAAGGCGGCACGCTCGACGGCGAGACCTTCGAGTCCAGCGTCTCGCTGCAGATCTATCCGCTGGGCCGGGACGAAGCCATCGGCAACATGCGCGCGCTCTATGCGTCGATCAACGTCGGCACGCGCCACGTCGGCAAGCGCCAGATGATCGACACCGTGCTGGGCCGCAAGGAATGCATGCCCATCACCTACGAGAAGCGGACCTCGCTGGGGCCGCTGATGGTGGACGAGGAAGTCGTGCAGGTAGAGCCCGCGGTGCTGAACGTCACCGACTGGTACTGCCCGGCGGAGGCCTTCGTCTTGCGCACCGAGGTCCGGCAGCGGGACAAGCAGGACAACAAGGAAAGCAAGGTCGAGCGCATCGACGTGACCGCGCTGGAACTGGGCGCGCCCTGAGCGCTGCCGCACGGTCCGCCATGACCCCGCGCACGAATGCCTGAAAGCATGAAGCCCGCCGGCTGGCGGGCTTCATGCGGTGCGGCCGGCTGCCGCCGGTCAGCTTGCGGCGGCTGCCGAAGCGGCTTTCTTGGTCTTCTTGCTCTTCTTGTGCGATTTCTTGGCGGCCGGTGCCGAGGCATCGCCGGTCAGGTCGGCGCGCGTGCTCTTGTTCGCGCCCTGGGTGTACGGGTCGAACTTGTCGCCGGACTTGGCGCCCTGGGTATACGGGTCGAACTTCTCGCCCGACTTGGCTCCCTGGCTGTACGGGTCGAACTTCTTCCCGCCGGTCTGGGCCTGGGCAGCCACGGAAACGGCGCCGATGCAAAGCGCGATGGCTGTCGTGACGAACTTGTTCATGGTTTCTCCTGGAAAATGCCGCCTCTCGGCGGTTCGAGTGCGCGGAAAAATCGCCGTGGGGAGATGCGCCTTGCCTGAGCCTGGCCGCCCCTGCCGGTTTGTCCGCTCGGGCCCAGTGTCGCCAACATTTCGCCGGCTTGTCAACTTGCGGCGGTCGGCGTTGTATTGCCGGGAACACGGTTGATGCCGGCCTATGGAAAGCCGCTATTGCCGTAGTCGCCGGCTCTTGCTTGCCAGCCGCCGCGAATGTGCGTCGTGCTCCATGCGGAGGGCGCGGCATTGCGGAATTGTGCGTCGCCAGGCGCAAAAAAAATCCCGCGAGCCTGCCGGCTGCGGGATTCCTCGGGGGCGGGACGGCCGCGCTTATTCGGTGGCGACGTCGGAAGGGTGCTTCCACGCCTCGCGCACCTGCGCGCTCGGCGCCAGCGCGAGATTGATGCCGCGCGCCCCGATCGGCTGCTGGAACCACTGCTTCTGCAGCGCCACCACCTGCGGGCCGGCAAACGCCGAGGCCAGGGTCTGGTCCACCAGCTGTTTCCATTCCGGGTCGGCGCGCGACATCATCAGCGCGTTCTGCTCGGTCGACAGCGCCGGGCCGACGATCACGTACTGCGACGGGTCCTTGGCGCGGGCGCGCAGGCCGGCCAGCAGCACGTCGTCCATCACGAAAGCCTGGGCGCGGCCGGACTCGAGCAGCAGGAAGGACTCGCCGTGGTCCTTGGCGTAGACGTCGTGGAAGCCGTACTGGCCCTTGAGGCGGCGCACGTGGCGGTCGCCGGTGGAGCCGGCGCTGGTCACCACGGTCTTGCCGCGCAGGTCGTCGAACGACTGGATGCCCGAATCCGCGCGCACCAGCATGCGCACCGTCGAGATGTAGTGCGACACGCTGAACGCCACCTGCTTCTGGCGCTCCAGCGAATTCGTGTTGGGTGCGCAGTCCAGGTCGACCAGGCCGTTGACCACGGCCGGGATGCGGTTCTGCGGGGTGAGCGGCATCCAGCGCACCTTGATGGCGTTCAGGCCCAGCTTGACGCGCGCGGCCTCGGCGGCGCGCAGGCACAGGTCCACGGCATAACCGGCGGGCTGGCCCTTGTCGTCGGCGAAGGAAAACGGCAGCGCCGATTCGCGGTAGCCGAGCACGATGATGCCGGTGCTGCGGATCTTGTCGAGCACCGGGCTCGCGCCCTGGGCCAAGGCGGCGTGGGGAGCGGCGGCGACGGCGCCGGCGGCAAGCGCGAGCCCGGCCAGCAGGCGGGAAGCGCGCGCCGCGCCGGCGCGGCGGAGGGTGGCAAACGGCAGCATCGTGGCGAAATTCTCAAAAAAACGAAGGCTACGCGCGTTGCCGCGGTGCACAAAGTACATCTTGGTCATAAGTAAATTCGCCGCCGTGAAGGCCAGGCCGGGCTTGGACTGTCTGGCAGGAATGAGCCGGTCGGCTCGATTTCGGCCCGCTTCGCGACACGCGTATCACGGTAGGAGGCAGTCATGGGCGTTCCGGGCGATCGCGTTGCCGGAACTGCCGGGCGCTCGGCGGCCTGCCGATCTTGAGAGGGCTGTGCCGAGGCTGCTAAGATCGCCGCCGTGGATGCCAGAGATGATATTACCAAGGCACATTTCAACGGGAAGGTCGATGTTTCATATGACCCGTCCGTCTCTGAAGATACCCGTGCCGCCATGCAGCCTGCCCAGATAGCCCGGCTCGCGGGTGCCATGGACGATTCCCGCATCCAGGTTGCCGAATCCGCAAAGGCCATCTTCCTCACGGTCAGGCACAGGATGCTCACCGAGATGATTCGCGAGATCCGAACGGGAGAAGACGGGCTGGTATTGATCGTCAATGAGTCCTTCTTGTTGAAGACGGAATATCAGAACCAGGGGCTTGGGGTCAGGAGTTTCGCAATCGAGGCCACCGAGGCGTCGGCGCAAGACTTCTCGAAGATCGTCACCGAAGCTGTCGGCAGCCGCGACAGCGCCCACTTCAATGGCTACTACACGTGGCCGCGGCTCGGCTACGATGCCGAACTGGAACCTGGCGAGCGGGCAAGGTTGCCCGAGCCTCTGCAATACGCCACGACGGTCCTCGATCTGATGGACTCCGAGGAGGGACGCGCCTGGTGGTATGAGAACGGGGCCGGCAGATTGATGGAGTTCGACCTGAAGCCTGACAGCCGGTCGTGGGCTATACTCAACCGATACATGCAGGAAAACGGAATTCGGTCATGACGGCGCTTGCCAGCATGCTAGCCAAGAAATTGCGCCCTTCGACGCGCCAGGAGATTGAACGTGCCGCAAAGGGCACGGGAAGGCGTTCGGACCTTAGCTTTGAAGAGGCCGGATTGGCGGGGGAGGTCGAACCCTTGCGAAAGGGCGCGGTGCTTGCCCGCAAAGCAGCCGGGAAGGACAAGACCGTCGTGGTCGTCAGGAAAGGCAAGGCAGCGTAAACGCCAGCAAGAATCGAAGGGGCCGCGCCACAGCGCGGCCCCTTTTCATTTGGACGATCTCATTTGGACGATTCGACACCAAGGTGCGAATCGCCAACGCCCGCCCGGCTCTGCCGCGCGGGCATTTTCTTGCCCGCGGGCGGCATCATCGTGCCGACTGTGTGACAGACAGAGCCGGATCTATCACAAATTTTCACAGCGCCCCGCTTGCGAGGGGATCGATGTGCACGGTACGCTACCGGGCGCGCCGCGTTCGTGACGTAGGGCGACCAAGAGTAGGGCGACCAAGAAAACGGGAAGGGGACCATGAAGATGTCGCGCAGGAAAATCGCGCTTGGCGTGGCCGCGCTGGCGGTTGCCGCGGGCGTGGCGGTGCAGCTTGTCTGGCATCCTTTCGGCAGGCCGTGGAAGGGCCAGCCGCGGCAGGTCGAGCTCGATTTCGGCCGCCCGGACGCGCTGGTCGACAGCGAGAGCCTGTCCAGCCTGCCGCGCGACATGCTGCGCGTGCCGCTGCTGCGCGATGTCCTCACCGAGGACTTCGTCAACTACTACGAGGACAACGAGGGCCGCCTGTCGGTGGCCGGCGCGCTGCGCCGCATCGCCTTCGAGCATGACCTCGACTGGTCCGACAGCCTGCTCAAGCGCGTGTTCGACGAGCCCGGCCGCCTGATGGCGTGGCGCGGCGCCGACGGCACGCTGCGCTACTGGGCGCTGGCGATGGAGCGCAACGGGCTGGCCAAGGTGCTGCAGGCGCTGGCCACCGTGGCGCCGGCCGATGCCCAGCTCACGCGCGCCGGCGAGATCGACGGCACGCCGCTCTACGCGCTGCGCATCAGCGCCGCGCGCAGCCTGCTGATCGCCGGCAAGGGCGACCGCCTGGTGGTGCTGTCGGAGGCGGGCATGCTGCTCGATGCCGAGAGCAAGCCCATCGGCGCGCGCGCCAAGGCGGTGGCGGCGTGGCTGTCCGACGATGCCGCCGCGCGCGAGGCGCCGCTGCGGTCGTTCGCGCTCGAGCCCGCCAAGGGCGCGCCAAAGGGGCACCGCGCGGTGGTCGGGGTGAACTATCTCTCGTTCGGCTATCAGGCTTTCTTCCCCGGCATCGAAGCGCTGCGCTTCGATTTCGCCGGCGCCGATACCAAGGCCGCCACCGGCGGCGCCGACTGGAGCAGCGCGGTGCTGGTCGACGGCGCCCGCCTGCCGGACCAGTGGAATGCCGCCGCGCTCTGGCAGGCCCTGCCGGCCGATCCGGCCGCCTGCGCCACCTTGCCGGTCGACTGGCAGGCCGCCGGCAAGATGCTGCAGAAGGTCAGCGGTGCCCAGGACGAACTGGCCGCGCAGATCGGCCAGGCGTTCGAAGGACCGGCCGCGGTGTGCTGGTACAGCAAGTCCGCGCTGGTCGCGCCGCTGTTCATGGCGCGGCTCAAGTCGGCGTCGGCGGCGGCCGCGCTGCGGCCGCTGCTGGCCAGCCTGTTCGCGCAGGTCATCGGCGCCTACGAGCCCAAGGCCGCCGCCGAGCAGGGCGGCTACGCGCGGCTGCCCGTGCAGGCCAGCAAGGGCGCCGGCGACGCGGATCTGTGGTCGCGCCCGGTCAGCTCGCCCTACGGCACGCGCGAAGCCAAGGGCGCGCCGTTCGCCGAGCAGTTGTCCGCGGGCGCCTATTTCCCCGTCACGCTGGCGCTGGCCGGCGATACCGTGCTGTTCTCGCCGGACGCCACGCTGGTCGACGACGCGCTGGCGGTGCGCGGCAAGCGCTTCCCGGCGGCGGCCGACACCATGCCGCGCGAGCAGCAGGCCCGCACGGTGCTGAGCTTCACCCCGTCCACGCTGGCGCCGCTGGTGCGGCGCGAGGCCACCAAGGCGCTGCCGGCCGAGCAGGAAGCGCTGTTCCTGAACGCGGCGCGCGCCCATCTGTTCCCCAAGCTCAAGGCGCTCGGCGCCTATCCGGCGATGTCGCTGGTGCTGGCCGACAGCCTGCCCTCGGGCCGCGCCTGGGTGCCGGTGACGTGGCGGCAGTCCGGCGCGCCGCGCGGCGTGCTGGCCAGCGCGGCGCAGCCGCGGGCGGCGGAGGCCGCGCAGTGACGGCAGCGTTGCGCGGCCGGCGCGCCGCGCTGGCGGTGCTGGCCGCCGCCGGCCTGCCGCTGGCCGGCATCGGCCGCGCGCTGGCGCTGTCGGGCCTGGCGCCCGACGTGCCCGCGGCCGATCTGCTCGACCCCGCGCAGTCGGCGGTGTTCCGCGCGTGGTTCGTGCGCATCGTCGGCGAGCAGTTGCGGCAGGGCCCGACCCCGCGCTGGTACCAGCGCGACTGCGCCGGTCTGGTCCGCTTCGCCGTGGGCGAGGCGCTGCGCGTGCACGACGCGCGCTGGCTGCGCGCCAACGGCATGCAGGGCGCGGCCTCCGCGCGCCAGCTTCCGCCCGAGCTGAATCTCACCGCCGCCCAGCGCACGCTCGGCCAGCGCTGGACGCGCGCCGACGGCAGCACCGGCGCCTATGCCTCGGCGCTCGCGCTGGTGCAGGGCAATAGCCGCTTCGTCGCGCGCAACGTCAATCTGGCGCTGCCCGGCGACCTGCTGTTCTACGACCAGGGCGACGAGCAGCACCTGATGATCTGGATGGGCCAGTCCCTGGCCTACCACACCGGCACCGTGACCCGCACCGACAACGGTCTGCGTGCCGTCACCCTTTCCCGCTTGATGCAATGGAACGATTCGCGCTGGCAGCCGCAGGACGGCAATCCCAATTTCATCGGCGTATTCCGTTTCGCTTTTTTGTCGAGGTAAAGACGATGCCTGTCGTCATGACGCGCGCCCGCGCGCTCCTGCGTTCCGTGACCGCCCGCCTGCTGCTGGCGCTGGCCCTGCTGGGCGCGGCCCACGCCGCCAGCGCCGAAGGGCAGCCGGGCGCCACGCTCGACACGGTGCCGCCCAGCGGCTACGCCGCATTCCAGGGCCAGCCGTTCTTCCTGCTCTCGGACGCAAGCTTCGGCAGCGACCAGACCGCGCAGGTGCGGCTCGAAGCGCCGGGCCGCGAGTACAAGGCGGAACTGCAGCGCTACGGCGGCGCCGACATCCTGGTCTACCGCGTGGCCGATCCGCTCGCTTTCCTGCGCGCGCAAAAGAACCTGCACCGCATCGACGTCAAGGCCAATTACCGCGGCGAAGGGCTGGCCAACACGCTGTCCTATCTGTGGGACAGCTGGTACAAGCAGGCGCGCCGCGCGTGGCAGCGCGTGCTGTCGTTCGCCACGCGCAGCAAGGCGGTGGAGGACGCGCCGCAGTTCAGCATGGGCGACCAGATCGCCCAGCCCACGCGCTTCGAGAACAACCCGCAATACGAGCCGCTCAAGGGCTACGACGTGGTGGCGCGCTTCCGCTACCCGATCTGGGACGCCAAGGAGATCGCGCCGCCCAAGGACGTCAAGCTCGAAGGCAGCAGCAGCGAATTCCTGCCGCGCGACGCCGGCAACGTGATGGTGCCGCTGGGCAAGCTCAAGCCGGGCCTGTACATCGTCGAAGGCATCATCGGCACCTACCGCGCGCATACGCTGCTGTTCGTCTCGGACACCGTGGCCATCACCAAGAGCACCGCCGACGGCATGCTGGTGTGGGCCGCGCAGCGCAAGAGCGGCCGCCCCGTGAGCGGCGCCAGCCTGGCGTGGACCGACGGCCTCGGCGTGCTGCAAAGCGCCGCCACCGGCGCCGACGGCGCGGCGGAACTCGCGCACGCCAGCCCCGAGCGCAGCTACCTGCTCGGCGTGGACCCGGCGGGCGGCGCCTTCATCTCGGAAAATTTCTACTACGACAGCGAGATCTACAACACCAAGCTGTTCGCCTTCACCGACCGGCCGCTGTACCGCCCCGGCGACGAGGTGCGCGTCAAGTTCATCGGCCGCAATTTCCGCAGCGCCACCGAGTCGGCGCCCGCCGCCGCCGGCGACATCAAGCTCGAGGTGCTCGACCCCAACGGCGCGCCGCTGGCCTCGCTCGGCACCGTGCTCAACGCCGACAACGGCGCGGACGCGCGCTTCACGCTGCCGGCCAACGCGCTGGCCGGCGGCTACACGCTGCGTTTCGACTACGGCGGCAACACCTACGGCGGCGCTTTCCGCGTGGCCGAGTACATCAAGCCGCATTTCGACGTCAACCTCGCGCTCGACAAGGCCGACTACGCCACCGGCGAGGCCGTCAAGGGCAAGATCCAGCTGCGCTATCCCGATGGCAAGCCGGTCAAGGACGCCAGGCTGTCGGTCAGCCTGCGCGCGCAGCAGGTGACGATGGTCGAGGGCGAACTGCGCTACGCCGGCCTGTTCCCGGTCAAGCTGGAGCAGCAGGAACTGACCACCGACGGCAGCGGCAACGCCACGCTCGCGCTGCCGGCGGCCAGGGAGCCGAGCCGCTACGTGGTCACGGTATTCGCCAACGACGGCGCGGCCTACCGCGTCAAGGTCACGCGCGAACTGCTGATCGCGCGCGGCGCCACGCCGTACAAGCTGACCGGCCCGGCCAACTTCACCAACGCCGGGCAGAGCGTGACCTTCACGCTGCAGGCGCTGGCCGCCCAGGCGGCGGCGCCGGCGCAGGCGCCCGCCAGCTGGGAGCTGGTGCGGCTCGAATCGCGCGCGCGCACCGAGGGCAAGCTGGGCGCGGCCGCCAATGGCGCGCTGTCGTTCCCGGTGAAGTTCGACCAGCCGGGCTCGTACACGCTGTCGGTCAAGGACGCCGCGGGCAACCTGCTGGCGGCGGCCAGCCACTGGGTCGCGGGCGAGGGCCTGCAGACCGTGCCCGGCAATATCGAGATCGTGTTCGACCGCGACCGCTACCGCATCGGCGACACCGCCGAGGCACTGGTGACGTTCCCGCTGGCGGTGGAGGACGCGCTGCTCACGCTGGAGCGCGACCGCGTCGAGCGCCGCGGCCTGCTGTCCAGGGGCGGCGACTGGCTCTCGCTGGAAAAGGTCACGGACCGGCAGTGGCGCGCGCGCATCAAGGTCGGCAACGGCTTCAGCCCCAACATGACGTTCTCGGTGCTGTACGTGAAGGACGGCGACTACGTGTTCCAGAACGCCGGCATCGCCGTGGTGCAGCCGACCATCGATCTGGCCGTCAAGAGCGACAAGCCGGTCTACGCGCCCGGCGAGACCGTCACGCTGGACCTGAGCAGCGCCTTCGGCGGCAAGCCGGTGCCGGCCAACCTCACGGTCAGCGTGGTCGACGAAATGGTCTACGTGTTGCAGCCGGAGATCGCGCCGAGCATCGTCGACTTCTTCTACCATCCGCGCCGCAACAGCGTGCGCACCACCTCCAGCCTGAACTTCATCGGCTACGACCTGGCCGTCTCCGGCCAGCAGGGCGGCGCCGGCCCCGAGCGCGGCCGCTACAACGAGCGCGGCGTCAAGGTGCTGGAGCGCCCGCGCCGCGACGAGAAGGACACCGCCGCGTGGGAAGCCAGCCTGCGCACCGGCGCCGACGGGCGCGCGCGCATGACCTTCGTCATGCCGGACTCGCTCACCCGCTGGCGCATCACCGTGCGCGCCATCGCCGCGGACGGCACGGTCGGCCAGCGCACCGCCAACATCCGCTCGGACAAGGCGCTGTACCTCAAGTGGACCGGCCCGCAGCGCTACCGCGCCGAGGATGCGCCGCGCATCGACATGGTCGCCTTCAACCAGGGCGAGCAGGACGTCGCCGCCGACCTCGTGGCCACGGGCGCGGGCCTGAACGTCAGCCAGAGCGTCACGCTCAAGCGCGGCGCCAACTACGTGCGCCTGCCGGTGGCGCCGGGCGCGCTGCGCAGCGGCACGGTCAGCGCCGAGATCCGGCAGCAGGGCAAGGCGGTGGACCGCCTGCAGACCACGCTGACGGTGGAGCCCACCGGCTGGCTGTCGCAGCGCGAGCTGACGCTGCCGCTGTCGGGCGCCAACGCCGCGTTCAAGCTGCCGGCCGACGCGCAGGACGTGCGCCTGCGTTTCGTCGACAGCGCCGCCAGCCAGTTCGCCCGCGTGGCCGACGACCTGCTGGCCTATCCCTACGGCTGCACCGAGCAGACCGCCAGCCGCCTGATTCCGCTGGCGCTGGCCCAGCGCAGCCTGGCCGCGAGCGGTGCCAGTATCGGCGCCAATGCCGGCGGCGACACGCAGGGCCTGGACGCGCTGGTGCGCACCCAGCGCCAGCGTCTGGCGCTGCTGGCCGGCGTCAACGGCCAGTTCGGCTGGTGGGGCGACACGCTCGGCAACAGCGCGCTGCTGACCGCCTACGCCTACTACGCCGACTGGCTGGCCGCGCGCGCGGTCGGCGTCAGCCTGCCGCCCGACCACTGGAAGCGCACGCTGGACGCCTACAAGCAGAGCATGAAGGAGCCGCCGCTGCACCGCGTGCTGGCGCTGTGGTTCATCAACGAGATGGGCCTGCCGGTGGCGACGCAGCTGGGCGGCGTGTCCGCCGAGCTGGGCCGGCCCGGCGGCGATGCAAGCGCCGCCGTGGGGGCCGGAGACAGCCTGGTCTTCGCCGCGCCCGATTCGCCGCAGGGTCGCCGCGTGGCCACCGTGCTGGCCGCGCAGCTCTACAAGCAGATCGGCCAGCCCATGCCCGAAGGGCTGGCAAGCGCGGCCGACGCCGCGCGGCAGGCGCTGGCCGCCGATCCTTCGCCGCTGGTGCAGAGCCTGCTGCTGATGGCCGGCAAGGGCGCCGCCGCCTCGGACGTGCAGGCACTGCTGTCGCGCGCCGGCGCCGCCAGCCCGACCATCGACCGCGCCGTGACCCTGGTGTGGCTCGACAAGGCGCTCGGCGGCGGCCTTGGCCGCGGCCTGTCCGGCGAGGCCGGCGCCGCGCCGCGCGCGCCGCAAGGCAACTGGCAGGCCGCGCGCGGCCCGCTCGGCCTGCCCGAATGGCGCTGGACCGGCGCGCAGTTGCCGGAGGCGCTGACGCTGGCGGCGGCGCCGAACATGGACGCGGCATCGCAGTCGTACAACACCAATGCGGTGGTGTCGTACCGCAGCCGCGCGCAGGAGGCGCCAGGCCTGCTGGTGGGCATCGAGCGCAAGCTCTACCGGCTGGTGCCGGGCGGGGAGGAGGGCAAGACCGACAAGGCCGACAAGGGCGGCAAGCCGGCCGATCCCGCCGCCGCCGGCACCGCAGGCCTGGCGTTCTCGGCCAGGCCGGTCAAGCCGGGCGACAAGCTCGACAGCAATACGCTCTATGTCGACGAGATCGTGCTGAGCCCGCGCCAGGGCACCTACCGCTACGGACTGGTCGAGGCGCCGCTGCCGCCGGGCGGCGAAGTCGAGGGCACCACCTGGGGCCTGCGCATCGAAGGCCTGCCCGACCCCGACAACAAGGCCACCGGCCTGCAGCCGTTCCAGCGCGCCGTGACCTACGAGATGGGCATGCTGTCGTACCACCAGCCGGTGGTCGCGCTGGAGCGGCCCGTGGTGCTGCGCCAACTGGTGCGGTTCTCGCGGCCGGGCAAGTTCAGCCTGCCGCCGGTGCGCTACTTCCGCATGTACCAGCCGGAGGCCAAGGCCCTGCAGGGCGACGGCAAGACCGCGGCCTTCCCGCTGACGGTGGAGTGAGGCCGGCATGCGCGCGGCCGTGACGGCAGGCAGGGCGGGGCGCCGCGGGGCGCGCCGCTTGGTGCATTGTCTTGCGCTGCTGATTTCCTTGTCCTGCGCCGCGCCCGCGTTCGCCGCGGCGCAGGCGCAGGGCGGCGAGCCGCCGCGCTTCGCGCGGCTGGCCGGCGGCGAGCCGCCGCGCTTCGCGCGGCTGGCCGGCGGCGAGGCGCGGCTCTACCGCCTCGGCGGCGGCGGCGAGAGCGCGCCCGCGCCGTTGCCCGCCGGCCTGCGCACGCCGCTGGGCAGCGTGTGGAAGCTGTTCGTCTACAGCTACCTCGTGGGCCGTGACCAGCGCACCGAGGACTACACCTGCCGCGGCGGCGACCCCGAGGAAGTCTATTGCTGCACGGCCGGCCAGGGCATCGACCGCGAGCATGCGCTGGTGCGGTCGTGCGGGCGCTATTTCGAGCCGCGCCGGCTGGGTCTGTCGGGCGCCGACTGGCGCCGCTTCTGGCAAGACGCCGGCGCGCCCGCCTGGCTGCAGGACATGCAGGCGATGCGCCCGGAGCATGCGGTGCCGGTGGCCGAGCTGCTGGCGGCGCTGCACGCGGTGCCGCCCGCCGCGCAGCAGGCCGCCTCGGCCACGCTGGTGTCGGTGCTGACCGTGGGGCGCGGCGAAGGCACGCTGGCCGACTACGGCAGCCTGCTGCGCGCCAAGACCTGGACCATGCCCGATCCGGCGCGGCCGGGCGCGTCCATCGGCGGCGCGGCCGGCTGGCTGGCCGACGGCAGCCCGGCGTGGCTGGGCGGGCAGGGCGCCAGCGCCAGCGTGCTGCGGCGCGCGGCGCCGCTGCTGCGGCCGCTGCTGGCCGCGGTGCCGGTGCCCGACGACGGCGCCTGCGTGCTGGTCGACCTGTTCGAGCGCTACCCGCTGCGCGATGTGCGCGGCGCCGATGGCAAGGCCGCGCCGGCTGGCCCGCTCGACGGCAGCTTCCGCGCCGAGTTCGCCAACGGCAACAGCGCGCGCGTGGCAAGCCGCGGCGAGCTCAGCTTGCTGCGCCCGGCCGGCGCCGCGCCGCGCGTGGTCGGGCGCTTCGGCCTCAACGACTACGTGGCGCGCGTGGTGGAGCGCGAAGGCGACACCGCCGAGCCCGAGGCGGCCCGCGCGCTGGCCGTGGCCGCGCGCAGCTACCTGGTCCAACAGGCCGCGCGCGAGCAGGGCTGCTTCCGCATCGCCGACAGCAGCCGCACCCAGCGCGTGCTGCCGCGTCCCGCCGGCGCCGCCGCGCGGCGCGCGGCCGACCAGACCGACGCGCTGGTGCTGTCCGGCGTGGCCGTGCGCTACCACCACGATGCCGGCGGCCAGGGCCGCATGGCGTGGACCGAGGCCCGGCGCGCTGCCGCGCAGGGGCAGGCGTTCGACGCCATCCTCGCGCGCTGGTGGCCGCAGGCCACGCTGACCTCGTTCCAGAGCCCGGTGGCCGGCGACTGCCTGGCGGTGGCCGGCGCGCGCCAATGGCTGGCGCAGCGCGCGCCGCAATGGCAGCGCCGGCTCGGCGCCGAGCCCGGCTTCGAGGCACCGCCGCTGCCCGCCGTGTGCGAGGTGCGCGAGGGCCGGCCCTATGCCGACGCGCGCCGCAACCGGCTCTACATCCACCGGCTCGCCAGCGAGGACGACCGCATCGCGCTGGCGCACGAATACCTGCATCTCGCATTCGCGCGCCATCCGCGCGGCCAGGACGAGTCGTTCGTCGAAAGCCTCGCGCGCCGGCTGGTGCGCACGGAAGATCCCTCATGAACCGCCACTCTCTTTTTTCGCGTTGCTGGCGCCGCGTGGCGCTGGCTTGCGCGCTGGCGCCGCTGGCGGCCACGGCCGGTCCGGTGGCCGACCTCGACGGCCCCGCCGGCGGCTGGCGCCACAGCGGCCTGTCCAGCGAGCTGGAGCGCTACACGGCGGCCTATCCCAAGCCGCCGGTGGACCGCGGCGCGCAGAAATACCGCACGCTGATCGAAGGCCGCCTGCGCCAGGCCGGCAGCGCAGGCCGCAAGCCGCCCACGCTGGTGGTCAACGGCAACGCCATGCCGCTCTATGCCGACGAGCAGGGCCGCTTTGCGCGGCCGTGGGCGTTCGGGCGCGGCTCCAACAGCGTGGAGATCATTTCCGCCGACGGCGCCGCGCGCCAGCGCCTGCAGTTCTACGAGGCCGACGCCACCAAGGTCCAGGCCAAGCTGCGCGCGGTGCTGACGTGGGACGATCCCAAGGCGGAAGTCGACCTCCATGTGATCTCGCCCGAAGGCGGGCACGCTTTCTGGGCCAGTCCGCTGCTGGCCGAGGGCGGCGGGCTCGACGTGGACAGCGTGGACGGCGCCGGTCCCGAGATTTTCTCCAGCGCCGCGCCGCGCCCCGGCGTGTGGCTGTTCTACGTGAACTACTGGGGCAACTTCGACGCGAGCGGCTACAACTTCCAGTCCGGGGCGAACGCGCGCGACCTGATCACCGCCAAGCTCACGCTGATCTACAACGAAAACACCCTCAACGAAAAGCGCGAGACGCTGGTGATGCCGCTGCGCAAGCTGGGCGAACTGGCGCTGATGAAGTCGGTGCGCTTCTGAAGCCCGCCGCCGGGAAAGACAATGCCCGCAAGGGCGATGGGACCGTGGATATGCATCGCAAGCCGAACCTCGTTCTAGCCAGCCTGATCCTGCTGCTGCTGGCCACCGCCGCGCACGCCGGCGACGCCATCGAGTTCACCACGCCGCGCAACGGCTGGCGCAACGCCGCCGGCGACACGGCTGCCTACACGCAGGAGGTCCACTATCCGGCGGTGTCGGTGTCCACGCCGGCGGGGCAGCCCGCCAGCGCGATGATCGCCGGGCGCATCCGTACCTCGCCCAAGGCCGACGCGGGCGATGCTGGCGATGCGGCCGGCGCCGCCGCGCCGGCTGCCCGCGGGCGGCGCGGCGCCGGCCAGGTCGCCACGCTGGTAGTCAACGGCGTTGCCATGCCGCAGCGAGTGGAAGAAGACGGTAGCTTCTCGCGGCCCTACGCCTTCTCCGGCGGCAGCAACAGCGTGGAGATGCGCACCGCGCAGGGCGCCGGCAAGCGCGTGCAGTTCTACGACGGCTACCAGGGCCGGACCCGCCCGCGCCTGCGCGTGGTACTGTCCTGGGACAGCGACGCGACCGACCTGGACCTGCACGTGGTGGCGCCCGACGGCCAGCACACCTTCTACGCCAACCGCGTGGCCGGCAACGGCGGCGCGCTCGACGTGGACGTGACCACCGGCTACGGGCCGGAGATCTACTCGATCGCCGCGCCGCCGCCCGGCACCTACCTCGTCTACGTGAACTACTACGGCAGCGGCGCGGGGCCCGAGGCGATCACCGTGGCGCAGGTGGCGGTGATCACCGACGAGAACACGCCCAACGAAAAGCAGCAGGTCTTCCGCGTGCCGATGCGCAAGCCCGGCGAGCTGACCCTGATCAAGTCCTTTGTCATGAAGTGACCCGGAACCGATGCCCCCGATGCCGCCCCCGCCGCCGCACAAGATCCTGTTTCTCAGCGTTTCCGCCGGCGCCGGCCACATGCGCGCGGCCGAGGCGCTGCGCCTGACCGCGCAGGCCGAATTCCCCGAGGTGCGGACCCTGCATCTCGACGTGATGGGCTACGTGCCCGCCACCTTCCGCAAGCTCTACACGGATTTCTACATCAAGCTGGTCAACAGCTATCCGGCCCTGTGGGGCATGCTTTACGCTCACACTTCCGAGGCCGATCCGGCCGCGCCCATGCAGAAGCTGCGGCGCGCCGCCGAGCGCCTGAGCACGCGTGCGCTGCGCCGCGCGATCGACGAGTTCGCGCCGGACGCCATCGTCTGCACGCATTTCCTGCCGGCCGAGATCCTGATGCACGAGGTGCGCCGCCAGCGCCTGGCGGTGCCGGTGTGGGTGCAGGTGACTGACTTCGACCTGCACGGCATGTGGGTGATCCCGCATATGACCGGCTACTTCGCCGCCAGCGAGGAGATCGCCTTCCGCATGCGCGCGAGCCGCATCGAGCCGGACCGCGTCCATGCCACCGGCATCCCCGTGGTGCCGGCCTTCACCGCGCCGCAGGACCGGCAGGCCTGCGCCGCGCACTTCGGGCTGGACCCGGCGCGGCGCACCATCATGCTGATGGGCGGCGGCGCCGGCCTCGGCGGCCTGGACGAGGTGGCCGGCGCGCTGCTGGGGCTGGACCACGACTTCCAATTGATCGTCATGGCCGGGCGCAACGAGGCCGCGCTGGCACGCCTCGGGGCGCTCGCCGCCGCCCGGCCGGGCCGGCTGTTCCCGTTCGGCTTCACCGACGAGGTGGCGCGGCTGATGGCCTGCTCCGACCTCGTCATCACCAAGCCGGGCGGCCTCACCACCTCCGAGTGCCTGGCGATGGGCGTGCCGATGATCGTCAACGCGCCGATCCCCGGGCAGGAAGAGCGCAATGCCGACTACCTGCTGGAGCAGGGCGCGGCGCTCAAGTCGGTGGACCTGGTCTCGCTCGAATACCGCGTGCGCCTGCTGCTGGCCGAGCCGGCGCGGCTGGCGCAGATGCGCGAGCGCGCCCGCGCGCTGGGCCGGCCGGCGGCGGCGCGGCGCGTGCTGCAGACCGTGCTGGCGCAACTGTCCGGCCGGCCGCAGCCGGCGCCGGCGCTGGCGGGGGCGCACTGATGCGCTCCCTGAACCTCTCGGCCCTGCCGCGGCAGGCGCAGGCCTGGCCCCCGCGCCATCCGCTGGCGCTGGTGCTGACGGTCGGCTGGACCCTGCTGATGGCGTACTTCTTCGCCAACGTCGAGATCCAGATCGAAGGCGCCGCCGGCTGGGCCGCCAACCTGCCGACCTGGCGCATCGAGCGCCACTGGCTGCTGGACATCTTCTGGGGCGGGCGCCCCATGACCGGCTATCACGCCTGGGTGTTTCCGTGCGTGGCGCTGTTCTTCCATTTCCCGCTGCTGTTCGCCGGGCGCTGGAACTGGCGCGCCGAGGCCCGGGTGCTCGCCTGCATCATGCTGTTCTGGATTACGGAGGACTTTCTCTGGTTCGTGCTCAACCCGGCCTACGGCGTAGCGCGCTTCGCGCCGGCGTTCGTGCCGTGGCATGTCCACTGGCTGGGCGGCGCGCCGACCGACTACTGGGTCGGCCTCGGCGCGGCGGCGGCGCTGCTGTGGTTTTCGTGCCGGCGGCCGGGCTGAACCGGGCTGAACCGGGGGAGCGCACGAGAACGGGGAATCGGGCAGTGGCGGGAAAGTGACGCGGCGGGCGGGTACCGCACCGCGGCGGTGCGCCATGCACACATAGGAGTAGAATCACGCCTCCTGCACTTTGTCGCATTCCTATAACAAATAACGATGAGCCCCCGTCCTTCGCGCATGGCGTGCATTGACGCACTCAAGGCGATCAGCTCGCAGTTGATCGTGCTGCATCACCTTGCTTTCTACGGCCCGATGTCGGATGTGGCCCACGTGCTGGCCCCCGACCTGCTCGACTGGTTCTCGCAGTACGCGCGCATCGCGGTGCAGGCCTTCCTCGTCATCAGCGGCTTCCTGGCGGCGCGCAGCCTCGCGCCCGGCGGCCACCTGATGGTGCCGCATCCGCTGCTGGCGATCTGGCGGCGCTACCAGAAGCTGGTGGTGCCCTACACCGTGGCCATCCTGATCGCCATCGCCGGCGCCGCGATCGCGCGCACCTGGATGCATCACGATTCCATTCCCGGCGCGCCGGGCCTGCACCAGTTCCTGGCGCACGTGCTGCTGCTGCACAACGTGCTCGATTTCGACGCGCTCTCGGCGGGCGTCTGGTACGTGGCCATCGACCTGCAGCTGTTCGCGCTGCTGATCGTGGCGCTGTGGGCGGCGCGCCTGTGCGCGCGCCGGCTGGAAGCGGGCGGCGCGGCGCTGGGCATGCTGGCGGTGTCGGCGCTGGCGCTGGCGTCGCTGTTCTGGTTCAACCGCGATGCCGCCTGGGACATGTGGGCGATCTATTTCTTCGGCGCCTATGGCATGGGCACGCTGGCGTACTGGGCCTCCGCGCCCGAGCGCTCGCCGGTGGCGCTGCTGGTGCTGGGCGCGGCGGTGGCGGCCGCGCTGATCGTGGATTTCCGCCTGCGCATCGCGGTGGCGCTGGCGGTGGCGCTGCTGCTGGGCATGGCGCGCCGCGGCGGCTGGCTGGAGCACTGGCCGCGCGCCAGCGCGCTGGCATTTTTCGGGCGCATTTCCTACTCGGTGTTCCTGGTTCACTTCCCGGTCTGCCTGGTGGTCAACGCGGTGGTGTTCCATCTTGCGCCACAGCAGCCGGTGCTCAATGCGCTCGGCATGGTCGCGGCATGGCTGCTGAGCAACGTGGCCGGCACGCTGTTCCATCGTTATGTGGAAAGCGGGGCGCCGCTGAGCGCGATGCGCCAGGCGCTGTGGCCGGCCCGCGCCGGGTCCGCGGCGCGGCGCCAGCCGGTGGGGCGCGAGCGCTCCACCTGAGTTGCCGGCCGGCAGGCCCGGCTTCCTGCGCGGCGCGTTCCAGGCGGCGCCCGGCCCCCCCAGGCCGGGCGCCGCTTTCACATGGTGCCGCTGCACCACAAGCCGGCGGCGGGCCGCACGCGCACGGTGCGCCCGGGCGCCGCGCGGCGGGGTTGGCCGCGCAACATACGGTAAAAACGAGCATTGGGATATGGCATGAAGGTTGCCTACTATGGAATCGTAAACCTGACCGTTTGGTCAGGATTCCTGTTCCGAGGCTGCCATGTCCGATCATATCGTCCTGACCTCGCACGCACGCCGCGACAAGCCGGCGGAGCCCATCCACTGGGGTGCGGCCACCGCCGCGGAGCGCGGTCCCGTGATCGCCAGCCTCACCAATCCCGCGCAGCGCAACGTGATCGGCACCCACTCGGGCGCCTACGCGGTCTATCGCGCGCTGGCGGTGGCCTCGGGCAAGCTGCAGCGCGACCACCGCGCCGACCTGACCGACACCGCGCCGGCCGAGGTGATCGGCCCGCATCCGCAGTGGGCCGACCCGGACAAGATCGTCTCGCTGGACCCCTGGGGCCACCTGGTCTCCACCGCGTTTGCCGACCGCATCGCGGCGGGCATCGACATCCGCCCGTCGATCGCCATCACGCGCGCCCACATCAACATGCCGGAGCTGGCCGGCGCCATCGCCGCCGGGCGGCTGGTGCCGGACGGCCAGATCCTGCACGCCAACGGCGACGTGCGCGTCACCAAGGCCGCGATCGACCCGGTGTGGTACCTGCCGGGGCTGGCGCGGCGCTTCGACATCAAGGAAAGCGTGCTGCGCCGCGCGCTGTTCGAGCAGACCAGCGGCATGTTCCCGGAACTGGTGACGCGGCCCGACCTGAAGGTGTTCCTGCCGCCCATCGGCGGCATGACGCTGTATTTCTTCGGTGACGTCGGCAAGCTCGGCAAGCCCGAGACCCGCGTGGCATGCCGCGTGCATGACGAATGCAACGGCTCAGACGTGTTCGGCTCCGACATCTGCACCTGCCGGCCCTATCTCGCGCACGGCATCGAAGTCTGCATCGAGATGGCGCAGCAGGGCGGCGTGGGCCTGGTGGTCTACAACCGCAAGGAAGGCCGGGCGCTGGGCGAAGTCACCAAGTTCCTGGTCTACAACGCGCGCAAGCGCCAGGTCGGCGGCGACCGCGCCGAGACCTATTTCGCGCGCACCGAATGCGTGGCCGGCGTGCAGGACATGCGCTTCCAGGAACTCATGCCCGACGTCTTCCACTGGCTCGGCATCAAGCGCATCGACCGCTGGGCCTCGATGAGCAACATGAAGCATGGGGCGCTGACCGCGCAGGGCATCGAAGTGGTCGAGCAGGTGGCGATTCCCGATGCGCTGATCCCGGCCGACGCCCGCGTGGAAATCGACGCCAAGGTAGCGGCTGGCTACTTCACGAGCTATACCCCGCCCGACGCGGAAGAACTGGCGCTGGCAAAGGGTAGAGGACTGGACGAATGAACGAGACACCTGAAGCGGGCGCGCCGGGCGGCGCGTCCGGCGGCTTCACCGATGCGCCCGGCTGGGCCAGCCCGGTGCCGCCGGGGCATCCGGCCGCGGCGCTGCTGACCGGCCAGGCCGTGCGCACGCGTTGCGCGGCCGTGACCGGGCACGTGGCGGCGGGCGCGTCCGAGCTGTTTACCTGGCACCCGGACCGCATCCCGGCGGTGGCCGACTACGTGGCGGCCACCATCCGCCAGCGCTATCCGGACCTGAACGTGCCGTATCACAGCCGCTGGCGCCATTTCGAGAGCGGCCAGGGCGGCGAGCGGCTGGACCGCTGGCAGATCCTGTGCGAGCGCGGCGGCTTGTCCGGCGAGGCGGACCGCGAGGAACGGGCCCGCATCGGCATCGACCTGGTGATCCCCAGCGTGCTGCTCGACGCCGGCGCCGGCCCCGACTGGCGCTACCGCGACCCGGCCAGCGACCTGCTGCTCACGCGCTCGGAAGGGCTCGGCGTGGCCAGCTTCGACCTGTTCGCGCGCGGCGGTTTTTCCGCGCAGCTCGGCCAGCCGCTGCGCGCCGATGCCGAGCGGCTGATGCGCATCGATGCATCCTCCATCGCCACCGCGTTCCAGGTGGCGCAGCACAACCCGCTGGTCGGCCTGGAAGGCCGCGCCGGGCTGCTGCGCCGGCTGGGCGAGGTGGCGCAGGCCACGCCCGCCGTGTTCGGCACGCCGGCGCGGCTGGGCAACCTGTACGACTACCTCAAGGCGCACGCCGTCGACGGCCGCATCGAAGCCGGCTTCGTGCTGACCACGCTGCTGGTGGCGCTGGGGCCGGTGTGGCCCGGCCGCGTCAAGCTGGAGGGCGTCTCGCTGGGCGACTGCTGGCATCACCCGGCCTGCGCCGACGGCCTGGTGCCGTTCCACAAGCTCACGCAATGGCTGACGTACTCGCTGCTGGAGCCGCTCGAGGACGCCGGCCTGACCGTGACGGGACTGGAAGTCCTCACCGGCCTGCCCGAATACCGCAACGGTGGCCTGCTGTTCGACTTCGAGCTGATGGTGCCGCGCGATCCCGCCTTCGCCACCGTCACGCATACGGTGGACGAGCCGGTCATCGTGGAGTGGCGCGCGCTCACCGTCACCGGGCTGGACCTGGTGGCGGCGTCGGTGCGCGAGGCGCTCGGGCTGTCGGCCGAGGCCTTCCCGCTGGCGCGCGTGCTGGAGGGCGGCACCTGGGCGGCGGGACGGCGCATTGCCGCCAAGCGCAGGCCGGGCGGCGCGCCACCCTTCGCCATCGACAGCGACGGCACGGTGTTCTAGCCGCCGCGCCGCGCGCTTTCCCGCCGCGCGCGGCACGACCTTTTCGCGATTCGCCTCCCGAGGAGCGCAACATGACCGACCTTTCCGCCGTACCGCCCGTCACGCCTTCGGTGATGGTGGTGGACCATCCGCTCGTGCAGCACAAGGTCACGCTGGTCCGCAGCGAGGACACCACCACCGACAATTTCCGGCGGCTGGTGCGCGAGATCAGCCAGTTGCTGACCTACGAGGCCACGCGCGACCTGGCGATGGAGACCATCGCCATCAAGACGCCGATCGCGCCGATGGAGTCGCCGGTGCTGTCCGGCAAGAAGCTGTGCCTGGTGTCGATCCTGCGCGCCGGCAACGGCTTCCTGGACGGCATGCTGGACCTGCTGCCGGCCGCGCGCGTGGGCCACATCGGCCTGTACCGCGACCCGGAGACGCTGGAGCCGATCGAGTACTACTTCAAGATGCCGGAGGACATCCACGAGCGGCTGGTGATCGTGGTGGACCCGATGCTGGCCACCGGCAATTCCGCCATCGCCGCGCTCAACCGCCTCAAGGAAGCCGGCGTGAGCACGCTCAAGTACGTGTGCCTGATCGCCTCGCGCCAGGGCTTGCGCGCGCTGCAGGCGGCGCATCCGGACGTGGCCATCGTCACCGCCGCCATCGACGAGGAGCTCAACGAGCACGGCTACATCGTGCCCGGCCTGGGCGACGCGGGCGACAGGCTCTACGGCACCAAGTGATGGGCGCGCCGGCCACGGCGCAGCCGCCATGCTTCCCGCCGCAGCGGGAGGCGGCTGGCGGGCGCATCCGCCAGGAGAACGAGGCGCTGATCCTGCGCGCGGCCGAATACGTGTTCGCGCGCGCCGGGTTCGCCGGCGCCACGATGGCGGAGATCGCCACGCGCGCGGGCGTGCCCAAGTCCAACCTGCATTACTACTTCCGCACCAAGCAGGCGCTGTACCGCGCGGTGTTGGCGCACACGCTGGCGCTGTGGCTGTCCGAGACCGACATCATCGACGCCGGGCAGCGCCCGCAGGTGGCGCTGGAGCAGTACATCCGCGCCAAGATGCGGCTGTCGGCCAGCCACCCGGACGCCTCGCGCGTGTTCGCCAACGAGCTGCTGCACGGCGCGCCGGAGATCCGCGACGTGCTCAGCGGCGCGCTGCGCGCGCTGGTGCTGCGCAAGGCCGGCGTCATCAAGGAATGGATCGCGCGCGGCGAGATGGCCAGCGTGGATCCGCGGCACCTGTTCTTCACGATCTGGGCCGCCACCCAGACCTATGCCGATTTTGAGTCGCAGGTATGCGCCGTGCTCGGGGTGAGCCACCTGGGCCAGCGCGATTTCGAACAGGCCACCGACCACCTGGTGCGGCTGCTGCTGCGCGGTTGCGGGCTGGAACCGGCCGGCCTGGCCGTGGAGTTATCGTCAACAAGGGGAGAAAACCATGAGGTTTGAGGGCAAGCGCAGGACCTGGTTGAAACTGGCGGCCGCCGCCGCCGGCGCAAGCGCGCTGGCCGGCGTGCAGCCGGCATGGGCGCAGGCCAGGGTGAAGGTCGCGGCCGTGTACACGGTGCCGGTCGAGCAGCAGTGGGTGTCGCGCATCCACAAGGCGCTCAACGAGGCCAAGGCGCGCGGCGAGATCGACTACGTGTTCTCGGAAAGCGTGTCCAACGCCGACTACGAGCGCGTGCTGCGCCAGTATGCCGAGCAGGGCTCGGCGCTGATCCTGGGCGAATCCTTCGCGGTCGAGGCGGCCGCGCGCAAGGTGGCCAGGGACTATCCCAAGACCGCCTTCCTGATGGGCTCGTCCGGCAAGCCCCAGGCGCCCAACTTCTCGGTGTTCGACAACTACATCCAGGAGCCTTCCTACCTGACCGGCATGATCGCTGGCGGCATCACCAAGACCAACCATATCGGCATGGTCGGCGGCTATGCCATCCCCGAGGTCAACCGGCTGATGCACGCCTTCATGGAAGGCGCGCGCGAGGTCAATCCCAAGGTGAAGTTCACGGTCAGCTTCATCGGCTCGTGGTTCGATCCGCCCAAGGCCAAGGAAGCCGCCTTCGCCATGATCGACAAGGGCGCGGACGTGCTCTACGCCGAGCGCTTCGGCGTCTCCGACGCGGCCAAGGAGAAGGGCCGGCTGGCCATCGGCAACGTCATCAACACCCAGCCGCAGTATCCGGCCACGGTGGTGGCCTCGGCGCTGTGGAACATGGAGCCCACGGTGGCCGCGGCGCTGGCCAAGGTCAAGTCGGGCCAGTTCAAGAACGAGGACTACGGCTCGTATTCGCTGATGAAGTACAAGGGCGCCGAGCTGGCGCCGCTGGGCACCTTCGAAGGCAAGGTGCCGGCCGACGTGATGGCCAAGGTCAAGGCGAAGGAGAAGGCCATTCTCGACGGCAAGTTCGTGGTGAAGGTGGTGGAGACGGAGCCGAAGTCGACGCAGTGAGGCTGGCGTTGGTAGCGCCGGCCCCGTCTTTCTCCCCTCCCCACTTTGTGGGAGAGGGGAGCGAACCATTGGTATTCCTGATGCTCCGCATTTCGTTTTCATGCCAACTCCCATCCTCCGCCTGACCGGCATCACCAAGCGCTTCGGCACGCTGCTGGCCAACGACGCCATCTCGCTGGAACTCCAGCGCGGCGAGGTGCTGGCCCTGCTGGGCGAGAACGGCGCGGGCAAGAGCACGCTGGTCAGCATCCTGTTCGGCCATTACGTGGCCGACGCCGGCACCGTGGAGGTCGACGGCCGGCCGCTGCCGCCGGGCCAGCCGCGCGCGGCGCTGGCCGCCGGCATCGGCATGGTGCACCAGCATTTCACGCTGGCCGACAATCTTTCCGTGCTCGACAACATCCTGCTCGGCACGCAGCCGCTGTGGCAATGGCGGCTGGAGCGCCGCGCCGCGCGCGCGAAGGTGCTGGCGCTGGCGCATCGCTTCGGCCTCGCGGTGCGGCCGGGCGCGCGCGTGGGCGAGCTGTCGGTCGGCGAGCGCCAGCGCGTGGAGATCGTCAAGGCGCTGTACCGCGGCGCGCGCGTGCTGATCCTCGACGAGCCCACCGCGGTGCTGACGCCGCACGAGGCCGAGACGCTGTTCGCCACGCTGGCGCAACTGATCGCGGAGGGCCTGTCGGTGATCTTCATCAGCCACAAGCTCGATGAAGTGCTGCGCGTGTCCAGCCGCATCGCCGTGCTGCGCGGCGGCAAGCTGGTGGCGCAGCGCGAGGCGGCGCAGACCAGCAAGGCGGAACTGGCCGAACTGATGGTGGGGCGCGCGGTTGCCATGCCGGAGCGGGCCGCCGGTGCCGCGGGCGATGCCGCGCCGGTGGTGCTGGCGCTGGAGCAGGCCGGCGCGCGCGGCGCGGACGGGCGCATGCGGCTCGACCGGCTCAGCCTGCGGGTGCGCGCCGGCGAGATCGTCGGCATCGCGGGCGTGTCCGGCAACGGGCAGGCGGCGCTGGCGGAACTGCTCAGCGGCACGCTGGCGGCCACCGAAGGCCGCGTCACGCTGGCCGGCCAGCCGATGCCGGCGCGCCCGCGCGCGTGGATCGGCGCGGGTGTCGCGCGCGTGCCGGAAGACCGCCATGCGGTCGGCGTGGTGGGCGACCTCGCCGTGTGGGAGAACGCCGCCAGCGAGCAGCTTGGCCAGCCGCGCTTCTCGCGCGCCGGCGTGATCCGCCGCGCGGCGGCGCAGCGCTTCGCGCGCGAACTGGTGGCGCGCTTCGACGTGCGCACCGCCGGCATCGAGGTGCCGGCGCGCACCATGTCCGGCGGCAACATGCAGAAGCTGATCCTGGGCCGGGCGCTGTCGGTGCGCGGCGAGGGCCGCGCGCCGCTGCTGGTGGTGGCCAGCCAGCCGACCTGGGGACTGGACATCGGCGCGGTGGCCTACGTGCGCGCGCGCCTGCTGGAGGCGGCGCGCGAGGGCGCGGCCGTGCTGCTGATCTCGGAAGACCTCGACGAACTGCACGCGCTGGCCGACCGCATCGCGGTCATGCACGCCGGCCGCCTGACCGAGGCGCGCCCGACGGCGGACTGGACGCTCGCGGCGCTCGGCCTGGCGATGGCCGGCGCCGGCGGCGGCGCGCCGGGCGGCGCCGGCGACGCGGAGGTGCTGCATGCGGCTTGAACCCCGGAGCGGCGTGTCGCGCGTGGCCATGCTGGCCGCGCCCGTGCTGGCCATCGCGGCCACCTTGCTGATCTGCGCGGTGCTGGTGCGCTGGGCCGGCGCGCCGGTGGGGCGCGCCTATGCGCTGCTGCTCGAAGGCGGCTTCGGCTCGCGCTTCGCATGGTCGGAGACGCTGACGCGCGCCACGCCGCTGATCCTGACCGGGCTGTCGGTGGCGGTGGCGTTCCGCGCGCGGCTGTTCAACATCGGCGCGGAGGGGCAGCTGTACCTCGGCGCGCTGGCGGCGGTGGCCGTGGGCGGGCAGGTCGACGGCGCGGTGGCGCCGTGGGCGGAGCACCTGCCGGTGGCCGTGCATTTCGCGCTGATGGTGGCGGCCGGCATGCTGGCCGGCGCCTTGCTGCTGCTGGGCGCCGCGTGGCTCAAGACGCGGCTCGGCGTGGACGAGGTGGTGACCACCTTGCTCGGCAATTTCATCGTGCTGCTGTTCGTCTCGATGATGCTGGACGGACCGATGAAGGACGCCACCGCGATGGGCTGGCCGCAGTCGGTGCCGCTGGTGCCCGAGCTGGAACTGTCGAAGCTGATGGCGCGCTCGCGCGTGCACAGCGGCCTGCTGCTGGCGTGCGCGCTGGCGCTGATCCTGTGGGCGGTCAACCGCTTCACGGTGTTCGGCCTGCACATGCGCGCGGTGGGCGCCAACGCGCGCGCGGCGGCTTTCGTCGGCGTGCCGGTGCGGCGCGTGACGATGTGGACCGCGCTGCTGTCGGGCGCGCTGGCGGGGCTGGCCGGCGTGGTGGAGGTGGCGGGCCGCACCAGCTACCTGACGCTGGACATCTCGCCGGGCTACGGCTACGCGGGCGTGGTGATCGCCATGCTGGCCGGGCTGCATCCGCTGGGCGTGGTGGCGGCCTCGGTGTTCGTGGCCGGCGTGCTGGTCGGCGCCGACGGCATGAGCCGCGCGGTGGGCGTGCCCAACACCATCGCCGACGTGATCGTGGCGGTGGCGCTGCTGTCCATGCTGGTGGCGACCATGCTGGCGCGCTACCGCATCTGCTTTGACGCCCTGCGCAAGGTGGCCTGATGGAACTGCTCGACATCCTGGCCTCGGCGCCGTTCTGGATCGCGGTGCTGCGCGTGGCCACGCCGCTGGTGTTCGGCACGCTCGGCGTGCTGCTGTGCGAGCGCGCCGGTGTGCTCAACCTCGGCATCGAGGGAATCATGGTGGCCGGCGCCTTCGGCGGCTGGCTGGCGGTCTATCACGGCCTGCCGCTGTGGGGCGGCGTGGCGGCGGCCGCGGCCGTGGGGCTGGCGTTCGGCCTGCTGCACGGCTGGCTGACGGTGAGCCTGGCGCTGTCGCAGCACGTCGCCGGGCTGGGCGTGACCATGCTGGCCACCAGCTTGTCCTACTACGCCTACCGGCTCGGCTTTGCCTCGGTGTCCACGCCGCCCACCATCGTGCCGTTCGCGCCGATGCGCTGGATGGCGGAGGTGCCGCTGCTTGGCCCGGTATTGGGCCCGGTGTTCGGGGAAGAGACCGCGCTGACCCTGCTCGCGCTGGCGCTGGTGCCACTGGTGGCCTGGCTGCTGTACCGCACGCCGCTCGGCCTCGCGGTGCGCATGGTCGGCGAGAATCCGGCCGCGGCCGAGGGGCAGGGTATCCGCGTGGGCGCCATGCGCATCGGCGCGGTGATGGCGGGCTCGGCGCTGATGGCGGTGGGCGGCGCCTTTCTCACGCTGTCGGCCTTCAACGCCTTCTTCTTCAACATGATCAACGGCCGCGGCTGGATCTGCGTGGCGCTGGTGGTGTTCGCCTCGTGGCGCCCGGGCCGCGCGCTGGCCGGCGCGCTGCTGTTCGCCGCCTTCGACGCGCTGCAGCTGCGCCTGCAGCAAAGCGGCGCCAGCCTGCCGGGCCTGCCGGCGCTGCCATACCAGCTCTACCTGATGCTGCCCTACGTGCTGTCGATCCTCGCGCTGGTGCTGGTGGCGCGGCGCGCCACCTATCCGCAGGCGCTGATGAAGCCCTATCGCAAGGGCGAACGCTGATCCATCCCGTCTCCCAGAAAAAGAACCCGCCATGCTCGACCTGATCCTGCGCAACTGCACGCTTCCCGATGGCCGCACCGGCATCGACGTCGGCATCGCCGGCGACCACATCAAGGCGGTGGAGCCGGCGCTCAAGGCGCACGCCGCCACCGAGGTCGACGCCGCCGGCCAGCTGGTGACGCCGCCGTTCGTCGACGCGCATTTCCACATGGACTCCACGCTGTCCTACGGCCAGCCGCGCATCAACCAGTCCGGCACGCTGCTCGAGGGCATCGCCCTGTGGGGCGAGCTCAAGCCGCTGCTGACGCAGGACGCCATCGTCGAGCGCGCGCTGGCCTATTGCGACTGGGCCGTGGCCAAGGGCCTGCTGGCGATCCGCTCGCACGTGGACGTATGCGACCCGCGCCTGCTCGCCACCGAGGCGCTGCTGCACGTGCGCGAGAAGGTCAAACCCTACCTCGACCTGCAACTGGTGGCGTTCCCGCAGGACGGGCTGCTGCGCGCGCCCGGCGCGCTCGACAACCTCAAGCGCGCGCTCGGCATGGGCGTGGATGTGGTCGGTGGCATTCCACATTTCGAGCGCACCATGAGCGATGGCGCCGACTCCGTGCGCATCCTGTGCGAGCTGGCCTGCGAGCGCGGGCTGCGCGTGGACATGCATTGCGACGAGACCGACGACCCGCTGTCGCGCCATGTCGAGACGCTGGCCGCGCAGACCGTGCGGCTGGGCCTGGAGGGCAGGGTGGCCGGCTCGCACCTGACCTCGATGCACTCGATGGACAACTACTACGTGTCCAAGCTGATCCCGCTCATGCATCAGTCCGGCGTGGCCGCCGTCGCCAACCCGCTCATCAACATCACGCTGCAGGGCCGGCACGACACCTATCCGAAGCGGCGCGGCATGACGCGCGTGCCCGAACTGATGGCCGCGGGCGTGCCGGTGGCGTTCGGCCACGACTGCGTGATGGACCCCTGGTACGGGCTCGGCTCGGGCGACATGCTGGAGGTTGCCCACATGGGCCTGCACGTGGCGCAGATGACCGGGCAGGACGCCATGCGCGCGTGCTTCGCCGCCGTCACCGAGACCCCGGCCCGCATCCTCGGGCTGGAAGGCTACGGCATCGCGCCGGGATGCCGCGCCGACCTCGTGCTGCTGCAGGCGCGCGATCCGGTGGAGGCGATCCGGCTGCGCGCCACGCGGCTGATGGTGCTGCGCGCGGGCAAGGTGGTCGCCAGCACGCGTCCGGCCACCGCCACGCTGCATCTGCCGGGCCGGCCGGGGCAGGTGTGCTTCCAGCCATGAGCGCCGCCGGCGCCAGAAAATGCGTGCCGGGGTGTTGACAGCCGAATCCGAACTTGCCATAATGTTTCTCTTCGCAGCGCTGCAGCAGTTCACGCAGCAAAACGAAGCCCAGATGGCGAAATTGGTAGACGCACTAGGTTCAGGTCCTAGCGGTGGCAACACTGTGGAGGTTCGAGTCCTCTTCTGGGCACCAAGACTCGATGAGAAAGGCCGTTGCAGATGCAGCGGCCTTTTTCTTTTTGCGGCGCTCGTTTTGCGATGAGACTCCGATGGCGAGGCGAGCTTCCGGCGGCACGGTCCTGGTCCGCGGGTACGCGCCGGCTTCGCGCCTTCAGCGCCGTTCTGTTTCAGGTTTGCATCGTCCGCCACGCCGGTCCATGCGGACCCGCCATCGCGCATCTCTCTGCGCCAGTCCTCGTTTCCTCGTTTCCTCTTCGCGCGCCGGCAAGCGCGGAACCCCCTCGCATTGCCGCCGTGCGGTGGCACACGCAGGTGCGCGCGGGTGCCTACGGAGCGCCCTTACGGTCGCGAGGGCTTTGACCTATGCTCAAGCAAAGCCGTAGCGGATTTTCAAGCCAGAGGTGCGGTCATGGCCAGGGGCGCGTGGTCTCCGAGCAGGGCGCAGGTCGGTGCTAGCGGGCATTGCCCGGGTATTCACGATCGCCATCTCCATCCCCATCCGTGCCGCCAGTGTTGTTGCTCGATACTCGCCATGATCGTGGCCAGCCTCGCCCAGGGCGAGGAACGGCCAGCCGGCGGCGGCGCCTTCGGCTGGGACCAGCTCGAAGGCGAACCGCCCGCGCAGGTCTCCGGCAGCGATGCGGTCATCGTCGCCGCCAATACGCTCGGCGCCGTGCCGGCCGGCATGGCCACCGACACGGTTGTCGCGGCGCCGGCCATGCCGGCCGGCGCGGCGCGCGGCGGCCAGCCTGTCCTGGTTGCCTCGCTCGGCGGTTGGGGCCGGCCCGCCACCACGCATTCGTCCGGCACGCCCGCCACGGCCTACAACGACGCGCCAGGCCCGCTGCCCGCCTACGCGGACCCGGCGCCGCGCGCCGCGTGGCCCGCCGTGTCGGTGCACCTCGACGACGCCACCTCGGCCACGGGCCATGTCGGCAACCGCGTGCAGAGCATGGCGCTGTCGCTCGACACCGTGCTGCCGCGCAGCGGCGGCCTGACGATCCAGCCGCGCGTGCAGCTCGCCTACCAGCCGGCCCTCGACCGCAGCGGCACGGGTTTCCTCGGCAGCCAGCCCGCGGACGCGAGCGCGGCCGAAGTGCTGGTGCGGCTCTACCGTACCCAGCCGACCCGGCTCAACGGCGCCAACGGGGTCTACCCGTTCGTCGAGGCCGATCTCTGGCAGGACCACAAGCAGGCCATCAACATCAACGGCACACGCATCGACCCCGACATGCTGCGCGGGCTGCTGTCGGTCAACGTCGGCGCGCACGGCAGCACGAACGGCGGCGTCAAGCTGTGGATCAAGCTCAAGGCCGGACGCAACCCGGGCGGCACGCTGGGCGCGCGCTATCGCTGGTAAGCCCCGCCGCGGCGGGGAAACGGCCTGACACATAGCTGTAAAAAACGCTTGCATTCAGGCATGGCTGCGCTACAATTGCGACCTCGCGTGCGGCTGTAGCTCAGTTGGATAGAGTACTTGGCTACGAACCAAGGGGTCGTGGGTTCGAATCCTGCCAGCCGCACCACCTTATTTGAAGGGCTTCCGTTTCCGGAAGCCCTTTTTGCATTGTCTTTTTCATTGCCCTGTCCGTCGCCGCGCGCATTGCCCGCGCTGTCGCATTGTCACGGGCCGCCATCTGCCGCGAAGCGGTTCCGGCGGCGGCGCACGAAAGTCCAGGTGCGATCCGCTATTGGTCCAGGGACTGGCTTACCATCCCTCCCATAGCCAATCCCAATCGTTGATCCCGATGCTGCTCCGCCATGTCCGCTACTTTCTCGCCGTTGCCGAATGCGGCAATTTCACCCGCGCGGCCGAGGCGCTGCATGTTTCGCAGCCGACGCTTTCGCAGCAGATCCGGCAACTGGAGGACACGCTCGGCGTGCAGTTGTTCGACCGCTCGGGCCGCAGCGTCCGCACCACCGATGCCGGGCAGGCTTACCTGCTCTATGCACGGCGCGCGCTGCAGGATCTGGAGGCGGGCAAGCGGGCGGTTCACGACGTCCAGGAACTGACGCGCGGCAGCTTGCGGCTGGCGATGACGCCGACGTTTACGCCTTATCTGGTCGGGCCGCTCGTGATGGATTTCAATGAGCGCTATCCCGGCATCGTCTTGAGTGTGCTGGAGATGCCGCAGGCGCAGATCGAGCAGATGCTGCTGCAGGACAGCCTCGACATGGGCATCGCGTTCAAGGACGTGCGGCTGGCGGACATCGACACGCAGCCGCTGCTGCTGGAGCCGCTGGCGCTGGTGGTGGGCGCGGGGCACCGCTATGCCAGGCGGCGCACGCCGCTCACGCGCAAGGAGATGCAGGACGAGCCGTTTGCCTTGCTGACGCAGGAGTTCGCCACGCGCCATTACATCGACAACTATCTTGGCCGCCAGGGCATCGTGCCGCAGGTCGCACTGGAGGCGAACTCGGTCAGCGCGGTGGTCGAGGCGGTGCGGCGCGGCCGCCTGATGACGGTGCTGCCGGCCGCCATCGCGCAGGACAGCGGCGACCTGCGCAAGGTCAGGCTGGAGCCGCCGCTGCCGCCGCGCGAGGCCGCGCTGCTCCAGCGCAGGGGCGCCTACTGCAGCGCGGCCGTGCGGGCCTTCGTCGCGTTCGCCCAGGAGGTGCTGCCGGCCTGGACGCCAGCGCCGGACGCTCAGGCCGGCGTGGCCGGGCGCCGGTAGCCTTTCTGGTAATGGACCGTGAACGTGCCGAGCGCTTCGAGGGCCGCGCGCGGATCGTGACTGGGCTTGATGGCGAAGCTGTCGAAGCCGCAGCGCGCCATGTAGTGCACCGTGTCGATCATCACGTCGCCCACCGCGCGCAGCTCGCCGGTCCAGCCGTATTGCGTGCGCAGCAACTGCGCCAGCGAGTAGCCGCGGCCATCGGTGTAGACGGGGAAGTCGATCGCCAGGTGGGCGATGCCGGCCGGGTCGATGACGTTCGCGCCGGGCTCGAGCAGCAGCTCGGGGTCGGCGTCCGGCGCGAGATACACGGCGACCGGATGCGCGCGCTGCCGCAGCCGGGCTTTCATCGCCAGCCAGGTGGCGGCGGTGACGAGCCAGCCGTCCTCGTCGGGCGGCAGCGCGGCGGACGCATCGGCGCCGTCGCCTTTTCCAACTTCACCACCTTCATCGCCTTCGCCGTCATTGGCCACGAAGGCGCGCCACTTGTCCGGCTCGAGCGCGCCGTTGCGGATGACGTTGGCGACCGGGTTTGTCATGCGGGCCTCAGACACGTGCGTTCTCCGCCTGCAGCTTGCGCTGGACGATCCGCGCGTCGGTGTAGACCGCGGTCTTGAACGGTTCGATGCCGGTGCGCTCGACCACGTCGATGAACCGTTCCTCGTCGTCCTCGCGCAGCGAGAGGTAGGTCTGCACCAGCAGTTCCACCACGTCGGGGATTTCCTCGCGCGCGAACGACGGGCCGATGATCTTGCCGATGGCCGCACCGCCGGCGCCGTCTTCCATGTCGCGCCGCTCGCCGGACAGCGCGCCGTTCTGGCGGCCGCCGATGGTGACCTGGTACCACTCCTCGCCGGCCTTGTCGACGCCGAGGATGCCGATGTGGCCCACGTGGTGGTGCCCACACGAGTTGATGCAGCCGGAGATGTTCAGGTCCAGCTCGCCGATGTCGTGGAGGAAGTCGAGGTCGTCGAAGCGCTGCTGGATGGCCTCGGCCAGCGGGATGGAGACGGCATTGGCGAGCGAACAGAAATCGCCGCCCGGGCAGGCGATGATGTTGGTCAGCAGGCCGATGTTCGGCGTGGCCAGCCGCAACGGGTCCAGCCGTTGCCAGACCTGATGCAGGTGGACGCGGCGGATGTCGGCGAGGATGAGGTTCTGCTCGTGCGAGACGCGCAGCTCGCCGAAGCCGTAGGTGTCGGCGAGGTCGGCGACGGCATCCATCTGGTCGGCGGTGATGTCGCCCGGCGGGCTGCCGGTGGCCTTGAGCGATACCGTGACCGAGCAATAGCCGGCCACGCGGTGGGCATGGACGTTGCTGCGCAGCCAGCGCCGGAAGCGCGGGTCCTGTTCCGTCAGCGCGGCCGCGGGGTCGTCGTCGCCGGCCGCGGCGGGATCGTAGGCCGGCGTGGTGAAGCGGCCGGCGATGTCCTGCACGAACTCGGCGCTGACCGTGTCGGGGCCGCCGCGGATGCGCTGCCATTGCTCGTCGACCTGCTGCGCGAACACGGCCGGGGTGAGGTCTTTGACGAGGATCTTGATGCGCGCCTTGTACTTGTTGTCGCGGCGGCCATGCAGGTTGTAGACGCGCAGCGTGGCCTGCAGGTAGGTCAGCAGGTCCGACCAGTGCACGTATTCGCTGATCAGCTTGCCCACGATGGGCGTGCGGCCCATGCCGCCGCCCACCCACACGCGAAAGCCGGTCTCGCCGTCGCGGCTGACGGCCTGCAGGCCGATGTCGTGCACGCCCACCGCGGCCCGGTCCGTGCGCGCGCCGCTCACGGCGATCTTGAACTTGCGCGGCAGGAAGGCGAACTCGGGATGCAGCATCGACCATTGCCGGATGATCTCGCACCAGACCAGCGGGTTGACGATCTCGTCCGGCGCGATGCCGGCGAGGTGGTCGGTAGTGGTGTTGCGGATGCAGTTGCCGCTGGTCTGGATCGCGTGCATCTGCACCGTGGCCAGCTCGGCGAGGATGGCGGGCGCGTCTTCCAGGCGCGGCCAGTTGAACTGCATGTTCTGGCGGGTGCTGAAATGGCCGTAGCCGCGGTCCCAGCGGCGCGCGATATGGGCGAGCTTGCGCAGCTGCCGGCTGGCGAGCATGCCGTAGGGAATCGCCACGCGCAGCATCGGCGCGTGGCGCTGGATGTAGAGGCCGTTCTGCAGGCGCAGCACGCGGAATTCATCTTCCGTCAGCCGGCCGTCCAGGAAGCGCGTGGTCTGGTCGGAGAACTGGGCGACGCGCTGGTCGACCACCTGCTGGTCGACGGTGTCATACGAATACATGGCAAAGATCGCGGCAGCCGCTACCCGGGGGCGGGCGCGGGCGGCTTGAGTGAGGAGAGGGCACAAGGCTAGCCGGTGGGCCGCCGGCCGAACAGGATCAGTTCCGGCGAATTCGGTCATACCAGGTGACGGATGCGCGGCGGGGGTTCCGTTTGCCGGGCCGAATGGGGGCATCGCAGAGCCGGCGCGGTACCGGCGCCATGCCCCGGCTTTACAGAGACAGGTCTGTCTGCAATACTGAGTTGTCTATCTCATTTCAAGGAAGGGCGCCATGGCACAGCCCTCGGCCCGGGACCGGATTCTCGACACGGCGGCACGCCTGTTCTACCAGGACGGCTTCCGGGCGACCGGCATCGACAAGATCATTGCCGAGTCCGATGTGGCGAAGATGTCGCTGTACCGGCATTTCGCCTCCAAGAACGAACTGATTTCCGCCTTTCTCGACTGGCGCCATGACTTCTGGATGCACTGGTTCACCGAGGAAGTGGAGGCGCGCGTTGCCGTCTCGCCGGGCCTCGGCGTGATCGCCGAAGCCCTGGGCGCGTGGTTCGCGCAGGACACCTTCCGCGGCTGCGCCTTCATCAACGTGGTCGCCGAGGCGGGCAGCACCGGGGTGCCGGAGCATCTGCAGCAGGCCGTCGCGCACAAGGCGTCGCTCAGCGCGTACCTTGCCGACATCGCCGGGCGGCTGGGGCTGGCGGAACCCGGCGAGGTGGCCGAGGAAGCCATGCTGTGCCTCGAAGGCATGATCGTCCGCTACCAGATGACCGCCGATCCGGCCGTGGTGGAGCACGGCAAGCGCCTGCTCGCGCGCCTCGAGCAGAGCGCCGGCGTCCGCGCGGCGAGCGCTGCCGCGGCCTGAACCTCAAGCAGCGGAACAGCGGCGGCGCTTGGCGGCCGGGCTGCGCGATGCGGCTGCGCGCGGCCTTGCGCGGTTCCGCTCAAGGCTCGCAGGCCGTCTCTTGCAGCGTGGCGTAGTGGCGCTCGCCGCGCGTGCGCAGGCACAGCGTGACGGGGCTGAGGAATTCCATACCTTCGGCGATGCTGAAGCTGATGCGCGCGCCGTCGCGCTCGAACGCCAGCGCGTCGATGGTCCACGGCAGCGCCTTCAGGGCCGCCGTGTCGATGCCCGAGAGGTACAGCGTGGCGCCGGCGGCCTGCGCGGCCGCCTCGGCTTCGGGATTCCAAGTGTCGGCCGTGAGCAGCGGGTCGTCCACCGTCAGGAGCGGGCAGCGGATCGACAGCCGGGCCGCGGCGGGGCGCTGGCTGTACAGGTAGAGGGTGCCGGGATCGCAGCTGAACATGATTTCTTGGCCTCATGTGATACTGTATGAATATACAGTATAGCGTGCTTTTTGCAGATTGCAGGCCGCCGGCAAGAGGGGGATGCCAGGGCCTTGCCGCGGGGGCGCATGCTAGGATGCGGCGCAGGATTCGCCCCGCGGCGAGAACGGACGGGCACGCCAAATGGACAGCGGCACCAAGGAGTACAAGGCGGAATACAAGGGGTACGTCATCCACGTGTTCTGCAGAACCATCAAGGCCGGCCTGCACATGGCGTCGTGCGCGATCTGGGAGGATGGCGCCATCGTCCAGGACGCGCGGGCGATCGGCAGCCAGCACGCCACGCCCGACGAGGCGAAGGCGGCGGCCTATGCCTGGGCAAGGAAGTGGATCGACGGCAATAGCTGAAACCGAACGCCGCGCTGCTTCGCCATCACGTCACCACGTCAGCGCGCTGCCGGGCACTCCGCGCCGCAAACGGGTCGCTGGGCCGCCGGGCCAGGCGCTTTTCCGGTTTTTTCCCGCCCAGGGGTATCCAGATGCTACCGATCCGCGTATATTTCGGCCCGCGGGGTGGAGCAGTTGGCAGCTCGTCGGGCTCATAACCCGAAGGTCGCAGGTTCAAGTCCTGCCCCCGCAACCACATTCCCTACATCGACACCTGCCCCGATACGCCAGCTTAGCGTCAGGCCAATCGGCGGTGCGGTCATCGGTCACTCGCCGAAGCAGGGCGCCGCGGTAGCCGCGGCGCAGGCTGGCCGGCGAAGCGCTCCTCGATCCAGTCAATGGCCTTACCGGCCGCATCCCTCGCAGTGAAACGGCTTTGCCTGTCGTGGCTGGCAACGCAATGGCCGGCTAGCGCGCCGTATCGATATTCAGCAGCGCCTGTCCCGTTTCGGTGAGGTAGGGCGAGAACAGGCTCATCACCTGCGACGCGCCCCAACTGATGTGTTCGCGCCGCAGCGCGTCGATGCCGTGGCGCGAGCGCAGGTAATCGATCCAGTACGTCGACACGATCCAGCTATTGACCACGAGGTGGTCGAGCTGCGCCGGCGTGGCGCGCAGCAGGCCCGCCGCTTCCATGCCGGCGAACACGCGCCGCACGTGGCGCTGGCCGTCGTCGGCGAGCGCCTCGGTGCGCGCGCGCAGGGCGGGGGCGAGCGCGCGGATCGCGGCCGCGTCGCGGTAGAAGAAACGCCATTCCCACATCAGGCTGAACCAGCCGCTCAGGTAGCCGGCAAAGCGCTGCGGCGCGTCGCCTTGCGCGAGGTCGGCCACGGCCGTGTCGCGCAGCGCGTGCTCGAACGCGTCGAACAGCGCTTCGAGGATCTGCTCCTTGCGGTTGAAGTGGTAATGGAGATTGCCTTCCTTGATGCCGACCGCCGCGGCGATCTCCGCCGTGGTCACGACCATTGGCCCGCGCTCGTTGAACAGGCTCAGGCAGGCCGCGAGGATGCGCTCGCGGGTCTTGGGCCGTCGTGCCGCGGCGCTGTCCGCGCTCATGGGCGGCGCTCCGCGCGGGTGGCCGGATCGGGTCGGCGGTGTTTGGTATGCAGCATGTCTTGCGTGGCACGCGAGGCCAGGGCTTAAGGGAAAGCCCGGGTTCGGGCGATCCCGGTTGATTAATTAGGGTGAACACCCTAGTCTAGTCGGAAGTCGGCACGCGGGCACCACGGCAATGCGCAAACGCGCAAACGAGCGAGACGCAGGAAATGCGATGCCGAGGTGCCCGGCCACGACCGGCCAACAGGAACAGGAGACAACCGATGCTAGCAGGCAACGCAGACAAGGCGCATCCCCCGGCGCGGCAGGCGCCGCATGAGCAGGTCCACCATTTCGATGTGCTGGTCGTGGGCGCCGGGCTGTCCGGCATCTGCGCGGCCTACCACCTGCAGACCAGTTGCCCGGGCAAGCGCTACGCCATCCTGGAGGGCCGCGACGCCGTCGGCGGCACCTGGGACCTGTTCCGCTATCCCGGCGTGCGCTCCGACTCGGACATGTACACGCTCGGCTTCAGCTTCCGGCCGTGGCGCAGCGACAAGTCGATCGCCGCCGGCGACGCCATCCTCGAATACATCCGCGACACGGCCAGGACCTTCGACATCGAGCGCCACATCCGCTTCGGCCACCGCGCCACGCGCGCGTCGTGGTCGTCCGAGACGGCGCGCTGGACGGTGGACGCCGCCGTGGGCCCGCAGGGCGAGCCGGCGCGCTTCACCTGCAATTTCCTCTACCTGTGCAGCGGCTACTACGACTACGCGGACGGCTACATGCCGGGCTGGCCGGGCATGGAGCGCTTCGGCGGCCGCGTGGTGCATCCCCAGCACTGGCCCGAGGACCTCGTCTACGACGACCAGCGCGTGGTGGTGATCGGCAGCGGCGCCACCGCCGTGACGCTGCTCCCGGAGATGGCCAAGCGCGCCGCGCACGTGACCATGCTGCAGCGCTCGCCGACCTACATCGTCGCGCGCCCGTCCAGCGACGCGGTGTCCGCCTGGCTGCGGCGCAAGCTGCCGGCCGGCATGGCGCACCGGGTCACGCGCTGGAAGAACGTGCTGTTCGGCATGTATTTCTACCATCTCGCGCGCAGGAAGCCGGAGCTGGTCAAGCGCAAGATCCTCGAGGCCGCGCGCGCGCAGCTCGGCCCGGACTACGACGTCGACAAGCATTTCTCGCCAGCCTACAAGCCGTGGGACCAGCGCCTGTGCCTGGTGCCGGACTCGGACCTGTTCAAGTCGATCCGGGCGGGCAGGGCGTCGGTGGTGACCGACCATATCGAATCCTTCACCGAGACCGGCCTGCAGCTGCGCTCCGGGCAGAAGCTCGACGCGGACGTGATCGTCACCGCCACCGGCCTGCAGTTGAAGGTGGCGGGCGGCATGCGGATCGAGGTGGACGGCGTGCCCGCCGATCCGGCGCAGGCCTTCATGTACAAGGGCATGATGTACAGCGACGTGCCCAACCTGGCGGTGGCGATGGGCTACGTCAATGCGTCGTGGACGCTGAAGGCGGAGTTGTCGTCGATGTACGTCTGCCGGCTCATCAACCACATGGAGGCCAACGGCCATGACTGGTGCGCGCCGCGGCGCGGCCACGCCGCCGGCGACGACGAGCCTTCGCTGTCGCTGACCTCGGGCTACGTGCAGCGCGCCAGCGGCATCCTGCCCCGGCAGGGCAGCAAGCGTCCGTGGCGGGTCCACCAGAACTACCTGTTCGACCTGATGGCGCTCAAGTTCGGCAAAGTGGAGGATGATGCGATGGAATTCGGCCGGGCCGGCCCGGCCGCGCCGCGCGCGCCGGCGCCCGCCCGGGCGGCGGAATCGGCGCACGGTTGAGGAAAGGACGCCATGACCATACTGATTGCCTGCATTGCCATCGTCGCCGCCGTCATCGCCGGCCTGGTGGCATTCACTGCGTTCATCGCGCGCAAGGTCGAGAAGGCGCTGCCGCCGCGCGGCAAGTTCATCGAGATCGACGGCGCCCGCCTGCACTACATCGACCAGGGCCAGGGGCCGATGATTGTGATGGTGCACGGGCTGGGCGGCCAGACCGGCAATTTCTCCTACGCGCTGCTGGAGCGGCTGACGCCGCGCTTCCGCGTGATCCTGGTCGACCGGCCCGGCTCGGGGTATTCGACCCGTCCGGCGGGCATGTCGGCGCGCCTGCGCAAGCAGAGCGAGGTCATCGCCCGGTTCATGCGCGCGCTGGACCTGAAAGACCCGCTGCTGGTGGGGCATTCGCTGGGCGGCGCGGTCGCGCTCGGCGTGGCGCTCGATCATCCGGGCACGGCCGCCGGCCTGGCGCTGATCGCGCCGCTCACGCATCCGGTGGCGGGCCCGCCCGCCGTGTTCCGCGCGCTGGCGGTGTCGCCGGCCGCGCTGCGGCGCGTGGTTGCGTGGACGCTGGCCATCCCGCGCTCGATCCTGCGCGGGCGCGACATGCTGGAATTCGTCTTCAGCCCGGAGCGGCCGCCGGCGGATTTCGGCACCGCCGGCGGCGGCCTGCTCGGCCTGCGGCCGGGCGCGTTCTATGCCGCGTCGTCCGACATGACCAGCCTGGAGGAAGACCTGCCCGCGATGGCCGGGCGCTATGCGTCGCTGGCGCTGCCGGTCAGCATCCTGTACGGCACGGCCGACGCCATCCTCGACTGGCGCGCGCACGGGCAGGCCATGAAGGACAAGCTGCCGGCGCTGGAACTGGAACTGGTGCCCGGCGGGCACATGCTGCCGGTCACGATCCCGGACCAGGCCGCGGCCTGGCTCGCGGCGGCGGCCGAGCGCACGCGGCTGGCCGGCGCGCCGGCCTGACCGCCGCCCGCATTCAGGCTGCATTCGGGCCGCATTCGGATTGCATCCGGGCAGCATCGCTGCCGCGTGACCGGCCCACGCCAATGCCTCCCGCTCAAGCCACGCATGGGCGGTGCGACCGCCGCTGCGTGGTCATGGACGTTCGGCATCCGGCGGAACCGCGCGATGTCCTCGCCACGGTGTTCCGTGCATGGTGCCGTGGCCGGCGCGCCGCGGGGTGCGGCCCTCAGGACACGGAGAAGGTGCGCACGAGCTTGGTCTTGAGCGGCCACGGCCGCGCCGCCAGGATCCAGATGCACAACAGCGGACCCACCAGCGGGATCAGCGACAGGTAGGCATAGGGTGCGCCGAAGTGCGCGGCGCGGAAGACCTTCCTGAATGGAAAGAACCACATGGCTTCGAAAGCCAGGAACCCCAGAAGATAAAACGTCATTGCGGTGCTTCCTGTGTAATTCCTGCTCCGTATCGCGCCTCTGAGAGACTCTGAAGGTCCCTGCTGGTGTTGCCGTATGGCATCGGGCAGCGTTTCCGGTGTGGCATCGGTGTTGTGCAGCGGGATTGTAGTGCGCAACCGCGCAGGTACAATCCCGCCCCTTCGGGGGATTCCTATTGATCGGAAGGTTCCTGTTAGCTTGCCGCCATTTCCCGTCGTCTACGGCAGGTAGGTATTGTTTTCCGCGACCAGCCCCGAAACGGGGCGTCCGAGATACATGGCGCGATATTGGGCGCCCGTCACGATGTCGGCGCTTCTGCTGCCGGAAAAGGTATTTCCGCTCACCGTATTATTGTCGTCCTCCACGATCACGCCCTGCCGGACATTGCTGAAGCGGTTGCTTATCACCCGGTTGTCTTGCGCATAATCGAGGAAATAGCGGCCGGCATAGTAGGAGGGATCGCCGCAATTCCAGTTGCTCAGGTCCCGGCTCTGCCGCGACGCGATCCACACGCCCACGCTCTGCGCGGCGAAATCGTTGTCCTGGATCAGGTTGCGGTCCGAGTGCTGCCAGCGCGTCGGGCCCTGGTTCTCGCCGCAGTTCTTGTAGAGCGCGATGGCGGCCAGGGCGTTGCCGCTGAACTGGTTGCCCGCGATCACGTTGCCGGCCGAGGAGTCGATGGCGATGGCTTCGCGGGTGCGCGGCACGCCGTTGTCGGTGAACGTGGAGTCCACGATCCGGTTGTCGCGCGTCGAGGCGTCCAGGTACACGCCCGGGCCGCGCGAGCCGGTCACGGTGACATGGCTCAGCGTGATGCCGGAGGCGTAGGTCTCGATATAGATGCCGGTGTCGCCCGCGCCCGCCACGCTGACATTCTCGATCAGCACCTGCTGCGGCGTGCGCGCGTAGATGTCGTCGCGGGAGTAGGTTTGCAGCCTGGCCGCGAGCGAGCCGCTCCAGCCGACCGCGATGCCCGCCGAGGCCTGGTCCTTGAGGCGGCAGTTGCGGATGGTGACGTTGCTTAGCGGGTTGCCGCGCGAGTTCACGTAGATGCCCTTGGCGTCGGTGCCGCGGCCGTCGATCAGCGCGCCGTTGCAATCCAGCGTGACGCCGGAGCGGGTGATGGTGAAGGCCTGCCTGTAGACGCAGGCGCCGTCGAGCACGGTATCGGCGGTGACTTCGGCCGGCGCCGTGCAGGTGGGCGCGCCCGGCACCGCGGAAGGCATGTTGTCGCTGGCCGGGCCATCGCCGCCACCGCCGCAGCCGGGCAGGAACAGGAATAGGGGCAGGACGATGCCCGGGCCAAGACGATAAAGAAAGGGTCGTTTCCAGTTGGACATGAGGGCGCCTCCGGTGCGGGTGCAATACAGGTGTTATGGATCCGCCGGACAAAAGGCGGCCCCGCGCCCGCGGGCCGGCCGCGGGTGCCATTTTTCTGATCGAATGAATCTGGTTATCCCGCGATTTTCGCGGGCAGTAATATCGGACAGTAGCCGGGCAGGGGCCATTGATTATTCAATGGTCCCGCTGTCTCGATCCGGATAGTCTGGTGTTTCCCCGTTGGATGATTTTCCCGTCTTGTTTTTCTCTCCCCCTGTTGAGATGGTTCCGTGGCTGGCGTAGGAAATTTCTCTGCCAGCGATGAGAGAATTCTAATTACGGTTTTTGGAAATTAATATAAGAATGCTCTTATTTTTGGCGGTATTTAATGGCTGATCAGAGGGTGGTTTACCCTCTAATCCTGGCGGAAAGGCAGAACCGGATGGCGCGCCGGCCCCGGCGCGTCAATGCATCAATGGCCGGGCGGCCCGGTGGCCGCGCGACGAGTCGGGGCGCGAGCCGGCCGGGCCGCGCGGGCGCGCTCCCGCAAGAACCATGCGGACACAGGCGGCGCCGGCCGGCGCGGGGTTTCGTCCGGCCCGCCGGCGCACCGGCCATAAGGCCGGCCGTTGGTGCGCTGCACCGCATTAATTCAGACACGCGAATTGACAAGCCCGGACTCGCCAGCCCATCATCGTTCGAATAAAATCACACGTTCGTGCGGGAAAATATCTCCGCTTCAGCGGTAACCGGCACGACGGGTAGTCAAACCAAAAAAGGGATCGGGGTCATGAGTTTTTCGATTCGCCAGATCGCGGGCGCGGCGGCCCTCGGCCTGCTGCTGGCAGGTTGCGCCGCGGGACCGCAGAAGGCGCAGGCGCCGCAGGGCGCCTCCAGCCAGCCGGATGCGACGGTCAAGGCCTTGTCGGCCCAGGTATTCACCTACGCTTATCCGCTGGTGCTGATGGACGTCACGCGCGAGGTCATGACCGCGCGCACGCCGGCCAATACCTTCGCGCACATGCGCGGCTTTCCCGATGCCACGTTTACCGACGTGGTCAGCCCCAACGCCGACACGCTCTATTCCACGGCATGGCTGGACCTGAGCGAGGAGCCGCAGATCCTGTCGCTGCCCGATACCCGCGGCCGCTACTACCTGATGCCGATGATGGATGCGTGGACCAATGTGTTCGCCTCGCCGGGCAAGCGCACCACGGGCACCAGGAAAGCCGTGTTCGCCATCATCGGCCCGCGCTGGACCGGCACGCTGCCGCCCGGCGTGAAGGAAATCCGCGCCCCGACCGAGATGGTCTGGCTGATCGGCCGCACCCAGACCAACGGCAAGAAGGACTACGCAGCGGTGCGCCGCCTGCAGAGCCAGTACCGCCTGATGCCGCTGTCGGCGTGGCAGGGCGGCGGCAAGGCGCGGTCGCAGGCGGCGCCGGCGGGCAATGCCGTGGACACGGAAACGCCGCCGGCCGAGCAGGTCGCGGCGATGGACGCGCAGGCCTTCTTCACGCGCTTCGCCGCGCTGCTGCCGGCCAACCCGCCGGCGCCGGCCGACGCGGCGATGGTCGAGTCGATCAGGAAGCTCGGCATCGTGCCCGGCGCGCCGTTCTCGGTGACGGCGCTGGAGCCCGCCACGGCCCGCGCCGTGCAGGAAGGCGCCACCACCGCGCTGGCCGGCATCGCGGGCGCGGCCAAGCGCGCCGCCGATACCGGGGCGGAATGGACGGTCCGCCGCGACCTCGGCAACTACGGCACCGCCTATGGCAAGCGCGCGCTGGTCGCGTGGGTGGGGCTGGGCGCCAACCTGCCCGCCGATGCGGTCTATCCCGCCACGCGCGTCGATTCGGCCGGCAAGCCGCTGGACGGATCGAAGCGCTACGTCATGCATTTCGACAAGAACCAGCTGCCGCCGACCAATGCGTTCTGGTCGCTCACGCTCTACAACGACAAGCAGGTGTTCGTGGCGAACCCGCTGAACCGCTACGCCATCGGCGACCGCGACCGCCTCAGGTACAACCGCGACGGCTCGCTCGACATCGCCATCCAGAACGCGCGCCCGCCCGGCAGCCAGGTATCCAACTGGCTGCCGGCGCCGCCGGACGGCTTCAACCTGATGCTGCGCGTCTACTGGCCCGGGCAGTCCGTGCTCGACGGCACCTGGGTGGCGCCGCCGGTGGAGCGGATCGACTGACCGGACGCGCCGGGGCGGCGGGTCTCGCCGCCCCGGCTGCGGTCTCTCAGAAGCGGTACCTCACCCCGGCATAGAACGCGCGCCCCGTGCCGGGATAGAACACCGCGGTGTTCGCCGTGCGCGCGTCCGTCACGGTGCTGAAGTCGCTCACGTAGCGCTTGTTCCCCAGGTTCCTGGCATCTAGGAAGACCGTCACCCCGCCCCGGAACGCGTAGCTGGCCTGCAGGCCGAACAGCGCGTAGCCCGGCGTGCGCAAGGTATTCGCATAGTCCACGTAGGCGCCGCCCGGCACCCAGTCGATGGTGCCGGCCACGCGCAGTCCGCCCGCGCGGCTGTACGCGACGGTGGTGCGCAGCACGTGCTCGGGCACGCCCGCGATGCGGTTGTTGCCGTACTGCGCATCGTTGTCGAAGCGGAAATCGCTGTAGTTCCACAGTTGCGACAGCGTGAGCGCGTCGCCGGCGCCGAACACGTTGCGCAGCACGTCGCCGGACACGCCCAGCTCCACGCCCTGCAGCGTGGTGCGCCCGGCGTTGAAGGTGGAGGCGGGCACGTCCGGGTTGGTGGTGTATTGCAGCAGCTGGTCGCGCACCAGCGAGCGGTAGGCCGTCACGTCCCAGGCAAAGCGCTCGCGCTTGCCGCGCGTGCCGATCTCCATCGTCCAGCCATGCTGCGCGGCCAGCGGCACGAAGCGCGTGGTCGCGGCGATGGTCTGGCTCAGGTCGGTGAAGTCCGGCACGTCGGTGCTGCGCGTGATGTCGGCGAAGGCCTGCACGTCGCGCGCGGGTTCCCACAGCACGCCGAACTTGGGATTGACGCCGCTGAAGGTGGCGCGGTCCGACCTGGCCGCCGGGTTGGCGGGCAGGCCGCCGTAGTCGTGGTAGTCGCGCACGCTGCGGTAGGCCTTGGCGCCGGCCATCAGCGCGAACGTGGGCGTGACCCACAGGCGGTCCTCGAGATAGGCCTCGTAGTTGTAGGCGTCCTGCGCCGCGTTGAGGGTCTGCGCGCCGCGGTTGCCGGCGTTGTTGACGAACTGGCGCGCATCGTTGTTGCCGCCGAAGAAGCGCGCGCCGGCGATGACCTGGTTGCGCAGGCCGCCGATGGTGTGCGTGCCGGTGTAGCGCGGCGCGAAGCCGTAGGTCCAGTAGTCCTGGTCGACGACCTGGAAGATCGGGTGGTACAGGCTCTTGTGGATGACCCAGGTGCTGAAATCGAGCTGGCCGCTGTCGAGCTTCACCGTGGTGACGTTGGCCACGCGCTCGGTGCGCGTGTCGCGCGCCTGGTCGCCCGAGAGCGCGCTGGCGGAAGCCTTGCGCGGGCTGCCGAGCGCGTCGCCGAGCGAGAGCGAGCCCGGCAGCTGCTGGTCGACGACGTAGGCGCCGAGATAGAAGCGTGTCTCCACCGCCGGGCTGAAACGGTAGCCGAAGTTGGCGTTGAACTGCTCGTACTGGCCGCGCTCGTGGGCGCGGAAGCCGTCCGCGTGGTTGGCGCTCAGGCTGGCCAGGAAATCGAACGCGCCGATCTGGCGCGAGACCTGGCCGCTGGCGCGCGCCGTGCCGAAGCTGCCGCCGTCCACGCGCACCTCGTTGCGCGCCTCGGCGGTAAACGCCGTGGGCGTGGTGAAGTTGAGCGCGCCGCCGAGCGTGGTGCTGCCGTAGGCCAGCCCGTTGCCGCCCTTGTAGACTTCGGCCGCGCTCAGCGCGAGCGGGTCGATCTGGTAGTAGTCGCCGCTGCCGTCGGCGAAGTTGGTGGGCACGCCGTCCTGCAGGATTTCCAGCCCGCGCACGTGATAGCCGCGCGCGATGCCCGAGCCGCGCACCGACAGGCGCAGCTCCTGCCCGTAGCGCTCCTGCACGTACACGCCCGGCGCGTCCTTGAGCACGTCGCGCAGGTTGCTGGCGTAGCTGTCGCCATACGCGGCGGCGTCGACGAAGCCGACCGAGCCGGCGGTGCCGAACAGCGTTTCCTTCTGCTGGCTCACGGCGGGCACCGTGAGCGAGCCTTCGGCGCGGGCGGTCACGGTGGCGGCCGGCAGCGTCACCGTGGCATCGGCGCCGGCCTGCGCCAGCGCGGCCGTGGTGAATGCCGCGGCGGGCAGCGCGGCGGCGCGCCGCCTCCAGTATCTGCTTCGTTTCATCTTCTTCCCTTGTGGCGGCGGTCCTGCGTGGGACACGCGCCTCGTATCGTGCTGGACAAGCCGCGTACGATACGAAACAAGGCTTGCCGCACGCTATGTGACACAGCGACGCAAGGGAAGAAAGCCGGCGGGAAAACGGCGGCGCCAGCCCGCCCGCGCGGCGGGCCGGCGCGCCGGTTCAGCGCGCGTGGCCGGCGCAGTCGCAGGCTTGCGTGGCGTGATGCGCCGCCTGGCCCGCGGCGCCGGCACGCTGCCAGCGCGCGGCGCCGTCGTTGCCGACGCGCTCGCGCAGCGCGCGCGCGGCCGCCACCATGTTGGCCAGCGCGGCCTCGGTCTCCGGCCATGCGCGCGTCTTGAGGCCGCAGTCCGGGTTGACCCACAGCCGCTGCGGCGGAATCACCTCGCAGGCGCGCTCGAGCAGATGCGTGATGGCCTCCACGCTGGGCACGCGCGGCGAGTGGATGTCGTACACGCCCGGCCCGATCTCGTTGGGATAGTCGAACTCGCCGAAGCCTTCGAGCAGCTCCATCGCCGAGCGCGAGGTCTCGATGGTGATCACGTCCGCGTCGAGCGCGGCGATGGCCGGCAGGATGTCGTTGAACTCCGCATAGCACATGTGGGTGTGGATCTGCGTCTGGTCCGCCACCGAGGCGGCCGAGATCTTGAAGGCATGCACGGCCCAGGCGAGATAGGCGGCCCAGTCGCCCTTGCGCAGCGGCAGGCCCTCGCGCAGCGCGGGCTCGTCGATCTGGATCACGCGGATGCCGGCCTGCTCGAGGTCGCTCACTTCGTCGCGGATCGCCAGCGCGAGTTGCAGCGCGGTGGCCGAGCGGGGCTGGTCGTCGCGCACGAACGACCATTGCAGCATCGTCACCGGGCCCGTGAGCATGCCCTTCATCGGCCGCTCGGTGAGCGACTGCGCGTAGCGCGTGGTCTCCACCGTCATCGGCTCGGGGCGGTACACGTCGCCGTAGATCACCGGCGGCTTGACGCAGCGCGAGCCGTAGCTCTGCACCCAGCCGTTGGCGGTGAACGCGTAGCCGCACAACTGCTCGCCGAAATATTCCACCATGTCGTTGCGCTCGGCCTCGCCGTGCACCAGCACGTCCAGGCCCAGCGCTTCCTGCTTGCGCACGGCGGTCTCGATCTCGGCGCGGATGCGCTGCAGGTATTCCAGCGCGCCGATGTCGCCGCGCTTGTAGGCCGCGCGCGTCTGGCGGATCGCCGCGGTCTGCGGGAACGAGCCGATGGTGGTGGTGGGCAGCGCCGGCAGTTGCAGCGCGTCGCGCTGGCGGGCGATGCGCACGTCGAACGCGCTGTCGCGCTCGGCCATGTCGGCGGTGATGGCGGCCATGCGCGCCTGCACCTGCTGGTTGACCACGCGGCGCGAGTTGCGGCGCGAGGCCAGCGCGGCGTCGTTGGCGGCAAGCTGCGCGGCGACGGCGGCTTCGCCTTCGTCGAGCGCGCGCGCCAGCACGTTCACTTCGGCGAGCTTCTCGGTGGCGAAGGCCAGCCAGCTCTTGATCTCGGCATCGAGCTTGTGCTCGGCCGCGAGCGACACCGGCACGTGCAGCAGCGAGCAGGACGGCGCCACCCACAGGCGCTCGCCCAGCTCGGCCCGCAGCGGCGCCAGCACGGCCAGCGCGCGGCGCAGGTCGGCGCGCCAGATGTTGCGGCCGTCGATCACGCCGGCCGAGAGCACCGCGCCGGCCGGCAGCACGCGGCGCCATGCGTCGAGCTGCTGCGGCGCGCGCACCAGGTCGACGTGGAAGCCCTGCACCGGCAGCGCGGCGGCGCGCGCGGCGTGGTCGGCGGCGGTGTCGAAGTAGGTGGCCAGCAGCAGCTTGACGCCGCTGCCTGCCAGCGCCGCGTAGGCGCTGTCATAGGCGTCGAGCCAGGCCGGCTCCAGGTCCAGGCACAGCGCCGGCTCGTCGATCTGCACCCACTCGATGCCGCGCTCGCGCAGGCGCGCCAGGATGCGGGCATAGGCGGCCGCCAGCGCCGGCAGCAGGCTCAGGCGGTCGAAGCCCTCGACGTGGCTCTTGGACAGCCACAGGTAAGTGACCGGCCCGATCAGCACCGGCTTGGCGGACAGGCCCAGCGCCAGCGCCTCGTCCACCTCGTCGAAGAACCAGTCCACGCCGCCGTCGAAGCGGGTGTCGGGTCCAAGCTCGGGCACCAGGTAGTGGTAGTTGGTATCGAACCACTTGGTCATTTCCAGCGCGGGCTGCGCCTTGTTGCCGCGCGCCAGCTCGAAATACTGCGCCAGGCTCAGTTGCTTCGCGTCGAAGCCGAAGCGCGCGGGCAGGGCGCCGAGCAGCGCGCTCGTGCCGAGCACCTGGTCGTAGTAGGCGAAGTCGCCCACCGCCACGCTGTCCAGGCCCGCCTCGGCCTGGGCCTGCCAGTGCTGCCGGCGCAGGCCGGCGGCCACTTCGCGCAGGTCGGATTCGGCGGTCTCGCCGCGCCAGAAGGCTTCCTGGGCGAATTTCAGTTCGCGCTGGGCGCCGATGCGGGGAAAGCCCGCGATATGTGTCCGTGCCATCTGGTACTCCGTATGTGGTGTGTGACGATGGCGCCCAGTGTCGGATCCGGCGTAGAATGAATCAAGCGATAAGATTTAATCAACGTATGAATCAGTTTCATATCAGGTTTCATATCAGGCGGAGCGACCAGTCATGATCGAAGTCAGGCACCTGCGTTCCCTCGTGGCGATCGCCGAATCGGGCAAGCTCGCCACCGCGGCCGAGCGCGTGCACGTGAGCCAGTCGGCGCTGTCGCACCAAATCAAGGGCATCGAGTCGCACTACGGCCTGCCGCTGTTCGACCGCACCCGCCAGGGGCTGCGCTTCACGCCCGCCGGCGAGCGCCTGCTGGCGCTGGCGCGCGAGACGCTGGCCGCCATCAGCACGGCCGAGCGCGACCTCGCGCGGCTCAAGGGCGACACGCGCGGCGAGCTGCGCATCGTGCTCGAATGCCATACCTGCTTCGACTGGCTGATGCCGGTCATGGACGAGTTCCGCCGCCGCTGGCCGGAAGTGGAGGTGGACCTGGTGGCGGGCTTTCACGCCGACCCGCTGGCGCTGCTGGCCGAAGGCCGGACCGACATGGTGATCGGCTCGCTGCCGCCGGCCAAGCGCGGACTGGCGGTGGCGCCGCTGTTCCGCTTCGAGATCCTGGCGGTGATCGCCAACGAGCACCGGCTGCGCAACAAGCGCCGCATCGAGGCGCAGGACCTCGCCGGCGAGACCCTCATCACCTACCCGGTGCCCGAGCAGCGCATCGACCTGATCCGCGAGGTGCTGGAACCGGCCGGCATCAAGCTGCAGCGGCGCACGGCCGAGCTCACGGTGGCGGTGCTGCAGCTGGTGGCCAGCCGCCGCGGCGTGGCCGCGCTGCCGAACTGGGGCGTGAAGAACTACGTCGACCACGACTACGTGCTGGCCAAGCGCATCGGCGCGCGGGGGCTGTGGAGCGAGTTGCACGCGACCACGCCGGCGGCGCTGGCGCAGCGGCCCTATGTGCGCGACTTCGTTTCCATCGTGCGCGATACCTGCGCCGCCGAACTGGACGGCATCGAACTGCTGCCGGACAACCGGTAGCGTCCCGGTGGCGGCTCAGGCGGAGCGCGGAGCCGCGCCGCGCGGCGCGGGCGGCGGCGCGGGCGTGCCGGCCACGCTGTCGTCGATCGGGAAATGCAGCAGCGCCGCCACCAGCCCGGCCAGCGCCGTGGCGGCCCACACGAGCGAGTAGGAGCCGGTCAGGTCGAACATGAAGCCGCCCAGCCACGCGCCGAGGAAGGAGCCGATCTGGTGGCTGAGGAAGACCACGCCGAACAGCGTGCCGAGATGGCGCGTGCCGAACACCTTGGCCACCAGCCCGCTGGTGAGCGGCACCGTGCCGAGCCACGTCAGGCCCATCACGGCCGCGAACACCATCACCGAGGTGGCGCTCTTGGGCAGCAGCAGGAAGGCGGCGATGGCCACGCCGCGCACGAGGTAGAGCCAGCCCAGCACGTATTGCTGGCGGAAGCGCCCGCCCAGCCAGCCGCAGGCCCAGCTTCCCGCCATGTTGAACAGCCCGATCAGCGCCAGCGCGGTCGCGCCCAGCCCGGCGGGCAGGTGGCACAGCGTCAGGTAGCCCGGCAAGTGGGTGCCGATGAACGCCAGCTGGAAGCCGCAGGTGAAGAAACCAAGCGTGAGCAGCCGGTAGCCGCGGTGGCGGCTTGCCAGCGCCAGCACCGGGCGCAGCGGCTGCGCCGGCGCCTGCCGCGCGGGCGCGCCGCCGGCGTGGCGCTTTTCGAGCATGAGGCCGAGCGGCGCGGCCAGCAGCATCACCGCGGCGAGCACGAACAGCGAGGCGCCGACGCCCGCGCCCGCGCGCACCGACTGCGCCAGCGGCACCACCAGCACCTGCCCGAGCGAGCCGCCCGCGCTGGCGATGCCCATCGCCATGCTGCGCTGCGCGGGCGTGGCCACGCGGCCCACCGCGCTCAGCACCACGCCGAAGCTGGTGCAACTGATGCCGATGCCGACCAGCACGCCCATGCCGATGACCAGCATGGCGCCCGACGGCGCCACCGCCGCCAGCCCGAGGCCCGCCGCGAAGGCCGCGCCGCCGAACGCCACCACCGGCGCGCAGCCGTGGCGGTCGGCCGCGGCGCCGGCGAACGGCTGGGCCAGGCCCCATACGAGGTTATGCAGCGCGATGGCGAACGCGATCAGCGTGACCGGCATGCCGCGGTCGAACGACAAGGGGCCGAGGAACAGCCCGAAGGTCTGCCGCACGCCCATCGCCGCGCTGAGGATCAGCGCGGCCGCGATCACTACCGGCAGCGCGGGGTTGCGCAGGGAACCCCTGCGCGGGTCGTGGTGGTCTTGGGCTGGCGCCGTCGGCATGGTGGTGTTCCTCCTGCGCCAATACTGGCAGCGGGCGGCACGCGCGACAAAGGAAAAGAATTCGGCTGCGCGTGAGGCGGGCTCACCTGTGCCCGCGCTCAGCGCAGGGCCGGCGCCGGTGCCGCCGGTTGCGCGACGGGCTCCGCGCAGGCCCGCGCCTCGGCCAGCAGCCATTGCCGGAAGCCGGCGAGATCGGGCCGGCCCCGGGTCTCGGCGGCGCCCTCGGCGCTGACCAGCCAGTAGGCCGTGCGCGCGGCCAGCGGCGGCGCGCCGAGCGTGACCAGCGTGCCGGCGGCCAGTTCGCGGTCCACCAGCGGCCGCCGTCCCAGCGCCACGCCCAGGCCCGCGGCGGCGGCTTCCAGCGCGAGCTGGATGGTGTCGAAGCGCAGGTTGCCGGCCGGCGCCGCGTCCGGCATGCCGGTGGCGGCCAGCCATGCGGGCCAGTCCTCGCCGGCGGTGTCCACGTGGATCAGCGTGGCCAGGCGCGGATCGAAATGGCCTTGCGCGTCGAGCGTGCCGGCGCGGCAGGCCGGGCTGCATACCGGCAGCAACTGCTCGCCGAACAGGCGGTCCCACGCCGTGCCGGGCACCGGCGCGCGGCTCATGCGGATGGCGAAGTCGAAGCCGTCGGCGGGAAATCCCACCAGCCGCCGCGAGGTATCCACGGTCACGTTGACGTCCGGCCAGCGGCGGCGGAAATCGTGCAGGCGCGGCAGCAGCCAGCGCGACGCCAGCGTCGGCGCGCAGCTCACGGCGATGGTGCGCCCGGCGCGGCGGTCCGGCAGGCGCTGCGTGCCGGTGGCGATCAGCGCGAAGGCCTCGGAGATGTAGGCCAGGTAGTCCGCCCCGGCCGGGGTCAGCGCCAGCCCGCGCGGCTCGCGCACGAACAGCGCCACGCCGAGCGCCTGTTCCAGGCCGGTGATGCCGTGGCTGACCGCGCTCGGCGTCACGTTCAGCTCGGCGGCGGCGAGCTTGAAGCTCTGGTGCCTGCCGGCGGCTTCAAAGAAGCGCAGCGCCGAGAGGGGTGGAAGACGAAGCGGCATGAGACGTTCCCGAGGGCAGCCTGTTGGCGGCCTGAGGATACCGAGCCGGCGCGGCGGCGGCAAGCGCGGGAGCGGTGGCGGGGGCGGGCGCAGCCGCGGCGACCTCGCGCACTTCCAGCACGTCCACGCCGTTCCCGAGCCGCCTGACGAACAGGTCCAGCAGGTCCGCGTCCGCGGCGGCGACCGATAGCGTCAGCGCCCACGGCGCGGCGGCATCGAAATCCATGCCGGCCAGGGTCAGGCCGGTGCGGCGGGCATTGGCGAGCGTCCATTCGATGGCGCCGAAGACATCGCCGCGGTCGAGGCGCAGCGCGAGATTCAGGGTGGGCATGGGGGGCATGGGGGGCATGGCAGGGCTGGAAAGCGGCGTCGGATTCATGCGACAAATTTACCAGCGGCGGCGCGGAATGGGCTTCTTTATTCCCTGCCATTCCCACAAATATGGAGATGGATTATCCGTGAATGATAGGATCGTGGGTTAATCCTTCTTTCTGTCACGCAAAGTCATGGCAAGCTCTCCCAAACTCGACGAAACCGACCGTCGCATCCTGCGCGCGCTGCGGCGCGACGGCCGGCTCTCCAACCTCAAGCTCGCGGAGCAGGTCGGCCTGTCGCCCACGCCGTGCTGGAACCGCGTGCGCGCGCTGGAAGACAGCGGGGTGATCGAGGGCTATGCGGCCTTGCTGAACCAGAAGGCGCTCGGCCTGCCCGACACCGTGCTGATCGAGGTCACGCTCGACCGGCACGACGACGACATGCTCGACCGTTTCGGCGAGGCGCTGGCCGAATTGCCCGAGGTGATGGAGGCCTACCTGCTGACCGGCGAGTACGACTACCTCATCAAGGTGGCGGTCGCCGGCACCGAAGGCTACGAGCAGTTCCTGCGCCACAAGCTGTACAAGCTGCCCGGCCTGCGGCACAGCCATTCCACCTTCGTGCTGCGCACCATGAAGCGCGAGCCCTCCGTGGCGCCTTGAGGCGCGGCTCAGGACGCCGGCGTGTCCCAGCCGTCCGTGGCCACGAACGCCGCCAGCGGCCGGCCGTGGCGCCAGTTCTCGATTTCCAGCATCGGCGCCGGATAGAACGCGCGCACCGGCCCCAGGCACAGGATGGCGATGGGCTGCGCGCCCGGCGGCATGCGCAGCCGCGCGGCCAGCGCCTCGGGCGCGAACATCGAGACCCAGCCCATGCCGAGGTTTTCCGCGCGCGCGGCCAGCCACAGGTTCTGGACCGCGCAGGCCGCCGAGCACAGCGCCATCTCGCGCGGCATGGTGCGCCGGCCGAACACCGTGCCGTCGTCCGGCGCCAGCGCCACCACCAGCAGCTCCGCGCATTCGCGCACGCCTTCCACCTTCAGCCGCAGGAATTCGGCATCGCGCTCGCCCAGCGCCAGCGCGGTCCGCTGCCGCTCGGCCTCGACCAGCGCGGCGATGTCCTCCCGCATGGCCGGATCGGCGATGCGGATGAAGCGCCAGGGCTGCATCAGGCCGACCGAAGGCGCCGCGTGCGCGGCCCGCAGCAGGCGCAGCAGCACGGCTTCGTCCACGGTCGCGCCGGCGATGAAATGGCGCATGTCGCGGCGCGCCGCCACGAGGTCGTAGAAGCGCTGCTGGTCGTGGGGCGTGAAGACGGCGTCGGCGTGGTCGGTCATGGGCGGATGCAGGTGGGCAGGCAGGTCCCGCTCAGTCGTGCCACGGGTTGACCACGGTCAGGCCGATGCCGCCGAAGTCCTTGCCGTTGCGGGTGGCGAGCACGGCGCCGTGCCGCAGGCAGATCGCCGCGATCTGCGCGTCGGCCATGCTGATCGGGCGGCCGGCCCGGGTGCGCATGGCGACGATCTCCGCATGGCAGCCCGCGGCCTCGGCGTCGAACGGCAGCACGGCGCCGGTGAATTCCGCGTCGAGCATGCCGGTCGCCGCCGCGTAGAGCCCGGCCTTGCGCCGGCCATCCGCGAGCAGGGCGATGCCGGTGAGCAATTCGGCGACGGTGACGGCCGTCACCGCGAAGGCCTGCTCGGAGGCGCGGTCCAGCCACGCGACGACCGCCGCGTCCGGCGCCGCGCGCATGAGCTCCGACAGCACGTTGGTGTCGAGGACGATCATTCCGGCAGGTCCGCCGCGCGCGGCGGCTCGTCGCGGGGAGGCAGCGGCACGCCCGGGTCGGACAGGTGCGCGAAATGCGTCCGGATCCGGCTGCCCAGCCCCTCCGTGCGATACGGCTTGCTCAGCGCCTGCCGCAGGATGGCGCGCACCTCTTCTTCCATCGAGCGCCCGTGCTGGGCGGCTTCGAGGCGCAGGCGCGCCTTGAGCGCCTCGTCGATATTGCGGATTGTCAGCGTTGCCATGCCGGCTCCCGTGCTTGCGTTGCATGCAATGCTAGCACATGGGCGGCGCGTGTCACTGGTGCTGTTCGCCGCCGCCGTCGCTGTCGATGCCGTATGCGGCCATCCGCGCCATCGCCTCGAAGCCCCGCGCGAGGTCCGCGATCAGGTCGTCGCTGTCTTCCAGCCCGATATGCAGCCGCACCACCTGCCCGCGCGCCGACCAGTCGGTCACGCTGCGCGCGCCGCGCATGTCGGCGAGCACCGCCAGGCTTTCGAAGCCGCCCCACGAGGCGCCGATGCCGAACAGCGCGAGGTGGTCGATGAAGTGCCCGGCGGCGCCCGGCGCGGCCTCGCGCAGCGCGAACGACAGCAGCCCGTTGGTGCCGTGGCAGTCGCGCCGCCACAGCGCGTGGCCAGGGTCGCCGGGCAGGGCGGGGCAGAACACCTCGGCCACCTCGGCGCGCGCCTGCAGCCAGCGCGCCACCACGAGCGCGCCGCGCTCGTGCTGGGCCATGCGCGCGCCGAGCGTGCGCATGCCGCGCTGGACCAGGTAGGCGTCGTCCGGACTGACGGCGATGCCGAAGGCGTCGGCCACGCCGGCCAGCGCGGGCCACGCGGCCTCGGTGGCGCAGACCGTGCCCATCATCACGTCGGAATGGCCGGACAGGTATTTGGTGGCGGCCATCAGCGAGATGTCGGCGCCGAGCGCCAGCGGGCGGTAGAGCAGGCCCGAGCCCCAGGTGTTGTCGGCGGCGACCAGCGCGCCGTGGCGGTGGGCGATGCCGGCGATGGCGGGCAGGTCGCACATCTCGTAGGCCAGCGAGCCGGGCGTTTCCACGTAGACCAGCCGCGTCTCGGGCCGCAGCCGGGCTTGCAGGTCGTGCCCGTCGCCGGCGTAGAAACCGGCCGCGATGCCGTGCTGGGCGAGAAAACCCGTGGCCAGCCTGCGCACCGGCTCGTAGACGCAGTCGGGCAGCAGCACGTGCTGGCCCGGGCGCAGGCAGGCCAGCAGGGTCATGGCCGCGGCGGACAGGCCGGTTGGAAACAGGCGCGTGCGGTAGCCGCCCTCGAGTTCCGTGACCATGTCTTCGAGCGCGAAGGCGGTCGGGGTGCCGCGCGCGCCGTAGGTAAACAGGCGCTCGCTGCCGCGCCGGCCGCGCATCTCGCGCATCTGCGCGGTGGAATCGAACAGCACCGTGCTGGCGCGTACCAGCGGCGGATTGACGGGCCGGCCGCCGTCCACGGCGGTGGCGCGGCCGCCGTGGACGAGGCGGGTCAGGGGGCGGTGTGTCATCGTCGGGCCTCAGTCCACGTGCGCGCCGGACAGCTTGACGATCTGCGACCAGCGCGCGATGTCGCCTTTGAGCTGGGCCGCGAACGCATCGGGCTTGCTGGCCACCACGTCGCTGCCGCCGTCGTTGATGAGCTTGACCACCTCCGGCATCTGCAGCACCTGCACGATGGCGCGGTTGAGCAGGGCGATGCGCTCGGGCGAGGTGCCGGCCGGCACGAACACGCCGTACCAGTCCTCGAAGCGGGCATTGCGGTAGCCGAGCTCTTCCAGCGTCGGCACCTTGGCGAACACGCCCAGCCGGCGCGGGCTGGTGACGGCCAGCGCGCGCATGCGCCCGCCCTGGATGAAGCCCGCCACCGACGAGGTGGAGGTGATCAGCACGTCCACCTGGTGGCCCAGCAGGTCATTGATGGCCGGGCCTGCGCCTTTGTAGGGCACGTGCTGCAGGGCGACGCCGCTGTCCTTGTCCAGCACCACGCCGACCAGGTGCGAGAGCGTGCCGTTGCCGGGCGTGGCGAAGGTGATCTTGTGCGGCTGGGCCCTGGCCTGCGCGGCCAGTTCGGCAAAGCTCTGCCACGGCGCGTTGGCGGCCACCACGATGGCCAGCGGCGCGGCGTTGATCTGCGTGACCGGCGCGAACTGCTTCACCGGGTCGAAGCCGGGCGCGCTGTAGAGCGAGGGGTTGACCGCCATCACGGAGACCTGCGAGGTCAGCAGGGTATAGCCGTCCGGCTTGGACTCGGCCACGAAGCGCGTGCCGATATTGCCGCCGGCGCCGCCGCGGTTGTCGGTCACGGCGGTCTGCCCCAGCACCTCGCCCAGGTGGGTGGCGACGATGCGCGTGACGGCATCGTTGCCGCCACCGGCCGGGAACGGCGAGACGATGCGCAGCGGCTGGGCCGGAAAGCCGCCGACGGGCGCGAGCGGCTGGGCCGCCGCGAGGCCGGCGCACAGCACGGCGGTGGCGGCGAGGGCGCCGGCGAGGACTTGCGTGGGGCGAGACATGGGGACCTCCTTTTCTGGCTTTGGGCGTGGAGCGATGTCTGAAGCGAACAAGCAAAAACGCGACCCGGCGCGGCGGATCAGGCGAAGCGGAAAGTGGCCAGCTCCTGCTCGTCGAGCTGGCCGATCAGGTTGGTCTCCCACGCCAGGTAGCGGCGGGCGGCCTCCTTGTTGCCGTCGTGGCGGTCGTGCACGAAGAACAGGAAATCGATGCAGCGCGCGTCGGGCAGCACCGCCGCGCTGGCATCGTCGGCAAGCGCCAGGCCGGCGGCCTGCCACGCCCGCATGCCGCCGTCGAGCAGGCTGACGTCGCCGAAGCCGAGCGCGGCCAGCTCGGCCGCGGCGAGCAGGGCCAAGCCGTCTTCGTCGCCGATCAGCGCCAGCGGCATGTCGCGCGGCACGCCGGCCAGGTCGCGCGCCAGCACCGGGCGGATCGACCAGCGGCTGCCGGGCACGTGGCCGGCGCGGTAGGCCATGCTGGGGCGCACGTCGAGCGCCAGCAGCCGGCCCGCCGCCAGCCCCGCGGCGAGGTCGCGCGCGCCGACGCGCGGCAGCGCGCCGGCCGGCGCGCGCGGGCCGGCGGACGCGGCAAGCCCCGCCGCCAGCGCGGCGCCGAGCCCGCCCTCGAGCACCACCGCGTCGTGTCCCATCTGGCGCAGCCAGCTTGCCGCCACCGGGGCGCGCACGCCGTCGGCGTCGATCAGCACCAGCCGCGCGCGGCGCACGCCGACGTACTGGTCGGTGGCCTGGACCAGCTGGCCGCCCGGCGTGTTCTGCGCGCCCGGCACCGAGCCGGCGGCGAATTCCTCGGGCGTGCGCACGTCGCACAGGTAGGTGGTGCGCGCGGGGTCGCGCAGCCAGCCATCGACCTCGCCGGCGCCGGCGTGCGGCACCGCGAAGCGCGTGGCCAGCGCGCGGGCCGCGGCGCGCGCCTCTGCCAGCCCCGCCGGCGCGGCATTGTCCGGATAGCGCCGCGTGCCGCCGTGCTCCAGCGCGAAGTCGTTCAGGTACCAGCCCTGCGTGCCGTTTTCCAGCGCGAACACCGGGTTGGGCACGCCGAGGTTGATCAGCGTCTGGGCGCCGATGATGCTGCGCGTGCGCCCGGCGCAGTTGATGACGACCGGCGTGGCGGGGTCGGGCACGAGGTCGCGCAGCCGGTAGGCCAGCTCGCCGTTGGGGCAGCAGACGGCGCCGGGGATGTTCATCTTGCGGAATTCGCTCGCGGGCCGCCCGTCCAGCACCACCGGCGGGCGCTCGCCGGCCAGCATCGCGGCCAGCTCCGGCGCCGACACGCGCGGCGTGCCGTAGTGATGTTCGGCCAGCTCGCCGAAGGTCTTGGAAGGCACGTTGACGCCCGCGAACAGCGCATGGCCGGCGGCCTGCCAGGCCGGCACGCCGCCGTCGAGCACGAACACGGCCGCATAGCCCAGCCCGGCCAGCGCCCGCGCGGCGCGCGCCGCCACGCCGTCGCCGTCGTCGGCCAGCACGATGCGCGCGGCCGCGTTGGGCGCCAGGCGGCCGATCTCGAGCTCGAGCCGGCTGTATGGCAGCGGCACGGCGTGGAAGGGATGGCCTTCGCCATACTGGCCGTGCTCGCGGACGTCGAGCAGGGCGATTTCGCCGGGGCCGTGCAGCCAGGCCTTGAGCGTGGCGGGATCGACCAGGGCGGGATGAGCGGAAAGTGGCTGGGGCATGCGGTTGGTCCAGGCAAGAAGGGGGCCTGCCTCGTGGCCGCGCGAGCGCGGGAGGCAAGGGGAAATGCGTCGTAACGGGAAAAGCGGGGAAAGCGGGAAGCCCCGGGGCGGGCCGGCGCGACGGCCCGGCCCGGTGCCGCCCGGCGGCGGTCAGCGGCGCGTCTTGACGCCCACGTTCATGATCTGGCAGCGGCCGGTTTCGAGGTCGAAGGACAGGCGCTCGGTCAGGGTCTCCAGCGCGCGGCCGTACATGTGCAGGTGGCGGATCACGCTGTCGCCGCGGATCTCCACCGAATGGATGTCTTCGGGCAGCAGCGCGATGCCGCTGCCCGGCCCGACCTCCACCGTGCGCGCGTGCGCCAGCGTGCCCACGCCCGGCTGGCTGCCGTCGTCGGTGCGCAGGTAGACGTCGTTGAACTCGGTGCCGACCACGCCGGCCACGCAGGCCCAGGTGGTGTGGTTGTGCGGCGGGATGCGCTTGCCGGGCCGCATCACGTTCAGGTACAGCGCGAAGGTCTGGTCGGCGTCTTCGGCGATCAGGTAGCGGGCCTGGCGCTCGCCGTCCTCGGGCGGCGCGAACTCGTCCTGCGCCCACAGTTGCGGCTGGGCCGCCAGTTGCTTGACCTGGCCCAGCACGGCGTCCAGCGAAGCGCGGGTGACGCCGCCGGCGGCGACGATGTCCTTGATGGAACGGATGGCGTCCCCAACGGCTTGCTGGCGTTGTTGTGCGATCGACATATCTCTAGAATCCTTGCTCAGTCTTATGGTTCTCGGGTTTGCGGGGCGCTCGGAGGCGTTGTCTGGCCTCACTTTAATGAACCTTGCCGGCCAAAACCACTTAATCACCGATAAAAACACTTAAGCAAGTCTGATGAATGCGTAATCTCGACCTCGACCTGCTGCGCACGCTGGTGGCCATTGCCGACCGCGGCACCTTCGGCGCCGCCGCCGAGCACCTGCACCGCACGCAGTCCGCCGTGACCCAGCAGATGCAACGCCTCGAGGAGCAGGTGGCGCTGCCGCTGTTCGAGCGGCAGGGGCGCGGCAAGCAGCTCACGCGGCACGGCAACAAGCTGGTGGAGTACGCGCGCCAGTTGCTGGGCCTGAACGACGAGGCGCTGCGCGTGCTGCGCGAAGGCGACCTGACCGGCTCGCTGCGCATCGGCGCGCCGCACGACGTGGCCGACACCATCCTGCCGCCGCTGCTGTCGCACATCGCGCGGGCGTCGCCGGCGCTGCGGCTGGAGATCCACGTGGGGCGCAGCCCGTTCCTGATGGAGTCGCTGCGGCGCGGCGAGATCGACCTGACGGTCTCCACGCGCGAGGACGCCAGCCTGGACGGGCTGGTGCTGCGCACCTCGCCCACGATCTGGGTGTGCGCGGCGGATTTCGCCTACGAGGCGGGCAGCCCGGTGCCGCTGATCCTGGCCGACGAGCCCAGCCTGTTCCGCCGGCTGGCGCTGGAAGCGCTCAAGGAAGCCGGCGTGCCGTGGCGCTCGGCCTACCTGGCGCCGAGCCTGATCGGCATCAAGGCGGCGATCCGCGCCGGGCTGGGCATCACCGCGCGCAGCATCGACCTGCTCGGCGCGGACATGCGCGTGCTGGGCGACAAGGACGGCCTGCCGCGCCTGCCGGACGTGACCTACTACCTGTGGGCGCGGCCCAACGCCGCCAACCCGGTGGCGCGCCAGGTGTTCTCGATGCTCAAGACCACCTTGCAGCGCGGGCTGGCGGCGTAGCCGGGCAGGGGGCTCACGCGGCCGGCGCCAGCCGGAACGCGCCCACCGCCTCGGCCAGCTGGCGCGCCTGCGTCTCCAGCGAACCGGCCGCCGCCGCGGCCTGCTCGACCAGCGCGGCGTTCTGCTGGGTGACTTCCTCCATCTGCGTCACCGCGCGGCTGACCTGCACGATGCCCGCGCTCTGCTCCAGCGAGGCGGCCGAGATGTCCTCTACGATGCGGGCCACGCGCTGCACGGCCTCGACCGCCTCGTTCATGGTGTGGCCGGCCTGCGCCACCAGCGCGTTGCCGGCGGCGACCTTGTTGGCCGAGTCGTCGATCAGGTTCTTGATCTCGCGCGCGGCCTGCGCGCTGCGCTGCGCCAGCGCGCGCACCTCGCCCGCCACCACCGCGAAGCCGCGCCCGGTCTCGCCGGCGCGCGCCGCTTCCACGGCGGCGTTGAGCGCCAGGATGTTGGTCTGGAAGGCAATGCCGTCGATCACGCCGATGATGTCGGCGATACGCTGCGAACTGCTGCTGATGTCGCCCATCGTCTGCACCACGCCGCGCACGTCGTCGCCGCCGCGCGTGGCCAGCCGGGCCGCCTCGGCGGCCAGCGCGCTGGCCTGGCGCGCGCTTTCGGTGTTGTTGCCCACGGTGGAGGTCAACTGCTCCATGCTGGCCGCGGTCTGCTCGAGCGAGGCGGACTGCTGCTCGGTGCGGCCGGACAGGTCGGCGTTGCCCGCGGCGATCTCGCGCGCGCCGATGTTGACCGAGTCCGAGCTGGCGCGCACCTGGCTGACGGTGCGCGTGAGCGCCGCCTGCATGCGCGCCACGGCGCCCAGCACGCGGCCGACTTCGTTGCCGCTGGCGGTTTCGGCGCGCTGCGTGAGGTCGCCCTCGGCCACGCGGTCGAGATGCTCGGCGGCGGCGGCCAGCGGCGCCACCACGAAGGTGCGCAGGCCCAGGTGCACGGCCACGATCAGCGCCAGCGAGGCACTGATGCCCACCGCCACCAGCTTCACCACCAGGCGGTAGCGCGTGCCGCTGGTCTCGGTCTCGTGCAGCGAGAGCGCGCTGGCCTGCTGCTGGAATTGTTCCAGCGCGGTGGAGAAGTCCGCGCCCGAGCGCGTGATGTCCTGGTCGTTGATGGCCGCGTAGGCGGCCGGGTCGCCGGCGCGCAGCGCGGCCGCGGCGCGCTCGATGGCGCCGGCGTGTTGCTGGGCGGCCTGCGCGAGCTGGCGGCGCTGGCCGTCGGCCTCGCCGTCCTGCGCGGGCGCGGCGGCGAAGCGCTGCATCCGTTGCGCCGCGCTGCCCAGCGACTTGGCCGCCGCCGCCAGCGCGTCGGCATTGACGCCGCCGCCGCCTTCGCGCGCGGAGGCGTAGGCGCGCGAAAGCGCGGCGCGGGCGCGCGTCATGTCCTTGTAGGCGTCATTGAGCAGCAGGGTGCTGGCCGAGAGTTGCTGTACGCGCACCGTGGCCTGGTTGGCGGCGCCGAGCGCGAACACGCCGACTACCGCGCCGAATACGATCATCAATGCAAACGTCACCAGAATGGCCAGCAGGGCAATGCGTACGCTCAGGTTTTTCATCTTCGCGGCAGTTATGAAATTGGGATGTCTACGCTAACGGACTGTCGGGCCCGGACTTGACGCGCGCGGCGCCGGATATTGAGCAAGATCAAATCCCGGCCCGGGCCATCGCCGCCTTCCGCGTCCAGGCGCCCGGCGCGCGGCCGGCGGCCATGATGCTGCACGCGCACTTTGTGCGTCAGGCCGCATTAGTCTAGGGTATACGTTGTGACGGAGGCGCCCGATTGGTGCCATCGTTGCCAGCAGGCGGCCAGTGCTGGCCGACGCGCCGGGCATGCCCCGGTTTCCTTGCGGGACGGACCTGAAAGCGGACCTGAATCGTGCGACGACGTCTCTGGCCCAGGCTCGTGATGCTGGCCCTGCTGGTGGGGGGCGGCTATGTCCTGTACGCGGTCGTGGCCGAGGAGCTGTCCACCTCGCGCCTGCAGGCCCGCTACTTCTCGGCGCGCGTCAGGGACGCGGGCTACGCCGACGCGGCCGGGCCCAGCGACCGCATCCGCTTCCCCGACGACGGCCCCTACGACCTGCGCTTCGGCTACAGCCGCCTGCCGCAGTTCACCGAACTGCTGGAGGCGCGCGGCTACAGGCGCGAGCGCCAGGCGCGCTGGTCCGCCCGCCTGCTGGAGATCACCGATTCCGGCCTGTTCGCGCCCTACCGCGAGAAGACCCGGGCCGGCCTGGCGCTGCTCGACTGCAACGACCAGCCCTTCGGCGCGGCGCCGGCGCCGGACCGCGCCTACGCCGGCTTCCGGGACATCCCGGCGGTGCTGGTGAATGCCTTGCTCTACATCGAGAACCGCGACCTGCTCGATCCCGAGTTCCCCACCCGCAACCCCGCGCTCGACGTGCGCCGCTTCACGCGCGCGGCGATGGACCAGGGCGTGCGCCTGTTCAACGACCGCCACGAGGCGCCCGGCGGCAGCACGCTGGCCACGCAGATCGAGAAGTACCGCCATTCGCGCGCCGGGCGCACCGGCTCGCCGCACGAGAAGCTCCGGCAGATGGCGAGCGCGTCCATGCGGGCCTATCTCGACGGGCCGGACACCATCGGCGCGCGCCAGCGCATCCTGCTCGACTACCTGAACACGGTGCCGCTGTCGGCGCGCGCCGGCGTGGGCGAGATCAACGGCCTGGGCGACGGGCTGTGGGCCTGGTACGGCCAGGACTTCGGCGAAGCCAACCGCCTACTGGGCGCGGCCGGCATGGGGCCGGGGCCGGGCAGGGGCCCGCTGCCGGGCGAGCAGGGCGCCACCCAGGCGCGCGTGTTCAAGGAGGCGCTGTCGCTGATCATCGCGCAGCGCGGGCCGTCGCATTTCCTGCGGCGCGACACCGCCGCGCTGGCGGCGCTGACCGACAGCTACCTCCGCCTGCTGGCCGCCGCCGGCGCCATCCCGCCGTGGCTGCGCGACGCCGCGCTGGCCCAGCCGCTCAGGCTGCGCGGCGAGGACGCCGGCGCGCAGGACCGCCCGGAGATCTCCTTCGTCTCGCGCAAGGCCATCAGCGGCGTGCGCACCGACCTGCTGCGCTATCTCGGCCTGGGCAGCAGCTACGAGCTCGACCGCCTCGACCTGACCGCCCACAGCACCATCGACACCGGGCTGCAGCGCGTCGTCACCGATGCGCTGCTCAAGGCCGGTACGCGCGACGGCGCCCGCGCCACCGGGCTGTACGGCCGCAACCTGCTGCGCGACGGCGACGACCCCGGCCGGCTGGCGATCAGCTTCACGCTGTACGAGCGCGCCGGCGGCGCCAACCTGCTGCGCGTGCAGGCCGACAACCTCGACCTGCCGTTCGACCTCAACCGCGGCGCGCGCCTCAACCTGGGCTCCACCGCCAAGCTGCGCACGCTGGTGACTTACCTGGAAATCCTCTCCGAGCTGCACGAGGCGTTCTCCGCCATGACGCCCGCGCAGCTCAAGGCGGTCACGCCGCCCAGGCTCGACGCGCTCAGCCTGTGGGCGCAGAACTACCTGCTGACGCAGCCCGACAAGAGCCTGCGCGCGATGCTGGAGGCGGCCATGCTGCGCAAGTACTCCGGCGGCGCGGGCGAGGCCTTCTTCACCGGCGGCGGCCTGCAGACCTTCTCCAACTTCGAGCGCTGGGAAAACCTGAAGATCATGCCGGTGCGCGAGGCCTTCGAGCATTCGGTCAACCTGGTGTTCGTGCGCCTGATGCGCGACATCGTGCGCTACGAAACCTACCGGCTGCACCCGGACGCCGACGCATGGCTCAACAACCCGGTCGCGCCCCAGCGCCGCGCCTACCTGGTGCGCTTCGCCGACCAGGAAGGCAGCGACTACCTGCGCGCGTTCTACGGCAAGTACCGCGGCAAGACCTGGCCGGAGCGGTTCCGGCGCGCGCTGGAGAACCGGCGCTTTAGCCAGGTCGGGCTGGCGGTCACGCTGCGCAGCATCGAGCCGGACATGGACCTGGAACAGTTCGCCAGGATCATGCGCGCCACGCTGCCGAAGATCGCCAAGGCGCCGCTGACCGACGAAGCGCTGGCCAGGATGTACGGCAAGTACGGCCCGCGCAGCTTCAACCTGAACGACCGCGGCTACCTCGCGCGCGTGCATCCGCTGGAACTGTGGCTGCTGGACTACCTGCGCCAGCACCCCGACGCCAGCCTGGACGAGGTCCTGCGCGACAGCACCGCGCAGCGCCAGGAGGTCTACGCATGGCTGTTCAAGACCCGCAACCCGGGCGGGCAGACCCGGCGCATCCGCGGCCAGCTCGAGCGCCAGGCCTTCGGCGAGATCGCGCGGCGCTGGCAGCGGCTGGGCTATCCGTTCGGCGCGATCACGCCGTCCTACGCCTCGGCCATCGGCGCGGCGGGCGACCGCCCGGCGGCGCTGGCGGAGCTGGTCGGCATCATCCAGAACGGCGGCGTGCGCGAGCAGGCCACCGCGCTGCGCCGCCTGGACTTTGCCGAGGGCACGCCGTATGCCACGGTGTTCGGGCTGGACATGCACGGCAAGCGCCTGCTGAGCGAGGACCTGGCGCAGGTGGTGCGCGCCGCGCTGGTGGGGGTGGTGAACTCGGGCACGGCCGGGTCGCTGCGTTCGGCGCTGGCGGGCAGCGGCATCGTCGCCGGCGGCAAGACCGGCACCGGCGACCACCGCTACGAGGTCTACGGGCCGGGCGGCCGGCTGATTTCGTCGCGCGTGGTCAGCCGCTCGGCGACCTTCGTGTTCTTTCTCGGCGAGCGCTATTTCGGCAACGTCACCGCCTACGTGCAGGAGCCCTACGCGGCGCGCTACGCCTTCACCAGCGCCTTGTCGGTGCAGTTGCTCAAGTCGCTGGCGCCGGCGCTGCTGCCGCTGGCGCGCGACGGCGGCGCGCGCGTGCCGCTGGCCTGCCAGCACTGAACCGCCGGGGCGGGCTCAGTCCCAGCAGTGGCGCAGGGCGCTGTAGCGGTCTTCGGAGTCGCGCGCTTCGCGCTCGTATTCGGCGATGACCTGCAAGGTGGCGCGCTGGAGCAGGGACCCGGCGGTCAGCAGGGCCGCCAGATCGCGCAGGCCCTGCAGGCAGGTCACGGTGGGAATGTCGGCTTCTTGCTGCATGATGCGTTGCTGGCTCGGGACAGGCGGCTCGTGCCGCTCGATGATTCGAGTGTAGTGAGCCGCCGGGCGCCCGAATGCAAGGCAATGTGTCCGCGCCAACCTTTTGCCGGCCTTTTCGTGCCGGGGCCGGAGAGCCGTCACATCATGGCCGGCCGAAGTGGCGGGCAAGCAGCGCGCCGGTCAGCACGGTGACGCAGATCCACAACATCACGATCACCACCGCGGCGATCCGGCTGCGCGGGCGTTGCGCGGCGGCCACGGCGGCCGCGCGGTATTCGCGCATCAGCTCGGGCGGCACCATCCGCACCGCCAGCAGCACGCCCAGCGGCACCAGCACCACGTCGTCGAGATAGCCCAGCACGGGGATGAAATCCGGGATCAGGTCGAGCGGCGACAGCGCGTAGCCCGCCACCAGCAGCGCCACCACCTTGGCATACCAGGGCGTGCGCGGGTCGCGCGCGGCCAGCCACAGCGCATGTACGTCGCGCAGCACTTCGCGCGCCCAGACGCGGCAGCGCACCACCGCGCGCCGCAGGTGGCCGCGCACGTCGTCGGCCACCGGCACCACCGCCAGCGCCAGCAGCAGCGCCGCCAGCGCCAGCGTGGCGCTGAAGCCCAGGTGCTTGAACCCCAGCGCGCCGATCACGCCGCCGCCGAAGAACAGCCCCACCAGCGTGGCCAGCATGCGCAGCCGGGAGCGGTTGGCCAGCACCACCGGCTTGCCGGCGACGGCGCCGGTGGCGTTCCAGTAGAACAGCTTGCCGAGCTCGATGCCGATGTCGGTCACCATGCCGGTGACGTGGGTGGTGCGGATCTCGGCATTGGAGATCTTGGTGATCATGGCGTTCTGCAGGCCCATGATGAAGCACAGCACGATCACGGTGGCGGTGCCGAGCGCCCAGCGGTGCATCTCCAGGTTGCCGCCCATCAGGCCGAAGCACAGCAGCAGCACGGCCTCCAGCAGCAGCGGCAGCGCGTATTCGCTGTGCAGGTCCTCGCGCCGCGCCCAGTTGATCAGCACGGCCGAGGTGGCGGCGCCGGCCAGGAAGGACAGCAGCGCGCCCAGCCCCTCCAGGAACAGCCCGGCCTCGCCGAGCGCGAGATGGTCGGCCATCGCGGAGACGATGCCGCTCATGTGCGAGGTGTATTGCTGGACCGCGAGATAACCGCCGGCGTTGGCGGCGCCGGCGACGAAACTGAGGTAGCAGGCGAGCTGCCGGTTGGCTTGCGGACTGCGCTGGCGCCCGGCGAGGCTGCGCAGGTAGGGGATGGGCATGGCGACGGATTCCGTGAGCGGCCGTGGGTGGAGCAAGGTGCAATGGATGGAATGGTAATCCACGCGGCGCCGTGCCCGCGGCCGGCGGCCCGCCCGGCACGCTTGCATGACGCGCGGCGAGGCCCGCGCGGGGCGCCGGACCGGCGCTTTCCTGGGCCGGCATGCGGCGAGATGGATATGTACTAGATTGTTTTAAAATACAACAAGGCTGCCGGCAATATTTGCGCGCGCCCGGCTTCGGGGCTACCATCGCGGCTCTCGTCCGGCCGCGCCGCTTGCGCGCCGGCACGGCTTGCGCCACCGGCGCCACCCGATCCCACTGCCCATGCCCGCTTCCAGCAAACCGGCCTCGCCGCTGCAGATCGACCTCGCGCGCCGCATCGCGCGGCAGGTGGCCGAGGGCGAGCTGGCGCCCGGCGCGCACCTCGCCGAGGAAACCCTGGCGAGCCATTTCGCGGTGTCGCGCACGCCGGTGCGGGCGGCGCTGCGGCTGCTGGCCGGGCACGGCCTGATCCGCTACCGCGCCAATAGCGGCTATTTCGTCGAGGCGCCGGCGCACGGCGCCGCGGTGCCGGACTTCGGCGAGTCCGGCATGGGCGGCGACGAGCTGTACCGCCAGCTGGTGGACGGCCGCGCCGGCAAGCAGCTGCCCGACACGCTGACCGAGAAGGAGCTGCTGCGCGCCTATCCGGTGTCGCGCAGCCTGCTGGCCAAGACCCTGACGCGCATGGCGGCGGACGGCCTGATCGAGAAGCGCGCCGGCCACGGCTGGCGCTTCCTGCCGTCGCTGGAAACGCCCGAGGCGCTGGCCGAGAGCTACCGCTTCCGCATGATCGTGGAATGCGGGGCCTTGCTGGAGCCGGCCTTCGAGGCCGACAAGGCGCAGGTCGCGCGCTGCCGCAAGGCCTACGAGCAGGTCATCGCGGACGGCGGCGCGAGCCTGTCGCCGGCCGGGTTCTTCGCGCTGAACACGTCGTTCCACGAGATGCTGGCGCGCTTTTCCGGCAACCGCTTCATCGTGCAGGCGGTGCAGCAGCAGACCCAGTTGCGCCGGCTGGAGGAGCACGCCGCGTTCTACCGCGAGATCGACCTCGTCGAAGCCTGCCGCGAGCACCTGCAGATCCTCGACGCGCTGGAACTGGGCGACCGCGAATGGGCGGCCGCGCTGATGCGCCGGCACCTGCTGAACGCGCGCGCCTACAGCAACTGAGCGGCCGCGCCGCCGCTTGTCACTCCGCTTTTCACGCCGCCTCCCTTCCTCCGAACGCATCGCAATGCGCGGCCGTGCCGGGCGCGGTGCGGCTATGCGCGCGCCTGTCCCGCGGGCATGGGCCGTATTCGCGCAATATTGTACTTTGTTCATATTTAGTACAAAATGGCCGGGACCGTGCCTTACCGCAACGCCACTTCGACGAGCCCCGCCATGACCGCCCACAGCGTATTGCCCGCTTCTGACTCCGCTTCCGCTTCCATTTCTGTCTCCGACGCCGATCCCGCCGCCGCGATGGCCGCGTACTGGATGCCGTTCACGTCCAACCGCCGCTTCAAGCAGCAGCCGCAACCGCAGATGTTCTCGGGCGCCGACGGCATGTACTACCTGCGCCCGGACGGCAGCCGCGTGCTCGACGGCATGGCCGGGCTGTGGTGCGTCAACGCCGGGCACCGCCGCCCGGAGATCGTCGAGGCCATCGCGCGCACGGCCCACGAGCTGGACTACGCGCCGTCGTTCCAGATGAGCCACCCGCTGGCCTTCGCGTTCGCCGAGGCGCTGGTGGCCGAGGCGCCGGCCGGCCTGTCCAACGTGTTCTTTTCCAATTCCGGGTCGGAGGCGGTGGATTCGGCGCTCAAGATCGCGCTGGCCTATCACCGCGCGCGCGGCGAGCCGCAGCGGGTGCGCCTGATCGGGCGCGAGCGCGCCTATCACGGCGTGGGTTTCGGCGGGCTGTCGGTGTCGGGCATCGCCGGCCACCGCAAGCCGTTCGGCAACCTGCTGCCGTGGGTGGACCACCTGCCGCACACCTACGACCGCGCGGCGATGGCGTTCTCGCGCGGGCAGCCGGCGTGGGGCGCGCACCTCGCGGACGAGCTGGAGCGCCTGGTCGCGCTGCACGACGCATCCACCATCGCCGCCGTGATCGTCGAGCCGGTGTCCGGCTCCACCGGCGTGCTGGTGCCGCCCGTGGGCTACCTGCAGCGCCTGCGCGAGATCTGCGACAGGCACGGCATCCTGCTGATCTTCGACGAGGTCATCACCGGTTTCGGCCGCGTGGGCGCGCCGTTCGCCGCGCAGGCCTTCGGCGTGGCGCCGGACCTGATGACCAGCGCCAAGGGCCTGACCAACGGCGCGGTGCCGATGGGCGCGACGCTGGTGGGCGGCCATGTGTACGAGGCCCTCATGCAGGGCGCGCCGGGCAGCATCGAGCTGCCGCACGGATACACCTATTCGGGTCATCCGCTGGCCTGCGCGGCCGGGCTGGCGGCGCTGGACATCTACCGCCGCGAGGGGCTGTTTACGCGCGCCAACGACCTGGCGCGGCAATGGGCCGACGCGGCGCACGGCCTGCGCGGCCTGCCGCACGTGGCGGACGTGCGCAATATCGGCCTGCTGGCGGCCATCGAGCTGGAGCCGCTGCCGGGCCAGCCCGGCCAGCGCGGTCATGCGGCGCACCTGGCCTGCCTGGCGCGCGGCTGCCTGATCCGCGCGGCGGGCGACACGATGGTGCTGTCGCCGCCGCTGGTCATCGCGCCGGCGCAGATCGACACGCTGTTCGGCACGCTGGCGGAGGTGTTGCGCGCATCGTGACGCGGGCCGCCGCGCCGGCCTAGCGCAGCGAGTGGTTGGGCTGCGGGGCCGCGCGCTCGGCCGGGTGCTGCGACTTCATCCACTGCGCCGCGGCGTCGGCATCGAGCGGGCGCGAGAACAGGTAGCCCTGGCCCATGTGGCAGCCCTGCGAGAGCAGGAACTGGCGCTGGGCGTCGTTTTCCACGCCTTCGGCCACCACCGCGAGCTTCAGGCTGTCGCCGATGCGGATCACGGCGCTGGCCAGTTCGCGCGCGGCGGCGTCGCTCTCCAGGTCGATCACGAAACTCTTGTCGAGCTTGAGCTGGTGCACCGGCAACTGGCGCAGGTAGCCCAGGCTCGAATAGCCGGTGCCGAAATCGTCCATCGACAGGCGCACGCCCTGCGCGTGGATCGCGGCGACGGTGGCGGCGATGCCGGCATCGTCCTCCATCAGCAGGCCTTCGGTCATCTCCAGCACCAGCGCGTGGGCGGGCAGGCCGTGGCGCGAGAGCGTCTCGGCCACGTCGGTGGCCAGCGCCGGGTCGCGGAAGCTGCCCGGCGAGATGTTGACGGAGATGGTCGGCACCGGGATGCCCTCGTGGCGCCAGGCGGCCAGCTGCGCGCACGCGCGCTCGAGCACCCAGCGGTCCAGCGTGCCGATCAGGCCGGCGTCCTCGGCCAGCGGCACGAAGCGGTCGGGCGGCACCTTGCCGAAATGCGGGTGGTGCCAGCGCACCAGCACTTCCAGCCCGTACAGGCGCCCGTCGCGCAGGAACACCTGCGGCTGGAAGTTGAGGTGGAGTTCCTCGTTGAGCAGCGCGTCGCGCAGCGCCGACTCCAGCGCCAGGCGCTCCTGCGCGGCCCAGTTCATCTCGATGCTGAAGAGGCGGAACAGGTTGCGCCCGGCCGCCTTGGCGTCGTACATGGCCATCTCGGCGCAGTGCAGCAGGTAGTCCAGCGTGTCGCCGTCCGACGGGAACAGGCTGATGCCGATGCTGGCCGAGGGCGCGATGCTGGCGTGGTCGATGCGCAGCGGCTGGCGCATCGCCACCAGCAGGCGCTGGCCGGTGGCGATGGTGCGGGTGCGGTCGGCGCCGGGCAGCACCAGCGCGAACTCGTCGCCCGACAGGCGTGCCACCAGCGCGCTCTCGCCGGCGTGGGCGACCAGGCGCTTGGCCACCTCGCGCAGCATCTTGTCGCCGCCGCTGTGGCCGAGCGAGTCGTTGATGTACTTGAAGCGGTCCAGGTCGACGAACAGCACGCTCAGCGCGGCGCCGGCCTGGCGCGCCGCCAGCAGCAGCTTGCCGGCCTGGCGCTGCAGCTGGCTGCGGTTGGGCAGGCCGGTGAGGGAGTCGTAGTGGTCGAGCTGCTGGATGCGCTCGGCGGCGTCGTCGCGTTCGAAGGCCAGCTTGCACAGCCAGGCGCAGACTTCCACCACCTGCTGGTGGAAGGCGTCGGGCTCGCGCACGCTGCGGAAATAGAAGGCCAGCGTGGCCAGCACGCGGCCGTCGCCGGCCTTGATCGGGTACGACCAGCAGGCCGCCAGGCCCAGCGGCAGGGCCAGGTGGCGGAAGTCCGCCCAGCGCGGGTCGGTGGCGATGTCGCTGACCACCACCGGCTCGCCCAGCCAGGCGGCGGTGCCGCAGGAGCCCACCGCGGCCCCGACCGGCACGCCGTCGAGCGCCGCCGAGTACTCGGGCGGCAGCGCCGGCGCGGCCAGCGGGCGCAAGCGCCGCTCGCTGTCCACGCGCAGCACGGAGGCGACCACCGAGGGCGCCACGCGCTGCACTTCCTGGCAGATCAGCTCCATCACCGCCGGCAGCGGCTGATCCATCACCATCGCGTGCAGCACCTTGCGCTGGAGCAGCTCGTAGGTTTTCTTCTGCGTGATGTCGGACAGGATGACGATGCCGTGGTGGTGCCCACCCACCGTGCTGACCAGGTGGCGCACCGTGACCGACACCCACAGCGGGCTGTTGCCGCGCGCGTAGATCAGCGCCTCGTGGCGCTCCACCGCGGGCGCGGCGCGCTGTGCCTGCGGGCGCCGCATGGCGGCGGGGTCGGTGAACTCGCCGGCCAGCACGTCGGCGGGCGTGCGGCCGAACATGTCGCTCGGCGCGTAGCCGAGCAGGCGCGTCAGGCCGGCGTTGACATAGACGATGCGCCAGTCGGTATCCACCACCAGCACCGCGCTGTCGATCTCGTCGGCGATCACCGACAGCAGCGGATGGTCGTCGCGGCCGACGCCGGCGCCGTCCGGCACCTTGACCAGCAGGGTGCGCAGCGCGGCGCCGCCCGGCGTGGCGACGGCTTCGGCCAGGAAGCCGAAGCGCCGTCCGCCGTCCGGGCGCAGCACCTGCACCGCCGGCAGCAGCTCGCCATGCTCGCCGGCGGGCTGCGGGCCGGCGCCGGGCAGCGGCTGCACCAGCGTGTCGACGTGCCGGCCGAGCACCTGCGTGCGGCAGGCGCCGCAGAGCGTCTCGGCCGCCGCGTTCAGGAAGATCACCTGGCCATCCGCGTCCACCACGAAGACGGCATCGGTGGCCTGTTCGAGCGAATTGCGGAATAGCAGATGGGGGTCGGCTATGCCGAGCGCTTTGTCTCTGTCTGGCATGGGTGAGGTAAACGTCGCTAACGACCGATAATGCCTGCCCGCCCCGACGGGGCCCTGCGTGACAATGACTCGGCTCTGGCATTGCTATCGGCATGGCGGCCCCGATCCTGAAGTTATTTTTTCGGCGCTCACCGGGCGCGCGCCGGCGGGGCTGCCAAGGCACGCCCGGGCTTGGCATAATTGCGGCGCGGCCATTCGCCGCCTTTGCTGACTGTTCTTCCACCGTTTTTCCACCGTCCTCTGCCCGGAGCCCGAGACATCATGGAATTCAAGACCCTGCTGGTCGAACTTGGCCCGGACCCGGGCTGCGCCGACCGGGTCCGCCTGGCGGCGGAGCTGGCGCGGCACAGTGCCGCCCACGTCACCGGCGTGACCGCGACCGGCACGCGCCTGGAGCCGTTCCGCGGTGCCGGCGACGACGCCGGCCGCTACGCCGAGCTGGCCCGGCGCCAGTTGCTGGCCCAGGCCGCGGCGGCCAGCGCCGATTTCCACCGCGTCATGCAGGAAACCGCGCCGGAGCTGGGCTGCAACCATCGCCTGATCGAGGAAGAGCCGGGCTGGGCGCTGGCCCGGGAAGGGCGGCTGGCAGACCTGATCGTGCTGGCCCGGCTGCCGGGGCTGGAGTCGCTGCCGGTGCTGGTGGCGCAGACTCCCGAATACGTGATGCTGGAGGCGGGCCGGCCGGTGCTGCTGGTGCCGCCGGGCGTGCGCCGGCTGGACTGCGGGCACGTCGCCATCGCCTGGGACGGCGGCCGCGAGGCCGCCCGCGCGGTGGCCGACGCCATGCCGCTGCTGCGCCGGGCCGCGCGCGTGAGCGTGATCAGCGCGCCGGGCGCCGACAGCGGCGCGCCCGAGCCGCATGCCGCGCCGGCCGCGCTGTGCGAGCACCTCGCGCGCCACGGCATCGTGGCCGCCATCCATGCCGCGCCGGGCGGCCAGCGGCCCGGGCCGCTGCTGCTGGGCGCGGTGCGCGAGCTGCGGGCCGACCTGCTGGTCGCGGGCGGCTACGGACACGCGCGCCTGCGCGAGCTGGTCACGGGCGGCACCACGCGCACGCTGATGCGGCAAGCAGAGATTCCTGTGCTGATGTCGCATTGACTATCCCATCGACTATCCCATCGACTATCCCATCGACTACCGCATTGACTACCGCATCGACTATCCCGTCGACCGCGGCATCGACCGTCGCATCGGCGCCGGGCGGCGCGCGGCCGGCGGCACCGGCACCATCCGCGGCACGGCGGGCCGGGAACCCCACAAGACCATCATGACAATCGACTGGACGCATTTCACGCCGCTGCCGGCACTGGCCGGCGGCCTGCTGATCGGGCTGGCCGCGGCGCTGTTCATCCTCCTCAACGGGCGCATCGCCGGCATCAGCGGCATCGTCGGCGGCCTGTTGCGCCCGGCGCGCGGGGACGTGGCCTGGCGGCTCGCCTTCGTGGCCGGGCTGGTGGCGGCGCCGTTGTGCTGGCGCCTGTTCGCGGCGCTGCCGGAGATCCGCATCGAGGCCGGCACCGGCGTGCTGGCCGTGGCCGGGCTGCTGGTCGGGCTGGGCACGCGCTACGGCTCGGGCTGCACCAGCGGGCATGGCGTGTGCGGGCTGTCGCGGCTGTCGCCGCGCTCGCTGGTGGCCACGCTGGCCTTCATGGCCACCGGCTTTGCCACGGTCTATGTGGTCCGCCATCTGGTCGGGGCTTGAGATGGCCACGCCCATGACGACTCCCGATACCGCGTCCCACGGCGCCGCGCGCGTGGCTTCCCCGCTGTCCTCCCTGTTGTCGGCGCTGCTGGCCGGGCTGGTGTTCGGCCTCGGGCTGATCCTGGCCGGCATGGCCAATCCCGCCAAGGTGCTGGGCTTTCTCGACCTCGCCGGCGCCTGGGACCCATCCCTGGCGCTGGTGATGGGCGGCGCCATCGCGCTCGGCCTGGTGGCGTTCGCGCTGGCGCGGCGCCGCCGCGTGTCGCTGCTAGGGCTGCCGATGCGATTGCCAGGCGCGCGCGGCATCGATGCGCGCCTCGTCGGCGGCAGCCTGCTGTTCGGCGCGGGCTGGGGCCTGGCCGGCATCTGCCCGGGCCCGGCGCTGGTGCTGCTCGGCGCCGGCGCGTGGCAGGGCGCGGTGTTCGTGCTGGCCATGCTGGCGGGCATGATGCTGTTCGAATGGCTGGAGCGGCGCGGGCGGACTAGCGCCGCGCCGGCGCGATGAGCGCCGTGGGGCCCGGCGAGGGCCGCGCGAGGGCCGAGGCGCGCATGGCCGGCGAGCACGACGGCGCCGGCGCGCCGACCAGGACCGAGGAGGCGCGCCGCAGCACGCTGGTGAGCGTCGGCGTCAATCTGCTGCTGACCGGCATGCAGATGGCGGCCGGGCTGTTCGCCGGCTCGCAGGCGCTGATCGCCGACGCCGTGCACTCGCTGTCCGACCTGATCTCCGATTTCGTGGTGCTGTTCGCCAGCCACCACAGCCGCAAGGGCGCCGACGCCGACCACCAGTACGGCCACCAGCGCTTCGAGACCGCCGCCTCGCTGGGCATCGGCATCCTGCTGCTGGCGGTCGGCGTGGGCATGCTGTGGACGGCGGTGAGCAAGCTGGAGCATCCCGAGCTGATCCAGCCGGTCAAGGAGATCGCGCTGTGGGTGGCGCTGGGCGCGCTGGCGGCCAAGGAACTGCTGTTCCGCTACATGCTGGCGGTGGCCCAGCGCGTGCGCTCCGCCATGCTGGCGGCCAATGCCTGGCATGCGCGCTCGGACGCGGCGTCCTCGCTGGTGGTGGCGCTCGGCATCGGCGGCAACATGCTGGGCGTGCACATGCTCGACCCGATCGCGGCGCTGGTGGTCGGCCTGATGGTCAGCCGCATGGGCTGGAAGTTCTCGTGGGAGGCCATGCACGACCTGATGGACGGCGCCGTGGACGCGCAGACCGTGGCGGCGATCCGCGAGGCCATGCTCGGCACGCCCGGCGTGCACGGCCTGCACGGGCTGCGCACGCGCAAGATGGGCGACTTCGTCCTGGCCGACGTGCACCTGGAGATCGACGGCGCGCTCACGGTGGAGGCCGGCCACCACATCGCCCTCGAGGCGCGCCGGCGCGCGATGGAAGTGACCGACGTGCTCGACGTGATGACGCACATGGACCCGGTGCACCTGCCGCGCTGAGCCGCCCGGGGCGGGCAACGGCCGGCGCCGATGCCCGGTATCATGGCGCTTTCGCCCCGGCGCCAGCCCGGGCCGCCGCCAAGATCAACCCTCCCCGACGCCGGACGGCATCCCGCCAGTCCGTGCGCGCCAGTCCATGACAACCATGCAAAGCCAGTCTTCGATGAGATTCCTGCCCTATCTCGTCGCCGCCACCTTTTTCATGGAGTACCTCGACACCACCGTGATCGCCACGGCGCTGCCGCAGATGGCGCAGTCGTTCGGGGTCGGGCCGAACGACCTCAGCCTGGGCATGACCGCCTACATGCTGGCGCTGGCGGTGTTCATCCCGATCAGCGGCTGGATCGCGGACCGCTACGGCTCGCGCACCGTGTTCGGCGGCGCCATCGTGGTGTTCACGGTGGCCTCGGTGCTGTGCGGCGCGTCCAGCGGGCTGGCGGAGTTCACCGCGGCGCGCGTGCTGCAAGGCATCGGCGGGGCGATGATGGTGCCGGTGGGGCGCCTGATCGTGGTGCGCAACACCGACAAGCGCGACCTCATCAAGGCCATCTCCACCATCACCTGGCCGGCCATCGCCGCGCCCGTGGTGGGGCCGCCGATCGGCGGCTTCATCACCACCTATGCGTCCTGGCGCTGGATCTTCCTGCTCAACGTGCCGTTCGGCATCGCCGCGCTGGTGGCCACCTTCATGATGATCCGCAACGCGCGCGCGGCCGAGCGCAAGCCGCTCGACGTGATCGGCTTCCTGCTCGGCGGCGCCACCCTGACGCTGGTGCTGTACGGCACCGAGCTGGCCAGCCAGGACGGCGCCAGCCTGGCGCTGGCGGGCGGCTGCGTGGCGGCGGGGCTGCTGTCCGGCGTGCTGACCGTGCGCCACGCGGCGGGCCACCCGCATCCGCTGCTCGACTTCACCACGCTGCGCGTGCCGACCTTCTCCGTCACGGTCATTACCGGGTCGTTCACGCGCGTGGGCATCGGCGCGGTGCCGTACCTGATGCCGCTGCTGTTCCAGGTCGGCTTCGGCCTGTCCGCGTTCCGCGCGGGGCTGCTGCTGCTGGCCAGCGCGGTCGGCAACCTCGGCATGAAGGCGCTCACCACGCCCGTGCTGCACCGCTACGGCTTCCGCTCCACGGCGATCGTCAACACCGCGCTCGCCGGCGTGTTCATCGTGGCCTGCGGGCTGCTCACCTCGGACATGCCGCTGGCGCTGGTGCTGTTCGTGGTGTTCGTGTACGGCGTGACGCGCTCGATGCAGTTCTCCACGCTCGCCTCGCTGGCCTATGCCGACATTCCGCCGGCGCAGATGAGCGGCGCCAACACGCTGTGGAACGCCGCCCAGCAGATGACCATCGGCCTGGGCATCGCGTTCGGCTCGCTGTCGCTGCGCGTGGCCGCGGCGCTGCGCGGCGAGTCGGCCCAGCCGGGCGGACTGCCGCATTTCACGCTGGGCGATTTCCGCTGGGCCTTCCTGTTCGCCGGGGTGCTGACGCTGGTCTCGCTGATCGGCTACGTCCGCATGGCGCCGGACGCGGGGCGGCACCTGGCGGCGCAGCGCAAGACCGCCTGAGCGGGGCGCCCACGGCAGGTCCGGGCCGACCGGCGGGATCGCCGGCGCCATCGCCAGCAGGGCGTCGGCCTGGCGCCGGACCCGCGCGGCGATGGCGCGCGCCATGTCGCGTTCCGCGCCGGCGTGGATACGGAAACAAAGACTGCGCCTCGGGCTTGGCGCCAGTCATTTCGATCACCGGCCGCGGGCGCATGACAGACCGGGTATACATATCTTGACCAGGCAAATGATAATCATTATTATTTGGTGTCTCAGGTTTGTGACACGATCTGAGTCAGCAAATGGGTTTCCGGACACCGACGTGTCCGGATTTTTTTTTCGCCATGCGGATACCGCGTGGCGGCCGCGCCGCATTCCCTTCCCGCCATCCTTTCCTTCTTTCCGCCAGCCCGCCCATCCCCGCCGCGCGGCGTTGCGGTAGCATCGCTTCCAGCATCTCCCGCGTGACGGCGCCCACCGTGTTGCCGCCGTTGCCGTTCCACCCCCGCAGATCCGACCGACGCCAAGGCGCATGGGAAAGCCAATGACGCAAGCCACCGTTCCACCGCCCGGCGATGCCGTGCCCGCCGGCCGCCGCTGGGAGTGGCTGCCGGCGCAGGGCAGTTGGGGCTACTACGCGCTGCTCGGCGCGGTCGGGGTGCTGGTGCTGGGGCCGCTGGGCGGGGTCGCGGCGGCCTACATGAATTTCTCGCTCGGCTTCTTCGTGGGCGGGCAGGTGCTGGCCGGCATCCTGGGCTCGACCATCACCTACGGCTACGGCGCGCAGGGGCGCCACGGCGCCAACTACATCCAGACCATCGCCGCCTCGGTGGCCGGCATGAGCGCGATGGCGGTGGTGATCCAGGCGATGACGTGGATGGGCCTGCCGGAGCCGCCGCTGTGGCAGCTGATGCTGTACATGCTGTGCGTGGGCATGTTCGGCGTGGGCGTGGGCATGCTGTACACGCCGGTGCTGGTGGACCGCCTGCAACTGACGTTTCCGTCCGGGCTGGCGGTGGCCAACATCCTGCGCGCGCTGACCGATCCGGTGCTGCTGCGGCTTTCGGTCGCGCGGCTGGCCGGCGGCGCCGCGCTGGGCGTGGCCTGCGGCGTCGGCGCGGCGCGCGTGGCGCTGCTGGCGGCGGTGGACCTGTCGGCCTCGACCTTCGGCGCGGGCATGATCGTGGGCGCGCGCATCGGGCTGGCGGCGCTGGCGGCCGGGCTCGCGAGCCAGGCGCTGGTGCCGTATTTCATCTCGATCGGCTGGCTGGCGCCGGGCGACCCGTTCCGCAAGATCACGTTCCTGATCGCGCTGGGCATGATCATGGGCGCGGCGCTGGTCGACATGTCGCTGCTGCTGCGGCGCGCCTGGCGGCAGGGCCGGGCGGTCCGCGAGGCGCGCGCATCCCAGCCGCGCGCGCCGGGCGGCGCGTCATGGCGGCTGCTGGCATGGGTGGTGTTCTGGGGCGCGGCCATCGTCGCGGTGGGATCTGGCCTGCTGGGCCAGCCGCCGGGCTACCTGCTGCTGGCCGTGGTGCTGGTGTTCCTGTTCGCGATGGTCAACGGCATCTCGGTCGGCATGGTGGACCAGAACCCGATTTCCTCGGCCTTCGTGCTGTCGGTGATCCTGATGGCGGCGCTCGGCCTGAAGGACGCGCAGGTGGGGCTGATCGCCGCGACGGTGCTGCTGGTGTCCACCGGCCAGGCCTGCGACATGCAGCAGGACCGCTCCACCGGCTGGCGCCTGGGCACGGACCGCACCGTGCAGTTCCGCTTCCAGGTGGCCGGCATCGCCGCCGGCGCGGTGCTGGCGGTGCTGTTCGCGCGCCTGTTCATGCGCGCTTATCCCGAACTGGCGCTGGACCAGACCATGCTGGCCGCCGACGCGCAGCCGCACCGCTGGGCCTCGGCCATGACCTACAAGATCGTCGGCGCGCTGCGCGGGCTGGCGCAGGACCTGCCGCACCAGCGCACCGCGGTGGCGCTGGGGATCGGCCTCGGCCTGGCCACCGCGCTGCTGCGCCTCCTGGTCAGGTCGCGCGCGGGCTACCAGCGTCTTGTCGCGGCCGGCGGCAAGGGCCGCGTGCTCGATTTCCTGGTCGATACGGTGCTGCTGCCTTCGCCCTATGCGTCTTCGTTCGGCGGCTTCGTCAACCTGCCGACCTCGGCCTGGTTTGCCGCCGGCGGCGTGGTGGCTAGCGTGGCCGACGCGCTGCCGGGCCGGCGCGCGGCGGCGGACCCGCTGCCCGCCGACATGAGCACCACCTCGCTGGTGGGCGGCGGGCTGATCGCCGGCGATGCGCTGGCCGCGGTGGGGCTGGGCATCGCCGGCCTGCTGTTCACGGCGATGGGCTAGCCCTGTTCCCAGGCGCTGCACCAGCCCGCCGCGGCGACCTGCTTGTCGCCGAACAGCACGCAACTGCCGGTGGCCGGGCTGCTGCCTTCCTGGAACAACTGGCAATTGGCGCAGGTCTGGCTGGCCGCGTGCTTCGGGTACTTGGCCTGGTCGACCTTGCGGGTGTCCGCCTTGTAGCCGAGGCCGACGGCCTGCGGGTCCTGCTCGTCGAGCAGGGCCGCCGCGGCGGGCGCGGCGGCGGTGGCCGCCAGGCCCGCGGCCAGGGCGATCGGCACGGTCTTCAGGAACTCACGGCGGGAGGGCATGCTGCTTCCTTTTTCTGGCTGGAGGAATCGGGATCGCGGGTGGGTGATGCCGGCGGCCGCTGGCGGGAATTGTGTGTCGTGGGGAGGGCGGCGCGGCCCGCGTGCAGGATTGTGGCACAGCGCCCCGCGCGGTGGCTCGGCCCGCCGTATCTGTGGCAAACTCGCCGCTGCCTTCCGAATGCCACATCGTCGTCATCTTCTCCGTCTTCCGCCTCTTCCGCGTCTTCTCCCTTCCTTTCCTATCCACGCCATGACCGCTTCCACCAACACCGACACCCTGCGCCAGGCCCTGCAGGAGCCGCTGCCGCTGCAACTCTCGCCGCTGATGGGCGCCGGCTTCCTGGACGGCGCCGAGGCCGGCCGCTTCGCCATCTACACCGAACCGCCGCAGGCGCCGGGCCGCGAGGAAGTGCTGGCCGGGCTGCGCGCGCAACTGGCCGCGCAGGGCGGCGCGCAGGCCAGCGGCGAGGCGCTCGACAGCGACGACTGGGAGCCGGGCCAGGCCTTCGAGATGGACATGGACAGCGACGAGATCTGCGGACAGGTGCTGTTCTACCGCCTGATCCTCGCGCGCGACCTCGATCCCGTGGGCTATTGCGCGTTCGAGATCAATGCCGACGAAACCGGCGTGATCTTCGTCACGCTGGTGGAATCGTGGATCCGCGCGTCCTACGTCGCGCTGGGCGTGCAGCGCGGCTTCGTGCAGCAGATGGCCGGCGCGGTCTACGCGGTGCTGGCCGAACTCGACGCGCGCCTGCAGGCCGCGGGCGAGCACGATGCCGCGTTCGAGGTGCTGCTGGGGCTGGATGAGGAAACGGAGGACAACGGCGCCTTGCTGCACGCGCTGCGGGACACGCTGCGCGGCTGGACCGGCGCGGACGCCGCCGGCGACGCCGGGCGCGAGCCGCTGGGCATCGTGGCGGTCAACGTCTCGGTGATCGGCGCGGGCGCGTGATGGCGCGGCGGCGCGGCGGCATCCGCGAGCAGGGAACGCATCTTGCTTGACTTCCGCGGGCCGTCGCGGCAATGATTTCCCCGGCTTTGGGGATGGACAGATGCGGCGTGGCGCAGGGATTCCGCTCCCGGCGCCGCCAATATGCAATACGCAATATGCAGTACGCAACGCCGCAAGACGTGACGCGCACGCCATCGACGGACACACGTCGAGGCAACGCAGGAGAATCGTTTTTTTCGCAGCACCGGGGTGCGGGGAGTGCTTTGCAATGCGAAAAGACGAGATTCTTCTGCGAATGCGCCAGGGGGCCACGCTGACCCTGGCGGTCAATCCCTGGGGCGGGCGGATTCCCGCGGCGATACTGAAGCACCCGCCGTCGCTCGAGCACGACGTGCACATCGCCTGGTGGCAGATCCAGCGCCTGCTCGATGCGCAATTGCTGGCATTCGACGGTGCCACGCTTGAAAAATCCACATCCCTGCGGCTGACCCGGCTGGGGCTGCGGCAGGCCGGCGCCGAGGGCGCGCGCGACCCCGCGTGAGGCGCGCGCGCCGCCGCCGTGCTCAGGCCACGCCCAGCAGCGACTTGGGCTCCATGAACGCTTCCAGCCCGAAGGTGCCGTACTCGCGGCCGATGCCGGACTGCTTGAAGCCGCCGAACGGCGCGGCCGGCTCGTGCGCCAGCGTGTTGACCAGCACGCGGCCGGCCTCGATGCGCTGCGCCACCGCGCGGGCGCGTGCCGCGTCCGTGGACAGCACGTAGCCCTGCAGGCCGTAGCTGGTGTCGTTGGCGATGGCGATGCCTTCCTCGGTGTCGCCGTAAGGCAGGATCGCCAGCACCGGGCCGAAGATTTCCTCGCGCGCGATGGTCATGTCGTTGCGCACGCCGCTGAACACGGTCGGGCGCACGAACCAGCCGTCGCGCGTGCCCTGCGGGCGGCCTTCGCCGCCGGCCAGCAGCCGCGCGCCTTCGCCGATGCCGATGCGGATGTAGCGCTGCACGCGCTCCCACTGCTTCTGGCTGACCATCGGGCCGATGGCGGTCTCGGGGTCGCGCGGGTCGCCGCTGCGGATGCGCGCCACCTCCGCCACCACGGCCGCCTCGAATTCGGCCAGGCGCTGCCGCGGCACCAGGATGCGCGTGCCGGCGATGCAAGCCTGGCCGCTGTTCATGAAGCCGGCCTGCAGCGCCAGCGGCACCGCCTGCGCGAAGTCGGCGTCGTCGAGCACCAGCACCGGCGACTTGCCGCCCAGCTCCAGCGTGACGCGCTTGAGCGTGTCGGCGCCGGCGCGCAGGATGGCCTTGCCGACCGCGGTGGAGCCCGTGAACGACACCTTGGCCACGTCCGGGTGCGCGCTGATCTCGGCGCCGACCACCTCGCCACGGCCGGTCACGATGTTGAACACGCCGGGCGGCAGGCCCGCCTCGTGCAGCGCCTCGGTGATGATGCGGGTCTGCACGGCGCTCATCTCGCTGGGCTTGATGACGGCGGTGCAGCCGGCCGCCACGGCCGCCGCCAGCTTGCCGCAGATGAAGCTGCCGTTGCTGTTCCACGGCGTGATCAGCCCGGCCACGCCGAGCGGCGTCATGATGACGTCCGCCGTGCCCATGCGGCGCGTGAAGGCGTAGTCCTCCAGCACGCGGGCCGCCTCCAGCAGCACGCTGGCGGCATGCTGCGCCATCCAGCGCCCGCGCGACACCGGCGCGCCGTACTCCGCGACGATGGCCTCGAACAGCTCGTCCTCGCGCGCCTGCACCGCGGCGTGCATGCGCCGCAGCCACTCGATGCGCTCGGCCTTGCTGGTGCGCGAGAAGGCGGGAAACGCGCGGCTGGCCGCGGCGATGGCGCGCCTCGCGTCGTGCGCGTCGGCCAGCCGGACCTGGCCGCTGGGCGCGGCGGTGGCGGGGTTGTACAGGTCGAACCATTCCTCGCCGTGCGGGGTGACGAAGGCGCCGTCGATGTAGATCTGTTCGATGCGATGCATGGGAACTCCGGGAATGCGCAGGATGCGTAGGAACATGGGGCAGAAGATAAGCCCGCGGCATTGGCCGGTCTAGCCATATAATTCCGCACGAACTATTGAGCGATTTAGGACAATGCAGACTTCCGGACTCGGCGAGCTCGAAGGCGTGGCCGCGGTGGCGCGCCTGCGCAGCTTCCGCGCCGCGGCCACCGAGCTGGGCGTCTCCACCTCGGCGCTCAGCCATGCCATCGCCGCGCTGGAGGCGCGCATCGGCGTGCGGCTGTTCCACCGCACCACGCGCAGCGTGTCGCTGACCGAGGCCGGCGCGCAGTTCGTGGCCGGCATCGCGCCCGCGCTGTCGGCCATCCGCGGCGCGATGGAGCAGGCCGGCAGCCACCGCGACACGCCCTCCGGCACGCTGCGCATCAATACCTCGTCGGGCGCCGCGCGGCAGGCGATGCCGCTGTTCCTGGCGTTCCTGCGGCGCTATCCCGAGATGCGGCTGGACATCGTCACCGAAGGGCGCCTGATCGACATCGTGGTGGCCGGCTTCGACGCCGGCATCCGGCTGGCCGAAAGCGTGCCGCTGGACATGGTGGCGGTGCCGCTGGGGCGGCCGCAACGCTTCGCCGTGGTCGGCAGCCCGGCGTACTTCGCCGCCAACCCGCCGCCGCGCGCGCCGGCCGACCTGCTCGCGCACCGCTGCATCCGCACGCGCCTGCCGAGCGGCACGCTCTACCGCTGGGAATTCTCGCGCCACGGCGAAGCGCTCAGCGTGGACGTGCAGGGCGAGCTCACGCTGGACGATCCTTACCTGATGCTCGACGCGGCGCGCGACGGCATGGGCCTGACCTATCTCACCGAGTGGAGCGTGGCGGCGGACCTCGCCGCCGGCACGCTGGTGCGCGTGCTGGAAGACTGGACACCGCCGTTCGACGGGCTCAGCCTGTACTACCCGGGCCGCCGCCACGTGCCGGCGGGGCTGCGCGCGCTGATCGAGATGATCCGCGAGGACGCGCAGCCGGCGCCGCGGCGGCCGGGCAAGGCGCGCGGCAAGCGCTGAAGGCGGCGCGCCCGGTTAGCCGGACCGCAGGTTCAGAGGCTTTCGTGCAGCACGCGCGGCGGCGCCGCGTGTTTCGTGTCTGCCGCTGGCGCCGCAGTCTCCGCCACCGCGTCGGCGATCCGCACGGCGATCGCCTCCATCGGCGTGCCCGGCCCGAACAGGCCGCGCACGCCCAGCCCGAGCAGCAGGCGCGCGTCGGCGTCCGGCACGATGCCGCCGGCAAAGACCGGCGTGCCCGGTTGCCGCTGCGCCAGCGCCCGCAGGAAGCGCGGCAGCAGCGCGAGGTGCGCGCCGGCCAGCGTGGAGATGCCGATCGCGTCGTAGCCGCCGCGCGCGGCCTCGGCGGCCACGTCCTCGGGCTGCTGGAACAGCGGGCCGAGCGTGACGGCGAAGCCGGCGTCGGACAGCGCTGCGGCCACCGCCTTGGCGCCGCGGTCGTGCCCGTCCAGCCCGAGCTTGGCGATCAGCACGCGCGGCGCGCGGCCCAGCCCGGCGGCCAGCGCGCGCACGCGGGCGCAAGCCTGTTCCCAGGCGGCGTCCGTGTTGCCCGCGTTGCCCGCGTTGCCACGCGCGCTGCCATATTCGCCGGCGGCGAACACCGGGCTGGCCCGATGGCGCGGCCAGACCTGCTCCAGCGCCGCCGTGCATTCGCCCACGGTGGCGCGGCAGCGCATGGCCTCGATGGCGAGCGCGAGCAGGTTGCCGCCGCCGTCGCGCGCCGCCGCCGTCAGCGCGGCCAGCGCGCGTTGCAGCGCCGCCGGGTCGCGCGCCTGCTTCAGCACGGCCAGGCGCTGCGCCTGCGCGGCCTGCACGGCGCGCCCGTCCACCATGAAGCAGGCCGGCTCCTCGTCCGGCCCGCGGAACTGGTTGACGCCGATGATGGCCTGCTCGCCCGAGTCGATGCGGGCCTGCGTGCGCGCGGCGCCGCGCGCGATCATGGCATGCACCCAGCCCGATTCGAGCGCGGCGAGCACGCCGCCGCGCGCCGCGATCTCGGCCATCAGCGCGCGCACGCGGCGCGCCACGTCGTCGGTCAGCGACTCCATCATGTAGGAGCCGGCCCACGGGTCGGCCACCTCGCACAGGCCCATCTCGCGCTGCAGGATGAGCTGGGTGTCGCGCGCCAGGCGCGCGGCGTCGGCGCCGGGCAGCGCCAGCGCTTCGTCGTAGGCGTTGGTGTGCAGCGACTGGGTGCCGCCGAACACCGCCGCCATCGCCTCCACCGTGGTGCGCACCACGTTGTTGAGCGGCTGGCGCGCGGTCAGCGACCAGCCCGAGGTCTGGCAGTGCGTGCGCAGCGCGCCGGCGCGCGCGCTGGTGCCGCCGGCGGCCTGGATGATCTCCCACCACAGCAGGCGCGCGGCGCGCAGCTTGGCGATCTCCAGGTAGAAATCCTTGCCCACGCCGAAGAAGAAGCTCAGCGTGCCGCAGAATTCGTCCACGCCGATGCCGCGCGCGCGGATGGCCTCGACGTAGGCCTGGCCGTTGGCCAATGCCAGCGCCAGTTCCAGCACCGGGTCGGCGCCGGCTTCCTGGAAGTGGTAGCCGGAGATCGACATGCCGTTGAAGCGCGGCACGTGCCGCGCCAGCCACGCCACCACGTCGCCGGCGATGCGCATGGACGGCGCCGGCGCGAAGATCCACGCATTGCGGACCATGTACTCCTTGAGGATGTCGTTCTGGATGGTGCCGCTCAACTGGGCCAGCGGCACGCCGCTTTCCTCGCCGGCCACCAGGAACGCGGCCAGCACCGGCAGCACCGCGCCGCTCATGGTCATCGACACCGAGACGCGCTCCAGCGGGATGCCCGCGAACAGGCGCTTCATGTCCTCGACCGAATCGACCGCCACGCCGGCCATGCCCACGTCCGCCTGCGCCAGCGGGTGGTCCGAGTCGTAGCCGCGGTGGGTGGGCAGGTCGAACGCCACCGACAGGCCCTGCGCGCCCTGCGCCAGCGCGGTGCGGTAGGCGAGGTTGGAAGCGGTGGCGTCGGCGAAGCCGGCGTACTGGCGGATGGTCCACGGCTTGCCCGCGTACATGGTGCGGTGCACGCCGCGCACGAACGGCGCCTCGCCGGGCAGGGTGCCCAGATGGGCGATGCCGTCGAGGTCGGCGGCGGTATAGACGGCGCGCCGGGGCACGCCGTGGTGGCCGTTGCTCATCGCGTTCTCCAGTGCTTGCGCGTGACCACGTCGGCGATCTTCTCGCCGTCGCTGGCGCGGCGGATCTCGCACCAGTGCGCCAGCCCGCCGGGGCCGCTGTGCACGGCGCTGAACGATAATTCCAGCGCGTCGCCCAAATTGACGTTGCCGTGGAAGAACAGGTCGCGCTGCGACACCGCGGGCGGCTCCTCGAAGCGCTGCCACTGCCATTCGGCGCGGTCGACGATGGCCTGGAAGCTGGCGAAGTAGAGCAGGTCGGCGCCGTTGAAGTCGGTGTACGGGCAGGGCAGGTATTCGGCGGTGTGGCGCGCGGGCGCCAGCGTCTGCGCCAGCCCGAGGTGCGCGCCCCAGTCGCCCGCGCGGAAGCGCTTGGCCAGCGTCGCCATCTCGGCGGCGGCGGGCAGCGGCGCCTCGGGCGCGGGGCCGAAGGCCGCGCGCACCACCGAGCGGTTGTCGCGCTCGCGCTCGCGGCGGATGAAGGTGGACATCATCGTCACCTCGGCGCGGCGCGCCTCGCCCGCCATCACGCGGTGCGTGCTGTGGTGGCGCGCGCCGGTCACGCGCTGGAGCTCGCTGTCGATGGCGAATGCCGCGTGCTCGCCCATCGTCTCCAGCGCGGCCTCGCGCACGCGGATCGCCAGGAAGGCGGCGTAGGACTTGTGCCCCCCGGCGTCGCGGAACTCCGGCACGGCCTGCCCGGCCAGCGCGGCAAGGCCCTGCCAGTGCAGGTCGCCGCAGGTCTTGAGCAGCCAGTTCTCCGACAGCCCCGTGTACGACAACTGCGGCATGCCCGCCACGTAGTCGGTGCGAGCGCGGTGCATGTCAGGCCGCCAGCGCTTCTTCGCCGGTGCGCGCGGCGATCACCTTGCCGGCCAGGAACTCGGCGTCGCGCGCGATGCCGGAGAAGCGGCCCGAGCCCCAGGTGTGCAGCCACGGCAGGCCGAGGAAGTACAGGCCGGCCTGCGCGGTGACGCCGCGCACGTGGCCGGGATAGCCGCGGCCGTTGAAGACCGGCACTTCCAGCCAGCTGAAGTCCGGGCGGAAGCCGATGCACCAGATGATGCTGCCGATGCCGGCGCTGCCCAGGTCCAGCGCGGTGCGCTCGCCGGCGGGCCGCCACACCGGCTCGTAGACGCTGGCCGGCGGCGCCGCGATGCCTTGCTTCTCGATGTACTTGTCGATGCCGGCGTTGATGCGGTTGTAGGTGTCGTCGGCGTCCTGCAGGTTGGCCGCCAGGTTGGGCGCGAAGCGCAGGTGGCCGTCGCGGTAGTCGTCCAGCACGCCGTACAGTTCCATGCCTTCGCTGGCGAACTTGCGCAGGTCGATGTCGCGCCCGCCGTCGCGCCCGGTCACGTAGTGGTTGGTGTTGTCGCGCACGCCTTCGCGCAGCGGGTGCTCTTCCACCGGCATGTCGTAGTACTGCATGTCGGCCAGCCAGTCCACCACGTCGCGGCCGCGGTAGAAGCGCGCGCAGCGCGGCGCCTCGCCCACCGCCAGGTAGACCTTGCGCCCGGCCAGGTGCAGGTCTTCGGCGATCTGCGCGCCGGACTGGCCGGAGCCCACCACCAGCACCGCGCCTTCGGGCAGCGCCTGCGGGTTGCGGTACTCGGACGACTGGATCTGGCGGATGCCGGCCGGCAGCCGCTCGGCCATGCGCGGCACGATCGGCGCGTGATAGCCGCCCGAGGCCACCACCACCTGGTCGGCGGTGAAGTCGCCGTTCGAGGTGAAGACCTCGTAGCCGCCGTGCTCGCGCGGCCTGACGCGGCGCACCTCGGTGTGCTCGAGCACCGGCGCGTCGACCATGCGGATGAAACCGTCCAGATAGGCCTCGATCTCGTCCTTCTTCATGAAGCCGTGGGGGTCGCTGCCCCGGTACGGGTAGCCGGGCAGCGCGCATTGCCAGTTGGGCGTGACCAGGCAGAACGCATCCCAGCGCTGGTTGCGCCAGGTGTGGGTGATGGTGTGCTTTTCGATCACGAGGTGGTCGATCCTGGCCTGCTGCAGGTAGTAGCTCATGGACAGGCCTGCCTGGCCGCCCCCGACCACGATCACGCTGTAGTGCTTGGCGGCTGCCCCGCCGGGTTGGCTTGCGCCGAGAGTATTGGACATGATGGTTCCTTCGTAGATAGCGGTGATGCGCGAATGACTGGCGTGCTGCCCGGGCCGCGCTAGCGCCCGAAGCCGAGCACGCGCACGGTGGCGTCCGGCTGGGCGCTCCACCTGGCGGCGGTGTTTTCGATCTGCTCGAGCTGGTCCATCGCCGAGGAGCAGGCGTAGCCGTACTTGGCCCGCACGCGCTCGGAGGCGCTGCCCAGCGCCTGGCGCGCGCGCGCGAGGAAGTCCTCGAGCGGATAGTCCTGCCCGGCGGCGAAATACTCGGTGACGACCGACGAGGGCGAGTAGCAGGTGGCCTGGCTGTTGTCCGGCCATTGCACCCGGAAATGCGTGACTGGCATGGGTAGTCCTTATGCGGTGAGGGGGGCCGTGCCGCGCGGCACGATGAAGGCGTCGCTGGCGAAGTCCCACAGCACGGCGCGCTCGCCGTGCCGCTCGACCCGCACCGTGCGCGTGGCGTCGATGGCGCCGATGTCCGCGCACGCGATGCCGCGCGCGCGGAAGCGCGCGCCCACGGCTTCCACGTCCTGCTCGTCCACGGCCAGCAGGAAACCGAAGCTGGGGAAGGCGCTCAGCCAGCGCTGCGGGTCCACGCCGGGCGGGGCGGGGATGCGCGCGAGGTCGATGACGGCGCCCACGCCGGAGCACTCCAGCAGCATCAGCGCGGTGCCGAGCGTGCCGGCCATGCTGATGTCCTTGGCCGCGGCGCACAGGCCGTCCTCGGCCAGCGCCGGCAGGATCTCCAGGTCGCCGCGCAGGCGCTGGGCCGGCGCCTCGGTGGAGGCGTTCCAGTACGGATACGGCTCGACGAAGGCGCCGCGCAGGTCCACCGCCATCAGCAGGCGCTGGCCGGGACGCGCGGCGAAGCTGGAGAGCAGGCGCGTGGCGCGCCCGAGGATGGCCACCGCGAGCTGGGCCTGGTCGGCGCGGGCGTTGCTGTGCCCGCCCACGATCGGCACGCCGTAGCGCGAGGCCGCCGCCGCCATGCCCTTGAAGACCTCGGCGGCATCGTCCACGCCCTGGCTCCAGATCGCGTCGACCACCGCCAGCGGGCGCCCGCCCATCGCGCACACGTCGCTGATGTTGACCATCACCGCGCTGTAGCCGGCGAACCACGGCATGGTGCGGATGAAGTCGCTGACCATGCCTTCGATGGCGAACAGCAGGTAGCCGTCGCCGTCGGCGATGGCGGCGCAGTCGTCGCCCACGGCCACGGCCTGGTCGAGGTCGCGCGCGCCGCCGGGCAGGGCGCTGCCGAGCGAGGACAGCATGCCGGCGATGTCGGTCTTGTGGCCGAAGCCGCGGCTGGCGCGCTGCGCGCGCACGAGTTCGTCGAGCGTCATCGCGCGGCCCTGCCTTCGGCGACGAAGCCTTCGCGCGGCGTGTGGCAGGGCGGATACATGTTCAGGTCCGCCTGCATCAGGTGGTGCGGATGGCCGAGCAGTGTTTCTTCCGACAGCACGCTCCAGTGCAGGCGCCGGAACAGCGGCACGTTCTGGCTCTGCACGTGGGCCAGGAAGCGCTGGCAGCCCAGCGCGTTGGCGCTGCTCACGGCCAGGCGGATCAGCGTGGCGCCGATCTTGCCGTGGCGGCGGAAGGCCGCGTCCACCGCCAGGCGCGAGCCGAACCACACGCCGGGCTCGCTCTCGTGGATGCGCACGGTGCCGACCACCTGCTCCGGCTGGCCGGGCCGGGACACCACGGCCACCAGCAGCTGGGCCACGTCGTCGACGGCATCGCGGTCGTCGCCGGCGAAGATGCCCTGCTCGTCGCAGAACACCGCGCGCCGCAGGCGGTAGGCCTGCTCGCTTTCCCAGGCCGCGTCGGCCCAGCGCACGCGCAGGACCTCGGCGGCCGGCACTTCGACGCAGAGATCGGCTTTCATGCTGCCAGCCCTTCGTAGGACGACAGCGACGAGCAGGCGCCGCACTTGCCGCAGCCGGCCTTGATGTCGGCCGAGCGCATGCCGGCCGCGGCGACCATCGCGCCGAGCGGCTGCAGCACCGACTTCATGAATTCGGGCGTGGGCGCCGGGTGGTCTTCCAGCGGCGTGCCGGAGATCGGCACGAACGGCACCACGAACGGATAGACGCCGATGTCGAGCAGCTCGCGCGAGATCGACAGGATGGCCTCGGCGGTGTCGCCCAGGCCGGCGAGGATGTAGGTGCTGACCTGGCCGCGGCCGAACACCGCCACCGCGGCCTTGAACGACTCCATGTAGCGGGACAGCGGCACCGAGGCCTTGCCCGGCATGATGCGCTCGCGCACCGACGGCGTGACCACTTCCAGGTGCATGCCGAGCGTGTCGATGCCGGCCGCGCGCATGCGGCTGAACCAGCGGTCGTCGTCGGGCGGCTCGCACTGCGCCTGGATCGGCAGGTCGACCGCGGCGCGGATGGCGAACGCGCTGTCGCACAGGATGCTGGCGCCGCGGTCCGGCGTGGGCGGCGTGCCGGTGGTCAGCACCATGTGCTTGACGCCGTCGAGCAGCACCGCGGCGCGCGCCACCTCGGCCAGTTGCTCGGGCGTCTTGCGGGCGATGGTGCGGCCGGCCGCCAGCGACTGCCCGATCGAGCAGAACTTGCAGGTCTTGCGCCGGCTTTCGTAGCGGATGCAGGTCTGCAGCACCGTGGTGGCCAGCACGTCGGCGCCGTGCAGCGTGGCGATGTGCGAGTAGGGCACGCCTTCCATCGTCTGCATGGCGTAGAAACGCGGTGTCCTGGGAAAGCTGATGCTGGCGATCGGGATGGTGCCGCGCGTGAGCCTGACCGCGCCGCTCGCGTCGGGCGCGGAGGCGACGAACGGCGAATCCCAGGCCGTGCTGGTATGCACCGGCACCATGATGGTCACGCCGTCGATGGTCACCGCCTTGTGGTCCGACGGGCCCGCGCCGCCGCGGCGGCTGGCCGCCCCCGCGCGCGGGTCTTCCAGGCGCATGCCGACGGATTGAAGCTCAGTCATCAACTGCCGGCTCGAGGCCGGCGTCGTCTCGCTGGAGTGCATGTTGGGGGCTCCCGTTGAAGTTGGCGAATGCGGTGCTCATGGCCGAGACCGTGGTGGCCGGCCGGTCGTTGATGGCGAGGCTCAGCAGTTCGGGGCGCGCGTAGTGCCCCACCGAGTCCATCATGCGTTTGCGCTTGGTGATGAGCGACATGTCCAGGTCGGCGATCACCAGGCCTTCGCCCTCGCGCAGCGGCGTGGCGAGGTGCTTGCCCTCGGGCGAGATGATCGCGGTGTTGCAGCCGCCGCGCAGGGCCTTCTGCAGCTCCGGGTCGGTGGTCACGGAGGCGATCTGCTGCTCGGTCAGCCAGCCGGTGGCGTTGACCACGAAGCAGCCCGATTCCAGCGCGTGGTGGCGGATGGTGACTTCGATCTGGTCGGCGAAGACCGGGCCCACCAGCGAGCCCGGGAACTGGCTGCAGTGGATTTCCTCGTGCTGGGTCATCAGCGCGTAGCGCGCCAGCGGGTTGTAGTGCTCCCAGCAGGCCAGCGCGCCCACGCGGCCGACGGCGGTGTCGGCGACCTTGAGGCCGGCGGCGTCGCCCTGGCCCCAGATCATGCGTTCGTGGTAGGTGGGGGTGATCTTGCGGCGCTTGAGCACGAGGCGGCCGTCGGCGTCGAAGATCAGCTGGGTGTTGTAGATGGTGCCGTGGTCGCGCTCGTTGACGCCGAGCACCACCACCATGCCGTGCCGGCGCGCGCGCTCGGCGACGGCGTGCGTGACCGGGCCGGGTACCACCACGGCTTGCTCGTACAGGCGCATGTGGTCGGCGCCGGCCTGCACCGGCGGCCGCACGAAGGAAAAATACGGGTAGTACGGCACGAAGGTCTCGGGGAAGACGATCAGTTGCACGCCCTCCAGGGCGGCCTTGTCGATCGCCTCGCAGACCTTGCCGAGCGTACCCTCGCCGTGTTCGAGGTCCGGGGAGATCTGGACCGCGGCTGCGCGCACGATGCGTTTCTGTGACATGGTGATACCCGCCTCTCTGTGCTTAAACCGTCCAGGTGTCGATGATCAGCGCGTTCTCCTTGCGGTGCAGGAGCTTGAGGTCGAGCACGTCGAGCGGGTTGATCGGGCGCACGCCTTCGATCAGCGAGGCTTCGCCGTGGCCGTACAGCGCCTGCAGCGCGAAGCGGCAGGCGTAGACCTTGCCGCCTTCGTCCATGAACTTGGTGAGCTGCTTGTTGAAGTTCAGGTGGCCCGGGAAGGCTTCGTCGCCCAGCGTGGGGAAGCCGCGCTGCAGGCCCAGCGTGACGCCCGGGCCATACAGCAGGATCGAGGTCTCGAAGCCCTTGCGCTGCAGGCGGGTGGCCTGCAGCATGTTGACGAAGCCGATCGAGCCTTCGAAGGCCACGGTGTGGAAGGTCACCAGCGCCTTCTCGCCCGGCTCGGCCTTCACGTCCTCGAAGACCTTCTCTTCGTAGTCGACCAGGAAATCGCCCTTCTTGTGGGCCGGTTTGTTCACTGCGGGCATGTTTTTGCTCCAATTCGTTGGGGTTCAGTCGATCAAGCGATCCGTCGATCGATCGATCGGCCGGGGGGCCGACGTGGAACCTTGTGCAACCGGTATGCCATCCGCGCGGCATGGCCATGCGATCAATCTGCGATCTGGCAGGCGCAGCCGCATTGATCGCATCAGTGATCGGCAGCGATTCGCGCGCGGCGAGTACCGCGATTGCCACCTCGCGGCCACGCGCCGGCTGCCCGGAATGCACCGCGGCGCGGCCGGCGGGGCGATCGCATGCGCTCAATCGGTGCAATCAGGCTCGTTCACGCACCATCATGCTGCGCGAATTGATGCAATCAATATTGCTTGGGAAAAGCAATCGCTTGGTGCTAGCCTTGAGGCTCGAATCCAGCTACCGGAGCCCGCCTTGTCTGGCCTGACGAACCATTGGGAAAAGCGCATCGCAGAGAGTCCGAAACCGGCCTATCTGATGATTCCCGACCTGATCGAGGAGGCGCTCGCCAGCGGCCGCCTCCAGGCGCGCGACCGGCTGCCCGCGCTGCGCGACCTCGCCGACGCGCTCAAGCTCAACTACACGACGGTGGCGCGCGGCTACAACGAGGCGCGCAAGCGCGGCCTGATCGACACCAAGGCCGGCAGCGGCACCTACGTGCGCGGGCGCGCGCCGGCGCTGCCGCTGCGCGCCGGCACCGGCGCCGAGATGACCATGAACATGCCGCCCGAGCCGCCGGCGCTGGCCGCGCGGCTGCGCGAGTCGATGACGCGCCTGATGGGCGCCACCGATCCGTACACGCTGCTGCGCTACCAGGACTTCGGCGGCACGCCGGCCGACCGCGCGGTGGCCACCGGCTGGCTGCGGCGGCTGGTGCCGGCCTGCAGCGCGGAGACCGTGCTGATCGCGCCCGGCATCCACAGCGCGCTGGTGGCGCTGCTGTCGCAGTTGTCCCGGCCGGGCCAGGCGATCTGCCTGGACACGCTGGCCTATCCCGGCATCAAGGCCATCGCCGCGCAGCTCGGCGTGCAGCTGCAGGCGCTGCCCGGCGACGAGGACGGCCCGCTCGCGCCGGCCTTCGAGGCGCTGTGCAAGACCCAGAAGCCGGCCGCGTTCTACTGCAACCCCACGCTGCAGAACCCGAGCACGCGCACGATCCCGCAGCGCCGCCGCGAGATCCTCGCCGACATCGCGCTGCGCTACAGCGTGCCGATCATCGAGGACGACGCCTACGGCATGCTGCCGCACAGCGTGCCCGATGCGTTCGCCACGCTGGCGCCGGAGCTCACGTACTACGTGACCGGGCTGTCCAAGTGCTTCGGCGCGGGCCTGCGCATCGCCTTCATCCACGGCCCCAACGCGCGCCAGACCCAGCGCCTGGCCGGCACGCTGCGTGCCACCACGGTGATGGCCAGCCCGTTCAACACGCTGCTGGCCACCGCGTGGATCCAGGACGGCACCGTGGACGACATGCTCAAGGCGATCCGCGCCGAGAGCGTGGCGCGCCAGGCGATCGCGCAGCGCATCCTGGCGAGCCGGCCCTACGACGCCGATCCCGGCGGCTTCCACCTGTGGCTGCCGATCCCCGGCGAAAGCGTGTGGAGCCCGTCCGAGCTGGCGCTGCACCTGCGCTCGCGCAGCATCGGCGCGGTGTCCAGCGCGGCGTTCTCCACCGACGGCAACCCGCCCGACGCGGTGCGCATCTGCCTGGGCGGCCCGAGCGACCGCGACGAGGTGGAGGAATCCCTGCAGATCATCGCCGACACCCTGGACGACCCGCACCACCTGCACTCGGCCATGCTCTGAGGCGCCGGCGCCGGTAGAATGTCCGGTGGCCGCGAAGGCCGGATTTTCCAGGGCAGCGAAGGCAACGACAGGGTGGACCGACTACGACAACAGGGTTTTCTTCTGACCCGGCACTGGCGCGACACCGCGGCCGGCGCCGAGGTCGAGTTCTGGCTGGCGACCGACGACGGCCCGCGCCACGTCCGCCTGGCCCCGCAGCAATCGGTGGCCTTCATTCCGGCCGAGCACGGCGAGCGCGCCACGCAGGTGCTGCGCGGCGAGCGCGGCTTCGAGCTCAAGCCGCTGCCGCTGACCGACTTCCACCAGCGCCCGGTGCTGGGCCTGTACTGCCCGCAATACCGCCAGCTCGGCAAGCTGGAAAAGCTGCTGCGCGAATACGGCGTGGACGTCTACGAAGCCGACATCCGGCCCACCGACCGCTACCTGATGGAGCGCTTCATCAACGCGCCGGTGTGGTTCGGCGGCGAGCCGCCCGCGCCCGGCACCGCGGGCCCGCTGCGCAACACCCAGATGAAACCCGCGCCGGACTACCGGCCGCGCCTGAAGCTGGTCTCGCTCGACATCGAGACCACCGCCCACGGCGAGCTGTACTCGATCGCGCTGGAAGGCTGCGGCCAGCGCCAGGTGTACATGCTCGGCCCGCCCAACGGCAACGCCGACGGTATCGATTTCGACCTCGAATATTGCGCCAGCCATGCCGACATGCTGGAGCGGCTGAACCAGTGGATGGCGCGCCACGACCCCGACGTCCTCATCGGCTGGAACGTGGTGCAGTTCGATTTGCGCGTGCTGCAGAAGCACGCCGACCGCTACCGCGTGCCGCTGCGCTTCGGGCGCGGCGGCGGCCTGCTGGAGTGGCGCGAGCACGGTTTCAAGCAGGAGCATTATTTCGCCTCCGCCGCCGGGCGCCTGATCGTCGACGGCATCGAGGCGTTGCGCTCGGCCACCTGGAATTTCCCCTCGTTCAGCCTGGAAAGCGTGGCGCAGACGCTGCTCGGCGAAGGCAAGTCCATCGACAACCCGTACCAGCGCATGGCGGAGATCGACCGCCGCTTCGCCGAGGACAAGCCCGCGCTGGCGCGCTACAACCTCAAGGACTGCGAGCTGGTCACGCGCATCTTCGCCAGGACCGAGCTGCTGCACTTCCTGCTCGAGCGCGCCGCCGTCACCGGCCTCGCCGCCGACCGCAGCGGCGGCTCGGTGGCCGCGTTCAGCCACCTGTACATGCCGCTGATGCACCGCCAGGGCTACGTGGCGCCCAACCTCGGCGACGTGCCCGAGCAGGGCAGCCCCGGCGGCTTCGTCATGGACTCGCGGCCGGGCCTGTACGACTCGGTGCTGGTGCTCGACTACAAGAGCCTGTACCCGTCCATCATCCGCACCTTCCTGATCGATCCGGTCGGGCTGGTGGAAGGCATGCAGCATCCGTCCGACGCCGATTCGGTGCCGGGCTTCCGCGGCGCGCGCTTCTCGCGCGGCAAGCACAGCCTGCCGGCCATCGTCAGCCAGATCTGGCAGGAGCGCGAGGCCGCCAAGCGCCAGCGCAACCAGCCGCTGTCGCAGGCGCTCAAGATCATCATGAACGCCTTCTACGGCGTGCTGGGCTCGAGCGGCTGCCGCTTCTTCGACCCGCGCCTGGCCTCGTCGATCACCATGCGCGGCCACGAGATCATGCACCGCACGCGCGAGCTGATCGAGGCGCGCGGCTACGAGGTCATCTACGGCGACACCGACTCCACCTTCGTCTGGCTCAAGCACCCGCACTCGGAGCGCGACGCGCAGCAGCTCGGCCGCGCGCTGGTCGAGCACGTCAACCAGTGGTGGCGCGACCACCTGCGCGCGGCCTATGGACTCGAAAGCGCGCTGGAACTCGAATTCGACACCCACTACCACCGCTTCCTGATGCCCACCGTGCGCGGCGCCGAGCAGGGCAGCAAGAAGCGCTACGCCGGACTGGTGACGGACGAGCACGGCAAGGAGGAGATGGTGTTCAAGGGGCTGGAGACCGTGCGCACCGACTGGACCCCGCTGGCCCAGCGCTTCCAGCAGGAGCTCTACCAGCGCGTGTTCAAGAAGCAGCCCTACCGCGAATACGTGCAGGACTACGTGGCGCGCACGCTGGGCGGCGAGTTCGACGACCTGCTGGTCTACCGCAAGCGCCTGCGCCGGCCGCTGGAAGCCTACCAGCGCAACGTGCCGCCCCACGTGCGCGCCGCGCGCGCGGCCGACGAGTTCAACCAGCGCGAGGGGCGGCCGCTGCAATACCAGAACGGCGGCTGGATCAGCTACGTGATGACCACCGCCGGCCCCGAGCCGCTGGAGACGCGGCGCGGCGCGCTCGACTACGACCACTACCTGGAGCGCCAGCTGCAGCCGGTGGCGGATGCGATCCTGCCGTTTCTGGACGAGGATTTCTCAAGGCTGGTGACGGGGCAGCGGGATTTGTTCTGAGGCGGCGGAGAGAGGCCCGCGCACGCCTCAATGCGCCGCGGCCGCCGCGTCCGACATCGGCCCCTTCACCGGCCCTTTCACCGGCCGCGTGAGCCAGACCAGCGGCACGATCATCACGAAGATCACGCCCGAGATCCAGAAGATGTCGTTCAGGCCGAGCATGATCGCCTGCGCGTTGAGGCCGCGCTCGAAGTAGGCCACGGCCTGCTCGGGGCTGAAGTTGAGCGTGGACTGGATCGATGCGAGCGCGGCGTGGTAAAGCGGGCTGGTCGGGCTGGCCTGCTCGGCGAGCTGGCTGTGGTGCAGGACGCTGCGGTCGTTCCACGCCGTGCCGGCGATCGACGTGCCGGCGGCGCCGGCGAACACGCGCGCGAAGTTGGACAGGCCGGCGGCGGCGGGGATCTTTTCCGGGGGCAGGCCGGACAGGATGATGGAGGTCAGCGGCACGAAGAACAGCCCGGTGGGGATGCCCTGCAGCAGCGTCGGCAGTACCAGCGTCCAGGTATCCACGCCGGTGGTGTAGTGCGAGCGCATGAAGAAGACGGCGGCGAAGCCGAGGAAGGCGGCGGTGGCCCACACGCGCAGGTCGAGCCGGGGCAGGCACTTGCCGAGCACCGGCGTGAGCAGCACGGCGAAGATGCCCAGCGGCGCGGTGGCCAGCCCGGCGTTGACGGCCGGGTAGTTCAGGTACTGCTGCATCCATTGCGGCAGCAGCACGAGGTTGGCGAAGAACACCGCGTAGGCGACCGAGATGGCGACGGTGCCACCGAGGAAGTTGCGGCGCTTGAACAGGCGCAGGTCGATCACGGGGTTCTTTTCGGTCAGTTCCCAGATCACGAAGAAGGCGAAGCCGAGCAGGGCCACCACGGCGAGCGTGACGATCACCGGCGAGCTGAACCAGTCGAGGTCCTTGCCCTTGTCGAGCATGATCTGCAGCGCGGCGACCCACAGCACCAGCGCGCCCAGGCCGACCACGTCGATCGGCAGCTTGCGCGGCGGGGTCTCGCGGTCGCGGTAGATGGCCCAGGTCACGGCGGCGGCGAACAGGCCGACCGGGATGTTGATGTAGAAGATCCACGACCACGAGTAGCTGTCGGTCATCCAGCCGCCCAGCGCGGGGCCGGCGATGGGGCCCACGGTGGCGGTCATGGCCCACAGCGCGAGCGCGGTGGCGCTTTTTTCCTTGGGATACGAGCCGAGCAGGATGGCCTGCGAGAGCGGCACCAGCGGGCCGGCCACGGCGCCTTGCAGGATGCGCGCCGCCAGCAGCACGGTGAGGTTGGGCGCCATGCCGCACAGCCACGACGACAGCACGAACAGCAGGATGGCGCCCACGAACAGGCGGATCTGGCCGACGCGCTGGGTCAGCCAGCCGGTCAGCGGGATCGACACCGCGTTGGCTGCGGCGAACAGCGTGATGACCCACGTGCCTTCGTCGATGGAGACGCCGAGATTGCCGGAGATGGTGGGAATGGCCACGTTGGCGATCGACGAATCGAGCACGTTCATGAAGGTGGCCAGCGCCACCGCGAAAGTGGCCAGCACGAGCTTGCCGCCGGTCAGCGGCGGCGGTGGGGCGAGAGGTTGGGATTGGGCTTGCATGGGGCGCTCCGGCGCGGTCTCGGTGGATGCCGGCGGCTGGCCGGCATCTGCTGATAAGTCAGATAATTGCTCAAAAAAAAGATCAGACGCCTGCGCCGGGTTTCGCCGGGCGAGCCGCCTGCGTGACCTGCGCGCCGGGGCCGCTACCGCCGCTGTTGCCGTTGCTGCCGCTGTTCCGCGCCACGATGCGCGCGATCTCGCCGTCGGCTTCCGCGCCGTAGCGTTCGAACACGTCGGTCTTGTAGACGGTGCGGTAGCCGGTGCCGGCGCCGTCCGCGGCGGGCGCGAGATGCGAGCCGCCAGCGTTGCGGGTGTCGACGTCCACCTGCATCGACAGGCCGATCTGCAGCGGGTGCGCGCGCAGTTCCGCCGCATCGAGCGCGATGCGCACGGGCAGGCGCTGCACCACCTTGATCCAGTTGCCGGTGGCGTTCTGCGCGGGCAGCGCCGAGAACGCGCTGCCGGTGCCGGCGGAGAAGCCGACCACCTTGCCGTGGTAGGTCACGCCGCTGCCGTACAGGTCGGCGTGCAGCGCCACCGGCTGGCCGATGCGGATGTTCTTGAGCTGCACTTCCTTGAAATTGGCGTCGATCCACACGCCGTCGAGCGGCACGATGGCCATCAGCGGGTTGCCGGGCGCGACGCGCTGGCCCACCTGCACCGAGCGGCGCGCCACGTAGCCGGCCACGGGCGCGGGCAGGCTGTTGCGCGCGTTGGCGAGGTAGGCGTCGCGCACCCTGGCCGCGGCGGCCTGCACGCTGGGGTGGCTCGACACGCTGGCCTGGTCGGTCAGCGCGCGGTTGGCGGCGAGCTGCTGGCGCGCGGTCTCGAGCGCGGCGGCGGCGGTCTTGACGGCATCGCGCGCGTGCGCCACGTCTTCGGCGGCCACGGCGCCGCTCTCGCTGACCTCGGTGCGGCGGCGCAGGTCGTCGCGGGCACGCGCCAGGTCGGCCTCGCGCTGGGCGATGGTGGCGGCGAGCACGCCGTTGTTGACGTAGAGCGCGCTGACCTGGCGCACGGTCTGGCCGAGCACGGCCTCGGCGTTGGCCAGCGCCACGCGGGCATCGGCCGCGTCGAGGCTGACCAGCGGCTCGCCGGCCTTGACGATCTGCGTGTCGTCGGCGTTGACCGCGATCACGGTGCCGGTGACTTGCGGCGTGATCTGGACCAGGTTGCCGTTGACGTAGGCGTCGTCGGTGTCTTCGTGGAAGCGGGCCACGGTGTAGTAGTAGGCGCCCCAGCCGGCGGCGGCCAGCGCGGCGGCGAGGCCGAGCACGGCCAGGGAGCGCCTGCGCGCGTTGGCCGCGGGCCGGGCGGCGGCGTGCGGGTTGTCTTGCCGGGGGCTGGGTTCGGTCTGGTTCTGGGTAGTCATGGCGGCACCTGTGTGCGGAAGTCGCGGTGAAATGGGGTTGAAGATTTGCGGTTGGGTGAGCGGCGGCGGCAGGCCGGTTCAGCGGGCCAGCGCCAACTGCGCGGCGCCGTCCGGCGCGTCGGCGTAGCCGCCGCCGAGCGCGGCGGCCAGCGCGATCTGGCGGTCGCGGCGGGCCATGCGCAGGTTAGCCACGGCCTGGGCGCTGGCCAGCGCGTTGGTCTGCGCGTTGAGCACGGTGAGTTGCGTGGTCAGGCCGGCCTTGTACTGCGCCAGGGCCAGCGCGAGCGCGCGCCGCGCGGCTTCGTCGCCGCGCACGGCGTTGGCGATCTGGGCGTCGGTGGCGCGGATGTCGGCGAGCTGCGTGGCGACGTCGGCCAGCGCGTTGACCAGCGTTTCGTTGTAGCTGGCCACGGCGAAGTCGAACTCGGCGTAGCGGCCCTTGAGCTGGGCGCGCAGCGCGCCGCCGTCGAAGATCGGCAGGTGGATGGCCGGGCCGGCCGCCACGGTGCCGCTGGCCGCGCGCAGGAAGCGGCCGAAGCCGAACGCGTCGAGGCCGATGGCGGCCGACAGGTTGATGTCCGGGTAGAACTCGGCCTTGGCCACCTTGATGTCGTGCAGGGTGGCGTCCACGCGCCAGCGCGCGGCCACGATGTCGGGGCGGCGCGAGACCAGATCGGCGGGCAGGTTGTCGGGCAGGCGCACTTCGTCGCCGGCGCCCAGGCTCGGGCGGGCGATGGCCAGGCCGCGGTCCGGGCCCTGGCCGAGCAGCGCGCCGAGCTGGTAGCGGGTGCGCAGGATGCTACCTTCCAGCGCCGAGACGGCGACCTCGCTGGTGGCGAGGTTGGCCTCGGCGGTGCGCTTCTCGACCTCGGTTTCCAGGCCCATCCGCACGCGGCCGTCGGTCAGGCGCAGCACGGCGGCGCGCTGGGCCACCTCGTCGCGGGCGATGTCGAGCAGCGCGTACAGGCGCGCCAGTTCGTTGTAGGCGCGCGCGACCGCGGTGCCGAGCGTGAGCCGGACCTGCTCCGACTCGGCCTCGCTGGCGCGCAGGGCGGACACCGACGCGCGCAGCGCTTCGCGGTTCTTGCCCCACAGGTCCAGTTCATAGCTGGCGCCCAGCACCGCCTTGTTCTCGGTCTGCCACGAGCCGCCATACGGCGGCGGCGTCATGGCGTTCGCGGAAAAGCGCTGGCGGTTCCACGAGTAGCCGAAGCCGACCTGCGGCAGCGTGCTGGCGTTGGCGCTTTCGCTGACCGCGGCGGCGGCGGCCACGCGCGCGCGGGCCTTGTCCAGCGAGGGGCTGCCCTGCAGCGCTTCGGCAAGCAGGGCCTTGAGCTGCGCGTCGCCGAACTGGCCGGCCCAGTCGGGCGACGGCCAGCGGCCTTGCGCGGTGGGGATGCTCCGCGTGGCGGCGTAGTCGCCGGCGCCGGCGATCTGCTTGTCGCTGTGGATGCCGGCGTAGTTGGCGCAGCCGGCCAGCACGGCGACCATCAGCGCGGAGAGGGCGAGGCCGGCCGGGCGGGCAAGGCGGCGCAGGTGGCTGGCCGGATTGGTATGCTGATTTCTCATTTTCTGACCTATCAGTTAATTGGGCGAAAAAAAAGCGGGCTCAGGCGCCTGCGAACTTGACCAGCAGCCGGCGGAACTCGGCGAACTCTTCGCGCGAGAACGCGGCGAGGCGGGCATTGAGCACGTCCGGCGCGATCTCCGCGGCGCGTTCGGTGACTTGCCGGCCCGCCCCGGTCAGCGCCAGGTTGACCACGCGGCGGTCGTCCAGGCTCCGGCTGCGGCACAGCAGTCCGCGGGTCTCGAGCTTGTCGAGCATGCGCGTCATCAGGCCGGTGTCCACGCCGAGCCGCCTGCACAGCCCGAACGGCGTGGCGTTGCCGTGGCGCATCGACAGCAGGATGGCCATCTGCTGGCTGTTGATGCCGAGGTCCTTCAGCGCGGCGTCCAGTTCTTCCATCAGGCCGTTGCGGGCGCGATTGAGGAAGTACCCGACGCTGTGGGTCAGCGGGTAGGTTTCCCTGGTGTAGTGGTTCACGGCTGGCTCCCGTCCTTGGTTGATCGAACAGTAGCTGACATGTCAGATAAAGACAAGAGGAATTTGCGGGCGGAAGTTCGAGCCGGAAGGCAAGAGGCGGGAGCGGCGCGGTTCCCGCCTGTCTTGCCGGAGCGTTCGTGCGGGCAATTTCCTCCTGTCGGGGTAGGTCCGGGCCGCATGCGGTGACAGCAACGCGACTTGCGCCTGGCGGCCTTGAGCGTGCTCCCCGAGGGCGGGGCGGCGGCATCGGGCATGTGTGCCGCCTCACGCACGGCGGCAAGCGCGGTTACGATGTCGGCGACAACAACGGCGATCACAATCAAGGGAGTGCAGCGGTGGAACTCAATCTGCGGGACAAGCTCGTCATCGTCACGGGCGGCAGCAAGGGCATCGGGCTGGCATGCGCGCGGGCATTCGCGCGCGAGGGCGCGCGCGTCGCCATCATCTCCAGGGACCCCGGTAACGTCGAGCGCGCGCTGGCCGGACTGGCGCAGGAGGGCATCCGGGCCGCCGGCTACGCGGCCAACCTGTCGGCGTACGAGGACGCGGCCAGGGTGGTGGCGGCCATCGAGGACGAGCAGGGCGCGGTCGACGTGCTGATCAACAGCGCCGGCGCGGCCAAGCGCTACGAGCCGGAGGCGCTCGACGGCAATGCGCTGCGCGCGGGCATGGAGGACAAGTATTTTCCCGTCGCCAATGCGCAGGAGGCGGTGCTGGCGCGCATGCGGCCGCGCGGCAGGGGCGCCATCGTCAACATCATCGGCACCGGCGGCAAGATGCCGACCTCCACCCATCTCTCCGGCGGGGCGGCGAACGCGGCGCTGATGCTGTCCACGGTGGGCCACGCGGCGCACTATGCCGCGCTGGGCATCCGCATCAACGGCATCAATCCGGGCCACACGCTGACGGGGCGCGTCGAGCAGTCCCTCGCGCTCGAGGCCAAGCGGCTCGACATCAGCCGCGACGAGGCCTTCGCCCGCACCGCGGCCGACGTGCCGCTGGGCCGCTACGGCCGGCCCGAGGAGATCGCCGATGCGGCGCTGTTCCTCGCCAGCGAGCGCGCCAGCTACATCGTCGGCGCGATCCTGTCGGTCAACGGCGGGCGCGGCCCGGTGATCTGAACCCGCCGCCCAGGCAGAAGTCGCGCACGTAGGTGAAGCGTCCGGCCAGCTTGGCCGGCAGGTCCACGCGCGGCACGCCCTTGCCGACCAGCGCATGCGCGGCCGCGCCAGCCCGACGTCGGGCTCCTCGGCCACCATCTGCGCCAGCGCGATGCGCGCGCCGGTGCCGAGGTCGACCTTGCCGCTGTACACCGTGCGCTGTACACCGTGATGCATGCGACCGGCCGCCGCTGGAACAGGAGCGGGGCGCGCGCATTTCCACGGCACGGAAATACCGGGTCGTTTTTGCCGGCACATCTCTTAAACTCGGCTGGCATCAAGGCATGCCGCAGCGACGGCACACGAGAAAAAAGGAGACATTGGCATGGCCCATATTTCTGGCCGCCGCCGGGCGCTGCTGCTGGCCGCGCCGGCGGCGCTCTGCGCGGGCTGGCTGCCGCGCGCCCACGCCGCGGCGTACCCGGACAAGCCGGTGCGGCTGGTGGTGCCGTTCGCCGCGGGCGGGCCCGTGGACGGCATCGCGCGCATGCTGTCGCGCCAGATGGGCGGCGGGCTGGCGCAGCCGGTGGTGGTGGACAACCGGCCCGGCGCCGGCGGCGTCATCGGCCTGAGCGCCATCGCCAGCGCGCCGGCCGACGGCTACAGCATGGTGCTGTCGTCGATCCAGCTGGTGACGAATCCGGCGCTGATGCCGTCGCTGCCGTTCGTGGCCGAGCGGGATTTCGCCCCGGTGACGGTGGTCGGGTTCATCCCGCACGCGCTGGTGGTGCGCGGCGACTATCCGGCGCGCACGCTGCAGGATCTCGTCGCGATGGCGCGCAAGGCGCCGGGCTCGATGAACTACGGCTCGTCCGGCAACGGCACCTCGGCCCATCTGGCCGGCGCGATGTTCGCCGAGCGCGCCGGCATCCGCGCCGTGCACGCGCCGTACCGCGGCGCCTCGCCGGCGCTGACCGACCTGCTGGGCGGGCAGATCCAGTTCATGTTCCTCGACGTGCCGACCGCCTTGCCTTACCTGAAATCCGGCAAGCTGCGCGCACTGGCGCTGGCGCCGAGCAGCGGCGCCTCGGTGCTGCCCGACGTGCCGACCATCGCCGCCTCCGGTTATCCCGGCTTCGACATCCACGCGTGGTACGGCCTGCTGACGCGCACCGGCACGCCGCCCGAGATCCAGCAGCGGCTCTACCAGGAAACGCGCCGCGCCATCCAGAGCGAGGCAGGGCGGGCGTACCTGAAAGCGCAGGGCATCGAGCCGGGCGGCATGCCGCCGGCCGAGTTCGGCGCGCTGATCCGCGCGGACCTGGCAAGCTGGCGGGGCGTCGTCGAGCGCCTGCACATTTCCCTGTCCTGAGCCTTCCTCGGAGTTTCCAACCATGCGAATTGTCATTCCCGACGACTATCAGGGCTGCGTCCGGGGCCTGCATTGCTTCTCCACGCTGGCCGGCCACGACGTCACCGTCTACGAGGACAACGTCAAGTCCCTCGATGCGCTGGCCGAGCGCTTCCGCGACGCCGATGCGCTGGTGCTCACGCGCGAGCGCACGCAGATCACGGCCGCGCTGCTGGACCGCCTGCCGCGGCTGCGGCTGATCAGCCAGACCGGCAAGGTGGCCGGGCATGTGGACGTGGATGCCTGCACCGCGCACGGAGTCGCCGTGGCCGAAGGCTCGGGCTCGGGCGCCGCCACGGCGGAACTGACCTGGGCGCTGATCCTGGCGAGCCGGCGCCATCTCGTCGCCGAGGTCAACCGGCTGCGCGGCGGCCAGTGGCAGGGCACGCTGGGGCAGGAGCTGCGCGGGCAGCGGCTGGGGGTCTGGAGCTATGGCCGCATCGGCAGACAGGTGGCCGCCTACGGGCGCGCCTTCGGCATGAAGGTGTGGGTGTGGGGCCGCGAAGGTTCGGTGGCGGATGCGCGCGCCGACGGCTTCGAGGTCGCGCCGTCGCGCGAGGCTTTTTTCGCCGAGAGCGACATCGTCAGCCTGCATGTCCGGCTCAACGCCGAGACCGAGGGCCTGATCGGCGCCGCCGACCTGGCGCGCATGGGCCCGGCCGCGCTGCTGGTCAACACCAGCCGCGCCGAGCTGGTGGCGCCCGGCGCGCTGGTGGCGGCGCTGCGCGCGGGCCGCCCGGGCTTCGCGGCGGTCGATGCCTATGAGCAGGAGCCGGTGCTGGGCGCCGCGCATCCGCTGCTCCAGCTGGACAACGCGCTGTGCACGCCGCACATCGGCTTCGTCGAGCGCGACAACTACGAGACGTACTTCGGCACCGCCTTCGACAACATCAACAGCTTCTTTGCCGGCGTGCCGAAGAACCTCGTCAACCCGCGGGCGCTGGAGGCGGCGCGGCGCTGAAGCCGGCCCCGCCGCCGGCGCCTAGCTGGTCTCCCGGAAGCCGAAGAGGAAGACCGATGCGATGACCGCGCCGTACAGCACCATGCCGAGCGCCGAGGCGGCGAAGAACGCGACCAGCGAGCCGGTGAGGTGGATGGCCAGCCATCCGCCGCCGACCGCGACCAGCAGCCGCAGCAGGCCGGCCAGCAGCGGCCATTTCAGGCGGCGCGCGCCCTGCGAGGCGAAGTACAGCGCGAATCCCAGCCCGAAGAAGCCATAGAAGGGGCCGACCACGCGCAGATAGGTCGTGCCCGTCGCGAGCATGCCTGGGTCGGTGCCGAACAGCCGGAGCCAGCTCAGCGGCCAGATGGCGGCGCACAGGCCGATGGCCTCCGTCACCGCGAACGACATCGCGCCGCCGATGAGCGCGATCTGGCGCACCCGCGCCGGCTGGCGCGCGCCCAGGTTCGAGCCGACCATCGCCACCAGCGGCGCGCCGATGCCGAAGGCCACCGGAATGACGAGATATTCGAGCCGCACCCCGGTACCGTAGCCGGCCAGCGCCGACACCCCGAAGCTCGCGCCGACCATCGCGGTGGTGGCGCCGATCATGGTGTTGGTGATGAACGGGTTGATCGCGGCCACGCCGCCGACCGAGAGTATTTCCATCGCCAGCGGCCAGCGCAGCGGGCCGCGCTGCAGCTTCGCGGCGTTGCGCCCGCTCAGGCAGTACCAAGCCAGCACGGCGGCGCCGAGCGCGTAGTAGATGAGCATGGCGACGCCCGCGCCCGCGATGCCGAGCTCCGGCATCGGGCCCCATCCGAAGATCAGGCTGGGCGACAGCGGGATCAGCAGCAGCGCGCCGCCGCAGATCACCGCGCCCGGCGTGACCATGTTGCCGGTGCCGCGGATCACGCTGGCCAGCGCGTTCATGACCCACATCATGACCGAGCCGGCGAAGACGATGTCCGAGTAGGTCAGCGCCGCGTCCAGCGCGGCGCCGCTGCCGCCGAGCGCGCGGTAGAGATACGGGCCGGCAAGCAGCAGGGCGGCGGACGAGACGATGCCCAGTCCCGCGTTGATGACCACCGCGTGCAGGGCGAGGCTGCTGGCTTCGGCATGCCTGCCGCCGCCGAGCGCGCGCGACACCGCCGCGGAAATGCCGCCGCCCATGGCGCCGCCGGCCATGTTCTGCAGCAGCATCAGCACCGGCAGGACCAGCGCCATGCCGGCCAGCGGCGCCGTGCCCAGGCGCGAGACGAACCAGGTCTCGATCAGGCCCGTGCTCGACTGCGCCAGCATCATGGCGAGGTTGGGCCAGGCCAGCCGCGCGACCGTCGGCAGCACCGGCCCCTTGAGCATCGCCTGCAGCCGCGGGTTGGCCGCCGCGCTGGCGGCATGCGGCGCATTGGATGCCGCGGGAGTCGTCATTCTGTCACCTCGGAGGGATTCGCACGGTGACTGGCACACCGCCTCGGCCGATGCCACATGCAGGCATATGCAAGTAGCCGGAAACGCAAAGGTATGTGCATATGCAATCAATGTCAAGTGAGGTAAGCTCGCCGCATCACGTCCACTGCCGCGGCCAGGACCGCCAAGCCACAATGACATCCCTCCGGAGCGACGCAACCCTGTGCAATGGCGGCGCGCTGCGCAAGGCAGCCCGCCGCGTGTCCCAGCTCTACGACGCCGTGCTGGCGCCGTGCGGCCTGAAGCTGTCGCAGCACGCGATCCTTGCCCACGTCGACCGCGCCGGGGCGCCGCCGTCGATGGGGCAACTGGCGAAGGCGCTGGTGCTCGACCGCTCCGCGCTGGCCCACAACATCAAGCCGCTCGAGCGCGACGGCCTGATCGAACAGTTGCGGGACCCGGAGGACGGCCGCAGCCGCCTCGTCGCGCTGACCGACGCCGGCCGGAGCAAGCTCGTCGAATCGAAGCGGCTGTGGCGCCTGGCGCAGGCGCGGTTCGAGCACGTCTACGGCGAGGACGACGCGAAGGCCCTGCGCAGCGCGCTGGCCAGGATTCATTCCGATGAGTTTGCCGAGGACTTCGTGGCCGTTGGCGACTGAACCGGCCACGCGCGGCGGGCGGGGGGCGGGGGGCGGGGGGCGGGGCGCCCGGTCCGGCCCGGCAGGCGCGGGGAGGGCGGCGATGCCCTCCACTGCCGGAGGGCTTGTTTGGACGGTGGAGCGGGCGGCTCTGGGACGGCAACAGTGCGATCCCAGGCGATATTCCGGCAGCGGCGCATGCGCCCGCCGGACAGCGGCATGCGGCTATCGGCTGCTTTCCCTGACCGAGCCGACCTTGGGCCGCGTCGCATAGTCGACGCCGTGCTGTTCCAGATAATCGCGGATCAACTGGCGCACGACCTGCGATGGCGTCTGGTCCTGTGCCGCGCACAGCGTCTCGAAAGCTTTCTTCTTCACCGGGTCAATCAACACGGTAAGCCGTGCGGTCTTGGTTTCCATGCGTTTTCCATGCGTATCAGAGTCGCATCGTATGATAATGCTATTATCATAGTATACAACCTGACAGCCGGAGTACAGGCCCGCTGGCTCAGGCTGGCCGTGCCGCCCCGGGACCGATTCCGGGAGGCCTGCACAAGCTGCCTGGCCCTGCAAGCCCACGTCATCAAGATGGATCCATCCCGCGCCTCGTTCGAAGCGTATTTGAAGTTTCTTGCCGAAACGCCCGATGACGGCAAGCCGGTGATCCTGGAAACCGATCACGCGCTGTCGCTGCATTTCGACGTGCATGCCACGCAAAGCCTCATGTCGCGGCGCGACCCCGACAAGCTGGTGCTCGGTTATACCCGGACCATGATGGGCTTCCTGCTGCTGCGCCCGGCGCCGGCCCGCATCTCGATGATCGGCCTCGGCGGCGGCTCGCTGGCCAAATACTGCTACCGCCATCTGCCCAACGCCAAGGTCGTGGCCATCGAGATCGATCCGGCCGTGATCGCCTTGCGCGACACTTTCCATATCCCGCCCGACGACGATCGCCTCGAAGTCATCTGCGCGGACGGCGCCGAGTACGTCAAGGGCCAGGACGCGCGGCCCGACGTGATCATGGTCGACGGCTTCCTCGCGCACGGCATGCCGGCCCAGCTGGGAACGGCGGATTTCTACGGCGCCTGCCACGCGCGGCTGGCCGACGACGGCGTGCTGGTCGCCAATTTCCTCGAGAGCGACCAGGACATTCCGTTCTACCTGGAAGAGGTCCGCTCCGTGTTCGGCGAGTCGTTCGCCGTTTCGCTGTCGGAAGACAGCTGCAACTACACGCTGTTCGCCTGGAAAGGCGCGTGGACGCTGCCGTCCCTCGAAACGCTGCTCGCCCGCGCGCGCATCCTGGAGACCGCGCACGCACTGAACCTGCGCTCCGCCGCGCGGCGTCTGAAGCAGGGCAAGCGGCTGGCGTCGGACTGGCGGTTCTGGCGGAAACTGGGGGGATGACGGCGCGTGGCCGGGGGCAGCAACCCCGGCGGCGGTTGGGGGCGGCTGCAGGCCTGTCTGGCGGGCCGGCGCGGCGCGGATTGCGGCCCCCGGTGCCGCAGCCATCTGACGGAAGTAAATCGAATATGCGTAGACGATAAAGTTCGTTGGGTGCGCACGGAGACCGCCTTAGCCTGACTGTCGATCCAGCTTTCCGCCAGACAGTCCCTCATGACCCTCTCCTGCAGCAAGTTCCTTGGCACCCGCTCGCGTGATGCCGGCGCCGTCCATCGCGGCGTCTCACCGACCACGGCCGTCATGCGCCGGCCTTCCGATGCAGGCGTGGTCAGCCCGGACGAGGCGGTGCAGCCATGAAGCTGCGTCAGGCGAGCCGCACGCTGATCCGCACGGCGTGGCAGGCCGTGCCGACGGTCATTGGCGTGATCCTTCTCAATTTCATCCTGATGCAGCTGATTCCCGGCGACGCCGCCGACGTGGTGGCGGCCGAGTCGGGCTCCGCCACGGCGGAGAGCATGGCGCAGCTGCGCACGCATTTCGGCCTCGACCTGCCCGTGCTCCAGCAACTGGGTGCCTACCTGAACAACCTCGCGCATTTCAGCCTGGGCGTTTCGCCGCGCTACAACATGCCGGTGGTGGCGCTGATCGGCGCGCGGCTCGGCAATACGCTGCTGCTGATGGTGACGGCGCTGACGCTCGCGCTGGCCATCGGCATCGCCGCGGGCACGGTCATGTCCACGCGCGTGGGCCGCTGGCAGGACCGCACGCTTTCCGTGCTGGCACTGCTGCTGTATTCCACGCCGGGTTTCTGGCTGGGGCTGATGGCCATCGTACTGTTCTCGGTGCACCTGGGCTGGCTGCCCACCGGCGGCAGCGAAACCATCGGCGCTGGCTATGCCGGCTGGACGCACGTGGTGGACGTGGCACTGCATCTGGTGCTCCCCGCGCTGGCGATGGCCGGCTTCTATATCGCGATCTTCTCGCGGCTCACGCGCGCCGCGATGCTCGAGGTGGCCCGGCAGGACTTCGTGCGCACGGCCGAAGCCAAGGGGCTGCATCCGTGGACAGTGAACCTGCGCCACATCCTGCGCAATGCGCTGATCCCGGTCACCACCGTGGCCGGCATGCATTTCGGCACGCTGCTGGGGGGCGCGGTGGTGGTCGAGACCGTGTTCAGCTGGCCCGGACTGGGACGCCTGGCGTTCGACTCGGTGGCCGGACGGGACTACACGGTGCTGCTTGGCGTCTTGCTGATGTCGTCGATGCTGGTCATCGTCGCCAACATGCTGGTCGACCTGCTGCATGCCTGGCTCGATCCGCGCATCCAGGTGCGATGAGCGTCCCGCCGCGTGCTTCCCGTCCGTCTTCCTTTTTCTTCCTGTTTCCGAACAACCAGGCTTCAACGCGTTCGATGTCCACACCGCTCTCATCCGATTCCGCGCTTGCGTCCCCGCCGGTGCCTCGCTCCGAACCTGCCTTGACGGCAACCGCGGCCGCGAAGGTCGGCGCCGGCGCCAGGCCGGTCTCCAGCCGCCATGCCGCGCTGCGCGCCTTCCTGCGCAATCCGGCCGCCGTGGCGGGCGTGCTGCTGCTGGCGTTCATGCTCGTGCTGGCGCTCGCCGCGCCGCTGCTCTATCCGGGCGACCCGCTCGACATGGTCGCGCCGCCGCTGTTGTGGCCGGGTCATGACGCGGCCTTTCCGCTCGGCAGCGACTCGCTGGGCCGCGACGTCATCGCCGGCATCGCCCACGGCGCGCGCGTGTCGCTCGCCGTGGGCGTGGTCGCCGCGGTGCTGAGCCTGCTGATCGGGGTGCTGGTCGGGGCAAGCGCCGGCTACTTCGGCGGCCGCATCGACGACGCCCTGGTACGCATCACGGAGCTGTTCCAGACGATGCCGTCGTTCCTGTTCGTGATCGTGGTGGTGGCCATCGGCCAGCCTTCCGTGCCGGTGATCGTGCTCGCGATCGGTCTGGCCTCGTGGCCGGTGATCGCGCGGCTGGTGCGCGCCGAGTTCCGCGCGCTGCGCGAGACGGAGTTCGTGCTCGCCGCGCGCAGCCAGGGCTTCAGCCACGCGCGCATCATCTTCCAGGAGATGCTGCCCAATGCGTTACCGCCGGTGATCGTGACGACGTCGGTGCTGGTGGCCAGCGCCATCCTCATCGAGTCGGCGCTGTCCTTCCTCGGCATGGGCGATCCGAACGCGGTGTCCTGGGGCAGCATGATCGGCCAGGGCAGGGAGCTGCTGCGTACGGCGTGGTACCTCACGGCGCTGCCGGGCGCGGCCATCGTGCTGACGGTGCTGGCGCTCAACCTCGTGGGCGACGGGCTCAACGATGCATTCAACCCGCGCCTGAGGGGGCGCCACTGACATGGCGGCAAACCACATCAACCAAGACGCGCCGCTGCTCGACGTGCGCGGCCTCGATGTCTTCTTCCACGGATCGAATGGTCCGATCCAGGCTGTCCGCGGGCTGGACCTGACCTTGCGGCGCGGCGAGACGCTCGCGCTCGTGGGCGAATCCGGCTGCGGGAAGTCCACCACGGCGCTCGCGCTGCTGCGCCTGCTGGCGCCCGGCGCCGCGCTGCGCGGCAGCATCCGTTTCGATGGCCGCGACATCCTCGCCTTGTCTCCCGCCCAGCTGCGCGAAGTGCGTGGCCGCGAGATCGCCATGATCTTCCAGGAGCCGATGACCTCGCTGAACCCCGTGCACACGATCGGCGCGCAGATCGGGGAGACGCTGCGCAGGCACGAAAGGCTTTCGGCCCCGGCGGCCCGCAGGCGCGCCATCGAACTGCTCGACCTGGTGCGCATTCCCGAGGCGCACCGGCGTATCGACGACCACCCGCACAACCTGTCCGGCGGCCAGCGGCAGCGCGTGATGATCGCGATGGCGGTGGCCTGCAATCCGCGCCTGCTGGTCGCGGACGAACCCACGACCGCGCTGGACGTCACCATCCAGGCGCAGATCCTCGCGCTGCTCGACGGCCTGCGCCGCGATCTCGACATGGCGCTGCTGCTCATCACGCACGACCTGGGCCTGGTCGCGCAATGGGCCGATCGCGTGGCGGTCATGTACGGCGGCGAGAAGGTCGAGGAGGGGCCGGCCGCGAGTTTGTTCGAGGCGCCCGCGCACGCATACACCAAAGGCCTGCTCGGCGCGTCGCTGCACGCGGGCAGCGCGCTGCATTATGCCGAGGCGCGGCTGCCCGAGATACAGCCTCGCCTCGATCCCGTCACCGGCGCGCGCGAGTTCGCCTTGCATGTGCCCGCGGCGAAGCCGCTCAGGCGTGTGCCGGCGGGCGCGCCGCTGCTGTCGGTACAGGCGCTGCGCACCGATTATCCCAAGCGGGGGGGCGGCGTGCTGCACGCGGTGGACGGCGTGTCGTTCGACATCCACGCGGGAGAGACCGTGGGACTCGTGGGGGAGTCGGGCTGCGGGAAGTCCACGCTGTCGCGCACGCTGCTGCGTCTCGTCGATCCGGCGGCGGGCCGCGTCGTGTTCGACGGCACCGACATCGCGCCGCTCGCCGAAAAGGCGCTCAAGCCGTGGCGCCGCCGCGTGCAGATGGTGTTTCAGGACCCGTATGCCTCGCTGAACCCGAGGCGCAGCGTGTTCGACATCATCGATGCCGTGCTCAAGGTACATGGGGTGAGCGACCATGCCGAGCGGCGCAACCGCATCGCGGCGATCCTGGAACGCGTGGGCTTGCCGGCCGATGCGGCGCGCCGTTTTCCCAATGAGTTCTCGGGCGGACAGCGCCAGCGCATCGGCATCGCGCGCGCGCTGGTGCTGCGGCCCTCCCTCGTGGTGCTCGACGAGCCCGTGTCGGCGCTGGACGTGTCGGTGCAGGCGCAGATCCTGAACCTGCTGGTGGAGCTCAAGGAAGACTTCGGGCTCTCGTACCTGTTCATCTCGCACGACCTTTCGGTGGTGCGCTATATCGCCGACCGCGTGATGGTGATGCATCAGGGAAAGATCGTCGAGACCGGCAGCCACCGCGAGATCTGGGACCGGCCGCAGCATCCGTACACGCGCAGCCTGATCGCGGCCGTGCCGGGCGCGCAGCAGCGCAAGGCGGCGTGATCGCCCTGCCACGGGCCCCCGACGCCTGAGATCCGCAAGCGCCTGCCGGCCTGACGGCCGGCAGGCCGGCGCCTACTTCTTCGGCGCGTCCACCCACACGTCCGCCAGGTTCGACTCCACGCCGTCCGCCGTCAGCGAATGGTCATGCACGCGCTGGTTGGCGATCGTGATGAACATCGGCTGGTAGAGGTTCAGGTCCGGCACGTCGCGCGCCACGGTGTCCTGGAACGTCTTGAACAGCTTCAGGCGCGCGGCGGGGTTGTTTTCCACCGCCGCGTCCTCCAGGAGCTTGTCCACCACCGGGTTCTGGTAATGCGTGCCGTTGGAAAAGGGCACGCCCTTGATGAAGTTCTTCGACCAGTACAGCCGCTGCACGCCCACGGTCGGGTCGAACAGGTTGCTCGCGCCGTTGGTGGTGAACGCGAAATCGCGGTCCGTGTAGATGCGCTTGATGAACGCGCTCGGATCCTGCGAGCGTACCGTCACCGCGATACCCACGCGTGCCAGCGCCGCGCGGAGGTAGTCCGCCAGGCGCGCACCGTCGCCGGCGATGGGGTTGTAGTCGAGCGGTACGCTGAAGCGGACGCCGCCGGCCTTCTTCGGATAGCCTGCCTCGTCCAGCAGCGCATTGGCCTTCTTCAGGTCGAGCGCGTAAGGCGAGGGCGCCGGATCGTGGAAGGCCTTGAGGCCCGGCGCGATCGGCGAGTAGCTTACCTGACCATAGCCGTAGTTCACGACCTTGACGATGACGTTTCGGTCCACCGCATGGGCCACGGCCTGGCGCACCTTCTCATTGCGGAAGTACTCGTTGTCGAGGTTGAACTCCAGCCGCGTGACATTCGACGAGTAGCTGTTGCCCTTGGTCTCGAAGCGCAGCGAGGGCACCTTCTTGAGACGGTCGAGGTCGGCCAGTGGCACCGGCGTGCGGTAGCCGAGGTCCACCGCGCCGGTCTCGAACGCCACGGCGGCGGCGGCGGGGTCGGTCACGAAGCGTACGATCAGCTGGTCGACGAAGGGCTTGGGCTTGTCCCAGTAGTCGGGGTTGCGTTCGTACACGATGTGGCTGCCGCGCACCCATTCCTTGAACCGGAACGGGCCGGTGCCGATGGGCGCGTTGTTGTTCGGATTGCTGGCGGGATCGGTCCCCTCGTAGAGATGGCGGGGCACGATGGGCGTCTCGGTCGCGACCAGCGCGCGGATGAGGTACGGCGCGGGCCTGGACAGCCGCAGGATGGCGGTGTACTTGTCGGGCGTGTCGATGCCGACGAGGTTGGCGAACGTGTTGCGCCCGCGCGGGTGGATCTTCTTCAGCAGTTCGATGGAGTAGGCGACGTCGGCCGACGTGAAATCCTTCCCGTCATGCCATTTCACGCCGTGACGCAGCGTGAACGTGTAGGTCAGGCCGTCGGGGCTGATCGCCCATCTGGTGGCCAGTTGCGGCTGCGGGTTGACGTCGTAGTCGTACTTCAGCAGGCCTTCGGTCACCTTGGCGCTCACGCTCAGGATGGGCGTGGCGACGTTGCCGATGGTGACGAGCGCGGTCGGCTCGCTGGTGGACAGCAGCGTGAGCGTGCCGTTGTGGTTGGGTGGCGCGGCGAAGGCGATGCCGCCGGCATTGGCCGCGAGGCCGATGGCGAGCAGCGTGGCGAGGAAGGTGCGACGCAGGGGCAACGAGGGCTTCAGGAGGTGCATGGAGTAGGACGCAGGATCAAGGTGGAAATGAGTCAGGAGGTGGCTTCGGCCGGCATGTCGTCGTCCGTCTTTGCCACCAGGGTTTCGGGCGAAACCAGCCCCTCGCGCAGGTCGCGCGCCGCCAGCGCGGGGTCGCGCCCGGCGGGGTCGCCAAGGCCGCCGCCGCCCGGCGTCTCGACGATCAGGCGGTCGCCGGCCGGCACGACCTGGCGGCCCTTGGCCCGCAGCGTGGCGCCCGAGGCCAGCCGCAGCCGGCCAGGCGCGCCATCGCCGCCGCCGAGCGCGCCGCGCGCGGGGTTGGCCACGCGGTCGAACGCCGCCGCGATCAGCATGGCCGCGTCCTCGCGCGCATGGCGTACCTCGATCACCTGGCCAAGGCCGCCGCGCGTGGCGCCGGTGCCGCCCGAGCCGATGCGGAACTCCTTGCGGTCGAAGATGATCGGCGCCTGGGTTTCCAGGATTTCGACCGAGACGTTGCGCACGCCGCTCGGATAGGCCGTGACCGAGAGGCCGTCCTTGCCGGGCCGCGCGCCGGTACCGCCGGTGGAGAAACTGATCACGTTGAAACGCTCGCCGCGGCGCATGGCCTCGGCATCGGCCTGGCTTGCCTCTGCCAGCACCTCGCCGCCAACGAGCTGCAGGTTCCACAGCGACGAAGCGCCCTCGGCCGGCACGCGATCCGCCCGCGCCTGGCGGAGCGCGCCGAACACGGCGTCGGGCAGCAGTTGCCCGAGCACGTGGCGCGCCGTCACGGCGGCGGGATGCAGCGCGTTGAGGATGCAGCCGGCGGGCGCCTCGACGCGGATCGGCGCCAGCGATCCGGCATTGTTCGGCACGTCGGGCCCGACCAGGCAGCGGATGCCGAACGAGGTGTAGGCGTCGGTGTAGGCCTTGGGCACGTTGATGCCGCGCGCCACGCTGCCCGAGGTGCCGGCGTAGTCCACCGTGATGCCGTCGTCGGCGATGGTCACCGAGACCTGCAGCGTGATGGGCGCGTCGTAGCCATCCGCTACCAGGGTGTTGTGCCAGGTCCCGCGCGGCCAGCCGCGCAGCGCGTCGCGCATCGCCCGGGCCGAGCGCGCGATGACAAATTCGCCCAGTTCCTCGAGATCGGATAACTTGAACTCGCGCAACAGCGTGCGCAGCCGCCGGCCGCCGACCTCGTTGCACGCGATCAGCGCGAAGAGGTCGCCCTCCACCTGCTCCGGGTCGCGCACGTTGGCGCGGATGATTGCGCGCACGGCCGGGTCCACCGTGCCGCGGCGCACGAAGCGCAGGATGGGGAGGAACAGGCCTTCATGGTAGATCTCCAGGCCGTCCGGGCTGGAGCCGATGCCGCCGATGTCCACCACGTGCAGCGTGGAGGCGAACAGCGCCACCGGGCGCGCCGTCCCCGACTCGCCGTCATCGCGCTCGCCGTGGTGGAAGATGGGCGTGACCATCGTCATGTCGAACAGGTGGCCGGTGCCTTTCCACGGATCGTTGGTGAGGAACACGTCGCCGTCTTCCATCGTGTCCGGCGGAAAGCGCCGCAGGAAGTGCTTGACCGATTCGGCCATCGAGTTGACGTGGCCCGGCGTGCCGGTCACGGCCTGCGCGATCATCCGGCCATCGGGCAGGAACACGCCGGCCGACAGGTCGCCGGCCTCGCGCGTGGGGGTGCCGAAGGCCGTGTGGATCAGCACCTGCGCCTGTTCCTCGACCACGGAGAGCAGACGGTTCCAGGCGAGTTGGTGGCGGATGAGCCGGCCGGGTCGGGCGGCCTGACCGGACGGACTGGTCGGGACGTCAGCCAGTGTCCTGGCAGCGGATGTCTTGCTCATGCGGCGGTTCCTGCGGGATCTTTGGTAGGGGTGGCGGCGTGCTTCGTGACCAGGCCCGCCTCGATGTCTCGCGCGAGCAGGGCGGGGTCACGCTCGGCGGGATCGCCAAGGCCGGCGCCGCCTGGCGTCTCGACCACCAGCACCTCGCCGGCCGGAATGACCTGCCGGCCCTTGCCGCGCAGCACGGTACCGGCGTGTCGGAGCCGAGCCGTGCCGGGCGCGCCGTCGCCGCCGCCGAGCGCGCCGCGCGCGGGAAAGCGCACGCGGTCCCAGGTGGCGGACAGCACCATCGGATCGCCGTCGGCGTTCTCGATTTCGATGACCTGCCCGAGGCCGCCGCGCGACGCGCCGACGCCGCCCGAGTCCGGGCGGTACTCCTTGCGCCGGAACAGCAGCGGCGCCTGCGTCTCGAGGATTTCGAGCGACACGTTGCGCACGCCGCTCGGATAGGCCGTGGCCGAGAGGCCGTCCTTGCCCGGGCGCGCGCCGGTGCCTCCGGTGGAGAAGCTCACGATATTGAAGCGTCGCGCGCGGCGCAAAGCGTCGTTCGGCCCGCCCTCGATCGGCTGGCCGCCGAACAGGCGAACGTTCCAGAGCGACGAGGCGCCTTCGGCGGGCACGCGGTCGGGCCGCGCCTGGCGCAGCGCGCCGAATACCAGGTCGGGCAACATCTGGCCGATCGCCGCGCGCGCGGCGACGGCGGCGGGCGGCAGCGCGTTCACGATGGAGCCTTCCGGCGCCACGACCCGGATGGGCGCGAGCGAGCCCGAGTTGTTGGGCACGTCGGCGCCGATCAGGCAGCGGATGCCGAACGAGGTGTAGGCGTCGGTGTAGGCCTTGGGCACGTTGATGCCGCGGGCGATGCTGGCCGAGGTGCCCGCGAAGTCGACCACGATGCCGTCGTCCGACACCGTGATGGCCGCATGGAGATCCAGCGGCGAGTCATAGCCGTCCACCGTCATGTGGTTGTGCCAGGTACCCTTGGGCCATGCGCGCAGCGCCTCGCGCATGGCCAGCCGCGAACGTTCGATGATGTAGTCTCCCTGCGCCTGCAGGTCGCCGAGCCCGAACTCGCGCAGCATGCGCCGCAGTCGCGTGGCGCCCACGGCGTTGCAGGCCACCAGCGCGTGGAAGTCGCCCTCCACCTGGCCGGGCTCGCGCACGTTGGCGCGCACGATGTCCAGCACCGCTTCCTCGATCACGCCCTCGCTGACGAAGCGCAGCGGCGGCAGGAACAGTCCCTCCTGGTAGATATCCAGCGCATCGGGGCCGGCATTGACGCCACCGATGTCGACCACGTGCACGGTGGAGGCGAACAGCGCGACGAGGCGCTTCGCGCCGTTTTCTCCATCGCCGTCGCCATCCCCGTGGAAGACCGGCGTGAGCATGACCACGTCGAACAGGTGCCCGGTTCCCTTCCACGGATCGTTGGTGACGTAGACATCGCCGTCGCGCATGGTTTCCACCGGAAACGCGCGCAGGAAATGCAGCACGGAATCGGCCATCGAATTGACGTGGCCCGGCGTGCCGGTCACGGCCTGCGCGATCATCCGGCCATCGGGCAGGAACACGCCGGCCGACAGGTCGCCGGCCTCGCGCGTGGGAGTGCCGAAGGCGGTGCGGATCAGGGTCTGGGCCTGTTCTTCCACCACCGCGAGCAGGCGGCTCCAGACCAGTTGCCGGCCCAGCGCCTGACGGCCAGCAGCGTTTGTCATACGGCCTCCGCTTCGGCTGCGGGCGCGCGCTGCCGGCGCGCGGCGGTGGTGTCGTCGAGCACCAGCGCGCCCAGCTTGCTCACGCGCGCCTCGAAGCCCGAAATGACGTGCGTGGTCGTCTCGTCTTCCACCACCAGTGCCGGGCCTTCGATCCACTTGCCCGCGCCGAGCGCGGCACGCTCGAAGACTGGCACCTCGCTCCACTGCCCGGTCTCCGCGTCGTACAGCCGCCGGGTGCCGGAGGGCTGGGCGCGGTGCGCGTCGGCCACGATTTCGTCCGGCTCTGGCGCCGCGCGCCCGCCGGCTTCCACGGCGACCGACCAGCTCACCGCCTCCGCCGCGATGTGCGGCAGGCTGCGGCCGTAGAGCGCGGCATAGCGCGCCTCGAAGCGCTCGTGCAGGGCCTTGCCGCTGGCCACGTCGAACGGGCCGTCCGGCAGTTCCACGGGAATCTCGTGGCCCTGGCCCGCGTACCGCATGAAGGCCTGGCGATGGCGTACCAGCGAAGCGCCCGGCGCGGCGCGCAGCACCACGTCGTCAGCGGTGGCGGTGAGTTCGGCAAGCAGCTTGTCCACCGCCGCGTGGTCGATGCGATCGAGCCGCTGCGCGAGGCTGCGTACCGTCTGGTAAGCCACCGGTGCCCACAGGAAGCCCAGCGCCGAACCCACGCCGGCGGAATTGGGGATCACCAGCCGCGCCACGCCCAGCTTGCGCGCCAGCAGCGCGGCATGCAGCGGCGCGGCACCACCGAAGGCAATGACGGTGCTGTCTTCCGCCACCTTGCCGAGCTCGGAGGCATGCACGCGCGCCGCGTTGGCCATGTTTTCCGTGACGATCTCGATCACGGCCTGCGCGGCCGGCTCGATGTCGAGGCCCGTTTGCGCGGCCAGGCCCCGCAGCAGCGCGTCGCGTGCGCGTTGCGGGTCCAGCCGCACCTTGCCGACCGCGAAGCGCGCCGGGTCGATGGTGCCGAGCGCGGCGTGCGCATCGGTCACGGTAGGTAGTTCGCCGCCCAGCCCATAAGCCGCCGGGCCGGGCGAGGAACCCGCGCTGTCGGGGCCGACCTGGACCACGCCAAGGTGGTTGACGCGCGCGATGGAGCCACCGCCGGCGCCGATCTCCACCATCTCGATAACCGGGATGCGGATCGGCAGGCCGGAGCCCTTGAGGTGCCGGTGCACGCGACCGAACTCGAAGCTGCGACTCACCTGCGGCTGGTAGTCGTCGATGAAGCAGATCTTGGCCGTGGTGCCGCCCATGTCGAACGACAGCGCGCGCGCGGCGCCGATCTGCTCGGCGACCTGGCGTGCGAGCACCGCGCCGCCGGCGGGGCCGGATTCGACCAGGCGCACCGGTTCGTCGATGCCGGCCTGCAGCGTGGTGATGGCGCCGCCCGAGGTCATCAGGAACGGCTCGGCGCGCAGGCCGCGCGCGGCCGCCCCTTCCTGCAGGCGGCGCAGGTAGCCTGCCACCTGCGGCTGCACGTAGGCGTTGGCGCTGACGGTGGACAGTCGCTCGTACTCGCGGATCTCGGGGCATACGTCCGAGGCCAGCGACACCCACAGGCCGGGTGCGTGCTCGCGCAGCAGGTCGCGCACGCGGCGCTCGTGCGCGGGATTGGCGTAGCCGTGCAGGAAGCAGACGGCCACGCTCTCGATGCCGTCGGCCAGCAGCTGCCGCGCCAGCTCGACCACCTGCGCCTCGTCGAGCGGCGTGATCACGCGGCCGGCCGCATCGGTGCGCTCGACCACGCCATGACGCCAGTGGCGCGGAACCAGCGGCGCGGGCTTGTCGAGGAACACGTCGTACTGCGCGAAACGGTCTTCGAGGCCGATTTCCACCAGGTCGCGGAATCCGTGCGTGGTGAGCAGCGCGGTAGGCGCGCCTTTGCGCTCGATCAGCGCGTTGGTGGCCAGCGTGGTGCCGAGGATCAGCAGGTCGACGTCGGCCCAGCCGGCACCGGCCAGTCGCAGCACTTCTTCGACGCCGCCGAGGACGGCTTGCTCCGGCGCCGTCGGCGTGGTGAGTACCTTCAGCGTGTGCTTCTCGGTGCCGCGCAGCAACACCACGTCGGTAAAGGTGCCGCCGACGTCGACGGCGACACGCAGGCGCGGGTCATGCGCGGCGGAGGGGGAGGGGAGTTGCGAAGACATGAGGGGAAATGCTCTTTGAAAGGGTCGGCGCTCGAATCCGCTTGGCGCCGGCCGGCGAAGCAGATGCAACCGCGCTGGCGGCGCACGCTCTCGCCACGGCACGCGTCGTGGGGCAGGGCCATAAGCCACGCGGAGGAAACCGGTCATGTTGCGCGCGTGCGGCGGCCTGGGCAACGAACGCGTTCGACTATCGTTATGCGCTGCGCTGCGCTGCGCTGCACTGGACGGCCCGCGGCACCCGGTGGCCGGAGCGGCGGCGCGCGCCTGCCATCGGGCGGCGCGAGGCGGCCGTCCTATCCCGCCGGCTGCTCGTCGTAGCCGGGCGGCGCGACGAAGCCGCCGTAGGCCTGTTCCAGCAGGTGCGCGAAGTGCAGGGTGGTGCGATCTTCGAGGTAAGGGCCAACGGCTTGCGCGCTGATGGGCAAGCCTTGCGCGTCGAGTCCGAGCGGAAAGCTGGTGGCCGGCAGTCCCGGCAACACCGGCAGGCCCGCCCAGTAGAACAGGTCGAGGAAGCGGACCTGGCGGGTGCCGTCGGCGAACTCGACCGGGAACGTGCGCGCGTCCTTCGGTTCGCGCTGGTCGTGCGCGAAGGCCGGCAGCGGCGCCACCGGCGTCACCACCACGTCGAAGCGTCCGAACAGGCGCTCCCATTGGTGGCGCAGTGCGAAGCGCGCTTCGTTGTCGCGCAGCCAGTCGGCATGACGCAAGGCCGGCGCACGCAGCCAGGCGGCATCGGCGCTGTCGTCATCAGGCGAGAGTGCCGCAAGGCGTTGGCGCGCGGCCTCGCTCTGCGCGGGCGGCGACGCCAGCGAGGAGCCCAGCAGGCTGCGGTACACGCGGTGCTGCAGCACCAGGTCGGGCAGGAGGCCGGCCGGCACGTCGGCGATGTGGCTCACTTGCGTGCCCTGAGTGCGCAGGCGTTCCACGAGGCGCTCCACCACCTGCTGCTCGTGCAGGCTGCGTTCGGTGCCCGGCCACTGGTCGATGACCAGCACCCGGAAGTCCCGCAGCCGTGCGTGGCGCGCAGGCGGCAGCGCGACCTTCCAGGCCTTGGCGGCGATCGGCTCGCGGTTGAGCAGCAGGTCGAGCGCCAGCTCCAGGTCGGCGGCGGTGCGTGCCAACGGACCCGCCACCACCAGGTCGCGGTCCGCCAGGCGGCCCGAGGGCACGCCGGTGCCGCCCAGCGCGACCAGGCCCGCGGTCGGCTTGTGGCCGTAGACGCCGTTGAAGTGCGCGGGAATGCGGATCGAGCCGCCGATGTCGGTCCCCAATTCCAGGGAGACATAGCCAGCCGCCAGCGCGGCCGCCGAACCGCCCGACGAGCCGCCCGGGGTACGTGCAAGATCCCATGGATTGTTGCTCGTACCGTGGATGGCGTTATAGCTCTGCAGGTCGGCCAGCGCGAGAGGAACATTGCTCTTGCCGACGATCACGGCACCGGCCTCACGCAGTGCCGCGACGGCCAGCGCGTCGGTTGCGGCGACGTTGTCGGCATAGGCGGGGTTGCCGTTGCTGGTGACAAGTCCGGCCACGTCGAACGATGCCTTTACCGTGATCGGCACGCCTAGCAGCGGCTGGCGTTCGCCGCGAGCCAGGGCAGCGTCGGCCGCGCGCGCGTCGGCGCGGGCTGCTTCGTCGTTTCGCACGACGACGGCGTTGATCGCTCCGTCGAGGCGGTCGATGCGCGCCAGTACGTGTTCGAGCAACTCGACAGCCGTTACGTGGCCGTCAGCGAGCGCCTGGGCCTGTGCGCTCGCGCTCGCAAAGGTCAGCGCCTGCAAGCGAGACTGCTGGATGTCCTGCGTCGTCATGCTGGATCCCCGGGTGTCGGCATTCATTTGCGCGGCTCGATCCAGGCGTCCGAGAGATCGCCCGCCATCAGGTCGATGCTGTTATTGAGGTTGTGTACGCGCACGCTGTACACCTGGACAAATGGAACGGTGACAAGCGGCAGCACCGGCAGGTCGCGCCCGACGATCTGCTGGATCTGCTTGAAATGACTTGCGCGCCTGCCAGGGTCGACCTCCACGGCCGCCTGGCGAAATAGCTCGTCGACCTGCGCATTGACATAGTGCGAGCCGTTGATCCAGACCAGCGGGTTGCGCACACCGTCGCCCCAGTAGATCCGCTGCACGCCCACTGTCGGGTCGAACAGGCGCCCGAGGCCGTTGATATTGATGTCGAAGTCGCGCGTGGTGTAAACGCGTTTCAAAAAGGTGGGAAGGTCGCCATCCACGACTTCCACCTTGATGCCGACGCGGCCGAGCGCCGAGCGCAGATAGTCCGTGGTCCGCTTGAATTCCGCCCCGGGGATGTAGCTCAGTCGGAGGGCAAAGCGCTGGCCGGTGGCCGGCTTCGGATAGCCCGCCTCGTCAAGCAACCGGTTCGCCGCCGCGACATCGAACGGGTACTGGAAGGTACTGTCGTCATAGTAGTCAGACAAGACGCGCGGAACAGGGGAGTTCACCAGCTCTGTGCGCTTGTAGTAGATGGCGTTCCGGATGAAGTTGCGGTCGATGGCCTGTGCAATGGCGTGGCGTACCTTGACGTTCGCCAGGATTGGATTCTCTACATTGAATTCCAGGAATGACGCGTTGTTGAGGAAGCCATCGTACGTGTCGTCCGTCCTCAGCTTCGGGTTCGCGGCCAACCGCTCCAGGTCAGCCAGTCCGACCCCCTGTGCCGCATCGACCTCGCCGGTTTCCACCGCGGTCGAAATAGCGGCCGGATCTCGCATGAACTTCAGGATCACCCGGTCGAGGTGCGGATAGCCCTTGCGCCAGTAGTTCGGATTCTTGCGAAGCACCACGTGGCTGCCGCGGACCCACTGCTCGAATAGGAAAGGCCCGGTGCCAACAGGCGCATTGCTGTTCGGGCTGCTCAGCGGCGCACCGTCACCATAGCGATGCGCGGGCACGACGGGCAGCTCGGCAGACGACAGCGCCTTGAGGAGAAAGGGCGCCGGTCTGGACAGGACAATGACCGCGGTAAGCGGGTCAGGCGTGTCGACGCGCTCCACATTGGCCAGCGTGATGCGTCCGCGCGGCCCCTGCTTTTTTTGCGCAAGCACCGAGTACCGGACGTCCTCGGCGGTGAAGTTGGTGCCGTCGTGAAATTTGACGCCCGGCCGAAGCTTGAAGGTGTACTTCAGGCCATCGGCACTGACTTGCCAGGCCGTAGCCAGTAGCGGCTGGGGGTTGAACTTCGCATCGTAGCGAAGCAAGCCTTCCGTGATCTTGCCGCTGACGTTGCGATTGTCGGTCTTTGTGTCAAGAAAGGAGACGAGTGCCGTAGGCTCTTGCGAGAGGGCGTATGTCAGTGTGCCACCTTCCACGGGCGACTGTGCATTGCTCGGCGCAGTGACAGCGAGTGGCAAGGCTGCCAGCACGAGATGAAGATACCGGCGGTCGAACTTGAGAGTCCTAAGCAAGGATGGGAGCATGACATGCAGCGTGGATCGCAGCGTCGTTGAATAGGCATTCGATTGTCTTGGAATTTCGCGAACGCACTTAGCATTTGTTCGCGCATTGAAATGCGACGCAGCCGCATGTCGACATGCAGCCGCGATCAAATGGCGCTGGACCGGGTAGGCGCAGCGAGAGCGGTGCGAATGGGGTGTGATCTCGCGCTGTGTGGCCTGGCTACAGCACGCGGTGCGTTATGCTCAAGAGGATTTTTCGTCTGTAGTGCTCGAGCGCAAAACTATGCATACCCCGCTAACCGGCTCCCTTAAGTAGGCAAGCACTGAACTGCTGTGCAGGCAAATGAGCTGACCTTTTGGTGTCTCGATGCGCGACCCTTGGCTATCAGACTGGAGAGCGTAGGAACAATGGTGCGCACTATTGTTGCGGAGGAGGGCAATCGACACAAAGGTAGTCACAGTGTGCAAAGCAAGCCATCGCCGGGCTCGCCACCTAACCCTCTTGACGATGAGACGATCGCCAAAGATAACTGCAACGCCAATAGCTTCTTCCAGCCGATTGGTTTCGCGGGATGCGTGAAAAGAGTGTATAAAACGCATATGAACTGCGCGTTTGGGGGAGGAAGATTGTGAGCGTCCGCTTCAATGTCATCTTATCGGATGACCTTAATCGAGAAATTGACCGTGCGGCTGAAGAGGCCGAAACTAATAAGAGCGAGATTCTTCGCAATATCGCTGGCTTCTGGCCAATGCGACTTGGGGCAGTGGGCCACGCAAGTGCGCTCCGGCAATTTGTCACACGGCATAGTTGCGCTGGCTCTGCCCGAACGACTGCAGGGCAAAGATGGCCCCCTTCAGATTACCGTTCGGCATCGACACCGGCGCTGACTGTCGTCGGGCCCACTGTCTCGAGTAACATCTCTGACCAAGACCAGATATAAGCTTCATCCAGCTCCATCAGCATGGCTGATGATGATCATAATAGCGGCGCCGTCGCGTCGAGAGCGTCTCGTAGTTACTATTGATGCATCAGCCCACTACGGCACATACGAGGAGCACCATGCTTCCAGTCAAAAATCTCTCAGACCTCACCGGGCAGCATTTCATCGATCTCGTGGATAACGCCGTTGGAGAATCGCGGACTATTGACTTTAAGATTGCCCTTCCAACCGACCAAAGAGGGCGCGAGGAGATCGCAGCCGACGTTTGCGCGTTTGCGAACACGATCGGCGGCGATATCTGCTTTGGCGTGAAGGAAAGTGGAGGACAAGCAGTCGAGCTAGTTCCACTTTGTGTGGAGAATCTTGACCATGCGCTGCAACAACTTTCAAACGCATTGAGAGACACGTTGGAGCCGAGTGTTTCGGGGTTGCAATTCAGCAAGCTCATCCCCTATAGCGGGGGAATTCTTATTGCGCTGCGAGTTCCACAGAGCTTTGCAGCTCCCCATCGCCGCCGCAACGGCCATTTCTATGCACGAACGAGTGTCGGAAAGGAACCCATGGACGTTCACGCATTGCGTAATGCCTTTGGGCTCGCGAATGAGTTCCCCGCGCGCGTGAGGGATTTCAGAGACGAGCGAATTCAGAAGCTCAAGCAACGGCAACTCACTCCGACGCCGATCGCAGGCCCTTGGTTTGTGGCGCATGTCGTGCCGTTGTCGGCCATGATTCCGGCCACAATGCTCTCAATGCCCGAGATTCAGGCGTGCGCCGCCTCCCATTTGAGGCCACTTGCCATGGCACGCGGCTGCAATCCTGGCGCCATCAACTTTGATGGCGCCATTTCATTTGAAACAGACACCATCGGAAACGCCATCGCTCATACCCAACTATTTCGAAACGGCATCCTCGAGATTGCCCAGTCGCTCAAGACGGTTGCCGATAGAAAAAACCTTCCCATCAGCCGGTATGAAGACCCTCTCAAAAGGGGCGAGATTACCAAAATGTTGACTGCGTTAGAGGCGATCGGGATCGTTCCCCCCGCGTATGTGTGTGTCTCTCTTTTGGGTGTTGGGGGGCAGACGTTGCGCATCGATGGTTTCGAAACTTTTGTGATACCAGAAACCATGCCAGACCTGCTTTTGCCTGAGGCATACCTGGATTCCACGACGCCGGACTACGACGTCTTTTGGCGCCCTCTATTGAACATGGTCTGGCAGGCTGGTGGTCTTCTCCACGGTCCTGGAATCTAGCCGAGGCAAGCTTTAAAGTGGAGTAAATGCATCATGCGATGGCTTGTTGCGGTAGGTCATGTAGCTTGAAGACGCGTTAGCCTCTGCTGCAATGAATGGGATTGATTTCTTCCGAATGTCACCGAGGACCTCATATCAGGAATAACACAGGATGTGGAGCGTACAATCGCGTAAAACGTCCGTCGAAGCGCCAGCGAATAACTTAGGCACGGGCGGAGTGCCTGACCGCGACATTGCAAAATACTAAGTATGAAGAGGGGAAATGTTCAAACTCACGATGGAGGAGTTCCTAGAGCGCAATCGCATCAGCGATGCTGATTGGAATAGGAGCGGTTGCGTTTGGGAGGTGCTTGTGGCCATCGCTGAAGATCATCTGGAAAACCACGAGACATTGGTCACTACCGCAGAAATGTTTGCGCGAATGATTCAACGAATTGACGACGTACATTCCGTCCGATTTCGAGTAAAGGATGTCGAACATTTGCTTGAGAAGATTGTGCGGAAGTGCTCTGCGGACGATGTACAGGAAAAGTACAAATCCATTTCTGTTGATACCTATAGCACCGTAATAACAGATCTTGTGGGAATCCGTGCGCTACATCTTTTTAAGGCAGATTGCTTCGGAATCGACACCGGGATTCGCCGCGAGTGGAAGCTGTGCGAGGAGCCTGTTGCATATGTGCGCGAGGGCGATTCGGATGAATTTCGTGAAGCGTTGAGGGAGCACGGCCTCACAGTGCAAGAGCACAAGGCCGGCTATAGATCGGTGCACTATGTCGCGTCGACTAGACCCGGCAAGCGCGATGTGTTCGTCGAAGTTCAAGTACGGACGATCTTCGAGGAAGGGTGGAGCGAGATCGACCACTCTATCCGCTATCCGAATTTCTCCGACGATCCCGTGTTGGAGCACTTTCTCACCATATTCAACCGAATGGCAGGTGCGGCAGACGAGATGGGGAGCTTTGTGAAGCTACTCTCGGCTTATTCCGCAGAAAGCGCTGCGCAGCAGAACGTCTATGCAAAGGAGCGGGATGACGCTATCGCCAAGATGGAAGAGGCCATCGATGAGGCCACACGCAGTGCGCAGCGTTCTGCTGAGCAAGATGAGATGCTCGCAAAATTAGCAGCTGAGGTAAAGCGGCTGAAAAACGCGGCAGACGCTAAGGACGCAGATCACACAAACGCTATGTCCCACACAAACCGGGCAGCGCATCTGGTGCTATCGGAGCGCACAGGTCAACTGAGCGTAGGCGGCGCGTTGGCGGAGGCCACTCGCTTTACAGATCAGTTCCGCGCCACGGGTGCATTGCAACTTGGAAGTGCGCTCCGTGAGTCGGAAGTTATGCGCTTGTCCCGTCGGGTAAGCGAATCGGGAATCATGCGGTCGATGCACCATTTAGAGGACACGCCTGCAATGCGCTTCAGTCGCCAACTTGGTGGCAGTCCCGCTACGCCATTCGACGAAGATGTGCCCTCTCCGTCGAAGGATTCTGACAAAGAGAAGAGCTAGTTTCGGATGTCGATGTTGCCAGCGATAAGCGGCGATCTTGCCCGGGCACTGTATGGCCTCGACTCGAAGCACCTGCAGCTTGGTGACTGCAGGACGCAAGATCGGTTGGTGTTGCACTTGCCTGCGAGGCGCAACTCCGAAATCTAGTGTAGCGACGTGCAATGGTTGCATTTCAAATGGCCGCTTTTCGGACGGTCGAGGGGCTCCTATGGGTCGTTAGCGGCATACGTGCTGGACTTTGAGCCGCGCGAGAAGCCCCGCAGCATCGACGTTTGACATCACTTACGAGGCACTTTTTGATGTGCCATAGAAATCCTTATATCTTGATAACTATGATTATCTCGATAATAACTTTAAGCTCGGAAACTGCGCCACTGGGGTACCATCGAAGCCTTCCGAATTGCTGAATTTGCCGTGCCCAACACCGCCGTCCGCCGACCCGATTCCCACGCGCCAACGACTACTCCTGGCGGCAGCACAGACCGTCCCGCACCGGTGCGCCGACGCCAGCGCGCTGCGGTCGCGCCGACCCGCCTGCTGGGCCCGCACCACTTCGCGTTTTGCCGCGGCGTGCTCGAGGGCGTCGATCTCGCTCGCCTGGCCGACGGCTATCTTGATACAGGGAAAGACCTGCGCGTGGCGCGCGCGACCGTGGACTGGATTACCGAGGAGCTCGCCCGCGGCGTGCGCCGCCTGGCGACCCGGTCCGCAACCCGGCCGGCCCGCGCCACCGCACACACTCGAGAGCCAGGGCAAGGCGGTGCGGTCGACATCGCGAGCCGTGTTGGGAGCGTGGAGCGTGCGACAACCCCGCCGCCGCGCCGCTGGAGCGAGGCCGTCTGGCACGCGCTGTTTCACCCACCGGCCGGCGAAAACTCGACCGCCCGCCAGGCCCGGCGCCAGCGCCAGCAGCGCGCGCTCGATCAACTCCAGCCGCTGCTCGCCGCGCGACCCGCGGCCGATGATGCCATCGGTGGCTGGTTCACGCCCGCGATCGCCCAGCGCCGCTGGACCACGCTCGGCGCGCTGCAAGCCGGTATCGCGCAGGGCGGGGCGCACTGGTACCGGCAGGTCGCGCGCATCGGCGCCCACACGGTCCGACGCATCGAAGCGTGGCTCGCCGAGTTCGCGACCGAACTGGGTCCATCCCGCCGGCGGCGCTGGTGCCGCGGCGCAGCGCCACTGCGGCGGAGCTGGCGAGCCTGCAACCGCCCGCCGCGATGGTGGCGCCGCTGGAGGCGTTGCTGTTGCCCCCGGCGCTCGACGGCCGGCAGGGCCACAACCGCGCGGCCGCCGGCAGCGAGCAGCGCATTGCCGCCCAGACCGACCCGATGGCCATCCACGCCTGGCTCGGCGTGCATCTGCCCAGCGGCGGCCACACCTGGCGCGCGTACCGCACCCAGGCCGAACGCTTCCTGCTGTGGGCAGTCTTCGCCCGCGGCAAGGCCCTGTCCGATCTGACGGTCGAGGACTGCAGTGCATACCTAGCCTTCCTGGCCGATCCGCAGCCCGCCGCGCAGTGGGTGGGGCCGCGCGGCACCCCGCGCTATCGCTTCGACTGGCGGCCGTTCGAGGGGCCGCTGTCACCGGGGAGCGTCCGCCAAGCCTTCACCATCGTGAAGAGTCTATGCGCCTGGCTGGTCAGCGCCCAATACCTGCGCTACAACCCATTCGCACTGCTGCCTAAGCCGAAGGCGGCCGGGCAGGGCCGCATCAGGGTGGCGCGCAGTTTTACCGAGGCGCAATGGCAATTCCTGCGCAGCTTCGTCGCGGGCCTGCCACCCGGCGATGCCCGCACGGCCAGGATGCAGTTTCTGTTGCGCTTTGCCTATGCCACCGGCTTGCGGATCTCGGAGCAGGCCCAGGTCACCGTCGGCGATCTGCGGCAGCAGGATCTGGCGGCCGACCAGCGCGGCATGTGGACGTTGTCGTTCGTGGGGAAGGGCACCCGGGCCCGCGAGGTGCACGTGCCTGCGCCAATTATCGAGGCGCTGCGAGACTATCTGGCTGAGCGCGGCCTGGGCCGCGCGTTCGAGCGCCTGCATCCGGAGACGCCGCTGATCGGCCGGGTTAAGACCGATGGCCGGGTGGGCAAGCTGTCAGTGGCGCAGCTCGATGCGATCTGGAAGGGGTTCTTTGCCCAGGCGGCCGACGTACTGGCCGCCGAAGATCCTGCCGGCGCGGCCCGCCTCGCGCAGGCCAGCGCCCACTGGCTGCGGCATACCTTCGGCTCGCATGCGATTGCGCGCGGCGTGGCGCTCGACGTGGTCCAGCACCAGCTCGGCCACGCGCCGCTGGCCACCACTTCGGTCTATGTCCATGCGGAAGACGCACGGCGGGCGCGGGAACCGGATCAGGCCGGCATGTATTGACCAGCGCGGCCGGACTACGCATCCTGTTTCGCATCCGGCGGGCGGCCCGCGCGAACCCGTGCGCGGCCCGATCCGCCGCTGTGCGGAAGTCATGCGGGCGAGCCCTGGGGCCGCTACGGTGGACTTCGACCTGTCATCCGGTCAGAGAGCAGTGCAGGGAAAACAGCTAATGCTGGACGACGCCGAAAGGGGGGCAGATGCTTCGGCGGGACGGATGCCCCCCTAGGGGGTTTCGCGCCGGGTTGTGAGCCCATGAATTGCCCGTTGACTTTCCCCTGACCCTATGTAGACTTACAACATAGGAGGTAAGCGTATGAAGATGTCTCAGTCCGGGTTGTTAGTGCTGAAGGCCTTTTTGGAGCATGCCAGTGCACCGATCTATGGCTACACCTTGATGCAGGCAGCCGGCATATCCTCTGGCACGCTCTATCCGTTGCTGGCGCGATTTGAAGCCGCAGGACTTCTCACGAGCAATTGGGAGGCGTCCGACCCCACTGAAGCGGGCCGTCCCCGGCGGCGCCTCTATCGGATAACCGCGCACGGTACGCGCGTTGCCACAGAAGCCTTGAGCCAACTTCGAGGAGGTGTGCTGGTATGAGCGATGCCCTGACCCTGACCAGCATCCTGGTGTTTCTTGTTGGGCTCGCTTTTGCCGAACTGAAGGATTGGCTGCCCTGGCTGGCCCGGAAGGTGGTGTTACACGCAGCGCGGCGGTTGTCCCCGGAAATGCATGAACGCATGGAGGAGGAATGGCTGGCCGAACTGGAACAGATCCCAGGCAAGCTATCCCCGTTGTTTTTTGCGCTGATGCTTTGCCGCGCGGCAGAAAAAATGCGCCAGGATGCCACCCCAATATCCTCAGAGGAGCGGCTCACGCGGACGTTTGACGCGACCTTCGCCATCGCCGTGCTGACCAGCCTCTCCCCACTGCTCCTTATCCTGTGGCTGTTGGTCCGGCGACAGTCGGATGGAAGGGTGCTGGTCGGACGGTCGGCATATGGTCAGGGCGGCAAGGCGGTTCGGCTGTATGCCTTTGCGCTTCCCGTGGATACGACCGGGCGCCTCACCCCTTTGGGCAGGTTCTTGTATAGAACCGAGCTTCATATGTTGCCGCGGTTCATCAATGTCGCCAACGGCTCGCTAGCGCTCTTCGGTCCGCGGCCGCAGTGGCCGGTTGCCAACAACGATCACACCGGCGCCGACACTCTCTCTGTACGACCCGGCCTCGTTCCGTTTGAGGCAGATGGTGTGCGCCTATGCACGGGGTCGTCCTTGCGCGAGCGGTGCATTGGACTATGGCGGGTAGCTTGGCGCGGCTGGAACAAGCCGCTGTGAATGCGGCGCCCCGGCAGCGCCGGGTTCGGCTATCGTTCCGCGCGGCCGGCCGCGAAGCGCCTCATAGCTCTCGACGCAGGTTGGGCGAGGCCACCAGCCTGCGGGTGCAAGCTGCTGTCCGTCCGCGCGCATGCCGATGGGTCCTTCCTGATCACGCGGAATCGCCGGTGCGGGAAAATGAAGATCAATGGGAATGGGTAAGCGCAACCTTGGGTCCGTGGGGTACTAGACGATATTCTCTATGCCGGCCCGTCCTAGGACGGGTTATGCAGACGACATCCGCCTGCTACATTCGAAGCGTGGAGCTGCCGGAACACTCCAGCGCGTCTCCGGTCCCTCCATTCGCATGCCGCGCCACAACAACGAACTCCAAAAGCCATGGCCTACGACGACCAGATGCCGTCCTCTTTGGATCGCGAAATCTCAACGGATCAGCAAGATGCGTTTGGGCACCGGCACTATGCCCATGCCCTGAAGAGCCTGATCGAATCGCGAGCTCACGAAACGCCTTTCAGCATTGGCTTGCTTGGCGGGTGGGGGACCGGCAAGAGCAGCGTCAAACAGCTTTACACGACCGCGCTTGCCGACGATCTATCGAAGGATGGCGGGCTTACGCGCCATGAGCGCTTCCACTGCATCACGTTTAATGCCTGGCGATTCGGTGGGAAAGATCAGGATATCAAGCGGGCGCTGTTACGACACGTTTTTCTCGAACTAGGTGGGGAGGAGGAGAACCTTCGGGACAAACTGTTTCGTCAGGTCAGTACCACGCTTTCCATCGCCAAGCCCTGGCGGGCGGTAACGTGGGAGCTGATCAAGGCATCGCTGCTCCCTCTGCCGGCATTGGGTATCACCCTAACGGGCCTCATCGGGCTCGCATACCTGACATTCAAGCTGCTGGACGTCAAGGAACCGTTTCTGGGGTCGGTCGTTCTGGCATGTCTGACCTTTCTGTGGACCTATACGCTGAAGAACCTGAAGCCTTTTCCTGTGACACATACCCGTCCAGTGACGAAGGTCAGCTTGCCCAATACGAGTTCCGAGCAATTCGAGGACATGCTGTTAGAGCAATTGAAGCTCTATAAGTCGGGCCGTGCAGTCACACCGGATGGTCGCCGCGGTTCAGCGTGCGAACGCCTCGTGGTGTTCGTCGATGACCTGGACCGCCTTTCTGCCGAGGAGATGGTCGCGGGCCTTGACGCGGTCCGCACATTCATGGAGATCCCGAAATCGAGACTTCCCGCGGGCTTGGGGCTGGTGTTCGTGATCTCGTGCGACGAGGCCAAGGTTGCCGACGCGCTGGCGAAAGGGCGCCGTAACGCCGACCTGCCCGCGACAGTGTTCAACCATAGCGATGCGCGCCGCTATCTGGACCGCATCTTTCAGTTTCGCATCGAGATTCCGCCCCCGCCACGTCAGGACATGCGGGCGTTCGCGATGCGCCATTTGCAGCAGCTTCCTGGGATTGCCGAGGATCTGTCCCGGCGCGGCATTGCGTTGGAACCGATAGTCGATCGGATGATCCATGTTGGCGTTAAGGATCCGCGCAATGCGCTGCAGATCGTCAACGCGTTCGGGCAGGCATGGTGGCTGGCCACGAAACGCGAGCGTGAGCCGGTCGGCCGGAGCGGTGGGTTGTACGAAGGCGCCGTGACGGAACACCCGGTTTCGCTTGGGGCGCTTTGCGCGCTCAAGGTAAGCTTTCCGGACTTCTATCACGATCTGCAACTTGATCCCGGCTTTCTGCAGTCGTTCACGGATGTCGTGGTGAGAGGTCAGACGTTAGAGGGGCAACCTTTAAGTGCGAGGCAACTCTTAGACGAGCAGTACCTCGCCAATGAGGAAGGCGGGAGCCCGAACGACGTAAGGCCTGCACATCGGCCGCTGCGGCAGTACATCGCAAGTCTTTATGGCTTGCGTTGGCCCGAGTCGCTGCAGAGCCTGCTCCTGCTGTCAGAGGACCCCATTTCCAGACGGCTGGGAGCGCGGGGGGCGGCAGTCTACGACGCATTTGTATCCGGCGATGCGCGCGGCGTGTTGGAGGGCATGGGGCGGCATAACGATGCGGCGCCCCTGCATGCCGACGATGCCCGTATGTTGTTGAACATGTATGAGCGGGTGGACCAGGAGTCTGGTAGTCGCCAAATCAATGCCGCGAGGGCGGTGGCGCAGCTTGTTGAGCGAATTCCCAATCCCCCGGCGCAACAGTTGCTCAGCGCGCTCTGCCGGCAACTTGTGGATTCTCTGGATCTGCGGTCCCAACTTGGGCCGAAGAAGATGATCCTGCTGATGAATGCTGCAAGTGGTCGCGAGCAAACAGTCGTGGCCTCCCAATTGGTTAGAGATTGCCTGCGTGTCGGCACGAACTTCGCACTCCGGCTCGAGACCTTGGAGACGCCTAGTCTAGACGACGCCATGGCGACGGTTCGAGAGCTGGTTCCAGCTATCCTTCAGGTGCGGAGGGCGTGGGGGCTCGACCCCGCGGCGGAAGTGTCACTGCGCGAGTGGTTGCTCGACCGCACCCTCTCCGTTGTAGGCAAGTCCATACAACTGTCGTTCGGCGAGCTTGAGGCATGGTTGGACTCGACGGACCACACTCTGGCCGAAGATCTGGGGGCTAGATATCTGGAAGCCTTGGCGGACGAACTCGGATCCGACAGGCCGACGAACTTCGATGTGACCGTCGCCGCATCTCGTGCCGTGCGCATCGTGAACGCGGTCATGCCGAATGGGGTCGAGTCTCGAACGGAGGCCTGGTCACTTCTGTCTCGCTTTCTCGCATTGCGCTCCGGCGAATTTGCTGATCTCGCGCTGCAGCTTGCGCGCTCGCACGTCGCCACTGCCAATGCCCATGGCATTGCACAGTTTGTTCTCGCGCTCGAGCAACGGCTCAAGCAGGACGACGATTCGTATGACACGGTTGATGACAGTGAGGTATTGCAGACTGTCACCGCGATCGTCGAGACGCGCGCCGAGGATCTCGAACTCGACACACTGCAGAAGATATCAGGCTTGGCCAGCTACTGGATCGACGACGTCGACACCGTCGACGCGGCCTGTCGCCTGGTCGACCTCGTTCGGCAGTCGGATGCTGCGAGCGCAACCGATACCTTAACCGCCTGGAGCAAGAGGTTGCTCGGCGATTTGCCGGACGCGTGTATCACGTATCTCGCGGTAAAGACAGCTCGTCCCAGGCAACCATCGTCACGGCCCTTGCACCCATTGCGGACAATGAGAGCTTGAGCAAGGAAGTGGGGGAGCGGTACGAACGTTTCGTGCATGGCTTTAGGAACCCTGACGCATGGGGCCAACCGCCCCTCAAGGCTTTCCTTGACAGACTGCTTCCGAATATCGCAGCCCGGTATGCGAACCCGAACGGCTATTTGTATCGGGTATTTGAAGGTACCGCACCCATTCTAAAATACGCTACGCCTCAGGTACTCGGGCCCGCTCTACAGACGTTGTTCGGCCAAGCGAAAGCGATTCCTGGGCATTACCCCTTCCTGCACGCGCACATGGTTGGCAACTGGCCAATGCCGGGCGAACAGTACCCTAGCTATTCGCCTCAGTTGATCTTCGATGACGCGCACAGTTTTGCCATGTCCTATCCTGGCGATGTGTGGAGGGAGATGCTGGGTTCAATGGCCGACATGCTAAAGCGCGGCATTGTTCCTGCCGATCAGCAACCGAAAATCCTTGCTGCCGCCTGTTCGACCTGGAGTGCCAAGCCGCCGAAGGCCGTCGATAGCCTCGTCTTGAACGCTTCCGGAGTGTCTGCCGATCAGGCCGCCGAGCTGATCAGGCCGATCGATTGGAGCAATGACGAACAGATCGCGGCCCTGACGAAAGCCTGGCAGGCGATTGCTCGCATCATGCCTATCGCCAACAGAACGGAAACGTGCCGACGCCTTCTCGCCCTCGGTACATTTGGTCCCGCGGAGGCGCCGGATAGCGGCCTGGAAAAGTGGCTCGACGCTCAGCCGGATCATGGTACGGAAATCCTGTCTCAGCTTTTCCCTGAAGACGGCCTCAATGAGGCGTATCGCTTGCGTTTGTGGCGTCAGATCATTGAGAAGGCATCGGGACTAGGAGTTGAGTTCTTCTTGACGACGGTGCCGCGTGTAGTCGCGCTGCCAAACGTTGACGGAACTGTTGCCGCAATATTTGACGAGCGTGAAGCGATATCAGTGGTTGTGGCATCCGAGCAAGATCGTGCTGATCTGGCTCGGCGCTTGATGGAGATGTTTACCGAAGCGAAGACAGTGACCACGACGGGTCGCATCGCGGACTATGCGCATGAGCTCGCAGGACGCGGCGCCTTGCAGCACTTCGATCCGAAGGAACTCTCCGCCTCGCAATACGCGATCCTCGAAGCTCGATTCAAAGGGGCGCGGGAGTTGAAGCGACTAGCCGGGGTGGTCCAGCAGGCACCCGAATGATCACCGTCTTCGGTAAGGCTGCCGTAGCTGTCGACACCGGATCGCGAGCATGCCAGCGTCTCTGCCTGCTAGTCCGCATGCTTCAAGTTCTTGAGAACAAGTAGCGCTGGCGTTTGGGCGCACACGCGGAAGCTTGCTCCCTAACGACTTCGGTCGGCGAGGTTACGGCACAATGCAGCGTTGCCGAAGAAACTGGGGCCGCGTTACGCTGAAGTCTGCTTGCGCAGCCATGGGCAAGGACGAGAAGAATGAACGTAAAGACTATGACAGCCAAGCTGTCAATCGCGGTGGTCGTTTTTGGCGCGATGTCCGCCTATTGCTGGCTTCGGTCGGCCAGGGCCCGGGTGCAGCACTCGCACGCAAAAGATGACGGAATCTTTCACGATGGTTCGATCGGCGTAGATGGTACCGATTTCTTTGCGACGGCGAAGGCGCAAGGAATGTGGAATACACGTGCCGCATATCTGGCCGCTAGGTAATTTCCGCCCCGCGGCGGCACGGGTTTCGCTCAGGCTCGCCCGATGTCTCGTTTTGCTGCCCCAAGGCTTTTGTCGAACTATCGAGCTTGGGCGCAACATGAATACACCAGCGCCATCGATTCGCACTTGCCCAGGTTGTGGTGTTCAGTCCTAAGCGATGTCAGTGCGCGAGTCGTATCAGCAAAAACACAACGTAAGGACCTGGGTGCGCTCACGCATTGGCACAACACACATGTTCATCTTCTTTGCCAGCGTGGCACACCAGACGAGTGACCAAAAGGCATGCACAAGAAGGCAGGTCAGTGGCTCAGCACAGAATGAACTGCACAAATGGACAGTGTGTTGCCTAGATTACTTATTGGCCTGTATAAGCGCTGCGAGTGCCGAACTTTACGTCCGAGCACTTCTGTCGAGCCGCGCCGGGGTTGGGTTTCAGTCCCAGATTGCATATTTAACATAATCATCACCCGACCAGTGGGACTACCTGCTAGGCTACGCCGCGCGCAAGGCGGGGCGCTGTCCCATCATGCCTAGCAGGCCTTCAAAATTTGCGGCGAAGCGGTCGAACAGGCCGGTCCATACGCGGCGGGCGTCCTCGCTCTTGGCACGCTCGCGGTTCGCGACGGCAATCACTTCCATCGGATTCAGGTCGAGCAGTTCAGCGACACGTACAGCGGTCAAATCGTCAAAGCCGCCCTTGCCCAAGCGGTAATTGCTCACGGCCTGTTTCGAGACACCCAGCAGCTTGGCAAGCGCGTAGTCGGACGGCAGATCGTGTTTGATCTTCACGGCGTCCACGTAATCAAGAGTCGTTTTCATCACTACCCCATAAGTTCTACCCGCTTCGCAGCATAGTCAGTTGCGGCTGACTGTCAAGGTCATATGACTTGGACAGTCACAATTGCTTGACTAGTCCAAAGCACGTGACTATATTCCGTTCCAGACGCGCCGCCGCCTGGAAACCCTACCCGCCAGGGCCGTGCCTGATCCGCCGGCAGGCGGCGCGCCTCCCCAACGGGGTATTCCGCAACAGGGTAGGGGGCAAAGGGGTGTGACATGTCGTTACAAATTTCCGAGTGGGTCTATAGCGGCAAGGACCATGAACTGATCGGGAACACCGGGCATGTGGTGGTCGAAGGCGCAGGGGTAGAAGCGCAGTTCAGATATATGGGCTATCGGGGCATCACGCGCGAAGATGCGATGCGCCAGGCGCGCATGTTCGCCGCCGCAATGGAAAAGGCAATGGAAGCGATGCTGCAGCATAAGGGCGCCGCCGTCGAAGCTGACTTCATGAAGGGATGCGCATGAAGCCCGCCCGCGTCCACCGCACCGCCCTGGGCGGCTTCACCATCGACGGCCCATACTTCCGCCGACCCTCGCGCGCCGCCGTGCTGGCCGCGCGCTTTTTTCATTGGCTGGGGGCTTGAGCATGGCCGGCTACACGGAGGATGTGGCCTACCTGCCGGGCAGCACGCGCGAGGGCGCGCATGCCTCGCACCGCCCGGCCAGCGTGGGGCCGATCGGCAAGCGCAGCGCGGAGGGCGACGCGCGCGCCGTCGAGGCGCTGGAACAGGCGCGCGCCGTGCTGGCGACGCACCGCAGCGCGATCAAGACCCCGCGCTGGTACTGATCCATGTGGGGATACCTGCGCGACGCCGCCACCGCCTTGCCGGGCCTCCCCGAGCTTGCGGAGGCGCGCGCGCGGGTGCCGATGCGCTGGTACAACCGCGCGTTGAAGGCCGCAGACAAGGCAGGCCGGGACAGCGCAATCCGGGGCGGTGCGCCGCACATGTTCGATCTGGGCGCCGCCGCCGGCGCCGTCGCCGCCTTCCTCGCGGAGCACGCGCCGGCCAGCCTGCCGGTGCGCCCGGACGCCACCGACTACGAAATCTGCATGCAGGCGCGCAAGATCGCCGCCGATGTGCTGCTGCGCACGACAGGCCTGGACCCCGATGACGCGCTGATAGTCTGCGCGGCCGAGTGCGAGCGCCAGGGCGTCGAGCAGCCTGATTTTGCCGGCGCCGCCGACCGCGTGGCGCGCGTGCGCTGCGAACTGTGGTGGCGCCGCCGGCTGCGCGCCGCGCATATCCGCGCGCTCGAGCACTCGAACATCCGGCTGCACTACGTGCACTATCGGTCGGACCCGTACGCCAGCAACGACGCCGTGCGCCGCCGCGTCGCGCAGAACCGCCGCAACGCCGCGACGCTGGCCGCCATCACGCTCGAAAACGAGCACGGCCACCGCTTCACGTTGGAGGAACTGGCGGCGAAGTCGGTCAGCAACAAGGCGCTGCGTCGAGGCGAACTGATGACGCGCCTCAAGGGCGCCGAGGAACTGGCGGACGCCGCCGGCTTCGCGGGCGTCATGTTCACCATTACGTGCCCGAGCCGGTTCCATGCCGTGCGCCAGATCGGCAACAAGTTCCAGCCGAACCCGAAGTACGACGAGAGCGCCGACCCGCGCGCCGCGCAAGCCTACCTGCGCAAGGTGTGGGCGCGGGTCCGCGCCGAGCTAGCGCGCCTGGGCATTGCCTACTTCGGCATGCGCGTGGCCGAGCCGCATCACGATGCGTGCCCGCACTGGCATGGCCTGCTGTTCTCCGACCGCGTGAACGATGTGTGCCGCGTCATCCGCGCGCACGCGCTGCGCGACAGCGGCGACGAAGCCGGCGCGCAGCGGCGCCGCTGCCGCTTCGAGCGCATCGATCGCGCGCGCGGGTCCGCCGTGGGCTACATCGCCAAGTACATCGCCAAGAACATCGACGGCCACGCAGTGGGCGACCACAAGACCGGCGAGGGCTACGTGGTGCAGGCCGACATGCTGGGCGATGACGTGATCACGCCGAGCCAGCGCGTTGAAACGTGGGCGGCGCTGTGGGGCATTCGTCAGTTCCAGGCGTTCGGCGGCGCGCCGGTGGGCGTCTGGCGAGAGCTGCGCCGCGTGAAGGAAGCGGACCTGCCGGCGGAGGCCGAGTGCCCGGAGATTCGCCGTGCCTGGGCGGCAGCGCAGCGCACCGAGGGCAAGCCGGCAAGCTGGGCCGCGTACGCGCGCGAAATGGGCGGCGTGGCCGGCGAGGGAAAGCGCATCGAGGTCACGCATGCCGAACGTATGGAGCCGGGCCGTTACGGCCTCACGCTGCGCCGCGTGCCGATGGGCGTGCGGGCGGTGGGGCGGGTCTATGTCGTGGACGGCATTGCGGCCTACTGGCGCACGCTGCCGGTGTTCGCGCCGGCGACGCGCTACCAATGGACGAAGGTCGAGCGCAGCGGCGCAGCCGCGAGCACTCGGACTCGTGTCAATAACTGTACGCGCCCCAGCGGCGCGCGCAGCGCGGCGGACACCGGCGAGCGCCGGCCCGCCTGGATGGATGGGCCAGAAATGGCCCCAACCGCGCCCGACCGGGCGCCAACCTAGAGGGGAACCACGTGCACGACCAGACTTTCTACGACCGCGCCGACAAGGCGCTGAAGCTCTACGGGCTGATGCTGCCCGCAGACATTCGCCAACTGCTGCGCGACATGGCCGGCGCCATCGACAAGCTGCGGGAAGGCCAGCAATGACCATCAAGACCGATCTGCACACGCTGGTGGACGACCTGACCAGCCTGCGCATCCACGTGCGCGACACCGGCGAGACGAAGTACGCCGCCATCCTGCATCAGGCGGACATGCTGGCCGACACCGCAGCCGCCGAACTGGCGCCGCCGACCGAGGCAACGGAAGCGATGGTTGCCGCCGGCATCACGGCGATGGCGAACATGCCCGCCAACACCGCCGCCGCCGAGGTCGTGGCCGGCGTGCTGCGCGCCGGCCTGCTGGCCGCGCGGGGAGCCTGACGCCATGAGCAAGTGCACCTGCCCGGTTTGCCAGCAGGGCGCGCGCTGGTCGCTGATGCGCAACGGGCGGGTGTGCGTGACGTGCACCGCCCCGGCCTGCGGCATCCAGCTATTCGCTCGCTCCGACGACGCCGACGAGAGAATCCGCGAACGCTTCATCCTGGGCGACGGCGCGCCCGAACGTACCGAACGTAACGTAACGGACCCCGCGCCCGAACGTACGGCACTGAGCGGGGGAGGGCTGATGCAATGGGAGGTCTGATCGAGCTTGACGCGCTGGACACGCTCAAGCGCAAGGCGCATGCCTATGAATCACAGGCCGGACAGGACCTGCCGCCGCTGCCCGGCGAGCCGGCGCCGGTAGACCCGGCCGCCGAATGGGAGATGACCATCTCTCTCGTGGTGGCGGTGCTGTCGCCCGCGCTGCCGTACCTGCCGACCGTCTACACGCCGGACACCATCAAGGCGCTGTCGGGCGCCATCGTGCCGGTGGCCGACAAGTACGGCTTGAACGTGGGCGGGATCATGGGCGGCCCGGAAATCGGCCTGCTGATGATCGCGGCGCCGCTGGGCCTGTCCACCTACGTGGCACACAAGCAATGGCGCGCGCAGCAGGAGGCCGAACGTACGGTGGATGACGCGCCGCCGGCGGTGGTGGTGCCGCCGCAGGCGCGGTCGCACCTGGGCGAGAACATGCAGGACAACGGCGGGCGGTTGCGCGCAGTGGGGGAGTGATGCAAGGAAGTCAGAACGTGGCCCGCATCGTGGGCGTGATCGGGGCATCGGGCAGCGGCAAGTCGCGATGGCTGAAGGATGGTCTTCGCCGCATGAAGCCGGCCCGGCTGCTGGTGTGGGACCCGCAGGACGAATACGGCGAGTTCGGCCAGGTCGTGACGGACATGCGCGAACTGGTCGAGACGCTGGCCGGCCTGACACCGGCGGACGGCTTCCGCATCGTCTACCAGCCCGGCGACGACATGAGCACCTACAAATGGAAATTCGACCTGTTCTGCGAAATCGCCTACCAGATCGAGCGGCTGTGCGTGGTGGTGGAAGAAGTGGCGGACGTGACCACAGCGGGATGGGCACCTCCCTACTGGTCGCGCCTGTCGCGCAAGGGCCGGCACCGTGCGATGACCATGTTCGCCGTCACGCAGCGGCCCGCCGTGATCGACAAGACCTTCCTCGGCAACTGCACGCTGATTCACTGCTGCCGGCTGAATGACAAGAACGACATCGCCGTCATGGCGGCCACGCTGGGCGTGCCGGTCGATGACGTGCGCAACCTCAAGGCGGACCCGGACACCGGCGTTTTCCAGTTCATCGAGCGCAACATGCAGACCGGGCAGACCGGCTGCGGCGCGCTCGATTCGCGCGGAAGCCACAGGCCGGTGCCCGAACGTAACGTACGTACGTTGCCCGAGCCGGAGGCCACCACGTAACGTAACGGCCGCCGCTTGCCGGCCCCCGCCAGCCTTGCCCATAGTGGGAACTGAGCGGGGGCGATCCCCGAATTTTTGCACCACGCATCCTTTCGGGAGAAACCATCATGGGCGTGAAGGAAATCGGCAAGGCGGTAGCCATGACGGCTATCTCGCTGGTCATCATCAACTTCGGCAAGCAGTACCTGCCGGACTCCATCAAGAAGCTGTTGGGCTGACGCCATGAGCGAAGTCAAATCCGCTGTCAAGACCACCGCGCTGGTGCTCCTGACCATCTACGTGCTTCGCCGGCTGCCGGTGACTGACCAACTCGTCGCCACCGCACTGGCTGGCTAAGGAAAACGCATGTCCATCATCCAACAACTGCCGCCGTTCCTGAACGTGGTCAACTCCGGTGTCGCCACGCTGCAAATCCCGCGCTACGCCAACACGCTCAACCGCGTGGTGCTGGCGCTGGCCGGCACGGCCTTCACCAAGGCCATGATCACGGACATCAAGGTGAAGATCGGCGCGCGCACGGTGTTCAACACCAACGGCACGCGCCTGGACGCCATCAACAAGTACAAGGGCATCTACGACGATGCGAACTTCCTGACCATCGATTTCAACGAACGCGACGCGCCGAGCATCGACGGCAAGGAAGTCGGCGGCTACGACATGACGGCGTGGTCGGACAACCTCAATCTGGAAATCACCCTGGCGGGCGCCACCGCGCCGCAGTTGGCCGGCTACATGATCCTGACGCCGCCGCAAGGCCAGGGCGCGGGCGAACTGATCCACAAGCTGCTGTACTTCCCGGCTTCCACCAGCGTGGCCGGCAAGTTCCCCATCAACTTCGCCGCGAGGGGCGCGCTCATCAAGCGCGTGCACATGTTCTACAGCGGCACCGACTGGACCGCCACCACGGACGGCAACGTCAACCGCGTCGAGGTCAAGAAAAACGGCCTGATCGTGTGGGACGCCACCAGCCGCGTGCAGCGCTTCATCGAGCAAGAGCAGCGCAAGGTGCCCCAGGCGAAGCACTACTGCGTGGACTTCATCTACGACAACAACCAATCGGGCGCGCTCAAGACCGCCGACGCTGCAGCGCTCGAGTTCAACGCCTTCTTGACTGCTGCCGATGGCATCGACGTGTATGTCGAGGTGATCGACCTGCCGTTCAACCTCTGACCGGGAGCCAGTCATGGGCGAATGGGACACTGTGCAGCCGCAGTCGTATTACTCCGACCCGATGGTGAGCACGGCGGCGGATGCCAGCGACCTGAACCCGCTGGCGCAGACCGGCGCCGACCTGCTGCGCATGGGTCTGTCGCGGCTGATCGACGTGCAGACCGTGCGCGCGCTGCAAGGAACGAACACGTCTGCCGTGCTGCAATCGGCGGGCGCCACCATCAGCACGGCCCCGGCCTACTACGTGCAGGGCCGCGCCCTGTTCGGCGGCGGCATGATGCCGCTGCTGGTGGCCGGCGCGCTGATCTGGCTGATCGCGGAGAAGGGCTGATGGATCCGTACGGGCAGGCTGGCATCAGCGCGGGCATGGGCCTGATGTCGTCAAATCCGTATGCGGCCGGCATCATGGCGGCAAGCTCGGTGGCCGGCCAGATGCTGGGCGGCCCGGCCCCGAGCAATACCGCGCTGTCCGGCTCGGGCATGTTTGACCAGCACTTCGACGGATCGGGCTGGGTGGTGGCGACAGGCGGAAGCGACGCCAGGGCGCTGCCGACCGTAACCAGCGCTGTGCAGGCGACTGCCGGACAGGCGCTGGGCCTGCTCCAAAACCCGATGGTGCTGATTGCAGGCGCTGTGATCGCGCTCGCCTATTTTCGGAGCCGGGGATGAAGATCGAGATCATCCCGGAGCCGTGGACGGATGCCCATGACGCGGAGATTCTCGCGGCGTTCTCGGGCCGCACGCTGCGCAAGACCGACACCAGCGGCGGCATGCAGCCGTCCACCGAGTACCTGCGAAACGGGGCGTTCTGCCGGGTCTATCGGGACGGCGCGCCAGTGATGTGGTACGTGGCAATCGCCCACACCTACCTTGACGCGACAGAAATCGAGGTGGCGCTTGCCTATGGTCACGCCGATTGCGACTTGGTGGCGGAGGTGATGCCGCTGATTGAATGGCAGTGCCGCGAGGCGGATTCCATCCGCGTCACGACGCGCCGGCGCGGCATGGTGCGCAAGCTGCAACGCCTGGGCTACCGAAGCGACGCGGTACTAATGCGCAAGCGCATGGAGAAACAGCATGGGTAGCTTTTTCGGCGACGGCGTGAAGCGTGAGGACACTTCGTCCAACGTCAGCACGACCACGACGACCACAAGCAACACCGACAACCGGATGGTCAATGACGGCGGCAGCGTCGGCATCAACGGCACCGGCAACGTGGTCACGGACAACGGCGCGGTCAATGCCGCCTTCGACTTCGCCAAGACCAGCACCGAAACCAGCTACAAGTCCACTGCGGATGCAATCGGCCTCGCGCGCGACGGCTTGAAGATGAACCTTGACCAGTCGGCCATCAACGCGAAGGGCTTCTTGGACAGCATGGGCAAGCTGCTGGACACGGCCAAGTCGGTGAACGAGACGGCCACGTCCAACGTGGCCCAGGCATACAGCAACGTGCAGGAAATCAGCACGGGGCAGAAATTCATGGTGGCCGGCGCGCTGTGCATCGCCGGCATCGTCGCCGTCAAGAGCATGGGGAAGGGCTGATCGTGGGCATCATCGAATCCGTACAGCAGTACGACCTGAACATTCCGGCGGGCGGCGCGCAAAACATCGACGTGGCCGGCGACCGCGTGCAGTTCCTGTCGGCGACCGATCCCTTTGCGCAGATCGAGATTCGACCGAACTACGCGCAGGGCAACATCAGCCTCAAGCCGGGGCAGGGCTTCAAGTTCAGTGAGCAAGTGACACGCTGGGTAGTGTTCAACCGCAGCAACCTGCCGCTGTCCGGCTATCTCCTGATCGGATCGGGAGACTTCTTCGACCAACGCATTGCCGGAACCGTGGATGTGATCGACGGCGGCAAGGCTCGCACGATGGGCGGAGTTGCGATGATGGGGTACGGATACGGCGTGGCGACGGTGGGACAGTTCTCGCATATCCAGTTGTGGAACCCTGCCGGCAGCGGAAAAAATCTCTTTGTCGAGCAGTTATCGTTTTTCTCAACCGGCACCGTCGCGAACGGTGTCGGTGTGAAGCCGAGTAGCACGCCGCTGGTGAATTTCTACAGCAACCCGCAAAGCAAGCGGCTCAACGCACAAGCATCAACGGCAGAAATCCGCAACCAAGCAAATGCAGCATTCCTGGGCGGAATCTTCATGGGCGTGCTCGATAAGGTCAACCGACTGATGCGGCCAGCAGAGCCGATCATGGTCAGCCCAGGGGCCGGCTTGATGGTAATCGGCAGCGTGCCAAATGAAGACCTGGGCGCGGCGTTCGAATTTTTCGAGGAAGCGGCCTGATGGACCGCAACACCTTCGCGCTGCTGATGCTGGCAACCGTGGGCTACGTGGTGTGGCGCGACATGCAGCGCAGCGAGGAAATCGGCGCGCAGATGCCCGACCTGATCGACCAAGCTGAGAACTACTTTTACGACGCCACCGAGGGCAATGTCTTCGGCGGAACAGAGGAAACCGATATGGGCCAAGCTGCGAACAACCGCGCCGCCTTCCTGCTGATGATCCGCACCGCCGAGGGCACCGCCGGGCGCGATGGCTATCGCACGCTGTTCGGCGGCGGGCTGTTCGACTCGTTCGCGGACCACCCGCGCCAGGTCGTGACGGCCATGTCCAACGGCAAGCCCATCAGCAGCAGCGCGGCAGGCGCCTACCAGTTCCTGCGCCGCACGTGGGAAACGCTCGCGGCTCGCTTGGGCCTAACGGACTTCTCGCCGGCCAGCCAGGACGCGGCCGCGCTCGAACTCATCAGCGAGGCGGGCGCCCTGGGCGACGTGGACGCGGGCCGCTTCGCGCTGGCAGTGCGCAAGGTGCGCAAGATTTGGGCGAGCATGCCCGGCGCCGGCTACGGACAGCCCGAAGTGGCGCTGAACCAGTTGCAGGCCGCCTATCAGGCGGCAGGAGGTGTGGTGAATGGCTAAGGCATCGCAACGTGGGGGCGGCGGCGGCCCCGATATTCTGCTGATCGCAGCGGTGGGCGCGATGGCGTTCCTCGCGCTGCGCTCGCGCACGGCAGGCGCGACCGGCGTGCCGATGACGACCGCCGCCGGACTGCGCCCGGACTACACCGCGCAGCGGAACATCGCGTACACGCAAGCCGGCCTTGGCCTGCTGGGCACGATTTCGGGCCTGTTCGGTGCCGGCTCGCCGGATACCGTGCTCAACGGCGGGCAGGTGTCAGGCATCTTCGGCGGCGGCAACTCGGCGGCGCTCGAATACAACAACCTGAACGGCTATCTCGGGCAGTTGGGCATCGACGCCACGAACGGATTCACGCCGGCGGAGTTCGGCAACCTCAATGGTGCCTACACGTATGGCTCGCAGGTCGAGTCGCCCAGCCTGGGCCAGTGGATGAGCTGGTGACATGAAAGACAGCACCGCCAAGCTGCTGATCGCCGCCGGCGCCGTCGCGGCGCTGGCCTACATCGTAAAAAAAAACGGCGGGGTGGGGGGTGTGGCTGCGGGTGCAGCCAGCGCGCTGGTGGGGGCGGTGGGGGATGCGGCCAGCGGCGTGGTGCTGGGGATCGGTGACGCCCTGGGCGTGCCGCGCACCGACATGACGGAATGCGAGCGGGCGATTGCGGAAGGGCGCACGCTGGACGCTTCCTTTGCCTGTCCCGCCGGCACGTTCGTGGGTTCGCTGGTGGGCAACGACCGCCAGCCCGATTATTCGTTTGGCGACTGGCTCGGCACCATTGCGAGCCGGCCCATTACACCTTGGGTCACGTCCGAGAACGCGGGCGGCGCGGCCTTTATCTATCCGCGAATCAGGAGTGCATCTTGAAATTTCTGCAACGTCTGCGCGAGCCGTCCACGATGGCCGGCCTGTCGGGGCTGGCGGTGATCGTCGGCGCCAACCCTTCGAAGGTCAATGCGGTGTCCGCCGCCATCGCCGCCGTGCTGTCGGCGCTCGCCGTGTTCCTGCCGGAACAGTCGAAGGGCGAATGATGGACGCGCTGACGCTGGACGCGCTGAAGTACTTGGTATCGGTGCTGCTGGGCGCCGGCGCGGCGTACGGCGGCATCCGTGCCGATCTGCGCACCATGCGGGCCAGCATCGACCGTGCGCACAAGCGCATGGACAACCATTTGCAGGGGCATCGGTGAGCGGTCGCGGATGGATTCCCACGCCGGCGGAGGTCGGGCGGGAAACGCTGATCGTGATCGGCGGGGTGATCTGCGCCGCCGTCATCCTGTCGCGCTTCCCGGCGCTCAAGGAGTGGATCGCAACACAAGGCACGGTCACGCTGAAAGACCAGCAGGGCCGGATTTTATGGTGACAACGGAGAGAAGCATGGCAACTCGGAAACGCAAGACCCCGCCGCGCAAGGCCAACGGCCAGTTTCGCAAGCGCAAGAAGCGCTGACAGATCCAGATCGCGCGACACGCAAGAGCCCCGGAACGCCGGGGCTTTTTCGTTACACTGGCGCAAACAACAGGGAGGGCGTATGCGAACAGTGGGGGCGGTGGTGTTGGTGGTGGCGCTGGGCGGATGCGGGCTACGGTACACCGGCACACAGGAACAGATGCAGCAGGTCGCGCGCGGCGCCGCCGAAATGATGAAGAAAGACCCCTACAGCGACACCGTGGCGGCAGCAGGGACCGGTGCGCACATGGCGCTAAGCACGCTGGCGGGCCAGCCGAGCGAGGCAGCGCCCGCATGTGCGGCAACGCTGTCGGGAGGGTGCTTGCAGCCGTGGCAAACATACGGCGGGACGGCGGATCAGGGCCGGAAGACCTCGATGAAGGATTTCACAGGCCTGCCGGACGATTTCCATAAGGAAACGACCATCGGTAAGGACTAGGCCTGCAACATGCCGGGTTCGGGAAGCGGTGTGACGCTGGACAGCTGGGAAGGTGCCGGCGGCGGACGCCGTGACTGGAAGTCGATGACTTCGCCGCGCACGATGCCGAGCCGAGGCAAGGCTTTGGCGTAGCCCATCTGGCGCGCCAGGTCGAGCGCCTCCATCTCTTGCAGGCGCAGCAGTTCGGCGGCCCACCAGGGCGGTGGCCGGCGGCCGGAGCGCCACGCGGCGATGGTGGCGCTGGTGCAGCGCAGGCGGCGCGCCAGGGCGGCAGATGGGATGCCGGCGGCGTAGTGATCGAATTCCCGAAAAGTGGCGTGTTGGTACATGGCTCGTATTCTTGTGGTCGAAAAAAAACCCCGGCAAGATGGCGGGGCCAGAATTATCGACGCGGATGGTATTTTTGCTGGAAAGCCGCGCCGGTGTTGGCTGGCAGTCCCACTGAACGGATTTGACATAATGATGATTATGCGAAAATCAGATGTAGCGGCAAAGTTGTAATGTCCGGTTCTGGCAAAGTTCAAATGTCCGCCTGAGGCGCCCCGTCCGTGGTATTCAGCCTGCCCGGTTGAATGCAATGGAGGACGCCCGGCGATGGCTGGATCCGAGGTCATTACAGTAAGCATGCGTGAGTTAGAAAGGCTCAAGACCGTCCAGGCGGTCGTGGATGGTCAGTTGCGGCCCGGCGTGGCTGCCGAACGGTTGGAGATCACGGACCGGCAGTTCCGGCGGCTGCTGGAACGCTATAGGCAGGAAGGCCCGTCCGGGCTAGTGTCGCGACGGCGTGCCCGGCCAAGCAACAATCGGATGTCGGCGGACCGCGAATCCGTAGCCCTTGCCCTGATCCGTGAACACTACGCCGACTTCGGGCCGACGCTGGCCTGCGAGAAGCTGCGCGAGCGCCATGGACTGACGTTGTCCAAGGAATCGATCCGACGACTGATGACGACTGCCGGCCTGTGGGTGCCGCGCAAGCAGCGCCCGCCCAAGGTCTATCAGCTCCGCAACCGGCGCGCCTGCTATGGCGAGCTTATCCAGATCGACGGATGCGATCACCGCTGGTTCGAGGACCGGGCTTCGGCCTGCACGCTGCTGGTCTACGTCGACGACGCCACCAGCCGAATCATGGAGCTTCGCTTTACCCATTCGGAGGCCACGTTCACATACTTCGCAGCGACGCGCGCCTACCTGGAGCGCCATGGCAAGCCGGTGGCGTTCTACAGCGACAAGGCCAGCGTGTTCCGAGTCAACAAAAAAGGAGCGACCAGCGGCGACGGCCACACCCAGTTCGCCCGAGCCCTGTTCGAGCTGAACATCGAAGGTATCTGCGCCAACAGCAGCCAGGCCAAGGGCCGCGTTGAACGGACTCACCTGACCCTGCAGGACCGGCTGGTCAAGGAGCTACGGGGCCGAGACGCCGATTACTTGGTGTTCTCGAGTCGCTTGAGCATCAGAGCACCCATCGTGGAGTGCTGTCTCGCCAACGAACTGCGCAACATCGCCTCGTACGGAAGATCTAGATGTTCAACGCCGTGCACGATGCTCCAAAACACCCCAGCGCCATCGTCGTCCGGAAACCGTTCGAAAACGGAAAATAGCGCAGGCAACAAATGATCAGACACGCCCACTGCCCAAAGTTCTTCAAGTAGCCCTTCAAGTGGCAACCAATTCCCAGAAGCGGGCGTGAACTGAGCGATGTCGGCGATGATTTCCTGTTCTGTTCGCATCTATTCCATTGATCCATTGGGGATACAGCATTGTGCCTTCATTGCATACCAGGCGGACATTTCAACTTTGCCCGTGACCGGACATCTGAACTTAGCCTTGACATCAGATGTACAGGTTAGATTAGAAATGTCGCACCCCAAACGGCCCCAGATCTAGCCGAAAGCCGCCACGCGATCACCTAAGCCCTACTTGTCGCCGTAATGCAGGCGACAGGCGATGATGGTCAGTTCGTCGTCGCTGGCGAAATAGACCAGGCGGTTGGTGTCGTCGATGCGGCGCGACCAGTAGCCGGACAGATTGCCTTTCAGGGGCTCGGGCTTGCCGATGCCCTCGAACGGCTGGCGTTGTGCGTCCTGGATCAGCGCGTTGATGCGCTTGAGCGTCTTCTTGTCCTGGCCCTGCCAATACACATAGTCTTCCCAGGCGTCAGGCGTGAAGGCCAGCGGGCGCGTCATTCAGCGTCCGGGTCGATCAGGTCGTGCTTCTCGGCCATGCCGGCGCGGTGCTGCTGAATCGAGCGCATCAGGCGCCCGGCGTTGGCCGGCGAGTTGAGCAGGTGCATCGTTTCCATCCAGCTGTCGTACTGCTCCTGCGACATGATGACGGCGTTGGGTGCGTCGCGTCGTGTGATCAGCACGGCGTCGTGATCGGCGATGGCTTGGTCGATGACCGCCTTCAGGTTGTTGCGGGCATCGGAGAAATGAACGGTGCGCATGGGCTCCCTCCGTCAGACTTGTTCAACTAACTGAACAAGTATAGCACCGGGAAGTTCGGCATGCGCAGTTGAAATGTCCAAATCCGGACACCACACCACCCCCGCAAAAACAACCGCACCCCGGAGGTCGACCGACCATCCGGGGTGCGTTGTCCTGCGTCGGCCTTCTTACTTGCCGGGCGAGCCGACCTCGGTGGCGTCGCCAGGCGCGGCGAAGGCGTTCAGTTCACCGGCCACCGCCGCCTTATAGGCCGGCGCCGAGGTGGAAACGCCGTCCCAGACCGCCGAGGTGTTTGCCGTTCCGCCGAACGCGGCGCCGGCATGGCTGGCCGCGGTGAACGTCACGCCGGTGGAAGGCGCCGAAGTCGGGACGCTGACCGTCGATCCGTCCGCCTGCGTCGTCGTGACCGCCGAGCCCTTGTAGTTGAAGGCCGTCACCACCTTGCCCTGCTGGTCGAAGAGAACCACCATGTCCTCCTTGCCCAGGCCGATGCCCTTGGCGCCCATTGCGATGACCGGCGTGGTCGCATCCAGGCCCCAGGCCGTCTTGAACGCGGTGGCGTCAGTCGTGTTGACCACGACCAGGCGCCCGCCCGCGGGAATGACCGTGCCGGAGGGGAACAACTCGAAGTTGTTGGCATCCGTGGCGGTCGCGTGGTCGTCGCTCCACTTCCAGCCGGACAGATCGGCCACTGCCGTGCCGTAGTTGTAGATCTCGAAGAAGTCAACGCCGGAGGGCGTGCTCTCGTTCGAGTTCACTTCGCTGACCAGCACGGTCGGGACCACGGGGGCCAGCGAGACGGTGCTGAAATTGAATGCCGTGGGCGAACTGATGCCGTCGAAGGCATTGCCCGAGGTATCCAGGACGGCACCGGCATCCACGCGGACATCGTAGTTGATGCTGTTCTGCAGCGGTGTGCCGGGCGTGACGATGACCGACGAGCCGCTGAACTTGACCTGCGCCGTGTCGGTGACCGGAATGGTGCGCGTATCGCCGGCGCTTTCGATCACGATGTTGCCCACTCCCCTGCTCACCGTCTCGTTGAAGTTCAGCGAGATCGAGGCGTTCGCGGCGACATTGGTGGCATCGTCGGCCGGCATGGTGCTGGCGAGCTGGGGCGCCACGTGGTCGGCTTCGCCCACGGTGGTGAAGGACAGCGCGGCGGCGTTGGAGATGGCCGGCGCGCCGTTGATGACGCCATCGGCGTAGCTGATGGTGTACTGGGAGCCCGGCGCCAGATCGACGGCGGGATTGATCTTCACGACCTTGCCGCTGATGGTCACCTGCGCGTCGCGCACGGGAATCTTGCGGACATCCTTGGCGCCGTTGCTGAGGACCACGAAGCCGTCGCCGGCGGTCACGTCCTGCGGGAAAGTCAGGTACAGGTTGCTGCCGACGCCGACCGCGTCCTTGTTCTTGGTCGGCGTGAAGACGGCCAGTTCGGGACCGGTGCCATCGCCCTTCTCGCCCACGGCGTAGAGGTTGCCGGCCGGGTCCATCGTCACGCCTTCGTTCTGGGCGGCGCTGCCCACCGCCAGGCTGCTGTGGACGTTGCCGGCCCGGTCGACCTTGACGACTTCGCCGTCGGGCCCGCTGATGACGACGAGGTTGTCATAGTCGGGCGCCGTCGACGGCAGGATGTTCGACAAGGCAAACACGTCGTTGTGCGAGGACAGCCCGGTCTTGGTGGGATCGAACAGGTCGACCGAATTGTCGGTGGTCGGCGAACCGTTCGACGCCGTGCCAGCAGCGAAATCGATCGTGGTCTGGAACAGCCCGATGGGCTGCTTTTCCTTCGCGAAGATGTAGCCGCCCGTCATCGGGTCGTAGCTGACCCCTTCCAGGCCGATGTTGCCAATGGTCGTGCCCAGCTTGACGGTCTTCGCGCCGGTGCCGTCCAGAACGGTGTTGGGAACGTAGCTGAACTGGTCGACTTGCCGGAAGCGCTCTTCCACCAGCACGAACTTGTTGCCGCCGACCCAGGAGATGCCTTCGGTGTCGTAGAAATACGTGCTCTGCGGCTTGGTCGCGTCGGCGGCCAGCTGCATGGAGTCGATCAACTGGCCCTGCTTCGTGACCTGCGTGATCGAGGTGCCGCCATCGCCGATGACGAACAGCGTCCCGGTGTCCTGGTTGTAGGTCACGCCGGACGCCTCCGCGGCCAGCAGGTTGGCTCCGGTCCCTACCGGCAGCGCGTACTTGCCCGTCGAGTAGTAGTTCTCCAGCTCGTAGGTATCTTGCGCAGCCGCGAAGGAAAGCGCCGGCGCGCTGGCTGCGGGAGTCTGGGCGCTGGGGCCTGCCGGGGAGGAGGACGGGGAGTCACTGCCGCACGCGCTCAGGGCAAGCGCGAGCGCGGTCAAGGGGAAGACCAGTCTCCGGGTTTTGAATTGTTTTTCTGGGGTTGCCATAGTCGGGATGGGAGCGGTTGTTACAATTGGAAACAGGCATATTAATGGTCTTATATGTCACTTTTGCTTCAGGGAAACAGAATGGCGCCCGACCGCCTGAAGCCCGCCTGCCTGAGTGGCCACCTGACTGGGGGCACAACGGAAGACCGGCAACGCAGTGAAACCACTCCCATCCCGCTCCCATCCTGGTCGCATCAGGCCCGCGTCACCACCGCCCTGCACCACCCCCACGACGGCGCCCGGATGCCCCGGCCGCCAATGCCCGCCTCGCCAAGTGTGCAGCACGCCATATTTGTCAACTCCACCTTTGGCGGGGTATCAGGTCGAAAACCGTTGCGCGAGACTCGACGCCGCCTGGCATTGGCCTGACAGCCCGTGCCGGCCGGAGCGCATGCCAGAGCCAAGGGAGTCAAGGGTCGGGAACCTCCCGGTGTGCGCGACAGAAATCAACCAGATAAGAGACATTCAGGGATGAAATCGAAACTTGTTTTGGCGGGGCTGGCGGCTGCCGTGCTTTCCGCGTGCGGCGGCGGTTCGGGGGATAGCGCAGCAACTGCGCCTGCGCCCATTACCACCAAGGTCAGCGGCACTGCCGCGGTGGGCGCGGCACTGGCCAACGTCACCGTGCAGGCCAAGTGCGCGGTGGGCGGCGGCAGCGCCACGACGGCTGCCGACGGCACCTTCACGATCAACATCGCCGACGCCAAGCGCCCCTGCGTGCTGAGCGCGGTGGCGCCGGACGGCACGGTGCTGCATTCGGTGGTGGAAGCCGGCACGGACACCAGCGTGGTGGCCAACATCACGCCGCTGACCGAACTGGTCACGGCCGCGCTGGCGCAAGGCAGCACGAGCACGTTCTTCGACCAGTTCGACGCCAACGCCCAGGCACGGCTGACCGCCGCCAACCTGTCGACCTCGACCGATACCGTGCGCCTGGCGCTGACCGGCCTGGTCGACATCTCCGGCACCGACCCGCTCAAGGGCGCGCTGGTGGCGGCCAGCGGCGGCAAGGCCGGCAACGCGCTGGACCAGTTGCTGGACCAGCTGGCCGCGCGCCTGGCGACGTCCAAGGCCACCGTGGCCGACCTGTCCACGGCCATCGGCAGCAACGCGGGCCCGGTGGCCATCGGCACGATCCTGCAGAAGGCCTCCGCCACCTGCGCGGGCCTGCGCACGGGCAAGTATTTCGGGCTGCGCGCCGGCTACTTCTCCTCGCTGACCGTCGATGCGGACGCGCTGACCCTGACGGACAATTCGCCGCTGACCAGCATGATCTCGGCTTCCGTCGTGAATCCGACGTGGCCGCTGGCGCCGGCCGTGAACGATGCCTGCCGCTTCGACGTCACCGGCACCCCTTCCAGCCTGCTGGTCTCGAAATCGGGCGTGTCGCTGCTGATCCCGAGCGCCGGCGCCGTGGCGGCGCCGAATGGCCTGCTGGGCTTCGTCGTGCCGGCACAGCAGCTGCCGCTGGCCGACCTCGCCGGCAACTGGAATGCGCTGGCTTTCCAGAGCGCCGACAACGGCAACACGTACGGTACGTCACGCCTGACCTTCACGCTGGACGCCAACGGCAAGATGACGGCCGCTTCGAGCTGCGACGACGATAACGCCTGCACGAGCTGGGGCGCCGGCGAGCTGGCCACGCTCACGGCCAACAACGACGGCTCCTTTGCGGCGACCAGCAACGCCGGCACTGGCCGGGCGGCGGCGTTCAAGGGCACGGACGGACTGGTGTCCGCGGTGATCGGCCAGTCGAACGGCCTCATCGTCGCCACCAAGCAGGTCGTGCGCGCCCTGCCCGTTGCCGGTTCGACCAACTCGTACTGGGACTATGTGGCATTTGCCGACCTCGCCAGCCAGTTTGGCGTCTGGAGCACCACGATCACCAGCGTCGATCCCAAGACCAGCACGTACACGCGCACCCGCATCGACGACAAGCGCGTCGACGCCTGGACGCAGAACGTTCCGGTAAACGGCCTGCGCTATCGCGCCAAGGGCAGCGCCGCGGACGAACTGATCGCGATGTCGCTGGGCAACACCGGCGTGGGCGTGAACATCGGCCTGCACGTCACGAAGCCGTACCTCGACATTTCGGTGAATCGTCCGTGATGTCCTGCCCGGCGGCCATGCGCCGCCGGGCGGATTCCACATGGACAGGCTGGACAGCCCGCTGCGAAGCGGGCTTTTTTTTCGCCGGGCCGGCGCGGACCGCGCTAGTCCTCGGAAAGCTCGCAGAAGCGCAGGCGATTGCCGAATGGATCCGCCACCTGCAGTTGCCGTCCCCAGCCGAGGGCTTCGATGGCGGGCTTCGCATATCGATACGGCTTCGATTCCAGTTCGCGATGGAGCGCATCGATGTCATGGACCGGCACGAACACCGTCGATCCGGGCGTCGCGTCGCCGTGGTGCTCGCTCAGGTGCAGCGTCAGGCCGGAGCGCCTGACCTGCATGTACAGCGGAAAGTCGTCGCCGAACCGATGCTCCCACTCCAGCGAGAAGCCGAGGTAGTCCAGATAGAACTCCCTGGCCTTGTCGATCGAGAAGATGCGGAGGATCGGGATGGCGGCGGACAGATTCATGGCTTCAGCGGATCGGGAGACTGGCGGACTGGCGGACTGGCGGACTGGCGATGATGGATGCGGGCCGGGAACCTGCAAAGCTCGGGCAGCGACCGGGCGCCCGCGCCCGGTCTTGCGTCACCTGCCTGCCTCATCGTTCTCCCAGCTGCCGCAGCCGCGCCCTCAGCGTCTCGATCTGCTCCAGCAGGTCGAGTACCACGGCGGTGCCGCCCACGCTCAGTTCGAGGTCGTGCATCAGCCGCAGCGCCGTGCGCGTGCGTTTCAGGGCCGAGCCGTCGAAGCGCCATTGGCGCGGGTCCTCGCCGTGCGCGGGGATCACGCCCTCCGCCACCAGCGCGGCCACCTGATCCGTTTCGGCCCGGCAGGCCACGCTCAGTTCGACCAGCGTGAACTGGACCTCTTGCTCCACGAGAACGCCCTGCAAGCCGGGCATGCCGTTATCGCTCATCGCATCAAGCCTCCAGTGGACGGCGCGGGGCAAAGCCGTCGAAGGTCTTCGCCATCTCCCGGTAGGCTGCCTTCGCCTTGTCCGTGTCCGCCGGCGGCAGGGCGATCGACAGCACCGCGTACAGGTCGCCGGGCTGGCCGCCGGGAATGCCCTTGCCCTTGAGCCGCAGCTTGCGGCCCGACGCCGAGCCGGGCGGCAGTTTCATCTGCACGCTGCCGTCCGGCGTGGGGATGATGACGTCCGCGCCGAGCGCGGCTTCCCAGGGCGCCACCGGGATGTCGACGTAGACATCGCCGCCGTCCACGCGGAACAGCGGGTCCGGCGCGAACGCGACTTCGAGGTACAGGTCGCCGGCCGGCGCATCGCCGATGGCGGGGCCGCCCTGCCCGGCGAGCCGCAGGTGCTGGCCGCCGCGGATGCCCTTCGGGATGCTCACGTCCAGCTGCCGCTCGCGCATGCGCACGTGCCCGTCCGCGTCCATCTGCGGCACGCGCAGCGAAATGGTGCGGCGGGCGCCCCGGTAGGCGTCGCGCAGGTCGATCTGCACCTTGGCGTGATGGTCGCTGCCGGCCATGTGCGTGCCACGCGCGCCGCGCGCGCCGGCCGCGCGGGCGCCGAACAGCGTCTCGAAGAAATCGCTGTGGTCCATGTCGGCGCCGGCATAGCCATCGCCGCCGCTGTACTCGAAGCCGCTGTCCCAGCCCGGCGGCGGGGTGAACTCCCGGCCGGACTTGTAGCGCGCCTCGACGTCGTCGTAGGCGGCTCTTTTCTCGCTGTCCTTCAGCGCCTCGTATGCCTCGGCCACGTCCTTGAAGCGGGCCTCCGCATCGGGTTCCTTGTTCAGGTCGGGGTGGTACTTGCGCGCCAGCTTGCGATAGGCACGCTTGATGTCGTCCTGCGTGGCCGTGCGCTCCACGCCCAGCGTCGCGTAGTAATCCTTGAACTCCATGCGGGCTCCCGGCAAGGGACTGCGAGATGCGGCCGGCACTCGCGGCCGGCATCCGCTCAAGTATAGCCAAGGCTCGGGGCGCGGCGTGTGATTCTCTCGTGGCGGGGCGCGCGCCCCGCCTTCCCCGGCGGCTTGCCGGTCATGCCAGCGCATGACCGCGGCAATCCGCGCCGGGGGCGCTACGCGGGGTATTACTTGCTCAGCGCGGGTTCGCTGGCGGGGACTTCGATCGGCTTGCGCGGCTTCTTGCGGCCGCGCCACACCGAGTACGTGACGCCGAGCAGCAGCAGCGCGGAGGCGACGACGAAGGTGCAGCTGATCGGGCGCTGCACGAAGATCATCATGTCGCCGCGCGACAGCAGCAAGGCGCGGCGGAAGTTCTCTTCCACCATCGGCCCCAGCACGAAGCCGAGCAGGATCGGCGCCACCGAGAACCCGAGCCACATGAACAAGGCCCCGATCAGGCCGAAGGCCATGACTTCCCAGATCTGGAACAGGCTGTTCTGCGTGCTGAAGACGCCCACCACGATAAAGAACATCGCCGAGGGGAACAGGTAGCGGTACGGCACCTGCAGCAGCTTGACCCACACGCCGATCAGCGGCACGTTCAGCACGATCAGCAGCACGTTGCCGATCCAGAAGCTGGCGATCAGGCCCCAGAAGATGTCCGGGTGCTCGCCGATCAGCTGCGGGCCGGGAGAGATGCCCTGGATCATCAGCGCACCGAGGATCAGCGCCATCACCGCGTCGCCGGGGATGCCCAGGCTCATGGTGGGGATGAAGTCCACCTGCGTCTTGGAGTGCGACGAAGCCTCCGGCGCGGCCACGCCCGCGATCATGCCGGTGCCGAATTTCTCCGGCGTCTTGGAGATCTTGCGCTCGAGCGCATAGGCGATGAAGGTGGTGATGGTGGGGCCGGTGCCGGGCATGGCGCCGAACACGGTGCCCACGCCGGTGCCGCGCACCATCGGCCAGAATGCCTCCTTCAGCTCGGCCATCGAGGGCCGCATGTCGCGGATGCGCAGCGAGCCCTTGTTGTGCACCACCGCCATGCGGTTGACGTTGAGCAGGAAGTCCGCCACGCCGAACAGGCCCATCGCGATGGCCACCAGTTCCAGGCCGTCGCTCAGCTCCGGGATGTCCAGCGCGAAGCGGAACGTGCCGGTGTTCACGTCGGTGCCGACCACGCCGCAAAGCAGGCCGAACAGCGTCATCGCCACTCCCTTGAGCGGCGAGCCGCGCGACATGGTGGAACCTGCCAGCAGCCCCAGCAGCATGATCGAGAAGATCTCGGTCGGGCCGAACTTGAACGAGATTTCCGTCAGCAGCGGCGAGGCGAAGATCATCACGATGATGCCCACCGAGGCGGCGAAGAACGAGCAGATCATGGTGATGCCCAGCGCCGTGCCGCCCTTGCCCGCCCGCGTCATCGGGTAGCCGTCGAGGCAGGTCACCGCGTGCGGCGGATGCGAAGGCAGGTTGAGCAGGATCGCGCCGATGGCGCCGCCGTACTGCGAGCCGTAGAAGATGCCGGCCAGCATCAGCACCGCGGGCACGGGATGCATCGCGTAGGTCAGCGGCAGCAGGATGGAGATCGCCGACAGCGCGCCCATGCCGGGCAGCACGCCGATCAGGTTGCCGACCAGCACGCCGAAAAAGGACCACATCAGGTTCGTGCCCTGGAAGGCAACGCCGAAGCCGAACCACAGGTCATGCAAAGCACTCGAGACCATGATGATCAGCCTCCCCAGGTAAACAGCGGCAACTGCAATTGCAGCGCCCACCAGAACACCACCGCGGCGATGACGCACATCGCCAGCGCCAGCACGATGGCCTGCTTGATCGTGTTGCTGCGATCGCCCAGCGCCGAGATGAACACGATCGCGAACGTCGCGGGAATCAGGCCGCCGTACTTGCCCAGCAGCAGGAACGCCAGCACGCCCAGCACGATGCAGACGCAGCCGCGCAGGTCGGGCAGGCCGTGGCTGTGGTCATGCCCCGGCACCGGCGCCGCCGCGGCCTTCTCGCCGCGCGCGGACAGCGCGATCATCACGCCGACCAGCGCCAGCAGCGTGCCCACGGCGACCGGAAAGAAACCGGGCCCCATGTGGGCCAGCGTGCCGGTGCGGTATTGCAGCCCGGCCGTGACCGAGGCAAGCCCGACCAGCGTCATCAGGGCGCCGCCGTAGTAGTCCTTCTTGAATTGGGAGGGTGTGCTCATTGCGCGGCTCCCCGGATCGCTGGCAGCGAGGGGGACGCCGCCGGCCGTGTGGCCGCGGGGCGGTATGTGTGGGTGTCTTGGTACATAGGCTGGTCCTTTCGTCTCCTATTTCTGCGCCACCGCGCCGCGAATGAATCGCGGATGCCGTGGCGTGTGGAGACTCTATGAACGCAGCCTTCCAAACCGCTTACCGTCGCCTTGCATTCGGCTTTCGTCCGAATGAAATTCCGGGGAAAAATCCATGTTTCTACTTTGTACAAATTACGATACAAAATAGATCACTACATGACGCATGCGCGGACGGAACTTTCCGGCGGCGGGCCCATACACGGGCGGCCCGCGCGCCGCGCCTACGCGACCTGCTCCAGCAGCGCGATGATTTCCTCCGGCCCCGTGAACTTGCGCGGATTGCTGTGCGTCCAGCGGTCCAGCAGCGCGTTCCTCGCCACCAGCTCGAAGTCCTTGCGCTCCACGCCGACCTTGTGCAGCCGGTTTGGCATCTCCAGCGCGTCGATCAGCTCGGCCACGAGGTCGGCCGTCTCGCGGTTCGCGTCGCCCAGCGCCGCGCTCAGCAGCTTCTGCTTTTCCTCCGTCACCGGCTTGTTGAAGCGCAGCACGCCCGGCAAGGTCACGCAGGTGCAATGGCCGTGCGGCACGTGGAAGGTGCCCGCGAGCACGTGGCCGATGCCGTGGCTGGCGCCCATCGGCACCAGCGACCACATGCCCATCTGCGACAGCCACATGCCGGCCTGCGCGTCGGCGCGCGCTTCCATGTCGCCGGGGTCCTTCCGGGTGCGCTTGAGCGCATCGGGCAGCGTGCGCAGCGCCTGCAGCGCGGTGCCGTCGACGAACGGGCTGCCGTAGGGCGAACAGAACGACTCCACCGCGTGGTCGACCGCGCGCATGCCGGTGGACAGCCACAGCCCGAGCGGCGTGTGCCGCGTCAGCACCGGATCGAACACCACGGTACGCGGAATCATCAGCGGGTTGCGGATGCTCTGCTTGAGTTTCCTGACCGGGTCGTTGGAGCCGCCGCTCTGGTGGAACTCGCCGCCCGACAGCGTGGTCGGCACCGCGATCTGGCGCACCTTCGGTCCGCGGAACACCGGCGCCTCCACCACGCCCGTCGCCGGGTCCGTCTTGAGGCGGAACGGCTCGAACTGGTCCAGCTCGGTGATGTCGTGCTCCAGGCACAGCTGCACGTTCTTGCCGGCGTCGGTGATCGAGCCGCCGCCGACCGTCACGATCAGGTCGGCGTCCGCCGCGCGCGCGACCGCCGCCGCGCGCAGCACCGCATCGCGCGGAATGTGCGCGGGGATGTCGTCGTGGATGGCGGCGAACCTCGGGCCCAGCGCGTCGCGCAGCTTGCCGATCTCGTCGGTCTTGTTGTTGAGCGTATTGCTGACCAGCAGGAACACGCGGCGCGCGCCGAGCCGCTCCACTTCCTCCAGGACCACCTCGACGAACGGCCGCCCGAAAAATACCCGTTCCATCGGCGGAATGCTGAATGAACCTTGTCTCATCGTGATCCTTCGTTATGTTGGCCGGGCAGCCCGGCGGTGGCATGACACGGCGCGAGGCCGCCCGGCCTCGGTAAATCAGGAAGGGAAGGCCCGCGCGGCGGGCCGGCTCAGGTGGCCAGTTCGGTGGCCAATCAGGTGGCCGGTCAGGCAGCCAATACCGCCGCCTCGACGTTGCGCACCACGTTGAGCAGGCGCGGGCCCCACTTCTCCACCAGATCGCCGGGCGTCAGCTGGTAGGCTGGCCCGCAGCAATTGAAGCCCAGCACCGCGGTGCCGTCGGCCGAGCGGTAAGGCACGCCCACGGCGTTCACGTCGGTCTGCCATTCGCCCACGGACAGGCAGAAGCCCAGTTCGCGGAAGGACTTCAGGCCGGCTTCGAGCGAGTCGCGGATCTGGCCGAACTCGGACGGCGCGCGCTGCGACAGCTCGGCCAGCAGCCCTTCCCGCTCGTCCCCGGTCAGGCCGCAGTAATAGGCGCGGCCCATCGCCGAGGTCGCCAGCGGCACGCGCGAGCCGATGTTGAGGCGGAAGTTCTGGTTGGCCGCGCTGGCCGCGTTCTCGACATAGAGCATGGTGTGGCGGTCGCGCATGCCGATGCCGACCGAGGCCGAGCAGCCATCGGCCAGCTCGCGCATCAGCGGCCGCGCCAGTTGCCGCACGCGCATGGCGCCCAGCACGGAGAAGCCCAGCGAGACCACCCGCGCGCCCAGGTAGAACTTGGCCTGCGCCTGCGCGTATTCGAGATAGCCGTTGGCCAGCAGCGTGTAGGCCAGCCGCGACACGGTGGCCTTCGGCAGCCCCGTGCGCTCGACCAGTTCCTGGATGCCGAGGAAGCGCTCCTGCGAGCGGAAACAGTCCAGCAGCATCAGGCCGCGCGCGAGGGCGGAAACCTGATCCTTGTCGGCGTCATCGGGGTCGGGGGTGGTCGCGGTCCTGGTGTTCACGCTGCGGATCTTTAAAATGGAACATGAGGTCCATTATATTCAGCGAAAATGGCAATGCAAGTGTCGTGTCAGGCGTAAATTCGAAAGACCAAAGAAAATTTGACTTTCTCGTTCCGTGCAATCAAAAATAAACGGAACTCATGTTCCATAAGGTTAGAGACACTTCCCTCCATGCCCACCGCATCCACCAGCAACGTCGCCGCCCGCGAAGACATCCAGCGCGCCTGCAACGCCGTCCTCGACGCCTTCATGCAGGCGCTCAACGACCACGACGCCGCGGCGATGGACCGCTGCATGCACTTCCCGCACACCCGGCTCGCCAACGGCACCACCACGATCTACGAAGCGCCCGGCAGCAACCCGATGGACCTGTTCAAGCGGCTCGAAGAAGCGGACGGCTGGTCATACAGCCGCTGGGAATCGCGCGAGGTCGTGCAGTGCAATGCCCGCAAGGCGCACGTGCTGCTGAGCTACACGCGCTTTCGCAAGGACCACAGCGTGATCGGCGTCTATGACTCGATGTACGTCATGACCTTGGAGGCCGGCGGCTGGGGCATCCAGGCCCGCTCGAGCTTCGGTCCCTGAATCCGGCCCCTGAAGCCGATTCCTGAGCGCCGCGCGGGTGCCGTGGCGGGCATGCGTGCCGGGAAAGGGCGACAAAGGGCGACAAAGGTCGGGCAAAAGGAGAACAAGGTGACGTGCCGGGCTGCGTCGCGGCGCGCCGGCGCAAGTACAATGCGGGACGCGCCCGCGGCCGGTCCGCGCTGTCGCGCTCCGGCCAGCCTCGATCCGTCTCCGTCAAGTCTCCGTCAGCCCAGCCAGTCCCCTTATTCCTGATCCATGTCCAATCTCATCGTGCACGGTGGTACGCCTCTGCGTGGCCGCATCATCCCCTCCGCCAACAAGAACGCGGTGCTGCCGGTGCTGTGCGCCACGCTGCTCACGGCGGAGCCGCTGCGCCTGCACGGCGTGCCGGACATCACCGACGTGCGCAAGATCCTCGACATCTTCCGCACGCTCGGCAGCGACGTGCGCATGGACCACGCCACCGGCACGCTGGAGCTGCACCACCGCGACACCCGCTTCGACGCGGCCAGCCACCGGCTGCCCGAGGAGATGCGCTCGTCCATCATGCTGGTGCCGCCGCTGCTGGCGCGCTTCGGCGTGGCGCGGCTGGAGGACAACGTCAAGGGCTGCACGCTGGGCGTGCGCGAGATCGATCCGCACGTGGACGTGTTCCGCCGCTTCGGCGGCCAGATCGAGCGCGCCGACGGTTCGCTGCTGGTGCGCAGCGCCGGCCGCCTGACGCCCAACGATCACTGGCTCGACTACGCTTCCGTCACCACCACCGAGAACTTCGTGCTGTGCGCGGCCGCCGCCGATGGGGTTTCCACGCTGACCAACGCGGCGTCCGAGCCGCACGTGCAGGAATTCTGCCGCTTCATGGAGATGCTCGGCGTGCGCATCGAAGGCATCGGCACCTCGCGCGTGACGGTGCACGGCGGCCATGCGCTGCGCGGCGGCGAATTCCACTTCGACGAGGATTTCCACGAGATCACCACCTTCCTGGCGCTGGGCGCCATCACCGGCGGCGACGTGGTGGTGCGCAACAGCGCGCCCGGCAATTTCCCGCTGATCGATCGCACCTTCGCCAAGTTCGGCGTGCAGATCACGCACGAGGACGGCTGGTCGCGCGCCACCTGCCCCGGCCCGCTCGAAGTGCAGACGCCGTTTACCAGCAACGTGCTGACCAAGGTGGAAGCCGCGCCGTGGCCGTATTTCCCGGTCGACCTGCTGCCCATCTTCATCGCGCTGGGCGTGCGCGCCAAGGGCAACGCCATGTTCTGGAACAAGGTCTACGACGGCGCGCTGGGCTGGACCGGCGAGCTCTCCAAGTTCGGCGCCCACGTGTTCTCGTCCGACCCGCACCGGCTCATCACCTTCGGCGGCAACCCGCTCACGCCGGCGGTGGTGGAAAGCCCGTACATCATCCGCGTGGCCATCGCCCTGTTCATGGTCGCCGCCAGCATCGACGGCCGCTCCGAGATCCGCAACGCCACCCCGATCCGCCGCGCCCATCCGCGCTTCGTGGAAAACCTGCGCAGCCTGGGCGTGCAGGTGGAGTGGACCAGCGAGGAATAACCGGGTCCGTCCGGCTCAGGGACAGGTGGCCAGCATTGCCTGGTCGCGCATGACGAAGCGGTCGCGGCCGTTGCGCTTGGCCTCGTACATGGCGGCGTCGGCCTGTTCCAGCAGCGCCTCCAGCCGCGGCGAGGCCGGTATCTCGCACACCGCGCCCACGCTGATGGTCACGTAAGGGTGCTCGGGCCAGCCGCCGTGCGGCAGGCGCAGCGCGCGCACCGCCTCCAGCAGGCGCAGGCCGGCGGCGCGCGTGTCCGGCGCCGCCGCCGATGGCAGCACCACCACGAATTCCTCGCCGCCCACGCGCGCGCAGAAGCCGCCGGCGCCACCGGGACTGCCGAGGCCATCGCGCAGCGCGCCGCCGATGGCGCCCGCCACGCGGCGCAGGCATTCGTCGCCATGCACGTGGCCGTGCAGGTCGTTGTACTGCTTGAAGTAATCCACGTCGATCAGCAGGAAGCCCACCGGCAGGCCGCGCTCGCACGCCGCGGCCACCACCGCGGCCGCCTCGCGCTCGAAGAAGCGCCGGTTGTAGGCGCCGGTCAGCGCATCGCGGTACAGGTCCGCCTCGATGCGCGAGAGCTTTTCCTCGGTCTCGCCCAGCCGCTCCGCCAGGCTGGAGTTCTCCACCGTCAGCGCCTGCTCGCGCGAGCGGAAGCGCGTCACGTCGCGCAGGAACACGATGATGCCCACCGCCCGCCCGTTCAGGTTGCGCACGGACTCCACCGTCAGCTCGTAGTCCACCCGCTCCTCGGAAATCAGATGGGACCCGCCGCCATGCGCGCCCGCGCGGCTGGCCTCGACGGCATGCCGCCACGCGCGCGGCACCGGCTGGCCGCGCGTCATGTCGGCCAGCAGGCGCCGCGCCGCCGGGTTGGAGTCCACGATGACATCGTTGGCGTCGGCGATCACGCAGCCTTCGTGCAGCGAATCGAACACCCGCAGCCGGGCGTAGTGCCCCACGTCCTCCAGGTGGCCGCGCAGCGCGCAGAACCACACCAGCACCGTCATCACCGAGAACGTGGCCGGCGTCAGGTCGCCGCCCAGCGGCCCCGTGTGCCGCGTCAGGTAGGCCACGTTGGCCAGCAGCGGCAGCACCAGCCCGCCGGCCAGCACGGCACGGCCGCCGCGCGTCAGGCTGCTGCCCGGCACGGGCGCCGTCGCCAGGAAATAGAGGCTGACGAACAGCAGCAGGTAGGTGTACGCCGCCAGCGCGGCATAGGCCGGCCCGTGGGTGAAGACCGCGCCCGGCGGCGCCCCGCCCGGCACCAGCGCGATCGCCGACCAGATCAGCCGGTGCTGCTCGTTGGTGAAGACCAGGCCCAGCGTCACCACGCTGACCACGGCGTGCATCGACAGCAGCCAGCGCGGGACGGCGAGCTTCGGCCGGCTCAGTTGCAGCATGGCGCAGAACCAGCCGATCGGCACCGCCAGGATGCCGACGTACTGCAGCTGGGCCCACAGCACGCGCGCTTCCAGCTCGGACGAACTCAGCTCCAGCAGGCGGCCCCCGCTCCACAGCGCCGTGCCGCCGGCCAGCACCAGGAAGGCCTTGACGGTGGGATCGTCGCGCCGGGTCCAGGCCAGCAGGGCCATCGTCAGGCTGCCGACGACCGCGAAGGTCAGACAGAGAACTAAGGGGTACGAAGGCATTCGGCCGGTTCCAGGGTACCCGCCCGGCGGCAGCGCCGGCGGGGGACGCCGCCGATTATATAAGGCGGCATGCCGCTATATTCCGCCCGGCATGCGCAGGCGTTCGGACATTTCCTTGACCGGCATGGCCAGGATCGCATTCAGGATCCGGCTTTCCCCGCCGTCCGGCATGGCCTCGGCCTCCACCTCCGCCCGGACGGGATTCGCGTGCTCCGTGACGGCGGCGATCACGGCATCGAGTTCGAAGGCGGCGGCGGCCCGGCTCAGGCCCAGTTCCTGGCCGGCCTGGATCACGTCCACGCGCCGGAGGTCGCGGTAGTGCCGGGTCGCGCCGATCTGCATCGACAACTCCGAATCCGGCCAGTACGGCGCGTTGTCGCGGTGGTTCCTGGTGTCGTAGACCACGGTGCTGACGATGTCGTAGAACGGGGCCAGGCTGTAGCCGTCCAGGTCGGCGAAGAACGACAGGTTCTTCATGTGCGCGTCGCCGTTGCCCACCAGCAGGTTGAACACCACCCAGCGGTAGATGCCGAGGCGCGCGGCCGCGCGGGTCCGGGTCAGATCGATCAGCGCGCGCAAGGTCTGCGTGGATGCGTGCGTGTACTTGAGCGTCCGGCTCCTGCCGCGCAACTGCATGCCGTCGATCACATGCCGCCGCCGTACCGCGTCGCCGCTCGCGTCGCGGTCGAAACGCGCGATGGCGAAGACCGGCGCGGGCACGCGCAGGAATTCGGTGGCCGGCACCGGCAGGCCCGCGCGCGCCGCCAGCCGCATGCAGAACAACTCGTTGATGGCGGCATGCGGCCACGCGGTGCCCCTGGCTTCCGGCTTGAGAATGTGGGTGGACGGTTCGGCGCCGACCGGTTCCAGCAACTGGCGGGCGCCTGGCTTGCCCACCAGGATGGCCGCCAGCTTGTGCTGCGCGCCGCCGACCGACATATGCTTGGGCGCCCTGGCGTCGAGCGGCCGGCCCGGCAAGTCCTGGATGCGCTGATGCAAGTCCGCGAAGGACAGCGGCACCCGGCTGCGGGCGGGTTCCTGCTGGCCCGGCGCGAGCAGCGTGATCGCGCCCGCCGACTCGGCACCGTAGAACGCCAGCATGCCCCACGCGTCTTCGATGTCGAGCCGGGCCGCGCCGGCCAGCAAGGCGCGCTGTCCTTCTTCGGGCAGGAGGTTGTCGAAGAAATACTGCACCGGCCGGTCGGTGCTGCTGTCGACCAATGCCTGCGGGCCGAGCGGCAGGCTCGGGCAGAGCGCGAAGCGGCCCGGCTCGCGCAGCCAGCCGGCGTCGTAGGCAAAGCGCCAGACGCCGTTGCTGTCGGTGACTTCGCCGATCTTGATGCCGTTCGCGTAGGCGGCAAGCGTGCGGTCCTCGCTCATTTGCGCACCCGCCGGCGGGCAAGCCCGCCCTGTTCGGCCATCAACGCCTGCACGTCCGGCGCTTCGCCGTACAGCCGCACGCCGAGCTCCTGCAGCAGCAGCAGCACCTTGCCGACCTGCGCGGTTTCCTTGCCCCGCTCCACCGCGGAGATGAAGGCGGGAGACAGGCCGGTGGCGCGCGCGAGCTCGTCGCGCGTGAGCTTTTGCGCCATGCGCGCGGCGCGGGCGAGTTGCCCGAGATTCGCGGGTGCCGAGATGGGATGCTGCATCGGTGACGGGAAGGAAATAACGTATGCGGACGAAGACAGTATAGTGCCTCCCAGTCTTGCAAGGCATATACCGTCTTCAATCGGATACGTTACCGGGCGGCCACCTTGTTTCGCCCCATAAAAGTCACGAACGAATACGCTATCGCCGTTCCTGCCTCAAAACTCCTGCCTCAAAACCCGAGCTGCCGCGCCGCCAGGTCCTTCATGATTTCCTCCGACCCGCCGCCGATCATCATTACCTTGACCTCGCGGTAGACGCGCTCGCTCAGGGTGCCGCGCATGAAGCCCATGCCGCCGAGGATCTGCACGGCCTGGTCGGCGCAGAACTGCATGGCCTTGGTGGCCTGGATCTTGGCCATGCAGGTGCGCGCGACCAGTTGCGCGGGATCGCCGGCTTCGTGCTGGACGCGGTAGGCCAGGTCGTAGACGAGGTTGCGCGCGGCCTCGATGCGCAGCGCCATGTCCACCAGCTTGTGGCGGATCACCTGCCGCGCCACCAGCGGCTGGCCGAAGGTGTGGCGCTGGCGCGCCCAGTCGAGCGCTTCGCGCAGGCAGGCTTCGCCGTAGGCGTAGGCGCTGGCGCTCATGCCGAGCCGCTCCGCGTTGAAGTTGCGCATGATGAGCGGGAAGCCGCGGTTTTCCTCGCCGATCAGGTTGGCGGCGGGGATGCGGCAGTTGTCGAAGCGCAGGTGGGCGGTATCGGAGGCGAGCCAGCCCATCTTGCGCAGCTCGGTGCGTGCCAGGCCGGGCGGGTTGCCCTCCACCAGCAGCAGCGAGATGCCGCCCGCGCCCTTGTTGGCGGGGTCGGTGCGCACGGCGGTGGTGATGAAGTCGGCGCGCATGCCGGAGGTGATGAAGGTCTTCTCGCCGTTGACGACGTAGTGGTCGCCGTCGCGCACGGCGGTGGTGCGCAGGCTGGCCACGTCGGAGCCGCCGCCGGGCTCGGTGATGGCCAGCGCGGCGATCTTCTCGCCGGCGATCACCGGCGGCAGCACGCGCTGCTGCAGCGCCGGGCTGCCGGCCGCGACGATGGGCGGCAGGCCGATGGTGTGCGAGTTGAGCGAGGCGTTGACGCCGCCCGAGCCGCTGCGGGCGAATTCCTCGGCCTGGACGATGTGGTAGAAGAGGTCGCCCGGCGTGCCGCCGAACGCCTCCGGGTAGCCCAGCCCCAGCAGGCCGATCTCGGCGGCGCGGCGGTAGAGCGCGCGCGGGAAGGTGCCGGCCTCGTCCCACGCGCCGGCGAACGGCGTGATCTCGCGCGCGACGAACGCGCGCAGCGTGCCGCGGAACTGTTCGTGCTCGGCGGTGAAGTAGTGCGGCAGTGGCGGCAGGGTCAGGAGGGGCATGCGCAATCCGGTCTGTGGCGGGTGGCTGGGAGTCCCGAACATAGGCCGCGCCGCCGCGGTTCGTCTTGCGCTAAGTGGTCGGCGCCGCCGCCCGCCTCCCCTACCGCGCCGGCATGTCCGCCAGCAGCCGCGCCGACGCCGCCAGCCCGCCCAGGATGCTGTCCGCCACCTTCTGCGGAAAGCCCGCCGGCAGCGCCGCGTTCACCTGCGCGATCACGGCCGGGGTCCGCGCGACCAGCCGGCCGATGATGGCCTCGGCGTCCGGCCCGTGGAAGCACTTCGCCGCCATCGCGTTGAAATGCCGGCGCTGCACGTCCTTGAACAGGTAGTGCCGGTTCTTGCCGGCCACCGCCATCGCCAGCTTGGCCTTGTGCCAGGACCACTGGTTGGCGCCGTTGCCCACCACCGGCCAGATCGACATCACGTCGTACAGCGGCGTCATGCGGAAGCGCCCGCCCGGCAGCAGGCGAATGCTGAAGTTCTTGGCGTGCCCGTCGGGCGCCGCCAGCATCCAGAACAGGACCTGCGTGGCGAGGAAGGTTTCCAGGTCGGCGTCCGCGTCGACGGACTGGCGCAGGATCTGCGCGATGTCGCGCATGCCGGGGCCGCCGTCGGCCTCGTACTTGAGGTGCGGCGGCACGCCCAGCACCTGGCAGAAATCCTCCTGCGGCAGCCGCAGGATCCAGTTGCCCGACGAATGCATCTGGCGGTCGAAGCGCTGCACGGCCAGCACCTTCTGCCCGTCGAACGCGTGGATCTCGCCGCGCGCGGCCGGCAGCCCGTAGGCGGCCAGGATGGCCAGGCACAGCCATTCGTTCTCGACCGAGGTGCCGAGGTCGGCGCGCTTGTTGCCGACCAGCCCGAGCGGCAGCTTGAGGATGTGCGTGGTCGGCGTGGCGCCGTGCGGCTTCAGCCAGCGCCCGCCGTGCCACAGCAGCGCGGTCTTCTCCTGCGCGCCGGCCAGCGAGATGCGGAAATCGTCGTCGTCGCGCGCGCCGGGCGCGGCCGGGCCGACGGTCTGCCGCAGCAAGGCGGCGATGTCCGCATCCGACAGCAGCGTGCCGTCGATGCGGTCGTGGCCGGCCGGCTGCGCGTGCTCCGCCAGCAGCTGCACGGCGCCCACGCAGTCGCGGCCGATGGCTTCGAGCAGGTCGAAGGCGTCCGTGCCGGCGGTCTGGAAGCGCGTGGCCAGCCGCTTGCGGATGGTGTCGCTGTCGGGCAGCAGGTTGTCGAAATAATTGCGCACCCGCTCGCCCCGCAGCGGCGCGGCGTCCACGCCGAACGGCAGCGACAGGGACAGCGGCCGCCCGGCCGGCGAGGCCATCCACGCCGGGTCGTACAGCAGCTCCATCTCGCCGCGCGCGGGGATGCGCCACGTCCCCACGCGCTCGCCGTTGGCCCACAGCGACAACGCGCGCGCGTGCGACCTGCGGCCCATCGCTACCACTCCACCGCGGGCGCCGCGGCGTCGGCCGCGCCGCGGTCCTGCACCACCAGTTCCAGCCCCAGCACACTCACCAGCGCCAGCAGCTGGCCGGCGCTGATGGTGCCGGGGTTCAGTTCCATGTGGGAGATGCGGCTCTGGCTGACGGCGAGGCGCGCGGCGAGGTCGGACTGCGACAGCCCGGCAGCCCGCCGTGCGGATAGCAGCACCTGGCCTAGCTGCGTGGCGGTGGAAAGCTGTTGTTTCATGGTCTTGCCTACGACATGGGCAATGTCACTTTACAAACAATATGGGTATTTTGCAAATACCAATGAAGTGGGTATTTGTCATTTACGCATGTCATTGGTAAATGGCGGCGCAGCCCCGCACGCCGCCGGAGGCCCGGCCAGCCACTTTCCGCAAGCCTTGCGCCGCCGCGTTGGCTACGCTCCTGTGCTCAAGCTGCCGCACAAGCGCATTTCCCTTCCCCCAACGGAGAATCCGCATGGTCCCGACCCAGCCGCCCGCCACCATCGGCGCCGCCCTGCAGCAAGCCAGCGAGCGCTGGGACAAGCGCACCGCCTACCTGTGCGGCGAGCAGGCGCACAGCTTCGGCGAGGTCGAGGCCGCCTCGGCGCAACTGGCCTGCGGCCTGCTCGGGCTGGGGCTGCGGCACGGCGACCGCATCGGGCTGATCGGCCTGAACCAGATCGAATGGCTGCAGCTGTTCTTCGCCGCCACCCGCATCGGCGTGGCGGTGGTGGGCCTAAGCGTGCGCTACCGCGACCACGAGATCGAGCACATGGTCAACGACAGCGGCGCCAAGGCCGTCTTCACGGTGCCGCGGGCCGAAGGCTTCGACTTCCTCGGCATGCTGGGGCGCCTGCTGCCGCGCATGCCCGGGCTGCGCCACGTCATTCCCATCGACGCCATGCCGGAGCCGCTGCCCGGCGTGCCCGTCTTCGCGCAACTGCTGGACACGCTGCCGGACCGCGCCGCGCTGCAGGCGGCCGAGGCGCGCGTCGCGCCGGACGACCTCGCGATGGTGATCTACACCTCCGGCACCACCGGCCGCCCCAAGGGCGCCGGCCTGTCGCACCGCAGCCTGCTGGCCTCGGCCTGGGCGCAGGCGCGCCACACGCGCGCCGGCGAGCACGACCACGTGCAGATCGCCCTGCCCTTCAACCACGTGGGCGGCATCACCTGCGGCGTGCTGAGCTACCTGCTCGGCGGCGGCACCTGCGAACTGGTGCCGGTGTTCAAGGCCGACACCGTGCTGGCCATGATGCGCCGGCACCCGCCGACCATCTTCTCCGGCGTGCCGACGATGGCCACGCTGCTGCTGATGCATCCGGACGCCGCCGGCATGGACTTTTCCTCGGTGCGGCTGGTGATCGTGGGCGGCGCCACCGTGGACGCCGCCCTGCTCGAGAAGCTCCAGGCGCGCATGCCGCAGGCCGCCGTGATGAACCTGTATGGCCTGTCCGAAGCCTCGGGCGCCATCGTCATGACGCCGTGGGACGCCGCGCACGAAGACCTGATGGCGTCGATCGGCCGCGTTTTCGACACCGCCGAGGTGCGCGTGGTCACGCCGGCCGGCGAGATCGCCGCGCCCGGGGAAATCGGCGAGCTGTGCTTTCGCGGCGCCGGCGTGTGCGGCGGCTACATCGGTGGCGCCGGCGGCGCCGGCAATGCCGACGCCTTCGGCACTGATGGCTGGCTGCGCTCGGGCGACCTGGGCTGCGTGGACGCGCGCGGCTACATCCAGCTCAAGGGCCGCAAGAAGGACATGTACATCCAGGGCGGCTTCAACGTCTACCCGGCCGAGATCGAAGGCGTGATCGCGCACCATCCCGCGGTGATGATGGTGGCCGGCATCGGCGTGCCGGACCCGGTGCTGGGCGAGATCGGGCGCTACTACATCGTGCCCAGGCCGGGCAGCGAGATCACGGAACAGGAGATCCGCGCCTATTGCGCGAGCCGCCTGGCCGACTACAAGGTGCCGCGCCAGGTGGTGGTGCGCGGCACGCTGCCGATGACGCCGGCCGGCAAGATCCACAAGGCGGCCTTGCGCGAGGAAAGCGCGGCGGGCTAGCTGGCCTTCGTTGGCCTTCATTGACGTTCACTGGCCAGCCGGCTAACCGACCACGACCCGCCGCTCGCCGATCAGCGCCAGCTTGCGCGAGCCGGCGAAGATGTCGCTGGGCTTGAGCCCGTAGACCTGCCGGATCGAATGGCTGAAATGCGTGGAGTCCGGGTAGCCGGTATCGAGCGCCACGTGCGCCAGGTTGGAATCCTGCGTGACGTAATGCAGCAGGCTGCGCGCGCGCTTCCAGGTGCGGAAGCTGCGGAACGGCGTGCCGACCTCCTCCTTGAACAGGTGCAGGAAGCGCGAGAACGACAGATGCGCCGACGCCGCGCAGGACTCCGCCGTGGCGGTGGCCGACGGCGCGCCGCGGATGCGTTCCACCACCGCCTCGATGCGCGGGTCCAGCCGGCGCCGCGCCAGCGCCTGTCCGAAGAAGATCTGGTCGAAGCTGCCGGCCTGCAGGTCGAGTTCCCTGCCGTGCCGGCTCAGCCAGGCATGGGCCTGGCGCACGTGGCGCGCGAAGGCGGCGTCCTCCACCGGGCCGGCCTGCCCGCGGATCACGGCAGGCAGCCGCTCCAGGTCGATGCTCTCGGCCTCCAGCCCGAGGTCGCAGATCATGCGGTCGTCGCAGGCCACCGAATGCGGCATGTAGGCCGGCACCACCGCAAGCTCGGTGCTGTCCCAGCGCGCGCCGTCCAGGCTGATGCGGATCGGCGCGCGCAGCGCCACGTAGATCAGCAGCCCGCCCATCGTCCGCACCGACGGCGAACCGAGCAGGCCCGCATAGAACAGCCGCTCCGGCGTGACCCACATCACCCGGCCGCCTCCGTCCGCGGCACCGGGCGCCGGGGTCGTGGCTGGCGGGCACGCAATGCTGCTTGCCTGCATCTGCATGTCCTTTGTCTCCTGCCGGCGCCATCCGCGCGCCCGTGGGTGCGTCGCCGGGCCGGCTTGTGTGTGGTGGCGGCGCCGCACGGAGCGGCGCGCCAGGGGCAGCATAGCCGGCAGGGCCGCCCGCGTCTTGCGTCAGGTGGCTACCTGACCGCTACCTGACCGCTATCGGATAGCGATCGGGCAGCCGTGCCAGCCGCCTCATCGTAGTGCCCCTGGCGGCGCTGGCGCAACCCGAATTTCCCGATCCCGCGGTCGTTTACGTTCGGAGGCCGGCATCCCGGGCTACAGCTTCGGCGGCGGCAGCAGGTCGCTGGCGGGAATCCACTTGTCACCGGCCACCTGCATGATGCGGATGCGGTCGTTGCTCAGCCGGTTGGCGGCCGAGACGTTGAAGCCCGGATTGCCGAGCGCGTCCTGCGGCAGCTTGGTGGCTTCCATCGCCGCGTTGAAGGTCTCCGGCGTCAGGTTGCGCCCCGCCTTGTCGGCGACGATGGCGAAGGTGGTGTAGGCGTAGTAGCTGAACATCGCGTACACGTCCGGCTCCTCGCTGAAGCGCTTCTTGTACGCCGCCGCCCATTGCCGCACCGCCGGGTTTGCGTCATCCGCGTAGGGCAGCATGATGAAGGCCGCCGCGTGCAGCCCCTGCGCCGCCTGGCCGCCCAACTGCGGCACCTGGCGCGAGTAGTTGGCCGTGGTGCCGGCGAAGACCGGGTCGAAGCCGATCTTGCGCGCCTCCTGCGCCGAGGCCACGTACTCGCGCATGGTGGAGGCGTTGAACACGAGGTCGCAGTTGGCCGCCTTGAGCCGCGCCATCTGCGACGAGAAATCCGTAGCCCCGCGCTTGTACGAGACCTTTTCCACCAGCGTCATGCCGCGGGACTTGAGGTAGGCCACCACGCCCTCCACGGATTCGCGCCCGTAGTCGTCGTCCTGGTACAGCGCGCCCACGCGCTGGTAGGGCTTCTGCTTCATGAAGTAATCCATGATGGTCGTCGACATCAGGTAGTTCGACGGCCCCAGCGCGATCTTGTACGGGCTGGCCGGCTCGTACATGTCGCGCGCCGCGCTCTGCGGCATGAAATTGAAGACCTTGCTCTGCAGCAGGAACGGCAGCGTGGCCATGTTGGGCGCGGTGCCCAGGTGGCCCACGATGGCGAACACGCCGTCCTGCGTGACCAGCTTTTGCGCGGCCAGCACGGCGCGCCTGGGCTCGTAGCCGTTGTCTTCCACCACCACGCGGATCTTGCGGCCCTGCACGCCGCCGCGCGCGTTGATTTCCTCCACGGCCAGCGTCATGCCGTTGCGCGACTCCTTGCCGTAGTTGACGATCGGCCCCGACATGTCGGTGATCAGGCCGAGCACGATTTCCTTGTCGGTGACGCCGCGCGTGTCGGCGTGCGCGCCGGCGCCGAGCGCCAGCGCCACGGCGGCGAGGATGGTTTTCCGGATCATGGTTGTCTCCTTGTATCGTTGTTCGTCGTCGTTCGTCGTTGTTGGCCGTGCTGCTTCAATGCACGCTCTGCGGCGGCTCGAGTCCCGAATGGATCGCGGACGGCGCGGGCTGGTCGGGTGTATCTGGCGCATGCGGCATATCGCGCGGACGGGGCCGCGGCGACCACGCCGACAGCCGCTGCCCGCCGCGCGCCAGCGCCGCCAGCAGCGGCGACACGTCCCAGTAGTCATAGGGATTGCCGCGCTGCCGGGCATAGCGCTCCAGCCCCGCCACCACGCGCGCCAGCCCGATGCTGTCGGCCAGCCACACCGGCCCGCCCAGGTAGTCCGGAAAGCCGTAGCCCGCCGTCCACACCAGGTCGATGTCGCCGGGCCGGCAGGCCACGCCCTCCTCCAGCAGCTTGGCTGCCTCGTTGATGAGCGGGTAGAGCAGCCGCTCGGCGATTTCCTCGTCGCCGATGTCGCCGCGCCGCGCCATGCCGTGCGCGCGGCCCAGCGCGCCGCACAGGCGCGCCACTTCCGGGTCCGCCACCGGCGCGCCGGCGGGATAGCGGTAGAAGCCCGCGCCGCTCTTGCAGCCGAGCCGGCCCAGCATGAACAAGGTGCGCACCACCGCGCGGTAGGCCGGGTCCGGCGGCAGGCCTCCGGCCTTGCCGTACTCCAGCACGATGCGCGCGGCCACGTCGATGCCGGCCAGGTCCAGCATCCGGCACGGCCCCATCGCCATGCCATAGGCTTCCATCACGGCGTCGAGCCGGGCCGGGCTCACGCCTTCCATCATCAGGAACTCGCTCTCGCGCAGGTAGGCCTCGGCCATGCGGTTGCCGATGAAGCCGAAGCACACGCCGGACACCACCGCCGCCTTGCCCAGCCGCCGCGCCAGTTGCATGGCGGTGGCCAGCACGTCGGGCGCGGTGGCGCCGGCGCGCACCACCTCGATCAGCCGCCCGCCGTTGGACGGGTTGCGGAAATGCAGCCCCACGAAATCCGCGGCCCGCCCGCTGGCCTCGGCCAGCACTTCCACGTCCAGCGTGGAGGTATTGGTGGCGAGGATGGCGCCCGGCCGGCAGATGCGGCCCAGCCGGGCATGGACCTGCTGCTTGAGCGCCATGTCCTCCACCACCGCCTCGATCACCAGCCCGCAGCCGGCCAGCGCGCCGTGGTCCGGCGTGCCGGCGATCAGGCGCAGGCGCCGCGCCACCTGCGCCGGGCGCAGCCGGCCGGCGCGGAGGTCCGCGTCATACTGCGCGCGCACCGAGGCCAGCCCGCGCGCCAGCGCGGCCTCGCCGGTGGCCACCAGCGTCACCGGCAGGCCCGCGCCGGCCAGGCTCATGGCAATGCGGCTGCCCATCGTGCCGGCGCCGACCACGCCCACCGCGTGCAGCGCGCGCGGCGCCGTGCCCGGCGGCAGGCCCGGCACGCGCGCGGCCTGCCGCCCGGCCAGGAACAGGTGGCGCAGCGCCCGCGAGACCGGCGACACCGCGCTGTCCTTGCCGCGCGTGCCGCCGGCGCCGGTGATGCCGCCCACGCCGCCCACGCCGCCGGCATTGCCGGTATGGCTGGCGGGGCCGCTGCCGCCCGTCTTGCCGGAATGGCCCATCGCGCCTCCTGTGCAGGCTGCCGCCGGCGGGCGTCAGGCCACCTTGGCCGGATACATCGACTCGATCAGCGCGCTGTACTTGTCGTTGACCAGCTTGCGCTTGAGCTTCATGGTCGGCGTCAGTTCCTCGTCCTCGGCGCCCAGGCGCGTCTCCAGCAGGCGGAACGCCTTGATCTGCTCCACGCGCGCGAACTGCTTGTTGACGCGGTCGATCTCCTGCCCGATCAGCGCCACCACCTCCTTGCTGCGGCACAGCGAGCCGTAGTCGGAGAAATGCACGTCGTGCTCCTGCGCCCACCGCTCCACGTTGTCCTGGTCGATCATCACCAGGCAGCTCAGGAACGGCCGGCGGTCGCCGATCACCACCGCGTCGGTCACGTAGGGGCTGAACTTGAGCTGGTTCTCCCATTCGGACGGCGTGACGTTCTTGCCGCCGGCCGTGATGATCAGGTCCTTCATGCGGTCGGTGATGTAGAAATAGCCGTCCTCGTCCACGCGGCCGATGTCGCCGGTGCGCAGCCAGCCGTCGGTCATGGTCTCGGCCGTCCTGGCCGGCTGGTTCAGGTAGCCCATGAAGACCTGCGGCCCGCGCACCAGCAATTCGCCCTCGTGGGAAATCCTTACCTCGGTATGCGGCAGCGCCACGCCGATGCTGCCCGGGCGCGTGCGGCCCGGCGGGTTGCAGGTGGCCGCGCCGGTGATCTCGGTCATGCCCCACAGCTCGTGCAGCTCGATGCCCAGCGCCATGTACCAGCGGATCAGGTCCGGCGAGATCGGCGCCGCGCCCGTCACCGCCAGCTGCACGCGGTTCAGGCCCATCATGCGGCGCACGTTGCCCAGCACCAGCGCATCGGCCAGCCACAGCCTGATCCGCGCGCCAGGCGACAGCCGCCGCGCCTGCCCCGGCTCAGGCACGCGCGCCTGCCCGGCGCGCAGCGCCCAGGCGTAGGCCCGGCGCTGCAGCGGCGTGGCCTCGCGCACGGCGATGGTGATGCTGGAATACAGCTTTTCCCACACGCGCGGCACCGCCAGGAAGGCATCGGGCTGGATCTCGCGGATATTGTCGAAAATGGTGTCGGGGTTCTCCACGAAGTTGGCCACCGCGCCGCACAGGATCGCGTAATACTCCCCGAAGAGGCGCTCGGACACATGGCACAGCGGCAGGAAGGCCATGCGCTCGCCGATGGTGGTGGCCGGCAGGAATTCGCGCTGCGTCAGGCAACTGCGCAGCACGTTGCGGTGCGACAGCATCGCGCCCTTGGGCCGCCCCGTGGTGCCGGACGTGTAGACCAGCACCGCCAGCGCGTCGGCGCTGCCCTCGGCGCGCATGGCCGGCAGCCAGCCCGGCTGCCGCGCGCGCGCCTGCCGGCCCAGCGCCAGCAGCGCGTCGAAGCTCATCACCGCGGCATCGTCGAAGCCCGACAGCCCTTCCATGTCGAACACCACCACGCGGCGCAGGTCCGGCACGCGCTCGCGCACTTCCAGGTATTTGTCGAGTTGCTCCTCGTTTTCCACGAACAGCACCACGGTGCCCGAGTCCTGGCACAGGTATTCCACCTGCGACGGCGAATCGGTCGGGTAGATGCCGCTGACCACCGCGCCCGCCGTGAGCGCGCCCAGGTCGGCCCACACCCATTCGCGGTTGGTGTTGGACAGCACGGAGACCACCTCGCCCGGCCGCAATCCGAGCTCGGCCAGCCCCACCGCCACGTCGGCCACGATCTCGCCCACTTCGCGCCAGGTATAGCTGCGCCAGATGCCGAGGTCCTTCTGCCGCATCATCACGGCGTCGCCGCGCACGTCCACGGCGTGCCAGAACATCTGCGGCACGGTCTGGAACGCGGCTTCGGACAAGGGCTGCATGGCGTGCGCGGCGGGTCTGGCCATTGGCGGGTCTCCGGCTGGATCTGGTGGTCGGGTGGTCGGGATGGTCGGGGCGGGCGGCTAGCGCCAGGTCTTGCGCTTCTTCCAGCGCCGCTCGCCGCGCACGCCGCTGTCCTTCATGCCGAGGTAGAACTCCTTGATGTCGTCCTTCTCGCGCAGCGCCGCGCAGGTGTCCTCGGCCACGATGCGGCCGTTCTCCAGCACGTAGCCGTAGTCCGCCGCGTTGAGCGCCATATTGGCGTTCTGCTCCACCAGCAGGATGGTGGTGCCGCGCTCGCGGTTGATGCGCACCACGATCTCGAAGATGTCCTTGGTCAGCTTGGGCGACAGTCCCAGGCTGGGCTCGTCGAGCAGGATCAGCTCGGGCGCGGCCATCAGCGCGCGCGAGATCGCCAGCATCTGCTGCTGCCCGCCGGAGAGCAGGCCCGCGTCCTGCGCCGCGCGCTCACGCAGCACCGGGAAATAGCCGAACACCGCCTCCATGTCGCGCGCCACGCCATCGCGGTCGCGCCGGGTGTACGCGCCCATCATCAGGTTGTCGCGCACGGACAGCAGCGGGAACACCTCGCGCCCCTCGGGCACGTGGCTCAGCCCGCGCCGCACGATCCGCGCCGGGTCCAGCCCGGTGATCGGCTCGCCCTGGAAGGCGATGCTGCCGCGCGTGGGATCCAGCACGCCGGAGATGGTCTTCAGGATGGTGGTCTTGCCCGCGCCGTTGGCGCCCAGCACGGTGGCGATGCTGCCCGGCGCCACCGCCAGGCTCACGCCGCGGATCGCCTTGACCGGCCCGTAGGCGCTCTCCACGTTGGCCAGCGCCAGCACGGGCGCCGGTGCCATGCCGCGCTGCGCGGCGGCGGCGTCGATGGCAGCCGGGTTCATGCTGCCCTCCGCAGCGAGGCCACGTCGTCCACCGTGCCCAGGTAGGCCTCGATCACGCCCGGGTGCGCCTGCACCTCGGCCGGCGTGCCCTGCGCCAGCACCTGGCCCTGGTTCATCGCCAGCACCCGGTCGGACACGCGCGAGACCAGGCTCATGTCGTGCTCCACCATCAGCACGGTGATGCCCAGCTCGCTGCGGATGTCGCGGATCCACCATGCCATGTCCTCGGTCTCCTCCACGTTCAGCCCGGACGACGGCTCGTCCAGCAACAGCAGGCGCGGCCCGCTGCACAGCGCGCGCGCCAGTTCCACCACCTTGCGCACGCCGTAGGGCAGCCCGGCCACCAGCGCGTCGCGGTGCGCCTGCAGGTCCAGCAGCTCGATCATTTCCTCCGCCTTGCGCCGCGCGGCCAGCGCCGAGCGGCGCGCGGCCGGCGTGAACAGCAGGTCCGCCCAGAAGCCGGCGGCGCGGTGCGTGTGGTGGCCGATCAGCAGGTTCTGCAGCACCGTGGCCTGCTCGAACAGCTCGATGTTCTGGAACGTGCGCGCAATGCCCTGCGCGGCGATCGCGTGCGGCGGCATGCGCGTGAGCGGCTCGCCCAGCCACAGGATCTCGCCGCCGGTGGGCGGGTAGATGCGGCTGATGAGGTTGAAGACCGTGGTCTTGCCGGCCCCGTTGGGGCCGATCAGCGTGAAGACCTCGCCGCGGCGCACGTCGAAGCTCACGCCGTCGAGCGCCAGCACGCCGCCGAAGCGCACGGTCAGCTCGCGCACGCTCAGCAAGGTATCGGATTGGCTGTGGGACATCGCGCCCTCCCCTATTTCAGGCGCTCGGAGCGCTGGAACGCCTTCTGGCGCCGGAACATGCCCTGCCGGTAGAACGGAAACAGCTCCAGGTAGGTGCGCACCTTGCACCAGCGCCCGTACAGGCCCATCGGCTCGAACAGCACGAACGCCATCAGCACCAGCCCGTAGACCAGCGCCTGCAAACCACTGGCCTGCGCCACCGCCGGCGGCAGCCAGTCCTTGGCCAGCACGATCAGCTGCGGCATCACGATCAGGAAGGCCGCGCCCAGGAACGCGCCGTGCACCGAGCCCAGCCCGCCCACCACCACCAGCAGCAACAGGTCCACCGACTGCCCGATGCCGAACTGCTCCGGCGAGATGTAGCGCAGCTTGTGCGCGTACAGCGCTCCGGCCAGCCCCACCAGCGCGGCGGACAGCGCGAACGACAGCGTCTTGTAGCGCGCGAGGTGGATGCCCATGCTCTGCGCCGAGATCTCCGAATCCCGGATCGCGATGAAGGCCCGCCCGGTCGCGCCGCGCAGCAGGTTCAGCACTCCCAGCGTGGCCAGCACGCACACCGCCAGCGACAGGTAATAGAACGCCGCCGGGCTGTCCAGCGTGTAGCCCGCCACCTGCGGCGCGCCCACCGCCAGCCCGGCGTTGCCGCCGGTCACGCTCTCCCAGCGCGCCAGCACCTCCTCCACGATGAAGCCGAAGGCCAGCGTGGCGATCGCCAGGTAGATGCCCTTGACCCGCAGCGCCGGCAGCCCGACCACCACCCCGGCCAGCGCCGACAACGCCGCCGACAGCAGCAGCGCCGGCACGAACGGCACGCCGCGGCTGGTCAGCCACGCCTGCGCATACGCCCCCACGCCGAGGAATGCCGCGTGCCCGATCGACAGCAGCCCGGTGTAGCCGGACAACACCATCAGCCCCAGCCCCGCGATGGCGTACACCAGCACGAAGCCGAGCTGCGCGATCCAGTAGCTGCCGGCCCAGCCCGGCGCCACCAGCAGGCAGGCCAGCAACAGCGCGTACCACAGCCGCTGGCCGGGCTGGCGGGCCAGGCGCAGGTCCTGGCGGTAATCGGTCTTGAAGAGGAATCGCATCGCGCCGCTACACCTTTTTCCGCAGGTTCTCGCCAAACAGGCCGTTGGGCCTGACCGCCAGCATCACCAGCACCACCACGTAGGCCGCCACGTCCTTGAAGCCCTCGGGCAGGTAGAAGCCCGCCAGCGACTCCACCACGCCGATCACCAGCCCGCCCACGATGGCGCCCGGCAGGCTGCCGAAGCCGCCCACCACCGCCGCCGGAAACGCCTTCAGCCCCAGCAGGCCATGCTCGCGTGCACGAACGTGATCGGCGCCAGCAGCAGCCCGGCCAGCGCCGCCACCGCCGCCGACAGGCCCCACACCAGCCCGTTCAGGCGCCGCACCGGAATGCCCATGTAACAGGCCGCAAGCTGGTTCTGCGAGCTCGCCTGCATCGCCACCCCGATCCGGCTGTAGCGGAACACCCCGTACAGCAGCACGCACAGCCCCGCCGTGGCCGCGATCACCGCCACCTGCTCCACGCTCAGCACCAGCCCGCCCGCGCGCCACACCATGCCCTGGTACGGCACCGGCAGCGTATGCGTGCCCGCGCCGATGCCCGGCACCATCGTGATCGCCCCGCGCATCACGTAGCCCATGCCGATGGTCAGCATCACCACCGTGAACTGCGGCTGCCCGAGGATCGGCCGGATCGCCAGCCGCTCCACCAGCATGCCGAACCCCGCCATGCCCGCCACCGTCAGCGGCACCGCCAGCCACAGCGGCAGCCCCATCAGGGTCAGCACCACCCCGGCGAACGCGCCCAGCATCATGAACTCGCCCTGGGCGAAGTTCACCGTCTCGGTGGCCTTGTAGATCAGCACGAAACCCAGCGCGATCAGCGCATAGATGCAGCCCAGCGCGATGCCCGAGATGGTAAGTTGCAGGATCTCCAAGCTTGTCTCCTGTGCTGGTGCCGCGGGTGGGATTGGCGACGCGCGATGCGATGTGCCCGGCCGGCGCCGGCCCGTTCGCCAGTCGTGCCACCGTAGCAAAACTATCGGGGTGGCTCTTGTGCGGACTGGCTACGGAGGGGTTGGGGATTACCCACGGGAGGGCGCGGCGCGAGGCCGGCGCGGGTGGCGCGGGTTGAGCGTTGTCCGGCGTGGATGGCGCCGGACATCGATCCTCCCGGCGGACGGCCGGACAAGGACGACCGCCCCGCAGGCATCCCGCAACCCGCCGTTGATACAATGAGCCCCCCTTCAGCCCCCGACCTCACGGCCAGCATGCCCAGCCCCGACCAGCCCGACAGCCCGCTGCAAGCCGCCTTCCTGCCGCACCAGGAAACCCTCGCCCCGCCCGGCCGCGTGTTCGGCGACGACGACAGCGCCGTGTACCGGACGCTGCTGGAGTCCACCAAGGCGATTCCGTGGAAGATCGACTGGGCGAGCATGGCGTTCACCTACATCGGCCCGCAGATCGAGGCGCTGCTGGGCTGGGCGCCGTCGAGCTGGAAGACCGTCAACGACTGGGCCGAGCGCATGCACCCGGACGACCGCGCCGCGGTGCTGGAATTCTGCGTCGCGCAGTCGAAGGCCGGCACCGACCACGAGGCCGACTACCGCGCGCTCACGCGCGACGGCGGCTACGTCTGGCTGCGCGACGTGGTGCACGTGGTGCGCAACGCGCAGGGCGAGGTCGATTCGCTGGTCGGCTTCATGTTCGACATCAGCGAGCGCAAGCGCACCGAGGAAAAGCTCGCGCGATTGCAGAAGGAGCTCGAGCACCTGTCGTTCCGCGACGGCCTGACCGGCGCCGGCAACCGTCGCATGTTCGACGACGTGATGGCGCGCGAATGGACGGCGGCGAAGGCAACCGGCAAGCCGCTGTCGCTGCTCATGATCGACATCGACTTCTTCAAGTCGTACAACGACTACTACGGCCACCTGCAGGGCGACACCTGCCTGAAGCGGGTCGCCGCCATCCTGGACCGGGTGGCCGGCGCGGACAACTTCCTCTGCCGCTTCGGCGGCGAGGAGTTCATGCTGGTGCTGGCCGACACCGACGCGGAAGCCGCCATGAAGACCGCCGAACGCTGCCGCGCGCTGATCGCCGAGGAAGCCATCGCGCACGTGCGCTCGCCGTACAACCAGTGCGTGACGGCGAGCTTTGGCGTGGGCACCATCGTGCCGACCGAGCGGATGGACCAGACCGCGTTCATCAACCTGATCGACGCGCAGCTCTATCACGCCAAGGACAACGGCCGCAACCGCATCGCCGCGGTCGACCGCGCCGGCATGCAGGGCGAATCGTTCAAGCTGCAATCGCGCTGAACGGGCGGGCGCCGCGTGGGGCCACGGATGTGGCCACGGACGCGGCGCCCGCCGGGTAGCTTCGGCGCCACAAGCTATGGCATCATCGCGCCAAACCACCGCGCGAGGCCAACGATGTATCCACCGAGCAATCCCCAGGGAGACACGCACAGCAAGGTCATCGGCTACCTGCTGTGGATCTTCGGCTTTACCGGCTCCCACCGCTTCTACTACGGCAAGCCGATCACCGGCACGATCTGGTTCTTCACGCTGGGCCTGCTCGGCATCGGCTGGCTGATCGACGTGTTCCTGATCCCCGGCATGGACCGCCGGGCGGACTACCGGTTTACCGCCGGCCGCACCGACTACAACGTGGCGTGGCTGCTGCTGACCTTTCTCGGCGTCTTCGGCGTGCACCGCATGTATATCGGCAAATGGATCACCGGCCTGATCTACCTGCTGACCGGCGGGCTGTTCCTGGTCGGCGTGCTGTATGACTTCTGGACGCTGAACGAGCAGGTCTCGGAGCGGAACCGGATGCCGTGAAGGGCGCGGCGGCGACATGACAAACGCCGCTCAGGCGGCGTTCAGACGGCATTCAGCGAGCCCGCGTCGCGCGGGCCCGGTCCGTCTTGCGGACGCATCCCTTCGTGCTCGAGCCACGCGCGGAACAGCACGACGAGCGCATCCCCGGACTTCCGGTCCGGGACGTAGGTGCAATAGCTGCGCGACGGCAGGCGCGGCCCGGCGAACGGCATCACGAGCCGGCCGGCGGCCAGATCGTCCGCCACCAGCGCGGTCGGCCCCATCGCGATGCCGATGCCGTCGATGGCAGCCTGCAGCGTCAGATAGAAGTGGTCGAACGTCAGCGCCGCGGCGGGCCGGAGCGCGGCAATCCCCGCCTGCGCCAGCCAGTCCGGCCAGAGCCGCGGCAGGCTCGACGTGTGCAGCAGCGTGTGCTGCCGCATGTCCTCCGGCTTGCGCAGCGGCACGCGCCGCAACAGCGCGGGACTGCAGACCGGCACTCTCTCCTCGCACAGGAATGGCCGCATCGCGTAGCCATAGAAGGTATCCGGGCCGCCCCGGATGATGAGGTCATGGCTGTCCGTCAGGCTCTCCACCGGCTCGTTCGACGTCTCCACCCTGACGTCCACGTCGGCATGCCCGGCGCGGAATTTCGCCAGCCTCGGCACCAGCCAGCGCAAGGTGAACGTCGCCGGCGCATTGACGGACAGCGTCCGCGAGGCCGCCTCGGGCAGGCCATAACCGGCGGTGGCCTGCGCGATCTGCTCGAACAGCGGACCGATTCGTGCCAGATAGGCCCGCGCCGCCGGCGTCAGCGCCACGCGCCGGTTGTGGCGCGCGAACAATGCGGCGCCCAGCCATTCCTCCAGCAAGCGCACCTGCTGGCTCACCGCGCCGTGGGTCACATGCAGCTCGGCGGCGGCTTCCTTGAAGCTGCCGAGCCGGCCAGCGGCCTCGAAGGCGCGCAAGGCATTGAGCGGCGGCAATATCCGTTTCATTCACAAGAGTTTATCTAACGCGAATCCCCAATTTATCTGGTTTGCCGGGCAGCCACAAGATAGATATTCTTCCCGCTGCACGGCTGGTCCTGCTTTCGGCGGTCGCAGGCCGGCCGCGCGCGCTCCATGCCGAAATCGACGGCATCGGCGTGCGCTTGGCCCGCGGACAGGCGATCATCCATACCGCGTAGTGGAAACGCTGGCTGGCGTGCGCGGCCGTCGCGGGTGAGGCGGTCTGCCTGGGGCCCTGGCATTGCCTGAAAGGATGGATTCATGCTCAAGAGAATTGCGACCGACCTGCTTGATATTGCCTATGACGAACAGGGCGATGCCGACGGCTGGCCGGCCGTCCTGCTGCACGGCTTCCCCTACGACATCCATGCGTACGAAGACATCGCGCCACGCCTGGCATCCCGGGGAGCCCGCGTCATCACGCCTTTCCTCCGGGGATACGGGCCGACGCGCTTCCTGTCTCCGGCAACACCGCGCTCGGGCCAGCAGGCGGCGCTGGCGGCAGACCTGCTGGCGCTGCTCGATGCGCTTCGGATCGAACGGGCCGTGCTGGGCGGCTATGACTGGGGCGGCCGGGCCGCATGCATCGTGGCCGCGCTGTACCCGTCGCGGGCGCGTGGACTGGTTTCGGTCAACGGCTACAACATCCAGGACATCGCCGCCGCCATGCGGCCGGCCAGCCCCGAAAAAGAGCATCGCATGTGGTACCAGTATTATCTTCACGGCGAACGCGGCCGGGCCGGACTGACGGAAAACCGGCGCGCGTTCTGCCGGCTCCTGTGGTCATTGTGGTCGCCGAGTTGGCGCTTCGGCGACGACACCTACGCGCGCTCGGCAGCCGCGTTCGACAATCCGGATTTCGTCGACGTCGTGGTCCATTCGTATCGGCACCGTTTCGGGCTGGTCGATGGCGATCCCCGCTTCGACGACATGGAACGCCGCCTGTCCGCCATGCCGCCGATCGCCGTGCCCACGATCACCCTCGAAGGGGACGCGGACGGCGTCACACCGCCGGGCGGCAGACAAGCGGACCCGAAGCATTTCACCGGACGCCATGAAAACCGCGTGGTGCCCAACGCCGGCCACAATCTTCCGCAAGAGGCGCCGGAAGCGTTCGCCGCCGCGGTTCTGGATATCGACGCCTGGGCCGATTGATGCGCCTTGGCCCAAGGCCGGCCCCGGCCGCTGCGCGCGGCGAAAACACTGCCCCTCGACGCACGAAACATCCCCTTTCCTGAAGGCACGCCCTGGCCGCGCGCAGTCCGTGAGCCCGCGAGTGCCTTCTTCGTCCGTTCTGAATCTCCGTGAGGAATACCGAAATGCCAAAGACTCCCGACCACGCCCCGCAGGCGCCGCTGATGCTGATAACGGGCGGCAGCCGCGGCGTGGGCGCGGCGACTGCGCGGCTTGCCGCCGAACAAGGCTACGACGTGGCGATCAGCTTCGTCTCCAACGAATCCGCCGCCCTCGCGGTGGCGGCCGACGTGGAAGCTGCCGGGCGCCGGGCCCTGCCCGTGCGCGCGGACAGCGCGGACCCGGAGCAGGTCGCCCGGCTGTTCGCCGCGGTCGACCGGGAGTTCGGCCGCATCGACGTGCTGGTGAACAACGCCGCGATCATCGCGCGGCAGTCCCGGCTCGAGGAGCTCGAATTCGAGCGCATGCAGCGCGTCTTCGCGGTCAACGCGATCGGCCCCATCCTCTGCGCGCAGCAGGCGGTGAGGCGGATGTCCCATCGCTACAACGGGCGCGGCGGCGTCGTGATCAACATCTCGTCGGCCGCGGCCCGGCTCGGCAGTCCGAACGAATATGTCGACTACGCCGCGTCGAAAGGCGCCGTCGAGACCTTCACCACCGGCTTCGCCAAGGAAGTCGCGCGCGACGGGATTCGCGTCAACTGCATTCGCCCCGGGCACATCTACACTGAAATGCATGCCAGCGGCGGAGAGCCGGGACGGGTCGATCGCGTCAAGGACTCGATCCCGATGGGACGCGGCGGCCAGCCTGAAGAAGTGGCGCGGGCGATCCTGTGGCTGGCCAGCGCCGAGGCTTCCTTCATCACCGGCACGTTCCTCGACGTCACCGGCGGCAAGTGAGCAAGCGGACGCGGCATGGGCCGCGTCGTCTCCGCCAGGCCGCCGAACCTGTGCCGGTGCCCGATTTCCCAGGAGACACGACATGACCAGCAAGAACACGATCTGCCTGTGGTACGACGGCGGCGCCCTCGACGCCGCGAACTTCTATGCCGAAACCTTCCCCGACAGCGCCGTCACGGCCGTGCATCGCGCACCGGGCGACTATCCCGACGGCAAGCAGGGCGACATCCTGACGGTCGAGTTCACCGTCGCCGGCATTCCCTGCCTCGGGCTGAACGGCGGCCCGCATTTCAGGCACAGCGAGGCGTTCTCGTTCCAGATCGCCACGGACGACCAGGCCGAGACCGACCGCCTGTGGAGCGCCATCGTCAGCAACGGCGGCCAGGAAAGCGCATGCGGCTGGTGCAAGGACCGCTGGGGATTGTCATGGCAGATCACCCCGCGCGCGCTCACCGCAGCGGTGTGCGACCCCGACCGCGCGGCGGCCAAGCGCGCTTTCGAGGCCATGATGACCATGAAAAAGATCGACATCGCCGCGATAGAGGCGGCACGGTGCGGCTAGCGCCCGCGTGACGCCGGCGAGACTCCCGGCACCGCCGTCACTACTGTTACCGCTGTCAGCGCCGGAACCACAGCATCGACAGCACGCAAGCCGCCACCAGCAGCAGGACGGCGATGCCCGCCAGCAGCGCGCCCACTTCGGTTTCCTTGCGCTCCAGCGCGAAGCGCGCGCTCAGCTGGCGATACACCCGGCTCAGGTCGGCGGCGGAGCCGGCCTGGAAATACTCGCCGCCGGTCAGCGCCGCCACCGCGCGCAGCGCGGTTTCGTCGAGCTGCATGTAGAAGGACAGGTTCGATTCGTCCGCCCCGCCCTGCGGCGAGCCAAAGCCCACGGTATAGACGCGCACGCCGCGCTGGGCCGCCATGCGCGCGGCGTCCGCGGGGTCCGGGCCGGTGGTGCGGCGGCCGTCGCTGAGCAGGATCACCGCGCCGTGCTGGTACGAGCCGGGCTGCGCCGCCGGCCGCTCCTGCGCGCGCTTGCGCGCGGCCTCGGCCGCCGCGGCTTCGTCCAGCGACGGCGCCTGGCGCTCGGCGCGGCCGGACGCGCCGTTGAACAGGATCGCCTCCAGGTCGATGCCGTCGTCGGGAAACAGCACCGCCAGCGCCTGGTACAGGCCGCTGCCGGTCGCCGTGCCGCGCTGGAGCTGGAAGCGGTCGAGCGCCTCCAGCATGTCATGGCGGTTGTCGGTCGGCGGCAGCACCACGGTGGCGGTGGAAGCGAAGGACACGATGCCCAGCCGCACGTTGGCCGGCAGCCCGACGATGAGATCGCGCGCGGCCTGCTGCGCGGCGCTGATGCGCGTGGGCGCGACGTCGGTCGCTTCCATGCTGCGCGAGGTGTCCATCGCCAGAACCAGCGTGACGGCGTCGGACGGCAGCGTGACGGTGGCGCTGGGACGCGCGCACGCCAGCAGCGCCGCGGTCAGCGCGAGCAGGAACAGCAAGGGGGGAATGTGACGCCGCAGCCGTTGGCCGGGCCCCAGCGCGGCGCGCGGCAATGCCAGGCTGGCATAAAGCAGGGCGGCTTTCTTGCGCCGCGAGATCAAATATAGATAGGCGGCTGCCAGCAGTGGGACCGTCAGCAACAGCCAGAGCATCTGCGGCCAGAGAAACTGCATGCCCTGCTCCTTGGCGCGTGGGTAAGAGGATGGTACTGTATTTTGCAGTGCGGGACCTCGGGGGCTGCAATGAGACGGGTGTCGATCTACTGGTGGGTCTCGGCCGCGGCCGCGCTGGTCTTCGCAGCGGGCGTGGGCGCCGCCTGGCTCCTGCAGCCCAAGTGGCGCGCGCTCACCCAGGCGGACATCGATGCCGCCGTGCTGCATACGCTGCAAACCAAGAACCTGCCGTCGCGCACGGCCCGCGCGGCCGAGGCGGTGCGCGAATCGGTGGTGGAAATCCGCGGCTTCGTGCCCCCGGAAAAAACCGCGGAAGCCGCGCCCCCTCGCCCGCCCAGGCGGGACCTGCCCGCCAAGCGTCCCAAGTCCGCTCCGCCCGCGCCCTCCGCACCGTCTTCCCCGGCTTCCCCGCGTGACGAGCTCGCCACGGGCGGACCGCCGCGCGGCAAGGACCCAGCCGCCGGCAAGAATCCACCCGAAGCCAGGGCCACGCCCCCGGCCAGGCCCGAGGGCCGCCAGATCGGCTCGGGCGTGGTCGTGACCGAAAGCGGCATGATCCTCACCAACTACCACGTCATCGCCGGCGCCAGGCGGCTGGAAGTCACGTTCTTCGACGGTTCCACGTCCGAGGCCTCGGTGGTGCAGTCCATTCCCGAGAAAGACCTCGCCATCATCAAAGCCAAGACCATCCCCGACGACCTGCCGGCAGCCACGCTCGGCTCCAGCCGGGATCTCGCGCCCGGCAGCGAGGTGGTCGCGGTCGGCTTTCCGTTCGGCATCGGGCCCTCGGTGTCCGCCGGCGTGGTCTCCGGCCTCGACCGCGAATTCATCTCGCCGGACAACAAGCAGAACCTGGACAAGCTCATCCAGTTCGACGCCGCGGCCAACCCGGGCAACTCGGGCGGGCCGCTGGTGAACATGAACGGGGAGGTGGTGGGCATCGTCACCGCCATTTTCAGTCCCCACGAGAGCGGCACCTTCGTCGGCATCGGCTTTGCCATCACGATCGAAAGCGCCGGCAGTTCCATCGGATCTTCTCCTTTCTAGACGGACGCGGAGGCCTATGAACGACCAAGCCCGGGACGCTGTGGACAGCGCCAATCTGATGGAACGCCTGCTGTACGAGGTGAAGCGCGTGGTGGTGGGGCAGGACCACTTTCTCGAACGGGTGCTGGTGGCCATCCTCGCCGGCGGCCACCTGCTGGTGGAGGGCGTGCCGGGGCTGGCCAAGACGCTCACCGTCAACACGCTGGCCAAGACCATGAGCGGCTCCTTCAAGCGCATCCAGTTCACGCCCGACCTGCTGCCGGCCGACCTGGTCGGCACCCGCATGTACAACCAGGGCACCGGCGAGTTCTCCACCGTTCGCGGGCCGGTCTTCGCCAACCTGCTGCTGGCCGACGAAATCAACCGCGCGCCGGCCAAGGTGCAGAGCGCGCTGCTGGAAGTCATGCAGGAGCGGCAAGTCACCATCGCCGGCGAAACCCATCGCGTGCCCACGCCCTTCCTCGTCATGGCCACGCAGAACCCGATCGAGACCGAAGGCACCTACCCGCTGCCCGAGGCGCAGGTCGACCGCTTCATGATGAAAGTGCTGGTGGGCTATCCCACCGAGGAAGAAGAAGTCGTCATCGTCAACCGCGTCACCGGCCCGCGCATCAGCGTCAGCCCCGTCGCCACGCCCGAGCACCTGACCGGCCTGCAGGAACAATGCCGCAAGGTCTACGTCGACCCCGGCCTGATCCAGTACGCGGTGCGCGTGGTGGCGGCCACCCGCAAGCCGGGCGGCTACGGCCTGGCCGAGCTGGACCGCTACGTCTCCTTCGGCGCCAGCCCGCGCGCCACCATCGGCCTGATCGAAGGCGCGCGCGCGCTGGCCTTCCTGCGCGGGCGCCACTACGCGCTGCCCGACGACGTGATCGACCTCGTGCCCGACGTGCTGCGCCACCGCATGACGCTCTCCTACGAAGCCATGTCCGACGGCATGACGGCCGACCAGATCATCACGCGCATCCTGCAAGCGCTGCCCGTGCCCGAGCGGCCGCTGGAATCCCATGTTCGGGCGGCTGCGCGCTAGGCGCCGGGGCGGCCCGGACGCCGCGCCCGCACAGCCCCCCGCCGGCACCGCGCCTGCCGACGGACCGCCCGCCCGCGTCGGCGCCAGCCAGACCGAGGCCCTGCTGCGCCGCCTCGAGTGGACCGTGGTGCGCCGCCTCGACGGCCTGCTGCAAGGCGACTACCGCACCCTGTTCCGCGGCTTCGGGCTCGACCTCGCCGACCTGCGCGAATACCACCCGGGCGACGACGTGCGGCACATCGACTGGAACGTCACCGCGCGCCTGCAAACGCCCCACGTGCGCGAATTCCAGGAAGACCGCGAGGTCTGCGCGTGGTTCCTGCTCGACCTGAGCGGCTCGATCGACTTCGGCTCCGGCGAGGTGCGCAAGCGCGACCTGCTCAGCGACTTCACCGCCGTCATGGCCAGCCTGCTCACGCGCTATGGCAACCGCGTCGGCGCCGTGCTCTACGGCGGGGCGGCGGACACCGCCGCCGCCGTGGTGCCCGCGCGCTCCGGGCGCCGCCACCTGCTGCATCTGCTCGACCGCATCCGCGCCACGCCCGCCGCCTCCCCCGGCGACACCCGCCTGCGCGACCTGCTCGAGCGCGCGCGCGCCGTCGCCAAGCGGCGCTCGGTGCTGTTCGTGGTCTCCGACTTCATCAGCGCCCCCGGCTGGCAGGCCTCGCTCAGCCTGCTGGCGCGGCGCCACGAAGTCATCGCCGTGCGGCTGGTCGACCCCCTGGAAATGGCCCTGCCCGACCTCGGCCTGGTCGTGCTGCAGGACGCCGAAACCGGAGAGCAGATGTTCGTCGACACCCACGACCCCGCCTTCCGCAAACGCTTCGCCGCCGCCGCCGAAGCGCGCGAGACCGAGCTGCGCCTCGGCTTCGAGCGCGCCGGCGTGGAATGCCTGACGCTGTCCACCTACGCGCACCTCGACCTCGCCCTGCTCCACTTCGCCCGCCAGCGCCACCACCTGCAAAGCGCCCAAGGTGTCCAGAGCAACGCCAAGGGGGCCGCATGACCGACGCCCTGACCGGCCTGCCCGCCTTCAGCTTCCAGTGGCCCAGCATGCTGTGGCTGCTCGCGCTGGTTTTGCTGCTGACCGGCGCCTACGTCTGGCTCGATGCCCGCCGCCGCCGCGCATCGGTGCCCTACCCCACGCTCAAGACCGTCGGCCTTGCCATCAAAGGCGGCGCGCGCTGGCGCCGCCACGTGGCGCCAGCGCTCATGCTGCTGGCCCTGACCGCGCTCATCGTCGCCATCGCCCGGCCCCAGGCCGTGATGATGCTGCCCTCCCGCATCGAAACCGTGGTCCTGGTCATCGACCTGTCCGGCAGCATGCGCGCGCAGGACGTGCAGCCCAGCCGCATCCGCGCCGCCCAGCGCGCTGCCAAGACCCTGCTCGACGCCCAGCCCGCCGGCGTCAGCGTCGGCGTGGTCGCGATGGCCGGCACCGCCGCCCTGGCGCAAGCCCCCATCCGCCGCAAGGAAGACGTGGCCACGGTCATCGACAACCTGAAGCCCCAGGGCGGCACCGCCATCGGCAACGGCCTGCTCATCGCCCTCACCACGCTGCTGCCGCAACTGGGCAGCGACGCCGCGCAATTGCTGGACGACGACGACTCGCCCGCCAAAGCCGCCGCATCGCGCAAGGCAGCCAAGGGGCAGCAAGCCTCGCCCGGCAGCACCGGCGGCGCCGACGCCGCCAAGCCCGGCTCCTACGCCGCCGGCGCGATCGTCCTGTTCTCCGACGGCGAAAGCAACGCCGGCCCCGCCGCCATGCAGGCCGCGCAACTCGCCGCCGCGAATGGCGTGCGCGTGTACACCGTGGGCGTGGGCACCACCGACGGTGTGGTGCTCACGGTCGACGGCTGGTCCGCCCGCGTCAAGCTGGACGAGCAGGTGCTCAAGCAAGTCGCCGACGCGACCGGGGGCGAATACTTCCGCCTGGAAGACGCCAACAGGCTCAAGCAGGTGTACCGCGCGCTCAATGCCCGGCTGGCCTTCGACAAGCGGGATCAGGTCGAGATCACTGCGTTCTTTGCTGCGCTGGGGGCGTTGCTGGCGGCTTGCGCGGGGATGCTGTCGTTGTGGTGGTTTGGGCGGGTGGTTTAGGCGGAGGATGCTCTTTTGCGCGGGCCTCAATACAGGGCTTGAACACGGTCCACCGCCTGATCCAGTTGCTGTTTCAGCGGAGTCAGCAAGGCGTGCAGGCCATTGTTGGCCGCCTGCTCTTCGGCCTGGAGTTCCAGCAAGTTCAGGAAAGACATATGATGATTAAATTATTTCCACAATGCCGCCACACCATATCTAGGCAGAATTTAAAATAGAGTAATCCAAGCTTCATTAGAGAGTCGAATTGCTATATGCGATCCGCCTCTGGCCATCCCGCGACAAGTAACAACAGCAAGCTGGCGAAAATGTATGGAATCGCCGGACCGGCTTCATATAGCAGCGTCCCAACAAGCGGCCCCACGACGACGCCTAGTCCTTGCGCGGCATTAACGGAGCCGGCTGCTGCGCCCTGCTTCTGCGAGGGAACTGCCACCGAAGCCATAGCTGAAACCGAAGGAAACACCCAGCCCATTCCTAACGCGGCGATAAAAAAAGACGCCTCCAGCGCCACGGCGCTGTTGGCGAAGGGAACACAGGAAAAACCCGCGGCGCTGACGAAGGCACCAATCCGCGACAGCCGCCTCGGCGGACAGGGAATGCGCCGTACGCAAACCTGAGCGGCAATCAGCGCGACACCTACTATCATCAAGGCGACACCCGCGACACGAGAGGCCGTGTCGGGGGCAAGGTGCAATCGGTCCAGGGCATAGAAGCCGACGGTCACCTGCGCAATATAGACGCACAGCATGGCTACGAACGCGATCAGCATGGGGCGGCGCAGTCGAGGATCTGTCAGTGCCAGACGCGGAACTGGTCCATACGTGGACGGCTTGCGCTTGGGTAGGCTACGCCATAGCACGAGCAACGCAAGAAAAGGCACGACCGCGATCACCACTATTGGCAATATCACGTTAACTTGCGTGAGCGCTGCCGCGAGCGCGGGGCCGATGACAAGGCCGCACCCATTGGCGGCGCCGACCAGCGCGAGCACTCTTGCCCGCTCCCCCGATACAAAATGGTCGGCAACCAGTGCGTGGCTCACCGACGGGATTGCGGCATAGAAGATGCCCACTGTGCCTCTTGCAAGCGCCAGGCATGCGAACAGCAGGTAACCGGAAATCCCGATGCTCAGTGAGTAGGCTAGCACCATACACAGGGCGGCGTAGCCGATCGAAAATCCGCCGACCCCGAGGAGCAGAATCCTGCGACGTCCCGCGCGGTCGCTCGCATCCCCCCATGGTCTCGCGGAAAGCGTCCAAGAGACGCCTCCGATCGTCAAGATCACACCCGTTTGCCAACCCGGCATGCCGAGAATGCGGCTGACCGGGCCAATGACCACGACAAAGGCCATGAGCGCTGCAGTGCAAGCCACATAGGAAAACATTAGGGGTTGGAGGGACAAGCGGGTGGTGCTGTGCGGGTACTCAGTGCCCGTCTCGGTCATGGCAATAGGCTTAGTGGAGTTCGACACAAAGATCCTCCAAGCACACTGCAGCAGAGACGCCTGCGTGCAGGTGGCCGGGCATCAATCCAACAGGCAACATGGCACGCCCACGATAGTGGCGCAGCGTGGCGTACGGCGGTATGACAGGGCAAGGCGCCTGCCTCGGCGCAATGCTTCCTACTTATCCGAAGATCGGACCAATAGCGTGGCTGTGCTCCGTGCAATCAGTTTGCCTTCTTGAGTAAGATCCGCCTCAACGAATCCAACGCGCCCACCTTGTGAGATCAGGCGGCCCTGGGCCCGAAGCTGCCCGTCTCTCGCAGCAGCGATGAACTGAACCTTCATTTCCAGCGTAAGAACATGCTCTCCCTGATCAAGCGCAGTGAGCGCGGCGATGCTCAGCGCCTCATCCAGCATCGCCGATAGCATGCCGCCCTGGACAGCCCCAGCGGGATTCAGAAATGACCGATCCGCAAAAAAGGTGAGCTCTACCGTTCCACGAGTCGCGCTCACGACTTCCAAGCCTAGCAGCCTAGCAGCAGGCGGCGGCGGAATCTTCCCACTAACTATCATTGAAAAGAGACTACTCTCTGAGATTGATTCATGCATATCACATCCTTTCCGAGATAAAGCGGGTAGAGGTGAGAGGTCGTTGGCGTGCCGTGTCCGAACGGTGTCGTGCGAGATGGGGATGCATAACACGCCTCCATGCAGGCGGAATCGTTGCGAGAACGATCATGACGAAATAGCCATATGGCAGTTCGGGAGGTTGGCCTGCATCGGTCAGCTCCCAGTAACGATCAGAAGGATGCACGTGATGATGCGAATGCAGCCCGAGATTGAACAGCGCGGCATTCGTAGCCAGACGGCTAGAGTTCCACGAATGCTCTACCGTCACACGCTCGGTCCGACCGTCTGGCCTGATCCGCCGAACCAGACCATAGTGCTCGATATAGTTGACCGTCTCCAGCAACAGCACCGCGATGCAGGCTTGGACGATGAATAGCAGAGCGGCTACCCCGCCCAGTAGAAGCCAGAGACCTGTCACGAGACAAAGCTGGACGCAAAGATAGACCACTGTGCGGCTGAAGGCGAAATGCCCAGCTCCGTGCTGTTTCCGCACGCGCTCGCGCTCATACGCCCATGCACTAACAAACTGGCCAGTGACACTCCTGAGCAAGAACGTTCCCAGAGACTCGCCAAACCGCGCCGTTGCCGGATCTCGATGCGTGCCCACATTCCGATGGTGACCGTGTACATGCTCGATGCGGAAGTGCATATACATCGATGAGCAAAGCAGTACAAGCCCGATGCTCCGTTCGATGCGCGCTCTGCTGTGTATAAGTTCATGTGCCACCGGAAACCCGAGTGCTCCGGCCATGATGCCGAATGAGAGGGTCAGACCAAACAGTTCCAGCAATCCCAGTCCGCCGGATGCAGTCAAGTACAGCAATGTCAGCAGAAGAACAAAATGACTGAGGACGTAGCCCCAGACCAGTAGGACCCATCTATGTTTCCCGAGCCTTCCGTGAGCATAGTTGCCTTTGGGCAGTAGCTCATCCAGAATCGGAAAGAGAACTCCACCAAGGACTGGTGTCATCCAGACAAAGGGCCCACGATACGCTAGCGCAAGACAGATCATGCACGGATAGGCGAAAGCCAGCGCGTGGGCCATTGCGGAATCACGAATGCCCCGCCTCATGCTTGCTTCCCCCCGATGACGATCTCTAGTCCTATCGGCGTCAACTTTGCTATGTCCGCATTTACCAGAGCCTCCTGAGCAATGAACTGGAGTTCTTCCACGCGATAGGCTCGGCGATGAGATAGTGCGGCATCGTGAATGAACGCCCAGGAAGTAAGCGGGCGCAGCAGATGTACGATTAAGAACCCATGTGTCGTTCTTCGCAGATCAAAAAAATAGCTTCGCTTTGCGACGCGGCTAGATTCGCGCATGATCCGAACGAGTTCATCGGGTCGAAAATGATGCAGACTCTGCACGTTGACCAGCACGTCAACGGACTGGTCAGCCATTGGCAACGCCAGCGCATTTTCCCGTCGCCACCGGATGGCGCGTCCGCGGGATAGACCTTCAGCCGTTCGCAGGGAGTCAGGATTCATGTCGAGGCCTGTCAATTCGACATCAATCCCGCGTCGCGCCAAGTAACCATCGAGTGCGCGTAGAACCCACCCATTGCCACAACAGATCTCCGCGATACGCGTAACTTCTCCCGGGGGTGCTAAAACCGCTTCTACCTGCTTTGCAATCCGCTGCACGAGTAATCGCCGTAATCCGATGTATTGGCTCACTCGTTCAATGTCGTTAACGATCCGATCCGTGACCGCCCTCTCCGGACAGGTGTCGAGCAACTCAAGCCGGTCGCTCCGGACAATCTTATCCAATGGGCACAGCCCCTCCCGGAAAGTGGCAATACGCTGTTCTAGCGACATGTACACCTCCACGGTTATGCGGCTCGCACGTGCTGCCTATGCTTCAGAAAATCAGTCTTAATCTTCGCATAGATGGCACACGCATCGATGGTTCTCGGGATGTGGCGAAGCAGATAGTCGACCGATTCACCATCAGTGGCATCGTAATAGATAATGAAATCACTCACATCATCGCGCCCCAACAGGTGCAGCGGCGGGTGATAGACAGGCGTTGCCCCGGAATCGATGAAGTACTTCAGTGTCTGGAAACGCGTAATACCGACGACCAAATCGAAGCCGAGCCGGATGGCCTCGCACACACTTCGATAGAGCATGACGTTCAGCCAGGGACCCGCATTGCGATTTCGGGTAAGGATGACGTTATTGACCTCAATCATGCGACGTCCGTTCCTAACCGACAGTGGTAGATAGCGGTGAAACGGAGTGTCGTCCAATGTGACGGGGTTAAGCGCGCAAATGCCCCACATAACACCATCCACGTAGAGTCCGTATCGGGTGGTAGCTGACGTGGGCAGGAACTGCGCCTTGGCCTGCCCTTCTAGAAATTGAAGCGGCCGGTAGGTTTCCTCAACCAGTTCGTCAAAGGCGGTGAACTCCGCGTGGCTCGACAGCAGCCGAAACTCATGTACAGGTATTTCACGGTTCGCAAGTCTGACGGCATTCGACAACGTGTTGTGCCGAGGGGACGCATCCATGTCTCGCTCCTTATCCTATGCTGGTGGGCTACACGCCAACTGCGTCGGTCGCGCTCTCGTGGACGGCAGGATGATGCAGTGCATCGTCAAACATCTGCGCATACGTCTGAATTGTCATCCGGCGAGCGTGAATGATGTAGGGCACCTCCTCCGCAGCAGCAATTTCGTTGATTGCTGATTTGACTTCCTCCACGTGCTTCACATCGAAGCCTCCGTGACTGCGTAGGAAGGTTGTCGCACTCGGCGGAAGGCCATATTGCTGGTTCAGGCAATCGGCAAGCTCAGTCGCCATCGTAGCGCCAAGTCCCTCGGTCAGCGAGGCGACCCCCAGAATCCCGACCGGATTTCCGTAGGTCGTCATAAAGTAGTTCTGGGTGACCAGGCCCCAGGCCCCGCGGCCAGGCGTAGAGGCGGCTACTTTGTCCGTGTCCACATCAAGCGTGCGCAAGTCCTTAAGCAGAAGCAAGTCGTGTCCGCGCTCTTCTTCCAACTGTTCCAGAAACCAGTCCCGCAGTGCGGGCCGATCGACGCCGCAGCGGGCCGCGCCAAGTGCAAGCATCTGTGCTGTGTGCCTTACCATGTGGTAGGTCTCCGTCAGGTACTGCATGTAGACCCTGATCGAGAGCTGCCCGCAAAGAGTGTTTTCAATGAGTGGATGCGCCGAGTAAGTTCGGGCGAACTCGTCCTGCGTGGCCTCGATAACACGGTCCCAGTGCGAAGTCTGATTCACGGTGGTCTCCTTCGAAGAGCGATACGCCAAATACTATCCACACGGGCTGCAATATCCAATATGGCCTGTTGTACTATTACTCCGAGTACTAGGCTTTACAGTGCGCCTCAAGGAACATTGATGATCAGAGGACAACGTGGAGAAGATGGACGAGAAAAGAGCTGTGAAACCGAGAACAGAATTAAGCGAATTCCTAAAGACGAAGCGCGCGGAACTGAATCGAGACGACTTTGGGATTGGCCACACCGGGAGGATGCGTTCGAAGGGGCTGCGTCGGGAAGACATCGCGCACTTAGCTCATGTGAGTTTGACGTGGTACACGTGGCTTGAGCAGGGGCGAGACATCAACGTCTCTCCCGGGCTGCTATCAAGGCTCGCGAATACATTGCGACTGAATGAGGCCGAACGTCGTTACTTGTTCCGACTCTGCGGTCTACAGCTCAACTCCGGTCGTAAACTACTGACAAGCAGCGATGTGAGTCAGGGACTCGCACGCTTGTTGTCGGCGGTGCGCGGCGTCGCCTTTGTGATAAACATGCGATGGGACATTCTTGCTGCAAACCGCTATGCAAAAGCGCTGTTCGACATTGATCTTCCGTCGATCGGATATCGGCAGAATGTGCTTGAACTGATCTTCCTCGATGAACGACACAAAGCCTTGATGCCACATTGGGAGCACGATGCCAGAAAAGCTGTCGCCAAATTCCGGCTTGACCTCACCGAGGCGGGCATACCAGAAATGGTGGACCTTGTAGCGGCGCTCAGGGAGCAGAGTACCCTCTTTGACCTGTTCTGGCGCGAAGCCGAGGTAGCATCACGCTCGGAGGAGGTTCGGGTGTTCACACATCCTCGAGTTGGAGAGTTGCGGCTTGAGTACACCCTATTTGATGTAGGGGACCAGCAGGATCTTCGTCTGAATGTATATGTTCCTGCCGACCCACTCAGTGAGCAGAAGCTTGATCAGTTGCTACAACAACCAGCCTCTTGACGCCCAAATTGCGGGGTCAGCATTTGGCCCGTCTGGACTGGCCACCTTGTAGCCAACAAGCTGAGAACTTCCACCAAGCCGCGACACAGAATCTCCCCGGAAGAATCCCACCACCCCATCAACGTAACGACCTGAACCCAGCCCTCAAATCCCTAGTCAGCACCTCCGGCTGCTCCCAAGCCGCAAAGTGCCCACCCTTCTCCGCCCGGCTGTAGTACAGCAGATTCGGGAACGCTTTCTCCACCCAACTCCTCGGCGCCTGATAAAGCTTGTCCGGGAACGCGCTGACCGCGACCGGGATCTTTATGCCCTTCGGGGCGAAGAACGCAAACTTGTTCTCCCAGTAAAGGCGTGCCGACGACACCGCGGTGTTGGTGAGCCAGTAGAGCGTGATGTTGTCCAGCACGTCGTCCCGCGTGAGGCCTTCGGGCTTGCCGTCGAAGACGCGCGCGATGAGCGCGTAGCTGCGCGCGTCATGATCGAGCATCCAGGAGGCGAGGCCGATGGGCGAGTCTTCGATACCGTACAGCGTCTGCGGCCGGTTGGTCATCTCCTGGGCGTAGGAGAGTCCATGCTTGTAGAAGAAATCGAGCTGGCCGTAGGCATATTGCTCGTCCGCCGACAAACCGGACGGCGCCGGGCCGCCGGACTGGAGCGCTTTCTCGATCTCGGCGGGGACCGCACCGGGCATGTTGGTGTGGATGCCGATGAGCTCCGGCGGCGCCTGTACCGCCATCTGCTCGGTCACGGCATCGCCCCAGTCGCCGCCTTGCGCGACGAAGCGCGTGTAACCGAGCCGCTTCATCAGCACGGTCCATGCGCGTGCGATGCGGGCGGGGTCCCAGCCGGTCTCGGTGGACGTGCCGGAGAAGCCGTAGCCGGGCAGCGAGGGAATGACCACGTCGAAGGCGTCCGAGGCCGCGCCTCCGTGCGCGGTCGGGTTGGTCAGGGGGGCAATGATTTTGAGCTGCTCGACGACGGAGCCCGGCCATCCGTGCGTGACGATGAGCGGCATCGCGTTCGTGTTCTTCGAGCGGACGTGGATGAAATGGATGTCCACGCCATCGATCCGGGTCACGAACTGGGGCAAGGCGTTGAGCTTCGCCTCGGCTTTGCGCCAGTCGTAGTCGGTCGACCAGTATTGCGCGAGCTTGCGCATCGTCTCCAGTTGCACGCCTTGTTTCGCGTCGTTGACCAGTTCGCGGCTTGGCCATTTGGTCGCGGCGATCCGGCGGCGCAGGTCGGCGAGCTCCTTGTCGGAGGCGTGGAACCGGAACGGACGGATGGCGGTGTCGCTGGCATGCTGCGCGTCCGAGGATGCTTTTGCCGCGCCTGCCGGGGCTGCCGTCGGCGTTGCGGTTGCGGCGTGGGACGCCACGGGAAAAAGAAGCGCCATCGCGCCAGCCAGCGCTGAAGTGACGAGCAGGCGCCTGTAAGCGGGAGTCTTTACGTAGGTCATCGTGATCCACCTTATGCTGTCGCTGTGCAGGTGGACGGAATACTAGATGGCGTATGTATCCCCGGTGTGTGGCTTTGTATCTCTGTGTAGCCCCCCCGGGGCGCGGATCTATTGTTCTGCGGGTGACTCTTGCGGTGGCGTGTTTCGCGGCGGTACGCTTTCATCACCTTCGACCCGCAGCCTCGGCAAAAACTGCGGATACTCCCGCTGCATGAAATCAATCAGCCCTTCCCGCACCACGCAGCGCAAATCCCACGCCAGCCCCGAAGAAGCCGCGGTGCACAGCACCCGCAGCTGCATCGTCCGCTCCGTGGCATCGGCCACCACGAGGTTGAAAAAGCGCTGGTCCCACTGCGGCGCCGCGCGCACGATGCGCTCCAGTTCCGTGCGCAGCGGCGCCAGCGGCATGCCGTAGTCGACATAGAAGAACACGGACCCCATGATCTGGGCGTTGTTGCGGGTCCAGTTCTGGAACGGCTTTTCGATGAAGTACTGCAGCGGGATGATGAGGCGGCGCTCGTCCCAGATGCGCAGCACGACATAGGTGCCGGTGATTTCTTCCACGCGGCCCCACTCGCCTTCGATGATGAGCACGTCGTCGAGCCGGATCGGCTGGGTCAGCGCGAGTTGCAGGCCGGCGATGAGGTTGCTGAACACGGGCTTGGCGGCGAAGCCGGCGATCAGGCCGAGCACGCCGGCGGAGGCCAGCAGGCTGGCGCCGACCTGGCGGGCGCCGGGGAAGGTCATGAGCAGCATGGCGGCGCCCATGACCACCACCAGCGTCATGGCGGTGCGCGCGAGCACGCGGGCCTGCGTGTGGATGCGGCGCGCGTTCATGTTGTCGGCCACGTCCACGGGGTGGCGGTCCATGATGCCTTGCGCGCAGCCGGCGATGATGCGCGCCACCAGCCAGGTGGTGGCGGCGATCATCAGCAGGCCGTTGAGATGGCGCACGCTGTCGATCCAGCGCAGTTCGTCCGGCGCGGCCTGCCAGACCGTTTGCAGCGCCAGCAGGGGCAGGACCACCGTCGACGGCGCGCGCGCTTTCCTGACGACGGCATGCAGCAGCGGCGCGTGGCGGGTGATGCGCAACAGCAGCAGGCCGCCGAGGCGGTGCGCCAGCAGCGCAACGGCCACGGCGACCACGGCCGCGGTCCATGTGCCGAACCAGGGATGGGCGAGGAGGATTGCCATGTTCATCGGTCGGTCGTCCTGTGTCGTCGCGACTGCGGCGATTATGCAGGGAAGGACACGGGGATGGCACGGAAGTTTCGCCCGCCCCCTCGGGGCGGGCCGCCGCAGTCACGTGGGTCCGTGCGCGCGGCAATACCGGGGCAGCCGCGCGCCGCGCCGCGTTCAGCCTTCGGCCAGGATCTGGCGGATGGCCTGCTCGAAGGCTTCCGCCGGCTGCGCGCCGGTCAGCAGATAGCGCTTGTTGAAGATGATCGACGGCACGGACTGGATGCCCATGCCCTGGTATTCCTGCTCTTCGGCGCGCACTTCGTCGGCGTAGTCGCCGTGTTGCAGCACCTGGCGCGCCTGCGCGGGGTCGAGCCCCGCCGCTTGCGCGGCTTCGACCAGCACGTCGTGGTTGCTGGGGTCCTTGCCGTCGCTATGGTAGGCGCGCAGCAGCGCGAGCTTGAGCGGCAGTTGCTTGCCGTGCAGGCCGGCCCAGTGCAGCAGGCGGTGCGCGTCGAAGGTGTTGTAGACCTGTTCGCGCGGGCCGAAGGCAAAGCCGACGGCGGCGCCGCGCTCGCGGATCATGGCCTGGGTCTCGGCGATCTGCGCGGGCGTGCGCCCGTATTTCTTGCCGAGATAGTCGACGATGGCTTCGCCGTCCGGTCCCATCTGCGGGTTCAGCTCGAACGGATGGAGCACGATCTCGGCGTCCACGGCGTCGCCAAGCCGCGACAGCGCAAGCTGGAGCGAGGACAGGCCGACGGCGCACCACGGGCAGGCGATGTCGGAGACAAAATCGATTCTGAGCGGCTGTGTCATGGCGGATCTGGTGGCGCGGCCTGCGGTGCGGCCGGCCCGATAGAAGGTCAGGATGGCCCGACAGGGTAGCCCGAATCGCCGATCCTTGCAGGATGGCGTTTCGGGCATGTCCGCCGCCCGCTCAACGCCCCCAGCGCAGCACCAGCGGGTCCAGCCGGCGCGCGATCTGGAGCAGCCCCGCGCGCGTGGCCGGGTGCATCGGCTGGAGCGGATGGCGCACCGCGTCGGAGGCGATCACGCCGCCCTCCTTCATCAGCACCTTGCTGGTGGCCAGCCAGCCTTGGCGGTTCTCGTAGTTGATGAGCGGCAGCCATTGCTGGTAGTGGTCGGCGGCGCCCTCGGCGTCGCCGGCCTGGTAGGCATCGACGATGCGGCGGATGCCGTCCGGGAAGCCCGCGCCGGTCATGGCGCCGGTGGCGCCGGCGTCGAGGTCGGCCATCAGCGTGATGGCTTCCTCGCCGTCCCACGGGCCGACGATGGCGTCGCCGCCGAGCGCGATCAGCTCGCGCAGCTTGGCCGCCGATTGCGGCACCTCGATCTTGAAATACGACACGTTGGCGATTTCCTTCGCCATGCGCGCGAGGAACGGCGCGGACAGCGTGGTGCCGCTGACCGGCGCGTCCTGGATCATGATGGGGATGTCGATGGCGTCGGACACCGTGGCGTAGAACGCATGGATGGCGTGCTCGGGCACGCGGATGGTGGCGCCGTGGTACGGCGGCATCACCATCACCATCGCGGCGCCGGCGTCCTGCGCGGCGCGGCTGCGCTCGGCGCAGATGCGCGAGCTGAAGTGCGTGGTGGTGACGATCACCGGCACGCGCCCCGCCACGTGGTCGAGCACCGTGGCCATCAGCGTGCTGCGCTCGGCGTCGGTCAGCACGAACTGCTCCGAGAAGTTGGCCAGGATGCAGATGCCGTTGGAGCCGGCGTCGATCATGAAGTCGATGCAGCGGCGCTGGCCGTCGAGGTCGAGGCCGCCCTGCTCGTCGAAGATGGTCGGCGCGACCGGGAATACGCCCCGGTAGGCGGTTTGGCGGGCGGGCTGGGTCATGTCTGTCTCCTTGTCGTGCGCGGGGGCCGTGTTCTTGTCTCGGGTGCTTGCGCAATATAAGAGCGTCCGGCGTCCGATGTATATTGAAACCTTTCCATCTGGTGATCGCTTTTGCGACTCACCGGCCTGCCGGACAAGACCTGACCAGGAACGCCGCACGCCCATGAGAGCCACCCTCGACGTACTGATGTCGCGCCTGCGCATGAAGCAACTGCAGTTGCTGATCGCGCTGGACGACCACAAATCGCTGCACCAGGCGGCATCCGTCATGGCCATGACGCAATCGGCCGCCAGCAAGGCCCTGCAGGAACTGGAGAGCATGCTGGACGCGCCGCTGTTCGAGCGGACCCGGACCGGCATGCGGCCCAACCCGTTCGGCCATTGCGTGATCCGCTATGCGCGGCTGCTGGCCACGGACCTTACCGCGCTGTGCCAGGACATGGCCGAAATCCGCTCGGGCACGGCCGGGCGGCTTGCCGTGGGGGTCATCATGGGCGCCGTCACCGGCGTGCTGGCGCCCGCGCTGGCCAGCCTCCAGGCGGAGCAGCCCAACCTGTCGATCGAGATCGTGGAAGACACCAGCCTGCGCATGCTGGGCCTGCTCGACGACGGCCGGCTGGACCTCGTCATCGGCCGCGCGCTGGTGAGCGATCAGCCCGCCCGCTACCGCTACGAGGCGCTGGGCAACGAGCCGATCTCGGTGGTGGTCGGCCACGCCCACGCGGCGCCGCGCGCGCGCGAACTCGCCTTTGCCGACCTGGCGAGATACCGCTGGGTCATCTATCCCGCCCAGATGCCGATGCACGCGCTGCTGCTGCGCGAACTGGACCTGGCCGGCATGAGCATGCCGGCCAACGCCATCACCACGGCCTCCACGCTGGTCACGGTGGCCTTGCTGCAAGGCAGTGCCAACCTCGTGTCGCTGCTGCCGACCAGCGTGGCCGAGCCCTACGCGCGCCAGAAGATGCTGCGCATCCTGCCGGTGAAGATGCAGTCGCGCAACGACACCTTCGGCATCGTCACGCGGCGCGGCGGCACGCTCTCGGCGGCGGCCCGGCGGCTGATCGCGGCGCTGCGGGCCGGCAAGCCGGATTGAGGTGCCGCCCGGCGGGATGGCCGGTCAGCCGCCGCGCGCGCGGCGCGCCTCGTAGGCCTTCAGGCTGGCCAGCGCCATCCGCAGCGTCGGCGCCGGCACCGGGCCGCGGCGCGCCAGCAGGTCGCCCACGATCTGGTCGGATTCGATGGCGCCGCCGCGCTCGAGGTCGCGCAGCATCGACGCCGTCATCGGCGAGCCTTCCTTGAACAGCGAGGCCGCCGCCTGTTCCAGCGCCGGCGCGCGCGCGGGATAGCCGTTGGCCGCGGCGATGGCGGTGCACTCGTCGAGCAGGGCCGCGATCACGTCGCGCCCGTGCGGGGCGGCCAGGATGTCGCCCACGGCTGCCCGCATCAGGCAGGTGGAGGATGCCAGCGTGGCCAGGAACAGCCATTTCTCCCACATGTCCTGCAGCATGGCCTCGCTGCCCTGCACGTCGAAGCCGGCGTCCCCGAACACGGCGGCCAGGGCCTGCGCGCGGTCGCTGCTGCCGGACGGACGCTCGCCGAAGGACAGCACGTGGAAGGCCGAGAGATGGAGGATGGTGCCCTGCTCGTCCAGCGTGCTGGAAATCAGGCAGCGGCCGCCCATGACCCGTTCGGCGCCGAAGCGGGCATCGAGCTTGTCGAGATGCTGCATGCCGTTGAGCAGCGGGATGATGACCGTGCCCGGGCCCACGGCGGGCGCGAAACCGTCCATCGCGCTGTCGAGGTCGTAGGCCTTGCAACTGAGCAGCACCACGTCATACGGTTGCGCGATCTGCCCGACCTGCACCAGCGGCGGGTTGGGGAAATGCAGGTCGCCGTGCTGGCTCTTGACCTTCAGGCCGTGCTCGGCCAGTTGGGCGGCGCGCCGCGGGCGCACCAGGAACGTCACGTCGCGCCCGGCCTGCAACAGCCGCGCGCCGAAATAGCCGCCAGTGGCGCCCGCTCCGACAACCAGAATACGCATCTTCGACTCCAGAATCCGGCCCGGCGGGAGGCCGGGCGATGCGCCATTGTAGTGGCTGGCGGGCGAGGCTGCCGGCACGCCAGCGGCCACCCGGCGGGGCCCGCGGCGCGCTGCTGCCAATCCATCAACAGCCTGTGAGTATTCATCGATAGCGGCGCCTGCCGGCCTCGCCCAGAATGGGATCTGCTCAAGCCATCTGGAACCTTTGTGAACGACATCGCGAATAGCGCCCTGCAGATCCCGACGCCCATCGGCGGCGCCCTGCCCGCACCGAAGGCATTCGATTCCCTCGACGCCACGCGCCGGGACCGCAAGCTGCGGCTGGCCGCCGCGTTCCGCATCTTCGCCCGCTTCGGGCTGGCCGAAGGCATCGCCGGCCACATCACGGTGCGCGACCCGGAGCATGCGGACCGCTTCTGGGTCAATGCCTATGCGCAGCATTTCTCCGCCATCCACCCCGACGACCTGATCTGCATCGACGAGCACGGCAAGGTCCACGCGGGCACCGGCCCGGTGAACGCGGCGGCGGCGGCGATCCATTGCGGAATTCACGGCAGCAATCCCGACGTGGTTGCCGCCGCGCACACGCATTCCGTCTATGGCCGCGCGTTCTCGGCGCGGCGCCGGACGCTGCTGCCGATCAACCAGGAGGCCTGCCTGTTCTTCGAGGACCAGGTGGCGTTTCAGGGCGACGTGCTGGTGCTGGCGGCGGACGAAGGGCGGCGCATCGCGCAGTCGATGGGCGACCGGCGGGCGGCGGTGCTGGTCAATCACGGCCTGCTGACGGTCGGCACCTCGGTCGACGCGGCGGCCTTCCGCTTCGTGGCGATGGAACGCTGCTGCCAGATCCAGCTGCTGGCCGAGGCGGCCGGCGAGTTCAGCGTGCTGTCCGATGAGGAAGCGCGCTCCGTGCGCCGCCAGATCGGCTCCGACTATGTGGCGTGGCTGGGTTTCCAGGGCCTGTTCGAACAGTTGCTGCGCGAGAGCCCGGACCTGCGCGCCTACCAGGCGGCCATCCGGTAGCCGCGCGCCCGCTTCAACCGGCGCCCTGCACGCGCCGGACGTAGCTGGCCGCCGCGTCGATCAGCCATGCCTCGAACCGGCGCACGGGCTCCCAGTGGCGCCGCTGCTCGGGAAACGCGAAATAGATGTTGCTCGGGCTCGGCACGAAGTGCGGGTGCGCGATGACCAGTTGCCCGCTGGCCAGCTCGCGGTCGACCAGGCTGCGCGGCAGCAGCGCCAGGCCCTGCCCCGCCACCGTGGCGTTGATGGACATGACGAACATGTCGTAGTGCGGTGTCGGCGCGTCGTGCTCCAGCGGCCGCCCGACCAGCGATTCGCCCCAGTCGGTCCAGGCCGCCGGGATGTCGCGCGTGTAGATCCACGGCGCCGCGGCAATGCGCTCGAGCGGCAGCTCGCGCTGCCCGTCGCACCAGACCGGCGCGCACACCAGCACCAGGCGGTCGTCGCTGACCAGCGCGGCGCCGGTCATGCCCGCCCACAGATGCTGGCCGAAATAGATGGTCGCGTCGAAATTGGAGTCGTCGAAGAAATTCGGCTGGTCCCGCCCGATGATGTGCAGGCGGATGTCGGGGTTCAGGTCATAGAAACTCTGCAGGCGCGGCACCAGCCACTGCGCGGCGAACGAGACGCCGACCGCCACGTCCAGATGCAGCTCGCTCTCCGAGCGGATCAGCTCGATCGTGTCGCGGCGGATCTGGTCCAGGTGCACGCGGATGCGGCGCGCGTATTCGGCGCCGGCCGGCGTCAGCACGAGGCGCTGGCGCACGCGGTGGAACAGGGCCACGCCCAGGTCTTCTTCCAGCTCGTTGACCTTCTTGCAGACGGCCCCGTGGGTCTGGGCCAGTTCCGCGGCGGCCTTCGAAAAGCTCTCGTGCCTGGCGGACGCCTCGAACGCCTGCAACGATCCCAGGCTTGGTACGCCACGACGCATTGTTTACTCCTTGCCCTGGTTGGCGGCCCTTCGGCTTGTCCGGTACGGGCAGATCAAAGGTAAAAAGGGCGCGGTCCGCCGGACCGCACCCTTAGGCTGCCGACAAGGTCAGCTTACCGCTTGTGGTCAGCTTACCGCTTGTGGTCAGCTTACCGCTTGTGGCCTTGCCGCCGCCCCCGGCGCCCGGCTGCTCTCCAGCGCCACGACCACGCAGGCCGACACCAGCATCAGGGCGGAGACGCCATAGAACGCGATGGCGAAGTGGCCCGAGACGTCCTTGGACCAGCCGATGAAATAGGGCAGCACGAAACCGGCGCAGACTCCCAGGCTGGTGATGAGCGCGATACCCGCCGCGGCGGCGCGCTCGGCCAGGAAGCGGCTGGGCAGTTGCCAGAAGGTCGTCATTGTACAGAAGCAAGCCGCCGTTCCCACCGCGAAGGCGGCGATGGTGCCGTAGGGCGAGCGCATCCACATGGCGACCGTCAGCGCGGCGGCGCACACCAGCAGCGGCCCGGCGATGTGCAGGCTGGTGATGCGGTGCCGCTTCACGATGCGGCCCCACACCAGCATGCTGGCCACCGCGAACGCGAAGGGGATGGCGGTGATCATGCCGATCTGGGGAATCGTGTACTTGACGCCGAGCGTCTTCTCGAACGAGGCGACCACCTGCGGCAGGAAATACAGCAGGGACACGATGCCGGCGTTGATGCCGAAGTACACCACGCCCAGCGCCCAGACCCGCCCGTTGGCGATGACGCAGGCCAGGCCGTGGCCGGCCCGCTTGCTTGCCGAGGCCTGTTCCTGCGCCAGCACCGCGGCGATGGTCGATTGCTCGGACGCGGAGAACCAGCGTGCCTTGGCCGGGCTGTCCGGCAGGTAGAAATACACCACGATGCCGAGGATCACGGACGGCAGGCCTTCGAGGAAGATCATGGCGCGCCAGCCCGACAGCCCGAACACCGTCACGTTCTCCATCAGCCAGGTGGAAACCGGGGCGCCCAGCACGCCGGTCAGCGGGATCGCGGTCACGAACAGGGACATCATCCAGACGCGGTCGCGCGTGGGCAGCCAGAGCGTCAGGTAATAGACCATGCCGGGGAACAGCCCGGCCTCGAACACGCCCAGGCAGAAGCGCGCCACGTAAAGCCACTGGGCATTGGGCACGAGGCTGGTCAGCGACGACGCCACGCCCCAGGTCAGCATGATCCGCGTCATCCACAGGCGCGCGCCGAAGCGGTACATGCACAGGTTGCTTGGCACCTCGAACAGGACATAACCGAGAAAGAACAGGCTTGCCGCGAGGCCGAACTGGGCCGCCGTCATGCCAAGCTCATGGTTCATGGTCAGCGCGGCGTAGCCGATGTTGGCACGGTCGAGCTGGTTCGCCATGTACATCAGGATCATCAGCGGCGCCAGCCGCCAGGCGATCTTTCTTGCAATCTCGGGCGGCATCGCAATGGGGGCAGTCATGTCAATCCATCCTTTTTTCTGTATCTCGGACCACGAGTTGCACCAGAATCTACGTGGTGCGGCCGGGACCCGCTACGGACAAAAGATGAACGGCTTATGACGGACTTTCACAATGCGCCAGCTTGGTTAGGAAAAGCCGGCAACCGGATCTGCATTGGTGCACACGAAGCGATAAAGACGCCATCTGCGGCGGAAAATCCCGGAAATGGGGCGGTTCTGGCCGGAGAAACGCGCTTCGGTATTTACCCGGATATTGCCTGACCGACGCGGCAAATCAACGAGCCGCGAGCCTCACGGCGGCTAGCCGCCCTGCCCGCCCTGCTCCCGCAGCCGGATCTTCAGCACCTTGCCCGTCGGATTGCGCGGCAGCGCCGCCACCGTCCGCAGTTCGCGCGGCAGCTTGTAACGCGCCAGCCGCGGCTCGGCGAACGCCTGCAGTGCTTCCAGCGTCAGGCTGGCGCCGGGCTTGAGCGCCACCACGGCCACCACGTGCTCGCCCCATTGCGCATCGGGCGCGCCGATCACGGCGACTTCGGCGATGGCCGGGTGGTCGTACAGCACGCTTTCCACCTCGGCCGGGTAGACGTTCTCGCCGCCGGTGATGACCATGTCCTTGAGGCGGTCGCAGATGTAGTAGAAGCCCTCCTCGTCGGTATAGCCGACGTCGCCGGTGCGGAACCAGCCGCCGGGGTAGAACGCGCCGGCGGTGGCGTCGGGGCGGTTCCAGTAGCCTTTCATGACGTTGCCGCCGCGCACGCAGATCTCGCCGCGCTCCCGCGCGGTGGCAACGGGAGCGCCGTTGAACGCGCGGATGCAGACTTCGGTGAGCATGGCCGGCGTGCCGCACGAGCCGAGCTTGTCCGCGCCGCGCTCGGGCGCGAGGAAGGTGGTGGCGGCGGCGGTCTCGGTCAGGCCGTAGCCCTGGTTGACGGGGATGCCGCGCGCGGAGAACAGGCGCAGCAGCGGCTCGGGCATGGGCGCGCCGCCCACGGAGATGCCGCGCACGCTGGAGAGGTCGGCGCGCGCGAAGTCCGGATGCTGGCTGATGAACAGCAGCATGGCGGGCACGGCGAAGCTGAGCGTCACGCGGTGGGTGGCGATGTCGCGCATCACGGCGGCGGGGTCGAAGCTGCGCTGCAGGACGAGGTGGCCGCCGGCCATCAGGATCGGCAGCGTGATGCAGCACATGCCGCCGACGTGGAACAGCGGCGCGAAGTTGAGCCCGACATCGGTGCTGGCGATGTCACTCATCATGGTGACGTTGAGGTTGTTGATCCAGAAGTTGCCGTGCGTGAGCATGGCGCCCTTGGGGTTGCCGGTGGTGCCGGAGGTGTACATGATGGCGGCCACGTCGTCGGGGCGGGTGGCGGCCAGCGGCGGCGCGGCGTTGTGGTGCGCATTGCCGTGTGCGTTGCCGCCGCCGGCATCGGCCAGCAGCGCGTCCAGCCCTTCCCAGCCGGGCGCGGCGGCGCGGGCCAGGTAGCGCCGGCACTCCAGCCGGCCGCGCACTTCGTCGATCACGTCGGTGTAGCCGTCGTCGGCGAACAGAGTATGCACGCCGGCATCGTTGAGGATGAAGGCCAGCTCGGGCCCGGTCAGGCGGAAATTGAGCGGCACGAAGATGGCGCCGAGCCAGCCGCATGCGAACTGCGTGACCAGGAACAGCGGGTCGTTCAGGCCGAGATAGCCCACGCGCTGGCCGGGCCGCACGCCGCCGGCGGCGAGCACGGCGGCCATGCGCCCGGCGCGGGCGACGAGTTCGCCGTAGCTCCAGGTCTGCCCGCCGCTGGTCAGCGCCGGGCGCTGCGGGCCGCGCGCGGCGCGGCGGCACAGCCAGTCGGCCATGCCGAGGGCCAGCATGCCGGCGCTGTCGCCGTCTGGTGAGGATGATGAGGCGGTCATGGTGTCTCCCATACGCGATGTCCCCTGTCTCGCAAGCTGCCGGTCGCCGCCGGCATGGTCATGTCGTCACGCTGTCATACCGCCATGTCGCCAGATCGCTATGCCGCCATGCGGTCACTTGCCGGTCCACACCGGCTTGCGCTTCTCGTTGAAGGCGGCCAGCCCTTCGCGCGCGTCCTCGGTCATGGCCAGCAGCGCGATCTGGCTTTCCGTGTAGGCAATGCCCTCGCCGAAGCTCATCGAGGCCATCGCCTGCATGGCATATTTGCCGCGCCGGATGGCGGTGGGCGATTTGTCGGCCACGCGGGCCACGAGCCAGTCGGTGCGCGCATCCAGCTCGCCGGGTGCGGCGAGGTAATTGAGCAGGCCGGCGGCCCGGGCCTCGGCGGCGGTAAACGGCTCGCCGCCGATGCACCATTCGCGCACCAGCCGCGGCGGCGCCAGCGCCTGCAGCAGGCTCAGCACCTGCATGGGGAACACGCCGACCTTGACCTCGGGCAGGCCGAACAGCGCGGTGTCCGCGGCCACGGCCATGTCGGTCATGCACAGCAGGCCCATGCCGCCGGCCATGCAGGTGCCGTTGACGCGGGCGATGGTCGGCAGCGTGGCCTGCTGCGACTCACGCAGCATGTCGGCATAGTCCAGGTTGGGCCGGGACAGGTCGAACGCGAAGCCCTTGCCGGGCTGGAGGTCGGCGCCGGCGCAGAAGGCCTTGTCGCCGGCGCCGGTCAGCACGATGGCGCGCACGGACGGGTCCGCGTGCGCGGCGCGGTAGCCGGCGCGGATGCCGGCGATCACGTCCTGGTTGAGCGCGTTGCGCTTGTCGGGCCGATTGATGGTGATCCAGAACGCGGCGCCGCGCCTGTCGTGGAGGACGGCCGGGGTGTCGGCTTCGCTCATGGGTGGTCTCCCGGAATGGCGGCGCTCAGGCGGCGCGCGCTTCGAATTCGATCTCGGCAATCACGCGCATGGCGGCGGCCTGGTCGCCGACCTGCACGTGCACCGCGCCCACGCGGCCGGCGGCCGGAGCCACGTGGATGTGCTCCATCTTCATGGCCTCCAGCGTGACCATCGGCTGGCCGGCTTCCACGCGGTCGCCGGCGGCCACCATCACGTTGACCACGCGGCCGTTCATGGAGGCGCGCAGCTTGCCGTCGCCGGCGCCGGCATCGGCGCGCTCGGCGGCGGCGCGGGTGTGGTCCCGCACCCGCGCCGGCTCGCCGTCGTATTGCAGCAGCAGCGTGTCGCCGTCGCGGTGGAAGATGGCGGTCTCGGTCACGCCGTCGCAGGCGAAGCGCACCGAATGCTCGCCCAGCGCGATGGTCTCGAAAGCATGGCGGGCCTCGCCCACGGTGATGTCGAAACGGCTGGCGCCCATGAACGCCAGCCGCGCCTGATGCTCCGCACCGCCGACGCGGTAGCGCAGGCCGATCGGCAGCGCCGGCGCCAGGCTGGCGGCCGGTGCGCCCGCCACGCGGCCCGGCGCGGTCTCGTACAGCAGCAGCGCCGCCAGCGCCGCGGTGCGCGCGCGGCGCGCCGGGTCTTCGCGCAGCAGCGCGTCCTGGTGCAGGCCGATGAAGGCGGTGGTGGCCTCGCCCGCCGCGAACGCGGGATGCGCGAGGCAGCGGCCCAGGAAGGCCTGGTTGGTGGTCACGCCGAGCGCCACCAGGTCTTCCAGCCCGCGCGCCAGCCGGCGGCGCGCTTCGTCGCGGTCGGCGCCGTGGCTGACCACCTTGGCGATCATCGAGTCGTAGTACGGCGGGATGGCCGCGCCGCTGCACAGCGCGTGCTCCGTGCGCAGCGCGGGCGGCGCCTGCCACAGCGCCACGGTGCCGCTCTGCGGCATGAAGCCCTGCTGCGCATCCTCGGCGCACAGGCGCACCTCGATGGCGTGGCCGGCAAGGCGCACGTCTTCCTGCGTCAGCGGCAGTGGCTCGCCGGCGGCGATGCGCAGTTGCAGCGCCACCAGGTCCAGCCCGGTGATGGCCTCGGTCACGGGATGCTCCACCTGCAGCCGCGTGTTCATCTCCATGAAGTAATAGTTGCCGTCGCGGTCGAGCAGGAATTCCAGCGTGCCCGCGCCTTCGTAGCCGATGGCCTTGACCGCGGCCACGGCGGTGGCGCCCATGCGCGCGCGCAGCTCGGCGCTCACCGCCGGCGACGGCGCTTCCTCGATCAGCTTCTGGTGGCGGCGCTGCACCGAGCAGTCGCGCTCGCCCAGGTGGATGGCGTTGCCGTGGCGGTCGGCCAGGACCTGGATCTCGATGTGGCGCGGCTCCACCACGGCGCGCTCGAGGATCACCTCGGGGTCGCCGAAGGCACCCAGCGCCTCGGAGCGCGCGCTGCGCAGCAGTTCGGCGAACGCGCGCGCGTCCGGCACCAGCCGCATGCCGCGTCCGCCGCCGCCGGCGGTGGCCTTGATCATGACCGGGAAGCCGATGCGCGCGGCCTCCGCCGCCAGCCGCGCGTCGCTCTGGTCCTCGCCCTGGTAGCCAGGGATGCAGGGCACGTCCGCCGCCATCATCAGGCGCTTGGCGCCGGCCTTGTTGCCCATCGCCAGGATGGATTCGGGCGACGGGCCGATGAACACCAGCCCGGCCTCGCGGCACGCGCGCGCGAACGCGGCGTTCTCGGCCAGGAAACCGTAGCCGGGGTGAATGGCGTCGGCGCCGGTGCGGCGCGCGGCGTCGAGGATGGCGTCGATGCGCAGATAGGACTGCGCCGGCGCGGCCTCGCCGATGTGCACCGCCTGCCCGGCTTCGGCCACGTGGCGGGCGCCGGCGTCGGCGCTGGAATAGACCGCCACCGTGCGGTAGCCGAGCGCGGCGGCGCTGCGCATCACGCGCAGCGCGATCTCGCCGCGGTTGGCGATCAGGATCTTGTGGAATGGCGTGGACTTCATGGTGCCCCGGTGTGGATGGTGTTCTCTCGATCCGGCGCCGCGCCCGGCGGGCGCGAGGCCGGCGTGCGCGCCGCGCTTACCTGCCCTGCGGGAACGTGCCCATGAACTTGCACAGGATCTGCAGCATCACCTCGTCCGCGCCGCCGCCGATGGAAGTCAGCCGTCCGTCGCGGAAGATCCGCGAGACCGGGCTTTCCATCACGTAGCCCATGCCGCCCCAGAACTGCAGGCTGCGGTCCGACACTTCGCGCACCAGCCGCCCGGCCTTGAGCTTGGCCATCGTGGCCAGGCGCGTGGCATCCTCGCCGCGCACCATCGTCTCCACGGCGCGCCAGCACAGCGCGTGCAGCGCTTCCACCTCGGTCTGCAGCTCGGCCAGCGTGTAGTGGACCCACTGGTTGTCCAGGATCGAGTGGCCGAACGCCTTGCGCTCGCGCGTGTAGTCGATGGTCAGGTTGATGGCCTTCTGGCACACGCCGCAGGTGTTCAGCGCGCCCCACAGCCGCTCCACCTGGAACTGCTCCATCTGGTAGGTGAAGCCCATGCCTTCCTCGCCGATGCGCCAGCGCTGCGGCACGCGCACGTCGTCGAAATACAGCTGCGCGGTGTCCGACGAGTCCATGCCGATCTTGCGGATCTTCTTGGCAACCGACACGCCGCGCGTGTTCATCGGCACCACGATCAGGGTCTTGTTGCGATGGGGCGCGCCTTCGGAGGTGTTGGCCAGCACGCAGCAGAAATCGGCCTGGGTGCCGTTGGTGGTCCACATCTTGCCGCCGTTGATGACGTAGTCGCCGCCGTCGCGGCGGGCGGTGGTCTTGATCGAGGCCACGTCCGAGCCGCTGCCGACCTCGGACACGCCCAGGCAGGCCACGTACTCGCCGCTGATGGCCGGCGCCAGGAACTCGCGCCGGACTTCGTCGCTGCCGTGGTGGGCCAGCGCGGGCGTGGCCATGTCGGTCTGCACGCCGATGGCCATCGGCACGCCGCCGCAGTTGACGTCGGCCAGCGTCTCGGCCAGCACGGCGCTGTAGGAATAGTCGAGCCCGGCGCCGCCGTCGGCTTCCGGCTTGGACAGGCCCAGCAGCCCGAGCGCGCCCATCTTGCGGAAGACCTCGTGCGCGGGGAAGATCTCGGCCTCTTCCCAGGCGTCCACGTGCGGATTGACCTGCTCGGCGATGAAGCGCTTGATGGTGGCGCGCAGCGCCTCGTGTTCGGGGGTGAGTTGCATGTTCCGGTTCCTGGTATGCGGTATCTGGTATCGGATGGATGGCGTGCGGTGGATGTGCTGTGACGGTGCGACGGCTGCGCGGTTCAGGGCCGGGCCACGCCGAACTGCATGGCCTGCGGCGCGCGCGCGTCGCCCTCGCGGCAGACGGCCAGCACGCCGGCCAGCACGGCGCGCGTGTGGCGCGGGTCGATCACGCCGTCGTCCAGCACGTGGGCACTGGTGACGAACACGCTCATCTGGCGGTCGAAGCGTTCGACGATGCCTTTCTGCAACGCTTCGAGCTGCGCCGCATCCACCTCCCCGCCCTTGCGCTTCATGGCCGCCTCGGAGACGATGGCCATCGTGCGCGCGGCCTGCTCGCCGCCCATCACGGCGGTCTTGGCGTTGGGCCACGAGAAGCAGAAGCGCGGGTGGAAGCCGCGCCCGCACATGCCGTAGTTGCCGGCGCCGAACGACGCGCCGCAGTAGATGGTGATCTGCGGCACGGTGGCGTTGCTCACGGCCTGGATCATCTTGGAGCCGTGCTTGATGATGCCGCCTTCCTCGTAGCTGCGGCCCACCATGAAGCCGGTGGTGTTGTTCAGGTACAGGATGGGCGTGCGCGACTGGCAGCAGGCCTGGATGAAGTGCGTGGCCTTGGTGGCGCCGGCCGGATCGATCGGGCCGTTGTTGGTGATGATGCCGAGCGGCCAGCCTTCGATGCGCACATGGCCGCAGACGGTGGCGCCGCCATAGTTCTCGCCGAATTCCAGGAAGTCCGAATCGTCGGCGATGCGGGCGATGACCTCCTTCATGTCCACCGGCCGCTTGTGGTCCATCGGCATGATGGCGAGCAGTTCCTCGGCGTCATAGCGCGGCGGCTTGAACGCGCGCGGCGCCGGTTGCTCGCGCGGCCAGTCGATCTTGCCGAGGATCTCGCGCGCGATGCGCAGCGCGTCGCGGTCGTCCTCGGCGAGGTAGTCGCCCAGGCCGGAGACGCTGGTGTGCATCACCGCGCCGCCGAGTTCTTCCTCGGTGGCCACCTCGCCGGTGGCGGCCATCAGCAGCGGCGGGCCGGCCAGGAACGCGCGGGAGCGGCCGCGCACCATGATGATGTAGTCGGACAAACCGGTCTGGTAGGCGCCGCCGGCCGTGGACGAGCCGTGCGTCACCGTGACCACCGGCAGCCCCGCGGCGGACAGCCGCGCGAGATTGCGGAACAGGTTGCCGCCGCGGATGAAGTCCTCCACCTTGTAGGTCATCAGGTTGGCGCCGGCGCTTTCCACCAGTTGCACGTAGGGCAGCTTGTTCTCCAGCGCGATCTCCTGCACGCGCAACTGCTTGTCCAGCCCCTTGGGCTGCAACGCGCCGGCGTTGATGCCCGAGTCCGACGCGCTGATCATGCAGCGGATGCCCGACACCACGCCGATGCCCGCGATCAGCCCGCCGCCGGGCACGCTCTTGTCGAGGTCCGGGTTGTCCAGCCCGAGGCCGGCCAGCGAGCACAGCTCGATGAACGGCGCGCCCGGGTCCAGCAGCAGCGCCAGCCGCTCGCGCGGCAGCAGCTGGCCGCGCTTCTCGAAGCGCTCGCGCGACGCGGCGGAGGTGTCGGCGGCGCGCTGCTCGAACGCGCGGATGTGGTCGAGCAGCGCCAGCATGCCGGCGCGGTTGGCCTGGGCGGTTTCGCTGGTCGGTGAAATTCTGGATTCGATATGGGCCATGAGCAATGTGCTTGACGATCCGCCGCGGGTGCGCGCCGGCTTGAAAGCATGGTAGGGGCGGCCCTGGCGCGGGTCTTGCGAGAACTGGCTGTTGCTGCGCGGGCTGCGGCTGCGGCTGTGGCTGTGGCGGCAGCGGCTGGAGCGTGCGCGCGAGTCAGTCCGTGCGCAGCGTGACCCGGTACTTGGGCAGCAGCGCGCTGGGCGCATACGACTGCTTGGTCTGGCGGAAGTTGTCCAGCCCGAGGTCCTGCTCGAAGTTCAGCCACGCCACCGGCCGCGCAAAGGCGGTGCAGAAGTGGTGGAACATGTACTGGTAGATGCCCTTGTACGCATCCAGCCCCTTGGCGAAGCGCATGGCGAACACGGCCGGGCGGATCTCCTGCGCGAGCACGAAACCGACCGGCTGGCCGCCTGCTTCGTAGAGAAAGCCTTCCAGGCCGAGCCGCTCCGCCTCGCGCAATGCCTCGGCGCACGGCGCGTCGTCGGCCTCCCCTTGCGCCTTGCGCTTGGCCGCCATCCACTGCGCATGGACAGTCATGGCCTGCCGCGCCAGCCCGGCGTGATAAGGCCGCGCGGTGACGGCATGCGCGGCCAGCAGCTGCTTCATCAGGTTGCGCTTCCTGGACAGCGTAGTGCCGCGGTAGGCCGCGAAGTTGGCGGCTGGATAGAGATAGTCGGCATCGGCGCGCACCGCGCTCCAGTTGAACACGGCGGGATCGAGCCGCGCCACCTGCGCGGCGGAGAGCGGGTAGAAGCAGTCGTGCCCGCGCAGCAGCGCCTGCAGGAGCGCGCGCGGCGCGGTGTCGAGCGCGAACAGCGGCAGCACGTGGCGCGCGCCGTCGTAGGTCAGGCCGGTGACGCGCGGATGGCTGCCGGCGACGAAACGGTAGTCGTGCGCCTGCCGGAACAGATAGAGGTTGGCGAAGGCGTGCTCGGACAGGCAGGTCTCGCCGGGGTCCGCGCTGCACGCGCGCAGGGCGGCGTCGATGCCGGCTGCCTGCGCGATGGCCAGCGGCGCCCCCGCCTGCGCGGCCAGCGCCAGGGCGGGGCCGTTCACCCGGCCCGCGCCGCGCGCACCACGCGCGTGCCGGCCGCCGGGCCGGTGGCGGGCGGGCCGGCGAAGCACTGCGCCTGCGCCAGCCACATCTGCGCGGGGCCCGCGCTGTATGCGAGCGCGGTGTCGTCGAGGTGGCGGCGCTGCGTCACCAGCAGGCAGAAATCCTCGGCGCTGCCGCGCACGAAGTTGTCCGGCTGCGGGTCATTCCAGGTCCACGTCTGGCCGTCCGGCGCGGTCAGCGCGACATGGGGCGCCGGCCCCGGCACCGCCTCGCCGCGGTTGACGAAGGTCCAGCCATAGGTGGTGGCGCCGATATGGGCGATATGGCGCAGCCGCGCCGTGGGCTGGCGTATGCGGCCGACGGTATCCCATACATCCTGTCCGTGCGCCCAGGTTTCCATCAGGCGCGCCGTGGCAAAGCTGCGCGCGCTCATCGGCGGACCGTACCAGGGCAGCCGGGCCTTGGGGTCCAGCGCCGCCAGCGTACCCGCCAGCCGTTCGTGGACAGGCCGCCAGTACGCCAGCAGCGCGGGGCCGTCGAGGTGGCCGTATTGTTCGCGCGCCACCGCGCTGATATGGCCGCCGGCCGCCATCAGCGCGCCGAGCGCCTGCGCGCCGCGCAGGAAGGCTTCGGGCTCGGTGGCGGACTGCAGCGCGGTCTGGTCGAAGTAGCACAGGTGAGCGATCTCGTCCCACGCGCTCCAGCCGTAGAAGGCGCCGGGCTGGCGCCACTGGGCGGCGTTCAGGGACGCGGCCAGCGCGTCGAGCTCGCGGTATTCGACCAGCAGGTCCTGGCAGGTGTCTTTCATGGGCGGTCTTGGTGGACGGTCTTGGCGGGCGGCCGGGCGGGCCGGCGGTCGCTACGATTGTGCGCCCCGGGCCAGCCGGCGGTCTTGCGCCAAGTGGTTGCGCGCGGCTTGCCCGCACGGCATGCCATATGCGCCATATCAACGCTGGCGGGCGGCAACCCCGGCCACCGCGCATATGCACAATGCGATTGGTTATTTCCCAAAAAGCGGCCCGCCGCTTATATTCGAGGGTTTTGACCGGCCGGCGCCATGCCGCCCGGTTTCCCCCTTTTTTCCCTTTTCTCGCCGTCGGAGCATTGCCTTGAGTCACGTCCTTACGCTGAGCGACACCCTTTCCTGGCCCGCGCGCTACCTGCCGCGCAAGACCGCGCTGGTCGCCGGCATGGGCGCCGCGCGCCGCGCCTGGACCTATGCCGAGATGGAAGCCGAGGTCAACCGCCATGCCCACGCGCTGCGGTCGATCGGCATCGGCCACGGCGACGTGGTAGCGGCCTTCCTCTACAACACCCCGGCCTTCGTCTTCAGCATGCTGGCGGTGGCGCGCGTGGGCGCGATCTTCAACCCGGTCAACTACCGGCTGGCGGCGCAGGAGCTGGCGTTCATTCTCGAAGACGGCAAGGCCCGCGCGCTGCTGTTCGAGGAAGAAGGCGCGTCCGTGGTGCAAAAGGCGGCCGAGCTGGTGCCCGGCACCACGCACTGGATCTATGCCGATCCCGGCCCCGCGCCGGCTTTCGCCACCCACCGGCTGGACACGTTGACCGCCGCGCAGCCGGACCACGCGCCCGGCATCGCGGTGGACGAGAACGATCCCTGCATCCTGATGTACACCAGCGGCACCACCGGCCGGCCCAAGGGCGTGCTGCACACCCACCGCAGCAAGCTGGCGCACAACGCGATGATGCATCAGGTCATGACGCTGTCGCGCGAGGACGTGGGCCTGTCGATCGCGCCGCTCAACCACACCGCCGAGCTGCACACCAGCTTCCTGCCGCGCCTGCACCTGGGCGCCACGCAGGTGCTGCTGCGCCGCTTCGACGCCGGCGAGGCATGGGCGCTGGTCGAGCAGGAAAAGGTCACGCACTTTTTCGCCGCGCCGACCATGATCACCATGATGCTGCACCACCCCGACGTCAGCACGCGCGACGTGTCCTCGCTGCGGCTGGTCGAGTATGGCGGCGCGTCGATGGCGCCGCACCTGATCCGCGAGTGGGACCGCACCATCGGCGCCGGCCTGGTCCAGGTCTACGGCACCACCGAGATGGGGCCGTGCATGTCGGTGCTGTATCCGCACGAGCAACTCAGCCACGCCGGCTCGGCCGGCCTGCCCTCGCTCAACCACGACCTCGTGGTGGCCGCCCTGAGCGACGACGGCGCCCCCACCGACCCGTCCCAACCGTGCGCGCCCGGCGAAGTCGGCGAGATCCTGGTGCGCGGGCCGTGCATGATGGCCGGCTACCTCAACCGCCCGGACGCCAACGAGCGCGCCCTCGCCTACGGCTGGTACCACACCGGCGACCTCGGCAGCCTGGACGGAGACGGCTATCTCTGGGTACGCGACCGCATCGACTACATGATCAATTCGGGCGCCGAGAACGTGTACCCGCGCGAAGTCGAGGATGCGCTGATCGAACACCCCGGCGTGCTCGAAGCCGCCGTGATCGGCGAGCCGGACGAAACCTGGGGCCACATCGTCACCGCCTACGTGGTCGCCAAGCCCGGCGCCGAGATCGGCGCCGAAGTGCTCGATGCCTTCCTCGTGCACGGCGACCGGCTGGCCGCCTACAAGCGTCCGCGCCGCTACTACCTGCTCGACGCGCTGCCCAAGACCACCAGCGGCAAGATCCAGAAGCATTTGCTGCGGAATGGTTGATTCGCAGTAAATCGCATTTTAATCAGCAGGTTGCAGGTCATTTCTGGAAATGACTTGAGGTTTCACCGCCACGGAGAAACAGATGACTGACGATGTCCGCGTGCGCCGGCTCGGCGCCGACGAAGCGGCGGCCAGCGTGCCGGCCCTGGCCGACGTGCTGGTCGATTGTGTCGAAGGCGGCGCCTCGGTCAGCTTCATGCTGCCGCTGCCGCGCGACAAGGCCGAGGCATTCTGGCGCGGCGTGGCCGAGGGCGTTTCGCGCGAGGAACGCGCCCTGCTGGTCGCCGAAGACCACGACGGCGGCATCCTCGGCACCGTGCAACTGATCCTTGCCCAGCCCGACAACCAGCCGCATCGGGCCGACGTTGCCAAGTTGCTGGTCCACCGCCGGGCACGCCGCCGCGGGGTTGCGCAGCGGCTGATGGCGGCCGTCGACGCGGTGGCGCGCGCGGAAGGCAAGACCGTGCTGGTGCTCGATACCGTTACCGGCGGCGACGCCGAGCGGCTATATCAAAGGGCGGGATGGGAAGCGGTGGGCACCGTGCCGAAATATGCCCTGATGCCGGACGGGGCGTTTTGCGGGACGACGTTTTTTTATAAGCATCTGGATTGAAACTGGCGAGAAGCTGGGTTTTCAATACTAGTCAGTAGTGCTGGCATGGGAACCATCTCCCGAATGGTTCTCTATTCGCCATAGGAAGGCCCATTGCCTCTCGCCTCCCCCATACAGATCAGATTAATCTTCTATTTTTCGAAATCGAAAAATGAGGCAGAAGCATTTAAATTATTTGGCAATACCAAATATCCTGCCCGCCTCAACTCAGATTTCACTTACCTTTACATTCCGTCCACACCCAAAGCGCAACAAATAGTACCAAAACAGCAGCATTCTGCGACATGGGAGAAAATCTTAGTGCGGGGTTTCTAATTTCTTACGAAAATTAGATCCTACGCATCCATCCTCGATGTGTAGCGAGATAGCGGAGACGAATGTGAGCGACATGCGGGAGGTGTTGAAACATGGGGACAGGACAGCCAATAACGGAGTGCTGATTTCAACCGTGTCAACCTTCAGCCACCACGGCGTCCCTGTCGCCGCAGAGGGGGATTTTGCTACCTGCCCGGTTTGCAATGTAGGTGGGCCAGTGTTGAATGATGTATCTCCCTCCTTCACGCTCACGGACGGGCGTAAGATTCTTGTCCTGGGAGCTAGAGTGATGTGCCAGTGCAAAGACAAGGCGCTGGTCATTCCTTCGCAAAACAGCTTTGTCGTTGCTGTCAATATTCGGAGCGATCTCGGCCAGCCCAAAGGGGTGCCAAGTACTTACAGGCCAGCAACCAGTGAAAAATTTACGGAAGACGAGTCCGGCAACCTGAGAGATCACCCGGATCTGATCTGCCCGAACATGAGCAATGAGGACTTTCGCAAGCATATCCTGATACTTCGTGATGAAGCGCTTGGCCTCGTAAACGAGCGAGTCCAACAACTGGCACGATGGAATGCCTCCGATCAGGAGTGGTTTCGGACCTGGTTTGGCATGGCAGATCAGGAAGCCCGTTCTGCCATTTCCTCGGGACTAGAAAGGATGCGGCACGTTCTAGCGATTCTAGGCCCGGCCAACTTCATCCGATATTCCTACGAGGCGATGCGTACGGTGGGATGTGTCTCTCGCCCGGAAAGTCCAGGCGCTGTTGCAGAAGTTTGCGCGCCGGACACGGCTACCCATACTATTGCCATCCGATTGGATTTTTGCACTTTGCGCCACCGTCATCCGCTATTCGACTCTCAACTGCTGACCTTAGTGCATGAGGTCTCTCACTTCGATGACGTATTTGGTTCGCGCGATCCTTGGTATTCCACTTTGACCGCGAAGAAAATGGCCAATGCTAAAGATCCAAGGACTCTTGTAAATGCGGATAACATCGCCGGCTATGTCGTTTGCTCTGAATAATATCCTCGCAATGGTCGCCAGTTGCATGACAACAGCGGCGCTCGCATGTAGCCCGGCACAGGGTCTGGACCTTGTTTTCCCGGACAATTCCGCGGCGCTCGACGCCGAAAATGCTCTTCGCCTTGGCGGCTGGCTCGCGGACCTGAAAGTGCATTACCCGAACTACAGCGACTTCGGTATCTACGGTCATGCAGACGCCAGCGAGCGGGCGGGCAAGTCGCTCGCAAAGGGCCGGGCAGAGACAATTGGGCGATTTCTGGCCATCAGAGGATTTCAGGTCGACCGCGTTCACGTCGTGGAGCCGGGAGATTCCTATAACGTGCCGATCGCTGGCCTGCCTTCGCGCTCGGCGCAGATCGAGTTTGTTCCCGCGTGCCCGCACGCATGCTGTAGCCTGCCCACGCATGGCGTGGTGGACAAGGGGGTTCCGATGCCTTCTGATGTGATACGTTAGATATTTATAAATCCATATATAAATCAGAATCTTACGATTCAATCTTAATTTTTTGCTTTATACAGAGTCGCCCTCAAATCTTCACCCGTGGCGCCCTAGCCGCCCGTAACTGACGACTCCTTGCCACACCCGGCCGCACCGCGCGCTGGGTCTCCGGCACAGCACCGCCACGGCTCTCCAGCAACTGCCGGTATTCCGTCAGCATCCCCTCCTGCTGCCTGAGCCGTTCTTCCAGCACCGCCACCAGATTGCCGAGCCGCGTCGCCTCGCCGGCCTGACGCGCGGCGGCGTCCGCGGCTTCGGCCAGTTTCTGTTGCGCCGCGCGGCGTTCGCCCTCCAGCAGTCGCTGCCCTTCTTTCGCCGCCACGCGCGCGGCATCGAGTTCCAGCGCCATGCGGCGCTCGTTCGCGCTGGCCCGCTCGGCCATCGTCTCGCGCTCCTTATCCCAGGCCGCGCGCTGGCTGGCGGCTTCGGTCCGCTGGGTGTCTTTCTCCTGCTGGGCTTGCGCCAGCCGGTCGCGCAATGCCTGGTTGTCGGCCTCGCGGGCCTGCAATTGCGATTCGGCGCGAGCGGCGCGCTCGCCGGCTTCGTCGCGGGCGCGGGCCAGTTCGGCCAGCGCGCTGTCGGCGGCTTGCAGGCGGGCTTCCAGCACCGCGCGCTCCTGCGCCAGGGCGCCCCGCTCCGTTTCCAGTGTCTGCTCCGCGGCCCGCAAGGCGGCCTCGCGGTCGGCAAAGCCGGCTGCTGCCGCGGCGCGGGCTTCGGCCTGCGCGGCTTCCCACAGGTAGCGGGCCGCCTGGTTCACCGGATCGGGCAGGCTGGCCGGGGCCGCAAACGCCTGGGGGTCCTGCAGGCGCGCGCCAAGGCCAGCGAACCAGGCGTCGAGGTGCGGGCTGACGGTATTGGGCGAGCCGCGCCCCAGATGGAGGCGGATGCGTTCGATGGTCGGGCGCTGGCCGGCCAGCAGCAAGGCGTCGGCGGCCTGCCAGACGTCTTCGCGGGTGATGGCGCGGGCGCGGGTGGCGGCGGGAAAGTCGGCGTTTTGCATGGTTGGGCAATCGTCCTGGCGGTGTTGGCGGCAGACAAGCAGATAAGGCTCGATAAGGAATAGTTATCGCGCCTTATCCTGCCTTGATGTATAATTTGATACAGCTTACATCATATTTAATATGATTTCCCGTAAAACGCCCCCTAGCCTTGGCCGGAGCCCGGAAAACGCAGCGAAGAATGCCGCCGATGCCGCGCCGCAAGGCGTGGCGGGCCGGTCCGATCCTTCTTCCGCCCTTTCCGATGTCGACTTCCCCGCGCCGCTTCGTCCGTCCGAACTCGATCCGCTTGGCCGCCAGGCCGCTGAAGCGCTGTACCGCGAAGGCGAATCCGCCAACACGGTGGCCAGCTATCGTTCCGCACTCCGCTATTGGGCGGGCTGGTTCGCCCTGCGCTACGGCCAGCCGGTCGCCCTTCCCCTCCAGCCGGCGGTCGTCCTCCAGTTCCTGGTAGACCACGCCACGCGCAGCACGCCGCAGGGCCCGGTATGCGAGCTGCCGCCGGCCATCGACGCGGCGCTGGTCGCCGGCGGGCTCAAGGCCCGTGCCGGCCCGCCCGCGCTGGCCACGCTCGCGCACCGGCTGGCGGTCATCGCCAAGGCGCATCATCTGGAGGGCCATGCCAACCCCTGCGCCGACCCGGCGGTGCGCGAACTGCTGTCCCGCACGCGCCGCGCCTATGCCCGGCGCGGAGAGCGGCCGGCGCGCAAGGCGGCGCTGACGCGCGAGCCGCTGGCGCGGCTGCTGGCTACCTGCGACGATTCGCTGATCGGCCTGCGCGACCGCGCGCTGCTGCTGTTCGCGTGGTCCAGCGGCGGCCGGCGGCGCTCGGAGGTGGCCGGCGCCACGCTGGCCAGCCTGACGCGGCTCGGGCCGGGCGAATTCGTCTATGAACTGGGCTGGTCCAAGACCAACCAGTCGGGCTCCGACCTGCCGGACAACGCCAAGCCGGTGATCGGCGCGGCCGGCGCGGCGCTGGCGGCCTGGCTGCGGGCGGCCGGGCTGAGCGAGGGGGCGATCTTCCGGCGCGTGCGCCGCGGCGGGCACGTGGGCGAGGCGCTGTCGCCCGCGGCGGTGCGCAAGATCGTCCGGCAGCGCTGCGAGCTGGCGGGGCTGGAGGGCGACTTCTCGGCGCACTCGCTGCGCTCCGGTTTCGTCACGGAGGCGGCGGCGCGGCAGGTGCCGCTGGCGGAAACGATGGCCATGACCGGCCATACCAGCGTGGCGACGCTGGTGCGCTATTTCCGCGCGGCGGACGCGCGCCGCTCGGTGGCGGCCGACCTGATCGGCACGCTGGACGGCGGCGAGAAGTGAGCGCCCGGGCGGCACCCGGGCTCGGCACCCGCGCAACGTGTCGCGGCCGCCCAACGGGGCTGGACAAGCCGCATGCGCGGCATAAGAATGCCGGGCAGGCCACACGCGGACAACACAGACAAAGCGACCAATCCGCGCAGCGACCGATGCGCGCGACAGCGCCGGCGCGTGCGGCCATCCGCGGCAACCGGATGCGCCCGTGCTGGGGCGCCCACAGGAGACCCCATGCGGCACTGGCTTGTCCTGCTCGCCCTGAGCCTGAGCATCGGCGTTGCCCACGCCGGCAAATGCGTCGACGGCGGCAAGACCCTTTACACGGATACCACCTGCCCGCCGGGATGGCGGGCCGCCGAGGTGGGCGGCAATCTCTCGCGCATCAGCCCGGAACCGGCCACCGAGGCGGCCAACCAGCAGTTCCTGAAGAAACGGGCGGCCGAGGAGCGCGCCTACCAGGCGCGCCTGGCACGCGAGCAGAACGAGCAGGCGCGCACCGCCGGGCTCGACCAGTGCGCCACGCTGGCGCGCCAGATGCGCGATCTCGAGGCCGACTACGCGGCGCGCCGCAGCGCGCGCCTGCCCGAGGTGGAGCATTACCGGGGACGCTACTTCTTCCTGCGCAACCAGATGGAGCGGCGGCGCTGCTGAGCGCCGCGCGGCGGCTGCCTCCGGCGGGGATGGCGGCCTTCGGGCAAGGAGATGGGCGTGCGCGATGACGCGGGCGATCGAAGCGGCCGGCATACATTTCGCGCCGATTGCGCCGTTATCACTGCATGCGGCATGCCGCCAGCCCCCACTTCCGTCGCCGAAACCTCATGAAGGTACCTTCGATTCCCGCCGATGAAACGACCCGCCTGCAGACATTGCGGTCCCTCAACCTGCTCGACACCGCCGCCGAGGAACGCTTCGACCGCCTGACGCGGCTGGCGCGGCGCCTGTTCGGCGTGCCCATCGCGATGGTCACGCTGGTCGACGCCAACCGCCAGTGGTTCAAGTCCTGCATGGGCATGTCGGCCACCCAGACCTCGCGCGACATCTCGTTCTGCGGGCACGCCATCCTCGACGACGACATCCTGACCGTGTCCGACGCGCTGCTCGACGAGCGCTTCCACGACAACCCGCTGGTCACGGACGACCCGGGCATCCGCTTCTACGCCGGCTGCCCGCTGTCGGCGGCGGGCGGCTGCAAGCTCGGCACCTTGTGCCTGATCGACATGCAGCCGCGCCACTTCGGCGACGACGACCGCGCCCTGCTGCGCGACCTGGCGAGCATGGCCGAGCACGAACTGGCGGCGCTGCAACTGGCCACCACCGACGAGCTCACGCAGTTGTCGAACCGCCGCGGCTTCTCCGCGCTGGCGCAGCACACGCTCGATGTCTGCAAGCGGCTGGGCAAACCGGCCACGCTGCTGTTCTTCGACATGGACGACTTCAAGAGCGTCAACGACCGTTTCGGCCATGCCGAGGGCGACTACGCGCTGGCGGCCTTCGCCACCGAGCTGCGCCGCGCGCTGCGCGACTCCGACGTGATCGGGCGGCTGGGCGGCGACGAGTTCGTCGCGCTGCTGACCGGCACCGATGCCACGGCCGGCGCCCACGCGCTGGCGCGCCTGCGCACCGGCGTGGCGTCGCACAACCGCCGCGCCGCGCGTGGCTACGACATCGAGTTCAGCGTGGGCGCGATCGCGCTCGCCCCGGCGCGGCACGGCGACGTGGCCGCGCTGCTGGCCGAGGCCGACGCCGCCATGTACGCCAACAAGGCCCTGCGCAAGGCCGGGCAGCACTGATCCGCCGGGTGGCTGCCGCGGGCGGGGAACGCACCCGCCGGGCGGCCGCCCCGGTCCCGCCGCGCCGCGCCGCGCTGCCTGCGCTCCCGCCGCCCGGACGGCGCTGCCTATACTGGCAGGCGAGCGCGCCGCGCGACAAGAACAGGGAGAAGGGATATGCAGAACGAACAATTCCTCGCCAGGCAGGAGGACCGCCGCAGCGGACTGCGCGCGTTGCGCGCCGCGCTGCTCAAGGCGCACAAGGAACTGATCATGCTCAGCCGCGCCGAGTACGAGCGCCTGTATGGCCCGATCCCGGCCGGGCTGTTCGTGCAGATAGTGACCGAGGAGCCGTATTTCCGCTGGCTGGACCCGCTCTCGCGGCTGATCATCGAGATCGACGAAGAGCTGGAGGCTCCCGAGCACCACGACCAGACCTGCCGCGCCGTGGCCGCCGCCGCGGAGAAGCTGTTCGGCCCGCAGAGCGAGCCCGCCTTCCGCGAGCGCTACCAGCAGGCCTTGCAGGACGAGTCGGGCGTGATCGTCGCCCACGGGCAACTGATGAAGGTCATCGGCCAGCTACGGCAGCTGGCCTGAGCGCGGCCTTATTCGAGCGCGGCCTTATTTGTCGGGCCGGTCGGGGTCCACGGCGATCGGGTCGCTGGCGGGGAAGGTCTCGCGCAGCGCTTCGTCCAGGTCGTCTTCCTGCTGGTCCTCGCCGGGTGCCGGCGTGGCGGGATGGGGCGGCGCTGGCGGCTTGGGCGCGGCGGGCTTGGTCATGGCCTGGTCCTGGACGAGGTGGATGTATCTTGATCTTAGGGGGCTTTGCGGCGGGATGCCAGACGGCGCCGGCGCGCCGCCTCCGCGCATGGCGGCGGCGCGCCGTGCCGCCCGCCCGGAGCGGCGGCACGCGCTCGCCGTCCGGCCGGGCCGCCGCCGTAGCACCTGGCGCGGACAGGTCCGTTCATCAGGCCGCGCGATAGCGGTTGCGCAGGTCGCGGATCAGGTCGTGGTTGCGCAGCACGCCCTGGTACTGGCGCTCGATCAGCGCGCGGATGTCGAAGCTCAGTTCGCTTTCCTGCAGCGCATCCGCGTACTTCTTCTTGGCCACGTCCTCGCCCTTCTCGGTTTCTTCGAGGATGGCGAGGTCGTTGCGGTCGGCCACCGCGGTGCGCAGGCTGATCCAGCCGCGATGCAGCGCGCCGGACACGCTGCCGTGGTCCTCCGGCTTGCCCCCCAGCGCGGCCACCTGCACCTGCAGCTCGTCCACCGCGGCGGCGATCTCGCTCGCGCGGCTGGAGAACAGCGACTTCAGCTCCGGGTTCTGCGCGTCTTCCGCGGCCTTGCGGAAACCTTGCTCGCCGTCGCGCGACACCTCGATGAGGTCATTGAGTACGGAAACGTTCTTGTCAGCCATGTCAGCTCCTTGGAGGGATTCGTGTTTGACAGAGGAATGACGCCGTGAAGACGACATACCGGTCACGCTGGCCCGCGGCGGGACACCGGAACACCGATGCATGCCGCCCCGCGCCACCTCTTCAAGATATGGAAGCCGGGCAGCCCCCGCTGTAGGGTGGCCCCCGGAAACGCTGTCGGCGCACGCCTACAGCGCGCCGGCCGGCTTGTTCCTGCCGGCATGAATGGCGGGCGCGGCAAGGCCAGCGGCGCGGCGCTGGCGGTCGATGCCGTGCGCGCGCGATGGCCTGAAGGCGCCGCCGTCATGGCGGCGGCGCGCTGCGCCGAAACGCCGCTGGCACCGGCGTCGGCGGCATCGAGGCGCCTGCGCGCATCATTCTGTGGCTTTACAGCCACTTCCCTGCGATCCCGGCGTCACAAGTGCTGACAAGCGGGCGGGAGAATTCCCCGTCCACACGGCAGAATAGCTTGTCGGCGCAACACGCGATCAGTCTCGGGCGGTCCGTTCCCTCCATCCCATACGTTGCAAACAATGGATGCGGACCGCGCTCGCGCTGCGGCGACGTTCGCCGGCCGCCTGGCAACCCTGTCGCCTCGGCCGGCATTTTCGTCGGAGTGATTCCAAGGGGAATGTAATGAACAGAATGGATACGGGTTGTCTGGAACGGGGTCGTGCAGCGGGTCAGGCGGCGGCCACACCGGCACCTTCGGCCGCGGCATGGCCCGACTTCATCACCTCGCGCGTGGCGGGGCACGAGGTCGAGCGGGTGCAGAAGCGCTGGGGCGGCAGCCACCTGCTGCACGGCCGCCAGCCGGGACCCGACGCGGTGCATTTTTCCAGCAACGACTATCTGAGCCTGCTGGGCGAGCAGGAGCTGGTCATGGCCCAGACCGCCGCCATGCGCGGACCGGGCAGCGAGCTGCTGATGTCGGCCGTGTTCCAGTACGGCGACAACCCGACCAGCCGGCTCGAGCACAAGCTGGCCGCCTTCGCCGGCGCCGAGGCCAGCATCCTGTGCCAGTCGGGCTGGGCCGCCAACGTGGGCCTGCTGCAGAGCATCGCCAGCGAGCGCACGCCGGTCTATCTCGACATGCTCGCGCATATGTCGCTGTGGGAAGGCGCCCACGCGGCGCGCGCGCGCGCGGTGCCGTTCATGCACAACGACGCCGAGCACGCCGAGCGCCAGATCCGCAAGGAAGGCCCCGGCGTGCTGGTGGTGGACTCGGTCTACAGCACCAACGGCAGCCTGTGCCCGCTAGCCGATTTCGTCGAGGTGGCGGAGCGCACCGGCAGCGTGATCGTGGTCGACGAATCCCACTCGCTCGGCACGCACGGCCCCGGCGGTGCCGGCCTGGTGGCCGCGCTGGGGCTGTCGGGCCGCGTCCATTTCCAGACCGCCAGCCTGGCCAAGGCCTTTGGCGGGCGCGCCGGGCTGGTCACGTGCCCGGCCTCGTTCAAGGGCTACTTTGCCGCGGAGTCGCGCCCCGCGATCTTCAGTTCGGGGCTGCTGCATCACGAGCTGGCCTGGTTCGACGCCGCGGCGGATTTCATCGCCAGGGCCGACGCCCGCCGCGCCCGCCTGCACGCCATTTCCGCCTACGTGCGCGGCGCGCTGGCCAGGCTTGGCTACAACGTGTCGGCGGGGTCGGAGCAGATCATCGCGCTGGAGTCGGGCACCGAGGAGCAGACGCTGGTGCTGCGCGACGCGCTGCAGTCGCGCGGCATCTTCGGCGCGGTGTTCTGCGCGCCGGCCACGGCGCGCGACCGCGCGCTGATGCGGCTGACCATGAACGCCTGCCTGACCGCCGTGGAAACCGACCGGCTGATCCAGGTGTGCGCGGAGATCCGCGACGAAGTGGGCCTGGCCAGCTGGCGCTCCAGCCAGCGCCGGCAGCGCGCGCCGGTGGCGCGCCAGGCCGCGCCGCGGCAGCCCGTGGACGGCGGCGTGCTGGAAGTGGCGGACAGCGCGGCCTGATCGCGTGGTCTGACCGCGCGGGTCACTCCGCCGCCGCGGCCTCGCGCCGCGGCGTGGCCGGCGGGAACTCCAGCACGAACTCGGTGTACTCGTGCTCGACCGAATCGCAGTGGATGCGCCCGCCCCACGCCTCGATGGTTTCCTTGCAGAAGGCCAGCCCGATGCCGGTGCCCTCGTTGCGCGGATAGGTGTGGAAGCGCCTGAAGATCGCCCCCAGCTCGCGCTCGGGAATGCCGGTGCCGGTGTCGCGGAACACCAGCCGGTTGCGCCGGGGGCCGCGCTCCAGGCGCAGGCGGATCTCGCCGTGCCCGGCGCGGGCCAGCGCGTGCAGCGCGTTCTTGATGAGGTTGAACAGCACCATCACCAGCAGCTTCTGCTCGGCCCGCACCAGGAAATCGTCGTCGAGATCGGCATGAACCCGCTCCCGCTGCCCGGCCTCGAACGGGTAGCGCGCCAGCGCTTCGCGCACGGCCGCGCCGAGCGGAAACGGCTCGCCAGGCTCGCGGTCGGCGCCGCCGCGCGCGTTGACCAGCAGCACGTCGATGCCGTGGTTCATGCGCTCCACCTCCAGCTGGATGCGCGGCAGCGCGTCCTTCATCAGGCCGAAGTGCGCGCGCGGCAGGTTGAGCGAGTTCTCGGGCGTCTCGTTCTCTTCATAGAAGCGGATCAGGCCCGGCAGGTAGCGGCCCATGCCCAGCGCCGTCGAGCCGATGCTGCGGATGGGCGTGCGCAGCTCGTGGGCCACCGTGCCCAGCGCGATGGCCATGCCGTCGAGCTTTTCCTGGATCAGGATGCGCTGGTCGATCTTCAGCACGGCGATCGTGCAGATGGTGAAGCCGATGATGGGCAGCTCCACCGGCCAGTTGACCTCCAGCAGCCCGGCCGGCGGCGGCGTCACGTAGGTATAGACCAGCCACGCCGCCGCCGTGCCCACCACCAGCGAGGCCGCGCCGCCCACCCAGCCGCTGAAGTTGAACAGGATGATCACGGCGATCACCAGCGATTGCGACCACACCAGGTTGCCGTGATTCATCAGGTACAGATAGACGAAGAAGAACGACAGGCAGTAGGTCAGCGTGAACAGGAAATACGCCGGCAGCCACTTGCGCTCGCGCAGGTCGCGCGTGACCAGCAGCGGCAGGCACATGAGCATGGCCACCAGCCGCAGCACCAGGCTTTCGTAGGGCTGGGGGAAGCCGAACGTCCACACCGCGTAGAACACCGGGAAGCCGATGAAGGCCAGCCAGCCCAGCAGGCGGATGCGCTTGATCTGCGCCGGCTGGCGCACGTCGAGGTGGACTTCCCTGGCAAGCACCCGGCGCAGGCGCACCGCACTTTCACCGCAACTGCGTTGAATCTGGGCAAGCATGTTCAAAACCGGCTGATGATGGCGTCGAGACACGAGTGTATCTGGAGAGCCGGACATGCCGGCCAGTTTTGTGCGCCTTTCGTGGCTTTTACGCATCGCGCCGGCCGTGGCGCGGCGGCGCGCTCAGTCCAGCAGATGCCCCATCCGCACGCGCTTGGTGGCGAGGTATTTTTCGTTCTCGGCGTTGGACGGGATGACATGGCGCATCTGCTCCACCACCGTGATGCCGGCGGCTTCCAGCGCCTGCTTCTTCTTGGGGTTGTTGCTCATCAGCCGGATCGACTTCACGCCCCACTGGTGCAGCAGGTCGGCGGCGAAGGCGTAGTTGCGGGCGTCGATTTCCTGGCCCAGCGCCAGGTTGGCGTCCACCGTGTCCAGCCCCTGGTCCTGCAGCGCGTAGGCGCGGATCTTGTGGCCCAGGCCGATGCCGCGCCCTTCCTGGCCGCGCAGGTACAGCAGGATGCCGCGCCCTTCCTCGGCGATCTTCTTCATGGCGAGCTCCAACTGCTCGCCGCAGTCGCAGCGGCAGGAGCCGAACACGTCGCCGGTCAGGCACTCGGAGTGCAGGCGCGTCAGCACGGCTTCGCCGGCGATGTCGCCCACGCTCAGCGCCAGGTGTTCGATGCCCGAGACCGCGCCCTTGAAGGCGGTGGCGGTGAATTTGCCGAAACGTGTCGGCAAGCGGGCCGAGCCGATCAGCTCGATTTCTGTGTCATTCATGTCAGTCGGTATTGGCGCCGGTGCTGGCCTGGCAGGGCAAGGCGGCGCGCTTTGGCAGCATCCAGCCCGCTAAGGTAGCACGAGCGCGCTCCCATCGCTGGAGAGCCGCGGCCGGCACCGGCGTCCGGCGGTCTGGCAGCACGGCGCGGAACGGGCCGGAAGTCTGGCCGGTTTCACTTTCCCGCACGCCGCGGCAAGCATGCCGGCGCCCGTCCGTTGCCGGACCGGGACGATGCGCGGCCCGCCCGCGCGGGACTGCGCCGCGGCCACGGTCCCGCCCACGGGCACGGCTCTTGCCCCTCGTCCCCGGTGCGGGCCGCGCGCCGCGCCGCTGGAAAAACCGGCCCGGCCGCGCCCGCCGCCGCAAACCGTTGCAGGCCGGCGGCCATCGCCGGGACCGGCATCCGAGGGGGAAACCGTGGCGCCCACGCCGCATGCAGAAGCTACCGGTCGCGGTCCGGGCTTCCCGGTAGTTCTTACAAACGAGACGGACCCGTTGCCGGCAGAACGGGACGGTCCGGCCGCGCCATCCGATGCCCGCTATCGCTGAGTTCGCCATGAACACGCCATGAACACATCATCACGCCCCCACGCCGCCGCGCGGCCGCTGATCCTCAACGTCGACGACAGCGACGGGCCGCGCTACATCAAGGGCCGCATCCTGCAGCGCGCGGGCTTCGCCGTGCTGGAGGCGGCCAGCGGGCACGCCGCGCTGTCGCTGGTGCGCCAGCACGCGCCGGACCTGGTGCTGCTCGACGTCAAGCTGCCCGACATCGACGGCCTCGAAGTGTGCCGCCTGATCAAGAGCGACCCCGGCACCGCCGGCACGCTGGTGCTGCAGACCTCGGCCGCGCTGACCGAGTCGCGCCACCGCGTGCAGGCGCTCGACGGCGGCGCGGACAGCTTCCTGATCGAGCCGGTGGAAGCCGAGGAGCTGGTCTCCAGCATCAACGCGCTGCTGCGCATGCGCCGCGCCGAGGAATCCGCGCGCCACACCTCGCAGGCGCTGCGCGAGAGCGAGGAACTGCTGCGCCAGCTTGCCGAGAACCTGTCCGACGTGCTGTGGATACTCGATCCCGCCGGCGGCGAGTTCCTGTTCGTCAGCCCCGCCTTCACCCGGTTGTGGGACCGGCCGCTCGACGAGTTCAGGCACAATCCCGGCCGCTGGCTGGACTGGGTGGCGCCCGCCGAGCGCGCGCGCATGGCCGCCGCGCTCGACACGATGATGGCAAGCGGCCACATGGACGCCGAGTTCCAGCTCGTGCGCGGCGACGGCGAGACCCGCGAGGTGCGCGCGCGCGCGTTTCCGGTCTCCGACGCGGCCGGCAGGTTCTACCGCGTGGCCGGCATCTACCAGGACATCACGCGGCAAAAGCGCGCCGAGCGCATGCTGCTGGAAGAAGACCGGCGCAAGGACGATTTCCTCGCCATGCTCGCCCACGAGCTGCGCAACCCGCTCGCGCCGATGCGCAGCGCGGCCGACCTGCTGATGCGCTGCGCGCCGACGCGCGAGGACACCTTCAAGGCGCGCGACATCATCGCCCGCCAGTTGCACCACCTCACGCGGCTGGTGGACGACCTGCTCGACATCTCGCGCTTCACGCAGGGCCGCATCGTGCTGCGCGACGACGTGGTGGAGCTGCGCACCGCGCTCGGCACCGCGGTGGAAGCCGTGCGCCCGCTGATCGATTCGCGCGGCCACACGCTGCGCCTGAGCGTGCCCGAAGGGCCGATGCCGGTGCGCGGCGACCTGGTGCGGCTGACGCAGATCTTCAGCAACCTGCTGCACAACGCCGCGCGCTACACCCAGCCCGGCGGCCAGCTGGCGATCGAAGTCGCCAGCGACGGCAAGCTGCTCACCATCAAGGTGCGGGACAACGGCCCCGGCCTCTCGCCGCAGGCCCTGCTGGACATCTTCGACCCCGCCACCGCGCATCACGGCGACAAGCCCGCCGCGGCGGGCGGCCAGGAAGGCATGGGCATCGGCCTGTCGCTGGTGCAGAAGCTGGTCAAGCTGCACGGCGGCGAGGTGCATGCGCAGAGCGCCGGCGCCGCGCTGGGCTGCACCTTCGTGGTCACGCTGCCGGCCCAGCCCTGGCAGAGCTGGCAGCCGGAAGCCGGCCGGCCGCGCCCCCGGCCCGGCACGCCGCGCACGGTGATGGTGGTGGACGACAACATCGACGCGCTCGAGGCGATGGCCCTCACGCTCGAAGCGATGGGCCATACCGTGGTGACGGCCATCGACGGCCCCGCCGCCATCGTGCGCGCGGTCAAGGCACAGCCCGACGTGATCCTGCTGGACCTCGGCATGCCGGCGATGGACGGCTTCGAGATCGCGCGGCGGCTGCGCGCCATCCCCGAACTGCGGCGCGTGCGCCTGGTGGCGCTGACCGGCTACAGCCAGCCGGCGGACCTGCGGCGCACCAGCGCGGCCGGTTTCGACCGCCATCTGGTCAAGCCGGTCGACCTGGAAGCGCTGGCGAAGATCCTCGAAGAACTGGACGAGGCCGCCTGAGCGCGGCCCCGCCGACGAACCTGGAGAGAACGATGACGGCACAGCGCCTCCACATCACGCCCGAACCCGATCCGGCGCCGCCGGCGCCGGAGATCCCGCCGCCCGAGGTGCCGGACCCCGACCCGCCGGCACCGGTCAGCGACCCGCCGCCGGGCGACCTGCCGCCGCCTCCGCCGCAGCGGGCGCGGTCCGCGCAGGAACGGCGGACCCCTCGCCTGCGCGGATAAGAACTGTCTTCCTGCCATCCCGCCTTTCCGCCGGCGCCGCATGGCGGGACCGGCCGTGGACCGATGCGTCCCGTTGCCCCCGAAGCTGCCCGCCCCGGGGCTGCGATCTCGGCTCCAAACCATAAGATATTATTATTGATAATCTTATTGATCCAAACAGGGTCGGCCTCTATACTCCACGCGACACCGTTTTGCCCACGGTGCAGACCTCGCCAACAACAAACACAGACACCGCCGTTTCACACAGGCGGGGACATGGAGACAACCCCGGATGAACCGCAAGCGATTTCTGGCTGCCCTCGCAGCGATCCTGATGTCGATGACCGCGCCGGCGATGGCGCAGCAGGCGTGGCCGGCCCGCCCCGTGACGCTGACCGTCATGTATGGCGCCGGCGGCTACATCGACCTGCTCGCGCGCGCTTTCGCCCAGCGCCTCGAGACGGCGCTCGGCCAGCCCGTCGTCATCATGAACCGTCCCGGCGCGCAGGGCGCGCTGGCCCTGGACCTGGCCAGGCGCCAGGCGCCCGACGGGTACAACCTGACGATCGTCACCGGATCGTCGATGGCCGTGCTGCCGCACCTGATGGCGGTGAACTTCACGATCGACGACTTCGCCTATGCCGGCGCGTTCGCGATGCCGCGCTACGGCGTCGCCGTGCAGGGCAAGTCGCCGTACAAGACCATGGATCAACTGATCGCGGCCGCCAAGAGCGGGCCCGGGGTGTTCATGGGTTCGTCCTCCGCGCTCAACACGCTGATCCTGGCCGACATGAACCACCGCTTCGGCACGCACTTCGAGGTCGTTGCCTACAAGTCCGCGCCCGAGGTATCGAACGCCCTGCTCAGCGGCCAGGTCGCGGTGATCGTCAGCAACCCGCCGGACATCGTGCCCTACCTGAAGGACGGCAAGATGCGCCTGCTTGCCTCGGCGAGCCCCGCGCGCTGGCCGCACACCCCGGAGGTCCCGACCCTCAAGGAACTCGGCTTCCATTCGATCGACGCCGATTCGTGGGTCGGCCTCGCGGCGCCCAGGGGAACGCCGAAGCCGGTCATGGCCAGACTGGAGGCCGCGCTGCTCGACATCTGCAAGAACAAGGAATTCCGCGACGTCCTGGAAACCCGCGGCACCGACGCGCTCTGCGCGAACGGCGCCGACATGGACAACTACCTGAGAAAGCGCCGGGTCGAATGGGGAGAAGCCATCCAGCGCGCCAACCTGCCAAAAGAGGAAGCACCACGATGACAACCCGCCCCCGAGCCATACTCGTCACCGGCGCATCCAAGGGAATCGGCCTGGCCCTCAGCCACATGCTGGCGGCCGGCGGACAGCAAGTCGTCGGACTCGCGCGCACCCGGCCGAAGGATTTCCCCGGCGATTTCTGGTCCTGCGACCTTGCCGATCTCGCCGCCACGGCGGAAGTCCTGGCGGCCGTCAACCGCAGGCATTTCATCACCGGCGTGGTCAACAACGCCGGCATCGCCCTGCCCCAGAGCCTGGCCACGCTCGACTTCTCCAGCCTGGCCACGGTGCTCGACACCAACCTGCGCGCCGCCGTCCAGGTCACGCAGGCTTGCCTGCCGTCGCTGCTCGAGGCAAACGGCGGGCGCATCGTCAACGTCTGCAGCCGCGCCATCCGCGGCGCGGCGGACAGGACCGCCTATTCCGCGGCCAAGAGCGCGCTGGTCGGATGCACGCGCACGTGGGCGCTGGAGTTCGCCCGCTTCAACGTCACCTCGAACGCGGTCTCGCCCGGGCCGACCGAGACCGCGCTGTTCCGGCAGAAAAGCCAGCCCGGCAGCGAGGAGGAGCGGCGCATGCTGGCCTCCATCCCGATGGGACGGATCGGCCAGCCGGAAGAGGTGGCGTCGGTGATCGCGTTCCTGCTGTCGCCGGCGGCGGGCTACGTGACCGGGCAGGTCATTGCCGTCGATGGCGGCGGGAGCCTGGGCGGACGGCCGTCGGCGTGAAAGAGATCGGGGCACGGTAGACGCCTCGGTTTCCTCCCCGCGCCCGCCTGCGGCGAGCGGGATGTTGAACGGCCGGTATGCGCCCGCGCGGCGCCGTGCAGTTTATGCCGCGGCCGGTAAAAACTACGGGGTCGCGGCGCCCGCTCAGGCGCGCGGCGCCTGCACCGGAAAGCACACGGCGATACACACGGAACCGGTGTCCGGGCCGCCGCCCGCCCCTTCGGCCTCGATGCGCGCGCCGTGGGTTTCCACCAGCCGCCGCACCAGCATCAGCGCGGTGCCCTGGCGCGCGCGCGCCGCGCCGCCTTCGGGCAGCGGGCGCCGCAGGAAGAAATCCGACAGCACGGCAATGCGCTCGTGCCGGCGGGTTTCGCTGGACAGGCGGCTCTCGGTGATGCGCAGCGTGACGTGGTCCGCTCCGGCATGGAGCGCGGCCTCGACGGCGTCGCCGGTGCGCGCGTGGCGGACGCAGTGGATCAGCAGGTGCCGCAGCAGCGGCGGCAGGCGGCGCGGGTCGGCGTCGATGGCCACCGGCGCGGATGCCGACGCGGATGCGGGCGCTGCCCCGGGCGGATCGGGCAAGTCCACGCCGCGCGTCTGCGCGAACGGGCGCACCGCCTCGATGGCCGCGCGCAGCGCCGCGTCCAGGTCGGTGCGCTGCCACTGCGGCGCGCTTTCATCGGCCAGCAGCGCCACGGCTTCTTCCATGTGCTCGATCAGCGCGACCTGCTGCTGCATGCCGGTGCGGATGCCGGCCAGCGCCCGCCGCGCACTGGCCGGCGGCGTGTCCAGTGTGTGGTCGAGCACGTAGGCCCAGCTCTGCACGCCGTTGAGCGCGGAGCGCAGGTCGTGCGCGACCTGTCCAATCAGGCCGGCCACCTCGGCGCTGCTGCTGACCTCGCCGGGCGCGTGCGTGTGCGCGGGCGCATCGCCGTCGTTGCCCCGGGCGCCGTCGGAAGGAGAATGCGGTTGCGACATCGATATTTCCGGGCTGCATGCCCGCCCCCTTGCCATCACGCAATAAGCATGCCGCCTGCGTCCGCATTACCGCAGCAGCACTAGCCCGGCGGCACCGCACCGCTGCCGTTGGCGCGCAGCGATTCGGGCAGCTCGCCGCGCGCGGCGTATTCTTCCAGCCGGTTGTAGAGGGTCTTGAGGCTGATGCCGAGGATCTCGGCGGCATGCTTCTTCACGCCCGCGCATTGCTCCAGCGTGGCGAAGATCAGCTGGCGGTCCGCCTCGGCCAGCGACATGCCGACCGGCACCGACACCATCGCCGTGGCCGACGAGGTGGTGGCCGCCATCTGCAGCGGCACGTGGGCGTCGGCGATCAGGTCGTGGTCGGCCATGATGTAGGCGCGCTGCACGAAGTTGCGCAGCTCGCGCACGTTGCCGGGCCACGCATGCAGCAGCAGGCTGTCGAGCAGCTCGGGCGCGAAGCGGCGCTGCGTGCCGTGCTCGCCGTTCATCTGCGCGAGCAGCGTGTTGGCGATCTGCACCACGTCGTCGCCGCGCGCGCGCAGCGGCGGCAGCTCGACCGGGAACACGTTGAGGCGGTGGTAGAGGTCGGCGCGCAGCTTGCCTTCGGCCACCGCTTCCTCGGGATTGCGGTTGGTGGCGGCCACCACGCGCACGTCGGCATGCAGCTCGCGGTGGGTGCCGACCCGCATGAACGCGCCGGACTCCAGCACGCGCAGCAGCTTGACCTGCAGTTCCACCGGCATCTCGGTGATTTCGTCGAGGAACAGCGTGCCGCCGTTGGCGCGCTCGAAATAGCCCTTGTGCTGGCGCTCGGCGCCGGTGAAGCTGCCGCGCTCGTGGCCGAACATCTCGGACTCGATCAGCGTGGGCGAGATCGCGCCGCAGTTGACCGCGAGGAACGGCTGGCGCCGGCGCGCCGAGAGTTCGTGCAGGGTCTGCGCGGCGAGTTCCTTGCCGGTGCCGCTTTCGCCGACCAGCAGCACGGTGGCCTCGGTCGGCGCGACCCGGCTCAACTGGTCGTAGACCACCTGCATCGCCTCCGAGCTGCCCAGCAGCCGGCCGAAGCGGCCATAGCGGCGCAGCTCGCCGCGCAGCGAGTGGATCTCCGCCTTGAGGTCGCCGGTGGTGGCGATGCGCTTGAGGATGGTGCGCAGGCGCGTGACGTTGATCGGCTTGACGAGGTAGTCGGTGGCGCCCAGGCGCAGCGCGTCCACGGCGGACTCCACGCTGGCGTAGCCGGTCATCAGGATCACTTCCACGCCGGCGGTGCCGACTTCGCCGAACAGGTCCATGCCGCTGCCGTCGGGCAGCTTGAGGTCGGCCAGCACCGCGTCGGGCATCTGCCAGCCGACCTGCAGGCAGGCTTCGCGCAGGTCGCCGGCGGTGGCGGAGGTGAAGCCCTCGGCCGCCACGATTTCCGACAGCGCGGCACAGGTGTTTTCGTCGTCGTCGACGATCAGGATGTGGGGCATATCGTCCGTAGGGGAGCCATCGGCCAGCGCGCGGCTGCCGCCGGGAGGCGCCGCCGGCACGGCGGCTGCCGGGCCGGAGCAGGTCACGGCGCCAAGGGGGAAAAGCGGGGTATGAATCATTCTATGCGGGGGCGGCGGGCGGCGATGCCGGTGTCTGTCTGACAACGCCACGCCTTGACGAACAAGTTCGCACTTTGGCCGCAAAAGGGTGGCCTCGGGCTTCCGCAAGCGATAGCATTGGGCCAGATTGCCGCCCTGCCCCCGCCGATGCCAAGCAGCCAGCCCGACACTTCCGCCGCCTCCGCCGCCCCCGTCCCCGACCGCGCCCCGGCACCGCCGGTGGACGGCGGGCCGCGCGTCGCGGTCCCGGGGCCGGCGGCGCTGCTGTGGCAGAGCGCGTCGCCGGTCATGCGGCGCCTGCTGGCCCAGATCGAACGCGTGGCCGCCACCGAAGTGACCATGCTGGCGGTGGGCGAAAGCGGCACCGGCAAGGAACTGGTGGCGCGCGCCGTGCACGAGCGCGGCGCGCGCCGCGGCGGCCCGTTCGTGGCGGTCAACTGCGGCGCGATCCCGGCCGCGCTGATCGAGTCCGAGCTGTTCGGCCACGAGAAAGGCGGCTTCACCGGCGCCGTGCAGCAGAAGGCCGGTTATTTCGAGCAGGCGCGCGGCGGCACGCTGTTCCTTGACGAAGTCACGGAAATGGCACCCGACATGCAGATCAAGCTGCTGCGCGTGCTGGAGACCCGCACCTTCCACCGTGTCGGCGGCGACACCCAGATCGCGTGCGACGTGCGCATCCTCGCCGCCACCAACCGCGATCCCGTCGAAGCCGTGCGCGATGGCCGGCTGCGCGAGGACCTGCTCTACCGGCTGGCCGTGTTCCCGCTGCACATCCCGCCGCTGCGCGAGCGCGGCGAGGACATCGCCCTGCTGGCCCGGCACTTCCTGGCCGAGTTCAACGCCATCGAAGGCACCGACAAGACCTTCTCCGCCACCGCGGTGGAGCGCCTGCGCCATTACGGCTGGCCCGGCAACGTGCGCGAGCTCAAGAACACGGTGTACCGGGCCTTCATCCTGGCCGACCGCGTGATCGACATCGCCAACCCGAACATCGCCAGCCAGCCGCCGCGCCCGTCCACGCTGGACGGCGTGGTCAACGTGCGCATCGGCACCTCGCTGGCCGACGCCCAGCGCGAGATCATCCTCGCCACGCTGGCCCGCCACGAGGGCGACAAGCGCCAGGCGGCGCGCTCGCTCGGCATCAGCCTCAAGACGCTCTACAACCGCCTGGACAGCTACCGCGCCGGCTGAAGCCGCACGCCGGGGCCGGCGGGTCCCATGCGTCGCCTCGTCCGCATCTTCCCGGACCGCCCTTCCCGTCCGGCGGCGTCCTGCGCGCGGCGCGCACCCGAAACCACCCCCCTCGCCAGGGGGGAAGCAATGCGGCGCCGAACTGCGCAGACTCAGGATTCCATGCCATCGAGCCAATGCGCCCGGCGCGCGGAACCCCCGCAATGACCCCAAAACAACAAGATACCTGCCCCCTCTGCGGCATGCCGGCAGAAACCCGCATCCGCCGCGGCAGTTACGGGCAATGGGTGCTGTACGGCTGCCGCAACCCCCAGTGCGGCCCGACCGAGATCAGCACCGGCGCGCGCCGCAACCTGCGCGAGCCCGCCCGCCAGGCCGAGCTGCGCGCGCTGGCGCGCACCAGCCGCGAGCACGGCAAGCTGCCGCGCCTGGGCTATGACGGCCCGCGCGGCGAGATCTACGTGGAGTTCGACTAGCCACGGTCCGGCGCCGCGCCATGCGGCGTACTGGCAATCCTCGTGATCCGCCGTTACATTCCAGACAGTCCGTGACGGCACGGATACGCGCGCGGGCGGAACGCACCGGGCGCGGCGGCGGTCACTATGCCTACTGGCAACGCGAGGACAGACCGATGCAATTCAGCACCCACGATCTTCTGGCGCTGCTCTGCGCCAGCGTGCTCACGGTGATGGTGGTCGTCATCCACTACGAGGCCCTGCGGCTGCTCTCGGCGATGAGCCCGCACCGCTGGTCGGGGCGCGTCAACGTGGGCGTGCTGATCCTGTGCATCATCGTGGCCCACTGCCTGGAAGCCATCGTGTTCGGTGCGGGCTACTGGGTGGCCGGCCACGTGCTCGGCCTCGGCGGGCTGGGCGGGCCGCAGCCGGTCCAGCCCATCACCTACATCTACTTCTCGCTGGAGACCTACACCACGCAGAGCCTGGGCGACATCGCGCCGATCGGCGCGACGCGGCTGATCGCCAGCATCGAGCCGCTGGTGGGCCTGATCCTGATCGGCTGGTCGACCTCCTTTACCTACATCATCATGCGCCGCGACTGGCCTACCGCCGTGGCCTCGCAGGCGACGCAGGGCGACCTCTGAGCGCCCGCCGCTCGCCGCGCGACGGTGCTGCGGCGGCGCTACAGGATCGGCGCGAACAGCGTGGCCACGTGCATGGCCACGCGCCGCAGGCGCGACCCGCCCAGGTATTCGTCGGGCCCGATGCGGCGCGCCTGGGCGAAATCCGTCTCGAGCATGGCGGCCACGCCGGCGGCGAAGCTTCGGTCCGCGGTCATCACCATCAGCTCGAAGTTCAGGCGGAACGAGCGGTTGTCCAGGTTGGCGCTGCCCACCGCGGCGGCCTCGTCGTCGATCAGGATCACCTTCTGGTGCAGGAAGCCCGGCTGGTAGCGGTAGATCTTCACGCCCGCGCACACGGCCTGGTAGGCGTACAGCGTGGAGGCGGCGAACACCACCAGGTGGTCCGGGCGCGCCGGCAGCAGGATGCGCACGTCCACGCCGCGCAGCACGGCCAGCCGCAGCACCGCGAACACGGCCTCGTCGGGCACGAAGTACGGACTGGTGATCCACAGGCGCCAGCGCGCCGACTGGATCGCCTCGACGAAGAACAGCGAGCAGGTCTCCTGCGCGTCGGCCGGCCCGGACGGCACCACCTGGCAAGTCATGCCGCCGGCGGCCGCGGCCGGCGGCGGCAGCAGCAGCGGCACCTCGCGCGCGGCCCAGTACCAGTCCTCGGCGAACACCATCTGCAGGTCCAGCACGGCGCTGCCGCGAATCTCGATATGGGTGTCGCGCCACGGCGCCAGCGGCGGCTTCAGGCCCAGGTATTCGTTGCCGACGTTGTGGCCGCCGGTAAACGCGCGGGCGCCGTCGACGATCACCAGCTTGCGGTGGTTGCGGAAATTGAGCTGGAAGCGGTTGACGAAGCCGCGCCGCGTGGCGAACGCGCGCGCCTCCACGCCGCCGGCCAGCAGCCGCTTGACGTAGTGCCCGGGCAGCGCGTGCGAGCCGATGCTGTCGTAGAGGAAATAGACCTTCACGCCGGCCGCGGCGCGCTCGCGCAGCAGGTCCTGCAGGCGCCGGCCGAGCGCGTCGTCGTGGACGATGAAGAACTGCACGATCACCACCTGGCGCGCGGCGGCGATGGCCGCGAAGATCGCCGCGAAGGTGTCCTCGCCGTCGACCAGCAGGCGCACCGCGTTGTTGGCCAGGCACGGCATGCCGGTCAGGCGCGGCAAGGCGCGCAGGCAGGCCTGCTCGGGCGAGTGCACCACGCAGGCGTCGCGCGCGGCGCGCTCGCCGGGGTCCATGTCGTGCGTGACCTCGCGCAGGCGGTCGTTGTTGAAGCGGCGCGCGTTGACGTAGCCGGCGAAGTTGCTGCTGCCCAGGATCAGGTAAGGCACCAGCGTGAAGTACGGCATCATCACCAGCGAGCCGGCCCACGCGATGGCGCCGGGCGCCGTGCGCACCGTCATCACCGCATGCAGGGCCGCGAGCACGCCGAGCGCATGGAAGGCCAGCACGATCACGGCAATCAGGGAAGGACTCGGCATGGCCGTCGGAGAGCGCCTGGCGGCGGCGGATCGCAATGCCCGCCATTCTGGCATAGGCCCGGCAGAATTTCGCGACTAGCGTTAAGCTGTAGCGCTTTTCGTTCCGCCGCAGTACCGCATCGTCAAGGAAGACCGCAATGTCAGAGTTCAAGATGGAATACCGGCGCCTGGGCGCCAGCAACCTGAAGGTATCGGCCCTGTGCCTGGGCACCATGATGTTCGCCGACCAGACCGACGAGGCCGAAGCCGGCCGCATCGTCGACAGCGCGCGCGCGCATGGCGTCAACTTCATCGACACCGCCGACGTCTACAGCAAGGGCGCCTCCGAGCGCATGGTCGGCCGCCTGCTGGCCGGCGACCGCCACGACTGGGTGCTGGCCAGCAAGCTCGGCAACCCGATGGACGCCGCGCCCAACCGCTCGCACTACTCGCGCAACTGGATCCTGCGCGAGTCCGAGGAAAGCCTGCGCCGCCTGGGCACCGACTACCTCGACATCCTCTACCTGCACCGCGACTTCCCCGGCGAGAACCTGGAAGAGCCGGTGCGCGCGATGGGCGACCTGATCCGCGCCGGCAAGATCCGCTACTGGGGCGTGTCCAACTTCCGCGGCTGGCGCATCGCCGAGATCGCGGCGCTGTGCGACCGGCTCGGCGTGCCGCGCCCGGTGGTCTGCCAGCCCTACTACAACCTGCTCAACCGCATGCCGGAGGTGGAGATCCTGGCCGCCTGCCAGCACTTCGGCCTGGGCGTGGTGCCCTACAGCCCGATCGCGCGCGGCGTGCTCACCGGCAAGTACCTGCCCGGCCAGCAGCCGCCGCAGGATTCGCGCGCGGGCCGCGCCGACCGCCGCATGATGGAAACCGAGTTCCGCGAGGAATCGCTGGTCATCGCGCAGACGCTCAAGCAGCATGCCGAGGGCCGCGGGCTCCAGCTCGGGCAGTTCGCCACGGCCTGGGTGCTGGCCAACCCCATCGTCAGCTCGGTGATCGCCGGGCCGCGCACGCTGGCGCAGTTCGAGGACTATTTCGGCGCCGTGGGCGTGGCGCTGTCGGCCGACGAAGAAGCACTGGTGGACAGCCTGGTGCGCCCGGGCCACGCCTCCACGCACGGCTACAACGATCCCAACTACCCGCTGACGGGACGGCCGATCTCGGCGTTCTGACCCTGCCGGCCGCCCCGGCCGGCACTGGCACCACCACCGCACCCGCCGCCCGGCGGGTGCCGCCGCGCCCGCGCTGCCTCGCCGCGCGACTGCCCAAAATTTAGGCAGGCCGGCATCCTTCCGCCCCCATTGGCCGCGCGCCCCGCGCGGGCCCCGCTTATCCACACATCCTGTGGATAACGTCGGGCGGCGCTTTCGGACAAATCATGTATGCGCGCTGCGGCGGGCGCGCCCGCGTCCGCTGGCGCGCCCGCCGCACAGGATGAGTCGCCGGGTATTTTGGGAATGCTCTGCCTGGGCTTGCGGACAGCTCCGATCAATATCCGGCCCGGCGCGGACTATGCTGCCCGCATCGCCTTGCGGGACAGGCCCAGCCCATCCCGGTCCAGCGCATGGCTGCCCGTCTGGCCGGGCGGCGGATGCGCGCGCCCGCCCGCCATTTGCCCAAACGCCAGTTGGACATTCCCCCATGAAGATCGCACTGCTAGCGGACCGCTCGGTTCAGGCCGAGGCCCTGTCGGATTCCCTGCTCCGCGCCGGCATGCACTGCCACACGTACCATGCCAGCCGAGACCTGTTCCAGCGCATCGACCGCTCGCGCTACGACGTCCTGCTGATCGACCACGAGCTGGCCGACATGCCGGCGGTGCAGGCCGTGCGCGCGGTGCGCGCGGCGTGGAGCGGCGAGCTGCCGGTGATGGTGCTGTCCGACCGGCGCGACGAGGACTCGGTCGTCAACACCCTGCAGGCGGGCGCCGACGACTACATGATCCGCCCGCTGCGCGCGCGCGAGCTGGTGGCGCGGCTGCACGCGCTGCGCCGCCGCACCGGCGCGCGCGAGGCGGCCCCCGGCCCCGCCATCGCGATGGGGCCCTACACGCTGGACTGCCTGTCGCGCCGCGCCGCCTTCCGCGGCCAGCGCGTGGCGCTCACGCCCAAGGAGTTCGACCTCGCCGCGCTGCTGTTCTCGGGCGCCGGGCGGGTGATGCCGCACGCGCAGATCGAGCACGCGATCTGGGGCTACGCGCTGCCGCCGGGCTCGCGCGCGCTGGCCAACCTGGTCTCGCGCCTGCGCCGCACGCTGGCGCTGCACCCGGGCAATGGCGTGGTCCTCTCGGTGGTCTACGGGCAGGGCTACCGCCTGGAGGAAACCGCGGCCGGCGTCAGCCGGCGCAACCGGCGCGCCGGGGGCTAGGCGCGCGCCGCCGGGCCGGCCGCGCTCAGGCGCCGAGCCGCCCGTCGCGCATCAGCTCGCGCAGGTCGATCACGACGAAGCCGCTGCTGGCCTTCTTGGCCTCGCGCTTGGCGGTGGCCGCGGCCGCGCCGATATGGCTGCTGTCCAGCCGCCACGGGCCGGGCCCGCCGGCGGGCCCGTCGGCCGGCCGCGGCCCCACGCGCACCGCGCCGGCGGCCATCGTCACGGCCGGGAAAAAGGTCTGCTGGCCGAGGCGGTCCTCGCCGTGAATGCCGCCGGCCTCGCGGTCGGCGCTGGTGTACAGCTCGCGCGCGGCGCGGTTGAAACCGGCGATGGCCGTGCGCGTGCGGGTTTCCCAGTCGGGGCTCTGGTACAGCACCAGGAAGTCGTCGCCGCCCACGTGGCCGAGGAAGTCGCGCGCGGGGTCGCACGCCTGCGCCAGCAGGGCGGCCGCGCCCTTGAGCATCTCGTCGCCCTTCCAGTAGCCGTACTGGTCGTTGTAGGGCTTGAAATGGTTGAGGTCGACATAGCAGGCATGGAACTCCGCGCCGGCGTCGAGCAGGCGGTCGATATGGCGGTTCAGCGGCATGTTGCCGGGCAGGAAGGTCAGCGGGTTGGCATAGCGCGCCGCCTCCATGCGGATTTCCGTGACCGCGCGGATCAGGTCCGCGCCGGTGCCCAGCCCGGCGTAGCGCCCCTGCTCGGTCACGATGAAGCCGTCGGCCAGCGGGCGCTGGTCCTCGCCGGCGAGCGCGCGCGCCATCTCGTCGATGCCGGCGCCCTTGTCGAAGCACAGCGGCGCGCGGCTGGCCAGGCTCATGCCGTTCTTCTTGCCGTACAGCTCGCGGTGGAACGGCGCGGTGAAGCGGTCGAGGAAATAATGCCGGTTGACAATGGCCAGCGGCGTGCCGTCGTCGTTGACCACGGCCACCGCGTGCAGGCCAGGGCGCGCGTGGAACAGGTCCAGCAGCGCGTTGTTGGTGATGCCGGCGCGCACCGCCGGCGCGGGCCGCATCAGCTTGCCCGCGGTGACGCCCGGGCGCGCCGAGCGCACCGTCTGCGGGAACACCGCGATCTGCTTGGACCCCAGCGCCTGGCGCGCCTGCGGCGCGACCGCCATGACCGGCTGCGCCGCTGGCCGGCCCAGGTAGTAGCCCTGCCCGAACGGCACGCCGAGGTCGCGCAGCACGGCCAGCTCGTCGGCATCCTCGATGCCTTCGGCGATGACCGCGCAGCCGAGCGCCTTGGCCAGCGCCAGCATGGTGCGCACGATCTCCAGGCGCCGCGGGCTGGTGCCGATGCCGCGCACCAGCGACTTGTCCAGCTTGACGTAGTGCGGCGTCAGGTGGATCAGGCGGTCGAGGTTGGCGTGGCCGGTGCCGAAGTCGTCCAGCGCGTACTGCATGCCCAGCTCCTGCAGCACGCCCATCGCCTGCCCGAAGCGCTCGGCATGCTCGATCTGCGCCTGCTCGGTGATCTCGATCACCACCCGCGCGGGGTCGATGCTGCCGGCCACCAGCGCCTTCATCGCGCGCCCGCCGTCGGCCAGCAGGCAGCGCAGCGCCATCGTGCTGAAATTCAGGAACAGGCTGCCCGGCAGCGCGAGCGCGGCGCTGGAGGACAACGCCGTGCGCGCCGCCTCCAGCTCGATCTGCACGGTGTCGTCCTCGTTGCGGGCGAGGCGGAACAGCGCATCGGGCATGGCCAGTTGCGAGCCGGTCGGGCCGCGCACCAGCGCTTCGTATCCGAGGATCTCGCCGGTGCCGAACGCAACGATGGGCTGGAACACGGTGTGCAGCGGCGGCAAGCGAAGCCGCGGCAAGGTCACGCCGGCCAGGGGGGAAGCGTTGGACATGAACGGATAACGGACAGGCGTAACGAAACGTGAGCGGGAGGCGAGATAAAACGCGGCGAATGGATGGCGAATGGATGGCGATTGGGCGGCGGCTGGTGGTGGAGGCGGACGCGGCGCGGGGAGGCCGGTGTGGCGCACACGTATTTCATGTCAGCGATATGACACGCCGATGACAATGGGTATTACCCCAATGGCCGGTCAGGGTGTCACGGTTTTGTCACAGAGGTATCCCAGCATGCGCGGCATAAGAGAAGTCGCCGCCGGCGGCCGCCGGCGCACGGCGGGCCGGATCGCGGCGACCAGGGTCAGTATGCGGGCCGCGAGGCCCATCGGAGTCCTCACCGTGTTGCAAGCCGCCGTTCCACTCTCCCCCGCCCGCCGCGCGGGCCCGCGCCTGCCCGCCTGGCTGGGCCGGCTGCCGCTGGCCGCGCGCCTGTGCATCGCCTTCGCGCTGGTCTATGCGTTCGGCGCCGCGGTCGGGCTGACGGGCATCGTCAGCCTGGTCTCGGTCAAGCAGATGACCGACACCCTGTACCAGCGCGACATGCGGGGCGCCATCGCGGCCGAGCGCGCGCAGTCGGCGCTGGCCCGGCTGGAACGCGCCCAGCTTTCGCTCACGCTGGCCACCAGCGGCAGCGAGCGCGACGCGGCCGGCGCCGACATCGACACCACCCTGGCGCGGCTCGACCAGGCCCTCACCGTGGTGCGCGCGGCCACGCCGGCGCAGGCCGAAGCGCTGCGCAAGGAACGCGACAGCGCCGCCACGCTGCTGGGCAGCTACGTGGCGCTGCTGCGCAAGCAGCCGCTCGACCCGCTGCAGTTCGACAGCGCGGTTTCCGTGGACGGCCATTTCCTCGGCGAGCAGTTGCAGAAGCTCGCCACCGTGGTGGAGGCCGCGCGCACCCGCCAGGAGCGCCAGGCCGCCGACACCGTGGCCGCGGTGACGTCCAGCCAGTTGCGCGCGCAGGGCCTGATGGTGGCCATGCTGCTGGCCAGCCTGGCCGCCGCGGCGGCGCTGGCCTGGTTTGCCGCGCGCCAGTTGCTGTCGCAGCTCGGCGGCGAGCCGGCGGACGCCGCCGAGGTGGCCAGCCGCATCGCCTCCGGCGACCTGCGCCAGGCCGTGCCGCTGCGCCGCGGCGACACCCGCAGCCTGATGTGCATGCTGGCCCGCATGCGCGACCAGCTCGCCGGCGTGCTGGCCGACATCCGCCGCTCGTCGGGCGAGATCGCCGCCACCAGCGCGGGCATCGCCGGCGGCAACCAGGACCTGTCGCGCCGCACCGCCTTGCAGGCCAGCGCGCTAGCCGCCGCCACCGACAGCGTGGCGCGCCTCGCCACCCTGGTCGGGCAGGCCCGCGAGCAGGCCACGGAGTCGAGCGCGATGGCGCGCCAGGCACGCCAGGCCACCGACGCCGGCATGGGCGTGGTCAGCCAGATGAGCGGCGCGATGGACGCCGTGCACGGGCATTCGCGCAGCGTGGCGGAGATGGTGGGGGTGATCGAGAGCATCGCCTTCCAGACCAACATCCTGGCGCTCAACGCGGCCGTGGAAGCGGCCCGCGCCGGTGAAGCCGGGCGCGGCTTCGCGGTGGTGGCCGAAGAAGTGCGCGGACTGGCCCAGCGCAGCGCCACCTCGGCGCGCGAGATCCGCGCCACCATCGGCCAGGCCACCGCCGAGATCGCGCGCGGCGCGCAGCTGAGCCAGGAAGTGGTGAGCGCCATGAGCGGCATCGAGCAGGCGGTCGGCCAGAGCCACGCGCTGTCCGAGCGGCTGTGCGGCGTGGCCGACGAGCAGGCGCAGGGCGTGCGCGCGGTCGGCGAAGCGGTGGCCCAGCTCGAGCAGACCAGCCGGCAGAACGCCGAGCTGGTCGAAGCGGTGACGGCGCAGGCGGCGAGCCTGGACGAACAGGCCGCCGGGCTGGCGGCCGGGGTGGCGCGCTTCCGCTTCTGACGTCCGGCTTCTGACGCCCGGCTTCTGGCGTCCTCCCATCCATGTTCCGCAATGCAGAACATGGGTTCCACGGTGCAGTTGACGGGCACGGCGATCGATGGGACTATTGCCGCCATCGAACAAATCCGGCGGCCACGCCGGAAAGCCTTGCCCGGAGACATTGATGAGCACCACCACGCCCGGCGCGTCCGCGCCGGCGGCGGAATCGCGCGCCGATTCCATCGCCGCCACCCCCGCCACCTCCCCCGCCACCGCGTTCACCCGCCTGCACCAGACCATCGCGCCTTGGGTGCGCAGCCATCCGGAGCGCCTGGCCCTGGTCGATGCCGAGCGCTCGCTGCGCTACGGCGAGCTCGACGGCGCCATTGCCGGCACCGCCCGCGCGCTGGCGGCGCTGGGCGTGCGCGGCGGCGACCGCGTGGTGCTGGTGACGGAGAACTGCGTGGGCTGCGCGGTGCTGATCCTGGCGCTCAGCGCGCTCGACGCGTGGGCCGTGCCGGTCAACGCGCGCCTGTCGCAGAGCGAGATCGGCAACATCGTCGAGCATGCCGGCGCCCGCGTGGCGCTGTACCTGGACGGCGCCCATGCGGAAGCGCGCGAGCACGGCCTGGCGCGCGGCGCGCAGCCGGCGCAGTGGCCGCACGTGGGCCGCCTGCTGGTGGGCGCGGTGAACGCGGCGGCGGTGCCCGAGCCGGTCGAGCCGGCGGCGCGCGACCAGGTCGCCGCGCTGATCTACACCACCGGCACCACCGGCGCGTCCAAGGGCGTGATGCTCACGCACGCCAACATGATGTTCATCGGCCGCTCCAACCGCGCGCAGGGCCGCGTGCAGCCGGGCGACCGCGTCTACGGCGTGCTGCCGATGTCGCACGTGTACGGCCTGTCGGTGCTGCTGGTGGGGCCGCTGTCCAACGGCGCCACGGTGTTCTACGAGGCGCGCTTCCGCCCCGAGACGCTGGCGCGGGCGCTGGCCGAACAGCAGCTCACCGTGCTGCACGGCGTGCCGGCGCTGTACGCCAAGCTGATCGAATGGAGCCGCGCGCAGGCCACGCCGCTGCGCGCGCCCGCGCTGCGCATGGCGCAGTCCGGCGGCGCGCCGCTCACCGAGACGCTCAAGGCCGCCTTCGAAAGCAGCTTCGGCATCGTGCTGAACAACGGCTACGGCATGACCGAGACCTCGCCCACGGTATGCCAGACGCGCGTGGAATCGCCGCGCGCGGACTGCTCGGTCGGCCCGGTGGTGCCCGAGGTGGAGATCCGCCTGGGCGACCCGCTGCCAGACGGCAGCGGCGAGCTGCTGGTGCGCGGCCCCAACGTGATGAAGGGCTACTACCGCCGCCCCGACCTGACCGCGCAGGTGATCGACGCCGACGGCTGGCTGCATACCGGCGACCTCGCGCGCATCGACGCCGACGGCGCGGTGTTCATCGTCGGCCGCTCCAAGGAAATCATCATCCATTCCGGCTTCAACGTTTACCCGGAGGAAGTCGAGCAGTCGATCAACGCCTTCCCGGCCGTGCTGCAGTCCGCCGTGGTGGGGCGCGCGGTGGAGGGCAACGAGGAAGTCGTCGCCTTCGTCGAGGTGCGCGCCGGCATGGCGCTGGACCCGGCCGCGCTGCGCGCGTTCCTGCGCGAGCAGTTGTCGCCATACAAGATCCCGCACGAGGTGCGCGTCGTCGAGCACCTGCCGGCCGCGCCGTCCGGCAAGATCCTCAAGGCGAAGCTGCGCGAGATGCTGGCCGCCGCCGGCTGATCCGCATCCACGGCCCCGCCAGTCACCGCCCGCGCATGGACAACCTCGACGATCCGGACCCGCCGCCGCCCGACGACGGCGCCCAGCCCAAGGAAGACCGGCATTTCGTCACCGCGCTGGCGCGCGGGCTCGACGTGCTGGCGTGCTTCCGCAGCTACGAGACGCGGCTCGGCAATGCCGAGCTGGCGCAGCGCTGCGGCCTGCCCAAGTCCACCGTGTCGCGCCTGACCCATACCCTGACCGAGCTGGGCTACCTGCGCCTGGACCCCGAGCAGGCCAAGTACCAGCTCGGCAGCTCTGCGCTGGCGATGGCGCCGGCGGCGCAGCAGGGCGTGGACGTGCTGGAGGTGGTGCGCCCCTTCATGCGGGCGCTGGCGGACCTGTCGCAGGGCGTGACCTCGCTGATCGTGCGCGACCGCGCGCAGATGCTGATCTACGAGAACTGCCAGTCGGAGTCCTACCTGACGCTGCGCGTGGCGGCGGGCACGCGCATCTCGGGGCTGACCACGGCCGCCGGGCGCGCCTATCTCGAAGCGCTGCCGCCGGCCGAGCGCAAGCAGGCGCTGGCCGCGTTCCGCCGCCACGACGGGCTGGACGCCGCGCGCGCCGAGGCCATCGTGGCGCACGGCGGCGCCGAGGTGCGGCGCATGGGCTGCACCACGTCGTTCGGCGAATGGCTGCCCGACATCAACTCCATCGCCGCCGCGTTCCGCCCGGGCCGCGCGCTGCCACCGATGACGCTGTCATGCAGCGGCCCCACCGCCATCGTGCCGGCCGCGATGCTGCTGGAAACGGTGCGCCCGCTGCTGGTGGAAAGCGTGCGCGGCATCGAGGCGGCGCTGCAAGCGCAGGCGCGCTGAGCGGCGGGCAGGAAGACGGACGGATAGACGGACAGTCAGACCGACGGACGGCAGACCGGCAAAAAAGACGGGCAAGGAGGCGAGCAAGGAGGCGGGCAGGAAAGCGCCGCGCCGGCTCAGCTTTCGTCCAGGCCCGGCGGCATCGCGCGCGGGTTGCCGCCCTGCTCGCCCTGCCTGCCTTCCGGGCCGTGGCCGCCGAAGTCGCGGTGGCGCTTGTGCTCGCGCAGCAGCGCTTCCTCCTGCCGCAGGCGCCGGCGCAGGCCGCGCTCGAAGCGCCCGCCGATCAGGAGCAGCAGCAGCCCCAGCGCCAGCGCGATCGCCACGATGGCGTAGTACCCCGCCCCGCACGCCGCGCCGACGATGGCGGCCAGCCAGATCGCCGCCGCCGTGGTCAGGCCCTGGGGCTTGTCGTCGTTGCTGTGGCGCGAGATCACGCCCACGCCGAGAAAGCCGATGCCGGTCAGCAGGCCCTGCAGCACGCGCGACATGGCATCGGGCGGATGGCCCGACACCGTCACCACGCACACCGCGGCGGCGGCGCCCAGCGACACCAGCCCCAGCGTGCGCACGCCGGCCGGCTTGCCGTGCAGGTTGCGGTCCAGCCCGAGCAGGACCCCGCACAGCAGGCCGGAGAAAAGGCGGAGGAACAGGTCGAGGCTGAAAGCTTGCATGGATGGCGGCGGACGATGGCAGGCGGATGCCGGATTCCGCGAGCTTACCGCACGGCGCCGGCCGCCGGCCAGCGCCCCCGCCAATGCCCCGGTCTTCAGGCCAGCGCCGCGGGCGCCGCCATGCCGTACTTTTCCAGCCACGGCGCGAGCTGCGGCAGGATCGCCGGGTTCAGCGCCACGCCCTCGCGCAGTTGCCGCGCCTTGCGCTCGAGCGCGCCCTGCCCCGGCAGTCTGACCCGGTCCACGCCGGGCCGCGGCGGGTTGCCGGTGCTGGCGCGCGCCACCCAGCCCATCTGCGTGGCGAAGGCTTCCTCGCCGGCGAACGCGGCCGGGTCGAGGATCTGCAGGAACACGGTGTTGCCCCAGCGCTTGCCCGGGTCGTCGCGGCCGTGGCCGGTCAGGCCGGCGGTCAGCGCCTCCACCATCAGCGACAGCGCGAAGCCCTTGTGGCCCACGTCGAGCCCGCCCAGCGGCAGGATCGAGCCGGCGTGCGGGGGAAACAGCACGGCCGGGTCGTCGCTGGCGTTGCCGTGCTCGTCGATCAGCCACTGGTGCGGCAGGCGCTTGCCTTCCTTGTACAGGCGGCCGGTCAGGCCGTTGGTGGTGATGGAGGTGGACACGTCGATCAGCACCGGGCCCTCGGGCGTGGGAAAACCGACCGCCAGCGGGCTCGGCGAGAACACCGCGCGGGTGCCGCCGAACGGCGCCACGGTGGCCGCGCCCGGCGCCGACGAGAACAGCAGCATGACCAGCCCGGCCCGCGTGGCGCGCTCCAGGTAGGCCGCCAGGCAGGCGATGTGGTGCGAGCGGCGGATGGTCACGGTGCCGGTGCCGTAGTCGCGCGCGCGCGCCATCGCGCTTTCCAGCGCGCGCAGGGTCAGCCACGGGCCGGGCAGGCGCTTGCCGTCCCAGGTGGCGACGGCGGCGCGCTCGGAGATGACGTCGTAGTCTTCCGTGACCGCCATGCTGCCGCTCTCGATCTCGGCCAGGTAGGTCGGCAGCAGTTGCAGGCCGTGCGTGTCGTGGCCCATCAGGTCGGCCTCGATCAGGATGTCGGTCACGTCGGCGGCGCGGTCGTCCGGCATGCCGGCGCGCGCGAACATGGCCTGGGCCATGCCGCGCAGCGCGGCGGCGTCATGGCGCGAAGTGGCAGGGCGCGGAGTGGCGGGGGCGGGATTGCTCATGATGATGGTTCCTCGATGGGGGCGCGCCCGGCGCGGCCTGCCGGGCGCCGGTTTATTCGTCGACCGAGACGCCGGCCGCCTTGACGACCTTCTCCCAGCGCACCTTCTCCGCCAGCGCGAAGGCCTGGAATTCGGCGGCGGGCTTGGGGTCGGGATCGGCGCCGGCGGTCACCAGCGCCTCGCGGAAATCGGGGCGGGCCGAGGCCGCCATGATGATGTCGCTCAGGCGCGTGACGATCTCGCGCGGCGTGCGCGCCGGCGCGAACACGCCGAACCACGAGCCGGTGACGAAGCCCGGCAGGCCGGCTTCTTCCATCGTCGGCACGTTGGGCAGCGCGCTCATGCGGTGCGCGCCGGTGACGGCCAGCGCCTTGAGCTTGCCGGCCTTGACGAACGGCAGCGAGGTCGGCGCGTTGTCGAACATCAGCTGCACCTGCCCGCCCATCAGGTCGGTCACGGCGGGCGCGCTGCCCTTGTAGGGCACGTGCACCATCGACACGCCGGTCATGACCTTGTACAGCTCGCCCGAGAGATGGATCGAGGTGCCGGTGCCGGACGAGGCGAAGGTGGTGCTGCCGTTGGCGCGCTTGACGTACTGGGTCAGCTCCTTGACGCTGTTGGCCGGCACGCCGGGGTTGACCACCAGGATGTTGGGCACCGAGGCGACCATCGCCACCGCGGCGAAGTCCTTGACGGTGTCATAGGGCATCTTGCGGTAGAAGCTGGCGTTGATGGCATTGGTGCCGACCGTGCCCACCAGCAGCGTGTAGCCGTCCGGCGCGGACTTGGCCACGGTGTCGGCGCCGATGTTGCCCGAAGCGCCCGGGCGGTTGTCCACCACCACCGCCTGCCCCAGCGACTTCTGCAGCTCGCGCGCGACCAGGCGCGCCACGATGTCGGTGTTGCCGCCCGCGGTGAACGGCACGATCAGGCGGATCGGCTTGGCCGGCCAGGTCTCGGCCCGCGCCGGCAGCGCGCCGCAGACGGTGGTGGCGGCCAGCACGGCCAGGGCCAGCAGCGAGGCGCGGCGGCCGCGCTTGTGCGTTGCATCTTGCATCGGTGTCTCCTGCTCTTTGCGAGCTTTGTGGTTCGGCTTTCTTCGGGGCTTCTTCGAGCCTTCCCTGGCCTTCCTTGGGCTTCTTTCCTACCTTCCTCGGGCTTTCTTCCTGCCCTCTGCGGGGCTTTCCCGGTTCGCCTGTCAGCGCGGCGGCAGCAGCCGGCCCGGGTTCATCAGGCCGTGCGGGTCCAGCGCCTGCTTGATCCTCTGCATCAGCGCCATTTCCACGGCGGACTTGTAGTGCGCGTTCTTCCCGACCTTGAGCTGGCCGATGCCGTGCTCGGCGGAGATCGAGCCGCGCACGCGCGCCACCGCCTCGTACACCAGCGCGCTGACCGCCGCGCCGCTGGCCTGCACGAACGGTGCCTGCGGCTGGCCGGCCGGGGCACTGACGTTGTAGTGCAGGTTGCCGTCGCCGAGATGGCCGAAGGCCAGCACGCGCGCGCCTGGGTGGGCCGCCACGATGTCGGCGCTGGTGCGCTCGATGAAGGTGGCGATGGCCGAGATCGGCACCGAGATGTCGTGCTTGACGTTGTCGCCGCCGTCGAGCGACTGCGCCTCGGGCAGGTGGTGGCGGATGCGCCAGAGCGCGTCGGACTGCGCCAGCGAGGCGGCGATGGCCGCGTCGGCCACGATGCCGGCCTCGAAGGCTTCTTCCATCAGCTCGCCGAACGCCTGCGTGGCGTGCGCCTCGCTGTGCGGGTCGCTGCTTTCCAGCAGCACGTACCAGGGATGGTCCTGCTCGAACGGCGCGCGGCAATCGGGGAAATGGCGCGCCACCAGCGCCATGCAGGCTCCGCTCATCAGCTCGAACGCGGTCAGCGTGGCGGCCAGCCGGCGCTGGGCCAGCTCCAGCAGGCGCAGCGCGGCATGCGGGTCGGCCACGGCGGCCAGCGCGGTCATGCGCGCGGCCGGGCGCGGATAGAGCTTGAGCGTGGCGGCGGTGATCACGCCCAGCGTGCCCTCGGCGCCGATGAACAGCTGCTTGAGGTCGTAGCCGGTATTGTCCTTGCGCAGCGCGCGCAGGCCGTCCCAGATCTCGCCGTCGGGCGTGACCACTTCCAGCCCCAGGCACAGCTCGCGCGTGTTGCCGTAGCGCAGCACCTGCACGCCGCCGGCATTGCTGGCGAGGTTGCCGCCGATGGTGCAGCTGCCCTCCGCGCCGAGCGAGAGCGGATAGAGACGGTCCGCCTCCTGCGCGGCCTGCTGGACGTTGGCCAGGATGCAGCCGGCCTCGGCGGTCAGCGTGTTGTTGAGCGGGTCGATCTCGCGGATGCGGTTCAGGCGCGCGGTGGACAGCACCAGCGCGTGGCCGCCGCCGTCGGGCACGGCGCCGCCCACCATGCCGGTATTGCCGCCCTGCGGCACCAGCGGCACGCGGTGCGCCGCGCACCAGCGCACCACCGCGGCCACGTCCGCCGTGGTGTCCGGCTGCGCCACGGCCAGCGTGCGGCCGGTGAAGTTGCGGCGCCAGTCGGTCAGGAAGGGCGCGGTGTCGTCGGGCGCGGTCAGCAGCCGCCCGGAGAAATGGCCGCGCAGGCCATCCAGCGTGCCAGTGGTCATGCGAAGGGTCTCCTGTTCTGCGTTCTTGTTATGGATCTGGTGCGAGGCGTGCCGTATGCGGCACGCCGTATATCAGGTGCCGGCGGCTGTCCGGCGTCATGGGTCGGGCCGGTCTTGTGGTCCTTGTCTTCCCTGTCTTCCCATGCCCGCCGGACACGCGCCGCCGTCAGCCGGCGATGCGCATGGCCGGGGTGATCTGGCGCGGATCGGTGGTCAGCTCCAGCACGGCGGGCTTGCCCGCCGCCAGCGCGCGCTCGAAGGCGCCGGCGAAGTCCTCGGTGCGCGTCACGCGCTCGGCCCAGGCGCCGCACGACTGCGCCATCGCCACGAAGTCCGGGCTGGGGATGTCGGTGCCGCTGACGCGGCCCGGGTAGCGCTTTTCCTGGTGCATGCGGATGGTGCCGTACATGCCGTTGTTGACCACCACCACCACGAGGTTGGCGCCGTAGGCGGCGGCGGTGGCGATCTCCTGCGGGTACATCAGGAAGCAGCCGTCGCCGGCGAAGCACACCACCGTGCGCTGCGGGTCGCGCAGCTTGGCGGCGATGGCCGCCGGCAGGCCGTAGCCCATCGCGCCGCAGGTGGGCGCCAGTTCGGTGCGCGGCTGGCGGTAGGCGTAATAGCGGTGCAGCCAGACCGTGTAGTTGCCGGCGCCGTTGCTGAGCACGGCGTCGGCCGGCAGGGTCTGGTTGAGGTGGTCGACCACCGCGGTCATGTCCACGCCGCTGAGTTCGGCGTGCGGCTTGCCCGGCGTGACGAAGGCGATGTGCGCGGCGCGCGCGGCGCCGGTCCAGTCGCCCCAGGCCACGCTGGCCGGGGCCGGCAGCGCGGCCAGCATGGCCGCGCCGGTCTCGGTGCCGGCCTCGATGGCGAGTTCGGGCTGGTAGACGCGGCCCAGCTCGGCGCTGTCGGCGTGCACGTGGATCAGGCGCTGGCGCGGCGTGGGTGCCTCCAGCAGCGTGTAGCCGTCGGTGGCGATGTCGCCCAGGCGCGTGCCGAAGGCGAGGATCACGTCGGCGGTGCGCACGCGCTCGGCCAGCGCCGGGCTCACGCCCAGGCTCAGGTGGCCCACGTAGTGCGGGTCGCGGTTGTCGAGCACGTCCTGGCGGCGGAACGCGCATGCCACCGGCAGGTCCCAGCGCCGCACGAAGGTGGCGAAGTCCGCCGCCGCGCGCGGGCTCCAGTTGGCGCCGCCGGCGATCACCAGCGGCCGCTGCGCGCCGGCCAGCAGCGCGGCCAGCGCCTCGGCGTCGGCCGCGCGCGGGGCCGCCGCCACGGGCTGGTAGCGGGGGGTGTCGGCAACCTCGCACAGGCCGTCGAGCACGTCCTCGGGCAGCGCGATCACCACCGGGCCGGGCCGGCCCGAGGTGGCGCAGCGGAACGCGCGCGCCACCAGTTCCGGGATGCGCGCGGGGTCGTCGATCTCCACCACCCACTTGGCGATGGAGCCGAACATGGCGCCGTAGTCCACTTCCTGGAACGCCTCGCGGCCCTTGTGGCCGCGCGCGATCTGGCCGACGAACAGCAGCATCGGGGTGGAGTCCTGCGCGGCGATGTGCACGCCGATGCTGGCGTGGGTGGCGCCCGGCCCGCGCGTGACGAAGCAGATGCCCGGGCGGCCGGTGAGCTTGCCGTCGGCCTCGGCCATGTTGGCCGCGGCGCCTTCGTGCTTGCACACGATCAGGTCGATGGCGGGCTGGTCGTGCAGGGCGTCGAGCACGTCGAGGAAGCTTTCGCCGGGCACGCAGAAGATGCGCTCGGCGCCGTGGATGCGCAGCGCGTCGACCAGCACGCGGCCGCCCGTGCGGGCGGCCGGCGCGGCGGAAACGGAATGGGTGGACGCGGTGGCGGCAGGAGTCTGGGTCATGTCGGTCTTCGGATGATGCACTGCGGTCAGGTCTGCGCCGGCGGCTGGTGGCGCGATTCGTATGGCGATTCACGGCGCGATTCACAGCGCGATTCACAGCACGATCACGGCGCGATTGTTGCGGCGCGGCACGCGAGCGGCGGCGGCGGATCGGCGGCAAGGCCGGGCAATGTGGTGATTGTTATGGCCGCCCCCCTTGCGCGCCCGGCATATGGCGCATTTCTGCTATGCGTAAAACGCAAGGCTGTGCCGTGCCGGTCGCGTGTAGATTGTGACCAAGGCGATCCCGCCCTGCCCCACCTTGCCGCTTGCCAGATGATAGCGGCCCGCGCGGGGCGGCGGAAAGAAGGATGGCCGCACAACAAGCCAGGAGACCAGCATATGCCTACCCACCGCCGGCCGCAGCGGCCCGCCCGCGTCCAGTTTCCCCAACATTTCCGTGCGGCACCGCTGTCGGCGCCACGCCGCGCCCTGCGCGCCCTGGCCGCCGCCGGCGCGCTGGCCCTGCTGGCCACCGGGCCGGCCGCCCATGCGCAGGACGCCTGGCCGACCAAGCCCGTCAACTACGTGGTGCCGTTCGCCGCGGGCGGCACCACCGACGTGCTGGGCCGCCTGATCGGCCTGCGCCTGTCGCAGATGATCGGCCAGCCGGTGGTGGTGGAAAACCGCGCCGGCGCAGGCGGCAACATCGGCTCGGACTACGTGGCCAAAGCGGCGCCGGACGGCTACACGCTGGTCGGCGGCACCATCAGCTCGCATTCCATCAACGTCAGCCTGTATCCGAAGATGCCCTACGACCCGGTCAGGGACTTCAAGCCGGTGGCGCTGATCGGCACCCTGCCCAACCTGCTGGTGGTCAACGCCGGCAGCCCGTGGAAGAGCGTGCAGGACGTGATCGCCGCCGCCCGCGCCAAGCCGGGCACGGTGTCGTTCGGCTCGGCCGGCAACGGCACCTCGCAGCACCTGGCCGGCGAGCTGTTCGCCAGCATGGCCGGCGTCAAGCTGCTGCACGTGCCGTACAAGGGCAGCAACCCGGCGGTGCAGGCGCTGCTGGGCAGCCAGGTCGACGTGCTGTTCGAGAACAGCGTGGCGGCCATGCCGATGATCCAGGCCGGCAAGCTGCGCGCGCTGGCCACCACGGCGGCCACGCGCGCGCGCGAGCTGCCGGACGTGCCGACCGTGGCCGAGGCCGGCGGGCCGAAGCTGGCCGGCTACGAGATCGTCTCGTGGCAGGCGGTGTTCGCCCCGGCCGGCACGCCGCAGCCCATCGTCAACCGGCTCGGCGCCGACATCGGCAAGATCGTGCAGGAGCCGGACATGCGCGCGCGCTTCGCCACGCTCGGCATCGAGCCGTCCGGCGCGGGCCCGGCCGAGCTGGGCGCGTTCCAGAAGCGCGAGGTGGCCAAGTGGGCGCAGCTGATCAAGAGCGCCAATATCCGGCCGGAATGACGCGGATGCATGGCCGGCGCCCATTGCCGGGTACCCAAGCGGGGCCCGGCGGCTTATGATGGTGGCCGCCGCCGGCCCTGCTGCCGTTTTCTTGCGCCGGTTCTTTCGCTATCTTCTGCCGCCATTTTCTGCCGCCTGTCTCGTCCGCCCCCTCCTTCCGCTATCCCGCTACCCGATCCCATGAGTGAACACCGCATCCCGACCGCCGCCCTGCATCAGTGGGTATCCGACCTCTGGCTCGCCGCCGGCTCCGACGCGCGCGAAGCCCGCCTGACCGCCGACCACCTGGTCGGCGCCAACCTGTCCGGGCACGATTCGCACGGCGTGGGCATGATCCCGAAGTACGTGCTGTCCTGGCTGGGCGAGCAGCTCCAGCTCAACCAGCACGTGAGCGTGGTGCACGAGTCCGGCGGCATCCTGAGCCTGGACGGCAACCGCGGCATGGGCCAGGCGGTCACCGAGGAGGCCATGAACCTGGCCATCGGCCGCGCGCGCGAGCATGGCGTGTGCGTGCTGGGGCTGCGCCGCTCGCACCACCTCGGCCGCGTGGGCCACTGGGCCGAGCAGGCCGCCGCCGCCGGCATGATCTCGATCCACTTCGTCAACGTGCTGTCCCGGCAGATCGTGGCGCCGCACGGCGGCTACGAGGCGCGCTACGGCACCAACCCGTTCACCATCGGCGTGCCGGTGGCCGGCGCCGCGCCGCTGGTGATGGACTTCGCCACCAGCGCGATCGCGCTGGGCAAGGTGCGCGTGGCCAACAACAAGGGCGTGCCGGTGCCGCCGGGCTGCCTGCTGGACGCCGACGGCCATCCCACCGACGATCCCGCCGTGATGTTCCCGCCCGCGGGCCAGCCGCATGGCGCGCTGCGCTCGTTCGGCGAGCACAAGGGCTACGTGCTGGCGATGATGTGCGAGCTGCTGGGCGCGGCCGTGACCGGCGGCCACACCATCCGCCCGGAGACGCTGACCCACGAGCACGCGGTCTGGAACAACATGCTGGCCATCGTGTTCGACCCGGCGCGCCTGGGCAGCAGCACCACCTTCGGCCACGAGGTGCAGTCCTTCGTCGACTGGGTGCGCTCGTCGAAGCTGCAGCCCGGCACCGAGGCCATCCTGCTGCCCGGCGAGCCCGAGCGCGCCTGGCGCCGCGCGCGCGCCGAGCACATTCCGGTGGACAGCGGCACGCTGGCCCAGCTCGACGACGCCGCGGCGCGCGTGCAGGCCGCGCGCGGCAAGTCGCCCGGCCCGCTGTCGCCGCTGGCGGTGGACTGAACCGCCCCCTTCGGCAACCCGTCATCGGAACCACCATGCCCCATCTCATCATCGAACTCACCGAAAACACCCGGCTGGCCTGCTCGCAGGAAGAGCTGATGGACCAGGCCAACGCCGCGCTGCTGGCCTCCGGCCAGTTCAACGAGCCGGACATCAAGTCGCGCTGCGTGACGCTGACCGCCTACCGCCAGGGCACCGAGGCGCGCGAGCGCGCCTTCGTGCATGCCACGCTGCGCATCCTCGACGGGCGCGAGCTGGCCGTGCGGCAGGCGCTCGGCAAGGCCGTGTGCGAGGCGATCGCCGAGCAGGTGCGCCCCGGCCAGGCCGGCGAAAGCGTGCAGGTCAGCGTGGATGTGGTGGAGATGGAGCGCGCCAGCTTCGCCAAGCAGGTCGTCGGCGCATAGCCGCGCCCGGCAGGAACGCAGCACCGATGGCCTCCGCGCCGCGCCGCCGCCGTGCCTCCCGGGCACGCGCGGCGCGGCCGCCACGAGAGGCCACGCAGAAAGACAATCAGTGAAGATGCCCACAGGAGACAGCGTGACCACCACCAGCCCCGCCACCGCGCCCGCCGCGCCGGTCATCCGCCTGCACGCGCAGGACAACGTGCTGATCGCCCGCACCGAACTCAGCATCGGCACGCCGGTGCCCGGCGAGACCTTCACCATCCGCAGCCAGGTGCCGGCCGGCTACAAGATCGCCGCGCGCCCGATCCACAAGGGCGAGCCGATCCTGAAGTACAACACCACCATCGGCTTCGCCGGCGCCGACATCGCGCCGGGCGCGCTGGTGTCCGGCCACAACATCGAGTTCCGCGAGTTCGACCGCGACTACGCCCATGCGCGCGACTTCGTGCCGGTGGCGCTGCTGCCCGAGGCCGAGCAGGCCAGCTTCGACGGCATCGTGCGCGACGACGGCCGCGTGGCCACGCGCAACTTCATCGGCGTGGTGGCCACCGTCAACTGCTCGGCCACCGTGGTGCACAAGATCGCCGAGTGGTTCACGCCCGAGCGGCTGGCGGACTTCCCCAACGTGGACGGCGTGGTGGCCTTCGCCCACAGCACCGGCTGCGGCATGGAGATGAGCGGCGAGCCGATGGCGATGCTGCAGCGCACGCTGGCCGGCTACATGCGCCACCCCAACCTGGCCGCGGTGCTGGTGATCGGGCTGGGCTGCGAGCGCAACCAGGTCAACGCCCTGCTCAAGGCCGAAGGGCTGGAGACCGGCCCGCGCCTGCACGCGTTCACCATGCAGGACACCGGCGGCACGCGCCGGACCATCGAAGCCGGCGTGGCCGCGGTGCGGGCGCTGCTGCCGGACGCCAACCGCGCCGCGCGCCGGCCGGTTTCGGCCAGCCACCTGAGCATCGGCCTGCAATGCGGCGGCTCGGACGGCTTTTCCTCGATCACCGCCAACCCGGCGCTCGGCGCCGCGATGGACCTCCTGGTGCGCCACGGCGGCACCGCCATCCTGTCGGAGACGCCCGAGATCTACGGCGTGGAGCACACGCTGACGCGCCGCGCGGCCAGCCGCGAGGTGGGCGAGAAGCTGGTCGAGCGCATCCGCTGGTGGAAGGACGTCTACGCCGCCGGGCGCGACGTGCAGATCAACGGCCGTGTCAGCCCCGGCAACCAGGCCGGCGGGCTGGCCAATATCTTCGAGAAGTCGCTGGGCTCGTCGATGAAGGGCGGCACCGGCCCGCTGATGGACGTGTACCGCTACGCCGAGCCGATCACGCGCAAGGGCTTCGTCTTCATGGATTCGCCGGGCTTCGACCCGGTCTCCGCCACCGGCCAGATCGCCAGCGGCGCCAACCTGATCTGCTTCACCACCGGGCGCGGCTCCATGTTCGGCGCCAAGCCGGTGCCGTCGCTCAAGCTCGCCACCAATTCGCCGATGTACCGGCGGCTGGAGGAAGACATGGACATCAACTGCGGCGAGATCCTCGACGGCACCGCCACCATCCAGGAAATGGGCGAGCGCATTTTCGCGCAGATCCTGGCCACCGCCTCGGGCCAGCGCAGCAAGAGCGAGCTGCTGGGCCTGGGCGACCATGAATTCGCGCCGTGGCAGATCGGCATCACGGGCTGACGCCCGACTCCCTCCGACTCCGCCCGTACCAGACAAACTGCGCCAGGACACACCGCCTCATGCCTTCGTTGCCGACCCCGCTGCCGAACTCGCTGCTGCCCTCGCCGCTGCCCAACCGCTTCCGCGCCGACATCCTCGCGCGCCGCCGCCTGATCGGCTGCTGGTGCTCGCTGGGCAACGCCACCACCACCGAGATCCTCGGCCTGGCCGGCTTCGACTGGCTGCTGCTCGACGGCGAGCATTCGCCCAACGACGTGCTGACCTTCATCCCGCAGCTGCAGGCGCTGCAAGGCAGCGTGAGCGCGCCGGTGGTGCGCCCGCCGGTCAACGACCCGGTGCTGATGAAGCGCCTGCTCGACATCGGCTTCTACAATTTCCTGATCCCGTTCGTGGAAAGCGCCGAGCAGGCCGGCCGCGCGGTCAGCGCCACGCGCTACCCGCCGGCCGGCGTGCGCGGCGTGTCGATGTCCCAGCGCAGCAACCGCTACGGCACGGTACCCGACTACTTCAGCCGGATCAACGACAATATCTGCGTGCTGGTGCAGATCGAAAGCCAGAAAGGCGTGGATGCCGTGGACGAGATCTGCGCGGTGGACGGCGTGGACGGCATCTTCATCGGCCCGTCCGACCTGGCCGCCGCGTGCGGGCACATCGGCAACCCCAACCACCCGGACGTGCAGGCGCAGGTGGCGCGCATCTTCGCGGCCGCCAATCGCGCCGGCAAGGCCGTGGGCACGCTCACGCCGGTGGAGGCCGACGCGCGCCGCTACCTCGACATGGGCGCGGCCTTCGTCGCGGTGGGCGTGGACCAGGGCATCTTCCGCAACGCGACGCAGGCGCTGCGCGACCGCTTCGCCGGCTGAAGCAGCCTGACGACCTGAGGCTGCATGGCGTGGCGCCAGGCAGCGCACATGAAGAGAGGACAGACATGAGCAAGATCGGATTCATCGGCCTGGGCGTGATGGGCACGCCGATGGCGCAGCACCTCGCGGCCGGCGGCCACGCGCTCTACGTGCACTCGCGCAGCGGCGCGCCCCAGGCCCTGCTCGACGCCGGCGCGCAGGCGTGCGCCAACGCCGCCGAGGTGGCGCGCCAGAGCGAGGTCGTTTTCCTGATGCTGCCCGACACGCCCGACGTGGAAAAGGTGCTGTTCGGCGACAACAGCGTGGCACAGGGGCTTTCCAAGGGCAAGACCGTGGTCGACATGAGCTCGATCTCGCCGATCGAGACGCGCGTGTTCGCCGGCAGGATCGAGGCGCTCGGCTGCGACTACGTGGACGGCCCGGTGTCCGGCGGCGAGGTCGGCGCCAAGGCCGCCACGCTGTCGATCATGGCCGGCGGCAGGCAGGAGGCGTTCGACCGCGTGCTGCCGCTGCTCAAGCTGATGGGCAAGAACATCACGCTGGTGGGCGGCGTGGGCGACGGCCAGGTGGCCAAGGTGGCCAACCAGGTCATCGTCGCGCTGACCATCGAGGCCGTGGGCGAGGCGCTGGTGCTGGCCGCCAAGGCCGGCGCCGACCCGGCGCGCGTGCGCGAGGCGCTGATGGGCGGCTTTGCCAGTTCGCGCATCCTGGAGGTGCACGGCGAGCGCATGATCAAGCGCACCTTCGACCCGGGCTTTCGCATCGAGCTGCACCAGAAGGACCTGAACCTGGCGCTGTCCACCGCGCACAAGCTCGGCGTGAGCCTGCCCAACACCGCCTCGTGCCAGCAACTGTTCAACGTGTGCGGCGCGCTCGGCGGCGCGCGCTGGGACCACTCCGGCCTGGTGCGCGCGCTCGAGCACATGGCCGGCCACGCCATCGGCGACAAGCCGGCGGCCAAGGGCTGATGGCGGCGGTGCGATGACGGCAAGCACGCTGAACTCGGAAGACCTGGCCTGCTTCGTCTGCGTGGCCAACACGCAGAGCATCTCGCGCGCCGCGCTCGAAATGGGCGCCGACCAGTCCACCGTGAGCCGCCAGATCGCGCGGCTGGAATCGGCGCTGGACACGCGCCTGTTCCACCGCAGCGGGCGCGGCGTGGTGCTGACCGAGGCCGGCCAGACGCTGATCGTCTACGCGCGCCAGGTCGCCGCCACGCTGGCGGAGGCGCGCGAGGCCATCCGCGCGTCGTCGGCGCAGGGGCCGGCGCAACTGGTGATCGCCGCGCAGCCGACCATCGCCAACACCGCGTTCGCCAGCATCGGCACCGCGCTCAAGCAGCGCTTTCCCGCCACCAAGGTACGCTTCGTCGAAGGGCTGGCCAGCCCGGTGCTGGCGTGGCTCGCGGCCGGCGAGATCGACGTCGCCCTGCTCTACCTGCCCGAGCAGCAAGGCGCGCTGAAGGTGGACATCCTGCTCGAGGAAGACCTGACCCTGGTCACGCCGACCTCGTGGAGCCATCTCGGCCCGACCTTTGCCGTGCGCCGGCTCGCCGAAGTGCCGCTGATCCTGCCCAGCACCGGCCACGGCCTGCGCGTGCTGGCCGAGTCGCTGGCCGCGCGCAGCGGCACCGCGCTGCAGCTCGCGCTGGAATGCGATGCCTCCAACACCGTGGCGATGCGCCTGGTGGAAGACGGCTGCGGCGCCACGCTGCTGCCGTTCGCCGCGGTCGCCGACCGCGTGGCGCAGGGCCGGCTGCACTCGGCCCGGCTGGTGGATCCGGTGGTCACGCGCCAGGTGGCGCTGGCGACCGCGCGCAACCGCCCGCCGGTGCCCGAACTGTGGGACATCATGCAGACGGTGCGGCAGTCGGTGCGCAATATCGTGATGTCCGGCGCGTGGCCGGGGGCGCGGCTGATCTGAGCCGGGCCGGGCATGGCGGGAGGAGGCGTGCCCCCTTGCGCCATTCCTGCCGACGGCATGACTGGTATCCGGTGGACAATCCTGGGCGCCAATCGCGCCTTTTTCTCGCGGCGGCTCCCCGCCCGCGCCGCCGCTTCATCGCTCCCTGGATTCAGGCCGGCTTGATGTTCTGGTTGTGCCGGAACAGGTTGCCCGGGTCGTAGCGCCGCTTCAGTTCCGCCAGCCGCGCGTAGTTCGGCCCGTAGGCCGCGCCCACGCGGTCGCCCTCGTCCTGCGTAAGGAAGTTGACGTACACCGTGCCCAGCGCATAGGGCGCAGCCGCCGTGAAGACCTCGCGCGCCCAGGCGACGCAGGCGGCGTCGCTGGCCGCGTCGTCCCAGCGGCCATGCACGTTCATGATGAAGTTGGCGTCGCGGTTGGCGTAGGCGGTGGCGTCCGGCGCCACGCGGTTGGTCTGCCCGCCCATCGCGCCGATGAAGATCTCGGTCTGCGGCGACGGCAGCCGGGTGAGGCACGCCGTCAGCACCTCGATCAGGCCGTCGTCGAGCCCGGCGAAGTTGTGCGACTTCCAGTAGTTGCGCGCGCCCGGCACCAGCATGGGATCGAATGCCTGCTGCCACGAGGCGAAGCGCATCGGGCCCAGGTGCTCGCCATAGGGCGTGCCGAGGTTGCGCAGCGGCGCGGCGAGCTGCGGGCCGTTTTCCACCGGGCCGATGTAGCAGACCGCGAGCGCCACGACGGGCTTGCCGTGCACCTCGGGCGGCAGGAACGGCAGCGGCGGCGCCTGCCGCAGCACCGCCCACACGGTGAGCTCGTCGGGCATGCCGGGAAAGCGGTCGCGCAGGCCCTGCAGCACCGTGCCCGCCTGCTCCAGCGGATAGACGATCAGCCCGCCGTAGATCTCGGGGCCGACCGGATGCAGGGCGAACTCGAACATCGTCACCACGCCGAAATTGCCGCCGCCGCCGCGGATGGCCCAGAACAGGTCGGCGTGCTCGCCCGCGCTGGCGCGCAGCAGCTTGCCGTCGGCCGTGACCACGTGCGCGCCGGTGAGGTTGTCGACCGAGGCGCCGAACTTGCGGCTGATCCAGCCGAAGCCGCCGCCGAGCGTGAGCCCGGCCACGCCGGTGGTGGAGTTGATGCCGAGCGGCGTGGCGAGGCCGAAGGCCTGCGCCTCGTGGTCGAACTCCGCCAGCGTGGCGCCGGGCTCGACGTGGGCGCGCTGCGCCACCGGGTCGATGCGGACCGACTTCATGCCGGACAGATCCAGCGTGATACCGCCGTCGCATACCGCGTGGCCGCCGATGTTGTGGCCGCCCGAGCGCACCGACAGCAGCATGTTCCGGTCGCGCGCGAACGCCACCGTGGCCATGACGTCGGCCGCGCCCGCGGCCTTGACGATCAGCGCGGGGCGCCGGTCGATCATCGCGTTCCAGATCGTGCGGGCCTCATCGTAGCCCGCTTCGCCGGGCAGCAGCGCCTTGCCGCGCAGCCTTGCCCTCCATTCTTCCACCAGTTCACCGGACAGGTCAGCCATGATGCACCTCGCGACGTGAGTCCCCGGTTCGGTAGCTGGCCACGCGGCCGGCAAACGCGCGCACGGCATGCCCCCGCCGAAGCGTCATGTCGGCGGGAAAAGCGGCATGGCGAAGCGAACGGAGCAACGCGGTGGTGGCAGGCCGGGCGCCTGCCGTGGCGGCGCCCTTTGCCTTGTGCGGCTGGTTTGTGCGGTGTGTTGTCGCCGCGGTGGGGAACGGATCCTTCCCCAATTTAAGGTTGGCGCCGCGCCAATGTAAAGGCGTCCGGGACGCGTGTCCCGGACGCCGGCGGAAACCGGCCGCGCGGCGGGACTCAGGTCACGGGCGCCGGGTTGAACAGGGCCAGCGCATTGTGCAGCTTGTGATGCTCGGCCCAGGTCTTCCTGCGTCCGCTCGCCACGTCCAGCATCAGGAGGAAGAGCTCCCAGCCCACGTCCTCGATGGTGGCCTCGCCGGTGGCGATGCGCCCGGCGTTGACGTCCATCAGGTCGTGCCAGCGGCGCGCGAGGTCGCTGCGCGTGGCGACCTTGATGACCGGCACCTCGGCCAGCCCGTAGGGCGTGCCGCGGCCGGTGGTGAACACGTGCAGGTTCATGCCGGCGGCAAGCTGCAGCGTGCCGCAGATGAAGTCGCTGGCCGGGGTGGCGGCGTAGATCAGGCCCTTCTGCGTGAGCTTCTCGCCCGGCGACAGCACGCCGGTGATGGCGCTGGTGCCGGACTTGACGATCGAGCCCATCGCCTTTTCCACGATATTGGACAGGCCGCCCTTCTTGTTGCCGGGCGTGGTGTTGGCGCTGCGGTCCACGCGCCCCTTTTCCAGGTAGCGGTCGTACCAGTCCATCTCGCGGATCATGGCCTGCGCCACCGCGGGCGTGGCCGCGCGCGCGGTGAGCTGGTCGATGCCGTCGCGCACCTCGGTGACTTCGGAGAACATCACCGTGGCGCCGGCGCGCACCAGCAGGTCGGTGGCGAACCCGACCGCCGGGTTGGCCGTCACGCCCGAGAAAGCATCGCTGCCGCCGCACTGCACGCCCACCACCAGCTCGGAAGCCGGGCAGGTCTCGCGGCGGCGCTGGTCCAGCCTGGCCAGGTGCGTGTGCGCCATCGCCATGATGGAATCGATCATGCTCTCGAAGCCGACATGCGCGTCGTCCTGCAGGCACACCACGCCGACGTCGAGGCTGCCGGCGCCGGCCTGCGCGGGCATGGTGCCGGCCGGCATCAGGCGCTCGGGCTGGAGCTTCTCGCAGCCCAGGCTCACCATCATCGCGGTGCCGCCGAAATTGGGGTTGAGCGCGATGTTGCGCAGCGTGCGGATCGGCACGATGGCGTCCGGCGCGTCGATGGCGACGCCGCAGCCATAGGTGTGCTCCAGGCCGATCACGTCGTCCACGTTGGGATACTGCGGCAGCAGCTCGGCCTTGATGCGGCGCACCGCGTGCTCCACCACGCCCGACACGCACTGCACGGTGGTGGTGATGGCGAGGATGTTGCGCGTGCCGACCGAGCCGTCCGGGTTGCGGAAGCCCTCGAAGGTGTAGCCCTCCAGCGGCGGCAGCGGCGCCGCGGCGCGCGTGCCGACCGGCAGGTCGTGCAGCTCGGGCGCGACCGGCATCTCGATCACGCGCTCGTTGACCCAGCTGCCGCGCGGCAGGTCCTTGAGCGCGTAGCCGATCACCACGTTGTAGCGCACCACCGCGTCGCCGGCCTTGAGGTCGGCCAGCGCCACCTTGTGGCCCTGCGGCACGCGCTCGCGCAGCGTCAGCCCGTCGGCGAACACCGCGCCTTCGGGCAGCCCGCCGTCATTGGCGACGATGGCCACGTTGTCCTGCTCGTGGATGCGGATGTACAGCGGGGCGCCCTGCGCCTGCGCGCCCGCCGGCGCGCCGCCTGGTTGTTCAATCTTGATATCGATCACCGACATGACCTTCCTTGTTCCTTGCCAGATACGTGCCCAGATGCGTGCCGCGCGCCGCTCAGGGATGCCTGAGCTCGACGCGTCCGATTTCCTTGACGATCACCAGGTAGCTGATCACCGTCACCAGCGCGTTGGCGCCGACGAAGACCAGCGCGCCGTTGAACGAGCCGGTGGCGCCAAGGATATAACCGATCACGATCGGCGTGACGATGCCGGCAATATTGCCGAACATATTAAAAATACTGCCGGCCAGCCCGATCACTTCCTTCGGCGCGGTATCGGCCACCACGGCCCAGCCCAGCGCGCCGATGCCCTTGCCGAAGAAGGCCAGCGCCATGAAGCCCACCACCAGCCATTCGCTGTCCACGTAGTTGCAGGCCACCATGCTGACCGACAGCAGCATGCCGGCGACGATCGGCACCTTGCGCGCCATCGTGAGCGAATGGCCGCGGCGCAGCAGCGTGTCCGAGATCACGCCGCCCAGCACGCCGCCGAGAAAACCGCAGATCGCCGGCAGCGAGGCCACGAAGCCGGCCTTGAGGATGGACATGCCGCGCGCCTGCACGAGGTACACCGGGAACCACGTCAGGAAGAAATATGTAAGCACGTTGATGCAGTACTGGCCCAGGTACACGCCCAGCAGCATGCGGTTGGAGAGCAGTTGCTTCACATAGAACCAGCGCGCGCCGGCGGGCTCCTTGCCGGCGCGGGCCTTGCCGCCGTCGCCGCTCATCTCGATCAGGCCGCCGCCCTGCCGGATGTGCTCCAGCTCGGCGCGGTTCACCGCCGGATGCGTGGCCGGGCTGCGCACCACCTTGAGCCACAGGCCCGCCAGCACCATGCCGAACGCGCCCATCCACATATAGACGTGATACCAGCCGAGCGCATGCGTGAGCCACGCCATCAGCGGCGTGAACAGCACCGCGGCGAAGTACTGCGCGGAATTGAAGATGGCCGAGGCGGTGCCGCGCTCGGCCGTGGGGAACCAGCTTGCCACGACCTTGGCGTTGGCCGGGAACGCCGGCGACTCCGCCAGCCCGACGGCGAAGCGCAGCACGAACAGCGTGGTCACGGCCGCGCCGACCGTGGCGAACACGCCGATAAAACCCTGCAGCAGCGTGAACAGCGACCACAGGAAGATGCTGCACGCATAGATGCGGCGCGCGCCAAAGCGGTCGAGCAGCCAGCCGCCCGGGATCTGCGCCATCACGTAGGCCCAGCTGAAGGCGGAGAAGATGAAGCCCATCTGCACGGCGTCGAAGCCGAACTCCTGGCGCATGGCCGGGCCGGTGATGGAGAGCGTGGCGCGGTCGGCGTAGTTGACCGTCGTCACCACGAAGATCATCAGCAGGATCCAGTAGCGGACGTTGCTGCGGCGGGTGGCCTCGCCGGCCACGGTGAGGGTGTTGCTGGGATTCATGGGGTCTCCGGCAGGCCGGCCGCGCGCGTGGAGGCCCCCTTCCAACCGGTGCCGGCCACATCGAGACTGCCGCCGGCCTCGTGATATGTCATCGTATAACTAGAATTATAAGCACCTGGTTTCGGATGCGAAGCTATGTGTTTACCCGATGTCGGGCTGCAAGACCGATTGGTCGCCGGGCGGCTTTGCCGATAGGACATGGCGTGCGGAAGAAGGCTTCCGAAGCGCTACCGTACCTGTCTTTCAGCGAGCTTTCAGGCATCCGGCGGGTATTCGGCGGACATTCGACGCGAAGCGGCGCATCGAAGCCGGTCCCCTGCCCGGCCGGCCAGCGCCGCCGCTTTCCGCCATCGCCACCTCCCACGGTCGCCCTCATGACAAATCCGCTTGCATAAACCCGGTCACAGTTGTACGATGACATATCTCAAGAACGAGTGCTCCCCACGGGAAGCACGGAGCCAACTGACCTAAACCTTGCCCTTGCGGCGCTCAGGACCAGCCATCATGACCACACCACAAGAACTCAAGCAGATCATCTCGGAAGGCCTGCTCTCCTTCCCCGTGACCGACTTCGACGCGCAAGGCGACTTCCGTCCCGACACCTACGTGGAGCGCCTCGAATGGCTGGCGCCCTACGGCGCCACCGCGCTGTTCGCCGCCGGCGGCACCGGCGAGTTCTTCTCGCTGACGCCGGACGACTATGCCAACGTGATCCGCACCGCGGTGGAAACCTGCGCCGGCAAGGTGCCCATCCTGGCCGGCGCCGGCGGCCCGACCCGCATGGCCATCGCCTACGCCAGGGAAGCGCAGCGCCTGGGCGCCAAGGGCATCCTGCTGCTGCCGCACTACCTGACCGAAGCCAGCCAGGAAGGCATCGCCAACCATATCGAGGAGGTGTGCAAGTCGGTCAACATCGGCGTGATCGTCTACAACCGCGCCAACTCCCGCATCAACGCGGAGATGCTGGAACGGCTGGCCGACCGCTGCCCCAACCTGATCGGCTTCAAGGACGGCGTGGGCGAGATCGAGCCGATGGTGCGCATCCGCCGCAAGCTGGGCGACCGCCTGTCGTACCTGGGCGGCCTGCCGACCGCGGAAGTCTATGCCGCGGCCTACAAGGCGCTGGGCGTGCCGGTGTATTCGTCGGCCGTGTTCAACTTCATCCCGAAGACGGCGATGGATTTCTACCGCGCCATCGCCGCCGACGACCACGCCACCACCAACCGCCTGCTCGACGAGTTCTTCCTGCCCTACCTGGACATCCGCAACCGCCGCGCCGGTTATGCCGTGAGCATCGTCAAGGCCGGCGCCAGGCTGGTCGGCCATGACGCGGGCCCGGTGCGCGCGCCGCTGACCGACCTGACCGAGCAGGAATGCGAGCAGCTCGACGCGCTGATCAAGAAGATGGGTCCGCAGTAAGCGGGCCGGCCGGCGGGCCGCCTCCGGGCCGCCGGCTGTCTTGCGCGGAGCCCGTCCCGGCTCCGCTCGCCGCCGCCGTTCCTTCCGCATCCTTTGCTTCCTCCGTCTCCTCCTCCCCCCTGCCGGCCCAGTTCCCCGCCTCGCGCTCCAGCCGCGCCCGCATGAAATCCATCAGCGTGCGCGTGGCCAGCGTGGGAAAGCGGTTGGGCGCGGTCAGCATGTAGATGCTGTCGCCCACGCCTTCGGGCTCGTATTCCGGCAGCACCGCCACCAGTTCGCCGCGCGCGATCTGGCGCCACACCGCATAGCGCGGCAGCAGCGCCACGCCGAGGCCGCCCGTCACCGTCTCGACCAGGAACGGGTAGTCGCCGGACTGGATGCGCGGCGCCACGCGCAGCATCAGCTGCGTGCCGGCCATCTTGAGCTTGAGATCGAAGCGCCGCCCCAGCGAAGCCGGGGAGATCAGGTCGCAGCCCGCCAGCGCCTCGGCGCTCGCCGGCGCGCCATGCCGCGCCAGGAAGTCCGGCGCCGCGCACAGGGTCCAGCCCACCGCGCAGATGCGGCGGGCCACGTGGTCGTCCGGCGGCTGGGAGGTGATCTTGAGCGCCACGTCCACCTCGGCGGACACGAGATCGCCGATGTAGTCGTTGATCAGCACCCGCAATGAGATGGCCGGATACTGCCGCGCGAACTCCAGCAGCACCTGCGCCAGGTAGAGATGGCCGAGGCCGGTCGGCAGGCGGATGCGCACGTCGCCGCGCACGGTCTGGCCGAGGCTGTCGATCGAGGTGCCCGCGGCCTGCAGCTCGTCCAGCATGCGCACGCCGTGGGCATAAAGCAGGCGGCCCGCCTCGGTCAGCTCCACGTGGCGCGTGGTCCGCCGCATCAGTTGCGCGCCCATATGCTGCTCGAGCGCCTTGAGGCGGCGCGAGACGTTGGAGCGGGTCATGCCGCCGCGCTCGGCGGCGGCCGTGAGCGTCTTCGATTCGACCAGCGTGACGAACAGGCGGATCAGGTTGAGATCGAGATGTCCGAGGGTATTGTCAATCATGGATCAACACGGTTGGCACAGTCAGGCGGATTGTTACCGCGGGAGATGCGCCGTAGCATAAGCCATCCCCAGCCACCTGACGATTCCGCGTTCGATACCGATGGCCCAGACCCAGCCCCCGCACCCCACTCATCCTTCCGCTTCGCCTGCCGACCTGCCCTTCGCCGGGCTGCGCGTGCTCGACATCAGCCAGGGCATCGCCGGGCCGTACTGCGCGCATATCCTGTGGCAGCAAGGCGCCGAGGTGGTCAAGGTCGACCCGCCCGCGGGCGACTGGGGCCGGCACGTGGGCGTGGTGCGCGGCGAGCACAGCGCGCTGTCGGTGGCCTATAACGGCGGCAAGCGCAGCGTCTGCGTCGACGCGGCCACCGATGCCGGCAAGGCCCTGCTGTTCGACCTCGCGCTGCGGGCCGACGTGGTGGTGCAGAACTTCCGCCCGCAGGTGGCCGAGCGCCTCGGCGTGGGCTACGCCGCGCTGGCCGCGCGCAACCCGGCGCTGGTCTATGTGTCCATCAGCGGCTACGGCGCCGACGGCCCCTATGCCGACCATCCCGCCTCGGACTCGGTCATGCAGGCCGACAGCGGATTGATGTTCGCCAACCGCCTCGCCGACGGCACGCCGCGCCGCATCGGCATGCTGCTGGCGGACGCGGCCACCGGCCTGTACGCGGCGCAGGCGTGCGCCGCCGCGCTGTGCCGGCGCTTCCGCACGGCGGGCACCGGCGCCCACGTGGAACTGAGCCTGTTCGACGCCTGCTGCGCCTTGCAGGCCAACAACATTCTCGAATACGCCATCCAGGGCACGGCCGCGGCCGGCCCGGTCAGCGCGCCCAACGGCGTGTTCCCGACCCGCGACGGCAGCATCACGCTGCTGGCCCTCAACAATGCGCAGTTCGGCCGGCTCTGCCAGGCGCTCGGCCAGCCCGGCTGGGCCGCGGACCCGCGCTTTGCCGACAACGCCAGCCGCATGGCCCATGCCGGCTGGCTGCGCGACGCGGTCACCGATTGCCTGGCGCGCGAGCGCACCGCGCACTGGCTCGATGTGTTCCAGGCGCACGACGTGCTCCACGCGCCGGTGCGCGACCACCGGCAGGTGCTGGACCATCCGCAGGCCGCGCAGCAAGGCACCTTCCAGCAGATCGAGCAGCCGGGACTGGGCACGCTGCCGTTCGCCGGCATTCCCGCCCGCGGCCTGCGCCGCCCCACGGGCGCCGCGCCCCGCATCGGCGAGCACACCGAGGCCGTGCTGCGCGAATGGGGAGTCTCCCAGGACGATCTCGACCGCTGGCTGGCGGCCGGCGTGGTGCGGCAGGCAGCGGGAGCCGCGGCATGATGCGCGCCCTGCTGTGCGACCGGTTCGGCCCGGCCGAGGACGTGCGCGTGGCGGACATCCCCGCCCCCGCAGTTCTCGACCCCGCAGTTCTCGACCCCGCAGCACTCGCCCCCGCGGCGCTCGACCCGCATGCGGTGGTGATCGCCGTCGAATACGCCAGCGTCAGCCACGCCACCGGCCTGATGGTGGCCGGACGCTACCAGACCAGGCCGCCGCTGCCCTTCGTGCCCGGCACCGAGGCGGTGGGCCGCGTGGTCGCCCGCGGCAGCGCGGTCACGCGCCTGCGCCCCGGCGACCGCGTGGTGGCCATCGCCGACTGGGGCTGTTTCGCCGAGCAGGTCTGCCTGCCCGAGTACACGGTCTACCCCATACCGGATGCGGTCGACACCCTGCGCGCGCTGCCGGTCCCGCTGTCCTACGGCACCGCCTACTGCGGGCTGGTGTGGCGCTGCGCGGTGCAGCCCGGCGAGACCGTGCTGGTGCTGGGCGCCGGCGCCGGGGTCGGGCTGGCGGCGGTGGAGATCGCCCGCGAACTCGGCGCGCAGGTCATTGCCTGCGCCAGCACCGAAGCCAAGCGCGAGGAGGCGCTGCGGCGCGGCGCGGCGCACGCGCTGGCCCCCGAAGACCTCGCCGCCGCCGTCAAGCGCGTGACCGGCGGGCGCGGCGCCGACGTGGTGGTGGACCCGGTGGGCGGCGACCTGTTCGACCAGTCGCTGCGCGCGGCCGCCGCCAACGCCAGGCTGCTCAGCGTGGGCTTTGCCAGCGGGCGCATCCCGCAGGCGCCGCTGAACCTGCTGCTGGTCAAGAACCTGACGCTGCACGGCTTCTTCGTCGGCCGCTATATCGGCTGGACGCCCGCCAACGAGCGCGCGCAGCACGCGCCCGCGCTGCAGGCCGTGATGCAGACGCTGCTGGCGTGGGCCAGCGCGGGAAAAATTCGGCCGACCGTGTCGAAGGTGTACCCGATGACCGGGCTGGCCGAGGCGCTGCACGCGCTCGAAGCCCGCCAGGTGGTCGGCAAAGTCGCGATAAAAATCCAGGAGACAGAACCATGCACCACCACGCCGGCCGCAGGGCCGCAACCGGGCTAGCGCTGCGCGCCGCCACCCTCGCCACCGTCGCCATCGCCTGCGCCTTGGGCGCGGCGCCCGCGCGCGCCGCCGACGACTACCCGCAGCGCCCGATCCGCCTGGTGCTGCCCTATCCGCCGGGCGGCCCCACCGACCTGCTGGCGCGCGTGGTCGCCGTGCGCATGGGCGACACGCTCGGGCAGACCGTGGTGGTGGACAACCGGCCCGGCGCCAGCGGCATGATCGGCGCCGAGAACGTGGCCAAGTCCGCGGCCGACGGCTACACGCTGCTCGCCAACGCCTCGCTGCACGTGATCAACCCGAGCATCTACCCCAAGATGCGCTATGACGCGTTCCGCGATTTCGTGCCCATCACGCAACTCGCGGACGTGCCGCTGGTGCTGGTGGTCAACAACGAGTCGCCGGTCAAGACCGTGCGCGACCTGATCGCCCTGGCCAAGGCGCGCAACGGCAGCCTCAACTTCGGCTCGGCCGGCAACGCCTCGGCCCAGCAGCTTGCCGGGGAATCGTTCAAGATCGCCGCCAGCGTGTCGATGCAGCACGTGCCGTACAAGGGCAGTTCGCCCGCGCTGACCGACCTGATGGGCGGCCAGATCCAGCTCATGTTCGACTCGATGCCCTCGGCCATGCCGTTCATCAAGGCCGGCAAGCTGCGCGCGGTGGCCGTGACCACGCTCAAGCGCGCCCGCGCGCTGCCGGATGTGCCGACCGTGGCCGAATCCGGCCTGCCCGGCTTCAACATCAGCACGTGGTACGGCCTGTGGGCGCCGCGCGGCACGCCCGGCCCGGTGGTCGAAAAACTCGCGGCCAACGCCGCGCAGGCCCTGCGCCAGCCCGACGTGCAGCGCCAGTACGCCGAGATGGGCGCCGAGCCGGTCGGCTCGTCGCCGGCCGAGTTCGCGCGCTACACGCAGGCCGAAGGCAACAAATGGGCCGAGATCGTGCGCAAGTCGGGCGCCAAGGCGGACCAGTAGAACCCCGCGCAGGCATGTCGATCCCGTAGCCGGCGTTCGCGCATGCCGCGGGTGCGGGCGCCGGGCGTCCCCGCCCGCACACTTCGCGCCGCACCGACCGCGCACCGCATGCGCGCCGCGGCACCGCGCCGCCCCCGGTTTGATCCAGCGCAATGGCCATGCGACATGGCGCCAGAGATGGCGCCGTGGCACATATAGTTCTTGAGCACCGCAAGCGGACACGGCCGGGCTGCCGCAATGGCTCTGTCCCGATGGCCGCCGGCGGCGCCCCGATAGCCATATCCGCGTGCTGGAGACAATGATGCCTGTGATGCTGAGCCCTCACGAGATCGCAGCCCTGATGATCCTTAACGATTCGGCGCGCCATCGCGAGCTGGATCCCGCCGACATCGGCGCGCTGGTCGAGCGGCAGCTGGTGCGCCTGGAAGCGCCAGTGCCCGGCTGCAAGCGGATGCACGTGACCGGAGACGGCCATCGTTTCCTGCGGGCCATCGGCTGGCTCTGCTAGCCGCCCGCGCTGTCCTTTCCATCCGCCTTCACCCGAAGCTCCCGCCAGCAGCGCATCGACCACGCCGGCCGGCACGCTGCCCGCGGCCACGCACCGCACATGACCTGAACGAGGCTTGCCATGAACCAGGAAAAACTGCTGACGTACCAGCCTGTCGCCGGACTGCTGCCGAGGCCCTCGGCCGGCACGCCGGCGAAGACCATCGCGCTGCCGGCGCCGGACATGACCACCGGGCTGCCGCTGATGGGCGCGCTCTGGCAGCGCCACAGCACGCGCGAGTTCGGCACGGAGGCGCTGTCGCTGCACCGCCTCGGCGAGCTGCTGTGGGCCGCCAACGGCATCAACCGCGCCGCCGCCGGCGGGCATACGGCGCCCTCCGCCCACGGCATCCACGAAATCGACGTCTACGCCGCCTTGCCGGGCGGCCTGTACCGCTACGATCCGCAGCAGCATTGCCTGCTGCTCAAGCGCGACATCGACGCGCGCGGCCTGACCGGCTACCAGGACTTCGTCAAGGAAGCGGCGCTCGACCTCGTGTACGTGGTCAACCACGGCCGCATGACCGGCATGCCCAGGCAGCAGCAGGACGTGTTCTCGGGCGTGGCCGCCGGCGCCATCGCCCAGAACGTCTATCTCTACTGCGCGTCCAGCGGGCTGGCCACCGTGGTGCGCGGATGGCTGAACCAGCGCCAGCTCGCGGAAGCCATGTCGCTCAACGAGGACGAGGTACCGGTGCTGGCGCAGTCGGTCGGGTTCCGGGCGGCCGGCGGCGCGGCGCAGTAACCCCGGCCGCGCGGCCTACAGCGCGAAGCTGTCCGCGCGCGCCAGCGGCCAGTATTTCTCGTAGAGCTGGTAGCGGAAGTTGCCGTTGAGCAGGTCGCCCGGCGCGAGGAACTTGAGCAGCTCGGACATCAGCCGCACCTCGTTGGGCGAGATGCGGCGCACGATGTGGTGCGGCTCGAGGTCGCCCGGATGCTGCAGGCCGGCCGCCTGCAGCAGTTCCTGCAGCGCGTGCAGGGTCTGGCGGTGGAAGTTGGCCACGCGCTGGGCCTTGTCCGGCACCACGATGGCGCGCTGGCGCACCGGGTCCTGGGTGGCCACGCCGACCGGGCAGCGGTCGGTGTGGCATTTCTGCGCCTGCACGCAGCCCAGCGCGAACATGAAGCCGCGCGCGGAGTTGCACCAGTCGGCGCCGGTGGCGAGCGTGCGCGCCACGTCGAAGGCGGTGATGATCTTGCCGCTCGCGCCGATGCGGATCTTGTCGCGCAGGTTTGCGCCGACCAGCGTGTTGTGGACCAGCAGCAAGCCTTCCTGCAGCGGCACGCCGATGTGATCGACGAATTCCAGCGGCGCCGCGCCGGTGCCGCCTTCGGCGCCGTCGACCACGATGAAGTCGGGCAGGATGCCGGATTCGAGCATGGCCTTGACGATGCCGAAGAATTCCCACGGATGGCCGATGCAGAGCTTGAAGCCGGTAGGCTTGCCGCCCGACAGGTCGCGCAGGCGCTCGACGAACTGCAGCAGGCCCAGCGGCGTGGAGAACTCGCTGTGGGTGGCCGGCGAGATGCAGTCCTCGCCCATGCCGATGCCGCGCGTGGCGGCGATCTCGGGCGTCACCTTGGCCGCCGGCAGCACGCCGCCGTGGCCGGGCTTGGCGCCTTGCGAGAGCTTGACCTCGATCATCTTGACCTGCGGCGAGCGGGCCTGCTCGGCGAACTTGTCGGGATCGAAGCGGCCGTCGGCGCGGCGGCAGCCGAAATAGCCCGAGGCCACTTCCCAGATCAGGTCGCCGCCCTCGGCGCGGTGGTAGGGCGAGATCGAGCCTTCGCCGGTGTCGTGGATGAAGCCGCCGATCTTGGCGCCGCGGTTGAGCGAGCGGATCGCATTGCCGGACAGCGCGCCGAAGCTCATCGCCGACACGTTGAACACCGACAGCGAGTACGGCTGGGCGCGGCCCTCGCCGACGGTGATGCGGAAGTCGGCCGACGGGATGCGGGTGGGCGCGAGCGAGTGGCTGATCCATTCGTGGCCCGCCAGGCGCACGTCGATCTCGGTGCCGAAGGGCCGGCTGTCGACCTCGTTCTTGGCGCGCTGGTAGACCAGGCTGCGCTGCTGGCGCGAGAACGGCATCTCGTGCGTGTCGTCCTCGATGAAGTACTGGCGGATTTCCGGGCGGATGAATTCGAAGAAGAAACGCAGGTGGCCCCAGATCGGGTAGTTGCGCAGGATGGAGTGGCGCGACTGGCCGATGTCGCGCAGGCCGACCAGCAGCAGCGCGACCGGCACGGCGAGCCAGCCCGGCGAGATGCGGTGGGCCACGGCGAGGACCGCGCAGGCGAGCAAGGCCAGCGCGGACAACCACACCGCGCCGTAACGACGAGAAAACATGGATGCTCCTAGGTGCCGGCCCCGGGCCGGCGGCCCCGCGATTATCGCCGTTCCGCGCGAATCCGGCATGGCGGCGGTTGCCTCGCCGGATGCCGCGCATGGCGGCCCCGCGGGCGGCGCTGCAAAGAAAAAGGAGCCGGCAAGCGGCTCCTTCTCTCAAGCTGCATTCAAGCTTCCCCGTGGAAGCCCGGCACAGTCGCCGGTCAGGCGGCGGCCGCGTCCTTCAGCTTCTTCAGCGGGCGCACCTTGACCTTGACGCTCGCGGGCTTGGCCGGGAACCAGCGCTCTTCACCGGAGAACGGGTCCTTGCCGAAGCGCTTCTTCTTGGCCGGCACTTGTTGCGCCGTGACCTTCATCAGGCCGGGCAGCGTGAATTCGCCGGCGCCCTTCTTGTGCAGCGCGCTGACGATGGTGTTTTCCAGATGGGCCAGCACCGTCTTCACGGCCTTGGCTTCCAGCTGGGTCTGGGCTACCAGGTGAGCGACCAGGCTCGACTTGTTGAAGGTTTCCTTCAGCGGCTTCGGTGTTACCGCAGCAGCGGGAGCAGCCTTCTTGGCCGGCGCGGCCTTCTTGGCAGCAGCCTTTACGGGTGCTTTGGTTGCCGGTGCCTTCTTGGCAGCGGTCTTGGTTGCAGTCTTCGCGGTCGGATTCGCTTTGGTCGCCATATCGATAAATATGAGTTGAACAGAAGGATGTCGCACGGGATGTGGCACCCGATGCCGCGCTGGTTCTTGACCAGCCGGCTGTCGGCGCGCGACACCGACTGAATCATAGCGGAAACGAGCGCACGTCAAGGGGTTTTCGTGCTTGTCGATGCAAAAAGCGGGGTTTTCCCCGGGTTTTTCCGGGTTTTTTCCTGTCGTGGTGCGCCGTTGTGTCGCGTGGAAGCAGCAGCGCGCACCGCTTTGGCCCCTGAAAACAAGGGGTAAACACGAAAACGGGGAACGCGAGGCGCGCTCGCGCGCGGCACCGGCGGCGGAAAAAATCAGCAACGTCCTAGTCATGCGTCGAGTCCGAACGCGAACACCGGCCCGAGCAGCAGCGCGCCGAGCGCGATCATCAGCAGCCCGCCGTCGAGGTGCTTCCACTCGTGCAGCACGGCGCGCGCGCCGGCGTGCGGCCAGAACAGCGCGATCACGCCGAGCAGCACCGCCGCGACCGCGCCGGCCAGCAGCAGCGCGCGCCGCGCCGCGCCGGACCGGCGGCGCGAAGGACTATCATTGGAGACGCGAAGGTCTGGCATGGCAGGCTCCCGGAAAGGCGGCAACGACGAAGGCGCCGATTGTGGCGAGCACTCCCTGAACCGCGCCTGAGCGCCGCGTTCAGCCTCTGTTCAGCCAAGCCCGCGCACCATGCGTCCACCATGCGCCCGATGAAGACAGACCCCGCCGCCCGCCGCCCCCGCTGCCGTTTTCGCTACCCGCTGCCGCTGCTGGCCGCGCTGTCGCTGCTGTGCGCCGCGGCGCCCGCGCATGCCGACAAGGACGCCGACCGCGCGCGCGCCGCGGTGCAGTCGGGCGAGATCCTGCCCCTCACCCGCATCCTGGAGACGGTCGCGGCGCAGTACGCCGGCGACGTGATCGGCGTCAAGCTCGACCACGACGACGGCCTCTGGCAGTACGAGGTCAAGCTGCTGCTGCCCACCGGCGCGGTCGCCAAGCTCGAATACGATGCCCGCACCGCGGCCCTGCTCAAGGCCAAGGGGCGCGATCTCGACCAGGCCCGCAAGAAACCCTGAACCCCGCATGCGCATCCTTCTGGTGGAAGACGAAGCCACGCTCGCCGCCCAGGTCCACGCCAGCCTGGCCGACGCCGGCTACGCGGTCGACACCGCCGCCGACGGCATCGACGGCTGCCACCTCGGCGCCACCGAGCCCTACGACGCCGTGGTGCTCGACCTCGGCCTGCCCGGGCTGGACGGCCTGTCCGTGCTGCGCCGCTGGCGCGCGGCGCAGGTCAACGTGCCGGTGCTGATCCTGACCGCGCGCGACAGCTGGACCGACAAGGTCGAAGGCATCGACGCCGGCGCCGACGACTACCTCGCCAAGCCGTTCCGCATGGAAGAATTGCTGGCGCGCATCCGCGCGCTGATCCGGCGCGCCCACGGCATGCCGGCGCCGGAGCTGGCCTGCGGTCCGCTGCGGCTGAACCCGCGCACCGGCATGGCCACGGTGGACGGCGCGGCCGTGGTGCTGACCGCGCACGAGTTCAAGGTGCTGGACTACCTGATGCACCACCCGGGCGCCATCGTCAGCAAGGCCACCCTGACCGGGCATATCTACGCGCAGGATTTCGACCGCGACAGCAACACCATCGAGGTCTTCGTCGGCCGCCTGCGGCGCAAGCTCGGCGTGGACGTGATCGAGACCGTGCGCGGCCAGGGCTACCGGCTGCGCCCGCCGCCCGCGCCGGCAGGAGACTGAGCCATGCGCCAGTCGCTCGCGCTGCGCCTGCTCGCGGTGGCGGCCATCTGGCTGGCCGCCGCGCTCGGCGGCACCGGCTGGCTGCTGTCCACGCTGTTCGCCCGCCACGTCAACCAGACCTACGTGCGCCAGCTCGACAACCAGCTCGCCAGCCTCGCCGCCGCGCTGGACTGGAGCGCCGACGGCAAGCTCGCGCTGACGCGCGCGCCGGCCGACCCGCGCTACGAGCTGCCCTACTCCGGCGCCTACTGGCAGGCGCAAGGCGGCGGCAGCACGCTGCGCTCGCGCTCGCTGTGGGACGCGGACATGCCCGCCACGGTGGACAGCCGGGTCGCCGGCAGCCACGCCGAGGTGCGCCCCGGGCCCAACGGCCAGTCGCTGCTGGTGGTGTCGCGGCCGATCGTGCTGGCCTCGGCCGATGCGCCGGTGACGCTCTCGGTGGCGCTCGACCGCACCGAGCTGCGCGCCGCGCGCCAGGCGTTCAACCGGCTGCTGGCGTGGTCGCTCACGGCGCTCGGCGCCGGGCTGCTGCTGGCGGTGGCGGCGCAGGTGAAGTTCGGGCTGGCGCCGCTGGCGCGGCTGCGCCAGGCGCTGGCGGCGATGCAGGCGCGCCGCGAAAGCCGGCTGGGCGGCACGTGGCCGGCCGAAGTGGTGCCGCTGGTCAGCGAGATCAACAGCCTGCTGGCGCGCAATGCCGACGCGCTGGCGCGCTCGCGCCGGCAGGCCGCCGACCTTGCCCACGCGGTCAAGACGCCGCTGGCCATCCTCGCCAACGAGGCCGCCCGGCTGCCCGGCGACGCCGCGCGCGCCGCCGCCGCGCAGGTCGAGGCCATGCGCCGCCAGGTGGACCGCCACCTGGCGCGCGCGCGCGCGGCCGGCGCCGCCAGCGCGCGCGGCGCGCGCATCGAGGCCGGCCCGGCTGCGGCCGAGCTGGCGCGCGCGCTGGCCCGCCTGCATGCCGGGCGCGCGATCGCCATCGAGGTGGAAGGGGAAGGACACTTTGCCGGCGACCGCCAGGACCTGATCGAGATCCTCGGCAACCTGCTCGACAATGCCTGCCAGTGGGCCGCCTCGCGCGTGCGCGTGACGCTGGCCGAACGCGGGGAAATGCTGGAAGTGCGGGTGGAGGACGATGGCCCCGGCATGCCGGAGGCGGCGCGCGAGCTGGCCACGGCCCGCTTCGCGCGGCTCGACGAAACCGCCGCCGGCAGCGGCCTGGGGCTGGCCATCGTCAGCGAGATGGCCGCGCTCTACGACGGCGGCCTGGAACTGGGCCGCGGCGAGCTGGGCGGGCTGCTGGCCCGCCTGACGCTGCCGGCGGGCCAGCCCTGAAGCCGGCGCGCCGGCTTCAGCAGGCCGAGGCCGCGGTCATCTTGAAGATGCCCTGCGCGTTGCCGGCATCGAAGGACAGGTCCAGCGTGCCGGCGGTGCCCTCGGTGGCGGGCACGAAGTCGCGCGTGATGAACTCGTAGAACGAGCCCGGCACGGTGCGCTTCACGATGGCGCCGTCCGCGCCGACGAAACCGCGCTCGACCGGATCGGCCTTGAACGCGGTCTGCAGCACGCGGCCCGAGCGCGAGACTTCCACCGTGTCCTTGATCGGGCGGCCCAGGCCGCGCTGCGCGTCGGCCACGGCGCGCACGTCGGCCACGCGGTCGGTGGCGTGGTTGAAGGCGTTGCCCTCGGTGGAGATCCAGGCCATCTCGGCCGATTCCTTGAGCAGCAGCTCGTAGTCGGCCAGCGCCGGCGCGGCGTGGTGGCGCTCGAAGCAGGCGGCCAGTTGCGGCACCAGGCGCGCGGCGTCGGCCAGCGGCAGGCTGGCATCGCGCTCGAGCACGGCCAGCAGCACCACGGCGTCCTCGCCCAGCGGGTCGGCGGAGCCCGACACCACGCGCGACACGGCGGCCTGGAATTCGGCGCTGAAGCGCTCCGGGTGCAGTTCGCTGAGGAAATACTGGGCGATGTCGTCGGGCAGGTCGGCGTGCGCGTAGGAGCGGCCGGTCATGCCGATGCGCTCCAGCGGATAGGTGCCGTTGAGGCGGTAGCCCAGCGGCCCCAGGATGCGGGTGAAGGCGATCTCGCCGCCGGGCAGGCTGCCGCAGTCCCACTTCACGGTGCGCAGCGCGCCGTGGTCGAACACCACGCGGCCGCCGGACCGGATCACGTCGCGGGTGTAGGCCATGCCGGTCGGCACGCGCTCGAGGATGCCGGCGAACAGCACCATGTTGAGGGCCTGCGCCACTTCGGCGCGGCTGGCCGTGTCGCCGCCAGCGTTCAGCAATTCGGGCGAAACATTCATCAATTGCAGCAACTCGGTTGCCTGTGCTTCGCCACAGATGGTTTCGAGCAGGCGTTGCAGATTCGGCTTGGTCATGGTCAATACGCTGGAAATCGTTTGTTTTCGGGGGACGGCGGGAGCCTGGAGCCTCCCGGCGGCCTTATTGTGAGACCGCGCGGGACTTCGTACAATTGATAACTTCGCACCAACTTCCTTCCAAAAACGCACTATGCGCAAAGGCATACCCAGCCTCACCGCGCTGCAGATGTTCGAGGCCGCCGCGCGGCTGGGCAGCTTCACCCGCGCCGCCGACGAGCTGGCCGTGACCGAAAGCGCGGTCTGCCGGCAGATCGCCGCGCTCGAGGCGCGCCTGGGCGTGCCGCTGTTCCACCGCATCCGCAAGCGCATCGCGCTCACGCCGGCCGGCAGCACCTATGCCGAGGAAGTGCGCGAACGGCTGGACCAGATCGAGCAGGTCACGCTGGACGTGATGGCGCAGCGCCCGCGCGGGCGCGCCATCGAGCTGGCCATCGGCCCGACCTTCGCCAGCCAGTGGCTGATCCCGCGCCTGCCGCAGCTGGCGCAGGCCCTGCCCGACCTCACGCTGCACCTGTCGGCGCGCACCGAGGCATTCGAGCTCAGCGATACCGCCTTCGACGCGGCGATCTACTACGGCGAGGGATTGTGGCCGGGCACCGAGGGCGAGCGCATCCTGCAGGAAGGCCCCTCGGTGCCGGTGTGCAGCCCGTCGCTGCTGGGGCGGCGCAAGCGGCTGGACCTGGCGCAGTTGCTGGCGCTGCCGCTGCTGCACCTGACCACCCGCCTGCGCGCGTGGCACGACTGGCTGGCGGCGGCGGGCGCGGCGCTGCCGGCGCAGGCCATGCGCGGCCCGCGCTACGACCTCTACACCATGCTGGCGCAGGCCGCCGCCGCCGGCGTGGGCGTGGCGCTGATTCCGCGCATCCTGATTGCCGAGGAGCTGGCGCAGGGCCGGCTGGTGATGCCGCTGGCCGCGCTGCCGGCCGAGGCCGAAAGCCGCAAGGCTTATTATTTCGCGCACCGGCGCGGGCTGGCGCCCGACGACAAGGTGCTGCAGCTGCGCGGCTGGCTGCTGGCGCAGGCCGCGTAGGCGGCCGTCCGCTCAGTGCGCGTGGGCGCTGACGGCCTCGCGCGTGTCGCGCGCCAGGCCGAGCGCGAAGGCGGTCTCGGCCACCAGGAACAGCGGCCCCACCACCAGGCCGGACAGGTCGTCGACGAAGGCGGGCTTGCGGCCTTCGTAATAGTGGCCGACGAACTGGATCACCCAGCCGATCACGAACAGCCCGATGCCCCAGGCCAGCCAGGCGCCGGTGGACAGCGCCGCCAGCAGGCCGCCCACATAGACGAAGCCCGCCAGGATCGCCGTCATGGCCAGCCCGAAGCCGGCCGACAGGCGCAGGTAGAACAGGCACGACAGCGCGTACAGCACCATCGCCGGAGTCAGGTAGGCCGGGCCCTCGCCGAGCGGCATGGCCGGGCGCGCGAGCAGCGTGGTCACGGCCAGGACGATCATCGGAATGCCGATAAAATGCGTGAACACATTGCGCGGATCGCGGTGGTAGGCCGCGTAGTTCGCGAGGTGGTCGATCAGTGTTTTCAACTGTGTCTCCTGCCGTCCCGCGAATGCCGCCGCTCGCCGTGCGGCTTATGATGGGGCCGGATGTGGCGGTATGGTAAAGGGGCGCCGGCACGCGGGTCTGTCCGGTTTTTGACAGTCCCCGGCCGCCCCGGCAGAGGGAAAACACCAAGCCCGCCAGGCCAGACAAAAACACAGGAGACGACGATGCCCGCAACGCCACGCGCGCAGCCGGCGCAGGCGCCCGACCCGCTGCCGGTGCTGCGCGCGGGAAGCTGGTTCGCCGCGCTGCCCGCGGCCATGCAGGACGCGCTGCTGCGCGACGCCACGCCGCGCCGGCTGGCCGCCGGCCAGTTGCTGTTCGCGCGCGGCGACGCCTTCGACGGCATCTTCGCGGTGCTCGCCGGCACGCTGCAGATCGACGCCCACAGCGCCGCCGGCAAGGCCGCCCTGCTCGGCCTGCTGGTCCCGGGCGTGTGGTTCGGCGAGATCTGCCTGTTCGACGGCCTGGCGCGCACCCACGACGCGCACGCCACCAGCGCCGCCACCGTGCTGCACCTGCCGCGCGACAAGCTCTACGCCATGCTGGCGCAGCATCCGCAATGGTGGCGCGAGTTCGGCAAGCTGCTGGCGGCCAAGACGCGCGAGGCCTTTCATTACGTGGAAGAGACCCAGGTGCTGCCGCCGCTGGCGCGCACCGCGCGCCGGCTGGCGGCGATGGCGCAGGCCTACGGCGACCTGCCCGCCGGCGGGCGCCGCTCCGTGCACATCCCGCAGGAGCAGCTCGGCCAGATGCTCGGGCTGTCGCGCCAGACCGTCAACCACGCGCTGCGCGAGCTGGAAGCGCGCGGGCTGCTGCGGCTGCATTACGCCGATATAGAACTGCTCGACGTGCCGGCGCTGCTGGCGCTGTCCTGACCTCGCATGACGATACCCATGACCACACTGAACACGCCGACCACGCTGAGCGCCCCGCGCCTGCAAGCCTATCTCTGCCACATCGGCCACCCTCATCCGCCGGCCCCCGACCGCGCCGCGCTCGACAGCCTGATCGCCGCGCACCTGGCGCGGATTCCGTTCGAGAACATCGACGTGCTGCTGCGGCGGCCCGTGCGCATCGGCATCGACGCCGTGTTCGACAAGCTGGTAAGCCGGCGCCGCGGCGGCTATTGCTTCGAGCACAACACCCTGCTGGCCGCCGCGCTGCGCGCGCTCGGCTACGGCGTCACGGCGCTGGCCGCGCGCGTGCGCTGGCACGTGCCGGACGCGGTGCCGACCATGCAGTCGCACATGCTGCTGCGCGTGGAAGCCGCGCACCTGAGCCATATCGTGGACGTGGGCTTCGGCGGCCCCACGCCGTACCGCGCGCTGCCGCTGCCGCCGGCCGGCGAGGCCGATCCCGCGTTCCCCTACCGGCTGGCCCCGGCCCCGGCGGATGCCGCGCCCGCGGCCTTCCACCAGTACGACATGGAAGCGCGCGGCGCCGAGGGCTGGTTCCGTCTCTACCGCTTCGACCTCTCGCCGCAGCAGGAGATCGACTACGAGCAGCGCAACTGGTACACCGCCACCCACCCGGACAGCCTGTTCCGCAACAGCCTCACCGTGGCGCGCTCGCAGGGCGAGGCGCGGCTCACCCTGCTCGACGGCGAGTTCCACGTGCGCGCGGCGGACGGCAGCGTGCAGCGCGAACGGCTCGATGCGCCCGATGATGTGATCGCGCTGCTGGCCGGGCGCTTCGGCCTGGCGCTGGAGCCGGCCGACGCGCAGGCGCTGAAGGCGATGCTGCCGGCGCTGTTGTCGGCATCGCGCGCCGGCTGAGCGCCGGCCGCGTGTCAGGCGCCGGCCGGCTGCGTCTCGAATCCGGCCTGCGCGAGCAGCGCCGGCAAGCCGGTCTCGCCGACCAGGTGCAGCGCGCCGACCACCACCAGCGCCGGCGTGCGCGCGGCGATCAGCGCCTGGATCTTCGGCAGCCACAGCCGGTTGCGCGCGTCGACCAGGGCCGCCAGCGTGGCCGGCCACTGCGCGCGCCGCTGCGCCAGCAGCGCGGCGAACGGCGCGGCCTGCCCACCGCGCCACCAGCGCACCATGTCGGCCGGCTCGGCGGCGGCCAGCGCGGGCTGCGCGGCGAAGAACGCCAGCATGCCGAGCTGCTCGTGCAGCGGCACGTCGCGCAGCAGGCGCAGCGCCTCGCCGGCGTCTTCGAGCGCCTCGGCGGGCAGGCCGTCCGCCCGCGCGCGCATCCACAGGTAGCGGTCCACGCCGTGCTGCGCCACGATGCCCTGCCGCGCCGCCAGCGCGAACTGCAGGTGCAGCGCCGCGAACACCGGACGCAGGCGCTCCAGCTCGGCGGCGGGCAGGCCGAAGTCCTGCCACAGCGCCCGCACCTGCCCGAGCACGGCGGGCGCGAGATGCCGGCCGAGGCCGTCCCCTTCCGGGAAATAGGCCGCGCCGCCGTCCGGCACGCGGTCCAGCGCGACCTCGAAGACCACGCGCGAGGCCGCGCGGTAGGCCTGTTCCGCCGCCGGCGCCAGCGCCGTGAGCGGCGCATCGAGTACGTGGATGGCGCCAAGCAGGGCGACGCCGGTGTTCCTGATCTGCCAAAGCATGAAGCGTATCTCCCCGGCGCGGGCAATGCCGCCGCCGCGCCGCCAGCATACCGCCTCCCGCTGTGCAGAACACGGCCATGCACCGCGTGAATTGCCGGCAGAAAAAACACTGATAAGCCGTGCCGGCCGCCGCTTTGCGTGTGGACTGGGCCATGCCGCCCGACCATAATCTACCGGGCGGTAGCATTGCGCGGCGCGCCGGCAGGTCCGGCGGGTCTGGCTTCCGCGCCCGCATCCCGATCACGCTTTTCATAAAACATCCGGTCCCGCGCGGCGAGGACGCGGACATCTGGAGACACGCATGTCATTGTTCGACCTGACCGGCAAGGTTGCCATCGTCACCGGCTCTTCGCGCGGCATCGGCCGCGCCATCGCGGAGCAGATGGCGGTACAGGGCGCCCGTGTGGTGATTTCCTCGCGCAAGGCCGAGGCCTGCCAGGAAGTCGTCGACGCCATCAATGGCAGGCATGGCGCCGGCACCGCCATCGCCGTGCCCGCCAACATCTCCTCCAAGGAAGACCTGCAGCGGCTGGTCGACGAGACCAGCCGCGCCTTCGGCAAGATCGACGTGCTGGTCTGCAACGCCGCCTCCAACCCCTACTACGGGCCCATGAGCGGCGTCACCGACGAGCAGTTCCGCAAGGTGCTGGACAACAACGTCATCTCCAACCACTGGCTGATCCAGATGGTGGCGCCGCAGATGATCGCGCGCCGCGACGGCTCCATCATCATCGTGTCGTCGATCGGCGGGCTGCGCGGCTCGCCCACCATCGGCGTGTACAACGTGTCGAAGGCGGCCGACTTCCAGCTCGCGCGCAACCTCGCGGTGGAGTTCGGCCCGCACAACGTGCGCGTGAACTGCATCGCGCCGGGGCTGATCAGGACCGACTTCGCGCGCGCGCTGTGGGAAGACCCGGAGCGCTACAAGCAGTCGACCCAGGGCGCGCCGCTGCGCCGCATCGGCGAGCCGGTGGAGATCGCCGGCGCGGCGGTGTTCCTGGCCTCGGCGGCCAGCACCTTCATGACCGGGCAGGCGATGGTGGTGGACGGCGGCGTGACGATCTGAGCCGCGCGGGCACGCCCGTGCCCGCGCGCGCCCACTGTTCCCGCTGTTCCCTCGGGAGTCCGCCGGCGGCGGGCTCCATTCCGCCATGCAGTCAGGGAGGCACCGATGCCGAACCAACCGCAAGCGGCCGCGTCCTGGCCGGCCATCAGCCTGGCCGAGGCGCATGCCCGCCTCACCGCGCCCGGCGCTCCGTTCGAGACCGAGACGCGCGTCATCCGCGGCATTCCCACCACCATCTTCAGGAACGCGCCGCCCACGCTGCGCGAGCTGTTCCTGCTCGCCCGCGCGCAGGGCGGCAAGACCTTCGTGGTCTATGAGGACGAACGGGTCTCGTACGACGCCTTCGGCCGCGCCGCGCTGACGGTGGCGCACGCGCTGGCCCGCGACGGCGTGCGCAAGGGCGACCGCGTGGCGCTGGCCATGCGCAACCTGCCCGAATGGCCGGTGATCTTCTACGGCGCGCTGCTGGCCGGCGCCATCATCACGCCGCTCAACGCCTGGTGGACCGGCGCCGAGCTCGAATACGGGCTGGCCGATTCGGGCAGCCGGGTCGCCTTCGTCGACGACGAGCGCCTGGGCCGCATCCTCGAACACCTGCCCGGCTGCCCCGCGCTGGAAAAAGTCTACGTCAGCCGCGCCGGCGCCGCGCGCGGCGACGCGCGCATCGCCGCGCTGGAAAGCCTGCTCGGCGCGCCCGATGCGTGGGCCGCGCTGCCCGCGCTGCCGGTGCCGGACATCGCCATCGAGCCGGACGACGACGCCACCATCTTCTACACCTCCGGCACCACCGGCAAGCCCAAGGGCGCGCTCGGCACGCACCGCAACTCGGCCACGGTGGCGGTGGCCGGCCTGTTCAGCCCGATGCGCAACTGCCTGCGCCGCGGCGAGCCGATTCCCGCGCCCGATCCGCTGGCGCCGCAGAAAGGCATGCTGCTGTCGGTGCCGTTCTTCCACGTCACCGGCTGCATGGCGGCGCTCAACGGCGCGCTGGCCAACGGCAGCAAGATCGTGCTGATGCGCCGCTGGGAGCCGCTGCGCGCGATGGCGCTGATCGAGCGCGAGCGCTGCACGGCGGCGGGCGGCGTGCCGACCATCGCGTGGCAGCTCATCGAGCATCCCGAGCGCGCGCGCTTCGACCTGACCTCGCTGGAGAACATGAACTACGGCGGCGCGCCCGCCTCCGCCGAGCTGGTCCGGCGCATCACCGAGGTGTTCCCGCATTCGGCGCCGGGCATCGGCTGGGGCATGACCGAGACCTCGGCCACCTTCACCAGCCACAGCGCCGAGGAATACGTGGCGCGCCCGGAGAGCAGCGGCCCCGCGCTGCCGGTGGGCGAGATGAAGATCGTGGACGGGCGCGGGCGCGCGCTGCCCGCGGGCGAGACCGGCGAGCTGATGGTGCGCGGCGCGAACGTGGTGCGCGGCTACTGGAACAAGCCCGAGGCCACCGCGCAGGCCTTCGTGGACGGCTGGCTCCGGACCGGCGACATCGCGCGGCTGGACGAGGACGGTTTTCTGTACATCGTGGACCGCATGAAGGACATGCTGATCCGCGGCGGCGAAAACATCTACTGCATCGAGGTCGAAAGCGCGCTCTACGGCCACCCCGCGGTGATGGACGCGGCGCTGGTCGGCATCGCCCACCGCACGCTGGGCGAGGAGCCGGCCGCGGTGGTCGCGCTGAAGCCCGGCGCGCAGGTCACGGAAGCCGAGCTGCAGGCCTTCGTGGGCGAGCGGCTGGCCGCGTTCAAGGTGCCGGTGCGGATCGTGTTCTGCCCGGAGATGCTGCCGCGCAACGCCAACGGCAAGATCCTGAAGTCGACGCTGCGCAAGATGTTCGATGCGGCGGCCTGACGCTGGCCCGACGCGGCCACGGCGGCACGGCTGCGTGCCGGCCCCGCGTTCCGCGCCGCGCCGCTCAGCCGCGCCCGACGAACGGCATCTTGGTGGCCATCACGGTCATGAACTGCACGTTGGCGTCGAGCGGCAGGTTGGCCATGTGGACCACGGAGCTGGCCACGTGGGCCACGTCCATGAGCGGCTCCGGCGCGATCTCGCCGTTGGCCTGCGGCACGCCGCGCGCCATGCGCGAGGCCATGTCGGTGGCGGCGTTGCCGATGTCGATCTGGCCGCAGGCGATGTCGTGGGCGCGGCCGTCGAGCGAGAGGCTCTTGGTCAGGCCGGTGATGGCGTGCTTGGTGGCCGTGTACGGCACCGTGTTCGGCCGCGGCGCGTGCGCCGAGATCGAGCCGTTGTTGATGATGCGCCCGCCGCGCGGGCTCTGCGACTTCATCAGCGCGAAGGCCGCGCGCGAGCACAGGAACACGCCGGTCAGGTTGGTGTTGACCACCGCCAGCCACTGCTCCACCGACAGTTCGTCGATCGGCACCGCCGGCGCGTTGATGCCGGCGTTGTTGAACAGCACGTCGAGCCGGCCGAATTCCTTGCGGACCGTCTCGAACAGGCGCTCCACCGAGGCCGGGTCGCCCACGTCGCACTGCACCGCCAGCGCGACGTGGCCGTCCGCGCGCGCCTGCGCGGCCAGCGCCTCGATCGATTCGGCCGTGCGGCCGGCGAACACCACGCGGTAGCCCGCCGCCAGCAGCGCCTGCGCCACCGCCTTGCCGATGCCGCGGGCCGCGCCCGTCACCAGCGCCACCTTGCCTTGCTGAGTCATGTTGTCTTCTCCGATGCTTGATTGGAATTGCAGCGGGCCGGGCCCGGGGCCGGGCCCGCCGGATGGGAATGCGTGGACGATGCTGGACGATGCGGATATGGCGGGAAGCGGGATCCCGGCGGCTCTACCTGATCGGAATCGGCGTGTCCGCCCCCACCGGCACCGCGGTCACGCTGTTCTGCGGACTGCCGGAGACGATGCGGTCGGAATACGTGAGGTAGACCAGCGTGTTGCGCTTGCGGTCCACCGTGCGCACCACGTGCAGCGCCTTGAACAGGATCGACATGCGCTCGGAGAACACATTGTCCTGCTGGCGCAGCGGCTCCTTGAACGAGATCGGGCCCACCTGGCGGCAGGCGATCGAGGCTTCGGCCGGGTCCTCCGCCATGCCGAGCGATCCCTTGATGCCGCCGGTGCGCGCGCGCGACACGTAGCAGGTCACGCCCGCCACCACCGGATCGTCATAGGCTTCGATCACCACCTTGTCGGAGCCCGTGATGCGGAAATTGGTGCTGACGCTGCCGATCTCCTCGGCCCGCGCCGGCAGCGCGAGCGCCAGCAGCGCCGGCGCGGCAAGGGCAAAAGCGAGCTTGCGCTTCATCATGGTCTGCATGGCCGCGCCCATCGTCTCAGGACGCCTTGCCGGTGATCTCGTCATGCCGTTTTTCCATTTCCTGGCGCAGCTGGCGGCGCGCCTGCGCGGCGGCGAAGCGCTGGCGCTCCACCTCGTCGCGCGGCTGCAGCGTCGGCACCTCGGCCGGGGCGCCGTTGTCGTCCACCGCCACCATCGTGAAGTAGCAGCTGTTGGTATGGCGCACCAGCTTGCTGCGGATGTTCTCCGTCACCACCTTGATGCCGATCTCCATCGAGCTGCGGCCCGTGTAGTTGACCGCCGCCAGGAACGTCACCAGCTCGCCGACGTGGATCGGCTGGCGGAACACCACCTGGTCCACCGACAGCGTCACCACGTAGCGCCCCGCGTAGCGGCTGGCGCAGGCATAGGCCACCATGTCGAGATACTTGAGGATGGTGCCGCCGTGCACGTTGCCGGAGAAGTTGGCCATGTCCGGTGTCATCAACACGGTCATGGAAAGCTGGTGGGACAGGTCATTCATGATCAAAATCCGGATTCTGGGGGCTGCCGGGCAGGTCCGCGAAGGCCCGCGCCGATGCCCGGCAGTGTAACCCGGAACGGCCGCGCCGCCGCGCCCGCGCGGGCGGGGACGATGCCGCCGGCGATACCGCCGGAGACACGGGCAATGAGATGCGGGAGATGGGAATGCGGGACGATAAAAAAGCGGCCTTTCGAGGCCGCCTTCTCATTTCCGCTGCGCTGCAGACGCGAACTGCTTACTTCTTCTTGTTCACAGCGTCCTTGAAGCCTTGGCCGGCGGAGAACTTCACCGTCTTGGCGGCCGGAATCTTGATGGTTTCGCCAGTACGCGGGTTGCGGCCGGTGCGCGCTGCGCGCTTGCCCGAGCCAAAGCTGCCGAAGCCCACCAGCGTTACCGAATCACCCTTGGCAACCGCCTTCTTAATGTTGTCCAGAGCGGCATTCAGCGCGCGCTCTGCTGCAGCATTGCTCAGTTCCGCGTCAGCGGCGATGGCAGATACCAGTTCACCTTTATTCATGGCTGATTTCCCTTGTTGGTCGTCGTCATCGGAGTGTCTGCCACGCGGCAAATCACCGATCGGCGCAGTCTAATCCGCGCTTTACGCATTGGGCAATCCCCAGTGGCACCAATGCAACGAAAAAAGCCGGAAATCCTTGAGTCAAGCGCCTTTGCGGGGAATTTACACTCCTTTTCCACGCTTTCAAATACGGTTCGTGAGGGTAGCCGAATTCGAACGCGCGTAAGTCCGCGGGCACGGCGCGCGAGCCTGTCCGGCACCGGCCGCCCGGCCCCGCCGCGCGGCCCGGAAGCCCCCTGGCGCCCCCGTCGGAACCGGCAGCGCCACCGACGCCGTCATGCACCGATATGGCGACAACGCTCATTTTGGTGCAGACCGACGCCATCCACACGCCCCAAATCAATGCACCGCATCATTTTGGCGCAGGCCGCGCGGGCCGCCGGCTCGCCTCCCGGCGCGCGGCACGGCGCATTCTGCCCGCCCGCGGCCGACATTGCCAGTCCCCAACCACCGCCGCCGACCACAAAGCAGTGCGATAACCACCAAGACGGTGCAGTCATGCACCTGTATGGGACCGATCTGGAACGGTTATTGCATACGGGTGCTCCCATTTTGAGCATGAGGAATGTATGGACAATTGGAAGAGCGGCACCGATGCCCTGTTCATCCTGTTAGGGGCGATCATGGTGCTGGCCATGCACGCGGGCTTTGCGTTTCTTGAGCTCGGCACGGTGCGCAAGAAAAACCAGGTCAATGCGCTGGTCAAGATTTTGGTGGATTTCGCCATATCCACGATTGCCTATTTCTTTATCGGCTATACGGTGGCTTATGGCGTGGAGTTCCTCGCCAGCGCCCAGACGCTGGCGCAGCGCAGCGGTTATGAGCTGGTGAAGTTCTTCTTCCTGGCGACATTTGCCGCGGCCATTCCGGCGATTATCTCGGGCGGCATTGCCGAGCGCTCGCGTTTCAACCCGCAACTGGTGGCCACCTTCGTCCTGGTCGGCCTGGTCTACCCGTTCTTCGAGGGCATCGCCTGGAACAACCGCTTCGGCGTGCAGGACTGGATCGCCTCGGTGGCCGGCGCCCCGTTCCACGACTTCGCCGGCTCGGTGGTGGTCCATGCGATGGGCGGCTGGATCGCGCTGCCGGCCATCCTGCTGCTGGGCGCGCGCCGCGGCCGCTACCAGAAGGATGGCCGCATCAGCGCGCATCCGCCCTCCAACATCCCGTTCCTGGCGCTGGGCGCCTGGGTGCTGGCGGTGGGCTGGTTCGGCTTCAACGTGATGAGCGCGCAGACCGTCGACAAGATCAGCGGGCTGGTGGCGATCAACTCCCTGATGGCGATGGCCGGCGGCACGCTGGCGGCCTGGGCCGCGGGCCGCAACGATCCCGGCTTCGCCTACAACGGGCCGCTGGCCGGGCTGGTGGCGGTGTGCGCGGGCTCGGACCTGATGCACCCGCTGGGCGCGCTGATCACCGGCGCCATCGCCGGCGTGCTGTTCGTCTATCTGTTTACGCTGGCGCAGAACAAATGGCACATCGACGACGTGCTGGGCGTGTGGCCGCTGCACGGCCTGTGCGGCGCGTGGGGCGGCATTGCCGCCGGCATCTTCGGCGCGCGCGCGCTGGGCGGCATCGGCGGCGTCTCGCTGGTCGCGCAACTGATCGGCACCCTGCTGGGCATCGTCATCGCCCTGGTCGGCGGCACCGTGGTCTACGGCACGCTCAAGAAGGTGGTCGGCATCCGGCTCGATGCCGAATCGGAATACAACGGCGCGGATCTCTCGCTGCACCGCATCTCGGCCACGCCGGAGCGCGAAACCAGCTGGTGAGCCGGCCGCCGCGGCAGACACCAAGCCCCACAATTCTGTGCTTGAACTTCCGCTCGCCGCAACGCAATAATGCGTAGCCCGCACGTGCGCCGCGCCGCCGGCGCGCGCGGGCGGCGCCGCACGACGTTCGGTGTTCATGAACCTGCAAGAGCCAGCAAGGGAGAACGCGATGGATGCCACCACGCTGCAGAAGCTACAGGAAGTCGTCGTCGCCTACGCGACGGAGTTTGGGGTCAAGGTGCTTGCCGCCCTGGCCTTCTGGGTGATCGGCCGCTGGCTGATCCATTTCGTGGTGCGCCTGGTGCAGGGCTCGCTGGCCAAGCAGAAGGTCGACCCCACGCTGCTGCGCTACGTCGGCTCGATCGTCACGGTCACGCTGAACGTGGTGCTGGTGATCGGCATCCTCGGTTATTTCGGCATCCAGACCACCACCTTCGCCGCGCTGATCGCGGCGGCCGGCGTGGCCGTCGGCATGGCGTGGTCGGGCCTGATGGCCAACTTCGCCGCGGGCGCCTTCCTGGTGGTGCTGCGCCCGTTCAAGGTCGGCGACTTCGTGACGGTGGCCGGCGTGACCGGCACGGTCAGGGAGATCGGCCTGTTCGCCACCACGCTGGACACGCCCGACAACGTGCTGACCGTGGTCGGCAACAACAAGATCTTCTCCGACACCATCCAGAACTTCAGCGCCAACGCCTTCCGCCGCGTCGAGCTCAAAGCCCAGCTGGCCGGCAGCACCGATGCGGCCGCGGCCATCGCGCTGCTCAAGGAACGCCTGGCCGCGCTGCCCAACGTCCTGGCCGAGCCCGCGCCGGACGTGGAAATCCTGGAGTTCACGCTGGTCGGCCCGGTCCTGGCGGTGCGCCCGTACTGCCATAACGACAATTACTGGCAGGTGTATTTCGACACCAACCGCGTCATCCGCGAGAGCTTCGGCGAAGCCGGCTACGCCGCGCCGATGCCGGCGCAACTGGTGGTCGTGCAGCAAAGCGGCGCCGCCGTGTCCTGACCCCGCGCGGCCCGGCTCATGCCGGGCGCTGCGCCTGCATGCCGGCGCGGCCGACCAGGCGCATGCCCACCGCGCCGATCCCGCACACCGCCATGACCACGGCGAGCGGCAGCGCGGTGCCGTCGCGCCAGACGCTGACCGCGGCGCCGGCCAGCGTGCCGAGCGAAAACTGCAGCGTGCCCATCAGCGCCGAGGCCGTGCCGGCCCGGTGGCCCTGATGGGCCATCGCCAGCGCCGACGCATTGGGCAGGATGCAGCCCAGGCTGCCGATGAACACGAAGAACCCCGCCAGCAGCACCGGCAGCGGCGCCGTGCCCGCCAGCGCCACCGCGGCCAGCATCACGCCGGCCGCGCAAGGCGCCAGCAGCGCGCCGCGCAGCACGTGGTCGAGCGCGCGGTTGCGCACCAGCCGCGCGTTGACCTGCGACATGGCGATCAGGCCCAGCGCATTGGTGCCGAACACGAAGCCGTAGTGCGATGGCGCGATGCCATGCAGCTCGATCAGCACGAACGGCGAACCCGCGATGTACGCGAACATGCCGGCCTGCGCGCAGCCGGCCGACAGCGAATAGCCGACGAAGCCACGGTCGCGCAGCAGCTCGCCATAGTTGGACAGCACGCGGCCCAGGCGCAGCGGCATGGCGCTGGCGTGGTCGAGCGACTCTTCCATATAGCGGTGGACCACCAGCAGGATCAGCAGGCTGGCGCCGCACAGCAGCCAGAAGATGGCGCGCCAGCCGAACACGCCGAGCACGGCGCCGCCAATGATCGGCGCCAGGATCGGCGCCAGCCCCATGACCAGCATCAGCGAGGAAAAGGCGCGCGCGGACTCGTGCGCCTCGAGCCGGTCGCGGATCACCGCGCGCGCCATCACCATGCCGGCGCAGCCGCCCAGCGCCTGCAGGAAGCGCCACAGCATCAGCGCCTCGACGTCGCGCGCGAGCGCGCAGCCGGCGGCGGCCGCCGCGTACAGCGCCAGCCCGGCATAGAGCGGCGGCTTGCGCCCGAAGCGGTCGCTGATCGGGCCATAGAAAGCCTGCCCCGCCGCCAGCCCCACCAGGAAGGTGCCCAGCGTCAGCTGCACGCGCCCGATGTCCACGCCGAGATCCGCCGCCAGCGCGGGAAAGCTCGGCAGGTACATGTCGATGGACAGCGGCCCCAGCGCGGTCAGCGACGCGCATACCAGCAGCCAGAGGGGGAAACGCGCGGCCCGGGGGGCGCGGGCGGAGAGGCTCATCGGAACATCCTGGGGAACGGGGGACGCGCAGCCGGCGGCGCGCGCGGGGACGACAAGGCGAAAGGCGTAATTGTTGCATAGCGTAACAAGCCGCGCACCCGCGGCGGCAAACGCGGATGATGCTGGCGCGCGCGGCGTGCGCGCGCCCGGCGGCGAAGGTCCGCGCCCGGGCGCGCCGCCGCGCGGCGTGGATCAGGGGGGCTGGCTTTCAACCGCGGCAAGGCCAAGGGTACAATGCCACCCTGTCGGCCGCCCGGGGCGGACGGTCACGCAGCCCGACGCACCGCGGAAGCCAGCCTGCCGGCATGGCTTCCGGCAACGTTTTCCTGCATGAGAACAAGACACGCTCTGCTTACCGCCTTACTGACCCTGGCCGCCGCCGGCGCGGCCAGCTTGCCGTGGGCGCGGCACGCGCACGCGGCCCCGCCGCCCGCCAAAGCCGCCGCCTCCGCTCCTGCGGCACCGCCCGACGAAGCCGACGCGCTGGCCCAGATGCTCAAGGGCGCGGCCACCGGCCAGAACACCGGCGCGGCCGGCGTGCCCGAACTGCTGCGCAACACCGCGCGGCCGGACAACATCCTGGCGCGCGCCTGCCGCCAGCTCAACGACATGCTGCCGATCGACATCGACGGCGAGACGCGCCTGCGCCGCTGCCAGTCGGTGCCGGGCAAGCACGTGCTGTTCCAGCTCGAGCTCACCAAGTACCGCGGCCCGATGCTGGACCTCGCCAGCTTCGAGCTCAGCTATGCCGCGCCCCTGCAGCGCAATATCTGCGCCAACCGCGACGTGGAAATCCTCACCAAGCTCGGCGTGAGCATGATGTTCCGCTACATGACGCGCGGCGAGCGCGGCGAGCGCCGCGTGGGGGATGTCTACATCAACGCGCCGATCTGCACCTCGGCACTGCGCTAGCGCGCCGGCCCGCGATCGCGCCGGACAAGCCTGCTTGAGGTCCGGGACACCGCCCCCTCTCTCCCCTCCCTCCGCGCTCTGCCCCACAAAGAAAAACGCCGGCATTCCCCGCGAGGAATGCCGGCGCCGTCGTCCGCGCGCTGCTCAGGCCAGCCGCGGCCGCAGCGGCACCACGTTGGCCGCGCGCCGCGGCAGGATGCGGGTTTCCTTCCAGCTCGCATGCGCCAGCGGCGAGGCCCACACCTGCTCATGCAGGCTGGCCAGCGCGAACGGGTCGCCCAGCAGCAGGTGCTTCTGCGCGGCGCCCAGGCTCTCGGGCCCCTCGGTCAGGGCCTGCTGCACCAGCGCGGCATGCGCGAGCCGCGTGGCCTCGGGCTGGATCAGGCGCGACGAGCCGGTGGCGCACATCAGGGCGTTGGTGACGGGGTCCACCACCGCGTCGATGAAGGCCGGCGGCTCGCCGGCGGCTTCCACGTGCTCCTGCATGGCCACCATCTCGCGCGGCGGCCGGGCTTCCTCGGGCGTGACGAACAGCCGGGCGCGGCGCAGCGCGCGGCCGAACGACACGCGCGACAGGAACACCGACATCGGGATCGACAGCGCCAGCGCGCCGACGATCGGCAGCAGCCACCAGACGAAGCTCGGATCGATCCACAGCACCAGTCCGCCCCACGCCAGGCCGAGCAGCGTATGCAGGCCGTGGCGGCGGAACGCCTCGCCCCAGGTGGTCTCGGCATCCTCGCGCGGGGGCGACTTCCAGGTAATGCCCCAGCCGCTGTAGGCCGCCACCACGAACTTGGTGTGGAACAGCATGCGCACCGGCGCCAGCAGCGCCGACATCACCACCTCGATCAGCATCGACATGACCAGCCGGCCCGGCCCGCCGTAGTTGCGCGCGTCCTTCATCAGCAGCAGCACGCTGGCCACCTTGGGCAGGAACAGCAGCGTCGCCGTGGCCGAGAACAGCGCGAGCGCCTTCTCGGGATGCCACTCGGGCCAGGTCGGGAAGAACTGGTAGGGCTGCGTGAAATACTCGGGCGGCACCAGCGCGTGCTTGGCCAGCATGATCGTCGACAGCACCAGGAACAGGAACCACAGCGGCGCCGACAGGTAGGCCATCACGCCGGTGAGGAACACCGCGCGGTGCACCGCGTGGAAGCCCTGCTTCATCCACAGCCGGAAGTTCATCAGGTTGCCCTGGCACCAGCGGCGGTCGCGCTTGACCTCGTCGAGCAGGTTGGGCGGCAGTTCCTCGTAGGAGCCTTCCAGGTCGTAGGCGATCCACACGCCCCAGCCGGCGCGGCGCATCAGCGCGGCCTCGACGAAATCGTGCGAGAGGATCTCGCCGGCCAGCGGCCCCTTGCCCGGCAGCGGCGCCAGCGCGCAATGCTCCATGAACGGCTGGATGCGAATGATGGCGTTGTGGCCCCAGTAGTGCGACTCGCCCAGCTGCCAGTAATGCAGGCCGGCGGTAAACAGCGGGCCGTACACGCGCGTGGAGAACTGCTGCACGCGCGCGTACATGGTCTCGCGCCCGACCGCCAGCGGCGCGGTCTGGATGATGCCGGCGCCGGGGTTGCTCTCCATCAGCCTGACCAGCGTGGTCAGGCATTCGCCGCTCATCACGCTGTCGGCGTCGAGCACCACCATGTAGCGGTAGGCGCTGCCCCAGCGGCGGCAGAAGTCCGCCACGTTGCCGGTCTTGCGCTTGACGCGGTGGCGGCGCCAGCGATAGAAGATGCGGCCGAAGCCGTTGACGGCGCGGCAGGTCTCCATCCAGGCGTCGGTCTCGGCGGCGCGCAGATCGGGGTTGCCGCTGTCGGACAGCACGAAGAAATCGAAGCGCGCCAGCTCGCCGGTGCGCTCCATCGATTCATAGGTGGCGCGCAGGCCGGCGAACACGCGCGTCACGTCCTCGTTGCAGATCGGCATGATGACCGCCGTGCGCGCCTGCTCGGCGATGGGCCCGGCCTGCGCCGCGGAGCGCGAGATCAGGTGGCGGTCGCCACCCTTGGCCAGCACCAGGAAGCCCATCATGGCGGTCCAGAACCCGGCCGACACCCACGAGAACAGGATGGCGAAGAGCGCCAGCACGGCGATCTCGAGCGGGTCGGTGCCGTGGTACGGCAGCACCTTCGTCATGAAATAGGTGGCCAGCGCGGTCTGCCCTGCCACCAGGCCCAGCAGCACCCAGCGGCGGTGCGTGCCGGCCGGGTGCCACTTGCCCTCGGCGTCGGGGCCGTCGTGCAGCGTGTCCCAGGTCTCGGGCACCGGCGGGCGCCCGAACAGCCGGCGGCCCAGGTTGCGCAGGAAGCCGGTGACGATGTGGGGCGGCCACGCGCGCGGCACCATCGAGGCGCGCCGCGGGGCCGGGCCGGTGTCGATATGCACGGTGCCGTCCTCGCGCCGCGCGATGAGCGGCTCGCCCGCTGCCTGCGGCGCGCCGTAGGCGAGGCCGAGGCGGCGCCAGACCGAGGCGTAGGCCGCGCCGCCGGGGGCCGGCTGCGCGCCGTCCTTGGCGCAGTCCTTCGCTGCGAGCTTGCGCTGCAGTTGCTGCATGGCCGGCTCGGCGCCGTCGCTGCCGGCGATCTCGCCAAGCAGCTCGCGGCGCTGGTCGGGCGAGACCGGCACGCGATCGAGATAGCGCTCGCATGCCGCCGCCGGGGCGGCGCGCCGCTTTAGCCTGGGGGTAAGATGTAGCTCCACGTCTCGGATAGGGTTGTATTGCCGTTGCGAAGATAGCCGCGCAGCTCGACCGGCTTGGTCTCGTCCTTGCGGCGCACGACCATCGTCATGCGCCAGCCGCCGGTGGCCTCGTTGCGCTGCGTCGAAGTGCTGAGCAGCTCCCCGTTGCTGTCGGCCGAGATCACCGGATCGATGCGGGTGTCGGCGGCCAGTTTCTTGAAGGCAGGGCCTTCGAAATCGACAGCCAGCGAGAAGCTGGTGTCCTCCTGCTTGCGGCTCAGGCCCTGGCCTCGCCGCGTCTGCGTCACCCACGACAGCGGCGGCAGCTTTTCGCTGTCCTTCTGCCACAGCAGGCGGTATTCGTAATCGAAGGGCTGCCGCGGCTTGGGCGGATTGTCCGGCACCCAGTAGGCCACGATGTTGTCGTTGGTCTCGTCCGGCGTCGGGATCTGCACCAGCTCCACGCGGCCCGAGCCCCAGTTGCCCTTGGGCTCCACCCACGCGCTCGGCCGGCGCTCGTACCACGCGCCGATCTCCTGGTAGTTGCCGAAGCTGCGGTCGCGCTGCATCAGGCCGAAGCCCTGCGGGTTGGTGGCCGAGAACGACGTCACCAGCAGCCGCTTGGGATTGCCCAGCGGGCGCCACAGCCACTCGCCGGTGCCGAGCTGGACCGACAGGCCGTCGGAGTCATGCACCTCGGGCCGGTAGTCCGGCACCGGCGACGGCTGGTTCTCGCCGAACAGGTACATGCTGGTCAGCGGCGCCAGGCCAAGCTTGGTGACGTGCTCGCGCAGGAACAGCCGCGACTTCACCTCCATCGCCGTCTCCGCGCCGGGGCGCAGCACGATGCGGTAGGCTCCGCTCACGCGGCGCGAATCCATCAGCGCGTAGATGGTCAGCTGCTTGTCCGCCGGCGACGGGCGCTCGATCCAGTATTCGACGAAGCGCGGGAATTCCTCGCCCGAGTTGAGCGCGGTGTCCAGCGCCAGCCCGCGGGCCGACAGGCCGTACCACTGGTCCTTGCCGAGCGCGCGGAAATAGCTCGCGCCGACGAACGACACCACCTCGTCCTTGACCTTGGGCTGGTTCAGCGGAAACAGCACGCGAAAGCCCGCGAAGCCGAGCGGCTTGAGCTTGGTCGCGTCGAGCTTGTGCGGGCCGTAGTTGAAGGCCGAGGGGTCGAAGCGGATCTCGCGCACGCTGCCGCTGACCACTTCGTTGATGCGCACCGGCTGGTCGAACACCATGCCCTCATGGAAGAAGGACAGCTCGAACGGCAGCTTGGCGTTGCGCCACAGGTGACGGTCGGGCTTGAATTCGATTTCGCGGTAGCGCTCGTAGGAGAGCTCGCGCAGCTCGCGCGGCAGGTTCTGCGCGGGCGTCTTGTACGGGGTGGCCGCAAGCTGGCGCGCGCGCGCCGCCACGGTCTCGAAGTCGAACGCATGCGCCGCCAGCGCGCACACCGCCAGCAGTCCGCCGCACAACCACCGGCCCAGGCGCAGGGCGCCGCTGCTGGCGCGCGCCGGCTGGCGGCGCGGAAGGTTGACGGTGGTCGGCACGGTAACGGTATCGGACATGGATGCCAGTGGCAGGCAGGGTTGAACACAAGGGCCGCGGCAGGCTTCGCTGCAAGAGGCGGGCCATCGCCGGGCCGGGGCGGCGGCAGGCGGAGATCGCGTCGGTCGCGCAGGTCACGGCCGGGCGCGGCGGCTTCGGCACGCCGCCGGCGCGATCCCGAAAGAGCACGCGACGCATCATAACGACAATGTCTTGAAAAAGTAACAGCCTTGTTGCAATGCGCAATAGGACCTTAACAATTCGAGACTTAAAAGTCACGTTTCGACCACGCAACGTTTGCAACAATTTGAAACCCCGGTGGGCTGGAAGCCGCTTGGCGCGCGGCTTTCGGGCCGGTGCGTCACACCGGGAGCGCGGTGCGGCGCAGGTCAGGCGCGCAGGCCGTTCGTCGGCGTCTTGCGGATCGCGGCGCTTGGCGTGGGAAGGCGGGCATGGCAGTCATCGCGCGGGTGTCGTGCGCGTTTCGCGTTTGTCGGGCTCGCTGGAACCAGTATGGACGAACCCCGAATCTGCAACGCTAGGATACGGATCGCGCTTCGTCAACGCGGGGGCCGGCGCCCCGAAACGGCGCATGGCGCACCCCGGTCTTCGTGCGGTGCACAGCGGCCGCGTGCCGCCCTGCCGGGCAGGCAAAAAAAAGAGAGGCCGCAGCCTCTCGATCGGATCTCACCCCGGTGCCGGTCCCCCCGGACGGCATGTTGCCACTGGGCACCGTTTCCCCGTCATCGCGGCAACGCGCCGGCACGTCGGCACGTCGGCCTATTGGCGCGGCGCGGCATGCAGATGCGGGCGGCACGGCGAACTGCTGGCGTCGCGGGCATGCCCGCCGCCGGTCGCCTTCGCTACCAGCAACGGCGCAGGAGCGCAAAAGGTTGACGCGCGCGCCGGCCCGTTCAGTGGCACAGGCGGTTGAACAGCTCGCCCGCCACGGTGCCGGCGGCGACCTGCTGCGGCATGCCGGCCTGCGGCGCGCCGATGGTGTAGAGCGATTCGCCGCGTGCGTAGCGCTTCGAATACAAGGTCTGCTCGACCACCGCGTACATCGAGGTCGCGCAGTTGAAGATCATGCGCCGGAGCGAGGAGCGGATCTGCTCGCCGCTGGTGGTGCGGATCACGCCGGCCGGCGCGTTGCGCATCACGGCCACGCCCACTTCCGCGCCGCGGCGGCGCACCGAGGTCTTGTCGAAATAGGAGATCGCGCCGCTGGCGCCCGCGAGCGGCAGCCAGCGCTGCGGATCGGGCGCGCCGGTCTCGGGCGCCGCCACCGCGGTGCAGCCTTCGCGCGGCGTGGCGCGCAATGCCACGCCGCCGTCGGCGCCGGGGCATTGATACAGCCCCGCCGTGGCGGCGGCCGCGGCGGAACGGACCGTGCCGGTGGCCGTCTCGGCATGGGCGGCAAGGCACAGGCTGCCGCCCGCAAGCAGGACGATGGCACAGGAAACGGCGTGGAAAGCGGCGCGCAAGGACATGGACGGACCCTCGTTCAGGCAGAAAACAGGCCGCATTGTCGCATACGGTCCCGCCGCCGCCCCGCGCCGCGGGGCGCCGCGCTCAGCCCTGCTGACCGCGCCAGGCCACCAGGTCGGCGATGGTCAGCACCGGCAGGCGGTACATCTCGGCGAACGCCAGCGCCTCGGGGCGGCGCGCCATCGTGCCGTCCGGGTTCATCAGCTCGCACAGCACCGCGGCCGGTGCCAGCCCGGCCAGGCGGGCCAGCTCGACCGAGCCTTCGGTATGGCCGCGGCGCGCCAGCACGCCGCCGTCCACCGCCACCAGCGGGAATACGTGGCCGGGGCTGACCACGGCATCGAGGCCGGCGTCCTCGGCGACGGCGGCGCGGATGGTGGTGATGCGGTCGGCCGCGCTCACGCCCGTGGTCACGCCTTCGCGTGCCTCGATCGAGACCGTGAAGGCGGTGCCGTACTGGCTGCGGTTGTTTTCGACCATCGGGCGCAGGCCCAGGCTGGCCACCTTCTCGCGCGTCAGGCACAGGCACACGATGCCGCTGCACTCGCGGATCATCATGGCCATGTTGGCCTGGGTCAGGCGCTCGGCGGAAAGGATCAGGTCGGCCTCGTTCTCGCGGTCGTCATCGTCGAGCAGTACCACGGGACGGCCTTCGCGCATGGCGTCGAGCGCCCGCGCGATGCGCTCGCCGAGCGGGCGCTGGTCGGCCTCCGCGCCGGCCGGGAAAGCGACAACGGGTTGTTCCTGGGTGGGAAGTGACAGCATGAAACGCTCCTATTGCAACGATAAGCGGGCGTTCCAGGGGATCAGCGGAAAACACGGGCAAATCCAGCCGCGCACGCGCGCAGCACGCGCATGCCGGGGGGAGCCAGCCGGGTTGTACCGCCCATCTTCTTTCATCCGGACTATGACCGTCGGCCCTGGCCTCTCACCAGGTCTGCTGACCCCGCACGGGAATGCGGGCGCTCGCGGGCTCGCCACGCGCTGTGGTGGCATACCGCCGGTGGGGACTTGCACCCCGCCCTGAAGACGTAACGATGCCGGCGCGCCACCATCGGGGATGGCAGGCGCGCCGGCAACGGCATGTTAGCACGGGTGCGCCAAGGCTTGCTTGGCGCGCCCCGGCCTAGGGCGCCACGGCCGCGGCGTGGCTGGCCAGCGCCTCCAGCGCCAGGCGCGAGGCCTCGTCGGCCGGGAAGAAGCACTCGATGCGCATTTCCTGCAGCGTCACGTCCTGCGGAATGCCGAGCGTGGTCAGCGTGGTGAACAGCGCGGCGCGGAAGCCGCCCGCCGCCACCGTGACCGGCAGCAGCGGCGGCGGCGGGCCGCCGGCGGCCTCGTCGTCGGCCAGCGGCAGGCCGCCCGGCCCGAGCAGGTCCGGGTGCCAGGCCGCGATGCGCGCGAAGAGCGCGCGCGCGGCCTGGTCCTGCGCCTGCGTCTGCAGTTCCTGCCAGACCCGGCGCAGCAGGTAGCGGCCGACCTGGCGGGCGTTCCCGAGCGCCGGCCACAGCCCCTGCGGGTCGAACACCGTGAGCATCAGGTTGACGCGCGCATCGCCCGGCTCCAGCGTGGACGGCGCGCGCCCGCCGAGCAGCACGCGGAGCATGTCGCGGTAGGCCCGGTTGGCGTCGAGCAGGTTCCAGAAGCGGTCCAGCACCACCGCCGGATACGGTTCCTGCTTGCTCAGGATCAGCGCCACCGCCTGCTGCACCATCTGCAGCGCCGGCGCGCCGAGGCCGTGCTCGCTGTAGGCCGGGGCGAAGCCGCCGGCCAGCAGCAGCCGGTTGCGCTGGCGCAGCGGCACGCCGAGGCGGTCCGCCAGCGACAGCACCATCTCGCGGCTGGGCCGGGCGCGGCCCGACTCGAGGAAGCTGATATGCCGCTGCGACACCCCGGCGGCCAGCGACAGCGCGAGCTGGCTGTAGCCGCGCCTGCCGCGCCAGTAGCGCAGCAGGCCGGGAAAGTCGGTGGCGGTCTCGGAGCTGGGGGTCAGGGTGTCCATGACGGCATTACAGCACGGCCGGCGCCATGCGGCGATTACCTTCGAGGTAATCCCGCGCCCCTGCTACGGCACCCTGCCCCGCGTCTCGCTCAGCGCCGCCGCGAGGCCGTACTTGCGGATCTTCTGGTACAGCGTGCTCTTGGCGATGCCGAGGTGCGAGGCGGTCTTGGTCAGGTTGCCGCCGCTGTACGCCACCGCCCGGCGGATCGATTCCGCCTCGGCCATCTCCAGCGAATACACGGCGCCGGGCGGCGCGGCAGCCGCGGGTTCCGCCCGGGCCGCATCGCCCTGCCAGGCGGCCGCGCCGATCTCCAGCGGCAGCTTGTCGACCGTGATCACGCCGCCGTCGGCCATCAGCAGCGAGCCTTCGAGCGCGTTGCGCAGCTCGCGCACGTTGCCGGGCCAGTCGTAGGCGAGCAGGCAGGCATAGGCGTCGTCGTCGAACGAGGCCAGCGGCAGGCCGTAGCGCTCGCACAGATGCGTGAGCCAGTGCGCCACCAGCGCGGGGATGTCGTCCTTGCGCTCGCGCAGCGGCGGGATGGCGATGTTGGTGACGGCGATGCGGTAGAACAGGTCCATGCGGAACTTGCCGGCGGCCACGTCGTCGCGCAGGTTGCGGTGGGTGGCGGCGACCAGCCGGAAGCTGACCTTGCGCGGCGTGTTCTCGCCGAGCCGGTAGATCTCGCCTTCTTCGAGCACGCGCAGCAGGTGCGGCTGGATGTCGAGCGGCATCTCGCCGATCTCGTCGAGGAACAGCGTGCCGCGGTTGGCGGCCTCGATCTTGCCGGCCGCGCCCGACTTGCGCGCGCCGGTGAAGGCGCCTTCGGCATAACCGAACAGCTCGCTGGCGAGCAGGTCGCGCGACAGCCCGCCGCAGTTCAGGGCCACGAACGGCCCCTCGGCGCAGGCGCTGGCCTGGTGGATGCCCTGGGCGAACAGTTCCTTGCCGACGCCGGTCTCGCCCAGCAGCAGCACCGGCACCCGGGACGGCGCGAGGTGCTGCGCCTTCTCCACCGCCGAGCGCAGCGCGGCGCCGTTGCCGACGATGCGCGAGAAGGCCGGCGCCGGGGCCGTGCGCGCCGGCGGCGCGCCGCTGGCCGCGCGCTGCGGCACGGCCGGGATCACCAGCAGGAAGCCGAGCGTCTCGCCGACCTCGCGGACGGTTTCGAGGCGGGCCAGCCGCAGCCAGTCCGGCGCGGGCCGGACGGCGGCGCCGGCCTGCCGGATGCCCAGGCCCGGCACCGAGAACCGGCGGTCCAGCGCGGTGTCCACGCCCAGCCGCAGCAGCGCCGCGGGCGCCTGCGGATTGGCCTTGACCAGTTGCCCGCATTCGTCGAGGACCAGCACGCCGTCGCTGCGCAGCGAGCCGAAGTGGCTGGCGCAGCGGTCCAGCAGCCGCAGGCGGCGCTCCATCGCCAGCTTGGCCAGGCGGCTTTCGATGCGCCCGGCCAGCGAGACCGTCAGCGCCAGGCTGTGCCGGCTGTAGGTCTGCGCCAGGCCGGACACGTCGATGACGCCGAGCACGCCGCCGTCGAGCGGGTCGCGGATCACGGTGGCCGAGCAGGTCCAGCGCTTGATGCCGGCGCAGAAATGCTCGGCGCCGTGGATCTGCACCGGCTGCTGCAAAGCCAGCGCGGTGCCGATGGCGTTGGTGCCGCAGTTCAGCTCGGTCCAGTCGCAGCCCGGAATCAGGCCGACCTCGCCGGCCGGCTCGACGATGCGCATGTCGCCTTCCTGCTGCAGGATCATGCCGTCGGGATCGGCCAGCAGCATGATGGTGCCGGTCTGCGAGAGGAATTCGTGGGTCTGCTGGATCAGCGGCAGGCTGGTGCTGACCAGCCGCGCGTTCTTCTCGCGCCGCGCCCGCAGGCCGTCCTGGCCCAGCGGCGGCGGCGCGGCGCCGGCGCCGGGATCGACGCGGGCCACGAGGCAGCGCCGCCACGAGTCGTCCACCACGCAGCGCAGCTCGCCGGCATTCGCCTCGCCGCCGCCAATCAGGTGTTCCCAGGCGGACATGATGCTCGCGTCATGATCGGGATGGGAAAACCAGTCCATCGGTGTGCTGGCTGGATGCATGCCGTGTCTCCTTGCGGGGTCCGCCGGTGGCGGATCACGAATGGCCGGTGTGCCGGCTCGCTCTTTTTCGCTCTCTGGCTCTGCCTGCGCGGGACTGGCGCCCGCGTTCCTGGTCTGCGCCTTCGCTTGCCTGGCCGTCTGCTTTGCGCATGCTACTCCCGGCAGCGCCACCAGGGCCAGCCGGGACTTGCCCATCCCTGCCCGCAGACTGCGAGCAAATTCCACGCCACCGGCCCGGCGCCGCGCCACGGCGCGCGCGCGCCGGACCGCCCGCGCGGCGCCGTCCGAAAACAGGACGGCCGTCCGAAAATCGAACGGCCGTCCGGCCACCGGCCAAAACCGGCGGCCTGTCCACATGCGGTTGCCCGATGCGGAGGATGGACTACATCGGCAGCGGAGCGCGCGTCAGTCCGCGCGCTCCGGCAGCGGCAGCTTCACCCAGTCGGTATAGAAAGCCTCGATGTCCGGCTCGAAGTCGTGGATCACCGGATACCACGGCGTGGGCGCCTCCACGTCGTGCATGGTCCCGCACTTCGGGCAGTAGTACTCGCGGTAGACCTGCCACTGGGTGTCCGGCGCCATCAGGTGCGGATAGACCTCGGTCATGGCTTCCTCGGTGTCGCGCACGTAGATGTTGGCGTGCAGCTTCCAGTTCTCCCGGTAGTCGCAGAACACATGGCCGCAGTCGCACTGCGTGACCCACTTGCGGGTCTTGGCCTGTTGCACGATGAACATGTGCGGGCCCAGCGGCAGCACGATGCGGTCGTCCCAGTCGAGCTTCTTCTGCAGCGCCTCGACGTACAGCTTGAAGCGCTCCGCGTCCTTGGGCATGGACAGCATGCGCAGCGTGGTGTCCCAGTCGAGCTTGCCGTCGACGAGGTTCTTGACCTGTTCACTGGTATAGGTAGACATCTTGCGTCTTCTCCTGAATCCTGCGTGATTGGATGTGCCGGGGCGGCCTTACTCTTCGACCAGCACCACGGTATGGACGTCCGGCATCTTGGACAGGTCCATGCGGTACTTGGAGCCGTAGGTCGGCACGTCGAGCTCGTCCTCGGTCAGGGTCCATGATTCCGGCAGGTCCCAGAACGCGCGGAACTGCTGCTCGAACTTCTGCGACAGGCCGAAGCTGGTGGCGAACATGTGCTGCACCTGGGTCGAGGCATGCTTGACCAGGATGCGCTCGCGCTCGCCCTTCATCCATTCCTGGGTCGGCTGCGAGCGCGCCAGGCGCTGGTTGCGGATCTCGACGCGCTGCAGCGCGGTCTGCCGGGCGTCCACCTTCCAGATGCCGTTGCCGTCCCTGGTCGCCACCGCGCCGTAGACCTTCTGCGCGTACTCGGGCAGCAGCACGGCGCTGTTCAGGTCGCGCTCGATGGCCTCCACCTCGCGGTCGAGCGGATCGCCGAAACCGGGGCCGCCGCGCAGGTAGTTCAGGTACAGGTCGTAGTTGTCGTAGCAGTCCTCGGTGGTCATGCACTGCTGGTCGCGCTTGACGACGGCGCCGGCATTGAGGTGGTTCTCGTAGTCCGGCAGGTCCGGGTTGGCGTCGCCGCCCAGCGGCAGGCTGTCGCCGCCGGCGATGCGCTCCTTCAGGCCGGTCTTGTGCGCCTCGAAGCGGTAGCCGGTGGCGGCCGGGTAGCCGCCCATCAGGCCCCAGTCGCTGTTCATGTAGCCGTTGCCCATGAAGAACATGGTCCAGTCCTGCGCCTTCCACACCATGCGCAGGGTCTCGAAGCCGCAGCCGCCGCGGTACTTGCCGTAGCCGCCGGAGTTGGCCTTGACGTTGCGCCCGAGGTAGAGCAGCGGCTCGGCCATCTCCCAGATCTCGATGTCGCCCATGTCGCCTTCGGGGTTCCAGATCGCCGCGGCGTGGTTCAGCCCGTCCTTGATGGCGCAGGCGCCGGTGCCGCACGACGAGGCCTCGAAGCTGTTGACCGCGTGGATCTCGCCTTCCTGGTTGATGCCGCCGCCCTGCAGCCAGTTGGAAGTGTTGGCATTGCCGGCGTTGACCTCTTCCAGGTAGCCGCGGCTGAAATACGCCTGCGACAGCCCGCGCCACATCGCGCTCCAGCCGGACACCAGGAAGTGCCAGGCGTAGGCGTGGCCGGTGCGGCGGTCGTCCGGGTTCATCCAGGTGCCCTTGGGCAGGTGGAATTCCGTGCCGAAGTAGGCGCCGTCGTTGATGCGCTGGGTCGGCACCAGGGTCTGGGTCATCATCACCCAGATGCCGCTGGTGAAGGCCACCTGGTGCGCGTTGTACGAATGCCAGCCCCAGCGGCTCGCGCCCTCGAAGTCCAGCCGCCACGAGCCGTCCTTGCGGATCTCCATCTCCACTGGCGAGTGCATGATCGAGTCGAGCTTGGCGAAGGCCGACGAGGTCTGCACGTCCGGGTGGTTGTAGGGCACGTCGACGAAGGCCACCTTGCGGTACTTGCCCGGCAGCGTCATGGCCTTGATGCGGGTCTGCAGGCCGCGCCGCCCTTCCTCGATCACCTCGTAGGCGAATTCCTCGTAGGCTTCCAGCCCTTCGTCGGCGATCACTTCCTCGATCAGGTCGCGGATCATGTGGCAGCCGGCGATGCGGGTGCGCTCGTCGAGGATCCAGTATTTCGGTGTGCGCACCGAGCGCTGGCTTTCGTGCAGCCAGTCGCGCAGCGGCGTGTCGTTCACGCCGGTCTTGCGGCAGGTGATCATGTAGCCGTCGCCGAAGCGCTGCACCTGCCCGGTCGACATCGAGCCGGGCGTGACCGCGCCGGTGTCGATCACGTGGGTCACGCCGCCCACCCAGCCCACCAGCTTGCCGTGCGAGAAGATCGGCACGATGGTGGCGATGTCGCACGGGTGCACGTTGCCGATCGAGCAGTCGTTGTTGGTGAACATGTCGCCGGGATGGATGCCGGGATTGCCCTCCCAGTTGTTCTCGATCATGTACTTGATCGCCGCGCCCATCGTGCCGACGTGGATGATGATGCCGGTCGAGGTCAGCACGCAGTCGCCGGCGGCGTTGTAGAGCGTGAAGCAGAGCTCGCCTTCCTGCTCGACGATGGGGCTGGCGGCGATCTTCTTGGCGGTTTCGCGCGCATGCACCAGGCCGCCGCGCAGCTTGGAGAACAGCTTTTCGTAGCGGATCGGGTCGCGCTCGCGGAAGGCCAGGCGCGTGAGCCCGTTGTAGTGGCCGGTCTGCGCGGTGCGCTCGAGTATCGCGTCGCGGAATTCCTTGAGCGTCTGGCCGGTCTTGAGCAGGTCGGCCAGGCCGACTTCCTTGCTGGACATCATGTTCATGGCGTGTCTCCTGTTATTTCGCTGCCTTGTTCACTTCCTTGAGGTGGAACAGGCGATGCTTGTCGAGCGTGGTGGCGAAGCCCTCCGGCACCACGAAGGTGGTGGCGTCGGACTCGATGATGGCCGGCCCGGTGATGGTGTTGCCCGGCTGCAGCGCCTCCATCTTCCACAGCACCGCGTCGTGCCACCGCTTCTGGCGGTAGAGCGGGCGCGTGCCGATGCGGGCCGCGGCCGGCGGCGTGGGGCCGCCGTCGGGGTCTTCGGGCAGCACCGGCTTCTGCGTCAGCACCATGCCGCGCATGATCGCGCCCGTCACCGAGAAGCCCAGTTCGGGCGAGCGCGCCGAGCTGGCGTACACGCGGCCGTAGGTCTGCTCGAAGGCATCGACGATGCGGTCCCAGTCGGCGGCGCCGGCCGCGCTGGGGATCGGCGAGTCGATCTCCAGGTCGTTGAGCTGGCCCATGTACTGCATGCGGTAGCCGGGGCGCAGGATCACGTCCTCGGGCTTGAAGCCGTTGATGCGGAATTCCTCGATCACCTTGGCGGCCAGGTCCGACCAGGCCTGCTGGATGGTCTGCGCGGCCTGCGCCTTGTCGGCCTCGGCCGCGCCCTGCGGCAGCGCCAGGTCGACGCTCTTGTCGTAGCGGTACTCGAAGTCCGCGCAGGCGCAGCCGAACGCCGAGAAGCCCGCGGCCCAGGCCGGCACGATCACGTCCTTGAAGCCCAGCCCTTCGGTATAGCCGTAGGTATGGACCGGCCCCGCGCCGCCGTAAGAGAAGCAGACGAACTCGGTCGGGTTGTAGCCCTTGGCGCTGACGTTGGAGCGCAGGTACTCGCGCAGCTGCAGGTCGAGCAGCTCGATCACGCCGGCGGCGGCGTCCTCCACCGACAGGCCCAGCGGGTCGGCGATCTGATCCTTGATGTGCCGGCGCGCGCGCGCCACGTCGAGCTTGATGGCGCCGCCGAGGAAGTTGTCGGGATTGAGGTAGCCGAGCACCACGTGGCAATCGGACACCGAGACCGTGTCCAGCCCGCTCTCGGGCCAGCAGGTGCCGACCCGGTAGCCGGCGCTGTCCGGCCCCAGCTTGATGGCGCCGCTGTACGGGTCGAGCCGCACGAAGCTGCCCGCGCCCGCGCCCACGGAATCCATCGTCACCAGCGGCAGCGACAGCACCAGCCGCGCCATGTCGGGGTCGGCGGCGATGGCGAAGTTGCCCTTGGTGATGAGCGCCATGTCGAACGAGGTACCGCCGATGTCGGAGCAGGCGATGTTGTCGTAGCCCAGCGTCTCGCCCAGCAGGCGCGAGCCGATCACGCCGCCGATCGGGCCGGAGACGATGGTGCGCGCCAGTTCCTTGGCCTTCCAGCTGATGGTGCCGCCGTGGGTGGCCATCACGCGCAGGTCGAACTTGGCGCCGTGCTTGCGGAAACGGTCGCTGACCTTCTTGAGGGTCTGGCGCGAGGGCTCGGCCGCGTAGGCTTCGAGCACCGTGGTGTTCATGCGGTGGCTTTCCTTGCGCTGCGGATAGTAGTCCACCGAGGCGAACACCGGGATGTCGGCGCCGAGCTTCTTGAGCTCGTCGCGCACGATGTCGCGCGCCTGCTGCTCGCTGGTGCCGTTCTTGTGCGACTGGAGGAAGCAGATCACGATGGCCCTGGAGCCGGCCGCCACCAGCTCGCGCGTGGCCTGGCGCGTCTCGTGCTCGCGCAGCGGGATCACGATCTCGCCCTGCACGTCGGTGCGCTCGGTCACGCCGCGCGTGCGCGACAGCGGCACCAGCGGCTCGTCGTAGCGGTGGGTGTTGAGGTGGATGCGCTCTTCCAGCGCGTAGCCGAGGTAGCTCTGGATCGCGCGGCCCATCGAGTGGACGTGCTCGAAGCCCTTGTTGACCATCAGGCCCACGTCGAGCCCCTTGCGCTGCACCACGCGGTTGAGCATCGCGGTGCCCGAATACACGCAGGTCAGCAGCTCGGGATAGACGTCGTCGACGCCGCGCTGCCAGTGCGCCAGCGCGTCCTCGGACGAATTGAAGATGGCCAGCGATTCGTCCTCGGGGTTGCTTTGCGCCTTGCCCACGACGAAACGGCCATCGGAGCGCACAAAGAAGGTGTCGGTCATCGTGCCGCCGGCATCGATGCCCATCACCTGGACTTGCGATTGCACTTCCATATCCATGTCTCCTTCCAGTGATTGCGTTCACGGCGGCTGCCGGGCAGCGCCGTTGCCAGGCTCGCCGCGTCGCGGGGCCCGGCTTCTCTTCGCAACCGCTGTGCCAGCGCACGGAAGGCGGTGAATTGTCTTTTGCATCAACGGGTTGGCGCGCAGCCGCCGGGTGGCGGCGAGGGCGCCCGCGTAGCGGACGTCGCGATTTCGAACGGCGCCACCGTCCGGTTTTCGCGCTGTGGCGCGGCGGCGGGAGAGGTGGAGGAAGAGATGGCACGGGAGGTGGCCAGGCGACCGGAACGGCACGTCCGGCGCCGGCGCGCGCTTGCCGGGAACGGTTCCGACACATAGCAATGTTATGCTTTGGCCCTCGATAACTCCTGCGCGCACAGGGCGCGCACCCTGATGGAAATTGCCATATTACTGGCGCTGATTTTGCTCAACGGACTGTTCGCCATGTCGGAAATCGCGCTGGTGACGGCCCGCAAGGCTCGTCTGCAAAAACGGATCGAGGAAGGCGACCGCGGCGCCATCGAGGCGATCAAGCTGGGCGAAGATCCCACCCGCTTCCTCTCCACCGTGCAGATCGGCATCACCTCGATCGGCGTGCTCAACGGCGTGGTCGGCGAATCCACGCTGGCCCAGCCGCTCGGCGTCTGGCTGCAGGGCTTTGGCATGCAGACCGTCACCGCCGGCTACGTGGCGACCGCCATCGTGGTGGCCGGCCTGACCTACTTTTCCATCGTGCTCGGCGAGCTGGTGCCCAAGCGGCTCGGCCAGATGGCACCCGAAAGCATCGCGCGCCTGGTGGCGCGCCCGATCTCGTTCCTGGCGGTGGCTTCCACGCCGTTCGTCAAGCTGCTGTCCAGCTCGACGCGCCTGGTGCTGCGCCTGCTCGGCGTGACGAGCGGCCGCGGCCCGGCCGTGACCGAGGAAGAAATCCACGCGCTGCTGGTCGAAGGCTCGGAGGCTGGCGTCATCGAGCAGAACGAGCACACGATGGTGCGCAACGTGTTCCGCCTCGACGACCGCCAGCTCACCTCGCTGATGGTGCCGCGCGGCGACGTGGTGTGCCTGGACGTGGAAGTGCCGCTGGAAGAAAACCTGCGCCGCATCGAGGAGTCCGACCACTCGCGCTTCCCGGTGGTGCGCGGCGGCATGCACGACATGCTGGGCGTGGTCAGCGCCCGCCAGTTGCTGGCGCGCCGCCTGCGCGGCGAGCCCACCGACCTGACCGCGGTGCTGCAGGCGCCGGTGTTCGTGCCGGAGAGCGTGACCGGCATGGAGCTGCTGGAGAACTTCCGCGCCTCGGGCGGGCAGATGGCCTTCGTCATCGACGAGTACGGCGAAGTGCTGGGCCTGGTGACGCTGCAGGACCTGATCGAGGCCATCACCGGCGAGTTCAAGCCCGACAGCGCCGGCGAGGAATGGGCGGTGCAGCGCGAGGACGGCTCCTGGCTGCTCGACGGCCTGATCCCGATTCCCGAGCTCAAGGACCGCCTCGTCCTGCGCCACGTGCCGGAAGAGGACAAGGAGCGCTACCACACGCTGTCCGGCATGCTGCTGCTGCTGCTGGGCCGGCTGCCGCAGACCGGCGACACCGTGCGCTGGGGCGACTGGAAGTACGAGATCGTCGACATGGACGGCAAGCGCATCGACAAGGTGCTGGCCTCCGTGGTGCCGCCCGAGGACGGCGCCGACGCCGAGACCACCGGCTGACCGCGCGGCGGGCATGGCGCCCGCCCTCCGTTCCTCTTGCCCCTTCCGCATCCCCTCCCGCATTCGCCGGCCCGCTCCGCACCACCGTGGGGCGCCGCCGGCGAGACTTGATCGCCGTCAAGTCCGCGCGCCAGCGCACGATCCCGGCATCCGCCGCGCTTCGGGCCGCGCCCGCCCTGCCGTATGATCTTCGTTATGCCGAGCCAAGTGCGGCGCGGCGGCATGATCCACCAACACCCCTCCCATGCACCCAGACGCAGACGGCATCGTCGGCAAGCCGGAAGCGGACCTGCCCGACACCGGCGATTTCGCCGCCCTGCTGGCCGCGCGCCGGCAACGGCCGGGCGCGGCGCCCGGCCTGGCGGTGCTGGTCATCCACCTGGACCGCTTCAGCCACGCCAGCGAGACGCTGGGCCCCGGCCTGGCCGCCGGCCTGCGCGCGCAGGCGGCCGCGCGCGTCGCGGCGCTGGCCCGCGGCGCCGACCTGGCCTGGTTCGGCGACGCGGAGATCGGCGCCATCGCGGCGCTGCCGCCGCGGGCCGCCGACGCGCGCGAGGCCGCGCTGCGCCTGGCGCGCGCCGTGGCCGGCGCGCTCGCCCGGCCGTTCCGGCAGGACGGCTTCGAGCTGTTCCTGTCGTCCAGCATCGGCGTCGCGCCGGACGACCCCGCCCAGCCCGCCGAACGCACCGTGCGCCAGGCCTGCGACGCCATGCTGCGCGTGCGCAAGCGCGGCGGCGACGGCATTGCCGGCGCCGACGGCACGGCGCCGTCCCCGCTCTCCTCGCCGGTCCTGGCGGCATTGCCGCACGCGCTGGCGCGCGGCCAGCTCACGCTGAACCTGCAGCCGCGGGCCATGCTGGCCGGCGGCGAGATCGCCGGCTACACGGTCAGGCTGCGCTGGCAGAACCCCGAGTTCGGGCGCGTGGCGCCGCAGGACTTCCTGCCCGCGCTGGAATCGCGGGGCCTGATCGGCGACGTGGCACGCTGGCTGATGGAGAGCGCGCTGCCGCTGCTGGCCAGCCCCGGCATCGCCGAGCCGTTCGAGCTGAGTTTCCCGGTTTCCGGCGCGCAGTTGCACGACCCGCCGCTGACCAGCACGCTGCTGCGCGCGCTGGAGCGCCTGCGGCTCGACCCCGCCCGGGTCCGCCTGGAAATCCCCGCGGCGGCCGTGCCGGCGGGCGACCGCGCGGCCGCCGGCAGGCTCGCCGCGCTGCGCGACGCCGGCCTGCGCATCGCGCTGTGCGATCGCGCCGGCGCGCCGGGCGGCGAGCCCTTGCACGCGGCCCTGGAACGCCTGCGGCCGGACCTGCTGATGCTCGATGCGCGCGCCCCCGGCGGCGCTGGCCGGCCCGGACGCGAGGACACCGCCGCGGCGCACATGCGGGCCGCCTGCGAACTGGCCGGGCAACTGGGCCTGGCGGTCTGCGCCAGGGGCATCGAGACGCGCGGGCAGCTGGCCGGGGCGCGCCGCCTGGGGTGCGGCAGCGTGCAGGGCTACCTGCTCGCGCAGCCCTTCCCCGCGCACTGGCTGGCGCAGACGCATGCGGCCATCCGCGCGCGAGTGCGCGAGCTGCTGGCGCAGCCATAGGCCGCGGCCTCGCGGCAGCGCGGCGGCGCACCGTGAAAAAGTTACAAAATGCCGTGCCGGGTACCCCAATGAAGTGCGCCAACAACGGTAAAATTGCGGCGGACAAATCGACCAAAAGGAGTCTGGCGTGAAAAAAGGATGGATCTTCTGCGTTCTGCTTGCCACCCTGCTGGCGGGCTGCAATACGATGGCAGGCCTCGGCCAGGACATCCAGAAGGGTGGCCAGAAGCTCGAAGGCGCTGCCGACCGCAGCAAGTAAGCCGGACGCGCGGGCGCCCGCACGGGCACCCGGCGGCAAGAAGCCGGCGCATCGCGCCGGCTTCTTGCGTTGTTGCCGCGGCCTGGCAGCGGTTCCCCGGACCGCGGCGGCGCTTCCGGCTATAGCAGTTCCTCCGGCTACAGCAGTTCCTCCGGAGTAAACGGCGCCAGCACGTCGATCCACAGCCGCCTGGACCACGTGGTGTCCGGCTCGGCATCGAGCACGGCCGCATCCTTCCCCTTGCCATCCACCCATTGCACCGCGCCCGTGTCGGACAAGCGCAGCAGATAGCTGTTGTCGTCGATGGCGCCGGCGAACAACTGCGCGACCTGCTGCGCCAGGCGCGGGCTGCGGATGATCAGGCCGGTCTCGGTGTTCTGGCTGGCCGAGCGCGGATCGAAGTTCATCGAGCCGACGAACAGGTTGGCGCGGTCCGCCATGGCGGCCTTCACGTGGAGGCTGGCCTGCGAGGACGTGAAATCGCCGACCGCCCGCTGCGGGCGGCCGGGGCGCGACTTCAGCTCGTGCAGCTCCACGCCGGCGCGCAGCAGCGCCGCCCGGTAGCGGCGGTAGCCCACGTGCACGATCGGCGCATCGGTGGCGGCCAGCGAATTGGTCAGCACCCGCACCTTGACGCCGCGCCCGACGAGGCCCGCCATCCATGCCACGCCCGCATCGCCGGGCACGAAGTACGGCGAGATCAGGATGATTTCCTGCTGCGCGCCGCCCAGCATGCGGCCCAGTTCCCGCACCATCGTGTCCTCGCCTTCGGGCGCCTTGTCGGGCGAGGCCTTGTCCGGCGTGTCGACCATCACGCTGGCCGCGGCCCATTCCAGCGGCAGCTTGCCGCCGCCGGCGAGCTGCCGCGCCAGGAAGCTCGCGCGCGGATCGATGCGCGCCGGCGGCGCCGCGCCCCGGGACTCGCCGCGCCCGGACTCCGCCCGCGGGTCGGCCAGGCCCGGCTCCGGGCTCGCCGCGCTGGCGGGCTCGGCCGACGCCGCCAGTTCCTCGGGGCTGGCCAGCGCCTCCACCGGAATCGCCAGCGGGCTGTTCCAGTAGCGGTCGAACGCCGCCGACAGCCGCCGCACCGCGGGGCCGGCGGCGATCACGTCGAGATCCACGAAATTGGTGTCCGGCGCGCGCAGGAAGTAGGCGCTGCCGATATTGCGCCCGCCCGTCATGGCCAGCGCGTTGTCGGCGATGAACGCCTTGTTGTGCATGCGCCGGTTGATGCGGCGGATGTCCGCCGCCGACGACATCATGCGCGTCAGCCTGGAAAAGCGCCCGGCCGGGAACGGGTTGAACATCCGCACCTCGATGTTGCGGTGGCGCGCGAAGCGCAGGAAGGCGCGGTCCTTGCCGTCGCTGTGCAGGTCGTCGACCAGCACGCGCACGCGCACGCCGCGCCCGGCGGCGGCGCGCACGTGGCGCAGGATCTCGCGCGAGGACTCGTCGGCGTCGATGATGTAGTACTGCAGGTCGAGCGTGCGCGTGGCGCGGTCGGCCAGCGTCACGAGCGTGCCGAAGGCTTCCTCGCCCGAGGTGATGACGTGGAAGCCGGACAGCGCCGGGTCGGGCGCGCTCTGCGCCACCAGCCGGCCCAGCGCGGTGGCGGCGGGATCGGCCAGCGCCGCGCTCGGCTGGCGCGGCACGTCGCGCGGCAGGCTGGCGCAGCCCTCGGTGGCCAGCACCAGCGCGCAGGCCAGCGCGCGCGCCAGGCGGGCGATCCATGCCGGGCCGGCGCGGCGCTCTCGCGCCACCGCCCCCGCCGCCGTCACCGTGAATCGCACCAGCATGCCGCCTCCAGCCGCGGGCCATCCAGGACCCGATACCGGAAGCTTAGGAGCTCGCGCCAGGCGCGGCTATCCGCCTTTGTCCGACGTGCCCGGCAAAGCGGCGGCCAAGGCGGCGGCCACCCGGGGACGCTTACGGCCGCTCAGGCCGGCTTGCGCAGCGCGGCCGCCTCGCGCGCCAGCGCGCGCACGCGCTCCCAGTCGCCCTTGGCCACGGCATCCTTGGGCACCACCCACGAGCCGCCCACGCACACCACGTTGGGCAGCGCCAGGTAGGACGGCGCGCGCGCCGCGTCGATGCCGCCGGTGGGGCAGAAGCGCAACTGGGCCAGCGGGCCGTACAGCGACTTGAGCATCGGGATGCCGCCGGCGGCCTCGGCCGGGAAGAACTTGAGGAACTGGAAGCCCGCTTCGAGCGCGGCCATCGCCTCGCTGGCGGTGGCCACGCCCGGCAGCAGCGCCACGCCGGCGCCCTGCGCGGCCACGGCCAGCGCCGGGGTCAGCCCGGGCGACACGGCGAACTGCACGCCGGCCTCGCCCACGGCCTGGAGCTGGGCCGGCGTGAGCACCGTGCCGGCGCCGACCACCGCCTCGGGGAAGGCCGCGGCCACCGCCTTGATGGCGTCCAGCGCCACCGGCGTGCGCAGCGTGATTTCCAGCACCGGCAGGCCGCCGCCGATCAGCGCTTCGCTGACGTGCAGCGCTTCGTCGACCGAGGAGAATTCCAGCACCGGGATCACCGGCACGCCGGCGAAGCGTTCGATCAGGGAGGATTGAGTTTGCATGACGGATATTCAGTCAGGTAGGTCGGACAAGCCGACGAGGGCACGAAAAAACAGCGAACCGGTCGCGCGCGGAGTCCGCGCGAAGCGGGAAAGACCGGAAAAATCAGGCAATCACGGCAACCGACTGCGCCAGCCGGGCCAGCACGGTCTCGGTGGCCGGGATCGGCGCCACCGCGCCGTAGCCGGTGGTGGACAGCGCCGCGGCCACGTTGGCATAGCGCGCGGCCTCGAACGGATCGTCGCCGGCCGCCAGGCGCGCCACGAAGCTGCCGCCGAAGCAGTCGCCGGCGCCGGTGGCGTCGAGCGCCCGCACCGGGTACGGCGCCACCAGCGAGCGCGCCTCGGGCGTGGCCACGTAGGCGCCCTCCTCGCCCAGCTTGAGCGCCACCAGCCCGATGCCGTAGCCGAGCAGGTGGTCGACGATGGCGTCGCGGTCGTCGAGGCCGGTCAGCACGGTGATGTCGTCCCAGCTCGGCAGGCACACGTCGGTGAGCGAAAAGGCTTCGCGCATGATGCCGCGCGCGCGCGCCAGCGTCCATAGGCGCAGCCGCAGGTTGGTGTCCAGCGTCACCTTGGCGCCGGCCTTGCGCGCGTGCTCCATCGCCGCCAGCGCGGTGTCGCAGGCGCTGGTGCTGATGGCCAGGCTGATGCCGGACACATGCAGGTAGCGCGCCTCGGCGATGGCGTGGTGCGGCAGGTATTCATGGTGGTAGCGGCTGGCCGCCGAGCCGCTGCGCAGGTAGTCGAAGCGGTGGCCGTGCGCGTCGTGGCTGACGAAGTACACGCCGGTCGGCGCGCCGGCGTCGACGCGCACGTGGCGGGTGTCGACGCGCTCCTGCGTCCACAGCGCCAGCAGGCGCTCGCCGAAGCTGTCGTCGCCCACCGCGCTGATGTAGCCGGTGCGCGCGCCCTGGCGCGCCGCGGCGATGCAGAAGTTGGACGTGTCGCCGCCGAAGCCCTGCAGGTAGCGGGCGGGGTCGTCGGGCTGCTGGTTGAACTCCACCAGCGCTTCGCCGAAAGCCAGGATGTCGATGCTCATGGTGCGGGCGTCCTTCAGGAGGTTCCGTGGTTCCGTGATTCCGTTCGTGGCGGTCAGAAGAAGGTCTGGACGATGTCGGTCACGCGCAGGCTGCCGTCCAGCACCGGGATGTGGCGCCACTTGTCGAAGGTCAGGCACGGATGCGAGATGTCGAAGGCGATCATGTCGCCCACGCGGATGTCGTCGCCGGCGCGGATCCGCAGGTAGGCGTGCTGGTCCATCATGCCGCTCACCTCCCAGTGCGCGGGCGCCGCCTGCGGCGCGGGCGCGCCGGGCCGGTACAGCCGCGCCGGGACCGGCATGCCGGCGTCGAAGGCCGCGTCGCGCTTGCCCATGCCGACGATGGCGCGCTCCGGCTCGGGAACCGACTGCACGTAGGCCCACAGCTGCAAGGCCGGCAGCAGGCCCTCGCGCATCTTCTGCGCGACCGGGTTGCTGGCCAGGATGCGCTCCTGCGCGGCGCGGTAGATGCCCACGTCGTGCGTCAGGTAGCAGCCCGGGCGCAGCACGATGTCCAGCGGCGCGCCGATCTCGGCGCGCGCGAATTCCTCCGCCACCACGTCGTACCAGGCCGAGCCCGCGCCCGACAGGATCACCGGGCTGCGGCCGAAGCGGCCGGCCGCGGCCAGCTCGCGCGTGACCGCCACGGTGCGTTGCAGGAAGGCGCGGATGTCGGCCTCTTCCTTCAGCACGCCTTCGTAGATTTCCACGCCGGCCAGCGACAGCGCGCCGGGCCAGCGCGCCAGCGCCGCCAGCACCGCGGCCTGCTGGCGCGCGTCGCGCGCGCCGGTGCGTCCGCCCGCCACGCCCAGCTCCAGCAGGACCTGCAGCGTCTGGCCACGGCCGCTGAAATACGCGCCCAATTGATCCGCCAGTTCCGGCGAATCCACCAGCGAGAAGAACTCGAAGCCGGGATCGCGCAGCAGGTCCGCGACGATCTCCATATTGCGGCGGCCCACCAGCTGGTTGGCCATCAGCACGCGGCGCACGCCGTGCGCATGGGCCGCGGCGGTCTGGTGCGCGGTGGCCAGCGTGATGCCCCAGGCGCCGGCTTCGAGCTGGCGCGCGAACAGCTTGGGCGCCATCGTGGTCTTGCCGTGCGGCGCGAGCTGCACGCCGTATTCGTGCATGAAGCGGCGCATCCACGCCAGGTTGTGGGCCAGGCGCTCTTCATACAGTACCGCCGCCGGCAGGCTCAGGTCCTCGGCCAGCAGTTGCCAGCCGACCTGGCCTGCGGCCGCCGGCGCCAGCGGCGCCTCCAGCTTGCCGAGCGCCTTGTTGAGCGGATCGATCATACCGGTCTGGTACTTTATTTCATGCATCTCTGTCATCACTGCGCAAAATTCCGATTGACGTAATGATAGCCTTGAAATTACGATATTTCACCCTTGTTATAAAGTAACATCCGCGGCGTGCCGAACCTTGCCTGCGCCGGCGGATGCGCGCACGTTCCGCCCTTACGCTTCGCCCTACGCTCCCGTCCATGTCCGCGTCCTTCGACATCCTTTCCCGCATCGCCGAGCGCGGCCCCACGCTGCGCCTGGCCGAGCAGAAGGTCGCCCAGGTGATCCTGGAGGACCTGGCCGGCGCGGCCGCGACCAGCATCAACGAACTGGCGCGCAAGGCCGGCGTGAGCGAAGCCAGCGTGACGCGCTTTGCCAAGGCCATCGGCTGCCGCGACGTGCGCGACCTGAAGCTGCGCCTGGCGCAGGCCACCGCGGTGGGCCAGCGCTTCCTGCAGGCGCAGGGCGCGCGCACGGCCGAGCCGGCCCCGGCCACGCTGGCCGACAGCATCCATGCCGACATCCTGGACTCACTGGAAGTCAACCGCAAGCTGATCGACCCCGACCACATCGGGCGCGCCGCGCGCCTGTTGCTCGACGCGCGCATGGTCTACGCTTTCGGCATGGGTGGCGGCTCGTCCTTCATGGCCGACGAGGCGCGCTACCGCCTGGCCCGCCTGGGCCGCCCCGTGGCCAGCTACCAGGATGCGCTGCTGCAGAAGATGGTGGCGGCCACCCTGCACAAGGACGACGTCGTGCTCGCCTTCTCCGCCACCGGCAGCGTGCCCGAGATGCTGGCCAGCTGCGACATCGCGCGCGAGTACGGCGCGCGCCTGGTGGCCGTGACCGCGCTGGGCTCGCCGCTGGCCGCGCGCGCCGACGTGCTGCTGCCGGTGCGCACGCTCGAAACCGATTTCATCTTCAAGCCCTCGGCCTCGCGCTACGCCATGCTGCTGGTGATGGACGTGCTGTCCACCCAGCTCGCGCTGCTGCAGCAGGAGCAGAGCCAGGACCGGCTGCGCCGGCTCAAGTTCGTGCTCGACGCGCACCGCGGCAGCGCGGGCCCCGGCGCCGCGGACAGCCGCCAGCCGCTCGGAGACTGACATGCCCGCCTCGACCGACACCGCGCCGTCCGGCCTGCCGCCGTTCGACACGCTCATCCGCGGCGCCACCGTGCTCGACGGCTCCGGCGCCGAGGCGCGCCGCGCCGACGTGGCACTGCGCGCCGGGCGCATCGCGCGCATCGCCATGCTGGACGACGATGAGGACGGCGGCGGCATCGACCCCGCCGGCGCGGCGCAGGTGGTGGCGGCCGACGGCCTGGTGCTCGCGCCCGGCTTCATCGACGTGCACACGCACGACGACACCAACGTCGTCCGCCAGCCGGAGATGACGCCCAAGCTCTCGCAGGGCGTGACCACCGTGATCGTCGGCAACTGCGGCATCAGCGCCGCGCCCGTCGCGCTGCGCGGCGAGCCGCCCGACCCGATGAACCTGCTCGGCGGCGCCGAAGCCTTCCGCTACCCGGATTTCGGCAGCTACGTGCAGGCCGTGCGGGACGCGCGGCCCGCCGTCAACGTGGCGGCGCTGGTCGGCCACACCGCGCTGCGCAGCAACCACATGGACCGGCTCGACCGCGCCGCCACGCCGGCGGAGATCGCCGCCATGCGCGCGCAGCTGGAGGCGGCGCTGGCGCACGGCGCGCTGGGCCTGTCCACGGGCCTGGCCTACGCCAGCGCGTTCAGCGCCACCACCGACGAAGTGCTGGCGCTGTCCGAGCCGCTGGCGCGCGCCGGCGCGCTCTACGCCACCCACCTGCGCAGCGAGTTCGCCGAGATCCTGGAGGCGATGGACGAAGCCTTCCGCATCGGCCGGCACGCGCGCGTGCCGGTGGTGATCTCGCACCTGAAATGCGCCGGCGTGGCCAACTGGGGCCGCAGCGGCGAAGTGCTCGACGCGCTCGAGCGCGCGCAGCGCTGGCAGCCGGTCGGCTGCGACTGCTATCCCTACACCGCCAGCTCCTCCACGCTGGACCTCAAGCAGGTCACCGGCGACTTCGACATCATGGTCACGTGGTCCGGGCCGCATCCCGGCATGGGCGGCCGCCTGCTGGCCGACATCGCCGCCGGGTGGCAGACCAGCCTGGAAGACGCCGCGCGCCGCCTGCAGCCGGCCGGCGCGGTCTATCACGGCATGGAAGACGCCGACGTGGACCGCATCCTCAGCCACCCCGCCACCGTGATCGGCTCGGACGGCCTGCCCAACGACCCGCTGCCGCACCCGCGCCTGTGGGGCGCGTTCCCGCGCGTGCTGGGCCACTACGCGCGCGACCGCGAACTGTTCCCGCTGGCCGTGGCCGTCAACAAGATGACCGGCCTGTCGGCCGAACGCTTCGGCCTGGCGCAGCGCGGCTTCGTGCGCGAAGGCTACTGGGCCGACCTGGTGCTGTTCGACGCCGCCACCATCCGCGACGCGGCCAGCTTCACCGACCCCATGCAGCCGGCCGAAGGCATCGCCGCGGTGTGGGTCAACGGCGCGCTGTCCTGGCGGCGGCGCGCGGCCACCGGCGCGCGCGCCGGCCGCTTCCTGCCGCGCGCGCGGCGCGCCGGCGACGTGGCCGGCTAGCGGCGCCGCAACCCGATTTCAGCAATCCGCTTCAGGAGTCTTCATGGAAATCAGACGATTCGGCGTGGAAGGCGGCACCGGCTCCGGTGGCCAGCACATGCCCTTTGCCCGCGCGGTCGCCGCCGACGGCTGGCTCCACGTGTCGGGCCAGGTGCCGATGGTGGCCGGCGAGGTCATCGACGGCGGCATCGTGCCGCAGACCCACCAGGCCATCAGGAACGTGCTCGCCATCCTGGCCGAGGCCGGCTACGGCCCCGAGCACGTGGTGCGCTGCGGCGTGTGGCTGGACGACGCGCGCGACTTCGCCTCGTTCAACAGGATCTTCAGGGAATATTTCGGCGCCAACCCGCCGGCACGCGCCTGCGTGCAATCGAGCATGGTGGTGGATTGCAAGGTCGAGATCGACTGCATCGCCTACAAGAAGCCGGCGGCCTGACCAGCGCCTTCCGGCAAACACCTCAACCGGCCGCCTGCGCGGCCATTTTCATAACGGACGCGGGAGAGCCCCGCCGGACCCTCCGGCGGACCCCGCAGCAAGGAGACAATATGGGCGCCGTCACCGGAACCACACTATTGCTGTACGCGCTGATCGCCGTGATCGCACTGGTCGTGCTGATCGCGAAGTTCAAGCTCAATCCCTTCATCACCCTGGTCGTCGTCTCGGTGCTGCTCGGCTTTGCCGTGGGCATGCCGATGGGCGACATCGTCAAGTCGTTCGAGGCCGGCGTCGGCGGCACGCTCGGCCACATCGCGCTGGTCATCGGGCTGGGCACCATGCTCGGCAAGATGATGGCCGAATCGGGCGGCGCCGAGCGCATCGCGCGCACGCTGATCGATTTCTTCGGCGAGAAGAACGTGCACTGGGCGATGGTCACGATCGCCTTCATCGTCGGCCTGCCGGTGTTCTTCGAGGTCGGCTTCGTGCTGCTGGTGCCGATCGCCTTCAACGTGGCCAAGCGCACCGGCACCTCGATGGTGCTGGTCGGCATCCCGATGGTGGCCGGCCTGTCGGTCGTGCACGGCCTGATCCCGCCGCACCCGGCCGCGCTGCTGGCCGTGACCGCCTACGGCGCCGACATCGGCAAGACCATCCTGTACGCGCTGATCGTGGGCATCCCCACCGCCATCATCGCCGGCCCGCTGTTCGCGCGGCTGATGGACCGCTACGTCAAGCTGCCCGACGTCAACCCGCTGGCCGCGCAGTTCACCGAGGACGAGAGCAAGGGCACGCATGAACTGCCCGGCTTCGGCATCACCATCTTCACCATCCTGCTGCCGGTGGCGCTGATGCTGATCGGCAGTTGGGCCGACCTGCTCACCGCGCCCAAGACTTTCGCCAACGACTTCCTCAAGCTGATCGGCAACTCGGTGATGGCGCTGCTGATCGCCGCGCTGGTGAGCTTCTACACCTTCGGCAAGGCGCGCGGCTTCAACCGCGAGAACATCCTCAAGTTCACCAACGAATGCGTGGCGCCCACCGCCATCATCGTGCTGGTGGTCGGCGCCGGCGGCGGCTTCGGCCGCGTGCTGCGCGACTCCGGCATCTCCAACGCCATCGTCGACGTCGCCACCGGCGCGCACGTCTCCGTGCTGCTGCTGGGCTGGCTGGTGGCCGTGCTGATCCGCATCGCCACCGGCTCGGCCACGGTCGCCATGACCACCGCCGCCGGCATCGTCGCCCCGATCGCCGCCAGCGTGCCGGGCACCCGCCCCGAACTGCTGGTGCTGACCACCGGCGCCGGCTCGCTGATCCTGTCGCACGTGAACGACGGCGGCTTCTGGCTGGTGAAGGAATACTTCAACATGACCGTGGCGCAGACCTTCAAGACGTGGTCCGTGTGCGAGACCATCATCTCGGTGGTGGCACTGCTGCTGACGCTGGCGCTGGCCACGGTGGTCTGATCCCGGCTGGCGTTGCCCGAGGCGGGGCGCTCGTCCCGCTTCGGCTTCGCGGCCCGGGCTGCGACCGGGCCGCGCTCCCTCCCGTCTCCTTCCTCCCTCCCCCTTTTTCGCTGCGCGGGCGTTCGTTTCCGTGGCTGCCCTTCGCCTTCGACATCCCTCCGTGGGCAGCGCAAGCCAATGGCGGCCGGCCGCAATCAATGAGACTTGTCGCCTTGCCGGCAACTCGCGCATCGCGGATAAACAGGCCATGCCTTCCCGCGAGGCGACGTATCTACAACGTAGATACGAAATTTGACCACCACAACCAGCGTATCTACAATGGCTATACATCTACTGGAGCCTGCCGTGGAACTGTCGATTCAGAAATGGGGCAACAGCGCGGCCGTGCGGCTGCCCGCCGCGCTGCTCGAACAACTCAAGGTCGCCCTAGGCGACAAGCTCACTGTCGACGTGCGCCAGGATGGCGTCCTGCTCAAGCCCGCCCGGCCCCGGTACGCACTCGAAGAACTGGTCGCGCAGTGCGATCCCGCCGCGCCGATGCCCGCGGACCTGGCTGCCTGGCACCACGCCGGGCCGGCCGGCCACGAAGCATGGTGAAGTCCGCCAGGTTCGACCGGGGCGACATCGTGCGGGTAAGCCTGAACCCCACGGCCGGCCGCGAGCAGCAGGGAGATTTCCGCCCCGCGCTCGTGCTGTCGCCCGCCGCCTTCAACGCGCTCGGCGTCGCGCTGGTCGCGCCGATCACGCAGGGTGGCGACGTTGCCCGTTTCGCCGGCTTCGCCGTGCCGCTGTCCGGGTCCGGCACCGAGACCCAGGGCGTCGCGCTGGTGAACATGGTGCGCACGCTGGACCTTGAAGCGCGGGGCGCAAGGAAGGTCGAGCGCGTGCCGGCCGAAGTGGTGGAAGACGCGCTGGCGCGCCTGCAGACGATCCTGGCGTGACTGGAAAGGCCGGGCGAGCGTTTGCCGCGGCCGTCGGCCGCGCCTCCGATGCCGCCCGGCAATGTCGCGTGTCCATGCGTGCCGTGCCGGCATGTTCCCGTCATGACGGTGCCCCGGTGAAAGCGGCGATGCGCAGAACGGGCAATTCGCAAGGGGTGCCGATCCCGAAGCCGATCCTGGCCCGGTCGGGCCTGGGAGACGAAGTGGACATGCCGGCCGAAAATGATGCGCCCGGCGCCGCGCCGCGTCCCCGTCACCCTCATGAAGCGGGACGGCTCGCTAAAGAAAGCCGGGGTCGCAGCCGACAACACAATGCTGAACAGCCTGCGAGCGTTGCAGGAGGTAGTCGCGGAATGGCGCCGGGCAGGACGGACACGGGTTGCGCCCCCTGTCCGCCCGGCCTGGCCCAGGTTGTGCCCCCGCCCCGCGTAGCGAGAATGGCCGCCCGGCCACCGGCGCCACGCGCGGGGCAATGGCGACCCCGCATGGGAAAAAGACAAACACGGAGCCAGTTGTGACCATCGATAGCATCATGTCCAGAAAGATCGTCAGCGTGGTGTTCGACGATACCTTGGCAACGGTCAAGCACATTTTCGACGAGGCGAAGTTCCATCACCTGCTCGTCGTCGAAGACGAGAGACTGCATGGCGTCGTATCGGACCGCGACCTGCTGCGCGCGGTGAGCCCGTTCATCGGCAGCAACGTGGAGTCGGCCAGGGACCTCAACACCCTCAACAAGCGCGTGCACCAGATCATGACGCGCAAGCCGATCACGTTGCGCCCCGAGGCCAGGATCCCCGATGCCATCGCGCTGTTTCTCGCTCATCGGATCTCATGCATCCCCATCGTGGACGCGCAGTTCCGGCCGGTCGGCATCGTCAGCTGGCGGGATATTCTGCGGTGGATTTCGGATGCCCCGGCGCCCGCGGATCCCGAACCGGACGACGCCGCGGCATGAACGCCGGCGGCATCCGGCCGCCCAGCGCCTGACATCGCCTACCGGGACTGGCGCCGGGAGCCGCGGCCGGATCGCGGCCTGACCGGAAACTCGCGCCGATGCACGGCGCCGGCCGAACGGCCGCCCCGGCTCGTTCAACGCCGGAGCCGCGCTGACCGGCAGGCATCGCGGCCCGCCGGCTTCCCGGTTCTATCTTCCCGCCACCGGCGCGTTCGCCTCGAACTTGGCCCGATGCGTCGAGAAAAACGTCCGCACGTTGCGCACGTTGGACGCGCCGGCGAACAGCCGCCGCGCGAACGCATCGTAGGCGGCCATGTCGGCCATCTCCACCGTGACGATGAAATCCGGCCCCGGCGAAACCCGGTAGCACTGCGTGACCGCGGCCTCGGCGCAGATATAGGCCTCGAAGGCGTCGTGGTCCTCGGCGGTCTGGCGGTCTAGGCTGATCTCGATGATGGCGGTCAGCGGCGTGCCGGTCTGGCGCGGATCCAGCACGGCGATCTGGCGCTGGATGACGCCGCTTTCCCTGAGCCTGCGCACGCGCCGCAGGCAGGTGGGCGCCGAGGCGTGCACGCGCTCGGCGAGGTCGGTGTTCGAGATGGCCGAGTCGGCCTGCAGGATGCGGAGGATGCGCAGGTCGAGCTCGTCCAGGAAGGTGCCGGGCAATGGGGACTCCGCGAGGCCTGATGAAATAAAATTTCATCACTATTTGATGATGATTGATTATTTCATTGTTTATAGATTTAAGAAAGAAAATTACATACCGATCCCTCTACCATGCTAACCGCTGGCCCGGCCTCGGGCCGATCATGAGGGAAAAACGGATATGTGTGGAATTGTCGGGGCGGTCGCGCAGCGCGACATCGTGCCCAATCTCGTCGAGGGCCTGAAGCGGCTGGAGTATCGCGGTTATGACTCCTGCGGCGTGGCGCTGCACCAGGACCGGCAACTGGTGCGCGCGCGCAGCGTGGACCGCGTTGCCGCCCTGCAGGCCGACATCGCCCGGCAGGCGCTGGCGGGCTACACCGGCATCGCGCACACGCGCTGGGCCACGCACGGCAAGCCGGTCACGGGCAACGCGCACCCCCACTTCTCGCCGCGCGAGGAAGCCGCGCGCATCGCGCTGTCGCACAACGGCATCATCGAGAACCACGAGGAACTGCGCGCGGGCCTGGAGGCCAGCGGCTACGTCTTCGCCAGCCAGACCGACAGCGAGGTGATCGCGCACCTGATCGACCACCTGTACGACGGCGACCTGTTCGAGGCGGTGAAGGCGGCCGTGGCGCGGCTGCGCGGCAGCTTCGCCATCGCCGTGCTGTGCCGCGACGAGCCGCACCGGCTGGTGGGTGCCCGCAGCGGCATGCCGCTGGTGGTCGGCGTGGGCGAAGGCGAGAACTTCCTGGCGTCCGACGCGATGGCGCTGTCCGGCGTCACGGACCGCATCGCCTATCTCGAGAACGGCGACGTGGTGGACGTGCAGTTGCACCGCTACTGGATCGTCGATGCCGCCGGCCAGCGCGTGGAGCGCCCCGTGGCGCGGGTGGCGGCGCACGGCAGCAGCGCCGATCTCGGCCCGTACCGCTACTACATGCAGAAGGAGATCTTCGAGCAGCCGCAGGCGGTGGCCGACACCTTGCAGGACGTCACCGCGGTCATGCCGGAGCTGTTCGGCGACAAGGCGTGGCGCGTGTTCAACGCGGTCGACTCGGTGCTGCTGCTGGCGTGCGGCGGCAGCTATCACGCCGCGCTGACGGCCAAGTACTGGATCGAGAGCCTGGCCGGGCTGCCGGTCAGCGTGGAGATTGCGAGCGAGTTCCGCTACCGCGAAAGCGTGCCGAACCCGAACGCGCTCGTCGTCGCGGTATCCCAGAGCGGCGAGACCGCCGACGTGCTCGGCGCGCTCGAGGTGGCCCGCCAACTGGGCATGCGCCACACGCTGGCGATCTGCAACGTGCCGACCAGCGCGCTGGTGCGGGAATGCGCGCTGCCCTTCATCACGCGGGCCGGCGTGGAGATCGGCGTGGCCTCCACCAAGGCCTTCACCACGCAGCTGGTGGCGCTGTTCCTGCTCGCCCTGACGCTGGCGCAGATCCGCGGGCGGCTTTCCGCGCAGGACGAACAGCACCACCTGCGCGCGCTGCGCCACCTGCCGGACGCCATGCGCCAGGTGCTGGCGCTGGAGCCGCAGATCATGGCCTGGTCCGAACTGCTGGCGCGCCGCGAGAACATGCTGTTCCTGGGCCGCGGCATGCACTACCCGGTGGCGATGGAAGGCGCGCTGAAGATGAAGGAAATCTCGTACATCCATGCCGAGGCCTATCCGGCCGGCGAGCTCAAGCACGGCCCGCTGGCGCTGGTCAGCGACGAGATGCCCGTGGTCGCGGTCGCGCCCAACGACCGCCTGCTGGAAAAGCTCAAGTCGAACATGCACGAGGTCAGCGCGCGCAGCGGGCGGCTGTTCGTCTTCGCCGACAGCGACTGCGGCATCGCGCCGAGCCCCGGCATCGAAGTGCTGCGCCTCACGGAATACTACGGGCCGCTGTCGCCGATCCTGCACACGATCCCGATGCAGTTGCTGGCCTACCATGCCGCGCTCGCGCGCGGGACCGACATCGACAAGCCGCGCAACCTGGCGAAATCGGTGACGGTGGAGTAGCGATGTTGCCGGCGCAGTGACGCCGTGGCGGGGCTGGACATGCTGGGAAAGCCGCATGCCCCGTCCCCGCACCCCGAATCCTGTCGGAACGGCACGACAGGCAACACGCAAGAAGTGACTCAAAGCCGATTCTTCGCGAGCAAATGTGAATGATGCACCGCCACAACGATGTTTTTGAGCAAACACTCCAATCCGCCCACTAGACAGGATTGGATTAGGGTTTATACTTACACCTGTCTCCTCCTTGTCTCCAACGACATGGATTCAACCCGCCCTTCGGGGCGGGTTTATTTTTTTCCGCCTCCGTTCGAATTCATCCGCAGGCCGCCGCCCCCGGCGTTCAGAGCATGAAACGTTTTGCAGCATTCGCCACGGCAAGCTGGTCGGCAGCCGCGCTGGTCTATTTCGGGCAGCACTCGACGGCCATGCTGGCCATGAGCGCCATCGTCGCCCTGGCCGGGCTGGACATCGCTTCCAGCCTCTGACCGGCACGCGGTCCCGCGCTCCATAGTTCCCCCGCTTCGCCACTGCGCGCCGTTTACCGCGCCGCCTTGACTGCCGGCCATATATGAAGGTAGCCTTCACAGCTAACCTTCATAATTTCCCGCGACCGACATGACCGCCCCGCACACGGATTCCGACGCCGCGCACGCCCTGGCCGCCGAACTGCGCGTGGTGCTGGGCAAGCTGACCCGGCGGCTGCGCGAGAAGTCGCATTTCAGCCATCTCACCTGGACCCAGTTGCGCGTGCTGCTGCGGCTGGAGCGCGAAGGGCCGGCGACGGTATCGGCGCTGGCGCGGGCCGAGGGCATGCGCCCGCAATCGATGGGCGAGACGGTTGCCGTGCTCAAGGCGGCCGGGCTCGTCAGCGGCGCGCCCGATCCCAGCGACGGGCGGCAGACCGTCCTGTCGCTCACGCCGGCCTGCGCCGAGGCGGTCCGGGCCGGCCGCGCGGCGCGCGAGGACTGGCTGTTCCATGCCATCGAGACCCGGCTCGCGCCGGCCGAGCAGGACGCGCTCGCCGCGGCCGTCGCGCTGCTGGCGCGGCTGGTGGAGTCCTGACGCCGCCGCCCGACGCACGACACCGCACTCGCCGCCCCCCCTTCCCAAGGAAACGCCATGACAACGACCACGCTCGACCCCAGCACCGCCCTCATCGTCATCGACCTGCAGCAGGGCATCGTGTCCTACCCCACGGTCCATCCCATCGGCGAGGTGGTGAAGAACGCCGGCGCGCTGGCCGCCGCCTTCCGAGGCCACGGCCTGCCGGTGGTGCTGGTCAACGTGGCCGGCGGCGCGCCGGGGCGGGCCGAGCAGACGCGCAACTTCGGGCAGCTTCCGCCCGGCTGGGCCGACCTCGTGCCCGAACTGGACCGCCAGCCGGGCGACCACCTCGTGACCAAGCGGACCTGGGGGGCGTTTACCGGCACCGGCCTCGACGCGCACCTCAAGGGCCTGGGCGTCACGCAGGTCGTCATTGCCGGCGTGTCCACCAGCATCGGCGTGGAGTCGACCGCGCGGCAGGCGCACGAACTCGGCTACAACGTCACGCTGGCGCTGGACGCCATCACCGACATGCACCCGGACGCGCACGCCAACAGCGTCGCGCGGATCTTCCCGCGGCTGGGCGAGACCGGCACCACGCGCGAGATCGCCGAATTGCTCGGCAAGACCCGCGCATGAGCGCCGCCGCGGCACGGCGCGCGCGGGCGCCATGACGGACGGCACCCGCGGCGCGGCGTGAAGGCGCCGCGTTTCCCTGCCCGGCCAGCCAAAGCAGCGCTTCGCGCCGGAATGCGCTACGCTGCATGCCTGCGGTGTCCCGCCCTGCCATCCCATGCTTTTATGACAGTTGTCACAATCTCTTCATACGGGGAAGCAGGATGGCTACCCTCCCCCGCTATAGAATCGAACCCTAACTGGAGGAATAAAACGATGCCCAAAAAGCCAAGGAAGGTCGAGGAGTCAATCCCGGCCACTACCACGGCGCAAGGCCTGATCGCCCTGCTCGACCATATCGCCAACGCGACCGCCCAAGGCCAGCTGGACCCCGAGTTCGCCCGCAAGCTGGGCAAGCGGGCCCGCAAGGAAGCTGATGCGCTGGTCGCGGACGAAGTATTCTCCGCCGCGCACGGCGCGCAGGTGACGGCAGCGCTGCAGTCGCTGGAAGGCGCCATCGCCGACAGCGAAGGCGGCCTGCTGGGCAAGGCAGTGAAGCGCCTGCGCGACGCCGACAAGCGCGCGGCGGAAACCCCGGGCGCCTGAGCGCCCCCGCCACGGAGCGGGCTTGCGGCCCGGCCCGTGGCTGGTCCTGCGCGCATCCACGTCCGTGCCGCGCGGGACCAGGGTGCAGCGGAGCATCGTCCAGCCATTATTTCGACAGTTATTTAAATATTGAAATCAGTACGGCCGCATGGCCAGCCGGAACCCGAACCCGACCGTGCGCGCCTGGATCCAGGGCGGATCCGGGGCCTGCGGTCGGGAATCAGGGATCGGGAGAAACGGCGCGCACGCCGTGGCGCACGGGTGTCCCGGCATGCGCCTGTTTCACCGGGTCCGGCGCGGCGGCGCGCGCCTCGGCGGCGGAAATGGGCTGGAACGCGCCCGGCACGACGCGCGCCGCCACCTTGCGCGCGCCCGCCTCGCCCGGCCCCTCGGCGGCCGTGGCCGCCGCGGCGCTGCCGGAGGCCGGCCCGAGCGGCTCCGGACCCGCGCGCCGGTCATGGCAGATCCACATCGCGCGCTGCGGCACGTCGTTGAAATTGCCGTCGCTGGCGGCCAGGATGCGCGCCCAGACCTCGGGCGTGGAGCTGCGCCACACGCCGCACAGCAGGCGGCGAAAGCGCGGATCGCGCGCGGCCTGCCGCTCGATGCGGCCGATGAACGCGGGGCCGTGATATTCGATGAGGTCTTCGAGTTCGCCGGCGGCCAGGGCGCCGAGCACGCGCTCGTTGCCGGTGCGGGTCAGGATCTCCAGCACCAGCGCCCACAACTGGTCGGGGTCGTTGACGCAGAGCCAGTCGCAGGCCTGCCAGACCCAGAACGAACGCACTTCATGCCGGCCGATGGCCGGATCGTAGCGGCTGTAACGCTCGATGTAAGCGTTGACCAGGCGCTTTTGCTCATGGGTTTCCATCGTCCCCCCGGACTACCCGCCTGAAAAACGAATGGGTCCGGCCGGCGACCGCCGCCGCGCCCTGTCCCGGGCGACGGCCGGCAGCCGGTCCGGCTTGCCCCTGTCCGCCAGCGGCTCCGCGCTGGTCGACTCATGTACTGCCCCGGCTGCCCCCTCTGTACCGGGCCCCGCCTGGCAGCCACCCGTGCAGGCTGCCTCGCCACAACCGCCACCATGCCGCCGCCGGCAATCGGGCGGCGGATCCCCTGCGGCGGATCCAGAACAATGATAGGCGGCAATCCCGCGCCCGGATGAGTGAGCGGGGACCGGGGCGGGTTAACCATGAGAATGCCCCGCCGCCGGCTCCGCGTTCCAGCCCTGTTTCCACGCCATCCTGCCCGCTTGCCGGCCACCTTCCACCCGCTCGCCGCGCCCAGCAGCGGCCATGCCATCTGTGAGAAGATGTCGGCCAGCCCCAGCAAGCAGGGAGATCGCCATGTCATCCGATCGACGCCGGTTCCTTCGCCACAGCACCTGTCTCGCCGCGGCCCTGACCGGCCTGTCCGGCAGCGCCTGGCCCGCCGCGGGGCCGCATGCGCCGGGCCCGCTGCGCCGCCTGATTCCCGGCGGCCGCGAGACCCTGCCCGTGATCGGCATGGGCACCTCCGACACCTTCAACGTGGGCACCGAGGCAAGCGAGCGCGCCCCGCTGGCCGAGGTGCTGGCGCTGCTGCTGCAGACGCCCGGCGCCGTCATCGATACCGCGCCCAGCTACGGCAGCGCGGAGGCCGTCACCGGCGACCTGCTGCGCAGCGCGCAGGCCCGCGCCAAGGTGTTCCTCGCCACCAAGATTTCCACCTCGGCCGGCAGTCCGGCGCAGGCGCAGTGGGCGCAATCGCTGCGCGACCTGCGCAGCGACAGCGTGGACCTGCTCCAGGTGCACAACCTGATCGACTGGCGCGACAACCTGCGCTTGCTGCGCCAGCTCAAGGAGCAGGGCAAGACGCGCTATGTCGGCATCACCCACTACCGCGAGGACGCGCACGAGGCGCTGATCCAGATCGTGCGCGCCGAGCGCCTGGACTTCGTCCAGCTCAACTACTCGCTGGCCGAGCGCAATGCCGAGCGCACGCTGCTGCCGCTGTGCCAGGAGCGCGGCGTGGCGGTGCTGGTCAACCGCCCGTTCCAGGACGGGCGGCTGTTCCGCGCGGTCAGGGACCGGCCGCTGCCGCCGCTGGCGGCCGAGCTCGACTGCGCCTCCTGGGGCCAGCTGTTCCTGAAATTCATCGTCAGCCATCCGGCGGTGACGGCGGCCATCCCCGCCACCTCCAAGCCGAAGAACATGCAGGACAATCTCGGCGCCGGCTTCGGCCGCATGCCCGACGCCGGCCAGCGCGCGCAGATCGCCGCGCTGCTGGCCTGAACCGGCCATGAGCGCACCGACCCTGGCAGCCCGCCGCGGCCTCGGCATCCAGCCCGGCGAAGGCAGCGCCGTGGTGGCCGGCTTCCTGTTCTTCTTCTGCCTGTTCGCCAGCTATTTCATGCTGCGCCCGGTGCGCGAGACGATGGGCATCGCCGGCGGCGTGCGGAACCTGCAGTGGCTGTTTACCGCCACCTTCGTGGTGATGCTGGTGGCGATTCCCATCTACGGCCTGTGCAGCGCGCGCCTGCCGCGCCGCCGCTTCGTGCCGTGGGTGTACGCGTTCTTCGTCGCCAACCTGGTGGGCTTCGCGCTGGCCACGCGCGCCGCGCCCGACAACCTGTGGCTGGCGCGCGCGTTCTACGTGTGGCTGTCGGTGTTCAACCTGTTCGTGGTGTCGGTGGCGTGGAGCCTGATGGCGGACGTGTTCCGCCCGGGCCAGGCGCGGCGCCTGTTCGCGCTGCTGGCCGCGGGCGCCAGCGCGGGCGGGCTGGCCGGCCCGGTGCTGGGCGGCTGGCTGGTGCCGCGCATCGGCCTGACCGGGCTGATGCTGCTGTCGGCCGCGCTGCTGGCGGCCACGCTGCCGGGCGCGGGCTTCCTGTTCGGCTGGCGCCGGCGCGCCGGCGCGGGCGTGCCGGTGGCGGACGACCCGGTGCTGCCGCAGGACCCGGCCCGGCCCATCGGCGGCGGCCTGTGGGCCGGGCTGACGCTGGTGGCGCGCTCGCGCTACCTGCTCGGCATCGGCCTGTTCGTGATCCTGCTGGCCACCGCCAGCACCTTCCTCTACTTCGAGCAGGCCCGGCTGGTGGCGCAGACCTTCCCCAGCCGCACGCAGCAGACCCAGGTGTTCAGCGCCATCGACGCCGTGGTGCAGGGCCTGACCATCCTGGTCCAGGTGTTTTTCTCGGGGCGCATCGCCCGGCGCTACGGCGTGACCATGCTGCTCGGCGTGGTGCCGCTGGCCACCGGCCTGGGTTTCCTCGCGCTGGCGCTGTGGCCCGCCTTCGGCGTGCTGGCGGCGGTCATGATCCTGCGCCGCGTGGGCGAATACGCGCTGCTGCGTCCGGGGCGCGAGATGCTGTTCACGGTGGTGGACGCCGAGACCAAGTACAAGGCCAAGAACGTCATCGACACCGCGGTCTACCGCGCCGGCGACGCCGTCAGCGCATGGATCAAGACGGCCATCGACGCCTTCTCCGGCCATCCCGCCGTGGTGGCGCTCACCGGCGCCGTGCTGGCGCTGGGCTGGGCCTGGCTGGGCTGGTGGCTGGGCTGCCGGCACGAAGGCCGCGCCGGCACCGAGCCGCCGGCCGCGCGGCTGGAAGCGGCGCCCGGGCGGCCCGGCGGCGCATGAGATTGCGGGCCTTGCGCAAGGCCGCGCGCGCGTGGCTGCCTGCCGCTGCGCTTGCCACGGTCCTGGCCGCCGCGGGCTGCGCCGGTCCGCCCGCCCCCGCACTCACTCCCGCGCCGGGCCCGGCCGCGCTGGCGCTGCTCGGCGAGCAGCGCATCGCCCTGCGCCAGCCGTTCCGGGACACCATCGTCGGCGGCCTGTCCGGGATCAACTACGACGCCCGCTCCGGCACGTGGTTCCTGGTCAGCGACGACCGCTCGGCGCTCGGCCCGGCGCGCCTCTACACCGCCACGATGCGCTACGACGCGAACGGGTTCCACGCGCTTGCGCTCGACGGCGTGATCGTGCCGCGGCAAGCCGACGGCACCGTTTTTCCGGGCCGCCGGCAATGGCTCGAGGGCCGCGGCGAGGTGCCGGACTTCGAAGCCGTGCGCGTCGATCCACAGGACGGCAGCCTGTGGCTGGCCACCGAGGGCGACTGCTCGCTCAAGGAAGACCCGGCCGTCATCCACGTGGCGCGCGACGGCCGCTACTTGTCCCGCATCGCCGCGCCCGCGATGTTCGCCATGTGCCGGCAGGCAGGCTACGGCTCGCGCGACAACCTGACCTTCGAGGGCCTGAGTTTCTCGCATGACGGCAGCTCGCTGTGGGTGGCGATGGAAGGCCCGCTGCAGCAGGACGGCCCGGAACCCGCGCGCGGCCACGGCGCCGTCGCGCGCATCACCGAGTTCGCGCGCGACGGCCGCGTGCTGCGGCAGGTCGCCTACCCCATCGATGCCATCCCCGCGATGCCCGGGCAGGACGTGCCGGCCAACAATGGCGTCACCGAGATCCTGGCGGTGGACGCGCACCGCCTGCTGGTGCTCGAGCGGGCCGCGGTGCGCCAACCCGACGGCAGCTTCGCCAACGACATCCGCCTGTACGAGATGGACCTGCGCGGCGCCAGCGACATCCGCGGCCTGCCCGCGCTGGCGGGCGCGGACTACGTGCCGGCGCGCAAGCGGCTGGTGTCCGGCCTGCGCAAGCTGGCGCTGCCGCGGCTGGACAACCTGGAGGGACTGGCCTGGGGACCGAAGACGGGGCGCGGATGCGCCACGCTGGCGATGGTGTCGGACGACAACTTCAACCCGCGGCAGGTCATGCAGGTGCTGGCCTTCGACGTACTGCCGGACAGCGGCATCTGCCCGCCATGAACATCGCCAGAACACGGGGGCTGGTCCGCGAACCGGCTTCTCTTGGCTTCTTTTGGCCTCTTTTAGCCGCCTCCCGCTCCCCGCCACCCCGGCGAACGCCGATAATGGTGACGGAATATTACCAACCCGACAGCAAGCACCAATGAGATTCCCCATGAAAACACACCGGATCCTCGCCAGGGCAGCCGTGCTCGGCGCCAGCCTCGCCGCCCTCGCCCTGGGCGGCATCGCCCACGCGCAACTGCCGCCGCCCCAGCCGCAACGGCCGCAGGGCGAGCGCGCCACCGCCACGCCGCTGCCGGCGCAGCCCGCGCCGCACAAGCGACACAAGCACAAGCACCGGCATCACCACAAGAAGGCGCAGCCGTCGCCGGGCGCCCAGCCGTCGGCCGTGCCGGCGCCCGCCGCTGGGCCGCAGCCGTCCCCGCCGCCGCGCCCGGCGCCCTGAGCCCGGCGCGCGCGCAGGGGGCGGCACGGGTCGGGCCGGCGTTACATCTGCTAACCGCGCCGTAATATTGCAGTGACACCTTGGGCCTAGCATGACTTCATGGCCAGCGCGCTTGCGCCGGCCGCCATCAGGATCAGGAGCCAGTCATGCGCAATCCCACTCGTGCCAGCCGTGCAGTCCGTGCCATCGGCGCCGGCCTGCTTGCCGCCTCGCTGCTCGCGGCCGGTCCCGCCTCGGCGCACGGGCGCGATCATGGCCGTGGCGGCGGCGGCGGTGCCGCCGCGGTGCTGGCCATCGGCGCGCTGGTCGGCCTGGCCGTCGGCGCGGCCGTGGCCAGCCAGCCGGTGATGGCCGCCGCGCCCGCGCCGGCCTACGCGCCGCCCCCGGGCTACTGCTACAGCAACTACGACCGCGCCTACGTGCCGTGCGGCCCGCAGCCGGTGCAGGCCGTGCCGTACTACCAGCAGCAACCCTATCCGCAGCAGTACCAGCAGCCGTATCCGTCCTACTAAGCTGGCACACGCGCCACCGCGCGGCCCTCGGGGCTGCGCGGACGCGCCGTCTTCCCGCCGCCGGCCACATATCTCCCCGCCCGTTCCTCCCCCTCCCGCCCGCGCGGCGCGCCTCCGTCCGGCATTTTCATTCAATGAAAATTTCCAGTCATTGTTTGACGCTGAAACCGGCACGTGAATAAGATCACCGCCAGCAGTTTTCAATAAACAAAACGCCGCGGCGCACCGACGCACGCGGCAATACCACCATGCGCCGCCATCCCGGCGGCGCCTGCGAGGAGACAACCATGAACCGACGCGCCACCCTGCGCCTGGCCGCGCTGGCCTGTGCCGCCCTGTGCGCCCCGCTCGCGCTGACCGCGCTGCCGACCAGCGCGGCTCACGCGGCCGAAGCCTATCCGTCCAGGCCGATCCGGCTGGTGGTGCCGTTCACGCCGGGCGGCACCACCGACATCCTCGCGCGGCTGGTCGCGCTCAAGCTCGGCGAGGCGCTGGGCCAGACCGTGGTGGTGGACAACCGGCCCGGCGCCGGCGGCAACATCGGCGCCGAAGCCGTGGCCAAGGCCGCGCCTGACGGCTACACGCTGCTGATGGGCACGCTCGGCACGCAGGTCACCAACCAGTTCATCTACGCGCGCATGCCCTATGACTCGGGCAAGGATTTCGCGCCGGTCACGCTGGTGGCCAACTCGCCCAATGTGCTGCTGACCAACGCCACGCTGCCGGTCAAGTCGGTGGCCGAGCTGATCGCGCTGGCGAAGCAGCAACCGGGCAAGCTCAACTATGCGTCCACCAGCACCGGCGGCTCGCCGCATCTTTCCGGCGAACTGCTCGACAGCATGGCCGGCGTGAAGATGCAGCACGTGCCATACAAGGGCGCCGCGCCCGCCATGACCGACCTGCTGGCCGGCCAGGTCAACCTCATGTACGACAACCTGCCCTCGGCGCTGGCGCAGATCCAGGCCGGCAAGGTGCGCGCGCTGGCCGTGACCACGCCGCAGCGCGCGCCGGTGCTGCCGGACGTGCCGACGGTGGCGGAATCGGGCCTGCCCGGCTACGTGGTGAACTCCTGGTTCGGCCTGCTGGCGCCGGCCGGCACGCCGGCCGCGCTGGTGGCGCGCATCCAGCAGGCGGTGGCGCGCATCCTGGCCACGCCGGAGGTGCGGCAGCGCGTCGAGCAGCTTGGCGCGGTGCCGGGCGGCGACACGCCCGCCGCCTTCGCGGCGGTGATCCGCGCCGATACCGAGAAATGGTCGCGCGTCATCAAGAACGCGGGCATCCAGGCGCAATAGCCGGCCGCCCCACAGACAAGGAATCCCTCATGGCAACAAGGACCATCCGCATCGGCTCGGGCTCGGGCTGGTGGGGCGACCGCGTGGAACCCGCGGCGCTGAGCGCGCAGCACGGCCGGCTCGACTTTCTCTGCTTCGAGACGATGGCGGAAGCCACGGTCTCCGCGGCGCAGGTGCGCAAGCGCCGCGACGCCAGCTTCGAAGGCTACGACACCTATCTCGACGAGCGCATGCGCGCGGTGCTGCCGCACTGCATCGCGCAGGGCACGCGCATCGTCAGCAACCAGGGCTGGATCAACCCGCTCGGCGCGGCGCGGCGCATCGCGCAGCTGTGCGAGGAGCTTGGCCTGCCGCGCGTGAAGATCGCCGCGATCACCACCACCGACCTGACCGGCACCATCTGCGACCAGGCGCTGGACATCCTGGAGAGCGGCGCGCCCATCGCCACGCTGCGCGAGTCGCTGATCTCGGCCGAGCCCTACGAGGGCGCCGCGCCCATCGTGCGCGCGCTCGAAGCCGGCGCGCAGATCGTGGTCACGGGGCGCGTGGCCGATCCCTCGCTGTTCCTCGCGCCGATGATGCACAGCTTCGGCTGGCGCGCCGACGACACGGCGCTGCTGGCGCGCGGCAGCGCCATCGGCCACCTGCTCGAATGCGGCGCCCAGGTGACCGGCGGCTACTTCGGCGACCCCGGCTACAAGGACGTGCCCGAGCCGTGGAACCTGGCCTTCCCCATCGCCGAGGTGGACGCCGGGGGCACCGCCGTGATCTCCAAGGTGGCCGGCACCGGCGGGCGCATCGACCTGCAGACGGTGAAGGAGCAGATGTTCTACGAGGTACACGACCCGCGCCGCTACATCACGCCGGACGTGGTGGTGGACTTCACCACGGCGCGGCTGGAGCAGGTCGCGCCCGACCAGGTGCGCATCAGCGGCGTGGGCGGTGCGCCGCGCACGCCCACGCTCAAGGTCTCGCTGGGCTGCACCGAGGGCTTCATCGGCGAGGACATGTTCTTCTACGCCGGTCCCGGCTGCCTGGAAAAGGCACGCCTGGCCAAGACCATCCTCGAGCACCGCTTCCGCCTGGCCGGGCTGCGGGCCGAGGCGCTGCGCATCGACTTCCTCGGCGTCAATGCCATCCACGGCGACGCCTCGCCGGCGCCGGCCTGCGAGCCCAACGAGATCGCCGTGCGCGTGGCCGCGCGCACGCGCACGCGCGCCGAGGCCGCCAAGGTCGGCCGCGAGATCGACAGCATGGCGGTGTGCGGGCTGGCCTCCACCGGCAAGCGCGTGCCGCACCAGGAACGCACGCGCGAGATCATCGGCGTGTGGTCCGCGCTGGTGCCGCGCGAGCAGGTCAGCTCCGACATCCACTACCTTTGAGGCAACCCGCGATGAAGGTTTCACTGAGGCGCCTCGCGCATACCCGCTCCGGCGACAAGGGCGACATTTCCAACACGGCGGTGATCGCCTACGACCCTGCCTTCTATCCCCATCTCAAGGCGCAGCTCACCGCCGCCGCCTTCAAGGCGCTGTACGGCGGCGTGGTCAGCGGCAAGGTGGAGCGCTTCGAGGCCGACGGCCTGCAGGTGCTGAACTTCGTGGCGCATGGCGCGCTGGGCGGCGGCGTCTCGCGCAGCCTGGCACTCGACAACTACGGCAAGGCGCTGGCGAGCGCGGTGCTGCGCTTCGAGGTCGAGGTGCCGGAAGAACTGGCGCCGCTGCTGCGCGGGCCGGCCGGCTGAGCACGCCGCGCACCTCAGTCCACCAGCACGCGGCGCGCCCACGCGCTGGTGACGCGCCGCGCTTCCTCCTTGAGCACGCGCGCCATCTTCGCCTCGCGCGCCAGGATGCGCTCGCTCAGCGCCGCCACGCTCAAGGCGCCGATGGGCCGGCCCTCGTAGTCCAGCAGCGGCACGGCGATGCCGCCCATCTTGTCCACCACCCAGTCCAGGAACAGCGCGTAGCCGCGGCCGCGCGCCGCGTCGATCTGCTCGCCGATCACCTCGGCGTTCAGGCGCGGATAGCGCGCGCGCTGGCTCTTGCCCAGGCGGAAGCGCGCGGCGCGCTCGGCCTCGGGCATCCACGCCAGCACCGCCAGGCTGCCGGCGCCCACGCCGAGCGGACGCCGCGTGCCGATCTCCACGTAGTTGGCGCGGATCGGGAAGGTGCCCAGTTCGATGTCCGCCACCACCGATTCGCCGCGGCTGGCCAGTGTCAGCACCGCGGTGTCCCCGAATACCTCGACCAGCCGCTCCAGGCTCGGCCGCGCCAGCGCGCGCAGGTCCACGCGGCGCTGCGCCACGTCGGCCAGCTGGAAGATCTCCGGGCCGATGCCGAAGCGGCGGCCGGCATCGCGCGTGACGAAGCCCTCCGCCACCAGCAGCTCCAGCAGGCGCGAGGCGGTGGCCGGATCGAGGCCGGTGGCGCGCGCCACGTCGGACAGGCGGCGCACCTGCGGGTCGGACAGGGCGCGCAGGATCCACAGCGCGCGCTGCACGGGAGAGGCGCGCGAGGCGGGAGGCATGGCTGGCGGCGGCGTCGGATCGTCTGTCATGAGCCGGTCATTTAAGCGGTTGCCTCGCCGGCGGTCAATCGGGAGCACTCCGGCCCTCGCCCGCGGCCAGCCCGCGATTCCGGCCAATCTGGGGGCGGCGCGGGCCAAATCCGCCGCCTCGGGCGCCAACGGCCAGCCGGATGGTCGTATAGTCTTCCCCTGACGAACGAATCGCCCCGGCGCCGCGCCTCCCCATGCCGGCGCCGGGCTCGTTGCGCCCCGACACACACCGTGCCGGCCAGCCGGCCGCCGCCACACGACAAGGAAAACCGATCATGAAGACCAAAGCCGCCATCGCCTGGAAAGCCGGCGCCCCGCTGACCGTGGAAGACGTCGACCTGGACGGCCCGCGCGCCGGCGAAGTGCTGGTGGAGATCAAGGCCACCGGCATCTGCCATACCGACTACTACACGCTCTCGGGCGCCGACCCCGAAGGCATCTTCCCGGCCATCCTCGGCCACGAGGGCGCCGGCATCGTCACCGACGTGGGCCCGGGCGTGACCTCGCTCAGGCCCGGCGACCACGTGATCCCCCTCTACACGCCGGAATGCCGCCAGTGCAAGTTCTGCCTGTCGCGCAAGACCAACCTGTGCCAGGCCATCCGCGCCACCCAGGGCAAGGGCCTGATGCCGGACGGCACCTCGCGCTTTTCCATCGACGGCAAGCCCATCTTCCACTACATGGGTACCTCCACCTTCGCCAACCACATCGTGGTGCCGGAGATCGCGCTGGCCAAGATCCGCCCGGACGCGCCGTTCGACAAGGTCTGCTACATCGGCTGCGGCGTGACCACCGGCGTGGGCGCGGTGCTGTTCACGGCCAAGGTCGAAGCCGGCGCCAACGTGGTGGTGTTCGGCCTCGGCGGCATCGGCCTGAACGTGATCCAGGCGGCCAAGATGGTGGGCGCCGACAAGATCATCGGCGTGGACCTGAACCCGGGCCGCGAGGCGATGGCGCGCAAGTTCGGCATGACGCATTTCATCAACCCGAACGAGGTCGAGAACGTGGTCGACCACATCATCCAGCTCACCGACGGCGGCGCCGACTATTCGTTCGAGTGCATCGGCAACACCAAGGTCATGCGCCAGGCGCTGGAGTGCTGCCACAAGGGCTGGGGCAAGTCGATCATCATCGGCGTGGCCGAGGCCGGCGCGGAAATCTCCACGCGCCCGTTCCAGCTCGTGACCGGGCGCGAATGGAAGGGCTCGGCCTTCGGCGGCGCGCGCGGCCGCACCGATGTGCCCCGGATCGTGGACTGGTACATGGAAGGCAAGCTCAACATCGACGACCTGATCACCCACACGCTGCCGCTGGAGCGCATCAACGAAGGCTTCGACCTGATGAAGCGCGGCGAGTCGATCCGCTCGGTGGTGCTGTACTGAGGCCGGCCATGAGCACGCTCGAACTGCTCTCGGAGCACGGCTGCTACGGCGGCGTGCAGCGCTTCTACCGGCATGCCTCGCAGGCCATCGGCCTGCCGATGCGTTTCTCGGTGTTCCTGCCGGCGGCGGCGCTGGCCGCGCCGGCGCGGCGCCTGCCCGCGCTGTTCTACCTCGCGGGCCTGACCTGCACCGAGGAAACCTTCATGATCAAGGCCGGCGCGCAGCGCTTCGCCGCCGAGCACGGCCTGATCCTGGTGGCGCCCGATACCAGCCCGCGCGACACCGGCATCGCCGGCGAGGCCGAGTCGTGGGACTTCGGCGCGGGCGCGGGCTTCTACCTCGACGCCACGCAGGCGCCGTGGAGCCGCTACTGGCGCATGGAGAGCTACGTCACGCAGGAACTGTTCGGCATCGTCACCGGCGAACTGCCGGCCGACCCGCAGCGCGTCGGCGTGTTCGGCCACTCGATGGGCGGGCACGGCGCGCTGGTGCTGGCGCAGCGCCATCCACAGCGCTTCCGCTCGGTGTCCGCGTTCGCGCCGATCGCCGCGCCCACGCGTTGCCCGTGGGGCGAGAAGGCCTTCAGCCGCTACCTCGGCGACGACCGCGCGGCCTGGGCGCAGTACGATGCCGCGGCGCTGATGTCGCGCCAGGGCGCGGCGCCCTTCCCGGGCGGCATCCTGGTCGACCAGGGCCTGGCCGACAAATTCCTCGCCGAGCAGCTTCACCCGGAAGCGCTGGAGGCCGCCTGCGCCGCCGCCGGCCAGCCGCTCACGCTGCGCCGCCACGCGGGCTACGACCACGGCTACTACTTCATCTCGACCTTCATCGAGGATCACATCCGGCACCACGCGGCGCAGCTCTAGCGGCGCAAGGGCAGCGGGCGCCGCCTGCGTAATACGTTGAAACACGCCGGCGCGCGCTGAAACGCAACGGTACGTTGCCGACGTTGCGGCGCGTCCGCGCGCGCTGCTAGCATCCGCCGGATCGCTTGCCAGCCCGCCCCGGAGGACCGCCATGACCCGCATCGCCCAACCGCTCCGACTGATCTGCCTGACGGCCGCGCTGTCGCTGCCGGCCGCCGTGTTCGCCCAGGGCTCGCCCGCCACCGGCGACGAGGCCATCAACGCGATCAACAGCAACTTCGCGCGCATGACGCCGGGGCCGCGCACGGTGGACAGCATCAACCAGGAACTGCGGCAGAACCATGCCGCGCCCGTGGGCGGCAGTGGCGGCGGCATGCGCGGCCGCGGACGCGGCCGCCAGCGTTCGCAGGACGGCGCCGCGGATGGCACGAACGGCGGGACCAGCAGCGGAGCCAACGGCGCGGCAACCGGCGGCGCGAGCCAGGATGGCGGCGGCCTGCGCACCAGCCTGCCGGGAACCGCCGGCACGGGCGCGGCGCCGGCCGCCACGCAGTAACGGCACGCCGGCCGTGGCCGCGCATGGCCGGCCGATGCACTATGATTAGCGCTTCTTTTCCGACCCGCCCGGCGCGCGCACCGGGCAACGCCATGACCGCCAACGACAACAAGGCGCCGCCGATGAACGTGAAGACGGCGCTGCGCGTGCTCGAGATCATCGAAACGTTCGCGCGCGAGCGCCGCGCGCTCTCGCTCTCGGAGCTGGCCCGGCTGCTGGCGGTGCCGGCGTCGAGCTGCCTGGCGCTGATCCGCACCCTCACCTCGCTGGGCTATCTCTACGAGACCGGGCGCCGCCAGGGCTATTACCCGACCGGGCGCCTGCTGGCGATGGCCCAGCAGATCGCGCGGCACGACCCGGTGCTGGACCGCGTGCACGGCACCATGAACGAGCTGCGCGCCGCCACCGGCGAGACGGTGGTGATCGGCAAGCTGCACGAAGGGAAATGGGTGGTGTACCTGGACGTGCTGGAGTCCCCGCACGCCATCCGCTACATCGCCACCGCGGGCGAGCGGCGCGACCTGCATGCCAACTCGATCGGCAAGGCGCTGCTGTCGGCGATGCCCGAGGACGAGCGCCGCGCGCTGATCGCGCAACTGGGCTTCGAGCGCTTCACGCCGCGCACGGTGGCCGACGCGGCCCAGCTCGAGGCCGAGCTGAAGGCGTCGGCCGAGCGCGGCTGCTTCGTCAACCTGGGCGAGTCGCTGCCCGACGTGGGCGCGCTGGCGTGGCCGGTGCGGCTGTCGGGCGAGTGCTACGGGATTTCGATCGCCGGCCCGGCCTACCGCATCGAGCCGGCGCTCACGCGCTTCTCGGCCATGCTGCGCACCGCCTGCTCCACGCTGGAGCGCGACGAGCGCAACCGCTTCTCCAAGTAGCGCCCGGGATCAGGCCGCGCGCGGCGTCTCCGCCCCGCCGTTCTGGCGCAGCAGGTCGCGCAGCTCGTTGATGACCGGGAACACCTCGTGGTTCCAGTCGGCGCCCTGGGCATCGTGCGCGGCCTGCTCCATCTCGACGATCTCGCGGTCTTCCTTGAAGATGCGCTCGGTAAACCAGACCAGCAGCGGCCAGGCCAGGTCCAGCGCGCCGGGAATGCCCGGCTTCTTGATCGACAGCAGGCCGAAGGTGCGGTTGGTGCGCTGCTCGGCGTCGAGCGGCACGTAGACGATCCACAGGTCCATCACCAGCGTGCCTTCCGCGGTGCGGATCTGCAGCGTCTGGTAGGGATAGCTGGTGCGCACCGTCATCACGTCCTTGTTGTTCTGGCCGCCGCCCTTGCCGCTGCCGAACACCAGCGCCTCGCCCACCGGCTGCTTGCCTTCCTCGCGCGAGAAGGTGTAGTCCACCTCGACCCAGCCGTCGCCGCGCCGGCGGCCCAGCGAGCGCGCGCGCATCTGCCCCATCTGGCGGCGGTGCAGGAACTGGTGGTTCATGTCCATCAGGTTCTCGTGCATGAACGAGTAGTGGCACTTGACCTCGCGGCCGAAGCGGCGGGTCTTGTAGGCCTTGTCGGCGACCGAGCCGAGCGCGGGCAGCGGGGTCTCGTCGGCCAGCACGGCGCTGCCCGGGAAGACGAAGATCAGGCCCTCGGCCTCGCGGCACGGATAGGCGCGCACGCCGTTGGGCAGGCGCTCGCGGCCCAGGTAGGGCACGTCGATGCAGCTGCCGGTGCAATCGTAGGTCCAGCCGTGATAGCAGCAGCGAATCGATTCGCCGGCCACCACGCCTTCGTGCAGCGGCACCTGCCGGTGCGCGCAGCGGTCTTCGAGCGCGAACACGGAGCCGGACTCCGTGCGCACCAGCACGATGGGCTCGCCGGCGAAACGCACGCCGTGCGCCTTGCCGCGCTTGACTTCGCGCGACCAGGCCAGCGGATACCAGTGATCGGGGTGGATCGCGACGCGGCGCAGGTCGCGAAGGGGCGCTTCGGCAGGGCTATCGTTGGCACTGCTGTCAAGCAACGGGACTGCATGCATGGGGGACATTCTCCTCGCGTAGTCGGGAATCCGGGAATCTCGGTGAGCCGGTTGCATGGGCGGAGGGCGCTCGCACTGCCCAGTCTACCCGAAGGCACGCGATCCGGATGTAGGAAGGTCGCCGACGCCACTGCGGCGACCCTGCCGGCGGCGTGACGGTCAGGCCGCTTGCGCGGCGGCGAGGCGCCAGTAGCGCAGGCCCGCCGGCAAGGCGCCGGCGAGCGCGGGCGGCGGCCCGGCGCACAGCGCCAGCATGGCGCCGCCGTACTGCCAGGTGCAGGCGTTGGCGGCGTGGCCGGCGCCGCCGTCCGACGAGATGGCCGCAGAGACGGCCGGAGACACAGCCGGAGAAACGGCCACCGCGTGGCCCAGCATGGTCTGGAACAGCGCGCCGCCGGCGCGCTTGAGCCAGGCTTCCTTGAGGGTCCAGAGTTCGAAGAACGCGGCCAGCCGCGCGGCCTCGTCGGCGGCGAGCAGGGCCGGCATGGCGGCGCGCTCGGCGGCGCTGCTGACCGCCCCGATCAGGGCGTCGAGGCCGCGGCGCGGACGCACGCATTCGAGGTCGAGCCCGAGCGGCGCATGGCCCGCGGCGCAGGCGACCAGGCCGCCGGAATGGGAAATCGAGACATGCGCGGGCACCGGCCCGCTGGCGCGCGGCGGGCCGTCCGGCGCGGCGTCGAGCGACCAGTCCTGCCAGGCGCCGCCGCAGGCCTGCGCCAGCAGCGCGCGCGCCAGCCAGCGCCCGGCCACGAACTGCGCGGCGCGCGGGCCGGCGCGCAGCTCGCCGAGCCGGCGCGCCTCCTGCGCGCTCATCCAGCGCGCGGGCGGCGGCGCCAGCGCCGCCGTGGCATCCACGTCCGCCACCCGCACGTGGACCGCCCCAGGTTGCACGATTGGCGGCATGGCGCGCTTCAGCCGCGGGCGGCGTCGCCCGTCACCGGGCGGCGACGCGGGCGTAGGTGCCCTTGAGCGCGACGCCGGCCACCACGGCGCCGGCGTGGCATTCGTACTCGGTCGCGCTGGCGACCTCGGTCTTCTTGTAGTAGCTCACCACGTTGACCACGGCGTTGACGCCGAGCGACCTGGCCTTGTCCTGGAACGCGATCAGCGCCGACAGCGCGGCCCAGCGGCAGGCTTCCTCGTCGCTCTTGCCGAAGCTGTTGGTCTTGCGGTTGGACACGTCCTCCTCCTTGCTTTCGAGCACCTTGGGCTTGCCCTGGCCGGCCAGGAAGAACTTGACCGAACCGTCGAGCTTTTCCTGCGCCTCGGGCATGTCCAGCACATCCTTGAACGGCAGCATGTACCTGGTGTCGCGCGCCGCGGCGGGCGTGGACAGCAGCATGGCAACCGCTGCGGTCGCGGCCAGGATCGGGAGAGCGTGCTTCATTGACCTTCCTTTGTTGGTTTTGTCGATCAGGAAAAAACGCGGGCGGCCCCGCCGGGGAGCCGCCCGGGTCCGGCTACCCGCGCCAGCGGCGGAACACCAGCGAGGTGTTGATGCCGCCGAACGCGAAATTGTTGCTCATGGCGTAGTCGATGTCGAGCCGGCGGCCCGCGCCCATGATGTGGTCGAGCGGCGCGCAGCGCGGGTCCGGCGTGGCCAGGTTGATGGTGGGCGCGAACCAGCCCTCGCGCATCATCTCGATGGTCATCCACGCTTCCAGCGCGCCGCACGCGCCCAGCGTATGGCCCAGGTAGCTCTTGAGCGAGCTGACCGGCACCGCGCCGCCCAGCACTTCCGCGGTGGCGTGCGACTCGGCGATGTCGCCCTGGTCGGTGGCGGTGCCGTGGGCGTTGACGTAGCCGATGGCCGACGGCGCCACCCCGGCGTCCTCGAGCGCCAGGCGCATGGCCTGCGCCATCGTGCCGGCCTGGGGCTGGGTCACGTGCGCGCCGTCGCTGTTGGTGCCGAAGCCGACCAGCTCCGCCAGGATGCGCGCGCCGCGCGCCTGCGCGTGCTCCAGCTCCTCCAGCAGCAGCGTGCCGGCGCCCTCGCCCAGCACCAGGCCGTCGCGCTCGCTGTCGAACGGGCGCGGCGTGGTGTGCGGCGCGTCGTTGCAGGTGCTGGTGGCGAACAGCGTGTCGAACACCGCGGCCTCGGTCGGGTCGAGCTCCTCCGCGCCGCCGGCCAGCATCGCCACCTGGCGCCCGCTGCGGATGGCCTCGTAGGCGTAGCCGATGCCCTGGCTGCCCGAGGTGCAGGCGCTGGAGGTGGTGATGATGCGCCCGGTGATGCCGAAGAACACGCCGATGTTGACCGCCGTCGTGTGCGGCATCATGCGGATGTAGGTGGTGGCGCTGATGTCCTCGGTGGTGCGCTCGTTCATCATGCGGCCGAAGTCGGCCACCGCCGCCGGCGTGCCGGTCGACGAGCCGTAGGCGATGCCGAGCCTGCCGCCGGTGACCAGCGGATCGCCGAGCAGGCCCGCCTGCCGCAGCGCGGCCTCGCTGGCCAGCACCGACATCACCGCCACGCGCCCCATCGCGCGCGTGGCCTTGCGCGTGTAGTGCGCGGGCAGCGCGAACGGCGGCACGGGCGCCGCCAGCTGCGTGTTCAGGCCCTTGTATTCCTGCCAGCCGGGCATGTGCACGACGGCATTGCGGCCCTGCGCCAGGCGCTCGCGCACGGTGGCCCAGTCATTGCCCAGCGCGCTGACCGCGCCGGTTCCGGTAACGACGACGCGCTTCATCCGAACATCCCCCCGTTGACCGAGATCACCTGGCGCGTGATGTAGCCGGCGTCGGCGGACATCAGGAAGGCCACCGTGGCGGCCACCTCGTCCGGCGTGCCCATGCGGCGCGCCGGGATCATGCGCAGCGCTTCCTCCAGCACGTGCGGCTCCACCATCTCGGTGTCGATCAGGCCCGGCGCCACGCAGTTGACGGTGATGTTGCGCTTGGCCAGCTCGATGGCCAGCGCCTTGGTGGCGCCGATGATGCCGGCCTTGGCCGCGCTGTAGTTGGCCTGCCCGCGGTTGCCCACCAGCCCGGAGACCGAGGACAGCGTGACGATGCGGCCCGGCTTGCGCCGCTGCACCATCGGCATCACCACGGGATTGAGCACGTTGTAGAAGGCGTCGAGGTTGGTGTGGATCACCTCGTCCCACTCCTCGCCGGTCATGGCCGGGAAGGCGGCATCGCGCGCGATGCCGGCGTTGCACACCACGCCGTAGTAGCAGCCGTGCGCCTCGATGTCGGCCAGCAGCGCGGCGGCGGCCTGCTCGCGCTGGCGCACGTCGAAGCACAGCACGCGCGCGCCGCGGCCGAGCGCGCGCACCGCGTCGGCGACCGATTCGGCCTCTTCGCGCCGCGCGCGGCAATGCACCACCACATCGCAGCCCTCGCGCGCCAGGCGCAGCGCGATGGCGCGGCCGATGCCGCGCGATGACCCTGTGACGAGCACGGTCCGGTTCGTCATGGTTGTTGTCCTTGCAAGAACGCCCGCGCGTCGGCGGGCTGGAAAACGGAAACGTTGGCGCGCGCCACTTCGCGGCCGTCGAGCGACAGCGCGCAGGCGAACATGCCCAGGCCGTTGTCGCCGATCAGCTCGGCGCTGACCTGCACGGTCAGCACGCTGCCCACCGGGAACGCCGGCACGTCGCACTCGTAGCGGCGCGAGCCGAGCAGGAAGCCGATGCCCGGCTCGCGGCCCGCGCGCCAGTCGCGCGCGCCGGCCCAGGCGGCGATGGTCTGCGCCATGTACTCGATGCCGACCCAGCCCGGCATGCCGGCCTCGTCGACGAACAGTTGCGTGGCGCGCACCGTGGCGCGCGCCACCGCGCGCTCCTCGTCGGCGCCGAGCAGCTCGTCGAGCAGGCGCATGGCGCCGGCATGCGGCACCACGTCGGCAATCGGCGGCAGGCCGGGGAAGGCGGCGCGGCGGCTTGCGATGGTCTCGCTCATGCTCAGCCCGCCCCCAGGATCACGGCGCTGTTGCTGCCGCCGAACGCGAAGGAATTGCTCATCACGTAGCGCGGCGCGCGGCCCAGCGCCTCGCCGGGCGCCACCACGCGCAGCGGCGGCAGCGCCGGGTCGGCGGCGCCGTCCCACCAGTGCGCGGGCAGGCGGCCCCGCGGGTTGCCGGCCAGCGTCAGCCACATCAGCGCGGCCTCGATGGCGCCGGCGGCGCCGAGCGCGTGGCCGGTCATCGGTTTGGTCGAACTCAGCGGCACGCGCTCGCCGAACAGCGCGGCGCAGGCCAGCGCCTCCATCGCGTCGTTCTGCGGCGTGGCGGTGCCGTGCAGGTTGAGGTAGTCGATGTCGCCGGCGGCGAGGCCGGCGCGCGCCAGCGCCTGCCGCATGGCGGCCTGCGCGCCGGCGCCGCTGGGATCGGGCGCCGACATGTGGTGCGCGTCGGAGGTCTCGCCCCAGCCGGCCAGCCGCACTTCGCCCGCCTCGCGCGAGAGCAGGAAGAGCGCGGCGCCCTCGCCCAGGTTGATGCCGGCGCGGTTGACCGACAGCGGGTTGCAGCGCGCGGCCGAGACCGAGTCCAGCGCGCTGAAGCCGGCCACGGTAAACGCGCACAAGGTGTCGGCGCCGCCCGCGATGACCGCGTCGGCGGCGCCGCTGCGCAGCAGCCGCGCCGCCGCGGCCAGCGCCTTGGCGCTCGACGAGCAGGCTGTGGACAGCGTATACGCCACCCCGGTCACGCCCAGCGCGCCGGCCAGGAACTGCGCCGGCGAGCCCAGCTCCTGCTGCCCGTAGTGAAAGCCCTCGGGCCACGCGCCGCCGACGCTGCGCGCATCGACCGCCTCGCCGCCCTCGGCGATGCCCGAGGTGCTGGTGCCCATCACCACCGCCACGCGCGCCGGGCCGAAGCGGGCAATGGCCGCCTGCAGCTGCGGCAGGCATTGCAGCGCGGCGTGATGCAGCAGCGCGTTGTTGCGCGTGCGGTGCACCAGCGGCGTGCCTTGCGGCAGCGCCAGCGCGGCATCGACCGTGCCGAGGTGCAGCGGCCGGCCCGCGCTGTAGCGCTCGGTGACTTCGCCGCCGGGCGCGGCGTCGGTGCGCCAGAGCGCGGCGCGCACGGCGTCCGCGCCGTCGCCGAGCGCGCAGGTGACGCCAAGTGCATGGATAAAGACATCGTTCATTCCGGCCCTCCTTGCGTGGCCGCCGGCAGCGTGCGGATGGTCAGCCGGTAGCCGTCGCGGTACTGCTCGAACTCGATGGTCTGCGCGTCCGGGTAGCGGATCTCGGCCACCGTCTCGCCGCCCGCGCGCAGCACGCGGCGGCCGGCCACGGCGTCGAGCCGCCAGCCGGGCGGCAAGGCCGCGGCGATCGCCGCCACCGGCCACAGCGACAACTGCATCTCGCTCAGGATACGCTCCGGCACCAGTTCGGCCGGCGCCCACGGCGAGCGCGCCACGCGCAGGTCGCGCCCGTCCCAGTCCAGCCGCGCCAGCACCTGGCCGCCGGCCAGCGCGGCCAGCCGCGTGTGGGCGGCGTCCGCTTCGAGCAGGGCCTGGATCTCGCGGTGCTCCTCGCCGCGCGGCGTGCGGTACGTCACCGTGATCTGCTGTTGCAGCATCAGCGCGCGGCCCAGCGAGGCCGGCGGCAGGCGCAGCAGCGGCACCGGCGCGCGGCTGGCGGCCTCGATGCCGGCGGGCGGCACCGGGCCGGGCGCGGCGCAGCCCGCCAGCAGCACGGCCGCGGCGGCCAGCGGCGCGGCGGCCATGCGTGGCGCAAAGCGGAAAACGGTCACGCGCAAAGCTGCTCCAGCACGGCCAGGCGGCGGCGCGACTCGGTCACGAACGGGTTGCCGCGGTCCCACGCATAACCGGCCAGGATGGCCGAGATCATGCGGCGGATGTCCGGCGTGGCGTCGGGGTGGAAGATCAGCTTCTGGAAGCTGCCCTCGTACCACGCCTCGACGAAGGTACGGAAGCAGTCCACGCCCTGCTTGAGCGGCGTGCCGTACTCGGCCTGCCAGTCCACCGCCTCGCCGGCGAACTGGCGCGCCAGGCAGGCGGTGGCGAGGCTGGCCGACTTGAAGGCGATGGTCACGCCCGACGAGAACACCGGGTCGAGGAACTCGCCGGCGTTGCCGAGCAGCGCGTAGCCCTTGCCCCACAGCGACTTGACGTTGGCCGAGTAGCCGACGATCTGCCGCGCCGGGGTGTCCCACGCGGCGTTGGCCAGCAGCTTCGCCAGGCCCGGCTCTTCGCCGACCAGCGCCTGGAGGCGCTCGGTCTCGGTGCCGCCGTACTGGTCGAGGAAGCGCTTTTCCGCCACCACGCCCTGCGAGCAGCGCCCGTCCGAGAACGGGATGGTCCAGTACCACACATCCACGTGCTCGGGATGCACGCCGATGCGGATCTTGTTGCGGTCGAAGGTGCCGGGCGGGATGCGGTCTTCCACGTGCGTGAAGATGGCGCTGCGCACCGGGAAGTTGGACGGCGACTCCAGGTCCAGCAGGCGCGGCAGCACGCGGCCGAAGCCGGAGGCGTCCAGCAGGAAGCGCGCCTGCACGCCGTAGACGTTGCCGTCGGCGCCGCGCACGGTGACGCGGGGCTGCTCGCCCTCGACGTCCACCGCCGTGACCTGGTGGCGGAAGCGGACCTCGGAGCCCTGCTTCTGCGCCTCGCGGATCAGCACGTCGTCGAAGCGCGCGCGCTGGACCTGGTAGGTGGTGCCCCAGCCGGCGGAGAACTTGTCGCGGAAATCGAATTCGGTGTAGCGCTCGCCGCGCGCGAAGGCCGCGCCGTTCTTGTACTGGAAGCCCGCCTCCACCACGGCCTGCAGCATGCCGGCCTCCTCGATATACGCCATGCTCTGCGGCAGCAGGCTCTCGCCGATCGAGAAGCGCGGGAAGGTTTCCTTCTCCAGCACCAGCACGCCGATGCCGCGCTTGCGCAGCAGGCCCGCGGCCACGGAGCCGGCCGGCCCCGCGCCGATGATAAGGACGTCCACCTGTTCGGTATGCATTCGTAACCCTGTTCCTGTGGTTGGATCTTGTCGATCTCGTTGGTCTGTTTTCCTGCTTCTTTCCTGCTTCTTTCCCGCTTGCTGCCTCTTGCTGCTTCTTGTTCCCTACCTGCCGCCGTGCGGCGCGGCGCGCGGCCGGAACCACGGCGACAGCAGCCACACCGCGCCCACGCCGGACAGCATGGTCATGCCGAATGCATGCAGCGCCGGCGTGGACGACAGCGCGAGCAGGCCGAACGCCAGCAGCGTGCTGGCCGCGCCGAGCACGATCGCCGTCCATGACTCGCCGTCGCCGGGATGCTCGAGCAGGAAGATGCCGTAGTCCACCCCCACGCCCAGCAGCAGCGCCAGCGCCAGCACCGAGAACAATTGCAGCGGCACGTGCAGCCAGCCCAGCAGCGCCACGCTGAACAGCGCCGCCAGCAGCGTGGGCACCAGCGCGCGCCACGCGCCGCGGCCGTAGCGCCACGCCAGCAGCAGCGCCACCGCGGCGGCGCCGGCGGCCAGCAGCCACGTCATCAGCACGCGGTAATGCTTGAGCAGCGCGGACAGGTCGGCCACGCGGTCGACCCACTCCACGCCCGGCACGGTGGCCGCGGCGGCCTCGATCAGCGCCAGCGTGGCCGGCTTGTCGAGGCCGCGCAGCAGCATGACGCTGGCGTAGCCGTCGCCTTCGCGGTCCAGCCACAGGTGGCGCAGCGTGTCCGAGACCGGCGCGGCCAGCCACGCCGGCAAGGTCAGCACCTGCCCGGCCGGCGCGGCGCCGGCCGCGCCCACGGCGCCGCCGACCGCGCGCGCCACGCGCTCGCGCACGGCGCCTTCCAGGCCGTCGGCCAGGGCCGCGTCGGCGCGCTGGCGCGCGGCCGAGGGCACCCAGTCGGAAATCGCCACGAAACCGTCCAGCCCGCCGCGCGCGACCACGCCGGCCAGCGCCTGCTTGATCTGTTCCTCGCGCGCCAGCACCTGGTCCGGCGTGGCGCCGCGCACCAGCAGGAACTGCGCCGGGCTGGGCGTGCCGAGCAGCCGCCCGGCGGCGCGCTGCGCCTCGATCAGCGCCGGCGGCGAGCTTTGCAGCTGGCGCACGTCGTCAGCCACGCGGACCTGCCACAGGCCCGGCACCACGAACAGCGCCAGCAGCCCGAGCAGCAGCAGCGAGCGGCGCTCCGCGCCCACGCGCGGCCAGCGCGCCAGGCTGGCGGTCAGCCAGGACGACAGGCGGGTCTGGCGCAACTGGCCGCGGTCGAGCAGCGGGAACCAGAACACCACGGTCAGGAACGCCGCCACCAGCCCCACCGCCGAGAACAGCGCCATCTGGCGCAGCCCCGGGAACGGCGCGATGCCGAGCGCGAGGTAGGCCACCGCGCTGGTCGACAGCGCCAGCGCCATGCCCGGCAGCAGCCGGCGCATCACCTGCGGCGGCGTGGCGCCCGGGCTGGCCTGGCGCGAGACGAAATAATGGATGCCGTAATCCTCCGCCACGCCCACCAGGCTGGCGCCGAACACCAGCGTGATGAGATGCACGCGCTCGAACACCAGCGCCGTGACGGACACCGCCGCCGCCGTGCCCACCAGCAGCGACAGCCCGACCAGAATGATCGGGCGCAGCGAGCGGAAGGCCAGCCACACCAGCAGCAGCACCGCCGCCAGCGAGCCCCAGCCGATCACGTTCATCTCCACGCTGGCCTGCGCGGCGGCCGCTTCCGCGTGCAGCGGGATGCCGGCCGCCACCACCTGCACGCCGCCGCCCTGCTGCGCGGCGCGCGTGGCGAGCCTGAGCAGGTCGGCGTAATCGGTGTCGCCGCTCACGGAGAACGCGGGCTTGCTGATGCGGTAGGTCAGCAGCACCCATTCCTTGCCCTCGGCGCTGAGGGCGGCCAGGCCGTCGCGCTCGTGCACGCGCGTCATGGCCGCGCGCGACAGCCACCAGTCCTGCCACAGGCCGAGCGGGTCGGCGGCCCAGCCGGTCAGGCGCGGGCCGGTGGAAAGCTGGTAGAGGCGGGTCAGCGCCTGCCGGGCCAGCGCGTCCGCGTCGGCGTGGCCGAGCATGGCGCGCTGGCTGTCGGTCAGCAGCCGGTCGCGGTAGGGCCGGTAGAAGGCCAGCGCCGCGTCCAGGTCGAAGCTAGCGATGCGGTCCACCGGCTGCAGCAGGCTGGCCCGCGGCTGCGTCGCGGCGCTGAAGCGCTGCGCCGCGGCGCGCGCGGCGGGCCAGTCCGGCGCGCCGACCAGCACCACGATCTCGCGCGAGACGCCATCGGCCAGCCGGCGCAGCACGCGGTCGGCGGTGGCGGTGCGCTGGCTGGTGGGCAGCAGCGCCATCACGTCGGTGTCGAGCCGCGAGGCGCGCCAGAACTGCAACTGGTGCGCCGCCAGCGCGATCACCAGCAGCAGCCAGCCCACGGCCAGCACCCGCTCCAGGGGGCTGAGGCCGCGCAGGGGCTTGCCGGTGGCCATGCTGGCGTTGCCTGCATTATTCAAAGCCCGGCTCCTCGTCGGCGGCCAGCCGGGTGGCCGCGCTCGGGTCGATCAGCTTGACGTGGGTGCTGTCGCCGCCCGCTTCCTCCAGGCGCACGTCGCGCACGAAGCGGTCGCCGGCCAGCTCGATGCGCGCGAACACGCGGCGCATGGCGGCGTCGCGCGGCGTGAGCGTGAGCGACCAGCCGTTCTTGCCGGCCAGCTTGCCGGCCACCTCGAAGCGCGCCGACAGGGTCTGCAGGTCGCCGCGCAGCACCGCGATCACCGATTCGCCGACCACGCGCATGGCGGGCTGGGCGTCGGCCTGCATCTGCTGCTGCACGCGCCCGTCGGCGCCGCGCATGACCAGCCGCTCCGGCGTCACCAGCAGGCTGGAGGCGAACGGCTCGCGCGTGCTCCACACCACGCCGCGCTCGCGCGCCAGCACGAAGTCGCCGCGCGACACCAGCGGGTTGGCGAAGCCGGACAGGCGGCGGGTCTGCTCGAAGCGGCCGTGGATCACCGGCGCGTCGGACAGGCGCGCGGCCACCGCGGCCAGCAGGTCGGGCGCGGCCGCGCCGGCCAGGCGCGGGGCGGCCAGCATGGCGCCGCACAGGGCCAGCAGGAAGGCGCGGCGCTTCATGCCTGGCCCTCCCCGTCCGGCGCGGCCGGCACGCCGAGCCGCTCCCACAGCACCGGCGGGCACACGTAGCACATCTCGGCGCTGCGCATGTCCACCGCCACCTGGATGGTGTAGCCCTTGGTCAGGCGCCGGCCGGTGGCGGCGTCGCGCACCAGGTAGTCGATCTTCAGGCGGTTCTCCCACTCGACGATGGTGGCGCGGATGACGAAGGGCTGGCCGTAGGTCAGCGGGCCGACGTACTTCACGCGCATGTCCACCACCGGCCAGGCGTAGCCGGAGTCGCGCATGGCCGGGTAGTCGTAATGGAAACGCTCGAGCAGCGCGCAGCGCGCCTGCTCGAAATAGCGCACGTAGTTGCCGTGCCACACCACGTTCATCGGGTCGAGGTCGTGGAAGGCGGGGCTGAGCGTGATCTCGTGGCTGAGGTCTGGAGACATGGCGGTTGCGTGATGGGGGCGGGACGTCAGTCGCCGCGCGGCGCCGGTGCCGCGCCTGGTGCGTTTGGTGCGTTTGGTGCGTCTGGTGCGTTCGGCGCATGCGGCGCGCCGGCGCGCGCGGCCTCGGCCACGCCGCCGCCCTGCCCCCAGAAATCGTAGAAGTTGAACCAGTCGTAGGGCGACTCGGCGAGCAGCCGCGACAGCCATTGCGCATAGTCCGCGGCGTGGCCGCTCAGGACGGCCTCGCGCCGCGCGCGCGGCAGGCGCACCTCGCGCGCCAGTTCGGTGAAGCGCAGCAGGTGGCCGTCGCCCGAGCGCACGCAGCCCATCGCGAACAGCGGGCATTCCATCAGCGCGGCCAGCACGTAGGGACCGACCGGGAAACGCGCCGGCGCGCCGAAGAACGGCACCGTCACGGTGCGGCCGCCGTGCACCGGCACGCGGTCGCCGGCGATGGCGACGAACTCGCCGGCGCGCACCTTCTCGGCCAGTTGCAGCGCGGTGGCCGGCGAGATGTCGTCGACCTGGAACAGTTGCAGCCCCGAGCGCGGATCGAGCCGCGACAGGATGCGGTTGAACTGCGCCGCGTGCGCGGTATGCACCAACACCGTCAGGCGCAGGCCCTGGCGCTGGTTGGCCAGCACGCGGCACAACTCCAGGCAGCCCATGTGCGCGGTCACGATGATGCCGCCCTGGCCGCTGGCGATCTGCCGCAGCATCACCTCGGCGCCTTCGCGCCGCACGTTGCCGTAGCGGTAGCCGCCGCCGATGGCCAGCAGCTTGTCGAGCAGCGTGTCGGCGAACGAGAACAGGTGGCGCAGGCTGTGGCGCAGGCCCGGCGTGGCGCCGGCCGGCAGCACCGCGCCGGTGGCGGCCTGCACGCGCCGCAGGTAGTCGAGCGAGGCGCGGCGCGCGAGCGGCCTGGCCAGCCAGTAATAGGTCACGACCGGGTACAGCACGGCGCGGAACAGCGCGCGGCCGCACAGGCGGTAGAGCCCGTACAGGCACCACACGCCCCACACGCAGGTGGACTCGCGGATCTGGCTCCAGTGGCGCGCCATGCGGCCCGGCGGCGCGGTGTCTCGCGGCGCGCTCATGCCGGCCGCACCTTGCGCCACAGCAGCCGCGGCAGCCGCGCCACCATGCCGCAGAACAGCCGCGCGTGCATGGTGGAGATCAGCGCGTTGTCGCGCCAGACCTGGAAATGCGAGACGCCGTCGGACGGATACGTGACCTGGGTGGGCACGTTGACGATCGGCACGCCGCGCCAGACCAGGTGGACCAGCACCTCGGTGTCGAACTGCATGCGCCGGCCCAGCCGCACCTCGCGCACCAGCGCCAGCGCCGGGCCGAGCGGATAGACGCGCAGCCCGCACATCGAATCGCGGATGGCGAGCGAGAGCGTGTTGATCCACACCCACACGTGGGTCAGGTAGCGCGCCAGCAGCCGCACGCGCGGCACCGATGCGTCGTAGACCGGGTAGCCGCAGACCATCGCCTCGGGGCGCGTCTGCGCCAGCGCCGCGAACTGCGGGATGCAACCGGCGTCGTGCTGGCCGTCGGCATCGATCTGCAGCGCGTGCGTGAAGCCCATGCGGGCGGCTTCCTCGAAGCCGGCCATGATGGCGCCGCCCTTGCCCTGGTTCTCGGGCAGGCGGATCAGGTGCACGCGCCCGGCATGCGCGGCGGCGATCTCGCGCAGCACGCGCTCGCACGCGGGGCTGCTGCCGTCGTCCACCAGCAGGCACGGCAGCGGATGCCGCAGGATGGCCTGCACCATCGCGCCGATGGCGCGCTCGTGGTTGTAGACCGGCACCAGCACCACTGGCTTAAACATGCGCGTCTCCGAACACGATGCGCCCGCTCGCGTGCGGGCCCTGCGCCGAACTGAGGCGGAACGCCAGCGCATTGCGCTCGGGCTGCCAGGTCAGCGCCAGTTGCACGGTGCTGCCGGGCACGATCACGGCCTGGAACTTGAGCGTCTCGAGGCGGCGGAACTGCGCGCGCGGCGGCACCGGCAGGCGCTCGGGCGCCAGCGCCATGACCCAGTCGACCTGGGCCACGCCGGGCGCGATCGGGCTGCCCGGAAAATGGCCGTCGAACACGGCGAGGTCCGCGCCGATCTCCAGCTCGGCGCTGGCCGACAGCGCGTCCTGCGACGGTTGCCAGCGCGCCACCGGCAGCACGCGGCGGAACACGTCGCGCAGCATGGCTTCGGTGGTCTTGCCCTGCGCGTTGCACGGCAAGGCCTCGGCAAAGCTCCAGCGGCGCGGCAGCGCGAGCGCGTCCACGGCGGGCGCGAGATCCGCGCGCAGCGCGGCCAGCAACGCCGCCCTGCCGGCGCCGGCCAGCATGGCGGCGCCGCCTTCGCTGGGCACCACCACCGCGCCCAGGCGCATGCCGCTGTCGAGCTCGAGCAGCACCACGCGCGCTTCGCGCACCAGCGCGGACTGCTGCAGGGCCTGCTCGACCTGCGTCAACGAGACGCGCTTTTCCTCGATCTTGACGATGCGGTCGGCGCGCCCCGCCAGCGCGAAGCCGCCGTCGCCGGCCGGCTGCGCGCGGTCGGCGCACAGATGCCAGCCGTCGTCCGGCAGATGGGCCGAGCGCACCGCGAGAAATCCGTCCTGCAGGCGCCACTGCACGCCCGGCAGCGGCGTCCAGCGCTCGTCGTGGCGCGCGCGCTGGCGCCAGGCGATGCCGCCGGTCTCGGAGCTGCCGAACACTTCGACGGGCGCGTGGCCGAGATGGCGCAGCGCGTCGGCCGCGGCCTCGGGCGGCAGCGGGCCGCCCGACGAGAACACCGCGTGCAGCGCGGCGCGCGCGGGCGCCCAGCCGAGCGCCGGCGGCATGCGCCGCAGGTGCGCCGGGCTGGTCACGAGCACGGCCGGCGCGCCGTCGCCGCAGGCGCGCACGATTTCCTCGTGGAAGGCCAGCCGCGCGGCCGGCATGGCGCGCGCCGCGGCCAGCGGCCACAGTACGCAGAACAGCAGGCCGTAGATATGCTGGTGCGAGACCGTGGCCAGCACGCGCGCCCGCGCCGGCACCGCGGCGCCGAACGCGGCCTGCAGCGCCTGCACTTCCGCTTCCAGTTGCGACAGGTGCTTGACGATGGCGCCGGGCGCGCCGGTGGAGCCGGAGGTGAACATCGTCACCCGCGTCGCGCGCGGATCGAGGCGCGGCCATTCGGGCGCGGCGCAGGCCGCGTGCTGCCGCGGGCGGATGCCGCCGGGCAGGTCGCCGGCGCGGACCGCGGCGTGCCCGTCCAGCGCGGCGAGCGTCTCGGCGCGCGTGTCGCCGGGCAGCACCACGTGCTTGCCGGCATGCCACGCGCCGAACAGCGCGGCGGCGAACTCGGCGGTGGATTCGGCGGTGGATTCGGCATAGAGCGCCACGCTCGCGCCGGGCGCCGCCGCGAAGGCTTCGCGCCAGGCCGCCGCGCGCGCCACGAAGGCGGGCGCGTCCAGGCTGCCGTCCTCGCCATGCGCCACCACGTGCGCGCGCGCCGGCAGCGCCCCCATCAGGCCGCCGATGCCAAGCCACTCAGCCATGCCGCCCTCCCGCCATCACGCGCTGGCGCACCAGCCATTCGCCGGCGAACATCGCGCCCATCAGGCCATAGGCGATGCCGCCGTTGTAGAGCGCCCAGATGCGGTCGCTGGCCAGCACCGCGGTAAGCGCCGCCGCCGTGCCGTTGCAGACGAAGAACACGCACCAGGCCTGGGTCACGCGCCGCGTGTAGGCCACGCCGGCGGGCGGCAGGTCCGGCTCGCGCAGGCGCGCCAGCCGCTCGACCAGACTGGGCGGATGGCGCAGGCTCCAGCCGAACACGGCCAGCATGGCGGCGTTGACCAGCACCGGGTAGAGCTTGAGCGGCAAGGCGTGGTTGGAGGCCGCCACCACCGCGGCCAGCCCGGCGGCCAGCACCGCCAGCCAGCGCCAGCCGGCCTGGCGGCTGGTCAGCGCGCGCAGCAGCGCCAGCGCCACCAGCGCCAGCGCCAGCACGCGCGGCGGCCAGTATTGCAGGCCGGCGTAGATCGCCACCGGATAGCACAGCGTGAGCACGCCGAGCAGCAGTTTGCGCCAGCGCATGCGGCTCAGGCCGTGGCGGGCGAGTCGATCAGCAGGGCCAGCGCCTGCACCACGTCCTGCACGGTGCGCACCGCCTTGAACTGCTCGGGCTTGATCGGCTTGTTGAGCATGGGCTTGAGCTTGACCAGCAGGTCGACCGCGTCGATGCTGTCGATGTCCAGGTCTTCGTACAGGCGCGCTTCGGGGCGGATGCGCGCGCGCTCGATCTCGAAGGTTTCCTCGAGCACGGTGGCCACCCGCGCAAAGATTTCATCATGGGTCATGAGGGGCTCCCTTGTCGGTTGTGCTTGATGGGCTAACGGGATGGGCGGGCGGAATCAGGCCGGGGTCCGGCCGGCGCGCTGCGATGCCACGAAGGCGGCCAGCGCCGCGACACTGGCGAAGCGCTCGCGCATCTCGTCCTTGTCGCCGTTCATGGTCACGCCGTAGCGCTTCTGCAGCGCCAGCCCGAGTTCGAGCGCGTCGATCGAATCCAGGCCCAGGCCGTCGATGAACAGCGGCGCGCCGGCGTCGATGTCGGCCGGGCCGATATCTTCGAGCGACAGCGATGAAATGATCAGTTCCTTGATTTCGTGTTCAAGCGCCTTCACGGCGGACCTCCCTGGAGAAAAACTCGGATAGCGATTGTGTCAGTTGCCGCACGGCCAGCGCGTCGTCCAGCCCCGGACGCACCCAGCGCTCCACGCCGACGTCCTCGCGCACGTCGATGACGTAGCGCGGCCGGCGCACCGGCACGCGGTACCACTTGTCGCCCTTGGCCAGCGTGGGCGGCTCGCAGCGGATCACCACCGGGGTGAGCGCGAAGCCGCCGCGCACGGCGATGTTGGCCGCGCCGCGCTGCAGCCGCAGCGGGCCGCGCGCCGGGGTGCGCGTGCCTTCGGGAAAGATGACGAGGTTGTTGCCCGCGCGCAGCGAGGCGATGCAGTCGTCCACCATGCCGGCGCCGGAATCGTTGCAGACGTAGCCGGTGGCACGCACCGGCCCGCGCGTAAACGGGTTGCGCGCCAGCCCTGACTTGACCACGCAGTCGGCCTGGCGCGTCAGCGCGACCAGGAAGATGACGTCGATCAGCGAGGGATGGTTGGCCACGATCAGCAGGCCGCTGCGCCGCAGCCGCTCGGGGTGCAGCACTTCGTAGCGGATCACGCCGACCGCGCGCATCAGCAGCAGGAACAGGCGGAAGGCGTGGCGCACGACGTGCTTGCAGACCCGCTGGCGGCTGGCCGGCGACCACAGCAGCACCGTCAGCAGCGGGAACACCAGCACGCGCAGCAGCAGCCCGCCCACGCCGAAGCTGGAGAAGCACAGGCCGGTGGCGCACACGCGCCAAGCGCGGTCCAGGCGCTCAACCATGACGCCGCCACCTCCAGCCGGCGCGCTCGCCGGCATGGTGCAGTTCGGCGTCGCCGGCCAGCACGAAGCGCAGCACGTCCAGCCCGTGGGGCAGCAGCGGCTCCCGCGGCGTGGCCGGCACGGCGTCGGTCGCCTCCAGGCTGAACACGGTTTCGCCGGCGCGCGGGCCGGCCACGCGCCAGGCCCAGCCAAACAGGCATTCGGGCTCGTCGGCGAAGACCGCATAGGGCGCCGGCAGCGGCGCCTCGTACTGGACCAGCAGGACTTCGGGGGCGCCGTCGGCCAGCAGGCCGCAGGCTTCCACCAGCGCCGCCTCCACGGTGTCGCGGCCGGCGGCCAGCGCTTGCAGGTTGGCGGGGTCGCCGCGGTCGATCGAGTACAGCGCGCCGATGGCGTTGTGCACGGACAGGCCGAACGCCGTGGGCGAGAGCGCCTCGCCGTCGGCGAGGTTGCCGAGCATCTGCAGCGGGCGCAGGGTGTCGCCGTGGCGCGAGGCGAAGATCACCGGCATGCCCTCCACGCCCGGCTGGCAGGCGTAGGCCGGGTGCAGCGCGGCGCGGCCGAGCGCGGTCACGCGCCGGCGCAGCATCGGCGCCATCGGGCCGAGCGCCGGCAGTTCTTCGCCGGCCGGCAGCCAGGGCGCGCGGCTCCAGGCCAGCCAGGCTTGCTGCGTGTCGAGTTGTGCTGCACATGCCGCCCATGCGCGAATACCGAATTCCATTGCCCTGCCGTTCGCGTTGGGTGGAAAAAATGGCCCGCCGGCACACCGCCCGCCCGGGGTGGCTGTCGGCGACCGCGCCAGACGCGCGGAGCGCGCATATCGCTCCGTTGACGTCTTGTTGACGCTTCGTTACGCCCCGTTGCCGGCAGATGCCGCTGGCTGCCTCCTGTTTGCCACCTGTCCGGCAACCTGCCCGCCGGCGATGAGTTCTGCTTTTGTGGGTGCTTTTCGCCGCCTGTTTTTCCGGGCCCGGCCCCGGCATGGCCGGGGACCGCGGTCCGCATTTCCGTATTAACGGCGAAAGGCTTGCCAAACTGACCTCGGGGCGGGGCCGCAGCCACAAGCACCCCGGAATGGCAATACATCGGTGACGCGGAAAACAGGACGAACTTTGGCCCGCATTTTTTGTCAGGCCCGAATTCTCGCACAAAGGAACAGCCGCGGGGGATGCCAGAGCGTTAAGAAAGTTCGCAAATGTAACCACCGGAACGAGGGGGGACGGAGGCTGCGCCTTCCCGCTTCAGCGCCCCCGGCAGCCTGCCGCCGGGGGCGGCCCGGCGCCAGGATAGCGGGCGGACGGACCGCCCCCGGGCCGGGCAAGCCCGCGGCGGCGCGCCACTCAGTTCGCCGGCAGGATCTTGCCGCTCACCTCGCCGAAGCCCACGCGGTAGCCGTCGCCCTGGCACCAGCCGGTCATCACCACCTCGTCGCCGTCCTCGAGGAAACCGCGCCGGGCGCCGCCGTCCAGCGCCAGCGGCTCGGCGCCGTTGCGGGTCGACTCCAGCAGGCTGCCGAAGGCGTCCGGCGCGGTGCCGCTGATGGTGCCGGAGCCCATCAGGTCGCCCACGCGCACGTTGCAGCCGGAAACGGTGTGATGGGCCAGTTGCTGCGCCACGGTCCAGTACATGGCCTTGAAGTTGGTGCGGCAGACCGTGGTGGCGTGTTCGGCACCTTCGGGGCGCAGCGCCACTTCGAGCGCGATGTCGTAGGCGTTGCCGTGCGGCTGCCGCAGGTACGGCAGCGGCTCGGGCGACTGGACGGGATTGTCGCGGCGGAACGGCTCCAGCGCGTCCATCGTCACCACCCACGGCGAGATCGAGGTGCCGAAGCCCTTGCTGTTGAACGGCCCGAGCGGCACGTATTCCCACTGCTGGATGTCGCGCGCGCTCCAGTCGTTGAGGATCACCATGCCGAAGATGTGCGCGGGCGCGTCGGCGGTGCTGATGGCTTCGCCCAGCGCCGAGGGCTTGCCGACGATGAAGGCCATCTCCAGTTCGTAGTCCAGCTTGCGGCAGGCCGCGAACACGGGGCGCGGCGCGTCGGGCGGCTTGATCTGGCCCTTGGGGCGGTGCAGCGCGGTGCCGCTGACCACCACCGAGCTGGCGCGGCCGTTGTAGCCGATGGGGATTTCGAGCCAGTTGGGCAGCAAGGCGTTGTCGGGGTCGCGGAACATGCGGCCGACGTTGGTGGCGTGCTCGCGCGAGGAATAGAAATCGGTGTAGCCGGGAATGTCCACCGGCAGGTGCAGCGTGGCCCAGGCCATCGGCACCAGCGCCTGCTCGTGCAGGGCCGACTTGCCGCGCAGGGTGTCGTCGCCGGCCGACAGCAGGCGGGTCAGGTGCTGGCGGGTCTCGGTCCAGGCCGGCTTGCCGAGCGCGATGAAGGCATTGAGCGTGGCGCCGCCGAACACGCCCCTGACGGCCGGCGGCAGCAGGCCGGCGCCGTCGAGCACGGCGAGGTCGAGGATGAAGTCGCCGATGGCGACGCCCGCGCGCGGGCCCTGGCCGGTGGTGGAAAAGACGCCGTAGGGCAGGTTCTGCAGCGGGAAATGGGTGACGCCGTCGTTGGCGGATTCGATCCAGCTATGCGGGATGGTGGTCATCGGGGGCTCCGGAAGGAAATGGCGATGCGCCGGGGCGCCCGCGCGGCCAGGCTGCGCGGGCGCCCCGGGAAAACTGGACGAGGGATCAGCGGCGGGCCGGGTCGAAGTGCTTCTTCAGGCCTTGCCAGCAGGTGTAGTAGTCATGCTGGAGCTGGGCGGACTCGGCCGCGTAGGGCGTCGGCCGGATCACGGCCGGCGTCTCGAACATGAACGCCATCGTATCGCCGATGTGATGCGGCTGCGAGGTGTCCGCCGCGCTGGCCCTGGCGAAGGTCTCGGCGTCCGGGCCGTGGCCGCTCATGCAGTTGTGCAGGCTGGCGCCGCCGGGCGAGAAGCCGTCGGCCTTGGCGTCGTAGACGCCTTCGATCAGGCCCATGAACTCGCTGGCGATGTTGCGGTGGAACCAGGGCGGGCGGAAGGTGTCCTGCGCCGCCAGCCAGCGCGGGCCGAAGATCACGAAGTCGATGGTGTCCACGCCCGGGGTGTCGGACGGGCTTTGCAGCACCAGGAAGATCGACGGATCCGGGTGGTCGTAGCTGATCGAGCCGATGGTGTTGAAGCGGCGCAGGTCGTACTTGTAGGGCGCGTAGTTGCCGTGCCAGGCCACCACGTCGAGCGGCGAATGCCGGATCGGCGCGCGCCACAGGTTGCCCTGGAACTTGGCCACCAGCTCGAAATCGCCTTCGCGGTCCTCGTACCAGGCGTGCGGGGTGAGGAAGTCGCGCGGGTTGGCCAGGCCGTTGGCGCCGAGCACGCCGAGGTCGGGCAGGCGGAACAGCGCGCCGTAGTTCTCGCAGATATAGCCGCGCGCCTCGCCGTCCGGCAGCGCCACGCGGAAGCGCACGCCGCGCGGCACCACCACGATCTCCTGCGGCTCGACCTCGAGCACGCCCATCTCGGTGGCCAGCCGCAGCCGGCCCTGCTGCGGCACGATCAGCATCTCGCCATCGGCGTTGTAGAAGAAGCGGCCATCCATCGACTTGTTGGCGAGGTACAGGTGGATGCCGCAGCCGCTCATGGCCTCGGGGCCGCCGTTGCCGGCCATCGTGACGATGCCGTCGATGAAGTCGGTCGGCGCGGACGGCATCGGCGGCGGGCTCCAGCGCATCTGGTTGGGCGACGGCGGCACCGCGTCGAAGCGGCTGACGATGCGCGTCTGCGCCAGCGGCGTGAACGGCTCGTGCATGGCCGCCGGGCGGATGCGGTAGCACCAGCTGCGGCGGTTGTGCGCGCGCGGCGCGGTGAAGGCGGTGCCGGAGAGCTGCTCGGCATAGAGCCCGTAGGGCGCGCGCTGGGGCGAGTTCCGCCCCTCCGGCAGCGCGCCGGGCAGCGCCTCGGTGGCGAATTCGTTGGCGAAGCCGGACTGGTAGGCCAGTGCGGCTGCCTCGTGCGGGCGCGCCGCCACGTTCAATTGGGTCTGGGTCATGGGCTGGGTCTTCCTCGGGTCTTTCCTCTGGATACGGGAAATGGCTGGCCGCGCAGCGTCAGGCTGCGGCCGCCGGGTCGGCGGCGGGCTGTCGGCCAGCCCGTGCGAGCACGCCCGCGCGGGCGTGCGTCATGGCTTCCTGCAGGATGGCAAGGTCGCCGATGTGGTTGGCGAGCAGCAGGATCAGTTGCGCGTTGGCGGACTGGCTCTGGGCGTCGGACAGGTCGCGGTGCATGTCGATCAGGGCCTCGTAGAAGTCGTCCGGACGGGCGAGATTGGGTTCGGTGTTGAGCGGCATCGGCGTATCTCCGGAACGGGTCATGCGGCGGCATCGGCAGCCGCGCCGGCGCCCTCCGGCCAGCCCAGCGCGCGCCGCAGCGCGGCCTGCACGCGGGCGGGCTCGAAGGCGCGCCAGCGCGCGCACACGTGCTGGTCGGGGCGCAGCAGGTAGACGGTGCCGGACCGGCCGTCGTAGCGGCGCGCCAGCCAGCCTTGAGTATCCTCCAGCAGGCTGGCGCCGGGGGGCAGCACCGGGCCTTGCGCCGCGTCGGCCGGCGTGGCCACGCAGACCAGCGCCAGCGGCACGGGGCCGGCGGCGAGCGCGCGCAGGGCATCGAGCAGGGCCGGCGGCAAGCCCGCCGGCCCCACGAACAGCAGCAGGGCGAAGCGGTTGCCGAGCCGCGGCAGCAGCCAGGTGTCGCGGCCGCCCTCGCGCACCGGCGCGTCGGCGCACGGCGCGCCGGGCACCATGAAGCCGGCGAATGGCGGCGCGCCCGCAGCGTCCACATCGTCGGCCGTATTGAGCACCGAGCCGTGCAGCACGGCGGGCACCGACAGGCGCCCGCTGTTGACCAGCCGGCGCGCGAACGCATGGTCGCGCGCCAGGCTCAGCGCCGCGTCGCGGAACACGCGGCTCACCGGCGTCTTGGGCGTGATGAAATCGGTCGCGCGCGTGGAATGGCGGATGTTCTCGTCGGCGGCGAACTCGCGCTCGCCGGCGTAGCTGTCGAGCAGCGCGTCGGGCGCGTGGCCGGCCAGCACCAGCGCGAGTTTCCAGGCCAGGTTCTCCGCGTCCTGCACGCCGCTGTTGGCGCCGCGCGCGCCGAACGGCGAGACGCGGTGCGCGGCGTCGCCCGCGAACAGCACGCGGCCGTGGCGGAAACGGTCCATGCGCTGGCAGGAGAAGGTATAGACGCTGACCCATTCCAGCGTGAAGGCCGCATCCTCGCCCAGCAGCGCCTGGATGCGCGGGATGACCCGCTCGGGCTGCTTTTCCAGTTCGGGATCGGCATCCCAGCCGAGCTGGAAGTCGATGCGCCAGACATCGTCGGGCTGGCGATGCAGCAGCACCGACTGGTTGCGGTTGAACGGCGGGTCGAACCAGAACCAGCGCTCGCTCGGGAACGGCGCGCTCATCTTCACGTCGGCGATCAGGAAGCGGTCGCGGAACGTGCGTCCCTTGCTTTCCAGGCCCATGCACTGCCGCACCGGGCTGCGCGCGCCGTCGGCCACCACCACGTAGCGCGCCCGCAGGGCGTAGCGGCCGTCCGGCGTTTCCACGTCGAGCGTCACCGCGTCGCCATCCTGCGCGAGGCCCGCCACGCGGTGCTGCCAGCGGATGGCAATGCCGGGCAGCTCGGCCGCGCGCTCCACCAGGTAGCCTTCCACGTAGTATTGCTGCAGGTTGATGAAGGCCGGCCGGGCGTGGCCGGCCTCGGGCAGCAGGTCGAAGCTGTAGACCAGTTCCTCGTCGAAGAAGATCTTGCCGACGTTCCAGCTCACGCCCTTGTCCACCATGCGCGCGCCGCAGCCGAGGCGGTCGAAGATGTCGAGCGTGCGCTTGGCGAAGCAGATCGCGCGCGAGCCCACGGACAGCGTGCAGTCGTCGTCCAGCAGCACCACCGGCACGCCTTGCTGGGCCAGGTCGATCGCCGCGGCGAGGCCGACCGGGCCGGCCCCGATCACCGCCACCGGATGCACGGGATGCGCGCCGGCGCCGGGCTGCGGCGCGCGCTGCTCGGCGCACGGCTGGTACGCGAAGCGCTGCGTCTGATAGTTCGTTTCCGTCATGTCTCCATCCTCCAGCCTTGGCCGCTGGCGCGGCTCTTGCGGCGAAGCGGCGGCATGCGCCGCCGCCAGGGACCGTCTCCCGCGCGACTTCAGTGCTGCAGCGCGGCCCACATGGCCTTGTCGCGCTCGGCGGTCCAGATGCGCGGGTGCTTGATGCCGCTGGCCTCGTCGTAGGCGCGCGCCACGTCGAACGGCAGGCAGTGCTCGTAGATGAAGACGTGGCCGAACTTGTCGTCCATCGCCGCGCGCGTGTGGGCCATCGCGCCCTTGAGGTCCAGCTTCTGCGCCACCGCTTCCCTGCCCCGCTGCAGCAGCGTGCTGACGAAGTCGCGCGTGTAGTCCAGCCCGCGGCCGACCATCTCGGGCGTGGTCAGCACCGGCCCGCGCCCGGGCACCAGCGCGGCCGGCGCCAGCGCGCGCAGCGCCTCGAGCGTGGCCGGCCATTCCTCCAGTTGCGCGTCGCCGCAGTAGCAGGCGGCGTCGAACTCGACCAGATCGCCGGAGAACAGGATCTTCTGCGAGGGAATCCACACGATGGTGTCGCCCCTGGTGTGGCCGGGGCCGGGATGGATGACGCGGACTTCGAGCTTGCCGAGGAACAGCGTGAGCTCGCGCTCGAACACCACGTTGGGCCAGGTCAGGCCGGGCACGGTCTCGACGCCGGCGAACAGGCGCGGGAAGCGCTCGATCTCGGACTTCATGTCGGCCTCGCCGCGCTCCACGATCATCTCGTAGGTGCCGCGGCTGGCGATCACGTTCTGCGCGCCCTCCTTGAAATAAGCGGAGGCGCCCAGCACGCGCACGGCGTGGTAGTGCGACAGCACCACGTGCTTGATCGGCTTGTCGGTGATGGCGCGGATGCGGGCGATCAGGTCCTGGGCCATCGCCGGCGTGGCGGTGGTGTCGACGATCAGCACGCTGTCGTCGCCGACGATCACGCCGGAATTGGGATCGCCTTCGGCCGTGTAGGCATAGGCATTCTCGGACAGCCGCGTGAAAGTGACCTGCTTGTCCTGCAGGTCCGCCTGCGATGCAAAGGCCTTGCTCATGCTTGTGCTCCTCTCTTTCTCTTGGTGGACCGGCCGCCTACGGGACACAGCACTTCGCGCCTTGCCAGGCAGGTGCGCGCTGCAGGGGACTGTGGCGGCCGGGGATTACGCCCGCGGCGGCCCTGCCCTTGCCGCGTCCGACCGGACCGGCGAGACAGGACCGCCACCAGGAATTACACAATACGTAATCTATTTACTATATCGTAATCGTAGCCTTTGGGGCTGTCAAACCGCCGGCGCTACCGCCATTGAAGGCGCGCCGCGGGCACAGGCAACGAAAAACACGCAGCGGCAAACGCGCCGGGCGGGCATCGCGCCGCGGCACGGAGGGCTGATCGGGAGGAGAAAGACAGGAAGCGCAGGAAGCGCAGGAAATGCACGAAAGGCCCGAAGACGGACGAGCCTTGGCAGGCGGGACGGATGCCGTCCCTGCGGGGAACGCCGGCGCACCGGCGACAGCGCGCGCTGGCCGCGCGGCCAGCGGGAAGACCGTTCGAGGCGGCCGCGCAGACGCGAACAGCAGGCCGGGGGATGCCTGCTGCGCCGGAACAGACAACGCCGCCCCGGCCTGCGATCAGGCCGGGGCGGCGTGCATGGTCAGGCGGGCTTGTGACCTTCGCCGGAACTCGCCGCGAAGCCGGCGCCGACCGGATTGGACGGCGCGGGGCTGGCGGGAGCGGAAGGCGCGGCGGGCGCCTGGCCGGCCATCGAGGCGGCCGTGACGCCGCCGTTGCGGCTGGCTATGAATGCGTTGACGTCGGCAGCGAGATGCTGGGGAGCCAGCACCACTTCCAGGCCGAGCGCCTCGCAGGCCGCGAGGAAGGTAGACATGCGGGGGTCGGCTTGACCCGATTCGGCCCGCAGGTAAGCCTCCCGGGAAATGCCGGCCTTACGGGCGACGTCTTCCTGCTTGAGCTTTCGCGCTCGGCGCAACGCCCGCAGTTGCCGGAACGGTTCGCTAGCGCCTCTTGGCACGGCTGTACTGTTCATGTCGGTCTCCAGTCACCAGTGAAAATAAAAGTGCGCGGACGTGCATTCGAGTATAGAGCACGCAAAGCGTTCCGTATGTAATCAGGGGAACACTTTGTGCAGATTTCTTGAGAGTGCCCGGCCAAAGCGGATTTGCACCTGCCCGTAGGCCCGATAAAGCACAATCTACTGCCTCCGTGCTGACATAACGGGTGACTCCGGTTTAGGTTGACGAGAGCGCACAAGTGTGACATTGACAAACCGACCGGTCGTGCTATTCTCGACCGATGCAAAAAGGCCAGATCACCCGCGCCGCGATCATCGAACAAGCGCTCGACACTGCCGCCCAGGTCGGTTTCGAGCAGTTGTCGCTCGCCACGCTGGCGGCCGACACCAGCATGTCGAAAAGCGGGCTGTACGCGCACTTCAAGTCGAAGGAAGCCCTGCAGCAGGCCGTGCTGGCGCTGGCCGCCGAGCGCTTCGCCGAGATCGTCGTCCACCCCGCCCTGCGGCAGCCGCGCGGCACGCGCCGGCTGCAGGCGCTGTTCGACGGCTACATGGCATGGCTGGGCGGCCCGATCAACAAAGGCCGCTGCCTGTTCATCGCGCTGAGCCAGGAATACCGCGACCGGCCCGGGCCCACGCGCGACCTGGTGGTGCAGTCGCTCAAGGACTGGCATCGCCTCATCGCCCGCGCGGTCGGCGATGCCATCGAGGAAGGCGACGTCTCGCCGGCGCAGGACCCGCGCCAGTTTGCCTTCGAGATGGTCGGCATCGGCATGTCTTTCCAGCTCTCCTACAAGTTGCTGGGCCGCGAAGACACCGAGAGCATGGCGCGCCGCGCGTTCGAAGCGCTGCTGCGGCGCGCCGAACTGGCGCAGCCGCCGCGCAGGTAGCGCCTGCCTTGCCGCCGCCGGCCAGGTCTGCCGGCGGCAGTTGACGAAAGAAACGACCGGGAAAAGACGGCAACGACCGTCTTTTCCCGGGACTAAAAATAGCACGACTGGTCGGTCTTTCCGGGCACCCGAGGATGCCCGGAGCGGGACCGCCGGCCATGATGCAGGTCTTCGTTGGAGATTGGGCCGTGACACAAGCGTTGAATCCCTCCCCCGCCAGGCGGCGTGCCGCGCCGGCATTCCGCCCCGCCATGCGCTGGATGCGCCTCTGCTGGCAGCTCGCCAGCCTGGTCCATCCGGCGGGCGCCGCCCGCGCGCTGGAGCGGACCTGGTTCAGCCCGCCGCGCGGCAACGGCCCCGATGCCGCCGCGCGCGACGTGCTGGCGCAGGCACGCACGGACTGGGCGCTCGTGACCGGCCAGGGCGCGAGCCGGCGCGTGCGCGTGTACCGCTGGGGCGGCGCAGGGCCGACCGTGCTGCTCGCGCACGGCTGGGGCGGCCATGCCGGGCAATGGCACGCGCTGGTCGGCCCCCTGCTCGCCGCCGGCCTGCGCGTGGTGGCGTTCGACGCGCTCTCGCACGGCGAATCGGATGCCGGCGCGCGCGGCCCGCGGCAAAGCTCCGTGGTGGAGATGTCGCGCGCGCTGCTCGCCACCGCCTGGCATGCCGGCCCGATCCATGCCGCCGTCGCCCATTCGCTCGGCGGCGCCGCGCTGGCGCTGGCCGTGCGCGAAGGACTCCACCTCGAAGCCGCCGTGATGATCGGCCCGCCTGCCGACATGCGCCGCGCGGCGGCGGCGCTCGCGTGGCAGCTCGGCATCGCGCCGGCGGTGCTGGACCGCATGCAGCGCAACAGCGAGGACTGGCTGGGCATGCCGTGGTCCGCCTTCAACGTGCCGGCGCTCGGCCATGCGCGGCGGGTGCCGGCCACGCTGGTCATCCACGACCGGCAGGACAAGGAGGTGGACTGGGAAAACGGCGCGGCCATCGCCGGCGCCTGGCCCGGCGCCAGCCTGATGACGACCGAGGGTCTGGGGCACCGGCGCGTGCTGCACGATGCGGCGGTGATCGCGCGGGCGGTGGCGTTCGTGCGTGGCCAGTGCGAACCGGCCCGGAGCGCGCGCGCGCCCGGCGCCGTGGCCGCCGAAGCTCACGCCTAAATCACCCGGAAACATCCGGCCACCCCGGCAGCCCCCTCCAATCCCCGCCATCTGCCTGCCAGCAAAACGGGGTTCGCGGCATGGCCGCGAACCCCGTAATCCGGAGGTGGTCTGCTCTCCCGGCCGTTAATTGCACACTCTACGAAGAACCCGCGCTGCCCTCCCCAGGGCAGCACCGGTCATCAAGGCAGCAGCACCAGCCAGGAACACCGCGAGGATGTCCGGCGAAGTCCCGAAGGACTTCCGCCCTTCCGCCCTTCCGCCATCCGGCAGGCTTTAGGTCAGATCCTCCGGCACCGCCCGGTAGCCCATCGGCGCGGCGGCATTGGCATGCACGTACTTGCGCGCATGCGCCTCGCGCATCGGCTTGAGCACGAACATGGCCAGCAGCGCCGACAGCGCGGCCATGCCCGAGGCCAGCATGAACACCGCGTGCCAGTCGCCGGTGGCGGCGGTGATCACGCTGGAGAACGGCACCAGCAGCGCCGCCGTGCCTTTGGCCGTGTAGAGCAGCCCGGCATTGGTCGCGGCGAACTTGGGGCCGAAGGTGTCGCCGCAGGTGGCCGGGAACAGGCTGTAGATCTCGCCCCAGGCGAAGAACACCACGCCGGTCAGCACCACGAAGGCAACCGGGTTCTGGCCATACCTGGCGAGCAGCAGGATGCCGACCGCCTCGACCGCGAACGCCAGGAACATGGTGTTCTCGCGGCCGATGTTGTCGGAGATCCAGCCGAAGAACGGCCGCGTCAGGCCATTGAGCACGCGGTCGATGGTCAGCGCGAACGTCAGCGCCGGCAACGTCAGCCCGAGCAGCGACACCGGCGTGCCGTCGAGACCGAAGTCCTTGGCGATGGGGCCGAGCTGCGCCGTGGCCATCAGCCCGCCCGCCGCCATCATCACGAACATGGCGTACATGACCCAGAAGATCGGCGACGACAGCACCTGGCGCGGCGAGGCGTTGTAGGCGGCGGTCTTGACCGCGTCCTTGACCTGGCCGAGCACCCTGGCCGAAGGCGGATAGAGCGCCATGCCGAGGAAGAACACGACCAGCCCCTGGCCCAGGCCGAACCACAGGAAGGTGGCTTCGTAGCCGCTGGTCTTGATCATGTTGGCGATGGGCACCACGGTCAGCGCCGAGCCGGCGCCGAACCCCGCCGCGGTGATGCCCGCGGCCAGCCCGCGCCGGTTGGGGAACCACTTGAGCGCGTTGCCGACGCAGGTGCCGTACACCGCGCCCGCCCCCACCCCGCCCACGGCGGCGGCGAAGTAGAGCAGCGGCAGCGACGAGGCCACGGAGTTCAGCGCCCATGCCGCCGCGCACAGCAGGCCGCCGCCCACCACCACCGGGCGCGGGCCGTACTTGTCGACGAGGTAGCCCTCGATCGGCACCAGCCAGGTTTCCGTCACCACGAAGATGGTGAAGGCCACCTGGATCGCCGTGCGGCCCCAGTGGTACTTGTCGTCGATGGGATTGACGAACAGGGTCCAGCCGTACTGCATGTTGGCGATCATCGCCATGCAGATGACGCCAAAACAGAGTTGTACCCAAGGCGAGGCAAAGCGGGACTCGGGCGCGTTTTGCTGATGTTCCATGTGGTGTCTCCTGATGGCGGCGGTGCCGCCTTTTGTTTTGGGAAGGGTGTCCGGGGACACCGCTTTGCGGGACGCATCGGAATGCCTGGTTCCGGCTCGCCGGCCCGCGCCCTCTGCCCGGGCGCCCTTGTCCGGCGCGGCATTCCGGCTGCCTGGGTGGTCGTTTCAGTGCTATACAGTATGTGATATATCAATATAGTCAAGCCACTTTTCGGCCACACCGATGCGGCCCGGAACGCAACGCGGGCGGCGAGAAAAATCCGAAAAAACGAGAGCCGATCCACTGGTGCGCGGCACGCATCAACCGCGGCCGGCGGCGTGCGCGGCAGTGCTGTCGGATCAATGACTTAGGACGCGGCGCGTGATCAATGGCGCGGGCGAAAACGCGCGAGGCGGCGTCCGGGGGAAAAACCAGGGATGTCGGGAAACCGGGAGCCATCTCCCCGCATTGGGGAAAGTCCCTAGAACAAGTCAGGCGGCAAAAGCGCCGGATGTTCTCAATGTATGGAGGGGCAAGGCAGTTGCGAAGGCACGAATCCGAAGCAGCATCCCGCGCGAATCCGGCGGGGCGTCATCGATGCGCGATGGCCGGACAGGCGTCCCGGGGAACATCGGCTGCAGCACGTGGCGGGCCGGGCCGGCGGCCGCATGGCCCGCCGGTCCCGCCCTGCCGGCGGCACATCACGCACGGGCCAGTTGCGGCGCCACGCTGGCGGCGGGACGCGGACGGCCAACGCCGGTGGTTTCCTGCGAAGCGCCCAGCCCCGCGAAACGGCCATGCTCTTGCGCGCGGGCCAGCACGGGCGTGGGCACGCGGGTGGCGATCAGGAAGGTCATGCCGACGCCGAAGGTAATCAGGCCAAGGGCAAGACCGAGGAGAAGAACGCTGTCCATCAGAAAACTCCGGTATGGATGGTGAGTAGGAGTTTTCATTATATGCTGCGTCGCACTATGTGTAAATATCCTGTATGTAATATATCATAAGAAATTTTGTGATGATGCAACATGGCAACAAGCCGTGAGACCTGGACGTTTCGGGGGCCGGCAGCATCCCGCTCGCCCTCGCCCTCGCCCTCGCCCTCGCCCTCGCCCTCGCCCTCGCCCTCGCCCTCGCCCTCGCCCTCGCCCTCGCCCTCGCCCTCGCCCTCGCCCTCGCCCTCGCCCTCGCCCTCGCCCTCGCCCTCAGCGCCAGCCCGTCACAAGCACCAGCACGGCACAAGCCATCAAGCCACCAGCCCTGACAACCAACTCAGAGCCAGAGCCCCCAACCACTACCCCGCCCGGACCACCCGCGCCTGCTCATACTCCATGCCACGCAACGTATCCCAGATGGCGGCCGCATTCGGCTTGAGCGACCGGCTCTTGCGCCGCACCAGCATCACCGTCGACGTGACCTGCGGGCGCAGCGGCCGCATGACCGCCGCCGGGTTGAGGCCGGCCGCATGCGCGCGCGAGGGCACGATGCCGATGCCCAGCCCCAGCGCCACCATGCCGAAGATCGCGGCAAAGTGGCCCAGCACCTGGAGCGATCCCGCCCGCACGTGATACACGCCGAAGGCCTGTTCCACCGCCGGCTGGATGCCCGAGCTCTGGTCGAGCATCAGCACGTTCGCGTCGTTGAGGTCGCCCCACCCGATCGCCTCGCGCATGGCCAGCGGATGCTGCGACGGCAGCACCGCATGGAACGGGTCGGCGCACAGCGCCTCGCAATAGAGATCGTCGCCGGGCTCCGGGTTGGTGGCGATGCCGAAGTCCACCTCGCCGCTGCGCACGCACTGCAGCACGGCATCGTGCGTGCGGTCCTTGAGGCAGATGCCGATGCCGGGCCAGGCCGTGCGGCAGCCCGCCAGCCAGCCCGGCACCGACATCGAGGACAGCACCGGGTCGGAGGCGATCTGCACCGTGCCCTGGCAGGCCTTGCCAGTGCCCTGGCTTTCGCGCAGGGTCTGCTCGACTTCCTCGATCAGGTGGCAGATGCGCTGCGACAAATGCTCGCCCGCATCGGTGAGCTCGACCTGCCGCGTGGTGCGGTCGAACAGGCGCTGGTCGATCTCGTCCTCCAGTTCGCGCACGCTGCGGCTGATGGCCGACTGCGTGAGCCCGAGTTCGGCGGCGGCGCGGGTAAAGCTTTTCTGGCGCGCCACGGCGGCAAATGCCTTGAGCTGCGGAAGCGAGATATTCATGATGCCTCCTTCTGTATGCGCGATGCCCGGCCGCGAGGGCCGGGCTGCTGCTGGTGCGGTGGTGCCCCGGGTGGCTCGCCTATTCGCTCTTGCGTGGCGACAGCGCGGCGAGATAGGCGGTGCTGTCCGTGCCCACCGGCACGGCCTCGCCGGCGTGGCCGGTGATGAAGCGCCGGCGCATCGGCGCCAGCACCAGCTTGGCGGACAGGCCAGCGACGATAGTCACCACCGCCGCCACCGTGAACACCGCGTCCCAGCCGCCGCGCGCGGACAGCACGGACGCCAGCGGCACCAGCATCGCCGCCGTGCCCTTCGCGGTGTAGAGCGTGCCGGCGTTGGCCGCGGCGAACTTGCTGCCGAAGGTGTCGGCGCACAGCGCCGGGAAGATCGAGAAGATCTCGCCCCAGAACAGGAAAGTCAGCGCGGCGAACGTCATGAACCAGTACGGGTTGTGGCCGAACTCCATCAGCCCGAGCAGCGACAGCCCTTCGCCGATGAAGATGAAGAACATGGTGTTCTCGCGCCCGATGCGGTCGGAGATGAAGCCGCACAGCGGCCGCGTCAGCCCGTTGCAGAGGTTGTCGATCGACAGCGTCATGGTCAGCAGCGGCAGCGTGAAGCCCAGCATCGTCACCGGCATCGAGGCAAAGCCGAAATCGCGCGCGATCGGGCCGAGCTGCGCGGTGGCCATGATGCCGCCCGCGGCCACCGCCACGAACGAGGCGTAGATGACCCAGAACACCGGCGTCCTGACCATGCGCCCCGGCGTGAATTCGAGCGGGTTGGTCAGCACCGCCTTGCTCGCCGTGGCGCCCGCGGGCGGGCGCGGCTTGACCAGCAGCAGCGCCATCAGCAGGATGCAGACGCCCTGCAGGATGCCGAAGGTGATGAAGGCATGCTCGTAGCCCGAGCGCTGGATCATGTTGGCGATGGGAATCACGGTGAGCGCCGAGCCCGCGCCGAAGCCGGCCGCGGTCAGCCCGGCCGCGAGGCCGCGCCGGTCGGGGAACCACTTGAGCGCGTTGCCCACGCAGGTGCCGTACACCCCGCCCGCGCCGATGCCGGCGATCACCGCGGCCAAGTAGAGCTGCGGCAGGCTGGTGGCATAGGCATTGATGACCCAGGCGAGTCCCGCGCACAGCGCGCCGGCCGCCACCACCGGGCGCGGCCCGAGCTTGTCGACCAGCCAGCCTTCGAGCGGCACCAGCCAGGTCTCGGTCACGATGAAGATGGAAAAGGCGACCTGGATGGCCGATTCGCCCCAGTGATGCCTGGCGTTCATCGGTCCGACGAACAGCGTCCAGCCATATTGGAGATTGGCCACCAGCCCCATGCAGACCACGCCGATCGCGAGCTGGAACCAGCGATTGCGGAGCCAGCCGGAACGGCCGTGGGCGGAGGCCGCCGTGTTGTCGTGCGTCATGTCGTGTCTCCTGCATAGTGCTGTCGCGCTCTGCGGCGCGAGGGATGGGCGTCTCTGCTGGGGGAGCCCTTGGTCACTACTGATCGAGCGCGCCTGACATTGCGGCACGTTGCATCCGTGGACTGATGCTAGTTCAAACTAAGTACGGCACGACATAAAGTTTTTTATTATGATCATTGACGATCCCTTATATATCGGGCGGACCCGTGCATGAAGAACGCTACGCTGCGCCAGCTGAAGGTTTTCGAGACCGTCGCCCGCCACCTGAGCTTTTCGCGCGCGGCCGAAGAGCTGCACCTGACCCAGCCCGCGGTCTCCACGCAGGTGCGCCAGCTCGAGGGGCACGTCGGCCTGCCGCTGTTCGAGCAACTGGGCAAGAGGATCTACCTCACGCCGGCGGGCACCGAGATGCTGCACTACAGCCGCAGCATCATGCAGCAATTCCGCGAAGCGGAAGATGCCATGTCGCAGCTCAAGGGCATCTCCGGCGGACGCCTCAACGTGGCCGTGATCAGCGCCGGCGACTACTTCTTCCCGCGCCTGCTCGCACAGTTCATGCAGCGCCACGACGGCGTGACGCTCAACCTTGCGGTGCACAACCGCGAGGAATTGCTGCACCAGCTCGCCGGCAACCTCACCGACCTCGCCGTGATGGTGCGCCCGCCCGAGGGCATGGACACCATCAGCGAGCCGTTCGCGCCACACCCCTATGTCATCGTCGCCGCGCCCGGCCACCACCTCGTGGGCAAGCGCAACATCCCGCTGTCGGCGCTGACCGACGAAGCCTTCGTCGCGCGCGAGAAAGGCTCCGACACCTGGAACTCCATGCAGGAGGGTTTTGCCGGGCGGCTGTCGAACATGCGCATCGCGATGGAGATCAAGAGCACCGAGACCATCAAGCAGGCCGTGATCGCCAACATGGGCATCGCCTTCCTGTCGGCCCACACCGTGGGGCTCGAGCTGCAGACCGGCAACCTCGCCGTGCTCGACATCGCGGGCTTCCCGGTAATGCTCAACTGGTACGTGGTGCACCGCAAGAACAAGCGCCTGCCGCCGGTGGCGCTCGCCTTCAAGCATTTCCTGATGGAAGAAGGCGCCAGCCTGATCCAGCGCATCACCGGCGTGGACGGGCTGATCCGGCCGCGCCGGCGGCCGGCGCCCAAACCATAAACAATGACTTATGGTTACTCGATTTAACTTTAATTATCGTTAATTGATCGGCAACCCTATGCTTCGGTGCAGGCCCACCACTGCCAAGCGCCCGAGGAGTCCGATCATGAACCAGGTCCAGTCCGCAGTCCGCCCCGCCAGCCATGCCGCCACCAGCGCCGCCGCGGCGGCCGACGACGCCCAGCTTGCCGCCTACAACGCCGCCTTCACCGAACTCGGCCTGCGTTTCCGCTGGGACGGCGAGACCTTCGCCTGGCTGTGCGGCATCGAATGCGAGCAAAGCCGCATCGCGCGCTATCTCGAGCAATACCACGCGCACCTGCTCAAGGCCTACGACGCCGGTTTCCTCGGCAAGCTGATTCTCGACAAGAAGAACGAGTACCTGCGCGCGCTGGCCGGCCGGGCCAACTGAGCCGCGCCGCCGCGCCGAGCGTGTCCGCCGGGCGGGCTCGCCCGAAAGTGCGCTTGCGCACTTAACGCGCGCCCGCCGCCCGCTAAATTCGGCCTACCAGTCAAGACAACGGGAGGCTGACATGGGCTCGCAAACGATGTCCGGCACCGCTGCGCCGGAACGCACGCCCGCGCGGCGCCGCGCAGGCGCGTTCGCCAACACGCGCGACCTGCCGATGCAGAGCTGCCCCATCGACCCGGCCTGGATCCGCGCCGGCGAGCCGCAGTCGCGCGCGGCGCTGCACTCGCGCGCCGTCGACGGGCTGGCTTGCACCAATCTGTGGGAATGCACTTCCGGCACCTTCCAGTGGTACTACGGCTGGGAAGAAACCGTGGTGATCCTGGAAGGCAAGGTCCAGGTCACCAGTGCCGACGGGCGCACGCACGCGCTGCGCGCCGGCGACATCGCCTACTTCCCGGCCAACACCACGTGGCTGTGGGAAGTCGACGGCTACGTGCGCAAGGTCGCGTTCTGCCGCAGGCAGGTGCCCTTCATGCTGCGCTTCGCCACGCGCGTGCTGGCGCGGCTGAACCTCGCCAGCCGGCTTGGCGAGGCGGGCGGCGCGGCGCTGGCCGCCCTGCGCCGGCTGGCCACGCGGGCCGGCCTGCGCGACACCTCGGCGCTGACGCTGCTGATGACGCTGCCGCTCTGAGCGCGCAACCGCGCCATCGCGGCGCCGCGCAAGGCGCTCTTCGCCGTCACGCGGCCCGGCTGCCGCGCCGCCCCGCTACGCGCCGTGCTGCGCCGCCGCGCCCGGCAATGCCGACGCGAACAGCGCCGCCGGCGCCGTGAACAGTCCCCGCCCCAGCAGGCCCGTGCGGCCATCGGCACCGATCATCGCGATGGCGGCCAGCGGCGCGGCCTGCCCGGCCGCCACGCGCGCGGCATCCAGCCCGCAATGCAGGTCGGCGAAGGCCGGATGCCGGCCCGCGTACAGGCGCGCCTGACTCTCCTGCCAGCGCGGCGGCAGCCACGCCGAGAACGCCGCCGCCGGCTCGGGGGCCAGCGCCAGCGCCTGCGCGCCGAAACCGGCGGCATCGATGACGCCGCTGTCGCCGGTCATCGGCGCGGCGGCCACGGTGCAGGCCGCGTCGAGGCGCGGGCCGTCCGGCGCGTCCGCGCGCGCGGTGAACCAGCGCGACGCGCGGCCCGCCAGCCGCACGCCGACCTCGCTGCCGTTGCCGGCCAGCGCCACCACCAGCGTGGCCTCGGGCGCGGCGCCGTGCGCCGCCGCCGCCGTCATGGTGTGGCAGGCCGCCATCCACAACGTGAGGAAGAACAGCGGCGTGCGCGCCAGCACCGCCATGACCTCCTCGTCGTGCACGCGCGGCGCCAGGTGCCGGATCAGCGCGGCGGTGGCGCTCGCGGTGCGCGCGTGCAGGTCGTCGCCGCCGTCCACGCCGTGGCGGGCCAGCGGGATCAGGTCGACCGGGCAGCGCGCCAGCGTCGCCGCCAGCGCCGGCGCCAGCACGTCGTCGCGCCAGCCGAGGCGCGCCAGCACGGCCGGATCGCGGCTGCCGAAGCGGATCTGGGGCCCCGCGCCGCTGCCCAGCAGCGACCACGCGCGGTTGGCGGGGTTGCCGGCGTCGGCCACTTCCACCAGCGCGGTGCGCGGCGAGATGACCGCGGCCAGCGGCGTCACCACGTCGAACGACTGCGCGCTGGCCAGCGTCACCGCGCCGGATGCGATCAGCGCCTCGGCCTTGGCCTCGGTGTCCGCCCAGCCTTCGTACAGGCAGCACAGCACCGCCGACGACAGCACCGGCGCCGACGGCGCGCGCGGGTCGGCGAACGGCGGCCCGGCGTGCAGCAGCGTGCGGTCCGGCAGGCCGACGGCGTCGCGCGCGCTGCGCACGCCCTGCCACTGCGGCCGCACGGCGTAAAGCCGTTGCAGCGCGGCGTCGTTGGCGCGGCCGGCCGCGGCGGATGTGTCCGGCATCGATGTCGCGGGCATCATCAGCGGCTTCCCGCGCCGAACAGGCCGCGCAGCCGTGCCCACAGGATCTTCCAGAACAGGTTGCCGAGGTTGAGCGGCGCGTTGGCGGGCATCGGCTGGCGCGCGGCCGCGGCCGGCGCAGACATGGGCGCCGGCGCCGGCGCGCTGGCCGCGGCCGGCGATGCGTCGCCGGCGGGCACGGGCGCCGCCGGCGCGGGGGCCGCCGCCGGCGCGCTGGCGTCGAGCCTGGCCTTGAGGTTGGCGGCGAAGGCCTCGGTCATGCGCGTGGCGAGGTCCTTCACCAGGCCGCCGCGCGAGAACTGCGCGAGGCTGCCGGCGATCGTGTAGTCGACCTTCACGTCGACGCGCGTCTGTCCCGGCGCCGCCTCTTCCAGCGCGAAGGCCGCCACGCCCTTGACGCGCGAGGCGCTCTTGCGATCGACGCCGCCGCCGCTGACGCTGCCGCGGAAGGCGTCTTCGTCGAGCCGCATCTCGCCGTCGCCGCTGAACGAGGCGGCGATCGGGCCCAGCTTGACCGCCATCGCCAGCTTGAGCAGGCCGCCCTCGGGCGGCGCGAGCAGCGACGCGCCGGGCAGGCAGCCGACCACGCCCGGCGCGTCATGGAAGCAGGCCCACACGCTGGCGCGCGGGTATGGCACGGTGAAGCTTTGTTCGATTTCCATCATGGTTCCCTGTGAATTCCTGAATCAGGCGCCGGCGAGTTGCACAGCCGGCGCGGCGGCACGCGCGCGGCGCGCCTCCAGCACGCGCCGGATGGCCCGCACGATGCCGACGTAGCCGGTGCAGCGGCACAGGTTGCCGGACAGCTCCAGCCGCACGCGCGCGTCGTCGGCATCGGGCAGCCGGGTCACGATGTCGCGCGCGGTCATCAGCATGCCGGGCGTGCAGTAGCCGCATTGCAGCGCGTGCTCGGCGCGGAAGGCCTCGCGCAGCTCGCGCATGGCGGGGTCGTCGTCGAAGCCTTCGATGCTCTGCACGCTCGCGCCGGCGCAGGCCACCGCCGGCGTGATGCAGGAGCGCGCGGGCGCGCCGTCGACCAGCAGCGTGCAGGCGCCGCACACACCCTGCTCGCAGCCGATGTTGGTGCCGCACAGCATCTGCTGCTCGCGCAGGAAATCGGCCAGGCTGGTGCGCGGCTCCACCGTGGCCCGCACGCGGGCGCGGTTGACGGTCAGCTCGATGGCGTGCTCGATCACGGGCACGGTCACGGCGTCGTGGCCGCCAGAGGCAGCGGGGTCGGTGAGGTCGGAAAGATCGGTGAGGTCGTTCATAGCGGGTTCCTGCCGTGGCGCTGCACAATGGCGATGGCGCGCTCGAGCGCCACGCGGTGCACCTGGAATTCATAGCTGTCCGCGTCCAGCCCGGCGGCCTCGACGTGGCGCCCGGGCAAGCCGGCATCGGCGCCCGGCGCGAGCAGCGCGCGCGCGTCGTCGATCCGGTGCGGCGCGCCGTCGATGGCGCCGATCACCGCGCGGCACGTGCCGGCGGCCGGATCGTCGATCACGATGGCGATCGCCTCGGCGAATTCGCCGGGCTTGCGGTTGAACTTGTAGTAGGCCCAGCGCGCCGCCGGCGACAGCCGCCGGTAGCGCACGCCGGTCAGGATCTCGTCGCCTTCCAGCGCGGTGGTGAAGGCGCCGAGCATCCAGTCGGCGCTGGCCACCGTGCGCGCGCCGCGCGGGCCGCTGACCAGGAACTCGGCGTCGAGCGCGCACATGGTGTTGATCCAGTCGGCGGCGGGGTCGGCATGGGCCAGGCTGCCGCCCAGCGTGCCGCGGTTGCGCACCGCGCGGTAGGCGATGCCGCGCGCCACGTGGGGCATCAGCCCCTGCGTGCCGTCGTCGACCTTGCCGTCCTCGATCTCGGCATGGGTGATGCACGCGCCGAGCACGGCCGCGTCGCCCTGCGCGCCGCATTCGCGCAGCGCGGCAATGGCGCGCAGGTCCACCAGCATGCCGGGCTGGGCCAGGCGCAGGTTCATCATCGGCCCGAGCGACTGGCAGCCGGCCGCGAACTTGGCCATGCCGTCGGCCAGGTCGGGATGGGCGAACGCGTCCGCGCAGGTCAGCGGGCGGGCGTAGTCGAATACCGGCGGCTTCATGCTGCGACTCCCGCCGCGGCGCGGGCACGGCTGAGCGCCTCGACCACCACGCGCGGCGATACCGGCAGCTCCAGCACCTCGGCGCCAAGCGCGCGCAGCGCATCGTTGACGGCGTTGGCGATGGCCGCCGGCGAGCCGATGGCGCCGCTCTCGCCGATGCCCTTCTGGCCGAATTCGGTGTAAGGCGCGGGTGTCTCCATGTGTTCGATCCGGATGGCCGGCACCTCGGTGGCGCCCGGCAGCATGTAGTCGGCCAGCGTCGAAGCGAGCGGCTGGCCGTCCGCGCTGTACGGCATGGCTTCATACAGCGCCGTGCCGATGCCCTGCGCGGCGCCGCCGAACACCTGTCCGTCGACCACCATCGGGTTGATCAGCACGCCGCCGTCCTCGACGATCGCGTAGTCGAGGATCTCGGTGTGGCCCAGTTCGGTATCCACCGCCACCACCACCGCGTGGCAGGCGTAGCTGAAGGTGCCGGTGTCGCGCCGCGCCTGGTAGGAGGTGGACACTTCCAGGCCGCGCGGGTCCACGTCAGGCGGCAGCAACTGCGGCGCCAGATACCAGGTGCGCGCGATTTCCGCCAGCGTGCGCCGCCCGCCGGCGCCCACCACCGCGCCATCCTCCCAGCGCACGTCCTGCGGCACCGCGCCGAGCAGCCACGCGCCGATCTTGAGCAGGCGCTGCCTGAGTTCCTTGGCCGCCTGGCCCACCGCGCCGCCCGCCATGACGATCGAGCGCGAGCCCCAGGTGCCGGTGGAATACGGCGTGACGCCGGTGTCGCCCAGCACGATGCGCACGCGCCCGGTGTCGATGCCGAGCACCTCGTGGGCGATCTGCGCCAGCGTGGTCTCCATGCTCTGCCCGTGCGAGTGCACGCCGGCGCGCACTTCGAGCACGCCGTCCGGCGTCAGCCGGATCACGGCCGGCTCGTAGCCGGGCACCATCGGGATGCCCCAGCCGTGGTAGACCGAGGTGCCGTGCGCGCCCTGCTCGCAGAACACCGCCATGCCGAAGCCGATGCGCCTGCCGTCGGCCTCGCCGCGCTGCTGGCGCGCGCGCACCGCGGGCAGGTCGATGGCGCGCATGGCGCGCCGCACCGCCTCGGGATAGTCGCCGCTGTCGAAATGCTTGTTGGTGATGTTGTCGTAGGGCATCTCGTGCGGCTGCACCAGGTTGCGCAGCCGCACTTCGTAAGGCTCGATGCCGGCCTGCACGGCGATCGCGTCCATCATGGTCTCGATGGCGTAGCAGACCCCGGTGCGCGCCACCCCGCGGTACGGCAGGATGGGCGGCTTGTTGGTGGCCACCGACCACGTGCGGCAGCGGTAGCGCTCCATCTTGTACGGCCCCGGCAGGATGCTGCCGACCTGCGCGGCCTCCAGGCAGGCCGAGAACGGGTAGGACGAATAGGCGCCCGAGTCCACGTGCGCCTCGCACTCCACCGCCAGCAGGCGGCCGTCGCGGTCGGCGTAGGCGGCGATGTCGTAGGCGTGCTCGCGGCAATTGGCGTTGGCCGTCAGTTGCTCGCGGCGGTCCTCGATCCAGCGCACCGGCTTTTCCAGCCGCATGGCCAGCCAGCCGCAGCAGACTTCCTCCGGCAGCAGGATGCCCTTGTAGCCGAAGCCGCCGCCGACGTCCGGCGCGATCACGCGCACCTGCCCCTCGTCCAGGCCCAGGCAGTGGGCCAGGCCCGTGCGCGTGATGTGCGGCATCTGCGCCGAGGTGTGCACGATCAGTTGCGACAGGCGCTTGTCCCAGTGCACCACCACGCCGCGCCCTTCCATCGGCGCCATGCTCTGGCGCGCGGTGCGCAGCCGGCGGCGCACGCGGATCGGCGCGTCGCGGCGGATGGCCTCGAGATCCACCTCGGGATGCGCGTCGACGAAGGCCTCGAGGAACACGTTGTCGCCCCAGTGCTCGTGCACCAGCGCCGGAGGCGCGCTGCGCGCGGCCAGCATGTCGACCACCGCGGGCAGTTCCTCGAAATCCACGAAGACCTGCGCGGCGATGTCCTCGGCCGCCGCGCGCGTGGCCGCCACGCACATGGCGATGGTCTCGCCGACCTGGCGCACCTTGCCCTGCGCCAGCACCGGCTGCTCCGAGGGCTTGAAGCCGGGCAGCCCCGAATTGGCGACGATGGGCGCGACGCCGTCGAGATCCGCGATGGTGTACACCGCGTGCTCGAAGCCGGCCGGCTTCTCGATGCCGACGATGTGGCCGTGCGCGACCGGGCTGCGCACGAAGGCCACGTCGAGCATGCCCACCATGCGGATATTGCCCACGTACTCGCCGCGCCCGCGCATGAAGCGCTCGTCTTCCTTGCGCGGCAGCGACGCGCCGATGCCCTGCGGCCCGTCGTGGGCCTTCGCCTTGCCTTGCCGGTTCATCGGCTCTCTCCTTGCTCGGTCAGGCCGCGCGTGCCAGCGGCAGCGTCGGCGAAGTGGCGTCGTGGCGGATGCCGTCGCGCAGGCAGAACAGCGGCGACAGCATGCGGTCCGTCACCAGTTGCGTGCCTTCGTTGTCTTCCAGCACCCAGCGGCCGCGGCGGTCGTCGAGCACGCTGATGTCGGCGGCGCCGCCCACCTTGAGCGTGCCGATCTCGCCTTCCATGCCGGCCATGCGCGCCGCGTTGGCGGTCGCCATCGCCACCACGTGGTTCAGCGGCAGGCCGAGCGCGAGCATGCTGCTCATCGCGCTGACCAGGCTGAACTGGGTGCGGCCGAGGAAGGAATGCTCCTCGTCCGGGTGGCTGTCCGGCGTGCCGGCGGGAGCGGGAACGTGCGTGTTGTAGCCGTGCATGTCGGCGCCAAGCGTATCGGGAATGACACCGGCATCAAGCACGATGCGTGCCGTCTTGAAGCTGAAATGCGAGCCGTGGCCCACGTCGATCTTGAGCCCGCGCGCCACCGCCTCGTGCACCAGCGGGTGCAGGCGGCCGTTTTCCTCGACGAAGCCGCCCGGGTGGCGGCTGAACGGGTGCGCCAGGATGTCGCCCGGCTTGAGCATGTCCACCACCTGGTTGAAGATCGAGTCCGGGTTCACCTCGCGCCCGCCCTGCTCGGGCTTGGGCCACAGCTGGCCGAAGTGGATGTAGACCGGCAGCGCGGCGTCGCGCCCGATGCGCGAGGCGATGCGCATGACGTCCAGGCCCCAGCGCGCGAAACCGCCGATCTCGGCATGCGCCTTGACGCCCTTGACCAGGTCCGGGTTGGCCAGCGCGCTCTTGACGGTGGCCGCCGCGTCGAGGCAGGCGGGGTTGTAGAGGTCGGGATAGTAGTGTCCCTCCAGCCCGCCCACCAGGTAGGCGGAGATGTACGACAGCACGCGCGTGGCGGCCGGCTCGGCGACGAAGCGCCGGAAGCCCGGCAGCGTGATGCAGCTCGCGCCGCCCTGGTCGATGATGGTGGTCACGCCCGACTGCACGCCGCAATGGTCGGCGTTCAGGCCGAAGCGCCCGGTCACGTACTGGTACACGTGGCCGTGGGTGTCGATGAGCCCGGGCAGCACCAGTTGGCCAGCGCAGTCGATGACGTCGGCGAACGGCGCCTGCGCGGCGAGGTCCGGCCCGATGGCGGCGATGGTGTTGCCGTCGACGAGGATGTCGAGCGTGGCGTCGAGCGCCGCGGCCGGATCGATGACGCGGCCACCCTTGAGCAGAATTTGAGGCATGAGATGCGGTTCCGGTGACAAGATGTGTGGTGTACCGCAAATACCGTGCCGATAAACGCAGGGCCGGCATCCGCGGAGATTCTCGGGAAAAACGGTTTGATACGGGTTATACCCCGCATCTCTGGCGTGCGCGCTGCACCAAGTTGTGGGGCGCGCCGGCGCGGGCGCACCTTTTTGATGCCCGCGGCGGGGTTGCTGGCGAGCGCATGCAGTACCATGTACGGCACCAAGCGGCCCGGATTTTGCTTTTCGGCAGTGGCACGGCGCACCGGCGCGGACAGCGCGGCCTGCGCCATCCGATCCGACGAATCACGTCCCGGACAAGAACCCGGGCTCCCAATTTCGGCTTACAGCATTCCATGTCAACCACGACTATCGAGACATTCATCACCGATCTGGTCCGGGCCGAGCTCGACGTCCTGCAGGCGAGCACGCCCCTGTTCAAGCGCCCCGGCTTCCTGATCCGGCGCATGCACCAGATCCACGGCTTCCTGTTCGCCGAGGAGGCGGGGGAATTCAACATCACGCCGGTCCAGTACAGCCTGCTGAGCACGCTGGACGCGCTCGGCGAGATCGACCAGAACACGCTCGCGATCGAGATCGGGCTGGAACGCTCCAGCGTGGCCGAGGTCATCCCGCGCCTGCACGCGCGCGGCCTGGTCGACCGCGCGCAGGCCATCCACGACCGGCGCCAGCGGCTCGTCAAGCTGACCACGCAGGGCAAGCGCCTGCTGCGGAAGATGGCGCCCGCGGTGCAGCGCGCGCACGACCGCACCATCGACCACCTGTCGCCGGCCGAGCGCGACATCTTCATGCTGCTGATGATCCGCCTGGTCAAGGCCAACAACGCCGACAACGTGGTGCCGCTGCGCCTGCCGCAGGACTGAGGCCCCTGCCCCGCCGCGGCCCCGCGCGCGGCGCTCACTCGCGCGCGATGTCGTGGTAGCGGCGGTTGTAGTAGATCAGGATGCCGGCGTGCGCGTTGCTCTCGATGCGGTCGACCTCGCACAGCAGGATGTCGTGCGTGCCGACCTGCACCGCGCTGTCGATGCGGCAATGGATCGACATGATGGCGCCGCGCAGCGCCGGGGCGCTGCCGGGCGCGCCGGACCACTCGCCGCTGGCGAAGCGCTCGTCCATCGACGCCTTGGCCGAGAACGCCGCCGACAGCGGCTTCTGGTCCGCGCTCAGCGTGTTGATGCACACGGCGCCGTTGGCGATGGTCGCGGCGTAGGCCGAGGACGTGCGGTTGATGCAGACCAGCACGCTCGGCGGCGAATCGGTGACGCTGCAGACCGCCGAGGCGGTGAAGCCCGCGCGCCCGGCGCGGCCATCCGTGGTGACGATGTGCACGGCCGCCCCGAGGTCGGCCATCGCGTCGCGGAACGCCGCGACGGTGACGGCCCTGGCGGCGGCCTGTGTCCCCGCCTGCGCGGCCGGGGTGAGTACGGTATCGGTGGACATGACATTTTCCCTTCGATCGAATCTGACTGCGGACATCATGGCGGGCGCCGGCACGCGCCGGCGCCCCGCGCGGGGACGGCCGCCCGCGCAGCGCATGCCTAGCGCGCGTAGCGGTTCGCGGGCCGCTCCAGGCCGAGGTGCTCGCGCAGCGTGGTGCCCGTGTACTGCTTGCGGAAGCGCCCGCGCCGCTGCAGCTCGGGCACGACCTTGCGCACGAAGTCGGTGGTGTCGTTCGGGATCACGTGGAAGGCCAGCATGAAGCCGTCGGCCGCGCCGCCGTCCACCCATTCCTCCATGTGGTCGACGATCTGCTCCGGCGTGCCGCACAGCGTCACCTTGCCGCGGTCGTAGCTGGAGTAGATCTGGCGCAGCGTGAGCTTCTGCTCGCGGATCATGGCGGTGATCTGGCGGAAATAGGCCTGGTGCAGGTTGGCCTTCTGCGGGATCACGTGCTCGGGGATCGGCTCGTCCACCGGCAGGCCGGTCAGGTCCGCCTCCAGGTCCATGCCCAGCCGCATGCGGCCCACGTCCGGATGGATCAGGCTCTGCAGCTCGCGGTACTTGTCCTCGGCCTCGGCCTTGCTGCTGCCGACCATCACCGACAGCCCCGGCAGTACCTTGAGCTGGCTGGTGTCGCGGTTGAAGCGCGCCATGCGGCCCTTGACGTCGGCGTAGAACTGCCTGGCCTCCTCGAAGGTCGGGTCCGACGAGAACACCACTTCGGCGGCTTCCGCGGCGAAGGACTTGCCTTCCTCGGACGAGCCCGCCTGGATGATGACCGGGCGGCCCTGCGGCGTGCGCCGGATGTTGAGGCCGCCGTACAGCTTGAAGTGCTCGCCGTGGTAGTCGGTGATGTGGAACTTCGCCGGGTCGAACATGCGGCAGTTGGCCTTGTCGGCGAGGAAGGCGTCGTCCTCCCAGGTATCCCACAGGCGCATCACCACGTCGAAGAACTCGCGCGCGCGGGCATAGCGCTGGCCGTGCGGCGGCAGCTTGTCGAGGCCGAAGTTGCGCGCGGCGTAGTCGCTCGCGGTCGTCACCACGTTCCAGCCGGCGCGGCCGTGCGAGAGGTGGTCGAGCGAGGCGAACAGGCGCGCCAGGTTGTACGGCTCGTAGAAGCTGGTCGAGCCGGTGGCGCCGAGGCCGATGTGCTTGGTCGTGCCGGCCAGCGCCGACAGCAGCGAGATCGGCTCGAACATGTTCATCATGTACGGGAAGCGCGAGAAGTCGTTGAGCTTCTCCGTGCGCGCGCCGGGGCTGTCGGCCAGGAAGAACAGGTCGAGCATGCCCTCCTCGGCCAGCGCGGCCACGCTGCGCCAGTACTCGATGTTGGTGGTGGCGTCGGCCGGCGCGGTGGATTGCAGCCACGACGCCGCGTGCTGGCCGGTGGCGTAGGCGAGCATCCCGAGAACCATGTGTCGATCATTCATAACGGTAGGTGTCCTTCAAGAATTGGAGCGTCGTGCCGGCGCTCCGGTGGCAATGAAAACGGTTGGCCCGCGGCGCCCGGCGCTGCGCCGGGCCGGCAGGCGGGAGCGGAGCGGCGGGCTCATGCCGCGCGCTCGGCGGCGACCGGCGCGGCGACCGGGACGACCGGCGCGAGCGGCGCGATCGACGCCACGGCGCCCGCGTCGCCGCACGGCGCGTCGCCCAGGCCGATGAAGCGGCGCACGCGCCCGGCGCCGGGCTGCTGCCGGATCTCCGCGGGGGAGGCGAACAGCTGCACCGTGCCGCCCTCCATGAAGGCGATGCGGTCCGAGATCGACATGGCGAAGTCCATCTCGTGCGTGACGATGACCATCGTCATGCCCTCGCGCGCCAGCTTGCCGATCACCGCCAGCACGTCGCCGACCAGCTCGGGGTCGAGCGCCGAGGTCGGCTCGTCGAACAGCATGATGGCCGGCTCCATCGCCAGCGCCCGCGCGATCGCCACGCGCTGCTGCTGACCGCCGGAGAGCTGGTGCGGATACTTGTGGGCGTGCGCCAGCAGGCCGACCTTGTCGAGCAGCGCCAGCGCGCGCGCGGCGGTCAGCGCGCGGCCGCCGCGCCCGTGGTAGTTCGGCGCCAGCGTGACGTTCTCGAGAATGGTGCGGTGGGGAAACAGGTTGAAGCCCTGGAACACCATGCCGATGTCCTTCACGCCCCGGCGCACGCGCGGGATGTCGGCGCGGTCGGTGGCCGTGATGAAGGTGTTGCCGAACAGGATGATCTCGCCGCCGTCGATGCGCTCCAGCGCGTTGATGGTGCGGATCAGCGAGGTCTTGCCCGAGCCCGACGGGCCGATGATCGAGACCACCTCGCCGGCGCGCACGTCGAGATCGATGCCCTTGAGCACGTGGTGCTCGCCGTAGCGCTTGTGCAGGCCCTTGAGGGCCAGGGCCGGCGGCGCGCCCTTGCCGGACGCGGGCGCGGCCGCCGCCGCGGGCGCCGGCAGCGTGCCGCGCAGCGCCGCCACCTGCTCCGCGCTCATCGTGGCGGGCTTGCGGCCGGCGGTGTTCATGCGGTGCTCCACGTACTTCATGGCCCAGCCGAACACCGTGACGATCAGCACGTAGTAGATCGCGCAGGCCAGCAGCGTCTCCATCACGAGGAAGTTCTGCGCGTAGAGCCGCTCGCCCACCAGCAGCAGCTCGCTCAGCGAGATCACCGAGGCCAGCGAGGTCAGCTTCACGCAGGACACGAACTGGTTGCCCAGCGTCGGCAGCGCGATGCGCAGCGCCTGCGACAGGATGACCAGGCGCTGCGTGCCGACCGGGCGGATGCCCAGCGCGGCGGCGGCCTCGTACTGCCCCTTGGCCACCGACAGCAGCGCGCCGCGGTGGATCTCCGCCATGTAGGCGGTCTCGGTCAGCGCCAGCGCGATCAGCGCCGAGATGAACGGATTCGACAGCACGCCGCCGGTGGCCGGCAGCAACTGCGGCATGTTGTAGACGAACACGATCAGCACCAGCAGCGGCAGGCTGCGGAACAGCCAGATGTAGAGCGCCGCCGGCACGCGCAGCATGCGCGCGCCCGACATCCGCGCGCACGCCAGCGGGAAGCCCAGCACCACCGCGAACAGCCATGCCAGCCCGCTGAGCTCGACCACGGTCAGGCTGGCCTTCCAGAATGCCGGCATCGCGAACAACGTCAGCATGTATCCAAGATCAAAATGCATGGGGTCTCTCCAGGGAGTGCCGCGCGCGGCGGCGGGCCGCCGGCGCGGCTGCTGCAGCGACAGCAGCGGCGGGACGGTGCCGGGCGGGCATCGCGCGGTCCGTCAGGACGCCTTGTCCGCCGGCGGCAGCGCCAGCCCGTAGCGCTGCAGCAGCGCCGGGTACTCGCCGGATTTCTTGAGAGACGCCAGGGCCCGCGACACGGCCTCGAAGAGCGCCTTGTTGTCCTTGCGCACGAAGATGCCGATGGTCTGGGGATTGATCAGTTCGGTCGAGGTCACCACCACGCGGCCGGCGGACTTGTCGGCCAGCGCCTTGGCGGTGGCCGCCACCTGCATGCCGGCCTGCACGTTGTTCGACAGCAGCGCCTGGAACACATGCGAGGTCGAAGCGAACTCGCTGATCTGGATCTCGGCCTTGCCGTTGGGCTTGCAGTAGCTGTCGGAGACCGCGTGCAGCTGCCCCACCCAGGCCGTGCCCTGCACGATGCCCAGGTGCATGCCGCACAGGTCCTGCATGGTGCGCGGCTTGAGGCCGGTCGCGGCGGCCACCATGATGGCCGAGCCGGTCTGGGCGTAGGGAATCGCCGCGGCCTGCGCGCTGCGCTCGGGCGTCACGTACATGGCCGACATGATGATGTCGTAGCGGCTGGCGTTCAGGCCCAGGATGAGCTGCGACAGCGGCGTGTCGGCGAAGCTGGCCTCGGCGCCGAGCTGCTTGGCCAGCGCGCGCGCCAGTTCGGCGTCGGCGCCGACGATCTTGTCGCCCTCGTAGTATTCGAATGGCGGATAAGTCGCTTGCATGCCGACCTTGAGCGTGCCCGCCGCCAGGGTCGGCGCGGCCTGCGCCCATGCGCTGCCGGCGCCCAGGCCGAACACGGCGGCCGCGGTGGCCATTGCCATCAGGAAAGCTGGGAAAGTTGCCTTGCCTTGCTTCGATTTCATGCTTGTCGCTCCGCTTTAGTAGGTTGGTGCGGGGGTGGTAATCGCGGGAATGCGTGGTGTACCGCAAATACCGTGCCGGGCATCCCCCCGCGCACCCCCTGCCGCCCGCCAACCCTTGGCCGGATTCGCGCGGCGGCTGGCCGGCGCCCCCGCGCGGCGCGCCGCCGCCGCGCGCCGCCGGCACCAAGGTGGATTGGGCGCGCCGGCGCGCGCACTGCGCCTGTGCGGATGGCGTCGTTTTGGTGAATTGAGTGGTATGCCACGTAAATGGCGAAATGGCTCCGTGCCGCCCTGCTGGCGGGTCGCCGGGCGCGTGAAAGCCGAATGAAAGGGGCGTTGGCGGGGCGTCCGGGAAGCGCCGAAAGCCGCCGAAAGTCGTCAAAGCGCGCCGGACGGCGCGGAAACACGCGCAAGGCGCCACGCAGGCCGCGCGCCGGCGGCCCGGGCGGGAACGTCCCCGCGCAAACGGCGAGCCGGCACCGCGCGCGCCGCCGCCCCGGCAGCACGGCTGGTACGGACCGTGCTGTATGCCAGCACCTTCCACAGCCGGTTTCCCGGAAATCATGCAAAAGAGACCATCGAAGAAGAACGGGCGCCGCATGGCGCCCGCGGCCCCCCGGGCGCGCGCGTCGCGGCGCGCGCCGATGCGCGTCGACGACCCCGCCGTGATGGCGGAGGTCGCCGAGGCCGTAGAAGCCTATGAGCGCGCGCTGGTCGGCAACGACCTCGGCGCGCTCGGCCAGTGGTTCTGGCACGACCCGCGCACCCTGCGCTACGGCGCCGGGGAAAACCTGGTCGGCTACGCCGAGATCGAGGCGTTCCGCGCGGCGCGCCCGGCCGCCGGGCTGGCGCGCGAGGTGCTGTCCCGCCATATCACCACCTTCGGCAGCGCGTTCGCCACCGCCAGCCAGACCTTCCGCCGCGACGGCGAGGCGCGCGTGGGGCGGCAGACCCAGACCTGGGTGCGGCAGGCGCAGGGCTGGCGCGTGGTGGCCGCGCACGTCAGCTGGATGGACCGCTAGAGGCGCTCCGCCGCCGGCCGCGCCGGCGGCAATTCAGCGCGGCGGGCGCCGCCGCCGGATCCGGCCGACGCGGCGCATGGCCGCCCAGAACAGCGCGTTGAGCGCGGACGAGCCGCGCGCCACGCGCATGCATTCCTGCTCGCAGGCGGCGTCGAGCAGCACGCCGAACTCGGCCGCGCAGGCAAAGCACACCACCTTCTGGCGCGCGTTGGTGTTGGCGATCCAGGTTTCCAGCACGCGCGACAGCGCCGCGCCGTGGTCGCCGTGGTCGCCGTGGTCGCCGTGGTCGCCGTGGTCGCCATGACCGCCGCCGCCATGCCCGGCACGCGCGGCGCGCCACGCCTGCGCGCCGGACGCCCGCACCTCGCGCCGCAGCGCGGCCAGCTCCGCGGCCAGCGAATCCCGCGGCCCGCTCACGCTTCCTGGCGCACCGGGTTGGACAGCGTGCCGATGCCACCGACCTCGACCTCGACCACGTCGCCCGCGCGCATGAAGCGCGGCGGCTGGCGCTTGAAGCCGACGCCGCCGGGCGTGCCGGTGACGATCACGTCGCCGGGCAGCAGCGCGGTGAAGCTCGACACATAGGCGATGATCTCCGGGATCGCGAAGATCAGCATGCTGGTGTCCGCCTGCTGCAGCACCTCGCCGTTGATGCGCGTCTCCAGCGTCAGCACGTCGCCTTCGCGGATCTCGTCGGTATCGGCCAGCCACGGGCCGAACGCGCCGGTGTCGGGGAAGTTCTTGCCCGGCGCCCACTGCGTGGTGTGGGCCTGCCAGTCGCGCAGCGAGCCATCGTTGTAGCAGGAGAAGCCGAGGATGTGCGAGAACGCCTGCCCGGGCGCGATGCGCCGCCCGCCGCGCCCGATCACGATGGCGATCTCGCCTTCGTAGTCGAAGCGCTCGCTTTCGCGCGGGATCACCAGCGGCTGGCCGTGCCCGGTCTGCGAGCCGGCCAGGCGCAGGAAGATGGTCGGGAACGCGGTCTCGGCGCGGCCCGCCTCGACGCGGTGCTCGTGGTAGTTGAGGCCGACGCAGAAGATCTGGCGCGGATCGGCCACCACCGGGCGGTAGGCGCCGATGCCGTCGGCGCCGGCCAGCGGGAAGTCGGCGGCGTGGCGCGCGGCGAGGTCGCGCAGCGCGTCGGCGCCGTGCACGCGCAGCGCCTCGCCGAAGTCGAGGCCGCCGAGGCGGGCGGAAAGGTCGATGACGCCGTCGCCGGCGAGCGCGCCGAAGCCCGCGGCCGCGCCGCGGGTGAAGCTCAGGAACCGCATGGATGCTCCGTTGATGTGTGGTGGTGGGTGCCGGGGCCGGCAAGTCCGCTCAGGACCTGCAGGCCGTTGGCGGATTGCCGCTCTAGCGACAGCAACTGGTCGAACAAGGCCTCCCCGCCCTCCCCGGCTCCGCCCGCCTGCAGGCAGTCGAGGAATTTCTCGCGCAGCATGGCCGGCGGCAGCGGGCGCCGCGCGTGGCCGAGCGCGTGGTGGACCGGCTCGCTGGCGTGCACGGCGCCGTCGCGCATGCGCACCACCACCTGGTCGGCGAAGGCGGCGCCGGGCGTGTCGGGGTCGTAGGCGCTGGCGAACGACACGTGCACGCGCCCGAACAGCGCCTGCACGGGCGCGCTGCGCACGAAATCGTCGTCGAGCTGCGCCATGCCGACCTTGCCCGCCACCAGCGCCGAGGCCACGGCGAACTCGATGCTGAACTTCGCCGCCAGCGCGTCGGCGGGACGGTGGTTGCGCAGCACGGTGGCGTGCTCGCGGCTCATGGTCACGTCGACGCTCGCCACCTCGGCTGGGTCTAGCGGCGCGCGCGCGAGCAGGGCCAGCAGCGCGTCGATGGCGCGGTGGGTGTAGTAGCAGGTCGGGTATTTCTTGAGGTTGAGGCCGCGCGCCTCGATGCGCCATTGCCGTCCGAGCGTGTCGGCCGGGCTTTCTCGGTCGACGTCGCCGGCCGGGGAAATCGCCGCCAGGAAACCCTGCGGATGCTCCAGCGCGTCGGGCGAGGCGGTGAAGCCGGCCGCGGCCAGCCGCGCCGACAGCACGCCGGCCTGCGCCGCGCGCCCGGCATGGAACGGCTTGGCCATCGAGCCGAAGTTGGACATCAGCCCCGCGCTCTGCGACGCGGCCAGCCCCAGCGCGTGGCTGGCCTGGCGCGCGTCCAGCCCCATCAGGCACGCGCACGCGGCGGCCGCGCCGACCGCGCCGAACACGCCGGTCGGGTGCCAGCCCTTCATGTGGTGGATGCCGGATTCGCGGTCGACCAGTTCGCCCCAGGCTTCGAAACCGGCCACGTAGGCGTCCAGCATGGCCCGGCCCGAGGCGTCGCGCTGCTGCGCCAGCGCCACGATGGCCGGCACCAGCACCGCGCTCGGGTGGCCGCGCAGCGATACGTCGTCGAAGTCCAGCGCGTGGGCGGCCATGCCGTTGAGCAGCGCGGCCTCGGCGGCGCCGGTGCGCGTGGCGCCGAACCACAGCCGCGCGGGCCCGTCCGGCAGCGGCGCGAGCGCGCCGAACGCGGTGCGCACCGCGTCCTCGCCGCGGCCCGCGATCATGGTGGCGATGCTGTCGATGAAGCCGGTCTTGGCCACCGCGTGCGCGGTGGCCGGCGCGCCGCGCGCGGCCACGCCGGCGACGAATTCGCCGAGTTCGAGCGTCAATGCCATGATGGCTCCCCGCCTCAGTCGAGCTTGACGTCGGCCTTCTTCACCACGGCCGCCCACTTCGCGCTCTCGCTGCGGATCATGGCGCCGAACGCCTCGGGCGTCTTGGGGTCGATCTCCACGCCCTGCGTGCCGAACTTCTCCTTCAGGTCCGGCGACTGCAGCGCGGTGTTGACCGCCGCGTTGAGCTGTTTGACGATGTCGCGCGGCGTGCCGGCCGGCGCCACGATGCCGTTCCAGCCGATCGCCTCGAAGCCGGTCACGCCGGACTCGGCGATGGTCGGCACGTCGGGCAGCGCCTGGATGCGCTTGGCGGTCGTCACCGCGATCGGGCGCACCTTCTCGGCGCGCAGCAGCTGCAGCGCGGGCTCGATGCTGCTGAAGGCCAGGTTGACCTGCCCGGCCATGAGGTCGGTCAGCGCCGGCGAGCTGCCCTTGTAGGGCACGTGCAGCATCGCGGTGTTGGTCATCTGCTCGAACAGCTCGCCGGCCAGGTGCGCGGGGCTGCCGGCGCCGTAGGAGGCGAACGTCACGGCGCCGGGCTTGGCCTTGGCCGCGGCGATCATGTCGCGCACGTTGCGCACCGGATAGGCGTTGTTGGCCAGCACGATCAGCGGCACGCGCGCCACGAACGCCACCGGCGTGAAGTTCTTCTCGGTCGAGTAGTTCAGCTTGTAGAGGCTGGGGTTGATGGCGAACGAGCTGGCCACGTAGAGCAGCGTGTAGCCGTCGGCCGGCTGGCGCGCCACGATCTCGGTGGCCAGCGAGGTGTTGGCGCCGGGGCGGTTGTCGATGATGATGGTCTGGCCCAGGTTCTCGCCCACCTTGGCGGCGACCAGGCGCGCCAGCGAGTCCGCGCCGCCGCCCGGCGGATAGGGCACCACCAGCCGGATCGGCTGGCGCGGATAGCCTCCGCCCTGCGCGCTGGCCGCGCCCGGCAGCGCGAGCAGCGCCACGCCGATGGCGAGGCCGGCCCGCAGGAGGCCAAGGGCCCGGTTCAGGTGCATGCGTTTCATGAGATGTCTCCTTCCATTAATGCCGCTTCTTCAGCTTCCGACGACACGGCCCTTGCAAGCGGCAAGACAAAGGGGTGGCCGGCGCGGGCATCGCTGTCCGCACGGCGGGATCGGGAAAACCGGCCGGAGGCCGGGGAAAATCGGGTATCGCTCGGGTATCGCTCGGGTATGGCCCGGATATCGCTCGGGTGCCGCCCCGCTATCGCTCAGTTGCCGAACAGGAAGCGGCGGATCGCGTCGTGCATCGCCGCCAGCGTCGGCCCGCGCAGCGCCTCCAGCTTGCTGGTGGGCAGCACCACGCTGATGGCCAGGGGCACGTCCCAGCCCTGCGACGGAATCAGCATCGCCACCGCGGAATTGCCGCGCAGCACGCCGTCCACGCTCTCGGCGAAACCGGTGCGCCGGCTGGTTTCCAGCTCGGCCCACAGCGCCTCGAAATCGACAGGTTCCTCATAATCGGTCTCCACCGCGTTGATATGGCGCACCAGCCGCTGCACCTCGTCGCGCGTCTTGGGAATCAGCAGCGTCTTGCCCACCGCCGAGCGGCACAGCGGCCGCAGCTGGCCCGGCAGCAGGTCCAGGTTGACCGGGCGCCCGGCCTCGGTGCGCACGTACTGCACCTGCAGGCCGTTCTGCATGCCCAGCCGCACGATGCGCCCGGTGGCCGCGGCCACCGCCTCGACCATGCGCCCGAGGTTCTCGCCATGCCGGAAATGGTGCTGCATCCACATGCCGAGGAACATCACGCGCGCGGTCGGGAAATAGGTCCGGTCGGCCCGCTGGTGCGTCAGGTAGCCGCGCTGCGCGAGCTGGTTGAGCAGCACCGAGGTGCTCGACTGCGGATAGCCGAGCCGCGCCGCCACGGTGCCCACGGTCAGCGGGCGCTGCTCGATCGAGAACAGCTCCAGCACCTCGAGCGAGCGGCTGAACGATCCGGTGCCGTCCGGTTTTTTCTTGTCCTGGTTCCCAGGCGCTGCCATGTCTGTGTCCCCGTTCCTGGCTTGGTTTTGCTCTTGCGGCTCCCGCGCCGGCCGCCGGCCGGCGCGGCGTCGCCGTGTCAATACGACCGCGGCAGCCCGAGCACGTGCTGGGCGACGTTGGCCAGGATCAGGTTGGTCGAGACCGGCGCGATCCGCGCCAGGCGCGCCTCGCGCCACTTGCGCTCGATGTTGTACTCGCGCGCGAAGCCGAAGCCGCCGTGGGTCTGCATGCACGCCTCGGCGGCGTTCCACAGCGCTTCCGCGGCGAGGTAGCGCGCCATGTTGGCCTCCGAGCCGCACGGCAGCCCGGCCTCGAACAGCGCGGTGGCGCGGCGGATCATCAGGTCGGCCGCCTCGGACTGGATGTGCGCCTGCGCGATCGGGAACTGGATCCCCTGGTTGGCGCCGATCGGGCGGTTGAACACCTTGCGCTCGCTGGCGTAGGCGGTGGCGGTGCGCACGAACCAGCGCGTGGAGCCGAGCGCCTCGGCGGCGGTGATCATGCGCTCCGCGTTCATGCCGTCGAGGATGTAGCGGAAGCCCTTGCCTTCCTCGCCGACCAGGCTGTCGGCCGGGATCTCCAGGTCCTGGAAGAACACCTCGGTGGCGTGGTGGTTGACCATCGTCGGGATCGGGCGGATGTCGAGGCCCTTGCCGAGCGAGGTGCGGATGTCGATCAGGAACGTGGAGATGCCGTCCACCTTGTTCTTGACCTCGCTGGCCGGCGTGGTGCGCGCCAGCACCAGCATCAGGTCCGAGTGCAGAGCGCGCGAGGTCCACACCTTCTGGCCGTTGAGCACGTAGCCGTTGGCCGTGCGCGTGGCGCGCGTCTTGAGCTGCGTGGTGTCGGAGCCGGTGGTCGGCTCGGTCACGCCGAAGGCCTGCAGGCGCAGCTTGCCGGCGGCGATCTGCGGCAGGTACTTGCGCTTCTGCTCGGCGCTGCCGTGGCGCAGGATGGTGCCCATGATGTACATCTGCGCGTGGCCGGCCGCGGCGTGGCAGCCGGCGGCGCAGATCTCTTCCATGATGACCGCGGCCGCGCGCAGCGGCATGCCGGTGCCGCCGTATTCCTCGGGGATCAGCGCGGCCAGGAAGCCGGCTTCCGTGAGCGCGTCGATGAACGCGGTCGGGTACGCCTCGGCGTCGTCGATCTCGCGCCAGTAGGTGTCGGGGAAATCGGCGCACACGCGGCGCACGGCTTCGCGGATTTCCTTGTAGTCCTCGCCAAGCTCCAGCGTGACGGCATCGTGATTCGGCTGTACGTCTTGCATCGTGTTGTCTCTCTCTGTCTCTCTGGCCAACTCTGTGTCTGTCTTGCCGCGGCCCGGCTCGCGCGCGGGCCCGCGCGGCTCAGCGCCCCGTGAACACGGGCTTGCGCTTCTCCTGGAACGCCCGCACGCCTTCGCGCCGGTCCTCGGTGCCGACCAGCCGATTGTAGGCTTCGACCTCGAACTGCAACGCGCTGCGGATGTCGAGCTGCAGGCCGGTGCGGATCGATTTCTTGGCCTGGCGGATCGACAGCGGCGCGTTCTGCGCGATGCGCGCGGCCGTCGCCAGCGCGGCGTCCAGCATGGACTGCGCATCGTCGAACAATGCGTTGACCATGCCCCACTCGCGCGCCTGCTCGGCCGAGAACGGCAGCCCGGTCAGGATGATCTCCATCGCCCTGGGCTGGCCGACCACGCGCGGCAGGTACTGCGTGCCGCCCGAACCGGGCATGATGCCGAGCGTGACCTCGGTCAGCGCGAAGCGCGCCGAGCGCACGGCGTAGGCGAAGTCGCAGGCCAGCACGGTCTCGCAGCCGCCCGCGTAGGCCGGGCCGTTGACCGCCGCGATGACCGGCACCGGGCATTCGATCAGGCCGCGCCGGCTGGCTTCGAAGATGGCGTGCTGCTGCTGCCACTGCTCGTTGCTCATGCCGTTGCGTTCCTTGAGGTCGCCGCCGGCGCTGAAGGTGCGGCCGGCGCCGGTCAGGATGACGCAATGCACGCCGCTGCCGGGCGCGGCCACGCGCGCCCACATGTCGCGCATCTCGCGCCCCATCTGGGTGTTGGTGGCGTTGCTCGCCTGCGGGCGGTTCAGCGTGACCACCAGCGTGCCGTTCTCGGTCAGCGTGGTCTCGATGGTTTCGTAGGATTCGTGGGTTCCGGTCATGCGCGATCCTCGCGGTCCTTGTCTTTGTCTTGGTCGCCGGCGGGCGCGTCCAGCACCTCGCCGGTATGGGCGCCGAGCCGCGGCGCGGCGCTGCGGTAGGCGCTGCGCTTGCCGTCGAAGCGCAGCGGCAGGCCGACCGTGGGCATGGAGCCCGCCGGGCCTTCCTGGATCATGCCGAGCGCCTGCGTCTGCGGGTCGTCGACGATCTGCTCGATGGTCTGCACCGGCGCGTTCGGCACGCCGTGGGCGTCCAGCAGCGCGCCGAGGCTGGCGTTGGTGTGCGTGATCGCGCGCGCCTCGAGCGCGGGGATCAGCGCATCCTTGTTCTGCACGCGGCCGCGGTTGGTGCGGAAGCGTTCGTCCTCGGCCAGCGCGGGCAGGTCCAGCGCGCCGACCAGCTTGGCGAACAGCTTGTCGTTGCCGGCGCCGATCACCAGCCAGCCGTCCTGGGTGCGGAACGCCTGGTAAGGCACGATGCCGGCGGCGCCCGAACCCTGCGGCAGCTGCGGGCCGCCTTTCATCAGCGCGCGCGTGACCGGCACCGTGGTCCAGGCCAGCGCGGTTTCGAACAGCGAGGTCTCGACCAGGCCGCCGAGGCCGGTGCGCTCGCGCTCGAGCAGCGCGGACAGCATGCCGACCGCGCCCCACAGGCCCGCGCCCATGTCGATGATCGACACGCCGACGCGGATCGGCGGGCGCTCGGCGCTCTCGCCGGTGATGCTCATCATGCCGCCGTAGGCCTGCATCAGCGGATCGTAGCCGGGCTTGTGCGACATCGGGCCGCCGCTGCCGAACGCGCCGATCTCGCAATAGACCAGCGCGGGATTCTCTTCCAGCAGCGACGCCGGGCCCACGCCGAACTGGTCGGCCACGCCGGCGCGCAGGTTGCAGATCACGCCGTCCGCCTCTTCCAGGATCAGGCGCCGCAGCGCCTGGCGCTGCGTCTCGTCGGCCAGGTCGATGGCGGCGCTGCGCTTGTTGCGGTTCATGGCGACGAAGTGCGGGCCGGCCTCGTCGAAGAACGGCGGCCCCCAGCCGCGCGCATGGTCGCCGGAGCCGGGGTTCTCCACCTTGATGACGGTGGCGCCGAGGTTGGCGAGGATAAGCCCCGTATAAGGCGCGGCTACGCTGTGGCCGATCTCGACGATCGTGTAGCCGGATAAGGGTTGGTTAGTTGGCATCGTGTTTCGTTTCCGGGGGGCCATGCCGCGCATCGGGCATGGCAGAACAGGTACGGAGGCCAGAATAGCCAGCGCGAAGGGGCGTCGCAAGCATCCGGCGCCCTGCACGGTGCGATATCACGTAGCTGATATTTACGCCCGCGCGGCGGCGGGCAGCGCACATATCAGCGGGCGGATATCGGCGCCGCGCGGCGCGGCGCGCATTGCCAGCGCGCGCGCGGATGCCTAGCATGCAGGCATCGCGCGCTCGCTGTGTGCATTGCCTCCGTCCGCATTGCCCTCGCCGCGCCGCCCTTCCCACATGTTCACCGAAGCCCCGCATGACGACCGCCCCGACCTACCCCCGTTCCGTCCACATCATCGAAGTCGGCCCGCGCGACGGCCTGCAGATCGAGCCGAAGGTGCTCACCGTCGCCGAGAAGATCGAGCTCATCGGGGCGCTTGCCGCCGCCGGCCTGCGCGAGATCGAGGTCGGCTCGTTCGTCAAGCCGGACGCGGTGCCGCAGATGGCGAACTCGCCCGAGGTGATCGCCGCGCTGCCCGAGATTGCCGGCATGACGTGGCGCGCGCTGTGGCTGAACACGCGCGGCCTGGAGCTGGCCCGCGCCAGCCGGCGCATCGCGATGGAAGGCCGCCTGACGATCACCGCCAGCGAGACCTTCATCCGCCGCAACACCAACCGCGGCATCGAGGACGCCTTCGCCGACATGCCGCGCTGGATCGAGGCCTACCGCGCGGCCGGCATGGTGCCGGACAGCCTCGGCGTGATGGCGGCGTTCGGCTGCAACTTCGAGGGCGACGTGCCGGTGGAGCACGTGATCGGGCTGATCGCGCGGACCGACCGGCTGCTGATCGAGAACGGCAGCCGCCTCGCGGCGCTGCGGCTGGCCGACACGATGGGCTGGGCCAATCCGCTGCACGTGCGGCGCCTGGTCGGCGCGGTGCGCGAGCGCTGGCCCGAGGTGGAGATCAAGCTCCACCTGCACGACACGCGCGGCGCGGCGCTGGCCAACGCGGTGGCGGCGCTGGAGATGGGCGTGCGCCAGTTCGACGCGGCCATCGGCGGCCTGGGCGGCTGCCCGTTCGCCGGTTTCGGCAGCGCCAGCGGCGGCGTGCCGCCGGCGGTGGGCAACGTCTGCACCGAGGACCTGGTGGCGCTGTGCGAGGAGATGGGCATCGAGACCGGGCTGGACCTCGACAAGCTGGTGGAGGCCGCGCAGCTGGCCGAGCGGCTGGTCGGCCACGCCCTGCCCGGCAAGGTCATGAAGGGCGGCTCGCTGGCGCGGCTGCGCCGGCGCGCGCAGTCCGCCACGGCCACCGCGGCCGCGCGGTGCTGACCAGGCGCGGCTAGCCGCGCATGTGGTTGACCAGCGCGCCGATGCCGTCGATGCCGACCTCGACCACGGCGCCGTCCTTCATCGAGCCGACGCCGAGCGAGGTGCCGCACGCGATCACGTCGCCGGGCATCAGCGTGAGGTCCTGCGAGATCAGGCTGACCTGCTGCTCGGGCGTGAAGATCAGGTCGGCGAGCGGGTAGTTCTGCCGCTCGGTGCCGTCGAGCCGCGTGACCACGCGCGCCGCGCGCCAGTCGAACCCGGTGACGATGGCCGGGCCGATGCAGCCGAAGGTATCGAAGCCCTTGGCGCGGCACCACTGCGGGAAATTCGGGTCCTCGGCGATCACCTCCGAGGCGGTCACGTCGTTGACCACGGTGTAGCCGAAGATGTGCGCGGCGGCGTCCTCGGGCGCCACGTCGCGGCAGCGCCGGCCGATCACGATGCCGAGCTCGCCCTCGTAGACGATCTTGCCGGCGTAGCCGCGCGGGCGCACGATGGCGTCGCCGGGCCCGGCCAGCGAGCTGGCCGGCTTGATCAGGAACAGCGGGTGGCGCGGCACCGGCTTTTCCAGCTTGCGCGCCAGCGCGTGGAAGTTGTTCCACAGCGCCACCACCTTGCCCGGCTCGCACGGGCTCAGCAGGCGCAGGCCCTCGCCCGGCAGCGTGGCGCCGGTCGGCTGCCCGCCCGCGTAGCCCGCGCCATCGTATGCCACCACGCGCTCGCCCTCGATGCGGCCGAAGCCGGTCTCGCCGTCGCCGGTCTGGAAGCGGATCCATGTCTGCACAGCCAACTCCCTGCGGCGGGCGCGGCTGCCCGCCGCCCGCCTTCGTGCCGCATTGTCGTCGCGGCGGCGCCGCGCGGCGCGGCGCCACCGCCCCAGGTCAGATCTTGCCCGCGCCGCGCGCCCACTTGTACTTGGCGCCCAGCACCGCGACCGGGATCTCGGTCGAGTAGGCATAGGCCGGCACGCCGTGCTCGTACAGGTACTCGGCGGCCTCCTCCACCTGCACGTCGCCGGCCAGCGAGGCCACGATGGGCTTCTCGATGCCGCGCGCGGCCATCTCCTGCTTGACCTCCACCACCAGCCGGGCGAACACCATCGGCGGCGTGATGATGGTGTGCCAGTAGCCGAGGATGATGGCGTGGATGCGCGGGTCCTCCATGCCCAGGCGCAGCGTGTTCTGGTAGGTGGAGGGCGGCTCGCCGCCGGTGATGTCGACCGGGTTGCCGGCCGCGCCGAACGGCGGGATGAACTTGCGGAAGGCCGCGTCGAGGTCGTCCGGCATGGCCATCAGCGACAGGTTGTTGTCCACGCACGCATCCGACAGCAGCACGCCCGAGCCGCCCGCGCCGGTGATGATGACCACGTTCTCGCCCTTGGGCGTGGGCAGCTTGGGAATGCCGCGCGCGAACTCCAGCAGGTCGCGCAGCGAGCGCGCGCGGATCACGCCGCACTGCCTGAACACGTCCTCGTAGATCTTGTCGTTGCCGGCCAGCGCGCCGGTGTGCGAGCTGGCCGCGCGCGCGCCCAGGCTGGTGCGCCCGGCCTTGAGCACCACCACCGGCTTTTTCTTCGAGACGCGGCGCGCGGCCTCGGCGAACGCGCGGCCGTCCTTGAGGTCCTCGCAGTGCTGGGCAATGATCTCGGTGTTGTCGTCCTGCTCGAAGAAGGTCAGCAGGTCGTCCTCGTCGATGTCGGACTTGTTGCCCAGGCCGACGATGGCGGACACGCCCATCCTGGCCGAGCGCGAGAAGCCGATGATGGCCATGCCGATGCCGCCCGACTGCGACGACAGCGCCGCCTTACCCTTGACGTCGTACGGCGTGCAGAAGGTCGCGCACAGGTTCTTGGGCGTGTAGTAGAAACCGTAGATGTTCGGCCCCATCAGGCGGATGTCGTGCTTGCGCGCGATCGCCACGATCTCTTCCTGGCCCGCCACGTTGCCGGTCTCGGCGAAGCCGGACGGGATCAGCACCGCGCCGGGGATCTGCTTGCGCCCCACTTCCTCAAGCGCGCCCGCCACCAGCTTGGCGGGAATGGCGAACACCGCCACGTCCACCGTGCCCGGCACGTCCAGCACGCTCTTGTAGGCCGTCATGCCCATGATCTCGCCGCCCTTGGGATGGATCGGGTAGATCTTGCCCTGGTAGCCGCCGTTGATGAGGTTCTTCATCACCGAGTTGCCGATCTTGCCGTCCTCGGCCGAGGCGCCGATCACGGCCACCGCGTCGGGCCGCATGATGCGGTTCATCTGCCGCACGATCTCGTCCTGCGTGGGCCGGTAGCGCTCGGGCTGCGGCGAGAAATCGACCACGATGCGCACGTCGGCGGCGATCGCGCCGTCCTTGCTGGCGAACACCGGGTTGAGGTCGAGCTCGGCGATCTCGGGGAAATCGCTGACCAGCTCCGACACGCGCCGGATCATGCCGGCCAGTGCCTCGCGGTTGGCCGGCTCGGCGCCGCGCACGCCCTTGAGCACCTCGGCCGCGGCGATGCCGTCGAGCATCGACAGCGCGTCCTCATCGCTGGCCGGCGCCATGCGGAAGGTGATGTCCTTGAGCACCTCGACCAGCACGCCGCCCAGGCCGAACGCCACCAGCTTGCCGAACGACGGGTCGGTGACGGCGCCGATGATGACCTCCTGCCCGCCGGCGATCATCTGCTGCACCTGCACACCGACGATGTCGGCCTGCGCGTCGTAGCGGCGCGCGTTCTCGATGATGGTCAGGTAGCCGCGCTCCACTTCGGCGGCGTCCTTGAGGCCGACCAGCACGCCGCCGGCCTCGGTCTTGTGCAGGATGTCCGGCGAGACGATCTTCAGCACCACCGGGTAGCCCATCTTCGCGGCCAGCTCCACCGCGCCGGTCGGCGTGCGGGCCACGCCTTCGCCCGGCACGCTGATGCCGTAGGCATCGCATACCAGCTTGCCCTCGGGGGCGGTGAGGGCATCGCGGCCCGCTGCCCTCACCGCGGCGAGGATCTTGCGCACCGCGTCTTTGTCGTGTGCCATGTCAGGTCTCCATCTGTTCTGTTGCTTGGGTTGCAGCGGGACGCACCGTCCCGCGCCCTCGCGGCGGGCGCGAGGGCGGGCGGTTTGCGGACTTGCCAGGGGAAGTGTCTGAAGCGCCGGAAACCCGGGCGCTCAGACGGCGCCGGCGGCGCGCAAGGCTTCGATCTGCGCGGGCGTGCGGCCCAGCCAGTCGAGGATTTCCTCGGTATGCTCGCCCAGCAGCGGCGAGCGCTCCACCTCCACCGGCGAGGCCGACAGCGTGATGGGGCAACCGAGCTGCACGTACTGGCCGCGCTCGGGGTGGTCGAGCTCGACCAGGTAGCCGCGCTCGTAGAGCGACTTGTCCTCGATCAGGTCTTTCATCGAGAGGATCGGCCCGCACGGCACGTCGACCTCGTTGAGGGCGTCCATCACTTCGAACTTGGTGCGCGTGCGCGTCCATTTCTCGATGATGGAGAAGCACTCGTCCAGGCACTTGAGGCGCGCCTCCGGCGTGGCGAACTGCGCGTGGGTGATGAGGTCCTCGCGCCCGCACAGGCGCATCAGCGGCTCCCAGCCCTGCGGCTGCACGATCACGTAGACGTAGTCGTTGGCGCCGCCCGGCGCGCAGCGCAAGGCCGCGCCCGGCTGGCCGCCGCCCGAGGCGTTGCCCGCGCGCGGCACGAAGTCGCCGAACGCCTTGTTGGGGTACTCGCGCATCGGCCCCGCGGCCAGGCGCTGCTGGTCGCGCAGCTTGACCCGGCACAGGTTGAGCACCGAGTCCTGCATGGCCACCTCCACGCGCTGGCCGCGTCCGCTGTGCTCGCGGTGCAGCAGCGCCGCCAGGATGCCGACCACGCAGTGCACGCCGGTGCCGGAGTCGCCGATCTGCGCGCCGGTCACGGTCGGCGCGCCTTCGGCGGTGCCGGTGGTGCTGGCCGCGCCGCCCATGCACTGCGCCACGTTCTCGTAGGCCTTGCAGTCCGCGTACGGCCCCGGGCCGAAACCCTTGATCGAGGCGTAGATCAGGCGCGGGTTGAGCGTCTGCAGGCGCTCCCAGTCGAAGCCGGCGCGGTCCAGCACGCCGGGGCCGAAGTTCTCCACCAGCACGTCGCAGCGCTGCACCAGGTCTTCCAGCAGCGCCTTGCCTTCCGGCGTCTTCATGTTGAGCGTGAGGCTGCGCTTGTTGGAGTTGAGCATGGTGAAGTACAGGCTGTCCGCGTTGGGCACGTCGCGCAGCTGGCTGCGCGTGATGTCGCCGCGCCCGGGCAACTCCACCTTGATCACGTCGGCGCCCAGCCATGCCATCAACTGGGTCGCCGACGGGCCGGCCTGCACATGCGTCATGTCCAGGATCCGCACACCGTCCAGTGCCTTGTCCATGAGTTGTCTCCTCGCGCGTGGTTATTTGTACATGGTCTGGTTCTTGGTGCCCGGCGCGTATTCGCGCGGGTCCACCCAGATATTGATCACGGCGGACTTGCCGGTGCGCTGCACCGCCTCGCGCCCGCGCCGCAGCGCGCCGGCGATGGCGCTGGCGTCGCGCACCTCCTCGCCGTAGCCGCCCAGCATCTCGGCGAACTTCGAGAACGGCACGTCCGACAGCAGGTTGCCGACGTTGCCGCGCTCCTCGCCGTACTTGGCGAGCTGGCCGTAGCGGATCTGGTTCATGGCCGAGTTGTTGCCGATCACCGCCAGGTAGGGCACGCCGAAACGGTTGGCGGTCTCCATGTCGAAGGCCGTCATGCCGAACGAGCCGTCGCCGTAGTAGCAGAGGATTTCCTTGTCCGGGTTGGCCAGCCCGGCGGCGATGGCGAAGCCCGTGCCCACGCCGAGCGAGCCGAGCGCGCCGGGGTCCATCCACTGGCCCGGGCGGCGCGGGCGCACCGCCTGCGCGGAGATGGTCACGACGTCGCCGCCGTCGCCGATGTAGACGGTGTCGTCGCCCAGGAACTCGTTCAGCTCGTAGGCCACGCGGTACGGATGGATCGGCGACTTGTCCGAGCGGAACAGCGGCATCAGCTTCTCGGTGGCGGTGGCCTCGGCCTCGGTCAGCAGGCCCATCCACTTCTGGCGCGCCTGGCGCTTGTCGTTCTTGATGCGGCCGCTGGCGGCCTGCAGCACCGCGCCGAGGATGGCGCCGGGGTCGCCCACCAGGCCGAGGTCGATCTCGCGGTTCTTGCCCACCGTGCGGTAGTCCATGTCGATCTGCACCAGCGTCAGCTCGCGGCTGATGCGCTTGCCGTAGCCCATGCGGAAGTCGAACGGCGTGCCCACGATGATCAGCACGTCGGCGTTGGCGAAGGCCTGCGAGCGGGTGCGGTCGAAGTGGTGCGGGTCGCCCGGCGGCAGCAGCCCGCGGCTGGCGCCGTTGAAATAGCCCGGGATGTCCAGGCCCTTGAGCAGCGCGATGGCTTCGCCGTGCCCGCGCGCGGTCCATACCTGCTGGCCGTAGAGGATGGCCGGGCGCTCCGAGTTGACCAGGATGTCGGCCAGGCGCTCGATGTCCTTCGGGTCGCCGATCGAGCGGGTGGAGGCGCGGTAGTGGCCGGGGCGCGGGATCACGGCGCGCGCGAGGTCGACCTCGCGGTCGAGCACGTCGCGCGGGATCTCCAGGTAGGACGGCCCGGGCGCGCCGTTGAAGCATTCGCGCACGGCCATCGAGATCATGTCGGCCACGCGCTCGGTGCTGGGGATGGTGGCGGCGAACTTGGTGATGGGCGACATCATGTCCACGTGCGGCAGGTCCTGCAGCGAGCCCATCTTGTGCTGCGACAGCGCGCCCTGCCCGCCGATATGGAGCACCGGGCTTTCGGAGCGGAACGCGGTGGCCACGCCGGTCACGGCGTTGGTGCAGCCGGGGCCGGCGGTGGTGACGACGCAGCCGAGCTTGCCGGTCTGGCGCGCGTAGCCGTCGGCCGCGTGCGCGGCGACCTGCTCGTGGCGCACGTCGATGATGCGGATGCCCTCGTCCACGCAGCCGTCGTAGATGTCGATGATGTGGCCGCCGCACAGCGTGAAGATGGTGTCGACGCCTTCGTTCTTCAGGGCCCGCGCCACCAGGTGGCCGCCGGAAATCACGCCGGCGTCGCGGGTCTTCTGCTTCAGGGTGTCTTCGGCCGTGGTGGACTCGGGCCGCGTGGATACGACTGCAGACATGTCTTGGTCTCCTCGTTGACTGGATTGCGACTGGCTGTGACACGCGCCTGCCGCCGGCGCGGTGCCGCGACACCCTTTCGCCTATCGTCTGTCGCCGCGCTGCCGCCTCTCGGCCGGCCGCGGCGTACCTCTTGCGTCCGCCCTGCGACGCGCTCGATCCTTTTCGCCGGATCTTGATGACATACGGTATGTGATATATCAATGAAGCTCAAGAGAAATCTGCCGTACAGGCGGCAGGTTTCGACGACGCGGCGCAGCATTTAAGCGGAATTGGCGGGATGATGAGCGGAATTGCTGAATCCGCGCGGACTCATTCCATTCCCGCACCAGCCCTTCCGGCCTGCTTCGAACTAGCCTCGGGCCGGTTTCGGATCGGTTCGGGCTGGCCTCGGCCGCTTCCCGTCCGGCAATGCCGCGCCTCTTTCGCCGCATTTTCGTGTGATGCATTTTCCTTGTTTCTCTTTGATATATTACATACCATATTTCACAGCGCAATCCGGCCGGCAGCCGATCCGCGGCGCCCGGCCCCGCGCCATCACAAGAGCGAGGAGACCCGTGAACATCCACGAATATCAGGCCAAGGAACTGCTGCGGCGGTTCGACGTGGCCGTGCCGCGCGGCGCGGTTGCCTTTACCCCGGAGGAAGCCGCCGGCGCCGCGCGCAAGCTCGGCGGCGCGGTCTGGGTGGTGAAATCCCAGATCCACGCGGGCGGGCGCGGCGCCGGCCGCTTCCGCAACGACCCCGGCGGCAAGGGCGGCGTGCGCGTGGTCAAGTCGGTCGATGCGGTGCGGGCCGAGGCCGGCCAGATGCTCGGCGCCGTGCTGGTCACGAAGCAGACCGGCGAGGCCGGGCGCGAAGTGCGCCGCCTCTATGTGGAGGAAGGCTGCGACATCGCCCGCGAGCTGTACCTGGGCATGCTGATCGACCGCGCCACCTCGCGCGTGACGGTGATGGCCTCCACCGAGGGCGGCATGGAGATCGAGGAAGTCGCCGCGCGCACGCCGGAGAAGATCATCAAGGTGGCGATCGACCCGGCCAGCGGCATCCAGCCCTTCCACGCGCGCCGCCTCGCGTTCGGCCTGGGCCTGTCGGGCAAGCAGGTCGGCGCGGCCTCGCGCTTCATCCTGGCGGCGTACCGCGCCTTCGTCGAGCTGGACGCCTCGGTGGTGGAGATCAACCCGCTGGTGGTCACGCGCGCCGGCGACGTGATCGCGCTCGACGCCAAGTTCAACTTCGACGACAACGCGCTCTACCGCCACCCCGACATCGAGGCGCTGCGCGACGAGACCGAGGAAGACCCCGCCGAGACCGCCGCCGCGCGCCACGGACTGAACTACGTCAGGCTCGACGGCAACATCGGCTGCATGGTCAACGGCGCCGGGCTGGCGATGGCCACGCTGGACATCATCAAGCTGCACGGCGGCGAGCCGGCCAACTTCCTCGACGTGGGCGGCGGCGCCACGCGCGAGCGCGTGACGGCGGCGTTCCGGCTGATCCTCGACGACCCCAAGGTCGAGGGCATCCTGGTCAATATCTTCGGCGGCATCATGCGCTGCGACGTGATCGCCGAAGGCGTGGTGGCGGCCGCGCGCGAGATCGACCTGACCGTGCCGCTGGTGGTGCGGCTCGAAGGCACCAACGTGGAACAGGGCAAGGCCATCCTGCGCGACTCGGGCCTGCCCATCGTGTCGGCGGATCACCTCGCCGACGCTGCCGCGAAAGTGGTCGACGCGGTCCAGGCCGCGCATGCCAAGGGAGGGAAATAAGATGGCCGTACTGATCGATCGAGACACCAGGGTGATCTGCCAGGGCTTCACCGGCGCGCAAGGCACCTTCCATTCCGAACAGGCCGCGGCCTACGGCACGCGCATGGTCGGCGGCGTGACGCCCGGCAAGGGCGGCGAGACCCATCTCGGCCTGCCGGTGTTCGACACCGTGGCCGCGGCGGTGGCGCGCACCGGCGCCGACGCCTCGGTCATCTACGTGCCGCCGCCGTTCGCCGCCGACGCCATCCTGGAAGCGGTGGATGCCGGCATCGGCCTGATCGTCTGCATCACCGAGGGCATCCCGGTCATCGACATGGTGCGCGTCAAGCGCGCGCTGTCGGGCTCCGGCAGCCGGCTGGTCGGCCCCAACTGCCCCGGCGTCATCACCCCGGGCCAGTGCAAGATCGGCATCATGCCGGGCCACATCCACCGCCCCGGCAAGATCGGCGTGGTGTCGCGCTCCGGCACGCTGACCTACGAGGCGGTGGCGCAGACCACCGCCGCCGGGCTGGGCCAGAGCACCTGCATCGGCATCGGCGGCGACCCGGTCAACGGCACCAGCTTCATCGACTGCCTGGAGATGTTCCTGGCCGACGACGACACCGAAGGCATCATCATGATCGGCGAGATCGGCGGCTCGGCCGAGGAAGACGCCGCGCGCTTCCTGCTAGACGCGCGCAGCGGCGGCAAGGTCAAGCCGGTGGCGGGCTTCATCGCCGGCACCACCGCCCCGCCCGGGCGCCGCATGGGACATGCCGGCGCGATCATCTCGGGCGGCATGGGCACGGCGGCGGCCAAGATCGACGCCATGCGCGCGGCCGGCATCCGCGTGGCGCGCTCGCCGGCGGAACTGGGCAAGACGATGGTGGAGGCGATGGGGGCGTCGTGACGGCTGCGGTGTGAGCGATGGCGGTGGCAGCCGTGTGAAGACGGGGGCGGCAGTGCCGAAGACTGAAGACGTCGGCAGCGATGCCGCCGCCGGCTGGCTTGGCGACACCCCGCGACGACTGCCGCTTCTCTCCCCTCTCCCGCGAAGTGGGCGAGGGGAGCAAACCCTCGGCAAATCGGACCATATCGGGAATGACGAAGCTATCCGGGATAACGTAGCCATCCCGGATAGCAGCCGCCTGCCGCGGCCTCAGTCCAGAAAATCGCAGTGCTTCTCCACATAGGCCGCGAGGTCCAGCGAGTGCTGCCGCACCAGCCGCTCGGCCAGTTCGGTGTCGCGCTTTTCCAGGGCCTCGATGATGCGCAGGTGATCGACGATCGAGCGCGAGGCGCGGTCGCTCTGCGAGATCGTCATCTTCCGGATGGCGCGCACGTGGACGAAGATGTTCTTGATCGCGTCCATGATGACCTGCGACTTCGACAACTGCACGATGGCCTGGTGAAAGGCAATGTTCGCGTCGGAGTATTCCTCGATGTGCTCGGCCGGCGTGGCGTCGCGGAAGCTGTCGAACATATGGCGCAGCGTGGCGATCTCCGCGTCGCTCGCGTGCAGCGTGGCCAGGCGCGCGGCCATGCTTTCCAGCGCGGCCCAGACCTGGATCATCTCCACGATCTCGCGCTTGGTCTTGCGCATGATGTAGATGCCGCGCCGCGGCACGGTGCGCAGGAAACCCTCCTGTTCCAGCAGCGTCATGGCCTCGCGGATCGGCGTGCGGCTCACGCCTAGCGCTTCGCTCAGGACGCGCTCGTCGAGCCGGATTTCCTCGTCCGACTGGTAGATGTCGGCGTCGGCGATGGCCTGGCGCAGCATGGCGTAGGCCTGGTCGCGCAGGCTGGCGCCCGCGTTGATGGGCTGGAGGGACAGGGTCAGCCCGGTGGGCTGTTCAGCGGATTGGCTTTGCGCAGACATGGATGGGCTCATATTGATACCAGCACCGCGGCGCCCTCGGAAAGCGGCGCCGGCGGCTTGCCGCCTAGCTTACCAAAAGCCGCATGGCATGCGCGGAATGCATAGAAAAATGCACAATTGGCATAAATTCAGCCACATTTGGACGGCGGCGGCCGAGTTGCGTATATGGTATATCACATGGCCGCCACCCGTCTTCATACCTTGCATGGCCCACGCGGCACGGCCACGCTAGGCCGCCTGCGCCAGGGCCGACTGCGCCATCCGCTCGCGCTGCTTGATGAGGCCCAGCACGGCGTCGACCATCGGCGTTTGCTGGCCGACCAGCCGCCCCATTTCCTGCACCACCGTGAGCAGCGGGTCGATTTCCATCGCGCGCCCCGCCTCCAGGTCCTGCAGCATCGAGGTCTTGTGCGCGCCGACCGCGCCGGCGCCGTCGATGCGCCGCTCCACGTCGACGCGGAAATGCACGCCGAAGCGCTCGGCGATGTCCTTGGCTTCCAGCATCATGGCGCGCGACAAGGCCCGCGTGGCCGGGTCGGCGGTGATGATGTCGAGCGTGGCATGCGTCAGCGCGCTGATCGGGTTGAAGCACAGGTTGCCCCACAGCTTGAGCCAGATCTCGTCGCGGATATTGTCGCGGATGGGCGCTTCCAGCCCGGCCGCCACCATCATCTCGCTCAGGTGCGCCACGCGCGCGGACCGGCTGCCATCGGGCTCGCCGAGCGGGAATTTCTTGCCGTAGACATGGCGGATCACGCCGGGCGCGACAATTTCGGCGGCGGGATAGAGCACGCAGCCGATGGCCCGCTCCGGCCCGAACCCGTGCCACTGGCGCCCGCCGGGGTCCACGCTCTGCAGCGTGGTGCCGGCCAGTGGCCCGCCGTGCCGGTGGAAATACCAGTAGGGAATGCCGTTGACGCCGGTCACGATCGCCGTGCCCGGCCCCAGCAGCGGCTGCATGAGGTCGACCACACCGGGTACCGAGTGCGCCTTCAGCGTGATGAACACGTAGTCCTGCGGCCCCAGTTCGGCGGGATCGCCGGTGCAGCGCACGCGCGCCACCCGCTCCTCGCCGTCGATCCGCAGGCGCAGGCCGCCGGCCTGCATGGCCGCCAGATGCGGCCCGCGCGCCACCAGGCTGACCTCCGCGCCCGCCAGCGCGAGTTGCGCGCCAAGATAACCGCCGATCGCGCCGGCGCCATAGATACAGATTTTCATGCTGTCGTCTCCCGCTGCCTGATGGATGGAATGATTTTTTTGATATATCACATACTACATTCCACAAAGCAGGAGTCAACCTCAATCGGCGGGCCACGGCCGGTCGGCCCGCGCGGCGGGAAAAGGCGAAAAGGCGGCAACGCGGCCAGACCGCGCGGTCTGCACTTCACCGCGTCAATCGGAGCGGCAGGCTGCGGGAATCCATTTCCGGCCAAACCCGCCGGCAGCAATGCGGGTCCGCGAGGCGAACGATGCCGGGGCCGTCGACGCCGAACCGGATCACCTGCCCACAATCAAGGCTGGGCTCCCGGATCACCGCGTGGTAGAACTCGAGCCGTGGTTGCCGCGAGAAGTCGTGTCCGACAAGACACCGATGGCAACGGCACATTGATCCGATCCCATGAAAACCAATCTGCACGTCACCGCTGTCCGGCTGCCGCAAGAGAGCACGCTGGCGGCGCGCTTCGGCGAGGCCGATCTCGCGGACGCCTTTGCTGTCACCCTGCCCGCGGGCAGCCCGCTCGACCTGGACGGATGGGCCGCCGCGACCCTGACCCATCCGCCTCGCTGGATCGCAGCGCTGCTCACGATGCGCGATACCGCCGTGCGCGGGCTGGGGCTGAAGACGACCCTCGCCTTGCGCCAGTCGGCTCAGGCGCGTCCCGGGGAATATGTGGACTTCTTTCGGGTGCAGTCGCGCTCCCCGAGCGAGATCGTGATGGGGGAGGACGACCACCACCTGGACTTTCGCTTGTCGTTGCTGCTGCGCGCCTTGCCCGGCGGCAAGGGACACCAGCTCGTGGCGACGACGGTCGTGTATTGCCATAATCGGCTGGGCCACGCTTACCTGACGGCCATCCGGCCTTTTCACCGGCTGGTGGTAAGGTCCAATCTGCGCCGCGCGGCGCTGTGGATTCCCTAGGCGATGCCGATGCGGGTATGCCGCCAGCGCCCGGCGTTCAGGCATCCGTCGAGCGCGTCACCGTTTCCCACTCGTCCATCCCGGCTGCCATAACGGCCAGCTTCTGGCGTACCAGTCCCAGCGCATCGCTGCCCAGCAGCAGGTGGGCCGGCGCCGCCGCGCTATCGACGATGCGCAGCATGGCTTGCGCTGCCTTGGCGGGATCACCGAGCTGCTTGCCGCTTTTTTCTTCGCGGGCCTGGCGGACCGGATCGAACAGCGCATCATAGTCGGGAATGGACCGGGGCGTGCGGATCATGGAGCGGCCGGCCCAGTCCGTGCGGAACGAGCCGGGAGCAACGGCCGTCACGGCGATGCCGAAGTCCTTCACCTCTTTGCCCACGGCTTCGGAGATGCCTTCCAGGGCGAATTTGCTGCCGCAGTAGTAGGCAATGCCCGGCATGGTGATGAAGCCGCCCATCGAGGTGATGTTGATGATGTGCCCGCGCCGGCGTTCCCGCATGCAGGGCAGCACCGCCTTCATCATGGCCACGGCGCCGAACACGTTCACATCGAACTGACGGCGCATTTCGGATAGCGGCGACTCCTCCATCACCCCTTCGTGGCCGTAGCCGGCGTTGTTGACCAACACGTCGATCGGGCCGATCTCCGCCTCGATGCCGGCCACCACGCCGTCGATGGCGTCGAAGTCGGTCACGTCCAGCACGCGCCCGAAGGCCCGGGCCGGATCGAGAGCCTCGAACGATTGCTTCGCTTCGGCGCTGCGGACGGTGCCGACCACGCGATGGCCGGCGGACAGCGCCTCCCGGGCCAGGGCACGGCCGAAGCCGCTGCTGACGCCGGTGATGAGGAAAGTCTTGGGGGATGACACGGTATGCACTCCTGAAGATCCAGTCAGAAGTGCATAATATTCAGATCAGACTCCCAACGACAGGTCTGTTTTTCTGGTTTTATTGCCTATTACTATGACCCGGAACGTTGCCACACATGCCCCCTCGGGGGCCGGCATGATCCCTTTGCTTCGTGCCCTGGCCCCGCAAGAAGGATATAACCTGACCGCGCTGCCGGACGTGCGCATCCTGCGCTCGGACCGGCCCTTGCTGAACACTCCGGTCTTGTACGACCCCGGCCTCGTCCTCGTCTGCCAGGGGACCAAGCGGGGCTACTTTGGCGATGAGGTCTATCTGTACGACGAGCAGCATTACCTGGCGGTCTCGGTGCCGGTGCCCTTCACCATGCAGACGGATGCCACGCCGGCCAGGCCGCTGCTGGCCGTCTATATGCACCTGGATTTCCAGGCCGCGGCCGAACTGATGCTCCAGATCGACCGCACCGGCCTGGCCGAACCGGCCCAGGCGCCGCGGAGCATGATGTCCAGCCCGATGGACGCAGCCATGCGGGCGTCGCTGCAACGCCTGCTGGCGGTGTTGAGCCGCCCCCTGGAAGCCGCGGTCCTTGGTCCGGCTGCGGTGCGGGAGGTGTATTTCCGGGTGCTGACCGGCCCGCAGGGACAGGCCATGCGCGCGGCGCTGGCGTTGCAGGGGCAGTTCGGCAAGATCGGCAAGGCGCTGCGGCGCATCCATGCCGGCTACGCGGGCAAACTCGACCTGACGCAGTTGGCGCGGGAAGCCGGCATGAGCGTGCCGACCTTCCACAGCCATTTCAAGGCCGTCACCCGGACCTCGCCCATGCAATACGTGAAATCGACGAGGCTGCACCAGGCCAGGATGCTGATGGTCCGGGAAGGCATGACCGCCGCGGCCGCCTGCCACGCGGTGGGCTACGAGAGCACGTCGCAATTCAACCGCGAGTTCAAGCGCCTGTTCGGCCTGACCCCGGCGATGGAAGTGCGCCGCATGAAGGCGAGCTTCGCCGTGCCGCCGGCGCATCCGGGTTCGGGCTACGTATCGTCCCACTAGGCAGCGCTTTGGCCGGCCGGGCGATATGGCTGGAATGGCTGGATATGGCTGGTCCCGGAATCCGGCTTGACCCACGACAGGCTTCCCCTGACCGCGCCCGGCGCGCGCAGCACACTCGCGCGGCCGCCTCTGCGCCATCCCTCGCCACCTTCAACACGCCCTGCCCGCGCGCCGGTAATGCCGCGGGGAATCGCCGGTCACGCGCTTGAAGGCATTGCTGAAAGCGCTCTCGGATGCGTAGCCGAAACGCGCGGCGAGCACGGCGATCGGCGTGCTCTCGTCGCGCAGCGCCCGCCGCGCCAGGCGCATGCGCCATTCGGTCAGCCAGGCCAGCGGCGCCGTGCCGGCCACTGCCTTGAAGTGCGTGGCGAACGCGGTGCGGGACATCGCCGCCGCGCCGGCCAGTTCTTCCAGCCGCCATGCCCGGCCGGGCTCGCCATGCATCAGCTGCAGGACCGGCGCGAGCCGCCTGTCGCCGATGGCGCGCAGCCAGCCGCCGTCGAGATGGTCGGAGGTATCGAGGTGCACGCGCAGCATCTGCACGAACATCAGTTGCGCCAGATAGGCCGACGCGAGACGGTTGCCGGGACGATCCGCCGCCAGCTCCCGCACCATCTGGTCGAGCAGCCATTGCAGCACCGCCGCCTGCGGCGACGCGGCCCGGATATGGATCAGCGGCGGCAGCGCCTCGGCCAGCCACGCGCCGTTGACCGGGTCCAGGCGGACATGGCCGCCGATCTGCACGCAGTCGTTGCCGTCGCCGAGCTTCGCCGTCTTGCTGTCGCAGCCGGTGAAGAGGCCGACCGCGTCGAGCGGCGCCAGGTCCGGGTCGCTGGCCAGCACGAAGGCGCGCTGCCCGGACAGCAGGAACACGTCCCCCTGCTCCGCCCGCACCGGCTCGGCCACGCCGTCGATGCGCAGCCAGCAGCCGCCCTTGAGCAAGGCGAAGAACTTGAGCTTGTCCGGCTGCGGGAAGCGGATCGCCCACGCCCCGCCCGCGGAGAAACCGCCGGCCACGGCGGGCTGCGCGTCGGCCAGCTTGAGGATGTCGGAAAGCAGGTCGGTCATTATTTCTGAACGAATACGAAAGTATTCGGGATTCTAGAGCATTCATCGTACAGGCCGCCACGCCTACACTGCCGCTACACCTCCATTCCCGAAAGGACACCATGCTTACCCCGCAACAACCGATCGGCTCCGGCTTCGGCGCCGCCTCCACCGCCAGCGAAGTCATCGCCGGCATCGACCTTGCCGGCAAGACCGCGATCGTGACCGGCGGCTATTCCGGCCTTGGCCGCGAGACCGCGCGCGTGCTGCGCGCGGCCGGCGCGCGCGTCATCGTGCCCGCCCGCGACGTGGAACGGGCGCGGACGGCGCTGTCCGGCATCGACGTCGAAGTGGAACCGATGGACCTGCTCGATCCGGCCTCGATCGACGCGTTCGCCGCCCGCTTCCTCGCCGCCGGGCAGCCGCTGCACATCCTCGTCAACAGCGCCGGCATCATGGCCGTGCCGACGCTGACCCGCGACGCGCGCGGCTACGAATCCCAGTTCGCCACCAACCACCTCGGCCACTTCCAGCTCACCGCGCGGCTGCTGCCCGCGCTGCGCCAGGCCAGGGGCGCGCGCGTGGTGTCGGTATCCTCGCTCGGCCACCGTTATTCGCCGGTGGTGTTCGACGACCCCGACTACGAGCGCCGCCCCTACGATCCGTGGTCGGCCTACGGCCAGTCGAAGACGGCCAACGTCCTGTTCGCGGTGGCGCTGGACGCGCGCTACCGCGGCGAGGGCATCCGCGCCTTCTCGCTGCACCCGGGCGCCATCGTCGACACCGGCCTCGGCAAATACATCTCGCGCGAGCAACTGATCGCCGCCGGTGTGCTCGACGCGAACGGCAACCCGGTGCGCGACCCGTCGCGGCAACTGAAGACCGTCGAGCAAGGCGCGGCGACCAGCGTCTGGTGCGCGACCAGCCCGCGGCTCGACGGCATGGGCGGCGTCTACTGCGAAAACGTCGAAGTGGCGAGCATCATGGACGGGAAGCCCGAAAGCATGGACATGCGCGACGCCATGCGGCTCGCCGGCGTGATGGCCTACGCGGTCGACCCGGCCGCGGCGGATCGCCTGTGGGCGCTGAGCGAGGCGCGCGTCGGCCTCTGAGCGGCCGCGCCGTAGAGGATTGCGGCGGCTGCGCCGGCCCGGGAAACCGGGCCGGTCAACGCGCCGCAGTCAGCGCGTTCCAGGCCGCCAGGGAATCCATGTAGTCCCGCCAGTGCCCGATCTTCCGATTCTCGATGGCGATGATCGAGCAGAACCGGTTGTCGTATTTCACGCCCGTCGCGAGGATCACGCCGTGCACCTCGTATTCGATGACGACGGCATGGCCGTCATCGGCCTTGTGCACGATCAGCTTGTCGGCCGACTGAAGTTCGATATGTTCGACGTAACCTCGGAAAGCAGCCATCAGGTCGGTCCGCCCCCGGATGACGCGAGGCCAGCCGGGAATGTCGTAAAGCACTTCGTAGACGGTGTCATTCGTCATGACGTCGAAAAAGTGCTCGCCCTCGACCAGATCCCCCAGCGCCTCGCGCACCAGGTTGAAGTACGGAGCGGCAGGCTCGTAGGCCGCGTATTTCGATTTGTCCATTCAGGGCGCCCTCCCGCCTGCGATGCTGCCGATGCAATGAGCGTCAAATATAAGCGGTCGGCGAAGTCCGCGCCGACTCGGCCCAAAATAAAACGCGGCCCGAAATAAAAAAACCGGCCAGAAGCGCTGCGCTCACCCGAGCGACGCGTTGGCCGGTCTTGCCGCGCGGAATGTCCGCGCCGGGTCCGACGGCGCCGATGCCCGCGCCCGCATTGATCCGTGCCTCGGCACGATCCGCAAAGCCGCGGCCGCATGGCCGTCAAACCGATACTGCAAAGCACTACAAAGCTAGCTGATCGACAACTCAGCCATCAAGCGACGATCGACTATCCACACCGCCGACGATCGCAAACAACAGACTTCAGACTAACTACCGGGCGCAGCGACAGCCGCTGGCTCCCGACGACGATCGCGACTGCCGCGATCAGCCGTTGGCGTAGGCGATCTTTGCCTTGCGTGCCTGGCTTTGCAGACGGCCGAAGACGCGCTGCACGGCAGCGACGGCGCTCTTCACGTCGTCGACGAAGCCGGGGCTGCGCGGGCCGAGTTCGCGTTCGATCAGTTCGCGTTCCAGTTGGTCGGTCATCTTGATATCGGATTGCTTGGTCATGATTCACTCCTTAAGGGATAACCCGCATCGGGTTTTCCCTAATTGTAGCAAAAGGAATGTCGCAACGCAGCATTAGGTGATAGTACGTATGTAGGAAAGCAACGAAGTGCACATTACATTACTTCCAATGCTCTCCATTGCCGACGATCCCGTTTTGTCACTCCTTGAGCGTCACGCTATAGGGAGCCGGCACCCAACTGAAACCGCTCCGCTCGGCCCGTACATGGCCGATCCCCGGAAATGACACGTGCGCGCCGCCGACCATGAAGCCCTCCCTAGCCGCGTCGGCCAGGATGCGGCGGCGCGCCGCCGCGGCGCCGGCGCGGTCGACGTCGTAGTCGATGGTGATGCCGGGATCGCGGAACTGCGCCTCGCTGGCGTGGATGATGTCGCCCCACAGCAATAGCCGCTGGCCCTGGCTCTCGATGAAATAGCCGTTCATGCCGGGCGTGTGGCCGTACAGCGGCACCGAACGCACACCCGGAAACAACTGGGTGGCGCCATCGAAGGTGCGCAGCCTGCCAGCCGCCACGTACGGGTCCACGGTCTGGTGCGACTGGCGGAAGGTCGTGCGGGCCGCCGCCGGCGCGCGGGCCTCGGCCTCGGCGCTGAGCCACAGGGCCGGGTCGCGCTGGTCCACGTGCACCACGGCATTCGGAAACACCCGCCGCCCGCCGATGCTGAGGCCGCCGGAATGGTCGCCGTGGATGTGCGTCAGCAGGATGTCGTCGATGTCGCCGGGTTCGTAGCCGGCGGCGCGCAGGTTGTCGACGAGGCGGCCCGTCAGCGGCCCGAACAGTTCGCCGGCGCCGGTGTCGACGAGGATGCGGCGCTCGCCGGTATCGATCAGGAAGCAATTGACGGAGATCTCGACCGGCAAGGCCTGGTGGGCGGCCGCGAACGCCGCGCGCACGGCTTGCGGGTCGCTCGTGATGGCCGGCACGTCGCGCGGCGCGGTGCCGTCGGACAGCACCGTGACGCGAAACGCGCCGAGCGCGAAGCGATAGAAACCGGGGGCCTGGCGCGCCACCCATCCCGGGCTGGCCGGCTTGTCCGGCGAAGGCGCCACGTCGGCGCCGGCGGGGCTGGCGACGAGGACGGACATGGAAGCGGTGGCAAGCAGCAGGAAGCGGGAGAAATGCATGGCGGGTCTCGTTCCGGTTGTGCGGCGGCCTCTTCGTCAGGCGCCGCACTGGATCTGATATTGGTGCCGAATCGGCGATGAATGGAACGATAACAACGGTCCGCCACCGCGATAAGCCGTCGTTTCCGGCAATCATTGTGCCGCCGATGGCATAATCGGCGTCACCCGCCATCGCTCCTGCCACGCCGCGCGCCGACCCGACCATGCCCGACATGAACGACACCCTGGTCTTCCTCAAGGTCGTGGAAGCCGGGAGCTTCACCGCCGCCGCGGCCGCGCTGGACCTGCCCAAGACCACGGTCAGCCGCAAGCTGCGCGAGCTCGAGCAGCGGCTCGGCGCGCAGCTCCTGCACCGGACCACGCGCCGCCTCGGCCTGACGGAGGCCGGCACGCTCTATTACGAATCCTGCCGCGCCATTCCCGCCATGCTGGCCAACGCCGATGCCGCGGTGGGCCAGTTGCACGGCGCGCCGCGCGGCACGCTGCGCATCACGGCGTCGTATTCGCTGTCGGTCAGCCTGCTCGGCCCGCTGCTGGCGGAATTCCGCGCCGGCTGCCCAGACGTGCAGATCGACCTCGTGCTCAGCCACCGCACGCTCGATCTGGTCGGCGAGGAAATCGACCTCGCCCTGCGCATGGGCGACCTGCCGGATTCGTCGATGGCGGCGCGCCGGCTCGCGACCTTCCCGAACCGCATCTACGCCAGCCCCGCCTATCTCGCGCGGCACGGCGCGCCGGCCCATCCGGATGCGCTGCGCGAGCACGCGGCGCTGTCCACGCGCGTGGCCCGGCGCGCCGGCGGCCATGCCTGGCCGATGCGCCGCGCGGACGCGGCCGGAAAGCTCGTCGACTACCCGATCCGCCCCGTGATCGAGGCCGACGACCCGGAGGCGCTCAAGGCGCCGCTGTTCGACGGCGCGGGCCTGATGATGGCAACCGACCTCATCATGGCGCGGCATGCCGGACAGGGGCTGGTGGTGCCGGTGCTGCCGGGCTGGCTCGGGCGCTGCCCGGACCTGCACGCCGTGTTCCCGCGCGGGCGCGTGCAGCCGCCCAAGCTGCGCGCGTTCATCGACTTCCTCGTGCCGCGGCTCGAACGGGCGGCGGCGGGCGCGCAGCGCTGAACGCGGCGCCGGCATGGCAACGCAACCATATGCCTCCGGTTCCGTCGTCGGCTTGCCGGCCGCGCCCCGCGTCAGGCTGCGTGCGCCGGCCGCCGATGCCCGCCGGGCATGCGCCGCGCCGCGCGGCCCGGCCTTTCCGGGGCCGGCGCTTTGTGGCATGTTTGCCGTGGACCGGCCGCCGCCGGCGCAACTCAACAACGGGTAAGTCTGTGGAACTACGACATCTGCGCTATTTCATCGCCGTGGCCGAGCACGAGAGCATTCGCGTGGCGGCGGAGCATGTCCACGTCACGCAGCCCGCCATCTCGCGCCAGATCCACGACCTGGAGGAAGAGCTCGGCTTCGCGCTATTCGAGCGCACGCCGCGCGGCCTCAGGCTGACCTCGGCCGGCCAGGCCTACCTGCGCGATGCGCGCGCGGCGCTCAACCAGCTCGACGTGGCCGCGCGCGGCGCGCAGCGCATCTCGGCCGGCGTGCAAGGCTACCTGCGCCTGGGCTTCGTCGAGAACAGCGGCTGGGACGGCATCGTGCCGCACGTCTTCCGCCGCTTCCAGGAAGAGGTGCCCGACGTGCGCATCGAGCTGGTGCCGATGAACACGCCGCTGCAGCTCGACGAGATCCGCGCGGGCACGCTCGACGGCGGCTTCATCTACCAGTACGGACCGCTCGCCGAACCGCTCGGCACGCTGCCGCTGACGACGAACGACGTCATGCTGGCCGCGCCGCTCGCCTGGCCCCTGCCGGCGCAGGAAACCGCCCGCGCCCGGCCGGGGCTGCCCGGCGTGGCGCTGCGCCAGATCGCGGACTGGCCGTTCGTGACCTTCCCGCGCGCCACGTATCCGCTCTACTACGACCGTCTGATCGGCGCCTGCCAGGCGTGCGGCATCACGCTCAACGTGGTGCAGGAGGTCTCGACCGAGGCCGCCATGCTGTCGCTGGTCTGCGCCGGCGTCGGCGCGGCCATCGTCAATTCGGCCAACCTCGGCCGCCCGCCCGCGCTGTGCCGCTTCGCCGCGTTCACGGACCTGTCGATCCCGATGCCGCTCGTGTTCGCGCACAAGGCCGATGCGCCCGCGCCCGCGCTTGCGCGCTTCATCCAGACCGTCGAAGCGATGCGACAGGCCGGCGCCGCGCCGGGCTGATGCCTGGAAGGCATCGCCTGCGCCAGAAAACGGCATTTGTCGTCGACCGCCGCGGTCATCAATATGACATGCAGCGCGGCCGCCCCTCCAGACGCCAACCGGCCGCGCCCGATCCCCCACCGGAGACAAGGCATGCCAGGCCGACCGAACGACCACACCCCTTCCAGGAAAACACTGATCTCGACCGGGATCGACTACGAGCGCGAGGGCTTCCAGACCGGCGTGCTGCGCATCCCCTATTCGCACGACCGCTCCGCCTACGGCCACATTCCCGCGCCGGTCGCCGTGCTCAAGCAGGGCACGGGGCCGACGGTGCTGCTGACCGGCGGCAACCACGGCGACGAATACGAAGGCCCGCTGGCGCTGATGAAGCTGCTGCAGCGCATGCCCGCCATGCGGATCGAGGGCCGGCTGATCGTGATCCCGGCGCTGAACTTCCCGGCGTTCCTGAACGGCTCGCGCACCTCGCCGATCGACCGCGGCAACCTGAACCGAATGTTCCCCGGCGAGCGCAACGGCTCGGTCACGGCGATGATCGCCCACTACGTGGACACCGAGCTCTTTCCGCGCGCCGACGTGGTGCTCGACCTGCACGCCGGCGGCGCCTCGTTCAACCACATGCCCACGCTGCTGGCCGCGCTGCCGCCCGACCCGGCGCGCCGCGCCGAGTACCTGAAGCTGGTCAATGCGTTCGCCGCGCCCCACACCATGATCATGGACCTGCTCGGCGAGGACCGGACCTACGGCGCGGCGGCCGAGCGCCACGGCACCTTGTTCCTGTGCGGCGAGTTCGGCGGCTTCGGCAGCTGCAATGTGGAAGGTCTCGCCATCGTCGAGGACGGGCTGCGCCGCGTGCTCCACGCCACCGGCCTGACGCGCGGCAACAACCCGCCGCCGCCGCGCCACGACACGCGCTTCATCGCCGTGGACGGCACCCGGCACTACCTGTTCGCGCCGCGCCACGGCGTGTTCGAACCCTGCTTCACGCTGGGGCAGCAGGTGGCCGCCGGCGAACTGGCCGGGCGGCTGTTCGATCCCTACGCGCCGTGGGAGCCGCCGCGCGAACTGCATTTCGGCGGCGCCGGCATGGTGGTGTGCGCGCGCAGCTTCGCCGGCGTCGAGCCCGGCGACTGCATCGCCCTGCTGGCCGCCCCCGCCACGCTGTAGCCGACAGCCTCGCCGGGACCGGCGCGCCTTCCCTGACGCGCGCCGGCCCGCCCTCCGCCCTTACGAGGAAACCTTCATGCACTCCGCCCCCGAAGCCGCGCCGGCCCTGCAAGCCGGCGCGCCCGGCGCCGACGCGCCGGTGATCGAAGACACCGGCACCGCGTTCTCGCATGGATACATCGTATTCATGTTCTTCGTGTGCTTTGCCTTTTCCTATATCGACCGGCAGGTCGTCAGCATCCTGGTGCAGCCGCTCAAGGCATCGCTGCTGCTCAGCGACACCCAGATCGGCCTGCTGCAGGGCGCGACCTTCACGCTCTGCTATGCCACCGCCGGCGTGTTCGTGGCGCGGCTGGTGGACCGCTCCAACCGCGTGCGCCTGAGTGCGGCCTGCGTCGCCATCTGGGCCATCTCCACGGCCATGTGCGGCACCGCCGGCAGCTTCGGCGAACTGCTGGTCTGGCGCGCCGGCACGGCCATCGCCGAAGCCGCACTGAGCCCGGCCGCGCTGTCCATCTTCAGCGACATGTTCCCGCCGCGCAAGGTCACGCGCGCCAGCAGCGTGTTCATGCTCGGGCCCTACATCGGCGGCGGCGTCGCCCTGCTCGGCGGCGGCGCGCTGCTGGGCTGGATGGACCAGCCCGCGATGGCCGGCTGGCTGGCCAGGCAGGGCCTGCAGCCGTGGCAGGTGGTCTTCTTCCTGGTCGGGCTGCCCGGCCTGGCGCTCGCGGCGCTGGTGCTGGCGACGATCCGCGAGCCGGCGCGGCGCGGGCTGCCGGCCGCGCATGGCGCCGCCGGGGCCGCGCCGCCGATCGGCGAAGTCCTGCGCGAGCTGTTCGTGCGCAACCGCTTCTGCCTGCCCTATTTCTTCGGCTACGTCGCGCTCATCCTGCTGTTCTACTCCCATGCCGCGTGGTTCCCGACCCTGCTGATCCGCAGCTTCGGCCTGTCCGCCAGCGCGGTCGGCAAGCTGACCGGCCCGGTCTACATGATCGGCGGCATGGCGGGCGTCGTCAGCGCGAGCCTGTTCGTGGGCAAGGTCAACGACCGCGACGCGCTGCGCAAGGTGCTGCGCATCGCCTGCGGCGCGGCCGCCCTGCTGGTGCCCGCCGCCTGCGCGGCGCCGCTCGCGCCGGCGATGTGGCTGTCGCTGGCGCTGTACGGCCTGTGTGCGTATGCCGCCAGCATCGTCATGGCGCTGGCGCCGGTGCCGCTGCAGATCGCCATTCCCAACCGCATGCGCGGCCGCGCGGTGGCGCTGCTGGTGTTCCTCACCAATGCCATCAGCGGTGGGCTGGGACCGTTCGCGGTGGGCGCCATCAACGAATGGCTGGGCCATCCCAGGGCCGGACTGGCGATCGCCCTGGCCATCGTCGGCACCGCCGCCGCGGCCGCCAGCGCGCTGCTGTATTTCATCGCCGCCCGGCGGGCCGGCGGCGGCATCGAGGGAACGCGCTGATTCGAGATCGAGGTGCCGGCCTGCCGCGACGGAGCGCATCGGGCCTGAGCAAGGACGCACGCCTACCCCGGCGCGATCGCTTCCTTCAGCAGCGCGATCAGCGCCTCGGCCGCGGTCGACGGGCGGGCGTTCCAGCGGCGGATCAGCGAGATCGGGTGGCTGTAATCGGCCGCCGGCAGCAACACCGAGGCCAGCCCGATGTCCGACACGAAGCTCATCACGTAGCCGGGCAGCACCGCCACGCCGACGCCGGCCTTCACCATCCCCAGCACGGAGAGGACGGTGCCGACCTCGATCACGGACACGTAGCCCAGCCCCTTCTGTCCGTACACGCGGTCGACGGTGCGGCGCACGCTGAAGGACGGATGCATGGAGACGTGCGGATAGGCGCTGAGCGCGTCCCAGGACACGCGCTTTTTCTTCGCCAGTTGATGGTCCCTGGCGCAGATGGCGTACATGGACTCGTCGTAGAGCCGCTCGATGGCGAGCTTGGGATGGGTCTGCTCGATCGAGACCAGGCCGAAGTCCGCCTTGCCGTTGACCACGTAGTCGATGGTCTCGTCGGTGGAGAGTTCGTGCAGCCCGATGCGCACGCCCGGGTGCGCCGCGTGGAAGCGGCTGACCGGGCCGGTCAGCAGGCCCTGCGTCATCATCGGCGAGGCCGCCACGCGGACCTCGCCCTGCTCCAGGCTCAGCAGCCCGTTGAGGCTGCGCTCGGCGGCGTCCATCGTGCCGAGGATCTCGCACGCATAGCCGTAGAGGTGGTCGGCCAGCATGGTGGGCTCCACCTTGCGGGTGGAGCGCTCGAACAGGCGGTGCCCGACCTTGGCCTCCATTTCCTGGCAGAGCTTGCTGACCGCGGACTGCGTCATGTGCACCGCTTCGGAGGCGGCGCTGAAGCTGCGCAGTTCGTACACCACGCGGAAAACGCGGAACTCCCGGATCGTCAGGTTCATGATGGCGCGGCCGTGTGCGAAAGCGCCGGATGACGCCCTGCGGCCGGACCGCCGCCGCGAGGGCGCCGCCCGGCGCCCCCGATCTTACAAGAGAACCCCGCGCCGGCTCACGCCGGGCGCTTGCGGTTGAGGAAGCGCTGCATGTACTGGTCCGGCTCGGCGCCTTCGTAGACCGCGCCGAACATGGCGATGCTGTCCTTCAGGCCGCGCTCGAGCGCCGGGTTCTCCCAGCCGCGCAGCAGCGCCTTCTGCGCGCGCACGGCGGCCGGGCCGCATTCGAGGATCTCGCCCACCGCGTGCGCGATGGCGGCGTCGAGCGCGTCGGGCTCGGCCAGCTCGTTGAGGAAGCCCCACGCGTGCGCCCTGGCCGCGTCGATGGCGGCGCCGGACAGCAGCAGCCAGCGCGTGTTGCCTTCGCCGATCAGGCGCGGCAGCAGGTTGGCGTGGATCACCGAGGGGATGCCGATGCGCACCTCGGGCATGGAAAAATGCGCCGCGGTCGATCCCACGCGGATGTCGCAGGCCGCCGCCAGCTCCATGCCGCCGCCCATGCACCAGCCGGCCAGGCGCGCGAAGGTCGGCACCGGAAAGTCGCGCACCGCTTCGCACAGGTCGTGCAGGCGCGTGATGAAGGCCACCGCGGTGTCGGGATCGAGCCGGGCCAGTTCCTTGATGTTGGCGCCGCCGATGAAGGCCTTGTCGCCGCTGCCGCGGATCACCAGCGCGCGCACCTGCGGGTCGCGCGCCAGCGTGCGCAGCAAGCGGGTCAGCTCGACGATGGTGTCGGAGTCGAGGATGTTGAGCGAGGTGCCGTTGGCGATCTGGATCGTGGCGACGCCCTGCGCGGACGTGGCGAGCGTGACATGGTGAAGCGTCTGCATGAGGGGAATTCCCGGATGATGGTTGGATTCAGCGGTCCGCCGGCTCGATCTGCCCGCGCGGCACGGCTTGCGTGGCTTGCGCGGCTTGTGCTGTGTGCGCGCCAAGCTCGGGCGCCGCGGCGGCGCCACGCGCGGATGCGGTGGATGCCGCGGGCGAGCGGAAGCGCGCGGCGATGCGGCGCGTGCCGTGCGCGGCCTCGCCGGTATCTTCCTCGAAGAAGCCGACGGCGCGCAGGTGCGGGTCGTCGAGCAGGTCTTCGACGCGGTTGACCGGGCTGCACGGGATGTCGGCCGCCGCCAGCAGCGCCAGCCAGTCGGCGCTGGTGCGCGTGGCCAGCACCCCGGCCAGGTAGCCGTAGATGGCGTCGTAGCTCTCGGCGCGCGCGGCGGCGGTCTGGAAGCGCGCGTCGGCCTCGAACGCGGCGAGGTCGCCGATGGCCGCGAAGAACGCCCGCCAGTGCTTGTCGTTGTACACCACCGCGGCGATGTGGCCGTCCAGCGTGCGGTAGGGGCGCCGGTGCGGCGTCAGCAGCCGGCTGTAGCCCATCGGGCCGGCCGGCGGCAGGAAGCTCGCGCCGCCGAGATGGTCGCCCAGCACGAACGCGGCCACGGTCTCGAACATCGAGACCTTCACGGATTCGCCCTGCCCCGTCTGCCGGCGGCGATAGAGCGCGGCCAGCGTGGCATGCGCCGCGGTCAGGCCGGTGACGCGGTCGGCGATCAGGGTCGGCACGTACATCGGCGCGCCGCCCGACTGGCGCGCGAACAGCTCGGCCAGGCCGGTCTGCGCCTGGATGATGTCGTCATACGCGGCGCGGCCCTCGTAGGGGCCGTCGGCGGCGTAGCCGGTCAGCTCGACGTGAACGACCGACGGATGCAGGCGCCGCACCGCGGCTTCGTCCAGGCCCAGGCGGCGCATCGCCTGCGGCCGCACGTTGTGGATGAACACGTCGAAGCCGGGCAGCATGGCGCGCAGCGCGTCCTGGTCCTGCGCGCGCTTGAGGTCGAGCACCACCGAGCGCTTGCCCTGGTTGGCGTGCAGGAACATGGCGCCCATGCCCGGCGCGCGCTTGGCCCCCGCATGGCGCATCACGTCGCCCTCGGGCGGCTCCACCTTGACCACCTCGGCGCCGTAGTCGGCCAGGATCTGGGTGCATACCGGCCCCATCACGACCGAGGTCAGGTCGAGCACGCGCACCCCTTCGAGCGGCGCCGGCTGGCTGAACGGCTGCGTCATTGCTGCTCGACTCCCGCCCTGGCCGCGCGCGCCGTCCAGATGTCGCGCTGCGCCAGCGCGAAGGCGCCGTGCTCCCTGATGCCGCTCGGGCTGGCCACCATGCCCAGGCGGGCGAGCTTTTCCTTGACCTGCGGGTCGGACAAGGCCGCGCCGACTTCCTTGTTCCAGCGCTCGGTCACGCTCGCGGGCGTGCCCGCGGGCGCCGCCAGCCCGACCCAGACCACGAGGTCGAAGTCTTTGTAGCCGGCCTCCGTCATGGTGGGAATGCCGGGCAGGTCGGGCGAGCGCCGCGGGCTGGAGATGGCCAGGCCGGCCAGCTTGCCGCCCTTGAGAAAGCTCGTCACCACCGAGGTGTCCGCCAGCATGTAGTCGATCTGGCTGCCCATCAGGTCCGTGACCGCGGGCGGCTGGCTCTTGTACGGAATGCCCTCGGAGGGCGCGTCGGCCACCATGCTGAAGGTCGCCGCGGCGATCTGCGCGGAGCCGCTGCCGTAGCCGTAGCGCAGCGGCGCCTTGCGGGCCTGGGCGGCCAGTTCCTTCGCGGTCTTGTAGGGCGCGTCGGGGCGCGTCACCAGCACCATCGGGATGGTGGCGATGCGCGTGATGTGGACGAAGTCCTTGATCGGGTCGTAGCCGGGATGGCGGTACAGCGCGCCGATGCCGGAATGGGTGGCGCTGCTGGTCAGCAGCAGGGTGTAGCCGTCGGGCGCGGCCTTGGCCACGTAGGCCGAGCCGATGATGCCGTTGGCGCCGGGGCGGTTGTCCACCACGATGGTGCCGAGCTTGTCGCGCACCGCCTCGGCGACGATGCGCGCCGCGGTGTCGGACGCGCTGCCGGCGCCGAACGGCACCACCAGTTTCACCGGGCGGGCCGGATAGGCCTCCCCGTCCTGCGCGAAAGCGGCGTGGGCCAGCGCGGCCGATGCCACCAGCAAGGCTGCGAATCTCTTCATGCCATGTCTCCTCATCGTCTGTTCTGTTTTGATGGGGGCATCCTATTCGCAGCCCGCCGCGCGTCACAAGCGAATGGTTTTCATAAACCTATCCCGGCATGGAATGAATACGGCGCGCGCCCGCGGCAGCCGACGCGGCCGTTCCGGCACGATGCAGGCACCGCGCCACCCTCCTCAAGCGCCGCGCGACGCGGTACTATCAGGCCATCGTGTCGCCGCCGGTGGCGACCCATACAAGAAAAAGGATTGAAGTCGAATATGGCCGAAGGCTCGGGTGTCCCACTGCAGACCGCCCCGTCCCTCCCCTTGCCGTCGAGTGATGCAAAAGGCGCTCCCGCGGATTTCCTCGCCAGCGCCGATGCCCGGCAGACCTTCCTGAACCGCATCGCCAGCCAGCTGGAGTTCAACCACCGCGTGCTGCTCCAGGCCGCGGACCCCGAGGTCCCGCTGCTGGAGCGGCTGCGCTTCCTGTGCGTGTTCAGCAGCAATCTCGACGAGTTCTACGAGATCCGCGTGGCCGGCCTCAAGGAGCAGATCAAGCTGCAGTCCGCGCTGCCCGGCCCGGACGGGCTGGACCCGCGCCAGGTCTACGCGCTGCTGGGCGCGCGGGCGCGCAAGCTGGTGGCGGAGCAATACCGGCTGTTCAACGACGTGCTGGTGCCGGAGCTGGCCGCCGAGGGCATCCGCTTCCTGCGGCGCCCGCACTGGTCCGCCGAGCAGGCCGAGTACATCCGCGAGTTCTTTTTCCGCGAGCTGATGCCGATGCTCACCCCGATCGGCCTCGACCCGGCGCACCCGTTCCCGCGCGTGCTCAACAAGAGCCTGAACTTCGCCGTGGAGCTCGAAGGCAAGGACGCCTTCGGCCGCGAAGCCGGCGCCGCCATCGTGCAGGCGCCGCGCGCGCTGCCGCGCGTGATCCTGCTGCCGAGCAAGATCTCGGGCTGCCCGCACGGCTTCGTGTTCCTGTCTTCGATCCTGCATGCGCACGTGGGCGAGCTGTTTCCCGGCATGCGCGTGCGCGGCTGCTACCAGTTCCGCGTCACCCGCAACAGCGAGCTGTTCGTCGACGAGGACGAAGTGCGCAACCTGCGCGACGCGCTGCAGGGCGAGCTGCCGCAGCGGCACCTGGGCGACGCGGTGCGCCTCGAGGTGGCGGACAACTGCTCGCCCAAGATGACGCGCTTCCTGCAAGGCCAGTTCGGACTGGAAGAGACCGAGGTCTTCGCCGTCAACGGGCCGGTCAACCTCGTGCGGCTGCTGCCGGTGCCCGACAGCGTCGCGCGCGACGACCTCAAATACCCGCCGTGCCGGCCCGGCCTGCCGAAGGCGCTCCAGCAGGAGCAGACCGACATGTTCCGCGCCATCCGCGACGGCGACATCCTGCTGCACCACCCCTACCAGTCGTTCGCGCCCGTGGTGGACTTCATCCGCCAGGCCGCCGAAGACCCGGACGTGATGGCGATCAAGCAGACGGTGTACCGCGCCGGCAACGACTCGGCCCTGCTCGACGCGCTGATCGGCGCGGCGCGGCGCGGCAAGGAAGTCAGCGTGGTGGTGGAGCTGCTGGCCCGCTTCGACGAGGAAGCCAACATGAACTGGGCCGCGCAGCTCGAGGAAGCCGGCGCGCACGTGGTGTACGGCGTGGTGGGCTACAAGGCGCACGCCAAGATGGCGCTGGTGGTGCGGCGCGAGGGCGGCAAGCTGCGCCGCTACGTGCATCTTTCCACCGGCAACTACCATTCGCAGACCGCCCGCAACTTCACCGACATCGGCCTGTTTACCTGCAAGGAAGCCATCGCCGCCGACGTGGCCAACGTGTTCTCGCAACTGACCGGGCTCGGCCATCCCGGCACGCTCGCGCACCTGTGGCAGTCGCCGTTCACCATGCACGCGGCGCTGATCGAGGCCATCCGCCGCGAGGCCAGGCACGCCAGGGCCGGCCGCAAGGGCCTGATCATCGCCAAGATGAACGCGCTGCTGGAGCCGAAGATCATCGAGGCGCTGTACCAGGCTTCGTGCGACGGCGTGAAGATCGAGCTGATCGTGCGCGGCGCCTGCGCGCTGCGGCCCGGCCTGCCGGGGCTGTCGGAGAACATCCGGGTGCGCTCCGTGCTCGGCCGCTTCCTCGAGCACGAGCGCATCTTCTATTTCTACAACGACAAGGCCGAGGACGTGCGCCTGTCCAGCGCCGACTGGATGGAGCGCGACTTCTTCCGCCGCGTCGAGATCTGCTTCCCGGTGCTGGACAAGGCCCTCAAGAAGCGCGTGATCGAGGAAGGCCTCAAGCGCTATCTCAAGGACAACCGCGATACCTGGGAACTGGAGCCGGACGGCAGCTACCGGCGCCGGCGCGGCCGCCGGCTGGTGTCCGCCCAGGACACGCTGATGAACCAGCTGGCGTAGCGCCCTCGACATCGCCCGCGTCCGGGCCGGCCGGCGCCGTCTCATCGCGGCGGATCGCCGGCCGTCCGGCGCGGCATCCGCCACGCTTTCCCCACCTCATCACCCATTGCCGCAACCGGCACTACCGCCGTCCAGCCCGGGCAATCCCGGGCCGGCTGCCAGCCGCCGCGCCGGCATTGGCGGGAAGGTTAATCATAAGTCACATCCATTCCCCCGATTCCGCCGTTCCTTGAAATCCCCCGATTACTGTATATATTTACAGTTACTGTATGCATGAACAGTATTTCAGGAGCCCATCATGGAACATCTGGTCCGGGTCCAGAACGAATACGACCGCCAGGTCCTCGCGTGGCTGCGCGCGCGGGTCGGCGACGCGGCCCTCGCGGCGGCGGCGCAGCGGCTGACCGGGGAACGCAAACCCTACCTGTCCACGATCTGCCGCAGCCTGAACGTCACGCCGCCGCCGCGGCGCTCGCTGCGCGCGCAGGCCAACCGCGCCACGCGCGAAGTCGGGGACCGCTACCTCGCCTCGATCCGCCAGATGCTGGCGCGCCCGGCGCCCGCGGCGCGGCACGCGGTGGCACTGGCCGCTTCCCAGCCGCCGTCGGTGCTGGCCGGGAACCCCCGCTGACAAGACTGCCGGCTCAACGCTCGCTGTCGAGAAACGCCATCTGTTCCTCGCCGTAGCGCGTGCCGGCCACGGCTTCGCGCGGCACGGCCTGCTCGATGCGGGCCATGTCCTGCGCCGACAGCGACAGCCGCAGCGCCCCCAGCGCGCCCTCCAGCTGCGCCAGCGAGCGCGAGCCGACCAGCGGCACGATCTGCACGCCGAGCGCGCGGCCCTTGGCCAGCACCCAGGCGATCGCCACCTGCACCGTGGTCGCGCCCAGTTCCTGCGCCACCTGCCCGAGGGCAGCCACGAGCTGCTGGTTGCGGCCCAGGTTCTCGCCGGTGAAGCGCGGCAGGTGGGCGCGGAAATCCCGCGGCCCGGTGGGGCGCGAGCCGCTGATCAGGCCGCGCGACAGCACGCCGTAGGCGGTCACGCCGATGCCCAACCGCCTGAGCACGGGGAAGATGCCGGCCTCCGGCCCGCGGCTGAGCAGCGAATATTCGATCTGCAGGTCACTGACCGGATGCACCTTGTGGGCGCGCTCGATGATCTCCGGCCCCACTTCCGACAGGCCGATATGGCGCACGTAGCCGGCCTTCACGAGATCGGCCACGGCGCCGATGGTGTCCTCCACCGGCACGGCCGGGTCGTGCCGCGACATGCGGTAGATGTCGATGTGGTCGGTGCCGAGCCGCTGCAGGCTGTAGGTGATGAAGTTCTTCACCGCCTGCGGGCGCCCGTCCATGCCCAGCCAGTTGCCGTCGGGCGCGCGCAGCGAGCCGTACTTGACGGACACCAGCGCCTGCCCGCGGCGGCCCCGGAGCGCCTCGCCGATCAGCATCTCGTTGTGGCCGGCGCCGTAGAAGTCGCCGGTGTCGAGCAGGTTGATGCCGGCGTCCAGCGCCGCGTGGATGGTGGCGATGCTCTGGCCGCGGTCATTGGCGCCGTAGAAATCGGACATGCCCATGCAGCCCAGGCCCAGCGCCGACACCTGCTGCGGCCCGTGCGCGCCGAGCGCGGCCAGGGGAACCCCGGGGGATTGGGAAGACTGGGAAGACGTGCTCATGTGAATCTCCTTCGCATCGTTGAATCGGTGAAGGCAGTCTATTGTGCTAACGGATGCGTATAAACTGCTAAACGAAGAAATCACTATTCCCTATATTCAGAACAATCCCGCCATGTCCATCGACCGGTTCAAAGCTATGGAGGTCTTCGTCCGCGTGGTGGAGCTGGCCAGCTTCTCGCGCGCGGCGACCGCGCTGCACCTGCCCCGGGGGCGCGTCACCACCATCGTCCAGGACCTCGAAAGCCACCTCGGGGTGCGGCTCCTGCACCGCACCACGCGGCGGCTCAGCCTGACCGACGACGGCATGGCCTACCATCAGCGCGCGCGCACCATGCTGCAGGAGATGCACGAGCTGGAGGCCATGCTCGGGCAAGCCGTGGTCACGCCCGCCGGCCGGCTGCGCGTGGACGTGCCGGCCTCCCTGGGCCGCCATGTCATCGCGCCGGCGCTGCCGGACTTTTTCGCGCGCTATCCGCAGGTGATGATGGAACTGGGCAGTTCGGACCGCCCGGTGGACCTGATCGCCGAAGGCGTGGACTGCGTGATCCGCGGCGGCCTCGTGCACGACGAGAGCCTGGCCGCGCGGCGGCTCGGCGAGCTGGAAGTGGCAACCTGCGCCGCGCCGGCCTACCTGCAGCGCCACGGCATGCCCGCCACGCTGGCCGACCTCGACCGGCACCGCTTCGTGAACTTCTTCTCGGCCAAGACCGGGCGCGTGTTCCCGTTCGATTTCCGGCGCGGCGACGAGGCGCATGAAATCACCCGCCCGCACTGGGTCGCGGCCAACGATGCCGACACCTGCATCGCCGCCGCCGTGGCCGGCATGGGCCTGATGCAAAGCCCGCTCAACGGCGTCGTGCGCGCGCACCTCGCCAGCGGCCGGCTGGTGCCGGTGCTGCCGGACTGGAATGCCGGCACGCTGCCGATGCTGGCCCTGTACCCGCGCAACCGCCACCTGAGCGCCAAGGTGCGGGTCTTCATCGACTGGGTGGCGGGCCTGCTCGAGGCCAGGCAAGGCGTGGCGCCGTGAGGCGGCCTCGCTGCCGTCAGTGCGCGGCCACCACCTCCCTGGCCGCCAGCGCCGCATTGATGGCGCGCGGGAAACCGGCATAGGCCGCGATCTGGATGATGGCCTCCACGAGCTGCTGCCGCGTGCCGCCCACGTTCAGCAGGCCATGCATGTGCACCTTCAGTTGCGGCGTGGCCGAGCCCATCGCCGCCAGCGCGGCCACCGTGACCAGCTCGCGGCTGGCCAGATCGAGGCCGGGCCGCGCGTAGATGTCGCCGAAGGCGAACTCGATGATGAAGCGGCCCAGGTCCGGCGCGATGTCCTGCAGCGAGGCGATCACGCGCACGCCGGCCTCGCCGTCGATCTCGCGCAGGCGCGCGAGCCCGGCCTCGTAGCGCGAGCCGGCGGCGGCCGGCCGCGCGGCCGCCGCCACCACGACACCCGCGCGGGCAAACACGGCCCGCGCCGCCGCAATGCCGTTGAGCGCCGCCGGAAAACCCGCGTACACGGCCAGGTGGATCATGGCCTCGACCAGCTCCGCCGGCTGGCAGCCAACGTTCAGCGCGCCGGCCAGGTGGAACTCCAGTTGCGGCGCGAGCCCGCCCATCGCCGCGAGCGCGGCCACCGTGACCAGTTGCCGCTCGGGCAGCGACAGGCCCGCGCGCGGATAGATCTCGCCATAGACGAAGCCGATGGCGAGGCTGGCCAGATCGGGCGCGATGTCGCCGAGCGCGTCGAGAATGGAGGCATCGGCGCTGCCTTCGATGGCGGCAAGCCGGGCGCGGCCGAGAGACAGCGTGTGCGGAAGAGTATGCGGATTCATCGGGAAGGTGTTCCTTGGTTCGGCGACGAGTTGAAGAGATGAAGAGGTGAGGCAAACGGTGAAGCAAGCTTAGCCAGCGCGTGCGCGCGCCGCCAATGCCTTCGGCGTGATACCTTGCGCGTATCAGCAACCCGTCCGAGCGCACCCCGCATGCAGCCCCGCCTGGAACTCTGGCAACTCGAATACTTCGTGGCCGTGGCCGACGAACTGAGCTTTCGCCGCGCGGCGGAGCGCCTGTCGATCACCCAGCCGCCGCTGACCCGGCAGATCCAGGCGCTCGAGGAAACCGTCGGCGCGCGCCTGTTCGAGCGCGACCGCAACGGCGTGGCGCTCACGCCCGCCGGCAGCCAGTTGCTGCCCGAGGCGCGCGCGCTGCTGGCCAGCGCCGACGCCATGCTCGCCCGCGCGCGCAAGCGCGCGCGGCGCAACGCCGGGCTGCGCCTGGGCATCACCACGGTGGTCGACGCCGCGCTGTTCACATGGCTGGCGCCGGCCCTGCAGGCGCGCGCGCCGGACGTGCGGCTGCTGCAGAAACGGCAGATCTCGCAGCAGTCGATCGCCGACCTGCGGCGCGGCGCGCTCGATGCCGCGCTGATCGGCCTGCCGTCTGGCACCGGCGAGCTGCACGTCGAGCACCTGTTCGACGATCCGCTGGTCGCCGCGCTGCCGGCCACGCACCGGCTGGCCCGGCGCAAGCGCCTCTCCATCCTGGAGCTGCAGGCCGATCCGCTGTTCTGGTTCCAGCGGCGCCTCAACCCCGCCTACTTCGACCACTACGAAGCGCTGTTCCGCGCGCTGGGCTTCTCGCCGCCGCGCGTGCCCGAGCCGGCCGACCACCACGTGCTGCTCGGCCTCATCGGCGACGGCCAGGGCGTGGCGCTGGTGCCGGCCTCGCTGCAGGCGATGGCGCGCGCGGGCGTGGTCTACAAGCCGCTCAAGGAAGCGGCCGTGCTGCGGATCGGCGTGGCCGTGGTCCACGCGCCCGGCAATCCGGCGCCGGCCCTGCCGCTGCTGCTGGAAACGCTGCGCGAGCGCTACCGGCCAGCCCGGCCAGCCGCGAGGCCGCCCGCGCGCCGGCGCTGAACGCGCTGCCCTTCTCCTTACTCTTCCCCTCCCGCCTTGCAAGTCACCCCGGCGCGCGCAAACCCTGCGCGCGGCAAGGTCTTCTTGACTTAACCATCCCAATAAATGATAGTTAAATGAAATTTGTTCTTTTTTAAAGAACACACTTCAATCCCATATCGAGGAACCCGCCGTGGATCTGGCCGAGCTGGAAATCTTCAGGACGGTGGCGCGCGAGGAAAGCGTGACGCGCGCCGCCCGGGCGCTGGACCGCGTGCAGTCCAACGTCACCACGCGCGTCAAGCAGCTCGAGGAAGAGCTTGGCGTGGCGCTGTTCCTGCGCGACAGCAAGCGCATGACGCTCACGCCCGAAGGCCAGCGCTTCCTGGGCTACGCCGAGCAACTGCTGGCGCTGGCCGAGGAAGCCCGCCAGTCGATGCGCGCCGGCGAGCCCTCCGGCCGGCTGCGCGTGGGCAGCATGGAAAGCTCGGCCGCGGCGCGGCTGCCGCGCCCGCTGGCGCGCTACCACGGCAAGTGGCCGCAGGTACAGATCGAGATCCAGACCGGCACCACGCAGGCGCTGGTGGACGCGCTGCTGGCGCACCGCATCGACTGCGCGGTGGTGGCGCATCCCGGCGAAGGCGCGCCGGACACGCTGGACATGGACGAGCTCGGCCCCGGGCTGGAAGGCAGCTTCCTGTTCTCCGAGGAACTGCTGCTGGTGCTGCCGCCCAGCCACCCGCCGGTGCGCGCGCCGCAGGACCTCGTGCTGCGCAGCCTGGCCACCTTCTCGCGCGGCTGCACCTACCGCCTGTGCGCCGAGAACTGGCTCGCCGGCGGCGCGGGCCCGCGCCCGGCGCTCAACATGCTGGAGCTGGCGTCCTACCATGCAATCCTGGCCTGCGTGACGGCCGGCTCGGCGGTCGCCATCGTGCCCCGCTCGCTGCTCGCGCTGCACCCGGACGCGGCGGGCCTGCAGACCGTGCCGGTGCGCACCGCGCATACCTTCCTGGTGCGGCGCCAGGGTTTCACGACCGCGGCATACCAGGCTTTCCTGCAGGAGCTGCAACATGGCTGAAGCCCGACCTGCCTGCGCCGCCCGGCCCGCCGGCGACATCGAGAGCGGCAGCGAGCGCGGCGCCGAGCGCGCCGGCGCGCCCTGGCTGCCGGCACTGGCTGCCTCCCTGGTGCTGGCTGTCGGCATGGGCTTCGGCCGCTTCGCCTTCACCGGCATGTATCCGCTGATGGTGCGCGACGGGCTGTTGAGCGTCGGTGCCGGCTCGCTGGCCGCGTCCGCCAACTATGCGGGCTACCTGGCCGGCGCGCTCGCGGTGACGCGCCTGTCGCCGCGCGCCACGCCGCTGCTGTGCCGCATCGCGCTGGCCGGCACCGTGCTGTGCCTGCTCGTGCTGGCGCTGCCGGCGGCGCCGTGGTTCGTTGCCGGCACGCGCTTCGTGGCCGGCTTTTTCAGCGCGCTGGCGCTGGTGGCCGCCTCGGTGTGGCTGTTCCAGCTCGTGGGCCAGCCGCACGGCGCGCCGCTGCTGTTCGCGGGCGTGGGCAGCGGCATCCTGCTGTCGGCCGAGGCCATCGCCGCCGGCAACCTCGCCGGCTGGCGCAGTCCCGCGCTGTGGGCCGCGCTGGCCGCCGGCGCGCTGGCGCTGTCGCTGCCGGCATGGCGCCTGCTCGGCGGGCGCGCGCTGCCGCCGCCGCATCCGGCCGGCGCGGCCGTAGCCGCCGTCGGCGCGGCCGATGCCGCCGATGCGGCCAACGTCCCGGGACCGTGGCCGCTGATCGCCAGCTATGGCCTGGCCGGCTTCGGTTACATCGTGACCGCCACCTATCTGCCGCTGTTCGTGCGCGACGCGCTCGGCCAGGTCGACCCGATCCACGCGTGGGCCGTGTTCGGCCTGGGCGCGGCGCCGTCGTGCTACCTGTGGCATGCCCTGCATGGGCGCCTCGGCACGCGGCGCGCGCTCGCGCTCAACCTGCTGGTGCAGGCCGCGGGCGTGATCCTGCCCGCACTCAGCCATGCCGCGTGGTCCTACCTGGCCAGCGCGCTGCTGGTCGGCGGCACCTTCGTGGGCACCGTGACCATCGCCATGCCGGCGGCCAGGCGCGTGGCCCATGCGGTGCCATTCAACCTGCTGGCCGCCATGACCTCGGCCTACGGCGTCGGCCAGATCGCCGGGCCGCTGGCAGCGGGCGCGCTGATGGCCCGCAGCCACAGCTTCAACGGGCCGCTGGCCGCCGCCGCCGCGGCGCTGCTGGCGGCCGCCGCCGTCATCTTCGTGCGCGCGCCGGGAGCCGGCAAGCGCCCCTCTTCCGAAGGAGTCACGCAATGAACACCCCCAATTCCGCCACCCAGCCGCGCGCGCTGCTGTCCCGGCTCGGCCTTGCCGTGCCGCTCATCCAGGCGCCGATGGCCGGCATCGGCACGCCGGCGCTGGCCGCGGCCGTCTCGAATGCCGGCGGGCTGGGCTCGCTCGGCGTCGGCGCCACGGACGCCGAGGGCGCCCGCAGAATGATCCGCGACACCCGCGCCCTGACCGGCAAGCCGTTCAACGTCAACCTGTTCTGCCACGCGCCAGCGGTGGCGGACGCCGCGCGGGAGGCGCGCTGGCTGGCCTATCTCGCGCCGAGCTTCGCCGAGTTCGGCGCCACGCCGCCGGCCGCGCTGCGCGAGATCTACCAGAGCTTCGTGGCCGACGAAGCCATGTTCGCGATGCTGCTCGAGGAGCGCCCGGCGGTGGCAAGCTTTCATTTCGGCCTGCCGCCGCAGCCGTGGATCGCCGCGCTGCGCGAGGCCGGCATCTACCTGATGGCCACCGCCACCAGCGTGGAGGAGGCCCGCCAGGTGGCCGACGCCGGCGTGCACGCCATCGTGGCGCAGGGCGTGGAAGCGGGCGGCCATCGCGGCATCTTCGAGCCGGCCGCGCGCGACGAGCGGCTCGGCACGCTGGCGCTGGTGCGCCTGCTGGTGCGCAACACCACGCTGCCCGTGGTGGCGGCCGGCGGCATCATGGACGGCGCCGGCATCGCCGCCGCGCTGGCGCTGGGCGCGCAGGCCGCGCAGCTCGGCACCGCCTTCGTGCCGTGCCCGGAAAGCGCGGCCGACGCCGCCTACCGCGCCGCCCTGCTCGCCGGCCAGCCGGTCCGCACCACGCTGACGCGCTCGGTGTCCGGGCGCGCCGCGCGCGGCATCGTCAACCGGCTGACCGAGCTGGGCGAGGCGCCGGACTGCCCGCCGATCCCCGACTACCCCATCACCTACGACGCCGGCAAGGCACTGCACGCCGCGGCCAAGGCACGGGGCAGCGCAGGCTTCGCCGCGCAGTGGGCCGGCCAGGCCGCGCAACTCTCGCGCAGCCTGCCGGCAGCGGAGCTGGTGGCGCAGCTGCGCGCGGAGCTCGCGCAGGCGGTGGCGGACCTCGCCCACGCCGCCGGCGCCGCCGCCTGAATCAGGCCAGAACCCGAACGGGAACGCGGATGACACACCGATGAAGCGCCAGTTCGACGACCTCCAGCTTGGCAGCATCGAGCTGTTCTGCCTGGCGGCGGAACTGGGCGGCTTCACCGCCGCGGCGGTGGCGGCCAGCGTCACGCCGGCGGCGGTGAGCCGCTCGGTGTCGCGGCTGGAAGAGCGGCTCGGCGTGCGGCTGTTCGTGCGCACCACGCGGCAGATCCGCCTGACCGACGAAGGCCGCGCGTATTTCGAGCGGGCCCGGCGCGCGCTGTCGCAACTGGTGGACGCCGAGCGCGAAGCCACCGGCCAGCACGCCAGCCCGGCCGGCCTGCTGCGCATCAGCCTGCCCACGCCCTACGCGCATTACCGCGTGCTGCCGGTGCTGCCCGAGTTCCGGGCGCGCTACCCGCAGGTGGAGATCGAGACCCACATCAGCAACAGCAACGTGGATTTCGCCGACGACGGCTTCGACCTCGCGGTGCGCGGCCGCGCGCCGGACGACTCCAATCTCATCGCGCGCAAGCTGGAGGACGCCGAGCTGGTGCTGGTGGCGGCGCCATCCTACCTCGCGCGCGCCGGCGTGCCCGGCACGCTGGACGCGCTGCAGGCGCACGACTGCATCCAGTTCGAGCTGCCCAGCAGCGGCCGGCGCATTCCGTGGCTGTTCATGGAGGACGGCGAGCTGGCCGAGGTGGCCACGCGCGGCGGCTACGGCTGCTCGGACGACGTGCTCGGCGGCGTCACGCTGGCGCGCAGCGGCGCGGGCCTGTTCCAGACCTACCGCTTCGTCGCGGAGCAGGACCTGCGCGATGGCCGGCTGGTGGAGCTGCTGCCGCAATTCGGCGGCGCCAGCCGGCCCTTCGTGCTGCTTTATCCGCATGCGCGGCATATGTCGTCGCGCGTGCGGGCCTTCGTCGATTTCCTGGTCGACAAGTTCGCCGGCTAGCTCAGGCCGGGGACACGCGCGGCGCGGGCGCCGCCTGCATGATCGGCGCAATCGGCGCAATCGGCACGCTCGGCGTGACCTGCGCGATCACCACCAGGATCACCGCGGCATCGGCCGGCAGTTGCGTCTGCGAGAACGCGGCACGCGCGTGCCCGGCCTTGTCGCCCAGCACCGCGGCGAACAGGTCGGAGGCGCCGTCGAGCACGGCCGGCTGGCCGAAGAAGCCCTGCGCGCTGCTGACGTGCCCCTCCACGCGGACGATGCGCGCCAGCCGGTCGAAGCCGCCCAGGTGCGCGCGGATCTGCGCCAGCACGTTGAGCGCGGCCAGTTGCGCCGCCTGGCGCCCGTCTTCCGGCGTCAGCCCGGCGCCGACCTGGCCCCGGTACAGGAGCTTGCCGTCGCGCAGCGGCAGTTGCCCCGAGATGAACAGCAGGTCGCCGGCCTCGCTCGCCGCCGTATAGCTGCCCAGCGGCTGCGGCGGCGCCGGCAGCGTCAGCCCGAGCGCCGCGATGCGTTGTTCCACTGACATGATCGTCTCCGTCATGTTGCCCGCATGCCGGGCGGCAACGGCATGGCCGCCGCCCCGCATGGCCTGCTTACCAGCGGCCCGCCGTCGCGCCGCCGTCCACCGGCAGCACCACGCCGCTGGTGAACGCCGCGCCGGTCAGGTACAGCACCGCGTCCACCACGTCCCTGACCTGCCCGATCTCGCCGCTGGGCGACAGCGTCTTGAGGAAGTCATGCGTGCCGGCGCCGTGCAGCGGCGTATCGATGATCCCGGGCGCGACCGCCGACACCTTGACCCCGTGCGGCGCCAGTTCCAGCGCCAAACCGCGCGTGGCGTGGTTCAGGCCGCCCTTGATCAGCACCGGCAGCAGCGCCGGCACCTGCGCGGTCGGCTGCATGGCGAGGCTGGCGGTAATGCTGACGATATGTCCCGCGCGATTCGCGCTCATATGCGCGGCGGCCTGCTGGGTAATATAGAAAAATCCCTTGAGGTTGGTATTGACGATATTCTCGACGTCGTCCTCGGTATATTCGCCGACCGGCTTGGCGATAAAGATGCCGGCATTATTGACCAGCACGTCGACCTTGCCGAAGCGCGCGCTGGCGCGCTCGAAGATGGCACGCGCGGTGGCGGGCAGCGCGATGTCGCCGGCCACCGGCAGGAAGTTGTCGGGATGGCCCAGGCGCGCGGCGGCGGCGTCCAGCCGTTGCTGCGTGCGGGCGTTGCCCACCACGTTGTCGCCACGCGCGAGATAGGCCTCGGCCAGGGCGAAGCCGATGCCGCTGGAAGCGCCGGTGATGACGACGGTCTTGGGATGGTTGCTCATTGCAGACTCCAAATGGTTTGACGGTTGGAAAATCGCGCCGTTAATCGATCGATTCAGTCGGGCGATTCATCGCGGATCTCGGTGTCGGCTGCTTGTCGGAAAATGCCAGAAACCTTGAGTCGAACTATAGGCAGGCGCCGCGGCGGGATAAACGGGCGGCCCGGTACATGACTTGATACATGGCGGAACAAGTCGCGGCACGCCGGCGGGAGAATGCCGAGCGGGAATGAGGGGAAGGGAAAAGCAGAAGCGAAAACGCCGCCGCCCGGATCGGGACGGCGGCGTTTTCGCAAGAACAAGGCGGCGCGCTTACAGCCCGAGGTCGCTCAGGCCGGGATGGTCGTCCGGGCGGCGGCCCAGCGGCCAGAAGAACTTGCGGTCGGATTCCTTGATCGGCGCGTCGTTGATGCAGGCGAAGCGGCGCTGCATCAGGCCGGCCTCGTTGAACTCCCAGTTCTCGTTGCCGTAGGAGCGGTACCAGTTGCCGGAATCGTCATGCCATTCGTAGGCAAAGCGCACGGCGATGCGGTTGCCGTCGAAGGCCCACAGTTCCTTGATCAGGCGGTAGTCGAGCTCCTTCTGCCACTTGCGCGTCAGCAGGCCGACGATGGCTTCGCGGCCGTTGACGAACTCGGCGCGGTTGCGCCATGCGCTGTCGACGGTGTAGGCCAGCGACACGCGCTCGGGGTCGCGGCTGTTCCAGCCGTCTTCGGCGCCGCGCACCTTCTGGATGGCGGTCTCGCGGGTGAACGGGGGAAACGGCGGACGGGATTCGGCTTGGGACATGGGTGTTCTCCTGGCTAGGGTGCGGCTGGGGCGCGGTTGGGGGTGAAGAAATGATACAGATCTGTCTACACATTGTTTGAGTAGACAGGTCTGTATGTCAAGGAGAAATTCGAAAACCCCCACGGCGGACGGCCCGCGGGCCGCCGCCCGCACCCCGCCCGCACCCCGCGCTCAGCCCGGGCGCCGCATGCGGAACAGCATCTCGGGCACGATCTCGAAGTAGTCCGCCGGACCGCCGCCGCGCAGGATCGGCCGGGCGGCGGCCGTGTCATAGATGCCGTCCTTGAACAGCGACTTCTCCACGTGCACGCCGACCACCTCGCCCAGCACCAGCCATGTGGGCACCTTGTGGCCGTCCGCGCCCTGGAGCTGGATCAGCTGCGTGAGCTTGCACTCGAACGAGACCGGGCTTTCCGCCACGCGCGGCACCGCCACCATGCGCGAGGCCGCCGGCGTCAGGCCGGCCAGCGCGAATTCGTCCACCTCGGGCGGCACCGCCGCGCAACTGGCGTTCATCTGCTCGGCCAGCGCGCGCGTGGCGAGGTTCCAGCAGAACTCGCCGGTCTGCTCGATGTTGCGCACGCTGTCCTTGTAGCCCACGCTCGAGAACCCGACGATCGGCGGCGTGTAGTTGAAGGCGTTGAAGAAGCTGTACGGCGCGAGATTGGCGATGCCGTCGGCGGCGCGCGAGGAAATCCAGCCGATCGGGCGCGGCCCGACGATGGCGTTGAAGGGATCGTGCGGCAGGCCGTGGCCGCGCGCGGGTTCGTAGAAGTAGAAGTCGTGGGACACGGAGCGGGACACCCGGGAAAGACTGCGTTGAAGACCATGCCGGGCGGCGCAGGGGCCGCCCGGCAAGCTGCCTGCGATGCTACCAGTTGCGGGCGCCGCGCGTTTTGTGGCGCCGCGTTGTGGCGTCACGTCATGGCGCCACGTCACGGCGCCGCGGGCTCGTCGTAGGCGTCCCGCGCCAGCAGCACGAGGTCCGCGATGGCCTTGCCGCCCGCGGAGACATGCGCGCGCATGGCCGCCGCCGCGGCATCCGCGTCGCCGGCCAGCACCGCCGCCACGATCGCGCCGTGCTCGCGGAACGAGCTGGGCACGCGCGCCGCGTTGATGAGCCCGCGCTGGCGCCAGTAGATCGCCAGGCGCCGGCGCAGCATGCGGATCTGCTCGGCGAGGTAGGGATTGGCGCCAGCGTGGTACAGCACGTCGTGGAAGGCGCGGTTGGCCTCCACGTAGCCGGGCGTGTCGGCCGCCTCGACGTAGGCGCGGCCCTGCTCGAAGGCCGCCGCCAGCGCGGTCCGGCCCGCCTCGGTGATGCGCTGCGTGGCCAGCCGCGCCACCACGCCCTCCATCTCGGCCAGCGTCTCGAACATCGCCACCAGCTCGGCCACCGTCGGCTTGTGCACGAAGATCCCGGCGCGCGGCGCGATCGTCACCAGCCCCTGCGCCGCCAGCATCAGCAGCGCCTCCCGCACCGGCGTGCGCGAGCTGTCGAAGCGCTCGGCCAGCGCGCGCTCGTCGAGCTGCGAGCCCGGCTTGAGCTTGCCCGCGTGGATGTCCGCCTCGATGGCCTCGCGCACGCGGTCCTGAAGCGACTGACCGGGTAAACCTCGATTTGACTGCTCTTTTGGCATATCTAGAATCGTTTTAAATATATCTATACATCAATCTTATATGCAAAACCACGGCGAGCCCCGGCTTCGCGTCGAAGAACGCGCAGCAATCATCACGTTGAGCCGCCCCCAGATGACCAGCCGCCTCAGCCCGCGCGACCTCGAGGTACTGCGCGAGCATATCAATGCCGTCGACGGCATGGAGCAGGCCCCGAACCGGATCGCGCGCGGCGCGCCCGCCGCGGAGCGCGGGAAGCGGCCGCCGGCGTTCGCCGGCAGCTAGGCGCGCGCAGCCCAAAAAACCGCGAAGAAAACGCGGACAAACCGAGAAAGGAGACAAGCATGACCAAGCGGCACCCGACCTTGCTGTTCATGACGATGGCCTGCGCGCTGGCCGGCCCGGCGCTGGCCTCGGACTCGTTCCCGTCCAGGCCGGTGCGCCTCGTGATCGGCTTTCCCGCCGGCGGCGGCGCCGACAACGTGGCGCGGCTGTACGGCGACGCGCTGTCCAAGGAGCTGGGCCAGCCGGTCATCATCGACAACAAGCCGGGCGCCGGCACCACCATCGCCGCCGAAACCGTGGCCAAGGCGCCGCCCGACGGCTACACGCTGTATATCGCCACGGCCAGCGTGATGGGCGGCGACAAGGTGCTGTACAAGAACATCCACTACGAGCCGGCGGACTTCGCTCCCATCACGCGGCTGACGGTGTCGCCGCTGCTGCTGGCGGCCAACAAGGCGGCGGGCATCAACAGCGTGGCGGACCTCGTGGCCAGGGCGCGCCAGCAGCCCGGCTCGCTCAACTATTCGTCGTCCGGCAACGGCGTCATCACGCACCTGGCCGGCGTGCAGTTCGCCAAGCTGGCCGACGTGCGGCTCACCCACGTGCCGTACAAGGGCGGCGCGCCGTCCGCGCAGGCGGTCGCCGCCGGCGACGCGCAGCTCACCTTCGCCACGCCGGCCTCGGTGCAGGCGGTGATCGACACCGGCAAGGTGGTCGGCATCGCCGTGACCTCGGCCACGCGCTCGCCGGTGCTGCCCAACTATCCGACCATCGCCGAGGCCGGCATCAAGGGCTACGACATAACCAACTGGTACGGCCTGTTCGCGCCCGCGCAGACCCCGCCCGCGGTGATCGACAAGCTGTTCGCCGCCTCGGCCAGGGCGCTCGCCAGGCCCGATCTGCGCGCGCGGCTGGCCAGCCGCGGCGAGGAGGTCTCGCCGTCGGCCTCGCCGGCCGAGTTCAGGCAGTTCGCGCTGCGCGAAGGCAAGACCGTGACCGAACTCACGCTCAGCAGCGGCGCCCGCATCGACTGATTTCCCGCGTTCTTCCAAGGAGCAAGATGAACCGCAATGCCGCGGACCGCCCGCCCGCGGGCTTCACCGCCGCGCCGCGGCTCGATCAGCATCGCGAGGCGTCGCTGGCGGAATTCGCGGCGGCGCGCGACGACTGACCGCTGACGACGGCGGCATCACCGGCGGTTGTCTCCGCTCTCCCGCGAAGTGGGCGAGCAGAGGCAACCATTGGCATCTGAACCGGTGCGGCGCTACACGAAGCGCATGCCAGCCTCGTGCGCCGACCGGCGCCCTTTCCCTCATACAAAAGCCGCAATGCCCGCCATGCGCCGCCGCGTATGGAGAATCGCCGCGTCTCCCTTAGTCTTCGCCATGCCGGACCACGGCCGCCAGCACGGAGTGGCGTCCACGTGGCCGGCACCCGCGCACCGCGGCATGCAGTGCAGCGCGCGGCACAGGCAACCGGCCTGTGCCGCCGCACCCGCCCGGCGACGACGAAAACAAAGCGAGACAGCCCGGATGCGAGTGGCGACGCCACCGCCCCGGCGCACCACAAAGGAGACACTCCGCCATGCTTGAGCAGCCCTTCCCCGGCACCGATGCCGTCGAGGCCAAGGCCGTCGATGCGATCGAAGCCATCGAGGTCAACGGATTCCTCGACAAGTATTTCCAGATCAGCGCGCGCGGCAGCACCGGCCGCCGCGAGGCCGTGGCCGGCGTGACCACGTTCATGGCGATGGTCTACTCGGTCTTCGTGGTGCCGGGCATGCTCGGCAAGGCGGGCTTCGACACCAGCGCGGTGTTCGTCGCGACCTGCCTGACCGCGGCCTTCGGCTCGCTGCTGATGGGCATGTGGGCGCGGCTGCCGATCGCCATCGGCTGCGCCATCTCGCTGACCGCGTTCACCGCGTTCGGGCTGGTGCTGGGCCAGGGCCTGTCGCCGGCGGTGGCGCTCGGCGCGATCTTCCTGATGGGCGTGGTGTTCACCGCGATTTCCGTCACCGGCGTGCGCGCGTGGATCCTGCGCAACCTGCCGGCCGGCGTGGCGCACGGCACCGGCATCGGCATCGGCCTGTTCCTGCTGCTGATCGCCTCCAGCGACGTGGGCCTGGTGGTGAAGAACGCCGGCGCCGGCCTGCCGGTCTCGCTGGGCAAGATCACGGCCTTCCCGGTGGTGATGTCGATCGTCGGGCTGGCCGCCATCTTCGGGCTGGAGCGGCGCCGCGTGCCGGGCGGCATCCTGCTGGTGATCGTCGCCATCTCGGCGCTGGGGCTGGCCTTCGACCCCGCGGTCAGGTTCGGCGGCGTGTTCGCGCTGCCCGCGCTGAGCGCGCCGGGGCACGCCTCGCTGATCGGCGCGATGGACATCCAGGGCGCGCTCTCGCTGGCGGTGCTGCCGAGCGTGCTGGCGCTGGTGATGACCGCCGTGTTCGACGCCACCGGCACCATCCGCGCCGTGGCCGGGCAGGCCGGCCAGCTCGACGAGAAGGGCCGGATCCCCAACGGCGGCCGCGCGCTGACCGCCGATTCGCTCAGCTCGATCTTCTCGGCGTGCTTCGGCGGCGCGCCGGCCGCGGCCTACATCGAATCGAGCGTGGGGGTGGCCGCCGGCGCCAAGACGGGCCTCGCCGCGGTGGTGGTGGGCCTGCTGTTCCTGGCGGTGATCTTCTTCTCGCCGCTGGCCGCGCTGGTGCCGTCCTATGCCACCGCGCCCGCGCTGATGTATGTCGGCCTGCTGATGCTCGGCAGCGTCGGCAAGCTGCATATGGACGATCTGGTCGACGCGATGGCGGGCCTGGTGTGCGCGGTGTTCATCGTGCTGACCTGCAATATCGTCACCGGCATCATGCTGGGCTTCTGCACGCTGGTGATCGGCCGCGTGGTGGCCGGCGAATTCCGCAAGCTCAACGTGGGCACGGTGGGCATCGCGCTGGCGCTGGCGGTGTTCTACGCGGGCGGATGGGCGATCTGACGGCCGCGGCCCGCGACCGCGTACTGGAAGCCGGCGCACGATGACGCCGGCTTCTTTGGAGGCGGATGACGGCCGCGAGCCGGCCCCCGCCTCCTCTTTTCCTGCGGCCTCAGGCGGCCGCGCGCGGCCGCGCCGCCTGGCGCTGCGTCGCCGCCAGTCCCTGCTCCAGATCCGCGATCAGGTCCGCCGCCGCCTCCAGCCCCACGTGCAGCCGGATCACCGGCTCGCTGCCGCGCCAGTAGGAATGCTCGGCCAGCCGTTCCCGCGCCGCCACCTGCGCCAGGCTTTCATAACCGCCCCAGGAAGCGCCGAGCCCGAACAGCGCCAGCGCGTCGACCAGCGCGTTCGCCGCCGCCGCGTCGGCGCCCGGCAGCGTGAACGACACCAGCCCGTTGGCGCCCGAGAAATCGCGCCGCCACAGCGCGTGGCCCGGGTCGGACGGCAGCGCGGGATGGAACACGCGGCCCACGGCCTCGTGCCCTTCCAGGAACTGCGCCACCGCCAGCGCGTTGCGCTGGTGCTGGGCCAGCCGCACCGCCAGCGTGCGGATGCCGCGCAGCGCGAGGTAGGCATCGTCCGCGCTGATGGCCAGGCCGAAACTGTCGTAGGTCTCGGCGATGCGGCGCGCCAGCGCTTCGTCCTTGACCACCACCGCGCCCTGCATCAGGTCCGAATGGCCGCTGACGTACTTGGTCGAGGCCAGCACCGAGACGTCCACGCCCAGCGCGAGCGGCTGCAGCAGGTGGCCGGAAGCCCAGGTGTTGTCGGTGGCCACGGTCACGCCATGCCGGTGCGCGATCTGCGACAGGCGCGGCAGGTCCAGCACTTCGTACAGCAGCGAGCTGGGCGACTCCAGGTACAGCAGCCGCGTATTGGGGCGGATCAGCGTCTCCAGGTCATCCCGCGACGGCGAGAAATAGGTCAGCTCGATGCCGAGCCGGCGCAGCAGCGACTGGTCCAGTCGGCGCACCGGCGCGTAGACGCTGTCGGCCACCAGCGCGTGATCGCCCGGCGACAGCAGCGCCACGAACACCAGCGAGATCGCCGCCAGCCCCGAGGGCGCCAGGAAGGTGCGGCTGCCGCCTTCGAGCGCGGCCAGCGCATCCTCCAGCGCGCGGTGTGTGTCCATGCCCTGGCGCCCGTAGGAACTGACGCGCTCGCCGCGCGCGTGGCGGGCGCGGATGTCGTCGTAGGCGGCGGTGCTCTCGAAGCGCACGGTGCTGGTGCGCACCACCGGCACGTTGACCGGGCCGTGCCCGTCGGTAAACGGCGGCGTGCCGGCGTGGATCAGCTGGGTATCGCGATGGTGGCTCATGGTGCTCGGTGGTGGATGCGGGTGTGGCTCAGATGGCGAAGCGCAGCTTGTCGAAGCTGACGACAAAGGGATCGGCGTGCGGGCGCGCCTGGGCGCCGAGCGCGCGGTTGAGGAAGGCGCGCGTGCGCTCGCTGCCGGGCGCGCTGAAGATGCGGCGCGCCGGGCCATGCTCGACGATGCGCCCGCCCTCGGTGAAATACACCTCGTCGCTGATTTCCTCGGCAAAGCGCATCTCGTGCGTGACCAGCAGGCAGGTCAGGCCTTCTTCCACGAGGTCGCCGATCACGGTCAGCACTTCGCCCACGGTTTCGGGGTCGAGCGCGGAGGTGACTTCGTCGAACAGGATCAGCTCGGGCTCCATCGCCAGCGCGCGCGCGATCGCCACGCGCTGCTGCTGGCCGCCGGACAGCTCGCCCGGGTAGGCGCCGGCCTTGTCGGCCAGGCGCACCTTGCGCAGCAACTCGATGGCGGTGTCCTCGGCCTGCGCGCGGCCGCGCCCCAGCACGCGCAGCGGCGCGATGGTGAGGTTCTGCAGCACGGTCAGGTGCGGGAACAGGTTGTACTGCTGGAAGACGAAACCCACGCGCTTGCGCAGCGCGATGCGCTCGGCCTCGCCGCGCAGCTCGCGCACCGCCACGCCGCCCACGGTCACGCTGCCCTGCTGCGGCTCCAGCAGCCCGGTGATGCAGCGCAGGATGGTGGACTTGCCCGAGCCGGACGGCCCGATGATGGACACCGCCTGCCCGCGCCGCACGTCGAGGTCGATGCCCTTGAGCACCGCGTTGCCGCCGAAGGACAGGTGCACGTCGCGCAGGGCGACCAGCGGCGCGGCCGGCGCGGGGAGCGTGGCCAGCGCGGGGCCGTCGGCATGTTCAGGCAACAGCATGTTTTTGTTCCAGATAACGGGTGAAGCGCGAGATCGGGTAGCACCAGGCGAAGAACATCGCCATCACGACGAAGTAGATCAGCACGGTGAAGGCGGTCTGGTTGACGGTATTGCTGGCGATCTGCGCGGTGTCGAGCAGGTCGTGCACGCCCACCAGCGAAGCCAGCGCGGTGCCCATCGTCAGCGTGGCGTAGAGGTTCATCCACGGCGGCAGCATGCGCCGCACGCACTGCGGCACGATGATCAGGCGCAGGATCTGCCGGCGCGAGAACGCCATCGAGCTGGCCGCCTCCCACTGCGTGAGCGGGATCGACTGCACCGCGCCGCGCAGCACCTCGGCCACGTTGGCGCTGGCCGGCAGCGCCAGCCCCACCACCACCTTGAACCAGTCCGGGAACGGCAGGATGTGGCGGCCGATGTTGATCTCGAACGGGAACACGTAGGTGGAGAAATAGATCAGCACCAGCCACGGCGCGTTGCGGAACACCTGCACGTACCAGTGCGCGGGCCGCGCCAGCAGCGCCACCGGCGACAGCCGCAGCGCGCCCACCAGCAGCCCGCCGGCGGTGCCCAGCGCGATCGCCAGCACGCTCACGCCGATGTTGACCAGGAAGCCGCGCAGCAGCGCCGGCGACCACTGCCACGCGCCGGCCAGCGCGCGCGCGAGGTCGGGATGGCGGCTGGCCGCCACCGCCAGCGCGGCCAGCGGCAGCAGCCACAGCAGGCCGGAGAAGCGCCGCGCCGCGGGCCAGGCGATGCCGGCGCGCGGCAGGCTTGAATCAGCGGTTGCCATAGCCGGGCATCCTCAGTCGGAGTTCGAGCCAGTTGCCGGCCCGGCTGACCACCCAGGTCAGCACGCCGAAGAACAACAGCAACAGCACCATCAGTTCCAGCACGTTGTCGCGCTGGGTCCAGATCATGATCGAGGCGTAGGTGATGTCGCCCACGGCGATGGCCGACGCCACCGCGGTGGCCTTGACCAGCTCCACCGAGTTGTTGACCAGCGCCGGCAGCGCGAAGCGCAGCGCCAGCGGCAGCTGCACGCGCCACAGCAGCGTGCGGCGGTCGAAGCCGAGCGACGCCGCCGCCTCCAGCGTGACCTTGGGCACCGCCTCGATGCCGGCGCGCAGGGCCTCGGCATGGAACACGCCCTTGTGCAGCGACAGCACCACCACCACCCACAGGAACGGCGTGAGCGGGTTGCTGCGCTGCGCGTCCTGCAAGGCGTGGGTGATCAGCATGTTGAGCACCAGGAAGGCGCAGTAGAGCTGCACCAGCGTCGGCGTGTTGCGCGTGACCTCGACGAACGCGCGCGTGGCGCCGGCCACCAGCGCGTGGCGCGAGGTCAACGCGGCGGCCAGCGCCACGCCCGCGGCCAGGCTGCCGGCCAGCGTGCACAGCACCAGCTCCAGCGTGACCCAGGCGCCGTGCACGAAGGCGCCGCGGTCATAGGCGTCGGCCAGGAAGGCGTAGTTCAGGCCGAGGTGGCGCGCCCCCGCGATCAGTGCGGCGATCGCGGCATCCATCAGCCGCGGCCGCCCTTGAACTTGTCGTGCAGCTCGGTGAGCGAAGGCGACGGCGGCAGGATGCCGTTCTTCTTCTCGGTGCCGATCAGCCAGCCGCTGCGGTGCCAGCCCTGCACCACGCGCTCGACCGCCTGGATGGTGTCCTGCTCGCCCTTGCGCGTCCAGATCACCGTGGGCGCGGGGTTCAGCTCGGGCAGCACGATGCGGTAGTTCTGCCATTCCGGGTTGCCGCGCACCAGCGGCTGCAGCAGCGTGTTGTCGTGCACGGCGCCGGCGCAGTTGTCGCCGCGCAGCGCCAGCAGGGACTCGGACGAGCCCTTGAAGCCCTTCGGGATCGCGCCGTACTCCACCTGCACCGGGCGCGTATAGCTGCTGCCCTGCGAGATGCACACGGTCTTGCCCTTGAGGTCTTCCCAGCGCTTGATGTCGCTCTGCTTGGGCACGATCACGGCGCCGCCCACGCGGTAGTACGGCGTGGGCACGTAGCCGAGCTGCTCGCCGCGCTCGGGGGTGTATTCCATCGACGCGATCAGCACGTCGACCTTGCCCTGCTGCAGGAACTGCACGCGGTTGGACGGCTGCACCTGCACCGTCTCCAGCTCCACGTTGAGCTGCTTCGCGAGGTCCTGCGCGAGGTCCGCGTTGAAGCCGACCGGCTTCTGCGTGGCGGGGTCGATCGAGCCGAAGGCGCTGCCGGACAGCATCACGCCGACCACGATCTTGCCGCGCTGGCGGATCTTGTCGAGCGTGGCGTCCGCATGCGCGGCGCCGGCGAGGAAGGTGCCGGCCAGCAAGGCGGCGGCAAGGGCCGGCCAACGCGGCGACCGTGGCGAAAGAGTGCGTGTCATGGTGTGCTTCTGGTTGTTATGCGTGTCGTCATGCCGCGCGCCGGCCAGCGCGCGGCAGCCGGTGCGGTCGACCAACTGTACGCAAAGGCCCGGTGCCACGGAACGAATAAAAGAGGCAATCGTTATGCGCCGCGCGTTGCCATCGGGCACGCCGCATAACCATGCGCGGAAAGATTCGTTGGCCGCCGGCGGGGTGCGTTCCTAAGCTGTTCCTCCTCCTTCCATCCCGCACGTCCCGGCAACGCGCCGGGGCCGCAACGCCATGCAACGCCGCACTCTCTTTCGCACCTTCATCGGCCTCGGCGCCGCCGCCATCGCCGGCGCCCCGCTGCTGCTGCGCGCGCACGCCGCGCCCGCGGCCACCGAGGCCGACGCCTTTCCCGCGCACGCCGTGCGCATCGTGGTGCCGGTTGCCGCCGGCGGCAGCGCCGACAAGCTCGCGCGCACGCTGGCGCTCAAGCTCGGCGAGAAATGGGGCCAGCCGGTGGTGGTGGAAAACGTGGCCGGCGCCAGCGGCACGCTCGGCGCCGCGCAGGTGGCCAGGGCCAGGGCCGACGGCTACACCCTGCTGCTCGGCGGCGAGGGCGTGACGCTCAACGCCTCGCTGTTCAAGACGCTGCCCTACGATACGGCCCATGCGTTCCGCGGCGTGAGCAAGGCGGTGGTCAACCCGCAGATCCTGGTGGCGCGCCCGGACCTCGGCGTGCGCACGTTCCAGGACTACCTGGCGCTGGCCCGCAGGAAACCCGGCGAGGTGACGCTGGGCCTGCCCGGCAACGGCGGCATCGCCCACGTCGCGCACGAGATGCTGTCGCGCCAGGCCGGCATCCGCGTCAACTACATCCCGTATGCGGGCGGCGCGCCGGCCACGGTGGACCTGCTCGGCGGCCATATCGACGCCACCCTCATCACGCTCGCCGCCGTCACCGACTACGTGCGCGCCGGGCGCCTGACGGCGCTGGCCGTCACCACGCCCTATCGCTCGAAGGCGCTGCCGCAGGTGCCGACGATGGCCGAGGCCGGCGCCGCCGGCTTCGCCGTGGAAAGCTGGCAGGGCCTGATCGCGCCGGCCGCCACGCCCACGCCGGTGGTGGAGCGCATCAGCCGCGACGTGGCCGCCGTGCTCAGCGTGCCGGCCACGCGCAGCCAGCTGGAAGACGCGGGCTACGTGGTGGTGGGATCGACGGCGCAGGAACTCGATGCGACGCTGTCGAAGGACATGCCGCGCTATGCGGCGGTGATCGCGGCTTCGGGGATTTCGTTGCGGTGAGGGAAACAAACCCGCAGGGCTTTTGTACCTTTCAGGCCTTGCGATAGTCCACCAGCTTCACCGCCAGATCGCCATCGCGCCCGAGCTGGTCCACCAGCCCGATTTCCCAGTTCAGGTAGGCATGCATCTCGGCCTTGCGCCGGCCTTCGTCTTCGTAGGCGTAGGCGCTGTACCAGGCATCCTCGTCGCCGGTCAGCACGCGCGCGGCGGCGGCGGAGCCGGCCGGCGCGGCTTCGGCCGGCAGCCCCAGCGCCTGCCAGCGCGCGTTGCCGCCGAGCAGCGCGCGCACGTCGCGCGCGCTGGCGTGGCGCAGCGCCGCGGCCACCACCTGCGCCAGCACGCCGTCGGCGGAGGTGACGACGATCACGTCGGCCGGGCCGGCGTGGTCCAGCACCAGCGCCGCCTTTTCCGGCGTGGCGAACCAGGCGCCGGGAATGTGGCCGCGGCGGAAGGCCAGGCTGCTGTCGACGTCGGCCACCGTCACGCCGCCGCGCGCCTGCAGCGCGGACAGCGAAGCCGCCTCGATCCACGGCGCCTCGGCGGCCGAGGTGCGCAGCACGCGCACAGGCTCGGGCCCGGCCTCGCGCGCGGCGAGCGGATCGGCGCGGAACAGGAACACTTCGTGCCCGCTGAACTGGGCCAGCCATGCCGCCGTGGTCTGCGCGCGCACGCCGTCCCAGTCGGCCAGCACGATGCGGGCGCGGCGGGTGCCGGCATAGGCGTCGGTGGCCTGCACCAGCTGCCCGCCGGGCGCGCTGCGCCAGCCCGGCAGGTGGCCGGCGGCGTATTCCTCGGGCGAGCGCACGTCGAAGCGGTACAGCGTGCGCTCGTGCGCCTGCTGCTCGAACGCGGCCAGTTGCGCGGCGTCGATGTGCCGCACGCCGGCGCGTCCGGCCACGCGGGCGGCGCGCTCGCGCGCCGTGGCCTGCGCGGCGTCGCCGGGCTGCGGGGCGAAGCGGGTCTGGCCGTGGTCGAGCGCGTAGCCGGCCAGCAGCCATGCCATCGTGCCGTCCTTGAGCGACACCACGCGGTTGGGAATGCCGGCGTTGATCAGCGTCTGCGCGCCGACGATGCTGCGCGTGCGGCCCGCGCAGTTGACCACCACCAGCGTGTCCGGGTCGGGCGCGATCTCGCCGATGCGGTAGACCAGCTCGGCGCCGGGGCAGTCCACCGCGCCGGGAATGCTCATGTTCTGGAATTCGCTGAACGGGCGGCTGTCCACCACCACCACGTTGTCGCCGCGCTGCTGGTGCAGGCGCAGCGCCTCGGCGGTGATCCACGGCGTGTGCAGCTCGTGCTCGATGACTTCGCCGAAGGCCTTGCTGGGCACGTTGGTGCCGCTGAACACTTCGTACCCGGCGGCCTGCCACGCGCGCGTGCCGCCGGCCAGCACCGAGACGTCGGTGTAGCCGAAGCGCAGCAGCTTGCCGGCGGCGGCGTGGGCGAGGTCCTCGGCCAGGTCCGTCACCACGATGGGCGTGTTCCGGCGCGGCACCAGGCGGTCGATCACGGTTTCGAGCCGGCCCAGCGGCGCGGGCACGGCGAACAGCAGGTGCGCGCGTGAGAAGGCGCCCTCCTCGCGCGCGTCCAGCACGGCCAGCTCGCCGCCGCCGGCGATGGCGTCCTTGAGCGCGGCCGGGCTTACCCGCGGATGGTCCGCGCGCGCGGCGGCGGGGTCGTCGGCAAAGGTCTGGGTCAGGTCGGTGATGGTCATGGCGGGGAAGAAAAAGGAGATCGTCGGATACGGCAAGGCGGCAACGAGCCGCGCGCGCTCAGGCAGCGGCCGGCTGCAACCCGCGCAGCAGGCTCACGAGGCGTTCCACGCCCTGCGCGCATTCCTCGGGGCTGGCGACCAGCGCGATGCGGACATGGCCCACGCCGGGGTTGTGGCCGTCGACCGTGCGCGCGAGGAAGGTGCCGGGCACCACGGCGAGGTTCTGCTCGGCCAGCAGCAGGCGCGTGAAAGCCACGTCGTCCAGCCCGCTGGCGCGGATGTCGAGCCACGCGAAGAAGCCCGCCTGCGGCGCTTCCAGCCGCGCCACCTGACGCAGGCGCGGCACGGCGAAATCGAACTTCTCGCGGTACAGGCGGCGGTTCTCCACCACGTGCGCCTCGTCGCGCCACGCGGCGAGGCTGGCGCCCTGCACGGCCGGGTTCAGCACGCCGCCGGAATAGCTGCGGTACTGGCGCAGCCGCGCCAGCACGTCGGCGTCGCCGGCGACGAAACCGGAGCGCAGGCCGGGCGCGTTGGAGCGCTTGGACAGGCTGGCCACCGCCAGCAGGCGGCGGCGGTCCCGGCCCAGCGCCTGCGCGGCGGCCAGCGCGCCGAGCGGCGGCGCGGCCTCGTCGAAATACAGTTCGGAGTAGCACTCATCGGAGACCACGTGGAAGCCGTGGCGCTCGGACAGCGCCAGCACGTGGGCCCAGTCTTCCAGCGGATAGACGCGCCCGGACGGATTGTCCGGCGAGCACAGGTAGCACAGCCGCACGCGCGGCCAGACCTCGGCGGGCACCGCGTCCAGCGCGGCCACCAGCCCGCGCGCGGTGTCGATGTAATAAGGCTCGGCGCCGGCCAGCAGCGCCGCGCCCTCGTACACCTGGTAGCCGGGATTGCTGACCAGCACCACCGGCGCGCCCTCGCGCGGGCGGCTGGCGCCCAGCACGGCCTGCGCCAGGCTGAACAGCCCGTCCTTGGCGCCGTTGACCGGCACGATCTCGCGCGCCGGGTCCAGGTCGCCCACGCCGTGGCGGCGCGCGATCCAGGCGGCGATGGCCTCGCGCAGCGCGTCGCTGCCGGGCACCTTGGGATAGCGGCCGATCTCGCCGGCGTGCCGCGCCAGCGCTTCCTCGATGAAGCGCGGCGTGGCATGGCGCGGCTCGCCCCAGCTGAAGCTGATCGGCGGCAGGCTGGTGCGCAGCGGCGTCTGTGCCGCCAGCGCCGCCAGTTTCTCCGTGGGATAGGGTTGCAGGCGTTCGTGCAGGGTCTGGCTCATGTGCGGTCTCCGTTCCGGGAACGGGGCCCGGCAATGGCTGGCCCCCGGGGCTTGCCCGGACCGGCTTGCGCCCAACTCTAAGAGCCGGGCAGGCGCCGCGGCAACGAATCTTTCCGCCATTGGAAATGCGAAGCGCGGCACCCGCCCGACTGGGGCCTGGCGGCAAAACCGCATATGCATCGGCGATATTGTTCTTTCAGCCGCCGCCGCGCACTCCGTAGAGTGGAGGCCTGCCGATCAGAACGAGGATTCCCCCAGATGACCATCCAGAGCCAGCGCAGCGCCGCCGTCGCCACCACCCTTGCCGAAGTCCGCGCCCTCACCAGCCAGCGCGACGTGGACCGCGCCACGCTCGAGCGCGTGACCCACGCCCTGCAGGCGCTGGCCGACAAGAAGGCGTTGTTCGGCTTCGCCGATTTCCCGCCGCCCGCCGACGGCACCGCCACCTCCACGCGCTACCGCCTGAGCGAGGAAGGCCAGTTGCCGGCGCTGTACCTGAACTCCATCGTTCCCGGCAAGAAGACCATCCCGCACAACCACGACACCTGGGCGGTGATCGTGGCCGTGCAGGGCGACGAGCTGAACCGCGTCTACCGCCGCACCGACGACGGCAGCGATCCCGCCCGCGCCGCGCTGGCGCTGGAGCGCGAGCAGGTGGTGCGTCCCGGCGCGCCGATCGCCTTCCTGCCGCAGGACATCCACAGCATCCACGTGGTGGGCGACGCACCCACGCTGCATTTCCACCTCTACGGCCGCCCGCTGGAAGCGCTGACCGGGCGCATCGGCATCGAGCCAGAGACCGGCCGCATCGTCAACTACAACACCACCCAGATGAACCGCAGCGAACAGGTCCCGGCCCAGGCCGCGGCCTGAAGCGCCGTCCATCCCAGCCCCCAGGAGCCCGCCATGACCCGATCCATCGATGCCGCCACGCTGCGCGGCTGGCTCAACGACGGCCAGCCCCTGGCGCTGTTCGACGTGCGCGAGCACGGCCAGTATGGCGAAGGCCATCCGTTCTTCGCCGTGCCGCTGCCCTATAGCCGGCTGGAGCTGGACGTCGGGCGCCTGGCGCCGCGCCTGACCGAGCGCATCGTGCTGCTCGACGACGGCGACGGCGTGGCCACGCGCGCCGCGCAGCGGCTGGCGCAGCTCGGTTACGGCGACGTGACCCTGCTCGCGGGCGGCGCGCCGGCCTGGGCCACGGCCGGCTATACGCTGTTCAAGGGCGTCAACGTGCCCTCCAAGACCTTCGGCGAACTGGTCGAGCACTGGCACCACACGCCGCGCCTGAGCGCGGACCAACTGGTGGCGCGGCGCGCGGCCGGCGAGAGGCTGGTGCTGGTGGACGGCCGCACCTTCGAAGAGCACCAGAAGATGACGATCCCCGGCGCCAGCAGCCTGCCCAACGGCGAGCTGGCGCTGCGCCTGGACGCGCTGGTGCCCGACGCGCGGACCACCGTGGTGGTGCACTGCGCGGGCCGCACGCGCAGCATCATCGGCGCCCAGACCCTGCGCAACCTCGGCCTGCCGAACCCGGTGCTGGCGCTGGAGAACGGCACCCAGGGCTGGTATCTCGCGGGCCACGCGCTGGAGCACGGCAGCCAGCGCCGCTATCCGCCGGCGCCGGATGCCGCCGCGCTGGCCGCGGCGCGCGCGCGCTCGGCGCGGCTGCTGCTGCGCTTCGGCCTGCCCGCGCTGTCGGCCACGCAGGCCCAGCAATGGCTCGACGATGCTGGGCGCACCACCTTCCTGCTCGACATCCGCACCGCCGAGGAATTCGCCGCGGGCACCATCGACGGCGCCACGCATGCGCCCGGCGGCCAGTTGATCCAGGCCACCGACCAGTACGTCGGCGTGCGCGGCGCGCGCGTGATCGTGTTCGACGACGACGGCGTGCGCGCGCCGGTGGTGGCAAGCTGGCTGTACCAGCTGGGCTACGAAAGCGCGGTGCTGGCCGACGGCGTCGACGCGGCGCTCAAGGTGAGCGCGCCGCCGCGGCCCCTGTCCGCCCGCAAGCTGCCGGTGCTCGACGCCAGCCTGCTGCGCGCGCTGCATGCCGAGGCGCCCGACGCCATCGCGATCGACCTGCGCGACAGCGCCGCCTACGGGCGCGGCCACGCCGACGGCGCGGTCTGGTCGATCCGCCCGCGCCTGCCGCGCACGCTCGGCGAGCTCGGCGCCGAGCCGGGCCGGCCGGTCATCCTGATCGCCGCCGACCCGCGCGTTGCCAGCCTGGCCGGCAACGACCTGCTCGCCGAGGGCTACACCCATGTGTACCGGCTGGCGCAGGGCTACGACACCTGGCTGGCCGCGGGCCTGCCCCAGGCGGTGCGGCCGGCACCGCTGCCGGCGGCGGCGCGCATCGACTTCCTGTTCTTCGTGCACGACCGCCACGAGGGCAACCACGAGGCGGCGCGCGCCTATCTGGCGTGGGAAACCGGGCTGATCGCGCAGTGCGCGCCGGACGAGCTCGGGGTCTTCCGCCGGGCGCCGGGCCAGCCGGCCGTGCACGGCCGCGCGGCGTAGCGCCCCGGCGCCGCCGGTTCCCTGCCACCGGGCGGCGCCGCTGCCGGCCGCCGGCGTGGGCGGCGCGCGGCACCGGCGGCCGGAACCCAGGGCTTTCCCCGCCCGCCATCGCCACGGCGCGCGAGCCCGCCGCCGCGCCGGCGGCGAGCGCCGCCAAGGACCGGCCTGCCCGCGTCCGCGGCATCACATCCCGGCGCATTATGTTATGGCATAGTTTCAATAACAAAACTATGGAATAGCATAAATCCGTCCGGCCATCTGCTATGCTATGACATATATATTCAGCTAAAACTATGTCATGGCATCATTCCAAGCACAGTTGCAGGCGCGCCGCGCCGCGCGCAAGGCTTCCCTGGCCGAGGTGGCACGCCTGATCGGCATGGCGCCATCGAACCTGACCACCGCGCTGAGCGGCAGGAGCGACGTGCGCGCCTCCACGCTGGAGGCCATCGGCGCCGCGCTCGACGCGGAATGGGTGCTGGTGCCGCGCGAGCACCTGCTGGCGGTGCGGCGCCTGCTCGAAGGCAAGGACAGCGGGCCCGACCGCGACGCCCGCACCTCGGTGGAAATGTTCCTGGAGCCGCAGCCGTGAGCCCCGGCCTGCGGCCCCGCTACCTCGAAGTCCATCTGCACGGCGTGCTGTGCGGGCATCTGTGCGAGGTCGAGCGCACCTGCCGCTTCGTGCCGGCCGAAGCGTTCCGCGGCGATCCGCTGCGGCCCACGCTGAGCCTGTCGCTGACCTTCCCCGGCAACGAGGCGCTGACCGCCACCGTGCTCTCCAACCCGTTCCATCCGGCGCTCTACAACACCAACGGCGCCTTGCCGCCCTACTTCGCCGGGCTGCTGCCCGAGAGCGAGCTGCGCAGGCGCCTGGAAGCCACCCGCCAGCACGCCGGGGACCGCGACGACTTCGGCATCCTGGCCGCCGCCGGCGACGACCTGCCCGGCGCCGTGGTGATACGCCCGGCCCCGCTCGACACGCTGCCCGGGCACGTGCGCACCGTGGGCGTGACCGGCGGCGCCGACAACCTCGAGATCGCCGTGATCGAAGGCGCCACCGAAGGCGCGGCCTCGGTCTCGGGCGTGCAGAACAAGCTCGCGCTGTCCACCGCGCAGGCCGGCAGGCGCTACACGCTGCCCACGCACGGGCGCCTCTCCGACCTGATCGCCAAGCTGCCCGCGCGCAACGACGACAGCCAGGTCTTCAACGAGTACGCCGCCATGCAGCTGGCGCAGGCCGCCGGCGTGGCGGTGGCGCCGTGCCGGCCGGTGCCGCTGGCCGCCATCGAGGTGGAAGGCCTGCCCGAGGCGCTCGGCGCCGGCCTGCATTTCCTCGCCGTGGACCGCTTCGACCGCGAGCCGGGCGGCCGCGTGCATGCCGAGGACGGCTGCCAGGTGCTCACGCGCATGCCCAGCCGCAAGTACGCCGGCCCCGAGGCCTACGCCGCGCTGGTGCAACTGCTGGAGCGCCTGAGCGTGCGCGGCATCGAGGACGTGCGCCAGTTCTTCATCCGCCAGGCCGTCAACACGCTGCTGGGCAACAGCGACGCCCATCTCAGGAACTTCTCGTTCCTGTACCGCAACGGCATCGCCGCCGAGCTGTCGCCGGCCTACGACATCGTCAGCGTGGCCGCCCTGCCGGGCTTTGCCGGCTTCGGCCAGAACGTCGCCATCGACCGCCAGCAGCGCGCGCAGACCCTGCAGACCTACCGCGAGTTCGCGCGCGCGGCCAGGGTTGCCGAGCGCATCGCCACCGCCGCCGCGAAAGACGCGGTGGCGATGGCGCACGAGCGCTGGCCCGCGCTGCTGGAACAGTTGCCGGCGCCGGCGGGCATGCGCGCCGTGGTGCTGGAACGGCTGGCGACCCTGCCGCTGGCGCGGCCCGGACCGGCGTGAGGAACGCGGCGCCGGCGCCGGCCTAGCTCAACCCGTCCAGCACCAGATGCTGCCCGTGGATGGCCTGCGCGCCGTCCGACGCCAGGAACAGCACCGCGCGCGCGGCCGCGGCCGTCGACACCCAGGCGGCCGTGTCCGCATGGGGCATGGCGCGCCGGTTGGCGGGCGTGTCGAGAATGCCGGGCGCGATGCTGTTGACGTTGATGCCGGCCTGCCGGACTTCGTGCGACAGGCTTTCCACCAGGCGCTGCAGCGCGCTCTTGGAGGCGCAATAGGCGCCCATCGCGGCGGCGCCGCTGGCCGCGCCGCGCGCGGACACGGCGACCACCTTGCCGGCGTGCTGCGCCAGCATGGCGGGAATGAAGTGCCGGGTCACGGCCACCAGCGACCACGCATTGAGGTCCATCATGCGCAGCCACGACTCGCGGCTCAGCGCGTGCGCGGGCTCGCCCATCTCGAAGCCGCCGGCCACGTGCACCAGCACGTCGAGGCCGCCGAAGGCGTCGAGGATGGCGCGCGCGGCCTGCGCCATGCTGTCCGGCGAGGTCACGTCGGCGCCGAGCGGCAGGTGCCAGCCGGCGGCCTGCGCCACCGGCGCGTGCGCGCGCAGCGCTTCGGCGTCGAGGTCGATCAGGGCCAGGCGGTCGCCTTCGTCGGCAAAGGCCCCGGCGACGGCGCGGCCGAGCGCGCCGGCCGCGCCGGTGATCGCGACGCGGCGGGGAGAGGCGGAGGATGCCATCGGAGTTCTCCTGAAGGCGGTGGCGGGGCCGGCCATGCCGGCGTTCTCCTTCAACATAGACATCGCCCTCCTCGGCCGCCAGCACCATGCGGCGCCGCGGCACGCACCGGCGGCGTGGACCACCCGGTGCGCGGCGCGGGCGGGCCGGGTCCGCCATGCTGCACATGTCCTAGCCAGCGCCGGCAAGATCGTTCAAGATGCAGGCCTCGCCGCCGCCCGCCGGCCCGCCGGCTGCCCGGACACCCCCTTCCCGAGACTCGCAATTGCCGCTGAACCGACTGAAACAAAGCACAACCCTCGTTGCCGTGCTGGCGCTGGTCGGGTCGATGGCCTCGCTGTGCATCGGCACCTCGTTCGCCAAGACCCTGTTCGCCACAGCCGGCGCCCAGGGCACCACCGCGCTGCGCGTGGGCTTTTCCGCGCTGATCCTGCTGTGCGTGTGGCGGCCGTGGCGGCTGCCGCTGAGCCGGGCCAACGCGCGCGCGATCGCGCTGTACGGCGCGGCGCTGGGCGCCACCAACCTGCTGTTCTACATGGCGCTGCGCACGGTGCCGCTCGGGCTGGCCATCGCCATCGAGTTCACCGGGCCGCTGGCGGTGGCGGTGTCGTCGTCGCGCAGGGCCATCGACTTCCTGTGGATCGCGTTTGCCGTGGCGGGCCTGTTGCTGCTGCTGCCGCTCGGGCAGAACGTGGGCACGCTCGATCCGGTGGGCATCGGCTACGCGCTGGCGGCGGGGGTGGGCTGGGCGCTGTACATCATCTTCGGCCAGATGGCCGGCAACGCGCATGGCGGGCAGGCCACCTCGCTGGGCCTGACCGTGGCGGCGCTGGTGGTGCTGCCGTTCGGCCTCGCGCACACCGGCACGGCCATGTTCAGCCCGGCGCTGCTGCTGGCGGGGCTGGCGGTGGGCCTGCTGTCGAGCGCGATTCCCTATTCGCTGGAGATGGTGGCGCTCAAGCGCCTGCCGCGCCGGACCTTCGGCATCCTGCTGAGCATGGAGCCGGCGATGGGCGCGCTGGCCGGGCTGGTGTTCCTGCACGAGACGCTGAGCGCGCAGCAGTGGCTGGCCATCGCCAGCATCATCATCGCTTCGGTCGGCTGCACGGTCACGGCCGGCACGCGCCGCCGCGACACGGCGCCGGCGTAAGCCAGTCTGCGTTGCCGCTCAGCCCGCCGCCGCGCGGGCGGCGCCGGCCGCCGCGTCCTGGCCGGCGCCGCCGCGCAACACCAGCGTGACCTCGTGCAGCATGACGTCTTCCGGGTTGCGCCGGCTGGAGAAGCCGAACTCCCGCATCAGCGCCAGCATGCGGCGGTTCTCGCTGAGCACGTCGCCGCGCAGCAGGCGCAGGCCCGCGCCGGCCGCGGCGTCGCGCAGGCGCGCGATCAGCCGGCGGCCCAGGCCCTTGCCCTGCCAGTCGTCGGCCACCGCCACCGCGAACTCCGCCACGCCGGCGGCGGTGACGACATAGTTGCCGTTGGCGACGATGACCGGCTCGCCCGCCACCTCCGCCGTGACCACCAGCGCGAGGCCGTCCTCGTCATGGATGAACCGGCTGATCACCTCGTCGGACACCCGCCCGCCGGTGAGGAAGCGGTAATAGCGGCTCTCGCGCGACAGCGCCTGGACGAAGGCGTGCTCGCTCGCCGCGTCGGCCGCGCGCACCGCGCGCACCACCACCCGCTCGCCGCCGGCAAGCTGCCAGCCCTGGGCGCATTGCGGGCATCCGGCCGCGGCGGCGGGTGGTTGCGACGAGAGCATCGGCGACTCCTGACTACATTTTTAATAGTCAGGAGTATAGGCTATACCCTGACTTTTGCAAATGAAGTCAGGGTGCTATGCTGGTTCGCATGCAACCCACCGCCGAAGACCTCCAGCACTGCTCGATTGCCGCCACGCTCAACCTGATCGGCGAGAAGTGGACGATCTTGATCCTGCGCGACGTGTTCCACGGCATCCGGCGCTTCGACGACTTTCTCGCGCGGCTGCAATGCTCGCCCGCCGTGCTGTCCGCGCGCCTCCGGACGCTGACCGAGGCCGGCATCCTGCGCAAGGTCGGCTACAAGGAGCCCGGCGAGCGCGAGCGCTTCGAGTACCGCCCCACGCGCGCCGCCGTCGAGCTGCTGCCGGTGCTCGTGGGCCTGCTGCAATGGGGCGACCGCCACCTGGCGCCTCACGGGCAAGGCCCGGTGGCATTGCTCACGCCCCAGGGCCGCCACGTGCGCGCCGCGCTGGTCGACGACATGGACGCGCTGGTGCGGCCCAACGACATCGAGCTCAGCCGGGTACCGCGCGAGGCCCCTCCCGCCGCCGCCGCCGACGGGCGCCCCGCCGCGGCCGGCGCCTGAGCCGCGCGGCGGCGCCGCGCACCGCCCTCGTTCACTGCACTGCACCATGACCGTGCCGCGCCGCCGCGGCTGCCCCAAGGCGGCGCACGGCCGCCGCCGCCGAAGCGCCCTTTCCCGCCAGAAGCCCCGCTCGCCATCACATCCGCCGCTGGCACGCCGCTTGCTCAACAGAATGCGAGCGGACCAACGGCGGCCCGCTCCCCCCACACACGGCGACAGCGGTCTTTACCGATGCCGCCAGGACAACGGCGTCCCCTGATCCTGTCTTCATGACCGGCTCGCGGGACGCCATTTGTTTTTCTGGAGTCTGGAGCCATGATGACCGGCAAAGCCACCCGCATCGAACTGCTGAGCCTGCGCACGCCGCAGATGCGCGCCTTCCACCTGACGTGGATGGCATTCTTCGTGTGCTTTTTCGCGTGGTTCGCCTGCGCGCCGCTGATGCCGGTGCTCAAGGGCGAGTTCGGCCTGACGCCCGACCAGATCGCCAACATCAACATCGCCGCGGTGGCGGTGACCATCCTGGTGCGGCTGGTGGTGGGCCCGCTGTGCGACCGCTTCGGCCCGCGCCGCACCTATACCGGCCTGCTGGCGCTCGGCGCGATCCCGGTGCTGGGCGTGGCGATGGCGCAGAGCTACGAAGCCTTCCTGTTCTTCCGCCTGCTGATCGGCGCGGTCGGCGCGAGCTTCGTCATCACGCAGTACCACACCTCGGTGATGTTCGCGCCCAACGTGGTCGGCACCGCCAACGCCGCGGCCGCGGGCTGGGGCAACGCCGGCGGCGGCGCCGCGCAGGCGACCATGCCGCTGCTGCTGGGCGCGATCCTGATGCTGGGCGTGAACCACGCGCTGGGCTGGCGCCTCGCGCTGCTGGTGCCGGGCGTGCTGATGCTGGTGGTGGCCGTGCTGTACTGGAAGTTCACCCAGGACTGCCCGCAGGGCGACTTCATCGCGCTGCGCAAGCAAGGCATCGCCGTGGACAGCGGCAAGAAAGGCGGCTGGGCCAGCTTCGCCGCGGCCAGCACCAACTACCGCGTGTGGATGCTGTTCATCACCTACGGCGCCTGCTTCGGCGTGGAGATCTTCATCCACAACGTGGCCGCCACCTACTACGTGGACCACTTCGGCCTGTCGCTGGGCAGCGCCGGCCTGGCCGCCGCCAGCTTCGGCCTGCTGGCGCTGTTCGCGCGCGCGCTGGGCGGCTGGCTGTCGGACAAGGCGGCGCTGCGCCGCGGCCTCGACGCGCGCTCGATGCTGCTGTTCGTGCTGATCCTCGGCGAAGGCCTGGGCCTGCTGTGGTTCGCCCAGGCGCACAGCGTGGTGGCGGCGGTGGTAGCCATGCTGGCCTTCGGCCTGTTCACCCACATGGCGTGCGGCGCCACCTACGCGCTGGTGCCGTTCATCGACCGCAAGGCGCTCGGCGGCGTGGCCGGCATCATCGGCGCCGGCGGCAACGTGGGCGCGGTCGCGGCCGGCTTCCTGATGAAGGGCCTGGGCGGCAACCTGCAGCAGACCCTGACGGTGCTCGGCGCGGCCGCGCTGGCCTCGGCCCTGTGCGCCATCGCCGTGCGCTTCTCCGCCGAGCACAAGGCCAGCGAGCAGGCCCTGTTCGACAACGCGCTGGCCGGCTCCTGAGCCGCGCGGAACGACAAGAAGCACAACAAGGCCCCGGCCCCACAGAACAAGGAAACCATCATGAAACTGATCGTCATCGGCCACGGCATGGTCGGCCACAAATTCCTGGAAAGCCTGGCCGAGGCCGGCTCGCAGGACATCGAGGTCACGGTGCTGTGCGAGGAGCCGCGCCCGGCCTACGACCGCGTGCACCTGTCGGAATTCTTCGCCGGCAAGTCCGCCGAGGACCTGTCGCTGGTGGAGGCCGGTTTCTTCGAGCGCAGCAACATGCTGCTGCGCCTGAACGCGCGCGCCACCGGCATCGACCGCGCGGCCAGGACGGTCAGCATTTCCACCGGCGAGACGCTGCCCTACGACAAGCTCGTCATCGCCACCGGCTCCTATCCGTTCGTGCCGCCGCTGCCGGGCAAGGACCGCAAGGACTGCTTCGTCTACCGCACCATCGAAGACCTCGAAGCCATGCAGGAATGCGGCGCGCGCGCGCGGACCGGCGTGGTCATCGGCGGCGGCCTGCTCGGGCTGGAATGCGCCAAGGCGCTGCGCGACATGGGCCTGCAGACCCACGTGGTGGAGTTCGCCCCGCGCCTGATGGCGGTGCAGGTGGACGACGGCGGCGGCGAGATGCTGCGCCGGAAGATCGAAGACCTCGGAGTGACCGCGCACACGCGCAAGAACACCGTGGAGATCGTCGACGGCGAGGCCGGCACGCACCGCATGAACTTCGCCGACGGCAGCCACCTGGAGACCGACATGATCGTGTTCTCCGCCGGCATCCGCCCGCGCGACGAACTGGCGCGCGCGGCCGGCCTGGCGGTGGGCGAGCGCGGCGGCGTCGCCGTGGACAACCAGTGCCTGACCTCCGACCCGGACGTCTACGCCATCGGCGAATGCGCGCTGTGGCAAGGCAAGATCTACGGGCTGGTCGCGCCCGGCTACGAGATGGCGCGCGTGGCGGCGAAGCACCTGCTGGGCCACCAGGCCGAGTTCGCCGGCGCCGACATGAGCACCAAGCTCAAGCTGATGGGCGTGGACGTGGCCAGCCTGGGCGACCCGCACGGCAGCGCGCCCGGCGCGCGCGCCTACCAGTTCACCGACGAGCGCAAGCAGGTCTACAAGAAGCTGGTGGTGTCCGACTGCGGCAAGTACCTGCTCGGCGGCGTGCTGGTCGGCGACGCCGAGGAATACGGCACGCTGCTACAGATGATGCTCAACAAGATCGAGCTGCCCGAATCGCCCGAATTCCTGATCCTGCCGTCCTCCGACGGCCAGGCCAGGCCGGCGCTGGGCGCCGACGCGCTGCCCGACGCCGCGCAGATCTGCTCGTGCAACAACGTCTCCAAGGGCGACATCTGCGCCGCCGTGCGCGACGGCGCCGCCACCATCGGCGCGCTCAAGAGCTGCACCAAGGCCGGCAGCACCTGCGGCGGCTGCGTGCCGCTGGTCACGCAGGTGATGAAGGCCGAGATGAAGAAGCAGGGCCTGGCGGTCAACAACCACCTGTGCGAGCACTTCGCCTATTCGCGCCAGGAGCTCTACCACCTGGTGCGCGTGGGCGGCTTCAGGAGCTTCGGCGAGCTGCTGGCCGCGCACGGCAAGGGCCTGGGCTGCGACATCTGCAAGCCCACCGTGGCGAACATCCTGGCCTCGTGCTGGAACGAGTTCGTGCTCAAGGAAGAGCACGCCAGCCTGCAGGACTCGAACGACTACTTCCTCGGCAACATCCAGAAGGACGGCACCTACTCGGTGGTGCCGCGCATGCCGGGCGGCGAAGTCACGCCCGACGGCCTGATCGCGGTGGGCCAGGTGGCCAAGAAATACGGCCTCTACACCAAGATCACCGGCGGCGCGCGCGTCGACATGTTCGGCGCGCGCCTGGAAGAGCTGCCGATGATCTGGGAAGAACTGATCGCGGCCGGCTTCGAGTCGGGCCACGCCTACGGCAAGTCGCTGCGCACGGTGAAGTCGTGCGTGGGCTCGACGTGGTGCCGCTACGGCGTGGACGACTCGGTCGGCCTGGCCATCGAGATCGAGAACCGCTACAAGGGCCTGCGCGCGCCGCACAAGATCAAGTTCGGCGTGTCCGGCTGCACGCGCGAATGCGCCGAGGCGCAGGGCAAGGACGTGGGCATCATCGCCACCGAGCGCGGCTGGAACCTGTACGTGTGCGGCAACGGCGGCATGAAGCCGCGCCACGCCGAGCTGCTGGCCAGCGACCTGGACCGCGCCGCGCTGCTGCGCTACGTGGACCGCTTCCTGATGTTCTACGTGCGCACCGCCGACCGCCTGCAGCGCACCAGCACCTGGCGCGACAACCTCGAAGGCGGCCTGGACTACCTCAAGGCGGTGGTGCTGGAGGACAGCCTGGGCATCGGCGCCGAACTGGAAGCGCAGATGCAGCACGTGGTGGACACCTACGAGGACGAATGGAAGCTGGCCGTGACCAACCCGGAGACGCGCAAGCGCTTCCGCCACTTCGTCAACAGCGACCTGCGCGACGACAACCTGGTGTTCATGGAGGAGCGCGGCCAGGTCCGCCCGGCCACGCCCGAGGAACGGATCTTGCATCGCTCCCGGATCGAACAGATCCCCGTGACCGTCGTCAAGGCCGCCTGAGCCGCCCCGCCCGAGCCACCCGCCCCACCGCGCCAGACCCAAGGAGAACAAGCATGAGCCAAGCCCGCCAGCCCGAGACCTGGACCGCCGTCTGCGCCCTGCGCGACATCGTGCCCAATACCGGCGTGTGCGCGCTGGTGGACCAGGCGCAGATCGCCGTGTTCCGCGTCGGCGCGGGCGAGGCCGAGCAGGTCTTCGCCATCGCCAACTACGACCCCAACTCCCACGCCGCGGTGCTGTCGCGCGGGCTGGTCGGCAGCCTGGGCGAGCGCGTGGTGGTGGCCTCGCCGATCTACAAGCAGCACTTCGACCTGCGCACCGGCGAATGCCTGGAGGCGCCCGAGCATTCCGTGGCGGCCTACCCGGCGCGCGTCTACGACGGCAAGGTGTGGGTGGCCGCATGAGCGCCAGCCCCATGAGCGCAAGCCCCAAGCCCCGCCTGGTGGTGGTCGGCAACGGCATGGCCGGCATGCGCACGGTCGAGGAACTGCTCAAGCTGGCGCCCGACCTCTACGACATCACCGTGTTCGGCGCCGAGCCGCACGGCAACTACAACCGCATCCTGCTCTCGCCGGTGCTGGCCGGCGAGAAGACCATCGCCGACATCATGCTCAACACGCGCGAGTGGTATGCGCAGAACGGCATCGAGCTGCTGGCCGGCGACCCGGTGGTGGCCATCGACCGCGCGCGCCGCATGGTGCGCTCGCAGTCGGGCCGCGAGGTGCGCTACGACCGCCTGCTGCTGGCCACCGGCTCCAAGCCCTTCATCATCCCGGTGCCGGGCCACCAGCTCGACGGCGTGATCGCCTTTCGCGACATCCAGGACGTGGAAACCATGCTGGCCGCGGCGCGCGACCACCGCCACGCGGTGGTGATCGGCGGCGGCCTGCTGGGCCTGGAGGCCGCCAACGGCCTGATGCGCCAGGGCATGGAAGTCAGCGTGGTGCACGTCACCGGCAGCCTGATGGACCGCCAGCTCGACGCGCCCGCCTCGGCCCTGCTCAAGCAGGCGCTGGAGCGCAAGGGCCTGCGCTTCCTGCTCAACGCGCATACCAGCGCCATCCTCGGCGAGACGCGCGTGACCGGCGTGCGCTTCAAGGACGGCACCAGCGTCCCCGCCGACCTGGTGGTGATGACCGCGGGCGTGCGGCCCAACATCGAGCTGGCGCGGCAGGCCGGCCTGCACTGCGAGCGCGCCATCGTGGTGGACGACACGCTGCAGACCTACGATCCGCGCGTGTACGCCGTGGGCGAATGCGTGCAGCACCGCCAGGCCACCTTCGGCCTGGTGGCGCCGATCTGGGACCAGGCCCGCGTGGCCGCCGCCCACCTGGCCGGCGCCGGGCACCGCCGCTACGTGCAGCAGGCCACCGCCACCAAGCTCAAGGTGACGGGCGTGGACCTGTACTCCGCCGGCGACTTCATCGGCGGCGCGGGCAGCGAGGACCTGGTCATGCGCGACGCGCGCCGCGGCGTCTACAAGCGGCTGGTATTGCAGGACGGCCGCCTGGTCGGCGCGGTGCTGTACGGCGACGTGCAGGACGGCCCCTGGTACTTCGACCTGATCCAGCGCGGCGCGCCGGTCGGCGCGATGCGCCAGCGCCTGCTGTTCGGCCGCGCGCAGTGCGAGGCGCTGGCGGCCTGAATGCCGCGCCGCCTTCGATAGAACCGTCAGCAACGAGCGCCACCGTGAACCTGTCCGATATTCCCGTCATCGCCGCCACCGGCACCGCGGCCACCGTCACCGACACCACCTGCCCCTACTGCGGCGTGGGCTGCGGCGTGCGCGCCACGCGCCATGCCGACGGCAGCGTCGAGGTGGCCGGCGACGCCAGCCACGGCTCCAACCAGGGCCGCCTGTGCGTCAAGGGCTCGGCGCTGGCCGAGACCACCGGGCTGGAAGGCCGCCTGCTGCATCCGCAGGTGCGCGGCGCCGGCGGCGCGCTCACGCAGGTCTCGTGGGACCACGCGCTCGACCGCGTGGCGCGGGGCTTCCGGGACATCATCGCCGAGCACGGCCCCGACGCCGTGGCGCTGTACGTCTCCGGCCAGCTGCTGACCGAGGACTACTACATCGCCAACAAGCTGATGAAGGGCTTCATCGGCAGCGCCAACATCGACACCAACTCGCGCCTGTGCATGTCGTCGGCGGTGGCCGGGCACAAGCGCGCCTTCGGCGAGGACCTGGTGCCGGGCAACTACGAGGACCTGGAGCTGGCCGACCTCGTCGTGCTGGTCGGCTCCAACACCGCGTGGTGCCATCCGATCCTGTTCCAGCGCCTGTCGCGGGCGAGGGAAGCGCGCCCCGGCATGAAGCTGGTGGTGATCGACCCGCGCCGCACCGCCACCTGCGAGCTGGCCGACCTGCACCTGCCGGTCAAGCCCGGCACCGACGTGTGGCTGTTCAACGGCCTGCTGCACTATCTCGCGCGGCACGGCGCCGCCGACGCGGATTTCATCGCCGCCCACACCAGCGGCCTCGATGACGCGCTGGCCGCCGCCGGCCCGGACTGCGCCGACCTCGACACGGTGGCCCGCGCCTGCAAGCTCGACGTGGCCGACCTGCGCGCGTTCTACGCGCTGTTCGCCGCCACGCCCAGGGTGGTCACGGCGTTCTCGCAGGGCGTCAACCAGTCCTCGGCCGGCACCGACAAGGTCAACAGCATCATCAACTGCCACCTCGCCACCGGCCGCATCGGCCAGCCCGGCGCGGGGCCGTTCTCGCTGACCGGCCAGCCCAACGCGATGGGCGGGCGCGAAGTCGGCGGCCTGGCCAACATGCTGGCCGCCCACATGGAGCTGGCCGAGCCGCTGCACCGCGAGATCGTGCAGTCGTTCTGGGGCTCGCCCGCCATCGCGGACAAGCCCGGCCTCAAGGCGGTGGAACTGTTCGAAGCCATCGAGCAGGGCCGCGTCAAGGCGGTATGGGTGATCGCCACCAACCCGGTGGTGAGCCTGCCCGACGCCGACCAGGCCCGCCGCGCGCTGGCCCGCTGCGAACTGGTGGTCAGCTCCGACATCATGCTGCGCACCGACACCAACGACGCCGCGCACGTGCTGCTGCCCGCGCTCGGCTGGGGCGAGAAGGACGGCACCGTGACCAGCTCCGAGCGCCGCATCTCGCGCCAGCGCGCGTTCCTGCCCGCGCCCGGCGAAGCGCGCGCGGACTGGCGCATCCTGTGCGAGGTGGCCACGCGCATGGGCTTCGACGGCTTCGCCTACGGCGGCGTGCACGAGATCTTCGACGAGCACGCGCGGCTGAGCGCCTACCGCAACGGCGGCGCGGACGCCACGCACGCGCCGCGCGTCTTCAACATCGCCGGGCTGGCCGGCATGAGCCGCGCGCAGTTCGACGCGCTGCCGCCGGTGCAATGGCCGGTGGCGGCCAGCGCGCCGGCGCTGCGCGGCAGCCGCGGCACCGAGCGCCTGTTCGCCGACGGCCGCTTCGCCCACGCGGACGGCCGCGCCCGCTTCGTCGCCACCGCGCCGCGCGCGCCGGCCAACGCCACCGACGACGCATACCCGCTCGTGCTCAACACCGGCCGCGTGCGCGACCAGTGGCACACCATGACCCGCACCGGCAAATCGCCCAGGCTGGCCGACCATATCGCCGAGCCGTTCGTCGACATGCACCCGCAGGACGCGCTGCTGTGCGGCGTGGGCGAAGGCAAGCTGGCGCGCGTGAGCACCCGCTGGGGCGCGCTGGTGGCGCGCGTGCAGCACAGCGGCGGCATCGCGCGCGGCAGCGTGTTCGTGCCGATCCACTGGAACGACCAGTTCAGCTCCGACGCGCGCGTCGGCGCCCTGGTCAACCCGGTGGTGGACCCGCTCTCCGGCGAGCCCGAGTTCAAGCACACGCCGGCGCGCGTGGAGGCGTTCCCGGTCTCGTGGCACGGCTTCGCGCTCAGCCGCGGCGAGCTGTCCGGCAACGCCCTGACCTACTGGACGCGCGTGCAGGGCCGCCAGTTCCAGCGCTACGAATTCGCCGGCCGCGAGAACGTCGACGACCGCGCCGCGTGGGCGCGCGCCCTGCTCGGCATCACCGACCCCGACGCCGACTGGATCGAATACGAAGACCGCAGCGCCGGCATCTACCACGCCGGCCACGTGGTCGACGACCGCCTGCAAAGCTGCATCTACGTCGCCACCCGGCCCGAGCTGCCCTCGCGCGCGTGGCTGTCCACGCTGTTCGCCAGGGAGCGCCTGGAAGATGCCGACCGCATCGGCCTGCTGCTCGGCCAGCCGCTGGAAAAAGGCGTGGATGCCGGCCCCACGGTGTGCTCGTGCTTCGGCGTGGGCCGCAATACGATCTGCGACGCGGTGCGCAAGCACAACCTCGCCACGCCCGCCGAGATCACGGCCTGCGTCAAGGCCGGCGGCAACTGCGGCTCCTGCGTGCCGGAACTGAAGAAGCTGCTGACGGAGATCAGGGTGGCGGAAACGGCTTGAGCCCGGCGCGAAACCTCGCTTCGCGGCAGAAAATGCCGGCCCGCGCGCCGGCGGCGGCGCCGCCCGCCATGTGTAAGTACGATGAAGACCCTGCCGCGGACCGGGGATTAGCGCGGTATTTGCGGGCCGCCAGCGCAAAGCGCGCGGCGGTGGTATGTTGCCCGTCTTTCCGGGTCGCGCCCCGCAGATCCGCAACAGACAAGCAAACGAGCAGACTCATGATGATGGAAGGCAGTCACCCCGCGGGTGACGCAACGAACAATCCCCACGCCGATTCGCCCCTGCGGGCGTGGCTGGCGGTCGGATCGGTAACGGTGGGCGCGTTCGCGTTCGTGACCACGGAATTCCTGCCGGTCGGACTGCTGCCGCAGGTCGCCGCGGAATTCGGCGTGACGCCGGGCACCGCGGGACTCATGGTGACGACGCCCGGCATCCTGGCCGCCATCTCCGCGCCGGGCATGATGCTGGGCGCCGGACGCATCGACCGGCGCCTGATCCTGCTGGTCCTGTCGGTGCTGCTGCTGGCGTCGAACCTGATCTCGGCATTCGCGCCGAGCTTCACGGTCATGCTGGTCGGCCGCGCCCTGCTGGGCGCGAGCCTGGGTGGCTTCTGGACGCTCGCGCTGGCCGCGGCGGGCCGGCTGGTGCACCCCCATGAAGCGCCGAAGGCCACCGCGATGATCCTCGCGGGCGTGACGTGCGCCACCGTGATCGGCGTGCCGCTGGGCACCTTCATCGCCGGTCTCGCCTCGTGGCGCGCCTCGTTCATGGCCACCGGCGTGCTGGTGGCGGTCGCGCTGGTGGCCCAGGCCATGCTGGTGCCGGCGCTGCCGTCGAAAGCCGCGCTGCGCATGGCCGACCTGCTCGCGCTGCTGCGCCGCACGCATTCGCGCCGCAGCCTGATCATGGTCGCCTTCGTGTTCGGCGCCCACTTCTCGTCCTACACCTTCATCGCGCCGTTCCTCCAGCAATACGCCGACTTCAGCGCGCAGAGCATCACCCTGGTGCTGCTCGGCTTCGGCATCATCGGCTTCATCTCCAACTTCGCGGTCTCGGCCACGGTGGGGCGCAACCTCAGCGCGTCGCTCGCGGCGATGATCGTGATACTGATGGTCTCGCTGCTGGCGATGCCCGCGCTGCGGCATGCGGCGCCGGCGGTGGTGGCGACCGTGCTGGCGTGGGGCATCGCCTTCGGCGCGATCCCGCTGTGCCTCAGCGTATGGATCCAGCGCTCCACCGCCGACCTGCCCGAGGCCGGCTCGGCGCTGTTCGTCGGCATCATCCAGGTGGCCATCGCGGTGGGCTCCTCGGTTGGCGGCGGCATCGTGGACCACGCCGGCATCCCGACCGACTTCGGCCTGGGCGCGGCCCTGGCGGTGATCGGCCTGGCACTGCTCGGCAGCTTCCGCGCCATCGGCAAGGACCACGCCGCGGCCCCGGCGGCCGCGGTCGTGATCGCGCCCGCGCCGGACTGCAACTGCTGAAGCCAGGGAAAGCCGCCATGCGGGCGGCTCAGGGCATGAGGGCGGGGACGGCGGCGCAGAACGCCAGCCCCGCCCGTGCCGCGATATTCGGCTGATGCGCGCGGGAATGCGCCGCACGGAAAATCCGCAGGCTATCGCGAGCGGCACGAAAAAAACAATACCGGCCCGAAACGCCTCCAGGCATTTCCAGATTTACCCGCGGCATTCGGCCGCCGCGCCATGTTCGCCGCCTGGCGCGGACTCGCTCGCGCCCCGCCACCGGCCATGCGCGGGTCATGGCCGGCCAGGCGCGGCCGCGACAAATCATGGCGAAACCCGCTGCCCGCGAATTGGCGTCCGGCGTGGCTGCCACGGCCGCTGCGCGCCATCGACATCCGCATTGGCATAAGGAAACGCCGCGGAATTTTCGCAATCGGATTGAATTGCGCCATTTCCTGCCGTGCACGAATATCGCGCGCCGCATGTGGCGAAGCAGCGAATGCGCGGCACGCCATATCATTTGAAAAACGCTTATGACAGAATCAGCCCGACACACCGGCCGGCGGCATTTTTCCGGCCTTTGTGCATGGGCAAGCGGCAAGGGGACGACGCATCCGCCGCTTCATATCACCGTCACGATCGCGCGCCAGCGCGCCCGCGCCGTGATGCTGTTTGCGGTACGGACCAGGTCGACCGTACCTCCTCGGACCACTACCATGCATGCCGCCACTCCAGAGCGCCAGTCCGGAATCTTGTCGCCGTATTCGATCTACATCACGCTGCTGGTCCTCATGGCCGGCATGGTGCTGCTGCTCTACGGCGCGCTCACGCTGTACGAGCGGCATGCGAGCAGGCAGCTCATGCTGGTGCAGGCGCGGACCACCTTCGAGCGGGTCGGCCGGGAGGCGGTCGCCTCCGCCGAGGCCGAGCTGCGGCCCGCGCGGCTGACCGCCGTGCTGCTGGCGCAGACGCCGCTGCTGAGCGCGCCGGACCAGGCCACGCGGCTGGCGCAACTGCCGGTGCTGGCGACCGCGCTGCGGCACAACCCGTCGCTGTCGGCGGTCTACGGCGGCACCGGCGACGGGTCTTTCGTGCTGCTGCGCAACCTGCGCGCGGCCGGTCCGCAGGCCGTGCCCGACACGCCGGCCGGCGCCGCCTTCCTGCTGCAGTCGGTGGACCGCTCCGGCGGCGCGACGCGCGGCCGCTTCGCCTTCTACGACGCCGGGCTGCGGCTGCTGGCCGAGCGCGACGAGCCGGACTACCGCTACGATCCGCGCGCGCGGCCCTGGTTCACCGCCGCCACGGCCGCCGCCGGCGCCGTGGTGCAGACCGGCCCCTACCGCTTCGCCACCACGCAGGAGCTGGGCCTCACGCTGGCCAGCGCGCAGGAGCGCGCGGTGGCGGGCGTCGACGTCAGCCTGCGGGACCTGTCGGAAATGCTGGCGCGGCAGCACATCACACCGTCGGCGGAACTGATGATCGTGAATGCGCAGGGCACGGTGCTGGCCTACTCGCGCGCCGGGCAGCCGGGCGGCGCGTCCGGGCAGGCGCCCGGCGTGGCGGCGCTCGGCGTGCCGGTCCTGAGCGCGCTGTGGCAGCAGCATGGGCGCGGCCCGCAGCCCGGCGTCGCCATGCTGTCGGTGGACGAGCGCGAGTGGGTGACGCGCCTGGAGCCGCTGCCCAATCCCGCCGGCGCGCCGCTGATGCTGGCCATCGCCGCGCCGCGCGACGAACTCCAGGCCAACGCGATCCGCAGCCGCAGGCTGTCGCTGCTGATCACCGGCGGCATCGTGCTGCTGATGCTGCCGCTGCTGCACTGGGCGGCCAGCCTGATCGCCCGGCCGCTGGAGGAACTGGGGCGGCAGGCGGCCGCGATCCGGCGCTTCGACTTCAGCTTCACCGGGCAGCCGCGCAGCCACATCCGCGAGATCGACCGCCTCGCCACCGCGATGCTCGGCATGAAGGAGACGCTGCGGCGCTTCCTGGAAATCTCCGACGCCTTGTCCAGCGAGCATCATTTCGAGACGCTGCTGGACCGCATCCTGACCGAGACGATCTCCGTCAGCGGCGCCAGCGAGGGCGCCATCCACCTGCTGGCCACCGACGGCCAGACGCTCGAGCCGGCGGCCATCCGCGTGGGCGGCACGCGCGGCGATCTCTCCGGCGTGAAGGGGTGGTCGCTGAACGACCCCACCAACCCCTCGGCCGCCATGCAGGCGGCGCGCGACGGCCGCACCGTCAGCATCGAAGCCAGCCAGGACGATCCGGCCCTGGCCACCACCTACGGCCACCTGTTCGCGCGCCTGCGGTCGCCGCACTTCCGCGTGCTCGCGCTGCCCCTGAAGAACCGGCAGGACGAAGTGGTGGGCACGCTGTCGCTGGTGTTCCTGCCGGAGACCGGCATGGAAGACAATCTGCCGTCGTCGCGCGCGGCCTTCGTCGAGGCGCTGTCGGGCACGGCGGCGGTGGCCATCGACAACCAGCTGCTGTCGCGCGGGCGCAAGGAGCTGATGGAGAGCTTCATCCAGATGCTGGCGGGCGCCATCGACGCCAAGAGCGCCTACACCGGCGGCCACTGCCAGCGCGTGCCGGAACTGACCAAGATGCTGGCGCGCGCCGCCTGCGACGCCGACCGCGGCCCCTACGCCAGCTACCAGCTCAGCGAGGCGCAGTGGGAGGAACTGCATATCGCCGCGTGGCTGCACGACTGCGGCAAGGTGACGACGCCGGAGTTCGTGGTCGACAAGGCGACCAAGCTGGAGACGCTCTACGACCGCATCCACGAGATCCGCATGCGCTTCGAGCTGCTCAAGCGCGACGCCTACGTCGAACAATGCGAGCAGGCGCTGCGCGCAGGCGGCGCCGATCTCGCCGCCGTGCGCGCGGCGGCGGCGCCGGCGCAGGCGGTGCTGGACGAGGAATTCGCCTTCGTGGCGGCCTGCAACCACGGCGGCGAATTCATGGCGCAGGAGAAGATCGAGCGGCTGCGCGCGATCGGCTCGCGCACGTGGCTGCGCACGCTGGACGACCGGCTCGGCATCTCCCGCGACGAGCGCCGGCGCAAGGAGGCGCAGCCCGCCCCGCCGCTGCCGGCGGCGGAGCCGCTGCTGGCCGACAAGCCCGAGCACCTGTTCGCGCGCCCCGAGCGCGAGCGCCTGCCGGCCGGCAATCCGTGGGGGTTCACGGTCAAGCCGCCCGAGCACCTGTACGACCGCGGCGAGCTCCACAACCTGTCGATCGGCCGCGGCACGCTGACCGAGGAAGAGCGCTACAAGATCAACGAGCACATCGTGCAGACCATCAAGATGCTCAGCGCGCTGCCCTTCCCGCGCCACCTGCGCAACGTGCCGGAGATCGCCGGCGGCCATCACGAGAAGATGGACGGCACCGGCTACCCGAAGGGACTGACGCGCGAGCAGATGAGCCCGGCCGCGCGCATGATGGCCATCGCCGACGTGTTCGAGGCGCTGACCGCCGACGACCGGCCCTACAAGAAAGGCAAGATGCTCTCGGAGGCGATGGAGATCATGGTGGCCATGAAGAACAACCACCATATCGACCCGGACCTGTTCGACCTGTTCCTGCGCTCCGGCGTCTATCTCGCCTACGCCCGGCGCTACATGCGGCCGGAGCAGATCGACGAATTCGACCTGGAAGCCTGCCTGGCCTGAACGCGCGCGCGGCGGCGAGGTTGGCCCGGAAGGGGTCTCGGGAAGATCCCGGCGTCGTTGCGCAGGCGGGCCGCCGCGCGATCCGAATGCCCTGCTCCGCCCGGGCCAGGACCGCCGCGCTTCATCCTGAAACAGATTCCTGATGGCGCCCGGCATCGCCGCGCGGCCTCGCCTCGGCGCCGAGGAAATCGCGCAGCGCATCGGTGAAGCGCGCGGGCTGCTCGAAGCTGGACAGGTGCGCGGCTTCCAGCTCCACGTATCGCGCGCCGGGAATGGCGTCCGCCAGCGCGCGGCCCGCCGCGGGCGGGGTCGACAGGTCGGCGCTGCCCGCGATCACCAGCACGGGAACGGGAATGGCCCCGACCGCCTCGCGCAGGTCGGCATCGCGCAGGGCGGCGCAGTTCGCGGCATAACCGCGCGCATCGAGCCCCGCCAGCACGGCGCGCAGGCCGTCGAGCCCGGCGCCCGCCGCCGACGCGAACGCCGGCGTGAACCAGCGCTGCACCGAGGCCGCCACCAGCGGCGCCATGCCGCCGCGCAGCGCGCCGTCGATGCGGGTGTTCCAGGACGCGGCCGTGCTGATCCTGGCCGCGGTGTTGGCCAGCACCAGGCGGGTGAAGCGCCGCGGCGCATTGACGCCGAGCCACATGCCGGTCAGCCCGCCCATCGACAGGCCGCAGAACGCGGCCTCGCGGATGCCGAGCGCGTCCATCAGCGCCAGCACGTCGCCGCCCAGCCCGGCCACCGTGAACGGTCCCGGCGGCAGGGTCGAGCGGCCGTGGCCGCGCGTGTCGTAGCGCAGGATGCGGAACTGCCCGCGCAGCGCTTCGGCCTGCGGCGCCCACATGGTGTGGTCGGTGCCGAGCGCGTTGGAGAAGATCAGGACCGGCGCGGAATCGGGGCCGTCCAGGGTGTAGAACAGCGAAGCGCCGGCGTGGTCGAGATGGGGCATCGGGTCTCCGGGGGCGGGAATCGGTCTCGGCTTGGGGCTGGGTGGCGCGCCCCCTCACATCTCGCCCGCGTCCGCCATCTTCTTGCCCGCCGGCCGCGCCACGTCCGGCGACAACTGCAGGAAGATCCACGCCGAGGCCGAGGTGATCAGCCCCACGCAGATGAAGGTGGCATGGAACGCCGGCAGCGCCGAGGTCGTGCCGTGGCGGGCGAAGACGCCCTGGAACGTCGCCAGCAAGGCGCCGGCCGACGTCACCGCCAGGCTCATCGACAGCATCTGCACCATCGACAGCAGGCTGTTGCCGCCGCTGGCCCCGGCGGTGCCGAGGTCCTTGAGCGTGACGGTGTTCATGGCGGTGAACTGGATCGAGTTGACCGCGCCGAACACCGCCAGTTGCAGCAGGATCAGCGCGAACGGCTCGCGCGGCGAGATCACCGCGAACGACGCCATCGTCAGCCCCACCACGAAGGTGTTGGTGACGAGCACCCTGCGGTAGCCGTAGCGTTCGATCAGCTTCGTGGCCAGGCGCTTGGAGGCCATGCCCGCGGCGGTGACGGGCAGGATCATCATGCCGGCCTGCAGCGGCGAGTAGCCGAGGCTGATCTGCAGGGTCAGCGGCACCAGGAACGGCATGGCGCCGTTGCCGATGCGCGCGAACAGGTTGCCCAGCAGCCCCACGCTGAAGGTGTGGATGCGGAACAGCCGCAGCGCGAACAGCGGGCGGCGGTGCCGCGTGGCGTGCAGCACGTAGGCGGTGAGCGAGGCCATGCTGGCGATCAGCAGCATCAGCACCACGGCGTGCTCGAAGCCGAGCTCGGCCAGGCCGTCGAGCGAGAACGACAGCGTCAGCATGGCGATGGCCAGCAGCACGTAGCCGCTGGTGTCGAAGCGCGCCACGCCGTGCAGGCGGCTGTTGGGCATGTAGCGCAGCGTGGCCAGCCCGCCCAGCAGGCCCACCGGCACGTTGATGAGGAAGATCCAGTGCCAGGAGAACGCCTCGGTAAGCCAGCCGCCCAGCGTCGGCCCGATCAGCGGCCCGACCATGCCCGGGATGGCGACGAAGCTCAGCGCCTGCAGGTACTGGTCGCGCGGGAAGGTGCGCAGCACGGCCAGCCGCCCCACCGGCAGCAGCATCGCGCCGCCCACGCCCTGCAGCACGCGCGAGACCACCAGCATGGTCAGCGTGTTGGAGTACGCGCACGCCAGCGAGCCGGCCACGAACAGGCCGATGGCGGTCTGGAAGATGGTGCGGGTGCCGAAGCGGTCGGCCAGCCAGCCCGAGGCCGGGATGATGACCGCCATTGTCAGCGAATAGGCGATGATCACCGACTGCATGCGCAGCGGGCTTTCACCGAGGCTCCTGGCCATCGAGGGCAAGGCGGTGTTGACGATGGTGGAGTCCAGCGTCTGCATGAAGAAGCCGACGGCCACGACCCACAGCATGATCCTGCGGGTGTGGTCGTCGACGGCGGAAGGCGCGGAAGGACCGGAAGGCGCGGAAGGTGCGGAAGACGCGGCCGGGGCCGGGGGCGTGGCGGATGTCGAGGGCTGGGTATCGTCTTGCATGTGGTCTTGCATGTGGACGTGCGGAGCGGCGCCACGCGGCCGTGGCCATGCGACAGTTTAGTGCAGGCCGGCGGCATTGCGGCGGCATTGCGCCGCGCAGGCCGCCCCGGCGCCGTCAGATCTGCGCGCGCAGCCCCAGGAAAAAGCGCCGCCCGGGCGCCGGCTCGAAGTAGCGGCCGTTGCTTTCGTTGACGATCACCGAGCCGATGTAGCGCCGGTCGGCGAGGTTGTCGATGCGCCCGAACGCATACCAGCGCGTGCGCCCCACGCGGAAGGCATAGCCGGCGCGCAGGTTGAAGCTGGCGTAGCCGGGCGCGGCCTGGGTGTTGAGGTCGTCGGCGAAGACGCGCCCTTCCACGCGCATTTCCGCGCCCAGCACGAGGCCGGCCACGGGGCGGTAGGTGGCCTCGAAGCTCAGGCTGTGGCGCGCGGTGCCGGGCACGCGGGCGCCGGCGGCCACGGTCTGGCCCTGGGCGTTGACGAAGGCTTCGCCGAAATGGGCGTCCAGCCAGGTGTAGGCCAGCCCGGCGCCGTAGCGCTGCCCCGCGCCGAAGGCGCCGTGCCAGGCCAGCTCGAAGCCGCGCCGGCGCACGCCGTCGACGTTCTGGTAGACGCTGCGGCCGTTGTCGTTGGACAGCGGCACGATCTCGTTGCGGCTGTCGGCGTCGAACAGGGCCGCCTCGACGCGCTGGCTGGCGCCCTGCCACTTGACGCCCAGTTCGCCCTGGCGGCTGGTGGACGGACTCAGCCCGAGGTTGGTGCCGGTGCCGGCAGGGCCGTAGGCCACCTCGGTCAGCGTCGGGGTCTCGAAGCCGCGCCCGAGGTTGGCGTAGACGTTGACGGACTCGAACGCCTGCCACACCACGCCGAGCACCGGGCTGACGTTGCCGAAGGTGTTGTTGCCGCTGTCGTCGGGGCTGGCGGCGGTGACGAAATGGTCGGCGATGCCGAGCCGGACCCGGCTCGCGCGCACGCCGCCCACCAGCCGCCACGCCGGGTGCCAGGTCCAGTCGAACTGGGCGTAGGCGCCGTAGCTGCTGGCGGTGTCGGTCTCGTCGCGGCGCGGCGCGCCCTGCGTGCCGTTCTGGTTGACGTAGCCGGTGCGCGCGTCGCGCATGCCGTCGGCCTCGATGCCGGCGCTCCACAGCAGCGGCAGGCCGGCGAAGCGCGTGTCGTGGTGCCACGACAGCGCCGCGCCGCCATAGCTGCGGTCGATGTCGACGATGCCGCCGGCGGAATTCGGCGCGGCGCCGCTGAAGCCCAGGTACTGGGTCAATGCGCGCGTGCCGCCGTAGGCGCGGGCCTCGATGCGGTCGCGCTCGCCCAGGCGCTGCTCCCACGCCAGCCCGCCCTGGGTCTGCCTGACGGTCTTGCCGGTGTCGAACTGCGCCGACAGCGGCACCGACTGGCGCGGGCGGGCCTCGGCCTGCGCGCGCGTGAGGCCGAGCGGGTCCTGCGCCAGCGGCTGGTCGAAGATGTTGAGCAGCGCGGTGAGGCGGGTGCCCGCCGCCGGCTCGGCCACCACCTTGGCGTTGAGCTGGCGCCGCCGCGCCGCGCCGTGGTCGCGGTAGCCGTCGGTCTCGAAGGACCAGGCGTCGAGCGTGGCGCCGATCTTGTCGTTGCCGCCGCCCAGCGTGACGCCGGCGGTCCGCTGCCCGTCCGAGCCGAAGCCGGTGGACGCGCGCGCCATCGGCGCCCTGGGCGGGTCCGGCGTGAAGACCTGCACCACGCCGCCCGACGCATTGCCGTACATCTGCGCGAAGGGGCCGCGCAGCACCTCGATGCGGCTGGCGTTGTTGAGGTCGAAGGTCGAGGCCTGCCCCTGGCCGTCCGGCATGGTGGCGGGAATACCGTCGACGAACAGCCGCACGCCGCGCACGCCGAAGGTGGAGCGGCTGCCGAAGCCGCGCACGGCCAGCTGCAGGTCCTGCGAATAGTTCTGGCGCTCGCGCGCGGTCACGCCCGGCACGCCGGCCAGCAGTTCGGAAAGGTTGACCAGCGCGCTGGGCGCGGCCATCGGGTCGACCGGCACGCTGTCGATGGCGGCGGGCGCGTCGAAGCGCTTCTGTTCGGCGCGGCTGGCGCCGACCACCACGTCGGGCAGCGTGTCGTCGGCAAAGGCGCCGCCGGCGCCCGCCGCGAGCAAGGCCACAAGCCTGGCAGCGGCCAGGCAGCACAGGCGCCGCGCGGGACGCGGCGGCGCATGCCGGCCAGCCGGTCCGCCGACCTGCGCGCCAGCCGGCCTGCCACCCCGCGCGCGCGCCCTGTTGCCCGCCATGTGCCTGTCCCGGGTTCGTTGATCGGATCCTGCGCCACCGCCGCCCGATTGTGCCCGATCACGCGCGGTTTGCCAGGGCCGCCCGGCGCTCACTTGGGCCGGATCGCGTCGGCGGTGCCCTGGATGAACGCCTTGATCTTCTCCACGTCCTCCCTGCTCAGCTTGCCGGTGAAGTCCGGCATGCCGCGCGCCATCGCCGGCCCCTTGAAGACGATCTTGTCGAGATGCTCGATGTAGGTGGTGTCCAGGTAGCCCAGGTTGGGAATGTTGCCGCCGCGGTCCACGCCCGGCACGCCGTGGCACAGCACGCAGTTGCTGACATAGAGCGCGGTGCCGGCGGCGACGTTGGCCGGGTCGTACTTCACGCCCGACAGCAGCCGGCCGGCGCGGTACTGCGCGAACGCCGGCAGCGGCGCCTTGCCGCCCACCGCGAAGGTGTAGACCGTGCCCGGCCCCTGCCGGTCGGTGGCGCGCTGGGCCTGGCCGTACACGCCGCCCCAGCCCACCGCGACGGACACGTACTGCCTGCCGTCCACCATGTAGCTGACCGGCGCGGCGATCACGCCGGTGCCGGTGGGCGACTCCCACAGCTTGGCGCCGCTGGCCGCGTGGTAGGCGATGAAGCGCCCGTCCGCGGTGCCCTGGAACACCAGGTTGCCGGCCGTGGTCAGCGTGCCGCCGTTCCACGGCGAAACCTGTTCCTGGGTCCACACCGCCTTCTGCTGCACCGGGTCCCACGCGATCAGGCGGCCGAAGGGCTTGCTCGCGGGCGGCTCGGCGTTGAGGAACTTGGCGGTGTTCCAGCCCACGTTGCCGTGCGGCTGGCCCGGCTGGCCGCCGTTGAAGGTCCAGTTCTTGTCGTCCATCAGGTTCAGCGGCACGTGCTGGGCCGGCAGGTAGACCAGGCCGGTCTGCGGGTTGAACGACATCGGGTGCCAGTTGTGCGCGCCGTAGGGGCCGGGGATGGCGTCGTAGGGCTTGTCGCCCTCGCGCGCCGCCGGGATCTCCACCGGCCTGCCGTTCTGGTCGTAGCCGCTGGCCCAGTTCACGTCGACGAAGTTCTGCGCCGAGATGAACTTGCCGTTGGTGCGGTCGATCACGAAGAAGAAGCCGTTCTTGGGCGCGTGCAGGATGACCTTGCGCGCCTGTCCGCCGATGTTCAGGTCGGCCAGGATCATCTGCTGGGTGGAGGTGTAGTCCCAGTTGTCGCCCGGCGTTTCCTGGTAGTGCCAGACGTATCTGCCGGTGTCGGGGTCGAGCGCGACGATGGAGGCCAGGTAGAGATTGTCGCCGCCGGCCGGGCTGCGCTTGCTGCGCGCCCACGGCGAGCCGTTGCCGGTGCCCACGTACATGAGGTTGAGCTCGGGGTCGAACGCCAGCGTGTCCCACGCGGTGCCGCCGCCGCCCGCCTCCCACCACTTGCCGGCCGGGTCCCAGGTCCTGGCCGCCGCGGCCATCGACTCGTCCTCGAACGGCTTGGCGGGGTCGCCGGGCACGGTGAACCAGCGCCATTTCTGCTCGCCGGTGCCGGCGTCGTAGGCGGTGATGTAGCCGCGCACGCCGAACTCCGCGCCGCCGTTGCCGATGATGACCTTGCCCTTGAACACGCGCGGCGCGCCGGTGATGGTGTACGAATGCTTGCGGTCGATGATGGTGTCCTTCTCCCACAGCTTGCGGCCGCTGGCGGCGTCCAGCGCGATCAGCCGGCCGTCGTAGGCGGCCACGAACACCTTGCCCTGGTACAGCGCCACGCCGCGGTTGACCACGTCGCAGCAGCCGCGGTAGCCGAGCGCGCGGTCGACCTTGGGGTCGAAGGTCCACAGGCGCTTGCCGGTGCGCGTGTCCACCGCATGCACCACGCTCCACGAGGCGGTGACGTACATGATGCCGTCCACCACCAGCGGCGTGGACTCGACCCCGCGCGTGGACTCGAGGTTGTAGGACCAGACCAGCCCGAGGTCCTTGACGTTGTCGGCGTTGATCTGCGCGAGCCGGCTGAAGCGGGTCTCGGCATAGTCCAGCCCGTAGCTGGGCCAGTCCGGCGTCCTGGCCGCGTTGGCCTCGATGAAGGCGCCGTCGACGCTGCGCGTGACGGCGCGGATGTGGTCGGGCGTGGCCGCGCGCGGGGCGGGCCGGCCCTGCGCGGCGGCCGGCAGGGATGCCGTCATGGCCGCGGCTGCCAGCAGCGCGGCGGCGGCGCGCAACCGGCGCGGCAAAGCACGGGACGGAACCCGCGTGGATTCGTGGCGCATCGTGTCTCCTCTCTCTTTTGTTTTTTGCTTCTTCTGCGGGGCTGCGGGGGGGTGCAAGAGGGTGCCGCGCCTGCGGGGCCGGCGTGGCGGACCTCCTCCACCACGCCGGCGCATGCGGCAGGCCCAAGCATGTGTGCAACGCGGACCTTTTAAATACCCGGAATTACCCCGAGGGGTCCGGCGCGGCTCAGTAGGCCATGCAGACCGACTTGATTTCGGTGTACGACTCGATGGCCGAATAGCCGTGCTCGCGCCCCACGCCGGACGCCTTGTAGCCGCCGAACGGCATGTTGGGGTCGACGATGTTGTGCGTGTTGACCCAGACCGTGCCGGCATCGAGCCCGTCCACCAGCCGCTGCACCGCGCGCAGGTCGTTGCTCCAGATGCTGGCGCCGAGGCCGTATTCCGAGCGGTTGGCTTCGGCCAGCACGGCCTGCGGGTCGTCGAACGGCATGGCCACCACCACCGGCCCGAACACTTCCTCGCGCACCAGCGTGAGGTCCTTGCACGCCGCGTTGGCCACCACCGTGGGCCGCACGAAATAACCGGGACGCTCGGGCGCGGTGCCGCCCGCGACGATCTGCGCGCCTTCGCTGCGGCCGGTGCCGATCAGGCCCATCACCTTGTCGCGCTGGCGCGCCGACACCAGCGGACCCATCTGGCTGGCCGGGTCGAGCCCGGCGCCGAGCACCGTGGCATCGGCCACCTTGCCCAGCCCCTCGACCACCTGCTCGTAGTGGCGGCGCGCCACGTACAGGCGCGAGCCGGCCGTGCACACCTGGCCCTGGTTGAGGAAGATGGCGCCAGCCGCGCCCTCGATGGCGCGCGCCGGGTCGCAGTCCTCCAGCACGATGACCGGGCTCTTGCCGCCCAGCTCCAGCGACACGCGGCGGATGTCCTGCCCGCAGCGCGCGCCGATCAGCCGGCCCACTTCGGTGGAGCCGGTGAAGGTGATCTTGTTCACGCCGGGGTGCGCCACCAGCGCCGCGCCGGTCGTGCCGTCGCCCGTCACCACGTTGAACACGCCCGCCGGAAAGCCGGCCTCCAGCGCCAGCTCGGCCAGCCGCAGCGCGGTCAGCGGCGTTTCCTCGGCCGGCTTGAGCACCACCGTGCAGCCGCAGGCCAGCGCCGGCGCGATCTTCCACACCGCCATCAGCAGCGGGAAATTCCACGGCACGATGGCGCCCACCACGCCCACCGGCGTGCGCCGCGTGGACGCGCGGTAGCGCGTGCCCGGCGGGAACGGCACCGAGATGTCGAACGTGCTGCCTTCGATCTTGGTGGCCCAGCCGGCCATGTAGCGCAGCCACTGCACGCTGCCGGCCACCTCCAGCCCCTGCGCGAAGGCCAGCAGCTTGCCGTTGTTGAGCGTCTCCAGCCGGGCCAGCTCGTCGGCGTGCTGCTCCACGAGGTCGGCCAGCCTGAGCAGCAAACGCTCACGCTGGGCCGGCGTCATGGCGGGCCAGGCGCCGCCGGCAAACGCGCGCCCGGCGGCGGCCACGGCCGCATCGACGTCGGCCGCGCCGCCCGAGGGCACGCGCGCGATGGCCTCGCCGGTGGCCGGATCGAACACGGCGAAGGTCTCGCCGGACGCGGCCTGGCGCCACTCGCCGTCGACCAGCATGGCATTGCGGATGGCCTGGTCCAGGCCGCCGCGGGCTTCCTTGGGTGCATTCATCTTCGTCTCCGGTCATTGTCGGCTTGCGCCTTGTCATGGAGAACGAAGTTAGCATCGGCCCCGCGCGCATGGCTTGTCTGGCCGTGCACAAAGCTTGCCGATGCGTGCAAGCGCGGCGAAAGCGGACCGCGGCCGGAGAGACGGATCAGTGCGGCAGCGCAATATGCGCGCCCGCATGCCGCTGCCGCCATTGCGACGGGCTCATGCCGAAACGCTCGTGGAACACGCGGCTGAAATGCGCGGCATCGGCAAAGCCGAGCGCGAAGGCGATCTCGGTGATGGTGCGCCCGGGCTCGCCCGACAGACGCCGCGCGGCCTGGCGCAGCCGCCGCGACAGGATGTAGGCGTGGGGCGTGAGGCCGGCCTCGCGGAACAGGTTGTACAGCGTGCGGCGGGACACGTTGAGCACGGTGGCCAGCCGCTGCGCGCACAGCTCCGGGTCATGCAGCTGGGCATCGACGAACTCGGCCAGCCGGCGCATGCGCGCCTCGCCCAGGCGGCGCGCCACCGCGGCGCCCGCCACGCCGGCCACGCCGTCCATGTCGCCGGCCGCCGGCTGCGCCGCGCGCGCGCCCTGCAGCGCGGTCTCCATCAGCGACACCACCGAGTCCTGCAGCACGGCCTGCCCGTGATGGTCCAGCAGGTGGCCCGCGCAGGTGTCGTGCAGCAGCGCGCCCAGCGCCGACACCGCGATGCGCGCCGCGCCCTCGCCCGGCAGCGCCTGCCCGCCCAGGTTCGCCGCCGCCTGGCGCCAGCCGAACGCGTGCGCCTGCGGCACCAGCAGCACCAGCACGCGGCTGCGCTCGCCCATGTCGATGCTGTAGGGCTGCGCGGTATCGTAGATGGACCACATGCCCGCGGCCAGCTCGGCCGCGTTGTTGCGCTGCGCCACGCGGCTGTGCCCGCTCAGTTGCCAGAAGATCTTGAAGAAGCCCGCGTCCGACGCCGCCGCGTGGCGCGGCTCGCGCGCCACGCGGTGCGCGTCGACCTCCAGGTCCGCCACCGCGCACGCGCCGAAGCGCGCATAGCTGAAGCTGCAATGAAAGCGGCCGCTGGCCTGGCGCGAATACGCGAGCGGCAGGAAGCTGGTGTCGATCGCCTCGCGCCATTGCTCGAAGGTCAGGCCATTGCGGCGGGACGCGGTCTGCGGCGGGCTTGGCACGGCGGGCATCGGGCATCTCCAGTGACCGGCGCTGCGGCGCCGGCGGGATCGGAAAGCAGTGGGCCAGCCTAATGGAAAGCCGCGGCTCGGACAATCGGCGCAACTACCCGGCCGGCGCCGCCGCATGCGTCGAGGCCAGCCGCGCCGGCCGGCACGCCCCTGTCTGCGGCGCGCGCACACGGCGCACGCGGCTGTCTGGCGCCGCCCAACAGCGCGGCCGCGCCAGGCGCTCCCTGAGGCACGGCAAAGGCGGCTTTGTGCCCCGCGCGCGGCCGGCACGGGAAATGCGATGCATCCGGGAAACGCCGGCGCCGATGCCGCAACCGTCCGGAGGATTGGCCATGCGAAGACTGCCGCTTCTCACGCTCTGCCTGCTCGCCGCCCTGGCCGGCATGACCGTGTTCATCTGCCTGTCCGGGGCGCTCACGCTGCACGACACCGAATACGGCAGCGGCACGGCCCTCGCCCGCTGCCTCGTGGACGAGCCGATGGATGCCGCGCGGCAGCAATGACCGCGGCAGGCACGGGGCAGGCAGGAACGGGAATGACGGACGGAAAAAAGGCCGGTCGTCCGACCGGCCCAACGATCCCTGCGCCAGGCAAGGTCGATATGAGACTTGGCGTGCCGGGTCGTCCCCGGCACGCCCGCTGTCACTGCGCGGCGCGGACGAATCCGCCCCGCGTCAGGTGTCAGGCATCAGGTCAGAAGCGGTGGCGCACGCCGATGGTGGCGCCGGTCTGGTTCGCGCCCACCAGGGCCGTGCCGGCGCCGTTCAGGCCCAGCGACGAGCCGTCCTTGTTCTTCACGTAGCCGATGTTCAGGTAGGCATCGGTGCGCTTGGACAGCGAGTAGTCGCCCGACAGCACGAACATCCACGGATCCCCGCCGCTGTTCTTGGTGTCGGTGTAGTAGGCCGCGCCGGTCAGCTGGAAGGCAGGCGTGAACTTGTAGCTCGCGCCGGTCCAGTACACGTTGCTGCGCTGAACCGCGGCGGTGGTGCTGGCGGTGCCGTCGTCACGCAGCCAGCGGTAGCCGGCGAACACCTTGGCGTCGCCGAAGGCGAACGCGGCGCCGAGGGCCGCGCGCTTGGCGCTGCGGTCCTGCAGCGCGACCGATGCGCCCTGGTACTGGTCGTAGGCGCCGCCGATCGACAGGCCGCCCACGGCATACGACAGGCCCGCGCCATAGTTGCGGCCGACCTTGTTCTCGCCCGGCACTTCGCTGCCGTTGGACACGGTGGCGTCGCGGCCGAAGCTGTAGAAGCCGGTGGCGGTCAGGCCGCCGAACTTGCCGGTGTACTTGATGGCGTTGTCGGCGCGGCCGTTGAACTGCGCGTCGACGTTGTTGAGCGAGTAGCGCGGGCCCACGCCCATCGGGTCATAGGCGCCGAACAGGTCGTACAGCGCGTTCTGCTGGCGGCCGAAGGTCACGGCGCCAAAGTCGCCCTGCAGGCCGACATACGACTGGCGGCCGAACAGGCGGTTGCCCTGGCCGGACAGGCCGGTGTCGATGTCGAAGCCGCTTTCCAGCACGAAGATGCCCTTCAGGCCGCCGCCGAGGTCTTCGACGCCGCGCACGCCCCAGCGCGAGCCGGACAGGTTGCCGGAATTCAGGCGGGTCACGGTGCCGCCGGCCGAGCCGGTGGCCGGCGTATGGTTGATGACTTCGACGCCGGCGTCGACGATGCCGTAGAGCGTCACGCCCGAGGTGGTCTGGGCGAACGTGGCGCCCGACGCTGCGGCTGCGGCCGCGGCGGTCATTACGAGGAGAGCTTTCTTCACTGGGTTGTTCTCAGTCTTATGGATGGATGAGGCGATCTGCCACGAGCCTGAAGCTGTTGCGGCTGACGCATTCTCTCCACCTTTCGTGAAAGCTTTATGTCCGTACAACGCAATAATTCGGTCATATTGCGGCCCCGCGTGACCGCCCGTCCCCGTGCGCAGGGCGCAATGTGCTCCCAACAGCACGATGGCGCCCCGCGCACGGTGGCCGCCGTGCGGCCCAGCTCGCGCGCCGCGGCGGAGAGGTTTTCAAGCTCGGCGGTGCGGACGAAGAGCTTGAGGTCGTCGCGGGAGTACATTCAAAGCCAGATTGATGATGTGGCACGGATGCCGCGCATCATCAAACGGCGCCGGACCCCGCGCAACGCGGAACCGTCACCCCTCCCCCCGCTCCGGTGGCTATTCCAGCCGCTCCGCCAGCCCCAGCGCCGCTTCCTCGTTCGTTCTCTCGAAGCGCAGCGGCGTGACCGAGACCCCGCCCCGGCCGATCACCATCGCCTCGCTGTCCGGCGCGTCGGGCCGCGGGCCGCGCGAGAACTGCAGCCAGTGGTAGGGAATGCCGCGCGGGTCGACATGGGCGCGCACGGCGATGTCCTTGACGAGGCCGGCGCCCTGGCGCGTGACGGTGAGCGGGCCGGCGGCCGCGGGCGCGACGTCGGGGAAGTTGACGTTGAGGCAGGCCTGCTCGCTCCAGCCGGCGGCGAGCAGGCGGAGGATGACGTCCGGAGCCAGCGCGCGCGCGGTTTCCCAGCGCACGTTGTCGCGGTCGGAGAAGACCTGGCTCAGCGCGATGGAGGGGATGCCCAGCAGCATGCCGGTCATGGCCGCGCCCACGGTGCCGGAGAACACGGTTTCGAGGCCGAGGTTGCCGCCGCGGTTGATGCCCGAGAGGACCAGCGTGGGCGGCGCGTCGGCCATCAGGTGGCGGGCGGCCATGACGACGCAGTCGCCCGGCGTGCCGGCGACGCCGAAGCGGCGCTCGCCCTGCCGGCTGAAGCGCAGCGGCGCGTGCAGGCTGATCGAGTGGGAGGTGCCGCTCTGGTCGTGCTCGGGCGCGACGACCCAGACTTCGCGCGCCAGCGTGGCGGCCACGGCTTCGAGCACGGCCAGCCCGGGGGCGTCGATGCCGTCGTCATTGGTCAGGAGAACGCGTTCCAGCAGGGGATGGGACATGGGCGGGAAAAGGTAGGAGAGGACGGGAAAGGACGAAAAAGGACGCAAAAGAACGGCAAGGCGGATGGCCGGCGGAAATCCAGCGGCAACTATAAACCGCGCGCGGCGGCGGCGCAGCCGGCGGGCATTGCCGGATTTGCCAAGACGGCCGGCCGGCGCCGCACTATGCTGCCGCGCATCGTCGTCCTTGCCGCGCCCCGCCGCGCCGATGCCATGCCTTCTTCCCGCCTTTCCCTGCGCGCCGGGCTGCCCAGCCTGGCCTTCGTGCTGATCTGGTCGACCGGCTTCATCGTCGGCCGCGCCATCGTGCCGGTGGCGCAGCCGAGCCTGTTCCTGCTCGCCCGCTTCGCGCTGGCGGCGCTGCTGTTCGCGCTGGTGGCGGTGGCCGGCGGCGCGCGCTGGCCGGCGCTGCGCGAGGTGCCGAAGCACCTGCTGGCGGGCGCGCTGCTGCACGGCAGCTACCTGTGCGGCGGCTACTGGGCCGTGGCGCACGGGCTGCCGCCCGCGGCGATGGCCTTGCTGGGCGCGCTGCAGCCCGTGCTGACGGCGCTGCTGGCCATCCCGCTGCTGGGCGAATTCCCGTCGCGGCGGGGCTGGGGCGGCCTCGCGCTGGGCTCGCTGGGCGTAATATTGGTAGTGGCTCCGGCCATGCTGGCCAGCGTATCCCACCCGGTTTCGCCGTGGGTGCTGCTGGTGGCCCTGCTTTCCATCCTTTCCATCACCGTGGGCACCATCCTGCAGAAAACCTCGATCGCCGCCGCCGACCTGCGCGCCAGTTCCGCCTGGCAGAACACCGGCGGCGCGCTGGTGGCCGGCGCGCTGGCGTGGCTGCTGGGCGAGACGCACTGGCAGCCGGGGCTGGCCTTGTGGTCGGCGCTGGCGTGGGCGGCGCTGGTGCTGTCTGGCGCGGGCACCTACCTGCTGCTGCGCATCGTCCGGCGCGGGCAGGCCGCCACCGCCGCCTCCCTGATGTTCCTGGCGCCGCCGCTGGCCGCGCTGCAGGCGTGGCTGCTGTTCGGCGACAAGCTGGGGCTGCTGCAACTGCTCGGCCTGGCCGTGGCTGGGCTTGGCGTGTGGCTTTGCCAGACCGGGCAGCCCGCCCGGCCGCCGCAACGTACCGGCCATGCCGCCGCGCGATGATCCCGCCGCGCGCGCGGGCCCGCCGGCGCCGCTGGTGGAGACCCGCGTCTACCGGCCGGAGCCGGACTGGCACCGGCACGGCTACACCCAGGTCCTGTTCGGCCTGGACGGCGCCAGCGAGCTGGAGATCGGCGGCCACCTGCACCGGCTCGATCCCGGCAGCGGGCTGATCGTGCCCGCCGGCGAGCGCCATGACTTTCTCGGCCTCGCGGACAACCGGCAACTGGTGCTGGACGTGCCGCCCGGCTCGCTCGCCGTGCCGGCGGCGCTGACCGGGCGCCCCCGCGCCTTCGCCGTCACTGCGGGCTGGGCCGAGCGCGTGCGCCGCATTGCCGCGATGCCGCCGGAGCCGGGGCGCGGCGGCTCGCGCCAGCACCACTGGCGGCTGGCCGCGGCGCTGGCGGGCGACCTCGCGCTGGGCCTGGACGTGCCGGAGCGCGACCGGCTCGCGCCGTTTCCCGTGGCGCAGATCGATGCCTACCTGCGCCAGCACCTGGACGCGCCGCTGCGCGCCGACGACCTGGCCGGCCGCTTCGGCTGGAGCGTGCGGCGCTTCCACACCTTGTTCCAGGAAGCGTTCGGCGACACCCCGCACCGCTACCAGACGCGCCTGCGCCTGGACCAGGCCACGCGCCTGCTGGCCGACCGCGGCCACGCGCTGGCGGACATCTCGCTGATGCTCGGCTTTCCCGACCAGACCACCTTCACGCGCCGCTTCGCGCAGCGTTTCGGCATGCCGCCGGGCGCGTGGCGCAATGCCGGCGCACGCGCATAGCGCGCCGTTCGCGCGCAACAAGTGCTGCTTGATCGCTGTGGGGGAGATTCGCATAGGCATCCGGCCACGCCCCGCGGAGAAATCGCAGGGGTGTTTCTTGTCGGCGGCGGGCGCGCGCGGACCGGAACGCGCCCGCCGCCGGGTACGTCCGGCGGGCTAGTTCCGGCAGAACATCCACGGCCCGATCTGCAGGCGGACCTGGCTGCTATCGGGGCAGTTGGATTGCAGGAAGGCGATCACGGCGTCGAGCTGGCGCCAGCGCCGGATGCTGCCGCGCACGGTCCCGAGCATGTAGGTGTGTCCCGCCAGCAGGAACTGCACGCGCCAGAAGCCGTCGCCCTGGCTGGTGACGACCGCGTCGTACTCGCATTTGAGCACCTGGGTGAGCCGGCCAAGGTCCGTGATGGTGATCCGGCCCGTTTCCTCCGTGTCCAGTCGATTCATATTGCCTCCAACCTCGTTGTCCTTCGATTATCAAAATCGACGCCGCAACTGGGCTTTTGTTCAAGGCGCCGCTAAAACCCAAGGCAATTTGAGACCAGTCGCGGCGGCTGGTTACTAGGCCATTTCGCAAAACAGCTTGAGAAATATCCCAAACACCGGTTTCGATTACCGTAATTGCCGCCGCGCGATTACCGCGATTACCGCGCGGCGGCACCTCGCCCGCATCGCGCGGGATGAAACGGGATGACGCGCGGCCCGGTCCGGCGTGCCGGCAGCCCGCGCGGGCGCTGGCGCGCCGGGGCTTCTGATACCTGCCGCGCACACGCAGCCCGCCGGGCCACGCTAGAATGGCTCCGGATCGTCAATTGCCAGGGGGAGCCGGGATGTCAGACGCGCTTGCCGCACCCAGCAGAACCGAGAAAACCGAAGAATCCGGCGCCGAGGCCCGGGCAACCGCCGCCGCGGCCATCATGGCGAAGACCGCCGTGGAGCAGGCGGACTACGCCATGCGCAACTGGACCGACCCCGAGCCCGGGCCGGTCCGCCTGGGCTCGGCCCGGCACCTGCGCCTGTTCTGCGACATGCTGCTGCAGACGCACAACCCCTACAAACCCGCCGTGATCGACTGGCCCCGGCTCGACCCGGACGCCCTGCGCCGCGTGACCTCGCTGCCGATCTGGGACATCGCCGTGCAGACCGAAGGCCGCGCGTCGGTGCGCGTGCAGGCGTTCGCCGATACCGTGGCCGACCCGCTGCTGCGCAGCGCGCTGGAGATGGACGGCGCCGAGGAAGCGCGCCACAAGGTGGTGCTCTCGAAGCTGGTGGAGGCTTACGGCATCGCGCTGGCGCCCGAGCCCGAGTACCTGCCGCCGACCGACCCGGAATGGGGCTGGCTGGCCACCGGCTACAGCGAGTGCATCGACAGCTTCTTCGCCTTCGGCCTGTTCGCCGCGGCCAGGAAGTCGGGCTATTTCCCCGCCGAACTGGTGGAAACCTTCGAGCCGGTCATCCAGGAGGAAGGCCGGCATATCCTGTTCTTCGTCAACTGGGCCGCCTGGTACCGCCGCAGCCTGCCGTGGTGGCGGCGCCCGCTGTACCTGCTCAAGGTGGCGCGCGTGTGGCTGTTCCTGATCCGGGAGCGCATCGGCATCGCGCGCGGCATCGAGGCGGACGGCTCGGCCAAGGACGCCAATTTCCCGATGAACATGAACAACTCGGCCGGCCTGGGCACCACCCTGACCGCGCGCGAGATGATCGATCTGTGCCTGAGCGAGAACGAAAGGCGCATGGCGGGATATGATCCCCGCCTCGCGCGCCCCGAGACCGTGCCCAGGCTGGCCCGGCTCGCCCGGCGCCTGTTGCGCTGAGCGCACCCAACCTTGTCTGTCCCCCGGAGTCTCCTGAGATGTTCCTGCTGTCCCTGATCCCGCTCGCCATCTGGTGTGTCCTGCTGGCTGCGCGCGGCGGCTTCTGGCGCGTGCGCAAGCCCGCGCCGTCGCCCGCGCCGGCGCGCTGGCCGGAAGTCGTCGCCATCATTCCCGCCCGCAACGAGGCGGCGGTGATCGGCGGCGCCGTGGCCAGCGCGCTGGGCCAGAACTACCCCGCGCGGCTGCACCTGGTGGTGGTGGACGACCACAGCACCGACGGCACCGCCGAGCACGCGCGCGCCGCGGCCGCCGCGCTGGGCAAGGCGGACGCGCTGACCGTGATCACCGCGCGCGAGCTGCCGGCGGGCTGGAGCGGCAAGGTCTGGGCGCAGTCGCAGGGCCTGGAAGCGGCCAACGCGCAGGTGCCCGGCGCGGCCTGGGTGTGGCTGACCGATGCCGACATCCATCACGGCGCCGGCGTGCTGAAGCAACTGGTGGCGCGCGCCGAGCACGAGCAGCGCGACCTGGTCTCGCTGATGGTGCGGCTGCGCTGCGCCTCGTGGTGGGAGCGCATGATCGTCCCGGCCTTCGTGTTCTATTTCGCCAAGCTGTATCCCTTCTCGCGCGTCAACGACCCGCGCAGCCGGGTGGCGGCCGCGGCCGGCGGCTGCATGCTGGCGCGGCGCGCGGCGCTGGCGCGCATCGGCGGCTTCCACGCGATCCGCAGCGAGCTGATCGACGACTGCAGCCTGGCCGCGTGCATCAAGCAAGGCGGCTCGATCCGCCTGGACCTGGCCGACGACAGCATCTCGGTGCGCCCCTACGACGACTGGCGCAGCCTGTGGGACATGATCGCGCGCAGCGCCTACACGCAACTGCACTATTCGCCGCTGCTGCTGGCCGGCGCGGTGGCCGGCATGGTGCTGACCTACCTCGCGCCGCCGCTGCTGGCGCTGGCCGGCGGGCTGCGCCTGTGGCCGGCCTGGGCGGCGTGGGCGGCCATGTCGGTGGCCTACGCGCCGATGCTGCGCGAGTACCGCCAGCCGCTGTGGCTGGCGCCGCTGCTGCCGCTGACGGCGCTGTTCTACCTGGGCGCCACGGTCGATTCGGCGCGCCGCTACTGGCTGCGCAAGGGCGGCCAGTGGAAGGGCCGCTCGCAGGCGCCCCAGCGCGGCTGAGGGCAGCCAAGCACGGTTGAGCGAGCGCCGGGCCGTGCCCCGGCGCGGCTCAACGCAGGTAGCCCGCGGCGCGGAACCACTCCAGCGCCTCGCGCAGCGCCTCCTGGTAGGGCCGCGACTGGTAGCCGAGCACGCGCCGCGCCTTGTCCGAGCTGAAGAACATCTGGTATTTCGACATGGACAGGCCGTCGGCGGTCAGGAACGGCTCCTTGCCGGTCACGCGGGCCACCGCCTCGGCCGCGTAGGCCAGCGGATAGAGCGGCCAGCGCGGCAGCTTGATGGTGGGCGGGCGGCGCCCGATCATGGCGGCCAGATCGGCCAGCATCTGCTGCAGCGTGACGTCCTGGCCGCCCAGGATGTAGCGCTCGCCGGTCGCGCCGCGCTCGAGCGCCAGCATGTGGCCCTCGGCCACGTCGTCCACGTGCACCAGGTTGAGGCCGGTATCGACGAAGGCGGGGATCTTGCCGCTGGCCGCCTCGACGATGATGCGGCCGGTCGGCGTGGGGCGCACGTCGCGCGGGCCGATCGGCGTGGAGGGGTTGACGATCACCGCCGGCAGCCCGTCGCGCGCCACCATGCCCTCCACCACGCGCTCGGCCAGCACCTTGCTGCGCTTGTAGGCGCCGATCGCCTCGTGGCCGCTCATCGGCGCGTCTTCGTTGACCGGCGCCGTTGCGCCGGCGACACGCAGGGTCGCCACGCTGCTGGTGTAGACGATGCGCTCCACGCGACAGGCCTGCGCGGCGCCCATCACGGCCTCGGTGCCGGCCACGTTGGTACGCACGATTTCCTCGGGATCGGGCGCCCACAGGCGGTAGTCGGCCGCCACGTGGAACAGGTAGCGCACGCCTTGCAGCGCCGCTTCCATCGCGCGCGCGTCGCGCATGTCGCCTTCCACGATCTCCACGGGCAACCCGTCCAGGTTGCGTCGCGGGCTTTGGGCGCGTACCATCGCGCGCACCCGGAAACCCCGTGCCAGGGCCTGCCGTGCCACGGCCGAGCCGAGAAAGCCGGAAGCGCCGGTTACCAGGACATAGTCTCCTGACGTCATATTACTCACGGAAAAAACCTCAAATTGTTACTGGCTAATGCCAGGTGCCAGGCAAAGGTTGCGGCACGGGTATATAGTAACCACCGTATGACGGGAAAGTGATTCCGGAATATCAACCAATGCTGAACCCGTTGACTGGGTCGGGGGGCCTATTTTTATGCAGGTGATTCTTGCTCAACCCCGTGGCTTCTGTGCCGGCGTAGTGCGCGCGATCGAGATTGTAGACCGCGCCCTGCTCAAGCACGGAGCCCCGGTGTTCGTGCGACATGAGATCGTGCACAACAAGCACGTCGTGGAAGGACTGAGGCGCAAGGGCGCGCGCTTCGTCGAAGAACTGGACGAAGTGCCGAGCGGCGCCGTCACCATTTTCAGCGCGCACGGCGTGTCCAAGGACGTCGAGGCCGATGCCCGCACACGCGAGCTGCACTCGATCGATGCCACCTGCCCGCTGGTCATCAAGGTCCATACCCAGGGTCGCCAGTACGCGGCCAGCGGCCGCACCGTGATCCTGATCGGCCATGCCGGCCATCCGGAAGTCGAAGGCACGATGGGCCAGATCCCCGGCAAGGTGATCCTGGTGCAGAGCGAGGCCGAGGTGGCCAAGCTGGACCTGCCGGACGACACCCCGGTCGCCTACGTGACGCAGACCACGCTGAGCGTGGACGACACGCGCAACATCATTGCCGCGCTGACCCGTCGCTTCCCCAACCTGGTGGGACCGGACACGCGCGACATCTGCTATGCCACGCAAAACCGCCAGAGCGCGGTGCGCGAGCTTTCGAAACAGGTGGAGCTGATCCTCGTGATCGGCGCCACCAACAGCTCCAACTCCAACCGGCTGCGCGAGATCGGCACCGAGAGCGGCGTGCCCAGCTACCTGATCGCCGACGGCAGCGAGCTGGACCCGGAGTGGGTGCGCGGCGTCGAAGTGGTCGGCATCACCGCCGGCGCCTCCGCCCCCGAGGAGATGGTCATGGACGTGATCGCCACGCTGCGCCGCCTGGGTCCGGTGGAAGTCTCCACCATGGACGGCCGCGAGGAGCACGCCGAATTCCGGCTGCCGGCCGAGCTGGCCGACCCGCCCGCGCGCCCGCGCACCGCCGCCGGCAAGGCCACTCCCGAGGCCGTGCCGCAGCCGGACCCGCAAACCGCCGCCGGATAATCATCCGGCCGCCCCCAATACAAGAAGGAAGTCAATGGCTATTCCCTTTCTGCAGGTCGCCCGCGTGGGCGCCTACGTCGTCAAGCAACATCTCTCCGGCAACAAGCGCTACCCCCTGGCGCTGATGCTCGAACCGCTGTTCCGCTGCAACCTGGCCTGCAACGGCTGCGGCAAGATCGACTATCCGGACGAGATCCTGAACCAGCGCCTGTCCGTGGCGGAATGCCTGGGCGCCGTCGACGAATGCGGCGCGCCGGTGGTGTCCATCGCCGGTGGCGAGCCGCTGCTGCACAGGGACATGCCGGAGATCGTCAAGGGCATCATCGCCCGCAAGCGCTTCGTCTACCTGTGCACCAACGCGCTGCTGATGGAAAAGAAGCTGGACCAGTACGAGCCCAACCCGTACTTCGTGTGGTCGGTCCACCTCGACGGCGATCAGGAGATGCACGACCACGCGGTCAGCCAGGAAGGCGTCTACGACCGCGCCGTGGCGGCCATCCGCGCGGCCAAGGCGCGCGGCTTCCGCGTCAACATCAACTGCACGCTGTTCAACAACGCCGAGCCGGAAAAGGTCGCGAAGTTCTTCGACTCGGTCAAGGACATCGGCGTGGACGGCATCACCGTGTCGCCGGGCTATGCCTACGAGCGCGCGCCGGATCAGCAGCACTTCCTGAACCGCAACAAGACCAAGCAACTGTTCCGCGACATCCTGCAGCGCGGCCGCAACGGCAAGAACTGGGCCTTCAGCCAGTCCACGCTGTTCCTGGACTTCCTGGCCGGCAACCAGACCTACCACTGCACGCCTTGGGGCAACCCGGCGCGCACGGTGTTCGGCTGGCAGCGTCCGTGCTACCTGGTCGGCGAAGGCTACGTGAAGACCTTCAAGGAACTGATGGACACCACCGACTGGGACGCCTACGGCACCGGCAACTACGAAAAGTGCGCCGACTGCATGGTGCACAGCGGCTTCGAAGCCACCGCCGTGGCCGATACCATCGCCCATCCGCTCAAGGCGCTGGGCGTGTCCCTGCGCGGCGTGCGCACCTCGGGCCCGATGGCGCCGGACATCCCGCTGGACAAGCAGCGCCCGGCCGACTACGTGTTCTCGAAGCACGTCGAGATCAAGCTCGAGGAAATCGGCCGTTCCAAGGCCAAGGCCGCCAACGACGCTGCCGCCCGCAAGGCCGCGGCGGCGGGACACTGAGCGACGGGCGCCCCTGCCGATGGGGGCGCCATGCCGGAGGTACCTTGCGTACCTCCGTGCGCCTGCCGCGCGGCGCTCAGGCGTCCGCGGTCTGGCGCGCGTTGTGGCTGGCCAGGTACTTGAGCAGGCCGTCGATGCCGTTGCGCGCGACGATGTCGGCGAACTGGCGGCGGTACACCTCGATCAGCCACGCCCCCATCATGTTGATGTCATAGATCTTCCAGCCATTGCCGCTGCGCTGCAGGCGGTAGTCGATCTGCATCTCGTCGCCGTTGTTCAGCACGCGCGTCTCCACCACCACGTCGTTGGCCCCGGCCGCCGCGAGAACCGGCTTGTAGGTGAACTTCACCTTCTGCTCGCGCAATTGCGACAGCGACACCGCGTAGCTGCGCACCAGCAGGGTCTGGAACTGTTCGTAGAGCTGCTTCTGCTGCTCGGGCGAGGCATTGCGCCAGGCGCTGCCCACCGCCAGCCGGGTGGTGCGCTCGAAATCGGCATAGGGCAGGAACTGGCGCTCGACCACGGCCGTGATCTTGGCCAGGTCGCCGTTGCGCGTGTCGGGGGTGGACTGGATCGTGCCGATCACGCCCTCGACCGCCGCGCGCACCAGGCGGTCCGGCGAGGACCGGTCCACCGACTGCGCCTGCGCGGCGGACACCATCGCCACCGCCGCGAGCGGGACCAGGACCTGGAAAGCAATACCGTGTGTCTTCATGCGAATTTAGACCTGAAAAAGCCAGCCGGGCCGCTGCCGGGCCGCTGCCGGCACTCGCCGGCGGAGCCGCCGGGAAAGCCGGATGGAAAGCAGGATGAAAAGCGCGCCGCGGCGCACCCGGCGGCAGCCTGTTTCCGGCCGCCGCCCGCCGGCGCGCGCGTGACGGGGCAGTATAGCGTACCCATGCGCAGGCGTGCCGCGCCCCGCCGCGGCCGCCATCGTGTCGCCGCGCGGCCCGCCGCCGGAGCGCCTTGCCGCGCCAGCCCGTTATACTCGCGGCTGCCGCTTTGTGCCGCGGCGCTGCTTTGCGCGCTACCTTGCGCGCTGCCCGGCGCCGCGCGCCGCAGCGCGAGCCGCGCCGGCCGCGGCCGCGGTCATGCCAGCGGCCGCACCTTTTTTTACCGCGCCCTCCCCGGCGCATCACTCAGGCCCCCACACAGGCCCCCAAAACGCCCATGATGACGTCGTCGGTCATTCGCATCGTCAAGTTCTCCACCCGCCGCGCGTGGCCCGTGATCGCGCTTGCGCTGTTGCTGACCATCGCCAGCGGCATCTATGTCGCCCTGCATTTCGCCATCAACACCGACATCAGCCGCCTGCTGGAGTCGGACCAGCCGTGGGCCAAGCGCGATGCCGCGGTCAGCGCCGCCTTCCCGCAGCGCGACCAGATGATCCTGGCGGTGGTGCGCGCGCCGGCGCCCGAGCTGGCCGATGCCGCCGCCGACGAGCTGGCCGGCGCGCTGGCGCAGGACACCGCGCGCTTTCGCGCCGTCAGCCAGCCCGGCGGCGGCGATTTCTTCGAACGCAACGGCCTGCTCTTCGTCGACACCGCCAAGCTGCGCGACGTGACCTCGCAGCTCAAGCAGGCGCGCCCGCTGCTCAACGCGCTGGCGCACGACCCGACCCTGCGCGGCCTGTCCGACACCCTCACCACCACGCTGTCGCTGCCGCTGCAACTGGGCCAGGTCAAGCTCGCCGACATGACCAGGCTGCTCGGCAGCAGCGCGGCCGCCGTCGACCAGGCGCTGGCCGGCAAGCCGGGCGCGCTGTCCTGGACCGGGCTGGTGGACGCCAGCCAGCAGCCGGCGCCCGGCGCGGAGGCGATGTCCTTCGTCGCCCTCAGCCCGGTGCTGGACTACGCCGACCTCCAGGCCGGCGCCGGTGCCGCCGAGGCCATCCGCACCGCCGCGCTCAAGCTCGGCCTCGACGAGCGCTACGGCGCCAGCGTGCACCTGACCGGCTCGCAGGCCCTGGCCGACGACGAGTTCGCCTCGGTCAAGCAAGGCGCGGCAGTAAACGGCATGCTCACGCTGGTGGTCGTGATCCTGATCCTGTGGCTGGCGCTGCGCTCCAAGCGGCTGATCCTGGCCGTGCTGGCCAGCCTGCTGGCGGGCCTGGCCATCACCGCCGCGCTGGGCCTGGCGATGGTGGGCGCGCTCAACATGATCTCGGTCGCCTTCGCCGTGCTGTTCGTCGGCCTGGGGGTGGACTTCGGCATCCAGTTCGGCGTGCGCTACCGTGCCGAGCGCCACACGTACCCGCACATTCCCGACGCGCTCGCCAGCACCGCCAAGGCGGTCGGCGTGCCGCTCGCGCTGGCCTCCACGGCCACCGCGGCCGCCTTCTTCTGCTTCCTGCCGACCGACTACCGCGGCGTGGCGGAGCTGGGCAAGATCGCCGGCGTGGGCATGCTGGTGGCATTCAGCACCACCATCACGCTGCTGCCGGCGCTGATCACCGTGATGCGCCCGAAGGACGAGACCGGCCGCGTCGACGTGCCGGGCTTCAAGTGGCTGGCGCCGGCCGATGCCTTCTTCGAGCGCTACCGCACCCAGGTGCTGATCGCCACGCTCGGCGTGATCCTCGCCGGCCTGCCGCTGCTGCTGCACCTGCGCTTCGACTTCGATCCGCTGCACCTGAAGGACCCGCATTCCGAATCGATGGCCACGCTGCTCTCGCTCAAGGACGCGCCCCAGGCCGGCACCGACAACGTCAACGTGCTGGCGCCGTCGCTGGACGCCGCGCGGGCCACCGCCGACCGCCTCGCCGCGCTGCCGGAAGTGGCGCGCGTGGTCACGCTGCAGACCTTCATCCCCGACGACCAGCCGGCCAGGCTCGAACTGATCGCCGACGCCGCCACCAGCCTGCTGCCGGTGCTGACGCAGGCCGTGGCCACGCCGGCCAACGACGAGCGCCGCGTCAACTCGCTCAAGAACGCCGCGCGCCAGCTCGCGCTGGCCGCCGAGGACCATCCCGGCCCGGGCGCGGCGGAAGCGGCGCACCTGGCCGCCTCGCTGCGCAAGCTCGCCGCCGCCGATGCCGCCACGCGCGACCGCGCCGAGCAGGCCATCGCGCTGCCGCTGCGCCTGGCGCTGGCGCGCCTGCAGCGCATGCTGTCGCCGCAGCCGATCACGCAGGCCGCGCTGCCGCCCGCGCTGGCGCGCGACTGGGTGGCTCCGGACGGCCAGGCGCTGATCAGCGTCAGCCCCAAACTGCCCGCCGCGGCCAAGCCCGGCGACGCCGACGCCTCCAGCCGCGACAGCGAGCTGCGCGACGCCGCGCTCAAGCGCTTCATCGACGCCGTGCAGCGCGTCGCGCCGGGCGCCGTGGGCGGCCCGATCTCGATCCGCGGCTCGGCCGACACCATCATGACCGCCTTCGCCCACGCCGGCGTGTGGGCCGTGCTGTCGATCACGCTGCTGCTGTGGATCACGCTGCGCCGCGTGGGCGACGTGCTGCGCACGCTGGTGCCGCTGCTGGTGTCGGCGCTGCTGACGCTGGAGCTGTGCGCGGTGTTCGGCATCCCGCTCAACTTCGCCAACGTGATCGCCCTGCCGCTGCTGTTCGGCATCGGCGTGGCGTTCAAGATCTACTACGTGCTGGCGTGGCGCCAGGGCAAGACGCACCTGCTGCAGTCGCCGCTGACCCACGCCGTGCTGTTCAGCGCGGCCACCACCGCCACCGCCTTCGGCAGCCTGTGGCTGTCCCAGCATCCCGGCACCGCCAGCATGGGCAAGCTGCTGGCGCTGGCGCTGGTGTGCACGCTGGCCGGCGCCGTCTTCTTCCAGCCGATCCTGATGGGCAAGCCGCGCGAACGCGCCAAGTCAGCCAAGAAACTGGCCCAATGAACCTCCGCCAACCATGACCCACCGCCCCGATTCCCGATCCAGCCGCCTGGCGCGGCTCCTGTCCGCGCTGTCCCTCGCGCTGCTGGCCACGGCCTGCGCCAGCGGCCCGCAGGCCAGCCCGGCCGACCCCATCGAGCCGTTCAACCGCGCCGTGTTCACGGTCAACGACAAGCTCGACGAATACGTGGCGACGCCGCTGGCCAAGGGCTACCGCGCCGTCACGCCGCAGCCGGTGCGCACGGCGGTGACCAATTTCTACTCGAACATCGGCGACGTCGGCAATTTCGTCAACAACCTGCTGCAGGGCAAGGGCGTGGACGCGGCCGAGAGCTTCATGCGCATCGCCATCAATTCGACGCTGGGCATCGGCGGCCTGATCGACATCGCCACGCCGGCCGGCCTGGGCAAGCATTCGCAGGATTTCGGCCTGACCCTGGGCGTGTGGGGCATCCCGTCGGGCCCCTACCTGGTGCTGCCGCTGTTCGGCCCGAGCTCGATCCGCGACGGCGTCGGCCTGTACGTGAATCTCCAGATCTCGCCGACCACCTGGATCGACCAGGACTATCGCTACGGCATGTATTTCCTGGGCTTCCTCGATGCCCGCACCAACGCGCTGGGCGCGACCGACCTGCTGGCGCTGGCGGCGCTGGACCGCTACAGCTTCGTGCGCGATGCCTACCTGCAGCGGCGCCAGTACCTGATCGACGGCGGTGGCGGCAAGCTGCCGCAGTATGACGACGACGAGGCGCCGGCGGACGCCGCCCCGGCCGCGCCCGGCACGCCGGCTACCGCGCCCGCCACATCCGCCACATCCGCCGCGCCTGCCGACGCCACGGCCGAGCCGGTGCCGCCGCCGGCCGGCGGCGCGGAGAAAGCCCCCGAAGGGGACGGCAAGAAGGAATAGGAATAGGAAGGACGCCGGCGGGGCGCCGCGAGCGCCCCGCAGGCGGCATGCGCGTGCCGGCACCCGTTCGGGTCCGGATCAGGCGCCGGGCGCGGCCCGGCGAAACGCCAGGCAGGCCCAGGCCAGCCCCGAATCAGATCAGCCCGAATCCCGCGCCCGCCCGGCGGCGCGCGGCCTCCAGCCCGAGCCGGGCCAGTTTCGCGTCGCGCGCCAGCCTGAGCAGGTCCGGCAACTGGCCGGGCGCGGCCAGCAGCGACTTCAGCACGGCAACGATGTCGGTGCCGCCGTCCGCGCCCATGCCGGCGACGGCGGCGGGCGGGACTTCGCGCGCGGCCGGGTCCACCACCACGCGGCAGGCGGCGAAAGGCACGCCATGCGCGTGCGCGATGCGTGCCGCGATGTGGGATTCCATGTCGGCCGCCAGCGCGCCGGTGGCGGCGTGCAGCGCGGCCTTGGCGGCCACGGCGGTGACGGGGTCGTCGCCGCCGGCCAGCGTGCCGGCGGCCGCGTCGGGAAGCGCGCGGGAGAGCGCGCGCAGCCAGCCGGCATCGGCCGGCCAGAAGCTGGCGCCATCGTGGATGCCGGTGGCGACGATCACCTTGCCGGGCAGCAGCGCGGGCGCCAGCCCGCCCGCCACGCCGAAGCTGATGACGCCGGCGCAGGGCCGCGCCAGGCGCTCGCGCAGGGCCTGCGCGAGCGCTTCGGCGCGCAGGCCGTAGAGGGTCTCGATGCCGGGGCCCGCGGCGATGCGGGCCTCGAAGCGCATGCCGGCCACCACCAGCGTGGGGCCGGCGCGGCGCGGCGCCGGCGCGGCCGCTGCCCTGCCTACATCCCCCACGCCACCGCCTGCGTGCCGGCGCGGCGCAGATTGCGGAAACGCGCCAGCGCCCACAGCGGGAAGAAACGCGCGTAGCCGTGGTAGCGCAGGTAGAACACGCGCGGGAAGCCCACCGCGGTGAAACGCGCTTCATGCCACAGGCCGTCGGCCTGCTGCGTGCTCACCAGGTAGTCGATGCCGCGCGCCACCGCCGGATGCTCGACCGCGCCGGCCGCCATCAGCGCCAGCACCGCCCACGCGGTCTGCGAGGCCACGCTCGGCGCGGGCTCGTAGCCCTGGTAGTCGAGGCGGTAGCTGCTGCCGTCCTCGCCCCAGCCGCCGTCGGCGTTCTGGATCGAGACCAGCCATTCGGCGGCGCGGCGCATTTCCGGCGCTTCCGGGCCCATGCCGGCGGCGTTCAGCGCGCACAGCGCGCTCCACGTGCCGTAGATGTAGTTCATGCCCCAGCGGCCGTACCAGCTGCCGTCCGGCATCTGCTCGTCGAGCAGGTAGCGCAGCGCGCGCCGGAAGGCGTCGCTGCTGGAGGCGGACTCGCCGAGCTGCGCCAGCATCGACAGGCAGCGCGCCGAGACGTCGGCGGTGGGCGGGTCGAGCAGCGCGCCGTGGTCGGCGAACGGGATGTTGTTGAGGTACTCGTGCGTGTTCTCGGGCTCGAAGGCGCCCCAGCCGCCGTTGCTGCTCTGCATGCCCTCGACCCACTCGCGCGCGCGCGCCACGGCCTGGCCATAGCGCTCGCGATGGCTGGCCGCGGTCACGGCCGGCGCGCCGGCGCCCACGCGCGCGGCGCGGTCCATCGCCATCGCCACCACGGCGGTGTCGTCCACGTCCGGGTAATGCGGGTTGGCGTACTGGAAGGCCCAGCCGCCGGGACGCACCTGCGGGCGCCGCACGATCCAGTCGCCGCGCACGTCCAGCACCTGCAGCGGCAGCAGCCATTGCAGGCCGCGCTCGGCGGCCGCTTCGGCGCGCGCGCCGCCGGCCTCGAGCAGCGCGTGGCTGGCCAGCGAGGTGTCCCACACCGGCGACAGGCACGGCTGGCAATAGGCTTCGTCGCCATGCACCACCAGCAGCTTCTCGACCGAGGCGCGCGCCACCGCCACGTCCGGGTCGGTCTTCGGCACGCCGAGCACGTCGAACATCATCACGGCATTGGCCATCGCCGGGAAGATGGCGCCCAGGCCGTCCTCGCCGTTCAGGCGCTCGCGCACGAAGCGCTCGGCGCGGGCGATCGCGCGCTTGCGCAGGCCGCGCGGGAACAGCGGCTCGGCCACGCGCAGGCCGGCATCGACCACGCGGAAGAAGCTGAACCAGGCGCGGCTCTGGTGCGGCGCCTTGGGCGGCAGGCGCGCGGCCTGGCACGGGCGCGCGAACAGCTCGTCGATGCCCACGCCGCGCGGGTTGCGCGCCTGCGGGCGCAGGCTGTTGAGCACCAGCAGCGGCACCACCACCGTGCGCGCCCAGTACGCCACCTTGGACAGGTGGAACGGGAACCACAGCGGCAGCAGCATGATCTCCACGGGCATCATCGGCACCGCCTGCCACGGCATCACGCCGTACAGCGCCAGCAACGTGCGGGTAAAGACGTTGCTGCCCTCGGCGCCGCCCTGCGCGTGGATGGACGCGCGCGCGCGCCGCATGTGCTCGGACTCGGGATCGTCGCCGATCATCTTCAGCGCGAAATACGCCTTCACGCTCGCGCTGATGTCCGAGGCGCCCTGGTGGAACAGCGGCCAGCCGCCGTCGGCATTCTGGATGCGGCGCAGATAGCGCGCGATGCGGGCTTCCAGCACGGTGTCGACGCTCTCGCCGAGGTAGTGCACCAGCAGGACGTACTCGGCCGGGATGGTGGCGTCGGCTTCCAGCTCGAACACCCAGTGGCCGTCCGGCCGCTGGGCCGCCAGCAGCGCGTCCTGCGCGCGGCCGATCGCGCCTTCCAGCGCGCCCGTCTCCGCCATGCCTTGCACGGATGCCGCGGCAGCGGCCGGATCGGGAGATATTGCTACTTGGCTCATCGGTCTCGATGTCCTCTCTTCAACAACGCGATTACAGCAATGCTGCGCGCTCGCCAGGCCCGCGGGGTGGCGACGGCGCGCAGCGGCAAATCAGCGAAATGGCTTCAGACGAAGCCGTGCCGCAACAGGATCCAGAGCGCCCGCGCGCGCGGCACCCGCACCCGCTCGCGCGGGTTGGCCCAGCCGCGCGCCAGCAGGCGCTGCAGCACCACGTGGTAGACCTCGCCCATGATGCGCGGCGAGCGCACCACGCGGCGCGGGGCGTCCGCCATGATGGCGAACGCCTTGTCATAGTGCGCCTGGGCCTGCCCCGCCACTTCCAGGCAGGCGCGGCCCACCGCGGGATGGCCGACGATGGCCTCGGGCGCGCCCGGCGGCACGCCGGCCCCGGCCAGCGCCTCGGCCGGCAGGTAGACGCGGCCCAGCCCGGCATCCTCGTCGATGTCGCGCAGGATGTTGGTCAGCTGCAGCGCGCGGCCCAGGTGATGCGCCAGCGCCACGCCGGCCTCGCGCTCCATGCCGAACACGCGCACGGCAAGCCGCCCGACGGCGCTCGCCACGCGGTCGCAGTACAGGTCCAGCGTGGCCGCGTCCGGCGCGCGGATGTCGGCCAGCACGTCCATCGCCATGCCGTCGACCACCGCCAGGAAATCCTCCTGCAGCAGGCCGTAGCGCACGATCTGCGCGTGCAGCCGGCGCAGCGCCGGCGGCGGCGTGCCCGCATAGCAGGCGGCCAGGTCGGCGCGCCAGGCGTCCAGCCCGGCCAGGCGCTGCGGGCGCGGGCCGTCGCCGTCGGCAATATCGTCCACCTGCCGGCAGAAGGCGTAGATCTCGAACATCGCCTCCCGCTGCGCGGCAGGCAGGATCTTCATGGCGGCATGGAACGAGCTGCCGGTCGAAACGGGATTGCCCGCGCTGGGTGGGACGTCTTGCACTGCGATATCGGTTCCGGCCACGTAACTCCCCGTCACGCATTGAACCACCCTCGCCGCCGCCGTTGCCGGCAAAGCGCGGGCAAAGGCATGCGCGCGGCCGGGGCGGCATGATTTTTGGGTAATTCGGGATTATAGCAAGGCGCGCCGCACAGGGCCGGGCGAGGCGCAGCCGGGTGAACCCGGGGTGGCGCGGGCGCCTGGCGCCTGGAGGCCGGCTCGCCGTGGCGGAGCCGGAAATGCGGCCGGGAAGGCACAGGAAGGAAGAGACCCCGGGGACGCCCGCCGCCGTGCCGGCGGGCGGGACGCCATGCCTGTCCGCGTCAGGCGTCGCGCACCCCGCCGCGCAGCCTGAGCAGTACGAAGCCGCGCAATCCCGGATCGTAGCGGGCGAACTCGAAGCCCTCGCCCGCCGCGTCCACCGGCGCGCGGCCGGCGGCAGCCAGCGCCCGGGCCCATTCGGTGGCCGCCTGCATCCGGCGCAGGTCGGCCAGCACGGCCGGCGAAACACGATCGAGCAGGCGGCGGGACCGGAGCGTTTCCATGGCGACCTCTCCTTGGCTGGCAAAAAGGACGCCTTCAGTCTATGCCCCGGTTCCGGCTGTTTGATGTGTCCCAACCCACACACCCGACTATTTTTCCGCCGCCGCGCAAACGGCAGCCCGGTATCAGAAACCGACCGGGTAGCCGTCCTTGCGGTGATCCGACGCGGCCGCGTAGCCGCTGTCGAGCCGCATGGCGATCTGCGCGCCGCCGAACTCCAGGTTGCCGCGCGGAGCCACCTCCACCTTGTGGCCGCGCGCGCGCAGCCCGGCCACGGTGGCTTCCGGGCAGTTCCATTCCACCGCGACGGTGCTGTTGTCGTCCAGCACGCGCCAGCGCGGGCCGTCGCACGCGGCCTGCGGGTTCTGGCCGAAGTCGGCCAGCCGGCTGGTCATCTGCACGTGGCCCTGGGCCTGCATGGAGCCGCCCATCACGCCGAAGCCGGCCAGCGGCTTGCCCTGGCGCATCAGGAAACCGGGGATGATGGTGTGGAACGGCCGCTTGCCCGGGCTGACCTGGTTGGGGTGGCCCGGCTTGAGGTTGAAGCCCCAGCCGCGGTTGTGCAGGGCGATGCCGGTGCCGGGCACCACCACGCCGGAGCCGAAGCCCTTGAAGTTGGACTGGATGTACGAAACCATCATGCCGTTGCGGTCCGCCACGGTCAGGTAGACCGTGCCGCCGCTGTGCGGCTTGCCCGGGCCGGGGTTGCCGGCGCGCTCCGGGTCGATGGCTTTGGCGCGGCTGGCCAGGTAGCCGCGGTCCAGCAGGTGCGCGGCCTGCACCTCGTGCATCGCCGCGGGATCGCCCACGTAGGCGTGCAGGTCGGCGAAGGCCAGCTTCATGGCCTCGACCTGCAGGTGGATGGCCTCGGCCGAGTCCACGCCCGCGCCGGCCACGTCGAACTGCTCCAGCATGCCCAGCGCCATCAGCGCGCCGATGCCCTGCCCGTTCGGGCCGATCTCGAACAGCTCCAGATCGCGGTAGGCCGTGCTGATCGGCTGCACCCAGTCGGCGCGGTGCGCGGCCAGGTCGGCCTCGGTGATCAGCCCGCCGGTGGCGCGCGCGTGCGCGGCGATGCTGGCCGCGAGCTCGCCGTGATAGAAGTCGTCGCCCTTGCTCTCGGCGATGCGCGCCAGCGTGCGCGCCTGGCCCTCGCAGATGAAGCGCTCGCCCGGCAGCGGCGCGCGGCCGTTGGGGGCGAAGGCCTCGGCGAAGCCCGGCTTGTCGATCAGCACCGGCACCTGCGCCTGCCACTGGCGGTGCACCGTGTGCGACACCAGGAAGCCGTTGCGCGCGTATTCCAGCGCCGGCTCGAACAGGTCGGCGAACGGCAGGCTGCCGAACTTTTCCCAGGTGGCGCGCCAGCCCGAGACGGCGCCCGGCACGGTCACGGCGTCCCAGCCGTTGGGCGGCATGCTGTCGTAGCGCGAGAAATATTCCGGCGTCCACGCCGCGGGCGCGCGGCCGCTGGCGTTCAGGCCGTGCAGTTCCTTGCCGTCCCAGATCAGCGCGAAGGCATCGCCGCCGATCCCGTTCATGCACGGCTCGACCACGGTCAGCGCGATGGCCGTGGCCAGCGCCGCGTCCACGGCGTTGCCGCCGCGCGCCAGCATGCGCAAGCCGGCCGCGGCCGCCAGCGGCTGCGAGGTGGCCACCACGTTGTCGGCCAGGACCGGCACGCGCTGCGAAGGATAGGGGAAATTCCAGAAATTGTTCATGGCGAGGAATGCTTCGCGTCCGCTGGGCGGCGCGTGGGAATTGAGAAAATCGGGCGGGCAGGCCCATACCGGCAAGGCCCGCGCCGCCCGCGACCTGCGCCCTTCCCCGATGCGGCGGGAGAAGGGTCGGGAGCGGGCGCCGCGCCGGCGAACGCCGAAGGCGTCCGCTGCGTGGCGGCGCCGGCCCGCTCCCCCTGCCCCTCTTCCGCGCGCGGAAGAGGGAAACAACCTGCGGCAAGCTGCCTTGCCGGCAAACCCGGGCCCGCGGGCAAGCCCGCCAGCCCGTCACTGCATGGCCGCGCTAGTCTATCCGCACGTTGGCGGCGCGCGCCACCTTCTCCCAGGCGCGCATCTCGTCGCCGATCATGCGGCCGAACTGCTCGGGCGGGGTGTACTTGATCTGCACGCCCTGCGCTTCCATCGCCGCGCCCAGTTCGGGCGAGGCCAGCACGTCCTTCATCGCGGCGGCGAGCTGCTTGACCACCTGCGGCGGCGTACCCTTGGGCGCCACCAGGCCGAACAGGTTGTCGGCGCGGAAATCGGGGATGCCCGACTCGGCCACGGTGGGCGCGTCCGGCAGCGAGCTCACGCGGCGCTCGGAGGCCACCGCCAGCAGCCGCAGCTTGCCCGACTTCACGTGCGGCAGCGCCGCCGGGATGCTGTCGAACATCATGCTCGAGCGCCCGGCCATCAGGTCCGGCAGCGCGAACGAGCTGCCCTTGTACGGCACGTGCACCACGTCCACGCCGGTGCGCAGCTTGAACAGTTCCGACTCCAGGTGCGACAGCGTGCCGGCGCCCTGCGAGGCGAAGTTGTACTTGCCGGGCGCCGCCTTGAGGTAGCTCACCAGTTCCGGCACCGAGTGCACCGGCAGCGAGGCCGGCACCACCAGGATGTGCGGCACGGTGCCGATGCCCGCGATCGGCACGAAGTCGCGGCTCAGGCTGGCCGGCTGGCTGTTGTAGGTGGCCGCGGCGATGGCGGCGTTGCTCACGGCGGCCAGGTACAGCGTGTAGCCGTCCGGCGTGGCCTTGGCGGCATAGCTCATGCCGATGGCACCGCCCGCGCCGGGCCGGTTGTCCACCACCACCGGCTGCTTGAGCACGGTGGACAGGCGTTGCCCCACCGCGCGCGCCAGCACGTCGGTGGCGCCCGAAGGCGGGAAGGACAGCACCAGTTGCACCGGGCGGTCCGGATAGTCCGCGGCGGCGGCCGGCGCGGCGGCCGCGCCAAGGGCCAGCGCCAGCAGCAGGGCGCCCTGCTGCGCGCGGTGACGGAAAAGCGACTGCATGAACATGATCAGGGTAACTCCCGAAAGCGTCGAAACACATTGACGGCCGAGTTGGGGTCGGAACGTTCCGGCGCGCGGCCGCTTTGCCAGCCGGCTTGTCTGCGCGCCCCTGTCATGCTGGATCTGCTTCGCCTGCGGCGATATGTCGGCTGATGGGAAGCAACGATTCTAGGCCGGTCCCGCCGGCACCGGGATGCGGATCGCCCATAGGCTTATGCGAAAATGGAATACCCGCGGCAGCCCGCCGCCCCGCCGTCCCGCTTCCCTGCCCCGCCGCCAAGGCGCCAAGCCATGCAACTGAAATGGATCGATGACCTGCTGGTGCTGGAAAAGACCCGCAGTTTCTCGCGTGCCGCCGAGCTGCGGCACATCACCCAGTCGGCCCTCTCGCGGCGCATCCGCTCGCTGGAGGACTGGGCCGGCGCGGTGCTGGTCGACCGCAACACCTTCCCGCTCGACCTCACCCCCGCCGGCAAGACCTTCTGCGCCAGCGGCCGCGAGGCGCTGACGCTGCTGATGGACGCGCGCGCCACCCTGCGCCAGGAAAGCCGCATGCCGGGCAAGGCCATCCAGATCGCCGCCGGGCATACCTTGTCGCTGACCTTCCTGCCGGCCTGGCTCAAGGCCTGCCAGGCGCGCTACGGCCAGTTCAACGCGCGCGTGGTGGCGGCCAACGTGCTCGAAGCCGTGGTGGCGCTGTCGGAAGGCAACTGCGACCTGATGCTCGGCTACAACCATGCGCGCGTGCCGGTCTCGCTCGACGCGGACAAGTTCCGCAGCCTGACCGTGGGCCACGACCTGCTGATGCCGCTGAGCGCGCCCAACGTGCGCGGCGGGCCGCTGTTCTCGCTGGGCGGCGCCAGCAGCAAGCCGATCCCCTACCTGGCCTACACCGCCGGCACCACGCTCGGCCGCGTGGTCGACGTGATCCTGGAAACCGCGCCGCCGCGCCGCCCGCTGGAGCGCTGCTACGAGGCCGACATGGCGATCCTGCTGATGAAGATGGCCATCGAGGGGCACGGCGTGGCCTGGCTGCCGCGCACCACCGCGGCCGACGCGCTGGCCGCCGGCACGCTGGTGCCGGCCGGCGACGCTACCTGGCAGTCGGCGCTGGACATCTGCGCCTACCGCGCGGCGCACGCCGGCAATCCCACGCTGCTGGAACTGTGGGACGTGCTGGAGCGGCAGGTGCCGTAGCGATGGCGCCGCGCTGCGCCACGGCGCCGGCGGACGCATAATGCGCGCACCGGAAGCCGCCGCGCGCCGCGCGGAGCCTGGCGCGAACCCCGCCAGCGGGCGATCCGGCGCCATTTCAGGAGTCGGCAAATGCATATCGGTTTTCTCGGCCTCGGCAACATGGGCAGCGCCATCGCCGCCAACCTGCTCAAGGGCGGCCACCCGCTGCGGGTCTGGAACCGCTCGCCTGGCCCGGCCGCCGCGCTGGCCGGCGCGGGCGCGCAGGCAGCGGCCACGCCGGCCGAGGCCTGCGAGGCGGACGTGGTGTTCGCCATGCTGGCCGACGACCAGGCGCTGCGCGAGGTGCTGCTCGACAGCGGCCTGCTCGCGCGCCTGCCGCCGACGGTGATCCTGGTCAACATGGCCACCATCTCGGTGGCGTTCGCCGCGGAGCTGGCGCAGCGCGCGCAGGCACGCGGCATCGCCTACGTGGCCGCGCCCGTGCTGGGCCGCCCGGACGCGGCGGCGGCGGCCAAGCTCAATATCCTGGCCGCCGGCCCGGACGCCGCCATCGACGCCGTGCAGCCGCTGTTCGCGCTGATCGGCCAGAAGACCTGGCGCTTCGGCGCGCAGGCGCAGCAGGCCAACGCGGTGAAGCTGACGGTGAACTTCATGCTGGCCGCCGCGGTGGAAACGCTGGGCGAGGCCACGGTGCTGGCCGGCGCCCACGGCATCGCGCCGCAGCAGTTGCTGGACCTGCTCACCGGCAGCATCTTCCCGGGCCCGGTGTACCAGGGCTACGGCACGCTGATCGCGCAGCAGCGCTACGCGCCGGCCGGCTTCAAGGCGGCGCTGGGCCTCAAGGACCTGCGCCTGGCGCTGGCCGCGGCCGACGCGGTCGCGGTGCCGCTGCCGGTGGGCAGCGCGGTGCGCGACAGCCTGCTCGACGCCGTGGCCCACAACGAAGGCGGCATGGACCTGGCCGTGCTGGGCCAGGTGGCGGCGCGCCGCGCCGGGCGCTGAAGCGCCACGCCTGCCGTCGCCATCGCCGCCATCGCCGCCATCGCCGTCACCGACGCGGCGGCGCGGCGCGCCGGCGCCTCAGGCCGCCTGCCGGCCGCGCTCGGGCAGCACCGCCGCGTGGATCGCCTCGCGCAGCGCGTGCGCGGCGAGCGGCTTGTGCAGAATGCGGAAACCGCTGGCATCCAGTTCGCGCAGGCGGTCGGGCGCGGTGTCGCCCGTGACCACCAGCGCCGGCACCTCGGCGCCCAGGCAGCCGCGCAGCGCGGCAATCGCGGCAAAGCCGGTGACGCCTCCCGCCAGGCGGTAGTCCACGATCAGCAGATCCACCGGCGCCGGCCCCTGCGCCGCGGCGGCGGCATGGGCCGCGCACGCCTGCGGCGCGGTGGCGCCGGCATAAACTGCGTGGCCCCATAGCGCCAGCAGCTCGCTCAGCGCCGCCAGCACGCGCGCGTCGTCGTCCACCAGCATGATGCCGAGGCGGTGCTGCGAGGACGGCGCGCCGTCCTCGCCGGCGGGCGCGGGCACGGGAGCGGGCGCCGCCGGCGCGGCCGCATACGCCACCAGCACCGAGAAGCGGGCGCCGCGCCCCGGCACCGAGCGCAGGCCGATCTCGTGGCCGAGCAGGGCGGCCAGCCGCCGCACGATGGCCAGGCCCAGGCCCAGCCCTTCCTCGGGATGGCGCTGGGTCTCGGGCAGTTGCGCGAATTCCTCGAACACCCTGGCCTGCTGCGCGCAGGCGATGCCGGGCCCCTGGTCGACCACCTGGATCTCCATGCCGTGCGGCCGGCGCCGCGCGCCGAGCAGGATCTTGCCGCCGGGCGCGTAGCGCAGCGCGTTGGACAGCAGGTTGTCGAGAATGCGCCGCAGCAGCGCCGGGTCGGTGTCGATCCATGCCTCGGTGGCCACCACGCGCAGCTCGCCGCCGCGCTGGCGCGCCTGCCCTGCATACTCGCCGCCCAGCTCGCGCAGCAACGCGCCCAGCGCCACCGGGCGCCGCGCCACCGGCATCAGCCCGGCGTCCAGCCGCGACACGTTGAGCAGGCCGTCGAGCAGGTCGCCCATATGGGCCAGCGTGCCGTCGATGCGCGCCGCCACCTGGATGGCCTGGGCCGCCGGCACGTCGCCGCGCCGCGCCACGCTGGACAGCGTGGCGGTGAACAGGCCCAGCGCGTGCACCGGCTGGCGCAGGTCGTGGCTGGCGGCGGCCAGGAAACGGGTCTTGGCGTTGTCCGCGGCGGTGGCCCGGTCGCGCTCGCGCTCGAGCTGGCCGATCAGCGCCACGTTCTCGAAGCGCAGGCGCACGCCCTCGAGCACGCTGCGGTAGGTCACGCGGCAGTAGTAGAGGTTGACGCAGGCCAGGCACAGCGCGAAGGCGAAGAACACGTTGTAGAGCGGGCCGCCCTGCCACAGGCAGTTGAGCATGAACGGCAGCACCATCGCCGTCATGGTCCCGACATAGGTCAGCGGGCGCGCCGACAGCGAGGGAATCGCGCCGCAGGTCATGCCGGCGATGATGATGATGCAGAACGCCACCAGGGTCGGGTCGGGCGGCAGGAAGACGGCCGACCCGAGCCATCCCCACAACAGCCCGGACAGCCACGACATGACCGTGAAGCGCTGCGCCCACGCGCGTGGCGACAGGCTGCGCGGCGCGGCCAGCGAGGCCGGCGTGAGCGGCGCCGTGCCCTCGGCCCGCGCATGGCGGAAGTACTGCACCGAGTTGAAGATGCGCACCGCGGTGAGCAGGTAGACCACGGCCAGCCAGCCCAGCAGCAGCGTCAGCGGGGCGCCCCGCTGCAGCACGTAGAGCGCCGGCAGCGGAATGATGAAGTTGGCGAACATCACCGCGTTGGACTGCCGGTAGAGCAGCCCCACCATCGCCGCCTCGACCTGTCCCTCCGCGCAGGGCCGCGGCGCGGCGGCCTGGCCGCCGGTCCGTGCCGTCGGGTCTGGGGAAGATGCTGGGGCGGGCATTGGCGATCCGGTGATGGGTGGGCGCGGGCTGGCCGGTTCTGCAGAAACCGGAGCCTGATAATATCGCGTTCGTCCGCGCGCGTCCGCGCCCGACAAACAACACTTCCTCGCCGCCGGCCCTGCCCACCGCCACGATGCACGCCCTCCCCGCCCCGCTGCGCGCCGTGCTGGCCGACGACCACCCCCTGGTCCTCGCCGGCCTGCAGATGCTGTTCTCGACCGTGGACGGCATCACGGTGGTCGGAGAAGCCACCCATGCCGGCGAACTCACGGCGCTGCTCGCGCGCGCGGCGGCCGACCTGCTGGTGGTGGACCTCGGCCTGCTCGGCCCCGACGCCTTCCGCGCGCTGCGCGAGCTGCGCGGGCGCCATGCGGCGCTGCGCATCCTCGTGCTGACCGGCAATACCGCGCCCGGCACCGCCGACGCCGCGCTGGCGGCCGGGGCCGACGGCTTCCTGTTCAAGGACGGCAATATCGGCGCGCTGCTGCCGGCCATCGAGGCCCTGCGCGCGGGGCGGCGGTAAGGGCGGCATCAGGGACGACATTGAGGGCGGCGTTCAGGGCAACGCCAAGGCGGTCCCGCCCTCGTTCCGCCGGAATCCCTTCGCGGGCTTCGCCCCGCCACCCTTGCGCCGGGCTGGCGCCGCGCCGGCGTCCGCCCGCGCGACGGCAGCGGGCGGGCGCGGAAATCGAGGCATGCCAAATACCTCATTCGCCACAAAGAATTCTCTTGCGTTCTATATCGATTGATATAGTATCTCGTTCTATATCGGTTGATATATAACATGACGCACCTCGGGAACCGCGGCCGCCGCGCGGCCAGGCCCGTCGCCGGAGAAGTTCATGTCACAAGACACCATCGCCGCCCCGGTGCGCGGCGCGCCCCCGCTGGACATCGAGGCCATGTTCGCCATGCTGGCCGGCCTTTGCGCCAGCCTGGTCGCCATCGGCCTGGCGCGCTTCGCCTACACGCCGCTGATCCCGCCGCTGATCCAGGCGCACTGGTTCACGTCGTCGCAGGCGGTCACGCTCGGCGCGGCCAATTTCGCCGGCTACCTCGCCGGCGCCCTGCTGGGCCGCCCCATCGCGGCCGCGCTGTCCAACCGCACCGCGCTGCGCCTGCTGATGCTGGTCGCCGCGCTGGCGTTCTTCGCCTGCGCGTTCCCGCTGTCGGTGGGCTGGTTCTTCGTGTGGCGCTTTGCCTCGGGCCTGTCGGGCGGCGCCATCATGGTGCTGGTGGCGACGACCATCCTGCCGCACATCCCGCCGGCGCGCCGCGGTTTTGCCGGCGGCATGATCTTCCTCGGGCTCGGGCTGGGCATCGCGGCCTCGGGCACCCTGATTCCGCAGTTGCTGCGCTTTGGCCTGCGGGACACCTGGATCGGGCTCGGCACGGTCGCGCTGGTGCTGACCGCGGTGAGCTGGTTCGGCTGGCCCGCCGGCAACGCGCCGCAGCCGGCAACCCCGGCCGCCGCGCCGGGGCAGCCCGCCGCGCCGCCGGCCCGCCGCGAAGGCCCGGCCATGCGGGTGCTGTACGCCCAATATGCCGCCAACGCGCTGGGGCTGGTGCCGGCGATGGTGCTGCTGGTCGACTACGTGGCGCGCGGGCTGGGCCGCGGCGCGGCGGCCGGCTCCGGCTACTGGGTGCTGTACGGCGTCGCGGCCATCGCCGGCCCGGTGCTGTGCGGCAACGTGGCGGACCGCATCGGCTTCCGCGCGGCCTACCGCATCGCGCTGGCGCTGCAGGCGCTGGCCGCGGGCCTGCTGGCGCTGTCCGGCAACGGCGTGCTGATCGGCGTGGCCACGGTCATCCTCGGCGTCTTCACGCCGGGCATCGTGCCGCTGGTGCTCGGCCGCATCCACGAGATGGTGCCGCACGACCACGCGGAACAGCGCGCGGCGTGGAGCCGCGCGACCACCGCGTTCGCGCTGTTCCAGGCGCTCGGCGGCTACGGCTACTCCTACCTGTTCGGCGCCACCCACAACAACTACGCGCTCATCTTCGCCTGCGGCGGCGTGGCGCTCGCGCTGGCGCTGCTGGCCGACTTCGCGCTGCGCCGCCGGCAGGCGGGCGGCGCGCGCTGAATGCCGCCGGCCCGGGCAAGCACGCCTTGCGGCCGGGCCGGCCTTGCGCTATTCCGTTAGCATGCGCGGCGCATCCGGCCCGCCTGGAGAACGGTCATGGCACAACATCACGCGGCACCCGGTGAAATCGTCAGGCTCCGCCCGCAGGGCGCGGCGCTGCGGCAAACCCAGAACCTGACCCTGGTCCGCGCGCCGGACCTGCAGGTCATGCGGCTGGTGCTGCTGGCCGGCAAGTCGCTGCCGGCACACAGCGTGCCCGGCGCGCTGACCGTGCACTGCCTCGAAGGCGCGATCGAGATGGAAGCGCACGGCAGCACCCAGCGCATGGAGGCCGGCGACCTGATGTTCGTGGCGGCGGGCGCGCCGCACGCGCTGCGCGGCATCGAGGATGCGTCGCTGCTGGTGACGCTGCTGCATCACCGCGACGCATAGGCGCTCCCCCGCGCTGACCGCTTCTCAGCGCCGCTCCGGCGCGATGCCCGCGATGGCCGCCGCGAAGCGCGCGTGCGCCTGCGGGTCGACCGGCTTGTGCTTCTTCTGCGTGCTGGCCGGGTCGTTGTCCAGGCAGTTGTTGTTGCGCCAGTTGCGCGCCGGCCGCACCGGCCGCGCCGTGAAGCCGCCGCCGCAGTTGGGGCATACGTTCTGCAGGATGCCGTCCACGCACGCGGCGCAGAACGTGCATTCGTAGCTGCAGATGCGCGCGTCCGTCGCCGCCGGCGGCAGCGCCTTGTCGCAATGTTCGCAAGTGGGTCGCAGTTGTAGCATCATGTCTCCCGTATCGACGTGGCCAGGTAATTTACATGACATGGTAGGAACAAGGCTGCCCGCCGGAAAGCCGGCAATCTGCCACGCTGCGTAAAAAACCTGCCATGCCAGGCGACCTTCCTCCGAAACCCGATGAAACGGATCTACTTCGTGGTGCCGCCCAGCGTGCACGTGCTGGACCTGGCCGGGCCGCTGCAACTGTTCGGCGCGCTCGGCGAGCTGGGACTGGGCGCGGTCGAGTGCATCTGCGCGGGGCCGGAGCGCGAGCTGCGCAGCTTCCAGGGGCTGGCGCTGAGCGCGCTGCGGCCCCTGCCGGCGAAGCTGGCGCGCGGCGACACCGTGATCGTGGCCGGCTGCAAGCTCGCGCCCGACGCCCCGCTCGCGCCCGGCAACCGCGTGCTCGTGCGCTGGCTGCAAGAGGTGGCGCGCCCGCGCCTGGGCGACATCACGCTGGCCAGCGTCTGCACCGGCGCGTGGCTGCTGGCCGCCGCCGGGCTGCTCGACGGGCGCCACTGCACCACGCACCACGACTACCTGGAGCGGCTGCAGCAGCGCTACCCCGCCGCGCGCGTGCTGGCCAACCGCCTGCTGGTCGACGACGGCGGGCTGGTCACATCGGCCGGCGTCACCGCCGGCATCGATCTCGCGCTGCACCTGATCGCGCGGGACTTCGGCGCGCCCGCGGCGATCCGCGTGGCGCGCGACAACGTGGTGCCGTTCCGGCGCCTGAGCCAGGACCCGGCGCTCGACGCGCAATTGCGCTATCGCGGCCACGACCACGCGGTGATCCACGCGGTGCAGGATTTCCTCACGGCCCGGCCGGACTACGCGCTGCCCTACGAGGCGCTGGCCGCCCGCTTCGCGCTGAGCTACCGTCAACTCGCGCGGCTGTTCCGGCAGCAATGCGGCGTGACGCTCAAGCAGTACCAGCAGCAGTTGCGCATCGCGCTGGCGCGGCGGCTGCTCAGGGAAAGCGACTGGCCGGTGGAACAGGTGGCCGCGCGGTGCGGCTTCGCCAGCCCGCACGCATTCCGCGCGGCGTGGCGGCTCGAAGAGCCGGTGACGCCTTCCGCGTGGCGCGTCACACCCTGAACCCGGCGAGGCGCTATATTGGAAGCTCGCTTTTGATCCACCAGAAAGGAGCATCGCATGAAAGCCAGCTTTAGCCGCCTCGCCGCCGTATCGATCCTGACCGCCGCCCTGTTGCCGGCGGCGGCCCACGCGCAACTCGGCGACCTGCTCAAGGGCGCCACGCAAGGCAACGGCTCGGGCGGCGGCAGCGGCGGCCTGGGAGGGCTGGCCGGCAGCCTGGGCGGCGGGGGCGGCGGCATGCCTTCGCTGCAATCGCTGAGCTCGGGCAGCACCGGCAACGTGGCCGGCGTGCTGGAGTTCTGCGTCAAGAACAACTACCTGGGCGGCGGCAGCGGCGCCGCCTCGGTCAAGGACAAGCTGCTGGGCAAGCTCGGCGGCGCGCCGGCGTCCGACCCCGGCTACAGCGAAGGCGCCAAGGGCATCCTCAGCAGCGCCGAGGGCGGCAAGCTCGACCTCAGCGGCGGCGGCCTCAAGGAGCAGATCACCAAGCAGGTCTGCGACAAGATCCTTGCACAGGGCAAGTCGCTGCTCTAGCCACCGCCGCCGCCATCGCGGCGCGCTTCAGGCCGCCAGGCGGAAGGCGGACACCGCCTGGTGCAGCGCGCCGGCCTGGTCTTCCAGCGAGGCCGCGGCCGCGCTGGCCTGCTCCACCAGCGCCGCGTTCTGCTGCGTCATCTGGTCCATCTGCGAGACCGCGCGGTTGACCTCCTCGATGCCGGTGCGCTGCTCGGCCGTGGCCGAGGCGATGCCGTCCATGATGGCGGTCACGCGGCCCACCGCGCTGACGATCTCGGCCATCGTCTGGCCGGCCTGCTCGACCAGCGCCGAGCCGCTGTCGACCTGCCCCGTCGATTCCACGATCAGGGTCTTGATCTCCTTGGCCGCGCTCGCGCTGCGCTGCGCGAGGTTGCGCACCTCGCCGGCCACCACGGCGAAGCCGCGGCCCTGCTCGCCGGCGCGCGCGGCTTCCACCGCGGCGTTGAGCGCCAGGATATTGGTCTGGAAGGCGATGCCGTCGATCACGCCGATGATGTCGTTGATCTTGCGCGAGCTGGCGGTGATGCCGCGCATCTTGTCCACCACCTCGCTCACCACGCTGCCGCCCTGCTGCGCGATCTGCGCGGCGTCGGCCACGTACTGGCTGGCCTCGGCGGCGTTGTCGGCATTCTGGCGCACGGTGGCGGTGAGCTGCTCCATGCTGGCGGCGGTCTGCTGCAGCGAGGCGGCCTGCTGCTCGGTGCGGCCCGACAGGTCGGAGTTGCCGGCGGCGATCTGCTGCGCCGCGGCGCTGATGGAATCGGCCGCCTGCTGGATGCCCCCCACGGTGCCGGCGAGCTGGTCGCGCATATGGCCGATCGCGTACATCAGGCTGGCGCGGTCGTCCGGCGCGGTGCCGGCGCGCACGGTCAGGTCGCCGGAGGCCATGCGCAGGGCCAGCGCGGCGGCGTCGGCGGGCTCGCCGCCCACCGATTTCTGGATGCTGCGGATCACCAGCGTGGCCACGCCGGAGATCACGATGCCGAGCAGCACCAGCAGGCCGACCGACTGATACAGCGACGAGCGGAACTGGGCCTCCACGTCATCCATGTAGGTGCCCGCCACCAGATCCCAGTTCCACGGCTTGTAGCGCGCCACGTAGCCGATCTTGGGGCTGGGCTGGTCGCTGCCCGGCTTGGGCCACCAGTAGTCCAGGTGCCCGGCGCCCTCGGGCGAGGCGCCGCGCGCGGCGATCTCGACGTAGAGCGCCTTGCCCTTCGCGTCCTTGAAATCGATCATGTTCTTGCCGTTGAGCTTGGCGTTGATCGGGTGCATCACCAGCACCGAATCGGCGCCCACGATGGTGATGTAGCCATCCTTGCCGTAGCGCTGCGCGGCGATGCGGGCGGTGGCCTGGGCCTTGGCCTCGGCTTCGCTCATCTTGCCCTGGCGCGCCAGTTCCGCGTAGTCGCGCACCAGCGAGAGCGACATGTCGACCACGTTGGCCAGCTCGCCGCGGCGGTCGGCCATCTGCAGCTGCCGGGTCTGGAAGGCGTGCATCACGGTCAGCAGCAGCAGGCCGAGCCAGGCCAGCACAAGGGGAATCCACAGCTTTTTCGCAGGGTCAGGTGGTTCATGACGAGGTTCGCGTTATCGGGACGGGCACCGGCCATGCAAAAGGCAGGCGGTGTTCCCCCGGATATCGGAGCACGCCCTGCCTTCTTTAGCGCCGCATGCGGTATTCCCGCGCGCGGTGCCGGAAACACCAAAAAGATGCCGGACGATGCCTCGCGATGACGACACGATTCATCATGTCGGCGCAATGCGCCGGCTTCGCGGCGCAGCCACGCCGGGTAAAAACTACCGCCCCGGATCACTTAAATCCCGTTACAATCCGCCTCGCACCCGCGCTGCTTTTGCAACCGGGTTGCAAAAGGATCGAAGGTGCCCCGCCCGCGTTGCGCGGTCAGGGGTTAAACGGGAAACAGGTGCGCCGCCCCGCCGCGGCAAGTCCTGTGCTGCCCCCGCAACGGTCAGCAGGTAGAAAGGTGTCACGCCGCGCCCCACAAGCAGCGGCAGCCACTGCGCGCAACCACGCGCGGGAAGGCGGCACCCCGGACGCGCCCACCCGGCAGCGCATCCCCCTGCGAGCCCGGATACCGGCCTTGCGACCCATCACAGCGGCTGCGGACGGGCACCGCGCGTGAGGCCGACGGGCATGCGCCCGGCGCCGGCGCGCGCGCGTCCGTGGCTGGTTCGTTCATTGCCGCGGGCGGGGTCGCCCGCGGCCAACGATGGAAAGTCCATGTCCGCGCGCCACCGCCTTGCCCGCACCCTGCTGCCCGCCTCCGGCCGGCTCCGCTTCATCCCCATCCGCCGCACGCTGGCGCGCCACTGCGCGCTGGCCCTGTCGCTGGGCGCCTTCGCCGGTGCCGGCGCGGACGCCGCCCGCGCTGCCGACGACACCGAGGCCGGCCGCCCGCCGGCGCGCCCGGCGCAGAAAGAGGCCGCGGCGCTGCCGCCGGTGGTGGTCAGCGGCGCCGCGCTGCCGCCGGGCCTGTCGCTGTCGGAACCCGCCAGCACCGGCAGCCGCCTGGGGCTGACGCCGCTCGAGACCCCGGCCAGCATCGAGGTGCTGTCCGGCGAGACCATCCGCGAGCGCGGCGACCAGAGCGTGAGCGACGCGGTGTCGCGCGCCACCGGCATCACCGCCGCCGGCGCGCCCGGCAACGGCGGCACGGCGCTTGCCGCGCGCGGCTTCTCGGGCCAGGGCTCGGTCATGCAGCTGTACGACGGCACGCGCCTGTACGTGGCGGCCGGCACCGTCACCTTCCCGTTCGATACGTGGTCGGTGGACCGCATCGAGGTGCTGCGCGGCGCGGCCTCCGTGATGTACGGCGAGGGCGCCATCGGCGGCGTGGTCAACGTGATCCCGAAAAAGCCGCTGCGCGGCCCCATCACCAACGAGCTGCAGCTCACCGGCGGCACGCAGCGCACCGCGCGCGCGGCCTTCGACAGCGGCGGCGCGGTCAACGAGAACCTGTCCTACCGCTTCAACGTCAACTACGGCCGCTCCGCCGGCTGGGTGGACCGCGGCGAATCGCGCGACGTGGACGTGTCCGCCGCGGTGCGGCTCGACGTCTCGCCGGCATTCAACCTCACGCTGTCCTACGACGACGGCGACCAGCACCCGATGCGCTACCTGGGCACGCCGCTGGTCAACGGCAGCCTGGATACCTCGCTGCGCACGAAGAACTACAACGTGGGCGACAGCACCATCACCTACCGCGACCGCTGGACCCGGCTGGCCGCCGAATGGCAGCCCAACGAGCGCGTGGCCGTGCGCAACCAGTTCTATTACCTCACCAGCCAGCGCCACTGGCGCGACTCGGAGTCCTACACCTACCTGCCCGCCACCGGGCAGGTGCGCCGCACCGACTACCTGGAGATCCTGCACGACCAGGAACAGATCGGCGACCGCGCCGACCTGAAGGTCGACGGCCAGCTGTTCGGCCTGGCCAACACGGTCATGGCGGGCTTCGACGTCAACCGCATCAACTTCACCCACAGCAACAACTCGCCCTACGGCGGCGCCTCCACCGTCGGCGCGTACCAGTTCGACCCGGGCCAGTTCTTCAGCCCGCCGGGCGTGGTCACTTCGCCGCGCTACCGCACCCACACCACCCAGGCCGCCCTGTTCGGCGAGGACCGCCTCAAGCTCACGCGGCAATGGTCGGTGATCGGCGGCGTGCGCTTCGACCATGCCCAGCTCGAGCGCGGCAACCTGCTGACCGGCGACGACTGGACCCGCACCTTCAACAACGCCACCTGGCGCGCGGGCACGGTCTACGAGTTCACGCCGTCGCTGTCGGTCTACGCGCAGTACGCCACCGCCACCGATCCGCTCGGCGCGCTGATCACCACCTCGGACGCGCAGAAGGACTTCCGGCTCGCCACCGGCCGGCAGATCGAGGCCGGCGTCAAGCAGGCGTTCTGGAACAGGCGCGGCGAATGGACCTTCGCCGCATACCAGATCGTCAAGAAGAACCTGCTCACGCGCGATGCCGGCAACCCTGCGCTGTCGGTGCAGGTGGGCGAGCAGTCCTCGCGCGGGCTGGAGGCGTCGCTCAGCATCGAGCTGATGCGCGGCCTGCGCGTGGATGCCAACGGCACCGTGCTGCGCGCCCGCTACGACGACTTCGCCGAAAGCGTCAACAGCGCACTGGTCTCGCGCAACGGCAACGTGCCGACCGGCGTGCCGCAGCAGGCCGCCAACCTGTGGCTGACCTGGGCCTTCGCGCCGCAGTGGCAGGCGGGCGGCGGCCTGCGCTACGTGGGCCGGCGCTATACCCACAACGCCAACACCGCGGCCATGCCTTCGTACACGGTGGTGGATGCCGCGCTGCAGTGGCGTGTGTCGCGCCAGACCGCGCTGGCGCTGCGCGTCTACAACCTGTTCAACCGCGACTACGCCGAGACCTCCGGCAACAGCGGCGGACAGTGGCTGCTGGGCCGCCCGCGCGCGGCCGAGCTGTCGGCCAACTTCTATTTCTAGCCCGGCCGTGGCGCGCCCTTTGCTGTCCTGGCCGGAACGCTGCTGGCGCTGCGCGCGCCGCTGGCTCTACCTGGTGCACCGCTGGGCCGGGATCGCCGGCTGCCTGCTGATCGCCATGTGGTTCCTGTCCGGGCTGGTCATGATGTACGTGGCGTTCCCCGCGCTGACCGACAGCGAGCGCCACGCCGGCCTGCCGCCGCTGGACCTGCCGGCGGTGCGCGTCGCGCCCGCCGCGGCCCTGGCCGGCGCGGGGCTGGACCGCTTCCCGCGCAGCCTGCGCCTGGAGATGATGGGCGCGCTGCCGGTCTACCGCATGGTTGACTGGCGCGGCCAGCCGCATACGGTCTCGGCGCGCGACGGCACGCGCATCGAACAGGTGGACGCCGCCGCCGCGCGCGACATCGCCGCGCGCTTCGCCGGCGCGCCCGGCGCGCGCTGGGCCGAGACCGCCGCGCGCGACCAGTGGACCGTGCCCAACGGCCTGAACGCCTGGCGCCCGCTGCACCGCATCGCGCTCGGCGACGCCGCCGGCACCGAGCTGTACGTGTCCGCGCGCACCGGTGAAGTCATGCGCGACACGAACCGCGCCGAGCGCTTCTGGAACTGGCTGGGCGCCGTGCCGCACTGGCTGTATTTCACACCGGTGCGCGCCGACCCGCCGCTGTGGCGCCAGGTGGTGCTGTGGACCTCCGGCGTGTGCGTCGCCGTGGCGGCGAGCGGCATCTGGATCGGCTGGCTGCGGCTGCGCGTGCGCCGCCGCTTCGCGCACGGCAGCGCGGGCGGCACCTCGCCCTACCACGGCTGGATGGCCTGGCACCACGTCGCCGGGCTCGGCGGCGCGCTGTTCCTGCTGGCGTGGCTGGCGAGCGGCTGGCTCTCGGTCAATCCCAACCAGTGGTTCCCCGCGCGCAACTTCGACCAGGCCGCGCTGGAGCGCTACGCGGGACAGACGCTGCCGCGCTTCCCCGAGCTCGACGGCGATGCGCTGGCCGCGCGGCTGGACGGCATGGCCGCGCCGCGCGAGATCCGCATGGTCTGGCAGGCAGGACTGCCGCTGCTGCTGGCGGCGGGCGCGGGCAACGACAGCCGCGCCGTGCGCGCCGACGGCGGCCGCGCGCCCGCGCCGGACGACGCGGCGCTGACCGCCGCCGCGGCCAGCCTCGTGCCCGGTGCCCGCGTCGCCGGCAGCGAACGGCTCACGCAGCCCGATGCCTACTGGTATGGCCATCACCAGCCGCGCCGGCTGCCGGTGCTGCGCGTGCGCTTCGACGATGCCGCCGCCACCTGGGCCTACCTCGACCCGGCCAGCGGCAGCCTGCTCGGCCGCAGCGACCGCAGCCGGCGCGCCTACCGCTGGCTGTTCAACGCCGCGCATAGCTGGGACCTCGGCTGGCTGCTGCAACACCGCCCGGCGTGGGACATTGCCATGTGGGCACTGTCCATCGCCGGGCTCGTCATCTCCGTCAGCGGCATGGTGATAGGCTGGCGGCGCCTGTTCCGCCCGCGCCCGCGCCGCTCCTGAAAACCGCCGTCCACCCGATACGTCCACCGCCCCATGCTCCGCTTCCTCGCCAGCATCTTCAACGACCAGCACGACGACGTGCGCCGCAAGACCATCGCCTTGTACGCCTTGCTGATCGCCGCCAACGTGGGCGCCTGGATCTGGGCGCTGGCCGCGTTCCGCGACCATCCCATGCTGCTGGCCTCGGCCGTGCTGGCCTACACACTCGGCCTGCGCCACGCGGTGGACGCCGACCACATCGCCGCCATCGACAACGTCACGCGCAAGCTGATGCAGGAAGGCAAGCGCCCGGTCACGGTCGGCTTCTTCTTCTCGCTCGGGCACTCCACCGTGGTCACGCTGATGTCGGTCGGCATCGCCATCGCCGCGGCGGCGCTGCAGACGCGCTTCGCCGACATGAAGGCCGTGGGCGGCATGATCGGCACCAGCGTCTCGGCGCTGTTCCTGTTCCTGCTGGCCTTCTTCAACCTGCTGATCCTGATCTCGGTGTGGCGCGCGTTCCGCGCCGTCAGGCGCGGCGAGCCGCTCAGGGAGCAGGACCTGGACCTGCTGCTCAACAACCGCGGCTTCCTCGCGCGCCTCTTCCGCCCGCTGTTCCGCCTCGCCAGCCGCAGCTGGCACCTGTTCCCGATGGGCCTGCTGTTCGGCCTGGGCTTCGACACCGCCACCGAGGTGGCGCTGTTCGGCCTGTCCGCGGCCGAGGCCGCCAAGGGCGTGCCGTTCTGGACCATCATGGTGTTCCCGGCGCTGTTCACCGCGGGCATGTCGCTGGTGGACACCACCGACGGCATCCTGATGCTGGGCGCCTACGGCTGGGCCTTCACCAAGCCGATCCGCAAGCTCTACTACAACATGACCATCACGCTGGTCTCGGTGGTGGTGGCGGTGGTGATCGGCGGCATCGAGGCGCTCGGCCTGATCGCCGACAAGCTCGGCCTGGCGGGCGGCCTGTGGGACGTGGTCGGCGAGCTCAACGCGCACTTCGGCATGCTCGGCTACGTCATCATCGGCGTGTTCGTGCTGAGCTGGCTGGTGTCGATGGTGGTGTACCGCGTGCGGCGGTACGACGAGATCGAGGTGCGGATGGGGTGACGGCGCGCCGCTGCAAATGCGATGTGAGCGCGGTGCAGCAGCGATGAAAACGGCACGAAGCCGCCTGCGCATGCGCGCGGAACGGCCCGCGCGGCGGCGGACTCAGGCGAACACGATGCCGCCGGCCCGCCGCATCGCATCCGCCAGCGCCACGTCGAAGGTCGCCAGCGCCGCGCCGCTGCGCAGCGCGAGATCCAGGTAACTGGCGTCATAGGCGGTCAGCGCGTGCTCGCGGGCCAGCCCCATGACGACCTCGCTGCGCTCCGCGGGCGCCGCCACGTCGGTCTCGATCGGCAGGCGGCCGAGCTTGGCGACGAAATCCGCCACCTGGGCCTCGCTCACGACCTGCCTGCGCTCGGCCACCAGCAGCGCGTTGGCGGTCTCCACGTGCCACAGCGGCGGCACCAGCACGCGGCATGACGGCAGCGCCGCGAGCACCCGCCCGGCGCAATCGGCCTGCGCCGGCTCCGTCCGCTCGAACAGCCAGGCCAGCGCCACGGAGGCATCCAGCACCAGCGTCGCCGGCACCGCGGACACCACCGGCACCGCCGACGTCACCGGCGCCCCTCCGCGATCCAGCGGCCGAGTTCGTCGGCCGCCACACCCTGCACCCGGGTAGTGGCGCGCATCGCCGCGACCGCGGCTTCCGCGCCGAGCCGGCTGTTGTCCGCGCTCGGCACGAGGTCCGCAATGGGACGGCCACGCTGGGTGATGGTGAAACGCTCGCCCTGCTCCACCTTGCGCAGCAATTCGGGCAGCCTGGTCTTGGCATCGTAGGAACCCACCTCGACGAACATGCTAGCCTCCATCCGGTCTATGAACTGGTCTAGTCTAGCAAATTTGATGGAGGTGGTGCGGGCAACGCTTGCGTTGCGTTGTTGTGCGGTCACATGAGCTCCTTTCACGATGACGTCGGATGGCACAAATGGCTTCGGATGCATGCAGGATGCGGGGTATTTTCAGCCGCCATCCGATTCTGGGCACCCGCGACCATCGCCAGGAAGTCCCGGATTCTCATTTTAGGAGTGCTTCCACCGCCACCCACTCCCCATCCCACGCCGCCGCCAGTTCGCGGCAGCGCCCCAGCGCCACCGTCTGCTGTTCGAAGTCCACCACCATCACGGCATCCGCCCCGCGCGGACGTGCAGGCTGCTCCGCGCTGCGGCCGTCGCTGAGCAGCCACAGCCAGCGCTGCTGCGCCGGGCGGCGGCGGGCGGCGCCGGCCAGCACCTCGCCCGCGCGCTGCATGCCGAGCGCGAGCGGCGTGCCGCCGCCGCCGGCGATCGGACGTACCCAGGCTTCGCTCCACGGCCGCGCGCGGGCCGGCTGGAGGCGGACTTCGGCGTGGCTGCCGGCAAAGCACACCAGCGCGACCTCGGCGCGGGCCTGGTAGGCGCGCTGGAGCAGGCGCAGCAGCACGCCCTTGGCCTGCGCGAGCTGGCGGCCGTGCAGCATGGAGGCGGAGCAGTCCAGCACGAAGCAATGCAGCACGCCGGCGTGGCCATGCTGCGCGCGCAGGCGCAGATGCGCGGGCGCGAGCGGCGCGGCGCCCTTGGCGGCGAGCGTGCGCGGCCAGTGGATGCGGGTGCCGGCAAGACGGCCTTGCTGCGGCCGTGGCGCGGCGAAACGAGGGGCTTGCCACCGGTTGCCGCCCTGCCCGGAATCGGCGGCGGCCTGCCGGTGGCTCAGGCTTTTTTTGCGGGCAGCGGCCTCACGGATTTGACCGGAGCGATGCCGGCCGCGCCGCTGTCCGCGGGCGACGGCAATGCGCCCCAGGGATTGGCCGCGCTGCTGGCGTCGCCGCGCTCGCCCGCCTGCGCGTCAGCCGGCGCGTCAGCCTCCGCGCCGTCCGGCGCGCGGCCGGCATCGGGCGGCGCCTGCCGGCGATGATGCAGCACCAGTTCCGCCACGGCATCCACATGCGCCGGCACGATGGCGGCGTCGCCTTGCAGCGCGGCGAGCGCGCGCGCCGCGCGCAGCATCACGAGGTCGGCGCGCACGCCGTCCACGGCGGCATCGAGGCACAGGCGGCTGACGCGCTCGTGCACGGCATCGCCGAACGGCAGCGCCGCCAGCGCGGCCCGCGCGGCGCGCACCTGCCGCGTCAACGCTTCCTGCGCGCCGGCGTGGCGCGCGCGCAGCGCCTCGGGATCGGTGTCGAAGGCCAGCCGGGTGCGCACGATGGCCTGGCGCTGCGCCGCGTCGGTGCAGTTCTCCAGCGTCAGCGCGAGGCCGAAGCGGTCCAGCAGTTGCGGGCGCAGCTCGCCTTCCTCGGGGTTCATGGTGCCGACCAGCACGAAGCGCGCCTCGTGCTGGTGCGAGACGCCGTCGCGCTCCACCACGTTGACGCCGCTGGCGGCCACGTCGAGCAACTGGTCGACGAGATGGTCGGGCAGCAGGTTGACCTCGTCCACGTAGAGCACGCCCTGGTGCGCGCGCGCCAGCAGCCCCGGCGCGAAGCGTACCTCGCTCTGGCGCAGCACGTGGCCGAGGTCCAGCGTGCCGACGAGCTGTTCCTCGCTGGCGCCCAGCGGCAGCGTGACGAACTGCCCTTCGGGCAGCAGCTCGGCCAGCGCGCGCGCGGCGGTGGACTTGGCGGTGCCGCGCGGCCCGCTCACCAGCACGCCGCCGATGCCGGGGTCGACCGCGGCCAGCAGCAGCGCCTGCTGCAGGCGCGGCTGGCCCACCAGCGCGCTGAACGGAAACGGCAAGCGCGGGCGCTGTGCGGCGGCGGTCATCGGGAAGCTCCTTCCAGCGCCTGCTCGCTGTCGAGCAGGTGTCGTTCGAGTTGGGCGCGGCGCTCGCCGGGTGCCTGCCACAGGCCGCGCTGCGCGGCTTCGAGCAGGCGCTCGCAGATGGCGTGCAGCGCGCGCGGGTTGTGGCGGCGCAGGAACGCGCGCGTGTCGGCGTCATTGACGTAGGCATCGGCCACCAGCGCGTATTGGTGGTCGGACACCACGCGCGTGGTGGCATCGAAGCCGAACAGGTAGTCCACGGTGGCGGCCATCTCGAAGGCGCCCTTGTAGCCGTGGCGCTTGACGCCGTCGATCCACTTGGGATTGACCACGCGCGCGCGGATCACGCGGCTGATTTCTTCCTGCAAGGTGCGGATGCGCGGCGCGGCCGGGTTGCTGTGGTCGCCGTGGTAGATGGCCGGCTGCGCGCCGCCGAAGGTGCGCGCGGCGGCGGCCATGCCGCCCTGGAACTGGTAATAGTCGTTGGCGTCGAGCAGGTCGTGCTCGCGGTTGTCCTGGTTCTGCACCACGGCGTCCAGGCCGGACAGGCGCGCGGCAAAGCTGGCGCGCGCCTCCACGCCGTCGGTGCCCTGCCCGTAGGCATGACCGCCGGCGTGCAGGTAGGCCTGGGCGAGGTCGTTGTCGTCCTGCCAGGCGCGGCTCTCGATCAGGTCCTGCAAACCCGTGCCGTAGCCGCCCGGGCGCGCGCCGAACACGCGCCAGCCGGCGCGGCGGCGCGCCTCGGCCGCGGGCAGGCCCTGTGCTTCGAGGCGGGCGCGCTCGGCCAGCACGCGCGCGCGCAGCGGGTTGAGCTCGGGCGGCTCGTCCAGCTCGGCCACGGCCTGCACGGCGGCGTCGAACAGCCGCATGACGTTGGCGAAGGCGTCGCGGAAGAAGCCCGACACACGCAGCGTCACGTCCACGCGCGGGCGGTCGAAGATGGCCATCGGCAGGATCTCGAAGTCCGTCACGCGGAAGCTGCCCGCGGCCCACCTGGGCCGCACGCCCATCAGCGCGAAGGCCTGCGCGATGTCGTCGCCGCCGCTGCGCATGGTGGCCGTGCCCCACACCGACAGGCCCACCGCGCGCGGGTAGTCGCCGTGCTCCTGAAGATGGCGCTCGATCAACTGGTTGGCGGACTTGAGGCCGAGCGTCCACGCCGTGCGCGTGGGCACCGCGCGCGTGTCGACCGAATAGAAATTGCGGCCCGTGGGCAGCACGTCGGGCCGGCCGCGCGACGGTGCGCCGCTCGGGCCGGGCGGCACGAAGCGCCCCGCCAGCCCGCGCGCGAGCTGCCGCATTTCCTGCTCGCCGCAGGCGTCCAGCCTGGGCGCTACCTCGGCGCGCAGGCGCGCCACCACGGCGGCGGCGCGCGGCAGGCCGGCGGGCGCGGCGTCCTCGTCGAGCAGGCGCGTCGCCAGCAATTCGAGCCGCTCGCGCGTGTCGCCGTGGTGGCGCCACGCGCCGGCGTCGACGGCCGCCAGCGGCGCCGGGCGCGGGCCCTGCCACGGCGCGCCCCAGTCCGCGTCGAGCGGATCGAAGCCCTCGCCCAGGCCGAGGTCGGCGGCCAGCGCCGTCAGCAGGCCCGCTTGCGCGCCGCGGCCGTCGCCGCTCGGGAAGCGGCCCAGCGCGAGCAGCGTGTCGCGCCGCTGGCGCCCTTGCGGCGACACGCCGAACACGTGCAGGCCGTCGCGGATCTGCGATTCCTTGAGCTCGCACAGGTAGGCGTCGGTGCGGTTGAGCAGCGCGTCCTCGCCGTCGCTGTCGGCCGGCGCGTCGAGTCCCAGCTCGCGGTGCAGCTGCTGGTCGACGATCAGCTCGAGGATGGACTTGCGCAGCAGCCGCGCGCGCCGCGGGTCCACCGCCAGCGCCTCGTAGTATTCGTCGACCTGGCGCTCCAGGTCCTGCAGCGGGCCGTAGTTCTCGGCGCGCGTGAGCGGCGGCATCAGGTGGTCGATGATGACCGCCTGCGCGCGCCGCTTGGCCTGCGCGCCCTCGCCGGGGTCGTTGACGATGAACGGGTAGAGATGCGGCAGCGGGCCGAGGATGGCGTCGGGCCAGCAGGTGTCGGCCAGCGCCACGCTCTTGCCGGGCAGCCATTCCAGGTTGCCGTGCTTGCCGACGTGGACGATGGCATCGGCGCCGAACGCATGGCGCAGCCAGAAATAGAAAGCCAGGTAGCCGTGCGGCGGCACCAGTTCCGCGTCGTGGTAGCTGGCGTAGCCGCACGTGCCGGCCTCGCCGGCCTCGCCGGGCAGCGCATGGTCGCGCGCCGGCTGCAGGCCGACGAACAGGTGGCCGCTGCGCACGCCGGCGATCATGAAGCGGCCCTGCCGCACCATCGGGTCCTGCTCCGGACTGCCCCATTGCGCGGCGATGGCGCACTGGTTCTCTTCGGGCAGGCCGCGCAGGTGGCGCAGGTAGTCCGCCATCGCCAGGCTCTGGAAGGCCGGGCGCCAGCCGTGCTGGGCGAGGTCGTTGGTGATGCCCTGCGTGAGCCCGCGCATCAGCGCGTCGCCGTCGGCGGGCAGGCCTTCGCAGTGATAGCCCTGCTCGCGCAGCATGGCGAGGATGCCGACCACCGAGGCCGGCGTGTCGAGGCCCACGCCATTGCCGATGCGCCCTTCGCTGGACGGATAATTGGCCAGCACCAGCGCCACGCGCTTGTCCGCGTCGGGCAGCTCGCGCAGGCGGCACCAGCGCCGCGCCAGCTCGGCCACGAAGGCGATGCGCCCGGCGTCGGGCTGGTAGCGCACCACGTCCACCTCGGTGTGCGGGCAGCGATAGGCCAGGCCCTTGAAGCTGACCGCGCGCGTGATGATGCGGCCGTCCACCTCGGGCATGGCGATGTGCATGGCCACGTCGCGCGCGCCCAGGCCCTGGTTGTCGCGCAGCCAGTCCTCGCGGTTGCCGCCGCTGAGCACCACCTGCAGCACCGGCGCGTCGCCGGCCAGCGCCATCGTCCCGGGCGCGTCGAGCGAGGACACGGCGAAGGCCGTGGTGTTGAGCACCAGCGCCGCGCCATGCTCGGCGCAAAGCTGCTGCAGGACCTCGCGGCACAGCGTGTCCTTGAGCGAGTTCACCGCCAGCGGCAGCGGGTTGAGGCCCTCGGCGCGCAGCGCGGCGATCAGCGCGTCGAACACCGCGGTGTTGCCCGCCTGCAGGTGCGCGCGGTAGAACACCAGCGCCGCCACCGGCGCGCCGGCGCGCCAGTCGCGCTGCCAGTCCGCCATCGTGGCGACGCCGTGCGCCGGATGGTAGAGCGCGGCCTGCGGCAGCACGCGCGGCTGCAAGGCCGGCTCGCCCCAGCCGAACGCATGGTGCGCGAGGCAGCGGAAGAACTGCTCGGCGTTGTCGGCGCCGCCTTCGCGCAGGTAGCGCCACAGCGTATTGGCCAGCGCCGCCGGCGCGTTGCCGCGCGCGAGCAGGTTGGCGTCCTCGGCGAGGTCGCCCGAGAACATCACCAGCAACTGGCCGCGCGCGCGGGCGAGCTCGGTCAGCCGCTCCAGGCCGTAGGCCCAGTCGCTGTCGCCGCCGAGGTGGTCCACCACCACCACGCTGGCATGCTGCAACACGTCGTCCACGTACAGGTCGAGCGAGGCCGGCTGGCGCAGGTACATCTGGTTGGCCAGCCGCACCGTGGGGAAGTCTTCGCCCAGGCGCGGGAACACGCCGGCCAGCAGCGACAGCGTGGTGTCCGCCGCGCTCAGCACCACGATGCGCGCCGGGCTCTGCGCGATGCGCACCACGCCGGCATTGTCGTCGACGAAGCCGCCCGGGCGGGTGGAAAGCAGGTGCATGCGCGTGACGGCGCGTCAGCCCTGCGCCGTGGCGAGCGCGGCTTCGAGGGCCGCCTGCAGCGTGGCCCGCTCGAGGTCCTGGCCGATCAGCACGATGCGCGTGGCCTGCGCCTCGCCCGGCTGCCAGCGGCGGTCGAAGTAGCCGTCGAAGCGGCGACCCACGCCATGCAGCACGAGGCGCATGGGCTTGCCGGGCAACCGGGCAAAGCCCTTGACGCGGTAGATGGTGTGCTGCTCCACCAGTTGCTGCAGGGCGCCGACCAGATGCTCGCGCTCCACCTCGCCGAGCTCCACCACCACCGAGTCGAATTCGTCGTGATGATGGTCCGGGTCGTCCGCCGAGCCGTGGTGATCCGGGCGCAGGTGGATGGTGTCCTCGGAGGCGCGGTTCAGCCCGAGCAGCAGCGCCACGTCGAGCTTGCCGCCCTGCGCGCCGACGATCTTCACCTCGGCGGGAATCTCGGGGCGGATCAGCGCTTCCACTTCGGCGCGCTGCGCGGCGTCGATCAGGTCGGTCTTGTTGAGGATCACGAGATCGGCCGAGCCGAGCTGGTCCTCGAACAGTTCGTGCAGCGGCGATTCGTGGTCGAGGTTGGGATCGGCCTTGCGCTGCGCGTCCACCGCGTCGGGGTCGGCGGCGAACTGGCCGGCCGCCGCGGCGGCGCCGTCGACCACCGTGACCACCGCGTCCACGGTGAACGCGTTCTTGATGCTGGGCCAGTTGAAGGCCTGCACCAGCGGCCTGGGCAGCGCGAGGCCGGAGGTCTCGATCAGCACGTGGTCGATGTCGGCGCGGCGCTCCAGCAGTTGCTCCATCACCGGGAAGAACTCTTCCTGCACGGTGCAGCACAGGCAGCCGTTGGCCAGCTCATAGAGCTGGCCGTTGCTCTCGCCCGTCTCGTCGCAGCCGATGCCGCAGCCCTTGAGAATCTCGCCGTCGATGCCGAGCTCGCCGAACTCGTTGACGATCACCGCGATGCGGCGCCCGCCGGCGTTCTCGAGGATGTGGCGCAGCAGCGTGGTCTTGCCGCTGCCGAGGAAGCCGGTGACGATGGTGGCGGGGATCTTGCTGGTCTGCATGATGGTGGCGGGCTCGGGAAATCGGGCGTCTGGAGAGGCCGCGGCCGGGCTGCGGCGCGCGGCGGAAGCGAGGCGGACAGCATAAAGACATCGCGCGGGGCTGTCCACCGCCGCGGCATCAATGCGGCATCAGCGCGGCATTAATGCGAAATCAGCGCGATCGCCGCGGGCGCCGGCCGCGGCGCCATTCCGCGCCGGCCCCGGCGGCGACCAGCAGCGCCATCAGCGCGGCCACCTCCCACGCTTCGCGCGCCCGCACGCCGGAAAGTGGTGCTGAAGGCGCGAGCTGGATGACGCGCGACTCGAACACCCGGCCGGCCACGTGTTCGGTGGTGGGTGCCGGCGGCGCGGATGGTGCCTGCGCCGGCTTCGCCGCCGGCACGGTCGGGGCCTTCGCCACGCCGTGCCGCGCGGGCGCGGCGCCCGGCCCCGCCGACGGCTCGCGCCCCGGCATGGCCCGCGCCAGCCGTTCGCCGAACGCGCGCAGCGCGTCCACCGGCACGCGCGCCTGCTGGCCCAGCCCGGCGATGTACTGCATCAGCGCCGGATTGCCGCAGCTATTGGCCGTGCACGACAATCCGTCGCGGTTGACCGAGGCCACGTAGCGCCGCGCCATGTCCGCGCGCTCGGCCGCCGTGAAGCGGTAGCTGCCCTGCCGGTCCACTTCCAGCAGGCGCGCCAGGATGCCTTGCCGCGCATGCGGATTGCTGCGCGCGAAGAAGCGGTCCATGTCCATGCCGAGCTTGTCGGCCACGTAGACGTCGTAGGTCTGCTGCCAGAAGTCGCCGCTCATCTGCTCCGGGCTGGTGGCCTGGAAGCCGTAGAGATGCTCGATCTCGCGGGCCATCTCGCGCGCGCCGGCGTAGCCGGAGCGCTGCATGCCGGCGATCCAGCGCGGGTTCCAGTTGCGCGCGTTGAGCTCGGTGGCCAGCCATGTGCGCGCGTCCACGGTCTCGGCCTCGGCCGGGCGGCGCAGGTTGTGCAGCCAGAAGCGCGGCGCCTGCCCGCTGACCGCGCGCGTGGCGAGGTTGAGGCCGCCGGCGTACTGGTAGGTGTCGTCGTTGTCGAGCGCGCCGTAGAGCGTGCTGGCGCGCGAGAACAGCACGGCCTGGTTGGACTTGAGATGGCTGGCGAGCGCCTGCGGCGCGGTCTCGCCCCAGCCTTCGGCGGAGAACGCGAAGTTCATGTAGCGCAGGTATTGCTGCGCCAGCGCCTGCCCGGCCGGCTCGCCGGGCCGGGCCACGGGTCGGGCCACATCGATACTCTGCTCCACCATCTGCTGCACGCCGATGCCGTAGTTGCCGGGCCTGGCGGCAAACACGCGCGCGCGCGCCAGGCGCCCGGCCAGCGGCGGCGCCACGCCGGCGGCCAGCAGCGCGGCCTCCGCTTCCCGGTCGTGGCGGCTGACGGCGTTGTCGCCGGCCGCGGCGGCCAGGCGCGCGGCCTTGTCCAGCAGCGCCACCTTGTCGCCGAAGCCGTCGCGGTAGATGCCGGAGATGGTGAACAGCACGTTGACGCGCGGGCGCCCCAGTTGCGCATCGGGAATCAGCCGCACGTCCTCGACCACGCCGCGCGCATTCCAGACCGGCTCCACGCCCAGCAGGTAAAGCGCCTCGCTTTCCATCGCGCCCTGGTGGCGCTCGGTCTCGCCGTAGAACAGCACCATCGAGACCTGTTCCGGCACGGCGCCGGTCTCGGCGCGGTAGCGCGCCAGCGTCTGCCGCGCCAGCGCCTTGCCGACTTCCCACGCGGCCGGCGTGGGGATGAACGCGCCGTCGAAGGCATGCAGGTTGCGCCCGGTCGGCAGGCCCTGCGGCGTGCGCACTGGATCGCCGAGCGGCGCGGTCGGCAGGTAGCGGCCCGCGAGCACCGTGACCAGTCCGTCGAGCTCGCTCCGCGGCGAGGCGCGCAGCCCGGCCAGCCATTCGCGCGCGGCGGCCAGCGCGGCCCTGGCCTTGTCCGCCAGCGGCGGCGGCAGGTCGGCCAGATCCGGCTCGCGCCCGTCGAGCAGCGCGCCGGCCCAGCCGGCCAGCGTGTCATGGCCGATGCGTTTGCGCTCGTCGGCGCCGAACGCGCTTTCCAGCACGGTGGCCAGCGCCTGCCGCTGGAAATCCGGCGGCGGCAGTTCGCCCAGCACATGGATGCCCTGCGGTATCGGCTCGGCTTCCACCTTGTGCAGGAAGCGATGGACCACCGGCTCGACCTGCTCCCACGGCGCGGCAAGGTCCACGCCGAGCTGGCGGTCCAGGCCCAGCGCGCGGATCTGCGCCTGCGCCTGCAGGCGGTATTGTTCGGCCAGCGCGGGCGCGCCGTCGGCGGTGGCTTCCTGCTGCTCGATCACCTCGTCGAGCTTCGCCAGCGCGGCCGGCATGCCGGCGCGGGTCAGCAGCGGGGTCAGGTGGCTGACCAGCACGGCGGCGCTGCGGCGCTTGGCCTGGATCGCCTCGCCGCCGCCGTCCTGGATGTAGTAGTAGGCGTTGGGCAGGTCGCCCAGCAGCACTTCCGCGCTGTCGTCGCCGGCCTGCCCGGCCTGCTTGCCGGGCAGCCATTCGAGCGTGCCGTGGCGGCCCACGTGAACCACCGCGTCGGCGCCGAACGCATGGCGATACCACAGGTAGGCGGCGATATACGAGTGCGGCGGCGGCGTGACGGTGTCGTGCGACGTGTCCAGCGCGCGCGCGAAGGTGGAGCGCAGCGGCTGCGGCCCGACGAACAGGTTGCCGAAGCGCAGGCCCGGGATCACGAAATCCTGCCCGCCGCGGCCGTCGTCCACCAGCATCAGCGGATTGCGCTCGGGCGGGCCCCACGCGGCCAGCACGGACTGGCGGAAGGCCGCGGGCAGCGCGTCGAACCAGCGCTTGTACTGCGCCATCGGCAGCAGCGTGACGCGCCCGCGCGCGACCATCTCGCGCAGCTCGCCCGGCGACCATGCCTCCATGTTGCGGCCGTTGCGCTCCAGCAGCGCGGTCAGCCCGGCCTCGTCCGGCAAGGCGGTGCCGGCCTGATCGGTCTGGTAGCCGGCCGCGCGCAGGCGCGCCATGATCCGCGCCAGCGACGGCAGCGTGGCCAGGTAGCTGGCGCCGATGTTGCCGCTGCCGGGCGGGTTGTTGTAGTAGAGGATGGCGATGCGCTTGTCCGCCGCCGGCTTGTCCTGCAGCGCGATCCAGCGCCGCGCGCGCGCCACCGCGGCGTCGGCGCGCTCGGGCACCGCGCGGCTGGCCTTGGCGCCGTTTTCGTCCTCCAGCGTGGCGAACAGGATCGGCTCGCTGGCGCCGGCGCGCTCGGGCGTGTTGAGCAGCAGCGGCAGGCGCTCGCCAGCGATGCCGCGCGCATCGGCGCGCCACGCGGCCTGGCTGTCGCGCGTGGCGATCAGGTTGATGGCGTGCACGCCGTGGCGCTCCAGCCAGGCCTTGTCCTCGGCGCGGCTGATGGTGAGGTTGAGCGTGAACAGCGCGCGCAGCGGGCTGCGGCCATCGATGGTCAGCGCGGCATCCAGGCTGGACAGCGGCCAGCCGAACACGGGCACGGCGCCGATGCCCTGCCGTTCGAGCGCGGCCACCAGCGCGTCGATGTGGGCCAGGTCCTGCTGGCGGTAGTTGCTGGCGTAGAAGGCGATGCCGGCCAGCGGCGCGCGGGCGGGCAGACCGCCGTTGGCGCGATACCAGTCCAGGTATGCCGGCAGCGTGGCGAACACCTGCGCGGCGCGCGGGTGGTAGATGCCGGCCGCCGGCAGCGGGCGCGGCGCCGGCACGGCGATGGCGTCCGTGCCGCGCAACTGCGCCACGGTCCACGCCAGCCAGCCGGCCAGGTTGTCGGCGCCGCCGGCGCTCCAGTAGGCCTCGGCCGCCGGGCCGCGCGCGGCGTCGAGGCCGATGCCCCAGGCGGCTTCGGCGGCGGCGGCCGGCGCGGCCAGCACCAGCGCGCCGCGCTGCCTGGCCTGACGCACGGCCGGGGCCATCTGCTTCAATACGGCAGTGGGCGCGAAGTAGGCGTAGATGGCATCGGCGGCGGCGATCTGCGCCGCGTCGGGCGCGGCGGTGACCGCCTGCAGCTCGACGCGGCCCGGGCCGGCCAACTCGCGCAGGCGCGCTTCGGCGGCGGGCAGCAGATGGGTGTTGGTGGTGACCACCAGCACGCGCACCGGCGCCGCGGCCCGCGCCTGCGCGCACGCCAGCAGCAGCCAGCCGAGCAGGACAAACGCGGCCGGCAGCCAGCGTTGCCGCGCCGGCCTCATTTGCCCGCGCCCGCCGGGGCCGGCTGCGCGCCTTCGGGCACGTAGACCACGCTGCCGTCCGGCAGCCGGTAGGCCACGCCGAGGCGCGTGCCCTCGCCCGCCTTCTGCTGCGCGGACAGCTTGCTGACCTTCACTTCCTTGCGGTTCTTCTCGATCAGTTGCAGCTCGCCCGTGCGCGGGTCGCGCTGGACCAGCGTGAAGCGCGCATCGGGATCGAGCAGCTGGGTCAGGCCGAAGGCCTGCGTGAGCGCCACCATCAGGCCCACGGCGAAGACGATCGAGGCATCGAACAGGTTGGCCACGCCGGCCAGCGGGTCTTCGCGGTGCACCGAGGCCAGCTCGCCCTGCGCATGGCGGCGGCGCACGAAGCGGCGGCGCCGGAAACGGTGTCCGTGGCCGGCCTCCATCAGGCTCGCGCCCCCGCCGCCGGCAGCGCGCGCAGCACCAGCTCGCACAGGTTCTCCATCTCCTTGAGGTCGGCGCGCGCCCAGCGCTCGCGCGTGAGCGTGAGCACGTAGGCGATGCCGCCCAGCACCAGCCCGCACACCACCGCGCCGAAGCCGATCACGAGGTGGTTGACCATGCCGGCCATGTCGCCGGCCAGCAGCGCCTGCAGCGCCGGCCCGAGCGGGATGATGGTGCCGGCCAGCCCCAGCATGGGCGCGATGCGCACCAGCGTGCGGGTCAGGTCGAGGCGGTTGGCCACGCGCATTTCCTCGCGCTGCAGCGTCTCGTCGAGCCACAGGTCGAGGTGCTCGTGCGAATCGAGGCGCGCCAGGCGGCCTTCGAGCAAACCCCAGAAACGCGCCAGCGCGGGCGACATCGGCAGCGCGCGCCATTGCGCCTGCGCGCCGTGGCGCAGGCCGGCGGCGAGCGCGTTGGCCAGCGCCGGCAGGTCGGTGCGCGGCGCGGCGGCGCGCCGGCGCGACTGCACCAGCAGGCTGCCGAGGTCCGCCAGCGACAGCACGAACAGCACCAGCAGGGCCAGCGCGACGGGCCAGAAGAACGCCGCGGAAAGGCGATAGAAGATCTCGGTGACGGCGCTTTCCATCGTGATTGCCAGCGGGGAAATGAGATGAGGCGGCAAGGCCCGCGGCAGCCGCGCGCGGGTGCCGGCAGGCCGCGCGCAGGGTCGCGCGCGGGCCGCAAGCGCAGCATTGTACGCGGCGCGCGCGGGCGCCGCCGCCCGGCCTCAGGGCCAGCTTTCGCGCGCGTAGACGCCCGACAGCGCCCGCACCCGCGCGGCGCGCTCGGCCTGCCGGCCGTCGGTGTAGAACGGCGGGTCGGCCAGCGCCAGGCCGTTATCGCGGGCTTCCTCGACCAGGATCTGCAGGTACTCCGTCATGTGCGAGGCGGTGTAGTCGTTGGTGTCGTGGAAGCTCACCACCACGGGCACCACGCCGCCGGCCGGCGCCAGCCGCTGCTCGGACAGCGCCACCTTGACCTGCGCCAGCTCGCTGTTGATGTGCGAGCGGCGGCGCAGGCTGATGTGCCAGCCGTAGATCTTGCCGTCGCGCGCGTTGACGTCCGACATCAGCATGGCGAGGCCGAGCTTGCGGTAGACCGCCTGGACCGCGTCGTCGTAGGCCCAGTTGGGCGGGCGCACCAGTTGCGCCGCGCCGCGGCACTGCTCGATGATGTCGGCCTCGCCGGACAGCAGCGATGCTTCCAGCTCCTCGGGCGCCAGGCGCGTGTGCGATACGTGCCCGTCCGGCAGGCCGCTGTGCACCGCGAGGCGGTGGCCGGCCTTGCAGGTGGCGTGCATCTGCTCCTTGCCCGCCTCGCCGCCGCCGCGGCGCGGATGGGCGGTCTGCACGAAGAACAGCGCCTTGATGCCGGGCGTGACGGGATTGTCGGCAAGCTGGCGCAGGATCAGCGGCGTGCTGCCGTCCTCGCCGGCGTCGGGGCCGTCGTCGAAGGTGAGCAGGAAGCGGATCGGCGGCAGCGGCCGCGCGGCGCGCAGCGTCGCCAGCCGGATCGACGGCGCGGCCGGCGGCGGATCGGCGGTGCCGGGTGCCGCGGCGCACAAGCCGCCGGCCAGCATCGCGGCGGCCAGGAAACAGGAACGGAAAAAACGCATGCGTTGGGGGCGCGCGGCTGTGCGCGGCGCGCCACTGCGCGCGCTGTGCCGGCCAGCCGTCATGAAATTTCAGGCAAGGATCAGGTGTCCGGCCGGGCACGCCCTGCGCGGGTGCGCGAGGCGCCGCAGCGGCGGCCGGGCCTCGCCCGGACACGACGCGGCATTGTGCCATAGCGTCCGGCGGTGGCACCGCCGGCAAAAAAAACCAGGCCACATGCGGGTGGCCTGGTGATAAAGCGGCAGCGATGCGGGCGCTGCCTGCGGGTTCGGGAAGCTGGCGAAGGCTCCCCTTCATTCAGGTTAGCGGCTGGCCGGACGGCCAAGGTGAACAACTGTGTCGGCGGACCCGCGCGCGGGCGCCGCGGCTCATTCGAGCCGGCCGGGCTCGGACACCGCGTCGAAGCGATAGCCGTGCGAGTACACCGAGGTCAGGCGCACGCCGTTCTGCGGACGCAGCGCGAGCTTGATCCGCAAGCGCGACACGTGGGTGTCGAGCGTGCGCGAATCGGGGCCGATCACGCGGCCCCACACCGCCTTCTCCATCATCTCGCGCGGCAGCAGCCGACCCACGTTGCGGAACAGGAACAGCGCCACGTCGAACTCGCGCGGCGAAACGTCCAGCCGCGTGCCGTTCAGCGAGATGGTGCGCCCCACGGGGTCCAGCGCGTAGCCGCCGACCTCGATCATCTCGCTCTGCACCATCGCCTGCGGATAGGCGCGGCGCAGCAGCGCGCGCATGCGCGCCACCAGCTCGGCGCGGCGGATCGGCTTGGTCATGTAGTCGTCGGCGCCGGCGCCCAGCGCGGCCACCACGCTTTCTTCGAGCGGGCGGCTGGTGAGGAACAGGATCGGCAGGACGCGGCCCACGCGCTGGCGTATCCACGGCACCAGGTCGAGCCCGCTGATGTCGGGCAGCTGCCAGTCGAGAATCACGAGGTCGAAGGTGTCTTCGCGCAGCGCGCGCACGAAGGCGCTGCCGCTGCCATAGGTGGCGCACGCATAGCCCGCGTCTTCCACGATCTGCCGGATGAGTCCGGCCTGGCTGTCGTCGTCTTCTACCGAAGCAATTCTCATGGCTCTCTCTTGACCATCCCCGGTATCGTTACCGTGTCCAGCCATAGCGCCAAAGGATTCGGCGAAAGAGAAAGGCGACTGCAATGCGAAAACGCTCACAGGCATGCTGCCGGGCCAGCATCAGACCCCGCTAGCCTAGCGCAGCCATGCGCGGCAATTGTCACTAAATGTGAACACCAAGGGGAACGCGCCGGGCGGGCGGCGGCGAGATGGCAGCAAGTCAACGGCAAGTCGACGATAGGGCGGCGTCCTGCAAGCGCCCGTCAGCGCCTGTCAGCAGGTTTCGTCGGCGGGATCGATCATCAGTTGCAGGCGGGCGGCCACGCCGGCCAGCCGCGCCTCGTCGCCGCTGCGCACCAGCCAGCCGGCGAAGGCATCGGCCTGCGTGTCCCAGCACCACAGGACATGGCCGGCCGCGCGCAGGGAGGCCTGCGCGATCGTCATCAGCGCGGGCACGCCGTGGGCCGCGAGAAAGGCCGGCGCATGGGGGTCGGCCACGCCCCAGTCCACGCGCAGGCCGGCCCGCGCGGCCAGTTCCTGCACGCTGCGCACCAGCGCCGCGGCATCGTTCCACTCGACATAGAAGCCGGCGCCGGCGGTGCCGGCGGCTTCGCTCAGCGGCCACAGCAACTGATGGCCTTCGCATCCCGGCCCGGCCTGCGCCAGCGCGTGCCGGAACGCGGTCCAGCAATGCTGCGCCGCGTCGCGGTCATGCAGGCACACCAGCAGGATCAACTCGCGCATGGCGTCCTGCGTTTCACTCGGGAGCTCAATCGTCATAGGCCTCTGGCGGGTCGGAACGGGGAAACTGCGCAGTGGTCGCGGGAACGGTCCCGCACACGGTTTGCCGCTGCGCAGCCGGCGATGCCCGGACGCCGGCGGCGATCGAGACCCGCTATTCTGACAAAGCTTGTAAGGTGGCGCCACTGCGCCCGCGCGGCTTTCCTGCATGGCGCAAACACCCCCCCAAAAAGCGGTTGCCAAGCGCGTGGTGGCTTTGATACGCTCGCCCCGTCGTCGCTGCGCAGCCATCTCCATGAGCAGCCGTTCCGACTGGCCCGCGGCCCCCGCGGCCGCATCCTGAACGGCCGGGCAAGTCCGGGCGCATGCAGGCACCTCCGTGCTGCCACTCGCCGCTGCCCTGCCCTGCCCTGCCCTGGCCGGCAGGCGGTGACCGGCGGCAATGCAGCGAGCGCAGTGCATCGAGCGGGTTCTCCGCGCGTTGCCCCTCCTTCCCGTTCCTTGCGAGACCCGCGGCCACCGCGCCGCGCGAAAGCGTTCGCCCGCGCGGGCCGTTGCCGCAGTACAGTGTCGGCGCGCGGCACGCAGCGCCACGCCGGCGACACGGGCCTGACACCTGCGCGCCATACAAAGGCGGTAGCGCCAGGGCCGGGACCTGGGAAACAATGACGAAAACGCACTCTTGGCTCACAGCCGGGGAACACCTGCCATGCAATCCCTCCAAGCGTTCCAGAACATCAATCTCACTTCGCTGATGGATACCCTCGTCAGCCTCACCACCGCCTTCGTGCTGGGCGCGGTGATCGGCTACGAGCGGCAGATCCGGCAGCGCACCGCCGGGCTGCGCACCAACGTGCTGGTGGCGGTGGGCGCGGCCATCTTCGTCGACATGGCCAACCGCATGGCCGGGCACGAGGGCGCGGTGCGCGTGGTGGCCTACGTGGTGTCCGGCATCGGCTTCCTCGGCGCGGGCGTGATCATGCGCGAGGAAGGCAATGTGCGCGGGCTCAATACCGCCGCCACGCTGTGGGGCTCGGCGGCCATCGGCGCGAGCGCGGGCGCGGACCTGATCCTCGAGGCCACGCTCGGCTGCCTGTTCGTGCTGGCCGCCAACACGCTGCTGCGGCCCGTGGTGGACCGCATCAACCAGCAGCCGATGGACACCACCGCGGTGGAAGTCACCAACACCGTCTACGTGATCGCGCCGCGCGCCTCGCAGAAGCAGGCGCTGCAGTTGCTGGAGCGCACGCTGGAGACCGGCAACTACCCCACGCGCGACCTGGAGGTGCACGCCTTCGGCGATGCCGACGTGGAGATCGAGGCGGTGCTGACGTCCACCTCGATCGACGGCGACGTGCTGGACCGCCTGATGGCGCAGCTGGCCGAATCCGAGCATATCCACCAGGCCTTCTGGAGCCCCAGCACGACGGACTGAAGCCGCGGCCCGGCGGCGCTCGGGCAGGCGGAGGGGCAGGCGATCAGCGCACACAATCGGAGCGGGTCCGGTTGCAATGCGCGCATGGCATGGCATCCTTGCCGGCGACCGTGGACGGAGATCCCGGCGCGGTCCATGACAGACAAGACGAGGAGCCAATGAAAGTATCGAAGCCGTCCGCCGCCCGGGCGCCGCGCCTTGCGCGCCGCATCCTGGCCGCCGCCATCGCATGCCAGGCCGCCGCCGCGGCCATTCCCGCCACCGCCGCCGAGGCATGGCCGTCCAAGCCGATCAAGGTGATCGTGCCCTACACGCCGGGCGGGTCCACCGACACCGTCTCGCGCATCGTCTTCGAAAAGGTCGCCGAGCGGCTCGGCCAGCCCGTCGTGATCGAGAACAAGCCCGGCGGCAATTCCACGCTGGGCACCTCGATCGCGGCGCGCGCCAAGCCCGACGGCTACACCTTCCTGTCGGTGCTGGCGGCGTATTCGGCCAACCCCAGCCTGTACTCGCACCTGCAGTACAAGCCGGGCGACCTGACGCCCGTCTCGCTGATGGCGGACCTGCCGCTGTTCCTGTTCACCAGCAAGTCCGTGCCCGCCACCACGGTGGCGCAGCTGGTGGACTACGGCCGCAAGAACCCGGGCAAGCTGAACTTCGGCTCCAGCGGCACGGGCTCCAGCGCGCATCTGGTGGGCACGCGCTTCGGCATGGTCAGCAAGATCGAGATGACCCACATCCCCTACAACGGCAGCGCGCCGATCCTGACGGACCTGATGTCGGGCAACGTGTCGATGGTGTTCGACCCGCTGCTGGTGCCGATGCCGCAGGCCAAGGCCGGCAAGATCAACGTGCTGGCGGTGGCCTCGGCCAAGCGCTGGCCGGGCGAGCCGAATATCCCGACGATGGAAGAGGCCGGCTTTCCCGGCTTCGTGATGAGCTCGTGGGCCGGGCTGGTGGCGCCGGCCGGCACGCCGCAGCCTGTCATCGACCGCATGTCGAAGGAGATCGCCGAGGCGGTGCGCTCGGCGGAGGTGCAGAAGAAGCTGGAGAACCTCGGCTTCATCGGCGTGGGCAGCACGCCGGATGCGTTCCGCAAGCTGATCGAGCGCGACTCGGCGCGCTATGCCGAAATCATCAAGGCGGCGAAGATCTCGCTCGACTGATCCGGCCCTCACGGCCCTTTCCTTCAACGGCCTGCTCGCGCAGGCCGTTTTTCATTTCCCCTTCCGTTTCCTCCGCGAGCGCTCCCGCGTGCCGCGCCGCGCGGTGCCTTGACAACCCTGGCCCGCCCTCCTATTCTCTCGCTTAAATTCCTTAAGTAAGATCATTGTTCTGATCTACAGAACACAAGAATCGGAGACAAGACCTGGGCGACGGCCCCGCGCCGCTGCCGCGCGCCGCGCCCACAGGCCAGTCGAGACACCTTTCCAACCGCATTCGCCGGCATCGCAGGACGCCTCCGCTCCCGGCGGCGGCGCCGCGCCACCGGCTCGACCATTCCACAGACGGAGACCCAATGAAGCGCTTCACCTCCCGCATCCGCGCCGCGCTGATGCTCGCCATGCCCGCCGCGCTGCTGGCCACGGCCGCCCTGCCCGCCGCCGCCGACAGCTATCCCAGCCAGCCGGTGCGGCTGGTGGTGCCGTTCCCGCCGGCCGGCGGCACCGACGTGATGGCGCGCCTGGTCTTCAACAAGGTGGGCGCGAGCACGCACTGGAACGTGGTGGTGGAGAACCGCGCGGGCGCGGGCGGCAACATCGGCATGGACGCGGTGGCCAAGGCGCGCCCGGACGGCTACACGCTGGGCATGGGCCAGACCGCCAACCTCGCGATCAATCCCACGCTCTACCCGAAGATGCCGTATGACGCGGTCAAGGATTTCACTCCGGTGGCGCTGGTGTCGGCGCAGCCGCTGGTGCTGATCGTGCGCGGCGACGCGCCGTACAAAAACCTGGCCGACCTCGTTGCCGCCGGCAAGGCCAGGCAACTGTCGATGGCCTCGGCCGGCACCGGCACCGTGGGCCACCTGACCGGCGAGCTGTTCGCGCGCCGCACCGGCATCAAGATGCTGCACGTGCCGTACAAGGGCGCCTCGCCCGCGCTGACCGACCTGCTCGGCGGCCAGACCGATTTCTACTTCGCCACGCCGCCGATCGCGCTGCCGATGCTCAAGGGCGGCAAGCTGCGCGCGCTGGCGGTGACTTCCGCCAGGCGCCTGCCGCTGCTGGCCGACGTGCCGACCGTGATCGAAGGCGGCTACGCCGGCTTCCAGGCCGAGGACTGGAAGGCGCTGGTGGCGCCGGCCGGCACCCCGGCCGAAGTGGTCAGGCGCGTCAACGAAGCCGTCAACAAGGCCATCGCCGAGCCCGAGACCATCACCAGGATGCGCGAGGAAGGCAGCGAGCCGCGCGGCGGCACGCCGGCCGAGCTGGGCGCCTTCATCAAGGCCGAGAACGCCCGCTGGGGCACCATCGTGCGCCAGTCCGGCGCCAAGGTCGAGTAAGAAGCCGTTTCAAGAAGATCCAGGCGTGGTTGCGCGGCACGGCAAGTACGCTGGTACTGTCCGCGTCCGCGCGCCTGGCCAGGACCGCCTCGCTTCATCTTGCAACAACTTCCAAGCCGCCGCCGCCGCGCGGCCCGCCCCCGACGAATCAAGCAACATGCAAAAACCGCTACGCCATATCCGCGTGCTCGACCTCACCAATGTGCTGGCCGGGCCGTTCTGCTGCCACCAGCTCGCCCACATGGGCGCCGAGGTCATCAAGGTGGAAACGCCGGGCACCGGCGACCTGGCGCGCCAGCTCGGCGCCGACGCCGAACTCAACCGCCGCCTGATGGGCGTGTCCTTCCTGGCGCAGAACCCGGGCAAGCGCTCCATCACCGTCAACCTCAAGCATGCGCGCGGCAAGGAAGTGTTCCGCAAGCTGGTGGCCAGCGCCGACGTGCTGGTCGAGAACTTCCGCCCCGGCGTGATGGCGCGCCTGGGCCTGGGTTTCGAGGCGCTCAAGCAGGTCAACCCGAAGCTGATCTACTGCGGCATCTCCGGCTTCGGCCAGGACGGCCCGCTCTCCGACCTGCCGGCCTACGACCAGATCATCCAGGGCATGTCCGGCGTGATGAGCATCACCGGCGACGCGCAGACCGCGCCCTACCGCGTGGGCTATCCCGTCTCCGACACCATCGGCGGCATCACCGCGGCGTTCGCGGTGGCCGCCGCGCTGGCGGACCACCAGCGCACCGACGGCTATTTCATCGACGTATCCATGCTCGAAGCCACGCTCGCCACGATGGGCTGGGTGGTCTCCAACTACCTGATCGCCGGCAAGACCCCGGCGCCGATGGGCAACGAGAACATGACAGCCAGCCCGTCCGGCACCTTCCACACCGGCGACGGCCTGCTCAACATCGCCGCCAACAAGCAGGAACAGTTCGAGGCGGTGTGCCGCGTGGTGGGCCGCCCGGAACTGGCCGCCGACGCGCGCTTCGCCGAGCGCCAGGCGCGCCTGGCCAACCGCGCCGAACTCACGCGCGCGCTCGAAGCCGAACTGGCGAAGAAATCCGCCGACCAGTGGTGGGCGCTGCTCAACGAGGCGGGCGTGCCCGCCGGCCCGGTCTACAGCGTGCCGCAGACGCTGGACCACCCGCAGATCAGCGGGCGCGGCATGATCGGCGACTTCGCCGACGTGCCCGGCGTGGGCCGCGACATCCGCCTGGTGCGCACCGGCTTCAAGCTCAACGGCGAGGCGCCCTCGGTGGATACGCCGCCGCCCGAACTCGGCCAGCACACCCGCGACATCCTCGCCCAGCTCGGTTATGGCGAGGCCGACATCGAAACCTTGCAACAGGAGCACGCCGTATGAGCGAATCCACCCAGGCCGGCAACCAACCCGGCATCGACGCGGGCCAGCGCCTGTCCCAGGACTGGTGGCGCACCGGGATCATCGACATGCAGCCCGGCGAGATCCGCTACCGCGGCTATCCGATCGAGCAGCTGATCGGGCAGGTCTCGTTCGCGCAGATGATCTGGCTGATGCTGCGCGGCGAATTGCCGGGCCGCAAGCAGGGCGAGCTGCTCGACGCCGCGCTGATGTCGGCGGTGGACCACGGCCCGCAGGCACCCAGCATCGCCATCGCGCGCATGGCCGCGACCTGCGGCGTGGGCCTGAACAACGCGATGGCGTCGGCCGTGAACGTGCTCGGCGACGTGCACGGCGGCGCCGGCGAGCAGGCGGTGGAGCTGTACCAGGACGTGGCGCGCCGCATCGACGGCGGCCTGGCGCAGGCCGACGCGGTCAGGGCCGCGCTGGCGGACTACCGCGACGCGCACGGCAAGTTCGTCTCCGGCTTCGGCCACCGCTTCCACCCGCTCGACCCGCGCGCGCCACGCCTGCTGGCGCTGGTGGAGCAGGCGGCGCGGGACGGCGTGGTCTCCGGGCGCTTCGCGGCCATCGCGCGCGCGGTGGAGGCGGAGCTGGGCGCGGGCCGCAGCAAGCCCATCCCGATGAACATCGACGGCGCCACCGCGGTGATCTACGCCGAACTGGGCTTCCCGGCGCCGCTGGCGCGCGGGCTGTTCTGCCTGTCGCGCTCGGTCGGCATCCTCGCGCATGCGTGGGAGCAGACGCAGCAGGGCGGCCGCAACAAGGGGCCGATCCCGCGCCAGTACATCTGGACCTACGACGGCCCGCCGCAGCGCGACGTGCCGCCGGCGCGGGACTGACGACCGGCGCCGGCGCGGCACTGGCGTGAAGCTAGCGGCTCGGCACGTGGGCGGAATCGCCCACGTCGCCCGGCACCGGCCGCGTGGCCGGCGCCATCCACGACGCCAGCGCGTAGCGGTCGCGGCCGAACTCCTTGGCCGCGTAAAGCGCGCGGTCGGCTGCCGCGAACAGCGAGCGCCACAGCCCCTCCGGGCCGGCCACGCCGCCGCGCAGTTCCGCCACGCCGATGCTGACGCTGGCGAACGCGGCCGGCGCGCCGGGCAGCGGGATCGCGCGGACTTTCTTGAGAATGCGGTTGGCCAGCGCGGTGGCCTGGCCTTCGTCGGTATGCGGGCAGAGAATGCAGAATTCCTCGCCGCCATAGCGGCCGGCCACGTCGGAGGCGCGCCGCGAGTTGTCGATGGCCTCGGCGATCAGCTTGAGCACGGTGTCGCCGGCATGGTGGCCGTTGCGGTCGTTGACCTGCTTGAAGTGGTCCACGTCGATCACCAGGCAGGACAAGGGCTGGCCGTGCCGCTCCCAGGCCGCGACCAGGCTGGTGGCGGCCTTGTCGAGCGCGCCGCGGTTGAGCAGGCGCGTCAGCGCGTCGAAGCGGGCGCCGCTTTCGTTGGCGGCGATGACCTGCTCGGTGGCCATCAGCGTGAAGCCGAACAAACCCAGCAGGGTCGCCGCCAGCGGCGCCAGCGTCAGCACGGCGCTGGCGTTGCTGGCGTAGAACGGGCCCGAGAACACCGTTCCCGCCAGGCCGGCGGCCACGCCGGCGAGCTGGTTCGCCAGATGCACCAGCGTGGCCAGCACCACCAGCGGCGCGCCGATGCTGCGCCGCGCGCCGTGCGCGTGGAGCAAGGTGAGCAGCGTCAGCGACGCCACCACCGCCAGGCAGCCATAGCCGACCACGTGCAGGCGCGCGTAGCTGTCGGCCATGCCGGCGGCGCCGAGCAGCGCCAGCCCGGCCAGCGACACGCCCAGCGCCAGCGAGCGGTCCCACGGCGCCAGCCCGTAATAGACCCGCACGCCGCGATAGACCAGCAGGCGCCCGCCGATGTAGACCGCGGCCGCCACGGCGCTCACGTATACGTGCCGGGACGAGACATTGAAGGCCAGCGCCAGCCCGGCCGCCGACAGCAGCAGGTGCCCCACCGCCCACAGCCGCCCGGCCGGGCTGAGCCGCAGCGCGGCCAGCAGCCCCAGCGAGATGGCCAGCGTGCTGGCATACACCACCAACATGACGACAACTACCGCTTGCTGGTCTAACTGCACGGGAGTCCTTTGAAGATGCCGCGTTGCTGTTGGCGTTGAGGAGAGGGAAAGAAGGAAGGTCGGCGGCGATGCCGGCGCGATAGTGTAGTTGCCGCCGCGCGGACAAAATTTTCGCAAACGCGAATGATAACGTCCCCGGCCTGCGCCTGACACCCCCGACAAGCCGGGCGGAGACCACTTTCGGCAGGAACATTGACCGGCCGCAAGCCCGGCGCCCCGCTACCGGGCCCCGGCGGCGCCGGGCGGGAGGCAGGAACCGGCGCTTGCGGGCCTGGCGCGGCGCCGGCGGCGAGGCTGGCGGTGGTTCGGGTGGCGCGTCGGGTGGCGCGTCGGGTGTCAATTCGGGCGGTAATTCAGGCCGGATAGGGAAAGCGGCCGCCCAGCGCCACCGTCAGTTCGCGTGCTGCATTCACCACATCATGGCGAAACGCCGGGTCGAACCGCGGTGTCGGGCAGGTCAGCGTCAGCGCGCCCTTGAGCTCGCCGTCCGGCCCGAACACCGGCGAGGACACGCCCGCGATGTCCGGCACGCGGTCGCCGACCATCTCGGCCACGCCTTCGTCGCGGATCTTCTGGTAAATCTCGCCGCGCGCGCCGCTGAACGCGCGCAGCACGCGGCCGCCGGCGCCGCGGTTGCGCGGCAGCAGGTCGCCGGCCTTGGCGTGGTCGCGCACCGGCTGCGGCGAATCGACGCGGTACAGGCACAGGCGGTGCTCGCCCTGGTCGATGTGGAACGCAGCGCTCTCGCGCGTGGCCTGCACCAGCTGGCGCAGCACCGGCATCACCACCAGTTCCAGCGAGAACGAGGCGGCGTACACCGCGTGCAGGCGCGCCACCTCGGGGCCCAGCCCGTAGCGGCCGTCGGGCTGGCGCAGGACCAGGCGGGCATGCTCGAGCGAGGCCAGCAACCGCAGCAGCGTGCTCTTGTACAGGCCCGAGCGCTGCGCCAGCTCGACCAGCCCCAGCGTGGTGTCGCCCTGCCGGAAGGTGGAGAGCACGAACAAGGCGCGGTCCACGGCGATGGCGCCGCCCTCGGCGACGTGCTTGTCGGCTTCGGAAAGTTGCGCGGCTTTACGAGGCATCGATCGGCTTGCTCAATGGAAGGAATGAAAGGAAGCGGGGAAACGCCGTGGAGGCCGGACCAATGGATCAACGGACCGGTAAGCCGGCATGCGGCAGTTTCAGGCATTTCTTGGCATGGCGGTTCCACGGTACAGAACGCCACCGGCATTGTCAACGCGGCCTGGCCGGCCATGCCGCACCGCCGCGCCGGCCTCTGCCGCGCCCGCGCCGAAAGTCGTCCCGCGCCGCCCGCCGGCCGGGCTGTCCTTGAATTGTCCCGGAAGTGATCTAGAGTGATGTGATGCACCATTTCGCCCGGCTGCGGCCATGCCCGGCAGGGCACCGCGACATGGCGCGCTTCATGCCACGACGCACGGCACGACGCGCAGCACGACGCATGCCGCGCACATGTCACGACTTTCGTCACGCTTCACGTCACGATGGAGTAATCCAGCAATGGTTGGATTGAACGCACTGACCCGGGCCCGCCTTCAGCTTGCGCAAAACACGTTCCTCCACCCCTTCCGCCTTGCCGGTCGCGCCTGCCCTGCCAGGGCCAGCGGCGGCAGCCGACACCCCTTTCCCGACGGCGCGCGCCGCGCGCCGCGCCCGGCACTGGACCAGGACCGATAGCCCAGCGCCCATTTCCGACGACGCCATCCGACCATCGCCTTGCAGCCAGTGCCAGGCCATGCCGGCCTCATGCCTGCCCGCCCGCTCTCCTGTCCGTGTGCCTGCCGGGCGCGGCCACGCTGCTTCAACCTTCCTGCCGCCCCGCGGCCCCAAGCCTGTCCATGCCCAGACTCCAGCGCACGCGCGTTCCTGTGTTGCCAGCCGGCCCCAGCCACCCCTATCGACTCCGAGGTTCTTCCATGCGCATCGAGCGGATTCCACTTCGCCATCTCGGCGCCGCGGCGATCGCCGCCCTCCTTGCCGCATGCGGAGAGAAGCCGGCCGCGCCGCCGCCGCCGCCGCTCGAAGTGGGCGTGGTCACGGTCAGGACCAGCACCGTGCCGGTGACGGTGGAGCTGCCCGGGCGCACCAGCGCCTTCCTGGTGGCGCAGGTGCGCGCGCGGGTGGACGGCATCGTGCTGCGCCGCGAGTTCACCGAGGGCGATGACGTCAAGGCCGGCGAGCGGCTCTACAAGATCGACCCGGCGCCCTACATCGCCGCGCTGAACAACGCCCGCGCCGCGCTGGCCAAGGCCCAGGCCAACGTCACCACGCAGAACGCGCTGGTCAGCCGCTACAAGGTGCTGGTGGCCGCCAACGCCGTCAGCAAGCAGGACTACGACAACGCCGTGGCCGCGCTGGGCCAGGCCCAGGCCGACGTGGCCGCCGGCAAGGCCAGCGTGGAGACCGCGCAGATCAACCTCGGCTATACCGACGTGATCTCGCCCATCACCGGGCGCAGCGGCCTGTCGCAGGTCACGCCGGGCGCCTACGTGCAGGCCAGCCAGGCCACGCTGCTGACCACCGTGCAGCAGCTCGACCCGGTCTACGTCAACCTGACGCAATCGAGCGTGGAGGGCCTGCGGCTGCGCCGCCAGGTCCAGGAAGGCAAGCTGCAGACCAGCGGCATCCACGCCGCCAAGGTCACGCTGCTGCTCGAGGACGGCCGCACCTACGCCGAGCAGGGCCGGCTGCAGTTCTCCGACGTGAGCGTGGACCAGACCACGGGCTCGGTCACGGTGCGCGCGATCTTCCCCAACAAGGACCGCGTGCTGCTGCCCGGCATGTTCGTGCGCGCGCGCATCGACGAAGGCGTCAACGACAAGGCGATGGTGGTGCCGCAGATCGGCATCACGCACGACCAGAAAGGCCAGCCGGTGGCGCTGGTGGTCGGCCCCGACAACAAGGTGTCGCAGCGCCAGCTCGTCACCAGCGCCACCTACGGCAACGGCTGGGTGGTGGAAAGCGGGCTGCAGCCCGGCGAGCGCGTGATCGTCAACGGCGTGGAGAAGGCCAAGCCCGGCATGACCGTCAAGCCGGTCGAGACCCAGGTGCCGGCGCAGCCCGCCTCGGGCGCGCAGGCGCAGCCGGCCTCCGCGCCGCCGGCCCCGTCCCCGGCTCCGTCCGCCCCCGCCTCCGCTCCGGCGCCCGCTGCGGCGCCCGCGTCCGCCGCGCAATAACAGGGAGCCTGCCTCATGGCAAAGTTCTTCATCGACCGGCCGATCTTCGCCTGGGTCATCGCCATCATCCTGATGCTGGCGGGCGTGGCGGCGACGGTGACGCTGCCGATCGCGCAGTACCCGACGATCGCCCCGCCGGCCATCCAGATCAGCGCCACCTACCCGGGCGCTTCGGCCAAGACGGTGGAAGACACCGTCACCCAGGTGATCGAGCAGCAGATGAGCGGCCTCGACCACCTGCTCTACCTGTCGTCGACCAGCGACGACTCCGGCACCGCCACCATCACGCTGACCTTCGCCGCCGGCACCAACCCCGACATCGCCCAGGTGCAGGTCCAGAACAAGCTGCAGCTCGCCACGCCGCTGCTGCCGCAGGTGGTGCAGCAGCTCGGCGCCAAGGTGACCAAGTCCAGCAGCAGCTTCCTGCTGATCCTGGCCTTCGTCTCGCGCGACGGCAGCATGAACCGCTACGACCTGACCAACTACGTCGCCTCCAAGATCCTCGACCCGATCAGCCGCATCGACGGCGTGGGCACGGTGACGCTGTTCGGCTCGCAGTTCGCCATGCGGATCTGGCTCGACGCCACCAAGCTCAACAACTACAACCTGACGCCGATCGACGTCAACAACGCGGTGCTCGCGCAGAACGTGCAGGTCGCCGGCGGCAGCCTGGGCGGCACGCCGTCGGTGCCCGGCCAGATGCTGCAGGCCACCATCACCGAGGCCACGCTGCTGCAGACGCCGGAGCAGTTCGGCAACATCCTGCTCAAGGTCAACACCGACGGCTCGCAGGTGCGCCTCAAGGACGTGGCCCGCATCGAGCTCGGCGGCGAGACCTACAACTACGACACCAAGTACAACGGCCAGCCGACCGCGGCCTTCGGCATCCATCTCGCCACCGGCGCCAACGCGCTGAACACCGCCAAGGCGGTGCGCGCCAAGATCGCCGACCTGCAGCGCTACTCGCCGCAGGGCCTGGTGGTGGAATATCCCTACGACACCACGCCGTTCGTCACGCTGTCCATCGAGGAAGTGGTCAAGACGCTGATCGAGGGCATCGTGCTGGTGTTCCTGGTGATGTACCTGTTCCTGCAGAACCTGCGCGCCACGCTGATCCCGACCATCGCCGTGCCGGTGGTGCTGCTAGGCACGTTCGCGGTGATGGCGGTGGTGGGCTTCTCGATCAACACGCTGTCCATGTTCGGGCTGGTGCTCGCCATCGGCCTGCTGGTGGACGATGCCATCGTGGTGGTGGAGAACGTCGAGCGGGTCATGGCCGAGGAGGGCTTGTCGCCGCGCGACGCCACCCGCAAGGCGATGGAGCAGATCACCGGCGCGCTGGTGGGCGTGGCGCTGGTGCTGTCGGCGGTGTTCGTGCCGGTGGCGTTCTCGGGCGGCTCGGTGGGCGCCATCTACCGGCAGTTCTCGCTGACCATCGTGGCGGCCATGCTGCTGTCGGTGATGGTGGCGCTGATCCTGACGCCGGCGCTGTGCGCCACCATGCTCAAGCCCATTCCTCAGGGGCACCACGACGAGAAGACCGGCTTCTTCGGCTGGTTCAACCGCAACTTCGCCAAGAGCCAGCAGAAGTACCACGGCGGCGTGCTGCACGTGATCCGCCGCTCGGGGCGCTGGCTGATCATCTACCTGATGGTGATCGTGGCGGTGGGCTTCCTGTTCCTGCGGCTGCCCAAGTCCTTCCTGCCCGAGGAAGACCAGGGCACCATGTTCGTGCTGGTGCAGGCGCCGGTGGGCTCCACGCAGGAGCGCACCGCCAAGGTGCTGGCCGACGTGCAGGACTACCTGCTCAACCAGGAGAAGGACGTGGTCGAGGCGGTGCTGACCGTCAACGGCTTCAGCTTCGCCGGGCGCGGCCAGAACTCCGGCCTGGTGTTCGTGCGCATGAAGGACTTCAAGCTGCGCGAGACCGACAACCTGAAGGCGCCGGCGCTGGTGGGCCGCATCTTCGGGCATTTCGCCTCGTACAAGGACGCGCAGATCTTCCCGCTCAACCCGCCCTCGATCCCGGAACTCGGCACCGCCGCCGGCTTCGACTTCGAGCTGCAGGACCGCGCCGGCCTCGGCCACGAGAAGCTGATGGAGGCGCGCAACATGCTGCTGGGCATGGCAGCCAAGGACCCGACGCTGTCGCAGGTGCGGCCCAACGGCCTGAACGACACGCCGCAGTTCAAGGTCAGCATCGACCGCGAGAAGGCCAACGCGCTCGGCGTGACCGCGACCAGCATCGACCAGACCTTCTCCACCGCGTGGGCCTCGCAGTACATCAACAACTTCCTCGACATCGACAACCGCATCAAGAAGGTCTACGTGCAGGGCGAGGCGCGCTTTCGCATGAACCCCGAGGACCTCAACGCGTGGTACGTGCGCAATGCCGCCGGCACGATGGTCCCGTTCAGCGCCTTCGCCACCGGCAAGTGGATCTACGGCTCGCCCAAGCTGGAGCGCTACAACGGCATCTCGGCGGTCGAGATCCAGGGCGCGGCCGCGCACGGCAAGTCGACCGGGCAGGCCATGCAGGCCATCGAAGCCATCGCCGCCAAGCTGCCGGCCGGCATCGGCTACGAATGGACCGGCCTGTCGTACCAGGAAATCCAGTCCGGCTCGCAGGCGCCGATCCTGTACGGCATCTCGATCCTGTTCGTGTTCCTGTGCCTGGCCGCGCTGTACGAGAGCTGGTCGATCCCGTTCTCGGTCATCATGGTGGTGCCGCTGGGCGTGCTCGGCGCGCTGCTGGCCACCACCCTGCGCGGGCTGGAGAACGACGTGTTCTTCCAGGTCGGGCTGCTGACCACGGTGGGCCTGTCGGCCAAGAACGCCATCCTGATCGTGGAATTCGCGCGCGAACTGCGCGACCAGGGCATGAGCACGCTGGACGCCGCGGTGGAAGCCGCGCGCCTGCGGCTGCGCCCGATCCTGATGACCTCGCTGGCCTTCATCCTCGGCGTGATGCCGCTCGCGCTGAGCAACGGCGCCGGCTCCGGCAGCCAGCACGCCATCGGCACCGGCGTGATCGGCGGCATGCTGACCGCCACCTTCCTGGCCATCTTCATGATCCCGATGTTCTTCGTGGTGATCGGCAAGTTCAGCAAGGCCAAGCCCCACCACGACCCGCATCCCGCGGCCCCGCCGCCGGACGACCCCGCCGGCGGCGACGGCACGCTCAGGGAGGGACACTGACATGCGCAGACATGCCCTGATGACCGCCGCCGCGATCCTGGCCGCCGGCTGCACGCTCGCGCCGAACTACGAACGCCCGGCGGCGCCGGTGGCGCCGGCCTTCCCCGCCGGTGGCGTCTACGACCAGCAGCCCGGCGCCGCGCCGGGCGCCGCCAGCGCCGGCGGCGCGGCGGCCACCGACATCGGCTGGCGCGATTTCTTCGCCGACGCGCGCCTGCAGCGCATCATCGAGATCGCGCTCAGGAACAACCGCGACCTGCGCGTCTCGGTGCTCAACATGGAAGCCGCGCGCGCCCAGTACCAGATCACGCGCGCCGGCCTGTTCCCCACGCTCGACGCGGTGGCCTCCGGCAGCCGCACGCGCACGCCGCTGAACCTGTCCTCCACCGGCCGGCCCATCGCCAGCGAATACTCGGTCGGCGCGAGCGCGTCCTGGGAGATCGACTTCTTCGGCCGCATCCGCAGCCTCAAGGACCAGGCGCTGGCGCAATACCTCGCGCTGGCGCAGACCCGCAAGGCCGCGGAGATCGCGCTGGTGTCGTCGGTGGCCGACCAGTACCTCACCATGCTGGCCTACGACGACGCGCTCGCCGTGACGCGCAACACGCTCGTGACCGCGCAGGAATCGTTCCGCATCACCAAGCTGCAGTTCGAGACCGGCACCGGCTCCGAACTCGACCTGCGTCAGGCCGAAGGCGTGGTCGAGCAGGCCAACGCCAACCTCGAATCGCAAAGCCGCCTGCGCGCGCAGGCGGAAAACGCGCTGGTGCTGCTGGTGGGCGAGCCGCTGCCCGAGGACCTGCCCGGCGGGCTGCCGCTCAACGGCCAGGCGCTGCTGACGGACATCCCGGCGGGGCTGCCGTCGGACCTGCTCGCGCGCCGCCCGGACATCGCCGCGGCCGAGCAGTCGCTGCTGGCCGCCAACGCCAACATCGGCGCGGCGCGCGCGGCCTTCTTCCCGCGCGTGGTGCTGACCGGCAGCGCCGGCACGCTCTCGCCCACGCTCGGCGGGCTGTTCAAGCCCGGCTCCGGCGCGTGGTCGTTCAGCCCGCAGATCACGCTGCCGATCTTCGAAGGCGGCGCCAACGTCGCCAACCTCGACCTCGCGCACGTGCAGAAGCGCATCGAGATCGCCAGCTACGAAAAGGCCATCCAGACCGCCTTCCGCGAAGTCTCCGACGGCCTGGCCGCGCGCGGCACCTACGACAAGCAGATCCAGTCGCTGGAGCGCTTCACCGGCTCGCAGGAACGCCGCCTGACGCTGTCCGACCTGCGCTACCGCAACGGCGTGGACAGCTACCTGAGCGTGCTGACCGCGCAGACCGATCTCTACAACGCGCAACAGTTGCTGATCACCGCGCGGCTGCAGCGCCTGACCAACCTCGTCGACCTGTACCAGTTCCTCGGCGGCGGCTGGATCGAGCGCGCCGGCGACACGCCGCGGCCGGCCGATGCGCCGGCGGATTATGGGGCGCAGGCGCGGGGACCGGACGCGCCCCCTTGAAGACGCTGTCAAAGTGATTCCGGTAGCGTTCGTTGCGCGGCCTTGCCGCGCTGCTTGTACTGTCTGCGGCCTCGCCTCGCCGGAATCGCTTCGCCTCATTCGATAGCGTCTATTGGAACCGCCAAGCGTCCGTTGAGAAACGCATGGATCGACGGCTCCGCGCAGCAGCAGACCGCCGATTGCGACATACGCTCGAGCTAGTGGAGGTTCCTCGGGTGATATCTTGACCAGACAAATTGGCTGAAATAAGTCTCGGCGATTTCCGTCCAAGTTCGAAGTCCATCCGGTTCCTGCATGATGTGTTTGGCATTCACCAGAAGCCAGGACATCACCGCCTGGCTGTCACGGCACTTCGTGCAGTCACCTGACGTGCAGCATCGGGTTGTTGTGTGCATGTCCGCGGTATAGGCGTTGAATTTAGGCAGTGAAGGCCAACCGGATTCCAAGCGCTCCGCATTTCCGCCATAGTCTTCACTGACGCTGGGGCAACTCCGATTTGCAGCGCAGATTACATTGGTTCGTTAGGTGGTAGAGAGACGAACGGGTCGCTTTCGCCTCCTTCCTAACTTCTTTGAACCGAGTTATCACGTCATCCTGACGTTCCATCTTCGTCTCCTGAAATACAAACCACCCCGACAAAAGCGGGCACGCTCATGCGCCCGAGAAATTCTTTATCATTTCAGGCCACATATCGGAATGACTGCGCCTGAACATATTGATGTGGCCAATCGGCTCGCCACCGAAATCGGCTGGCCGCAGCACACTGATCGACTTCCGTGCATTGGGGAGCAGCCGCAACCAATCATCGATGTTTCTTCTTGTCGCCAGCGCATCGTCACATGCCGAAACCACAGTGATCGGCGCCTGGAATTCCTGGTAATAGTGGTGGCCGACCCCGGCACCAAATTCGTTCTCCACATAGCCGGGGCTACGGCACCAGCGCGACCATTGCCGCGCGACACCAACAGGCAAGCTCTCCCCCCAGCCAAGCCACTTCGCCGGAACATATCCGAACAGCCTCGCGGAGAATGGGATATAGAAAAGAAGCAAGAACGCGGCGACCGGCCTGAGCGGCCATCCAATATTGCCGATATAACCCGAAGACGCGGAGATCGCAGCAAGACTGCAAACTGCACCATGATTTGGCATCAGCCCGACCAATTGAGCACCAGCACTATGCCCGATCAAATGTGCTTTGTTCGCCCCGGTCCTCTCCAGTAACCAACGCAGGGCTGCCGGCATATCCAGCTCGCCCCAATCCTGTATTCTAGCCTTGGAGAATTTGATATGCGGCTCGGCAATTGAAGCCCCGATGCCTCTGTAGTCGAAGACAAAAACCGAGTACCCCTGCTCACACAACCAGCGGGCGAACGCATAATAAAATGTCTGCTTTACCCCCGTCGCCGGACAAATAAGGATCGGTATTTTTTCGTCGTATTGCGCCGGGAAATAACTTCCACCTAGAGAATATCCATCCCCAGCATGGAAACGGATGGACTCATGCCTTATGCCAGCGTTTTTCATATGCGCACCCGGATCTCATCATTTCCGAAAACGGTGATGCAGATAGCCTTGCTCAGGCTCGCTCTGGGCAAACCTGCAAGACACCGTACAACCCGTTGCGGGCAAGCTCATCGAGCATGAATGTCGCTCCTGAAGCTGACTCCGAGCTGCGTCATATGCCTTGAGCAAGGTCATGCATCATGCGACCTCGCAATAGGGCTGTCATATGGTAAAACTTGCGGAATGCAACTCGGGTAGGAAATGGCTGACCTGATGCAGGGAAATTGCTGAAACTTCGACCTTCGGGAGTCATCGAGGCGCCGCAATACCTGAACCAGTTTCCGGCGCCATCCGGCTGGTGCAATCACCGTCGCGAATTTGCAGGGCGAGGTCCGACCCAGAGGCCTGCGTATGCCGCCTTCGTCGACGCCGAATAGCGGCACCGGTGCGCAAGCACGTCGCATTCCCGACGAGCCCGCAACGATGACGCGCAGCACACTGGCTGCCGTCAACGCTCAATCAGGCCACAACCACAAATGACGCAGGCACCTTTCCGAGCGGTATGGGTTTCGTGATTGGCATCGCCTAGCTGGAATAGTGCCGCTGGATTTCTCTGGCTCGGGCGCCTGGGGCCTCATGCGTGCTTCACACGTAGAGAGACAAATATGAACTCGGCCACCGACGAGGCCCGAGGCCCAGGCCCGTCGGCACCCGGACAACCTAGATCCGCGCGCAGCTATACGCCTCGGTCCGATACGGAAACGCCAGCGCCGCCTTCCCGGCCAGCGCTGGGCTGCCGTCGATCACGGCCTGCAGCTGCGCCCGCACCTTGTCCTGCTCGGCCGCCGGCAGCGAGGCGATGAAGCTGACCGACATCACGCGGTCGACGATGACCTGCTGCGCCGGCCCCACGTGCTCGTAGGGCAGGCTGGCCAGTTCGAGCGAACCGAAGCCGTCGGCCGGGAACACCGCCTTCCAGTCGCCCTTGTAGAAGCGCGGCGCGTCGCCCTCGTAGGGCGTCATGATGGTGGTCAGCTGCGCGACCCAGTCCACCGATTCGTCGCGCACGTTCCACACCAGCCCGAGCCTGCCGCCCGGGCGCAGCACGCGCGCGATCTCGGTCATGGCGGCTTGGTTGGCGAACCAGTGGAAGGCCTGCGCGCAGACCACGGCGTCGACGCTGGCGTCGGGCAGCGGAATCGCTTCGGCGGTGCCTTCGAGCGCCTGCACGGCGGGCAGCGCGGCGCTGAGTTGCGCGCGCATGGCGGCGACCGGCTCGACCGCGATCACGGTGGCGCCGGTGGCCTGCAGCAGCTTGCTGAACTTGCCGGTGCCGGCGCCGAGGTCCAGCACGGTCTTGCCGGCGCGCAGGCCGAGCGTGTCCTGCAGCCATTGCGCCAGCGCGGGCGGATAGTCGGGACGGCCGCGGGCATAGGTGTCGGCCTGGGTGGAAAAGCCCTGGGCGGCGGCGTGGTGGATGTCGGTCATGAGGCGCGGTCTCTGGATGCGGGAAAGATCGCTCCAGGGCGCGCGGGATGCCGCGCGGCCCCGGGAAGCGGCAGCGCCGGGCGGCGCGCGGTCAAAACCCGGGGAGTCTTGCCGTCGCGGCGGCGGCAAGCCGCAACGGTACGCCTTCGGCGCGGCGCGCGCAAGGCCCGCCGCCGCCGTGCCTTCAAACTGTCATGCGCCGGCTGCCACGCGCGGTCAGTGCTGCATGCCCCAGCGGCGCACGGTCACGCGCTCCAGTGTGCGGAACACGAGGTTCTCGACCAGCAGGCCGATCAGGATCACCATCGCCAGGCCGGCGAACACGCGGTCGGTGTACAACTCGTTGCGGTTCTGGAAGATGTACCAGCCCAGCCCGCCCTTGCCCGACGACGCGCCGAACACCAGCTCGGCCGCGATCAGCGTGCGCCACGCGAAGGCCCAGCCGATCTTCAGGCCGGACAGGATGGCCGGCAGCGCGGCCGGCACCAGGATCAGCAGCACGTAGCGCAGCCCGCGCAGGCCGTAGTTGCGCCCGGCCATGCGCAGCGTGGCCGGCACGCCGCGGAAACCCGCGTAGGTGTTGAGCGCGAGCGGCCACAGCACCGAGTGGATCAGCACGAACACCAGGCTCTTGCTGCCCAGGCCGAACCACAGCAGCGCCAGCGGCAGCAGCGCGATGGCCGGCAGCGGGTTGAACATCGACGTGAGGGTATCGAGCACGTCGCGCCCGATCTCGGTGGACACCGCCAGCGTGGTCAGCACGAAGGCCAGCACGATGCCGCCCACATAACCTTGCAGCAGCACCGACAGCGACACGCCGGCCTTGTCCAGCAGCTCGCCGCTGGCGATGCCTTCGGCGAACGCGCGCGCGGTGGCGAGGAAGGTCGGCAGCAGCAGGTCGTTGTCCTGCACGCGGGCAATGACTTCCCACAGGCAGGCCAGCACCACCAGGATCAGCGTCTTGCGCAGCCAGCCCTGCTGCCACAGGCGCTGCGGCCACGGCAGGGCGCGCGTCACGGGCAACGCGGTAAACGGCTCCAGCGGCAGCTCGTATTCGGGGCGCACCGCCGGCGTGGCGGCGAGGGATGAGGGGGCTTGGCTCATGGTCGGTCCTGGCGGGCGCTCAGCGCGCCTGCGCGGCGCGGGCCGGCGCGGCGGCCGTGCGCGGCGCCTCGTCGAACAGCAGGTGATGGATGCGCTGGGCGGTGGCCTGGAACTCGGCGCCGCCCTGGCTGGCGAGGTCGTACTGGTGGCTGTTGAGCTCGGCGCGCACCCGGCCCGGATGCGGCGACAGCAGCAGGATGCGGCTGCCCACCACCAGCGCTTCCTCGATCGAGTGGGTCACGAACAGCAGCGTGAAGGCCGCGTCCTGCCACAGCGTCAGCAATTCCTCCTGCATGCGCCGGCGCGTGAGCGCGTCGAGCGCGGCGAACGGCTCGTCCATCAGCAGCACCTTGGGCCGCATGGCCAGCGCGCGCGCGATCGCCACGCGCTGCTTCATGCCGCCGGACAAGGTATGCGGATAGGCGTCGGCGAACTGCGCCAGCCCCACCTTGTCGAGGAAGTGCAGCGCGCATTCGCCGGCCTCGCCGCGCGACATGCCGCGCGAATGCACCAGCGGAAACATCACGTTCTGCCGCACGGTCTTCCACGGCGGCAACTGGTCGAACTCCTGGAACACCACGATGCGGTCCGGGCCCGGCGCGCGCACCGGCACGCCGTCGAGCCGGATCTCGCCCTCGCACGGCGGCACGAAGCCGGCCACCGCCTTGAGCAGGGTGGACTTGCCGCAGCCCGACGGGCCCAGCAGCACGAAGCGGTCAGCCGCGTGCACGTCGAAGCTGACCTGGTGGGTGGCGCGCACCACGCGTTCGGGGGTGCGGTATTCCAGCGACACGCCATCCACCTGCAGCAGCGGCGCGGCAGGGGTGGCGGGACGCGCGGAAACCACGCGCAGAGGCTGCACGGACATGTCAGCTACCTTGTGCGGTGGCCGGGTCCTGGAAGAAATAATCCTGCCAGGACTTCGGCTGGTTGCGGATGGCGCCCACGCGGTACATGAACTCGGCCAGCGTGAAGGTGTTCTGCGGCGTGACCTTGAACTGCACCTGCGGGTTCTTCAGGATCTTGACCAGCAGCGCGCGGTCGATCTTGGCCTTGTTGACGCGGATGTACAGGTCGGCCGCCGCTTCCGGGTTGCTGCTGGCGAACTTGGCCGCCTCGGCCAGCGCGTCGACGAAGGCGCGGTAGGTCTTGGGGTTGTCGTTGCGGAATTTCTCGGTGGCGTACAGCACCGTGGCCGAGCTCGGCCCGCCCAGCACGTCATACGAATTCAGCACGATGCGCGCATTGGGGTTGCCGGCCAGTTCCTGCTCCTGGAACGGCGGGTTGCCGAAGTGGCCGCTGATCTCGGTGCCGCCGGAAATGATGGCCGCCGCCGCGTCGGGATGCGGCACCGCCACCGTCCATTTGTCCAGGCGGTTGTATTCCTTGTCGCCCCACTGCTTGGCCGCGGCCAGTTGCAGCACGCGCGACTGCACCGAGACCGACACCGCCGGCAGCGCGATGCGGTCCTTGTCGGTGAAGTCCGCGATGGTCTTGACCTTGGGATTGTTGCTGACCAGGTAGTACGGGAAGTTGCCCAGCGACGCCACGCCCTTGACGTTCTGCTTGCCGTGCGTGCGGTCCCACACCGTCAGCAGCGGGCCCACGCCGGCGCCGGCGATGTCGATGGCGCCCGACAGCAGCGCGTCGTTGATGGCCGCGCCGCCCGAAAGCTGGGTCCACTCCACCTTGATGTCCAGGCCCTGCTGCTTGCCGTGCTTCTCGATCAGTTGCTGGTCGCGCGCCACGTTGAGCAGCAGGTAGACCACGCCGAACTGCTCGGCGACGCGGATCTTGCCCTCGGCATGGGCCGCGCCCGTGACCGCCATGCCGGCGGCCAGCGTCAGCGCGACGGCGCCGCGCTGCCAGCGGGCGGAGAAGAGGCGGGAACGAAACAGGGACATGCGGAACACTCCGTTGGATGCGAGACAGGAAGACGGGAGGCGGCGGCGCCGGCCGGCGCCGCCATCCGGGAAGGCTCAGAGGGGCAGGTCGCCCTCGATGGTGGTGCGGTACATCACGCGGCGCAGGTGGTCCGGCGTGCCGGCGGCCAGGTGCAGCAGCGAGCGGTTGTCCCAGAACACCAGGTCGTGCGGCTGCCACTGGTGGCGGTACACGTGCTCGGGCCTGACGCTGTGGGCGAACAGCTGCGCCAGCAGGTCGCGGCTCTCGTCCTCGGGCAGGCCGGCGATGCGCGTGGTGAAATGCTCGCTGACGAACAGCGCGCGGCGGCCCGTTTCCGGGTGCGTGCGCACCACCGGCTGCAGCACCGGCGCCACCTGCGCGATCTGCTCGGGCGTCAGGTTCGGACGCCACGGACTGCGCTGCTGCAGCTCGGCGTACTTGGCCAGGTAGGTGTGCTCGGCCTTGCGCCCTTCCACCGCGGCCTTGAGGTGCGCGGGCAGCGTGTCCCACGCCGTGTGCATGTTGGCGAACAGGGTGTCGCCGCCTTCGGCCGGCAGTTCCTGCGCGTGCAGCAGCGAGCCGAGGCTGGGCTTTTCCTTGTACGACAGGTCGGAGTGCCAGAAATGGCCGGCGTCGCCCAGGCCGATCGGCTTGCCGTCCTTGAGCACGTTGGAGACGATCAGGATTTCCGGGTGCCCGGCCAGCTGGAACTGGTTGAGCACGTGGATCTGCAGCGGCCCGAAGCGGCGGCTGAACGCGATCTGCTGCGCGGGCGTGATGCGCTGGTCGCGGAACACCACCACGTGATAGTCGAGATGCGCGCGGTGGATGCGGGCGAAGTCCTCGGCGGACAGCGGCTCGGACAGGTCCAGGCCGACGATCTCGGCGCCCAGCGGGGCGTCCAGCGGGCGGATCTCGAAAGTGCCGGCCTGGCCGGAATGCGGTGCGCGGGCAGGCGCTGCGGCTGCCGTTTGGGTACCAATCGTCATGACGGGCTCGGGGAACGAAAGTGCGGACTGATCTATGTGGACCGGCCGGCGCGGCGCCGCGCTCCGGCAAAGGAGGGCCCCGCACTGCTTGGTTTCAAGCCTTGCACTGTAGTGACCACGAGCTAGTGCGGTCAACGAAGGTTAACGGTGAGCCTTATTCGTTTATCGCATATGGTGTCCGCATGGCGCTTGTCCACCGCCTCATCCCCGGCATCCCGCGTTCCGGCGCGCTCAGGAGCCGCCAATCCTGCCGTCCACCACGAAGCCGCCGCGGTTCGGCATGCGCACGCGCGGCAGCGTGCGCGCGTCGAGCACCGCGTCGTCCGGCACGATGCCGTGCAGGTCCTGCAGCGGCGTCATCGACGAGTTGGCGCCGGGCATCGGCGCCGCGCCGCGGTTGCGGCGGATCACGTTCTTCTCGAATTCGGCGGGCTGGCCGTAGGCGCGCCACAGCACCGGCTCGCCGGGCGCGCGCGTCCACGGCGGCACCGCCAGCGTCTCCGCGCCCGCCGCCGGCGCGGCGGCAAGCGCGCCGGCACCCAGCGCGCCGGCCGCGCCAAGGCCCGCGCCGTGGCGCAGGAAGCGGCGCCGGGCAGGCCGCGCGGGCGTGCGCGCCGTCTTGTCGTTATCGTCGGTCATTGTTCTTGCTCTTGCGCGCGGGGGCGCGCGCCCGTCCGTGCGGCACGTAAGAAACGGCCGCCGGAAACCGCGCACTCTATGCCTGCGCGCGGCCTCGCGGAAGGAAGGAAAACGCATGCCCATATGCGCCGCCGCATATGCGCGCAGCCGATAACCAAAACCAAAAACATTCCTTCTGCCGCGCCGCGGGCGCCGCGTATCTTGGGAGCCGTCGATTCCCCGACCACCGCCCCGCACAGGAACAAGAACACAATGCCCCTCACGCGCCGCAGCCTGCTCAAACACCTTGCCTGGTCCGGCCTTGGCGCCGCCGCCGCGTCCACCCCGCTGAGCGTGTTCAGCGCCACCGGCGCGGCGCGCCCGGACGTCATCCGCATCGGCGTGGCGCAGCCGGCCACCGGCACGCCGCCCAGCTTCGGCGGCAGCTCGCTGTCGATCGCCCACGCGCGCGGCTGGCTGGAGGAAGCCTTCAAGCCGGCCGGCACGCGCGTCGAGTGGTACTTCTTCAAGGGCGCGGGCCCGGCCGTCAACGAAGCGCTCAGCACGAAGCAACTGGATTTCGCGCTGCAGGGCGACCTGCCCGCCATCGTGGCGCGCGCCGCCGGCCTGAAGACGCGGCTGGTGCTGGCCACCAGCGTGCGCACCAATATCTATATCGGCGTGCCGCCCGATTCGCCGCTCAAGACCGTGGCGGACCTGCGCGGCAAGCGTGTGTCGCTGTTCAAGGGCACCAACATGCATCTGCCGGCGCTGCGCCTGCTCGAAGCCAACGGCCTCGCCGAGAAGGACCTGCGCCTGCTCAACCTCGACACCGCGAGCTACCTGGCCGCGCTCACCACGCGCGACCTCGACGCCGCCATCGGCGCGATGGACATCCTGCGCCTGCGCGACAAGGGCGCGGTGCGCATCCTCTATTCGAGCAAGAACCAGTCGCCGATCTACACGCGCCAGAGCCACGTGCTGGTGACCGACGAGTTCGCCAGCAAGTACCCCGAAGCCACCCAGCAGTTCGTCAAGACCTCGGTGCAGGCCGCGCGCTGGGCCTCCGACGAGAAGAACCGCGACGACGTGCTGCACACCTGGGCGCGCGCCGGCACGCCCTACGAGCACTGGAAGGAAGACTACGAAGGCGAGCCGCTGCGCGTGCGCGTGAACCCGAACTTCGACCCGTTCCTGGTGGCGCGCTACAAGGACGCCACCGAGCAGGCCTACCGCCTGCGCCTGTCGCGCGCGCGCTTCGACGTGGACCAGTGGATCGACACGCGCTTCCTCAAGGCGGCGCTGGACGACCTGAGCCTGCAGAGCTACTGGCCGGTCTACCAGGCCAACGGCAAGATCCTCGGAGCCTGACGCGATGGCGGCCAACGAAACCCTGGCGTTGCCGCCGGCGGGACCCGCCGCCACGGAAAGCGCCGCGCCCCCGCGCCGCTGGCGCCCCGGCCGCCAGCACCTGGCGTGGCTGCTGGCGTGGCCGGTGCCGCTGGCGCTGCTGCTGGGCTGGTACGTGGCGGCGCGCTTCGAGTGGATCCCGCCGCAGGTGCTGCCCGCGCCCGACGCGGTGTGGCACACGCTCTCCGACCTCTACCAGAGCGGCGAGCTGCAGGCCAACCTCGCCGTCAGCGCGATGCGCGTGGCCGGCGGTTTTGCCGTGGGCCTGGCCGGCGGCCTCGCGCTCGGCGTGGGCATGGGCCTGTCGCCGAATTTCCGCGACTACGTCTACCCCACCTTCAAGGCCTTCAGCCAGGTGCCGGTGCTGGGCTGGCTGCCGCTGCTGATGCTGCTGGTGGGCATCGACGAGGCGCTCAAGATCATCCTGATCGCCAAGGCCTCGCTGGTGCCGATCGCGCTCAACACCTACAAGGGCATCCAGAACGTGCCCACGCGCTACATCGAGGTGGCGCGCGTGCTGCGCTTCACGCGCTGGCAGATGCTGTCGCGCGTGGTGTTCCCGGCCGCCGCCGCGCCGATCTGGAACGGCATCCGCTACGGCCTCACGCATGCGTGGCTGGCGCTGGTGGTGGTGGAGCTGCTGGCCTCGTCGGAGGGGCTGGGCTACATGATCGTGTACGGCCGCCAGCTGTTCCAGCTCGACATGGTGATCGCCGCGGTGATCGTGGTCGGCGCGGTCGGCTTCGCGCTGGACAAGGCGCTGGCGCTGGCCGAGGCGGCGGTGCTGCGCTGGCGCAAGCCCGGCCTGTGATCGCCCTTCCTGGCCGCACGACGAACCGATAGCGAAGGAACCAAGATGGCGGAATCATCCAAACGCGCCCTGCGCATTCCCCGGCCGCTGCGCGGCTGGGTCCTGCCGATCTCCCTGGTGGTGCTGTGGTGGGCCGCGGTGCGCTTCGGCTGGAGCACCTCGCCGCTGCTGGTGCCGGTCTCCAAGGTGTGGGACACGGCGGTGCAGCAGGTGCGCAGCGGCGCCCTGTTCGAGGCGCTGCGCGCGAGCCTGTGGCGCGACCTGGCCGGCTTCGCGCTGGGCGCCAGCGTGGGGCTGGCGTTCGGCGCGGCGCTGGGGCTGTCGCGCCTGTTCGAGCAGCTGGCCGGGCCCACTTTCCACACCATCAAGCAGATCTCGCTGTTCGCGTGGATCCCGCTGATCTCGGTGTGGTTCGGCCTCGGCGACACCGCCAAGGTGGTGTTCCTCTCGCTGGCGGCGTTCTTCCCGGTGGTGCTCAACACCTTCGAGGGCATCCGCGGCGTGCCGGCCGACCTGCTGGAGGTCGCGCGCGTGCTGAAGTACTCGCGCTGGCAGGTGCTGCTGCGCGTGGTGCTGCCGGCGGCCTCGCCGTCGATCTTCGCCGGCATCCACCTGGCGCTGATCTATGCGTGGCTGGCCACGCTCGGCGCCGAATACCTGCTGGTGGCCGGCAAGGGCATCGGCAACACCATGATCGACGGCCGCGAGAATTTCTGGATGGACCTGGTGATCTTCGGCGTGATCGTGGTCGGGCTGGTCGGCTTCACGCTGAACTGGATCGCCAGCCGCATCGAAGGCCGCCTGCTGGCCTGGCGCGGCCGCTCGGTCGCCGCCTTCTAGGATGCCAGGAGGCACGATCAAAGAGATCCTGGCGTCGTCGCGCGGCCCTGCCGTACCGCTTGTACTGTCTGCGGCCGCGCGCCTGGCCAGGACCGCTTCGCTTCTCTTTGACAGCACCTCCCTTTCCCTTTTCTTCGCACTGCCTCATCTTTTCCGGAGAACCACATGGCGCACGCCGGCACGCTCAGCATCGAGCACCTGCGCAAGCAATACCAGGTCAAGGGCGCGGCCCTGCCTGTGCTGGAGGACATCACGCTGTCGATCGCCCCGGGCGAGTTCGTCAGCATCGTCGGCGCCAGCGGCTGCGGCAAGTCCACCCTGCTGCGGCTGGTGGTCGGGCTGGAAGAAGACTACAAGGGCGAGATCCTGCTCGACGGCAAGCGCGTGGCGGGCACCAGCCTGGACCGCGGCATCGTGTTCCAGGAGCACCGGCTGTTCCCGTGGCTGACGGTGGAGCAGAACATCCGCATGGCGCTGCTCAACGCCAACATCACCGAGACCGACAAGCGCCGCACGGTGCGCGAGCACATCGAGCTGGTCGGGCTGGCCGGCTTCGAGACCGCGTTTCCGCACCAGTTGTCCGGCGGCATGTCGCAGCGCGTGGCGATCGCGCGCGCGCTGGTCACGCGCCCGGAAATCCTGCTGCTCGACGAGCCGTTCGGCGCGCTCGACGCGCTCACGCGCGCCTACCTGCAGCAGGAGCTGCACCGCATCTGGCAGGCCGAGGGCATCACCATGATCCTGGTCACGCACGACGTGGAGGAAGCCGTCTACCTGGGCGACCGCGTGGTGGTGATGGAGCCGCGCCCGGGCCGCATCCGCCGCATCCTGCCGGTGCCGCTGCCGCACCCGCGCGAGCGCGCCTCGGCCGCCTTCGCGCGCGTCAAGGACGACGTGCTGCAGGAATTCACCGGGCGCCTGGCCGAGCTGGCCGAGGCGCCGGTCAGGCGCGAGCCGGACGCGGACGCCACGCGGCTGCCGCCCAATATCCGCTTCGCCATCTGAAATCTGAAGCGCGCCGGCAGGCGCCGGACACCAACGCAGGACTAGACCCACGGGAGAACGCCATGACCCAGCAGCACGCCGCATCGCAAGTCGAACTCGACATCCACCCGGTAGCCGGGCGCATCGGCGCGGAGATCCGCGGCGTGCGGCTCTCGCCGCAGCTCGACGCCGCCACCTTTGCCGCCGTGCGCGCGGCGCTGCTGCGCCACAAGGTGCTGTTCTTCCGCGGCCAGGACCATCTCGACGACGCCGCGCAGGAAGGCTTCGCCAGCCTGTTCGGCACGCCGGTGCCCCACCCCACCGTGCCCTCGCGCGACGGCACGCGCTTCCTGCTGGAGCTCGACTCCGAGCACGGCGGGCGCGCCAACTCCTGGCATACCGACGTCACCTTCGACCTGGCCTACCCGCAGGTCTCGGTGCTGCGCGGCGTGATCATCCCGGCCGCCGGCGGCGACACCGTGTGGGCCAACACCGCCACCGCCTACCAGGACCTGCCCGAGGGCCTGCGCGAGCTGGCCGACCGCCTGTGGGCGCTGCACACCAACGACTACGACTACGCCGCCACGCGCACCACGGTCAGCACCGACGCCATCAAGCGCTACCGCGAGGTCTTCACCTCGGCCATCTACGAGACCGAGCACCCGGTGGTGCGCGTGCACCCGGAAACCGGCGAGCGCACGCTGGTGCTCGGGCATTTCGTCAAGAAGCTGCTCGGCTATTCGGGCTCGGACTCGCAGCACCTCGTGGCCGTGCTGCAGGACCACGTGCACCGCCTGGAGAACACCGTGCGCTGGCGCTGGCGCGCCGGCGACGTGGCGATCTGGGACAACCGCGCCACCCAGCACTACGCCATCAACGACTACGGCGACGCCAAGCGCGTGGTGCGGCGCGTGACCATCGCCGGCGACGTGCCGGTCGGCGTGGACGGCCGGCGCAGCGTCGCGGTCAAGTCCGGCGCGCCCAAGGCGGGCGAGCCGGCCAACCACGCGGCGCACGCGCGCGCGGCGGCATAGGCAGCCGGACTCCGGAAACGACAAAGGCGGCCCGCGGGCCGCCTTTGTCTTTACGCCGGAGGAAGATCCTCAGTGCACCATCATGTTCTGGTTCATGTTGTGCATGATCCACAGCGAACCTGCGATCACGATCAGCAGGATCAGCGCGGTGAAGGCCAGCGCCATCACGTTCCAGCGCTGCTCCGAGGAACGGTCCATGTGCAGGAAGTACACCAGGTGCACCACGATCTGCACCACGGCCAGGCCGAGGATGACGGCCAGCGTGGTGCCGGCGGCGACCGTGCCGCCGCCGCCCATCACCAGGCGGAACGGGATGACGGTCAGGATGACCGCCAGCACGAAGCCGATCACGTAGTTCTTGACGCTGCTGTGGCTGGCGCCGCCGGCGCTGGTGCCGTGCGCGCCGTGGCCGGCGGTCGAGACGTTGCTGTGTTCCATTACATCGCTCCCATCAGGTAGACCACGGTGAACACGCCGATCCAGACGATGTCCAGAAAGTGCCAGAACAGCGCGAAGCACGCCAGGCGCTTGCCCACGGTCGGCGTCAGGCCCTTGCGGGCGATCTGCCAGATCAGCACGGCCATCCACAGCAGGCCGCTGGCCACGTGCAGGCCGTGGGTGCCGACCAGCGTGAAGAACGACGACAGGAAGGCGCTGCGGTTGGGGCCCGCGCCTTCGGCGATCATGTGATGGAACTCGTTGATTTCCATGCCGATGAAGGCCACGCCGAACAGGAAGGTGATGGCCAGCCAGAACTGCAGGCGGGACTTCTGGCCGTTGTGCAGGGCCACCATCGCCATGCCCGAGGTCAGGCTCGAGAACAGCAGCAGGAAGGTCTCGACCAGGACGTAGTTCAGTTCGAACAGTTCCTTGCCCGAGGGGCCGCCCGCCACTTCGCCGCGCAGCACCGCGAAAGCGGCGAACAGACCGGCGAAGATGATGCAGTCGCTCATCAGGTAGACCCAGAAGCCGAACACGGTGTTGGCGCTGGTGTCGTGATGGGTGTGGTCGTGCGAATGGTCATGGGCATGCCCTGCGGCATGCGCGGAATGACGGTCTAGGACTTGTGTGGACATAGGTTTCAGGCCTGCGACGCGACGCGCTGGAAGTGGGTCTTTTCGACTGCCTCGACTTCGCGTGCGGGCACGTAGTAGTCGATGTGGTCGTCGTTGCTGCGGAAGATGAAGGACACGATCATGCCCACCAGGCCCACGATCGCCAGCCACCAGATGTGCCAGGTCGCGGCGAAGCCCAGCACGAAGCTGAACGCGCCCATGTAGAAGCCGGCGCCGGTGTTCTTCGGCATGTGGATCTGCTCGTAGTGCGCTTCCTGCTTCGGCGCTTCGCCGCGGGCCTTCATGTCGGCGAAGGCGTCCAGGTCACGCACCACCGGGGTGTGCGCGAAGTTGTAGAACGGCGGCGGCGACGAGGTGGACCACTCCAGCGTGCGGCCGTTCCACGGATCGCCCGTGACGTCGGCCAGCGCCTTGCGGTTGCGCACGCTCACCACGATCTGCAGCACCTGGAACACCACGCCCAGGCCGATCAGCGCGGCGCCGCACACGGCCACGTACAGGAACGGGTTCCAGGCCGGGTTGTCGGTGTGGTTCAGGCGGCGGGTCATGCCCATGAAGCCGAGCACGTACAGCGGCATGAAGGCCAGGTAGAAGCCGACCAGCCAGCACCAGAAGGCGCACTTGCCCAGGCGCTCGTCGAGCTTGAAGCCGAACGCCTTCGGGAACCAGTAGGTGATGCCGGCCAGGTAGCCGAACAGCACGCCGCCGATGATCACGTTGTGGAAGTGGGCGATCAGGAACAGGCTGTTGTGCAGCACGAAGTCAGCGGCGGGCACGGCCATCAGCACGCCGGTCATGCCGCCGATCACGAACGTGACCATGAAGCCCAGCGTCCACATCACCGGCGTGGTCATGCGCACGCGGCCGCGGTACATGGTGAACAGCCAGTTGAAGATCTTCACCCCGGTCGGGATGGAGATGATCATGGTGGTGATGCCGAAGAACGCGTTCACGCTGGCGCCGGAGCCCATCGTGAAGAAGTGGTGCAGCCAGACCAGGAACGACAGCACCATGATGGCGCAGGTCGCGTAGACCATGCCCTTGTAGCCGAACAGCTTCTTGCCCGAGAAGGTCGAGATGACTTCCGAGAAGATGCCGAATGCCGGCAGCACCAGGATGTACACCTCGGGGTGGCCCCAGATCCAGATCAGGTTCACGTACATCATGGCGTTGCCGCCCATTTCGTTCGTGAAGAAGTGCATGTCGAAGTAGCGGTCCAGGCCCAGCAGCGCCAGCGAGACCGTCAGCACCGGGAACGAGGCGATGATCAGCACGTTGGTGCACAGCGCGGTCCAGGTAAACACCGGCATGCGCATCAGGGTCATGCCCGGGGCGCGCATCTTGAGGATGGTGACCAGGAAGTTCACGCCGGTGAGCAAGGTGCCCAGGCCGGAGATCTGCAGGCTCCACAGGTAGTAGTCCACGCCCACGCCGGGGCTGAACTGCAGGCCCGACAGCGGCGGGTAGGCCAGCCAGCCGGTGCGCGCGAACTCGCCGACGCCCAGCGAGACGTTGACCAGCATCGCGCCGGCCACGAACAGCCAGAAGCTCAGCGTGTTGAGGAACGGGAAGGCCACGTCGCGCGCGCCGATCTGCAGCGGCACGACCAGGTTCATCAGGCCCGTCATCAGCGGCATCGCCACGAAGAAGATCATGATCACGCCGTGGGCGGTGAAGATCTGGTCGTAGTGCTCGGGCGGCAGGATGCCCGGCGAGCCGTTGGTGGACAGCGCCAGCTGCGTGCGCATCATGATCGCGTCGGCGAAGCCGCGCAGCAGCATGACCATCGCCACGGCCGAATACATGATGCCGATCTTCTTGTGGTCGACCGAGGTGAACCACTCATTCCACAGCCAGCCCCACTTGCGGGTGTAGGTGATCAGCGCGAACACCGCCAGCGCGCCCAGGGCCACCACCGACAACGTGCCCATGACGATGGGCTCGTGGAACGGGATGGCATCCAAACTCAATTTGCCAAACATCATTACTCCTAGGAATTCGAGCCCGGCGCCGACTTAGCGGGCGCGGCCAGGGACACCTGGCTCTCGCCGAGGGTGTTGCGCGAGGTGCAGACAGGACCGAACGAGGTGCCGTTGCCGGCGATCGCGCCGCCGGCGCCGTCCATGTACTTGTGCAGGATGCCGTGGTACAGCTGCGGATCGACCTTGGCGAACAGCGTCACGGGTTCCTTCTCGCTGGGCTTGGCCAGTTGTTCGTAGTCGGCCAGGTTCAGCTCGCGCGACGAGGCGCGGACCTGCTTGACCCACTGTTCGAAGTCGAAGTTCGACACGGCCTTGGCCTTGAACTTCATGCCCGAGAAGCCGCCGCCGCTGTAGTTCGCCGACATGCCGTCATAGCTGCCGGCTTCGTTGGCGATCAGGTGCAGCTTGGTCTCCATCCCCGCCATCGCGTAGATCTGGCTGCCCAGCTGCGGGATGAAGAAGGAGTTCATGATCGAATCGGACGTGATCTTGAAGTTCACCGGCGTGTTGACCGGGAACGCGATCTCGTTGACGGTGGCGATGTGCAGTTCGGGATAGATGAACAGCCACTTCCAGTTCAGCGCCACGGCCTCGATCGTGATCGGCTTGACGTCCGACTCGATGGGCTTGTACGGGTCCAGGTCGTGCGAGGACTTCCAGGTGATGATGCCCAGCACCAGGATGATCAGGCACGGGATCAGCCACACCACCACCTCGATCCCGGTCGAGTGCGACCAGTCCGGCTCGTAGCGGGCGTTCTTGTTGCTTGCGCGGTACTTCCAGGCAAAGGTGAACACCAGGATGATCACCGGCACCACCACCAGCAGCATCAGCCAGGTCGCGATCAGGATGATGTTCTTTTCGTCGGCGCCGATCTGGCCCTTCGGATCTAGCACGGTCATGTTGCAGCCGGCCAGCAGCAGCAGGGCGCCACCGGGCAGGAACCGCGTCCAACGCGGAAGTTCGGGTATCTTCATGTCACGACTGGTTGAGTAAGCCACGGAACGACGGCGCGGCGTGGTTTTGCCGCCCGATGCGCAAGCAAGAGGCAGACGACTTAAGGCTTGGGGGAAACTCGGTTCAGGCGGCCTGCCGGCCCGGAGAAGCGCCAATCAGCGGCGGACTGGCCTGGTCCTTGTGGGACGGGTTGGGCAGGATGGCCCGGTCCTTGCTGGACAGAGCGTTGCGGGACTGCGGCGGTCCACACAGGAGGATGTTGCGGTGACGATGCTCGACACGCCTGCCGGTGCGGCAAACGTGGTTTATTGATGAGAATCGGGGGCCGTCAGACATCGTGGCGCGAATCTACCGCATCGCAACAACGAGGGTAAACCCGGGAACAGGAACACACTGTCCGCCAAACAGGACAATACGGCATCTCGCGCGATCGTGCGGTGAACGGTGCGCTTGTTCAGAAACATCCTGACTGCGGCAAGGTGTCGCAGGGTGCGCACCCTTGAAAGCAGTTGCACAAATTGCAACGCGCAGGCGCGGCCCGCGCGGCGGTCTTCCACCGTCCGCGCGTCGCCTGCGCGCCGCGCCGGCGGCCTCCGGTCTGACCTCGGGCGGCCCGCCCGGTTCTATCCAAATGCAATAAGCTTCCTTCCCCTGCCACCGCGATTTCGCAACCATAGGGCCCAGCCGGATCTTCCCGATCCCCGCCACCCTTCCGGAGAAATCGCATGACCCTGTTGCGCAACTGGCCCCGCCGCCTCGGCCTTGCCCTGTCCTTCGCCGCGCTGGCCTGGTCCGCCGGCGCCGCCGCCGCCGACCAGGCCGTGCGCGTGGGCTACCAGAAGGCCGGCCTGCTCGCCGTGCTCAAGGCCCAGGGCTCGCTCGAGAAGAAGCTCGCGCCGCTGGGCTTCAAGGTCGAGTGGAAGGAATTCCCGGCCGGCCCGCAACTGCTGGAGGCGCTCAACGCCGGCAGCATCGACTTCGGCTACACCGGCGCGCCGCCGGCCGTGTTCGCCCAGGCCGCGCGCGCCAGCTTCGTCTACGTCGGCGCCGAGCCCGGTGGCAAGACCAACGAGGCCCTGTTCGTGCTCGACAAGTCCCCGGTGCGCACGGTGGCCGACCTCAAGGGCAGGCGCGTCGCGCTGCAAAAGGGCTCCAGCTCCAACTACCTGCTGGTGCAGCTGCTCAAGAAGAACGGCCTGAGCCTGCAGGACATCCAGCCGATCTACCTGCCGCCGGCCGACGCCCGCGCCGCCTTCGAGAGCGGCAACGTGGACGCCTGGGTGGTGTGGGACCCCTACTACGCGCTGGCGCAGAAGGCCCTCAAGGTGCGCACCATCGCCGACTACGAAAACGTGCCCTCGCCGTTCAACTTCTACGAAGCCGCCGGCGCCTTCGTCAAGGCGCACCCGCAGGCGGTCAACGCCATCCTCGAGCAACTGCGCGCCAGCGGCCTGTGGGTGGTGAAGAACCCCGGCGAGACCGCCGCCCTGCTCGCGCCCGCGGTCGGCCTCGAAGTGCAGGTGGTGGAAGCCTGGCTCCGGCGCGTGCCCTACGGCGCCACCCCGGTCACGCCGGACGTGGTGGCCGCCCAGCAGCAGGTGGCCGACCTGTTTTACCAGCAGAAGCTGATTCCGGCCCCGATCCAGGTCAAGGACAACGTCTGGCAGGCCAGCTTCCCGCTCGCCAGCCAGTGACCGGGCGGCGGGTATCGCCGGGCAGCGCCGGGCAGCGCCGGCACGGGCCGCGCGCGGCCCGGTGCGATCACCGGCCACCGCCTTGGCGGGCGCCGGCCCGCGCTGCTACCATGCCCGCTCCCGGCAGGCTTCCCATCACCATAGATCCAGCAACCACAACATGAAACTCGAGACGATTGCAGTCCACGGCGGCTACTCCCCCGATCCCACCACCCGCGCGGTGGCCGTGCCGATCTACCAGACCGTGGCCTACGCCTTCGACAACGCGCAGCACGGCGCCGACCTGTTCGACCTCAAGGTGCCCGGCAATATCTACAGCCGCATCATGAACCCGACCAACGACGTGCTCGAGCAGCGCCTGGCCGCGCTCGAGGGCGGCGTGGGCGCGCTGGCGCTGGCGTCCGGCATGGCGGCCATCACCTACGCGATCCAGACCATCGCCGAGGCCGGCGACAACATCGTCTCGGCCAGCCAGCTCTACGGCGGCACCTACAACCTGTTCGCGCACACGCTGCCGCTGTCCGGCATCGAGACGCGCTTCGCCGACGGCCGCAACCCGGCCGCCTTCGGCGACCTGATCGACGAGCGTACCAAGGCCATCTTCGTCGAGTCGGTCGGCAACCCGCTCGGCAACATCGTCGACATCGCCGCCATCGCCAAGGTCGCGCACAGCCACGGCATCCCGCTGATCGTCGACAACACCGTGCCCTCGCCCTACCTGTGCCGGCCGTTCGAGCACGGCGCGGACATCGTGGTGCACTCGCTGACCAAGTACCTGGGCGGCCACGGCAACAGCGTGGGCGGCGCCATCGTCGACAGCGGCAAGTTCCCGTGGGCCGAGCACAAGGCCCGCTTCAGGCGCCTGAACGAACCCGACGTGTCCTACCACGGCGTGGTCTACACCGAAGCGCTGGGCCCGGCCGCCTACATCGGCCGCGCGCGCGTGGTGCCGCTGCGCAATACCGGCGCGGCGCTGTCGCCGTTCAACGCCTTCCTGATCCTGCAAGGCATCGAGACCCTGGCCCTGCGCCTGGACCGCATCACCGAGAACGCGCTGGCCGTGGCGCGCCACCTCAAGGCCAGCCCCAAGGTCGAATGGGTCAACTTCGCCGGCCTGCCCGAGCACCCGGACCACGCGCTGGTGCAGCGCTACCTCGGCGGCCGCGGCCCCGGCATCCTGTCGTTCGGCCTCAAGAGCGGCGGCCGCGAGGCCGGCGCGCGCTTCCTCGACGCGCTGCAGCTGTTCACGCGCCTGGTCAACATCGGCGACGCCAAGTCGCTGGCCACGCACCCGGCCTCCACCACCCACCGCCAGCTCGACGCCGCCGAACTGAAGGCCGCCGGCGTGAGCGAGGACATGGTGCGCCTGTCGATCGGCATCGAGCATATCGACGACCTGCTCGAAGACCTCGACCGGGCGCTGGCGGCGGCCTGAGGCCGGCGCTGCCCGCCCTGCCTGTCGTTTCCCGCAGGTTCCCCCTCTCCCGCTTGCGGGAGAGGGACCGCGGGAGAAGGCAGGCGCATCGCACACCACCCCGCCAGACCCATCCGCCTTATTCGCCCGAGTTATATGCCCATGCATATTTACTCGTTCCTCGCGCATAGGTAGCCCCCTACAATGGCTCCCTCGCCCGCCGCTGAAAGCGCGCGCGGGCACGCCATACACACCAACGACACGGGGAGCTTTGATGAAAATGGGTTTCGGGATTCGACTGATTGCCGCGGTGCTTGCCCTCGGCGTGATCCAGACGGCCGGCGCGGCCGATCCGGACAAGAAGGAAATCCGCTTCGGCGCCACCGCCGGCCCGTACTCCGACCAGATCCGCTACGGCATCAAGCCGCTGCTGGAGAAGAAGGGCTACAAGGTCACCATCGTCGAGTTCAGCGACTACGTGCAGCCCAACCTGGCGCTGGCCGATGGCGCCATCGACGCCAACGCCTTCCAGCACGTGGCCTACCTGAAGAAGTTCGCCGGCGACCGCAAGCTGCAACTGTCCGAGGTGCTGCAGGTGCCGACCGCGCCGATCGGCATCTACAGCCACAAGCACAAGACCCTGGCCGAAGTGAAGCCGGGCGCCACCGTCTCGCTGCCCAACGATCCGTCCAACCTGGCGCGCGCCATCGCGATCCTGCAGCAGATCGGCTGGGTCACGCTCAAGCCCGGCACCGACACGATCCGCGCCAGCGAGCGCGACATCGAGACCAACCCGAACAAGCTCAAGCTGATCCAGCTCGAAGCCGCGCAGCTGCCGCGCTCGCTCGACGACGTGGACTACGCCTTCGTCAACGGCAACTTCGCGCTGTCCTCCGGCCTGAAGCTGACCGAGGCGCTGTCGCTGGAGAAGATTCCCGACTACTACATGAACCTGGTGGCCGTGCGCACCGCCGACCTCGGCAAGCCGTTCGTCAAGGACATCCGCGACGCCTACCAGTCGCCGGAATTCAAGGCGACCACGCAGCAGCGCTTCGCGGGCTTCCTGCCGCCGGCGTACCAGCGCTGAACCAGCGCTGAGGCAGCGCGGCCCTTCGGGGCCCTGGAAGCAAAAAGCGCCCGGCTTGGTCCGGGCGCTTTTTTTTCCGGGGCAACGCGCCAGGGCAATGAACGAAGCCGCCAGATACGCCTAGGCAAGGTGTTCTCCCGCTCCCGCACGCGGGAGAGGGGAGCGAACCAGCGGTATGTCGAGGTTCGCGCCAGGGCTGATGACGCGAGCAATCTGCTTGCGTGCAAACCTTCGGCATGGCCAGCCACGCCGCCGGACCCATCCGCTACTTCGCCACCACCTGCTTCATCCCCTTCATCGCCTTCGCCCCGCCATCGGCCAGCGTCGAGGCGCCGCCCCAGTCGCCGCCCAGCGCCTTGACCAGGAACACCGCGGTCAGCATCTGCTGGCCGCGCAGTTGCGCCGCCGTGCGCTCGGCGCCGAGCAGGCCCTGCTGGGCCGTGATCACGTCGAGGTAGCCGGTGGCGCCGCCTTCGTAGCGCGCGGTGGCCATGTCGAGCACCTGGCGCGCGCTGCCCACGGCGCGCCGCTGCTGGTCGTTGGCGCGCGACAGCGCGGACAGGCCGGTGATGCCGTCTTCCACTTCCTGCATCGCGGTCAGCACCACGCGGCGGTAGTTGGCCACGGTGCCGTCGTATCCGGCCTGCGCGAACGACAGGTTGGCGCGCAGCTTGCCGCCGTCGAACAGCGTCACCGCCGCCGTGGCGCCGACCGACCACACCAGGCTGGGCAGGTTGAACAGCGAGCCGAACGCGCCGCTCTCGCCGCCGATCGCCGAGCCGAGTATCACGCTCGGATAGAACGCGGACTTGGCCACGCCGATCTGCGCGTTGGCCGCGGCCATCGCGCGTTCGGCCGAGGCCACGTCGGGCCGGCGCTCCAGCACGTCGGACGGCACGCCGAGCGGCACCGCGGGCGGCACCAGCTCGGCCACCTCCGGCGCCAGCGCGAACAGCGGCGCGGCGGTGCCGGTGAGCGTGGCGATGGCGTGCTCGAACTGGCTGCGCTGCTTGGCCAGCACGTCCACCTGGGTGAGCGTCGCGTCGAGCAGCGCCTGCTGCTGCGCCAGGTCCAGCCCGGAGGCGGCGCCGAGGTCGTGGCGCGCGCTGACCAGATCGAGCGCGCGGCGCTGCAGCGCGATGGAGCGCTGCAGCACATCGATCTCGATGTCGAGCGCGCGCAGGTTGTAGTAGTTGGCGGCGAGGTCGGTGGTCAGCAGCAGCCGCACGTTCTCGAAATCGGCCTGCGACTGCTGCGCCGAGGCCTCGGCGCTTTCGATGGTGCGCCGCACGCGGCCGGCCAGATCGAGCTCGTAGCCCACCGTGAACGAGGGCGTGAGGTCGTTCTGCACGGTGCCGAAGTTCGGCGCCGCATAGTTGGTCAGCGGGCGGTTGGCTGAGATGGCCGCGCGCTGCGCGCGCGCATTGATGCCGATCTGCGGGAACAGCCCGGCATTGGCCGCGTTGGCCTGCGAGCGGGCCTGCGCCAGGCGGGCATTGGCCACGGCCAGCGTGGGGTTGGCCGCGAGCGCCTGCTGCTCGAGCGCATCGAGGCGGGCATCGCCGAAGCGTTCCCACCAGGTGCCCTTGGCCACGCTGTCGCCGGGCGTGCTTTCGCGCCACGGCGGCTCGATCTTCCATGCCGCGGGCAGCTCGGAATCCGGCTTGCGGTAGTCGGGGCCGGCCGCGCAGCCGCCGAGCAGGATCGCCGCGGCGAGGGCCGCGGCAAGCGCCGGCGCGAGGACCGGCGACGGGCGCCGCAGCCTCATCGCTTGGCCTCCGCCGCCGGCGCGGCGCTTTGTCCCGCGCTTTGTTGTCCTGCGCCCTGCCCGGCACCTTCCGCGCCGTTCTTCGCGCCGTTCTGCGCCACCGGCGCCAGCACCACGCGGTCGCCGTTGGCGATCGAGTCGGAGGGGTTGAGCACCAGCCGGTCCTGCAGGCCGAGCCCGTCCAGCACTTCCACCGTGGTGCCGTAGTAGCGCCCGAGGTTGACCGGGCGCAGCGTCACCTTGCCCTGCGCGTCCACCACGGCCACGCGCGTGCCTTCGCCGCGGAACAGCAGCGCGTTGCTCGGCGCCAGCAGCGCCTGGCTGTTCTTGAGCGGCAGCGAGACGGTGACGTAGGCGCCTGGCAGCAGCGCGCCTTCGCGGTTGGGCAGGTTGACTTCCACCTGCATGGTGCGGGTGGTGGTGTCGATCGAGGCGGCGGTGCGCGCCACCTCGCCCTTGAAGGCCTGGCCGCGCAGCTCGACCTGCGTCACCACCACTTCCTGGCCGGGCTTGACGAGGTTGGCATAGCTCTGCGGCACGTTGACGTAGACGCGCAGCGGATCGGTCTGCGAGAGCAGGAACAGCTGCCGGTTGCCGTCGATCAGGTCGCCCACGTCGACGCTGCGGCGCGTGATGATGCCGGAGAACGGCGCCACCACGCGCTTGAAGCCTTCGAGCTGGCGCAGGCGCTGCACGTTGGCGTCGGCCGCGGCCACGTTGGCCACGCCCTGCGTCACCGCGCTGCGGCGCTCGTCCAGTTCCTGCTGCGACACCACGTCTTTCTTGCGCAGCCCTTCCCAGCGCTCCACCGTGCTGCGCGCCAGCGCGAGGCTGGAGGCGGCCTGCTCGCGCGCGGCGATGGCCTGGCTCAACTGCTGGTCGATTTCCGGGGTCTCGATCTCGGCCAGCAGCTCGCCCTTCTCCACGCGCGCGCCGATGTCCTTGGTCCAGCGCTTCACGTAGCCGTTGGCGCGCGCGGCGATGGGCGCCTGCACGTAACCCTGCAGCGTGCCCGGCAGCGCCAGCGACTGGCTGCTGCCGGTCTGCGGCAGCGCCGTCTGCACGTACTGCATGGCGCGCTCCTCGGTGCCGGTCTTGAGCGCCTTGGCGTTGGCGTAGCGGCTGATCATGGTGCGCCCGGCGCCCACCACCAGCAGCGCCAGCACCACCAGCGCGGCGATGCGCGTGCGCCGCGCCACCTCGCGCCGCTTGAGCTGCTCGTGCGGGTCCTGCCCGCCGGCCTCGTCGTCAGCCAGGTGCAGACCCAGCTCTGCATGGCGTTGTTCGGTCATTGCTTCAACCCTCTTGATGTGTGGGAGCCAGCGGCGGATGGGCCGTGCCGCCGTGCGGCTTGCGCCCGGCCAGCCAGCGATGCACGGCGGCGAACACCACCGGCACGAAGAACAGCGTCGACACGGTGGCGAACAGCAGCCCGCCGATCACCGCGCGGCCCAGCGGCGCGTTCTGCTCGGCGCCTTCGCCCAGGCCCAGCGCCATCGGGATCATGCCGATGATCATGGCCAGCGCGGTCATCAGCACCGGGCGGATGCGGGTCGCGCCCGCCTCCAGCGCGGCCGACAGCGGCGGCACGCCTTCTTCCAGGCGCTGCCGCGCGAACGACACCAGCAGAATACTGTTGGCGGTGGCCACGCCCATCGTCATGATCGCCCCGGTCAGCGCCGGCACGCTCAAGGTGGTGCCGGTGATGAACAGCATCCACGCGATGCCGGCCAGCGCCGCGGGCAGCGCGGCGATGATGACCGCCGCGTCGATCCACGACTGGAAGTTCACCACCACCAGCAGGTACACCAGCACGATCGCCATCGCCAGCCCGACACCCAGGCCGATGAACGACGACTGCATGGTCTGCACCTGCCCGCGCACCACGAGCTGCGAGCCGCGCGGCAGCTTGCCCGTCATCTGGTCCACCAGCTTCTGCACCTTGCCCGCCACGCTGGCGAGGTCGGTGCCCTGCACGCTGACGTAGATGTCGATGGCGGGCAGGATGTTGTAGCGCGACGCCACCGCCGGCTGGCGCGCGGTCGAGGCCTGCACCAGGTTGCCCAGCAGCTGCGAGCTGCCCGGGCTGGCCCCGGCCGCGGGCGCCGCGGCGTTCGCGGCGCTGCCGGCGCCGGCCACCGGCAGGTTGAGCAGCGTGTCGAGCGAGTCGATCTTGTACTGCGGCGTCTGCACCGCCACGCTGTAGACGATGCCGTTGGTCGGGTTGAGCCAGAACGCCGGGGCGGTCTGCGCGCTGCCCGACAGCGAGATCAGCACGTTCTGCCCGACGTTCTGCGCCGACAGCCCGAGCTGCTGCAGCCGCGTGCGGTCCATGTCGAGGTTGATGGCGGGATAGTCGTTGCGCTGGTGCACGTGCGCGTCGACCGCGCCGGGGATCTCGCGGATCTGCTTGACCAGCTCGCCGGCGAGCCGCGCGTTGCCCTGCAGGTCGTTGCCGGTGAACTGCACGTCGATCGCCGCCGGCAGGCCGAAGTTCAGGATCTGCGTGACGATGTCGGCCGGCTGGAAGAAGAACTCCACGCCGGGGAAGCGCTTGGGCAGCTCGGCGCGCAGCCGCGAGATGAACTCCTCGGTGGGCCGGTGGCCTTCGCGCAGCGACATCAGGATCTCGCCGTCGAGCGTGCCGATGGTGCCGGCGTTGCTGTAGGAGAGGTTGATGCCGCTGTTGGGCACGCCCAGGTTGTCGAGGATGGTCTCGAGCTGGTCGGGCGGGATCATCTCGCGGATGGCCGCCTCCACCTGGTCGGCCACGCGCGCGGTTTCCTCGATGCGGGTGCCGGTCGGCGTGCGCATGTGCAGGCGGATCTGGCCGGCGTCCACGGTGGGGAAGAAGTCGCGCCCGAGGAACGGGATCAGCGCGCACGACAGCACGCAGAAGCCGAGGAACACCGTGGCGAAGCGCTTGCGGTTGCCCAGCTGCGCCGACAGCGCCAGCGTGTAGACGCGCCGCACGTGCTCGAAGCGGCGGTCGAAGCCGCGGTACAGCCGCTGCAGCAGGCTGGGCTTGCCGCCGTCGGCGTGCGCGTGGGCGCCGCCCATCAGCAGCATCACCAGCGTCGGCACCAGCGTGCGCGACAGGATGTAGGAGGCCACCATCGCGAACACCACCGCCTCGGCCAGCGGCACGAACAGGAAGCGCGCCACGCCCTCGAGGAAGAACATCGGCACGAACACGATGCAGATGCACAGCGTGGAGACGAACGCGGCCACGCCGATCTCGCCGGCGCCGGCGTCGATCGCCTCCAGCAGCGGCTTGCCCAGGTGCATGTGCCGCTCGATGTTCTCGATGGTGACGATGGCCTGGTCCACCAGGATGCCGACCGAGAGCGCCAGGCCCCCCAGCGTCATCAGGTTCAGGGTCTCGCCGAGCGCGTGCAGCATCAGCACCGAGGCCAGGATCGAGAGCGGGATGGTCAGCCCGATGATCAGCGTGCTGCGCCAGTTGCCGAGGAACAGCAGCACCATCGCGGCGGTCAGGCCGGCGGCGATCAGCGCCTCGAACACCACGCCCTTGACCGCGGCCTTGACGAACACCGACTGGTCGAACAGCGGCGTGATCTTCACGTCGGACGGCATGATCTGCTGCGCGCGCGGCAGCATCGCGCGCAGGTTGCTGACGATGTCGAGCGTGGAGGCCGCGCCGTTCTTGAGCAGCGACAGCAGCACGCCGCGCTGGCCGTCCTGGCGCACGATGTTGGTCTGCGGCGAGAAGCCGTCGCGCACGTAGGCCACGTCGCGCAGGTACGTGGTGTTGCCGCCGATGGTGCGCACCGGCAGGTCGTTGAGCCCGGCGATCGCGTCGGGCGAGCCGTTCATCCGGACGTTGAACTCGGTCTCGCCGAGCTTGGCCGTGCCCGACGGCAGGATCAGGTTCTGCAGGTTGACGGCGTTGACCACGTCGGCCGGCGCGAGGCCGCGCGCCTGCAGCGCCTGCATGTCCAGGTCGACCGACACCAGCCGGTTCTTGCCGCCGTAGGGGAACGGCACCGCCACGCCGGGGATGGTGATGAGCTGCGGGCGCAGCAGGTTCACGGCCGCGTCGAACAGCGACTGCTCGGACAGCGTCGGGCTGGACAGCCCGAGCTGCACCACCGGGATGCTGGAGGCCGAGTACTTGATCACCAGCGGCGGCGTGATGCCGGGCGGCAGCTGGCGCAGCTGCGACTGCTCCACCGCCACCACCTGCGCGATCGCGGTCTGGATGTTGGCGGTGGGCTGGAAGAAGATCTTGATGATCGCCACGCCGTTGAGCGACGTCGACTCGATGTGCTCGATGTCGGAGACGGTGGTGGTCAGGCTGCGCTCGTTCTGCGCCGAGATGCGCTGGCCCATCTCCTGCGGCGACAGGCCGTTGTAGTTCCAGATGATGCTGATGACCGGGATGTTGATCTCGGGGAAGATGTCGGTCGGCATCTTCAGCAGCGCGAAGGGTGTGGCGAGCACGATCAGCATCGCCATCACGATAAAAGTGTACGGGCGACGCAGCGCCAGCTGGACCATGGACACGGGGCGGGTCTCTTGTGGAAAGGACAGCGGGATTCCTGCAGGACGTCGACCCGGCACCTGACCAAGGCGCGCCGGCGGCATGCCCGCGGCGAGACTTTTGCCGCGCACTGACATGCGCCGTACTGTCGACGGTGAAGGAATATAGCACGCCATTTCGTATCGCGTGGACTGCCCCGGCAATCCCCGGCAAGCGGCATGCCAAGGTGTTGCGCGCGGTGCAAATACATTCACGCAGACATTTATCCGCACCCAGAATGCATGGACATTTGCCGCGCCGCGGCGGCCGGACGCCGGCCAAACGCATAAGCTTGTGCGGCATTCTTCGTTCCCTGCCGGCCCGCGCTCGCCTACCCTGCTGCGCTTGTGCACGGATAAGGCAGGAACGGCAATGACGCAAGCATTCGACAAGGGGCGGCGCACGGTGGTGAACGCGGTGCTGGCGGCGGGCGCCGCCGCCGCGCTCGGCGTGGCGGGGCCGGCGCGCGCGCAGGCGCAGAAGCACACGCTGCGCATCGGCTACCAGAAATCGTCCACGCTGATGATCCTGCTGAAGTCGCGCGAGACGCTGGAAAAGGCGCTGGCGCCACTCGGCGCGTCGGTCCAGTGGTACGAGTTCACCTCCGGCCTGCCGCTGCTGGAGTCGCTCAACATCGGCAACCTCGACCTGAGCGCCGACGTGGCCGACGCGGTGCCGCCGTTCGCGCTCGCCGCCGGCGCCAACCTCACCTACTACGCGATCGAGACGCCCTCGCCCGAGGCGCAGGCCATCGTGGTGCGCCAGGACTCGCCGATCCGGGAGATCGCCCAGCTGAAGGGCCAGCGCGTGGCCTTCGCCAAGGGCGCCGGCGCGCACTACCTGCTGCTCGAGGCGCTCGCCGGCGCGGGCCTGAGCATCCGCGACATCGAGCCGGCCTACCTGAACCCGGCCGACGCGCGCGCCGCGTTCGAGCGCGGCAGCGTGGCCGCCTGGGTGATCTGGGACCCGTTCCTGGCCGCCGTGCAGCGCCAGGCCAACGCGCGCATCCTGCGCGACGGCAAGGGCCTGTCGAGCTACCGGCGCTTCTACCTCGCCGCCACGCCCTACGCGCAGAAGCACGCCGACGTGCTCGCGGTGGTCTACGACGAGCTGCGCCGCGCCGGCGAGTGGATCAAGCAGAACCCCGCCGCCGCCGCGCAGTGGCACGCGCCGCTGATCGGGCTGGACGCGCCCACGGTGGAGGCGGCCAACCGCCGCCGCACCTATCAGGTGCAGACCGTGGACGCGGCCTCGCTGGAAGAGCAGCAGCGCATCGCCGATGCCTTCACCAGCCAGAAGATCCTGCCGAAGAAGGTGGTGGTGGCGGACTCCCCCGTGTGGAAGCGGGCCTGAGCGCCGCGCCGCGGCGGCGCGTCAGTCCCGCGCCAGCCGCATCCTGAAATCTGGAACCATGCCTCAATCGCACCCGGCCGCCGCCACCGGGCTGCCGTCGGCCATCAGCGTCTCGCCGCGCCGCTCCACCAGCATGCGGTAGGCGTGCGGCTGCCGGTGCGCGTCGAAGTTGAAGGTGGTGCGCTTGTAGACCGCGCAGAAATCCAGGTCGCAGCGCGCGATGGCCACCTCGTCGCCCTTGGTCAGGCAGGCGCCGACCACCTCGCCCGACGGCGCGATCACGCAGCTGCCGCCGATGCTGTCCACGCCCTCCTCCACGCCGGCCTTGGCCACCCCCACCACCCACGACCCGTTCTGGTAGGCCCCGGCCTGCATCGACAGCTGGTTGTGGAACAGCGACAGGTCGTCGTGCTCGGGCGCGGGCGCGTTGTGCACCGGCGTGTTGTAGCCGATCAGCACCATCTCCGCGCCCTGCAGCCCCATGACGCGGTAGGTTTCGGCCCAGCGCCGGTCGTTGCAGATGGCCATGCCGATCTTGCCGCCGAACGCCTCGCTCACGCCGAACCCGCCGCCCGGCACGAAATAGCGTTTTTCCAGATGCTGGAAGCGGCGCCACGGCTCGTGCTCGCGATGCCCCGGCAGGTGGACCTTGCGGTACTTGCCGACGATGCGGCCCTGGCGGTCGACCAGGATCGAGGTGTTGTAGCGCGCCGGCTTGCCGGCCTCGGTCGCCAGCTCCGCGTACCCGAGGTAGAAACCCACGCCCAGCGCCCGCGCGAGATCGAACAGCGGCTGCGTCGCCGCGTTGGGCATCTCGCGCTCGAAGAAGCTGTCGATCTCGTCCTGGTCCTCGATGTACCAGCGCGGGAAAAACGTGGTGAGCGCGAGTTCCGGGTAGACGATCAGGTGCGCGCCGCAGGCATGCGCCTCGCGCATCAGTTCGCACAGGCGCCCGACCACGCGCTGGCGGCTGTCCGCGCGCGCGATCGGCCCAAGCTGGCCAAGGGCCACATTCAGGATTCTGGACAAGGAAAGGCTCCGGGAAAAAGGGAACAGCGGAAAAAGGAAACCGGTCGGCCGCGCGGCGGCGGCCTTACGGTCGATTCATGGACAGGTCACGGCCGGTCCGCCAGCTTCAGCACCACCTGCAGCAGCAGTTGCGCGCCGTTGACCAGGTCCGCCGGCTCGGTGAACTCGCGCACGTTGTGGCTCAACCCCTTGACGCTGGGCACGAAGATCATGCCGGCCGGGCACACCCGCGCCAGCATCTGGGCGTCGTGGCCGGCGCCGCTGGGCATGCGCAGCATGGACAGGCCCAGCGCCTCGCCCTCCTGCTGCACCAGCCCGGTCACCATCGGGTCGAACGCGACCGGCGCGAACCGCGCCAGCCGCGTATGCAGCAGCGACAAGCCCTGCGCCTCGCATACCTGCTCGGCGAAGGCCTGCACCTCGGCTTCCGCGCGCGCGAGCATTGCCTCGTCGGTGTTGCGCAGGTCCACCGTGAACACCGCGCGGTTGGGAATGACGTTGATCAGATTGGGCTCGAAACGGATCGCGCCCACCGTGCCGATCTGCCGGCCGCCGTAGCGCAGCGCCAGCTCGCGCACGAACACGGCGACGCACGCCGCGGCGTGGCCCGCGTCGTGCCGCATCTCCATCGGCGTGGTGCCGGCGTGGTTGGACACGCCCTCGATGCGGTACTCGGTCCACGAGATGCCCTGCACGCCCTCCACCACGCCGATCTGCACGCCGCGCTGGTCCAGCACCGGCCCCTGCTCGATATGCAGCTCGACGAAGCTGTCGACGGCGGGCCGCCCGACCGGCGCGGTGCCGGCGTAGCCGATGCGGCGCAGCTCCTCGCCCACCGTGCTGCCGTCGATGCCGGCCGTGGCCAGCGCCTTCGGCAGCGGCAGGCCGCCCACGTAGACCAGCGAGCCCATCATGTCGGGCTGGAAGCGCGCGCCTTCCTCGTTGGTGAAGAAGGCCACCGCGAGCGGGCGGCGCGGGCGCAGGCCGGCGTCGCGCAGGGTCGCCACGACCTCCAGCCCGGCCAGCACGCCGTAGTTGCCGTCATAGCGCCCGCCGGTGCGCACGGTGTCGATGTGCGAGCCGATCATCACCGGCGGCAGGTCGGCGCTGCCCGGATACACCGCGACGCCGTTGCCGATCGCGTCGATGGTGACGGTCATGCCGAGCTCGCGCATGCGGGCCACGGTCCAGTCGCGGCCGTGCCGGTCGGCATCGGTCAGGGCCAGCCGGCACACGCCGCCGCCGTCGATGGCGCCGTGCCGGGCGAACGCATCGAGGCTGGCCAGCAGCCGCTCGCCGTCGATGCGGGGACAGGCGGGCGCGCTCATGCCGCATCCTCCGCGTTGTCCATGCCATCCGCGCCCTGGGCACGGCCGGCGCGCACGCTGTCCGCGCTGCGCCCGACCAGCCGCGCGTACAGCTCGGGATCGGTGTCCGCCTCGCTGCCGATCAGCAGCAGGCGGCTGCGCGCGTCGAGGCCCAGCGCCGCGCGCGCGGCCGGGTCCTGCATCGCCGCGATGGCCGCCGCCAGCCCCGCCACGGCGGACTCGCCGGCGACGATGGCCGGGTCGCCGCCGGCCGGGCTGGCCAGCAGGCGCATGACCGCCACCGCGGCCTCGTCCTCGATGGTGCAGAAGGCGTCGGCGCCATTGGCCAGGATCTCCCACGCCAGCAGCGAGACCTCGCCGCAGGCCAGCCCGGCCATCAGCGTGTCGAGCTCGCCCGTCACCGCGGTGACGGCGCCGGCGCGCGCGCTGCGCATCAGGCAGTCGGCGCGGGCCGGCTCCACCACCACGAACACCGGCCGCGGACCCGCGCCGCTGCCCTTCCCGCTGCCCTGCTCGCGCTCCCAGAAATACGCGCACACCGCCGCGGCGAAGCCGCCCACGCCGGCCTGGATGAACACATGCGTGGGCCATTGCGGCAGCGCCTCGACCGCCTCCGCCACCATCACCTGGTAGCCCTGCATGACGTCGCGCGGCACGTCCATGTAGCCGGGGTAGGAGGTGTCGGAAATCACGTGCCAGCCCCGCGCGCGGGCGTCGCGGTCCGCCTGCTGCACGGCCTGGTCGTAGTTGCCGCCGGTGCGCACCACCTCGGCGCCGAAGGCCTCGATGGCGGCCTTGCGGCCCGCGCTGACGGTCGCGTGGATATAGATCACGCACTGGCAGCCGAACAATTGCGCGCCCCACGCCACCGAGCGCCCGTGGTTGCCGTCGGTGGCGCAGGTCACGGTCAGTTCCGCGCAGAGCCCGCGCACGGCCGGATCGGCGAGCTCGGCGATGGACAGCGCGCGCCCCAGGCGCCGGCCCAGCTCGCGGCACAGCAGCCGGCCCACCGCGTAGGCGCCGCCGAGCGCCTTGAAGCTGCCCAGGCCGAAGCGCGAGCCCTCGTCCTTGTAGCGCACCTCGGCCACGCCCAGCGCGGCCGCCAGCGCCGGCAGCGCCGCCAGCGGCGTGGGCGCGTAGCCGGCCCAGGCGCCGATCTCGCGGCGCGCGTCGGCCAGCGCCGGCGCGCCGAGGATGGCCGCGCGGCGCGCGCCGTAGGGCTCGTCGCGGCGCAGGGCGGGGTTGGGAAGCAGGGCAAGCGAGAGGGAAGGAAGTGCGTTCATGCGTCTGAGGTTCCGGTCGGGATGGCGGTCCGCGCCGACGGATGCGGCGCGTCGCGCGAGGAAAAGAGGGACGAAAAGAGACGATAAAAGGAGCAATAAAGGGAGCAAAGAGGGAGCGACGTCAGGCGTCGAGGTCGGCCAGCACCTCGTGCGCGCGCTCCACGCGCGCCATGCGCGCCCGCGAGGACTTGCGCGCGCGCCCGGCCATCGCGCCGGCCAGGTAGTTCACCAGGCTGACCGCCGCCACGTAGGAATCGAACACCTGGCCGCCGTGGTGCGAGCAGCGCAGCAGCGCGTCGGCGTCCGGCGCCAGCGCCGACACCGGCGCGTCGCTGAGCAGGATCAGCTTCGCGCCGGCTTCGCGCGCGAGCGTCACCACGCCCTTGAGGCGCCGCGTGCGCCGGCGGAAATCCACCGCCAGCAGCACGTCCTTGCCGTCGATCTCGGCGATCAGCTCGGCATCCTTGCCGGCCTGCTCGTTGAGCAGGTAGACCTCGGGGCGCACCTGCGAGAGCAGCGCGTTGGCGTAGAAGGCCAGCATGAAGCTGTTGCGGTAGCCCACCACCCACACGCGCCGCGCGCCGGCCAGCTCGGTCATCGCCACCTCGAGCGCGCGCGCGCTCAGTTGTTCCGGCAGCGCCGCGAGCCGGCTGCTGTCGAGCGCCACGTGCGCCTGCAGCGCGGCCAGTGCCGTGCTGCCGCCCTTCGCCGCGCGCGGCAGCCCGGCGTGCTCCAGCAGGAACAGCGGCGACTGCTCGGACACCTGCTCGCGCAGCGAGCGCCGGAACGCGTTGAAGTCCGCATGGCCAAGGCGCCGGAAAAAACGCGCCGCGCTGGCCTTGGACACGCCGGCCAGCTCGGCCAGCTCGGTGGCGGAATAGCTCAGCAGGTCCTTGCGCCGCGCCACCAGCACGTCGGCGAGTTTCTTCTCGGCGGCGGACAGCTCGCCGTAGCACTGCCGGATCTGGGTTTCGAGGGCGTCGCTCATGTCTGTTGGCTGCCTGGTGCCGCGCCGCGCACCAAACTGGCCGCGAGCGCACTGTTATGAAACACGAATTTCATGTTGTGGTGCATATGAAACCGTAGTTTCTTCTATGCCAGAGCCATGAGCAAATGCGATGCCAGGGCCGGGCCGGGCGCGGGCCGATGCCCCGGAAGCGCCGCCCGGCGCGGCCGCGCGGCCGCCCGCGCGGTCCCGGCCGCCGCGCCGGGCGCGCGTGGCACGCTCTTTGCCTACAGAGCCTGCCATCCCTCCCACCGACTGATGAAAGGTGTCGTAATGAAACGCAGACAGTTCACCGCCGTTGCCGGCCTGATCGCAGGCGCGGTCCTCGTGGCATCCATGCCGGCGCGCGCCGACGATTCCCTGAACGCCGTGCTCGGCAAGAAGTCGATCGCCATCGGCATCCCCACCGACTTCGCGCCCTACGGCTTCGTCGGCCCGGATCTCAAGCCGCAGGGCCTCGACGTCGCGGTGGCGCAGCTGATCGCCGACAAGCTCGGCGTCAAGGCGGAGCTGGTGCCGGTGAGCACGCCCAACCGCATCCCCTATCTGCAGACCAGGAAGATCGACCTGATCGTGTCGGCGCTCGGCAAGAACGCCGAGCGCGCCAAGGTGATCGACTTCACGGTCGCCTACGCGCCCTTCTACCAGGCCGTGTTCGGGCCGAAGTCGCTGAGCATCAAGAGTTTCGCCGACCTCGGCGGCAAGACCATCGCGGTCACGCGCGGCACCATCCAGGACGACGTGCTGCAGCAGGTCGCGCCGCCGACGCTGAAGATCCAGCGCTTCGACGACGACAACGCCACGGTGACCGCCTTCGTGACGCAGCAGACCCAGCTGCTGGCCACCGGCGCGGCCGTGGCGGCCGCCGCCATCGCCAAGAACCCGAAGGCGGACGCGGAATACAAGCTGCTGCTCAAGGACTCGCCGAACTTCGTCGGCGTGCGCAAGGGCGAGACCGCGCTGCGCGAGAAGGTCAACCAGATCCTCAGCGCCGCCAAGACCGACGGCACGCTGAACGCCTACGCCCAGCGCTGGCTCGGCCGCGGCACCGGCGAGCTGCCGGAATAAGCCTTCCGCCAGCCGCCGCCCGCGCGCCGCCACCGCCGCGCGGGCATCGCCAACCCTTGCCGCCCGACCGCATGATCTCCCTCGACTTCGCCACCGTCCTCGCCCAGTGGCCGATGCTGCTGCACGGGCTCTGGCTCACGCTGCTCCTCACGGCCTTCTCCGCGGCCTGCGGCACGGTGCTGGGCATCGGCTGCGCGTGGACCCGCATCCACGGCACGCGCGCGCCGCGCCTGCTGGTGGCCGCCTACGTGGAGTCCGTGCGCAACACGCCTTACATCGTCCAGCTGTTCTTCATCTTCTTCGGCCTGCCCGCGGCCGGCGTGCGGCTGCCCGTCGAGCTGGCCTGCGTGCTGTCGATGACGCTCAACCTCGGCGCCTACGCCTGCGAGATCATCCGCGCCGGCCTCGAGGCCACGCCGCGCGGCCAGATCGAGGCGGCGCAGAGCCTCGCGCTGGACCGCTGGCAGACCTTCACGCGCGTGGTGCTGCCGCCCTCGCTGGCGCGGGTGTGGCCGGCGCTGGTGAGCCAGGTGGTCATCGTCATGCTGGGGTCGTCGGTATGCAGCCAGATCTCCGCCGAGGAGCTCTCCTACGCCGCCAACCTGATCGCCAGCCGCACCTACCGCAGCTTCGAGGCGTACATCGTCGCGGCGGCGGCCTACTTCGCGCTCGCCGTGCTGGTGCGCGCGGCGCTCAACCGCATCGGCGCGCGCCTGATCTTTGGCCGCTGAGCCCCGGAGACACGCATGGTTGAATTTTCCTTGTGGGACGTGCTGCGCAACCTGCTGCTGGCGCTGCGCTGGACCGCGGGCCTGTCGCTGATCGCGTTCGCCGGCGGCGGCGTGGTCGGGCTGCTGTTGCTGGTCGCGCGCTTCACCCGGCTGCCGGGCGCGGCCACCGGCATCGCCGGCTACGTGCAGGTGTTCCAGGGCGTGCCGCTGCTGATGCAGCTGTTCCTGACCTACTTCGGGCTCGCGCTGCTGGGCATCGACACCTCGGCGCTGCTGGCCGCCGCGCTGTGCCTGACGCTGTACACCAGCGCCTACCTGACCGAGATCTGGCGCGGCTGCGTCGAGGCCATCCCGCGCGGCCAATGGGAAGCCTCGGCCAGCCTCGCCATGACGCCCTGGCAGCAGTTGCGCCACGTGATCCTGCCGCAGGCCGCGCGCATCGCCGTGGCGCCGACCGTGGGCATGCTGGTGCAGGTGGTGAAAGGCACCGCGCTGGCCTCGGTGATCGGCTTCGTCGAAGTCACCAAGGCCGGGCAGATGATCGCCAACGCCACCTTCCAGCCGTTCGTGGCCTACGGCGGCGTGGCGCTGCTCTACTTCGCGCTGTGCTTTCCGCTGTCGGCCTGGAGCCGGCACCTGGAGCGGCGCCTGAAAACCAACGCATGAGCCGAGCGCACACGATGCCGACACCTGACGAATCCACCACCGCCGCGCCCCCTTCCACCCCTTCCGCACCGTTCGCCCTGGTCGACATCCGCGGCCTGCGCAAGCGCTTCGGCGAGCACGAAGTCCTCAAGGGCATCGACCTGCAGATCGGCCGCCGCGAGGTGATCTGCATCATCGGCCGCAGCGGCTCGGGCAAGAGCACGCTGCTACGCTGCATCAACGGCCTGGAGAGCTTCCAGGACGGCACCGTCAGCGTGGACGGCCAGCCGCTGCGCCAGGGCGACCCCAGGGCCATGCGCGAGCTGCGGCAGAACGTGGGCATGATCTTCCAGGGCTTCAACCTGTTCCCGCACCTGAGCGCCGGGCAGAACGTGATGCTCGCGCCCACGCTGGTCGCCAATGTGCCGAAGGCCGAAGCCCGCCGGCGCGCCCGGGCCCTGCTCGAGCGCGTCGGGCTGGGCGAGAAGTTCGACAGCCATCCGGACCGGCTCTCCGGCGGCCAGCAGCAGCGCGTGGCGATCGCGCGCGCGCTGGCGATGGAGCCCGAGGTCCTGCTGTGCGACGAAATCACCTCCGCGCTCGACCCGGAGCTGGTCGGCGAAGTGCTCGGCGTGGTCGAGGCGCTGGCCGCCGACGGCATGACCCTGGTCATGGTCACGCATGAAATGCAGTTCGCGCGCAAGGTCAGCGACCGCGTGGTCTTCATGCACGACGGCAAGGTGCACGAGATGGGCCCGCCGCAGGCGATCTTCGGCGAGCCCCGCACGCCCGAGCTCAGGCAGTTCCTGTCGGCGTCGCACGGCGCCTGAACGGCGCCGCCTCAGGCCGCCGCGGCCTTGAAGCGTGCCGCCGGCTCGCTGCGCGACAGGTTCGGCCCCAGCGCCGCGCGCGCCGCCTCGAAGGCCTGCCAGTCGGCCGCCTCCGGCAGCGACGGTATCGTGACCACTTCGCCCTGGTCGAAGCCGGACAGCGATGCGTCGACCATGTCCGCGGCGCTCATCACCCACGCTTGCGGCAGGTTGTCCACCGACTGGCCCGCGACTTCCCAGAAGTCGGTGCGGGTGGCGCCGGGCAGCACCGCCTGCACGCGCACGCCGCTGGCGGCCAGCTCATGCTGGAGCGACTGCGTGAAGGCCAGCACGAACGCCTTCGAGCCGCCGTACACGCCGTTGAGCAGTTCGGGCGCCACCGCCACGATGGAGGCGATGTTGATGATGGCGCCGGTGCCGCGCGCCACGAAGGCCGGCGCCACGGCGTAGGTCAGACGCGTGAGCGCGGTCACGTTGAGCGCGATCATGGCTTCCATCTTGTCGACGTCCGACTGCAGCAGCGGAGCCGCCGCGCCGATGCCGGCGTTGTTGACCAGCAGGGTGATGCTGGCGTCCTCGCGCAGCAGCGTTTCCAGCCGGCGCACGTCGGCGTCGCGGGCCAGGTCCGCCGCGACCACTTCGACCGAGCGGCCGGTCTCGCTGGTCAGGCGCCCGGCCAGCGTGTCGAGCCGCTCGCGGTTGCGCGCCACCAGGATCAGGTCGTAGCCGCGCCGGGCGAGCCGGTCCGCGTAGATCGCGCCGATGCCGGAAGAGGCGCCGGTGATGAGGGCCGTGCCCCGGTGGGATTGGTCTGCGGTGGATTGGGTGGTTGCCATGAGGGCTCTCCGTTGTCGCTGCCGGCCCGATTGCCGGTCATCACGGAAGCAAGATTAGGCGTATAGTCCGATGGCGCCAATGTCATAGATGCCACCTTTCATGCCATCGCCCACCTTGCTGGCCGGCCGCGCCCCGCTGCGCACCGGCATCGTCGTCTATCCCGGCTTCCAGGCCATGAATCTGGCCGTCACCACGGTGCTGGAATTCGCCAACATCACCGCCGGCCGCGCGCTCTACGAGGTCGTGCTGCTGTCCGAGCACGGCGGCCCGGTGCCCACCTCGGGCGGCTTTTCCGTCACCACGATGCCGCTCGACGACCAGCCGTTCGATACCGTGCTGGTGGTCGGCGACAACGACGTCCAGCCCACGCCGCCGGCGCTGACCGCGTTCCTGCGGCGGGCCGCGCCGGCCGCGCGGCGCATCGGCGCCACCTGCACGGGCGCCTTCAACCTCGCCGAGACCGGCCTGCTCGACGGCCGCCGCGCCACCACCCACTGGTTCTACGCCGCGCGCTTCCGCCGCGCCTACCCCCGCGTCAAGATGGAGGAAGACCGCATCTTCATCATCGACGGCCCGGTCTGGACCTCGGCCGGCATGAGCGCCTGCATCGACCTCGCGCTGGCGCTGGTGGAAAAGGACGCGGGCGCCGAGATCGCGCGCCAGGTGGCGCGCAAGCTGGTGGTCTACCACCGCCGCGCGGGCGGCCAGTCGCAGTTCTCCGCGCTGCTCGAGCTGGAGCCCAGGTCCGACCGCATCCAGTCCGCGCTGGACTACGCGCGCCAGAACCTGCACGAGGAACTGTCGGTGGAACAGCTGGCGCAGGCCGCGCATCTCAGCCCGCGCCAGTTCAGCCGGGCCTTCCGCGAGGAAACCGGCCAGACCCCGGCCAAGGCGGTGGAACACCTGCGCGTGGAGGCCGCGCGGCTGATGATGGAGTCCGGGCGCCACCCGATCGACGTGGTGGCGCGCGACACCGGCTTCGGCGACCGCGAGCGCATGCGGCGCGCGTTCCTGCGCGCGTTCGGCCAGCCGCCGCAGGCGATCCGGCGCATGAACCGCGCGGAGGCCGAGGCGCAAACCGAAGCGCAAGCCGCCTGACCGGTTCGCCGCCGGCGCTATCCGCGGCCGGCGGCGAACCGGTCCGTGGCCGCCACCAGCTGGTCGAGGATGCCCGGCTCCGACCACGCGTGGCCGGCCCCTTCGACCAGATGGAAATCGGCGCCGGGCCAGGCCCGGTGCAGCGCGTAGGCATGGCGCGCCGGGCACGGCATGTCGTAGCGGCCATGCACGATCACGCCGGGAATGCCGGCCAGCCGGTGCGCGTCGCGCAGCAGCTGCCCTTCTTCCAGCCAGCCGCCGTGCACGAAGTAGTGCGTCTCGATGCGGGCGAAGGCCAGCGCGAAATGCCCGTCGCCATGCGTGGCGGAGAACGCCGGATCGGGCAGCAGCGTGATGGTCTCGCCCTCCCACAGGCTCCACGCCTTGGCGGCCTCGATCTGCTTGTCGCGGTCGCTGCCGGTCAGCAGCTTGCGGTAGGCGCCCAGCATGTCGCCGCGCGCGGCCTCCGGCACCAGCGCCTGGAAGCGCTCCCACTTCTCCGGGAACATCTCCGACACGCCGAACTGGTAATACCAGTTCAGCTCCGCCTTGCTGAGCGTGTAGATCCCGCGCAGCACCAGTTCGCTGACCCGCTCCGGGTGGCGCTGCGCGTAGGCCAGCGCCAGCGTCGAGCCCCACGAGCCGCCGAACACCAGCCAGCGCTCGGCGCCGGCCAGCCGGCGCAGCCGCTCGATGTCCTCGACCAGGTGCCAGGTGGTGTTGGCCTCCAGGCCCGCGTGCGGCGTGGAGCGGCCGCAGCCGCGCTGGTCGAACAGCAGCACGTCGTAGCGCGCGGGGTCGAACAGCCGCCGGTGCTCGGCCGAGATGCCGCCGCCGGGCCCGCCGTGCAGGAACACCGCGGGCTTGCCGCCCGGCGTGCCGACCCGCTCGTAGTAGATGACGTGGCCGTCGCCGACGTCGAGCGTGCCGCTCGCGTAGGGTTCGATCGGCGGGTAGAGCGTGCGCAGTGCGGTCATGTCGGGTTCGTCGAGGTTCAAAGGTTGCCTGCGCGAGATTGTAGACCGCCGCCCCGCCCTCCGCCCTCCGGCCCTCCGGGGTCAGGCCGCCGCGCGCGCGCCCCGCCCGTCGCGGCGCGCCGCCAGGTCCAGCGCCACGTCGACGATCATGTCTTCCTGGCCGCCCACCATGCGGCGCCGGCCCAGCTCCACCAGGATGTCGACGGTCTTCAGCGCATAGCGCGCGGCGGCGGCCTCGGCGTGGCGCAGGAAGCTCGAATACACCCCCGCGTAGCCCAGCGCCAGCGTCTCGCGGTCCACCCGCACCGGCCGGTCCTGCAGCGGCCGCACGATGTCGTCGGCGGCATCCATCAGCGTGTACAGGTCGCAGCCGTGGTCCCAGCCGAGCCGGCTGGCCGCCGCGATGAACACTTCCAGCGGCGCGTTGCCGGCGCCGGCGCCCATGCCGGCGAGGCTGGCGTCGACGCGGTCGCAGCCCTCCTCCACCGCGACGATGGAGTTGGCCACGCCCAGGCCCAGGTTGTGGTGCGCGTGCATGCCGGTCCGCGTCTCGGGCCTGAGCACGTCCTTGAACGCGCGGAAGCGCTCGCGCACGTCGTTCATGCCGAGCGCGCCGCCCGAGTCGACCACGTACACGGTCTGCGCGCCGTAGCTTTCCATCAGCCGGGCCTGCTGCGCCAGCGCGGCGGGCGTGGTCATGTGGCTCATCATCAGGAAGCCCACGGTGTCCATGCCGAGCCCGCGCGCGTACTCGATGTGCTGGCGCGAGACATCCGCCTCGGTGCAGTGGGTGGCCACGCGCACCACGCGCGCGCCGGCGTCGAAGGCCGCGCGCAGGTCGTGCACGGTGCCCACGCCGGGCAGCAGCAGGGTGGCGATCTTCGCGTGGCGCACGGTCTCGGCCGCCGCGGCGATCCATTCGAGGTCGGTATGCGCGCCGAAGCCGTAGTTGAAGCTGGAGCCGGCCAGGCCGTCGCCGTGCGCGACCTCGATCGAGTCCACCCGCGCGGCGTCCAGCGCGGCGGCGATGCGGCGCACGTCGCCGAGGCCGTACTGGTGGCGGATGGCGTGGCTGCCGTCGCGCAGCGTGACGTCCGAGATGTAGAGCTTCTTCCCGCCGGTCGGCGTGGATGGCGTGGATGGCGTGGCTTGCTGGTCCATGTCTGTCTCCGTGGGCGCGGCGCTCATGCCGCCAGCCGCGTCTGCGCCAGGCGCTCGGCGCAGGCAAGCGCGGCGCTGGTCATGATGTCGAGATTGCCGGCATAGGCCGGCAGGTAGTGCGCGGCGCCCTCCACCTCGAGGAAGATCGAGGTCTTGAGCCCGCTCGTCGGGCCCAGGCCCGGGATGTTGAGCGGCGCGGCGGGGTCGATGCGTTCGAACTGCACGCGCTGCTTGAGGCGGTAGCCCGGCACGTAGGCCCGCACGGCGGCGGCCATCGCCTCGATGCTGGCCTCGATCGCCGCCGGGTCGCCGTCCTCCGACAGCGTGAATACCGTGTCGCGCATCATCAGCGGCGGCTCGGCCGGGTTCAGCACGATGATGGCCTTGCCGCGCGCGGCGCCGCCCACCGAGCAGATCGCCCGGCTGGTGGTCTCGGTGAACTCGTCGATGTTGGCGCGCGTGCCCGGCCCGGCCGAGCGGCTGGAGATCGACGCCACGATCTCCGCGTAGTGCACGCGCGCCACGCGCGACACCGCCGCCACCATCGGGATGGTGGCCTGCCCGCCGCACGTCACCATGTTGATGTTGCGCGCCTCCAGCTGCTGGTCGAGGTTGACCACCGGCACCACATAGGGCCCCAGCGCGGCCGGCGTGAGGTCGATCACCTGCACGCCGTGCGCGCGCAGGACCGCGTCGTGGCGCGCGTGGGCGCCGGCCGAGGTGGCGTCGAAGACGATGCGGATGTCGCCGAAGCCCGCCATCCCCACCAGCCCCTCGATGCCCTCGGCGGTGGTGGGCACGCCCAGGCGGGCGGCCCGCGCCAGCCCGTCCGAGGCCGCGTCGATGCCGGCCATCGCGCCCATCTCCAGGTGCCTGGCCTGGCGCATCACCTTGATCATGAGGTCGGTGCCGATGTTGCCCGAGCCGAGGATGGCAACCTTGTGCCTGCCGCTGGCTTTCGTGTCCATGCCGGTTCTCCTTCGCCGCCTCAGCGGCCCAGTTCCTTCGCGGTCTTGCCGGCGATGCCGAACTGCGTGTTCGGCACCTCGGTGATCATCACGCGCACGCTTTCGACGGGCGCGCCGATCGATTCCACCGCGGCATCGGTGAGCGCGCGGATGAGGCGCGCCTTCTGTTCTTCGGTCCGGCCTTCGATCAGGAAGACTTGCATGATGGGCATGGTGCTTGGCTCCGGTTGGATGTTGGATGTTGGATGTTGGATGTTGAATGTCGGGGGCGGGCCGCGGGCGCCGCCCGCGGCCGGGCATGGCCGCGCGCCCCGCCGTGCTCAGGCGAAGCGCATCGATACCGTGCCCAGATGCTGGTAGCGCGCCGTGATGCAGTCCCCCGGCGCCACCGCGATGGCCTCGGTCACGCCGCCGGTCATGATAAAGGTGCCGGCCGGCAGCGCGCGTCCGCGCGCGCCCAGCATGTTGGCCAGCATCGCCACGCTGCTGGCCGGATGCCCCAGCACCGCCGCGCCGGCGGCGGTGGCCACCACCTCGCCGTTCTTCTCCAGCACCACGCCGAGGTTCTTCAGGTCCAGCCCCCCGGCGCGGCGGTGCGTGCCGCCGGCGACGAAGCGCGCCGACGAGGTGTTGTCGGCGATCACGCTCTTGAGGTCGAAGCGGAACTGCTCGTAGCGCGAGTCGATCACCTCCACCGCCGGCAGCACGAAGTCGGTGGCGGCCAGCACGTCGCCGATATGGCAGCCGGGCCCGCGCAGCGGCCGCCGCAGCACGAAGGCGATCTCCGCCTCCACCTTGGGGTGGATCAGCGCGGCGGTGTCGATGACGCCGCCGTCCATGCACGCGCCATAGTCGGTGAGAAAGCCATAGACCGGCTCGGTCACGCCCATCTGGCGCATCTTGGCGAACGAGGTCAGGCCCATCTTGAGCCCGGCCACGCGGGTGCCGCGCGCCTCCTTGCGCGCGCGGATCGCGTCCTGGATGGCGTAGGCGTCGTCCCAGTCCATGCCGGGATGGGCATCGGTGATCTTGCGTACCGGCTCGCGCTTGAGCTCGGCGTCTTCCAGCAGCCCGGCGAGCTGCGCGATGGTGTCTTGGGTCAGGTTCATGGCGAATTCCGGAACGGCAGGCAAACGGGGTTCACACGAAGCGCACACCGGCCGAGCCGATGCCGCCCAGGCTGATGCGAAGCTGGTCGCCGGCCTTGACCGGCACCATCGCGGCCAGCGAGCCGGACAGGATCACCTCGCCCTGCTTCAGGCCGAGGCCCAGGCGCCCGAGCGTGTTGGCCAGCCACGCCACCGCGTTGGCCGGATGGCCCAGCGCGGCCGCGCCGGCGCCGGTGGCGACGATCTCGCCGTTCTTCTCCAGCGTCATGCCCACGGTGCCCAGGTCCAGCCCGCACGGGTCCACCGCCGCGTCGCCGAGCACGAACACCCCCGACGACGCGTTGTCCGCCACGGTGTCCTGGATGCGGATCTTCCAGTCGCGGATGCGCGAGTCGACGATCTCGAAGCACGGCAGCACGCAGGCGGTGGCGCGCAGCACGTCGGCATTGGTCACGCCCGGCCCTTCCAGGTCCGCCTTGAGCACGAAGGCGATCTCGCCCTCGGCCTTGGGCGCGATCAGCGTATCGGCGGCGATCGCCGCGCCGTCGCCGTGGACCATGCCCGACAGCAGGTGGCCGAAGTCCGGCTGGCGCACGTCGAGCATGTCCATCACCACGCGGCTGGTCACGCCGATCTTCTTGCCCACCACTCGCTCGCCGGCGTCGATGCGATGCCCCACCATCGCGAGCTGGATGCGGTAGGCGTCGTCGATGGACAGGCCCGGCCAGGTTTCGGTCAGCGGCGCCAGCGGCGCGCGCGCACGCAGCGCCCGGTGCAGGCTGGCGCCGGTCTCGCGGATCTGCGCCTCGGTGAGCTTGTCCTTCATCGTCTCGTCTGGTTTGTCGTTGCGCATGGCCGGCCTCACAGCTTCACGCAGATATTGCGCAGTTCGGTGTAGAACTCCAGCGAATGCACCCCGCCCTCGCGGCCGATGCCGGATTGCTTGGCGCCGCCGAAGGCGGTGCGCAGGTCGCGCAGGAACCATGCGTTGATCCAGCAGATGCCCACGTCGAGCGCGCGGCCCATGCGGTGCGCGGTGCCGAGGTCGGACGTCCACACCGTGGCGGCCAGCCCGTAGGGCGTGTCGTTGGCCAGGCGCACCGCCTCTTCCTCCGTGTCGAACGGCGCGACATGGCAGCACGGCCCGAAGATCTCCTCGCGGATCACGGCGGCGTCCTCGGGCAGGCCGGTCCAGATGGTGGGCTGCACCCAGGCGCCCTCGGCCAGCGCGCCCGGCATCGGCGGCACGCCGCCGCCGGTCACCACGGTGGCGCCGGCCTCGGCCGCCTTGCGGTAGTACGACAGCACCTTGGCCTGGTGCTCCTTCGATACCAGCGGGCCCATGCCCACGCCCTCGTCGGCGGGCCGGCCCAGCCGGAGCGCCTCCGCGCGGGCCTTGAGCGCGCCGACGAAGCGCGCGAAGACCGGCCGCTGCACGTAGACCCGCTCGGTGCCCAGGCAGACCTGGCCGCTGTTCTCGAAGGCCGCGCGCGCGATGCCGGCCACCGCCTTGTCGAAGTCCGCGTCGGCGAACACGATGCCGGCGTTCTTGCCGCCCAGCTCGAACGAGACCGGGCGCACGCCGCTGGCCGCCGCCTTCATGATGGCCTCGCCGGTGCGCGTCTCGCCGGTGAAGGTGATGCCGTCGACGTGCGGGTGCGCGGTCAGGAAGGCGCCCGCCGAATCGGGTCCGAAGCCGTGCACCACGTTGTAGACGCCCGGCGGCACGCCGGCCTCGTTCATCACCTCGCCGAGCAGCGTGGCGGTGGCGGGCGTCTCCTCCGACGGCTTGACCACCACGGTGTTGCCGCAGGCCAGCGCCGGGCCGACCTTCCACGTCATCAGCAGCAGCGGCAGGTTCCACGGGCACACCACGCCGATCACGCCGCGCGGCGCGCGCACCGCGTAGTTGACGGCCTCGCCGCCGTCCGGCGTGGACATGGCGAAGCTCTCCGTGGGCACGTTCCGGATGAGGTCGGCGAACACCTTGAAGTTGGCCGCGCCGCGCGGGATGTCCACGTGGCTGGCCAGCGCGAGCGGCTTGCCGGTGTCGGCGATCTCGGCCTGCAGGAAGTCGTCGAAGCGGCGCTCGATGCCGTCGGCCACGGCGTGCAGCAGCGCCACGCGCCGCGCCGCGTCCATGCGGCCCCACGGCCCGCGCAGCGCCTGCCGCGCCGCCGCCACGGCGGCATCCACCTCGGCCTGTCCGGCCTCGTGCACGTGGCCGATCAGGCTGTTGTCGACCGGGTTGCGGTCCTCGAACCGGCGCGCGGTGCCGACCCACTCGCCGTTGATGAAGTTCTTGAATTCTTTCATGTTGGTCTCGATGGTTGTGGCCTCGGATACGTGGGCGGGCAGCCGCTCCGCTCAGGTCAGCACGTTCAGGAACGCATCGTTCAGCTTGCGGTCGTGATAGAAGATCGCGCGCCCGAGCTCGTTGTCGGTCCACGTGATCGTGGGCTTGTCCGGGTAGTGGATGTAGCCGCCCGAGAACACTTCGTTGCGGTTGCCGGAGGGGTCGAAGAAGTAGATGGTGGCGCCGCGCGTGATGCCGTGGCGCGTGGGGCCGATGTCGAGCGAGACGTCTTTCTTGGAGATGATGTCGGCGGCCTTGAGCACCTCGCCCCAGTTGTCGAGGGTAAACGACGCGTGGTGGAACTTGTTCTTCTCCGGGTGGCGGATGAAGGCGATGTCGTGCGCCTTGTTGGAGCAGGTCAGGAACGCGCCGATCATCGTCCGGTCCGGCCCCGCCACCACTTCCTCGGCCAGCGCGAAGCCGAGCACGTCGCGGAACAGGCGCACGGTGCCGTCGAGGTCGTCGCCGTACAGCAGGCAGTGGTCGAAGCGGCTCGGCGCCATGCCGCGCAGGTCGTCGGGCCACGGGTCGGGGTTGCGGTCGCCGGTCAGGCAGCCGAGCTTGTCCTTGTCGGCGAACAGCTCGATCGCGTGGCCGGTGGGAATGATGAAGCGAAAGCGCGCGCCGGTGCGCGGATGCTCGCCGGCGGCGATCCACTCGCAGCCGGTGGCCAGCCCCGAGCGCTCGACGTCCCGCGCCAGGCGCTCCAGCGAGTGGCCGCTGTCGACGCGGAAGCCCATGTAGTCCATGCCCGGGCTGTCGGCCTCGCGCAGCACCACGCTGTGGTGGTCGTGCTCGTCCCACGCCTTGAGGAAAACGCGCCCCTGGTCGTCGCGCGCGGTTTCGATCAGCCCGAGTACATCGATGTAGTGCCTGAGCGCCGGCTCCAGCTCCAGCACGCGCAATGCCACGTGCCCCGGGCGCAATACGCCTGTCAATGCCATGTCTGTCTCCTTGATGATGGGTCCGTCTTCGTCCTGCCGCGTTTGACCGCCGCGGCTGCGTCTTCAGCCGCGCCGCGCCAGGCAGCGCGCCAGCAGCGCCACCGGCCGCAGGCGGATGTCGCTGTCCGGGTAGGTCTTGCAGGCCAGCACCAGCCCGCTGCCCTGCTCCGCTTCCGACAGGCAGGCGCGGCTCATCTTGCCGGTGCGGTAGCGGCCCGACTCGATGCGCACCTTGCACACCCCGCAGCCGCCGCCGCGGCAGCCGGACGGGATGCCGCGCCGGCCCAGCGCCTCCATCGCGCGCAGCAGGTTCTGTTCCGGCGCGCACGGGTAACACTGCCCGCTGCCGGCGATCTCCACGTTGTGCATGGCCGCGCCTTTCGTCAGATCCTGAACAGCGGGCTGCGCGCGCTGTCCCGCGCGTCGCCCGCCGAGAGGAATGTCTCGGTGTGGATGTCCGCCTCGAACAGCCGCCCCTGCATCAGCGTGCGGATGCAGGCTTCGATCATCGGCGGCGGCCCGCACAGGTAGGCCTTGTGGCCGCGGAAGTCGGCGTGCTCCGCGGAACCGGCGTACAGGCCGCGCAGCACCTCGTGCACGTAGCCGCGCGCGCCGCCCCAGCCGCTGCCGGCCGGCTCGTCGGACAGCGCCGGCACGTAGCGGAAGTTGGGATGCGCCCGCGCCAGCGCGCGGAACTCGTCGTGGTAGTACAGCTCGGCCCGGTCGCGCGCGCCCTGCACCAGCGTGAGCGGCAGCGTCTCGCCGGCGGCCAGCAGGTCGAGGATCATGGCGCGCGGGCTGGACAGGCCGGAGCCGCCGGCCAGGAAGATCATCGGCGCGCGCGCCGAGCCGCGCACGAAGAAGCGGCCGTAGGGCGCGGAGAAGCGCAGCTCGTCGCCCACCGCCAGCCGCTCGTGCAGGTAGCCGGTGGCCTGCCCGCCCGGCACGCGCCGCACGTGCAGCTCGACCAGCTCGTCGCCGGGCCGGCTGGCCAGCGAGAACGCGCGCGGCTGGTCGCAGCCGGGCACGTGCAGGTTGAGGTATTGCCCGGCCTGGAAGGCGGCGGCGCCACCGTCCTTCACGCGCAGCCAGATGCCGCGGATGGTGGGCGTGAGCGCGCGCGTCGCCACCACCTCGGCGCGGTAGTCGGCCAGCGGCAGGCCGAGCGAGTCGGCGTCTTCCTCGATGTCGGCCTCGATCACCAGGTCGGACTGCGCGGTGGCGCAGCACGCCAGGCACTGGCCGTTGTCGCGCTCGAAATCCATCAGCGCGAAGCCCGAGGCCGCGCCGTGCTCGAACTCGCCGTCCACCACCTGCACCTTGCAGGTGGCGCACAAGCCGTGGCAGCACGCATGCGGCAGCCACACGCCGCCGCGCAGGCAGGCGTCGAGCACGGTCTGCCCGGGCGCGATGGGGATGGTCTGGCCGATCGGCTCGATGGTCAGTGCATACATATCGGTTCTCCTCGCGGCCCGCGCCGCTCAACTGCCGCTGCCGCCGATGCCGTCCAGCCCCGGCGTGCGGAAGCGGATCACGTCCTTGTGGCCGAGGCCGTTCTCTTCCAGCGTGCGGTCCAGGTCCGGCTCCCACGGCACGCTGCCGCGCAGCCACTCCACGCGGCGCCAGTCGATGCGGGCGAAGTCGGGGTGGTAGCCGTAGATGCCCGGCAGCACGTTCTCCACCACGTCGCGCAGGCGCGTGGCGGGCGGGAACGGCAGGCAGTGCGGCGCGCAGAACAGCAGGTGGCGGTCCCAGCCGACATAGAGCAGCCGGTTGCCGTGGAAGGCGCCGGCGCGGTCGGCGGGCTCGAATTCGTAGGGGCCGATGGATACGACGGGCATGGTGGTCTCCTCGCTGTGTTCGTTCTTGCCGGCGGCGCGCTCAGGCGGCCGCGCCCGGCACGCCCTTCCAGGCGTTCCAGTTCCGCTGGTCCTGCGAGCCCTCGAAGTCGAGGTTGTCCGCGCCGGCGTCGAGGCGGTACCACTTGAGCACGTCCCCGAGCGCGGCGCCGCCGCAGTTGCCCTGGTAGATCTGGTGCACCGGCAGCCAGGCCTGCGCGTATTTCTCCGGCTCGCCGTCGAAGATGTCCTTGCAGCCGTCCGAGCAGAAGTGGAACTTCATGCCGTGGTAGCTGCTCTCGCGGTAGCAGGTCTGGGTGGGGTCGTCCGGCTCGGAGAACACCATCGGGATCTGGCAGGTCTGGCACAGCATCGGCAGCGTGCCGTTGTAGAAGCGCTCGCCGGCCTGCTGGCGCGCGTGCCAGTGGTCCAGGCGCGGCTTGTAGTAGCGCTCGAAGGTGTCGGGGTACTTCTGCGCCAGCCATGCCATCTCGTCGGGCTTGGGGATCCAGGTGTGAAAACCGGCGGCAGCGGCGTAGTTGTAGAAGGTGCCCCACGCTTCGTGCGTGATGCGGTCCTTGGTGCGGGTGGCGGCCTCGTGGTGCTTCGGCATGCGCAGGCCGTAGCGCTCCAGATCCCGGAACAGCGCGCCGCCGGCCTGCTCGAAGTACATCTCCCAGGCCTCGGCCCACGACATCACGCGGCGCGGCAGCATGTAGTCCATCATCATGCCGACCAGCGTGAGCAGGCGGAAGCCGCGCCAGAACCATTTGTCCAGCCACTTCTGCAGGATGGGGATGTTGCCGGGGTCCTGCTGGCACAGGAACTTCACCACTTCCAGGCCCAGCGTCATGTGGCGCGACTCGTCCGACTGCGCCGAGAAGCCGAACGTCACCGTGGCCATGTCGCCGTTGTAGGCCGCGCCCGACATGAAGGGCATGAACAGCAGGTTGGTCAGCACGTACTCGAACGAGAACGAGATCGCGGTGATGAACTCGAACGGCCCCGCGCTCATGGCGTCCTCGAAATACGACTTGGGCACCGACAGGTACCAGACCCGGTCGTGCATGTGGCGCCATTCGCCGAAGCCGTGGAAATACTTGTTGTAGACCGACATCGTGTGCAGTTGCGTCTGCGCGTGGCGCAGCTCGTCGACGGACTGCATCTGCGCCGCCACGCGCGCGCCGGCGCCGCGGAAATGGCGCCCGAGATGGGCGTAGCCGCGGTGCGCGGCGTACTCCAGCGGCGTCACGCCGGTCAGGAACAGGCGCAGCGCGTTCAGGTAGCGCGGGTCGGAGACGTTGAGGTGGCCGTTGTTCTGCACGAAGGAGTCGATGATCGCGTACAGCTTGCGCTCCTTCTCCGACTGGTATTTCCAGTAGGCGTCCATCGTCATGCGGAACGGGTCTTCCCACTGGTCCCAGTCGTGGATCTTGATGCCCTCGTACTTGTCGTAGGGAAAGACCTTGTCCATCGGCTCGTAGGTGGTCTCCCAGCCGAGGTCGCGCGTCATCGTCGCGTATTTCTCGCGCAGGTTGAGTTTCTTGCGTGCGTCCATGATGTCTCCGTTATGCTTGCCCGCCGCCGGCGCGGCGGTGAATTCAGTCGTTCCAGCGCAGCGTGAAGGCGTCGTCGTCCTCGTCGATGTTGCCGCACAGCGAGATCAGGTTGAGGTGGATCTCCTGCAGGTCCCAGTCGCGGCCGAGCTTGTCCGAGACCAGCGCGCGCACGATGGTGAGGTGCCCCGGCGCGTCGATCTTCACCATCGCGGGAAAGCGCGACACCACGGCGTGCGGGTTGGCCTCGGTGATGGCGTCGATGATGGGGCGGGTGTCGTCGTTGCTCTGCAGCGCGATGTAGACGTTGGAGACGTTGGAGACGTTGGCGGTATTGGCGGTCATGGCGCGCTCCTCAGTCCAGGCCGAGCTTGCGCAGGCGCACGTCGAACTGCTCCAGGCACAGCGCCACGGCCTGCTCGCCGCCGGCGCCCAGCAGCGTGTCCGCCACCGGCACCAGCGCGGCGCCGGCCTGCGCGCGCGCGCCGCGCGCCCAGCCCGCCAGCAGCGCGCGGTTGGCCTCCGACTCGGCCGCCGCGGTCTGCACCACGGCGTCGACCCAGCGCGCGTGCTCCTCGCGCCAGTCGTTCATGAACTCGGTCAGCACCGCCAGCCCGGTGCCGCAGGCGCGCGCGATGGCGGCGTCGGCGTGCTGGTACACCAGCGGATAGAGCAGGCCGTCGAGCACCAGGTTCTGGGTGACGAAGGTCTCGAACCAGTCCTCGATCACGAAGCTGTGCTCGACCATGCGGCGCAGCGGCTGCCACGCCGGGCTGTCCAGCCAGGCCGCCCTGGCGCGCTCCAGCGCCGCGCCGGTATTGCCGTCGAGCAGCATGCCGATGCGCGACAGGTACTGCGCGATGCCGAGCCGGTCCATCGCGCAATAGGTGCAGGCCTGCGTGATGGCGGTGCCCCAGCCGTAGTCGGCGCAATAGAAATTGTTCATGTTGGCGCCCCACTCCACGTGGCGCAGCGGCAGCAGGCCATCGGCCAGGCGCTCCCGCCACTCGGCCGGCAGCGCCTGCAGCAGGCCGCGCTTCTCCACGAAGGCGAAGCTTTTCTCGGTGGCGTCCTGCTGGCGGCCGCGCGCGCCGACGTAGGCGCCGTAGTAGTACTGGCGCGGGTCCTTGAGCGCGTACCAGTCCGCCATGACGATGGCGGTGCGGCTCTTGTCGTAGAGCGCGTGGCCCGGGTCCCAGGTGGGGCGGTAGTGGAAGTTGACCTCCGACTGCACGTCGTAGGTGGCCTCCTGGTAGCGCGACGCGGGCTTGTCGCCGAAGCGGCGCGCCACGTGGCCGTAGGTCTGGCGCAGCGGCTCGATCTGCCGGGTCTTGATGTCGACTTGCATGGCTGGGTCTCCTGGGTCCTGCTGTTCTCGATGTTCCTGGTGTTCCGGTTTCGGGCGGGCGCTCAGGCGTCCGGTTCGGGCGGGAGGAAGCGCACGCGGTTGACGCTGCAGAACGCCTCGAACATCGGCTCGGGCATGATCAGCTCGACGTTGAGCCCGGGGTCCGCCACGCAGAAGGCGAACTGCACGAAGCCCGCCGGCGTGCGGCCGTCCACGCGCACGTAGCGCGGCACGGCTTCGAACAGGGGAACCGACTGGTTGATCATGGCGCGCTCCTCGGGTTGGCTGGCACGGAGCTCCATTGCGAAGAGCGTGCCAGCCGGCGCGAAGCACGGCGGCGCAAGGGCCGGCGGCCCGGAGCGCGGCGTTGCCCGCGCGTTTACCCGCACGGGAGCGGCGGCGGCGCGTCGATGAATTGATCAAGCCCGCGGCCGGGCTTGATCAAATGGTGAAAAGCCGCGTGGGGCGGGCGTTTGCGGGCGGCGCGCGCGGGCTGTGCGCCGCAACAGGCGGCGCCGCGCGGGACAGCGCGAACGGTGGCGCGAACGGGGAGGAACGCGGCATGCGCCGCAGCAAGCCGCGCCGGGCGGCCGCGCGGCGCGCCGCGGGGGATGGATCAAATGGTGAAAGCGCGGCCGGGCACGTGGCAAGGCACGCGCCGGCCACGCGGACCGGCCCGCCTCAGTTGCCGCGGCCGCCGCGGTTCTTCCAGCGGTAGGCCAGTTGCGGCCGGGTGATGCCGAGCAGGCGCGCGGCCTGGCTCAGGTTGCCGTCGGCACGCGCCATCGCGGCCTCCATCAGCACGGTCTCCACGTCGCCCAGCGCGAGCTGCTGCTCGGCCATGTGGTCGAGCAGGCCGTGCACCGCCGCTTCGCGCAGGGCCGGCAGCGTGCCGCCGGCGCCCAGGCGCGGCGCGGTGTCCATGCCGGCCTGCGCGCCCGCGGGCAGGAACAGGTGGTCGGCGGAGATCAGGCCGCCGTTGCCGGCCAGGATCACGCCGCGCTCGATCACGTTTTCCAGCTCGCGCACGTTGCCGGGCCAGTCGTGGCGGCGCAGCTCGGCCAGCGCGCGGTCGGTGATGCCGACGATCTTCTTGCCGTGGCGCGCGCCGCAGCGGGCCACGAAGCGCTCCGCCAGCAGGCGGATGTCGTCGAGCCGCTCGCGCAGCGGCGGGATGGTGACGGGATAGACGTTGAGACGGTAGTACAGGTCCTTGCGGAAGGTGCCGGCCTTGACCGCCTCGGCCAGGTCCACGTTGGTGGCGGCCACCAGCCGCACGTCCACGCGGCGCGGCGCGGCGCCGCCCACGCGCTCCACCTCGCCTTCCTGCAGCACGCGCAGCAGCTTGGACTGCGCCGGCAGCGACAGCTCGCCCAGCTCGTCGAGGAACAAGGTGCCGCCGTGCGCGCGCTCGAAGCGGCCCGGGCGCGACTGGTGCGCGCCGGTGAAGGCGCCCTTGTCCACGCCGAACAGCTCGGACTCGACCAGCTCGTCGGGGATCGCCGCGCAGTTGACCGCCACGAAGGGCTTGTCGGCGCGCGCGCTCACGCTGTGCAGCGCCTGCGCGAAGCGCTCCTTGCCGACCCCGGTCTCGCCCAGCAGCAGCACCGTCACGTTGCTGGCCGCGGCGCGCTGCAGCAGGCCCCAGGCGGCGCGGAACCCGGGCGAGCCGCCCACCAGGTCGGCGGGCTTGCCGTCGCCGCGCTGGAGCGCGCGCAGGTGCTCGACCTCGCTCTGCAGCTCCAGGATGGTCTCGATCACCGGGTCGGGCTGGTACAGCGCCAGCACCGCGGCGCCGTCCTCCCACGCTTCCAGCGGCTTGCCGACGATGCGGCAGTGCGCATGGCCGCAGGCCACGCACTCTACCTCGCGGTAGAGGATGGTGCGGCCCATCAGCGCCGAGGTGTAGCCGGTGGCGTAGCCGATCTGCATCCAGCACGCGGGCGCGTCGACGATGCCGAACAGTTGCCGGTGCACGTCGCCCTCGAACGAGTCTTCCCACAGGAACTCGCCGTCGTAGATGCCGGCGGCGATGTCGATGTCCACCTTGACCGGCGTCACCCGCACCACGCCTTCGATGGTGTGCAGGCAGGGCCCGATCTCCAGCAGCCCGAAGTCGCTCTGGTTGGGCCGCAGCTTCTTGGCCAGCTCGGCGTCGCGCAGGCCGGAATGGAAGCCCATGCGCATGAACAGGCCGCGCGCGCGCTCCATGCCCAGCGTATCCACCAATTCCTTGCGCAGCGCGCCCAGCGACGCGGTGTGCAGCAGGATCATGCGCTGCTCGTCCAGCCAGATGGAGCCCTCCTCCATCGCGAAACGCAGGCGGCGGGCGAGATTGGCCAGGCCATCGCGCATGGTGGCCGAGAATTTGTCGGTCGAACTGCTCATCGTCTCCTCTCCTGGCGGCCGGAAAAGCAGGCGCGCCCGTGCTTTTTCCGGCACGGTACGCACATTATGTGCCATCGCTGCCGCCCGCCGCGCGCGACGGCTGTCCAGCCGGCCCGATGTCGCCTATGCTGTCCATTGCAGGCGTGCCGGGCCGGTCCCGGCCTGATTCCCGATTCCCGGTTGCCTCTTCCCGATTCCCGGCGTTGTTGCTCTGCACCACGAGACATGGAAAAAACCGCATTCGTCTTTGCCGGCGGCGGCAGCCTCGGCGCCATCGAGGCCGGCATGCTGCGCGAGCTGGTGGCCTGGGGCATCAAGCCCGACATGGTCATCGGCGCCTCGGCCGGCGCCATCAACGGCGCCTATTACGCCTGCAACCCGCACGCGGCGGGCACCACCAGGCTCGAATCGCTGTGGCGCGGCCTGCGCCGCGCGGAGGTGATGCCGTGGTCGTGGCGCAGCCTGTTCGGCATGCTGCGCGGCCAGCGCGGCCATCTGGTGGAATCGCACGCGCTGCAGCGCCTGCTGTCGCGCCATTTCGGCGACATGCCGCTGGAGCAGGCCGAGCTGCCGCTGTACGTGGTCGCCACCGACATGCAGGACGGCGCGGAGGTGGTGCTGTCCTCGGGCAGCCTGGTGCAGGCGGTGCTCGCCAGCGCCGCCATCCCCGGCGTGTTTCCGCCGGTGCGGCTGGGCGGGCGCACGCTGATCGACGGCGGCGTGGCCAACAACACGCCGGTCTCCACCGCCATCCGGCTGGGCGCCACGCGCGTGGTGGTGCTGCCGGCCGGCTTCGCCTGCGCGGCCCGGCGCGAGCCGCGCGGCCCCATCGACCATGCCTTCAACGCGCTGTCGCTGCTGGTGGCGCGCCAGCTGGTGCAGGACCTGGAGCGCTGGGCCGGGCACGCGCACATCTCGGTGGTGCCGCCGCTGTGCCCGCTCGACGTCTCGCCCTACGACTACACCCAGTGCGGCACGCTGATCGACCGCGCCGCGGCGGCCACGCGGGCGTGGCTCAACGCGGACGGCCTCAACAGCCGCCACATCCCCGGCGCGCTGACGCCGCACTCGCACGACGAGGCCAACCCGAGCTGCGATTTCGATCCCCGGCAGGCGGCGGCCATGCACGTGCACGAGGCCGCGCCCGGCCACGCGCCCCACTCGCACGCGTCCGCGCCGCCGTGATCCGGCTTCGGTATCGGTGAACTGCCCGGACGGCGCGCCGCGCGGCGCTCGGGCCGGGGCTGACGTGGCGGGGCTGCGGGAAAGCGGTATCCCGCGGCCCGTCGCGGCGCCGCGGCGCCGGGCGGCATCAGGCGATGCCGAAGCCCCCGTCCACCGGCAGGATCACCCCGGTCACGTAGCCGGCGTCCTCCGAGCACAGGAAGCGCACCACGCGCGCCACGTCGCGCGGCAGGCCCCAGCGGCGCATCGGCAGGCGCGCCATGATGGCGGCGCTGCGCTCGGGGTTGTCGAGCGCGCCGGCCGACAGGCGCGTGCGGATCCAGCCCGGCGCCACCGCGTTGACGCGCACGCCCTGCGGCGCCAGCGCCGCGGCATAGGAGCGCGTCAGGCCGAGGATGCCGGCCTTGCTGGCGGCATAGGCCGGGTTGTTGGCCGAGCCGAAGTAGCTCCACATCGAGGCGATGTTGACCACCGCGCCGCGCGCGCGCACCAGCCGCTCCTGCAGCACGCTGGTCAGGATCTGCGAGCCGTTCAGGTTCACGTCGACCACCGCGCGGAAGCCCTCGGGCGTGAACTCCCGGCCCTCGTGGCGGATGATGCCGGCGGCGTTCACCAGCACCGCCACCGCGTCCAGGTCCGCCGTGGCGGCGCGCGCGGCCTCGGCCGAGGTCACGTCGAGCTGGCGGAAGGCCAGCCCGTGCGGCAGGTCCGCGTCGGCGTCCATGCCGAGGCAGACCACGCGCATGCCCGCCGCGTGCAGTTCCTCGGCGATGGCGCGGCCAATGCCGGTGCCGCCGCCCGTCACCACTGCTACAGCTTGTTCCATCTTTCCTGACTCCTCTTGGTTCTCGTGCTGGTTTTTGTGCTGGTTCTTGTGCTGGTTCCCGGTGCGGCCGTCCATGCGCTAGACGCCGAGATAGGTTGCCCGCAGATGCGGATTGGCCAGCAGTTCCCTGCCGGTGCCCGCCAGCGCGATCGCGCCGCTCTCGATCACGTAGCCGTAGTCCGCCATGTCCAGCACCTGGTTGACGTTCTGCTCGATGACCAGGATGGCGAGGTCGCGCTCCTTGAGGCGGCGGATGCTGTCGAACAGCCGGTCGACCATGATCGGCGCCAGCCCCAGCGACGGCTCGTCGAGCGCCAGCACGCGCGGCATCGCCATCAGCGCGCGCCCGACCGCGAGCATCTGCTGCTGCCCGCCCGACAGCGTGGAGGCGGCCAGCTTCTGGCGCTCCTCCAGGATCGGGAACAGTTCGAACACCTCGCGCAAGGTCTGCGCGCGGCGCGAGCGAGCGCGCGGGTTGCTGGCGCCGACCAGCAGGTTCTCCAGGATCGACATGCCGAGGAACAGCTGCTTGCCCTCGGGCGACTGCACGAAGCCTTCCAGCACCACCTCGTGCGGCGCGAGGCCGCCGAGGTCCTTGCCGTTCAGGCGCACGGTGCCGCGCTTGCGGCGCAGCAGGCCCGAGACCGTGCGCAGGAAGGTGGTCTTGCCGGCGCCGTTGGCGCCGATCAGCGCCGTGATCGAGCGCGGCGCGAGCGACAGGCTCACGCCGCGCAGGATCTGCTGCTCGCCGTAGCCCGACCAGATATCGCTGACTTCAAGCACTGGCGCCGACATAACCGTCTCCGAAATAAGCCTTGAGCACCTCGGGCATCTTCACCACCTCGGCCGGCACGCCGTCGGCGATCAGCCGGCCCTGCTCCATCACGATCACGCGGTCCGACAAACCCATGATCACCTTCATCACGTGCTCGACGATCAGCACCGTGATGCCGCGGTCGCGCACCTTGCGCACCAGCTCCACCATCTCGCCCGCCTCGCTCGGCGTGGCCCCGGCCACCACTTCGTCCATCAGCAGCAGGCGCGGCTGCGTGGCCAGCGCGCGGCCCAGTTCGAGCTTGCGCTTGTCGAACGCGGTGAGGTCGTTGGCGTCGGTGTCGGCGCGCTGGGCCAGGCCCAGGAACTCCAGGCAGGCATAGGCTTCGTCGCGCACGCGCGCGCGCCGGGCGCCGCGCGCGAAGCCGCCGACCATGACGTTCTCCAGCGCGCTCAGCCCGCCGAACGGCTTGGACAGCTGGAACGTGCGGGCGATGCCGCTGGCGCAGATCTGGTACGGCTCGCAGCCGCGGATCTGCTTGCCGCCGAACAGGATCTCGCCTTCGTCGGCCTTGATGAAGCCGGCGATCAGGTTGAAGGCGGTGGTCTTGCCGGCGCCGTTGGGGCCCAGCAGGCCCAGGATCTCGCCGCCGCGCACGGAGAACGACAGGCGGTCCACCGCCTGCAGGCCGCCAAAGCGCTTGGAGATGGATTTCACTTCCAGCAGGTTGCTCATCTCTTGGTCCTCCCTAGGCCTTGCGCGCCGCGGGCGCGTCCACCGTGGCGGCGCGCCGCGCGCGCGGCCGCAGCAGGCGCTCGAGCGCGCCGACGATGCCCTTGGGGAAATACAGCACCGCGCCGATCAGCACCAGGCCGTAGATCACCAGGTCCAGCCCGAGGAAGCGCCCCGCGAAGTAGGTCCGCGCGAGCTCCGAGACCGGATGCAGCACGAACGCGCCGAGCACCGGGCCGATGATGGTGCCCTGCCCGCCGACGATGGCCATCACGGCGGCGTCGATCGACAGGTCCAGGCCCATGTTCCGCTCCGGGTTGATGTAGCGGAAGAACTGCGCGTAGAAGGCGCCGCCCAGGCCGGTCATGAAGGCACTGATCGCCAGCGCGATGAGCGGATACCGCGTGGTGCTCACGCCCACCGCCTGCGCGGCGGCCTCGTCGCCGCGGATGGCCTTGAGGTAATAGCCCAGGCGCGAGCGCTCCAGCGCCAGCGTGGCCAGCAGCATCGCCACCAGCATGGCCAGGATGATGTAGTAGTACGGCACCTTGCCGTCGAACTGGAATGCCGCCCAGCCGCCGGCCGACGGCGGGATCACCAGCCCCTGCGCGCCCTTGAGCGGGATGCCGAGGAACTCGTCGGTGTTCTCCACCCAGATCCGCACGATCTCGGCAAAGGCGATGGTGGTCAGCGTGAAATACGGCCCCTTGAGCTTGAACGTGGGGTAGCCGATGCACACCGCCAGCAGCGCCGCGGCCAGCCCGCCGGCGCACATGCCGAGCCACGGCGACAGGCCCAGCCCGGTAAACAGCAGCACCGTGACGTAGCCCGCGCTGCCGGCGAACACCGAATGCCCGAGCGAGAGCTGGCCGACGTAGCCGCACACGAAATTCCACGCCGACGCCATGTAGGCGAAGTACAGCACCATGACCAGCGAGTGCAGCACGTAGCTGTCCTTGACGAACAGCGGCAGCACCAGCGCGGCGCACAGCAGCGGCATGCCCAGCACCAGGTTGATATTGGTCCTTGACGACTTCATGCGGTGGCCTCCTTCATTTGCGGCCGAGCAGGCCGTTGGGCCGGACCAGCAGGACGACGATGAACAGGCAGAACGAGAACACCGACGCGGAGGTCGCGGTCACGAACTGCGAAGCGAACGATTCGAAGATGCCCAGCACGAGGCCGCCGAGCAGCGAGCCGGGGATCGAGCCGATGCCGCCCAGCACCACCACCAGGAAGGACTTGATGCCGAAGCCCAGGCCGGTGGACGGCGACACCGACAGGAACGGCACCAGCAGCGCGCCGAACAGCCCGAGGATGCCGGCGCCGATGCCGAAGGTCACGTTGTAGACCCGCCCGACGTTGATGCCCGACAGCGCCGCCGCCTCGCGGTTCTGCGCGGTGGCGCGGATCTTGCGCCCGGTGTCGGTGCAGCGCAGCCAGTAGGCCAGCCCGGCCGACACGGCCACCGCCGCCGCGCACGCGATCAGGCGCGGCACGTTGACCGGCAGCCCGCCGATGTCGACCGAGCCGCTCAGGGTGTCGGTGGTCACCGTGCGCACGTCGGGGCCGAAGCTCATCAGGATGGCGTTGTCGATCACCAGGAAGATGCCGGTGGTGAGCAGCAAGGCGCCGAGCGGCTCGACCACCATCGTGGTCTCGCGCCGGAACAGCGGCGCGATGACCACGGCCTGGGTGAAATAGCCGAGCAGGAACAGCACCGGCACCGTCACCAGCGCCGTGGCATACGGATGGATGCCGAACACCGACCAGATCAGGTAACTGAGATACATGGCGAGCATCAGGAAGGAGCCATGCGCGAAATTGATCACCCTCAGCACGCCGAAGATGAGGCTCAGGCCCAGCGCGATGCCCCCGTAGATCCCGCCGAGCAATACGCCGTTGACCACGGCGTAGGCCAGAATGATTGGGTCCATATACCTACCTCGATTGGGCACGGCCGGCCGCGGCCGCCGTGCGGGATGTGACGGTCCGGCAGCCACGCCGGACCGTGCGACTGCGTGCCCGCCTCAGCGCGCTGCCGGCGCCGGCAGCGGCCACACCGGCTTGACGCCGGCCAGCCGGTTCTCCATCGGCCAGATGGTGCGGCGCTCGCCGTTGAGGTTCTGCGAGATCACGCCGTGGGCGTAGGTGTTCTGGCCCTGGTCGTCGAACTTGATGCGCTGGTAGCCCGTCACCAGCGCGGGGCCGCTGGTGATGTCGGTGGCGGCCAGCGCGGCGCGCAGCTTCTCGCGGTCGGCGGAGGCGGCGCGCTCGAGCGCGTCCTTGACGATGTAGACGTTGGACATGCCCTGCGAGCCGTAGGAATTCATGCCGTAGCCGAGCGCCGCCTTGAACCTGGCGTCCGCGGCGACGATGGCCGGGTCCTTGGCCGCGCGCATGATGTCGACCTGGAAGTCATCCTGCACGAACATGTACTCGACGGCCTTGGGCGACACCGCCTTGTAGAAGTTCGGGTCTTCCGAGCCGCCGCCCACCGAATGCACGCCGTAGGGAATGTAGAGGCGGCTCTCCGCGAGCTGGCGCGTGAACAGGATGTGGTCGGGCGTGTAGGCCACCACGATCAGCGCGTCCGGCTTCGCGCTGCGGATCTTCAGCAGCTGCGCCGAGAGATCGGTCTGGTTGGGCGGATACGACTCGTCGAGCGAGATCGCGTAGCCGCGCTCCTTGACCAGCTTCTTGATGTTGGCCGCGTGCGAGCGGCCCCAGTCGGTGCCCTCGTAGAACAGCCCGATGTTCTTCGGCCCCTTGCCGGTTTCCTTCTTGAGCAGGTCGAGCGCGTCGATCTGCTCGCGCGCGTCGTAGATGGCCTTGTTGTTGGGGCGGAACACGTACTTGAAGCCGCGCTCGGTGATCTCGTCCTTGACCGCGCCGGTCACGACCCAGGGTACCTTGTAGCGCTCCGCCACCTCGGTGGCCGGGAAGGTCACGGCGCTGTTGTAGGCGCCCACGATCAGCGGCACGTTCTCGCGCTGGATCAGGCGCTCGGTCTCGGCCACGCCCACGTCGGGCTTGGACTGGCTGTCGGCGAAGATCAGCTTGAGCTTCGCGCCGCCGAGCGAGCGGATGCCGCCGGCCTGGTTGATCTGCTCGGCGGCGATCTCGGCGCCCTGCTTGGTCTGGTTGCCGATGGTGGCGGCGCCCCCGGACAGGGGCAGCACGAAGCCGATCGGGATTTCCTTGACCTGGGCCGCGGCGGCGCCGCACGCCAATGCGGCGCCGAGGCCGGCGGCGAGCAGGACCGCCCGCCGGGTTCTTGATATGAGGTTGTACATTGACTGTCTCCTGTGTCGAACCGTTTTGTCTTTGCGACTTGTTATGAAATAGCTCCCTGCACCACTGCCTGCGCCGGCGCGGCGCGGCCGGGACCATGCCCGTCCGCGCCGCGCCGGTGTCCTGCTATGCCGCCATGACCTCGCGCGCCAGCTGCGCGATGCCGTCCACGTCGAGCTTGTAGTGCGCGTACAGATGCGTCGGCGGCGCGATCAGGCTGTACTCGTCGAGGATGCCGTGGCGCACCAGCCGCACCCCGGCGCCGACGTCGGCCAGCACCTCGGCCACGGCGCCGCCCAGGCCGCCCAGCACGTTGTGTTCCTCCACCGTCATCAGCACGCGCGAGCGCGCCGCGGCGCGCAGCACGGCGTCGCGGTCGAGCGGCTTGACCGTGGCCATGTCGATCATCCCCACCGAATGGCCGGCGGCGGCGAGCCGCTTCGCCGCCTCGCGCGCGGGATGCACGCACGAGCCGGTGGCGATCAGCGTCAGCTCCTCGCCCTGCTGGTGCTCGATGGCCTTGCCGAACTCGAACGGCACGCCCTCTTCGTAGACGTCCGGCTCGCGCCCGCGGCCGATGCGGAAATAGATCGGCTGCGCGTGGCCGGCCGAGGCCTTGACCGCGGCGCGCAGCTGCGGGCCGTCGGCCGGCGCCACCACGGTGAGGTCGGCGATCGAGCGCATGATGGCGAGATCCTCGGTGGCGTGGTGCGAGGTGCCGTAGAAACCCAGCGAGATGCCCGCGTGGTGGCCCACCAGCCGCACCGGCAGGCCGCAGTAGGCCACGTCCATGCGGATCTGCTCGCAGCACAGCAGCGCCAGGAACGAGGCGAAGGTGGCGACGAACGGCGTGTAGCCCACGGTGGCCATGCCGGCCGCCGCCGTCACCATGTTCTGCTCGGAGATGCCGAACTGGATGTAGCGCTCGGGAAAGCGCTGGGCGAAGCGCGCCAGGCCGTTGGAGTACTGCAGGTCGGCCGAGCCGGCGAGCACCGGCGCGCCGGCCTCGACCAGGTCGATCAGACCGTTGGACAGGTAGCTCAGGCCCGGCGTGATGGCGTTCAGGCCCCGGTATTGCCAGGAGTCCTTGGAAAGTGGCTGGTTCATGCTATCGGTCCCGTTTGTCCTGTTGGTCCTGCTGGTCCTGCCGTGCGTCCCTGGCGAGGATTTCCTCGGCCGCGCGCCGCGCGTCTTCGGGCGCGAGGTAGCCCAGGTGCCAGCCGGGCTCGGTCTCCATGTAGGACACGCCCTTGCCCTTGACCGTCTTCGCGATCACGCAGGCCGGCGTGGCGCGCGCGTCGTCGGCGCGCAGCCGGCGCAGCAAGGCGGTCAGCGCGGCCACGTCGTGGCCGTCCACCACGTGGACTTCCCAGCCGAACGCACGCCACTTGGCGTCGAGCGGCTCGATGCCCATCACTTCGTCCACCGCGCCGTCGAGCTGGAAGCCGTTGCGGTCGACGATGGCGACGAGGCGGTTGGCGCGATGGTGCGCGGCGGACATCGCCGCCTCCCACACCTGCCCTTCCTGCATCTCGCCGTCGCCGAGCATCACGAAGGTGGTGAAGTCCAGCCCCGCGTGCCGGCCGGCCAGCGTCATGCCCAGCCCGGCCGAGAGCGCGTGCCCGATCGAGCCGGAGCTGAAGTCGATGCCCGGCACCTTGCGCATGTCGGGGTGGTCGCCGAGCGGGCTGCCCAGGCGGGTGTAGTCGTCGAGCCAGGACCTGGGGAAGAAGTCGAGATCGGCGAGGATCGGGAACAGGCCCACCGCGGCGTGGCCCTTGCCCATCAGGAAGCGGTCGCGCTGGGGCCAGGCGGGCTCGCCGCGGCGCAGCTTCATCACGTCGTAGTACAGCGCGGCGAAGGTCTCGGCCGCCGAGAACACCGAGGTGTAGTGCCCGGTCTTGGCGATCTCGATCAGCCGGATGGTCTCCAGGCGCACGAAGGTGGCGCGCTCCTTGAGCCGCGCGACCTGCTCCGCGCTCGGCGCGAACGCGCCGTCGGCGGCCACGGGCGGCGCCGACACGATGGCTTGGCTCATCGGACGCCTCCGTTTTCGATTGATGCACGATATATCATGCATTTTTTCAGGGGACATGGGAAATGCATTGCTTACGCTCCTCTCAGTTACCGCCCGGACACGCTGGCGCCGGGCTCCGGATAGTCTGCTGCGCCGCCGGCGGCGCCATCGCGCCCGGCCGGCCTGACGTGTGATCCGCCTGGCTGCTTAATGTGGGGCCCGCACCGCGCGCGCATCCACCTGCCGCATCGCATCGGCGATCGCGGCGGCGTCCAGCGCGCGCGGGAAGTTCTTCATGTGCGGGGCCGCCAGCGACAGCGTGGCGGCCGCCTCCAGTTCCTCGCGCGAGGCATCGGTGAGGCCCAGGTCCGCCAGCCGCAGCGGCAGGCCGATGCGGCGGTACAGCGCCTCGATCTCGACGCGCGCGCCGTCCTGGCGCCGCTCCAGCTCCAGCTGGACCAGCAGGCCGTATGCCACCTGCAGGCCGTGGGGCGCGCGCTGCGCGTGGCGCAGCGCGGACAGCCCGCGCGTGAGCGCGTGCGCGATCGACAGGCCGCCGCTTTCGAAGCCCAGGCCGGACATCAGGATGGTGGCCTCCACCACCCGCTCGAAAGCGGCATCCGGCACGCCCGAGCCGGCCACCGCCAGCGCGGCCTGCGCATCGGCCATCAGCACGCGGTGGCACTCGCGCGCCAGCGCCCCCGCCGACAGCAGCGGCCGGGTGCCGAACATGTTGGCGCCGTCGGGCGCGGCCGCGCATTGCGCCGCTTCGAAGGATTTGGAGATGGCGTCGCCGATGCCCGCCAGCAGCATGGCCGCGGGCGCCTGCGCGATCAGCGCGGTGTCGGCGACGACGCAGGCCGGGCTGTAGGGCAGGTGCCGGACCGCGAGCAGCCGGTGATGGGCGTCGTAGAGCACGTAGTTCTTGCTGGTCGGCGCATCGTTGGAGGCCACCGTCGGCACCGTGATGACCGGCGCCTGGTAATGGTCCGCCAGCGCCTTGCCGGCGTCGATGCTGCGCCCGCCGCCGGCGGCGACGATCACCGCCGGCGCGCCGGCGCCCAGCTCGCCGACGAGGCGCGCCACCAGCTCCGGCGTCAGGCCCTCGTCGAAGCTCAGCCGGCGCAGCGCCACCCCGGCGTCGGCGCACAACTGCCCGACGCGCGCGCCGATCATTTCCATCACCATCCGGTCCGCGACCAGCACCGCGTCGCGGCCGAGCCGGGCCACATGCCCGCCCAGCGCGTCCAGCGCCCCCGCGCCCTGGACATAGCGTCCGGGCGAGCCAAATACCGCTTGCACGTTGTCTCCTCCTTGGATTGCGCCGGCCTGGCGGATGCCGGCCCGCTGCGGGTTTCGGGGCGCGCGGGCCGCCGTTCCGGTGGCCTGCCGCCCTTCCCAATACATGATATAGGATATATGCTACATCATTATCGGTGGCTGGCAAGAAGCTTTTTTCGCCGCGGCCCGCCCCGCAACCCTTCGCTTGTTCTTCCGATTCTTCCTGGAGCCCTGCCCGATGCCGGAAACCAATCCCCCCGCCGCGAGCCCCGCGGTCAGCCTCATCGACGGCCGCACGCGGGTCGTCGTCATCCTCGCCTACCCCGCGCATCACGTGCGCACGCCGGCCTTCTTCAACGCGCGCGCCGCGGCGCTGGGGCGCAACGCGGTGCTGGTGCCGTGGCAGGTCTCGCCGGCGCAGCTGCCCGGCGCGCTGGCGGGCCTGCGCGCGGTGGAGAACCTCGCCGGCGTGATCGTCACCGTGCCGCACAAGCAGGAAGTGGCGCGGCTGTGCGACGAACTCGAAGGCGTGGCGGCCGACCTCGGCGTGTGCAACGTGGCGCGCCGCACGCCCGACGGGCGCTTCGTCGGCAGGGTGTTCGACGGCGTGGGTTTCGTGGCGGGCCTGCGCGCGCAGGGCATCGACCCAGCCGGCAAGCGGACCCTGCTGCTGGGCGCGGGCGGCGCGGCCACCGCGGTGGCGGCGGCGCTGCTCGATGCCGGCGTGGCGCAGCTGGCCATCGTCAACCGCTCGCGCGGCAAGGCCGACGCGCTCGCCGCGCAGTTGAAGGCGAAGCGGCCCGGCGCCGCCGTGGCCTCCGCCGCGGGTCCGGCCGGCGACTGGGACCTGATCGTCAACGGCACCTCGCTCGGCCTCAAGCCCGACGACCCGCTGCCGCTCGACCCCGCCCTGCTGCGGCCCGAAACCATCGTCGCGGAAGTCATCATGCAGCCGGCGCAGACCCCGCTGCTGCTCGCGGCCAGGGCGCGCGGCTGCCGCATCCATCTCGGCGAGCACATGGTGACGGCGCAGATCGACCTGCTGGCGGACTACCTGCTGGACACACCGCCCGCCGGCGCCGGCAGCCCCGCCTGAGCGGAAAAATAGCGCTGCATATCATATATGATGTGTCCTTGAACATTCCTTACCGAGGCAGGCTGTCATGAAAGAACTCGTGCGCGTGGAGAAGAGCAATCTGTCGTCACGCGTCTACGACCAGATCCGCTCCGCATTGATGAGCGGCAAGTACGTGCCGGGCGAGCGCTTGCGCGTGGCGGAACTGGCCCAGTCGATGGGGACCAGCACCACCCCCGTGCGCGAGGCGATCTTCCGGCTGGTGAGCGAGCAGGCGCTGGAAATGACCGCGGCGACCTCCATCACCGTGCCCGAGCTCGACCCCGGCACGGTCTCCGAGATCCAGCTGATGCGCACGCTGCTCGAAGGCGCCGCCGCCGAGGCCGCCGCGCTGCGCATCACGCCGCAGGAGATCGCGCGGCTGCGCAGGACGCACGAGGCCTTCATCAAGGCGGTGTCGGCCAGCCCGCGCGAGGCGGCGGGGCTGAACCGCAAGTTCCATTTCGAATTGCTCGCCGCGTCCCACCTGCCCAACCTGTTCGCGGTGGTGGAAAGCATGTGGGTGCGCATGGGGCCGCTGCTGCATATCTTCCACACGGAGCTGCAGGCCAGCCGCGAAAGCCTGGAAGAGCACCCGCACTACCGCGTGCTCGACGGCCTCGCCCGCAAGGACCCGAAGACGGTATCGGCGGCGATCGGCGACGACATCCAGTGGGGCAAGACGGTACTGCTCGACTGGATGGCGTCGCGGGAAGAAGAATCGGTCTGACACGGCCGGGCCGGCCATGCGCGGCGGCATCGCGCCGCGTCGGTCGGGCAGCACAAGAAGCAGAACAGGAGCAAGACATGCCGATCGCCGGGATGAACCACTTCACCGTCCTGACCGACGCCCTCGAAGACAGCGTCGCTTTCTACCGCGAGGTGCTGGGCTTCGAGACCGGCCCGCGCCCGCCGTTCTCGTTCCCGGGCGCGTGGCTGTACGCCGGTGGCGCGCCCATCGTGCACCTCGTCGCCACCGATGCGCTGCCGGCGCCCGCGGCCGGCGTGCTGGACCACATGGCCTTCACCGCCACCGGCCTGGAGCAATACACGGGCGACCTGCGCCGCCGCGGCATTCCGTTCACGCTCGGGCGGCAGGCGGGCTCCGGCCTGTGGCAGTTGTTCCTGCACGATCCCAACGGCGCCAGGATCGAGCTCGATTTCGATGCGAGGGAGCCGCAGCCGGGCGGCTTTTAGTTGCCCGGCTTGCGCGGCACGCGATTTACCGCGAGACAAGGTTTGCTGCCCTCTCCCACTTCACGGGAGAGGGCAGCAAGGCAGCGTGACGGGCAGCACGCGCCGGCCGGCACCGGCCGAAGCCGGCGCAGCTCAGGCCTGCTGCTGGTGCTCGCGGAACTTGGCCAGCGCGATGGCCAGCGCGGCGCTGCCGATGGTCTTCACCAGCGTGGGATGCTCGGCGTAGAAGCCGGCGATCTGGTCGACCACGCCCGGATGCGCCTGCTCGGCGTGGGCGGCGATCTCCTGCACCTGCGCCGGCGTCAGTTGGCTGGCCTGCTCGGGCGTGACCTGCGTGGCGCCGGGCGCCATCACCTTGCCCAGCACGCCGCCGGCCGCGCCGGACAGCACGGCCGGGCCCAGCAGGGCCAGCATCTGGTTGAGCATGCCGGCCTGCTGCGCGCCGTTCGACTGGCCGAACAGCTCGCCCACCATGTTGCCGAAGGCCGGCGTCTGGTCCGAGCGGAACGCGCCGGCCAGCAGTTCGCCGAGCGCGCCCGGCGGCGCGTTCTGGGCGATGTGGTCCACCTGTTGCTCGGGGTTGCCGCCGAGGGCGGCGGCTGCGTTCTGCAGGATGTCCATCAGGCTCATGATCGGATCCGGTTCTTGGGTTGTCGGTATGGCTTGGAAGGAATGCGGCGCGGGCTGGCTTCAGCCCTTGCGCGCGATCAGGTGATAGCCGAGCAGCAGGATCACCGCGCCGACCACCGCGCCGATGAAGCCGGCGGACTGGCCCGGGCGATACCAGTGCAGGAGCTGCCCGAGGAAGGTGGCGGCGAGCGCGCCGGCAATGCCGAGCGCGGCGGTCAGGAAAAAGCCGCTGGGGCCGCTGCCGGGAGTGATGGCGCGCGCCACGAGGCCGGCCACGAAGCCGATGAGAATCGTCCAGATCAGGTGCATGAGGTCAGGGGGCTGGATGAAGAATGCGCCCCGCGGCGGGGCGCATTCCGGAACGCCGCATTACTGCGCGGCGGGCTTGGCCGGCGTGGCGGCCTTGGTATGCTTGGTGCCGTGCGCCTTGCTCTTGTGCGCGCTCTTTTCGACCTTGACCGGCTCCTTGGTCGCCTCGGCGGCGGGTGCCTGCGCGTAGGCGCCGGCGGCGAAGAGCGCGAGGGTCACGATGGCGAGAACCTTTTTCATTGCAATCTCCAGGTAGGCGCGCGGCTTGCGCGTTGCCTGTAAAAACGGCCCGCCGGTTTGCGGTGTTGACAGCCGGCCGGCGCGTCCGTGTAACAGTTCGTATCCGGCACTTTTCCCGGGCGCGCCGGCCGGCGCGCGGCACGCATGGAGACTAGCGCATGGCAGCCGCACGCGGCATGCCCCTGACAATCGTTTGCAATCGCGCTGCGGCATAATGCCCGGCGCGCGGGGAAAAAAGGAGACAAGGAGACGGACACGCGTCCGGGCCCGCGCCGGCACGGCAACAAGACAAAAATAAGCCAGAAACAAGACAAGAACAAGAACACCGACAGGACGACAACCCTCATATGCGCGCTACCGCCGCCGGCAAGGCCGGCCTCGACTGGACCACCCTCGGCCTGCTGACCTTCCCGCCCCTGAGCTGGGCCGGCAACGCCATCGTCGGCCACTACGCCGCCGGCGCCATCCCGCCGGTCACGCTGAACTTCGCGCGCTGGGCGCTGGCCGGCCTGCTGCTGGCCCCGGCCGTGTGGCGCGACGTGCGGCTGCACGCCGCCGCGCTGAAGCGGCACGCCGGCGTGATCGCCGCGATGGGCATGCTGTCGGTGTCGGTCTACAACGCGATGCAGTACCTCGCGCTGACCACCTCGTCGCCGATCAACGTGACGCTGATCGGGGCCTCGGCGCCGATCTTCCTGCTCATCATCGGCGCGCTGTTCTTCCACGAGCGGGTGCGCGGCTGGCACGTGGCGGGCGCCCTGCTCTGCCTGGCCGGCGTGGGCGTGGTGCTGCTGCGCGGCGACCCCGCGCGGCTCGCGCAGCTCGATTTCGTGCCGGGCGACCTGTTCATGCTGGCCGCCACCGTCACCTGGAGCGCCTACACCTGGCTGCTGCGCAAGCGCCGCCCCGACCTGCCGCTGGCGGTGCTGCTGTTCGGCCAGATCGTGGCCGGCGTGCTCGCCAGCGCGCCGTTCGCGGCGTGGGAACTGGCGGCGACACACGCGCCGCTGCACCTGGACGCCAAGGTGGCCGCCATCCTGCTGTACGTGGCCACGGTGCCGTCGCTGCTCGGCTACTTCGCCTGGGACCGCGCCATCGCGCGCGCCGGCGCGCAGTTGCCGGTGTTCTTCTTCACGCTCACGCCGGTGTTCGCCGCGCTGATGTCGAGCGCGCTGCTCGGCGACTGGCCGCGCTGGTTCCACGCGGCGGGGCTGGCGGCCATCGTCGGCGGCATCTGGCTGGCCAACCGGCGGTGATTGTGTCTCGGGGATGCGGGCGTGCGGGGATGCTCGCCGTGCGTTGGTGCCTGGCGTCTGCGCGGCGTGATGGTCTTCGCTGTTGCGGGCGCCGGCAACAAGAAAAACGGCGCCCTCGCGGGCGCCGTTGTCTTTCACTTCCCGCCGGTCAGCCGACGAGGTTGCGCAACGCTTCCCCCGCCTGCCAGCGCCGCAGGTTGTCCATGAAGATCCCCGCCACGCGCGCGGCGTTGCCATCGGAGAAGCCCGCGCTGTGCGGCGTGGCGATGACGTTGGGCATGGTCCACAGCGGCGAGTCCGCCGGCAGCGGCTCGTGCGCGAACACGTCCAGGTAGGCGCCGGCGAGGCGGCCGGACCGCAGCGCCGCGATCAGCGCGGCTTCATCCACCACTTCGCCGCGCGCGACGTTGACCAGCCGGGCGCCATCCGGCAGCAGCGCCAGCGCGGCGGCGTCCACCAGCCCCTGCGTCTGCGGCGTGAGCGGGCAGGCCAGCAGCAGCCAGTCGGTGCGCGGCAGCACGCCGCGCACGCCCTCGAATGCGACCGTCTCGTAGTCCGGCCCGGCGGAGGCGGCGCTCTGCCGCACCACCACCACGTGCATGCCCAGCGTGTGCAGCAGCTTGCCCAGCAGTTGCCCGATCGGGCCCCAGCCGACGATGGTCGCGGTCTGCCCGGCGATGTCGCGCGGCAGGCCGGAGCCGATCAGCGGCGCCCAGCGGCGCTCGCCCTGCGCCGCCAGCATCTGCGGGAAATGCCGCGCCAGCGCCAGCAGCCCGGCCAGCGCGGTCTGCGCCACCACGCCGGCATTGGCGCCGGACGAGGTGGTCACCTGCACGCCGCGCGCGCGCAGCTCGCCGAACACGGCGCGGTCGGCGCCGGCCGAATGGGTGTGGGTCCAGCGCAGCGAGGGGCTGGCCAGCATGGCGTCGTAGAAGCGCCGCGTGGCGGGCAGGATCTCGTGCTTGGTGGACAGCCCGGTGACGTCGCGCGAGACGAAGGCGATGTCGGCGTCCAATGCAGCGTCCGGCCCGCCATGCGGGCCGTCGCCGGCCGGCAGCGCCACCGGCACGAAGTGGCCGCCGAGCGCGGCGCCGATGTCCGCGCCGTACTGCCGCAGAGCTTGTTCCGACATCAGGATGCGCGGGCCTTGCCCGCCGGATGGATGGTTCATTGCAACCTACATAGCGTTAGTCGATGGAAGCGCCGGAATCATGGACCACGACCTTCCACTTGGTGTATTCCTTGCGGGTGAACTGCCCGAACTGCTCGGGCGAGCCACCCACCGGGTCCGCCCCTTCGCGCACCATCTGCGCCTGCAGCGACGGCAGGGCTTCGTTGACCGCCTGGTTCAGCTTGTCGATGACCGCCCTGGGCGTGCCCTTGGGCGCGAACACGCCGAACCACGATCCGGCCTCGAAACCGGGGAAGCCCTTCTCCGCCACCGTCGGCACGTCGGGCAGCGACTTCGAACGGTGCGCGCTGCTCACCGCCAGCGCCCGCAGCTTGCCGGCCTTGATATGGGCAATGACCGAGGGGATGGTGGCAAACATGAACTGTACCCTGCCGGACAGCAGGTCGTTGAGCGCGTCGGCCCCTTTGTAGGGGATATGCGTGGCTTCGGTGCCGACGCGCTGCGTCAGCATGAAGCTGGAGAGCTGCGACGAGGTGCCCACGCCGGTGGAGCTGTAGTTGAGCTTGCCCGGGTTGGCCTTGGCGTAGGCGATGAATTCCTCGAAGCTCCTGGCCGGCAGCGAGGGGTGCACCACCAGCACGTTGGGCACGTCGGCGATCTGCACCACCGGCACGAGGTCGGTGAGCGGATCGTAGTTGAGCTTCTTGTAGAGCGTCTGGTTGATGGAGATCGGCCCGACCGAATCGACCAGCAGCGTGTAGCCGTCGGCCGGCGAGCGCACCACGGCCTCGGTGCCGATGTTGCCGCCGGCGCCGGGCCGGTTGTCCACCACGAAGGACTGCTTGAAGCGCTGCGCCAGCGACTGGGCGACGCTGCGCGCGAGGATGTCGGTGGTGCCGCCGGCGGTGAACGCCACCACCATGCGCACCGGCTTGGTCGGATAGTCGGCGCCGGCCGGCTGGGCGTGGGCGGCGCCGGCCAGCGCGCAGGCAAGCACGGCGAGCGGCGCGCATGCGCGCGCGAGGCGCAACGGCAGCGAGGGCGAGGGCGAGGGGGCGAAACGAGGCATGTCGGGTCTCCGATGGGCGGCCGGGCCGGGACGCGCCCGCGTCCGCCATGTTCTTGTTCGTGACCGGCGCCGGCCTGGGCTGGCGGCGCCGGGTGATGAGCGCTACGCGCCGGGCAGCCGTCAGGCGGGCGCGCCGTCGAATCCGTAGAGCCGCGCCGGGTTGCTCACCAGCACGCGCTCGCGCGCCGCGGCGTCGGGCAGCCAGCGCGCCAGCAGGTTGAACAGCGTGCCGTCGTCTGGCACCTGCCCGGCTTCGAAGTAGTTGATGTGCGGCCAGTCGGAACCCCACACCACGCGCTCCGGGTTGGCGGCGAGCAGCGCGGTGGCGAACGGATCGACATCGCCGTAGGGCGCGCCCGCGGCGCTCAGGCGGTCGGCGCCGGAGATCTTGGTCCATGCCGCGCCTTCGGCCAGCAGCGCGCACAGCGCCTGGAAGCCGGGATCGCCCACGCCGCGCGCGGTGGACATGCGGCCCATGTGATCGATCACCAGCGGCACGCCGAGCGCGCGCAGGCGCGGGGCGAGCGCCGGCAGGTCGGGCGCGTGGATCCAGATCTGCGCGTGCCAGCCGCGCTCGGCCAGCCGCGGCGCGAGCGCTTCGAGCACCTCCAGCCCCACGCCGTTGCGGTACACCGCGTGGCCGTCGACCTGGTACAGGTTGATGCGCACGCCGCGCATGCCGGCCGCGTGCCAGCGGTCCAGCTCGGCGTCGCTGGTGTCGGGCGCCGGCACCGCGATGCCGCGCAGCCGCTCGGGGTAGAGCCGCAGAGCCTCCAGCACGCTGCCGTTGTCGGTGCCGCAGGCGCTGGCCGTGACCAGCACGCCGCGCGTCAGCCCGAGCTGGTCGAGATGGGCGATGAAGTCGGCGGCGGGATGCTCGGCCGGGGTGTAGCTGCGCTCGGCGGCGAGCGGAAAGCGCTGGTAGGGGCCGAACACGTGGGCATGGCTGTCGCAGGCGCCGGGCGGCGCGCGGAAGGCCGGCTCGGCGTGGTTGGCAAGCGGTGGCAGGCAGGGTCTGGTCATGGCGGGGACGGCTTCTCTGTCGTGTTGATCGATGTGCGGCGGGCGCGTGCTGCGCGTCATTCCGCCTTGAGCCGGCCGGATGCCGCCAGTTGCTGCGCGCGCGCATCCTCGCGCTGCAGCGTCTGCAGCAGTTCCTGCGGCGACGAACTCTGGGCCACGCTGCCGACGTTCAGCAGGCGGCTCTTGACGCTCGGCTCGGCCAGCGCCTTGCGCAGCGCCGCGTTGAGCGTCTCGATGGTGGCGGCCGGCGTGCCCGCCGGGGCCAGCAGGCCGGTGGCGGTGGTCGCCTCGAAGCCGGGCAGGCCGGATTCGCGCAGGGTCGGCACCTTCGGCAGGGTGGCATCGCGCTCGCGCGACATCACCGCCAGCACGCGCAGCGCGCCGGACTGGATATGGGGCGCGGAGCTGGTGAGCTGGTCGACCACCATGTCGATCTGCCCGCCCATCAGGTCCATCAGCGCGGGCGCCGAGCCCTTGTAGGGCACGGTGTTGAGCTTGATGCCGGCGGCCTGCTCCAGTTGCAGCGCGGCCACGTGGTTGGTGGTGCCGGGCCCGGCGTGGCCGGCGGTGACCTTGCCGGGATTGGCGCGCGCATGGGCCAGCAGCGCGCCCACGTCGGCGAAGCGCTTGTCGCCGCCCTTGACCACGATCACCAGCGTGGTGGTGGAGACCAGCCCGACCGGCTGGAAGCTGGCCAGGCTGAATGCGGTGCGCGTCATGCGCGGCAGCACCACGATGGCGTTGGGCGTGGTCACCAGCAGCGTGCTGCCGTCGGCCTCCGCGCGCGACACCGCGGACGCGCCCAGCACGCCGCCGGCGCCGGGCCGGTTGTCGACGATGACGTTGCGCCCGAGCGACTGCTCCAGCGCCGGCGCCAGCGCGCGCGCCACCACGTCGAGATTGCCGCCGGGGGCGAACGGCACCACCAGCGTCACCGGCTTGTTGGGCATCGCCTGCGCGCGGGTGGCGGCGATCCAGGGCGCGGCGCCAAGCGCCAGCGCCTGGGCCAGCATGCGTCGTCTGTTCATCTTGTCTGTCTCCGTTTCCGTTTTCTGCTCTTGTCTTCACGCGCTGCCGCTGGGGGGACAGCGGTCACGGCCGGGGGGCGGCCGTGTTCAGTCGCGGAAGCTCGGGTCGAGGCGGTCGAGCTTGCGCAGCAGCGCCGGCCACTCCATCACGCCATAAGGCCGGCGGGTGCCGGGCTGGTAGTTGTTCCAGGTTTCCTGCAGCACGTCGGCGCCGACCTCGCGCAGCGGCGTATTGCACGACATCGCGCCGATCTGCGCGCGGCAGGCCAGCTCCAGCCGGTGCATCCAGTTGAAGGCCTCGCCCACGGTGTTGCCCACGGTCAGCGCGCCGTGGTTGCGCAGGATCATGGCCTCGCCGGTGCCGAGGTCGGCGATCAGCGACGCCTGCTCGGCGGTGTCCAGCACCACGCCCTGGTACTCGTGATAGCCGATCTTGAGAAAGCGCATGGCGGTCTGCGTGAGCGGCAGCAGCCCGCAGTCGAGCGACGACACCGCCATCGAGGCCCAGCTATGGGTGTGGATCACGCAGGCCACCTCGGGGCGCGCCTCGTGCACGGCGCTGTGGATCACGTAGCCGGCCTTGTTGATGCCGTAGTTGAGCGAGCCGAAGTCCGGCTTGGCGAGGATGGTGCCGGCATGGTCCACCTTGATCAGGCTGGAGGCCGTGATTTCCTCGTACATCATGCCGTAGGCGTTGATGAGGAAGGCGCCCTCCTCGCCCGGCACGCGCACCGAGATGTGGTTGGCCATCATGTCGGCCATGCCGTACAGCTCCACCAGCCGGTAGCACGCGGCCAGGTCTACGCGCGCCTGCCATTCGGCTTCGCTGCACTGGTCTCGCATCGACGAAATGGTGAGCACGCCGGGCTTGTTCATGGGGATCTCCTTGTGGATACGGTATTCGTTTCAGTCGGGGTTCGGGGGCGACTTCAGTCCGAGCCGAGCGCGAGATTGCTCGGCCGGCGTTTTTCGATATTCCATTTCAGCAGCGCGGCGCTGCGGTAGATGCCGTGCGCGAACTTGCCGTAGGGCAGCGTCAGGAACAGCGCCATCACCACGCCCAGGTGCAGGGCCAGCAGCAGCGCCATCGCGCCGGTGTCGCGCCAGGCCAGCAGCGCCAGGCCGGTGGCGCTGGTGAGGAACAGCAGCGCGATGAAGCCGCGGTCCATCGGTTTCTGCGCGGCGTCGCCGGTGTTCGGGTCGCGCGCCAGGTTGAGCCGCAGCAGCCCCGCCGTGCCGATCAGCAGGCCGATGCCGCCGGCCGTGCCGAGCAGCACCGGCAGGCTGGTCAGCGCATACGGCGCGTGCAGGTCCAGCAGGTAATGATAGAGCGTGGCCACCGCCGTGGCGGCGAAGCACAGCATGAAGCCGTAGAACGTGAAATGGTGGAAGCGGCGGCGCCACAGGGTGAAGGCGTCGTCGGCGTTGTTGCAGCCCTCGCCGTGGCCGCCGTCGAGGTAGCGCAGCCGCAGCGCGTCGTGCGCGGCGCCGCCGATGGCCGCGCCGCGCGCCTCGCCGGCCAGCTCGCCCGGCGTCACGCGGCGCCAGAAGCGCGTCACGCCCACGCCCAGCGCCACGATGGCGAGGCCGAACACCAGCCCGAACATGGCCGCCAGCAGGTTGTGCGGGAAGATGGCGTAGAAGTTGCCGGCCAGCGGCGCGTGCAGCAGGCTGCCGCGCGCGGCCAGCACCATCACCAGGAACAGCGCCAGGCCGCCGGCCAGCGCCAGCGCGGTGGCCAGCCCGGCGCGGCGGTACAGCCCGCCGAAGGCGGCCGGCCAGGCGTAGTCCGAGTAGGTCTGCACGCGCACCTTGGCCATCGCCTGCGGCACGTTGACGCCGAACTCGTGCGGCGGCGCGTACTGGCAGGCGTGGTAGCAGGCGCCGCAGTTGTGGCACAGGTTGGCCAGGTAGTGGATGTCGGCCTTGCCGAACTCGAGCCGGCGCGTCATGGCCGGGAACACGGCGCAGAAGCCTTCGCAGTAGCGGCAGGCGTTGCAGATCTGCATGATGCGGCCGACCTCGGCCTCGTCGCCGGTGAGCGGCAGCGCGCCCTCGGCCAGCGCCGCCGCTTCGCGCGTCAGCGCTTCAAGATGTTGCATGCTGGTCTTCCTGGATGTCGTTGCGCAGGCCCCGCGCGGCGGCGGCGGCCCGGGTGCCGGCAATGCGGCCGAAGGCGGTGCCGATGGCCATGCCCACGCCCGCCGTGTAGCCCTTGCCCAGCACGTTGCCGGCCATCATCTCGCCGGCCACGAACAGGTTGTCGCTGGGCTTGCCGCCGAAGTGCACGGCGGCGTGCTCGTTTACCTTCAGGCCGAGATAGGTGAAGGTGATGCCCGGGCGCAGCGCGTAGCCGTAGAACGGCGCGGTGTCGAGCGGGCGCGCCCAGTGGGTCTTGGCCGGGGAGATGCCCTCGGTGTGGCAGTCGTCGAGCACGGTGTGGTCGAACTTGCCCACGCGGCAGGCCGCGTTGTACGCCTCGATGGTGCGCACGAAGGTGGCTTCGTCCAGCCCGAGCAGGCGCGCCAGTTCCGGCAGCGTGTCGGCGCGCACGCCGGGGAACACCGGCGGCATGAAGCGGCCCACGGCCTTGGCGTCGATGATGGAGTAGCCGATCTGCCCGGGCTGCTGGGCCACCAGCCGGCCCCAGATGGCGTAGCGCTTGGGCCAGAAGTCCTCGCCCTCGTCGTAGAAGCGCTCGGCGTTGCGGTTGAGCATGACGCCCAGCGAGACGCAGTCCACGCGCGTGCAGATGCCGCCGTCGTACAGCGGCGCGCGCGCGTCGATGGCCACGCAGTGCGACTGCGACGGGTCGCCGATGGCGTCCGCGCCCGACTCGATCATGTGCTTGAGCAGCACGCCCATGTTGAAGCGCGTGCCGCGGATCAGGAAATTGTCGGCCGGCCATTCGCCGTCGGCGTTCTGGCCCCAGGCTTCGCGCAGCCATTCGCGGTTGGACTCGAAGCCGCCGGCGGCCAGCACGCAGCTGCGCGCCTCGATGCGCTCGCTGCCGATGCGCGCGGCCACGAAGCGGTCGCCGTCCATCTCGATGGCGTCCACCGGCGCGTTGTAGCGCACCTGCACGCCGAGCGCCTCGGCGCTGCGGAAATAGGCGTTGACCAGGGCCTTGCCGCCGCCCATGAAGAAGGCGTTGGTGCGCGCCACGTGCAGCGCGCCCGACAGCGGCGGCTGGAAGTGCACACCGTGCTTGCGCATCCAGTCGCGGCAGGTGGAGGACGCGCGGATGGTCAGGCGGGCCAGGTGCTCGTTGGTGATGCCGCCAGTGACCTTGAGCAGGTCCTGCCAGTATTCTTCCTCGGGATAAGCCTCGATCAGCACATCCTGCGGCGCGTCGTGCATGCAGCGCAGGTTGCGGGTGTGCTGGGAGTTGCCGCCGCGCCACTCGCGCGGCGCCGCTTCGAGCAGCAGCACGCTGGCGCCGGCTTCGCGCGCCATCAGGGCGGCGCACAGGGCGGCGTTGCCGCCACCGATGACCAGGACGTCGATCATGGCCGCGCGCCTCCGGCGGCACGGCGGGAAGCCGACGGGAGGGGCTTCCGGGTTGGTGTAATCAGGAACACAATGCGGTCTTCTCGTGGGGTAGCCCGCACTGTACCGGCGGCGCGCCCGCCTGCTAAGGCCGGTGGCGGCATGGGGGCATCACGATTCGTGATACCCCTCGGGGGCTGCCCGCCCTGCCGGGATCCGCCGGGATCCGCCGGGATCCGCCGAAATGCGCCGAGCCCCGCCCTCAGCCCTCCGGCCCCAGCAGCCGCGCGCCGCGCCAGGCGCCCGAGCGCACCAGCTCGCGCGCGCAGTCGGCCAGCACCACGCGCAGCGCCAGCGCGGCCGGGGACAGCTCGTCGTCCGACAGGCTGCACAGCACGTTCTGGCGCCGCACCTTGGGGTCGGCGATCTCGGCCAGGTGGAAGCGCTCGGTGGCGTCGGCATAGCGCCCCACCGCCGCCCACGGCTGCAGCGTGCCGCCGAAGCCCAGGTCCACCGCGTCCATCAGCATGGCCAGCGAATCCACTTCCTGCACCACCTGCGGCACGATCTTGGCGCGCGCGAAAGCGGCGTCCAGCGTGCTGCGCAGCCCGTGCAGGCCGGTCGGCATGATGAGTGGCACGTCCTGCAGCTGCGCCATGCGCAGCCGCGTGGGCAGGCCGGCCTCGGCGCCGGCCGGCAGGGCCTTGCGCGAGCGGATCAGGAACAGGGTTTCTTCCAGCAGCGGCATCACGCTCCAGCGGCGCGCCACGTGGGTATCGAACAGCACGGCGAGGTCGAGCTGGCGCGCGTTGAGCATGGCGCCGAGGTGGCCCGACAGGCTCTCCACCATGTGCAGGCGCACGTCGGGATAGCGCTCGCGCATGGCGCGCATCAGCGGCACGCCGACCATCGACGCGGTGGTCGGCGCCAGGCCCACGCTGACCGTGCCGGACAGGCGCGCGTGATGGGCCGCGCGCTTGGCCTGCTCGGCGTGGCGCAGCGCGAGCTGGGCCTCGCGGAAGAAGGCCAGGCCGGCCTCGGTCGGCGTGACGCCGCGCGTGGTCCGGCGCAGCAGGCGGGTGGACAGCTCGCTTTCCAGCCGGCTGATCTGCTGGCTCATGGCCGACTGCACCATGTCCAGGTCGAGCGCGGCGCGGCTCATGCTGCCGAGTTCGACCACCCGCACGAAGTATTGAAGCTGGCGCAGTTCCATCTGGCTCCCCCGAGGCCCGGAAAATCGTCTGCGTTGCTTATACCAGAATCGGGGACGCCGCCCGCGGCGCGGGCGGGCGGCGCCTGGACCATGCGGGGCTCAGGCCTCGTCGAAGCCGCTGTACCAGTCCACCGCCTGGTCCGAATAGACCAGCCCCTTCGCGGCCAGCGCCTCGCGCATCTTGTACATGTCCAGGCCCAGCACGCCGGCGGCCAGCGTGGCGCGCTTGGCCAGCTCGTTGGCTTCGCGCGCCGCGGCGAGCCGGGCGGTCGCCGCGGCCTGCGGGCGCGGCACCACCACCACGCCGTCGTCGTCGGCCACGATCACATCGCCGGGACGCACGTGGGCGCCGGCGCAGACCACCGGCACGTTGACCGCGCCCACCGTTTCCTTGACCGCGCCCTGCGCCGAGACCGCGCGCGACCACACCGGGAAGTTCATGGCGTTGAGCGTGGCCACGTCGCGCACGCCGCCGTCGATGACCAGCCCGCGCGCGCCGCGCGCCTTGAGCGAGGTGGCCAGCAGGTCGCCGAACAGGCCGTCGGTGCAGTCGCTGACCAGCGCCACCACCAGCACGTCGCCGGGCTGCACCATCTCCACCGCAACGTGGATCATCCAGTTGTCGCCGGGATGCATCAGCACCGTCACGGCGCTGCCGGCGATCGCCGCGCCGGACTGGACCGGCCGCAGATAGGGCTTCATCAGCCCGGTGCGGCGCTGCGCCTCGTGCGCGGTGGCCACGCCGGCGCTGCCGAGCGCATCGATGTCGGCCGCGTCGGCGCGCAGGATATGGCGATAGGCGATGGTCTTCATGCCAGGGTCTCCGAGACTTGCGGGAACACGCGCGCGTATCCCTCGCCGTATTTGACCTTGCGGTCCGAGTTGCGCGTGGCCTGCGCGCCGCGCTGCAGCGCCACGCGGGTGTAGTACTCCCACAGGTGTTCCTGCGCCGCCATCGTGGCGAAGGCGCGCTGCTTCTTCTCCCATACGGAGGAAATGTCGAGCAGCACGTCGGGCTTCCAGTTGCATTGCTCGGGCTGGTGCGGCTCGAACAGGAACACCGGCGGCGCGCCGATCACCGGCACCTCGGGCTTGTAGCCGTGCGCCTGGGCGATCACGCGCGCTTCCTGCGCCACGTGGGTGGCCAGCGGGTGGTCGAAGTTGTAGATGTCCTCGCGCGAGTGGCTCATGACCAGCTCGGGGCGCAGCTCGCGGTAGATGTCCGCCAGGCGCAGCAGCGCTGCGTCGCTCACGCGCAGCGGGTAGTCGCCGAGGTCGAAGCACGTCAGGGTGGCGCCGAGGATGTCGGCGGCCTGCTGCGCTTCCTCGCGCCGCGCGGCCTTGACGCGCTCGAGCGTCATGCCGGGCTGGCGCCACATCTTGGCGGATTCGCCGCGCTCGCCGAAGGACAGGCAGACGATGTTGACGTGGTAGCCGCGCTCGGCGTACAGCGCGATGGCGCCGCCGGCGCGCCAGACGAAGTCGGCGGCGTGCGCGCTGACCACCAGGATGGCGGGGCGGCGGGCCTGGGCTTGGGTGTCGGAGAGGGGCGTGGACATGGGTGTTTCCCGTTGAATCGTGTTGCTTGCGCCGGGCGCGGCGGACCGCGCCCGGGGCGTGGTCAGTCGGCCGTGATGCCCGCCTTGCGGATCACGCCGTTCCAGGTCGTGGTCTCGCTGCGCACGAACTGGCCGAAGGCTTCGGGCGTGCCGGGCAGGATGGTCACGCCCAGTTGCGCGAGCTGCTTGCGCACGTCGGCGTCGGCCAGCGCGGTGTTGGCCGCGGCGTTGAGTTCATGCACGATGGCCGCCGGCGTCCTGGCCGGCGCCACCAGCCCCCACCACACCGAGGCGGTGAAGCCCGGCAGGCCCTCTTCGCGCGAGGTCGGCACGTCCGGCAGCAGCGGCGTGCGCTGGTCGCTCGCCACCGCGATGGCGCGCAGCGTGCCGGCGCGGATATGCGTGATGACTTCGAGCGGATTGATCGGCATGAAGGAGATGCGCTCGCCGAGCAGGTCGGTGATGGCCGGCGCGCCGCCCTTGTAGGGCACGTGCAGCACGTCGATGCGGGCCGCTTCCTTGAACAGCTCGCCGGCGAGATGGCCGGAGCTGCCGTTGCCGGCCGAGGCGTAGCTGAGCTTGCCGGGCTGGGACCTGGCCTGGGCCACCAGGCCCTTGAGCGAGGCGATGCCGGACTTGGCCGGCACCACCAGCACCAGCGAGGCCTGCCCGATGCGCGCCACCGGCGTGAAGTCGCGCGCCGGGTCGAACGGCAGCTTGGCGAACAGCGCGGCGTTGGTGGCCAGGCTGTTGGAGGCCATCATGATGGTGTAGCCGTCCGGCTGGGCCTTGGCCACCATGTCCAGACCGATATTGGTGCTGGCGCCGGGGCGGTTGTCGACGATGACCGGCTGCTTGAGCAGCACGCTCATCTTCTGGCCGACCGAGCGCGCGACGATGTCCACCGCGCCGCCCGCCGCGTAGGGCACCACCAGCCGGATGGGCCTGGCGGGATAGGTTTCGGCGGCGGCGGCACTGGTGGCGACGGCGCCCAGCGACAGCGCGGTGGCCAGCAAGCCGGCGAGGTAGGATCGACGCAGCATTCTTGTCTCCTGTGGGTCGGTTGAAATCGTTTGCACGCATTCTGGGCACCCGTTGTGATAGTGTCCAATACGTTTTCAAGCCGCTTGTTATTCTGGGACGATATAACTAACCCACCTATGGACTTCCGCCAACTCCGCTATTTCGTCGCCGTGGCCGAAGCGCTGAGCTTCAGCGAGACCGCGCGCAAGCTACACATCAGCCAGCCGCCGCTGAGCACCCAGATCAAGGCGCTGGAGGACGAATTGGGCAGCCCCCTGCTCGACCGCTCGCGCCACCACGTGGCGCTCACGCCCGCCGGCACGCTGTTCCTGGACAAGGCGCGCGCGGCGCTGGGCAACCTGGAGCAGGCGCGCGAGGTGGTCAAGCAGGTGGCCGCCGGCGAGGCCGGCGAGATCCGCGTGGCCTTCACCGCTTCCGTGCCGATGCAGGACGCCTTCCCGCGCGCGGTGCAGCGCTTCCGCCTCGGCCATCCGCGCGCCACGCTGGAGCTGGTGCACATGTCCACCGGGCAGCAGTTGCAGGGGCTGGAGAAGGGCGAGATCGACGTCGGCTTCCTGCGTCCGTCGCCGCAGTTCTACCCGCCGCCCAGCATCACCGTGCACGAGGTGCTGGCGGACCGGCTGGTCGCCGTGCTGCCCGCCGCGCACGCGGCGGCGCAGCCGCAGGCGGCGAACGAGGCGGCAGACGAGGCGGCCGGGCTGGACCTCGGCACACTGTCCGCCCAGCCCTTCCTGCTGTTTCCGCGCGGGCTGGGCTGCGGGCTGTTCGACCACGTGACCACGCTGTGCAACCGCGCCGGCTTCGCGCCGCGCATCGCGCAGGAGGCGCGCGAGGCCACCACCATCATCGGCCTGGTGGCCAGCGGCGCCGGAGTCTCGGTGCTGCCGGAGATCTACGCGCGCACCGGCATCCCGGGCGTGGCGTACCGCGCGCTGGCCGGCCCGGACGCGGGCAGCCGGGTGCTGGTGGCGCACCGCGCGGGCGCGCTGTCGCCGATCATGCGCCGGTTCCTGGCATTCTTCGACGTGGGCGCCTGACCCCGGCGCGCGCCGGGCGCTGCCACGATCCTGTCAACGATGTGGCATAGAATACACATGGCGCGTCCGCGCGCGATCCCATCCATCTCGCAACGCCTGTAAGGCAGGAGACCCCCTCGCATGACTGTATTCCAAGGGACCGGCGCCCTTTTCACCCTCATCGCCATCTTCGGCGTCATCAACTACCGCTTCATCAAGCTGCCCGACACGCTGGGCATCACCGCCGTCGGGCTGGTGACTTGCCTGAGCGTCTCCGTGCTCGGCTTCAATCATCCCGAAATGGTCGCCCAGGCCCGCAAGCTGGTGGCCCAGATCGATTTCTCCGACGTGGTCTTCCACGGCCTGCTCAGCCTGCTGCTGTTCGCCGGCGCGCTCCACGTCGACCTCTCGCGCATGCGCCGCCAGCGCCGCGCGGTGCTGCTGCTGGCCACCGTGGGCGTGGTGATCTCCACCGCCGCCGTGGGCGCCGGCTTCTATTACGTGGCGCAGTGGCTCGGCCACCCCATCAGCCTGCTGTGGTGCCTGGTGTTCGGCGCCCTGATCTCCCCCACCGACCCGATCGCCGTGCTGAGCGTGCTCAAGAGCGCGGGCGCGCCGGAAAGCCTGGAAACCAAGATCGCCGGCGAGTCGCTGTTCAACGACGGCACCGCGGTGGTGGCCTTCCTCACGCTGGTGGGCCTGGCCACCGGCGCCACCGAATTCTCCGCCGCGCACGTGGCCACGGCGCTGGTGCGCGAAGTGCTGGGCGCGCTGGTGCTGGGCGCGGCGCTCGGCTACGGCGCCTCGCTGCTGCTGCGCGGCATCGAGAGCTATCCGGTGGAGATCCTCATCACGCTGGCGCTGGCCACCGGCGGCTACAGCCTGGCCGAGCTGGTGCACGTGTCCGCGCCGCTGGCGGTGGTCATCATGGGGCTGGTGATCGGCAACCACGGCGCCGCCACCTCGATGTCGGAGAAGACGCGCGAGCACCTGTTCAACTTCTGGGGCCTGTTCGACGAGCTGCTCAACCTGGTGCTGTTCGGCCTGATCGGGCTGGAGATCATCGCGCTGTCGCTGCACCTGCATATCGTCTGGCTGGGACTGGCAGCGATTCCCGTGGTGCTGATCGCGCGCGCCATCAGCGTGGCGATTCCGCTGCTGGCGCTGCAGAACTTCCGCCGGCTCAACCCGCACTCGGCCACCATCATGACCTGGGGCGGGCTGCGCGGCGGCATCTCGATCGCGCTGGCGCTGTCGCTGCCCGAGTTCCACGGGCGCGAGATGCTGATCGGCGTGACCTACCTGGTGGTGGTGTTCAGCCTGCTGATCCAGGCCACCACGCTGGGCAAGCTGGTCAAGCACCTGAATGCGCGCAACGGGTTGAATGCGCCGCGGTAGCGGGGGAATGCGGGGGCGGGCGGGGCGCGGCGGCTTTGCTTCCTAGCGCCGCCGGCCCTCTCCCCCGTCCCCGCTCCCGCAAGCGGGAGAGGGGAGAAAACCCCGTTGATATTCGGGGCGTCGGGCGGCTTACTGCCGGCCCTGGTAGATCTTGTCGAACTCGCCGCCGTCGGCGAAGTGCCGGCTTTGCGCCTGCGCCCAGCTGCCGAACACGTCATTGACGGTAAACAGCGTGATCGGGCGGAACTGCGCCGCGTGCGCCTTGAGCACCGCCGGCGCGCGCGGCCGGTAGAACTGGCTGGCGATCACCTCCTGGCCGGCGTCGGACCACAGGTACTGCAGGTAGGCCGTGGCCACCTTGCGCGTGCCGCGCTTGTCCACCACCTTGTCGACCACCGCCACCGGCGCCTCGGCGATGATCGACTGGCTCGGGTAGACCACCTCGAAGCTGTCGCCGAGTTCCTTGCGGATCTGGTGCACCTCGCTCTCGAAGGTGGCCAGCACGTCGCCGAGCTGGCGCTGCGTGAAGCTGGTGGTGGCGCCGCGCCCGCCGGTGTCGAGCACCGGCACGTTGCGGAACAGCCGCGTCACCGCCTCGCGCGCCTGCGCTTCGCCGCCGCCCTTGCGGATGGCCGCGCCCCACGCCGCGAGGTAGGTGTAGCGGCCGTTGCCCGAGGTCTTGGGATTGGGCACGATCACCTGCACGCCGGCGCGACCGAGGTCGTCCCAGTCGAGGATGCGCTTGGGATTGCCCTTGCGCACCAGGAACACGATGGTGGAGTAGTACGGCGCGGCGTTGTCGGGCAGGCGCTTCTTCCAGTCCGGCGCCACCACGCCGCGCTGCACCAGGATGTCGATGTCGGTCTCCTGGTTCATCGTCACCACGTCCGCGTCCAGCCCGTCCGCCACCGAGCGCGCCTGCTTGCTCGAGCCGCCGTGCGACTGGTTGACCACCACGGTCTCGCCGGTGGCCTGTTTCCAGCTGGCGATGAAGCCGGGGTTGATGTCGCGGTACAGCTCGCGGGTGACGTCGTAGCCGGCGTTGAGAATGGCCGTGTCGGCCTGCGCGGCAAGCGGGGAAAGCGCGGCGGCCGCCAGCAGGCTGGCGGCGAGAAGGCGAGGCAGGATCGTTGGCATGGCGGGCGGACGAGTGGAAGGATCCACCATTCTCCACAGCGGCGGGCCGCGGTGAAACGAAGCATTCCGCATGTCGATAGCCGCCCGGGACGGGAGGGCCGCCGGCCCTCCCCGCCCCGCTCACGCCACCTTGGGGAAATCCACCACCGTGTCGTTGACGCGGTTGAACATGTTGGTGAACAGGATCGCGCTCACCGCCTGGATGCTCTCGACGATCTGGCGGTCGGTGTAGCCGGCGGCGCGCACGGCGTCCACGGCGCCCGCGGGCAGCGTGCCGCTGGTCTTGACCAGGGTCAGCGCGAAGCGGACCAGCGCGTCGATCTTGCCGTCCTCGGCATAGGCGCCGGCGCGCAGCTCGCGGGTCTGCTCGGCGCTGTAGCCGGCCATCTTGCCGGTCAGGGTGTGCGCGGCCACGCAATAGTCACAGGCCGAGGCTTCGCTGACGGCGAGGTTGATGGCCTCCACTTCGCGCGCGCTCAGCGTGGAATTCTTCTGCAGCAGCGCGCCGGTCTGCAGCACGTTGGCCAGCACGGCCGGCGCGTTGCTGCCGATGGTCAGGTAGGCATTGGGAACCTTGCCGACGGCCTTCTTGATGGCGGCGAACAGTTCGGCGGTCTGGCCGGTGGCTTCGGCGGCGCCGATGGTGTGAAGACGGGACATGATGGACTCCTTTGCGGGTTGGTTGATGGACCGCGCGGCATTTGTGCGCGCTGCATCCATGACCCGAAGTCTAGGCGCCGAAACTGTCCTTTACCGCATATAATCGTCGCATTATCTTGCCTTATCGTCTCAACCGAACCCGATCATGGACAGTCTGACGGAACTGGTCCGCATGCTCGCGCCCGCCGGCACCGTGGACCTGCACTGCCACTTCGCCGGCATCTGGCGCGTGGAGAACGCGGCCGCGCCGCCGGGGCACCTGCCGTACCACATCATCCTGGGCGGGCAGGCGCACGCGCAGGTGGGCGGCGAGGCGCTGCAGCTGGATGCCGGCGACGTGCTGCTGTTCCCGCACGGCAACGCGCACACGCTGCGCAGCCTGCGCGCCGGTGCCGGTGCCGGTGCCGATGCTGCCGCCACGGCCGCGCCGCAGGCCCGCTTCAACGGCCTGCTGACCGAGCTGTCGATCCCCGGCGACGACACGGGGCTCGACATGCTGTGCGGCACCTTCGTGCTGGGCCTGCCGGGCACCATGCTGCTGCGCCACCTGCCGCCGGTGCTGCGCATCGCCACCGCGCAGCGCGCCGACTGCGCGTGGCTGGCGGCCCTGATCGGCATGATGCGCAACGAGGCGCAGGCGCCCGAGCCGGGCGCGGCGGCGGTGATCGGGCAGTTGTCGACGGCGCTGCTGACCTTGCTGCTGCGCGCGCTGATCGCGCAGGGCGGCGCGAGCCACAGCCTGCTGGCCCTGATGGCGGACGCGCGCCTGGCGCGCGCCGTGGACGCGGTGCTCGCGGCGCCGGCCGAGCCGTGGTCGGTGGCGTCGCTGGCGCAGGTGTGCAACGTGTCGCGCGCCACCTTCGCGCGGCGCTTCGCGCAGCTCAGCGGCGAGACGCCGCTGCAGTTCGTCACCACCTTGCGCATGGAAATGGCGGCGCGCCTGCTGACGCTGGACCGCGAATCGGCGGCCAGCATCGGCGAGCAATGCGGCTATGCCTCGGAGGCGGCCTTCGGACGCGCGTTCAAGGCATATTTCGGCGTGGGGCCGGGCGCGTTCCGGCTGGCCGCGCGCGAGCGGCGCGCGGCCGCCGCCGCGCAGGCCGCGGCGGCCGGCTAGGCGGTCTTCAGCCGGCGGCGCGGCGGGCCTGCTGGGCCTCGTAGACCTGCAGATGCGCGTAGGCGGTGCGCACCAGCGGCACCGCGTGCCCGAGGCGCCCGGCGCGGTCGGCCATGTCGCCGACGATGTCGCGCGCCTCCAGGCGCGGCGCGCCCTGGGCGATGTCGCGCATCATCGAGGCGGCCCAGGCCGAGCCGGCGTCCAGCAGCCGCTCGTGCATCGCCTTGCCCACCGGCTCGGGCAGCGCGTGGCCCGACAGGCGCGCGACCGCGGCGCATTCGTCCATCGCCTGCCGCATCAGCGCGCGGCCGTCGTCGGTGCGCACGATCTCGCCCACGGTGCCGCGCATCAGGCAGGTCATCAGCGCGCCGGAGGCGATCATCACCCACTTGTTCCACAGCGCCTGGTCCACGTCCGCCGACAGCTCGCGCGTGCCGGGCGTGGCGGCCGCCAGTTCGTGGAACGCGCGCGCCAGCGGCTGCGCCGCCTCGGCGCGCGCGCCGACCACAAGGCGGTCGCCGGGGCCCTGGTGGATCACGGTGCCGGACGCATCCAGCGTGGTGGCGATGTAGGAGACGCCGCCCAGCACGCGCGCGCGGCCGTAGCGCGCGTCCAGCGTCTCGTAGGCGCGCAGGCCGTTGACCAGCGGCAGGATGGCCGCGGCCTTGCCGCCATCGCCGCCCCCGCCGTCCAGCGCCGGATCGAGCGCCTGCATGGCGCTGTCGAGGTCATAGGTCTTGCAGGCCAGCAGCACGAGGTCGTAGCCGGGCCGCACCCCGGCGGCCTGCACCGTCTTCACCGGGGTGCGGATGTCGCCCAGCTCGCTGCGCACCACGAGGCCGTCGCGGGCCAGGATTTCGGCGCGCCGCGGCCGCACCAGGAATGTGACATCCGCGCCCGCCTGCATCAGCCGGCCGCCGTAGTAGCCGCCCATCGCGCCCGCGCCCAGGACCAGAATTTTCATGACGTCTCCCGCCTCGATGAAATAAGTGAAACCAGCAAAATGCACGGCAGGCCGGGCGGGCGCCGCGCCTGTCCGCCGCGGCGCCTGCTAGGCCTGCCCTGCCACATCGTCCGGCGCCGGCCCGGCGCCCGACAAGAACCCTTGCGCGGCGGCAAGCCGCCTGCGCGTGCCCTCCGCCGCCGCCGGCCCGGGCGCCAGCGTGTACCGCGCGAAATCGAGGCGCTCGCCGGTGCCGGCATCCACCAGCACCGGCTCGGCCACCTTGCCAGTGGCCTTGTCGACCACTTCCACGCTCGCCCCTTCCGGCGCGAAATGCTTGTTGCCCCAGGTCAGCATGGCCAGCAGCACCGGCAGGAAATCGCGTCCCACCGGGGTCAGCACGTATTCGTAGCGCGGCGGCTTCTCCGAGTACTGGCACCGCGCCAGCAACCCCTCCTCCACCAGCGCGGTGAGCCGGCGCGTGAGCATGTTGGGGGCGATGTCCAGGTTCTTCTGGAAGTCGTCGAAGCGGCGCGTGCCGTAGAACGCCTCGCGCATCAGCAGCATGCTCCACCACTCGCCGACCCGTTCCAGCCCGCGGGCGATGGGGCATTGCATGTTCCTGAAGGTCTTTCTCTGCATGGTCGGCGGCTCCGTTCGGCATCACGATACTTTCACCATGATAGCCAAACCGCCGGCCACGCCCGCTCATGCCGCCTTCCTGTCTCCTTCATGTCGCCTTCATGTCGCCTGCCGGCCGCGCGCCGGGCCGCGGCGGCACGCGGCAGTACATGTTGTCGGCGCGGGCACAGGCCAGGCTGCTGTCCGGTGGCGCCTCGGTGGCGGCGCCGGCCGCCCCCGCGGTCAGCAGCGCCGCGCCGGCCAGCGCGGCCAGATGGCGAACGAGCATGGTTGTCCTCCACGGCGGCAAGGCCGGCCCGGGTTCAGTGCGCATCGGCCGAGGGCGCCTTCGGTGGCGCCACCTTGCGCATCAGCGGCACCATCGCGGTGGCGATGACGAAGCAGGCCATGATGGCGACGAAGACGTCGCCGAAGCTCTGCGTCTGCGCCTCGCGGTAGGCCAGCGTCCACAGTTGCCTGACGGCGGCCGACTGCGCGCCGGCCGGGTCGAAGCCCCAGGCGGCCATGCTGCTGCCGGCCGACTGCAGCAGCGCGGCCATTGCCTCGTTGCCGGCGTTGAGATGCTCGGCCAGCCGCAGGAAATGCAGGTTGGTGCGGTCGTTGAGGATGGTGGCGCACACCGCGATGCCGATCGCGCCGCCCAGGTTGCGCATCAGGTTGAACAGCCCCGAGGCCAGCTTGAGCCGCTCCGGCGGCAGCGCGCCCAGCGTCAGCGTGACCACCGGCGCCACCGCGAACTGCTGCGCCATGCCGCGGAAAGCCTGCGGCAGCATCAGCTGCTCGGCGCCCCAGTCGCTGGTGATCGGCGCGAATTGCCACATCGAGAACGCGAAGCAGGCCAGCCCGACCATCAGCAGCCAGCGCAGGTCCACGCGGTTGGCGAAGAAGGCGTAGACCGGAATCGACATGACCTGGAAGACGCCGGTGGAGAACACCGCCAGCCCGATCTGCAGCGCGCTGAAGCCGCGCACGTGGCCGAGGAACAGCGGCGTGAGGTAGATGGTGGCGAAGATGCCCACGCCGGCGATGAACGAGAAGAAGCAGCCGAGCGCGAAGTTGCGGTCCTTGAGCGCGCGCAGGTCCACCACCGGGTTGGCGTAGGTCAGGCTGCGCCACACGAAACCGACGCTGGCCAGCGCGGCGATCCAGGCCGTGGCGCGGATGGTGTCGTCGCCGAACCAGTCCCAGCGCGGGCCTTCTTCCAGCGTGTATTCGAGGCAGCCGAGGAACAGCGCCATCAGCGTCATGCCGAGGTAGTCGGCGCCACGCACCAGCGACCAGTTGGGCCGGTCCACGCGCACGTACATCGGCACCGCGACCATGACGAAGATGCCCGGCACCAGGTTGATGAAGAACAGCCAGTGCCACGAGAAGTGGTCCGTGATCCAGCCGCCCACGGTGGGCCCGAGCGTGGGCGCCAGCGAGGCCAGCCCGCCGATGGTGGCCGCGGCGATCACGCGCTGCTTGCCGCCGAAGAACATGAACGCGGTGGTGAACACCAGCGGGATCATCGAGCCGCCCAGGAAGCCCTGCATGGCGCGGAAGGCGATCATGCTCTGGATGTTCCAGGCGATGCCGCACAGCAGGCTGGTCAGCGTGAAGCCCGCCGCCGACGCCGCGAACAGCCAGCGCGTGGACATCACGCGCGCGAGCCAGCCCGACAGCGGGATCACGATGATCTCCGCGATCAGGTAGCTGGTCTGCACCCACACGGTCTCGTCGGTGCCGGCCGAGAGGCCGCCGCCGATGTCGCGCAGCGAGGCCGAGACGATCTGGATGTCGAGCAGCGCGATGAACATGCCCACGCACATGGTGGCGAAGGCGAACACCTTGGCGCCGGTGGTCATCGACGCCGGCGAGAAGTCCGGCAAACCCGCGGGCGGGCGGACCGGCGCGGGCTGCCCGGCAGCGGTGCCGGATTGTGCGCCGGATTGCGTGCCGGATTGCGCGCCCGCCAGCGCGGCGCCGCTCATTGCCGCACCTGCGCGTCGGCGCGGGCGTCGATCTCGGCCACCACGGACAGGCCCGGGCGCAGCTGCGCGAGCCTGGCGTCGTTCTCGTCGAGCATGATGCGCACCGGCACGCGCTGCACGATCTTGGTGAAGTTGCCGGTGGCGTTCTCGGGCGGCAGCACGCTGAACTGCGCGCCGGTGGCCGGCGCCAGGCTGGTCACGCGGCCGCGGAAGACCTGGCCGGGCAGCACGTCGGCCTCCACCGTGGCGCGCATGCCGGGCCGCAGGCGCGCGAGCTGGCCTTCCTTGAAGTTGGCGTCGACCCACAGCCCGTGCGTGGGCACCAGCGACAGCAACTGCGTGCCGCTGGCGGCGTAGGCGCCCACGCGCGCGCGCCGGTTGCCGACGATGCCGTCGATGGGCGCGCGCAGCTCGGTGTAGCCGACATTCAGGCGCGCGATGTCGCGCTCGGCGATGGCCTGCGCCAGCGCGGCCTGGGCCTGCAGCTTCTGCGTGGCGATCACGTCGATCTGGCGCTGCGCGGCCAGCAGGCTGGCCTGCGCGCGCTGCGTGTTGGCCAGCGACTGCTTGTAGTCGGCATCGGCCTTCTGCGAGCTTTGCACCGACACCGCCGACTTGGCCGCCAGGCTCTGGTAGCGGGCCTGGTCGTCGCGGGCGCGCACGGTATCGGCATCCACCGCCGTCACCGCGGCGCGGGCCTGGCCGATCACGGCATCCTGCAGCGCGCGCGTGGCGTCCAGGTTGACCAGCAGCGCCTGCTGCGCGGCCACCGCACCTTCGGCCTTGGCCAGCGCGGCGCGGTAGTCGCGGTCGTCGATGCGGGCCAGCAGGTCGCCGGCACGCACCTGCTGGTTGTCCGTCACCAGCACCTCGGCCAGGTAGCCGGCCACCTTGGGCGCGACCACCGTGACCTCGCCGCCGACATACGCATCGTCCGTGCTTTCCTGGAAGCGGCCGTGGGTCCACCAGTGCTGGCCGTAGAGCGCCAGGCCGACGCCGGCGGCGACCAGCGCGCCGGCCAGCACGAGGCGCTTGCGGCTGACGCGGGGTTTCGCCGCGGGGATGGGATCGGAGCCGGCCCGGTCGGCGGCGATTTCACTAGTCATGACGCTTCCTCTTCAATGCGGATTCAGGCGGCGCCCGCGGTCAGCGGGTCGCCAGGGATGGGGGCGCCGCTGGCGGCGTTGGCGCGCGCGCCGTCCGACCTCGCCAGGCGGGCGCGCATGCGCTCGCTGGCGGCCGGCCCGGCCGCGACGAAATGGTCGGCTTCGGTGATCGGCCGCCCGGTGGCGGCATCGACCAGCACCGGCGTGACGGTGGCGCCGGTATGGCGGTCCACCAGCACCACGCGCTCGCCCTCGGGCGCGTAGTGCCGGTTGCCCCACGCCAGCAGCGCCAGCATCACGGGCCGGAAATCGCGGCCGCGCGGGGTCAGCAGGTATTCGGAGCGCGGCGGCTTGTCGCAATACTGGCGGCGCTCCAGCAGCCCTTCGCCGACCAGCATCTCGAGCCGGCGCGACAGCATGTTGGGCGCGATGCCGAGCTGCTTCTGGAAGTCGTCGAAGCGGCGCGTGCCGTAGAACGCCTCGCGCAGGATCAGGACGCTCCACGACTCTCCCACCCGCGCCAGGCTGCGGGCGATGGGGCACGGGGCTGTGTCGAGCGGCGTTTTCCGCATGTTCCCTACCTCCGAAAATCATGTTGCTATCAATATGAAAGTTAGTATAGAGTTGTCAATATCATCATGCAAGTAACTTGTTGAACGATTTTCGCGAGGCGGCGACGACGCCGCTTCCCGGACTTCCGCAAAAGGAGATGGACAATGGATCGGACCCCGCCCCGCATCGGGCGCAAGCCAGACCGGAAACCGGCACGCACGGGCGCCATTCGCCATGCCGCGCGCGCGGCAGGCGCGCTCGCCGCCCTCGGGCTGGCGGCCTGCGCCGCGGTCGGGCCCGACTACCGGCAGCCCGCGCTGGAGACGGCCGCCGCCTACCCGCATGCCGAGGTGCTGGCCGCGCGCGCCGCAACGCTGCCCGCGCCGCCGCTCGACAACTGGTGGACCGGCTTCGACGATCCCGCGCTGACCCGCATCGTGCGGCGCGCGCTGGACCAGAACCTGGACCTGGCCGCGTCGCTGGCGCGCGTGCAGCAGGCCCGCGCGGCGGCCGCCGAAGCCGGCGCGCAGCTGCTGCCGCAGGGCAGCCTGTCGGCGCAGGCGGTCAAGGAGCGCCAGTCGCTGGGCAGCCCGATCGGCCGCATCGCCAGCCAGTTCCCCGGCTACAACCGCAATCCCGCGCTCTATGACGTGGGCGCCGGCGCGAGCTGGGAGATCGACCTGTTCGGCGGCCTGCGGCGCGGCGCCGAGGCGGCCGACGCCGAAGCCCAGGCCGCGCAGGCCGAGCAGCTCGGCGTGCGCGTGTCGGTGGCGGCCGAAGCCGCCGACGCCTATTTCCGCGTGCGCGGCGCGCAGCAGCGCATCGCCATCGCGCAGGAACAGGTGCAGACCAACGCCCGCCTGCTCGACCTCGTGAAGCTGCGCCTCGACGACGGCCTGTCGTCCAGCCGCGAAGTCGCGCAGGCCGAGGCGCTGGTGGCGCAGGCGCGCGTCACCATCCCGCCGCTGCGCATCGAGCTGCAGACCCAGTTGAACCGGCTCGACGTGCTGATGGGTGCGCAGCCCGGCACCTACGCCGCCGAACTGGCCCGGCCGGCGGCCAAGCCCAGCCTCGCCGTGCCCGCCATCTCCGTGGCCCAGGGCCCGGCCGACCTGCTGCGCCGCCGCCCCGATGTGATCGCCGCCGAGCGCCGGCTGGCCGCCAGCAACGCGCGCATCGGCGCGGCCACCGCCGAGTACTACCCCAAGCTGTCGCTGTCCGCGCTGCTCGGCTTCGAGAGCTTCAGCACCGGCAAGTTGTTCTCGGCCGGCTCGTTCCAGCCGGTCGGCGTGGCCGGCCTGCGCTGGCGCCTGTTCGACTTTGGCCGGGTCGATGCCGAAGTCGCGCAGGCGCGCGGCGCCAATGCCGAGGCGCTGGCCAACTACCGCAAGGCCATGCTGCGCGCCACCGAGGACGTGGAGAACGCCGTCGTCACCCTCACCGAGCTCGAAGCGCAGGGCAAGGAGCTGAACACCGAGATCGACGCCCACGAACGCGCGCGCGGCGCCTCCGAGGACGCCTACAAGGGCGGCGCCGTGAGCCTGTTCGAAGTGCTGGACGAAGAGCGCCAGCTGCTGGCCGCGCGCGACCAGCAGGCGCGCGTGCATGCCGACAACGCGCGCGCGGCGGTGGCGACGTTCCGGGCGCTGGGAGGCGGCTGGTAAGCCCGCCGGGCCGCCACGCCGGGCTGGCGGCCCGCACCATCGGCGTGCACGCGGCCCGGCGCGCGGCGCCGCCGGCGCCCAACTGGTGCACGTCCGCATGACGCCGATGCCATTTTTGCGTACAAAACCTGTGCGCGCTGCTTGTATATCAGGTTGGCATACCTATTGCGTTACAGCGTGGCATGACTTTGCCCACGCCCGACCTTTCCGACAACGCCGCCCTGCCGCCGGCACTGCAAGCCGGCGCTGACGACGGCCGCGCCGCGTCCTCGGCCGAGATCGCCGAGCGCATCACGCAATCGATCCTGGCCCAGCGCCTGGCCCCCGGCACGCGCCTGGGCGAGCAGGCGCTGGCCGGGCTGTTCGGCGTGAGCCGCACGCTGGTGCGCGAGGCGCTCACGCGGCTGGCCGCGCGCGGCATCGTCACGGTGTCGTCGCGGCGCGGCTGGTTCGTGATCGAGCCGTCGCGCCAGGAAGCCCGCCAGGCCTTTGCCGCGCGGCGCGCCATCGAACTCGGGCTGCTGCGCTACGCGCCGCCGCTCACCGCCCAGGCCATCGGCCGGCTGCAGGAACACGTGGCGCAGGAAGAGCGCGCGCTGGCGGCCGACGACGCCGCGCTGCGCAGCTACCTGCTGGGCGACTTCCACGTGTGCCTGGGCGAATGCGCGGGCAACGTGCTGCTGGCCGACACGCTGCGCGACCTGACCGCGCGCACCACGCTGATCGCCATGCGCTACCAGTCCAGCCACCAGGCCCACGCCTCGTGCGCCGACCATGCGCAGATCGTGGCGGCGCTGGCGCGCGGCGACACCGAGCAGGCCATCGCGCTGATGGACGCCCATCTCGGCGACGTCGAAGCCGGCCTGAGCGCGGCCACGCCCGACGACCGCCCCGACCCGCTGCGCCAGGCATTGCGCCCGCTCGGGCGCGGCAACTGAGCGCCCCGGACCCGTCTCCCCTTCACCCCAACCCAAACGGCAAGCTAGCAAGGACCCCCAATGAAGCTCTCCAGACTCCTCCTCGGCCTCGGCGCCACCGCGCTCGCCTTCACCATGCACGCCGCCAGCGCCGAAGCGCTCGACGATGTGGTCAAGGCCGGCGTGCTCAAGGTTGCGGTGCCGCAGGACTTCCCGCCGTTCGGCTCGGTCAGCGCCGACATGAAGCCGCAAGGCCTGGACATCGACGTGGCCGCGCTGATCGCCAGGAAGATGGGCGTCAAGCTGGAACTGGTGCCGGTGACGAGCACCAACCGCGTGCCCTACCTGCAGACAAAGAAGGTGGACCTGGTGATCTCCAGCATGGGCAAGAACCCCGAGCGCGAGAAGGCCATCGACTTCAGCGAGGCCTATGCGCCCTTCTACAACGGCGTGTTCGGCCCGGCCGACCAGAAAGTCACCAGCGCGGCCGAGCTGGCCGGCAAGACCGTGGGCGTGACGCGCGGCGCGGTGGAGGACCTGGAACTGAGCAAGATCGCTCCGCCCACCGCCACCATCAAGCGCTACGAGGACAACAACGGCACCATCAGCGCCTTCCTCTCGGGCCAGGTGCAGCTGGTGGCCACGGGCAACGTGGTGGCCGCGGCCATCCTGGCCAGGAACCCGCCCAAGAAGCCGGAGCCGAAATTCCTCATCAAGAACTCGCCGTGCTTCATCGGCCTGAACAAGGGCGAGCCCAAGCTGCAGGCCAAGGTCAACGCCATCCTGGCCGAGGTCAAGAAGGACGGCGAGCTCAACGCGCTGACCGTGAAGTGGCTCGGCATGCCGCTGCCCTCCACGCTCTGATGCCTCGATGCCTCGATGCCTTGATGCTCTGAAGTCCTGAAGTCCCGCCGCCCCGGACGCACCGGGGCGGCCGGTCACGCCCGCGCTCGCCGGGCGCCCACCTACGGCACCGCATGTCCTATCAATTCGACTTTCTCTCGGCCTTCGACTATGCCGGCGTGTTCGCGCACGGCATCGCCGTCACCGCCGAACTCACCGCCGTGGGCGGCGTGCTCGGGGTGGCCCTGGGCATCGCCTGCGCCTGGGCGCGCACGCAGGGGCCGGCCTGGCTGGCCGCCGTCGCCGGCGGCTACGTGGAGCTGATCCGCAATACGCCGTTCCTGATCCAGCTGTTCTTCATCTTCTTCGGCCTGCCCAGCGCGGGCGTGCACCTGGGCGAGATGACCGCCGCCATCCTGGCGATGGTCATCAACCTCGGCGCCTACAGCGCGGAGATCGTGCGCGCCGGCATCGCCGCGGTGCCGCGCGGCCAGTTCGAAGCGGGCGCCAGCCTGGCGCTGGCGCCGTTCCAGGTGTTCCGCCACGTGGTGCTGCTGCCGGCGCTGCGCAAGATCTGGCCGGCGCTGTCCAGCCAGGTGGTAATCGTCATGCTGGGCTCGGCGGTGTGCTCGCAGATCGCCGCCGAAGACCTGACCTTCGCCGCCAATTTCGTGCAGGGCCGCAACTTCCGCGCGTTCGAGGTCTACCTGCTGACCACCGGCATCTACCTGCTGCTCGCCATCGGCCTGCGCCAGGCGCTGCGCGGCATCGGCGGCCTGCTGTTCCGGAGAGCCCGATGACCGATTTCTCGACGTGGGACATCCTGCGCAACCTGCTGCTGGCCGCGCGCTGGACCGTGGTGCTGTCGCTGGTGGCCTTTATCGGCGGCGCCGCCACCGGCCTCGTGGTGCTGTTCATGCGCATCAGCCGGCGCGCGGCGGCGCGGCGCGCGGCCTGGGCCTTCATCGAAATCTTCCAGGGCACGCCGCTGCTGATGCAGTTGTTCCTGGCCTTCTTCGGGCTGGCGCTGTTCGGCGTGGAGATTCCCGCGTGGCTGGCCGCCGGCCTGGCGCTGTCGCTGTGGTCGGGCGCCTACCTGGCCGAGATCTGGCGCGGCTGCGTGGAGGCCATCCCCAGGGGGCAGTGGGAAGCCGCGGGCTGCCTGTCGCTGGGCCACGTGCAGCAGATGCGCCACGTGATCCTGCCGCAGGCGCTGCGCATCGCCATCGCGCCCACCGTGGGCTTTGTCGTGCAGATCATCAAGGGCACCGCGCTGGCGTCGATCATCGGCTTCGTCGAGCTGTCCAAGGCCGGCACCGTGATCACCAACGCCACCTTCAGCCCCTTCACCGTCTACGCGCTGGTCGCGCTGATCTATTTCGCGCTGTGCTGGCCCCTGTCCCGCTACAGCCGCCACCTGGAAAGGAAGCTCAATGTCGCTCATCGCCATTGAAAACGTCAAGAAGCGCTTCGGCGCCAACGAAGTGCTCAAGGGCATCGACCTCAAGATCGAAGCCGGCGAGGTGGTCGCCATCATCGGCAAGAGCGGCTCGGGCAAGAGCACGCTGCTACGCTGCATCAACGGCCTGGAAAGCATCGACGAAGGCAACATCACGGTGGCCGGCGCCAAGCTCGGCAGCACCGAGCTGGAGCTGCGCGCGCTGCGCCGCAAGGTCGGCATGATCTTCCAGCAGTTCAACCTGTTCCCGCACCTGAGCGCCGGGCGCAACGTCATGCTCGCGCCCACCGTGGCCGCCGGCGTGAGCGAGGCCGAGGCCCGCACCCGCGCGCGCGAATGCCTGGCCAAGGTGGCGCTGGCGGAGAAATTCGACAGCTATCCCGACCAGCTCTCCGGCGGCCAGCAGCAGCGCGTGGCCATCGCGCGCGCGCTGGCGATGCAGCCCCGCGCGCTGCTGTGCGACGAGATCACCTCGGCGCTGGACCCGGAACTGGTGATGGAGGTCTTGAACGTGGTGCGCCAGCTGGCCAGCGAAGGCATGACGCTGCTGATGGTCACGCACGAGATGCGCTTCGCGCGCGAGGTGTGCAACCGCGTGGTGTTCATGCACCAGGGCCGCGTGCACGAGGTGGGCGCGCCCGAAGACCTGTTCACGAAGCCGGCCACGCCGGAACTGCAGCAGTTCCTGGGGATGGCGGCCTGACACGGCATCGGCATCCGGCCAGCGTATGATTGGGGCGTGGCTCAATCCGGGCCCATACCGATCGACGAGACGCCCATCATCCGCTTTTGCGCACCGGCCCGCACGGAACGTCCGCGCGCCGCCGGCAGGCACCGGCCGGAACAGGTGTCCGGCCAACCGAGGCGCAACATGGCACTCAGCTTTCCCAACCCGAGCCGCAGCTACGACGCGGCCAAGCACTGCGTGTGGTTCTGGGGCTACGACAACGCGCGCGAAGTCACGTTCCTCGTCAACGATGCCGTGCTCGCCCATCTCGACCCGGCGATGGGCCCGGCCGAGCCCGAGGTGCTGGCCGCCTTCGACCGGCACCGCGAGCAGATCCTGGAGCTGGCCAGGACCCGCTACGCGGCCAGCCGCCAGAACATGTACCTGCTTTCCTGACACAGCAGCCATGCCGCCAGGCCACGAAGGGCAGACGATGGTGCCGGACATGGAAACCACCGCCACGCAGACGGAACCCGCCGGCAATACGGCCGGATACTGGCTCAGGAAGCTCGGCCCGGGACTGATCACGGGCGCCGCCGACGACGACCCGAGCGGCATCGCCACCTATTCGCAGGCGGGCGCGCAGTTCGGCTTCAACATGCTGTGGACCGTGCTCTTCACCTATCCGCTGATGGTCGGCATCCAGGTGGTCAGCGCGCGCATCGGGCGGGTGAGCGGCCACGGGCTGGCCACCAACATCCGGCGGCACTATCCGGCGTGGCTGCTGTACAGCGTGGTCGGGCTGGTGATGGTGGCCAACACCATCAACATCGGCGCGGACGTGTCGGCGATGGGCGAGGCGCTCCGGCTCATCGCCGGCGGCCCGGCGCAGCTCTACGCCGTGGTGTTCGGCGTGATCTCGCTGCTGCTGCAGGTCTTCATTCCCTACCGGCGCTACGTCCGCATCCTGAAATGGCTCACGCTCGCGCTGCTGGCATACGTGGCCACCGCCTTCGTGGTGCAGATCCCGTGGTCCCAGGTGCTGGCGAAGATGCTGGCGCCGCGCATGTCGTGGAAGCCCGAGTACGTCACCACCGTGGTGGCCGTCTTCGGCACCACCATCAGCCCCTACCTGTTCTTCTGGCAGGCCTCGCAGGAAGTGGAGGACCAGTTGGCCGACGAGCGCGCCAGGCCGCTGATCCACGCGCCCGCGCAGGCCGACGCCAACCTGCGGCGCATCAAGATCGACACCGGCATCGGCATGGGCTTCTCCAACCTGGTGGCCTTCTTCATCATCCTGACCACGGCCGTCACGCTCAACCTGCATGGCGTGACCGACATCCAGACCTCGGCGCAGGCCGCCACGGCGCTGCGCCCGATCGCCGGGGACTTCGCCTTCGTGCTGTTCAGCGCCGGCATCATCGGCACCGGCCTGCTGGCGATTCCGGTGCTGGGCGGCTCGTCCGCCTACGCCGCGGCGGGCGCCTTCCGCTGGCGCAACAGCCTGGAGCGCGCGCCGATGCAGGCCAAGCGCTTCTACGGCATCATCGCCGTCTCCACCCTGGTCGGCATCGGCCTGGGCTTCACCGAGATCGACCCGATCAAGGCGCTCTACTGGAGCGCGGTGATCAACGGCGTGGTCTCCGTGCCCATCATGGCCCTGATGATGCTGATGGCCGCGCGCGCCGACATCATGGGCCCGTTCGTCATCAGCCGGCGGCTGAAGGTGCTGGGCTGGCTGGCCACGCTGATGATGGCGGCGGCCGTGGGCGCCATGTTCGTGACCATGCGCGCGTAGCGCTGGCGGGCGGGTGGACTGAACCGCAAACCCTCAGCGGCCGTCGAAACGCGCGGCCAGCCGCTTCCTGCGGAACGCCTCGACCACGAACGCCACGAACGCCCGCGTCTTGGGCGGCAGCAGCTTCTTGTTCGGGTAGTACAGCGACACCGGCCCGTGCTCGGCGTACCAGCCCGGCAGCAGCCGCACCAGCGCCCCGCTCTCCAGCCAGCGCGCGGCATGCTGCATCGGCAGCACGGCCACGCCGAGCCCCAGCATGGCGGCGTGGGCCATCGCCTCGGGGTCGTCGAAGATCACGCGCGTGCGGCCCGCGGCCGGCGCTTCCTCGCCGACCTGGTTGCGCAGCGTCCAGGCGCGCACGCGGCCGGTGACGATGGAGCGGCGCTCGATCGCGTCGAGCCCGGCCAGCGCGGCCGGGTGCGCCGGCATGCCGCGCCCGGCCATGTAGGCGGGCGCCGCCACCACCACCATGTAGGTGGTCGCCAGCTCGCGCGCCACCAGGCCCTCGGTCAGTTCGATGCCGCCGCCGATGGCCGCATCGAAGCCGCCGCCGATCAGGTCCACCGGGCGGTTGTCGAAATGCCAGTCCGGCACGATGGCGGGATAGCGCGCCAGGAACTCCGCCAGCAGCGGCACCAGGTATTCGGTGCCGAACGCCACCGCCACGCTCACCTTGAGCACGCCGGCGGGCTTGCCGCCGTCCTGCGAGACGCTGGCGAAGGCGTCGCGCAGCGCGCCGTAGGGGTCTCCCACCCGGTGCAGGAACTGCTCGCCGCCGGCGGTCAGCGTCAGGCTGCGCGTGCTGCGCTGGAACAGGCGCAGGCCCAGGCTGGCCTCCAGCCGCGCCACGTTCTTGCTGACCGCGGCGGGCGTCACGCCGAGCCGGCGCGCGGCGGCGGAGAAGCTGCCGGTCTCGGCGCTCTGGATGAAGGATTCGAGCAGGTTGAGCGCTTCCATGCGGCCAGCTTATACCAATGGTTGAAGCAGATGATCCAGATTACGGTCTACCGGAGCCGATGTCCAGTGACCATACTTCGCTCACCTCCACTCACCCAGGAACCTCATCATGTCTGCATCCCTCTCCGGCAAGGTCGCCTTCGTCACCGGCGGCGCGCGCGGCATCGGCGCGGCGGTCGTGCGCCGGCTGGCGCGCGACGGCGCCACCGTCGCCTTCACCTATCACAGCTCCGCGGCCGGCGCCAACGAGCTGGCCGCCAGCATCGAAGCCGCGGGCGGCAGCGCCATCGCGGTCAAGGCCGACGTGGCCGACCCCGCCTCGCTCGACGGCGCCATCAACGCGGTGGCGCACCGCCTGGGCAAGATCGACATCCTCGTCAACAACGCCGGCGTGCTGCGCATGGGGCCGGTGGACAGCTTCTCGCTGGAAGACTTCGACGAGACGCTCAACGTGAACGTGCGCGCGGTGTTCGTCGCCGCCAAGGCCGTGCTGCCGCACATGGGCAACGGCGGGCGCATCATCAACATCGGCAGCTGCAACGCCGAGCGCATGCCGTTCGCCGGCGGCAGCGCCTACGCCATGAGCAAGTCCGCGCTGCAGGGCCTCGTGCAGGGCATGGCGCGCGACCTCGGTCCGCGCGGCATCACGGTCAACAACGTGCAGCCCGGCCCGACCAACACCGACATGAACCCGGAGACCGGCGACTTCGCCAACCTGATGCATGGCCTGATGGCGCTGCAGCGCCACGCCAGCACCGACGAGATCGCCGGCATGGTGGCCTACGTGGCCAGCCCCGAAGCCGGCTTCGTGACCGGCGCCAGCCTGACCATCGACGGCGGCTTCAACGCCTGAACGGTCGCGGCCGCGCGCCGCGCGCGCGGCATGTCATCTCATGCCGTGCGTCGTCTCGCCCTCCCTTTGAACGGGAGGGATCGGGCGCCCGAAGTCCTCGCTTCGCGGCCCGCCCCCGGCCCCTCGCGCCGGCGCGCGGGCGCGGGCGAGGCCGGCAGCCCGCGTCACTTGCTGCGGCCGCGGTCGCCGCCGAGCGCATCGATGATGATCATGGTGCGGTCGAGCACGCCGCGGTCATCGAAGTAGGCGCTGAAGTGGGCCGGCTGGTAGCCGCTCGCATAGAGCCGGTACGACCACGCCTCGCGCTTCATGAGCGGGTAATACTGCACCGGCTCGCGCGGCAGGCCGAAACGCTGCGCCACGTCCTGCTTGGTCCAGACGCCGGGCCGGGCTTCGTAGATCTCCTTCTCGGTCAGCATCTGGCGAAAGCTCGCCAGGTTCCCGCCGGCGTCGAAATCCGCCGCGTAGACCTCATGCCCGAGCGGCTGCTTCGAGTAGATCCAGCGGCTGGTGCCGCCGTCGAGCCGATAGGTTTCCGTGGGCGCGCCGAACGCCTGGCGCACGGTGCTCTCCGGGCTGCCGATCAGCTTCTGCGCGGTCTGCGCGGGTTCGAGCGATGCGCAGGCGCACAGCGCGGCCGCCGCCGCGCCCATGCCCAGCCATCCAGGTAAGCGATATGCCATGACCATTCCCCCAGTGTCGGCGCGGATGCGTGCGCCGGGCCTGATCGGTAAACACGCCAGCCCGGCGGAATATTCCATGCGCGGCGCCGCCGTCGCGCCGAATTTTGAGAATTCGCCGCATTGCCTTGCGCCGGCGGCAAGCCACAATCGAACACACCGCCATCGCGCCGGGGTTTCCGGCGGCGGGCGGATACGAGGCCGATGCGGGGCGGATGAGCGGCGGATGGGCGACAAATGCGCGACGGATTCGCCGGAAGCCCTTCCCGTCCCCCAGTGACAACACATCCTGTTGTAATACCATCGGTAATACAAAATCGCACGTAAAAAAGGAATACAATGGCGTCTATCCGAGTAACCATGCCAAGTGACCGCGATGACCCTGGCCGCCTCCGCTCAGCCCGCCCAGACCACCCTTTCCTTCCGCACGACGCAGGAGTTCGCCATGCAGACACGTGAATTTGCCCGCCGCGCCGGCATGTCCAGCTCGGACTACGTCCGCGAGGCCGTGCGCGAGAAAAACGAGCGCGCGATGGCCGAGCGCATGGCCTTCCTGTCGCGCCGGTTGTCGGCCCGCTCGCTGGCGGAAAACGAATCCATGGACGACAGCCTGGAGGACGGGCTTGCCTAGGCCACAACACCGGCGCGGGGAGGTCTGGGTGATCGACCTGTCCCCGCAGACCCACAAGGAGGAACCGGGCAAGGCGGGGCGCCCGGCCCTCGTCATCCAGACCGACATCCTGAACCAGGCCGGCCACCCGACCACCATCGTCCTGCCCGGCACCACCGACATCTACGAGGACGCCGGCGGCGACGGCTTTCCGCTGCGCGTGCGCGCGGGCAAGTTCGCCAAGCCGGGCGAGCCGCCCCGGGAAACCGACCTGCTGGTCGATCAGGTCCGCGCCGTGTCGAACCACCGCTTCGTCGGCAACGCGCCGATCGGGCGGGTCAGCGAAGCGCACCTCAAGCGCGTGGAAGAAGCGCTGCTGCTGCTCACCGGGCGCTAGCGCCGGCCGGGCGGCAACGGTCAGCTCCAGCCCAGCGTGAACGGCAGCAGCAAGGCGTTGACGATCAGCAGGCCATAGAAGATCGCCATGACCGCGGAGATGGCCCGGCGCCGTCCGTGGCCCGGTGCCGCGCCCCGGCCGCGCCGGCGCTGCCACGCATAGACCGCGCCCATGCCGAACGCGGCGACGCCGCCCAGCAAGGCCGGCGAAACCGGGACGCCCGAATCCGGCGGGGATGCGGCAGGCGCCGCGGCGGTGCCGGCCGGCGATGCATCCGAGGTGTCCGAAACATCCAGGACATCCGGCGCGCCGGCCTGCGCCGGCGCCAGCGCCGGTCCGGCCGGCCGCGCGCTGTCCCGCATCGCGGGCAATGGCGCCGGAGATGCCCTTTCCGCCACCGCAGGTGCAGGCACAGGCGCCGGCTTTGGCGGAACGCGCGCCACGACGCTGGCGGCGGGCTGCGCCGAAGGCGGCACGGGAAGCGCCGCGAAAGGCGATGCGGAAGAGGATGCGGAAGGCGATACGGACGATCGCGCGGATGGCGGCACGGATGGCGGCACGGAACGGAAGCGTCCCGCATCGCGCCAGCGCCACCATTCGTGATACAGGCTCTCGAGGCATGATGCAGATTCGCAGGCATCGCGCCGGGCGCGCCACGCATCGACGTCCGCATCGCGGATCGCGCCGGCGCGCAGCAGCCGCTGCTGCTCGGCGTGGATGCGCTCATAGCGGCTCGTCAGCGCTGCGTTGCCGCACCACGGGCGCTGGTTGCGCGGGCGCTCGCCCGTCACCAGCGAGCAGCGCATCCCGCTGCCGGGATCGTCGCAGCGCACCGATCCCTCGGCCGGCGCGGGCCCGCAGCCGGCGTCGGCTGCCCGTGCTCCGCCGGCGGCACACAGGCCCAAGGCAACGAGCGCGGCCAGGTGTCCTATGACCCTGTTCATCGTTGGTCCCCATCAAAGCGGCCACGCCGGCCTCAGAGAATCAACGTAGTCGATGGCCACGGGGGTGTGCAAGGGCATGGCGAACGGGGCGCGGGAGCATGCACTTTCGCCGGCGCCGCGGCGGCGCAATGCGCATCCGCCTGCGCTTGCGCGGGTGCGCTACACGCCCGGCGGCAGCTTGGAGGCCATCATCTCCCGCCGGTCGAACTTGCGCCCGTCGACGATGAACGTGCCGTCGCCGACGGCGTGGACCATGCGCTGCTCCTTGCGCTCGGGATCGATCCACGCGGCAACGGCCTCCAGCACGACGATGTCGTGCTTCTTCACGATGTCGATGACCTTGCACTCGATGTTGGCGAAGCACTCCCGGATCAGCGGCGCCTTAACGACCTTGCCGGGCACCGGCGTGAGCCTGAACCGGGCGAACTTGTCCGTGTCCGCGCCGGAGCACGTGCCGATGCCGACCACCGTGTCCAGCATGTCCACCGTCGGAATGGCGATGACGCATTCCTCGTGCTTGCGCAGCGCCGCGTAGGAGTAGTTCCACGCGCCCGTGGTCAGCGCGAACACCGGCGTGAAGTCCATCACCATCGTCCACGAGATGGTCATGATGTTGTCCTTCTGCCCATCATGGGTCGTCACCAGGACGACCGGGCCGGACTCCATCAGGGTAAAGACCTTGCTCATTTCCATTTGACGCATCGAAGGCACCTCGCGATGATTGGCAATGCACGGCGCGGCGGGCGCAGGCAAGCGCACCCGCCGGCCACTGACTCATGCTACGCAATCGCGCCCGGCCCGGCTTGCCCTGCGTCAACCTCTTTGGTCATGCCCGTCATGCCCATCGTGCCAGCCATACCCGGCCGCGTGCCGGGGCGGCAGCCCGCCCGCGGCCGTCACGCGGCGAAACACCCGCACCGCGCACAGCAGTTGCAGCCCGAGCCAGGCGTTGGCGAGCGCGAACGCCATGCCGCCGGCCAGGGCCAGCCAGCGCGGCGCCAGCGGCAGCGCCAGCAGCAGGACATAGGCGAGCAGCAGCAGGCGGGCCTGCCAATGCTGCCGCGCGGGCGCAATGATCGCCTGCATGGCCGGCACCCGCGCCGGCAGCGGCAGGCCGCGGCGCAAGTGCAGCCAGATCACGAACGGCACGATCTTGCCCGTCATGGCCGTGACCGGCAGCACCCCGCATCCGACCAGCACCGCCGTGCCGATCCACCAGGGCAGCGCGGCCACCCCGTGCAACAGCGGGGCCGCCATCGCCAGCGCCGCCGCCGCGAGCGCGCTCAGGCAGGCCGCGACCCAGAGCCGCCAGCCGGGATCATGCCGGCGCCGCGCCCGCAGCATGCCGCGCAGCCCGAGCAGGGCCAGCAGCGCCAGCAGCAGCAGGAGCGGCAGCGCGCCCACCTCCGCCAGCGCCGGCAGGTCGACCGCCACCCCGCTGTAGCCCAGCAACAGCAGCCAGATTCCCCACGGCAGGAAGGACGCCACCACGGCGGGCAGCCGCGGCGCCTGCCAGAACATCGGCACCACCGTGGCGGCGACGCCGGCGACCAGCGCGGCCAGCCAGCCCACCAGGCCCCAGGCGACGTGCAGTTGCAGCAGCGGCCGCAGCGGCAGTTGCCACTGCCCGCCGAGCACGCCGGCCAGCGCCGCGCCGGTGGCCACGGTCACGATCAGCGGCGCGCCCGCGCGCGCCAGCGTGCGCGTGGTGGCATCCGCCGCGGCCACGCGCGCGCCGGCCCGCAGCAAGGCCAGCCCGACCAGGCCCAGGAACGGCGCCCCGAGCAGGATCGCCGCGCGGAAACCGGGCAGCCAGCCGGCCACGAACCCGCTGGCCAGCCCCAGCGCGGCGCCCCCGCCCAGCAGCGCGGCCAGCGGCGCCAGCGCGGCGGTGCCGGGCACCCGCACCCCGGCGATCACCGGCATCATCTGGAACAGCGCGCCCACCATGACGGGCGCCAGCATGCCCAGCGCGAGCAGATGCACCACCGCCAGCGCGACCGGCGCGAACCGCGACGGCAGCCCGTCCGGCGGACCGAATGCCAGCAGCAGTCCCGCGGCGGCGCCAAGCCACGGTGCCGGCAGCAGGCAGCCGAGGACCACGGCGGGCCGCGGCGCGTTCTCGTATCTCAGGCGCGCGGGCTTCATGGGTGCTCCGGGAACCGGCCCGGGGTGTGGCCCGGGGTGTGGCCGAACACGGCGGGACACAAGAAAAAGCATGGCGGGCAAAGCGGCGGTTTCGGCATCGGATCAGTCCCCCGCCCGAAGCGGGAAGCAAGGCGCGGGGCAGGCGAACAGGCAAACCAGCGAACAGGCAAACCAGCAAGGCGCGGACGGCCCCGCGCCGTCCATCCCGCCGCACGCATGCTAGCCGCCGGGCCGCGGCGCCGGCTTGATCGCGGTGAAGGACCGCGCCTGCGGATTGTGCCTGCGGCAGCCGGCCCGCCGCATTCCCGCGCCTGCTTGCTCCATCTCAACCGGCGGGTTCCGCTTTCGGCCATACTTTCGGCCATACTCCACGCAGACCAGATGCAAACCACGGCCGCCTGCCTCAACCGGGACTCCACCATGCTTTCCACCACCGCCAGCCTGCCCGGCTTCGAGTCGCCGATCGAACTGCTGCTGGCCTGCCACGACAAGGTGCGGCGCTTCGCCGGCCTGTGCCCCAGGCTGGCCCGGCACGTGGCGCAGCACGGCGCGGACGAGGAGGCGCGCAGCGCGGCCGCCGGCGCGTTGCGCTATTTCCAGGTCGCCGCGCCGCTGCACCACATGGACGAGGAGGAAGACCTGTTTCCGGCGCTGCGGGAACTGGGCGACGCCGCGCTCGACGCCCGCATCGGCGAGATCGCCGCCGAGCACGGGCATCTCGGCGCATTGTGGCGCGCCGTGCAGCCGTGGCTGGAAGCGGTCTCGCAAGGGACCGCGCAGGCCGCCCCGCCGGAGCTCGACCCGTTCGCCACCGGCTATCCCGCGCATGCCTTGCGCGAGGAGCGCGAAATCTATCCCGCCGCCGACAAGCTGCCGCATGACCGGCTCGCCGAGATCGGCCGGCGCATGGCGCGGCGAAGAGGCGCGCGCTAGCGCCGCACGCGGCACAGGCGGCACAGGCGGCACGCGCGCGCCACGTCACATCCGGCCGCGGCCTGCGCGCCGGGGCGATGCAACTTGACCCACCACAAAATCCGGCGGGCCGCCGCGTGGAATCCTATGCGCTGCGAGCCGGTCGCCGCGCACGCCCTGTGCCGCTGCCGCGTGCCCCGCCATGACGGCCCGCGCCGACAGACCGACCGGTGCCACCACCGTCACCGAGACAAAGCATGCGCCACAAACTCAATCTCGACGGGCTGCTGGGCAGCCTGCCGCTTTTCCGCAACCTCGATGCCGGCCAGTTGAGCGAGCTGGCCGGTTCCTGCCGCGAGGTCAGGGTCCCCAGGCATGGCCACGTGTTCCGGCGCGGCGACGCGGCGCCGGGCCTCTACGTCGTCGCGGTCGGCCAGATCAAGCTCGCGCTGCCGTCGCTGCACGGCAACCCCGAGAAGGTCGTGGAGTTCTTCGGCCCCGGCCAGGCCTTCGGCGAGGCCGTCATGTTCCTTGACCGGCCCTACCTCGTGGATGCCCAGGCGCTGGAAGACACGCTGCTCATCCTGCTCGGCAAGAAGGACATCTTCGCCGCCATCGACCGCGACCCGTCCTTCGCGCGCCGCATGCTCGCCGGCCTGTCGATGCGCCTGCATTCGCTGGTGCAGGACATCGAGACGGTCAACCTGCAGAACGCGCAGCAGCGCGTGATCGGCTACCTGCTGAACCGCCCGCGCGAGGGCAACCTGACCCGCTTCGCCGTCAACAAGAACCTGATCGCCTCCAAGCTGGGGCTGTCGCCGGCCACGCTCTCGCGCGCGCTGCAGCGCCTCAGCGAAGCCGCCCTCATCAGCGTGGCCGGCCCCGAGGTCGTGATCCACGACGTGCAGGCGCTGCAGCTGCGGTTCGCCGCGGGTTAAGCGGAGCAGCGCGAGTTGGGCGCGGGCGGCGCGAGTCAGCCGCGCCACCTGCCATCGGCTTGTCCGCCGACAAGGCGGCCGGCGCGGGCACGCGGCAAGATCATGGTGAGGTTGCCGGGGTGCGGGGGCTTGCCCGGCGGCCTCGATGTAGTGGTACTGCTGGAAGCCTGCCCGATGATGTCCTAGGCATCGCGGGCAGGCTCTTTTTTTTCAGGACCGCCGCGCAAGCGCCGCCGCGCGGGTCCGCCACGCGCGCGCCGCGGCGGCCGTGACGGCAATGAACAGCAGCATGGCCGCCACGTTGCCGAGCGCCGCCGCGGCCTTGACCGCCGGCAGCCGGTGCCCGAAGGCCAGCCGCGCGGCCAGGGACAGGTGCAGCACCGCCAGCGGCGCGTAGAAGCCGTTGCCGAACGCCAGCCGGATGCGCGTGATGGCCGGCAGGATGACCGGCGCATGCGCCATCACCATGCTGACGATGAACCCCAGCCCCAGCGCGTGGAGCGCCGCGTCGCGCCACGGCAGCCCGGCCGCGGTGGCGGCCCATGCCGCCCCGGCCACCAGCAGCCAGCCGTAGCCGAGCAGCAGGCAGACCGCCATGTAGCGGCTCAGTCCGTGGCTGCGCACCGTGCGGCGCGCGATGTCGAACACCGCCAGCCAGATGGCGAGGCAGGCCAGCGCCACGCCATAGACGCAGCCGCCCAGCGTGCCCGCGCGCCCGTCCAGCGCCGAGCCGGCGGCGCCCAGCGCGAGCGCGGCCAGAATGGCGAGCAAGGCGCCCTGCGCGCCGCGCCGCCGGCGCATCAGGCGCGTCATCTCGAGCCGCTCGGCGGCAACCGTGACCACCAGGAACAGGAAGCACCAGGCGTTGACCGAGGCCAGCGCGCGCCCCGAGGCCAGCGCCGCGGTGCCGGCCAGCCACGCCAGCGCGGCCGCCAGCAGCAAGGCGGTGTGCGCGGCCGGCTGGCGCCGCAGCACGGCCACGCTGACGCCGACGAACGCCAGCGCGCCGCCGGCCATGAGCCACGCGCCGGCCGCGGGAAACCCCGCCACCAGCAGCAGCGCGCCCAGCCCCGACGCCAGCGGCGCGGCGAAGGCCGCGCGCCGGCCCAGCGCCACCGCCCGCTCGATGCCGATGACCGTGCCGAAGAAGCCGCCGGTCATCAGCGCGCCGTGGAACGCGAACGCCTGCCACGGCAGCCCGGCGGCGCCGGCGCCGGGCAGCGCCACGCCGGCGCGCAGCAGGCCGCCGAGCAGGCCCGCGAGCAAGGCGAGGACGGCCGGCGCCAGCACCGCGACGCGCGGCCACGCGCCGCGCCGGCGTTCGCGCGCGCGGCGCGGCGGCGCCCTCACCATCCCATCACGCGCCTGGCCGCCGCGCTCATGCGCTCGGGCGACCATGCCGGCTCCCAGCACAGTTCCAGCTCGATCGCATAGCCCAGCGGCATGGTGTCTTCGAGCTCGAACTGCACGTCGTCCAGAATCATGTCCGCCACCGGGCACGCGGCCGAGGTCATGGTCATCGTGACCTTCACCACGCCCTCCGAGACCGCCACCGCGTAGACCAGGCCCACGTCGAGGATATTCAGCGCCAGCTCGGGGTCCACCACGCGGCGCAGCGCCTCCGTGATGGGCGCGAGCCATTCCTGCGGGCCCTGGTAGTCAAAACCGCCTGTCGCATTCCATGCTTGTTCCAACGGCATGCCTGCCTCCTCCCGGATTACTGTGATGCACGCTTTCATCGTAGTACGGCCACGTCCTCCGCCTGGCCCGTACCCGCGCATCGGTTGACATGGCGCAAGCGCGCGCCGCGCTTCACGCCTCGCGCAGCGTGAAATGGCTGAAGCGCGCCGCCAGCCGGTCGACGTCGCCGCGGCCCAGCGCCGCGCCCGCGCCGCCGCGGCACGCCTGCAACGCCCAGTGCGTCACGCCGAGCGCGGCCAGCCGTGCGGCCAGCGCGTGCAGCTCGGCGACGTCGAACAGGCCGTGGTGCCAGGTGGTGCGGCACTCGCCCGCCACGCCGCTGGCCAGCCAGCGGCGCAGCGATTCCCAGGCCCGCCCGCCGCTGCCGGGCACCCGCGTGATGGCGTCGTAGCGGTGCTCGGGCGCCTTGATGTCGAGGCCGACCCAGTCGAGCGCCGGCAGCACCGCCGCCAGGCGCCCGGGATACATGCCGGCGGTGTGCAGCGCGGCCTCGAAGCCGCGCGCCCGCACCGCCGCGATGGCGCCCGGCAGCGCCGCCTGCAAGGTCGGCTCGCCGCCGGAAAACACCACGCCGTCGAGCAGGCCGCGCCGGGCCTCCAGGAAGCCCAGCACCTGCGCCCACGCCATGCCGGCGGACGCGCCGGCATCGAGCAGCGCCGGGTTGTGGCAATAGCCGCAGCGCCACGGGCAGCCCTGGCAGAACACCACGGCGGACAGGCGGCCCGGGAAGTCGATGGTCGTCAGCGCCGTCATGCCGCCGACGCGCAACGCGGCGGCGGCAGTGGCGGCGGCGGTGTCAGGCGGCAACCGCATGGGGCTCCGCGAAGAACCTGCGCTCGCGGTGCTCGCCCTGCTTGCCGGCGTTGAAGCTGGCCACCGGCCGGTGGTAGCCCATCACCCGGGTCCAGACCTCGCAGGGCTGGCGCTCCTCGTCGCGCAGCGCAACGTTGGCCGGCGGGGTGGAAAGGGAGGTGGCGGATTGTCGTGCGTGGTCGGTCATGATGCGTGCTCCGGGTTGAAAAAAGGTTGGGGGAAAGGTCGGGAAAAAACGCGGGGGGATGCCGCCATCATTGCGGCGTCCATGCCCCCGGCCGTGCGGCCAGCCGGCTAGGCGGCTAGGCGGCTAGGCGGCAAGCGCGTCCCGCTTGCGCGCGAGGATCTCTTCGTCGCAGCGCGGGCAGAACGGATGCTCGCCGGCAAGGTAGCCGTGCGTGGGGCAGATCGAGAACGTCGGCGTCACCGTGATGTACGGCAGGCGGAAGCGCGTCAGCGCGCGCCGCACCAGCTCGCGGCAGGCCGCGCCGCTGGACAGGCGCTCGCCCATGTACAGGTGCAGCACGGTGCCGCCGGTGTAGCGCGACTGCAGGGGCTGCTGCCGCGCCAGCGCCTCGAACGGGTCGTCGGTCCAGCCGACCGGCAGCTGCGACGAATTGGTGTAGTAGGGCTGCGCCGCGCTGCCGGCCTGGAGGATGCCGGGCCAGCGCTTGCGGTCCTCGCGCGCGAAGCGGTAGGTCGCGCCTTCGGCCGGCGTGGCCTCGAGGTTGTAGAGATGGCCGGTTTCCTGCTGGAAGGCCACGATGCGCTCGCGCACGTGGTCGAGCAGGCGCAGCGCGAAGGCCTCGCCCCACGCCGAGGTGATGTCGTGCCGGTCCGCGGTGAAGTTGCGGATCATCTCGTTGATGCCGTTCACGCCCAGCGTCGAGAAATGATTGCGCAGGGTGCCGAGGTAGCGCCTGGTGTAGGGGAACAGGCCCTGGTCCATCAGTTGCTGGATCCGCTTGCGCTTGTTCTCCAGGCTCTGCTTGCCCAGTTCGAGCAAGCGGTCCAGCGCGCGCAGCAGCGCCGCTTCGTCGCCGGCGTGCAGGTGGCCCAGGCGCGCGCAGTTGACCGTCACCACGCCGACGCTGCCGGTCTGCTCGGCACTGCCGAACAGGCCGTTGCCGCGCTTGAGCAGCTCGCGCAGGTCGAGCTGCAGGCGGCAGCACATGGAGCGCACCATGTTCGGCTCCAGCTCCGAGTTGATGAAGTTCTGGAAATACGGCAGCCCGTACCTGGCCGTCATCTCGAACAGCCGCGCGGCGTTCTCCGATTCCCACGGAAAGTCGCGCGTGATGTTGTAGGTCGGGATCGGGAAGGTGAACACCCTGCCCTTGGCGTCGCCCGCCGTCATCACCTCGATGTAGGCGCGGTTGATGAGGTCCATCTCCTGCTGCAGCTCGCCATAGGCGAACGGCATCTCGCGCCCGCCGATGACCGGCACCTGCTCGCGCAGGTCATCCGGGCAGGTCCAGTCGAAGGTGAGGTTGGTGAACGGCGTCTGCGTGCCCCAGCGCGAAGGCACGTTGAGGTTGTAGATCAGCTCCTGGACGCACTGCCGCACCTCGGCGTAGGACATGGCGTCCTTGCGCACGAAGGGCGCCATGTAGGTGTCGAACGACGAGAACGCCTGCGCGCCGGCCCACTCGTTCTGCAGCGTGCCGAGGAAATTGACGATCTGCCCCACCGCCGACGACATGTGGTTGGGCGGCCCCGCCTCCACCTTGCCCGGCACGCCGTTGAACCCCTCGTGCAGCAGCGTGCGCAGCGACCAGCCGGCGCAGTAGCCGCTCAGCATGTCGAGATCGTGGATGTGGATGTCGCCGTTGCGGTGGGCCTCGCCGATCTCCGGCGCGTAGACGTGGGACAGCCAGTAGTTGGCCGTGACCTTGCCGGCCACGTTGAGGATCAGCCCGCCCAGCGAATAACCCTGGTTGGCATTGGCGTTCACGCGCCAGTCGGCCTTGCTCAGGTATTCGTTGATCGAAGCCGCCACGTCGACCAGGGTCTTGCGGTCCTCGCGCAGCCTGGCGTGCCGGCCGCGATAGGCGATGAACGCGCGCGCGGTGTCGCAGTAGTCGGCGGCGATCAGCACCTGCTCGGCCACGTCCTGGATCTGCTCGACGTCCGGCGCCCGGCCCTGGCAGCGGTGCGCCAGCACCCGGCATACCTGCGCGGCGAGGCTGCCCGCCTGCGCGTCGCCGAACTCGCCGGCCGCGGCGCCGGCGCGGCGCAGCGCGGACCGGATCCGCTCGACGGCGAAGGCGGCTCTTTCGCCGTTGCGCTTGACGACCTCGCCGGGCACGCCCGCGGCGGCTACGGCAGCTTCTTCGGTACGGTGCTCCATCTCTTCTCCCGGCAACATTCATACTAGATATGGGCCACAGCGTACCGGTGAAACACTATATGTTGATTGACCGCGGGCAAGCGTATGGCATGTCCGGGAGCGCCTGCGCCGCCACGCCGCCGATCAGGACCACCGCCGGGCTGGCCAGCCCCGCCGCGAGCGCTTCGGCAAGCGTGGCCAGCGTGCCGGCCCAGCGGCGCTCGCCCGGGTTGCTGGCGTGCATGACCACGGCCGCGGGCATGCCGGGCCGCATGCCCGCGGCCAGCAGGGCGTCGCGGATCGCGCACAGCCGCCCCATGCCCATGTAGATGACCAGCGTGGTGCCGCCGGCGGCCAGCGCGCGCCAGTCGGGCCGCCCGTCGCCGCTGGTGTGCGCGGTGACGAAGGTCACGCCGTGGCAGTGGGCGCGATGCGTCAGCGCGATGCCCAGCGCCTGCGCGGCGGCCATGCCGCTGCTGACGCCGTTGACCACCTCCACCGCGATGCCGTGCGCGCGCAGGAATTCGGCCTCTTCGCCGCCGCGCCCGAACAGCAGCGGATCGCCGCCCTTGACGCGGGCCACGTCGCGGCCGGCCAGCGCGTGCGCCAGCGTCAGCGCCTGGATGCTGGCCTGGCTCGCCGAGCAGCGCCCGCCGCGCTTGCCCACCGATATGATGCGCGTGTCCGGCGCGGCGTAGCGGCGCATGCCGGGCGACACCAGGTCGTCCATCAGCCATACCTGGACCTGGCCGAGCACCCGCGCGGCCTTGACCGTGGCCAGTTCCGGATCGCCGGGTCCCGCGCCCACCAGCCATACCTTGCCCGGCTTCAGTTGCCTGTCCATCTCATGCTCCTCAATGACTGGTCCCCGACGAGCGGGTGGTCTTGTTGAAGACGTTGTACTTGCCGACCGGCTTGTCCATCGGCATGCGCGCGACCTCGCGCAGCGTGGCCGCGTCGTAGGCCACGATGGCGCCGTCCTGCTCCATCACGCTCACCAGCGCGTAGCGGCCGTCCCGCGTGAACTCCACGTGGGCGGCGGTGCGGCCCGGGCTGGGCGTGACGCTGGCCACCACCCGCAGGCTGTCCTTGTCGATCACCTGCAGCGTGTCGCGACGCGGGCTCATCATGGCGTCGGTCCAGGCATACGGCGTGTTCTCGTGGCTGCGCAGGAAGAAGCCCGGCCCGTTGGTGGCGATCTCGGCGACGGTCTGCCAGCTCTGCATGTCGATCACGCTGATGCGGCCCTGCTTCAGGTTGGGCGAGGCCATCACCTCGCGCCCGCGGCGCACCCACGTGATGCCGCTGCCCAGGTGCGGCATGCCGCTCAGGGCCAGGTCGGCCACCTTGCGCCCCTGCGCCAGGTCGATCACCTGGCCATGCCCGTTGCGCGAGGCGCCCAGTATGTGCAGGTAGCGCTGGTCGAAGAAGAAGTCGTCGAGCACTTCGTCGAGCGCGATCACGCGCGGCGTGAAATCGCCGCGCGGCGGCGCGGCGCCATACGGGATCTCCCACACCTCCGGGATGTCGCGCAGGGCGACGATGAAGCTCGCGCGCGGCGCGGCGTCGTACACCGCCGACACGCGCGAGGCCGTGCCGTCGGCGCCGCGCACGTCGTACACACGCGCGGGCGCCAGGTCCTCGGCATGCAGCAGCACCAGCGTCTGCGGCAGCGTGTTGCCGGCCAGCACCCATTTGCCGTCGTCGCTGACGGCGAGGTTGCGGGTGTTGAGCCCGACCCGGATCTCGGCGGCGAGCGTCAGGTTCCACAGGTCGAACTTGCTGACCCAGCCGTCGCGGCTGGCGAGGAACACGTAACGCCCGTCGTGGCTGAACTTGGGGCCGCCGTGCAGCGCGAAGCGGCTGCGAAAGCGGTAGATGCGCTCGAGCTTGTCGCCGTCGAGCACGCTGACGTGATGGCTGCCGGCCTCCACCACCAGGAACAGGTTGGCCGGGTCGGCGCTGAACACGGGGCGCGCGGGCAGGCTGCCGGCGGGGTGATAGACGATGCGCGAGGCCGCCATGTCGGCCGCGCTCCAGTCCGGCGCCGCCGCCGGCGCGGCGCGCAGCCACGCGGCCAGCGCGTCGATGCCGGCGGCGTCGAGCTGGCCGGCGAAACCCGCCATCTGGGTCGCGGGGCGGCCGTCGCGCAATACCGCCGCCAGTTCCTGCGGCCGCAGGCGCTCCAGGCTCTCCGGCAGCAGCGCCGGGCCCATGCCGCCCAGGCGCGCGGCGCCGTGGCAGGCCGCGCAGTGCTGGCCGTAGAACGCGGCGGCATCCAGCGGCACCGGCGTTTCCTGCGCCGCCGCCACGGCGGCACGGGGCATGGCAGACAGCACGCCCAGCAGCAAGGCAGACAGCACGGCGGCCAGCGCCCGCCAGCGCGGCAACCGCATGGCGGCGTTCATGCCGGCACCTCCGCGGCCAGCGGCGCCATGATCTCCGCCTCGGTCAGGTAGCAGCCCGGGTCCTCGGCCCAGGCGTTCGCGCTCACGGCATGGGCGCGCGCGCGGGTGTTGCCGTTGCAGATGGCGCGCTGCGCGCAGACCGCGCAGCGGCCCTGCAGCGGGCGCGGCCGGGCGGCCAGCCCGGCCATCAGCGGATGGCTGCGGTCGGCCCAGATCGCGCCGAACGGGCGCTCGCGCACGTTGCCCAGCGTCACCGTCCACCACATGGTGTCGGGGTGGACGTTGCCGAGATTGTCGATGTTGGCCACGTTCACGCCGGTGGCGTTGCCGCCCCAGTCCACCAGGCGCTGCCGCATGTCGGCCACGCGGGCGGGCTGGCGCCGCGCGATCCAGTGCAGCAGGTAGACGCCGTCGGCATCGTTGTTGCCGGTGACGAAATCGCCCGCGCGGCCCTGCCGCGCGCGCTCCCACACATGCGCGAACAGCCAGTCCAGCGCGGCGCGGGTGTGGGCATGGCGGGCGTTGTCGCGCTGGTGGCCGCGCGCGCGGCCCGCGTAGTTGAAGTGGGACAGGTAGAACTTGTCGATGCCCTCGGCCTCCGTCAGCGCCACCAGCGCGGGCAGTTCCGCCGCGTTGGCCTCGGTCAGCGTCATGCGCACGCCCACGCGCAGGCCGGCCGCGCGCGCCGCGCGCAGCCCCGCCAGCGCCCGCGCGAAGGCGCCGTCGCTGCGCCGGAAGCGATCGTGGGTGGCTTCGAGCCCGTCCAGGCTCACGCCCACGTAGCCGAAGCCCGCATCGGCCAGCCGCGCCGCGTGCGCGCGATCGAGCAAGGTGCCGTTGGACGACAGCGACAGATGAAAACCCAGCGCCCGCGCGCGCCGCGCCAGCGGGTACAGATCGGGCCGCAGCAGCGGCTCGCCGCCCGACAGGATCAGCGCCGGCACGCGCGCCTGCCGCAGTTGCGCCAGCACGGCGAGGGCCTCCGCCGTGGTCAGCTCGCCCTTGAAGTCGGTATCGGCCGAGGTCGAGTAGCAGTGCCTGCAGTTGAGGTTGCAGCGCCGCACCAGGTTCCAGATCACCACCGGGCCGGCGGGCGGGCGCGGGGCCGGCACCGGACCGCCGTCGCGCAGGGCTTCCATGAATCGGGACAGGCGGAACATGTTCAGTCTCCTGGCGGCAGGCGCAGCCCGGTTTTCTTGAGGATGCGGGTCGACCACAGCACGTCGCGCTCCCGGCAGGCGTCGCCCAGCAGCGCGCCGATCTGCGCCACCAGCGGCATGGCCTGCTCGCGCGTGCGGGCGTGGATCATGGCGAACAGGTTGTAGGGCCAGCGCGGCAGCCGCCGCGGGCGCTGGTAGCAGTGGCTGACGAACGGCAGCGCGCCGACCATCCGGCCGAGCGCCTCGACGTGCTCGTCGGCCACGTCCCACACCGTCATGCCGTTGGCGCGCCAGCCCAGCGCATAGTGGTTGGGGACCGCGCCCAGCCGGCGCATCAGGCCGCGCGCCTGCATCGCCGCGAAGCGCGCGATGACCTCCTGCTCGCCGATGCCGAGCGCGGCGCCCAGCGCCGCATAGGGCGCGGCCACCAGCGGCAGCCCGGCCTGCGTGGCGCGCATCAGCGCGCGGTCGGTGGCGTCGGGCCAGGCGGCATCCGCCGCATCCGCGGCAGGCGCCGGATCCGGCGACGAAGTGGAAAGCTTGGGGTACATGAATGTCTATGCCTGCAAATGGAGATGGACGTGGAACTCCCGCTCCTTGGGAAACGCCAGCACCTCCACCCCGGCGCTGGCTGCGATGCGCGCGAGCGTGTGCGCCACCGCGCCGGGGTGCGCGACCGCCAGCACGAACCACAGGTTGAAGTGATGGGTGCGCGCGTAGTGATGGGCCACCTCCGGGTGCGCGTTGATGGCCGCGATCACGGCTTCCAGGCGCGCGGCCGGCGCGTGGCACGCGCACAGCACGAAGCGCCCGCCGGCCCGCTCGATCTGGTACAGCGGGCCGAAGCGGGTCAGCACGCCGCGCGCCAGCATCGCCCGCAGGCGCGCCAGCAGCGTGGCCTCGTCGGTGCCGAGCGCGGCGGCGGCGTCGGCATACGGACGCGGCGTGAGCGGAAAGCCGCCCTGCAGGGCGTTGACGATGCGGCGGTCGAGCGCGTCCAGCGCCGCCGGCGCGTCCAGTGCGGTCTCGATGGACCGGGTTCGGGCGGCGCTCATGGGCTTGCCGGCGCGCCGGCGTAGCGCGTGCCGCGCTGCTTGTAGCACTGGCTGCCGAGCAGCACCGCGCGCGGCGCGGCGGCCAGCCCGCACTGCTGGTCGAACAGCGCCAGCGCGGCATGCAGCTCGTCCTCGCTGCGCGCGTGAACCATGACGAACAGGTTGTAGGGCCAGTGCGGCGGCCGCCGCGGGCGGCGGTAGCACAAGCTGACCACGCCGAGCCGCGCCAGGCGCTGGCCCAGCGCGTCGACGCGGCCGTCCGGCACGTCCCACACGCACATCGCGTTGCTGTCGTAGCCGAAGCGCCGGTGATGGAGGATGGCGCCGAAGCGGCGGATGACGCCGCAGGCATGCCACTGCGACAACCGCGTCAGCACGCGGTCCAGCGGCAGGCCACATTGCCGCGCCAGCGCGTGATAGGGGCGCGGCGTCAGCGGCAGGCCCGCTTCCAGCGCCGCCACCAGGCGCCAGTCGTCGTCGTTCAGTTGTTGCCGGGAAGGCATCCTGACGGCCGGCCATGCCGGCCGGGCGGCCGCGCCGCGCAGCGGGAAACCCAGGTCGATGTGGTATTCGCGCTCGAGCGGCAGGTCCAGCGGCCGCTGGCCGGTTTCGGCGGCGATCGCCGCCAGCGCCGCGTCGAGCGTGGCGCGGTGCCGCGCCCCGGCGACGAACCACAGGTTGTAGGCGTGCCCGTGGCGCGCGTAGTTGTGGCTGACGGCGGCATTGGCGCTGACGCGCGCGGCCACGCGGTCCAGCCAGGCGGGCTCCACCTTCAGCGCGGCGAGCGTGCTCACGCCGATGGTGTTGGGCGCGAAGACCGCGCCGATGCGGCTCACGCGCCCGGCGCCCAGGTCGCGCGCCAGCAGGCCGAGCACGGCCTGCTCGCTTAGGCCGTGCGCCTGGGCCACGCACTGGAAGGGCCGCGGCTGCAGCGGGAAATCGCGCTGGATGTCATCATAGAGTCGGCGTTCGTCGTACATGGTCGGTATGGGTCTACATGCCGAAGCGCTGCGCGCGCACGGTGAAGAAAATGCCGCTCGGGTTGTCGGCCGGCAGCGTGGCGAGGCGGGCGAAGCTCGCGGTGTCGTAGACCTCGACGCGGTCTTCGTCGCGGCATGACAGCCATACCGCCTCGCCCTTGGGCGTGAACTCCATGTGCAGCACGCCCCGGCACGGCTTGAGGGTGCGCACCACCTGGCGCGTGGCGGTGTCGATCACCTGCACCGTGTCGTTGTCGGGAAAGGCGAAATTGACCCAGACCTGCCGCCCGTCCGGCCGCGCCATCACGAAGACCGGCTGGCCGGCCAGCGCGACGCGGCCGCTCTCCCGCCAGCCGCGCGCGGCGTCGGCCACCAGCACTTCGTGGCGGCCCACCGCCGGCAGCCAGGCCTCGCCCTGCGCCATCGCCCAGCCGCGCAGGTGCGGCATCTTGTAGACGGGCAGGCGCGTTTCGCCGCGGCCGTAGCCCGCCAGCACCTTGCGCGACGCCGGCGGGTCCTGCCACAAATCCACCAGCGCGAGCCCGTCCTCGCCGAACAGGCCGGCGACGTACCAGCGGCCATCGGGCGTGACCAGCCCGTCGTAGGGCTCGCGGCCAGCGTCGAGCCGGGTGATGCGCGGATGCCGCGGATCGGCGGCGTCGATGATCCAGATCTCGCCGGACTCGAACAGGCTGGCGGCCAGGCGGCGCCCGGGCAGGTCGGCCAGGCCGACCACCTTGGAGCGGCGGCCGTCGCGGCCGATCGCCGGGATGTCGGCCAGCGGCTCCAGCGTGGCGGCATCGAACAGGCGGATGCCGCCGGGCGCGTAGTTCTGCGCCGCGACCACGCTGCCGTCCTGCAGGATGGCGCCGCCGATGCTGTTGCCGGCCTGCATCACGCGATGCGTCACGCGCGCGCGCAGCAGGTCCACGCGCGACAGGCCGCCATCGCGGCCGAAGACATAGGCATAGCGCCCATCGCGCGAGAACACCACGCTGGCGTGCGACAGGTCGCCGAGCCCGGCCACGGTGGCCAGGCGCGTCATGCCGGTGGTCTCCACCACCTGCACGCGGCCGGCGGCGCGCTCGATCACCACGCCCAGGTCGCCGGTGCCGCGCGTGGTCTCGCCCATGCCGCCCATGCAGCCGGACAAACCGGACAAGCCCGCGGCCAGCGCGAGCGCGGCGGCCAGCCTCAGCGGGCCGGGGAATCTACGGCGGGCGGCGCGCCCGCCTGGAGTCGTTCGATCAGCCATGCTGCCTCGTCTTGCGTCATGAAGGGTTGCCAGGGAGGCATCGCGGTGCCGGGGCGGCCTTGCAGCACGGTCGCCACCAGCGCGTCGCGCGGCTTGCCGGCCAGCACCGCCGCGCCGAGCGGCGGCCCCAGGCCGCCGCGCAGGGTCATGCCGTGGCAGGCGCCGCAGTCGTCGCGCAGCCAGCGCGCGAGTTGTGCCTGCCGCGCCGGCGCCGGATCAGCGGCGGTGGCGACACCCGCCGCCGCGCACGCCAGCGCCAGCATCAGTGCCAGCGCCAGCGAGCGCGCCGCCGCCGCGGCCCGGCCTACAGGCTCAGCACCCATCTGGCGAGCGCGCCGGCTTCCGCCTCGCTCACGCGGTTGGCCGGCATCGGGATCGGTCCCCACTTGCCGCTGCTGCCCTCGAGGATCGACCGGACCATCTGCTTCTCGCCGTCCGGGCTGCCCTTGTACTTCGCGGCCACGTCCTTGAAGGCGGGCCCGATCAGCTTCTTGTCGGTGCTGTGGCAGGCCAGGCAGGCCTTGCTCGCGGCCAGCTCGGCGCTGGCGTGCGCGGCCGCAGGCAGGAAGGCGGCGACCAGCGCCGCGGCGATGACGTTGCTTGCATGCATGAGATGGCTCCGGCGCGGCGCGCCTCAGTAGATATCGTGCTGCGTGTTGAAGGCATTGAACTTGCCGGTCGGCGTGATCAGGCGCGGGTCCTTGATCACGGTCTTGAGCGTGCGCGTCTTGTCGTCGACCACCACCAGCGCGGATTCGCCGTCCTTGGTGCCCCACACCGAGAACCAGACCTCGTCGCCGGCCTGGTTGTACTCGGCCTGCACCACGCGCTTGGCGCCTTCGCCCTTGAGCTGCGCCCACTGCGCGATCGGCAGCACCTTGTAGCCGTCCTCCAGCCTGCGGGTGTCGAACACCGCGACCGACTGGCTGAGCTTGGGATCGGGATTGAGCGGCGTGTCCACCCACAGGTTGCGCGACTTCGGATGCGTCTTGATGAACAGCGAGCCACCGCCCTGCCCCTTCACGGTCTGCACGACCTTCCACGCCTGCGCCTTGTGGCCCACCGGATCGGTCCCGAGCAGGCTGACGGTCTCGTCGCCGAGATGGCTGGTGGCCCACACCGGGCCGTACTTCGGATGGACGAAGTTGGCGCCGCGCCCCGGGTGGGGCGTCTTGCCCACGTCGACCAGCGCGGCCAGCTTGTCCTCCTTGGTGTCGACCACGGCGATCTTGTTGGAGGCGTTGGCCGCCACCATGAAGTAGCGCCCGCTGGCATCGAAGCCGCCGTCGTGCAGGAACTTGGCCGAGTCGATGGTGGTGGTCTTCAGGTTGTTCAGGTCGGCGTAGTTGACCATCATGATCTTGCCGGTTTCCTTGGCCGTGATCACGAACTCGGGATGGAAGTGGCTGGCCACGATCGAGGCCACGCGCGGCTCGGGATGGTATTCGTTGTCCACCGTCATGCCGCGCGTCGACACCACCTTGAGCGGCTTGAGCGTGTCGCCCTCCATGATCACGTACTGCGGCGGCCAGTAGGTCCCGGCCACCGCGTACTTGTCCTCGTAGCCCTTGTACTTGGAGGTCTCCACCGAGCGCGCCTCGAGCCCGACCTTGACCTCGGCGACGATGTCCGGCCTGGGCAGCCACAGGTCGATCAGGTCGACCTTGGCGTCGCGCCCGATCACGTACAGGTAGCGGCCCGAGGCCGACATGCGCGAGATGTGCACGGCATAGCCGGTCTTGACGATGGTGATGATCTGCTTGCTGTCGCCGTCGATCAGCGCGACCTCGCCCGCGTCGCGCAGCGTCACGGAGAACAGGTTGTCGAGGTTGTAGGCGTTCATCTTGCGCGTCGGGCGCCGCGCCACCGGCACCACGTCCTTGCGGCTTTTCTCGATGTCGGCCAGCGAGAATTCGGGCGGCGTGGGCGGGTCCAGCTGAATGTAGCGCGCCATCAGGTCCACCTCGGCATCCGACAGGTCGCCCGAGGTGCCCCAGTTGGGCATGCCCGCGGGGCTGCCGTACTTGATGAAGGTCTTCAGGTATTCGGTGCCGCGCGCGCGCGTGATGTCCGGCGTCAGCGGCTTGCCGGTCGCGCCCTTGCGCAGCACGCCGTGGCAGCCGGCGCAACGTTCGAAGTAGATCTGGCGCGCCTGGTCGAATTCGGCCGGCGTCAGCGTGACCGCGGCGGCCGGCGGCGATGCCGCCGTGTCCGCGTGGGTGAGCCCGAGCCAGAGGGAAAGTGGCAGCGCCGCAAGTGCGGGGAACATCCAGGATTTCGCTTTCATATGCTCTTCTTCGGCGAGTTGGGGAAACCGCTGGGTCCTGGTTGCGCGATAGCGCGCGGCAAGGAACCTTACGCGCATCATGTCGGAGAAATCCTGGCGCGCGCTTGATAGCTGTCAAGCAGTCGGCAAGCCGCGGGCACGATCGGCGCGCGCGTGCGCATGCATCGAATGCCCCGCGCCGGTGGCGCGCGTAAACGCGCCGCAGCCGCCGGGGCGGATGCCCGGGCGGCTGCCATGCTGCTAGCGCGATGCGGTCGATGCGCTCAGCGCGGCGCGGGCTCCAGGCTGCTTTCCGGCGCGCCCAGCGCCGGCGCCTTGCCGGCCAGGCCGAGCACGACCTGCAATGCCATCGCCAGCGCGCCGACGATGAACACCACGTCGCCGAAGGTGCGCACCCAGCGCAGCGTCTGCAGGATCGGCTGCTGCATGAAGGCCTCGCTGCGCGCGTACCACAAGCCCTCGCTGGCGCTGGCATGGAACTGGATGATGCCGATCGGCAGCAGGCTGGTGCCGATCATCAGCACCAGGCCCGCGTTGAGCCCCCAGAACGCGGTCTTCATCAGGCCGGGGCTCAGCGCGTGGGCGGGCCGCACGTAGCGCAGCACCAGCAGCGTGAAGCCCAGCGCGAGGAAGCCGTAGACGCCGAACAGCGCGGCATGGGCATGCACCGGCGTGGTGTTGAGGCCCTGCACGTAGTACAGCGAGATCGGCGGGTTGATCATGAAGCCGAACACGCCGGCGCCGAGCATGTTCCAGAACGCCACCGCGACGAAGCACATCAGCGGCCATTTCAGGTTGGCCATCCACGGCGCGCGCTCCTTGAGGCGCCAGTTCTCCCACGCTTCATGGCCCAGCACGATCAGCGGCACCACTTCGAGCGCGCTGAAGCTCGCGCCCACCGCCATCACCGGCGTGGTGGTGCCGGCGAAGTAGAGATGGTGGAAGGTGCCGGGCAGCCCGCCCAGCATGAACAGCGACGCCGATGCCAGGCTGGCCGCGGTCGCCATCGGGCGCGACACCAGCCCGAGCGTGGAGAAGATGAAGGCCAGCGCCGTGGTGGCGAACACCTCGAAGAAGCCCTCGACCCACAGATGCACGACCCACCAGCGCCAGTACTCCATCACCGACAGGTTGGTGCGCTCGCCGTAGAACAGGCCCGCGCCGTAGAACAGGCCGATGGCCACGACCGAAGACGTGAGTAGGGCCAGCAGGTTCTTGTCGCCGCCGCGCGCGCGCAGCGCCGGCGCGATGCCGCGCAGCATCAGCACCAGCCAGAACAGGATGCCGGCGAACTTGCCGATCTGCCACAGGCGACCCAGGTCGACGTACTCGTAGCCCTGGTGCCCGAGCCAGAAGTTGAGGTTCTCCGGCATGATCTGCGCGATCGCCAGGTAGTTGCCGGTAAACGATCCGGCCACCACCACCACCAGCGCCCAGAACAGTACGTCCACGCCGAGCTTCTGGTATTTCGGGTCCTTGCCGCCGTTGATGAGCGGCGCCAGGAACAGGCCCGCGGCGAGGAAGCCGGTGGCGATCCAGAACAGCGCGCTCTGGATGTGCCAGGTGCGCATCAGCGTGTACGGGAACCACTTCGACAATTCGAACCCGTAGAACTTCTGCCCCTCCACGGTGTAGTGGGCCGTCAGCCCGCCGATCAGCACCTGGAACACGAACAGCGCCACCACCAGGAACAGGTACTTGCCCAGCGCGCGCTGCGACGGCGTGAGCGCGAAGGTGGTGAGCGGGTCGCGCGCGGCCACCGGCGGCGGCGCCTCTTCATGGCCGCGCAGGAACGACCACGCCCAGACCAGGAAGCCCACGCCCGCCAGCAGCACCACCACGCTGGCGATGGACCAGATGATGTTCTCGCTGGTGGGCTGGTTGCCGATCAGCGGCTCGTGCGGCCAGTTGTTGGTGTAGGTGGCGCTCAGGCCCGGGCGCTCGGTGGCGGCGGCCCACGCGGTCCAGAAGAAGAAGTGCGTCAGCTTGGCGCGGCGCGCGGCGCTGGGCAGCGTGTTCTCCTTCATGGCGAAGCTCTCGCGGCTCTTGCGCAGCGCCGGCGCGTCGGAGAACAGGCTGTCGTAGTACGCACCGGTGGCGGCGATGGCCTGCGCGCGCCGCGCGGAGACGGTCAGCACGCCGCTGTCGGGGTCGGCGCGGTTGCCGCGGTACTCGGCGCGCAGCTGCTCGCGCAGCGCGGCCTGGGTCGGCCCGTCGAGCGCGGCGTAGGCGCGGCCGTAGCCATCCTGCGCGGCCAGGTCGAGCCACGCGGTCAGCTCGCGGTGCAGCCAGTCGGCGGTCCAGTCCGGCGCCTGGTAGGCGCCGTGGCCCCAGATCGAGCCGAGCTGCATGCCGCCGACCGACTGCCACGCGGTCTGCCCGTCGAGGATGTCGTCCTTGCTGAACAGGGCCTTGCCGTCGGCGCTGACGACCTGCTGCGGCACCGGCGGCGCCTTGCGGTAGACCTCGGTGCCGTAATAGCCCAGCAGCGAAAAAGTGACCGCCAGTACGGCGATCAGGGTGAACCAGAGTTTCTTGTACTGTCCCATGATGGGGTCTCGCGGTTGTCCGCGCGCTTGCCGCGCGCGCTGCTCGTGTGTGCTGCTTGTCTGTGCTGCTTGTGTGCGTCCCGTGCGTCCCGTGCGTGCTGCGCGTGCGTGCCCGCGCGCGCCGGCGGCGCGATCAGGCGTGGGCCGGCGCGGCTTGCTCGGCGTTGTCGAACAGGATGTTGTTCTCCAGATGGATGTGTTCCATCAGGTCTTCGCGGAACGTGCGCAGCCCCAGGTACAGGGCCCGCCACGTATTGCACGCGGCGCGCGGCAGCGTGATGTCGTCGGTCAGCGCGCCGAGCTGCTGCAGCGCCTGCCCGTGCTCGTCGTGCTCCATGCGCATGACCGCGATGGGGCCGCTGGCGAGCCGGCCCGGCGCGCGGGCCAGCAGCGGGAACAGGATCTGCTCCTCCTTCTGCATGTGGCTTTCCAGCTCCTGGTGCATGACGGCGAGATGATCCGCGAGGCCGCGCGGGCAGTCGGCGCGGTCGCCATGCACCTGCTCCACGCGGCGCGCCAGGCGGATCAGCTCGGGCAGCTGCTGGCGGTGCACCTCGTGGTAGCGCGCGATGATGTGGGCGATCAGGTCGACCGCGTCGGCGGCGCTCCAGTCGGCGCCGTCGCGCCGGGCCTGCGCCTGCAGCGACAGCAGGCGCGTCTCGATGGCGCGCGCGTCGAGGCCCGCGGCCTGCGCGGCCTCGCCCAGGCTCTGCTTGCCGCCGCAGCAGAAATCGAGCTGGTAGTCGTGGAACACCCGGGTGGCGCCCGGAATCCGGCGGGCCAGCTCGCCCAGCGATTGATCGGTCATGCTCATGATGTCCTCCTGTGTGGGATGTGCATCCCTCACATAGCGAAAGCCGTGCCGGAAAATTAATGCAATAAAATCAATGCCTTGGTTTTTTGACGGTATGATTAACCACGATCCGGAAACGGTAATAAGAACCCATGAGGGTTGAATTGACCATGATGGAAAACCTCCTGCTCACCGATCTGGTCGCGGACCTGCCCCAGGCCGTGCGCCTGCAGCGGCTGGTCGGCAGCCTGCGCGCCCATTTCCGCTGCGGCGCCGTGGCGCTGCTGCAGCTCGAAGAAGACCAGCTGCGGCCGGTGGCCATCGACGGGCTGGTCCGCGACGCCCTCGGGCGCCGCTTCGCGGTGGGCCTGCACCCGCGCCTGGCCGCCATCCTGGCCCGCCGCGGCGTGACCTGCTTCCACCACGACAGCGTGCTGCCCGACCCCTACGACGGGCTGATCGACGAGCGCGTCGGCGAGCCGCTGCCGGTGCACGACTGCATGGGAACGAGCCTGCACGTGGAGGGCCAGCCGTGGGGCGTGCTGACGCTCGACGCGCTGACGGTCGGCACCTTCGGCGACGAGGCGCAAGCCGACCTGCGGCGGCTGACGGTGGTGGTCGAGGCCGCGATCCGCACCACGCGGCTGGAAGCCGAGATCCGCGCGCTGCGGCTCACGCGCGGCGACGCCCCGCCCGGCGACGCGGCCCGCGACGACGGCGAGATCATCGGCCAGAGCGAGGCCATCGCCCGCCTGCTGCACGAGCTCACGGTGGTGGCCGACTCGGAACTGCCGGTGCTGCTGCTAGGCGAGACCGGCGTGGGCAAGGAGCTGTTCGCGCACCGGCTGCACCGGCTCTCGCGCCGGCGCGCGCAGCCGCTGATCCACGTCAACTGCGCCGCGCTGCCCGAGTCGCTGGCCGAGAGCGAGCTGTTCGGCCACGCCAGGGGCGCGTTCTCGGGCGCGCTGGGCGACCGGCCCGGCCGCTTCGAGGCGGCCGACGGCGGCACGCTGTTTCTCGACGAGGTGGGCGAGCTGCCGCTCTCGATCCAGGCCAAGCTGCTGCGCACGCTGCAGAACGGCGAGATCCAGCGCCTGGGCTCGGACCGGCCCCGCCGCGTCGACGTGCGCATCATCGCCGCCACCAACCGCAGCCTGCGCGACCACGTGCGCGACGGCTCGTTCCGCGCCGACCTCTATCACCGCCTGTCGGTCTACCCGATCCCGATCCCGCCGCTGCGCGAGCGCGGCAACGACGTGCTGCTGCTGGCCGGCCGCATGCTGGAGCGCAACCGCGCCCGGCTCGGCCTGCGCAGCCTGCGCCTGTCCGGCGCCGCCGAGGCCGCGCTGCGCCGCTATCCGTGGCCAGGCAACGTGCGCGAGCTGGAGCACGTCATCAGCCGCGCCGCGCTCAAGACCGTCAGCCGCGGCGCCAGCCGCAACGACATCGTGACGCTCGAGGCGGAACTGCTCGACCTCGACGCGCTGGAGCCGGCCGCGGCCACCGCCGCGCCACCGGCCGCCCCCACCCTGGCCCCCTCCCCGACCGCCACCCTGCGCGAAGCGGTGGACCAGTGCCAGCGGCACTGCATCGGGCAGGCGCTGGCCGCCCAGGGCGGCAACTGGGCGCAGGCGGCCCGCCACCTCGGCGTGGACGCCAGCAACCTGCACAAGCTCGCGCGCCGGCTCGGCATCAAGCCGGACGGCGGGACGGGCCACGCACCGGACTGAAACCCGGCTGAAGACCGGCGCCAGCCGGGCCGGCGGCCCGGCCGCCCCGCCTCCGCCGCCGCCTCGCATTCCCCATTGGAACTAGCTCCACCGGCACCCGCACATGTGCTGCCGGCGAATGGTCAACCGTGCACGCGCTCTCTACGCTGGGAGCCGATCGTCATTGTCGACACAGGAGCATGGTCATGCCCACTCAGCCTCTCCCGCGCGAGCCCGTGCCGCGCGGCGCCTATGCGGTGCTGGTGTCCAGCACCTTCGCCTTCACCATCTGCTTCGCCATCTGGATGATGTTCGCGGTGCTGGGCATCCCCATCAAGCAGCAGCTCGGCCTGTCCGAGACCGAATTCGGCCTGCTGGCCGCCACCCCCGTGCTGAGCGGCTCGCTGGTGCGCGTGCCGCTGGGCATCTGGACCGACCGCTACGGCGGGCGCATCGTCTTCTTCGTGCTGATGCTGGCCACGGTGATCCCGATCTGGATGATCTCGCATGCCACCACGCTGCCGCAGCTGCTGGTGCTGGGCCTGTTCGTGGGCCTGGCCGGCGGCTCGTTCTCGGTGGGCACGCCCTACGTGGCGCGCTGGTTCCCGCGCTCGCGCCAGGGCCTGGCGATGGGCATCTTCGGCGCCGGCAACTCCGGCTCGGCGCTGACCAAGTTCGTGGCGCCGGCGCTGATCGTCGCCGCCGGCGGGAGCTGGACCGTGGTGCCGCGCGTGTACGCGGTCGCCATGCTGGTCACGGCGGTACTGTTCTGGATCTTCTCGTCCAGCGATCCCGCCCACCGCGTGCCGTCCTCGGCCAGCCTGCGCGCGCAGTTCGCCATGCTGCGCGACCCGCGCGTATGGCGCTATTCGCAGTACTACTCGGTGGTGTTCGGCGGCTATGTCGGCCTGTCGCTGTGGATGACCAAGTACTACATCGGCGAATACGGCTTCGACATCAAGATCGCCGCGCTGCTGGCGGCCTGCTTCTCGCTGCCGGGCGGCGTGCTGCGCGCCATCGGCGGCTGGATCTCCGACCGCTACGGCGCGCACCGCACCACGTGGTGGGTGATGTGGGTGTGCTGGGTGGCGTTCTTCGTGCTCAGCTATCCGCAGACCGACTTCATCATCCACACCGCGCGCGGCCCGCAGGCGTTCCACATCGGCCTGTCGGCGCTGCCGTTCACGGTGCTGCTGTTCGTCGTCGGCATCGCGATGGCGGTGGGCAAGGCCTCGGTGTTCAAGTTCATCGCCAACGACTTCGGCCACAACCTCGGCGCCGTCTCCGGCGTGGTGGGGCTGGCCGGCGGCCTGGGCGGCTTCATCCTGCCGGTGCTGTTCGGCCTGCTGGCGGACCTCAGCGGCGTGCGCAGCAGTTGTTTCATGCTGCTGTACGGCACGGTCTGCGTGAGCCTGGTGTGGATGCACTACAGCCAGCGCGGCGGCCCCGACGCGGCCGCCGCCACCACCACCGCCACCACCGCGCGCGTGCCCGCGGCGCAGCCGGCCTCGGCATGAGCGCGCCCGCGGCCCGCCCGCGCCGCCTTCCGCATTCCTCTTCTTCGTTCCGACCCACAGGACAGTCATGTCAAGTTCCGTATTAACCCGCTGGGAGCCAGAAAGCACCGCTTTCTGGCGCGCCCAGGGCGAGCGCATCGCCTACCGCAACCTGTGCATCTCGATCGCCGCGCTGATGCTCGCCTTCGCCATCTGGATGCTGTGGAGCGTGGTGGCGGTCAACCTCGACCGCGCCGGCTTCCGCTTCACCAAGAACCAGCTGTTCTGGCTCACCGCGCTGCCCGCGCTGTCGGGCGCCACGCTGCGCATCTTCTATGCGTTCCTGGTGCCGATCTTCGGCGGCCGGCGCTTCACGGCGATCTCCACCGCCACGCTGCTGGTGCCGGCGCTGGGCATGGGCTTCGCGCTGCGCGACCCCACCACGAGCTATCCCACGCTGCTGGTGCTGGCGCTGCTGTGCGGCTTCGGCGGCGCCAACTTCAGCTCGTCGATGTCCAACATCAGCTTCTTCTTTCCCAAGGCCAAGAAGGGCCTGGCGACCGGGCTCAATGCCGGCATCGGCAACCTGGGCGTGTCGGTGGTGCAGTTCCTCACCCCGCTGGTGGTCTCGGTGGGGCTGTTCGGCGCGCTCGGCGGCGACGCCCAGACCTACCAGGCCGGCGAGGTCGGCAAGAGCCTGTGGCTGCAGAACGCCGGCTTCATCTGGGTGCCGTTCATCGTGGTGGCCACGCTGGCGGCCTGGTTCGGCATGAACGACATCGCCGACGCGCGCGCCTCGTTCGCCGACCAGGCGGTGATCTTCAAGCGCAAGCACAACTGGCTGATGTGCTGGCTGTACGTGGGCACCTTCGGCTCGTTCATCGGCTTCTCGGCCGGCTTCGCGCTGCTCACCAAGTCGCAGTTCCCCGGCGTCAACCCCACCGCCTACGCCTTCCTCGGGCCGCTGGTGGGCGCGCTGATGCGCCCGGTCGGCGGCTGGGTGTCGGACAAGCTCGGCGGGGCCCGGGTCACGCTGTGGTGCTTCGCGGCGATGATCGCCGCCGTGCTCGGCGTGCTGGCCGCGCTGCCGCACGGCTGGGCGGGCGGCGCCGGCGGCAGCTTCCCCCTGTTCCTGGCCGCGTTCGTGGTGCTGTTCGCGCTGACCGGCGTCGGCAACGGCTCGACCTTCCGCATGATCCCGGTGATCTTCATGACCGAGCGCCAGCGCGCCGCGCGCGGCAAGGACGAGGCCGCGCAGCGGCAGGCACTGCTGGACGCCGGCAAGGAATCAGCCGCGGTGCTGGGCTTTTCCGGCGCCATCGGCGCCTATGGCGGCTTCTTCATTCCCAAGAGCTTCGGCACCTCGCTGGAGCTGACCGGCTCGGCCGACGCCGCGCTGTACTGCTTCGTCGCGTTCTACCTGAGCTGCATGCTGGTGACGTGGTGGCACTACGCGCGCAAGAACGCGCCGATGCCCTGCTGACACTCCCGCCCGCCCTGCCGGCCTAGTTCTTCCGAACTAGGCGGCGGCGGCCGGACTAGCCCGAGCGCATCGCGCCCTACTCCTCCACCAGCGAATGGGCAGCGCCGCGCCCTGCCCATAAGCTGAGCACATCCCTGGACCGCTTCCCCAACGGTCAGCAAAAGCCCTCGCGGAGAACAACAATGAGTCATTTCCTGGATCGACTGAAATTCATGTCGCGCGTCAAGTCCACCTTCGCGGACGGGCACGGCGCCGTGGTGGACGAAGACCGCCGGTGGGAGAACGGATACCGCAACCGCTGGCAGCACGACAAGATCGTGCGCTCCACCCACGGCGTGAACTGCACCGGCTCGTGCTCGTGGAAGGTGTACGTCAAGAACGGACTGATCACCTGGGAGACGCAGCAGACCGACTATCCGCGCACCCGCCCGGACCTGCCCAACCACGAGCCGCGCGGCTGCCCGCGCGGCGCCTCGTACAGCTGGTACGTCTATTCCGCGCAGCGCGTGAAATACCCGATGATCCGCGGGCGCCTGATGGAGATGTGGCGCGAGGCCCGCAAGACCCTCGACCCGGTGGCCGCCTGGGCCTCGATCAGCCAGGACCCGGTCAAGGCGCGGCGCTACAAGAGCGTGCGCGGCCAGGGCGGCTTCGTGCGCGCCGACTGGGACACCGCCACCGAGATCATCGCCGCGGCCAACGCCTTCACCATCAAGCGCTTCGGCCCCGACCGCGTGGTCGGCTTCTCGCCGATTCCCGCCATGTCGATGGTGTCCTACGCCGCCGGCGCGCGCTACCTGAGCCTGCTGGGCGGGGTCTGCCTGTCGTTCTACGACTGGTACTGCGACCTGCCGCCGGCCAGCCCGCAGGTCTGGGGCGAGCAGACCGACGTGCCGGAATCGGCCGACTGGTACAACGCCACCTACCTGATGGTGTGGGGCTCCAACGTGCCGCAGACGCGCACCCCGGACGCGCACTTCTACACCGAGGTCCGCTACAAGGGCACCAAGACCGTGGCGGTGTCGTCCGACTTCGGCGAGATGGTCAAGTTCGGCGACATCTGGCTGGCCCCCAAGCAGGGCACGGACGCCGCGCTGGCGATGGCGATGGGCCACGTGGTGCTCAAGGAATTCCACCTGAACGGCCGCTCCGCTTACTTCCGCGACTACCTCAAGCAGTACACCGACATGCCGATGCTGGTGCTGCTGCGCGACAACGGCGGCACGCTGGTGCCCGACCACTTCCTGCGCGCCTCCCACCTGGCCGGCGCGCGCGGCGAGGCCAACAACCCGGAATGGAAGACGCTGGTGATCGACGCCGCCAGCGGCGACTTCGCCGTGCCCAACGGCACCATCGGCTTCCGCTGGGGCGAGGCCGCGCACAACGGCGGCGAGAAGGTGGGCCGCTGGAACCTGGAGATGAAGGACGGCGGCAGCGGCCGCGCGCTCGACCCGCTGCTCTCGCTGATAGCCACCGGGCACGAGGTGGCCGAGGTCGGCTTCCCGTATTTCGGCGCCGAGCACGACGCGCTGCTCAAGCGCCGCGTGCCGGCCCGGCGCATCACGCTGGCCGACGGCAGCAGCGCGCTGGTGGCCACCGTCTATGACCTGCAGATGGCCAACTACGGCGTGGACCAGGGCCTCGGCGGCGACAACGTGGCCACCTCGTTCGACGACGACGTGCCGTACACGCCGGCCTGGCAGGAAAAGCACACCACCGTGCCGCGCCACCTGGTGATCCAGGTCGCGCGCGAGTTCGCCGACAACGCCGACCGCACCCAGGGCAAGAGCATGGTGATCGTCGGCGCCGCGCTCAACCACTGGTACCACAACGACATGATCTACCGCGGCATCATCAACCTGCTGATGATGTGCGGCTGCGTGGGCAAGAGCGGCGGCGGCTGGGCGCACTACGTGGGCCAGGAAAAGCTGCGCCCGCAGTTCGGCTGGGCGCCGCTGGCCTTCGGCCTGGACTGGTCGCGCCCGCCGCGCCAGATGAACGGCACCTCGTTCTTCTACAGCCACACCAGCCAGTGGCGCCACGAGAAGCTCGCCGTGGACGAGATCCTCGCCCCGACCGCCGACAAGGCCCGCTACCAGAACCTCTCGCTGCTGGATCTCAACGCCCGCTCGGAGCGCATGGGCTGGCTGCCCTCGGCGCCGCAGTTGAGCAGCAACCCGCTCGACGTCGCCGACGCGGCCGAAGCCGCCGACCAGGACCCGGTCGCCTACACCGTGGCGCAGCTCAAGTCCGGCGGCCTGCAGTTCGCCTGCGACGACCCCGACAACCCGGCCAACTTCCCGCGCAACATGTTCGTCTGGCGCTCGAACATCCTCGGCAGCTCGGGCAAGGGGCACGAGTATTTCCTCAAGTACCTGCTCGGCACTCAGAACGCGCTGTTCGGCGACGAGGCCGACGCCATCACGCCGAGCGAGGTCACGGTGCGCCCGGCCGCCGAGGGCAAGCTCGACCTGCTGACCGTGCTCGACTTCCGCATGAGCACCACCTGCCTGTACGGCGACGTGGTGCTGCCCACCGCCACCTGGTACGAGAAGGACGACCTCAACACCAGCGACATGCACCCGTTCATTCATCCGCTCTCGGAGGCGGTGCAGCCGCTGTGGGAAAGCCGCACGGACTGGGAGATCTACAAGGCCATCGCGAAGAAGTTCAGCGAGATCGGCGGCGCCCACCTGGGCACCCGCACCGACCTGGTGTGCACGCCGCTGCTGCACGACACCCCGGGCGAGCTGGCCCAGCCGTTCGAGCCGAAGGACTGGAAGCGCGGCGAGTGCGAGCTGATTCCCGGCAAGACCGCGCCGTCGATGACGGTGGTCGAGCGCAACTATGCCGACATCTACAAGAAGTTCACCTCGATCGGGCCGCTGCTCGACAAGCTCGGCAACGGCGGCAAGGGCATCAACTGGGATACCCGCCACGAAGTCGGCGAGATCGGCGCGCTCAGCAAGACCGTGGACGAGCCCGGCGTGAGCCAGGGCCGCCCGCGGCTGGACACCGCCATCGACGCCGCCGAGATGATCCTGACCTTCGCGCCGGAGACCAACGGGCACGTCGCGGTGAAGGCGTGGGAGGCGCTGTCGCGCATCACCGGGCGCGAGCACGCGCACCTGGCCAACGGGCGCGAGCACGACAAGATCCGCTTCCGCGACGTGCAGGTGCAGCCGCGCAAGATCATCTCCGCGCCCACCTGGTCCGGGCTGGAATCGGAAGAGGTCAGCTACAACGCCGGCTACACCAACGTGCACGAGCTGATCCCCTGGCGCACCCTGACCGGCCGCCAGCAGTTCTACCAGGACCACCGCTGGATGCTGGACTTCGGTGAAGGCAGCTGCGTCTACAAGCCGGCCATCGACACCAAGACCACCGCGCCGATGCTCGGCGCCCGGCCCAACGGCAACCCGGAGCTGGTGCTGAACTGGATCACGCCGCACCAGAAGTGGGGCATCCACTCCACCTACTCGGACAACCTGCGCATGCTGACGCTGTCGCGCGGCGGGCCGCACGTGTGGATCTCGGAGAGCGAGGCCAAGGCCAGCGGCATCCGCGACAACGACTGGGTGGAAGTCTTCAACGTCAACGGCACGCTGACCGCGCGCGTGGTGGTGTCGCAGCGCGTGCCCAAGGGCATGTGCCTGATGTACCACGCCCAGGAGAAGATCGTGAACGTGCCCGGCGCCGAGACCAGCGGCATGCGCGGCGGCATCCACAACTCCGTGACCCGCACCGTCACCAAGCCCACCCACATGATCGGCGGCTACGCGCAGCTGGCCTACGGCTTCAACTACTACGGCACCGTCGGCAGCAACCGCGACGAGTTCGTGATCCTGCGCAAGATGAACAAGGTCGACTGGCTGGAAGGCCCGCTGGTGGAACAACAAGCGAAGGAAGGAGCCGCGCAATGAAAATCCGTGCCCAGGTAGCCATGGTCCTCAACCTGGACAAATGCATCGGCTGCCATACCTGCTCGATTACCTGCAAGAACGTCTGGACCAGCCGCGACGGCGTGGAATACGCATGGTTCAACAACGTCGAGACCAAGCCCGGCATCGGCTATCCCAAGGAATGGGAGAACCAGGACAAGTGGCTCGGCGGCTGGACGCGCAACGCCGCCGGCAAGCTCGAGCCGCGCCAGGGCAGCCGGCTCGGCATCCTGGCCAAGCTGTTCACCAACCCCAACCTGCCGCAGATCGACGAATACTACGAGCCGTTCACCTACGACTACGAGCACCTGCAGAAGGCGCCGCTGGTGCAGACGCCGCCCACCGCGCGCCCGGTCTCGGTGCTGACCGGCAAGAAGATGGAAAAGATCGAATGGGGCCCGAACTGGGAGGACGACCTCGGCGGCGAGTTCGGCGCGCGCAGCAAGGACAAGCTGTTCGACGACGTGCAGAAGGAGATGTACTCGACCTTCGAGAACACCTTCATGATGTACCTGCCGCGCCTGTGCGAGCACTGTCTGAACCCGGCCTGCGTGGCCTCGTGCCCGTCCGGCTCGATCTACAAGCGCGAAGACGACGGCATCGTGCTGGTCGACCAGGACAAGTGCCGCGGCTGGCGCATGTGCATCTCCGGCTGCCCGTACAAGAAGATCTACTACAACTGGCAGAGCGGCAAGGCCGAGAAATGCCTGTTCTGCTATCCGCGCATCGAGGCCGGCCAGCCCACGGTGTGCGCGGAGACCTGCGTCGGGCGCATCCGCTACCTCGGCGTGATGCTGTACGACGCCGACCGCATCCAGGACGCCGCCGCGGTGGAGAACCCGCAGGATCTCTACCAGTCGCAACTGGACATCTTCCTCGACCCGCACGACCCCGCGGTCCAGGCCGAGGCGCTGCGCCAGGGCATCGCGCAGAGCTGGCTGGACGCCGCGTGCAAGTCGCCCGTGTACAAGATGGCGTGCGAATGGAAGGTGGCCTTCCCGCTGCACCCCGAGTACCGCACGCTGCCGATGGTGTGGTACATCCCGCCGCTGTCGCCGATCCAGTCCGCCGCCGCGGCGGGCCACATGGGCATGGACGGCGTGATCCCGGACGTGAAGAGCCTGCGCATCCCGGTCAAGTACCTGGCCAATCTGCTGACCGCGGGCGAGGTGGCGCCGGTGCTCAAGGCGCTCGAGCGGATGCTGGCCATGCGCGCCTACAAGCGCTCGGAAGTGGTCGACGGCGCGCAGGACCTGGCCGTGCTGCAGCAGGTCGGCCTCACGCCGGCGCAGGTGGAGGACATGTACCAGATCATGGCGATCGCCAACTACGAGGACCGCTTCGTGATCCCGTCCTCGCACAAGGAGATGGTGGAGGACAGCTTCAACGACAAAGCCAGCTGCGGCTTCACCTTCGGCAACGGCTGCTCGGGCGGCACCTCGGACGGCTCGCTGTTCGGCAAGAAGCCGCAAGGCAGCGTGGTGTTCGCCGACATGCCGAAATCGCGCAAGAAAGCCGTGGCGACGTGACCGGCGCCCTGTAACCGGTACCCGACCCCGCGCACCCTTTTGCCATCCCCACCGAACCGGAGCCTTCCCATGCCGCTCTACCCCATCCTCAGCGCGCTGCTGTGCTACCCCGAGCAGGATCTGCTCGACGCCCTGCCCGAGATCGACGCCGCGCTGGCCGAATGGCCGCAGGCGCAAGCCACGCTGGCGCCGCTGTGCGACCTGCTCAAGACCAACACGCTGATCGAGCTGCAGGAGAACTACGTCGCCACCTTCGACCGCAATCCGGCCCACTCGCTGCACCTGTTCGAGCACGTGCACGGCGAGAGCCGCGACCGCGGCCAGGCAATGGTCGACCTGCTCGACGAATACCGCCGCGAGGGCTTCGAGCCGGTGACGGCGGAGCTGCCCGACTACGTGCCGCTGTTCGTGGAGTTCCTAGGCGTGCTGGCCGCCGGCGGCAGGGAGGACCACGCCGAGCAGTTGCTGGGCGACGCCATCCACGTGCTCGCCGCGGTCGGCGAGCGCCTGGCGCGCGACGAAAGCCCGTATGCCACGGCGTTCGCCGTGCTGCGCACGCTCACCGACGTGCAGCCGCAGCCGCGCACCGAGCCGCCGGTGCGCAGCATGGACGAAGCGCTGGAGACCTTCGGCCCCGGCGCCGACGGCGTGGAGCCGCTGCTCGCGCCGCGCCCGGCGGGCGACCAGCCCGTGCATTTCTACGCCCGCGGCACCGCGCCGCTGTCCACCGCACGCTGAGGCCACGACCATGAACCTGCTCAACCAGTTCCTCTACGGCATCTACCCCTACATCGCGCTGGTCGTGTTCCTGTTCGGCAGCCTGGCGCGCTTCGAGCGCGAACAGTACGGCTGGAAGAGCGACAGCTCGCAGCTGCTGTACCGGGGCAACCTGCGCGTCGGCAGCATCCTGTTCCACGTCGGCATCATCGGGCTGTTCTTCGGCCACCTCGTGGGCCTGCTCACGCCGGTGGCGGTATGGGACGCGCTGGGCGTCTCGCACGGCTTCAAGCAGGGCGTGGCGATGGCCGCCGGCGGCGTGATGGGCACCATGTGCCTGTCCGGCCTGCTGATCCTGCTGCACCGCCGCTTCACCAACGCGCGCGTGTCCGCGGTCACGCGCACCGGCGACAAGGTGCTGCTGCTGTGGATCCTCGTGACGCTGCTGCTGGGCCTGTCCACCATCTTCGAATCGTCGCGCCACATGGACGGCCACATGATGGTGCTGCTGATGACCTGGGCGCAGCACATCGTCACCCTGCGCGGCGACGCCGCCGGCTACATCGCGGGCGCGCCGCTGCTGTTCAAGGCCCACCTGTTCATGGGGATCTCGCTGTTCGCCATCTTCCCGTTCACGCGGCTGGTGCACGTGTGGAGCGGCTTCGGCTCGGTCGGCTACCTGGGCCGCGCCTGGCAGCTGGTGCGCAGCCGCTGACCGTCCCCGATCATCGCCCCCCGATCACCGCCCCAAGAGGAGAAAACCATGCCCATCCTGGTCAACGGCGTCGAGCTGGAAGACGCCGACATCGAACGCGAACTGGCCCAGCACGCCGGCACGCGCGAGCCCGCCCGCCATGCGGTGGTCGCCCTGGTGCTGCGCCACCTGGTGCGCGCGCAGGCGCAGCGGCTCGGGCTGCACGGCGACGACGAGGCGCTGACGCAGGCGCTGCTCGAGCGCGAGGTCGGCCTGCCCGAGCCGGACGAAGCCAGCTGCCGCCGCCACTACGACAGCCACCACGAGCGCTTCCGCGACGGCGAGTGGGTCGATGCCGCGCACATCCTGTTCCAGGTCACGCCGCGCGTGCCGCTCGACGCGCTGCGCGAGACCGCCGCGGCCACGCTGGCGCAGGCGCTGGCCGATCCGGCGGCGTTCGCCGGGCTGGCCAGGGAGCGCTCCAACTGCCCCAGCGGCGGCGCCGGCGGCGGCCTGGGCCGCGTGTCGCGCGGCGAGACCGTGCCCGAGTTCGAGCGCGCCATCTTCGCCGCGCGCCAGCCCGGCGTGCTGCCGCGGCTGGTCGAGACCCGCCACGGCCTGCACGTGGTGCGGGTGATCGCGCGCTGCGACGGCGTGCAGCTGCCGTTCGACGCGGTGCGGCAGCCGATCGCGCGCGCGCTCGCCGCGGCGGCGCGCGACCGCGCCTGGAAGCAGTACGCCAGCCTGCTCATCGGCGGCGCGCATATCGAGGGCATCGACCTCGGCGGCGCCGCGACACCGCTGGTCCAGTAAGAAGTCGTTTCAAAAGGATCCTGGCGTCGTTGCGCGGCACGGCAAGTACTGGTTGTACCGTCCGCGGCCGCGCGTCCAGCCAGGACCGCTTCGCTTCATCTTGAAACAACGTCCAGACCATCACCAACGCGCGCGGGCGGCAGCGGCGGTCCGCGCGGACACCACGCATGGGAGCGCAGTCATGCAACCCGCCATCATCGGCATCGCAGGCACCTCGGGCAGCGGCAAGACCACGCTGATCACGGCCATGCTCGCCTGGTTCCGCCTTCACGGCCTGACCGTCAACGTCATCAAGCACAGCCACCATCCGCTCGAGCTGGAGCCGCCGGGCAAGGACAGCGCGCGCTTTCGCCAGGCCGGCGCCGGCGAGGTGCTGGTGGCCTCGCCGTTCCGCTTCGCCATCGTGCGCGAGCTCGACGGCGCGCCCGAGCCGACCCTGCGCGAGCAGGTGGCGCGGCTGGCGCCGGCCGACCTGACGCTGGTGGAGGGCTTTCGCAGCGAGGACATCCCGCGCCTGGAGGTCTACCGGCCCGCGCACGGGCGCGCGCCGTACTACCCCGGCGATCCGTCCATCGTCGCGGTGGCCAGCGACGCGCCGCTCGACGCCGGCCTGCCCTGCCTGCCGCTCGGCCAGCCTGCCCAGGTGGCGCGCTTCATCCTCGGGCTGTGCGGCCTGGACGCCGCGGTGCCGCGCGATGCCTCGCCCGCGAACGGCGCGCGGCACGGTCCGCCGGCGGCCGCGTCCTGATCGCCGTCCGCCGTCCCGCCCATCCCGTCCGGAGGTTTCCCATGCCCAACGCCGACACCGCCACGCTGCCCCTCGTCTACGCCTGCTCGGGCTGCTCCAGCGTGGCGCAGCTCGCCAACACCTTTGCCATCCGGCTCGACCGCGGCGGGCAGGCCGAGATGTCCTGCATCAGCGGGGTCGGCGGCGGCGTCGCCGCGCTGGTCCGGGTGGCGCGCTCGGGCCGCCCGATCCTGGCCCTGGACGGCTGCCCGCTGGCCTGCGTGAAAGCCTGCCTGGCCGGCGCCGGCGTCGCGCCGGACCGGCACCTCGTGCTCAACCGCCTGGGCGCCACCAAGCGCCAGCACGGCGAATGCACCGAAACGGAAGCGGACGCGGCGTGGCAGGCGGTGACGTCGGCGTTGTCGTCGCTCGCGGCGCCCGCGGACGCGCCGCCGGCCGAGGCCGGCGCGATGCGCGAGCAGCGCCCGGCCTAGCGACCGCCGGCTGCCGCGCGCGCCCGCAGCGGGGCGCGCGGCAAGGCCCGCGTCAGCGGCCCGGCTGCGACGCCACCGCGCCCGGCGCCAGCTGTCGGGCCAGCCCGGCCAGCCATTCCGGCCGGTCCACCGTGTCGAGCCAATACTTGACCTCCAGCCCGAGCGCGGTATCGCCGCCGATGGACAGGCGCCGCTGGAAGAACAGCGTGTCGGTATCGGCCTCCCCGCCCAGCAGGCGCAGGTAGTCCGCGGCGTTGGCGCGCAAGGTCAGCGCCGGCGCGCTGCCGTCGAACGGGCCCGCGGCAAAGCGGCCGTCCACGCAGCGGAACCGTATCTGCAGGCCGAGATCATCCACCGCCAGCAGGAAGCCGTGGCCGTCGAGCGCGGCCGGCGGCCGCAGCCAGCCGCGCCGCCGCGCGAGTTCGAGCGCCGCCACCGCGGGCAGGGACTGCGCCGGCGCCGGCAGCGCGCGGTGCAGGCGCGCCAGGAGGGCTTTCGGGGCGATCATGCGCGCGCCTCCTGCCAGGTAATGCCGGCCTTGCCGTCCCAGTAGCCATTGCTGGGCGCGGCGCCCGCCGGCCAGTGGCCGGTGCCGGCCACGGCAGCCTCGCCCGCGCGCAGCGCCGCCAGCGCCGCCACCACGTCCAGCGTGGCGCTGGCATGCGGGCTGACGCGCACGAAGTCGATGCCCATCGCCGCCATCGCCGGCACCTCGGCGCACAGGTCGAGGCAGCTGGCGGACTGGATCTGCACCCCGTTGAGCGTGAAGAACGGCTGGCCCTCGCCGGTCGAGGCCACCAGCCCGTCCGGGTAGTCCAGGCAGCGGAACTCGCAGTTGTCCTTGCGCAGGCGGTGATGGCGCGCGGTGAAGCAGCGCGCCGAGAACGCCAGCGGCATGCGCCCCCACACCAGCACTTCCAGCCCCATGCCGGCCGGGCGCGCGGCCGCCAGCGCGGCCAGCGCGGTGCGGTCCATTTCCAGCGGCGGCACGCAGGCCACGGCGCCGAGCCCGCCCAGCCACGCCAGCGTGTCCGCGTGGTAGGCGTTCAGATGCGGGCCGCCGACGAAGGGCCGCCCCTGCATGCGGTTGACCGCGCCCAGGTCGTTGGCCTCGACCAGGTATTCGTCCTGCTCGCAGACGCGCTGCATGCAGGCGATGTCGCTGTCGGACTCGACCAGCACGGGCGTCGACAGCACCACCTCCTTGCCAGCGTCGCGCAGCATCCGCGCGATCTCCAGCCAGTGGGCGTGGCGCAGCTCGTGGCGGCGCGTGCAGACGGTCTCGCCCAGGTAGACGCGCCCGACCGCCGTGTCGGCGACGTCGGCATAGAACTGCATGACCTTGGAGCGCGGCCAGTAGTACAGCAGCGGGCCGAGCGCGATGCCGAAGCTGGGCGCCGCGGGCTCGATCATCGATGGATTCATGGGTAGTCCGGTTCCGGAAGAAAGAGGTTCAGAAAAAAAACAGAAGAGGCGCGGAGCGGGAAACCCGGCCGGCATCAGCGCCACGGCCGGTCGTAGGCGCCCTGCGTCACCTGGTCGCCCTCGGCGTGGCGGCCGAGCACGCCCTGCCATTCCTGGCGCGCGGCGAAGCGCGCCGGATCGGCGCAGGCGGCGTCGATGGCGGCGCGCAGCACGCCGACCACGTCGCCGACGTAGCGCGGGCTGCGCTGGCGGCCTTCGATCTTGATCGCGGCGATGCCCATGCCGATCAGCGCCGGCAGCAGCGACAGCGCGTTGAGGCTGGTCGGCTCCTCCAGCACGTAGCCGCGCTCGCCCTCCACCTCGAAGCGCCCCTTGCACAGGGTCGGGTAGCCGGCGGGCTCGCCCGGCGCGTAGCTGTCGATCAGGATGCCCGACAGCCGCGCGTGCATGGTGCCCTCGCGCTCCTCCCAGCGCACCGCATGCGCGGGCGAGCACACCCCCTTGTTGTTGGGCGAGTCGCCGGTCGCGTAGGACGACAGCAGGCAGCGGCCCTCGGCCATCACGCACAGGCTGCCGAAGCCGAACACCTCCAGCTCCGCGTCGGTCTGCCGCGCGAGCTTGCCGATCTGCGCCAGCGACAGCACGCGCGGCAGCACCACGCGGTGGATGCCGAAGCGCCGGCGCATCAGCTCGATGGCGTCGGCGTGCGTGGCCGAGCCCTGCACCGACAGGTGCAGGCGCAGCTGCGGATGGCGCTCGCGGGCATAACCCATGAGGCCGGGATCGGCCATGATGACGGCGTCCGCGCCGAGTTCGGCGGCGGCGTCGATGGCGCGGTGCCAGTTGGCCACCGCGCCCATCTGGGCAAAGGTGTTGATGGCGAACAGGACTTCCGCGCCGCGCGCATGGGCCTCCGCCACGCCGGCCCGGATGTCGGCCTCGGTGAAGTTCAGCCCGCCGAAGTTGCGCGCGTTGGTGGCGTCGCGCAGGCCGAGGTAGACGGCGTCGGCGCCGTGCTGCAGGGCCGCGCGCAGCGCCGCCAGCGAGCCGGCGGGCGCGACCAGTTGCGGGCGGCGGCCCGGGCCTGAGGTACCTGGTGTGTCTGGTGTCATGGATCTGCTCGATGAGGTTCGCGGCGCGCGCGGGCGCGATGGTCCGCGAAGGCCCGCGATGGCCCGCGATGGTCGTCAGGGCCCCGCGCGCGCCTGTGAGCCATGATCCTAGCCAAATGCGGCGCCCGGCCAATTGTCCGGGAGCAAGAGCCTGTGCCGCGGCGCGCGCGCGGGCTTGACGGCCATCCGCCAGGCGGCATAGGCCATTGGTAGCGCGCGGCCCGCCAATTGATCCAGCGCAAAAACCCGGCGGCGCGTCCATGCAACCCTTGGTGTCTTCCCGCGCCGCGCGGCACCGCCGCCGGCGGGCGGGAAGTCTTACCGAGGGCGATATGCAAGAGCATTGGCTGAAGCTGGCGGGCCGCAGGCTGGTCCCGGTGGTACAGGGCGGCATGGGCATCGGCGTCTCCGCGCACCGGCTGGCCGGTGCCGTGGCGAGCCAGAACGGCATGGGCACCATCGCCAGCATCGACCTGCGCCACCATCATCCCGACCTGCTGGCCGACACCGCCCGGTCGCGCGACAAGTCCCGCATCGAGGCCGCCAACCTGGTCGCGCTCGACCGCGAGATCCAGGGCGCGCGGCGGCTCGCGGGCGGGCGCGGCGCGATCGCGGTCAACGTCATGAAGGCGGTCGGCTCGCATGCCGCGCTGGTCCGGCAGGCCTGCGAGAGCGGCGCCGACGCCATCGTGATGGGCGCGGGCCTGCCGCTCGACCTGCCCGAACTCGCGGCCAGCCGCCCGGACATCGCGCTGATCCCCATCCTGTCGGACGCGCGCGGCATCGGCCTGGTGCTGCGTAAGTGGATGAAGAAGAACCGGCTGCCGGACGCCATCGTCGTCGAGCATCCGGCCCACGCCGGCGGCCACCTGGGCGCCGCGCGCATCGAGGATCTCGGCGAGCCGCGCTTTTCCTTCGCGCGCGTGCTGGCCGACTGCCGCGAGCTGTTCGCCACGCTGGGCCTGGCCTGGGGCAGCGTGCCGCTGATCCTCGCGGGCGGGATCAACAGCCACGCCAAGGTACGCCACTGGCTCGGCGAGGGCGCCGCCGCGGTGCAGCTGGGCACAGCCTTCGCCGTCACCGAGGAAGGCGACGCGCACCCGGACTTCAAGGCGGTGCTGGCCGGCGCCCGCCCCGATCAGTTGTGCGAATTCACCAGCGTGGCGGGCCTGCCGGCGCGCGCCGTGCTGACGCCGTGGCTCAAGCGCTACCTGTCGCGCGAAACCGCGCTGCGCACCCGCGCCAAGGTGCGCGACTGCCTGGAGGGCTTCGATTGCCTGCAGGCGTGCGGCCTGCGCGACGGCATCGGCCGCATCGGCCAGTTCTGCATCGACCTCAAGCTGGCCCAGGCCATGCGCGGCGACGTGGAGCGCGGCCTGTTCTTCCGCGGCAGGGGCGCGCTGCCGTTCGGCGACGCCATCCGCCCGGTGCGCGAGCTGATGCGCTACCTGCTCACCGGCGAAATGCCCGCCGGCTTTACCGCGCCCGCCGCGCCCGCCATGCCGGCGGCGCCGGCCGGCCAGGCCCTGTAGCGGCCCGGCCAGTTCATCCATCCGGGTGCCGGCGCACCGCATGCCGGCCCCGCGCACCAGGAGCATCATGGGATTCCTCGACAACAAGCGCATCCTCGTCACCGGCGTGCTGTCGCCCCGCTCGATCGCCTACGGCATTGCCGCGGCCTGCCGGCGCGAAGGCGCCGAGCTGGCCTTTTCCTACGCCGGCGACCGATTCCGGCAGCGCATCCAGGACATCGCCGGCGAGTTCGGCAGCGAGCTGGTGTTCGAATGCGACGTCGCCAGCGACGCCGCGATCGACGGCATGCTGGCGGCGCTGGCCGCGCGCTGGGGCACGCTGGACGGCCTGGTGCACGCCATCGGCTTCGCCCCGCGCGAGGCGATCTCGGGCGGCTTCCTCGACGGCCTCTCGCGCGAGAGCTTCCGCATCGCGCACGACATCTCCGCGTACAGCTTTCCCGCGCTGGCCAAGGCCGCGCTGCCGCTGCTGTCGCCGCGGGCCTCGCTGCTGACCCTGTCGTACATCGGCGCGCAGCGCGCGATGCCGCACTACAACGTGATGGGGCCGGCAAAGGCGTCGCTGGAAGCCAGCGTGCGCTATCTCGCCGCCGCGCTCGGCGCGCGCGGCACGCGCGTCAACGCCATCTCCGCGGGGCCGATCCGCACGCTGGCCGCGGCCGGCATCAAGGACTTCGGGCTGATCCTGGAATATGTGGAGCGGACCGCCGCCCTGCGCCGCAACGTGGACATCGGCGAAGTCGGCAACGTGGCGGCCTTCCTGCTGTCGGACCTCGCCAGCGGCATGACCGGGCAGGTGACCTACGTCGACGCGGGCTTCAAGGCAATGGCCTGCCCGCCGGGCGAATAGCGCCGCACAGAGCGCCCAACGGCGCCGCCCCACCGGCAGGCGTCACCCCGCCGCGCGGGAACGCAGGCGCAGCCCGTCCACGTCCAGCAGGTGGATCTTGCCGCGCTCGAGCCGCAGCAGCCGCTCGCCGGCCAGCGTGCGCATCGCGCGCGACAGCGTCTCCGGCGACAGCCCCAGCTTGGACGCGATCACGCGCTGCGTGCACGCCAGCCAGGTCCGCCCGCTCTCGCCCGCCTGCTGCAGCAGGAACTCCGCGACCCGCTGCAGCGCGCAGCGCAGGCTCACTCCCTCGATGTCCCGCATCAGCGTGACCAGCCGCGCCGACAGGTTCCTGAGCAGGCGCGCCGACAGCTCCGGCGCGCGCGCGATCGCGCGCTGCATGGCGGCGGTGTCGATGCGGATCACGGCGCTGCGCGCCAGCGCCCGGCATTCCACCAGATAGGGCGCGTCGAGGAACATCACCGCCTCGCCGAACACCGCGCCGGGGCCGAACACCTCGATGGCCTTCTCGCGCCCGGGCATCACCGGCAAGGCGAGCTTGACCATGCCCTCCGCCACGATATGCAGGCCCTTGCACGGCTCGCCGCGCCCGAACAGCACGCCGCCCTTGGGCAGGCGGCACGAGCGCGCGGCCAGCGCGAGCTCGTCCAGCAGGGCCGGCTCGAGGCCGCGGAACAGCGGCAGCCGCGCGAGGCGGGCGGCCTCGGGCGCGTGGTCTGCGCCGGCGGCAGCGCCGAGCCCGTGCCAGTGCAGCGGGCTGGTGAACTGATTCAGCATGGTTTCCTCTCCGGATTGCCTTTGCGCGATGCCAGATGCCGGCCGGGCGGCCGCTCTTCGCATGGGACGCGGACCGCACTCCCGTGCCTTCCTGGCCGAATTCTGGCACACTCCGGGCACGAAAAATTTATGTCACTGTGTGATATTTTCACAAAGTCGGACAGCCATCACCGCGCACGCATGCGTTCTTGATCTGGCGCAAATCGCCACCCGTTCCAGCCGTCAAAATGCGACTAGCCCCGACTGCGCCCATCCCTATTCCATATCGCAAACCACCCGCCCGGGGCCGCCACATGGTAGACCGCACGCCCCCCGATTCCTTCGCTCCCGCCGTGGAGCCGCCCATCCCCGCGCCGTCCGGCGAGCCCGCCATGCCGGGCCTGCGCCACCGCCTGTCGACGCGCATCGTCTCGCTCTCGCTGGGCGCGCTGCTGATCGTGCTGACCATGATTTCCGGCACGCTGTGGCTGTCCTGGCAGCTCGAAGGCGCGGGTGCCGCCATCAACGACGCCGGCAGCCTGCGCATGCGCGCCAACCGCGTCGCCATCGAGCTGGCCAGGGCGCGCGCCGGCGAAAACCATCGCCTCGACGCCGAGATCGGCGGCATGGACGACACCCTGGCGCGCCTGCACCACGGCGACCCGGCGCGCCCGCTGTTCCTGCCCAGCGCGCCGGCCATCCACGCGCAGCTCGAGCGGGTCACGCTCGACTGGAACCGCCGCATCAAGCCCGACGCCCTCGCCGACCTCGGCGCCGCGCCGGGACAGGCCAGCGCCTACCTGCCCGCGCTGTCCTCCTTCGTCGACCAGATCAACCTGCTGGTCAACATGATCGAGCAGGAAAACACCACCAAGACCACCCTGCTGCGGCTGTCGCAGGCCGGGCTGGCGGCGATGGCGTGCATGGGCACGGTGGCCGTCATCTACCTGCTCTACATCTGGATCATCCTGCCGGTGCTGCGCCTGCAGGACGGCCTGCAGCGCATGGCCGCGCGCGAGTTCTCGCTGCGCCTGCCGGTGGAGACGCGCGACGAGTTCGGCATGCTGGCCGGCGGCTTCAACCGGATGGCCGCCGAACTGCAGGGGCTGTACCAGGACCTGGAGGCGCGCGTGTCGCAGAAGACCGCGGAGCTGGCGCGGCACAACCGCGACCTCACCGCGCTCTACGACATGGCCGCCTTCCTCAACATGCCGAACGGCGCCGAGGCGCTCTGCCGCGGTTTCCTGCAGCGCGTGATGAAGCAGTTCGACGCCGACGGCGGCAGCGTGCGCATGATCGACGCCGAGCACAACCAGCTCCACCTACTGGTGTCGGCCGGCCTCTCCGCGGAGCTCGAGGAGGCCGAGCACTGCATGCAGGCGGATGCGTGCTTCTGCGGCGAGGCCGCGAGCGAGTCGGTGGTGCTGATCGAGGACCTCGGCAAGGGCGCGGCGCTGTCCGCCCGCCAGTTCACGCCCGGCACGCGCTTTCGCTGCGCCGGCGAGGGCCTGCCGGGGCTGGCCGTGTTCCGCATCGAGACCCAGCGCGCGGTGCTCGGCACGTTCTCCCTCCACTTCCGCCATCCGCTGCAGCTGCCCGCCTCCGACGTGCGCCTGCTGGAGACGTTCGGGCAGCACATCGGCGTGGCGCTCGACCACCTGCACCTGTCGGAGACCGCGCGCCAGCTCGCCGTGGTGGAGGAGCGCAACCTCGTCGCGCAGGGCCTGCACGACAGCATCGCCCAGGGCCTGAACTACCTGAACCTGCAGGTGCAGCTGCTGCAGGACGCGGTCGCGCGCGGCGACGTGGACGAGACCCGCGCGCTGGTGCCGCTGCTGCGCTGCGGCGTCGAGGAAAGCTACCAGGACGTGCGCGAGCTCCTGCTCAATTTCCGCAGCAAGCTCGGGCACGGCGAGCTGCGGCAGGCGGTGGAAGACACGGTGGCGCGCTTCCGGCGCCAGAGCAGCACCGAGCTGGCGCTGGTGTTCAACGACGCCCAGGGCGGGCCGCCCCTGCAGCCGGAGCAGCAGTTGCAGGTGCTGTTCATCCTGCAGGAGGCCCTTTCCAATATCCGCAAGCACGCGCGCGCCGCCCACGCCAGCGTGATCGTGCGCAACGGCCGCGCGTTCAGCATGGTGGTGGAAGACGACGGCGAGGGCTTCGACCCCATGACGCCGGCCGGCGACGACCAGGCCCACGTGGGCCTGCACATCATGCGCGAGCGCGCCGCGCGGCTGGCCGCCAGCCTGCGCATCGTGGCCGCGCCGGGCACCGGCACGCGCGTGGAGCTCGTGCTGCCGCGCCAGGGCCCGGCCCAACCTCTTGAGTGAATACCATGACCATCCGCATCCTCCTGATAGACGACCACACCCTGTTCCGCTCGGGCGTGCGCGCGCTGCTCGCGCGCCAGACCGATTTCGAGATCGTCGACGAAGCGGCCGACGGCGTGGAAGGCGTCAAGCGGGCCAAGCAGCACCGGCCCGACGTGATCCTGCTGGACCTGAACATGCCGGGCCTGTCCGGGCTCGAAACCCTGAAATTCCTGGTGGAGGACCTGCCCGGCTGCGCCGTGGTCATGCTCACCGTGTCCGAGGAAGCCGAGGAGCTGGCCGCGGCGCTGCGCAGCGGCGCGCAGGGCTACCTGCTCAAGAACATCGAGGCGGAGACCCTGACCAGCGCCATCCGCCGCGCCGCGGCCGGCGAGGCGGTGATCTCGCCCGGCATGACGGAAAAGCTGGTCGCGCAGTTCCGCGCGCCCGCCCCGCAGCCCGCGGCGGCGGCCAGCGCCGGCGACAAGGCCCGCCTGACCTCGCGCGAGCACGAGATCGTGCGCGGCCTGGCGCGCGGCGAAAGCAACAAGGAGATCGCGCGCGAGCTGGGCGTGGCGGAAAGCACGGTCAAGATCCACGTGCAGAACATCCTCAAGAAGCTCAACCTGACCAGCCGCGTCCAGATCGCGGTCTACGCGGTCGAGCGCGGGCTGACCACGCCCGGCTGACCCGGCCATGACCGAAACCGTCATCCCCATCTTCGACCTGCGCGACCATCGCTACCGCTCGATGATGCCCGTCATCCCGGACGTGCTCGCCGCGCCCTCGGGACTGGTTGCCGACACCCGCGGCAGG
>NZ_BBQM01000013.1 GCF_000876015.1 Cupriavidus basilensis | reverse complement strand
CTTTCTTTTCCCCGAAAAGAAAGTAGGCAAAGAAAGCGGGCTGCCTGGCCGGCAGGGGCAGAGCCGAACAGTGTTGCTGGTTGTTGGTGGTTTCGTGGTGGGGGTGGTGGTTCTGCAGGGAATCTGCCGGTACCGGTTTTGGCGGCCACTGTCTCTCGGGTGGTGTTCGATTCGTGGTGGCGCTGCATGATGGCGGAGGTCCAGGCCCTTCAAGCTGCTGCCGCGACCGGGGCGGATGCATACGGCATAGAGACGGCGCCGGTTTCGTGGTGGGCGCGGTGGCCCCTGTTTGAACGCAGTGCCGGACGGTCTTGACTTGAGAGGTAATTCGGTTCCAGCAACCCAGCACACTCGCGCGGGATCCACCACGCCCACCACGAAACCAGTGACGGTGCTACGCCGTGATCGCCAAAACCGGTAACGGCAGATGCTCGAACCAGCAATGCGCTCGCCATCATAGGTCTGACCCCGCAACCCATACCGCCAGCCAGATCGTGGCCAGCCGAACCGGTAACGGCGGCAGGTCAGCAGAACCACCGCCCCCACCACGAAACCACCAACCCAAGAAACCCTGTTCGGCTCTGCCCCTGCCGGCAAGGCAGTCCGCTTTCTTGGCCTACTTTCTTTTCGGACAAAAGAAAGTAGGTCGCTCCGGAGGAGCGAAAGCCTTTGACTTTGTCTTTGACTTTAGTCTTTTAAAGACTTTTAAGTTAAATCCGCTAAACCGTTAACTCGAAGCCAAAAATCCAAACAAACAACCCACCAAGAAAAACCCTTTAAGGAAACGCCGGCACCGCCGGATCCATCCCCGCAAACCTCGCCTCCGGATGCGAAGCCTGCAACAGCGCCTCGATCTCTTCGATGCGTCCGCGCGAGACGTCGACCATCAGCAGGATCTTCCCTTCCTCGATGTCTTTCTCGAACGCTTTGTGCCGGCTGTTCGGCGCCGAACAGCCGATCATGCTCGAGGCCCACGCCCCGAACGCCGCGCCCAGCACGGCCAGCACGCCGACCAGGCCCCATTGCGGCGTGTCGCTGACGATCGGGAACAGCGCCACCAGCGCGCCGGCGATGATGCCGATGCCGCCGCCCACCATGAGCCCCATCTCGGCGGCATGCACGATGTCGGAGGTCTGGAACAGGTTGGCTTCGTGCAGGCCGCTCATGTCGGCGCCGTCGCGCGCGATGAAGTGAATGTGCTTGTTCTCGACGCGCGCCAGGAGCAGGTCGTCCATGGTGCGGCGGGCACTCTCCAGATCGGGCAACAACCAGAAGATGCGTTTGCGCATGACTGTCTCCTCGCTCAGGTCACTCCAGGCCATCCCCGGGCCGTCCCGGCGGCGCCGTGCATGCGGAGCCGCCGTCACGCCGGCCGGACCTGCCAGGCGAAGGTGTATCCGTATCCGCCCCGGGGGACGGGTTTCTTCAGTTGTACGCCAGCCGCGTGGCCAGCGCAAGGCGGCCCCGGCCGCATGCCGGCCCGGCATCACCCGGCGCGCCGCCATGTGCGCGGCCGGCCTCAGAACGTGATCGGCAGCCGCAGCGTGACGGTCAGGTTGGGCGTGTCCGTGGTCAGCCCCGCGCCCACCGAGAGGTTCAGCGTGTAGCGGCTGTTGAAGCGGTACGAGTAGCCCACCAGCAAGGTGCCCTGCGTCACGCGCACCGAGCCCGGCACGGTCTGGCCGTTCTGCTTGGTCGGCCAGATGATGCTCTGGTCGTAGCCGATGCTGAACGAGGCATGCTCGTTGAGCGACAGGCCGATGCCGAAGTTGAAGCCGAAGATGTCGCCCGGGGCGATCTTGCCGAGGTTCTCCTTCTCGCCGTTGAGCACGGTGCGGCTGACGTCGTTGCGCGCGAAGTTGTGCAGGTAGCTGAAGGTGCCGAAGAACACCGCCGGGTCGCTCGGCAGCAGCCACGTGATGCCGGGCTGGATGGCCTGGAAGCCGGAGCCGGTGGGCAGGCCGAGCGGCAGGCCGGTGCCGGTGGTATTGCCCACGCAGCGCGTCACGCAGTCGGTCACGACGTCGAACGGGCTCTTGCCGGTGTTGGACTTGTAGCGCAGCCAGCCGACGAAGTACGGCATCTTCTCGTTGCCGTAGTTGAGCTGGTAGCGCAGCGTCGCCTCCACGTCGCCGAGGCCCTTGCCGCTGGCGTTGAAGACGTTGTCCATCGCGGTGCCGGTGAAGACCTCGCGGCTGACGGTGGAGCCGGAGCTCTGCACGTAGGGCACCTTGGCCTCGATCTCCAGGCGCTTGGTCAGGCCGTAGCGCAGCGCGATGGTCTCGATGTAGGTCGAGGTCTTGACCTCGCGCACGTCGATCAGCCCGATCAGCAGCGCCGGGATGATGGTGTAGCCGACCAGCGCCACGCGGTCGCTCGACGAATAGCCGTACTGGAAGCTCGGCTCGACCACCAGCTTGCCCGCGGGCGTGAGCACGCCGGGCTGGTCGAAGATCGGCGCGATCGCCGGCGGCGCGGTCTTTTCCTCGGGAGGCCGGCCCACCGGCTGCTCGTCGCCGGCCAGCGCGAGCTGCGCCTGCGCGGCCTGCGCCGTGGCGTTCTGCTCCATCGCGGTGTTGCCGCCATCCTGCGCGCCGGGCCTGGGCGGCGCCGAGGCGGCGTTGGTGGCCGCGTCCTCGCCCGCGCTGGCCGGCGCGGGGCCGGTGCCGGGCGCGCGCTGGCCGCCGCGCTTCCTGGCCAGCACGTCGGTGCCGAGCACGCTGCGCAGCTCGCGGATGGTGGCCTCCTGCTCCGCCATCGAGCGCTTCATCGCCTCGAGCACGGCGGCCTGCTCGGCCACCTCGCGCCGGAGCTGCTCCAGCTTTGCCGCGGCCGGTCCCTGGTCTGGCGGAGTCTGGCCTTGCGCCATGCTCCCGAGCAACAGCAATGTCGAGCATCCGGCCTGCCGGATGCCGCGCAGCGACCCTGTTTTCATTTCGCCTTCCTCCCCCGGTCGGCGGACTGTTTGGTGCAGGAGTCCGCAACCTGCCTACCGCATACAGCCTCTCTTCTTGCGTGTGTTGCCTGCTGCCTGTTTCTTGCCTGCTGCCTGCTGCCTGCTGCTCGTCGGCTTGCCGCTCTCCATCCGCGCATGCCGCCCGCCGTCGCCGGCCGGGCTTTCAGCGCAGGCCCGTGGTGCCGAGCAGGGCGTTGGTCAATGTCTGGTTGGCCACCTGCGCGCGGAATGCCTGCAAGGTGTTCACGCCCGCATTGATCGTCACCAGGTTCTGTATCGACTGGTTGTTCAGCGTGTTCTGGATCACCGTCGCCGGCGACCCGGCCAGCGCGCTGGCGGCGGCGCTGTTGCCCGGCCCGTTCTGGATCAGGCTCATGACGCCGTTGGTCGTCACCGTGGCCGCGCCCGCGGACACCATCGCCGCCGGCAGGCTGGTCATCGCCGTGCCCGCGGCGCCGGCGCTGCCGCCCGCGCTACCGCTGCCGCCATTGCCGCCACTACTGCTGCTGCCATTGCCGCCATTGCCGGCGGTGGCCGGATGGGAAGCCAGCGCGTTGTTGACCGCCGCCGCCCCGGCTCCCGTCGCCACGCCCAGCGCCGCCGCCAGCCGCGTGGCCTGGTCGGCGGTGATGCGGCTCAGGTTGGGAATGGTCAGGCTGGTCGCCACCACGAGATCGCCGTTGATGTACACGGCGCGCTGGATGCCGAACGACACCTGCAGGTTGGAGCCCACGTCGAAGCCGCCGCGCAGGTCGTCGAGGCGGTCCTGCTCCACCGGCTTCCAGCTCGCCATGATGCTGCGCGCGGCGCGCGCGGGCGGGGCCTGGCCCTCGGGCCGGTCCTGCGCGCCGGACGGCGCTGCGGCGGCCAGCGCCGCTTCGCGCGCGCGCGCGCCGGGCGCCGCGCCGCGCGAGATTGGCGGCTGCGGCGGCGTCAGTGCTGGCGCTGCAGCGATGACATCGGGCGGGCGCGGCGCGGCGGCTGCCGGTGGCGCTTCCCGCGCCGGCGGCAAGGCCTCGCGCGTGTCCGCGGCAGCGGCGACGTCGGCTCCGGACATGGCGGGCGCCGCCTCGTCGACGGCAGCGGCAAACACATCGAATTCCGTCGGCGCCGGCGGCACCGCCGCGCTGTCCTGCGGCGCCGGATCGCGCGCCGCGCTGTCCTGCGTTGCCGGCGTCCGGCCGGCCATGCCGCCCAGTGCGGCAGCGAAGGAAGGGTTGGTGGATTCCGCCTGCGCGGCAGGCGGGACGGCAAGGCCGGCGGCATCGCTTGCGCCATGCAGATCCGGCACTGCGAGCCCCGTGTTTTCATCGGCCCGCGCGTGGCCGGCGCAAGCCAGCCCTGCGCCGAGCAGCACCATCGCAGTAGCCGGACCGGCTGCGCTGCGGCGGGATTGCGTGGGCTTCGAGGATGCCTGGAACATGATGCGTTCCTTAGAAGTCGCTGCTGCCATGCGAAGGCATGACAGTGAAGAACAGACTATCCCGGTTGATACCCATTGAATAAGGGCCGGTCGGCGCCACGCGCCAGTCGGCCGCCAGGTTGAAGCGCGCCAGCTCCTCGCGGTTGTGGATGACGAACAGCAGCTGGCTGTCCCAGATGGATTCGAAATGCTCGCGCGAGATCGCGCGCGTGCCGAGCGCCGGATCGCCGATCAGCACGCGGTTGCCGCGCACGCCCTTGACCACCACGAAATGGTGGTAGCCGTTCTCGACCACCAGCACGATGGCCGGGATCTGCGTTTCCTCGAGCTTGGACAAGGGCAGCTCGTAGCCGTCGGCGATGAAGCCGCGCGACTCGAGAAAGCGCTTCATGTCGAGCAGCGAGAAACCCTCCTGCCGGATCTTGGCCTGGTCGCCGTTGACGTACATGTTGGCGAACACCACCTGCTCGGTGACCGGGTAGCCGTACTGGTAGGTCAGCAGCGTGGCCACCGCCGCCGAGCCGCAGCTGAAGTCGTACTGCTGGCGGATGGTGGTCTTGTAGCGCGCCTCCTTGAGGCTGGTGACGCGCACGCTGAAGAAATGGCTGCCGTCGGCGGGAATGACCGCGTCGTCGGCGCGCGCCACCGGCGCGGCCGCCGCGGCCAGCGCGAGCGCGGCCGGCAGTAGCAGCTTGCGCAGCGTCATGGCTTGAACTGGACGTTGATGATCGTGGCGTTCTGGATCAGCACGTTGGAGCCCGAGTTCTGGATCACGGTGGGCAGGCCCGCGGCGCTGGCGAAGGAGCCGTCGGCGATGCTGTTGGCCCCGCTCATGATGTGGCTCGCGCTGTTGTCGGCCACGGTGCCGGCCAGGCGCATGTCGTTGGCCACCAGTTCGGAGCCGCCGCGGATGCCGTCCAGCCGGTTGCTGGCGACCGGCTTGCCGAGGCCGGCGAATACGCCGCGCGCCACCGCGGGGGGAACCGGTTCCCGGACCGCGGCGCCGGTGTTGGCGGCGCTGGCGGAGTCTGCCGCAGGCACTGCGGCCGATGGCCCGTCGGGCAACGGGTCGGCCAGGGCTTGCAGGCCCGGCCAGACCAGGACGGCCGTCGCCATGACGGCGGCGGCAAAGCGGACCGATCGCATGTTGGTGTCTCCTTCGGCCTCTTGCCTGCCGCCCCCATCCGGACGGGCAAGCGGGAGACGAGTGGACGCTTCGTCGAACGGGCATCCTCGCGCGGACAACGCGCGCGGATGCCCTGAGTTGCCGGCTTGGTGCCGTGCCGGCGGGGCGTGCGCGCGGGCCATCCACCCGCGGCGCGCCGCCGCCATGCACTGCCTTACTTGCCGACCGCCAGGTTGGCCTGGACGTTGACGCTTTGCTGCACCAGCGATGCCATGCCGCTGTTCTGGTTGGCGATCATGATGCCCGCGGCCGACTGGCCGACGCTGCTCATCATGTTGGACATGTTGAAGGTGCCGGCATCGACGTAGTTGGTGCCGCCGGCGCCGCCGGCTCCACCCACCGCGCCATTGCCCACGCCACCGGTGCCGCCGTTGCCGGTGCCGCCCGCGCCGCCCGCGCCGGAAGCCGCGCCGACCGCGCCGGCGCCCGCCGTGGCGCTGCCGTTGCTGGCCTGCGTCGAGGCGCCGCCAGCGCTGGCGTTGCCGCCCGCGCCGCCGTTGCCGGCCACGCTGGTCTGCGCACCGCCCGCGCCGCCCGTGCCGGTGCCGGCACCGGCCGTGGCCGTAGCCGCGCCGCCGGAGCCTGCGCCGCCCGCACCGCCCGTGCCGCTACCCGCGCCGCCGGTCGGGCTCACCGCGCCCGAGGCCGAGCTGCCGCCCGCGCCGCCGTTCGCCGCCGCCGCGCCGGCGGTGGTGGTGGTGGTGCCGGTGGAGCCGGCGCCGCCCGCGCCCGCGGTACTGGTGCCGCTGCCGCCACCGTTGCCGAAGAAGCCGCCGTCACCGCCGCTGCCCGAACGCGAGCCGCTGCTGCCGCCCACGCCCGCCGCCAGGCCGCCGGCGCTGCCGCCACCGGCCAGCGCGCCGCCGCCCTTGCCGGAGCCGGACAGGCTGGCACCGAGCGCATCGCCGCCGGAGCCCTTGGCGCCGCCGCCGCTGCCGCCACGGCCGGCGCTGGCGCTGAGCGCGTCGCCGCCATAGCCCTTGGCACCGCCGCCGTCGCCGCCGTAGCCCTTGGCATCGCCACCGCTGCCGCCACGGCCGGCGAACGCGCTGCCGGCCGAGGCATAGCCCGCGGTAGCGCTGCCGTTGGTGGCCGAGCCGCCGCTGCCGCCGGCGCCGCCGTTGCCGCTGTTGCCGCCATTGCCGCCCGAGCCGCCCTGGCCGGTCCCGCCATAGCCGGTGCCGCCCTTGCCGCCCCAGCCGCCGTTGGCGTTGCCGTTGTTGGTGGCGATATTGCCGATGCCGTGGACCACCACACCCGTGACCGCGCCCGACAGCTTGCTCACCGCGATGGCCTTGCTGCTGTTGAACGAGTTGGTGAAGTTGGCGGTGGCGGTGCTGCCGTTGTTGGCGCCGGCGTTGCCGTAGCCTTCATCGAAAGTCACCTTGCCCTTGTTGTCGGCGTTGGTCTTGGTGGTGGTTCTGGTGGAGGTCTTGGTGGAAGCGAAGCTCGAGGTCTTGCTCGACGTGCTGTTGTCCTGCCAGGCGGAGGAGTTTTCGTTTGCCAGAGCGCCGCCGCCGGATTGCGTGGAGTTCGCAGTGGCCGTCTGCGTGTTGTCGCCGTTCCACTTGACGTCATTGTTGTTCGTCGGGTTGGCCATGGCCTGACCGCCGGCCCCAAGGGCTAAGGCAATCGCCGACGCAAGTAAGGTCTTTTTCATACAAAGCTCCCAGGAGGATTTCACAGCGGCTCGGCCTCTGGCCGGCGCTCGGGGAGAACGGCGGCCGGAGGTGCGGGTCCGGCTTCACGGCCAAACCAGCCTCCCGTTCCGCATAATCAGTGCCAGCGGCCGGCGGCCGCGCTGTAATCCCTTGAAATACAAGGGCTGCGAAGTGCCCGGCGCGGGGCGGGAACCCGTGCCGCGCGGCTTGCGCGCGCGCGGCCGCCATGCGGCGCACGCGACATGTCACACAGTTGTGACAGCGCGCACCGAACGTCACCGCGCATGGGTCTCCCGGGCGCTGGAACAAGCGCTGCCTGTCAGGGGTCCGGAGGCGGCTCCTAAGGAAAACCCTTGGCGGCCGCCGCTGTATCGGACGTGAAACAGGCCCCGTGGCCGGTGCACTGGTCGCCGCATGAGGGGCGGCGCGGGCGGGACCGCGCGGGGCACCGCAGCAATCGCGCGGCCGGCCCGGGGGGGCGCGCGGGACGCAAACATTCGCCGGCGCGATTGCGGCGCGCGCGGCATATGCGCGGCGCGCGCGCAACGATTGCCGCCGCCCGGTGCGTGGAATGCGGCACAAACGCCGACATAACTAGGCTCTATGTCTGATTTAAAGTACATTAGGACTATTCAAGACTTGTTACCCATACGCAAGGGAAACCATGAGTGAAGCCGTCGTTCCCCTGTATCACCAGATTTACGTGGTACTACGCCAACAGATCGTGGAAGGCCGCTTCGGCCAGGGCCCGCTGCCGGGCGAGATCGACCTCGCCAAGCAGTTCCACGCGTCGCGCGTCACCATGCGCCGGGTCTTCGACCGGCTGGTGCAGGAGGGACTGGTGCGCCGTCACCGCGGCCTGGGTACCTTCGTCAACCCGCACCCGATCAAGCCCGTCACCGTGGGCGACCGGCCCGGCAGCCTGCTCGACAACATCATCGACATGGGGCAGAAGACCTCGGTCAAGGTGATCTCGATCGACGACGTGCACGCCACGCCGGAAGTGGCCGAGGCGCTCGGGCTGCAGGCCGGCGACCCGGTGGTCAAGGTGGTGCGCGTGCGCCACTACGGCGGCCGCCCGCTGTCGCACATCACCACCTACCTGCCGGGCGAGCTGGGCCGCGGCCTGACCCGCAAGGACCTCGAGACCACGCCGATGCTGCGCCTGCTGCAAGGCGCGGGCGTGCAGCTGGGACGCGCCAGCCAGACGCTGTCGGCGCGGCTGGCCGACGTGGTGGTGGCGCCGCTGCTGGACGTGCCCGTGGGCGGCGCGCTGCTGGCGGTGCGCCGCGTGGTGCTGGACAAGACCGGCCGTCCGGTGCAGTTCCTGCTGGGCCAGTACCGCCCCGACCGCTACGAATACCGCATGGAGCTGTCCCCCGCGGGCGGCGACAGCGCCAACGTCTGGGTGGAAAGCGAAGCGCGCACGGGGCTGCGCGAATAGGCCTGGACAAGCGATACTGCGCGCTCCCGAACTCTTCCTGAAGGAATTCGCGATGCCAGTTCACTTCACGGCCCGATCACCGCTGCCGCGCCGCCGGCCTTCCGCACGGTCTGCACCAGCCACACGAGCCGCACGGCTTTCGCGCCGCCGCGCGCTGGCCGCGCTGCTGGGCGCCGCCGCCGGCCTCGCGCTGGCGGTGCCGGCGCAGGCGGCGCAGATCGCCGGCGGCAAGCCCATCCGCATCCTGGTCGGCGCGCCGGCCGGCGGCACCACCGACACGCTGGCGCGCACCATCGCGCAGGAGATGGCGCGCGAGCTGGACCAGGGCGTGGTGGTGGAGAACCGGCCCGGCGCGGGCGGCAACATCGCCGCCGACCTGGTGGCCAAAAGCGCGCCGGACGGCACCACCTTGCTGATGAGCTTCACCAGCCACACCATCAACGCCACGCTCTACAAGAAGCTGCCGTTCGACCCGATCGAGGACTTCACCCCGATCACGCTGGTCGCCAGCGTGCCGAGCGTGCTGGTGGCCACGCCCGGCCTGCCCGCCAACAACATCCCCGAGCTGATCCGGCTGGCCAGAAGCCAGCCCGGCAAGCTGAACTTCGCCATCGGCTCGGTGGGCTCGTCGGTGCACCTGGCCGGCGACATGTTCAAGATGATGACCGGCACCTACATCGTCAACATTCCCTACAAGGGCACCGCGCCGGCCATGACCGACCTGCTCGCCGGCCAGGTGGACCTGATGTTCGCCAGCACGCTCAACGTGCTGCCCCACGTCAGGAGCGGCAAGCTCAAGGTGCTGGGCGTGACCAGCCCGGCGCCGCTGCCGCAGTTCCCCGGCGTGGCGCCGATCTGCAACACCGTCAAGGGCTTCGAGTCGAGCGCCTGGTTCGGCCTGTTCGGCCCGGCCGGGCTGCCGCCCGACGTCCTGCAGGCGCTCTACCAGGCCGCCCACAAGGGCCTGGACACGCCCGCGGTGCGCAAGCGCATGGAGACGGACGGCGCCCAGCCGGTCGGCAGCACGCCGCAGGCATTCGCCGCCTTCGTGCGCGAGGACGTCAAGCGCTGGGCCAAGGTGGTCAAGTACTCGGGAGCCACGCCCGAATGACGCCGCTCGCCGCGCCCGCCCCCGCGCCGGCCATGCCGACCCTGCCGGCCTTGCCGGCCACCCTGGCCCAGAAACTGGTGGCGCGCGCCGCCGGGCTGGAGACGGTCACGCCGGGCACGGTGGTGACCTGCAAGGTGGACCTGGCGATGTCGCACGACTCCAGCGGCCCGCGCCGCGTGGCGCCGCTGCTGCGCGAGCTGGGCGCCACGGTGTGGGACCCGGAGCGCTACGTGGTGGTGACGGATCACTACGTGCCCGCCGCCGACCCCGAGGCCGAGGCGATCGTGCGCTTCACGCGCGACTGGGTGCGCGAGGCGCGCCTGCCCCACTTCATCGACGGCAAGGGCATCTGCCACGTGGTGCTGCCCGAGCACGGCCACGTGCTGCCCGGGCGCTTCATCGTCGGCGGCGACAGCCACAGCCCCACCGGCGGCGCCTTCGGCGCCTACATGTTCGGCATCGGCGCCACCGAGATGGCGGGCGTGCTGGCCACCGGCGAGATCTGGCTGCGCGTGCCGCACACCATCCGCCTGCAGTGGGACGGCACGCTCGGCGCGGGCGTGTGCGCCAAGGACATGATGCTGTTCCTGTGCGGCCGGCTGGGCCTGGGCGGCGGGCGCTACGAGGCCGTCGAGTTCGCCGGCCGGGCGGTGGCCGCGCTGCCCATGCAGGAACGCATGACGCTGTCCAACATGAGCGCCGAGCTGGGCGCGCAGACCGGCCTGATCGCGCCGGACGCCACCACCCTCGCGTGGCTGGCCGAGGCCGGCGTGCCGGCCGCCACGCTGGACGCCATCGCGCCGGAGCACTGGCGCACCGACCCCGGCGCCGCGTTGCTGGAGAGCCTGTGCTTCGATGCCGCCGCGCTGGCGCCGCAGGTGGCCGCGCCCCACTCGCCGGCCAATACCGGCCCGGTGGGCGACGCGGCGGGCCAGCCCGTGGACATCGCCTACCTGGGCGCCTGCACCGGCGCCAAGCTGGAAGACCTGCGCATGGCCGCGAGCGTGCTGCGCGGGCGCCGCGTGGCGCCGGGCGTGAGCCTGCAACTGGCGCCGGCCTCGCTGCGCGACCAGCAGCAGGCCGAGCGCGAAGGCACGCTGGCGGTCCTGCTGGATGCCGGCGCGCACCTGCTGCCCAATGCCTGCAACGCCTGCGCCGGCTACGGCGCCTCGCGCTTCCCGGCCGGCAGCCGCGCCATCGCCTCGACCGCGCGCAACTTCGCCGGACGCATGGGCGACAACGGCAGCGCGGTGTGGCTGGCGTCGCCGCTGACCGTGGCGGCCAGCGCCGTGGCCGGCCGCATCACCGACCCGCGCGAGATGCTGGCATGAGCCCGGTTCCTCCCGCCCCCGCCCCCGTTGCGGTCCCCGGCGCGCCGCCGCACGGCGGCCGCATCTGGCGCTTCGGCGACCACGTCGACACCGACCAGATGGCGCCGGGCGCCCACATGAAGGGCGGCATCGAGGAGATCGCGCGCCATTGCCTGGCCGGGCTGCGCCCGGAGTTTCCCGCCGCCGTGCGAACGGGCGACGTGGTGGTGGCCGGGCACAACTTCGGCGTCGGCTCGTCGCGCGAGCAGGCGCCGCAGGCCCTGCTCCAGCTCGGCGTGGCCGCGGTGATCGCGCCCTCGTTCGCCGGGCTGTTCTATCGCAACGCCATCAACCTCGGCCTGCCGGTGCTGACCTGCGCCGATACCGCGCGCCTGGCCGACGGCGCGCGCGCGCGGCTCGACCTCGACCTTCCCGCGCTGTGGCTGGCCGACGGCAGCCCGGTCGCCTGCGATGCGATTCCCGCGTTCCTGCGCGCGCTGCTGCGGGCCGGCGGGCTGGTGCCGCACCTGAAGGCCAGGCTGGCGGCGCAGCCGCGCTAGGCGCCGGCGGTCATCGCCAGGCCAACGCCGAAACATTGCCGCGCCGGCATCACGCGGGCCGCCCGCACGCGCTCTGGCGCAGCAGCGCCACGACCTCCTCGTCGGTGGTCTGGCGGAAATCCAGGTAAAACGCGCCCACCGCGCCGAAGCTGGCCGGCACGTTGAGGCAGACCACCTCGTCGGCCGCCGCGCGCAGGCTGGCCAGCCCGTCCGCCGAGGCCACCGGCGCCGCCGCCACCACGGTGCGCGCGCCGGCGCCGCGCACGCCTTCGAGCGCGGCGCGCATGGTGGCGCCGGTCGCCACGCCGTCGTCCACCACGATCACGGTGCGCCCGGCCACGGCCGGCACCGGCGCGCCGCCGCGATAGCGCTGCTGGCGCCGCGCGATCTCGTCGAGCTGGCGGCCGCGCTCGGCGTCGAAGGCGCCGCTGTCGAGCGCGCGCCGGGTCCAGGGGTCGTCGTTGGCGACGGTGTGCGGCGCGCCGCCGGCGGCGTCGCCCTCCACCACCGCGCCGAGCGCCAGCTCGGGATAACCGGGCGCGCCGATCTTGCGCACCAGCAGGATGTCGAGCCGGCCTTCGAGCAGGCGCGCCACCTCGAACGCGACCGGCACGCCGCCGCGCGGCAGCGCCAGCACCAGCGGCGCCTCGCCCAGCGCCGCGGCGCCGTAGCCGAGGCCGGCCAGGTGGCGGCCAAGATAGATCCCGGCCTCGCGGCGATCGGCAAAGCACGGCGGCAACGGCATCGGGCGGGACATGGCCTGACCTCCGGGTTCAGTGGCGCGGTGAGCAAGAGAGCGCGGGGACAAGGCCAAATATAGGCGGATCGGGCGCGCGAATGAAGGCGGGCCTGCATGCGTTTTTTCTCGCGCCGCGCGGGGCCGGGGCAGGCGGCGGCGCCGGCACGGCGCGGGTGGCGCGGACGATGCGGGTGATGCGCACGGCGCGCAGCGCGCGCGATTGAATGCGATTCAGCAACAGTGTGTTTTGCCGCGCCTGGATTTTCTTTCAGCGGGATTTGGCTAACATGGCCCGTACCGATGGCAGCCACCACCCGCGCTGCCGTCTCCACGGCGCGTCATCCCTCGATCAGGGCGGCGCGCAGAGGCATGGCGGCCTGCCGGTCTTGCGGCCGTGTCATGCGAACCCACTGCGAGAAACACCATGAGCACGCATCACAAACCCGCGCACGACCCCCAACGCACCGACGGCGCCGCGACCGACGCGAACGGCCTGGGCCTCGACATCCCCTTCGGCTCGCTCGAATCCGCCGCGCTGGCCGAGCTGCCGTACACCTTCCGCCCCGTGGGCACCTGCACGCGCTACTACAACGAGTGCTTCAGCTAAGCCAGGCGGCCCGCGCACGAACCGCGACGCCGCCTGCGCGCGCCTGCCCCCCGGCAGGCACGCGCAGGCGGCGTCTTGCTTTGTTCGCGCGGCATGGCCGGCGTCGCGGCGGGGGCGGAGGGAAAGCGGGAGAGGAATGAAAAGAGCGCCTCGCGTGTCGTCACGAGGCGCTGGCCGGCAAGGGGATCCCGGCAGGGAGTCGCATAGCCCGACGGGGAAGCAAGGCTATAGATTCGATTCTATATCATTTTTTTCACTTTTGAATAGGGTGTCCATTTCATATTTACGCACCGAGCGGCACTTCGCGGGCCGGATCGTGCGGCTTGTGGACACGCCATGAGGACGGCGCCGGCGGCGCCGGCTCGAGCCGCGCGGGCAGCCATTCGCGCAGCGCGGCCGCCGTCATCGGGCGGGCGAAAAGATAGCCCTGGCCGAGGCGCACGCCCTTGGCCGCCAGCAGCGCGCGCTGCGGCTCGGACTCGATGCCTTCGGCCACCACGGCGAGATCCAGCGCGTAGGCAAAGCTCAGCGTGGCGTCGACGATCTGGCCGCTGACCTTGTCGCCGGGCTCGGCCTGCACGAACAGGCGGTCGAGCTTGAGGAAATCCACCTCGAAGCGCTTGAAGTACGCCAGGCCGCAGTAGCCGGTGCCGAAGTCGTCCACGGCCAGCTTGATGCCGCGCGCCTTGGCGCGCTGGATCGCGCTGCGCTGGGGCTCGGCCAGCGAGACCGCGTCGCGCTCGGTGATCTCCAGCACCGGCGTGACGTTGGCCTGCAGCAGCGCGAACAGCGCGGAGTCGTCGGCCCAGAAGCCGGCGTCGTCGAAGTGCTCGGCGGTGATGTTGAAGGCGATGTGGAACGCCGGCACCGGCGCCAGCGCGGCGAAGTCGCGCAACACCTGCGGGATCAGGCACAGCGTCAGCGCCACCGCGAGGCGCTGGCGCTCGATCGCCGGGATGAACGCATCCGGCTCGAGCAGGCCGCGCCGCGGATGCTGCCAGCGCGCCAGCACTTCCACGCCCGTGCACAAGCCGCTTTCGAGATCGACCAGCGGCTGGTAGTACGGCACGAACTCGCCCTGGCGCAGCCCGCGCCGCAGCTCGGCCGCGAACGAGCGGCGCGCGGCGCGCCGCGACTGCCATGCGCACGCCGCCAGCGCGGCCAGCAGGGCCGCCAGCGGCGGCAGCAGCAGGTACTTGAGGCCTTCGTGGAAGATCATGCTGCGCGGCGCGCCGGCGACGACGGCGATCGGATGCCCGGCAAGCTGGCGCACGTCGACGATGCCGTCGCCGCCTTGCCACACGGTGTCGCGCGGCACCAGCGCGGGCACGCCGGCGGCCTCGCCGTGGCCGGGCGCCTCGTCCGCCCCGGCCGCCCCGGCCGCCTTGCTGGCGCCCAGCATGAAGCGCGTGCCGGCGACCTCGATGCCGATGTCGGCGAAGCCCAGCCGGCCGGCCGACTGCACCATGTCGGCGAGGTAGCGCCCGTCCACCCACACCAGCACGCCCTGGCCCGGCGCGGTCCCGGAGAACACCGCCAGCGCGGTGCCCTTGCCGGGGCCGGCCGCGGCGAGCCGGTACTGCAGTCCCGGGCGCCACGGCAGCAGCTCGTCCAGCGGCAGCGCCATCTCGCCGCGCACGGCCGAGCAGTAGCGCATGCCGCGCGCCACCAGCTCCACGTCGAGCACGTAGGCGGTGTAGGCGCCCTGCTCGCGCAACTGGCGCGCCACGCCGCGGCACGGCACGCCGGCCAGCGCGTGGTCCTGGTGGGCAATGCCGAGCGTGTCGGCCAGCGCCAGCTCGAGGTTGTCGCGCAGCGCCGTGGCGGTCCGCTCCACCCGCGCGCGCGCGTCGTGCGCGGCCAGCAGCACGACCAGCCACAGCGCCAGGCAGCCCGCGGCCAACGCCGCCACCCATGCCGACGCCGGCGGCCGCGCGCCCTGGCCCGGCACCACCCGCAAGCAGCGCATCATGCCGCCGCCGCCGGCAGGCTGAGCGTGATCACGGTGCCCTTGCCGATCTCGCTGCTCAGCGCGATCTGTCCCTGATGCACCGCCACGATCTCGCGCACGATCGCCAGCCCGAGGCCGTTGCCCTTGGCATTGCCGCGGCGGTTGGCCCGGTAAAAGTTGTCGAACGCCATGCCTGCTTCTTCCTTCGTCATGCCGATACCCCGGTCTTCCACCCGCACCGACACCTTGTCGGGCTCCTGCTGCGGCGTCCACACGGTCACGATGACCTCGTCCTTGCCGTCAGAATACTTAAGCGCGTTCTCCACCAGATTGCGCACCGCCTGCGTCAGTTGCACGCGGTCTCCGAGCACGCACAGCGGCGCCTGCGGCGCGCTCACGCGCACCCGCCCGTGCTCGGCGAAATCGCCCGCCACGACATCGCGCACCAGCGCCGCCATGTCCACGCGCTGGCGCTCGAGCGCGCCGCTGCTGCGCGCCTCGATGCGGGCCAGGTCGAGCATGTCGGAGAGCAGGTCGTTGAGCTGGCGCGCGCGCGCGTGGATGGCGTGGTAGATGCCGCGGCGGCGCTCGGGCGGCACCACGTCCGCGCCGAGCAGCTCGGCGTAGCCGGCGATGCCCGCCACGGGCGCCTTGAGCTCGTGCGCGGCGGCCGAGACGAAATGCGATTTCATGCGGTCGTGGCGCAGCTGCGAGGTGATGTCGCGCAGCACCAGCACCAGCCCGCCGCCACCGCCGCCGGCATGCACGATGCGCACCTCGTAGGCCGGCGACACCGCCATGTCGAACTCGATGATGCCGGCGAACTCGGCGCCCGCCTGCGCGCGGTCCAGCTCGGCCAGCAGCTGCTCGGCGCGGCAGGCCTGGCGCGCCGGCTGGCGGCCGCGGTAGAGCCAGTGGACGAACTCGCGCTGGGTGGCGCCGCGCAGCCGCTGCAGCGACACGCCGAGCAGCTCGCACAGCGCGGTGTTGGTCTCGTCGATCACGCGGTCGGCGCCGAACACGGCCACGCCGTCCGGCATGGCGAGAAACAGGCCGCGCAGGTGCTGCTTCTTCTCGGCGAGGATGTCGCGCACCACGCGCTCGCGGTCGGCCAGCGCGGCCAGCGCGCGCAGCGCCGCGAGCTGGCGCACCTGGAAGAACAGCACCAGCACCGTGACCAGCGCGGCGATGCCGAACGCGGCGCACAGACGGTCGTGGTAGCTGGCCATCGCCGCGCGGCGGCTCACGCCGACCAGCAGCGCGAGGTCGTAGCCCGGCAGGCGCCGGATGGCGTAGATGCGCTCGGCGCCGTCGGGCGTGCCGGCGGCCACGCGGTCGCGCACGCCGCCCGCGCCGATGCTCGTGACCTGGCTCTCGCCGGTGGCGGCCAGCGCCCGGCGCAGCGCCGAGCCGGGCATCAGCACCTGGCCCGGCTGCCGACCCTGCTCGCTCCAGCGCGCGCGCACCACGTAGTCGTCGGTGCCGGCCAGCAGCACCGCGCCGGACGCGCCCAGCCCGGCGCGCGCGTAGGCCTGCGACAGGTAGCCCGGATCGAGCGACACCACCACCACGCCGAGAAAGCGGCCCGTGGCCCGGGACACGATGCCCTTGGAAAGCTGGATCGACCACGGGCCGCCGATGCGCCCGGGCAGCGGCACGCCCACGTAGAGCGCGGGCGGCAAGCGTTGGCGGTGCAGGTCGAAGAGTTGGGGGTCGCCCGGGTCGGGCGGCGCGAGGCTCGCGCTGGTCGAGGCCCGCAGGGTGCCGGCGCGGTCGAACACGGAGACTTCGCTGAAGGGCTCGATCACGAGGGTGCCGCTGCGCGCCCAATGCGCCAGCGGCGGCGCGCGGCCGCGTTCGGCCACGGTGCCGCCGATCAGGGAGGCGACGTGATCGGCCTCGGCCAGGGTGCGCTCGGCCTGTTCGCCCAGCATGGCGGCCACGCGCGCCAGGCTGGCATGGACATGGCGCATCTCGGTGGCGCGGTCCCACAGCGCCCAGGCGCCCAGCGCGGCCCAGATGCCGACGACGATGACCACACCTGACCAGAACGGATGTCGCGCGGAACGATGCGGGCTTGCCAGTGCCTGTCGGTAGATTTCCAGGCTCATGGGAAAGCTACCAAAAAACCAGAATATTGTTCGTCACAGCCGTGAATCCCAGCCTTCGATACGCGCGTGCGCCGGATAACCGGAACCGGCTCGCGCCACTCCTATGACCCTGCGCACCTATCCGCGCGCGGCTGCGGTCCGTGCGCTCCCCCGGTGCCGCTGCCCTTGGGCGTTCCGGGCAGTCTCTCCTTGTGGCAAAGCTTCACAGTATGATCCATCGGGCGGCACCGGCAAGCCGGCCCGGGCCCGCGGGAGAGGCCGCGCGGCACTGCCGGCCCCGGTGCTGCGCGCGCCATTTCCTCCGGTCTCATTTAGCGATGCCTTATCATCGTTGCGCGCTTTTCTGGCATTAAGTTGCGTTTTGGCCGCTTTCCGAAGAATAATGAAAAAAATACGATATGCAACGCCGCACATTCGCCCCGTGCACGCTGCGGCAGTTGAAGAGGCTCTATGACCGATCTGCGCTTTTATTCCACCAAGACCGCGGCCGAGATGCTTGGCGTCTCCCTGCGCACGGTCCAGCTGTGGGTCGAGAACGGCCGGCTGCCCGCGTGGAAGACCGACGGCGGGCATCGCCGGATCCCGGCCGACGCGGTGGACCGCATGGTGGCGGAGCAGCGCCACCAGTCCGCGCCCGCGCGCAGGGCACCGGCGCCGCCCGCCAGGCCGTTTCGCGTGCTGTTGGTGGAAGACGACGAACATCTGCTGCAGATCTACCGCATGGCGCTCGAGACGCTCGATCCGCCGGTCGAGATCCTCGAAGCCACCAACGGCTACGACGGCCTGCTGCTGATCGGCAGCAGCAAGCCCGACCTGGTCGTGCTGGACCTGATCATGCCCGGCATCGACGGCTTCCGCCTGTGCCGCACCATCGACGCGCAGCAGGAATTCGCCGCCACCCGCATCGCGGTGGTCACGTCGCTGGACAAGCACGCGATCGCCGACCGCGGGGGCGTCCCGCCCCATATCCGCGTGTTCTCGAAACCGATCCCGATGTCGGTGTTGCAGTCGCTGGTGGTGACCTTGCAGGTCAGCCCGGGCACGCCCGCCTAGACCCCGGCGCGCCGGCGGAAATCAGCGCGGGTATTGTATATCATTTTTTTCATCTAGCCGCCAGCACGCATTTTCATATTTACGCAATTGGTCTTGCGCCCGAGCGCTGCCGCCCGCCTGCGCGGCGCACCTCCGTGGTGTCCCCCGAGATGTCCTCCGCAGCGTCCCCCGCAGCGCCTGCGGCGCGCAGCGTACCCGTTTCTGCGGGCAGCGAAAACCCGGTTGCGTACCCGTTTCTGCGTGATCGCGGCGGCCGTGCCGGCAGGCCGCCAGCCCCCCCGAAAAGCCACCGCGCAGGCGGTTTCACGCGCGCGCCAGCCTCCCTGGGCCGGTCGGGGCAGCCGGATTGCGCGAAAAAACGCACCCCGGTCCCGTTCCCGGCACCGGGTGCGTACCCGTTTCTGCGGAGGTTTTCTTGCGAAATCCCTGCGGGCGTACCCGTTTCTGCGCGATGCGCCGCCGGATGCCCGGCGGGCTTCAGTAGGTCTTGTAAGGCAGGAACTTGCCCGACATCTCGATGCGCACACGGTCGCCGTTGGGGTCGGGCTCGCGCCGCAGGTCCATGCGGAAGTCGATCGCGCTCATGATGCCGTCGCCGAACTCCTCGTGGATCAGCGCCTTGAAGGTGGTGCCGTATACGCTGACGAGTTCGTAGAAGCGGTAGATCAGCGGATCGGCCGGCACGGCCGTGGGCAGCGAGCCCTTGTACGGCACCTCGCGCAGCCAGGGCCCGGCCTCGGGCGGCAGGCCGAAGATCTCCATCACCGCCTGCGCGCCCGGCGCGTCGAAGGCCATCTGGCCGAGGCAGGCCGCGGTCGTCCACTCCTTGCTCTTGCCGACCTTGGCGGCCACGTCGGCCCAGCGGATGCCCTTTGTCACCTTGGCTTCGATGATCAGGTCGGTTACGTCGCTACGGTTCATTTCACAGGCCTCCTGTCGGCGGTTGGGATGAGGTCAGGGCAGCCCGCCCGGCCCGGCGCTGGCGGCAATGCGCGCGCTGTCGTAGCGCGCGATCGCGACGAACGTGGTGGCGCCCGGCACCAGGGCCTGCAGCGCGAGTACGACGACGAGGATGGGCATGGCGTTCTCCCGTGACGAAGCGCACCGCGCAAGGTTCATGCCACTGGCCGGCGTGGCGTGCGCGGCGCCGGCGCACTGCCGCGGGGATCGCCGGCGGCAGTGCGCACCCGCCGCCGGCCGCCGCGCCCCCAAGCAGTGCAGCGCCGCCGCGCGCGCCGGCGGACACGCGGCGACAGGCTCGGAACGCGCCGCCTGCACGCGCAAAACCTTGCGCGAATTATTTCCGATGTAACGCCACATTACGCCTGCGCGGGACTTCGCGCCGGCGCGGCGGGTGCCGCGCGAGGTACGCGGCGCGGGCCGCGCGCCCAATGCCGGCAAGGCCTGGCGAGCCGCCGCGGGACTCGCGCGAAAGCGCCGCGCGCGCCCCGCGCGGGCCCGCGCAAATGTGAACACCCCTTACAAGTGCAAGCACACCGGCGCCATGCCGCTGGCTACAGTGAAGCCGTGTTCAACCCCACGCCAGTCACGGAGCCCCCGACATGAAACGCGCCATCGCCCTCGTCGTCCTGCTTTCCACCACGGCCGCGCTGCTGTCCGCCTGCATCGTGGTGCCGCCGCGCGGCGGCCCGCCGCCCTACCGCTACCACGACCGCTACTGAGCGCCGCGCGGCCGGCACCGCCGCGGCCGTACCACCCGCACCATACGCACCATACGCACCAACCGCATCACTGGGAGCCGAATCATGAAACGCCAATTGCTGCTCGCCCTCACCACCATCGCCGCCGGCGCCGCGCTTGGCATCATCTCGCCGGCGCAGGCGCAGGCCTATCCGCCGGGCTACCACGGCGGGCCGGCCTACGTGCGCCCGGCCCCGCCGCCGCCGCGCTACGAGCCGCGCCCGGGCGCGCGTCCCGGCCAGGCCTGGGTGCCCGGCCACTGGGTCGCCGCCGGCGGCCGCTACGACTGGCGCGGCGGCTACTGGACCCGCGCCCGCGCGGGCCAGCGCTACGTGCCCGAGCGCTGGGTGCAGGGGCCGCGCGGCTGGACCATGCGGCCCGGCTACTGGGCGCGCTGACGCGCGCGCCGCATATTGTCGCAATATCCGTCGCAGTACCTTCGCAACGAACGTCCCCGCCCCGGCGGGGACGTTGCTTTCGGGGCCCCCGCCCCTGTGTGTGCTAGCCAACAGTCCCCGTCCGGGGCGCGGCATACAGTCTGCTCACTACCCGCCACCCGGCCCGCCGCGCGCGCCGGACTTCGTGTTGCGTGAAGGAGCGTGCCATGCCTGACGACAACCGGATCGTGCCTGTCATCCTGTGTGGCGGCGCCGGCTCGCGCCTGTGGCCGCTGTCGCGCGACGGCCATCCCAAGCAGTTCCTGCGCCTGCTCGGGCGCGACTCGCTGCTGCAGGACACGCTGCTGCGCGTGCGCGAGATTCCCGGCGCGCAGTGTCCCATCCTGGTCAGCAACGAGGCGCACCGTTTCGTGGTGGCCGAGCAGGCGCGCGAGGCCGGCTGCGAGCTGGGCGCCATCATGCTCGAGCCGCACCCGCGCAATACCGCGCCGGCCGCGGCCGTGGCCGCGCTGCACGCGCGCACGGGCGGCGCCGACCCGGTGCTGCTGGTGCTGCCCTCGGACCACCTGATCCACGACCGCGCCGCGTTCGCGCGCACCGTGTGCGAGGCCGGCGCGGTGGCCGCCACCGGCGTGGTGGTCACGCTCGGCGTGGCGCCCACCTTTCCCGCCACCGGCTACGGCTACATCAAGGCCGTGCCCAGCAATGCCGCCGCGCTGATGGCGGTCACGCGCTTCGTCGAGAAGCCTTCGCTGGACGTCGCCACGGCCTACCTGCAGGAAGGCAACTGCTTCTGGAACAGCGGCATCTTCCTGTTCCGCGCCTCGACCTATCTCGCCGCGCTCGAGCAGTTCGCGCCGGACATCCTGCTGGCCGCGCAGGAGGCGATGGTGCGCGGCCAGCGCGACCTCGACTTCTTCCGGCTCGACGCCGAATCGTTCGCCGCCTGCCGCGCGGACTCGATCGACTACGCCGTGATGGAGCACCTGCGCAACGCGCAGATGGCGCCGCTGGCGTCCGACTGGAGCGACGTCGGTTCGTGGGACGCGGTGTGGCAGGCCGCGGACAAGACCGCCGACGGCAACGTGGCGATCGGCGACGTGGTCACGCACCGCGCGCAGGGCTGCCTGGTGCATGCCTCGCACCGGCTGGTGGCGGTGGCCGGCCTGGACGACGTGATGGTGGTGGAGACGCCCGACGTGGTGCTGGTGGTGCACAAGAACCACTGCCAGGACGTCAAGCAGCTGGTGGAGCTGGTGCGCGGCCAGGGCCGCCCCGAGGCCACCCGGCACCGGCAGGTGTACCGGCCGTGGGGCTCGTACGACGCGGTGGACCACGGCGCGCGCTACCAGGTCAAGCGCATCTCGGTCAAACCCGGCGCCAAGCTCTCGCTGCAGATGCACCACCACCGCGCCGAGCACTGGGTGGTGGTGTCGGGCACCGCGCGCGTACGGCGCGGCGACGTCGAATACCTGCTGACCGAGGACCAGTCCACCTACATCCCGATCGGCGAGACCCACAGCCTCGAAAACCCCGGCCGCATCCCGCTCGAACTGATCGAGATCCAGTCCGGCTCCTACCTCGGCGAAGACGACATCATCCGCATGGCAGACATCTATGGGCGCACATGAACTCGATCCCCTCGGCCGACTCGCGGCGCGCGAAACGCTGCCCGAGCCCGGCACCGGCACGCCGCCGCGCGCGCGGCGCGCGCTGATCACCGGCATCACCGGCCAGGATGGCGCCTACCTGTGCGAACTGCTGCTCGCCAAGGGCTACGAGGTGCACGGCGTCAAGCGCCGCAGTTCGCTGTTCAACACCGAGCGCATCGACCACCTGTACCAGGACCCGCAGGCGCCCGGGCGCAGCCTGATCCTGCACCACGGCGACATGACCGACACCGCCAGCCTGGTGCGCGTGGTGCAGCAGTCGCAGCCCGACGAGATCTACAACCTGGCCGCGCAAAGCCACGTGCAGGTGTCGTTCGAGGAGCCGGAGTACACCGCCAACACCGATGCGCTGGGCACGCTGCGCCTGCTCGAGGCGGTGCGCATCCTCGGCATGGAAAAGCACGCGCGCTTCTACCAGGCCTCCACCTCGGAGCTGTACGGGCTGGTGCAGGAGACCCCGCAGCGCGAGACCACGCCGTTCTATCCGCGCAGCCCCTACGCCGCGGCCAAGCTCTACGCCTACTGGATCACGGTGAACTACCGCGAGGCCTACGGCATGTATGCCTGCAACGGCATCCTGTTCAACCACGAAAGCCCCGAGCGCGGCGAGACCTTCGTCACGCGCAAGATCACGCGCGCGGTGGCGCGCATCGCGCTGGGGCTGCAGGACACGCTGTACCTGGGCAACCTGTCGGCGCTGCGCGACTGGGGCCACGCGCGCGACTACGTGGAAATGCAGTGGCTGATGCTGCAGCAGGACCAGCCCGAGGACTACGTGATCGCCAGCGGCGAGCAGCACAGCGTGCGCGAGTTCGTGCAGTGCGCGGCGGCCGAGCTGGGCATCGCGGTGCGCTTCGAGGGCGAGGGCGAGGCGGAGACCGGCGTGGTGGCCGCCATCGACCGCCACGCGGCGCCGGTGGCGGCGCGCTGCAAGGTCGGCGACGTGATCGTGCGCGTGGACCCGCGCTATTTCCGCCCGACCGAAGTGCAGACCCTGCTGGGCGACGCCGGCAAGGCGCGCGAGCGGCTCGGCTGGGCGCCGCGCACGCGCTTCGCCGAGCTGGTGCGCGAGATGGTGCAGGCCGACTTCGCCGCCGCGCGCCGCGACGCCTTCGTCAAGCTGGCCGGCTTCCGGGCCTACGACCATCATGAGTGAGCGCGCCGCGCGGCCGCCGCGCGTCTTCGTCGCGGGCCACCGCGGCATGGCCGGCTCGGCCATCGTGCGCGCGCTGCAGGCGCGCGCCGAGGCCGAGGCCGTCACGCGCGCGCATGCCGAGCTCGACCTGACCGACCAGCAGCAGGTGCGCGCGTTCTTCGCCGCCGAGGCGCTCGACGAGGTCTACCTGGCGGCCGCGCGCGTGGGCGGCATCCACGCCAACCACACCTATCCGGCCGAGTTCATCCAGCAGAACCTGATGATCGCGGCCAACGTCATCCACGAGGCCTGGCGCGCGGGCGTGACACGCCTGCTGTTCCTCGGCTCGAGCTGCATCTACCCGAAGTTCGCGCCGCAGCCGATCGGCGAGGCCGCGCTGCTGACCGGGCCGCTGGAGCCCACCAACGCGCCCTACGCGCTGGCCAAGATCGCCGGCATCGCGCTGTGCGAGAGCTACAACCGCCAGTACGGCACCGACTACCGCTGCGTGATGCCGACCAACCTGTACGGCCCCGGCGACAACTACCACCCCGACAACAGCCACGTCATCCCGGGCCTGCTGCGGCGCTTCCACGAAGCCGGCATGGCGCACGCCGAGCACGTGCCGGTGTGGGGCAGCGGCGCGCCGCTGCGCGAATTCCTCTATGCCGACGATCTCGCCGCGGCCTGCCTGCACGTGATGGCGCTGCCGCGCGAGGTGTACCGCCGCACCGCGCCGGCCGGCTTCCTCAACGTCGGCAGCAGCGAGGAGGTCAGCATCCGCGAGCTGGCCACGCTGGTGGCGCAGACCGTGAGCTTTCGCGGCGGCATCGTCTTCGACCACCGCAAGCCCGACGGCACGCCGCGCAAGCGGCTGGACTGCACGGCGCTCGCCGCCACCGGCTGGCAGCCGGCGGTGGCGCTGCGCGACGGCCTGCGGCTGGCGTACCTGGATGCATTGCAGAGCGGGAGGCTGCCGCACGGCACCGCGCCCGCACAACGTGTGGAGGCCTGACATGAAGCCGCTGTTCCGCAACCCCGACAAGCCGGCGCCCGCGCGCGTCGCCCCGGCAAGCGCGACCCCCGCCGCGGCGCCGGGCGCCGGCGGCCTGTGGCCGGGCCAGATCGTGTTTCCCGCCGGCGCGGCGGGCGCGGGGCTGTGGCGGCGCTGCCTGCAGCAGGTGCGCGCCATCGCGCTGAGCCCCGGCGCGCTGGTGATCCTGGCCGGGCAGACCCGCATCGAGAACTGGACCATGCTGCTGGCCAGCATGGCGATGCAGCGGCGGCGCGCGGCGTTCTTCCACGGCGCGGCCTTCGCCAGCATGCCCGGGCGCCTGGGCGCGTTCGCCGACGCGGTGCTGCTGCGCCGCTGCCACGGCGTGTTCGTCGGCACCGACCGCGGCTGCGCGCGCGCCATCGCCGCCGACGTGCCGCCGCGCCGGATCTTCGCCTGCCGCCCGCCGGCGGTGCTGCCCGAGGGCTTCGACGCCGCCGCCGAGCTGCGCGCGCGCGCCGAGCTGGCGCCGCCGCCGCACGCGCCGCACTACCTGTACGTGGGCGCGCTGGTGCACAGCGCCGCCATGACGCTGCTGCTGCGCGCGTTCGCCGCGGCGCGCGCGCAGTGGCCCGCGGCCACGCTGTCGCTGGTCGGCAGGGGCGCCGGCTACGGCGCCCTGCGCGCGGCCGCCAACGCGCTCGGGCTGGGCGCCTCGGTGCGCTTTCTCGGCGCGATGGCGCCGGCCGACGTCGCGGTCGAGTACCGCAAGGCGAGCTGCCTGGTGCTGCCCGAGGCGGACCAGCGCTGGCACCCGCTGGTGCGCGAGGCGCTGAGCTACGGTTGCCCGGTGGTGGTGAGCGTCAACAACGACGACGCCGGCGAGCTGGTGCGCGACGGCGTCACCGGCCTGTACTTCAAGCCCGGCGACGCCGCCGCGCTGGCCCGGCGCCTGGCGCAGGTGCCCGCGCACTTCGGCGACGCCGCCAGCGCCGCGCGCTGCCAGGCCGCCGCGCTGGCCCACTCGCCCGGCGCGGCGGGCCGCGCCATCGCCGCGGGCTGCGTGCGGATCATGGACACGGCCGGCTGACGCGCGCTGCCACATCACCATGCCGGGGACGCCGCGCCATGAAGATACTGATGTACTGCCTCAACTACGCGCCCGAGCTGACCGGCATCGGCAAGTACACCTGCGAGCAGGCCGAATGGCTGGCCGCGCGCGGCCATGAGGTGCGCGTGGTCACGGCGCCGCCGTACTACCCGGCGTGGCGCGTGGCCGAGGGCTACCGCGCCTGGCGGTACCGGCGCGAGCGCCGCCGCTGGGTGGAGGTGTTCCGCGCGCCGCTGTGGGTGCCGGCCCGGCCCACCGGCCTCGCGCGCCTGCTGCACCTGGCCAGCTTCGCCGTGTCCAGCCTGCCCAGCCTGATGCTGCAGCTGCGCTGGCGCCCCGACGTGCTGTTTGTGGTGGAGCCGCCGCTGATGTGCGCGCCGGCCGCGCTGCTGTTCGCGCGCTGGAGCGGCTGCAAGACCTGGCTGCACGTGCAGGACTACGAGGTCGACGCCGCCTTCGCGCTGGGGCTGCTGCGCCGGCCCTGGCTGCAGCGCCTGGCGCGGCGCGTGGAGCAGCGCCTGATGGCGCGCTTCGACCGGGTCTCGTCGATCTCGCAGGCGATGGTCGCGCTGGCGCGCGGCAAGGGCGCCGCGGCGCAGCGCGCCGCGCTGCTGCCCAACTGGGTCAACCTGCGCGAGATCGGCGCCGCCGGCGGCGCCGACGCCACGCTGGCGCGGCGCATGCTCGAACTGCCGCCCGGCGCCGTGCTCGCGCTCTACGCCGGCAACATGGGCGCCAAGCAGGGGCTCGACGTCATGGCCGCGGCCGCGCGCCTGCTGAAGGACCACGACACGCTGCACTTCGTCTTCTGCGGCGACGGCGCCGGACGCGCCGCGCTGGAGGCGGACTGCGCCGGGCTGCCGCGCGTGCGCTTCCTGCCGCTGCAGCCGGCCGCCATGTTCGCCGCGCTGCTGTGCGCCGCCGACATCCACCTGCTGCCGCAGCGCGCTGGCGCCGCCGACCTCGTGATGCCGTCCAAGCTGACCGGCATGCTGGCCAGCGCGCGGCCCGTCGTCGCCACGGCGCAGCCGGCCACCGAGCTTGGCCGCGCGCTGGCGCAGTGCGGCGTGCTGGTGCCGCCCGGCGACGCGCCGGCTCTGGCCGGCGCGATCGGCACGCTGGCGGCGCAGCCCGCGCTGCGCGCGCACCTGGGCGCGGCCGGGCGCCGCTGGGCCGAGCAGCACCTGGACCGCGACATGGTGCTCGGCGAACTGGAGAAGGCGCTGTTCGCGCTGGCGCGGCCGCAGCCCGCGCAGACTTCCGCGGCCGCGCGCGTGAGCCAGGAATAGCATCGGCTCACGCCAACTCACGCCGGCCCACGCCGACTCACGCCGACTCACGACATCGCACCGCGCCGCGCGCGATGCCGGCCCGCCGGGGCTCACTGCCCCGCCGGCAGGGTCGGTTCGCGCGCCGCGGCGCTGGCCGGCGCGACCGGGATGGCCGCGGCCGGGCCGGGCCGCGCGCCGAAGCCGGGCGCCGCCTTGTACCCGTACCGGCGGGCGCGCCGCCGGGCCCGCCCCTGAAGCACCCGGTCCAGCACCACGAGCAGGAGGAATACCGGCAGCATCGGCAGGATGTCCGCGAGCGCCTCCATCAGGCTGGCGGGCACCCGCTTGACGGCGATGATCGGCAGGATGATGACGTAGAACATCCCGCCGACGCCGCCGCCTCCCGCCAGCTTCCGGCACAGGTAGGCGCCCAGCGCGCCGGCCAGCAGGCCGTCGATGATCAGCACCAGCCAGCCGCCCTGCCGGTACGCCGTGATCGCGCCGAACGCGGTCAGGCTGCCGGTGGACCAGCCGACGATGATGCGCCACGCCAGATTGGATATCTCGCCGTCTATGGTGCCGTCGGAGCTGACCGGATAGGGCTTTTCCCCGAGCAGCAGGCGGGGAACGGGACTGATCAGCACCGAATAGTAGTACTCGGGGCCGACGTAGTCGTGATGGTCGATGTATGTCTTCAGGTGGATGGTATTGACCAGCAGGTCGGCCCGCTCCGCGATCGACTTGAGCGCCGTGCCCGCGGTGCTGTCGCCGTAGCTGAAGCCCGAGGCGGCCTCCAGGATCTTGGCCTTGCCGGTGGCCAGCGTGCTGGCTTCGCGCAGATAGACCGCGAACGGGCTGAGCAGCAGCAGGATCGCCACCGAGCCGGCCAGGATCTTGAAGGCCTTGCGCTTCTGGCCGAAGTTGGCGAATGCCACGAACAGCATGATGCAGGGCGCCAGCACGGCCAGCCGCTGCCCCGCGGACAGCAGCAGGACGAGTATGACGGCGAAGCCGGCCCCCATCGCGAGCCGCGCCAGGCGGGACGAGCGCTGCGCGCTCAGCGCGAAGGTCACGGCCATCAGCGCCTGGGCATAGCCCGCCACCGCCGCGATCAGCGCGGAGTAGGGGCTGCGCTCGTGGAAGAACCGCTCGAAATCGTCCGACGAATAGCTGGTCAGGTCGTTGGTGAAGAAATAGATCACATAGATGACGAAGCATGCGCAAAAGAGCAGCCCGCGGTGGGTGTCGATCAGCGTATCGAGGCGCGGCGCCGAGAAGGTGCGGATGTTGCGCGCCGCGGCCACGCAGGCGAACCCCAGCAGGAGGGCCAGGAAGTAGAGGAAGTGGATGGACAGCGCCACCGCGATGGTCTCGGGGTCGAACGGCGCGAGCAGCGACTCCGTCTTCATCAGCAGCGGCACGATCATGTAGCCGATCGAGAACAGCGCCAGCAGGCCGAGATGGATCGACAGCAGCGAGCCCCGGGAGAGCATGCGGACCAGCAGGGTGATACAGACCGCGAAATACAGCGAGCCAATGGCGATGTCCATCGTTACCTCCGCGTCAGCGTTGACGAAGCATGGTCAGGCCTTCAGCACCTTGGCTTCGATGATGCCGGTGACAGCGTCCACCGCGCCGGTCAGGCGCTTCATGTGCACGTAGGGAATCAGCAGCAGGCCGCTGTCCAGCATGCCGCGCAGCAAGGCGCGGTAGGCCGCCGCCGGCGAGCCGCGCCGCAGGGCCCACTTGAAGTCGCGGAAGTGGTCGATCGACCTGATCGTCGGCGGCAGGAGATCCTCCGCGGACAGCAGGGTCTCGGCCAGCGACCACAGGTCGGACCGCGTCTCGTAGATGTCCACCCCGGTCGTCGAGCTCACCCTGTGCGTGACGGCGCAGAGCATCGCGCTGAGCACCTGCTGGCTGGTCCGCTTGAACGAGATGCCGTCGACGTTGATGCGATAGCGCAGCAGCGGCTCCGGCAGGCGCGCGAACTCGAAATCGTCGACGCAGCGCAGCCAGTAGTCCGAGTCCTCGGCGCCGACGAAATTGCGGTAGCCGCCCACGCGCAGATACACCTCGCGCCGCATCATCACCGACGGATGGATGATCGGCTTGATCTTGCCCCGGAACAGCAGGGCGTTGGCCAGCGCCCGGCTGGTCAGGCCGCGCTCGGTTTCCTTGCCGATGACGCGGCCGTTCATGTCGATGGTGGTGATGTCGGTGCAGATCAGGTGGATGTCCGGGTGGCTGTCGAGAAACCCGGCCTGGACCTCCAGGCGCGTGTTCTCGCAGATGTCGTCGGCATCCATGCGCGCGATGTAGGCGCCGCGGGTCAGCCGCAGCCCCTCGTTCAGGGCGCCGACCAGGCCCAGCCGCTCCCGCCTGGCGACGACGAGCCGCGGATCGCGGTAGCCCGCCAGGATCTGGCTGGTCTCGTCGTTGCTGCCGTCGTCGACGACGATCAGCTCGAAGTTGGCATACGACTGCCCGAGCACGCTGTCGACCGCCTCGGCGAGATAGCGGGCGCCGTTGTGCACCGGCATGACGACACTGATGAATTTCGCATCCATTCTCATGGGACACCTGTCATTGTGATGTCGATTCATATCGCCGGGCGCGGCGGATGCCCGCTGGCGGTTCCCTGCCGCCCTCGGCACGGCGCGCCCGTCCTCAGGCGATCTTGCCCCTGACGCTCCTGATCAGCCGCCTGACCCGGTGCGGCAGCTCCTTCGAAAGATCCGCGAGACGCGCCGGGTTGTACTCGCGGATCAGGTCCTTGCCCGGCGGCACCGCCGCGAGCCCGCCGAAGCCGTCGCTCGCGATGGCGAAGCGGCTTGCGTAGGGGTCGCAGCTGCGCCTGGCCATCGCGCGCTTCTGGAAATGCACGTACATGTATTCGCTGGTGCTCCACCGCCCTCCCGAGTAGACGCCGCACAGGACCTTGCCCTGGTCGAAATAGAAAAGCTGCTGCCGCCGGTTGCGCAGCGCGTTGACGAACTCGAGCCGCCTGACGTGGGGATCGAGGTCGGCGATGATGGTTTCGTCCACGTAGGTCCGGCCGCCGTGATAGCGCCAGATCCGGTTGACGCCGATGTGCTCGTCGAAGCCGCGGTGGCGCTCGTCCGAGAGAATCTCGACCCAGTTCAGCTCGGGGTGATGGCGCCGGAACATGAAGTTCGCCTCGGGACAGTTCCGGTAGAGCGTCAGGTGGCCGACCGAGAAGATCTTCTCGGCGCCGTCGAGGATGTCGGCGCAGATGAAGCGGTCGAGCCGCCCGAAGATCATGTCCAGGTCGCAATGCCCCCAGTACGCGTATGGCCGGCCCGCGAGCGGCAGCAGCATCCAGTAGGCCGGCCGGAAATCGCACACCTTGTACGGCGAGCCGAACCGCACCGGTATGCCCAGGGCGTCGGCCGCCACCCGCCTGAACTCGTCCAGCGTGAGCGCGTGCATGTGCACGTTGGCGGGGATGTCGAACGCGCGCCAGTCGCAGTCCGTAAACACCAGCCAGTCGAACCCCGGATTGAAGCGGCAGGAGGTCAGCCACAGATCGAAATACGAGGGAAGCCGGCCGAAGTACACGGCGATGATGGCGACCGGCGGCATCACGCCCCCTCCCCGGCGCCGCCGATCGCGGCGATGAATGCCGCATAGCGCCGCGCGTAGGCCTGCCAGCCGAAGTAGGCGATGTCCGCGTCGCTCATCAGGTGGCGCGGTTCATGCGCCGGCTGCGCGCAGACCCGCTGCCGCGTGCGCGTGATCGCGCCGACCAGGCTCTCGACCGACTCCGCCTCGACGATCTCCACGGCGTGCTTGTTCGATATTCTCTGGCGTATGTCCGGCGCGCCGGTCTTCTCGCTCGCGATCACGCTCAGCCCCGAGGCCAGCGCCTCGAGCATGACCATGCCGAACCCGTCCTGCCGCGACGGCAGCAGCAAGGCGTGCGCCTTCGCGTAGGTCTCGCGCAGCATGCCGTTGGGAACGTGTCCGAGCGAGCGCAGGTTCTTCATCTGCGGCATGTGGCAGTCGCCGGCGGTGCCGGCGTGCAGGAAGGTCACGTCGGGCAGCCGCCGCGCGGCGGCGCAGATGATGTCCACGGCCTTGGTGCGCGACCAGTTGCCGACGAAGATCGCGGTGAAGTCGCCGGCGGGCCGCGGCGTCGGCATGAAGCGCGCCAGGTCGACGCCGTACAGGTTGAGGAACAGCTTGCGCTCGGGCACGCCGTGCTCGACGAAGCTGCGCACGCAGTTCCTCGAGGGCAGCGCGACATAGTCGGCCACCTCGTAGCTGCGCAGCTCGCGCCGCACGTAGCGCTCGGACAGCGTCGACACGCCGTTGTGCGCGGTCAGCGCGCGCTGGGTCAGCACGTGCATGGCGCCGCGGTCGGCGACCACCCGCGCGCCGTACATGCGCCGCGCGGCCTCGCCCGACTTGTCCATCATCGCCGACAGGCCGATGAACACGTCGCAGGGCTCCAGCCGGCGCGCGACCTGCTCGTCCATCCGCTCCAGCATCGACTCCACGCAGCGCCCCTGGAGCGCGGGCAGCACGCGCTGCAGCGCGCCGGTGGCGAAGGGCTGGAGCGCCGCGAACTGGGCGCGGGCATGGCGCCGCGGAACGCCATCCCTGACGATGCGGTAGAGGGGATGGGACGAGTAGTAGGTCACGTCGTTGCCGCGCGCGATCAGCTCGCGCGCCAGGTGGACGAGATGGAATCCCGTGGTGGTCGCGATGGCGATCTTCATGGCGCCACTCCGCAGGCTTCGGCCTTGCCGGCCTGGCGCCGGCGCGCCGCCAGCAGCAGCGCCGTGAGCAGCACCTTGGCCACGTCGCCCACCACCTTGCCGATCGCCGCGCCGACCGCGCCATGCAGGCCCGCGAGGATCACGACCGCCACTACCCCGACCACCACCGAGCCGACCTGCGGCATCACCAGCGAACGGCTCGTCCCGCCGGCGAAGATCATGTTGTCGAGCGCATGGCAGACGATGGTCGCGGAGAACCCCAGCGACAGGATCAGCATGATCGTGACCGCCCCTTCGCGGTACGGCCTGGCCAGCAGGAACGGCAGCAGATGGGGGCCCAGGTAATGGACGCCGAGCATGCCCATGACGCCGGTGAAGGCGGCGGCCGCGCACCACGCGCGGAATACCGCCTGCGCCTGCGCGGCGTTGTCCTGCGAGGTAAGGCGAAACAGGATCGGCCGGAAATAGTTGGACAGGATCGCGCCGCTGATGGCGAACGGGCGGCCGATGGTGCCGGCCGCCGCCGCATAGACGCCGACCGTGCCGGGCGCCGCGGCGAAGTTCAGGATGTAGCGGTCGACGTAGCTGCCGAGCCAGCCGATGACGGCCATCACGCTGAACGGCAGGCCGTAGCGCAAGGCCTCGGCGCGGCACGCCGACAGCACGCTCCGGTCGACCGAAAGGAAGAACCTGCCGCCGTGGAAGCGATGGTGGAAGAAAACCGTGGTGGCGATCTTGGCGATGACGTAGGCGTGGATGAACGTGGCTGCGTCGCGCGGCCCGAACCACAGCGCGCCGGTCACGGCGGCGAAACAGACGCAGGCCTCCGCCACGATCCACGCGGAAAACCGCGCATGCTCGCTGTCGACGTTCAGCAGGGTGGTCATGGCCGCCTTGGCGGTTTCGGCGGCCAGGTACAGGCAGGTGGACAGGCTCAGCAGGATGGCGGAAATGCCGCCCCGGCCGGTGAGCAGGCAGAAGGCCGCGACGCCCGCGACCACCACCGGCGACAGCATCAGCCACCACCGCAGGCATGCCAGGTACAGGCCGGCGGCGAGGCTGCGGCGCGCCTCGGCCTCCTTCTGGCGGCTGCAGTACAGCGCCAGGGTCTGGCTGAACGCCATGACGACCAGGCCGTCCAGCAGCGTGTAGCCGCCGAGGGCCAGCATGACGTAACCGAACTCCGTAGTAGCCAGCAGCTCGGTGTAGACGCGGACCCCGGCGATGGCGACGAAGGCCAGCAGCACCTGGCCCCACACCACGTGGAAGAGGCTTGCCAGGCGGCCGGGCGCGAAGCGGAAGTGGGTGCCGGGCTGCATGGCGTCAGCCCGCCACCGCGGAGGCCGCCGCGGGAATGCCGGCGGCCTCGCTGCCGATGATCTCGAGCAGGCGCTGCACCGCGCGCTCGGCCTGGAAATGCCCGCAGAAGGCCCGCGACGCGGCCGCGCGCATGCCGGCCTGCGCGGCCGCGTCCATGCGCAGCCACTGCTGCAGGCAGGCGCGGGTGCCTGCTTCGGTGTCGGGGCCGGCCAGGCCCGCGCCCTCCCCGACGATCTCGCGCCAGATGTTGACCTTGTCGGAGATCAGCACCGGCACGCCGCAGCCGAGCGCCTCGGCCACCGCCACGCCGAAGTTCTCCTGGTGCGAGGGCAGGCAGAAGACTTCGGCGGCGTGGAACGCGCCCCACTTGAGGTCGCCGGCGAGCATGCCGGTCCACGTCACGCGCGCCGCCAGCCCGCGCGCGGCGATGCGCCGCTCCAGCGCGGCGCGCAGGGCCGCGTCCTGCGGGCCGGCCATCACCAGGTGCAGCGCCGGGTGCTGCGCGGCCACGCCGGCGAACGCCTCGACCAGCAGGTCGCAGCCCTTCTTCTCGTGGATGCGGCCGAGGAACAGCACGTTGCGCCTGCCGCGCGCGGCGGGAAAGGCGGCGAAGAACGCCGCGCGCAGCCGCGCGGCATCCTGCGGCGGCCGCGCGGTGCCGTAGGTGGCCACCACTTCATGGCAGCGGTAGGGCCAGAACGCGCCGCTGGCGCGCAGCCGCTCCTCGCCGGAGGTAAACAGCACGGCGCGCGCGCCGCGCAGCACCCAGTAGTCGCCAAGCAGCCAGTAGAGGCTTTTCTTCAGGTGCTTGAGCGGATAGTGCTGGCGGAACCACGGGTCCAGCATGCCGTGCGCGAAGACGAAGTACGGCACCGGCTGGCCGCGCAGCGCCAGGCACACGGCGAGCGCGTGGAACTGCCACAGCCCCTCGACCACCACCGCGTCGTAGTCGCGGGCGTGCGCGCGCAGCCACGCCACCATGCGGCGGTTGAAGCCGTACTTGAGCGTGGACGGCCCCAGCGCGATCACGTCGAGCTCGCTGTCGCGCACGCAGGCGGCATCGGGCGCGTCGCCGCAGCACACCTGCACCTGCACGCCGCGCTCGCGCAGCGGCGCGCGCAACTGGCGCACGCCCTCGATGGGGCCGCCGCCGCCGGGATCGATCGACGAGATGACGTGCAGGAGCTTCATGGCCGGCTCATTGCTCGTTCACCGCCCGCTCATTGCCCGCCGGTTGCCGCACGGCGCCGGCCGCCTTGCGCGCGATGAAGTGGAACCAGTAGACCTCGCCGAGATCCTGGCCGTCGCGCAGCGGCGCCGCGTCCACGTTGCCGAACACCACTTCGGTGTGCAGGCCGAGCCGCGCCAGCGCGCGGCGCTGCGCCTCGAGCTCGGTGTAGAAGATCACGATGCCGAACTTGTGCGCGGCGCACACGCGGATCGCGTAGCCGTCGAACTCGCGGTTCAGGCGCGAGTGGCGCAGGTAGTTGAAGGTGGCCAGCGGCAGGTTGCACAGCACCCGCGCGGCGTCGACGCCCACCGCGACCGGGTTGGCCGACAGGCGCGGCAGGCGCAGGAACTTGGAGAGATTCTCGCGGTAGCTGGGCCCGCGCAGATTGTGCGTGGAGAACAGCACCAGCCCGCCCGGGCGCAGCACGCGCGCGAACTCGCGCAGGATGGCCTCGCGGCCCGCGTGGTCCACCGCGTCGATGCCGTTGAAGCTGAACATCACCAGCGCGAAATGGCCGTCGGGCAGCGCCGCCATGTCGCGCGCGTCCATCTGCTCGACGCGCACGCCCGGGTGGTTGCGCCGGCAGATCGCGACCATCTCGGGCATGTAGTCGACCGCGGTGTAGTCGCTGCTGAGCGCGCGCAGCGGCGGCACCGTGCGTCCGCCGCCCACGCCCACGTCGAGGATCGGCTGGCCGCGCACCTGGTCGGCCACCCAGGCGATGGCGGCGGCCTCGCCGGGATCGGTCCAGTCGCTGGCGGTGCCGAACCACCGCCGCGCGCCCCAGCTGCGCCAGGCGTGCCGGTTGATGCGGTCCTGCACCGTGTCTGCTGTCATGGGAACCTCGGGAAAGGAAAAAGCCGCCGCGAACGGATGCGCCGCCGTGTCCCGCCGCCGGCGGCGGGGCCAGCGGCCTGCGTTGCATCGAGGATGCCGGGGCGGTGGGGCGGGTTCTGTTCGTTGGCACACACGCTGCGGTGCGGCATGCCGCGACGCGGCGCGGGGAGTGCGGGGAGCGCGGGTAGCGGCGCCGCCGCATGCGCGGGCCGCGCCGGCACGGCGGTCCGCGAGCACGCCGACGCCGGGGAAGCGCGGCCATCCCCCTCATCCTGATGGCTGATATGACTCTCATCCGTGCGTCGCGCGGCGGCACGGGCGCGGAGCCCGCCGCGGGGGCGCGGATGCGCCACGCTCCACCCCGGGGACAAGTTTCAGATCTGTGTCAGGCCACCGCCGCGGCCGCGCCGCGCGCTTTGAAAATCCCGTTCCGGCGGTCTATCCGTTGCAGCGGTGAAACATAATCGCGGAATTACTGTTTCACCGCTGAAACTTAATCTTTTTGAATATGCCTCACCCTTTCGGGTACCCCGCCATCCGGCTTCCACCAAGGCTTTCCGGATGATGAAAGGAAATGCCTCCACCCCCTTCCGGGCGCCGGCAAAGCAACTTGATTTAACGCAAAGCAGACCATAAGATGACCTTAATTCGTTTTAAGACGAATGGCATTTGGGGTGGGTTCAGGGGGTCAGCCTTCCGGCATGCAGTCAGGTTCCGACAAATAAAGACGAGCGGGACCGGCCTGACGGTAGTACGGGGATAAATCGGGGCGACGCAAGCCAGCAGCTTGGGTCGTGCAGGTCCATATTCCGCTGCGTTCAACCTGTTTCCTGCCGCAATCAAACGGGGGAATAAGAACATGAACGCGCTGCTCATCGAGGGTCATCCTCTGTTGCGTCTGGGCCTGTTGCAGATGCTCGAACGCATCCACGGCGTGGACCACGTCATCACCGTCGACCCGGCCGACGTCGCCCTGCTCGACGGCAATCACTGCGACCTCCTCGTGTTCGGCATGCCGGCCGACACCGATACCGGCTGGCAGCTTCTCAACAAGGTGCGCACCGTGCTCAGCGCCGAGCGCCTGCTGCTGCTCGCCGACGTCCTGCCCTTGCAGATCCCGGCGCTGGCGATGGCGCAGGGCATCTGCGGCTGCCTGCCCAAGTCCGCTTCGCTGGCCGTGCTCGAGGCTGGCATCCGGCTGGCGATGGTGGGCGGCCAGCACGTGCGCGGCGTCGGCGGCCGCCAGGCCGGCGTGCCGGTCGGCGGCTATCCGCCGGGCGGGCGCGTGCCGGTGCTGGCGCCGCTGGCCGAGGGCGCCGCCTGCGGCCCGGCGGGCGGGCGCATCCAGGCCACGCCGTGCTCGCGCGACTCGCTGGCCGCCGTGGCGCGCCAGGGCGCGCCGGCGGGCGACGCCGGCAGCCACGGCGAGACCGCCTACGACGAGGCCGAGATGCTGCAGATCACGCCGCGCCAGTACGAGGTGCTGGTGCTGCTCGCGCGCGGCCACCCGATCAAGACCGTCAGCCGCATGCTCAATATCTCGGTGGCCACGGTGAAGAGCCACGCCTGCACGCTGTACCAGCGGCTCAAGGTGCGCAACAAGGGCGAGGCGGTCTACGCGGCGCTCCAGCGCGGCGCCTCGCTGGAGTGGGTCAGCGGCGACGACGCCGCGCCGCGCGCCACGGTGCGCGCCGCCGCCGAGTATGGCGCCGGCGCCTCGGCGATGCGCTAGCGCCCGCGCCGCGCCGCCCGCGCGGGAAGCGCGGCCGGGTCTGTCCGGCGGCGCTTCCCGCCGTGCTTCTGGGCCTCGCCATTCTGTCGTCGCGAGCCGCCAATCGATCATCGCCAGCCGCCCGCCGGCGTCCCCCCGCGCGGCCCGCCGCGCCTTGCCCGGCGCCGCTTTGCGCCGGTTCCGCGAGCCCCCGCCAATGTGGGACAGCGCACCGATGGGAGGTGCCGGGCGTCCTAGGATGACAACACGGGGGACTGTCGCAGTCGTTGCGCCGGGCCCGTCAGAGCGGGGAGGCTGCCGTGAACGAGACCATCGACCAGGAAGCGCGGGGCACGGACGAACAGCGGGATGAACCACGGAGCGGACAGGCGCATGGCCGGCGCCGCGCGGGGCGCCCGCTGGCCGCGTTCGCCATGCTGTGCGCGGCGCTGCTGGCGGGCGCGTGCGCGAGTTCGCCGGGCATGCACTTCGACGCCAAGGCGCCAGTGACCGCGGTCGGCCCCGACGCGACGCCGGACATCACGCCGATCACGCTCGACCTGGTGCGCAACCAGCGCAACGTGGCCCAGCGCGAGCTCGACAAGATCGACGAACTGTTCGCCACGCCCGAGCCCTACCGCATCGGCCCCGGCGACATCGTCTCGGTGGTGGTGTGGGACCACCCCGAACTGGTGTTCCCCAACCAGACCTACAGCATCGGCGCGGCCTACGAGATCCCGGCGGTGGGCGGCGGCGCCAACGTGCCCGGCTACGTGGTCAGCGCGCAGGGCGACATCCAGTTTCCCTACGCCGGCGTGATGAAGGTCGCCGGCAAGACCGCCAACGAGGTGCGCGACCAGATCGCGCGCGTGCTCTCGCGCGTGGTGCGCGACCCGCAGATGACGGTGCGCGTGCTGGCCTTCCGCAGCCAGCGCGTCTACGTCGACGGCGAAGTGCGCACGCCCGGCATGCTGCCCATCGACGACGCGCCGATGACGCTGATCGAGGCGCTCAACCGCGCCGGCGGCGTGGTCAACCTGACCGGCGACAACAGCCGCATCCGCCTGACGCGCGGCGAGCGCAGCTGGCGCATCAACATCCCGGCGCTGCTGGCGCGCGGCGTGGACCCGTCGCGCATCCTGCTCAGGAACGGCGACATCGTGCGCGTGGAGCAGCGCGAGGACAGCAAGATCTTCGTCACCGGCGAAGTCGTGCGCCCCACCACGCTGCTCATGCGCAACGGCCGCATGACCCTCAACGAGGCGCTCGGCGACGCCGGCGGCGTCAACCCCGGCTCGGCCAACGCCGAGCAGATCTTCGTGATCCGCAAGGACACCGACAGCAAGCCCAAGGTCTACCACCTCGACGGCACCTCGCCGGTGGCGCTGGCCATCGCCGAAGGCTTCGAGCTGGAGGCCAAGGACGTGGTCTACGTGGACGCGCGCGAGCTGGTGCGCTGGAGCCGCGTGATGAACCTGCTGATTCCGTCGACAGGCCCGGTCATCGGCTCGGCCACGGCCATCAAGTAGATGCCATGATCCGCTCGATCCTGGTCGTGTGCATCGGCAACACCTGCCGCAGCCCGATGGCGCAGTACCTGCTGCGCGACGCGCTGCCCGGATGCGCGATCGCCTCGGCCGGGCTGGCGCCGCTGGAGGGCGCCGCGGCCGACCCGCATGCCGTGCGGCTGCTCGCCGGGCAGGGGCTGGACCTGTCCGGCCACCGCGCGCGCGCGCTGGACGGCGGCATGGTCAGCGGCGCCGACCTGGTGCTGGTGATGGACACAGAACAAAGAGAGGCGCTGGAGCGCCAGTTTCCGCAGGCACGCGGCAAGATCTACCGGCTTTGCGAGTTCATGCACGCTGACGTACCCGACCCCTACGGCTGTTCGCAGAACATGTTCCGGATCGTGCTCGGGCTCGTCGGACAGGGCGTCGACACATGGTCGGAGCGGATTCGCGCCATGGCACGGGATCCATACCACGGGGAGGTAGCATGAACACGATCAATCCGCACGACATACTGCCGGGCTCGCCGCACCCGGCCCGGGAGAAAGGGATCGACCTGACCGGCTATCTCGACATCCTGGTGCGCTACCGCTGGACCTTCGTGGCGGTGGCCGGCACGATCTTCCTGCTGGGCGCGACCTATGCGTTCTTCACCAGGTCGGTCTACCGCGCCGACATCGTGGTGCAGGTGGAGGACACCGGCAACAGCAACGCCGGCGGCAAGCTCGCCGCCAGCATCGCGCCCGTGTTCGAGGTCAAGCCGGCCGCGTCGGCGGAAATCGAGCTGCTGCATTCGCGCATGGTGGTGGGCAAGGCGGTGGACAACCTGCGCCTGTTCATCGACGCGCGGCCGCGCTACTTCCCGCTCATCGGCCAGCCGCTGGCGCGCTACAACCCGGGGCTGTCCGAGCCCGGGCTGCTCGGCTGGGGCGGCTTCGTCTGGGGCGACGAGCACATCGCGGTGACGCGGCTCGACGTGCCGGCGCGCCTGGAAGGCAAGCGCATGCGGATCACCGCGCTCGACGGCCAGCGCTACCGCCTGGCCGTCGACGGCGACGACAAGGGCGCCACCGGCACCGTGGGCCAGCCGCTGCTGGCGCCGACCGCGCGCGGCAACGTCGAGATCGTGGTGGCCGAGCTCGACGCGCGGCCCGGCGCCGAATTCACGGTGACGCGGGTGCCGCGCGCCAACGCGATCGCAATGCTGCAGCAGACCCTGCAGATCTCCGAGCGCGGCAAGTCCAGCGGCGTGATCGGCATCACCCTCGAAGGCCCCGACCCCGACCTGATCGCCGCCACGCTCAACGAGATCGGCACCGAGTACGTGGACCAGAACGTGCGCCGCCGGGCGGAGGAGGCGGAGAAATCGCTGGCCTTCCTCGAGCAGCAGCTGCCGCAGGTCAAGCAGCAGGTGGAGACCGCCGAGACGCGCTACAACGCGCTGCGCAACCAGCGCGGCACCATCGACCTGACCGAGGAGTCGCGGCTGATCCTGGCGCAGTCGGTGCAGCTCCAGACCCGCCTGCAGGAGCTGCGCCAGAAGCGCCAGGAACTGGTGACGCGCTTCACCGGCAACCATCCGAGCATCGGCATCATCGACGAGCAGATCGGCAGCCTGAACACCGCGCTGGCCGCCGTGACCACGCGCATCCAGAAGCTGCCCGAGGTGGAGCAGAACGTGGTGCGGCTGATGCGCGACGTCAAGGTCAGCACCGAGATGTACCAGACCCTGCTCAACGACGCGCAGCAACTGCGCCTGACCAAGGCCAGCAAGGTCGGCACCGCGCGCCTGGTCGACCCGGCCGAGGTGCCGCTGCAGCCGGTGCGGCCCGACCGCAAGCTGCTGGTGATGTTCGCCGCGCTGCTCGGCACGGCCGGCGCGCTGATCGTGGTGTTCCTGCGCCACCTGCTCGACGGCGCCGTGTCCGAGGCCGACGACATCGAGAACCAGACCGGCTTCACGGTCTACTCCACGATCCCGTTCAGCCCCGAGCAGTCGCGCCTGGCGGCGCAGGGCGGACCCAACGCGCTGCTGGCCTGCCGCATGCCGGAGGACCCGGCGATGGAGAGCCTGCGCAGCTTCCGCACCGCCTTGCAGTTCTCGCTGCTGGGCACGCGCCATCCGGTGGTGCTGGTCACGGGCCCCTCGCCGGGCGTGGGCAAGTCCTTCATCTGCGCCAACTTCGCCGCGGTGCTGGCGGCCGGCGGCAAGCGCGTGGTGCTGATCGACGCGGACCTGCGCCGCGGCAACCTCAACCACCGCTTCGACACCGCGCGCGGCCCCGGCCTGACCGAGCTGCTGCACGGCGCGCCAGTGGAGGACACGGTGCGCCGGCAGGTGGTGCCCGGGCTCGACTTCATTCCCACCGGCACGCTGCCCACGCATTCCGCCGACCTGCTGCTCAGCCCGATGATGGACTCGCTGCTCGCCGCGCTGAAGTCGAGCTACGACGTGGTGCTGATCGACACGCCGCCGGTGCTGGCCGCGTCCGACACCGGCATCCTGGCCACCAAGGCCGACGCCGTGTTCATGGTCGCGCGCGCGGACGCCACCACGATGGACGAGCTCGAGGCGGCCGGCAAGGCGATCCGGCAGGGCGGCGGCGAGGTCAGGGGCGTGCTGTTCAACGGCCTGAACGTGCAGGGCCGCTGGTACCGCGCGCACTACAACTTCGGCAAGTACCGCTACCTGAGCTACCGCTACCAGGACGCGGAGGTGGTGCAGGGCCGCTGACCGCGCCGGCGCGCGGCGGGCACGGCGGGCGCGCTCAGGCCCTGCGCGTGGCCCGCATCGGGAAGCGCCCGAACATGCCGGCGGCGATGGTGCCTTCGAGCGTGTCGCCGGCCAGCACGGCCTCCACCTTGAGCGACAGCGGCAGCGGCGAGGTGAGCTTCATCCTGAAGCTCACGCGGTCGCCGTCCAGTTCGCCGTCGGTGACCTCGACCGAGGCCTTCTCGCTCGCGTTGGTGCCGCCGAAGGTGCCGGCGCCGGTGCCGACGATGGTGAGCACCGAGTGCTGCTCGCCGTTGGGCGTCTGCGAGACGCAATCCCACTGGCCGCTGATTTCTGCCGTCATGAACTTCCTCTGCTGCTGATCCGATCCAACATGAAACAATGCGGCGCCGCCCCGCGCGGCCCGCCCCGCCGCGCCTAGCGCAGCCCGACGGCCTGGGTCTGGCTGGCGCCGTCGAAGGAAAACTTCGCCTCGCCAAAGGCCGGCGGGCCGCTCGTGATCCACGCGCCGCGGGAAAAACCCAGCGGCTCGACCGGGATCCCGATGACGTTCTTGTCGAGGTCGCCGTTGCCGTTCCTGTCCTGGTACGCGATGATCGCATAATCGCCGGCCGGCAGGTCCTTGAACATCACGACGACCTCGCCCGGCGCGGCGGCCTGCTCCTGGCCCCGGAACAGCGGGCCTTTCGGAAACTCGCCGGCATTGTTGAACAGTCCCACGCGCACCGTGCCCTCGCTGCCCTGGACGTTGCGGACCACCACCTTCAGGTCTCCCGCGCTGGCCGCGCCGGCCGCGCATGCCAGCAGGGCGGCCGCGCACTGCATGAGCGATATCTTCCTCTGCATGTTCCTCGTCTCCTTTTTCGTTTCGGTTGCGCTTCGATTTCACTTCTGCTGCACTGTTACTTCGCTTCGACTCCGTCTGAACTCCGCTTCGGCTCCGCGCCGCCGGCCGCCGGCGGCGCGAATGCCGCGAATGCCGCATTGACGCGGTCGAACTCCGGCTCGGCCCTGGCGATCGATGCCTCGAAGGCCAGCGCCGCGCGCGCCAGCCGTTCGGCAATCGCCGGCTCGGCCGCCGCCTGATCGTATTTCTCCGCGGGATCGCGGCCGAGGTGATAGAGCGTGGGCTTGTCCAGCTTGCGCTGCGGGCCGCCCGGGCGTCCGCTGGTTTCGTAGAGATTGAGCTTCCAGTCGCCGTCGCGCCACGCCTGCAGCCGGCCCTTGTAGTAGTACGGCAGCACCTGGCGCGCGCTCGGCGCGCGCCCGCGCAGGGCCGGCCCGAGGTCGACGCCGTCGATGGCCGCGTCGGGCAGCCTCGCCCCGGCCAGCGCGACCAGGGTCGGCAGGAAGTCGTAGGTCGCGCCGATGCCGTCGACCACGGCCGGGCGGATCGTGCCGGGCCACCAGAACAGCGCCGGCACGCGCGCGCCGCCTTCATAGGTGGATGCCTTGCCGTCGCGCAGGATGCCGGCCGAGCCCACCATGTCTTCATACAGGATCCAGGGGCCGTTGTCGGAGACGAACACGACCACGGTGTCCTTGGCGTTGCCGCTGCGCCGCAGCGCATCGAGCACGCGCCCCACGCTGTGGTCGAGCTCCGCGATGGCGTCGCCCACCGGGCCGCCCTTGCTGCTGCCGGCGAACTCCGGCGCCGGCAGGTGCGGCAGGTGCGGCTTCTCGTAGCCGACCCAGGCCAGGAACGGCTTGTCGTGCTTCCCGCCGACGAAGCCGACCACCTGGTCGGTCAGCCGCCGGTTGTACTGCCGCTGGTCGATCGGCCGCTCGATGACCTCGTCGCGATAGCCGGCCCCGCCCGCCTTCGCGATCCGCTCGCTGCGGATCAGCGGCAGGTTCCAGTACTCGCTCCTGGGATGGCGGAAGCTCGCGGTGGCCTGCTCGTAGTACAGCGAGAACAGCGCCAGCGGCGACTCGCCGGCCGCGTAGCGGCGCCGCAGCTCGCTGGTGGACACGCCGCCGATGAAGTAGGCGTCGTTCGACATCGGCGTGCCCCACCAGGAATCGAAGCCGTGGCGGGTCGGGTAGGCGCGCGGCGCGTCGCCGAGATGCCACTTGCCGAACAGGGCGGTGGCGTAGCCGGCATCGCGCAGCAGGCTGGCGACGGTCGTCTCCCGGTCCGGGAAGCCGTAGGGATCGTCCTCGATCTGCACCGTGTTGACCACGCCGTACAGGCCCGTGCGGGTTTCGACGCGGCCGGTCAGCATGGCGCCGCGGCTCGGCGAGCAGACCGGCGAGCTCACGTAGAAATTGGTCCAGCGCTGGCCCTCGGCCGCCATGCGGTCCAGGTTGGGCGTGCGGAACACCGGATGGCCGTAGCTGCCGAGATCGCCCCAGCCGAGGTCGTCGGCGACCAGCACGACGATGTTGGGGCGCGTCGGCGCGGCTGTCCGTGCGGGCGCTTGTGCGGGCGCTCGTGCGAGCGCTCGTGCGGGCGTCTGTGCCGCGGCCCGCGCCGCGTCGGGCGCGGCGCCGGATGCGGTGGCAAACGCGGCGCCAAACACGGCACCAAACGCGGCGGCCAGCAGCGCGGCGGCGCGCATGCGCGAACGGATTGTCATGGGTTTTCCCTCCTTGCCTCTGTTGGCGGATAAGGACGCGCGCATAAGGACGCGCGCATCAGCGCGCCGGCGGCACGACCGCGCGGCCGTCGGCGTAGTCGACGCGCGCCGCGCGATAACCGATGCGCATCGCGTCGACGTGGAGGATCTCGCCCGGCGCGAGCGGGATGACCTCGCCGCCGTAGACCGTCCACGCGGGCGCGGCCGGGCGCTTGTCGCCGAGCCGGGCGAAGTTGCCGCCGAACAGTTCGCCGGCCAGGCGCTCGTAGTCCCAGCTCTGCACGATGTGGGCGGCGGGCGGCGGCGCGGCGGCGCGCTCGATCCAGTAGCCGATCGACGCCCCGTCGGTGCCGCACGCGATGCGCACGCCGTCGGCCACCGCGATCACCTCGGGCGTGGCGGTCGCGGGCGGCTCGCTCGCGCCGTGCCACATGCGCGCCAGCATGTCGCGCTCCGGCACGGCGCCGAGGTCGCCGTACTGCATGGTCCAGGCGTCGAGGGCCTGCCGGAGTTCGGCGAGCTTGTCCTGGTAGCGCGGGTCGCCGGCCAGGTTGCGCTGCTCCCACGGGTCCTGCTCGGCGTCGTAGAGTTCCTCGGCGGGCTTGGGCCCGAACCACGCCGCCTGCGCGGCCGACAGCGTGCCGGCGTCGCGCTGCCGCAGGATGTCCTGCATCATCGGCAGCATCAGGCGAAAGCGCAGGTTCTGGTAATACGGCTTGTCCGGCATGTAGTTGCGCAGGTAGCGGTAGCGCGCGTCGCGCACCATGCGCACGCGGTCGTACTCGGTATCCATGCGGTCGCGCGCGGCGAATACGTACTTGCGCGGCGCCTGCGCCGGCGGCCCGCCGAGGAACGCCTGACCCTGCATGTAGCCGGGCACCGGCACGCCGGCCAGCGACAGCACGGTCGGCGCGAGGTCGACGCCGCTGACCAGCGCGTCGCTGCGCGTGCCGGCGCGCCGGCCGCCGGGCAGCCGCACGATCAGCGGCACGCGCGTGCCGCGCTCGAGCACTTCGCGCTTCATCCACGGCAGGCTGCCGCCGTTGTCGGCCAGGAAGAAGATGGCGGTGTCGTCGTACACGCCGTCGTCCTTGAGCATGCGGACCAGCTCGCCGACCTGCCGGTCCATCAGCGCGATATTGGTGTACATGCGGGCGATGTCGCCGCGCACCGCCGCGGTGTCGGGGAAGACCGGCGGCACCGCCACCGCGGCCGGCTCCGCCAGCAGCGCGTCCTTGCGCAGGGCCACCATCGCCTCGTGGGTCAGGAAGAAGTTGTAGACCGCGAAGAAGGGCTTGCCCGCGGGGCGGTTGCGGTAGGACGCGGCCGGGCCGCTTTCGTCCCACACGGTGACGGGCGCCTCGAACTGGTAGTCCTCTTTCTGGTTGTTGGTGGTGTAGTAGCCGGCCTTGCGCAGATGCTCGGGGAACGCCTTGACCTGCGGCGGCAGCACCACCGAATAGCTCGCGGGAATGCCTTCCGGCCTGGGCCGGGCGGCGCCGCCGGGCAGCTCCGCGCTGCCGGTGCGCATGTGGTGCGCGCCCACCGAGGTCGGGTAGGTGCCGGTGATCATGGCCGCGCGCGCGGGCGCGCACACGCCGGCGGTCTGGTAGGCGTGGGTGTAGAGCACGCCCTCGCGGGCCAGCTGGTCGATGTTCGGCGTGCTGGCCGCGCGGTCGCCATACGCGCCGATCAGCGTGGTGATGTCTTCCACTGTGATCCAGAGGATGTTCGGCCGGGCTTGCGGCTGCGGCTGCGCGTGCGGCGTGCCCGCGCACAGGAGCAGCGGCAGGGCGGCCCAGCGCGCGGCGTGGCGCAGCGCGCGGGCCAGGCCGGCGCGCGCGGCCCTCATGCGGTTGCGTGGATTCATGCGGTGATGCCTCCCGTGTCGGCTGGTTGGGGCGGAGGGGTCCGCGCCGGCGCGCGCTTCAGCCGCCGGCGGCGGACTGTCGTGCAGCCTGTGGTGCGGACTGTGGCGCGGCTTGCGGTGCCGCTTGTTGCGCGGCCCGCTGCGCCTGCCACGCGGCCTCGTCCAGCGCCAGCCGGAAGCCCAGGTGCGACATGCTGCTGTCCGGATCGGTCCCCTGCCGCGCGCTCGGGCGGTAGCTCAGGCAATAGTCCTGGCTGCAGAGGAACGAGCCGCCGCGCATCACGCGCTTCGGCGCGCGCGCGGGCACGCCGGCGGCATCCCAGCTATGGTCCGGGCCGCGCGGGTCGGCCTCGACGCGGCCCGCGCGCGCCACGCGCCGGAACTGGTCGGCGCGATACCAGTCGGCCACCCATTGCCAGGCATTGCCGGTCATGTCGTAGAGCCCGTAGCCGTTGGCCGGGAACGTGCCCGCCGCGCTGGTGCCGGCCGCGCCGCCGGCCCTGGGGCTGACCACCGGGAACGGCTGCGGCTGCCGGCCCTGCCAGACGTTGGCCATCTGCCGGCCGCCCGGCGCGAACTGGTCGCCCCAGGCGTAGGTGGCCTGCTCCAGTCCGCCGCGCGCGGCGAACTCCCACTCGGCTTCGGTCGGCAGGCGCTTGCCGGCCCAGCGCGCATAGGCCTGCGCGTCCTGCCAGGACACCTGCACCACGGGATGGTCGTCCTTGCCCGCGATGGCGCTGCCGGGACCGCCCGGGTGCCGCCAGTCGGCGCCGGCGACGAAGCGCCACCAGCGCGAATAATCGTGCAGCGGCACCGGCCGCTCGGTGCCGACGAAGACCAGCCCGCCGGGCACCAGCGCGCCGTCCGGCGGGCGCGGCGTGCCCGCCGGCAACTGGCCCTTGAGCGCGTCCCAGCCGGGCGCCTTCTCCGCGCTGGTGACGTAGCCGGTGGCCGCCACGAACGCGCGGAACTCGGCGTTGGTCACGTGATGCACGTCCATCCAGAATCCGCTGACGCGCGTCTCGTGCGCGGGGCGCTCGTTGGCCTGCGCGAATTCGTGGTCGCTGCCCATCATGAACCGGCCGCCGGGAATCCACGCCATGCCGCGCGGGCCGTGGAGACCGTCGCCGACGATGGCTTGCGGAGCGGCCGGGCCGCCCGGCGCGGCGCGCGTGCCGGCGAGCGACGCGACGCCGCCGCCGGCGATGCCGATGGCGGCGGCCACCACCGCGAGCGCGGCAATCGGGACTACCGGACGAAAACGCGAGGATCGTGCGGGCATGTGGCATTTCCGGTCATGGCGCCGGCGCCATGCCGGCATGAGCGGACCGCGGCGGCACGGGGCCGGCCGCGGCTGCGGTCGCGGCGGCGCCACCGCGCCGTCGATAATTTACTATCACATCAGTAAATATCATGGACAACCGGGACAAACCCTGAACGGCGCGCCCGCCGCCTAGGGCGTGATGGCTTCGACGAACAGGCGGCGCAGCTCCGCGAGCTGGTGGTCGATGCGGACCACGTCATGGCCGAGCGAGCGGCCGATGGTGACGCCGCGCAGCACCGCGACGCTGAGGTCGCGCAGCATCTCCAGGCGCGGCGCGTTGGGCAGGCCGCCGATGGCCTCGCGCCAGGCGCCGTCGAACGCGGCCTCGCGCTGCGCGATGGCCGGCAGCACCTCGGCCTGGAAGCCCGGGTCGCGGCGCGCCGCGAGCAGCAGCTCGAGCAGCGCGATCTGGTTGACCGACGAGGCGTGGTTGCCGGCGGAGTCGAGCAAGGCCAGCAGGCGCTCGCGCGGCGCCAGGAACGGCGGCGCCGCGGCGGCGAAGCGCGCCGCCATCTCGTCGTAGATGGCGTCGATCACGGCCGCCATCAGCGCGTGTTTACTCTCGAAATGGTAAATCAGGGCCGCGCGCGTCAGGCCGACGCGATCGGCAATTTCCGAAATCGTGGTGCCGGCGTAGCCGAGCTCGGCCAGGCACGCGATCGCGGCGTTCAGGATCCCGGCCTTGGTCTGCGCGGACATCTCGGCGTTGGACGTGCTGTGCTCGCGCGTTCTCCTGGGCTTCACTGATGGCTCCGATTTCGGATTTGGGGGCAATTGCCGCGTGCCATTGTAAACCCCATGTGTACTTTTCGCGCAAACAAACTAACCTACTGGAAAGTTAATAACTTGCGACCTCCGACATGGGAACGACAGGGAACGACATGACACTGACACGCCTGCATACCGAAGCCGAACGATTCATCGATGTCCAGGGCCGGCAGATCCTGCTGCGCGGCGTGAACCTCGGCGGCGACAGCAAGGTCCCCTATCCGCGCGGCGGCACCCAGTACCCGACCGACTTCGCGGACCACCGCGAGGTCTCGTTCGTCGGCCGCCCGTTTCCGCTGGCGGAGGCGGACGCGCACCTCGCGCGCATCCGCGGCTGGGGCTTCAACTGCCTGCGGCTGCTCGCCACCTGGGAGGCCATCGAGCATGCCGGCCCCGGACAGTACGACCACGCTTACCTGGACTACTTCGCGGCAATCTGCCGCAAGGCGGGCGAGCATGGCCTGTACGTGTTCGTCGACCTCCACCAGGATGCGTGGTCGCGCATGAGCGGCGGCGACGGCGCGCCGGGCTGGACGCTCGAGGCGGTCGGGCTCGACTGCCGCGCGTTCGATGCCGCGCACGCGGCGCACGTCATGCAGCACCGCTTCGACTTCGCCGACGCCAGCCCGCTCCAGCCCGGCTATGCGCGCATGAGCTGGCCGCTCAACTACCGGCTGGCGGCCAACGGCATCATGTGGACGCTGTTCTGGGCCGGCCGCCGGCTGACGCCGGACTTCCGCATCGCGGGGCGCAACGTGCAGGACTATCTGCTGGAGCATTTCCTCGGCGCGGCCGAGCAGATCGCGCTGCGCGTGCGCGACCTGCCGCACGTGATCGGCTTCGACATGCTCAACGAGCCGGGGCTGGGCTGGCTCGGGCAGGCGCTCTCGACCGACCGCGGCCTGCCGCTGCCCGGGCCCGTCGTCACGCCGCTCGCGGCGCTGGCGACCGCGCGCGGCATCCCGACCGAGGTCGCGCTGAATCCGCCGAATCCGCTGGACCCCTCGAGCGCCGCCGCGCCGCGCGCCACCCGCGTGCTCAACGCGGCCGCCCGCCCGATCTGGCGCGACGGCGCGGCCTGCCCGTTCGAGCGCGCGGGCATCTACCGGCTCGACGACGGCATCGCCGTGCCGCTCGACGAACACGCCTTCGACCGCGTCGACGGCCGCGGGCTGGACATCGCCGAGGACGTGTTCGCGCCGTTCTTCACCCAGGCCGCGGCGCGCATCCGCGCCCACCGCGCCGACTGGCTGCTGATGGCGCAGATGGATCCGATCGGCATGCTCACCGGGCGCGACTATCCCGCGCGCATGCCGGCGCAGTCGGTCAACACCTGCCACTGGTACGACCTGGCGCTGGTGATGACCAGAACCTTCGACCCCGGCGCCAGCGTCGACCTGCTGACCGGCGAGCGCGCCGAAGGGCCGGCGGCGCTGCGCGAGCGGCACGTGCGGCAACTGGCCGCGCTCAGGGACGCCGCGCGCCGCTTTCCCGGCGGCGGCGCGCCCACGCTGATCGGCGAATTCGGCATTCCCTACGATCTCGACGACGGCCTGGCCTACGCGCAGTGGGCCGCCGGCAGGCGCGACGCCTTCGCGCCGCACACGGTGGCGCTCGAGCTGATGTACGAGGCGCTGGACCGGCTGCTGCTCAGCGCCACGCAGTGGAACTACACGGCGGGCAACCGCAACGACCCGCGCATCGGCGACCAGTGGAACCAGGAAGACCTCTCGATCTTCTCGGCCGACCAGATCGACCCGGCCGACCCGGCCTGCGACGGCGGCCGCGCGGTGGCCGGCTTCGCGCGGCCCTATGCGTGCGCGGTGCAGGGGCGCCTGGGCGCGATGTCCTTCGAGCGCGGCGCGGGCCTGTTCGTCGTCGAGTACGAGGCCGACGCGGCGGTGCCGGCGCCGACCGAGCTGGTGCTGCCGCGCGCGCAGTTTCCGCACGGCGCGGAGATCACCGCCAGCGGCCCGGTGCGGCACAGCGAGGAAGACCGGCGCGGCGGGCGGGCCCGCATCTGGGCCGCCGCGGACGGCGCCGTGCGCGTCACGTGCCGCCGCCGCGCCGCGCCGCGCGGCGCATGACCGGCGCGCGGCGCGCCAGCCGCGGCGGCCGGCGATCCATGTCGCCAACAACCGAAAAAAAAGGAGTGGACAAGGATGAAGCAGCCCCAAGCATGCAAGCACTTGCGCAACGCCATCTTGACCGGCGGCACCGCGCTGATCGCCGGATCGGCGCAGGCGCAGTCGCAGTCGCAGTCGAACCTGATCCTCTATGGCGTGATGGACGCCGGCATCGAATACCTGAGCCACTTTTCCGACAAGGTCCCCACGGCCGCCAACGGCTACGCCACCGGCGCCGGCCACAACACGGTGCGCATGAGCTCCGGCAACCTGGCCGGCTCGCGCTTCGGCATGCGCGGCGAGGAAGACCTCGGCGGCGGCCTCAAGGCCCTGTTCGTGCTGGAAAGCGGCTTCACCGCCGACGACGGCAGGCTGGCCTTCAACGGCCGCCTGTTCGGGCGCCAGGCCCTGGTCGGCCTCGGCGGCCACGGCGCGTGGCGCGTGACCTTCGGCCGCCAGAGCACCTCCATCTACGACGGCTTCGCCAACTTCGCGCCGGCCGCGTACACGAAATACGAGCCGGCCGGCGCGCTCGGGGGCTACAGTTCGCGCTCGGACAACATGGCCAAGTTCGCCGCCCAGGTCGGCCCGCTGATCGCGCTGGCGCACTGGTCCTTCGGCAACGGCATCTTCTCCTCGGGCGAGGTGCCGGGCCAGTTCCGCCGCGACACCGGCTACGGCACGGCGCTCAACTACGCGCTCGGCCGCTACGGCGTCGCCGTCGCCTACGACCAGTACAACCCGACCCTGACCGCGGCCGGCGACAGCGGCACCTTCCGGCGCGCCGGCGTCGCGGGCAACTACGTCAACGGCGCGCTCACGCTGCAGGGCGGCGTGCGCTGGGGCCTGGACAAGAACGGCGCGGGCGCCACGCTGATGCGCGACAACATGTACTGGATCGGCGCCAACTATCTCGCCACGCCGGCGCTGAACCTGACGCTGGCGTATTACTACGACGACATCAAGCTCGCCAACGCCAGCCTCAACCGGCTGCCCGCCACCAACGCGAAGAACCCCTGGCAGGTGCTGTTCATCGCCGACTACAGCCTGTCCAGGCGCACCAACGTCTACGTGCTCGGCGCCTACGCGAAGCACGCCGGCATCGGCCTGGACACCGCCGCGGGCGGCTTCGTCAACGGCTACTATCTCGCCAGCGGCAAGGACAGCATGTTCGCCGCCACGCTCGGCATCCGGACCAAGTTCTGAGCCGTGCCGGCCATGCCGGGGTACCGGCTGGCGGCACGCGACATCGCGGAGACAAAACGATGCACAAGACCGCAAGCCTGGGGACGCGCCGCGCCCGGACGTGGCCCTGGACCCTGCTGGCCTGCGCCCTGGTGGCGATCACGGCGCCGCTGGCGCTCTGCCTGCTCATCCCGTGGCACTGGGGCGGGCCGGGCAGGACCGGGGCGGTGCTGTCCTACCTGGTGCCGATGCTCGCGCTCTCGTTCCCGCTGCACCTGCTGCTGGTCACGGCCGCGGCGGTGGTGTCGTGGTACGCGGCGCTGCGCGCCGGCGCCAGGCTGGCCGCGGCGCTGTCCGCGGTGGTGGCCATCCTGACCGCGGCGATGGGCCTGGTCCCGGCCATCGCCACGTGGCAGCAGGCGCGCGCGCTCGGGGTGCCGCTGTCGCTGCGCGACTATCTCGCCAATGCGCGCCACGTCAACAAGGGCCCGGCGCAGCCGGCGCGCAGCGTGGTCTACGGCACCGCCGCCGACGGCACCCGGCTGGTGCTGGACGTGTGGCGCAGCGGCCGGCCCGGCGACGGCCCGCTGCGCCCGGCCATCGTGCAGGTGCACGGCGGCGGCTGGGTGCGCGGCAACCGCAGCATGACGCCGGACTGGAACCGCTGGCTGAACGGGCTCGGCTACGAGGTGTTCGACGTGGAATACCGCATGCCGCCGAATGCGCGCTGGCAGGACGAGGTCGGCGACGTCAAGTGCGCGCTGGGCTGGGTCGCCGCGCATGCGGCCGACTACCACGTCGACCCCGCGCGCATCAGCATCATGGGCAGCTCCGCCGGCGGCAACCTCGCCGCGCTGGCCGCCTACAGCGCGGGCGACGCGCGCCTGCCGCCGTCGTGCGCGGCGCGGCCGGTCGCGGTCAGGAGCGTGGTCAACCTGTTCGGTCCGGCCGACCTGGCGCGGCTGCATGACGCGCCGGCCACGCCGCCGCACATACGGGCCGCCTTGCGGGCGTATGCCGGCGGCACGCCCGCGGCGCAGCCGCAGCGCTACCGCCTGCTGTCGCCGCTGAGCCACGTCGGCGCGCAAACCCCGCCCACCATCACGCTCATCGGCCTGAGCGACCGCGTGATCGCGTCCGAGCAGGCCGGGCTGCTGGACGACGCGCTGGCCCGCCACGGCGTGCCGCACGAGACCTGCCTGCTGCGCGCCACCGACCACGCCTTCGCCCATCACTGGGGCGGCTTTGCCACGCAGATCGCGCGCGCCAGGATCGCGGCCTTCCTCGAGCGCTACGCGGGCGCGGCGGCGCCGGCTGCCGGCGACAACCACTGAACCGCGCCGGGCTCAGGCGCCCGCGCTGCCCGCCACGGCGTCGGCCAGCTCCACGCGCTCGCCGCTGCCGGCCGCCTCGCCGCGCGCGGCCTGCTGCTCCATGTAGCGCACCAGGTAGGCGCACAGCGCCGCGCGGCTTTCCTCGAGGAACAGCGAATGGTCGAACTTCGGCAGGGTCCGCACGCGGATGTGCGCGAGCCCCTGCAGCGCCTCCAGGTTGCCGCCGAAACGGTCCCTGGCTTCTTCCAGGCCGAGGTCGCTCATGCCGAACAGGAAGTCGGTCTGCACGCCGCGCCGGTCCAGCTCGCGCATGGCGGCGCGCGCGAAGCCGGTCACGGTGGTGGTGTCCTCGCCGCGGCGCCAGCGCGCCAGCGCGGACGCGGCGCGCTGGCCCAGGCGGCGCGCGCCGCGCCGCACGAAGCCGTGGAGGATCGGCACCACCCTGACCTCGCCGCGCAGCAGCCGCTGCCAGTTCTCGACGCGGCGCACCGCGGCGGCGTAGCCGCGCATGGACTGCACGCGCTCGCTGGCGGCGGCCGTGTCGGCCTCGTCCCAGCGGAACTTGGCGAGGTTGGCCAGCACCACGCCTGACACGTTGGGGTTGCGCAGGGCCACGTGCAGGCTGATGTAGGCGCCCGAGCATACGCCCGAGACCACCACGCGGCGCAGGCCCTGCGCGCGCAGCCAGTCCACCGCGGCGCTGGCGTCCTCGCAGGCGCAGGGGTCGTATACGGCGGGGATGCTCATCTGGCGCGCCGGCGCGGGGCTGTCGCCGAGCGCCGACAGGTCCAGGCGCAGCGCGGTCACGCCGCGGCGCGCCAGCTCGCGCGACAGCATGACGAACAGCCGCCCGTCGCCGACGTGGTGGTTGCCGCCGGTGTTCGGGAACACGATGGCCACGCCGTTGGGCGCGCGCCGCGCCGGCTGGCACAGGATGCCGAACTGGCGGCCGTGGTCCAGCCAGACCCGCTGCTCGCGCACGCCGTCGACCTCCCACTCCAGCGCCGGGCGCGGCTCCTGCGCCGCCGGCGCGGCGCGCGCGGCGGCCCTGGGCACCGGGCCGAGCCACGCCAGCACGGCCTGCCAGGCGGCCTCCGGCACGCGAGCGTACTCGGCCGCCTGCATCATGCCGGCGTACTCGGGAAAGCCGTCCAGCGTGACCTCGGCGCCCGACGCGCGGTAAAGCGTACCCATTTCTGCGACCGGCGACGCGGTGCCCGGCCAGGCGTCGAGCAGCAGCACGCGCGGCGCCGGGCAGCCCTTGCGGCGCGCCAGGCGCAGGCCTTCGAGCGCGGCCACGGTGTCGGCCTGGAAGCGGTAGGCGAGCACGTCGAGCGCGCCGTCGGCGGGCGGCGCCTGCGCGATGTCGGGGATCACGTTGTTGAGCCAGCCGGTATGCAGCGCGCGCAGTTCGCGCAGGTAGTTGCGCCCGTTTACCACCGGCGCCAGCAGCACCAGCCCGGCCACCACGGCGGGATCGCGCGCGGCCAGCGCCTCGGCCGCGAGCACCGCCAGCGCGGCGCCCAGGCGCAGGCCGCATAGCACCACGCGCTCCACGCCACCCTGCTCGCGCAGGGTGCCGACCGCGGCCAGGATGCCGTGCACGCACCACGCGATGTGCTCTTGCTCGGCGCCGCTGCCGGCGGCGTCGCCGGTGCCGGGATAGTCGAAGCGCAGCGCCGGCACCCCGGCCGCGGCGAGGTCGTCGGCCAGGTGCCGGAACGCGCGGTGGGACCACATCGCCTCGTGGCCGTGCGGGTTGCACAGCACCACGCCCGTGCTGCCCGCGGCTTCATGCAGCCAGCCGGCGCATCCTTCGAACAAGACCGGTTTCATCACCTCTCCCAATGAAAAACGGGGCTTGGGCCCCTGGCATCTTGCGCACGCAGAAACGGGTACGCTTTGTTGTCGCGCGCGTGCCGGCGGCGGCGCCGAAACCCGCTGCCGGCGCGCGTGCGGGGCCGGAAAGCACCACGTTTGCGCCCCACTCGCGGCCTGCCCGCGGGCACGCAGAAACGGGTACGCTGCCGGCCGCCGCGCCATGCCGCGGGCCGTCAGGCCGCCGGCATCGAGCCATGCTGGTCCGCGCCCGGAGCGGGCGCGGCGCGCGCCTCCAGCGCCAGCGCTTCGGGCCGCGCGGGCGGCAGCGGCAGGCCCAGGTACGGGTTCATCGCGGCGAAGTCCGCGCGGTTGCTGCGCCGGCGCGTGACGCCGTTGAGCATGCCGCCGGCCAGGCGGGCCTCGGCGCGCGCCAGGCGCTTGAGCGCTTCGTCGACCTGGCTGGCCGGCGTGACGTCGGCGCGCACCACCAGCAGCGTGGCGCCGGCGAGGTTGGCCACCAGCGTGCCGTCGGCCACCGCCAGCACCGGCGGCGTGTCGATGATGACGAGGTCGAAGCGCGCCTTGCAGATGCGCAGCGTCTCGGCCAGCGCGGGCATCATCAGCAGCTCGGACGGGTTGGGCGGCGTGGCGCCGGCGGTGATCAGCGACAGGCCGGACACCACCGTGGGCCGCACCACCGTGGCGGGATCGGCGCGCCCCGCCAGCAGGTCGGCCAGCCCCGGCTCGGGCGCCTGGTCGAACCAGTGCGCGACCCTGCCGCGGCGCAGGTCGGCGTCGATGAGCAGCACGCGCTGGCCGGCCTCGGCGAACAGCACCGCGAGGTTGACCGCGGCGAAGGTCTTGCCCGCGCCGGGCGCGGGGCTCGTCACCGCGAGCACGCAGTCGGGCGCGTTGCGCACGGCGAAATGCAGCGCCGCGCGCACGCTACGCAGGCCTTCCACCGCGACCGAATGCGGCGAGCGGCGCGCCAGCAGGAAGCGGTCGTGCAGGCCGCAGCGCAGCAGCCGGTCGCCCTCGCTGGAGGCGAACTCGCCGGGCTCGGCCAGCGCGGTGCCGGGCGCCGGGGCGTAGAGCCGCGGGCCGGGCGCGCCGGCGAACCCCATCATCATGCCCAGGCGGCGATGCACCTCGGCCTGCTGCTCGAGCTCGGCCTGCTCGCTGCTGAAGGCGATCTCGCCGAGCATGGGCATGCCGAGCCGCGCCTCGGCGTCGGCCGCGTCGGCCACCGAGGGCTTGAGGCGCTGGCGCGCGGCCACGCCGATCAGGCTCAGGCACAGGCCGAGCAGCGCGCCGCCGCCGGCCAGCGGCAGCGGGCCCGGGCCGTCCGGGCGCGCCGGCGGCAGCGCCGGGTCGACGATGCGCATGGTGCTGGAGCGGTCGGACTGCGCCAGCGAGAGCTGCTGCTCGCGGTTGCGCAGCGTCATGTACATGTCCTCGGCGACCTTGACGTCGCGCGTGAGCGCCACCGATTCGCGCTCGGTCTCGGACAGGTTCTGCATGCGCGAATCCATGTCGCGCCGCACCTTGCCCAGTTCCTGGATCTGCGTGTCGACGGTGCGCACTTCGTTGCTGTCGGTGGTGAAGCGCTGCAGCAGGCGGGTGCGCTCCAGGCGCAGCGCGGCGATCTGGCGCTGGTAGTCCATGCTGCCGTTGAGGTAGGACTGCGCCTCCTGCGTGGGCGCCATCGTGCCGCTGCGCGCGCGGTAGCGCGTGAGCGCCGCCTCCGCGCGCTCGAGCTCGCGCTGCACGCGCGGCAGCTCGCTGGTGACGAAGGCCAGGCTGCCGGCGGCGTCGTCGCGGCGCTGGCTGGTCTGACTGTCGATGTAGGACTGCGCCACGCCGTTGACCAGCGCGGCGGCGAGCTTGCGGTCCGGGTAGCGCCACGCGATGCGCACGGTGCCGGCGTCGCGCGTGTGCTCGTCCACCACCAGCTCGCCGGTGATGGCGTCGATCACCGACAGCGGATCGCGCCGCATCAGTTCGAAGCGCGTGCCGGGCCGCGCGTCGAGCTGCCCGACCTGCAGCTCCACGTCGTTGCCCGCGGCGGGCTCGCCGACCGCGCCGTCGAGCAGCATGGCCTCGCCCGCGTAGAGCCGGTAGCGGCCTTCGGGCTGGGCCACCAGCGTGAGCGGCACGTTGAGCAGGCGCTCGGGCACCGACAGGCTGTCCACCCGCGCGCGCTCGCCGCCCCAGGCGTAACCGAGGCCCTCGGGCCACGGCGCGAGCACGCGGCCGGGCTCGGCCAGGCGCTCGGCGAGCGCCCCCAGCAGCGGCGCGCGCACCGGCGCGGCCGACACGTCCAGGCGCAGACGCTCCACCACCGGCCCGACCACCGCGCGGCTGGTCAGCATGCCGGCATCGAACTGCGCCGCGGACACATTGCCCTGCGCGGCATTGCGCGGCGCCATCTGCACCAGCGCCTCGACCCGGTAGCGCGGCGGCGTGGACAGCGCCACCAGCGCGCCGGCCACCCCGCCGGCAACCGCGAGCCCGACGATCCAGCCGAGGTGGTCGAGCAGCGCGCGCCGCCCGCGCGCGCGCGGCTGCGCCGGCGCATTCGCAGCCGGCGTCGCGCCGGCAAAGAACAACCTGTTCACGGCATTCTCCCTGGGCGGCCGACCCGTCGGCCATGCTCGCCCCATTGCCCGTCGGCCATCGGCCGCGCCGGCTTCAGACGGTTGCCAGCGCCGGCAGCAGTCGATCGAATTCGCGCTTGACGAGCTTGTAGCACTCGCACGAATGCGCTTCCAGGCCATGCCGGTCGAGCACGGTGATGTGCCCGCGGCTGTGCTGGATCAGGCCGAGGTCCTCGAGCTTGCCGGCGGCCTCGGTCACGCCCTCGCGGCGCACGCCGAGCATGTTGGCGATGACCTGCTGCGTGATGACCAGCTCGTTGGAAGCCATGCGGTCGAGCGCCAGCAGCAGCCAGCGGCACAGTTGCTTGTTGAGCGAGTGGTGGCGGTTGCACACCGCGGTCTGCGCGATCTGCGTGAGCACGGCCTGCACGTACAGCAGCGTGACGCGCTGGATCGCCGGCGAATGCAGGAACTCCTGCTTGAGCGTGGCCGCGGACAGGCGGTAGGCGAAGCCCGGCGTGCGCACTTCCACGCGGCACGGCATGGTGTCGCCGCCGGTGAGCACCGGAATGCCGACCAGCCCCTCCTTGCCGATGGCGGCGATCTCCACCGTGGCGCCGTCTTCCAGCAGCGACAGCATCGAGACGATGGCCGTGGTGGGGAAGTAGACGTGATGGATGCGCTGGCCGGAGTCGGTCAGCAGTTGCCCGGCGCGCATGCGCACCAGCTCGAGATGCGCCGACAACAGCTCCCAATCCTTGCGCGGCAAGGCACCCAGCACATGATTGACGTGCAGATCCGAACGCTGACTGATCATTTCCCTCTCCCCGTGACCAGCCGCACGAACACTTAACACCGGAGCCGGTCCGCGCACTTCGCGGGACCCGCGCCGGCCGCCTATTCCGTGACCCTGGCTCGTGCGGCATCTGTGTCTTCATTAAGGGCTATATGTGGGCCTGCCAACAGTAGCCGCACGGTTGAAACCCGGTCATCCTTCGGTAGGTTTGAGAGCAATTGCCGGGGCAGGGCCAATGCCGCGCGGACGCCGCCCCGGCGCGGCGGGCAGTATGGTGCGAGCGCGGCGCATCAGGCGCCCGGCGCACTGTAGGCAAGCGCGCGTCTCGCATTGAGCGCATGGATCTCCCCCATCGGGATGAACGCGGCGCCGGGCGGGCCCGCACCGCGCACTCCGCCATCGGGGCCGGCCTCGGGCAGCAGCCGCACGCGCCGGCGGCTGCCGGGCGCGAGGTGGAACCAGTCCTGCTCGGCGCGCATGGTGGCATCCTCGATGTGGACCCAGCGCGCGAAGCGCCGCGCCGATATCGTGAGCCACCAGTCGCCGTGCTCGCGCGTCACCGCCACCGCCAGCTCGGGCGGCTCGAGCGCGGCCGCGCTGCGGTCGGGCAGGTAGCAGGCCTGGCTCAGCAAGGCGCCGTCGGCGGGATCGAACAGCGCGGCGCGCACCACGTCGTGCTGGCGCGGGCCGAAGCGGTAGGCATAGGTGAAATCGAAGAACGCGCCGGCCAGCTCGGCGCCGCTCACGCGCCGCGTGGCGCGCGGCGCCAGGCACAGCTCGCGCGTGACGTCGAGCAGCGCGGTCTCGCCGTCGCGCCAGCATTGCAGTTGCAGGCGCACCGCGCGCGGCGCGGCGCTCTCGTTGATGAGGTGCAGGTGGATGCCGTTGAGGCCTTCGTCGGTGAGCAGCACCTGCAGCGGCTGCCACACCTGGCGCAGCGCGTGCCACGCGGACTTGGGCCGCGCCAGCGCGTCGACGATGCCCCAGCCCGCGCCCGGCAGCAGGTCCTGCAACTGCCACACCAGCGCGCCGGCGCAGGTGGAGCCGGCGCGGCGCCATTCGCTGAACACGTCGGTCATGACCTCGGCCACCACCGCGCGCGACAGTTGCAGGTAGCGCGCGCTGTCTTCGTAGCGCAGGCGCGGCGGGTCCACCTTGAACAGCTCGCGCAGGTAGAAGTCGCGCACGTCCTCGAAATCCCAGCCGCTGCCCGCGTCGCGCGGCACGCGCGCCTTCCAGCGCGGATCGTGCGCGGGCGGCACCGGCAGCGCCTCGGCCAGCGTGCGCGCGCACGGCACGTTGGCGAAGGCCAGGCATTCGGAGGTGAAGCGCACGCTGGCGCGGCGCGCGTCGTCGAGCGGGCGCTGGTAGGCGCCCACGCCGTAGTAGTGCGTCACGCCGCTGTCGGGCTGGAACGGCCACGCGCCGCCGCTGGGCGAATTGCGCACGTAGACCGCCTCGGGATGCCAGCGCGCCAGGCAGGCCGGGATGATCTCGTCGAACAGCGGCTGGCGCCATGCCGCGGCGGCAACGCCCATCATGGCGGCCTGCTGCTCGACCTCGCTGCCGCCGCACAGCACCGCCACGCTCGGGTGGTGGCGGTGCGCGGCCAGCCATTCGCCGACCTCGCGCGCGGCCTGCGCCATCAGCGGGCGCGCCGCTTCGGCATCGGCCGAATAGTCGAAGTTGGCGAACATGAAGTCCTGCCAGACCAGCAGGCCGAGCGCGTCGCACGCATCGAAGAAGGCCTCGCCCTGGTAGCAGGTGACGCCGCTCACGCGCACCATGTTCATGCCGGCGCCGTGCGCCAGCGCGAGCCATTTTTCCACGGCCGCGGGCGCATCGGCGTGGCCGGTCAGATCGTGGCTGGTCCAGCAGGCGCCGCGGCAGAAGATGCGCTCGCCGTTCACGCGCAGCGCGAAGCCTTCGTCGCCCTGCGGTGTCTCGCGCTCGGCTTCGATGCGGCGAAAGCCGACCTGCGCGCAGTCGATGCGCAGTTCTCCCAGCCGCAGTTGCACGGCATAGCGTTCGGGCGTGCCATGCGTGTGCGGCCACCACAGGCGCGGCGCGGGGATGGCGAGCTCGCCTTCGTAGGCGATGCCGCCCGGGCCTGCGTCCACCGCGGCCAGCGGCGCCTCGCGCCCGTCCGCGCATAGCATCGGCAGCACGCCCGGCGGCAGCGGCGCCACGCCGCGCAGGCACAGGCGGATCGTGCCGCGCGCGAGATCGGCGTCGAGCGCGGCGTGCAGGTCGTAGCGCGCGGTCAGCAGCGGGCTGGCGGCGTCGAGCGGCAGCAGGTCGATGCCGCGCCACGGGCCCACGGTATGGACCGGCGGGCACCAGCCCGGCATGTGGCCCAGCAGCGTGGTGCGCACCAGCCGCAGCGAGGGCGGCGTGACCAGGCGCGGCTTCCACCGCACCGGCCCGCGCTGGCCGCGCAGCCAGCGGTGCAGCGCGCGGAAGCACAGGTACAGCACGTGGCTGCCGTCGAGATGCAGCTCGGCCTCGTGCGCGGTGAACATGTTGTGCGCGTCGAGCACGCGCGTCTCGTCGAGCCAGACCTCGGCGATGGTGGCCAGGCCATGCAGGCGCAGGCGATGCACGCCGCTGCCGGACAGCGGCACGCGATACCAGTAGTCGTGGTCGTGCAGCGCGCGCGGCGCGCCGACCTGCCACCGGCCCGCGGCCTGCAGCGCCTGCGCCACGGTGCCGGGCACGCTGGCCGGCAGCCACGGCGCGCGGCCGGCCAGCGCGTCTAGCGCGTCCAGCGCCGCCGGCGAGGCGGCGGCGCCCGCGGGCGTCTCCAGCAGGGTCCAGCCGTGCGCGAGCGGCTGCCGGCAGGCGGGCCGCCCGGGGACCGGCGCGAGTGCGAGCGGCGCGTGCATGGCCGGCGGGCGCGTCAGTATTCGGCTTCGCCCACGTAGCCGGCCAGCGCGGGCACCGCCGCCTCGTAGGAGGCTTCGAGCTGGTCCAGGCAGTCCAGGCAGCGGTCCACGCGGCGGCTGATGACGGAGCGCACCAGACGGAACTGCATCACCATCGCCTCGGAGGCCATCTTCTGGCACGCGCCGGCGATGCTGTCCGGCATCGGCTGGCCGTGCTGGGCCAGCCAGCGCAGGTACTGCCCGAGCAGCTCGAAGTTGGCGCCGAGCTGGCGCAGCACGCAGAACGCATAGGGATGGAAGACCTGCTCGCCGCCGGCCATCAGCGCTTCCTGGTGCGCCGGGAACGCGGTGCGGAACGCGGCGATGGGGTTCTGGCGCGGGCGCCGCGCGAGGTGCCTGCGCAGCAGCGCGAGCGCGGCGCGCACCAGCATCGCCCCTTCCAGCGCGGGGAAGCGGCGTCGCACCACCTCGGCGTAGGGAAACAGCAGGTTCACGTCGCCGGCCAGGCCCGGCAGGCGGCGGAACAGGCCGTCGTAGTCCTCGCCGCTGGCCACGTGGTAGCCCTCGTTGTGGTAGTAGCCGACCGACTGCGCGTCCGGCACCATCACGTCGATGCCGATGGTGGTCTTGCTGTGCTCGCGGCGGTAGGTGGTGGCGCGGTTGTCGGGCAGGTAGAAGCTGTCCACCTCGAGCAGCACCACGTGGCCGCGGCAGGTCTGCGCGGCCACGCGCGCCTCCATCGACTCGTACAGCGAGAGTTCCTGCACCACCACGCCGTACAGGCGCTCGAGGTCGTCGTGCGGGTATTTGAAGAAGGTGAACTGGTCGCCCTCGAAATCCTGCGCCACGGTGAAGCCGAGCGCCGCCACCGGATCGAGCGCCCAGCCGTGCAGCAGCTCGATCCACAGGTCGACATAGCAGTTGGTCTGCGGCCAGACCGGATTGCCGCTGTGCAGGGCGTGCGACACGTGGGCGACGCGCTCCAGGGTACGGGGGGCGACGAGCATCACAGCCCTCCCAGCGTGGCGCGCACGCCGCGGGGCCACTGCGAGAGGTCGAAGCCGTGGTGGCGCAGCAGCGCCAGCGTCAGGCGCTCGATGCCGAAGCCGACGCAGCCGGTGTGGGCCGGCTCGCCGTCGGCGGTGCGCAGCTCCCACACCTGGCCGAAGTGGTCCATGTGGTAGTTGAAGCTCATGCAGGCGGTGGGCGGCGCGCCCTCGTTGATGGGGACCAGCAGCTCGAACTTGAGCTTCAGCTCGCGCTGGCTGTCGGCCACGATCTTGCCGCCGCGGCCGAAGAACGGGTCGTTGGCGACGTCGACCTCGTGCGGCAGCTCGAGCAGGCCGGCGAGCTGCTGGCCGCGCTCCATCCACAGCTGGCGGAACGCGATGATCTGCTCCGCGTTGCCCAGGCGCACGTACTCGCGCTGGCGGAACATCTGCATGCGGGCCGGGTCGATCGACGGCTCGTGGCGGAAGCAGTACGACAGCACGTCCACCACCAGCCCCTGCGGCGGCATCGGCCCGCGCCGCGCCACCGCCGGGTAGATCGGATAGCAGGCCGCGGGCGTGAGCACCACGCGCGTGGGGCGCTGTTCGTCGGCCCATTCCTCGCCGTCCTCGAGCCGCGCCAGCAGGCGGTGGTGGTCGCGGTCGCTGCCGCAGAAGCTGTGCACGGTGCCGGCCAGCTGCGGGAAGCTCTTGAGATAGCCGCTGGCCTCGAAGTCCTTGCGCGACATGGCCGGCGGGAAGCGCATCACTTCCGCGCGCTGGTCCGCGCCGAGCGCGCTGACGGCCACGTTGAGGCCGTCGGCAATCGCTTCGAACACCGCGCTGCGGCCGTACACGCCGTCGACGCCGCTGGGGATCAGCAGGCCGGCCGCGATCAGCGCCTGCTGGTAGCGCCGCTGGCCGGCCTGCGGGTCGCCGTAGGGCGTTGCCGCGGTGGCATCCCCGGCGGGTTCGGCGAGTCCGGCGGACGTGGCGGGCGCGGCGCCGGCATTGTCCACGCTAACGTTGGCATCCATGTGGTGCTCCTCAGCTCGAACGCTCGGCCAGCAGCAGGCTAGCGGTGTTGGTCAGGATCCGGTCGTTGTTGATCATCAGCGGCGCCGACCAGAGATCGCGCAGATGACGCCCGAGGCTGTAGGGCGTGCCGTGCTTGTAGCCGGCCATGCCGCAGATCATCATGGCCTGCTGCACCGCCTCGATGGCCAGCGCGGAGACGCTGGTCTTGAGCCCGTTCATCTCGGCCGCGAGCGAGAACAGCGCGGACACCGACAGTCCGGCGTGGCGCTGGCGCTGGTGGGCCAGCGCGAGTTCGAGCCGGCCTTCCATCATCTGCACCATCGCCACCGCGTCGGCCACGCGCGTGGCCGACGGCGGCAGCGAGCCGGGACGCGCGCGCGCCTGGCCCTGGAAGAAGGCCTTGGCGCGCTGCACGGCGTCGCCGGCGATGCCGGTCCACAGCGACGCCCAGAGAATGTGCGAGACCGGCGTCATGGTGCCGTCGGCGATCTCGCCGAACGCCACCGGCAGGATCTGCTCGCAGGCGCCGCGCGCCTCCAGGCGAAAGCCGTTGCTGCAGGTGCCGCGCATGCCCAGGGTGTCCCAGGTGCTGAGGCTTTCCAGCGTGAAGTCGGGCTTGAGCAGGCACACCATGACCTGGTCGGAGGGCGAGGCGTCGGCATGGCGGCGCGCGGTGGCCAGGATCGCGTCGGCGTGCGCGCCGTAGGAGATCGTCGGCGCCATCTTGAGCAGGTGGAAGCGGCCGTTGTCGACGTTGACCGCGCAGCCGCTGTTGCGCAGCGCGCCGCCGATGGCCTCTTCCGAGGTGGCCGAGGCCAGCAGCAACTGCTCGCCGGCGATGCGCCCGAGCAGTTGCTCGTGCCAGGGGCTGCCGCCGCCGTGCTCGATCAGGCAGGCGACCTGGATCTGGTGCATCGCGTAGATCATGCCGGCCGACGCGCAGCCCGCAGCGAGCACGCGGCAGATCGCCGCGATGGTGTCGAGCGAGGCGCCCGCGCCGCCGTGCGCGGCCGGCACCATCGCACCGAGCAGGCCATGCTGGCGCAGCACCGCGAAGGCCTCGTGCGGGAAGGCGGCGTCGCAGTCGACGCGGTCGGCGTGCAGCGCGGCCTCGGCGGCGGCCAGGGCCGCCGCGGCCATCAGCCCGGCGGTGCCGGCATGGACCGCGGCCGGGCGCGCCAGCTCCACGCTGGCCAGCGGGGGGCTCATGCTGCCTCCTGCTGCTGCCTGAGCTGCTCGGCCGCGGCGGCGAGCGAATTCACGCTGCGAAAGAGCTGGCGGGTCAGCATCGCATCCGGGATCTCGATGTTGAACGCATTCTCGATGGCCAGCATCACGTGCACGGTGGCCAGCGACGACAGGCCGGCTTCGTAGAGATCGGCCTGGTCGTCGAGCGCCTCGACCGATACGTCGAGCCGCGCCACCTCGGCGAGGATTTGTCGAATGGTTGCCTTCATCTCTGTTACTCCTCGGTGAGGATGATCGGGTTTCATCATTGGGCCGCAGCCGCCATCGGGCTTCGGTGCGCTGGCCCACCAACTTCGCGCCGCCGCGGCGGCGGCATGTCGCCGGACGGCGAACGCGAGCACCCGGCGCGCGCGGTGCTTGCCGGGCGGATGCCCGGCGGTGCTCAGTAGGCGGCCTTGCCGGTCCAGCCGTGCAGGGCGGTGCGCAGGATGATGTGCAGGTCCAGGCGGAACGACCAGTTGCGGATGTAGAAGATGTCGAACTCGATGCGCCGGCGCATCTTGTCCACGGTGTCGGTCTGGCCGCGCAGGCCGTTGATCTGCGCCCAGCCGGTGATGCCGGGCTTGACGCGGTGGCGCAGCATGTAGCGGTCGATCACTTCCTTGTAGATCTCGTTGTGCTCGATGGCGTGCGGGCGCGGGCCCACCACCGACATCTCGCCGCGCAGCACGTTGAAGAACTGCGGCAGCTCGTCGAGGCTGGTGCGGCGCAGGAAGGCGCCCACGCGCGTGATGCGCGCGTCGCCGCGCACGGCCTGGGTCACGCCGCGCTCCCGGTGCTGCACCATCGTGCGGAACTTGTAGACGTGGAACGGCTTGCCGTCCATGCCGAGGCGCGCCTGCCGGAACAGCACCGGCCCCGGCGACGACAGCTTGACCGCCGCGGCGATCGCCAGCAACAGCGGCGACAGCCCGGCCAGCGCGGCCAGCGCGAAGACGCGGTCGAAGCTGGCCTTGAGCAGGCCGGTGATGCCCGACTGCGGCGGGCTGTTGAGGTCGATCACCGGCAGGCCGAGGAAGTCGCTGAAGCGGTGGCCGAGCAGCTCGACCGACATGATGTCGGGCACCCAGCGGATGTCCACCAGGTCGTTGCGGAAATGGGAGACCACGTCGTACAGGTCGCGGCACGCGGCCATCGGCAGCGTCAGCCAGATTTCGCGCACGCCGTTGTTGCGCACGAAGGCGCAGACCTGTTCGAGCGACTCCAGCCGCGTCACGCCGGCGGGCACCGGCTGCATGCCTTCGTCGTAGATGCCGGCGACGTTGTAGCCGGCGCCGCGGTTGCTGCCCACGCGCTGGTACATCTCGTGGCCGAGCGAGCCGTAGCCGAGGATCACCACGCGCTTGGCGTTGATGCCGAGCTCGCGCACGCTGCCGAGCATGCCATAGAGCGCCACGCGCGAGGCCAGCAGCATGGCCGCCACGCTCAGCAGCCAGCTCATCGACCACAGCCGCGACAGCGCGGCCGACTGGTGCATCAGGTAGGCGGCGATCAGCCCGAGCATGCAGACCGCGCCCCACGCGGCCAGCGTGCGCAGCGCCAGCGCCATGCGGCTGCGGCCGCGCCAGGAGTTGTACAGGCCGCAGGCCGGGAACACCAGCAGCGTGCTCACCGAGCACAGCACGGTGATGAAGCCGTGCACCGGGGCGGCGCTGCGCAGGCCGTGCGGGAACAGCAGCTCGCCCACGGCCACGCCGCACCCGGCGACGATGGCGGCATCGGCAAAGCGGTAGAGCATCTGCAGCGCAGCCTGGCGCTCGCCCACGAAGGCGCGGATCGCGGACATGATTTGCCTCCATCCGGCAGGCCGGACCAGTGATGCAGATCATGGTTGCGCCGCGCGGGCCCGGCCGTCTGTTTGCTGGCACACACAGGGGCGCCGTGGCGTCCCCTGCGCGCGCTCCGCCCTCTCCCGCCCTGCCGTCCTAAGCGCTCAGCGCGCGGCCTGGTCCGGCGGCGCGCAGGCGAACACCGCGGCGCCCTCGTGCCGGGCCGCCCATTCGCGCCACTGGCCGCGCTGGAACGGCTTGTCGCGCCCGGCCAGGCGCGTGGCCAGGATCTCCAGCCAGCGATGCGTGGGCGCGGCCACGCCGGCGACCGGCACGCCCAGCATCACGGCCATCAGGATCACCGCCGCCAGCGCGGGCGCCGAGCGGCGCGGGCGCGCGCTCCAGGCGATGAAGGACAGGCTCGCGGCGAAGCCGAGCGCGAGCCCGCTGATGACTTCGGAATCGGAATGCGCCTGCAGCTTCAGGCGGGAGACGCCCACCAGCAGCGCCAGCAGGATGCCGGCGCCGGACGCGGCCAGCGCCAGGCGCGGATGGCGCGCGGGCACCACCAGGTACAGCATCACCGGCAGCACCGAGGCGGCCATCGTGCTGTGCCCGGAAAAGCCGGTGAAGTTGAGCGCCTCGCAGCCGATGCCCCAGCCCATGAAGGCCAGCTTCGACGCCAGCACCAGCGCCGCGGCGGAGCCGAACGACAGCAGCCAGCGGCGCGCGCCGGCGTAGGCGCCCGCATACAGCAGCCAGATGGCGATCAGCACCGCGCAGGGCAGCAGCAGGGAGGTTTCGCCGAAGCGCGAGATGAAATGCCAGTGCATCGGGATGGCCGTGGTGAGGTTTGGTTTCGGTACGCGGGCAAAGTATCACAGTTGCCTTTCATGGTTACTACGGGTGCCACGATTGCCGCGGCCGCGTCCCGCGATCCGCGCCGTGCCGGTCGGGCCGCCGCCCTGCCCCCGGCGGCGCCGGTTTCCCCTGGCGCCGCGCTCGTCCGGGCTTGATCCCGCCTTGTCTCAACCCAGCCGGAAGCATGAAGCGGCCAGGGTGGCGCGGCCCGCGCCGCCGCGCGCAGCACGGCGCGGCGGCGCATGCGCCGGGCCGGCGGGTTTCGCCGGCGCGCGCCGGCACCGGGCGGCGAATGCTGCTTCTGGCCGATACAGTTGCCGGCATGCTTTGTCTATCGTCGGAGAGTGGCCTGTCCGAGCGGAATCGGGCAGGCCGCTTGGAGTCCGCATGGTCCCCCGGTCGGCGGACTCTTTTTTTTGCGCGGCGCCAGGCCGATCCCGCCGGCGGCGGCCTTCGCCCGCGCCAGAAAAAGAACAGGCCACGGCGTGCCGTATCTGCCGGACGGCTCGACCGTGGCCATCAAGTTCCGGCGCAGCTTGCGCTGCGGCCGAACCGCGCGTGCGCGCAAGCCTGCCTGGCCTGCGCACCGGATCGCTCCGGTCCCCCGAGCACGCGCTCGTCGTCGCCCTCCCGTTATCCCGCCATGTCGGCCGCGGCTGCCGCGACTGCCGCGGTGGCGCGCGCGTCGTGCCGGCAGCCGCCCGGCGGCTCAGCCGGCCGCCGGCTCGCGCGGTTGCTCGCCGGCCACCACCACACAGTATTCATGGCGCGCGAGCAGCCCGTCGCGCACCGCCGCCACCCGGCGGCGCGCTTCCTGCTCGCCGGCGAAGGTGGCCGCGGCAATCGCCGCGGCCTCGCAGGCGTAGCGCCGGCCGTGCAGCTCGCCGCGGTACAGCAGCGGCCCGTCGCGCCCGGTGGTCAGCCTGATCTCATAGCAGCACGCCCATTTGCCCCGGCCTTCGGGCACGGCGAAGCCGCGCACGACCAGGATGTCCAGCCCGTTTTCCATACGACCCCCTCTGCAACGCGCGCCGGCCGGATCGACATTGGCTGTCCCGGCTTCGTTATCCGCGCGCTTTCAGCATAGGAGGCCGTGCCAGCCGGCGCCTCATCCCCTTGCCGTAGACCCACCTGAACCGATGGGGGAAGACAGCGGCATGGCGAAGCCCCGGCGCGGGAAACACTGGCCGCCGGCGCGCACCAGCGCCACCGCGGCGCGTGTCTGCTCGGGCGAGGCCGGCACGGCCAGGCAGCCGCTGGCGCCGAGATAGGCCGCGTGGCCGGTGAAGACGGGGTCGACGGTTTCGCTCATGACCAGCCAGCGCCGCGGCGCCAGCCGCGTGCTCAGCGCATGCAGCAACCGGAAGGGATCGGCGTCGGTGCCGCTGCAGTCGAGCAGCGCGAAATCGATGGGGCCGCGCGGCAGGTCCGCGGGCGCGGCCTCGAGCAGCCATTCGGGTGTCTGCGACAGGACCGGAGCGAGCGCCGACAATTCGCGCAGCTGACGCAGCACCCCCCGGCGCAGCATCATGTTGTGGGCAAGCAGGAGCGTTGTCATCGGGAGAGGTGACAGCGGGTTGGGAGGGTCGCGCGCCGGCACGGCGCCGGCCGCGCGCAGAGACTTCAGTTGGGAACCAGCGTAGCAAGCGCGGCCGGGCGCCGCCTCATGCTTTCGGATGAGGCGGCGTACCGCAGAGGATGGAGAGGCGCCGGCGGCCGGCGCCGCCGCGCATGCGCGCGGGCGGACGCGCCGTGCCGTGCCGTGCCGTCAGGCAGCCTGGGACACGCTGACCAGTTCCACCGGCGGCTGGCCGGCGCCGCGCGTGGCCAGGGCCGGTGCCGGCCCCGGCCAGCTCAGCTTGGCCCCGCGCTGGAGCGCGACGTAGACCGCCTCGCCCTTGTTGCGCACCTGCAGCCGCTGGTACAGGGTGCAGGCGTGGGTCTTGGCCGTCGCCACCGAGATATTGAGCAGCCGGCTTACGGTCTTGATGGGATAACCGCGCGCCAGCAGTGCCAGCACTTCATATTGTCGCTCGGTGATGTTGAGCAGGTGCGAGCCGGCCGAGGGCGTCTCGGGGTCGGACGCGGCGGGGCCGCCGGGCGGCACCGCGCGCGCCGGGTGCTCGCGTTCGCCGTCCGGCGACATGCCGCCGCCGAACCGGTGCAGGTTGTCCGGCGCGGGCGCGGCCTGCGCCGCGGGCCGCGAGAAGGCCTGCTGCTCGCCAGCGCGCGCCGCCTGGGCCCGCGCGGGAAAGCATTCGCCGTCGGCCAGCACGAGCCGGATGGCGGCGTCGAGCATGTCCGCGCTGCAGGCCTTGGACAACAGGCCGCGCACATTGCCGGGCAGTTCGCCGGCGCCGGGCGGCGTGCAGACTTCATCGGCCAGCACCAGCACGCGGCGCGGCATCAGCGACCGGCAGGCCTGTTCCATTTCCTGCCAGTGCGTGGCGGGATCGGGCGACAGGCCGTAGATCATCAAATCGGCGTGGCACAGCCATTCGGCAGGATAGGGCAGGGAACCCGGGTCGATGTCGACCAGATCGCCATGCAGGCCCGCTTGCGTCAGCAGATGGCGCAGACCCAGGCGCAGGAGTGGATGAGGCTCGATCAAGAGGATGGTGGCCATGGCCGCTCTCTTTCTTGTTGCTGCATGGCGAGCCCCGCGACAACCCGCACATGCTGTCGGAAACGCCCCACTATCCTGTGGATGCGCCTCCCTACGATCCGGCCCGGCTCCCGACTGCCGCTGCGTGCCCGTCCAGGTTCGCTGCGTGCCTGACGTCCCTTGGTGCCGTCTACGGATCGCCCCGTTTGCGTTGTTATTACGCTTTCGTTGCTTCTTCGATACTTCTTAAGTCAGAGTTAAAAAAATCTAACTCTGGTCAGAGCATATGCACTGCAACACATGATTGCAAGTCAGGGTTACACCCGGCGCGGGCCGGTCAACGGGGCGCAAACAGGAGAGGCGGGCGCCGGTTTCGGCAGCGGGTTCCCGCCGGCGTTGCGGGTTTCGGGATAATCCGGGCTATAATTATCGGCATTAGATTTCACTATGCATTTCTACCCGGATGCATTTGGTGACTGTTCAAGTGCCTTATGAATCAATACCTTAGCCCCAAATCGGGGCTCACGCCATGCAATCCGCCAAAGTGCCCAGCCTGACACTCACGCGCAGTGAGTTTGCCGCGGTCCGGGCCTATGTCCAGGGCATGCCGGCCACGATGGTGGCCGATCGCTACCTGTCCGACGACGGCGACGACGACCCCGGCGGGGAGTCCGCGCTGCGCGTGCTGCTGGGCCTGCGCGACCGCATGGTGCAGCTTGCCCACCTCCACAGCCGCCCCGATCTGGCGGAATTGCTGGAAATGGGCCCCGGGCGCTCCAACCGCGGCATGGACCGCCGCGTCGAGGCGCTGGCGGAGCTGGAGCGGCTGGGCACGGCGCGGCCGCGGGCCGATCACGGCATCGAGCTGTGGTTCTCCCCTGCCCTGGCGCGGCGCCTGCGCGCGCAGAAGATATCGAATCTACATATTCTGGTCGAGCTTGCCAACCGTCACGGCAATGCCTGGTGGCGCTCGGTGCCGCGCATCGGCGCGCTTGCCGGCGGAGCCATCAACCGCTGGCTTGCCGAGCATCGGGATATCGTCAGGGACGAGCATGGCGCGCCGCTGCTGCGCGATCACGTGGGGGCGCGGGGAAAGCTCGGCGAAGCCGTGCTGGCGCCGGGCCTGCGGCAACTGGTGCCGTTCGAGCTGATGCGGGAGCCGGTTCGCGGAGCCGATGGCGAGCCTTCGAGTGCGATAAAAAGCACTTTTTCGAGCGATCTTGCTGCCGTCGGCGCGTGGCTGGCTGCAAATGAATCACAGCAAAGTACCTGGCTGGCCTATCGCAAAGAAGCCGAGCGCCTTCTGCTGTGGGCCGCCACGGCGCGCCGCAAGCCGCTGGCGGCGCTCGACGCGCAGGACCGGCAGGACTACCTCGCCTTCCTGCGCCAGCCGGCCCCCGAGCGCCTTTGGGTCGGCCCGCGCGCGCCGCGCGATTCGGTGGCGTGGCGGCCGTTCACCGGGCCGCTTTCGGAGAGCAGCGTCCTGCATGCGTCGCGCATCCTGGGCGCCCTGTTCGAATGGCTGCAGCTTCGCGGCCATGTGGCATCCCATGTCTGGCAACCGGAGCCGCGGGCGCGTACGGAACCGCGCGCGCGTACCCGGCGCGAGGCCCCGCTGCGGCCGGGCACGGCGCTGGAGACCGATTCGCTGGACCGCTTCCTGGGCTGGCTGTCCGCCCAGGCACGGGCGGACGACGGCCTGCGCTACCGCGCGGCCGAAGCCGCCGTGCGCGTGCTGCAGGCGGTGCCGATCGGCTTTGCCGAGCTCGCGGAATTCCGGCGCGACCAGCTTGGCGCGGCGGGCGATGCGGACAAGTATTTCCCAGAAAATGATCTGGACGAAGCGGCGCGCGCGGCGCTGGTGCGCCACTGGCACGACCGGGGGCTGGACTGGGACACACTCGCTGGGCAGCCCATCGTCCTGGTCGGACCGCCGCGCCTGCCGCCGACCGGGCGGGCACGGCGCAAGGCCGACAGTTCGCCCGGCGCGGGATATTCGGTCCGGGGCTTGCATGCGCTGCTCAGCCAGGCAATAGAGCGCTATCGGGCGGAAGCGGATGGAGAATTTGCGGCCCGCTCGCCTCGCGATCTGGCCGGGCGGCGGACACGGATGAAGCCCGTGGTTTCGCGTGGGGGTGGTGCTTCGGTGGCGTCGGATGTCGGGGATGGTGCCGCTGACGGCGGAGTTGCTTAATCTGGGCGGGGTGTTCTGGCGGGGTGTTCTGGCGGGGTGTTCTGGCGGGGTGTTCTGGCGGGGTGTTCTGGCGGGGTGTTCTGGCGGGGTGTTCTGGCGGGGTGTTCTGGCGGGGTGTTCTGGCGGGGTGTTCTGGCGGGGTGTTCTGGCGGGGTGTTCTGGCGGGGTGTTCTGGCGGGGTGTTCTGGCGGGGTGTTCTGGCGGGGGAGCCCGCATCCGCGGCCTCCCCCGCCGGCTTCTCAGCCAGCCGTTTTGTCCAGGCCAAAACGCGCCTTGAGGACTTCGACGAGGGCTTCGCGCGCGGCACGGTCGCCGACCTGCACGTCGAGCATCACGCGGCCGGAATCCCACTCCTTGATGGTGCCGAGCAACTGGCCGGCGTCGCTGCGGATCTTGTACTGGCGGCTGATTTCCTTGATCTTGCGCGACTTGCCGTCCTGGGCCTGCTTGCGGATGGCCTCCACTTCCCGGCTCGACAGCCCCTCCACCATGATGCGCGTGGCGAGATCCCGGGTGCGGTCCTCGCCGACGATCTTGCAATAGAGCGTCAGTTCATAGCCGGTGGCGATGCCGATCGCCGCCGGCCGCTCGCGCATCACGCCCAGCACCGATTCCGGCAGGCGCAGCAGCGCCAGCGTCTTGTTGACGGTGCCGGCGGACATGCCCGTCAATTCGCATATATCTTCCTCTTTCTGGACTTTGCCTTCGTCCAGCAGTTGCCGCCAGGCAATGGCGTTGTCGAGCGCGGATTGGTCGGAGCGCTGCTCGTTGAGCAGGAAGGAGAGGCGGTAGAAATCGAGATCGCTGACGTCGCTCTCGATAAAGCATTCCATCTCGAGCTTGCCGGCCGAGGCCAGCGCGCGCTTGCGATAATGCCCGTCGATCAGGATGTAATGCCCCGGGCGCGCCGGGTCGGGCGTGGCCAGGCCAGGCGTTTTCTGGCCATGCGTGGCGATCGAGGCGGCCCGCTCCTGCACCACGACCGGGTCGTAGATGCGCCGCGCATTGAATGGATTGTCGTGAAGCTGCGCCAGCGGCACCTTCATCAGGACGCGGCCGCCCTCCTTCGCCGGGTCACTTTCAGCGCTGAAAATCGGGCTGACCTCGCGCGAGCGCGCCTGCAGCAGTCCGTTCGGATGCTGGGAAATCGCGGCCTCGGCGCGCGCGAAGCGGTCGAGGGAATCACCCCGCGTCTTCTCCGCCGCCATGCCGGCCAACATGCCGGCCTTGAGGCTCTTCAGTTTTGTCGCCATACCTATTGCTCAATCAAAGACAATACTTCGTCGACCATCAGGTCGACTTCCTGCACCGACTCGCGCGCGCCGGCCACACCGTGCACGGTACAACCGATCGCCTGGCATTCCCGAAACGCCGAGCGCGAGCCGATCATCGCATTCATCAACGGCACATCCGCATCGTCGCCAAGGATCTCGATGGCCTGGCGCGCGATCGATACGCGCCGCTGCACCATATTGGCCATCACGCGGATCCGCAGCGTTTCATTCTGGACCTGGGCATGCTGGGCCAGCGTCTTGGCGGCCACCGCTGCCCACAGGTCGGGCGGCGAGGGCACGACGGGAATGATCGCCAGATCGGAAATCAGCAGTGCGCTCGACGGCGCGGCCGAATGCACGGCGGGAGGACAGTCCACCACGATGTAGTCGTAATCCTGGACAAACTTGCGGACTTCCCGGTGCATGGCCCCGCCCGAGGGCGCCAGGCCGATCACCGAAGCCGGAAAAGGACGTTCGTCGCTGGCCTGCGCCGCCCAGCGGGTTGCCGTGCCCTGCTCGTCCATGTCCACGAGCATGGCGCGCGCGCCGCGCAGGCCCAGCGTGCCCGCGAGGTGCATGCTGACCGTCGTCTTGCCGCATCCGCCCTTTTGGTTGAAGACCGTGATGATTTTAGCTGGCACTTGCGACCTCTCTTTCAGCGCTGAAAGCGCGCGATTAACCCTAGGCGCAACTGTAGACAAAGTGACGTGCCGGCTCAACTGTTTTTTTATTTTATATTTTTAATATAAAATTAGCTGAAACATTCCGCGTTATGGAAATGAAAGATTTCCGCTTGAAATGCGGCATGGAATCCGCCTACATTAGGCATAGTGCGTCTTTCGCCGCACATGACACAACTAGACAAACTGGTTATGATGCCCGCTACAGTCGAGTCAAGTCGTGTCAACCTCGTCGGCATCCGTTCGGTAACTACGAGAACTTAGCGTGCTTGAGCGGTTGTTAGCGTTGTTTGCGTTGTGTACAAGAACTTGCTTCGAAAGGAAATTCACATGGCAACCGGTACGGTCAAATGGTTCAATGAGACCAAGGGCTTTGGCTTCATTACCCCGGACGATGGCGGTGCGGATCTGTTTGCGCACTTCTCGGAAATCCAGGGTTCGGGCTTCAAGACGCTCAAGGATGGTCAGCGCGTCACGTTTGAAGTGAAGCAAGGTCCGAAGGGCTTGCAGGCATCCGCCATCAAGCCGGCCTGATCTCACGAATCAGCCGAAATAGCCGGCTGCACCGGAACCATCATTCCGGTACGGCCAGCAGACAAAGGGCAAGCGTTCCGCGCTTGCCCTTTCTCTTTTTCGCGGCCGGTCTTGCCGCGGGTGATGCAATTGCCCCACAGTTGCCACCGAACCCCATGCGGCAACGCGTCGCAGCGGAAACCGGCGATGCCGGAAAACAAAAACCCGCCGGCCGATGGCGGGCGGGTTCGGCAATTCGCCAGCCGCGGCTCAGGCCAGCTTGCGGACGCTGGTGCGCGACGGCTGCAGGATCAGCGCCTTGGACGAGTCGGCATCCACCTTGGCGCCGGGGTAGACCACCAGCACATCCTTGAGCGCCTTGCGGAACAGCGCGCGGAACTTGCGCTCGCTTTCGGTTTCGGTGCCGAACTGCATTTGCAGCGCTTCCCACGGAATCTCGGTGCGGCGCTGGATGGTGAAGAAACGATAGGTCAGCCAGGAGTAGACGTCGAGCGCGAACGGCGATTGCTTGAGCGCCTTCAGCGCGCGCATGTCGACGGGCACCGGCCGGTTGACCAGCTCGTTGAAGAACGGCTCGGACAGCACCACGAAACTCTCGAACATCGATCCCTGCCCGGGCTGCATCGGGTCCCACCAGGTCGACAACTGGTCGGCCAGCAGATAACCGACCCGGTCGATCGAGAGCGGTTCGTGATTGGGATTCTGGTTCTGCGCCGGCGTGGACTTGTTCTGGACGATCGCGATGGTGGCGGAGAACAGCCGGATCATCTGCTGGCGCACCAGCGTCATGGTCCCGCGCTTGCCGCCAGTGGCCATCGGAATGCCCAGGTTGTACATGAACTCCGACAGCGAATTGCCCAGCGAGATGCGCCGGTCCTCGACCGTGCCGGTAAACTCGCCGCGCTTCTTCTTGGCCATGATTTCCTTGCCGATCCAGGCCAGCATCAGGCGCGGGTAGGAACCGTAGGGATAGCCCAGCGAAACGGTTTCGGACACCAGCTTCTGGCGTCCATTGCTCGCTTTCTCGGATCGTTGCTGCGTGAAGTAGCCGGGCTGGATCATCAGCGAAATATTGCCGCTGGTCCGGGTCCAGACCGGAGGCGCGCCCTTCGGCGCGCGGTACGGAAGCGTGACCTGCACGCTGGCCCGGCTCAGGAAGCCGACCTCGCCGCTCTGCCAGGCATCTTCCCGCTCCATAGCCTGCGCCTCATCGAACAGGCGCTGGAATTTCTCGGACGGAACCAGACTGTTCTCGTCGCCGGGAACGATGATGCGGGATGGTTCATGGTCCATGTCGGCTGGGCCATGAGATCCCAGGATGGTCTGGGTGCGTTTGATGGGCATATTGGCGTGCTTCGGAATACACGACTTTTTACGCGAAGCAAACAGCCTTGTCACGCAGAAACAGGTACGGTAGGCGAATTTCCTGTTAGCCCGCTTGTTTTGGGGTAGGTGGGTCTCATGACTGGTTGCGGGGCGGACAGCGGTGGGCAACCCGGCAGGGTTGTCCACGGATGCCCGGACCTCAACTACCAGTAAACGATAAGCGTATGGGTTAACTACTCGTAAACCGTATACGTGGCTCTCAAGCCATTGATCCGTATACGGAAAAACACCCTCCGCGAACCCGATTCTGCGTGGAACCGTACTCGATTCTGCGAAGTGCTGTACCAGATTCTGCGGTATACCGAACCCGTTTCAGCGCAAAGCGCGAACCGGATTCTGCGGGGATAACTCACTGTTCCCACAGGCTTTTCCACAGCGGCAGGGGCCAAAAGCGTACCTGTTTCTGCGGGCGGGGTGCCGTTTACGTCTCGCGCCGGGGTAAACACGCCTGGCACACGAAGTTATCCCCGCAGAAATGGGTTCGGAGCCGGCTTTTTCACGCCGCCGTTGCGGTGCAGCGTACCCGTTTCTGCGTCATTCGGGCGCCCGGCGTTCCATTTGCGTACCCAATTCTGCGGGCGCCCTGAAGCGACGTGCCATCGACCCTGATAGTCCCGGCCATGCGTACCCGTTTCTGCGGCGTACCCAAATCTGCGAAAGCATCAATTACTCGGGACCAGGATCGAAGCGTACCCAATTCTGCGAGACATTCCACCATGCATTTCGGTCGCTTCCGTACCCGTTTCTGCGAATGCTTTCCCAAGGGCCGGGTGGTGTGGAATTTCCCATTGCCATTATACATAAGCTTTAGCCAAAAAGCGAGTGCTTGCACTCGATATCTCATAGGCTGCAAAAGGGTATACGTCTCCGTACCCATTTCTGCGGGGTAATGGAGCGTGGCCTGGAATGTCGGTGTCGGATGTCGGGACGGCTTCACGATGTGGCGTACCCGTTTCTGCGAACGTTTGCCATGCGATGGCAGGCATCGGGGCGTACCTATTTCTGCGGGCTGTCGCCCGTTTCATTGCCATGCCAAGAAAATGGGATGGCGAAGGTCCGGGAGGAGGATGGGGAAACCAGGCGAGGGAGCGCTGGACGGTCGAAATCGCCCCGAAACGCATGCCTGGCGTACCCGTTTCTGCGCACAGACGGAAACGGGTGGGGTGCTGCGAATTCGCATTGCGTACCCGTTTCTGCGTTGCACCAATACGTCAGCGGGACGTGCGGTTGCTCGAGCCAGGGAGCCGGTTAGTCACGAAAGGCCGCCACGCTGGCCGGAAGCGTACCCATTTCTGCGGGCATATCCGGCACGGGAGCGATGTGAAAAGCCGGCCTGTGATGGCTTAAGAGGGGCTTTGCGTACCCGTTTCTGCGCATGCGGGGGCCGCGGATTTCGCGGTCCGGCACAGGCGGCCGCGCCGGGCGAAGCCGATGCGTACCCAATTCTGCGAACACCGAGGCGTGGCTCGAGACAGGGAGACGACACTCCTGCCCGCACGGAAGCGTACCCGTTTCTGCGGAGCAGTCAGCACATTTCCGGGTGGGTCCGGCGGGATGGGGGGCGGAGGAAAAGGCGGGCTGCCCTTTGCCGTGCTGGTGGCTTTCGGAACGCGGCAGGAAGCGCGAGCCGTGCCCTGCTACCGATGGCGAGAATTAGCCTCGCCCGCCCGCGCAGGGCAAAAAAAACCCCGCCTCGGAAGGCGGGGTTTCTCGACTGGGTCGCACTCCAGGCGGAGTGCCAGTCTACTGCTTACAGCGGCGTGATGTTCGCAGCTTGCAGACCCTTCGGGCCGTTCTTGACTTCGAACGACACGCGTTGGTTTTCCTGCAGCGACTTGAAACCGTCCGCGCGGATTTCAGAGAAGTGTGCGAAGAGATCGTCACCGCCAGCGTCCGGCTTGATGAAACCGAAGCCCTTGGCGTCGTTGAACCATTTAACGATACCGGTTTGCATGGTATTGCTTTTCCTGACAAAAATTTAAAAAGAAACGGATAGCTCACGCATATCCAGCAAAGCAACTCAAGGAAAGGACACCATGGACAACGGAAGTACCATGACGGTGGCTAACGAATGTGCTGTTGCCTCGTCGCTTGAATCTAGCGGGGTTTATACGGTGGATTAGCGCCAGCGTCAAGGTAGGGTGATTCTGGATGCCGGCCCGGATTCACCGCCGGTGCCGGCAAGGCCATCACATATTTTGTATGCCAGCTATTCTCCCCGGCGGCGACCGCCGGGGAGAATATGCCGGACAGTCAGACCAGTAAGACCGGCCGGCCGCGCCCCGCCCGCCGCCGGCGTCAGCCCGAAACAAAGCATCGCCACGCAACAGGACAAGAGGAGCCTTCATGCCGACACCGGAACCCATTGGCAGCCGTTCAGCGGTGCCCGCCAGCCCGTCGCTCGCCGAGCGGCTGTTCAGGCTGAGCGAGCACCAGACCGACGTCCGCACCGAGCTGCTGGCCGGGCTGACCACCTTCCTGACGATGGCCTACATCATCTTCGTCAACCCGAGCATCCTGGGCGACGCCGGCATGCCCAAGGACGCGGTGTTCGTGGCCACCTGCGTGGCGGCCGCGATCGGCACCCTGATCATGGGCTTCTACGCCAACTACCCGATCGCGATGGCGCCGGGCATGGGCCTGAATGCCTACTTCGCCTACACGGTGGTCAAGGGCATGGGCTTTCCGTGGGAGGCCGCGCTCGGCGCGGTGTTCATCTCGGGCTGCCTGTTCCTGCTGGTGACGCTGTTGCGCGTGCGCGAGGCCATCGTCAACGGCATCCCGCACTCGATCCGCATTGCCATCACCGCGGGCATCGGCCTGTTCCTCGCCATCGTGGCGCTGAAGAACGCGGGCATCGTGGCGGCCAGCCCGGCCACGCTGGTGACGATCGGCGATCTCCACCGGACGCCGGCCATCCTCGCCATCGTCGGTTTCTTCGCCATCGTCGCGCTCGACCACCTCAAGGTCAAAGGCGCGATCCTGATCGGCATCCTGCTGACCACCGCGCTTAGCTTCGTGGTGGGCGACAACGCCTTCCACGGCGTGTTCTCCGCGCCGCCGTCCATCGCGCCCACGCTGCTCAAGCTCGATATCTCGGCCGCGCTTTCCATCGGCATCATCAACGTGGTGCTGGTGTTCTTCCTGGTGGAACTGTTCGACGCGACCGGCACGCTGATGGGCGTGGCCAACCGCGCGGGCCTGCTCAAGGCCGGCAAGATGGACCGGCTGAACAAGGCGCTGATGGCGGACAGCACGGCCATCATGGCCGGCTCGTTGCTCGGCACCTCGTCCACCACGGCCTACATCGAGAGCGCCTCGGGCGTTCAGGCCGGCGGGCGCACGGGCCTGACGGCGGTGACCGTGGCAGTGCTCTTCCTTGCCTGCCTGTTCATCTCGCCGCTGGCCGGCACGGTGCCCGGTTATGCCACGGCGCCCGCCTTGCTCTACGTCTCCTGCCTCATGCTGCGCGAACTGGTGGACCTGGACTGGTCCGACGCGACCGAAGTCGTGCCGGCCGTGCTGACGGCGCTGGGCATGCCGTTCACCTACTCGGTGGCCAACGGCGTCGCGTTCGGCTTCATCACCTACGCCGGGCTCAAGCTGCTGACCGGCCGCGCCCGGACCGTTCCGGTCATGGTGTGGATCATCGCCGCGGTGTTCGTCTTCAAGTTCTATTACCTGCCCGGCCACTGATCCGGCCGGCCTCGTCCGGCAGGGCGCGAACGAGAGGCTGGCGAGCCGGGCGTACCCGTTTCTGCGTGGTCCCGATGCGCGCGCTCCGCGCCGCCCGGCGCGATGCCGTACCCGTTTCTGCGTGCCTGAACCGCCGCCGGCGTGCATGCGCGCAACGCCGGCCCGTACCCGTTTCTGCGCACAATGTAAGTGGCTAATTACCTGTCAGGCCAGGCAGTGTATGGAAGCGGGCTCATACTAAAGGATGATATTGGCGTGAGTCCCCATACTGAGGGCTGGACAAACCGCCGCAAATGCACTGAACTAGAGTCGTGGCAAATAGCGGGGCGCTTCAAGGCGCCCCTTCTTGACTCCGGCGTTCCGGAGTGGCGCCGTCTGGCGCAACGCATTATCTGGAATAACCACAGAAAGAAGAGTCCGCCGTCGGCAGAACGGGCAAGGACTGAATGACCGACCAGACCATCGTCCAGATGGCTTCGCCACCACGAAGGGAGCATGCGGATACACGCATGCCTCGACAAGAAAGCAAATAACAAGATGAAAGATAAGTGGTAATCGCGAACGTGTAGTGCCGGGGGTGTTGTTCAACGGGGATCACATCATGAATGCAGGAGAAATCCGGCGACCCGCTATGGGGCCCATCAGCGAGTCCGCCAGTCTTTCCATTCATCGCGCCTGGGCAGCCCTCGGAGAGGCTGCCGCCGAAACGCCGCGCCGACATCGCATCGCCGAGCGCACCGATCCGGCCGCCAGCGCCGTCGAAGCCTTCCTCAGCCAGGATGGCGCGCTGCCGTCCCACGTGCGCGCCGCCATCGAACAACTGCTGCTGCGCCAGCGTTCGCTCGAGGGCGAGCTTTCGCGCCAGCGCTCGCTGCTCCAGGAATGGATCCTCAGCCAGCTTACCTACAAGACGCTCTACTACCGATACTCCGGCCAGTCCCCCGAGGCGCCGCGCGACGAACTGCTGCGCGAGAAAGACCAGGTACGCCGGCGCATCCGCGAGCAGCTCCAGGCCGGTGGCGAGCACGACGCCATCCTCGGCGAGCAGTCCCGCAGTCTGTCCAGGCCGTAATGCCCACGTTGCGCATGGGGGACCTCCCCCAACCGCCCCGGCTTGGCCACGCGCAAAGCCCGCACCTCAGCGAGGCCGACGCGCAAGCCCGGGTAGCCAAGATGCCCAACGGCAGGGAGAACGCTATGGACCGACTGTGCAAGGTGGCGACACGCACCGCACAGGTGCTGGTCGTGTCGCGCCATGAACCCTATGGATTCGATCCGGCCCAGTTCGGGTCTGGCTGGGAGATTCGCCACATCCAGCAGATCCGCGACCTGAGCCGCGTGGTGCGGGGCAGCGCGCCGATGGCCGGCGTGCTCGATCTCGAAAGCGAGTACAGCGACGCCGAGCTCGCGCAGCTCGAGCAGAGCCTGCAATACCTGCACGTGATGTGGGTGGCGATCACCTCCTCGCGCATGCTCGAGGACGAGCGCGTGCGCCGGCTGATCCGCGACTACTGCGTGGACTACGTGCGCACGCCGTTCTCGTTCAGCGAGCTGCTCTACACGCTCAAGCACGCGCACGGCATGGCGTGCCTGCACGGCGCACGCAGCCACGAGCTGATCGGGCATGGCCCGATGATCGGCGAATGCGCGGCCATGCGCGCGATGTTCCGCTCGCTGGCCAAGGTGGCGCACAACGAGGCGCCGGTCTTCATCTCCGGCGAATCGGGCACCGGCAAGGAGCTGGCGGCGCAGGCCGTGCACGAGGCATCGAGCCGGCGCAAGGGACCGTTCGTGGCCATCAACTGCGGCGCGATTCCGCCGCACCTGGTGCAGTCCGAGCTGTTCGGCTACGAGAAGGGCGCGTTCACCGGCGCCAACCAGCGCAAGATCGGCTGGATCGAGCAGGCGCAGGGCGGCACGCTGTTCCTCGACGAAATCGGCGACCTGCCGCTGGAGAGCCAGGTCGCGCTGCTGCGCTTCCTGCAGCAAGGCACCATCACCCGGCTCGGCGGGCACCAGTCGATTCCGCTGGACCTGCGCATCATCTCGGCCACGCACGTGGACCTGGTGGCGGCGCAGGCCGACGGGCGCTTCCGTTCCGACCTGTTCCACCGGCTGTGCGTGCTGACCCTGTCGATCCCGCCGCTGCGCGAGCGCGGCGAGGACATCCTGCTGCTGGCCAACGCGGTGCTCGCCGAGCACGGGCACGAGGCGCACCGGCGCATCCGCGGCTTCTCGCCGTGCTCCACGCAGGCGATGATGCAGTACGAATGGCCCGGCAACGTGCGCGAGCTGATCAACCGGGTGCGGCGCGCCATCGTGATGACGGACAACCGCAAGATCACCGCGGAAGACCTGCAACTGCACGGCGGCACCGATACCCCGCGCAAGACGCTCGACGCCATCCGCGAGGAAGCCGAGCGCGAGGCGATCCGCACCGTGATGGCGAGCCACGGCTTCCACGTGGTGCCCGCCGCGCGCGAGCTCAACGTCTCGCGGGTCACGCTCTACCGGCTGATGCACAAGCACAACATCCGCATCGAGGCGAGGCCGGGGGCGGGGGAATAGCGGGCTGCGGGCGACGGGGATCAGGCGGGCTGCGGTGCGCGTACAGGTTGCCGACAACATTTGCTTGCCGCTTGTGGTCTCCCCTCTCCCATTTCATGGGAGAGGGGAGCAAACCCTCGGCGACAGGCGCCGCCTGCCGTCTGCAATCCCGCCGCGCCGGGGCCCCGTTTTTTCTCTCCCGCCCCATCCCCTCAGAACGTATAAGGAAACCGCAGCGACACCGTATAGTTCGGCGCGTCCGGCGTCAGCCCGATGCCGAACGCGGTGCTCACCGACAGCCCCTTGGTGATGACGTGGTTGAAGCCGAACGTCATGGTCGCCACGTTGGCGCGGCTGCCGACCACCGTCTGCGTCACGCCCGCAGTCGTGACCTGCGTGCTGCCCGACAGCGCCGCGTTGAAGGCCAGCGACATCGAGGTGCGGTCGTTGAGCGCAAGCGCCAGGCCGCCGCCGAAGCCGATGGTGTCGCCGAGCTTCACGTCGGCCGGCGCGACCTCGCCCTGCACGGACGAGATGTCGCTCACGGAGCGCCTGATGTTGTAGGTGTAGCTGGCATTGGCGAACAGCACCACCGGGTCGTAGGTCTTGAGCAGCGACAGGCCCGCCGTGACCGCCCACACGCCGTTGCCGGTCGGCAGTTGCGCGGCGACGTTGAGGTTGTTGTTGTTCGGGTCGGCCGACACCAGCTTGATGCCGAACGGCGAGCGCCCGGTGGGCGCGCGCACGCGCACGCTGCCCACCACGTCCGGCGCCGCGCCGCTCTCGCGCAGGAACTGGTAGTACACGCCCATGCTGATGTCGCCCAGCGCCGTGGTGCTGAGCGTGGCGTCGGACAGGCTGGCAGCGGAGCCGCCCGCGCCGCCCGAGATGAAGTTGGTGTTGCGGTACGTCACCGGCAGGTCGAAGTCCATCGACATGCGGTCGGTCAGGCCATAGCGGAAGATGGTGTCGTAGGTGAGCGTGTGCGACTTGGTCTGGTTCAGGTTGATGGTGCCGAGGAAGATCGCGTCGAGCGCGAGAAAGCCCGAGAGCGACAGCGCGCGCCGGTCGTAGTAGCTGTAGACGAAGCCGCTGTCGATGGTCAGGCGCCGCTCAAACAGCGGCGCGTGCTCGGTCTGGTAGACCAGGTCCTTGCTCTGCACGCGCGCCTGCTGCTGCGTCGCGCGCGCGTCGGAACCCACCACCGGCGTGCCGGCGCCGCCGGCGAGGTTGCCGGGCGCGGCCGGCGCGGCGTCCTGTGCCAGGGAGGGAACGCCCGCAGCGGCCATGCCGCCGCCGGCGTTCCCCTCGGCACTGCTCCCCGTTTCCCCGGTTCTCCCCGTTCCCTCCACGACCCCCCGGCCGCGCGCCCCGGCCATTTCCAGCTCGTCCAGGCGCCGCTCGAGAGTCCTGATGGTCTGCTCCTGCTGCTCGACCAGTCTTGTCAATCGTTCGATCCGCTCGTCCGCGCCCGGCGCCTGGGCACCGACCTGCCCGCACGCGCCGGTGGAGAGCAGGGTTCCCGCCAGGGTTCCCAGCACAGCGAATTCGGTCTTCATCTTTCCCCCCGGAAATCTGAACACGCGTCAAGCGGGTGCGCCCCCCCCCCCGCATGCAGCGATTATCGTCGCATCGATGCGATCGCCGCCAGTGCGTCCCGCATGCTCGTTTGCGTCAGTTGCCGGTTCGTCAGTTGCTGCACTTGCAGCGTGATGTTGGTGAGATTGAGCACCTGCTGCGCGTCGCCGGTGACGCGCGCGGCCTGCATCAGGCCGCCACCCTGCGCGTTCTGCGTCGCGCTGCCGGCTGCCGACCGGATCGCCACCGAGACCCCGCCGCCGGGGCTCACCGCCGCGCTGGCCGTCATGCCGTTGGCTTGCGCCACCTGCGGCGCGGTGCCGTTGCCGCCAGCCGCCGGCGCCGCGAGCGGCGCGGTCTGCGTGGTGATGGTGCTGACGTTGCGCACCGAGTTGCCGTCGCCCGCGATCTGCGTCACCTGTCCCACGCCCGCGGCCTGCACCGCGGCGCTGGCCACGCCGCCGTTGCCCTGCACCGTGCCGCCGCCCAGGCTCTGCACGCGCGCCGACAGGCTCGCGCTGGCCTGCGCCGCCGCCGCGCCCGCGGCCAGGTTGGCCGCCGCCACGCGCGCGGTGGCGGTGGCGACCGCGCTGTCGTTCTGCCAGCGCGACACCATTTCCACCATGAAGCCGCTGACCAGGCTGGCCCCGAGGTACTTGCCGCGCGCGCCCGCCAGTTCGTCGTCGGCAACCGGCTCCGCCCGCGCCGCCGCGCCGACGATCGCGGCCGCGTCGTCGGCGGCCGAAACCGCCCGCGCCGCCGGCGCGGCAGCCATCGCCGCGCCGGCGGCGCAGGTCAGGCAGAACAGGCGCAGCGCGGTGGCCATGTCAGAAATAGTCCATGCGGATCAGGCCGAAATCGAGCGCGGCCGGCACCATGCCGCCAGCCAGCGCGGCGTTGGTCCGCTCGCGCAGGGCCGGCGCGGTGAAGTCCAGCAGCGGCGAGTTCGCATCGAACGGGCGGCCCACGATGGCGAACACCAGCCCGTTCCAGTTGGCGGCGAAATCCTCTTCCCTGATGATGCGGTTGCCCAGCGCCGGATCGGCCACGAACACGCGCCCGTCGATGGCCCTGCGCACCACCACGAAGTGCAGGTAGCCGTTGACGTCGAGCAGCGTGATGACCGGGATCCGGAGCTGGCGCAGCGCGCCGTAGTCCACGCGGAAGCCCCGTCCGCGCAGCCCCAGCGTCTCCACGTAGTTGCGCATGTCGAGCATGGAGAAGCCGTTCTTGAGCACGGTGTCGGCATCGGAGATGCGCAGCATGTCCTCCACGATCTTCGGCTCGGCGAGGTCGAAGCCGTAACCGTAGCGCAACAGTGTGCCCACCGCCGCCGCGCCGCAACTGAAGTCGAGCTGCTGGCGCATCACGTTCTGGTAGCGCATCTCCAGCATGCTCCTGACCGGCTTCCTGAGCATGGCCTGGCCATCGAGGTTGATGGTCATCGTGCCCTGCCCGCTGGCGCCGCAGGCGGCGGCCAGCAGCAGGCCTGCCCCGGTCACGCGAAATAGCGCGCGCATCTCGTTTCCTCCCTCGGGCGGGATGAGCCGGTACCCCCCGGTGCCCGGCTCCGCCGCCGCGTCTTTCGTACCGCGGCCGCAATGCGGCCATGCCGCGGCGCCGCGCTCAGTGCGTCGCCGTGGAAATGGCGAGGCCGTTGCTCTGCGCGTTGCCGGCGCCGGCGGAGATGTTCACGCCGATGTTGCCCACCGCGTTGGCCAGCGCGCCGCCGGCCAGCGAGGCCGTGTTGCTCGGCCGGCAGCCGCACATCGACAGGTCGTTGCCGTAGGTGGACTGGTCATTGGACGCGCTCGCCTTGGCCAGCACGCCGACCGGCTGCCCGCCGCGGCCGGTGCCGCCGCCGGTGTTGACCGAGGCCGCCAGCGCATTGCTCTGCAGGTTGCCGGCGCCGGCGGCGATGTTCACGCCGACGTTGCCCCTGGCGCCGGCGAGCATGCCGTCGCCCAGGGTGGCGCTGTTGGCGGCGCCGGCCATGCGCACGCCGTTGCCGCCGGTCTTCTGGCTGGAGAACACCTGCGCGGAGGCGAACACGTCGGCGGCGTCGATGCTCGCCAGCGCGGCCTGGTTGGACTGGCCGTTGCCGGCGCCGGCGGAGACGTTCACGCCGATATTGCCCTGCGCGTTGACCAGCGCGCTGCCGCCGCCGGACGCGGCATTATTCGACGGGCCGATGCGCACGCCGTTGCCGCGCGCGCTCTGCTGGCTGTCGACCACCGCGCCCGATTCGGACTTGAAGCGGATGTCGCCCCAGGCAAAGCCGAAGCCGCGCACGTAGATGTCGTTGCTGATGGCGGTCTGGTTGAAGATGTCGGCCTCGTCGGGACGATCGAAGTAGCTGAACCCGCCGGCGAATGCACTGGTGGAAAGCGCGGCCATCGCTGCGATGGCGAGCATTCTCGTTTTCATGATCTTCTCCTTCCCTTGCTAGAAAAAAGTGCCCGCCGGGGGACGGAGCACAAAAACGTTGGACGAGACGTTCCCCGATCCCGCCGTCTGGTTCAGCTGCACCAGGCCGCTGGCGTTGCGGTAGGCATCCGGCTGGATGACTGCCTCGCGCGGTCCCGGCGCGCGGCCCGCTGAATCCGGGCGGCTCCCGCCTGCCGATGCGGCGGCCAGCAGGCCGTCCGAGATCGCCTCGATCCTCACCGCGGCGGACGGCGCCAGCACCGCCGCGTTGCTCTGCAGGTTGCCGTTGCCGCTGGCCACGTTGGCCGCGATCAGCCCGCTGGCGCCGGCAAACGCGCCGCCGCCGATCTGGCTGGCGGCGCCGGCCGCGGGCGCGGTGGCGCCGGCACGTTGCATCGATTGCACCGCGGCGGTGGCGGTGGAGATCGCGGCCTGGTTGCTCTGCGCGTTGCCGCTGCCCGCGGCCACGTTGACGGCGGCGCGCCCGGCCACGCCGGCCAGCGCGCCCGGACCGATGCCGGCGTTGTCCGCGCCTGCCACCTGCGCGCCCGCCACCTGCGCGTGCGCCGGCATGCCGCCCAGCGCGAGCACGGCGCAGGCGATGGCGCGCGCCGGTGTCATGGCCGCAGCCCCGTGGCCAGCGGCGCGAGCCCGCGCAGCAAGGCGCCGCTCGCGCCGCCGGTGGCCTGCGTTACCTGCCCGGCAATGCCGCCCGCGACGCCGGCGGCGGTGACGCCCGCGGCCAGCCCTTCGGCCTGGGCCGGCAGGCCGGCGCGGCGCGCAGGCACCGCCTGGCCGGCAGCGGGCGCGGCGCCGCCCGCGGCGCTGCGGCCCACCGCGGCAGCGAGGTCGCTGTCGGTCAGGTCGCTCGCCACGGCGGCGGCGGATTGCTGGAAGCGCTGGGACGGAAACGGCTCGACAGCGGCGGCTATCGGCATGTCCCCCTGCGGAATGCCGCGATAGGCAATACGCGGCTCGACGCTGCGCAGAACGACGATGTCGCCTGTGCCGGCAATCGCGCAGAGGGGAGCAAGGGCGGCGACAAAAGCTGCAACACCGACGGCGCGGGCCGCGCCAGCCGATGCGATCGCCTTCGTGCCGTCATACGCGCAGGCGGCTGACGCATGGCAGAACTCACTCCCGCGTTGTAGGACTCGTCGCGTCATTTTTTTATGTCTCCCTGCCGGGCACAGAGCGACAAGCATGCCAATCCGCGCAAAGCCAGCACCGGGGCCGGTTTGCGGGCGGCGCGGAAGCACGCGGGGAAGTTCCCCCCGAACGGGGGGACGCTTTGGTTGCGGTACTGAAACATGCCGCCGGCCGCGCCGGCGGCGGCTTTCGGCGGCCGATCGCCCGCGCGGCTTGCCGTGTCCGGCAGGGAGTCCGCCCGCGCGGGGCCGCGCTGGCGGCCCGGCGTTGGTTGCAGGGCTGTAACAGGCGCGCCGGCGGCCAGCGCGCACGGTGGCCGACCGTTTCATTCACGCAGAAACGGGTACGCCGGACGCTTGCGGAGGGTGCGTGAAGTGGCGCGGGCGCGGGGATGGCGCGCGGGGGCAACGGCGATGTCCGCGCCGCCATCGCGCCCCGCGCATGCCGTGCCGCGGCGTGGATGCGCGGCGCGCCTAGCGTGCCGGCGCGGCGCTGGCCTGCTCGGCCATGCCGCCGGAGATCGGCTTCGGGCCCGGCTGGCTGCGCTCGCAGCCGGTGGCGGCAAGCACGCCGAGCGCCAGGAAGACGGCAATGCCGAGGCAGTGCGCGGTGGTCCGGTTCATGGTGCCTCCTTCTGACTGGATTCGGGAAAGACGGCCGGAAGGACGGCGCCCGGCGTGGCCGCCGCCCGCCTGCCTTCCGGTTCCAGTCTAGCCGCTGGCGCGCTGCGCGCGCGCTTGGGCAAAGCGCGCGGGCGGCTGTATCATGGACTTTCGGCCACATGCAAAAACGGGAGAAGCCTTGCCGGAGTCTCATCATGTTGCGCTATGCCGTGCTTTTCTTCGTGGTCGCCGTGATTGCCGCGCTGTTCGGCTTCGGCGGCCTTTCCGCCGGGGCGGCCCAGGTAGCCAAGCTGCTCTTCATCGTCTTCCTTGTGCTGTTCGCGGTGTCGCTCGTCTGGGGCCTGCGCAAGGAGCGCTAACCATGCCGGCGTAGCCCGTGCCGTCCTCATGGCCACCTCCCCGCCGGACCCGCGCGTGAATCCCGCCGATGCGCCCCGCCGCCCCCTGGACGCCGATGCGCCCCGGCCGCGCCCGGGCCGCTGGCTGCCCGACCGCCACACCGCCGCGCGCACCGCCAGCGTGGTGGGGGCCTCGGTCCGCGCCTGGGTGGCCCACCGCGCCGCCAGCAAGGGCGCGGCGCTGTCGTTCTACATGCTGTTCTCGCTCGCGCCGATCCTGGTGCTGGTGATCTCCATCGCCGGCATCTTCTTCGGCGCCGAGGCCGCGCGCGGCGAGATCTTCGCCCAGATCGACGGCCTGGTCGGCGCGCAGGGCGCGGCCGCCATCCAGGAGATCCTGGCCGCCACCCACCGCGCCGGCGGCGGCGGGCTGGCCGCCGCCATCGCCACCGGCATCCTGTTCGTCGGCGCCACCAGCGCCTTCGCCGAGCTCAAGGGCAGCCTGGACGAGATCTGGGCCGCGCCGGCGCCGCAGGGCGCAGGCTGGCAGCAATTGCTGCGCGCGCGGCTGCTGTCGTTCAGCCTGGTGCTGGTGCTGGCCTTCATGCTGCTGGTGTCGCTGATCGTCAACGCCGCGCTGGCCGTGGTGGACCGCTTCTGGGGCCAGATGTGGACGCAGTCCTGGTTCGCGCCGGTGGCCGACGTGCTCTCCACCGCGTTTTCGTTCGGCGTGGTCACGCTGCTGTTCGCGGTGATCTTCAAGATGCTGCCCAATGCGCGCATCGCGTGGCGCGACGTCATCATGGGCGCCGTCATCACCGCGCTGCTGTTCGCCGCCGGCAAGCGGCTGATCGGCCTGTACCTCGGCAACAGCGCGGTGGCGTCTTCCTACGGCGCGGCCGGCTCGGTCGTCGCGCTGATGCTGTGGGTGTATTACTCGGCGCAAATCTTCTTCTTCGGGGCCGAGCTGACGCGCCAGTACGCGCTGCAATTCGGCAGCCTGCGCGGCCAGGGCGCGGGCGCGCAGGCCGCGCCGCGCGCCGCCGCGCCCGCGAACCGGTAAAATACCGCCCGATTCCCTTCGTGCATGCCCGCAGTGCCCGGCGCCCCGACCTCGAGCTGATGGTCCCGCCGGCCCCTGGCGCCGGCCCGCTGCGCCCCGGGCCTTTCCATCTTCCGTTTGCAGAATCCACCGCCGTGAGCTCGCTCGTATCCGAAATTGCGCGTCGTCGCACCTTTGCCATCATTTCGCACCCTGACGCGGGTAAGACGACCCTGACCGAAAAACTGCTGTGGTTCGGCGGCGCCATCCAGGTCGCCGGCGAAGTGCGCGCGCGCAAGGCCGACCGCCACGCCACCTCCGACTGGATGGAGCTGGAAAAGCAGCGCGGCATCTCGGTGACTTCGTCGGTGATGCAGTTCCCGTACCGCGAGAACATCGTCAACCTGCTCGACACCCCGGGCCACGAGGACTTCTCCGAGGACACCTACCGCACGCTGACCGCGGTGGACTCCGCGGTGATGGTGATCGACTCGGTCAACGGCGTGGAAGCGCAGACCATCAAGCTGCTCAACGTCTGCCGCCTGCGCGACACGCCCATCCTCACCTTCATCAACAAGCTCGACCGCGAAGGCCGCTCGCCGATCGAGCTGCTCGACGAAATCGAAGACGTGCTGCAGATGCAGTGCGCGCCGATGACGTGGCCGATCGGCATGGGCAAGTCCTTCCGCGGCGTGTACCACCTGATCGACGACCGCGTGCAACTGTTCGACCCGCACGGCGAGAAGGGCACCTCCGCGATGGTCGACGGGCTCGACAACCCCGAGCTCGACCGCATGCTGGGCAGCCAGGCCGAGGAGCTGCGCATCGAGATCGAACTGGTGCGCGGCGCCTCGCATGCGTTCGACAAGGACGCGTTCCTCGCCGGCAAGCAGACCCCGGTCTACTTCGGCTCGGCCATCAACAACTTCGGTGTGCAGTCGCTGCTCGACGCGCTGTGCGAGCTCGCCCCGCCGCCGCAGGCGCGCAACACCGAGACCCGCGTGGTGGAGCCGGACGAGCCCAGGTTCACCGGCTTCGTGTTCAAGATCCAGGCCAACATGGACCCGCGCCACCGCGACCGCATCGCCTTCGTGCGCGTGTGCTCGGGCCGCTTCGAGCGCGGCATGAAGCTGCTGCACGTGTCCACCGGCAAGACGGTCGCCATCAACAACGCCATCACCTTCATGGCGCAGGACCGCAACACCACCGAGGAAGCGTATTCGGGCGACATCATCGGCGTGCCCAACCACGGCACCATCCGCCTCGGCGACGTGTTCACCGAGGGCGAGCCGCTCAAGTTCACCGGCATCCCCTCGTTCGCGCCCGAGTTCTTCCGCCGCGCACGCCTGAACAACCCGCTCAAGGTCAAGCAGTTGCAGAAGGGCCTGCAGCAGCTGGCCGAGGAAGGCGCCACGCAGATGTTCCGCCCGATCGCCTCCAACGACCTCGTGCTGGGCGCCGTGGGCATCCTGCAGTTCGACGTGGTGGCGCACCGGCTCGAGCACGAATACGGCGTAGACGCGATCTTTGAATCGCACGAATGCGCCACCGCGCGCTGGCTCAAGGGCGACCCGGCCGAGATCGAGAAGCTGATCGAGAAGGCCGGCCACAACGTCGCGCTCGACGGCGCCGGCGACCACGTCTACCTCGCGCCGAGCATGGTCAACCTGCGCCTGACGCAGGAGCGCTTCCCGAAGGTGGAGTTCCGCGAGACGCGCGAGATCGTCTGACGTTCCGCGCGCGCAGGCTGCCGCGGCGTCGCGGCTTGCGCTGGCGGAAGCGGGTCTGGGGGCGGTCCGGTCGCCGCCGCAGGGCACGTCGCAGGTGCCGATATCGTCACTGCGGCGCTATTGTGTCAGATTCGATACATAGAACTTGCCGCATGCGGCTGCATGCGGCGGCCCGCTCGGATAGAATCCAAAGCTTGCGGAATCAAGCATCAGGCCAGACAGGAGGCCCGCTCCCAGGCTCGTTCCGGGGGAAAGGGCAGCTTCAGGCGCTTTTTTACGTTCCGCCGCGTGGGGCCTTGCTGCGTGCCCCGCCGACTTTCCCGTCCTTGCCGCCATCCATGTCGACCCCTGCCACCGTTCCGGCCGCCGAGCCGGATTCCGTTTTTCGCGACCCTTCGTTCCGGCTGTTCTGGTTTGCCCGCCTGTGCACCACGATCGGCTACCAGATCTTCACGGTGGCGGTGGGCTGGCAGATCTACGACCTCACCCGCGACCCCTTCATGCTCGGCATGGTCGGGCTGGTGCAGTTCCTGCCCTCGGTGGTCCTGCTGCTGATGTCCGGCCACGTGGCCGACCGCTTCGACCGGCGCGTGATCGTGCGCTCGTGCCAGACGCTGGAAGCGCTGATCGCGGTCTCGATGGCGGTGGCCAGCCTCAAGGGCTGGATCACGCGCGAGCACATCTTCGTCTTCGTGGCCCTGATCGGCGCCACTCGCGCCTTCGAGACGCCCACGCTGCAGGCGCTGCTGCCCAGCGTGGTCACGGCGCGCCAGTTGCCGCGCGCGGTGGCCATGTCGAGCTCGGCCGTGCAGACCGCCATCATCATCGGCCCGGCCCTGGGCGGCTTCGCCTACGTGGCCGGCCCCGGCGTGGTCTACGCCATCAGCGCCACGCTGTTCGCCATCGCCGCCTGCCTGGTGAGCGCGCTCAAGCTGCGCCAGCTCGTGCAGCGCAACAACACGCCGGTCAGCGTTGCCACGCTGTTCGCGGGCATCGCGTACATCCGCAGCCGGCCGGTGCTGCTCGGCGCCATCTCGCTGGACCTGTTCGCCGTGCTGCTGGGGGGCGCCACCGCGCTGTTGCCGATCTACGCGCGCGACATCCTGCACACCGGCCCGTGGGGCCTCGGCCTGCTGCGCTCGTCGCCGGCCATCGGCGCGCTGACCACGGCGCTGTGGCTGGCGCACCATCCGATGAACCGGCGCGTGGGCCGCATCATGTTCGGCGCGGTGGCGGTGTTCGGCGTCGCCACGATGGTGTTCGGCGTCTCGCGCTGGCTGCCGCTGTCGATGGTGGCGCTGGTCATGCTCGGCGCCTCCGACATGATCAGCGTGGTGGTGCGTTCCACGCTGGTCCAGCTCGACACGCCCGACGACATGCGCGGGCGCGTGGGCGCGGTCAACTCGGTCTTCATCGGCGCATCCAACCAGCTGGGCGAGTTCGAGTCGGGCGTCACGGCGGCGCTGCTCGGGCCGGTCGGCGCGGTGCTGCTGGGCGGCCTGGGCACGCTGGTGGTGGTGGCGGTATGGATGCGCCTGTTCCCCTCGCTCGCCGAGCGCGACCGCCTGCACGACCATCCCGTGGCCGCCTGAGCCGGCCGCCGCGGGCTCCCGGCACGGCGCCGCGCGCCGTGCCGCGCATCCCTTTCGAATCCCTTCCAGACGCGAAAGCGTACCCGTTTCTGCGTGCCGCCGGTCCCATGCGGCGGCGCTGCCGCGAATGCCCGCGGGCATCCGGCCCGCACGCCATCGGCCTGACCTCCGGCGAAATTTTTCGACGCGGCGCCAGCCCTTGCGCGACAAGGGCTGGCGCTAGCTGGCGTTATTTCGCGCGCGCCTCGCGCGGCCGCGCGGGGAACCTCACTGCCGCGCTTCTGTCCTGAATACATCCGCAATATCGAGCCATTGCCGGTGATCGTCCGACATCCGGTCGGGCCATCGCGGGCAGGTCCCGGTGCCGCGCCGCGCGAAACCGGCGCGCCGTGGCGCCGGGTTTGCGCCCGGGTTTGCGCGCTGTCGGGGCACGCAGAAACGGGTACGCCCGGCGCGTTCCCATTGCGCTTCGCCTTGTCCCGATCTTTGTCCTTGTCCTTGTTTTCTCCGCCGGAGCCGATCGCCATGAACCTCAACTTCATCGACCCGCAGAAGCTGGAAGCTGCCGGCACCTATCTCGCGCAGCTCGCCGTGCAGCAGGGCCTGAACTGCATCGCCGCCATCGTCATCCTGATCCTGGGCTGGTGGATCTCCGGGCGCGCCCGCGCGGCCATCCTGCACGCCTTCGACCGGCCGAGCGTGGACGCCACGCTGCGCCCGATGCTGGCCAGCGTCACGCAATGGATCGTGCGCGTGCTGACCGTGGTGCTGGTGCTGTCGCAGTTCGGCGTGCAGACCGCGAGCATCGTCGCCATGCTCGGCGCGGCCGGCCTGGCCATCGGGCTGGCGCTGCAGGGCACGCTGCAGAACATCGCCGCCGGCATCATGCTGGTGCTGCTGCGGCCGTTCCGCGTGGGCCAGTACATCGACGCGCAGGGCGTGGCCGGCACCGTGCGCGAGACCGGCCTGTTCATGACCGAGCTGACCACCTTCGACGGCGTCTGCCTGCGCGTGCCCAACGGCAAGATCTGGGGCAGCGCCATCACCAACTACAGCGAGAACCCCACGCGCCGGCTCGACATCGAAGTCACCGTCACCTTCGGTGCCGACATCCAGGCCGCGCTCGACGCGCTGCGCGCCATGCTCGCGGCGGACAAGCGCGTGCTGCCCGAACCCGCGGCCGAAGTCATGGTGGTCAACTATGCCGCGCAGGGCGTCACGCTCAACGTGCGCTGCTGGACCACTGCCGGCGACTACTGGAACGTGCGCTTCGCCTTCTACCAGCGCATCAAGCCGGCGCTCGAAGCGGCCGGCTGCCCGCTCGCCGTGCCGGTGCAGGAAGTGCGCGTGCCGGACGGCGCCCGGCCCGAGCCCGCGGCGCTGCCCGCGGCCCAGCGCCTGAGCTGACGCGGGCCCCGCCACACGGCACCGCGGCGCCGCGCGCCACGCCCGTCGCCGTCAGCCCTCGTCGGCAAACAGCGCGCACGCGCCTTCTTCCGCCGAGCCGACGTGCTTGCGGAAGCCGCCGAACAGGTCGCGCCCCACGCCGTGCCGGTTGGCCGACAGGTCCGGCGGCGTGATGTCGCGCGCGTCCCATTCGGCCTGCGGCACCATCACCGCCAGCACGCCCGCATGCGCGTCCACGCGCATCGGGTCGCCATCGCGCACGCGCGCGATGCCGCCGCCGTTCAGCGCCTCGGGGCAGACGTGGATGGCCGCCGGCACCTTGCCCGAGGCGCCCGACATGCGGCCGTCCGTCACCAGCGCCACGCGAAAGCCGCGCCCCTGCAGCACGGTCAGCGTGGGCGTGAGCTTGTGCAGCTCGGGCATGCCGCAGGCGGCCGGCCCCTGCCACGGCAGCACCGCGACGAAATCGCGCTCCAGCTCGCCGCGCTTGAACGCATCGATCAGCGCGTCCTGCGTGTGGAACACCAGCGCCGGCGCCTCCACCACGTGGTGCTCGGGCTTGACCGCGGAGATCTTGAGCACGGCGCGGCCGATATTGCCGTCGAGCAGCTTGATGCCGCCTTCGGGCGCGAACGGCCGCGCGGCGGCGCGCACGATGCTGTCGTCCAGCGGCGCGGCGGGCCCGTCGATCCACACCAGTCTGCCGTCGCGCAGGACCGGCTCGCGCGTGTAGTCGGCCAGGCCGGTGCCGGCCACCGTGGTCACGTCGTCGTGCAGCAGGCCCAGCGACAGCAGCCCGCGGATCACCACCGGCAGGCCGCCGGCGGCCTGGAACTGGTTCACGTCGGCGCTGCCGTTCGGGTACACGCGCGCCAGCAGCGGCACCACTTCCGAGAGCTCGGCGAAATCGTCCCAGCCCAGCACGATGCCCGCCACGCGCGCCATCGCCACCAGGTGCAGCGTGTGGTTGGTGGAGCCGCCGGTGGCCAGCAGCCCCACGATGCCGTTGACGAAGGCGCGCTCGTCGAGCACGTCGGCCACCGGCGTGTAGCGCTCGCCGCCGTGCACGAGGCGCAGCGCCTGGCGCGCGGCTTCGCGCGTGAGCGCCTCGCGCAGCGGCGTGCCGGGATTGACGAAGGCGGTGCCGGGCAGATGCAGGCCCATCATCTCCATCAGCATCTGGTTGGAGTTCGCGGTGCCGTAGAAGGTGCAGGTGCCGGGGCCGTGATACGACTTGCTCTCGGCCTCGAGCAGCTCCGCGCGGCCGATCTTGCCCTCGGCGTATTGCTGGCGGATGCGCGCCTTTTCCTCATTGCCGATGCCGGTGGTCATGGGCCCGGCCGGCACGAACACGGCGGGCAGGTGGCCGAACGACAGCGCGCCCATCACCAGCCCCGGCACGATCTTGTCGCACACGCCCAGGTACAGCGCGCCGTCGAACATCTGGTGCGACAGCGCCACCGCCGCCGACAGCGCGATCACGTCGCGCGAGAACAGCGACAGGTCCATGCCGTCCTGCCCCTGCGTCACGCCATCGCACATGGCCGGCGTGCCGCCGGCGAACTGCGCGGTGCCGCCCGCTTCGAGCGCGGCCTCCTTGAGCCATTGCGGATATGCCGCCAGCGGCTGGTGCGCGGACAGCATGTCGTTGTAGGACGAGACGATGGCGAGGTTGGGCCGCTCCTGCGCCTTGAGCCGGATCCTGGCCTGCTCGGGCATGGCCGCCACGCCGTGCGCGAGGTTGGTACAGGACAGGTGCGCGCGTTCCACCTTCTGTCCGGCCAGCGCGCGCGTGCGCGCCAGGTAGGCCTGGCGGGTGGCGGCGCTGCGCGCGACGATGCGGGCGGTGACCCGTTCCAGGACGGGATGGCTTGGCATGGGGATCTCCTGCGGGGTGTCCTCGGCTTCCAGCCTAGTGCACTTTGCCGGGCGCTGCACGCATGCCACGCGCCCTGCACGTTTCATGCAACGGTGCTAGACTGCTCGCCATTCTCTGGAGTCCGGACAACATGAAACAAGCAGCCCGACGCACCGCCGCGCCCTTCGCAGGGTTTGCCGCGTTTGCCGCGGCACCGCACGGTGATCGCGTGCTGCTGGCCATTCACGTCTAGTCTTCCGAGCATCGCGCCCGGAAGGCTGGCAGGCCGCTCCGGGGAACGCGAAGCATGCACAAACCCCGGACGGCCCCGCAGGCCCGCCGGGGTTTTGTTTTTGCACTTCGCCACCATTTCACACGCCATGCGTACCTACGACAAGCTGATCGCCACGATTCAAACCGGCCAAGGGAACGGGAGCTTGCGCTCGTCCCTTGGCGTGGTAACGGCATCGGCTGTCGCCGCCATCGATGTCACTGCGTGCCGCATGCGGCATGCCGGCGCCGCCCCGCAAGCGATTCCATAGCCCCCTGGCTGCCATCCGCAGTCCCGGGGCATCGCACAGACCGCCCGCCGGGGACACCGACAACACCCTGGCCGGCACGCACCCGCCAGGGTGTTTTCGCAAAGGCAGCCCATCATGGAACGCAAGGCACTCAACAACAACGACAACGACAACGGCATCGTCAGGAACATCGGCATCATCGCCCACGTGGACGCGGGCAAGACCACCACCTCCGAACGCATCCTGTTCTACACCGGCGCCAGCCACCGGCTCGGCGAAGTGCACGACGGCGCCGCCGCCCTGGACTTCGACCCGCAGGAGCAGGCGCGCGGCATCACCATCAACAGCGCCGCCACCACCGTGGCCTGGCGCGGCCACCGCATCAACCTGATCGACACGCCCGGCCACATCGATTTCAACATCGAGGTGAACCGCTCGCTGCGCGTGCTCGACGGCGCCGTGGTGGTGTTCGACGGCGTGGCCGGCGTGGAGCCGCAGACCGAGACCAACTGGCGCCTGGCCGACCGCTACCGCGTGCCGCGCATCGCCTTCGTCAACAAGCTCGACCGCACCGGCGCGGATTTCCTGCGCGTGGCGGGCATGATCGAGCAGCGCCTGGGCGCGGTGCCGCTGGTGCTGCAACTGCCGATCGGCAGCGAAGCCGCTTTCGCCGGCGTGGTCGATCTCGTCGCCATGCGGGCGCTGCTGTGGCCGGACGGCGCCGGCAGGCAGGCCTACGCCACGCAGCCCGTGCCGCACGAGATGGCGGAGCAGGCCGCGGCCTGGCGCCAGCGCCTGCTGGAGACGCTGGCCGAGCACGACGACGCCATGCTGGAAGGCTACCTCGCCGGCCGCGAGCCGGATGCGGCGGCGCTGCGCGCGGCCATCCGCCGCGTGACCGTGGCCGGCGCCGCGGTGCCGGTGCTGGCCGGCTCCGCGTTCAAGAACAAGGGCGTGGAGCCGCTGCTAGACGCCGTCACCGGCTACCTGCCGGCGCCGGCCGACGTGGCGCGCCCCGAACTGGACGCGGACCCGGCCCAGCCGCTGGCGGCGCTCGCCTTCAAGGTCGTGCACGACGCGCACGGCACGCTTACGTTCGTGCGCATCTACCGCGGCCGCGTGGCCGCCGGCGACACCGTGCTCAACGCCGGCAGCGGCAAGCGCGAGCGCGTGGCGCGCCTGTACGAGATGCATGCCGACAGCAAGCAGGAGCGCGGCGTGGCCGTGGCCGGCGACATCGTGGCCATCGCTGGCCTCAAGGCCACCGTGACCGGCGACACGCTGACCGATCCGGCGCATCCCGTGGTGCTGGAAAGCATCGACGCGCCCGAGCCCGTGATCGACGTCGCCATCGAGCCGCGCACCCATGCCGATCAGGCCGGCCTGTCGCGCGGCCTGCAGGCGCTGGTGCAGGAAGACCCCAGCCTGCGCCTGCGGCAGGACCCGGAAAGCGGGCAGACGCTGCTGTCCGGCATGGGCGAGCTGCAGCTCGAAGTCACGCTGGAAAAGCTGCGCGCGCGCTTCAACGTGGAGGTGACGGTAGGCCGGCCGCAGGTGGCTTATCGCGAAACGCTGACGCGCGCGGCCGAAGCGCGCTACCTGCACCGCAAGCAAAGCGGCGGCCCCGGCCAGTACGCCGAGGTGCTGCTGCGCGTGGAGCCGCTGCCGCGCGGCGAGGGCATCCGCTTCGAGAGCCGCATCGCCGGCGGCGCGGTGCCGCGCGAGTACGTGCCCGCGGTGGAAGCCGGCATCCGCCGCGCCGCCGCGCAGGGCGTGGTGGCCGGCCATCCGCTGGTGGACTTCAGGGCGGTGCTGCTCGACGGCAGCCATCACGAGCGCGACTCCTCGGCGCTGGCCTTCGAGACCGCGGCGGCGGCGGCCATGCGCGAAGCGGCGCGGGCCGCCGCGCCCGTGGTGCTGGAGCCGGTCATGGCGGTGGAAGCGAGCGCGCCCGCCGACCACGTCGGCGACGTGATCGGCGACCTGCACCGCCGCCGCGGCGTGGTGCGCGCTCAGTCGCAGCAGGGCGGCGGCGCCGCCGTGATCGAGGCGCACGTGCCGCTGGCCGGCATGTTCGGCTACATCGGCAGCCTGCGCGCGCTGACCTCGGGACGCGGCAGCTTCGGCATGCAGTTCGACCACTACGCGCCGGTGCCGGCCAAGGTGGCGCAAGCGGTCGCATAGCGGCCAACGCGAGGTGAACGAAAAGCCCGCCCGGCATGACGCCGGCGCGGGCTTTTTCTTGGGGCGATGCCGGGGTCCGGCGGGTCAGTCTTCCTGCGGTATGCCGAGCGCCTGCCTAATCCCGCTTCGGAATATTCAGCCCCCGCGCCACCGCCGGCCGCGCCACGAACGCTTCCAGCACGCGCGTGACGTTCGGGAAGTCCTGGATGCCCACCAGATCGCCCGCCTCGTAGAAGCCGATCAGGTTGCGCACCCACGGAAACGTGGCGACGTCGGCGATGGTGTACTGGTCGCCCATGATCCACGCGCGGCCCGCGAGGCGGGTTTCGAGCACGCCCAGCAGGCGCCGGGCCTCGGCCACGTAGCGGTCGCGCGGGCGCTTGTCCTCGTAGTCCTTGCCGGCGAACTTGTTGAAGAAACCGAGCTGCCCGAACATCGGGCCGATGCCGCCCATCTGGAACATCAGCCACTGGATGGTCTCGTAGCGGCCCGCCGCGTCCTGCGGGATCAGCTTGCCGCTCTTGTCGGCGAGGTAGAGCAGGATCGCGCCGGACTCGAACAGCGCCAGCGGCTTGCCGTCCGGGCCATCGGGGTCGAGGATCGCGGGGATCTTGTTGTTGGGATTGAGCGAGCGGAATTCCGGCGACATCTGGTCGTTGGCGTCGAAGCGCACGAGGTGCGGTTCATACGGCAGGCCGGTTTCCTCCAGCATGATGGACACCTTCACGCCGTTGGGCGTCGGCAGCGAGTAGAGCTGGATGCGCCCGGGATGCTGCGCGGGCCATTTGCGGGTGATCGGGAAATCGGACAGGGTGGCGGGCAAGGCGGCGGACAAGGCGGCGGACGAGGAAGCGGAATGCTCGGTCATGAAGGGGGAAGATCCGGTTGGCTGAAATGGTGAGATGGTGAAATGCGATGCGCGGCGCGGGGAGGGCCTGCGGTGGTCCCATCCCGCGCTTGTTGTTTTTCCCGATGCTATTTGTCGTCGCCGGGCGGGCTCACGCCCGCGGCCGTGAGGCAATCGCGCAGGTGCTTGATTTCCTGCTTGGCGCAGACGTTGCCGTGGTGCGGATGATGCAGGTAGAACTCATGCTCGTTGAGGACCACCCGGAAGCGCGCGCCCTGGATGGGCTCGACCGTCGCGCCAAGCTGCTGCAGCAGGGTCTCCACTTCGCGCCAGTGGATGTTGTTGCTGAGCGGGTGGCTGAAGATCGACTGCAGCAGGGTCCGGGATTTGTGGCTCATGAGAGGCTCGATCGGCGTCGGCGGCAATAGCCGTAGCATACAAGAGCGGGTCGGTCGGCGCTTGGCGTCACATGACGGCGGGCGTGCCGCGGTTCACCGTCGGCATGACGCGATGTCGGCATGTGCCCGGCGCGCCGGCGCACGATGCCGCCACCTCGCGCCGAGGGCGCTTACTTGCGGTTTACCTGCGTATACCCAGCGTATACGTCATGCGGCGTTCCCCGGGCACAGCGGCCATGCGCGGGCCGCGCCGCGCAGACAGGTCCAGGCGTGGCGGCCGTCACGGGCTGGTTTCTTCGCCGTTGTTTTCATGGATCTTTTTGCGCAGAAACGGGTACGCCCGGGTTTGCGCGCGGGCGCCGCGCGCGCTCAGTCCGCGAACTTGCCGTGCCGCCCGGCGCCGCCGGCGAAGCGCGCCGCGCCGGGTATACCTTCCTCGAGCACGACCGGCACGCCGCCCGCGCCTTCGGCGCGCAGCGCGTCGGCCAGCGGCAGGTCCCACTGCGCATGGGCGGAGGCGCGGTCGGCCAGCATGCAGCGCTGCGGGAACGCGGCCAGCTCGCGCGCCAGCGCCTCGGCCGCCGCGCGCGCCTGGCCGTTTTCCACCACGCGGTTGGCCAGGCCCATCGCCAGCGCTTCGCCGGCCGGCACCGCGCGCCCGGTCAGGATCATGTCGAGCGCCCGGCCCATGCCGACGATGCGCGGCAGCCGCACCGTGCCGCCGTCGATCAGCGGCATGCCCCAGCGCCGGCAGAACACGCCGAACACGGCATCGCGCTCGGCCACGCGCAGGTCCGCCAGCAGCGCCAGCTCCAGGCCGCCGGCCACCGCGTAGCCGCTCACCGCGGCGATCAGCGGCTTGGACAAGGCCATCCGGCTCGGCCCCATCGGCCCCGCGCCGCCGCCGCGCGGGTCCAGCTCGTGGCGGCGCGCGGGGTCGCCCACCGCGCCCAGGTCGGCGCCGGCGCAGAAATGGCCGCCGGCGCCCCACAGCACCGCCACGCGCAGCGCCGGGTCGGCCTCGAAATGCGCGAAGGCCGCGCGCAGCGCCAGCGCCATCGGGCCGTCCACGGCGTTGCGCTTGTCGGCGCGGTCCAGGATGACGGTGAAGACCGGGCCGTCGGTCTCGGTCCTGACATGGGGGCTGGCGGTGCTGTCCATGCGCGCATCCTCGATGGGTGAAGTTAGCAAAGTTGTGCCAAAGTGGCGGTTTCCGTGTTTTGTCGAGCAAACCAGATATTTCGTTGAATCATATTTGTATGTCAGGCGAAGAAATATTTCTCGTATACCCCACGGCCCCACGACCCCGAGCGACCGCCAATGCCCGCTCCATCGCCGCCTTTTCCGTCCATGCATGAGATAGAGATCCGCGAGCCCTCGGCCACCGACCTGGTGATCGACCTGCTGTTCGGCCATCCGGAGCGCACGCTGCCGGTCCAGGCGCTGGCGCGCGGCGCCGAGGTCATGGGCATCGGCACGCCCAGCGTGCGGGTGGCGCTGACGCGCCTGCAGCGCCAGGGCCGCATCGTCAAGACCGAACGCGGCTGCTACGCCGCGGTGCCGGAAGGCAACCCGGTCTACAACGAGGTGGAGCACTGGTTCGAGAAGGAAAGCCGGCTGGAGCAGTGGAACGGCGGCTGGCTGGTGGTGCAGGACGCGGCCGTGGCGCGCGCCGAGAAGACCGCCTGGCGCCACCATGCGCGCGCGCTGGCGCTGTGCGGCTTCCGGCCCCTGGCGGCGGCCATCAACGTGCGGCCCGACAATCTCGCCGGCGGCGCCACCGCGATGCGCGCCAAGCTGGCGCGGCTCGGCATGGCCGGCGCCAGCCTGCTGTTCGTGGGCCGCGAGTTCGACGTGGACACCGCCACGCGCATGGTGCAGTTGTGGGACGTGCCGGCGCTGCAGTCGGCCTACCGCCGCGCGCTGGCGCAGCTCGACCGCAGCCGCGCCAAGCTCGCGCGCATGGCGCCCGACGCCGGCGCGCGCGAGAGCATGCTGGTGGGCCGCGCCATCATCCGCGCCATCGTGCGCGACCCGCTGCTGCCCGAGGCCATCATGGACCCGGCGCCGCGCCGCGCGCTGATCGAGGCCACCCGCAGCTACCAGCTGCACGCGCGCACGCTGTGGGTGGACCTGCTGGGCACCTAGCCCCGGCCAGCCTCGCCAAGCGGCGGCGACTCACGTAAACTTGCCGGAACTCACGCGGTGCCGCGCGCCGCCACGACAGGTGGCGCGCGGCGGACGGCGGACCCCGGCGGGGCCCGCGCGCCGCCATCACGCTGGTCACGACAAGGAGCTCAGGGTGAGCATGCCCGATTTCGACATGGTGCTGTTCGGCGGCACCGGGGACCTGGCGCGGCGCAAGCTGCTGCCGGCGCTGTTCGACGCGCATTGCGCCGGACTGCTGCACCCCAATGCCCGCATCCTCGCCACCGGCAGCCACCCGCTGAGCACCGCGGACTACGCCGGCTCGCTGGAGCAGAGCGTGCGCCCGGGCCTGGAGCACGCGCCGCCCGAGGCCTGGGCCGCCTTTCTCGCGCGCATCGCTTACGTGCAGGTCGACGCGCGCGAGCCCGGCCACTTCGACACGCTGGCGCGCACGGTCCTGCAGCGCGCGCCCGAGGTGGTGGTCTGCTATCTCGCCACCGGCCCGCACATCTTCGTGCCCATCTGCGAGCAACTGGCGCGAACCGGGCTCAACCAGCGCAATGTGCGCATCGTGCTGGAAAAGCCGCTGGGGCACGACCTGCAATCCTCCGACGCCATCAACTCGGCGGTGGCGCAGTTCTTCGCCGAGGACCAGATCTACCGGATCGACCACTACCTGGGCAAGGAGTCGGTGCAGAACCTGATGGCGATCCGCTTCGGCAATGCGCTGTTCGAGCCGCTGTGGCGCCGCGAGTGGGTGCAGGACGTGCAGATCACCATCGCCGAGGAGCTCGGCGTGGAGACGCGCGGCGACTTCTACGACGGCACCGGCGCGCTGCGCGACATGGTGCAGAACCACCTGCTGCAACTGCTGTGCATGGTGGCGATGGAGCCGCCCACCAGCCTGTCCGAGGACAGCATCCGCGACGAGAAGATCAAGATCCTCAAGGCGCTCAAGCCCATCCTGCCGCAGGACGTGGCCGAGAAGACCGTGCGCGGCCAGTACCGCGCGGGCGCCGCCGGCGGCAAGCCGGTGCCGGGCTACCTCGAGGAAAAGGGCATCGCCGCCGACAGCCGCACCGAGACCTTCGTCGCCATCAAGGCCGAGATCGCCAACTGGCGCTGGGCCGGCGTGCCGTTCTACCTGCGCACCGGCAAGCGCATGCAGTCGCGCGTGGCGGAGATCGTGATCCACTTCCGCGACGTGCCGCACGCGATCTTCCCGCGCCCGCTCACGCTCTCGCCGCAGAACCGGCTGGTGATCCGGCTGCAGCCCGAGGAGAGCATCCGCCTGTACTTCCTGGTCAAGCAGCCCGGCGACACGGTGGCGCTCACGCCGACCTCGCTCGACCTGGACTTCGCCAACTCGTTCAAGGTGCGCCGCGCGGGCGCCTACGAGCGCCTGCTGCTCGACGTCATCCGCGGCCGGCTGGGCCTGTTCGTGCGCCGCGACGAGCAGGCGCAGGCGTGGCGCTGGGTCGAGCCGATCCTCGACACCTGGGAGGAAAGCACGGTGCCGCCCAAGCCCTACACCGCCGGCACCTGGGGCCCGGCCGCGTCGTCGGCGCTGATGTCGCGCGACGGCGCGCTGTGGCACGAGGAGGTGTGAGCACCGCGCAGGACGGCGGCAGGCGACAGGCAGCAGCCGACGACAGGCAGGCGCGGCCGCGCGGCAACCCGCCGCCGCGCCGCAGGCAGACCAACCCACGGGAGACCCGCATGCGACGCTTCGAACATACCTCCGAGATGGACCTGGCCGAAGCGCTGGCGATCTCGGTCGGCCATGCGCTGGAACTGGCCATCGGCGTCAACGGCTGGGCGGTGCTGGCGGTGTCGGGCGGGCGCTCGCCGGTGGCCTTCTTCGAGCGGCTGCGCTACCGCACCATCCGCTGGGAGGCGGTCACCGTCACGCTGGTCGACGAGCGCGCGGTGCCGCCGGACCACGAGGACAGCAACGGCGCGCTGGTGCGCCGCCACCTGCTGCGCGAGGCCGCCGCCAGCGCCGCCTTCGTGCCGCTGGTAAACAGCGAGGCCGAGGCGGCCGATCCCGCCAGCGCCGTGGCACGCCTCAACGCGGCCTGGCGCCAGCCCGACGTGGTGGTGCTGGGCATGGGCGAGGACGGCCACACCGCTTCGCTGTTCCCGGAGGCGCCGGAACTGGAGCACGCGCTGTCCGAGCCGCGCCCGGGCTATCTCGTCACCCATCCGCGCGCGGCGCCGCACGCGCGCATCACGCTCAACCTCGCGGCGCTGCTGGCGGCCGAGCGCGTGTTCCTGTCGTTCGCCGGCGCGGCCAAGGCCGCCGTGTTCGCGCGCGCCTGCCAGGGGCCGACCCCGGCGTTGCCGGTCAGCCTGGTGATGAGCCGGCACCGCCACGGCACCGACGTCTTTTCCGCCTGATGCCGCCCGATACCATGCCCAGCTTCCCACGCCTGCTCGGCGACGTCGGCGGCACCAACGTGCGCTTCGCGCTGGAAACCGCGCCGCAGCGCATCGGCCCCGTGACCGCGCTCAAGGTGGCCGACTTCGCCTCGCTCGAAGCCGCCATGCGCCACTACCTCGACCGCCTGCCGCCCGGCACCGCGCGCCCGCGCCATGCCGCGGTCGGCCTCGCCAACCCGGTGACGGGCGACCGCGTCAAGCTGACCAACCATGCCTGGGCGTTCTCGATCTCGGAGATGCAGCGCGCGCTCGGGCTGGACCTGCTGGTGGCCCTCAACGACTTCACCGCGCTCGCGCTCGGCCTGCCGCACCTCGGCCCGCAGGACGTGGCGCCGCTGCGCGCCGGCATGCCGGTGCCGCACGCGCCGCTGGCGCTGGTCGGGCCCGGCACCGGGCTGGGTGTGTCCGGCCTGGTGCCGGCGCGCGCCGGCCCGGCCGTGGCGCTGGCCGGGGAGGGCGGCCACATCGAGCTGATGCCCGACACCGACGACGAATGGATCGCCTGGCGCGCCGCGCATCAGGCCTTCGGCCGCGTGTCGGCGGAGCGCCTGCTGTCGGGCATGGGGCTGTCGCTCACGCATGCCGCGCTGCACGCAGAAACGGGTACGCCCCCGGCGCGCCGGCTCGATCCGGCCGAGGTCACGGACGGCGCGCTGGTGCGCGGCGATCCGCTGTGCCGGCGCGCGCTGGCGGTGTTCTGCGGCCTGCTCGGCTCGGTGGTGGCCGACGTCGCGCTGGTGCTCGGCGCGCGCGGCGGCGTCTACCTCGGCGGCGGCATCGTGCCGCGCTTCGTGCCGGCGCTGCGCGCGTCGGCCTTCAACGCGCGCTTCGTCGCCAAGGGCCGCATGGGCGCCTACCTCGAGAGCGTGCCCGTCTACGTGATTACCGCCGGCTTCCCCGCGCTGCCGGGCCTGGCGCAGGCGCTGGCCGACGCGCTGGCGCACGGCGCGCGCGCCAACCCGGCCTGATGCGGACCTGAACATGCGTGTATTGCTGGTGGAAGACGACGCCATGATCGGCGACAGCGTGAAAGTGGCGCTGCGCCAGGAAGGCTTTGCGGTGGACTGGGTGCAGGACGGCGAGGCGGGCCTGGCCGCGGCGACCCAGCAGGGCGGGCCGGACGGCGAGGACTGCTACGCGCTGATCCTGCTCGACCTGGGCCTGCCGCGCCGCTCCGGGCTGGAGGTGCTGGCCGCGCTGCGCGCGCGCGGCGTGGCCACGCCGGTGCTGATCCTGACCGCGCGCGACGCCGTGGCCGACCGCGTGGCGGGCCTCAACGCCGGCGCCGACGACTACCTCGTCAAGCCGTTCGACCTGCAGGAACTGGCCGCGCGCATGCACGCGCTGGTGCGCCGCGCGCAGGGCCGCGCCGAGCCGCTGCTGCGCTACGGCGAGATCGTGCTCAACCCGGTCACGCGCGAGGTCACGCTCGCCGGCGAGCCGGTCAGGCTGTCCGCGCGCGAGTTCGGCCTGTTGTCCGCGCTGCTGGCACGCCCCGGCAAGGTGTGGTCGGTGGCGCAGCTCGAGGAGCGCCTGTACGGCTGGGGCGACGAGGTCGGCAGCAACACCGTGGAGGTCTACATCCACGCGCTGCGCAAGAAGTTCGGCGCGGCGCTGATCCGCAACATCCGCGGCGTGGGCTACGTGGTGCCCAGGCCGGAGGCCGCCGCGCCCGGAGACCCGGCCTGATGCGCTCCATCCAGAAGACCCTGCTGTGGTGGCTGGCGCTCGGCCTGCTGGCGGGCATCCTGATGGCCACCGCGCTGATCTACGGCCAGGCGCGCCAGGAGGCCAACGCGCTGTTCGACTACCAGATGAAGCAGGTGGCGGCGGCGCTGCCCAGCCAGTTCGCCGATCCGGTGATGCCCTCGTTCGCGCAGCCCGAGCCGGGCGCGAGCCTGTTCCACGCCGACGAGGACGTGGTGATCCACATCTGGGACGGCTCGGGCCGCAGCCTGTACCTGTCGCAGGCGCATCCGCGCCTGCCGCAGCGCGCCGAGCTCGGTTTTTCCAACGTGCGCACCGACGAGGGCGAATGGCGCATCTACAGCGTGCAGCTCGGGCCGGCCGTGGTGCAGATCGCCCAGCCCATGTCGGCGCGCAGCGAGGTGGCCGCGCGCATGGCGCTGCGCACCGTGACGCCGCTGCTGCTGCTGCTGCCGCTGCTGGGCTGGCTGGTGTGGGTGGCGGTGGGGCGCGGCCTGCGGCCGCTGCGCGAGATCGCCGCCGGGGTGCGCCAGCGCGACGCCAACGCGCTCTCGCCGCTGGCCGTGACCAGCATGCCCGACGAGATCGCGCCGCTGACCGAGGCGCTCAACCAGTTGCTGGCGCGCCTGTCGCACGCCATCGACACCCAGCGCGCCTTCGTCGCCGACGCCGCGCACGCGCTGCGCACGCCGCTGGCCGCGCTGCAACTGCAGGCGCAACTGGTGGAGCGCGCCGATTCCGCCGAGGCGCGCCGCGAAGCCGTGGGCAAGCTGCGCCAGGGCCTGGAGCGGCTCACGCACCTGGTGGCGCAGTTGCTCACGCTGGCCCGGCAGGAGCCGGGCGCGGCGGCGCCGGCGCACGAGCCGGTGGACCTGCGCGCGCTGGCCGGCGGCGTGGTGGCCGAGATGACCCAGGCCGCGCTCGACCGCGGGATCGACCTCGGCGTGGATGCCGACGGCGCGGCCGGCCCGGCGCTGGTGTGCGGCGACGCGGACGCGCTGCGCATCCTGCTGACCAACCTGGTGGACAACGCGCTGCGCTACGTGCCGCCCGGCGGCAAGGTCGACGTGGCCGCTACCGGCGGCGCCGGCTCGGTCGAGCTGGTGGTGCGCGACGACGGCCCCGGCATCCCGGCTGCCGAGCGCGAGCGCGTGTTCGACCGCTTCTATCGCGTGCCCGAGGCGCCCACCGGCGGCAGCGGGCTGGGCCTGGCCATCGTCGCCGAGATCGCGCAGTCGCACGGCGCGCGCGTCTTGCTGGAAGACGCGGCGCCGGGCCTGCGCGTGCGCGTGGTGTTTCCCGCGGCCTGAGCGGGCCGGCCTTGAGCGGGCCGGCTTCAGCCGACCGGCGTGAGCACCGGCTCGCCGGCGAAATGGCGGCGGCTGTTCTCGACGAACTGCCGCACCGACGCATCGATGGCCTCCGGCGACCAGCCGGCCACGTGCGGGGTCAGGACCACGTTGGGGCAGTCGAACAGCGCCACCGGCGGTTCCGGTTCGGTCTCGTAGACGTCGAGGCCGGCGCCGCCCAGCTGGCCCGCGCGCAGCGCCGCCGCCAGCGCGGCGGTATCGAGCACGCTGCCGCGCGCGATGTTGACCACGAAGCCGTGCGGCCCGAGCCGCGCCAGCACCTCGGCGCCCACCAGGTGGCGCGTGCCGGCGCCGCCGGGCGTGGCGATCACCAGGTAGTCGGCCCACTCGGCCAGCGCGCCCACGTCGCCGAAATAGCGGTAAGGCACGTCCTCGCGCGGCGAGCGGTTGTGATAGCCCACCTCCAGGTCGAAGCCCAGGCCGCGCTGCGCGATGCGCCGGCCGATGGTGCCCAGGCCCACGATGCCCAGGCGCTTGCCCGACACGTTGGGCCGCAGCGGCAGCTCGGTGCGCCACTGGCCGGCGCGCGTGGCGCGGTCCAGCGCGGGCAGCGCGCGCACCGTGGCCAGCAGCAGCGCCACGGCGTGGTCCGCCACGCAGCTGTCGTTGGTGCCGGCGCCGTTGGCGACCACGATGCCGCGCGCGCGGGCATGCGCCACGGCGATGTTCTCGTAGCCCGCGCCCAGCGCGCAGACCAGCTCCAGCGCCGGCATCGCGTCGATCTCGGCGGCGCTCAGGCCGACCGAGCCGATGGTCAGCACGGCACGGATGCGCGCGCCGTCCGCGCGGATGCGCGCGGCGCGGGCCGCGTCGTCGGGTGCGTACAGCACTTCGTATTGCTCGGCGATCCAGCCGAGGTGTTCGTCTTGGACGTGGTTGAGGACCAGCAGGAGGGGCTTCATGGCGGAAGGGAGTCTTGGAGCGGTCGAGGCGATGCGCCAGCGGCCCCGGACGGGACCAAGCTGCACCGCAGCATTGTAGCGGCGGCGCGGCGTGCGTGCTGGCGCGGGCCGTGCCTGGGCGCGCCGCGCCGGCCCATTATCAAATCCCTGCCAACAGTGCTTCCAATCCGGCATGGATGATCGGCCGCCGCGCAGTGGCCATAATCGACGGCATGCGATTGCGATTGCGATGCGCCACGCCGCGCATCGGCGCGCTTTTTCCTCGTCTTGCTTTCGTTTCGCTTTCTCAAGGAGCCATGCCATGTTTCCCGATTTCAAGAACGCCAGGGTGCTGGTGGTCGGCGGCGGCGCGATCGGCTGAGCACGCACTGACCGCACGCAGAAACGGGTACGCTTTGCCGCCGGCGCGGGCGCGGCGCGGTCCGTTTCCGCCCCCGGCGCGCAATGCGCCACCCGCGCAGGTGGCCATGCGGGCGGTCTGGCGGCGCGCGTTCGCGCGATCCGGCGCCGCGCGCGGCGGCGCAAGACCAGCACGCAGAAACGGGTACGCTTCGAGGTTTCCGGAGCGGGCGCGGAGGGCTGCCCGGCGTTCGTCCGGCGCGGGCCATGCGCGCAGGCGCGGACCGCGGGCCGGGACAGGACGCGCATTTCCATGCTCAAATCGAAAATATCGGCGCTATTTCATGGCGGACAATAGGGTTATCCCTTCCCGATTTCGCTATTACATTCCCCGGGCTAGCCAATAAACTCTCTGCAACCTATGGTCCTGTTGACGGCGTTGCAGTCTCCGGCGCACCGGCAGGAACATGGACCAAGACAGAGACGTCCCGCGGGCCCGCGCGGCAGCCACGCCGCCTTCGCCGCTTGCCGGACGCCGCCCCCTTCCCCCGTTCATCTGGCCCCCGATCATGGCAGACCTCTTTGAAAACCCGATGCAGTTGATGGGCTTCGAATTCGTGGAATTCGCCTCGCCCACGCCCAATCTCCTGGAACCGCTGTTCGAGCAGATGGGTTTCAGCCTGGTGGCGCGCCACCGTTCCAAGGACGTGCTGCTGTATCGCCAGAACGAGATCAACTTCATCGTCAACCGCGAGCCGCACAGCCCGGCGGCGTACTTCGCGGCCGAGCACGGCCCGAGCGCGTGCGGCATGGCCTTCCGCGTGAAGGACTCGCACAAGGCCTACAAGCGCGCGCTGGAACTGGGCGCGCAGCCGGTGGAAATCGCCACCGGCCCGATGGAGCTGCGCCTGCCCGCGATCAAGGGCATCGGCGGCGCGCCGCTGTACCTGATCGACCGCTTCGAGGACGGCAAGTCCATCTACGACATCGACTTCGAATTCGTCGAAGGCGCGGAGCGCCGCCCGCCGGGCCACGGCCTGCGCCTGATCGACCACCTGACGCACAACGTCTACCGCGGCCGCATGGCCTACTGGGCCCATTTCTACGAGAAGCTGTTCAACTTCCGCGAGATCCGCTACTTCGACATCCAGGGCGAATACACCGGCCTGACCTCCAAGGCGATGACGGCGCCGGACGGCAAGATCCGCATCCCGCTCAACGAGGAATCGTCCAAGGGCAGCGGCCAGATCGAGGAATTCCTGATGGCCTTCAACGGCGAGGGCATCCAGCACATCGCCTTCTTGACCGACAACCTGATCGAAGTCATCGACAACCTGCAGATGGCCGGCGTGCCGCTGATGACGGCGCCCAACGACTACTACTACGAAGCGCTCGACAAGCGCCTGCCGGGCCACGGCCAGCCGGTCGAGCAGCTCAAGGCGCGCGGCATCCTGCTCGACGGCACCACCGAAGGCGGCAAGCCGCGCCTGCTGCTGCAGATCTTCTCGAAGACCGCGCTCGGCCCGGTGTTCTTCGAGTTCATCGAGCGCAAGGGCGACGAAGGTTTCGGCGAAGGCAATTTCAAGGCGCTGTTCGAGTCGCTGGAGCGCGACCAGATCGAGCGCGGCACGCTGAAGGTCTGAGCGCGAGCGCCGGGGCGCCCCGCCCCGGCCGCCTGGCGCCTGTCCTACAATGCCGGCTGCATCTTCGTCGCACCACCCACTGAGCGCACCATGTTCGAACACATCGAGGCCTTCCCAGGCGATCCCATCCTCTCGCTGAACGAGAGCTTCCAGTCCGACCCCCGCACCGACAAGGTCAACCTGAGCATCGGCATCTATTTCGACGATGCGGGGCGGCTGCCGGTCATGAAGGCCGTGGCGCAGGCCGAGGCCGAGCTGCTGGCCGACCTCGGCCCGCGCCCCTACCTGCCGATGGCGGGCAACGCCGCCTACCGCGACGCGGTCCAGGCGCTGGTGTTCGGCGAGCAGTGCGAGGCGCGCAAGGCCGGGCGCATCGCCACGCTGCAGACGCTCGGCGGCTCGGGCGCGCTGCGCGTCGGCGCCGATTTCCTCCGCCGCGCGTTCCCGCAGGCGCAGGTCTGGGTCAGCGACCCGAGCTGGGAAAACCACCGCGTGATCTTCGAGCGCGCCGGTTTCACCGTCAACACCTATCCCTACTACGACGACGCCACCGGCGGGCTGCGCTTCGACGCGATGATGGCGGCGCTGCGCGAGCTGCCGCGCCGCAGCATCGTGCTGCTGCACGCGTGCTGCCACAACCCCACCGGCGTGGACCTGGACCAGGACCAGTGGCGCAAGGTGATCGCGCTGCTCAAGGCCAACGACCTGCTGCCGTTCGTCGACATGGCCTACCAGGGCTTCGGCGCCGGCCTCGACGAGGACGCGTTCGCCGTGCGCGAACTGGCCGCGCAGGAAGTGCCGTGCCTGGTGGCGAATTCCTTCTCCAAGAACTTCTCGCTGTACGGCGAGCGCTGTGGCGGCCTGAGCGTGGTCTGCCGCGACGCCGACGAGGCCGGCCGCGTGCTGGGCCAGCTCACCGGCACCGTGCGCGCCAACTACAGCAACCCGCCCACCCACGGCGCCCGCGTGGTGGCCCGGGTGCTGGGCTCCCCCGCGCTGCGCGCGCAGTGGGAGGAAGAACTCAAGGCCATGTGCGGCCGCATCGCCGCCATGCGCGGGCTGATCCACGACAACCTGCGCCCGCACGTCGGCGGCGAGGCGCTGTCGCGCTACCTGACCCAGCGCGGCATGTTCACCTACACCGGCCTGACCGCGGAGCAGGTCGACGTGCTGCGCGACAAGCACGGCGTCTACCTGCTGCGCTCGGGCCGCATGTGCGTGGCGGGGCTGAACCAGGGCAACGTCGCGGCGGTGGCGCAGGCCATCGCCAGCGTGCTGGCGACCGCCTGATTCCGCCGCGGGAGGGCCGGCCTTTCCTGCCTTCCACGCCGCGCCGCCCGCGCGCGGCATCCCGGGGCCAGTCCGCGCGACTGGCCTCGTCGTTTCCGCCGCGCGCGGGTCTTCCCGCCGGCGGTGGCTCCGGCGGCGCAGGGTCCCGCCCGGCGTCCTTCCCGCCGCGATCCCGCTGCAACCCCGCCGCAACCCCGCTCCCCACCCCAAAACACCGCCGGCCGGTGCCTTCCAGATCACCGGCGAGGCTTTCCCCGCTTCGGCGGGGGGAGACTTCCCGGGGCGTTCGTAAGCTGTCAGTCTGCTAAGACTGTTCCGATGTGGCGGGCGCCCGGGCCGTCCGGCCCGGTCCGTGACCGGGATGGCATGGACCCTAAGGGGTGGTTCGTTTGTTGTAGAGATGAAACATGGTTCGCTCCAGGGAGGCCGTTGCGCGCGCAGCATTTGCCGCCGGACATACCTTGGACTGAAAATGAGCTTCACAATACAAAAAACGATAATTGGGAATCTGAACGGGGTTTTTGGGTGTGAATCAGGCAATTCTGCAGTATCTGAGCGAGCGGCATTGCTCCTCGCAATGGCGTGACGTTTTGTCCGCACTCGCCGAAGAACTGGCCGAGGTGACGGATCCTGCCACCCTGCGCGCGATGATGCGGCGCGTCGGTGTGCGTTTCGCGCAACGTTTCGACCCGGGGGCCTGCGCCACGCTGGCCGAATTCGAGCGGGCGATCGCCCAGATCTGGCTGGACGTGGACTGGGGCTGGGCCAGCATCGAGGACGCCGGCGGCGCGCTGATGATCCGGCATTACTGCGCGCCGCTCAGAGTGGCGCTGGGCGAGTCAGCCGATGGCTGGTCTGCCGCGTTCCTGGAAGGGGCGTACCAGCAGTGGTTCCGCATGCTGGGCTCATCCGAATCCCTGAAAGTCAGCCAAAGCACGCCGATGGACGCGACCGGAAGCGTGGAATTCCGCTTCGGCCGCTGACGCGCGCCCAGGCCCGGAACGCAGGCGCCGGGCCACTTTCTTTCCGTGTGAGCAACAATCATGAGTCAGTCAGACGACCTGTCAAAGCTGTTCGAGCGCTTTGGCGGCAAGGCGGAAGCCTACCAGGAGATCGTGCGCGACGACGAGGCGGCGCAGGCGCGCGAGCGTTGGCCGCTGCTGTCGTCCGTGCGGGTGGACCGCGCCGCCGCGGTGCCGCCGGTGCAGCCGGCCGGCGCGCCGGCGCAGGACGGCGCCGCGGCCGCGCCGTTCTGGCGCGCCCCGGCCGAGCCGCCGGTCGCTGCCGTGGAAAAAGTGATTAGCAAGCCTCCCGTGCCGGCGCCTGCCGCAGCGATGGAGCCGCGCTTCCGCACCCCCGGCGGCACGCCGCCGCCGGCGCGCGCGGCCGAAGCGGCGCCGGCCGTGGCCGCGCCGCTCCAGCCGCCGGCCTGGGAGCCGGCGCCGCCGCCCGCCCCGCCTGCGCCGCTCTTGTCGTCCATACCGTCCATATCGTCCGTGCCGTCCGCGCCCTTTGCCTCGCCGGCGCCCGCCGCGGGCACCGAGCTGTCGCGGATCTTCGCGCGGCTCGAAGGCCGCCCGGAACCGGCCCCGGCTGCCGAACGCGCGCCCGGACGACGCTCATTCCTAGACCGGCTGAACCGCTCGTGAAAATCATTGCCGTCGTATCGGCCAAAGGCGGCGTGGGCAAGACCACGCTGTCGGCCAACCTTGCCGAGGCGCTGGCCGCCGCCGGCGAGCGCGTGCTCGCCGTCGACCTGGACCCGCAGAACGCGCTGCGGCTGCATTTCGGCATGCCGCCGCAGGAAGTCGGCGGTCACGCGCGCGCCACGCTGGCGGGCGAGCCGTGGGAGCCCAGCCTGTACCGCGGCCGCTCGAGCGCGCTGGTGATGCCGTTCGGCGCGCTCAACGAGGCGGACCGCTCGGCGTTCGAAGCGCATCTCGTCACCCATCCCGGCTGGCTGCGCGCGCAGCTCGGCGCGCTGGGCCTGGGCCACGACGACATCGTGGTGATCGACACCCCGCCCGGCCCCTCGCCCTACATGCGCCAGGCGCTGTCGTGCGCGCAGGTGTGCGTGATGGTGGCGCTGCCGGATGCCGCCTCCTATGCCGCGCTGCCGCTGATGGAAGACCTGATCCGCACGTATTGCGAAGGCCGGCCCGACTACGTGGGCCACGTGCTGGTGATCAACCAGGTGGACGTGAGCCGCCAGCTCGGCAAGGACGTGGTGCAGACGCTGCGCGCCCAGCTCGGCGAGCGCGTGCTCGGCGTGGTCCACCAGGACCAGGCCGTGGCCGAGGCGCTCGCCTACGACCGCAGCGTGCTCGAATACAACCCCCACAGCCAGGCCACGCACGACCTGCTGCGCTGTGCCGACCGGCTGCGCCAGGCGCTGGCCGCACATGGAGAAGCCGCGTGAAGCCCGCCAGATCCCGCAAGACCGCTGCCGGCAAGGCCGCCGCCGCCGCCGGCAAGGCCGCGGCGCCGGCGGCCACCCGCCCCAACGCGCTGTCGGCCACGGCGCGGCGCCTGGGCCTCGCCTTCGTCGAGATGCCGCTGTGGGACAGCATCCCGATGCGCGTGCTGGCGCTGGTGGTCGCGCTGTGCCTGTTCGCGCTGGTCGCCACCGTGCCGCTGGACTTCTGGCAGCAGGTGGGCTTCGCCGCGGTGTGCTTCGCGCTTGCCGTATGGCTCAACCGGCTCAAGGGCCATCTCGCCACGCTGGTGATGGTGGTGCTGTCGGTGATCGCCTCCAGCCGCTATATGTACTGGCGGCTGACCGAGACCGTGGGCCTGGGCGGCCTGTTCGACGCGGTGTTCGGCATCGGGCTGGTGCTGGCCGAGCTGTACGCCTTCACGGTGCTGATGCTGGGCTACTTCCAGACCGCGTGGCCGCTGCAGCGCCGCCCGGTGCCGATGCCGGCGGACAGCGCCACCTGGCCGACCGTGGACGTCTTCATCCCCACCTACAACGAGCCGCTCTCGGTGGTGAAGCCCACCGTGTTCGCCGCCATGTCGCTGGACTGGCCGCGCGACAAGATCAACGTCTACGTGCTCGACGACGGCCGGCGCGAGGAATTCCGCGCGTTCTGCGAGAAGGTCGGCGTCACCCACGTGACCCGCAACCACAACCGCCACGCCAAGGCCGGCAACATCAACGAGGCGCTCAAGGACACCAATGGCGAGTACGTGGCCATCTTCGACTGCGACCACATCCCCACGCGCTCCTTCCTGCAGATCTGCATGGGCTGGTTCCTCAAGGACCGCCGGCTGTCCATGCTGCAGACGCCGCACTATTTCTTCTCGCCCGACCCGTTCGAGAAGAACCTGCAGACGTTCCAGGAAGTGCCCAACGAGGGCGAGCTGTTCTACGGCCTGGTGCAGGACGGCAACGACCTGTGGGACGCCACCTTCTTCTGCGGCTCGTGCGCCATCATCCGCCGCGCGCCGCTGCTGGAGGTGGGCGGCATCGCGGTGGAGACCGTGACCGAGGACGCGCACACCGCGCTCAAGCTACACCGCAAGGGCTACGGCACCGCCTACCTGGCGATCCCGCAGGCGGCGGGGCTGGCCACCGAGAGCCTGTCCGGGCACGTCGGCCAGCGCATCCGCTGGGCGCGCGGCATGGCGCAGATCTGCCGGCTCGACAACCCGCTGCTCGGCCCCGGGCTGACGATCTGGCAGCGCATGTGCTACCTCAACGCCATGCTGCACTTCTTCTACGGGCTGCCGCGGCTGGTGTTCCTGACCGCGCCGCTGGCCTACCTGCTGTTCGGCGCGCACGTGATCCAGGCCTCGGCGCTGACCATCGCCACCTTCGCGCTGCCGCACCTGCTGCACGCCAACATGACCAACTCGCGCGTGCAGGGCCAGTTCCGCCATTCGTTCTGGAACGAGGTCTACGAGTCGGTGCTGGCGTGGTACATCATGCGGCCGGTGCTGGTGGCCTTTTTCAACCCGGCCGCGGGCAAGTTCAACGTCACGCCCAAGGGCGGGGTGATCGAGGAAGCCTACTTCGACTGGGAGATCTCGCGGCCCTACCTGGTGCTGCTGCTGCTCAACCTGCTGGGCATCGGGGTGGGTCTGCTGCGGCTGTTCCTGTGGAACCAGTTCGAGGCCACCACGGTAGTGCTGAACCTGATCTGGACCTGCTACAACCTCGTCATCCTCGGCGCCTCCATCGCCGTGGCCAGCGAGACGCGGCAGATCCGCGTGGCGCACCGCGTGGCGATGACGCTGCCGGCCACGCTGCATTTCGCCGACGGCCGCACCACCGTGTGCGAGACCATCGACTTCGCCGAAGGCGGCATCGGCATGCGCCTGCCGCCGGGCGTCACGGCGACGGTGGGCGAGCCGGTGCAGATCTCGCTGTACCTGCAGGACGACGAGCACATGTTCCCCGCCAAGGTGGTGTTCCAGGGCGAGTCGCACACCGGCCTGGTGCTGGGCGAGATGAGCCCGCGCGACGAGATGGCCTTCATCCAGTGCACCTTCGCGCGCGCCGACGCATGGGTCGGCTCCTGGGGCCGCAAGCGCCTGGACGCGCCGGGGCTGGCCGCGGGCCAGATCCTGCGCATCGGCATGCTCGGCTTCCACAACATGATGTTCCATCTCGGGCGCGAGATGCGCCGGCTGCTGCGCCGCCCCGAGCCCGGCGCCTCCACCAACTGACCATCTGCCCGGGCCCGGCCCGGCACACACGCCACGGACCACCGGCTCAAGAGACGAATGCGCCTGAACCATAAACCACGCCTGCCCGCGCTGACCCGCCTGGGCGCCATCCTCGCCTTCACCCTGCTGGCGGCGCATCCCGCCGGTGCCCAGCGCGCCACGCTGCCGGACACCAGCCGCGACACCGTGGTCCCGCCGGCGCCCGCGGCGGCCACCGCCATCCCCGCCGGCGCCGCAGGTGCCGCCACCGCGCCGCGCGCGGCCAGCCGCACGGTGCAGTTCACGCTCAAGCAGCTCGGCGCCGACGCGCCGTTCCAGCTGCGCGGCGTGGACGCCATCAACGGCGTGCCGTTCTCGATCCGCGCCGACGAAGTGGTGACCGCCGCCCGGCTCAAGCTGCGCTACACCTATTCGCCGGCGCTGATCCCGGCGCTGTCGCACATCAACGTGATGGTCAACGGCGAAGTGGCCGCCAGCGTGCCCGTGCCCAAGGAGGGCGCGGGCACCAGCCAGGAGCGCGACCTCGCCATCGAGCCGCGCCTGATCACGGAATTCAACCGCCTCAACCTGGAGCTGGTCGGCCACTACACCACCGACTGCGAGGATCCGTTCCATTCCAGCCTGTGGGCCACGGTGGGCAACAGCAGCGTGCTGGAGCTGACCGTGGCGCCGGTGGCGCTGGCCAACGAGCTGTCGCTGCTGCCGCTGCCGTTCTTCGACCGCCGCGACGTCGGCCGCCTGCGGCTGCCGTTCGTGTTCGCGGGCGCGCCGTCGGCGGCCACGCTGGAGGCCGCGGGCGCGGTGTCGTCGTGGTTCGGCGCGCTGGCCGGCTACCGCGGCGCGTCGTTCGGCGCGCTGCTCAACCAGGTGCCGGCCAGCGGCAACGCGGTGGTGTTCGTCACCGGCGAGGAAAAGCCCGCCGGCGTGGCGCTGCCCGCCATCGGCGGCCCGACGCTGGCCGTGGTGCCCAATCCGGGCGACGCCAACGCCAAGCTGCTGCTGGTGATGGGCCGCGACAGCGCCGAGCTCAAGACCGCCGCGCGCGCGCTCACGCTGGGCGCGCGCGCGTTGTCCGGGCAGAGCGCCACCATCTCGCGCTTCGACGAGGTCGCGCCGCGCGTGCCCTACGACGCGCCCAACTGGATCCGCAGCGACCGCCCGGTGCGCTTCGGCGAGCTGACCGAGGTGCGCGACCTCAACGTCTCGGGCTACAACCCGGACCTGGTGCGCGTGAACTTCCGCCTGCCGCCGGACCTGTTCGGCTGGCGCGACAAGGGCATCCCGATCGACCTGCACTACCGCTACACGCCGCGCCCGGTGGTGGACAAGTCCACCCTGAACGTCAACGTCAACCGCCAGTTCCTGCGCGCCTATCCGCTGCGCGCGCTCAAGAACCAGGACGGCCGCGCCAGCCAGCTGCTGGCCAAGGTGCTGCCGGACGGCTCGGTGCCGGTGCACGAGCGCATCGCGCTGCCGCTGTTCATGCTGCCCGCGCAGTCGCAGCTGCAGTTCCATTTCTACTACGACTACCTCAAGCAGGGCGCCTGCAAGGACGTGATGCTCGACAACGTCAAGGGTGCCATCGACCCGGACTCGACCATCGACATCACCGGCCTGTCGCACTTCATCGCGCTGCCGGACCTGGCCGTGTTCGGCAACAGCGGTTTCCCGTTCACGCGCCTGGCCGACCTGTCCGAGACCGCGGTGATCCTGCCGGACAAGCCCGGCGCCGAGGACTACACGGCCTATCTCACGCTGATGGGCCGCATGGGCGAGTCCACCGGCTATCCCGCCACCGGCGTGGCCGTGTCCGGCGCGGCGCAGGTCGCCCAGCAGGCCGCGCGCGACCTGCTGGTGATCGGCACCACGCAGAACCAGCCGCTGTTCACGCAGTGGGCCGAGCGCATGCCGGTTTCGCTGGCGGGCAACGAGAAGCGCTTCACCATGTCCGACATCGTGTCCACCGTGGCGGGCTGGTGGAACGGCGCCGACGTCACGCGCGACCGCCCGGTCGAGACGCGCCTGTCGCTCACCAGCGCCGGCACCGACGCCGCGCTGAGCGCGTTCGAGTCGCCGCTGGCCTCCGGGCGCAGCGTGGTGGCGCTGGTCAGCAACGCGCCGCAGGGCCTGCAGGCGATGACCGAGGCGCTGCTCGACCCCGACCAGGTGGTCCACGTGCAGGGCAGCCTGGCGCTGGTGCACGGCAAGGACGTTGACAGCCTGGCCGCCGAGCAGAACTACTACGTGGGCAGGCTGGCGCCGTGGACCTACGTGGAATGGTGGCTGTCGCGGCGCCCGCTGGCGCTGGTGCTGATGACCGGCGCCGCCGCGCTGCTGCTGGCGACGCTGCTGTTCCTGACGCTGCGCGCGCGCGCCAACCGGCGCAACCAGGGGGTGCAATGATGGTGAACCGGTCGCGCCGGCGCTGGCTGGCGGGTCTGCCGGCGCTGGGCGCGCTGGGCGCGCTGGGTGGTTGGGCCGGCGCCGCGGCGGCCGCGCCCGCGCCCTGCCCGTGGCCGCTGTACCAGCAGTTCCTGGCGCGCTTCGTGCAAGCCGACGGCCGCGTGCTCGACCCGTCCACGCGCGAGCAGCACAGCACCTCGGAAGGCCAGTCCTACGGCATGGTGTTCGCGCTGGTCGCCAACGACCGCGCCACCTTCGACCGCCTGTGGCAGTGGAGCATCGCCAACCTCGGCGCCGGCAGCCTGCAGGACAAGCTGCCCGCGTGGCAGTGGGGCCGCCGCGGCGACGGCTCGTGGGGCGTGATCGACGCCAACGCCGCTTCCGACGCCGACCTGTGGTTCGCGTTCGCGCTGCTGGAGGCCGCGCGCCTGTGGCGCGAGCCGCGCTACGCCACGCAGGCGCGCGCGCTGCTCAAGCTGGCGGCGCAGCAGGAGGTGGCGTCGCTGCCCGGCTTCGGCGCCATGCTGCTGCCCGCCCCGCAGGGGTTTGCCGAGGGCAGCGAAGACGGCCCGCGCCAGTGGCGCCTCAATGCCAGCTACCTGCCGGTGCCGCTGCTGCGCCGGCTGGCCGGCGCCGACCCGTCCGGGCCGTGGGGCACGCTGGCCACGCAGGCCGGCCGGCTGGCCGAAGCGGTGGCCAGGCAGGGCATCGTGCCGGACTGGTCCGCCTACCGCGCCGACCAGGGCGGCACCGGCTTTCTCACCGACCCGGTCAAGGGCGACGTGAGCAGCTACGACGCCATCCGCGTCTACCTGTGGGCCGGCATGACGCCGCGCGGCGACGCCGCGGGCCGCGCGCTGATGAAGGCGCTGGCGCCGCACGCGCAGCGCATGGCGGGCCGCGCCGCGCCGCCCGAGCGCATGCACGCCGACGGCGGCGCGCTCGAAGGCGACGGCCCGGCTGGCTTCTCCGCCGCGCTGGTGCCGTTCCTGCAGGCCGCCGGCTCGCCGGCCGCGGCGGTGCAGCGCGCGCGCGCCGAGACCATGCTCGACGCCGCCGGCGGCAAGTCCGCGGCCACGTACTACGACACCGTATTGGGATTATTCGGCCTCGGCTTTGCCGAAGGCCGCTACCGGTTCGCGCCCTCGGGCCAACTGGAGCTGGAGTGGGAGAAGACATGCAGAACCGCAAGCGCCCGGCCATGAACGGACGCACGATGCCCGCGGCGCGCGGGCAGGCCGCCGGCAGGCGGCGCGCGAAGACGCTCGCGCTGAGCCTGCTGGCCGCGTTCGCCACCGCCGCCGCCGCGCAGGAAGACCCGGTCAAGCTGCTGGTGGACCAGGGCAAGTACTGGCAGGAGCGCGGCCGCGGCGACCGCGCCGCCGAAGCGTGGCAGAAGATCCTGCGGCTCAACCCGAGCCAGCCCGAGGCGCTCTACGGCATGGGCGTGTCCGAGGCCGAGGCCGGCCGCGCCGACGGCGCGCGCGCCTATCTCGAGCGCCTGAAGAAGGCCCAGCCCGGCTCGCCGCAGATCGCGCGCCTGACGCAGATCATCAGCGGCGGCGGCACCAGCCAGCAGATCGAGCAGGCCCGCCAGCTCGCGCGCAGCGGCCAGGGCGAGGAAGCGGTCAGGCGCTACCAGCAGGCCGCCGGCGGCGCCGTGCCGCAGGGCGATCTCGCGCTGGAGTATTACCAGACCCTGGGCGGCACCGCGCAGGGCTGGGAAGCGGCGCGCAAGGGCCTCGAGCAGCTGGCGCGCGCCAACCCCGCCGACAACCGCGCGCAGCTCGCGCTGGCGCAGCACCTCACCTACCGCGAGTCCACGCGCCGCGAAGGCATCCGCCAGCTCGAGGCGCTCTCGAAGGGCACCGACGTGGCCGGCCCCGCCGCGCAGAGCTGGCAGCGCGCGCTGACCTGGCTGGGCGGGCGCCCGGCCGACGCGCCGCTGTACCAGGCCTGGCTGGCCGGCCATCCGGACGACGCCGCCATCCGCGCCAAGCTCGACGCGGTCAAGGCGCAGCAGCAGCAGGAGTCCACCCGCGCGGCCGGCGCCGGTGCCGGCGCCGCCGCCAACCCGGCGCGCCAGATCGTGCAGCAGGGCTTCGACGCGCTGGACGCCGGCGACCTGGAGCGCGCCGGCGAACGCTTCCAGGCCGCGCTCGCGCAGCGCCCCGAGGACGCCGACGCGCTCGGCGGCATGGGCGTGCTGCGCCTCAAGCAGGAGAAGTTCGCCGAGGCGGTGGACTTCCTCGACCAGGCCGCCCGGCGCGGCGCCGGCACGCGCTACCGCAGCGCGCAGAACAGCGCCACCTACTGGCTGCTGTCCGAGCAGGCCACCGCCGCGCGCAACGGCGGCAACCGCGCCGAGGCGCGCCGCCTGCTCGAGCGCGCCGTCAAGCTCGACGCGCGCGAGCCGTCCGCGCAGGTGGCGCTGGCCGACGTGATGGCCGAGGACGGCCAGTACGCGCAGGCCGAGGCCGCCTACCGGCGCGTGCTCAAGCAGCAGCCCGACAACCCAGACGCCACGCGCGGGCTGGTGGGCGTGCTGTCGGCGCAGAACAAGGGCGCCGAGGCGCTCGCCATCGTGCAGGACCTGACGCCGGCCCAGCAGGAGAAAGTGGGCTCGCTCGGCAGGCTGCGCGCCGACGAGGCGCGCGGCCAGGCGCGCGCGGCCCTGCAGCGTGGCGACACCGCCGGCGCGCGGCGCGCGCTCGAAGACGCGATGGCGGCCGACCCCACCAACCCGTGGGTGCGCCTCGACGCGGCGCGCGCCTATGCGTCGATGGGCCTCAAGGAACAGGCCCGCAGCATCATGGACGGCCTGCTGCTGTCCAACCCCAACATGCCCGACGCGCTCTACGCCAGCGCGCTGCTGAGCGCCGAGACCGGCGAATGGCAGGCCGGGCTCGACGCGCTCGAGCGCGTGCCGCCGCAGAGCCGCACGCGCGACATGGGCACCCTGCAGCGCCGCCTGTGGGTGCATGCCGAGGCCGAGCGCGCCAGCGGCCTGGCCGCCGCCGGCCAGCAATCCGCCGCGCGCGCCGTGCTGCAGGACGCCGAACGCTACGCGCAGCAGGACGCCGACCAGCTCGGCGCGCTGGCGCTGGCCTATGCCGACGCCGGCGACGAGCCGCGCGCGCTGGCGCTGATGCGCAGCGTGATGAGCCGCACGCCGCGGCCCGACGCCGGCATGCAGCTGCAATACGCCGCCATCCTGCTCAAGACCCGCCAGGACGTGGAGCTGGCCGGCGTGCTGCGCCAGCTCGCCGGCGCGGCGCTGAACCCGCAGCAGCGCAAGGACTACGACGACCTGCGCGTGGCCTACATCGTGCGCCAGGCCGACGCGCTCACCGAGAGCGGCGACCTCGTGGCCGCTTACGACATGCTGGCCCCGGCGCTGTCCGAGCGCGGCGGCAACGGCGCCGTGCGCGCCAGCCTGGCGCGCATGTACGCGCAGGCCGGCGACAACAAGCAGGCGCTCGCGCTGTACGAGAGCGTGCTGGAAAAAGACCCGCGCAACCTCGACCTGATGCTGGCCGCGATCGGCACCGCCACCGCCGCCAAGGAATTCAGCTGGGCCGAGGGCACGCTGCAGATGGCGCTGGCGCAGGCGCCAAAGTCGCCCAAGGTGCTGACCGCCGCCGGGCGGCTCTACCGCGCCGAGGGCAAGACCTCGCGCGCGGCGGACTACTTCCGCGCCGCGGTGGCGGCCGAGGCCGCCGCCGGCGCGCCGCCGGGCGCGCGCGCGGGCGCCGCCGGGTTCGACCGCGTGCCGTCCAATCCCTTCGTCGGCCTGCCGGGCCAGCGCGCGGTCTCGCAACTGCCGCCGCCCGGCTCGCAGGCGCCGTATCTCGCGGTGCCCGCGCCCACGGTGGCGCAGGCCGCGCCGGCGGCTGGCGCCGGCGGCCAGGCGTATGGCCAGCCCTATATCCCGGTGCCGGCCGGCAGCGCGCCAGCCGCGGCGCCCATGCCCCAGCAGCCGCAGGCCTACTATCCGCAACAGGTGCCCGCGCCGCTGCGCGCGCGCGCAGCCACCACCGCCACGCGCGGCAAGGCCACCGCGGCCAGCCGCGCCACCGGCGCGGCGCAGGATGCCCAGTACGCGTCTCCGGCTCCGGCGCAATACCCGGTGCCATATCCGGCGGCCCAGTACCCGAACCAGTACCCGGCGCAGGCCGCGCCCGCCGCCGTGGCCGCTGTCGCCGAACCCGCTGCCGCCGTGCCCGCGCGCCAGCCGTTCGGCGCGCAGGCGCGCGCGCCGTGGCTGGCCGACGCGGACTCGCAGGCCAGCCCGACCGGCCCCCGCACCGCCCAGCAGGAACTCGGCGAGATCGAGGCGCAGCGCGCCAGCACGCTCGCCGGCGGCCCCATGCTGCGCGGGCGCACGGGCGACTCCGGCATGAGCCAGCTCACCGAGATGCAGGTGGTGGCCGAAGCCAAGATCGCCGCCGGCAACGGCAAGCTGGCGGCGCGCGTGACCCCGGTGGCGCTGGACAGCGGCTCGGTCGGCGCCGACTTCAACAGCGCCTCGCGCTTCGGCGGCGGCCCGCTGGCCTACGGCGTGAACGGCGCGCCCGTGAACCTGGCCGGTGCGCCGCTGCGGTCGGCCTCGGCCGGCCCGCAGAACGCCTTCGGCGTGGCGCTCGGCGTGGCCTACGAATCGGAGCGCTTCACCGCCGACGTCGGCAGCACGCCGCTGGGTTTCCGCTACACCGACGTCAATGCCGGCGCCAGGCTCAACCTGCCGCTCACGCAGCGCGCCACGCTGTCGCTCGGCGCCTCGCGCCGGCCGGTGACGGACAGCCTGCTGTCCTACGCGGGCGCGCGCGACGAGCGCACCGGCCTGCAATGGGGCGGCGTGATGAACAGCAGCGCGCGCGCCGACCTCGGCTGGGACGACGGCTTCTTCGGCCTGTACGGCTACGGCGGCTATGGCCTGCTGACCGGCCACGACGTCAAGCGCAACACGCGCTGGGAAGGCGGCGGCGGCTTCTACCTGCGCGTGATCGACAAGCCGGACCAGCGCCTCATGAGCGGGGTGAACTTCACCTCGATGGGCTACGCGGACAACCTGCGCTATTTCACCTTCGGGCAGGGCGGCTATTTCAGCCCGCAGACCTATTTCGCGGTGACGGTGCCGCTGTCGCTCACCGGGCGCAGCGGCCGGCTGGCCTACCACGTGCGCGGCGCGCTGGGCATGCAAGCCTTCCGCGAGGACGATTCGAACTACTTCCCGACCGACGCCGCGGCGCAGTCGGCGGCCAACGCGGCGATGGCCACGGCCAACGGCCGGAACCTGACCAGCTCGTCCAGCGCGGTCTACCAGGGCCAGTCGAAGACCGGCCTGGCCTACAATCTGGTCGGATCGGCCGAGTACCAGGCGGCGCAGCAGCTCTACGTGGGCGGCCTGCTCGGGCTCGACAACGCGCGCGACTACCGCCAGTGGTACGCCGGCGTCTATGTGCGCTATGCGCTGCAACGCCAGACCGCGCCGATCGCGTTCCCGCCGGTGCCGCCGCAATCCGCGGTCGGCCCGCTGCCGTTCTGAGCGGCGCCGCCGGCCATATCAATGCTTGGAGAAAGCGCGCGCCAGCCGGCGCGCGCGAAGGAAGTGAATCATGGGTGAAGCAAAACGCCGGGGCAGCCAGGCGGCGCGCGCGGAGCAGGCCCGCGCAAAACTGGCGGCCCTGCGGCCCGCCCAACTGGTGTGCGGCGCGTGCAAGACCGCCTTCGGCACCTTCGACGCCATCGACGCGCCCAACCTGCGCGGCATCGACGCCGTGTTCGGCGGCCAGTGCCCGAATTGCGGCAACGACGTGCTGGTGTTCAAGGGCGAGCCCAACGCCGTGGCCGACGCGATGGTGGCCTGGGAAAAGATGATGGGCGCCGACACCAAGCTCGGCTACCAGTCGCGCGACGGCAAGCACGTGCCGTTCGAGGGCGAATAGAGGCCGCAGAAGCCACAGAGGCCGCGGAGGCCAGAGACGCGGGCGAGGCCGCCGCGCCTAGAGGTCCGGCGTATCCTGCGGCCACGCGCCGCCCGCGTCCTGCGGCAGCAGCTCGGGCGGGCCGATCTCGAAGCGCCCGCGGCCCGCGGCCTTGGCGCGGTAGAGCAGGGTGTCGGCCTGGCGCATCAGTTCCTGGTCGGGCATCGGCGCGCCCTGGTAGAGCGCCACGCCGATGCTCACGTCCACGTCGGCGAACACGCCGTCGATGAAGAAGCGCCGGCTGACCGACATCACGATGGCGTTGGCGATGCGCCGCGCGTTGGCCGCGGCGCCGATGTCCTCCAGCACCACGGCGAACTCGTCGCCGCCGAGCCGGGCCACCGCGTCGCGCTCGCGCACGCAGCGCTGCAGGCGCCGCCCGAACGCCTGCAGCAGCAGGTCGCCGGTGATGTGGCCGTGGAAGTCGTTGACGGCCTTGAAGCGGTCCATGTCGAGGTAGAGCAGCGCCATCAGCCGGCCGCCTTCGCGGCTGCGCGTCATGGCCGCCTGCAGCAGCGACTCGAACGCGCTGCGGTTGAGCAGCTGCGTGAGGTGGTCCAGGCGCGAGATGCGCGACAGCCGCATGGTCTCCAGCTTGCGCTGGGTCACGTCCTGCACGTGCACGTGCACGCCGATCACCTGGCTGCCGTCGGCATTCCATTCCGGGCGCAGGCTGGTTTCCATGCAGCGGTACTCGGGATCGCTGTCCTCCACCTCGAAGGTCACGGCGGTGCCCGCCAGCGCCTTCTGCAGGAACGGCCGCGCGCGCGTGTAGCGGGTCTCGCCCACGACCTCGCGCACGGTCATGCCGCGCAGCTTGTCGAGCGGGATGCCGAAGGTGCGCTCGTAGGCCGCGTTGTTGAACAGGTAGCGCTCCTCGGTGTCGATGAAGCCGAGCAGCGCGGGCAGCGTGTCGGTGACGGCGCGCAGCTGGCGCTCGCTCAGGTCGAGCTGCTCGCGCCGCTCGCGCAGGTCGCGCATGAGCTGGCCGAAGGCGCGCGCGAGGTCGCCGATCTCGTCGTGCTGCTGGGCCGGCAGGCGCTCGTAGGCGGCCAGGTCGTGGGCGCTCTCGCGCACCACCTGGCGCAGGCGCGTGAGCGGCGCCAGCAGGTGCCGCACGGTCAGCCAGATCATCAGCGCCACCCCCGCCAGCGCCAGCAGCGCCAGGCACAGGAAGCGCGCCTGCATGGCGTGCAGCGGCTCGAAGGCCTCCTGCGCGGGCAGCACGGCCACCAGCTCCCAGCCGGTGCTCTCCATCAGGTAGCGCGCGATCAGCGGCCGCTCGGGCCAGAGGAACTCGATGCGCCCGTTGCGGTTGTCCGCGCCGCAGGTGTCGCCCAGCGCGCGCGCCGGCTGCATGGCGCGGGCCGGATCGGGGTGGCGCACGTAGACCGGCGCGCGCCCGGACGAGACCAGGCAGTAGAAGCCGGTGGTGCCGAGCCGGTTGTGGGTGATCTCGACCAGGAAGTTGGCGCTGGCCAGGTTCAGCCAGCCGCCCAGCAGGCCGCGGAACTCGCCCTGCGCCGAGAGGATCTGCACCGTCACCAGCACGCCGGTGGTGCCGTTGGTGCGGGCGCGGATCGGCGCCGAGACCACCGGCTCCAGCGTGCGCGCGGCCTCGCGGAAGTAGTCGCGGTCGGCGATGCTGACCGGCACGCCCGGCTGGCCCAGCATGCGGCCCTGGGCGTCGGCGATGATGTAGGAGTTGAAGGTGCCGGGGATCGGGATGCGGCTGTCCAGCAGGCGGCGCAGCGCCGGGGTGGGCAGCGTCAGCTGGTCCGCCAGCTGCGGCGCGAGGTGGGACAGCAGCGTGATGCGGTCTTCCATCGCGGTGTCGAGCTGGCTGGCGGCCAGCTTGACGATGGAGTCCTGCTGGTCCTGCAGCGCGGCGCGCAGGTCGTTGTGGGCGTAATGGAGCGAGGCCAGCACGATGCCGGTACCGAGCACGGCGGCCAGCGCCGTGGTGATCAGCGCGAGACGCGCTTTCAGGGAAAGCGAAACGAATGACATGCGAGCCGGCGGAGTCGGGGGGCGGCACGCGCCTTGCGGCCGGCCGGCCCCGCTGGGCTGCCGGGAAATCCGGCTACGACAGGGTTGCGGGTGCGGCAACCCTACCACAAGCGCCGGCCGGGCGCGAGTCCGGCATGCGCGCGCGCCGGCCGCCGCGCGTGTGCGTGTGGCGCCGCACGTTGCGCGGGCGCGCCGGGGCTGGGCGAGGCCCGGCCGCCAAGGTATAGTGCCTCGTAGCCCTGCAGCGGCAGGGCGAGGCTCCGAGGGCTTCCATCCGCGCCAGGACCATACATGAAACTGCCCTCACTTTCGCCCGTGCTGCTGTCCCTGCTGGCGGCGGCCGCCGGCGCGCTCGCCACGGGCGGTGCCTGGCACGCCATGCGCGCGCTCGAGCGCGAGGCGGCGCGCGCCGACTTCGACGGCTATTACGCGCCGGTCCACGCCGCCCTGCAGCGCCGCCTGCAGGAGAACGAGCAACTGCTGCGCGGCACCACCGGCCTGTTCGCGGCCGATCCCAACGCCACGCGCGCGCAGTGGCGCAGCTACCTGTACACCGCCCAGATCGACGACCTGCCGGCCGGCACCCATTCGATCGGCTTCGCGCGCCTGACCGCGGCGCGCGACCTCGAGCGCCTGGGCGAGACCATGCGCCGCGAGGGCCTGCCGGTGTTCGAGGTCTACCCGCGCGGCGCGCGCGAGCTGTACGCCCCGATCGTCTTCGTCGAGCCGTTTGCCGGGCGCATCACGCGCGGGCTGGGCTACGACATCCTGTCCGATCCGGCGCGCCGCGCCGCGGTGGACGCCGCCCGCGACAGCGGGGAGGCGCGCCTGACCACGCGCCTGGAGCTGGTGCGCGAGAGCGAGGCGCAGATGCCGCAGCGCGGCGCCGTGCTCTACATGCCGGTGTACGCCAACGGCATGCCGCTGAACACCACCGCGCAGCGGCGCCAGGCGGTGGCCGGCTACGTCTACGCCTCGCTGCGGCTCGACGACCTGCTGCGCGGGGTCAGCCTGCCGGCGGCCGGCGCGCTCTCGCTGGCGCTCTACGACGGGCGCGACGCCACGCCGGCCGCCTTCCTGGCCGGCGACGCCGAGCCCGAGGCCGGCGCGCCCGCGCCGCAGATCGCGGCCGACCGCGACCTGGCCTTCGGCGGCCGGGTGTGGACCCTGCACGGCGCCACCACGCCCGCCTTCGAGGCCGCGCACCGGCCGCGCCGCGCCTGGCTGGTGCTGGCCGGCGGCGTGCTGGTCTCGGCACTGCTGGCCTGGCTGGTGCTGGTGCTGTCGCGCCAGCAGCGCCGCGCCTGGCAACTGGCCGCGCGGGCGCGCCAGGCGCGCCAGTCCGACGGCGCCCTGCAGCGCGCCGGGCTGGCCAGCGCCACCGACGCCTTCATCGTGTGCGATGCCGGCGGCCACATCCAGACCGCCAGCGCCGCCGCCGCGGCGATGTTCGGCAAGGCGGCGGACCAGTTCGCCGGCGTCGCCATCGCCACCTTGCTGCCGGACGCGGCGGCGCTGGCCGCGGGCGCCCCCGAGGGCCGGCTCGACGCGGCCGCGCGCAAGGCCGACGGCACCGTGTTCCCGGCGCGCGTGACCGCCACGCCGGTGCCGGCGGCCGGCGCCGGCCGCGTGCTGTGGACGGTCACCGACCTGAGCGCGGTGCGCCGCGCCGAGCTGGCGGCGGCCGAGCAGGCCGAGCGCACCTCGCGCGTGCTCGACCACACCGCGCTGTGCGTGATCACCTTCGACCGCGACGGGCTGGTGACGGGCATCAACCGCGCCGGCCAGCGCATGTTGTGGTACCAGGCCAGCGAGGTGGCCGGGCGCATGCGCTATCTCGATTTCCTCGACGCCGACGAGGTGGCCGCGCGCGCCGCGGCGCTCACCAGCGAGCTGGGCGAGCCGGTCGCGGCGGGCCTGCCGGCCGTGACCGGCAAGGCGCGCCTGGGGCTGGCCGACGAGCAGGAATGGACCTACGTGCGCAAGGGCGGCTCGCGCCTGCCGGTGCAGCTGACGCTCACCGCGCTGCCGGGCGCGCCGGCGCCGGGGCCGGGCGCGGCGCTGGACGGCGGCGGCTATCTGGCCATCGCGCACGACCTGACCGAGCGCAAGCGCGCCGACGAGTACATCCGCCACCTGGCGCACCACGACGCGCTCACCGGCCTGCCCAACCGCGCCCAGCTGCACGCGCGTACCGAGCTGGTGCTGCAGCGCGCGCTGCGCAAGGGCGAGCGCATCGCGCTGCTGCTGCTGGACCTGGACCAGTTCAAGCGCATCAACGAGTCGCTCGGCCACCATATCGGCGACGAGGTGCTGCGCATCGTCGCCGACCGCCTCAAGGCCGCCGTGCGCCACGCCGACCTGGTCGCGCGCATGGGCGGCGACGAGTTCGTGGTGGTGCTCGACGCCATCGCCCAGGACAGCGAGGCCGAGCTGGTCGCGGCCAAGATCCTGGCGCGCCTGTCGGAGGAGCTGCGCCTGGGCAGCCAGCGCCTGCGCCTGACGCCGTCGATCGGCATGGTGCTGTGCCCCGACGATGGCGACAACCTCGCCGACCTGCTCAAGAACGCCGACGCCGCCATGTACGCCGCCAAGCGCGGCGGCGGCGCGCAGTTGTGCCGCTTCTCCAGCGAGATGGCGGAGGCGTCGATGGCGCGCTTCACCATCGAGGGCCTGCTGCGGCGCGCGCTGGCCGCGCGCGCGTTCCGGCTGCGCTACCAGCCCATCGTCGATGCCGCCACGCTGCGCATCACCGGCGTGGAGGCGCTGATCCACTGGGACACGCCCGAGCGCGGCGTGATTCCGCCGGCCGAGTTCATCCCGATCGCCGAGCAGAGCGGGCTCATCATGCCGCTGGGCGAATGGATCCTGGCCACCGCCTGCCGCGAGATCCAGCAGCTGCGCGGCAAGCTGGGCCGCGAGCTGGAGGTGGCGGTCAACATCTCGCCGCTGCAGCTGCGCCAGGCCGGCTTTCCCGCGATGGTCAAGCAGTGCCTGGAGGCGGCAGGGCTGCCGGCGCGGGCGCTGACCATCGAAGTCACCGAGGGCATCCTGATCGAGGGCGGCAGCAAGACCATCGAGACCTTCGAGCGCGTGCGCGCGCTCGGCGTGGGCCTGTCGATCGACGATTTCGGCACCGGCTATTCCGGCCTGAGCTACCTGACGCGGCTGCCGATCGACAAGCTCAAGATCGACAAGTCCTTCGTCGACGACGTGGCGCACGACGAGCACCACCAGGCCGTCGCCGCCGCCATTATCGCGCTCGGCCATCAACTGCACCTGCAGGTGGTGGCCGAGGGCGTGGAGTCGCCGGCGCAGTTCGCCTTCCTGCGCGAGCGCGGCTGCGATGCCGTGCAGGGCTACCTGTTCTGCCAGGCGGTGCCGCTCGGTGGCCTGATGGAGATCTGCGCGGCGGGCGGCGAGGCCACCATGCAGGCGCGCCCCGCGCGCGTGGCGTCGAACGGGTAGGGCGCCGGCCAGCCGATCCGTTCGCCGATCCGTTCGTCAATTCGTTCGCCAGTCCGCTCGTCGATTCACCCGTCAATCCGCCCGCAAATCCGCCCCGCAAATCCGCCAATACCCGCATCGGCATTCTTTGCCCGGCTGCCACATGACTGGCACGCGCCGTCCCTAACATGCCCCCCTGTCATCATGGCATCAAGGGTTGGGTATTCATGCAAGCAGGTGAGTCCGCGCCGGGCCGCGCGTTCCTGGCGGTCGAGCAGGTCAGCAAGCGTTTCGGAGGGGCGGGCGGTTTCCAGGCGCTGGATGGCGTGTCGCTGTCGGTGGCGCAGGGCGAGCTGCTGTGCCTGCTGGGCCCGTCGGGCTGTGGCAAGACCACCCTGCTGCGCATCATCGCCGGCCTCGAGCGCGAGGACGCGGGCCGCATCCATGCCGGCGGGCGCGAGCTGACCGGCCTGCCGCCGCAGTCGCGCGACTACGGCATCCTGTTCCAGTCTTACGCGCTGTTCCCCAATCTCACGGTGAGCCAGAACGTGGCCTACGGCCTGCCGGGCCGCGGCATGGGCCGCGTCCACCGCGACGCGCGCGTGCGCGAGATGCTGGCGCTGGTGGGCCTGGACGGCAGCGAGCGCAAGTTCCCCGGCCAGCTCTCCGGCGGCCAGCAGCAGCGCGTGGCGCTGGCGCGCGCGCTGGCGCCGGCGCCTTCGCTGCTGCTGCTCGACGAGCCCATGTCCGCGCTCGACGCGCGCGTGCGCGAGCATCTGCGCCTGGAACTGCGCCAGCTGCAGCGGCGCCTGAACGTCACCACCGTGATGGTCACGCACGACCAGGACGAAGCGATGGCGATGGCGGACCGCATCGCGGTGATGGACGGCGGGCGCATCGCCCAGGCCGGCACGCCCGGCGAGATCTACGAGCGCCCGGCCTCGGCCTTCGTCGCCGAGTTCATCGGGCAGGCCAACTGGCTCGCGGGCCGGCGCAGCGGGCGCGACACCTTCCGCGTGGGCGAGGTGGAGCTGGCGGTGTCGCCGGCGTGCGCCGGCGCCGCGCCCGAGCACGCGACGCGGCTGTGCTGCCGCCCCGAGGCGGTCAGGCTGCAGCCGGCCGAGGGCGAGCCCAACCGCCTGCTGGCGCGCATCGTCGACGAGACCTATCTCGGCAGCCGCTACCGGCTGATGCTGGCCGCGGACCGCCTGCCCGGCATCACGCTGTTCGCCGACGTGCTGCGCGAGCAGCGCCACCTGCTGCCGGCGCCGGGCAGCCACAAGTTCTGGGTCGCGCTGCCGAGCCAGGCATTGCAGGTGTTCGCATGACGCGCGCGGCACCCGTGGCCGCCGCCGCGGCCGCGCCTGCCGGGCGCGCCGGCGGCGCCGGGCTGGCGCGGCGCCTCGCCCACGGCGCGCCGGCCGGCATGAAGTGGCTGTGGCTGGCGGGCCTGGCGGTGGCGCTCGCGCTGCCGCTGCTGGCGCTGTTCGGGCAGGCATGGTTCGACCAGGCCGGCAACTGGGCCTTGCCCGCGCGCATGGCGGAGCTGGCCGCCAATCCCAATTTCGTGCCGCTGCTCGGGCGCAGCCTGGCGGTCTCGCTGACCGTGGCCGCGCTGGTGGTGCCGCTGGCGTTCGGCTTCGCCTACGCGCTGCAGCGCTCGCGCGTCGCGCTCAAGCCGCTGTGGCGCGGCATCGCGCTGCTGCCGCTGTTCGCGCCGTCGCTGCTGCCGGGCATCGCGCTGGTCTACCTGTTCGGCAACCAGGGCATCTTCAAGGGCGCCTTCGGCGCCGGCGGCATCTACGGCTTCTGGGGCATCGTGCTGGGCGAGGCCTTCTACACGTTCCCGCACGCGCTGATGGTGCTGATGGCCGCGCTCTCGCTGGCCGACGCGCGCCTGTACGAGGCCGCGCGCGCGATGGGCGCGTCGCCGTGGCGCACCTTCCTCACGGTGACGCTGCCGGGCGCGCGCCACGGCCTGTTCGGCGCGGCCTGCCTGGTGTTGACGCTGGTGGTGACGGATTTCGGCGTGCCCAAGGTGGTGGGCGGCGGCTATCCGGTGCTGGCGCTGGAGGCCTACAAGGCGGTGGTGGGGCAGCAGCAGTTCGCGCGCGGCGCGCTGATCGGCATGCTGCTGCTGTTGCCGGCGCTGCTGACCTTCGGCGTGGACGTCGCCATGCAGCGCCGCCAGCGCGCGCAGATGTCGAGCCGCGCGCAGGTCTACGTGCCGGGCCGCGACCGCCTGCGCGACGCGGCCTGCCTGCTGGTGGTGCTGGCCGTGGGCGGCGCGCTGCTGCTGGTGCTGGCCGCGGCGGTGGGCGCCTCGCTGGTCAGGCTGTGGCCGTACAACCTGCAGCTCACGCTGGCGCACTACGACTTCGACAACATGGACGGCGGCGGCTGGCTGGCCTACCGCAACAGCCTGAAGATGGCGGCGCTGACCGCGCTGGCCGGCACCGCGGCGATCTTCCTCGGCGCCTGGCTGACCGAGCGCACGCGCGGGCCGGCCTGGCTGCACGGCGCGCTGCGCGCCGGCTTCATGCTGCCGATGGCGGTGCCCGGGCTGGTGCTCGGCCTCGGCTACGTGTTCTTCTTCAACGCGCCGGCCAATCCGCTGCACGCGCTGTACGGCACCATGACGCTGCTGGTGCTCTGCAACGTGGCGCATTTCTACACCACCGGCCACCTCACCGCCGCCGCCGCGCTGCGCCAGCTCGACGGCGAGTTCGAGGCCGCGGCGCTGTCGCTCGGCGTGGCGCCGCTGGCGACCTGCTGGCGCGTCACGGTGCCGGTCTGCCTGCCGGCGCTGCTCGACATCTTCCGCTACCTGTTCGTCTCGGCCATGACCACGGTGTCGGCGGTGGTCTTCCTCTACAGCCCCGACACCGTGCTGGCCGCGATCTCCGTGCTGAACATGGACGACGCCGGCGACACCGCGTCCGCCGCGGCCATGTCCACGCTGATCCTGCTGACCTCGGCGCTGGCCTGCCTGCTGCTGCTCGGCGCCGCGCGCGGCTGGCTGCGCCGCACGCAGGCGTGGCGCGCGCCGGCGCACTGACCGGCCGGCCCGGATTTCCGAACCCGCAACACCGCATCCGCACGCATCCCAAGGAGAAACCATGCCTCATCCGTTCCGCACCGCCACCGCCGTGGCCGCCTTCGCGCTGCTGGCCGGCGCCGCCCATGCCAACACCGTGCTGACCGTCTACACGGCGCTCGAGGCCGACCAGATCGCCGCCTACAAGGCCGCCTTCGAGAAGGCCAACCCGGACATCGAGATCAAGTGGGTGCGCGACTCCACCGGCATCGTCACCGCCAAGCTGCTGGCCGAGAAGGCCGCGCCGCGCGCCGACGCGATCTGGGGCCTGGCCGGCTCCAGCCTGGCCATCCTCGACAAGGAAGGCATGCTGCAGCCGTACGCGCCGAAGAACCTGGCGGCGGTGGAGGCGCAATACCGCAGCGCCGCCAACCCGCCGGCCTGGGTCGGCATGGACGTCTGGGGCGCGGCGATCTGCTTCAACACCGTGGAGGCGCAGAAGCAGGGCCTGCCCAAGCCGGCCTCGTGGGCCGACCTGACCAAGCCGGTGTACGCCGGCAAGATCGTCATGCCGCATCCGGCCTCGTCCGGCACCGGCTACCTCGACGTGAGCGCGTGGCTGCAGATGATGGGCGAGCAGAAGGGCTGGTCCTACATGGACGCGCTGCACAAGAACATCGGCCTGTACACGCATTCGGGCTCCAAGCCGTGCAAGATGGCCGCGCAGGGCGAGTTCCCGATCGGCATCGCGTTCGAGTACCGCGCCATGAAGACCAAGAAGGAAGGCGCGCCGATCGACATCGTGCTGCCGTCCGAGGGGCTGGGCTGGGACATCGAGGCCACCGCCATCGTCAAGGGCACCAGGAACCTGGAAGCCGCGCGCAGGCTGGCCGACTTCTCCGCCTCCGGCGAGGCGATGGCGCTGTACGAGAAGAACTTCGCGGTGCTGGCCATTCCCGGCATCGCCAAGCCCGATGCGCTGCTGCCGGCCGACTACGAGAAGCGCCTGATCAAGAACGACTTCGGCTGGGCCAGCACCAACCGCGACCGCATCCTGGCCGAGTGGAGCAAGCGCTACGAAGGCAAGGCCGAGAAGAAGTAAGGCGGCCTGACCGGCCCGCCGACGAAAAAAAGCCCGGAGGCGCTGCCGCGTCCGGGCTTTTTTCGTCGGAGGCGGGCCGGCGCCGGCGCGCGTGGCCACGCAGAAACGGGTACGGACGGTATCGCGGCAAACGCGGCGCGGCAGGGGAGAACGGCCGGCGGGTCAGCCGTTGGAGGCTTCGGAGGGATCGTTGCGCGAGTGCAGGCGGCGGTAGAGATCGTCCACGTGCGCGCGGCTGGCGCGCAGTTCCTCGCGCCCGCGTTCGGTGATCAGGTAGACCCGCCCGATGCCGTCGCGCAGCACGCTTTCGATGTAGCCGTCCATCTGCAGCGCGCGCAGCAGCGGGCGGACGGAGCCGATATCCACCTGGAAGCCGTACTCCATCAGCATTTCGGCGAGCATGGCCACGGTGGCCGGGACCTCGACGGCGAACTGGAGGACGTAGATGCGGGCGAGCAAGCCAAGGAACTGTCGTTTCATGACGGTGCAAACGCGGGATCTCGCATTGCGGTTGACGTTGATTTATAGTTGTGGTCCACGCGCCGCAAAAAAAAGAAGCCGCCACGAGCGTGGCGGCTTGTCGGGAATGCGTCGGAGGGGTCAATTAACTCTGGCGCAGATCAGATTTTAAAATAACTTAACGCGGCTTGTCACGCCGGATTTGCGTCACCCCCCTTCCGAGGGGATCGAGAGGCTCCTCCGCCTCTAAAGTTGCGCAAATTGTGTTCAATAGATAACTTCACGCTGTCTTTTCCGGACAGGAACATGTCCGAAAGCAGCTTGCGGCCGGCCGCGGCCCCGCGTCTAATCCGGGCATCCCGGCCTTCCACCCCGCCATGAAACCCACCGATCTGCTTCGCCTGCTGTCCCTGGCCGCCATCTGGGGCGCCAGTTTCCTGTTCCTGCGCATCGGCGCGCCGGTGCTGGGGCCGTTCACGACGGCCTTCCTGCGCGTGCTGATCGGCGCGCTGACGCTGCTGGCCTGCCTGGCCCTGATGCGCGTGCGCTGGGACATGCGCGGCAAGTGGCGCGCGGTGATGGCGCTGGGCGTGATCAACTCGGGCATCCCCTTCGTCATGTATGCGTTCGCGGCGCTGTGGCTGCCGGCCGGCTATTCGGCGGTGTTCAACGCGATGACGCCGCTGATGGGCGTGCTGATCGGGGCGGTGGGCTTCGGCGAGCGCCTGACGCTGAACAAGGCCGGCGGCGTGGTGCTCGGCGTGGCCGGCGTGGCGGTGCTGACCCGCACCGGCCCGGTGGCGTTCACGCCGCAGGTGCTGCTGGGCGCCGCCGCCTGCCTGGTGGCGACGGCCTGCTACGGGCTGGCCGGCTTCCTGGCGCGGCGCTGGATCACCGCGCAGGGCGGGCTCGACAGCCGCCTGGTGGCCACCGGCAGCATGTTCGGCGCGGCGCTGTTCCTGCTGCCGTTCTGCGCTGCCGCGCTGTGGCGCGAGAACACGCTGCCGGCCGCCGGGCCGGGCGTGTGGCTGGCGATGCTCGGCGTGGGCATGTTCTGCACCGCCATCGCTTACATCCTCTACTACCGGCTGATCGCGGACCTGGGGCCGGTGCGCTCGCTGACCGTGACCTTCCTGATCCCGCCGTTCGGCATCGTGTGGGGCGCGCTGTTCCTGCACGAGCAGCTGTCGTGGGCGCATGCCGCCGGCGGCGCGCTGATCGGCGTGGCGGTGTGGCTGGTGCTGCGCCCGGCGCCCGCCGTGGCGGTGGCGCCCGCGGTGCCGGGGCGGCCCTGACGGCCCTGACGGTCCCAACGGCCCGCGCGGCGCCGCGTCAGCGGAACCGGTAGGTCAGCGCCGCCATCGCGGTCCATTGCTGGCGGCGCTCGGTGACGGGGCTGCTGGCCGCGTCGCCCTCCAGCCGGGCGAAGGTCAGCGAGCCGAGCGCGGACCAGTTGTGCGAGATCTCGTAGGTGACGATGCCGTTGGCGTGCCACTCGCGCAGCCCCGCGCCCACCGCGTGCGCGGGCAGGCCCGAGCGCGCGCTCTGGTCCGCCGTCACGCCGAAGAAGGTCTGCATGTACTTGCCGTTGGTCCAGGTCACGCCCGGGCCCAGCGTGAACAGCCACTTGCCCGCCGGCAGGCTGAACAGCACGTCGCCGTTGGCGACCAGGCCCTGCCCCTGGCCGGCGATGTCCTGCGCCACGTCGGCCGAGAAGGTGATGAACGACACCTGCGCCTGCGCGAACGCGCGCGCGCGCATGGTCATGTTGACGTCGCCGAGGCCGTCGAGCCGGTGGTCGTTCTTGCTGCGCCGCCAGGTCGGGTCGAACTGGAAGTCCGCGCCGATCTGCCAGATGTCGTTGTTGAGCGCATACACGCCGAGCAGGTCGAAGCCGCGCGAGAAGAAGCGGCCGCCGTAGTCGATGTCCTGGTAGACGATCGGGTAGACCAGCGTGCTGCGTGCGCCGGGGAAGTCGGGGGCCACGTAGACGCCGGGGCCGGCGGAGATCTTCCAGTTGCTGGCGGGAGCGGTCTGGTCCGCGGCGGCGCCGTCCGCCGCCCAGCCGGCCGGCATGCTGAGCGTGAGGGCGAGTGCCAGGAGCGCGCGGCGCGGCGCATGGATGGTGGGCATTGGTGGTCCGGCTCGATATTGTGGATCCCGTCCTGCACGCACGGGGCAGTGCGGGATTCTAGCCGGACGCGGCGCGCGTGGGCGGCGCGCGCCGTGCAAAAAAACGCGAAGGCTACGCGGTCGGCGTCAGCCGGCCGGCGCCGATGCCCTCGACGTTGAAGCGCTCCCGCACCCTGACCACCACCCGCCGCGCCAGCGGCAGGCTCCTGACCGCTTCTTCGTCGCTGCGGTCGGGGAAGTCGACCTCGGCGCTCCAGTTGCAGCCGGTGTGGTCGGGGCGGTGCACGCAGACCGCGCGCAGCTGGCAATCCTGGCAGCCGGGCTGCTCGCGCAGCCAGTGGCTCAGCAGGCGCTTGAGTTCGGGCAGGGGTTTGATCTGGCGATCCATGTCGGACTCCGGTTACGGCCCGGCGGGCGCAGCCGGGCAGGGGCCGAGGTTCCGGGTGACGGAGGACGGGGAACCGGCGGCCGTGTCAGTTGATGGCCTTGTCGGCCCGGCATCTCGGGCACAGGCCGTACAGCACCAGCATGTGTTCGCGCAGCACGAAGGCGTTGGCGGAAGCCACCTCGCGCTGGCGGGCTTCGATGGCTTCGTCGCGGAATTCCTCCACGTGGCCGCACGCCACGCAGATCAGGTGATCGTGGTGGCCGCCCTCGTTGAGCTCGAACACCGCGTGGTCGGCCTCGAAGCTGTGGCGCAGCAGGATGTTGGCCTGCACCAGCTGGTTGAGCACGCGGTAGATGGTGGACAGGCCGGCATCCACGTCCTGCGCCAGCAGGATGCGGTAGACGTCTTCGGCGCTGAGATGGCGGCGCTCGCTGGCGCGGAAGACTTCCAGCACGCGCACGCGCGGGGAAGTCGCCTTGAGGCCGGCGCGCTTCAGGTCAATCGGGTCGGTACTGTCTGGAGGCATCAGCATGCTGCGGCTTCGCGCCCATGCGGGCGCATCGATCGGAAATGGTGGTGCTCCGGCCGGCCGCGCCGCGGCGCGCTTCGCGCGAGCGTACGCTGTCCAGACCGCAGGAATGCAGCGGGCGGCATCCTGCACGGAAGGCCGCCCGCTGGCTGCAAGACGTGCTGGCACGGCTTGCGGAATAAAAAGATGGCTTGGCTTGTCGGCCGAAGACGCGATCGGGAAAGCGGGGTCTGGTTGCTTTCCCGATCTTCCGGTGACTGGCTACTGCCAAACGCTCCGCGGTACGGAGCGGTCCCCACAAAAGACGGTGATGGATGCCGCGCTTGCGCGCCACATCGAAAATTCGGTTGGCCGCGGACTTGCCGCCGGCCTTGCTGCGTGCTGCTACTTCCTGCTGCTGCTTCTGCGGTGTTCCTACTGCCTGTCGGGCCGGTGCTGCTTGCCTCGCGTCAGACAGTGATGCCATAGTAAATGGGAATTAATCTCATTACAAGAAGAATTTGCGGCTTGTCTGAAAAAAGGCGGGCGAGGCCGGGTGGGACCGGGGTCCGCCACCTCTGGCGCGTGTCGCGGGCGATCGTGGAAATGCTCGAAGCCGCGCTGACCCGCCACGGCGCCTCGGTCCGCCGGCCCGGCGCACGGCTGGCGGCCTTCGTCGTGGAGTCCACGGCCGAAGCCGCGACGCGCAAGGCGCCGATGTACGCGCCCGGCGGCATCGGAAGTGGCCAGGGCGGGCGGACTAGCCCCCCGCCGCCAGGCGCCGCGCGGTCCGGCACAGCGCCGCGCCGACATGGAGGACGGCCTTCTCGGCCGCCTTGTCCTTGAGCTCCGCCGCGTCGTCGAATGCTTCGTGCGCGAGTCCGAGCGCGAACGCATCGGGGAGCACCAGCACGCCGAGCTTGTCCAGCACCGTGCGCAGCGCCAGTTGGGAGCGCAGTCCGCCCAGCTGGCCCGGCGATGCCGAAACGAGCGCCGCGGCCTTGCCGGCGAGCAGCGCGACGCCGGAGGTGCCGTCCTGCCGCGGGCGGCTCACCCAGTCGAGCGCATTCTTCAGCGCCGCGGCATAACCGCCGTTGTATTCCGGCGTGGCGATCAGCAAGGCGTCATGCGCGGCAAAGTCCGCCTGCAGGCGCCGGGCCGCGGCGGGCACGCCCTGGTCGGCCTCGAGGTCGCCGTCGTAGAGCGGCAGCGCGTAGTCCGCCAGCCGGACCGGCGTCACGGCGGCGCCCGCGCCGCGCGCGCCGCGCGCCGCGACGTCGAGCAGTTTCTGGTTGAGCGAGCCGCGCCGCGAACTGCCGCTCACCGCAAGAATTCTGATGGTCACGAATACTCCTGGACAAAGGTTGCCGTCATCGGGCCGGCGGCGGCCGGTACTCGATCTCGCCGCCCGGCAGGAAATACATCATCAGGGCCAGGCCGTCGACGGTGGGAAAGTGCTCGCTCATCGGCGCGAAGACGCGCCATCCCGCGCCGTGCCCGCAGAACTGCGCGTCGGGCTCCAGCGGGATGATCATGTTGATCTCGCCGCGCGTGTGGCAGTGGTACTGGCCCTTCACGTCGCGCAGCAATCCGCTCTCCACGCTCATCCCGGCGGTGTCGGGCGAGGGCTCGGCGATGCGCCCGCGCCGGTACGCGGCGCCGTCGATCTCGACGTAGCCCGCCCAGCCTTCCTCGACGCCCAGCTTCAGCAGCCGGCACATCGCCTCGTATGGCGCGGTGCCCGCGCCGAACGCCTTGTTGAGGTCCGCTTCGAGGGACTCGTCGAGCGGGCGTGAACGCATCGCGTCGCACAGGCGACGCACCCATTGCAGCAACTCCTCCTTGTGTGGACCGCGCGGCAGCATGTGGCTCTCCTTGTCTGAATGAATCGGTCTGGGTCGGTCTGGATCAGCCGCCCGCGCGCGCCGGCGCGGGCAGGCCGAAGAATGCGGCGGCATTGCCGCCGAGAATGCGGCGCCTGGCCCGCTCGCTCAGGCCGCCGTGGTTTTCCACCAGCGCCCCGATCGACTGCTCGCCGAGCGGATACGGGTAGTCGGACCCCAGCAAGACCCGTTCCTCCCCCATGACGTCGACCAGCAGCGTCAGCGACTTTTCGTCGAACACCGCGCTGTCCACCGAGAAGCGGTCGACGTAGGACGACGGCAGGCGCGGGCAATCCTCCCGCACGATGTCGCGATGGCGCCAGGCATTGTCGACCCGCCCGAGCAGGAAGGCGAAGCTGCCGCCGCCGTGCGCGAAGCACAGCTTGAGCGAGCGCGGGATGCGCTCGAACGCGCCGGAGAGAATCAGCGAGAGGATGCCGAGCTGGGTCTCGGCCGGCATGGCCACGAGCCACGGCAGCATCCAGCGCTTCATGCGGCCGTCGGTCATCATGTCCCACGGATGCACGAGCACCGGGATGCCCTCGTGCGCGCAATGGCAGAGAAACCGCACCAGCGCGTCGTCGTCGAGGTCGCGCGGGCCGACATGGTTGCCGATCTGCACGCCGCGATGGCCCTGCGCGAACGCGCGGGACGCCTCCCGGCAGGCGAGGTCCACGTCCTGCAGCGGCACCTGCGCGAGCGCCATCAGCCGCGCCGGCGCCGCCGAGCAGAGTTCGAGCGCCTTGTCGTTCATGCGCTGCGCCCATTGCAGCGCCGTCGCCGCGGCGTAGCGGTAGCCGAACATGACGGGCGTCGCGCACATCAACTGGATGTCGATGCCCTGCCGGTCCATCTGCTCGAGGCGCCGCGCCGGATCCCACAAGGGCCGCTCGACGGGCCGGAAGGCCTGGTCGCCGAGCATGATCATGCCGGTCTCGCCGCCGTCGTCGACCGCCAGCCAGGGAACGCCCGGCTGGTCGATCCGTGCCGCCTCCTCCCGCGAGATGGTCGGGAAGAAGTGGGAGTGCATGTCAATTCGCAAGGTCATGGTCAGGCTATGCCTTCACTGGTGATGGGGCTACACAATCGAATCGTCTACCGGGTCGTGAACTCGACCTCGCCGACGCCGTTCACTACCGCCTGCACGTGGCTGCCCCGCGCGAGCGCGTGCGCGGCGGTCGCCGCGCCGGCCATGATGAGCGAGCCGGCCGGCAGCGCCGTCTCCGACTCGCTGGCCAGGCGCGACGCTTCCACCACGGCACGCACCGGATGGCCGAGGATGGCGGCGGTCGAGCCGATCTGCACGTCCCGGCCGTCCACGCGCAGGATCACGCCGGCGTTGCGCAGACCGTCGAAATCGCGCGCCCAGGCGCCGACGACGAGGCCGGCGCTGGAGCAGTTGTCGGCCACCACGTCTTCGAGCGTGAAGCGGAAATCCTGGTAGCGCGAATCGATGATCTCCATGGCCGGCGCGACGGCCTCCAGATAGTCCTTCGCCTCGAGCGCCGTGAGCGGCCGGTCGATCGCGCGCCGCGTCAGGAAGCAGACCTCGGGCTCGACGCGCGGATGGATGAAGCGGCTCAGGTCGACCCCGCCGCCGTCGGCTTCGAGCATGGCGTCGGTGACCCAGCCCCAGATCAGGCTGGACACGCCCATCTGGATCATCTTGGCGCGGCTCGTGAAGCCCAGCTTGATGCCGATGCGGCGCTCGCCGCGCCGCACGCGGCGTTCGACCGAGGCGCGCTGGATGCGATAGGCGTCCGCCACGGAAAAGTCGTCGCCCGCGGTCAGTTGCCGCACGGCCGTCGCGTTCAGCGCCGCCTCGTCCACCAGCCGCGCCGCGTTTTCGATGTCGATCATGCCGCCCTCGCCGGTTGCTGTTCGTTGCGTTGGGCGAGGTCGAGCGCCACGTCCACGATCATGTCCTCCTGGCCGCCCACCATGCGCCGCCGTCCAAGCTCGACGAGAATGTCGAACGCCGAGATGCCGTACTTCGCCGAGGCCGCCTCCGCATGGCGCAGGAAGCTCGAGTAGACGCCGGCGTAGCCGAGCGCGAGCGTTTCGCGGTCCACGCGCACCGGCCGCTCCTGCAGCGGGCGCACGAGGTCGTCGGCGGCGTCGATCAGCTTCCTGACGTCGCAGCCGTGCGGCAGGCCCAAGCGGTCCACCGCGGCGATGAACACCTCCAGCGGCGCGTTGCCGGCGCCGGCGCCCATGCCGGCCAGCGAGGCGTCGATGCGGTCGCATCCCTCCTCGAGCGCGGTCATCGAGTTGGCGACGCCGAGCGAGAGATTGTGGTGCGCGTGCATGCCCGTCTGCGTGGCCGGGTCGAGCACCGCCTTGAGCGCGCGGAACCGCTCGGCCACGCCGCGCATGTCCAGCGCGCCGCCGGAGTCCACCACGTAGATGCACTGCGCGCCGTAGCTTTCCATCAGCCTGGCCTGCGTGGCGAGATGTCCGGGCGTGGTCATGTGGCTCATCATCAGGAAGCCCACGGTATCCATGCCCAGCGCCCGCGCGTGCTCGATGTGCTGGCGCGAGATGTCGGCCTCGGTGCAGTGCGTCGCGACCCGCACCACGCGCGCGCCTGCCTCGTAGGCCTCGCGCAGGTCGTGCACGGTGCCGATGCCCGGGATCAGCAGCGTCGCCACCCGTGCCTTGCGCACGGCGCCTGCCACGGCGGCGATCCATTCGTAGTCCGTGTGCGCGCCCAGCCCGTAGTTGAAGCTGGAGCCGGCCAGGCCGTCGCCGTGCGCGACCTCGATGCTGTCCACGCCGGCCTCGTCGAGCGCGCGCGCGATGTGCACGGCCTGGTCCACGGTGTAGCGGTGCCGGACGGCATGCATGCCGTCGCGCAGCGTCACGTCCGAGACGTAGATGTTCCTGGTGTTGTCGGTCATGGTGTGTTCCTTCAGGCGGCCAGCCGCCTTGCCGCGATCTGGTCGGCGGTGCGCAGCGCGGCCGACGTCATGATGTCGAGATTGCCGGCATACGCGGGGAGGTAGTGCGCCGCGCCCTCCACCTCGATGAATGCGCCGACCTTGATGCCGGCTGCCGGCGCGCCGGTCCTGGCGAAGCGCGCCGGCAGCTCCACGTGGTCGAACTGCACGGCCTGCTTGAGGCGGTAGCCGGGCACGTAGGCCGACACGCGCCGCACCTGGGCGTGGATCGAGGCTTCGATGCGCGCCGTGTCCGCGTCCGCGTCGACCAGGCAATAGATCGTGTCGCGCATGAGCAGCGGCGGCTCGGCCGGGTTGAGGATGATGATGGCCTTGCCGACCGTGGCGCCGCCGATGATCTCGATGGCGCGCGAGGTGGTTTCGGTGAACTCGTCGATGTTGGCGCGCGTGCCCGGCCCGGCCGAGCGGCTCGAAATCGACGCGACGATCTCGCCGTAGTGGACCCTGGCCACGTCGGAGACGGCGCGCACGATCGGGATGGTGGCCTGCCCGCCGCACGTCACCATGTTGACGTTGGTCGAATCGAGGTTCGCGTCGAGGTTGACCGACGGCACCACGAACGGCCCGAGCGCCGCCGGCGTCAGGTCGACCACGGTCACGCCGTGGCTGGCCAGCACTTGCGCGTGGCGCGCGTGCGCGCCGGCGGAGGTCGCGTCGAACGCGATCCGCACGCCGCGGAATTCCGGCATCGCGACCAGGCCGTCGATGCCGCCCGCCGTGGTGGCCACGCCCAGGCGCGCGGCGCGGGCCAGGCCGTCCGAGGCGGGGTCGATGCCGGCCATGGCGGCCATGCTGAGATGGCGCGCGTGGCGCAGCACCTTGATCATCAGGTCGGTGCCGATGTTGCCGGAGCCGATAATGGCAACGGGTAATCTGGTCTTGTCGTTCACGATAGCTACTCCGGTCATTGCGAGAAAGCCGCGCGCACTTCGCCCAGGCCTTCGATCCGCGCGGTGAACACGTCCCCTGGCGCGGCCGCGACCATCGGGCCGAGCGCGCCGGTCAGCACGATGTCGCCGGCCTGCAGCGGCTCGCCGGCGCGCGCCATCGTGTCGGCCAGCCAGACCGCGGCATTGAGCGGGTTGCCCAGGCACGCGGCGCCCGCGCCGACACTGACCTGTTCGCCCCCGCGCTCCATGCACATGCCGCAGCGCACGAGGTCGAGCGCGTGAAGGCCGGCCGGGCGCGTGCCGAGCACGAACAGCCCGCCCGAGGCGTTGTCAGCCACCGTGTCGAGCAGGCGGATGTTCCAGTTGGCGATGCGGCTGCCGACGATCTCGAGCGCGGGCAGCGCGTAGGCGGTGGCGCCGATGATGTCCGCCACCGTGTGGCGCGCGTGCGGCAGGTCGCGCTGGAGCACCAGCGCGATCTCGGCCTCCACCTTGGGCTGATGCGCGCGGGCGAACGGGATCTCCTCGCCGTCGCCGTACGCCATGGTGTCCAGCAGCGTGCCGAAGTCCGGCGTGTCCACGCCGAGCTGGGCCTGCACGGTCTTCGACGTCAGGCCGATCTTGCGCCCCACGCGGCGCGCGCCCGCGGCCACCTGGCGCGCGATGTTGATCTGCTGGACGCGGTACGCATTGTCGAGCGCGATGCCGCCTATTTCCGCGATTGCCTCGCGCACGGGCAGCGCGGGGCTGAACGGACGGCTGGCGTGGGCCTGCCAGAGCGCGTCGGCGATGCCTTGCAGCGGTTGTTGATGTGCCATGGTTATTCGACCTTGTTCGACCTTTGTTCGACCTTATTCCACCGTCACGCAGATGTTGGTCAGCTCCGAATAGAAGTCCATCGAGTGGCGTCCGCCTTCGCGCCCGAAGCCCGACAGCTTGGCGCCGCCGAACGGGGTGCGCAGGTCGCGCGCGTACCAGGCGTTGACCCAGACGATGCCGGTCTCGATCTGCTGCGCGACGCGGTGGCCGCGCGCCAGGTGCGTGGTCCACACGCTCGCCGCCAGGCCGTACTTGCTGTCGTTGACGCGCGCCACCACCTCGTCCTCCGTGTCGAACGGCGCGACGTGGCAGACGGGACCGAACACTTCCTCGGTGACGCACCGCGCGCTGTCGGGCAGTCCGGTCCAGATCGTCGGCTGCACGAACGCGCCGCGGTCGCAGTCGTCGCCGAAGTCGGGCACGCCGCCGCCGGTCACCACGCTCGCGCCTTCCTCGCGCGCGAGCCTGAAGTAGCCCAGCACCTTGTCGCGGTGCGCCGCCGAGATCATCGGCCCGGTGGTGTTGCCGGCCACGTAGGGCGAGCCGACGCGCAGCGCCTCGGCGCCCGCCTTCAGCCCGGCGACGAAGCGCTCGAAGATCGGGCGCTCGACGTAGACGCGCTCGGTGCACATGCAGACCTGGCCCGCGTTGGTGAAGCTCGAGCGCAGCACGCCCGCCACCGCGGCGTCGAAATCCGCGTCCGCGAACACGACCGCGGCGTTCTTGCCGCCCAGCTCGAACGACACGTTCTTCACGCCGTCGGCCACGGCCTTCATGATCGTGCTGCCGGTGCGCGATTCGCCGGTGAAGGTGATGGCGTCGATCTCCGGGTGCCTGGTCAGCCATTCCCCGGCCGCGTTCGGGCCGTGGCCGTGGATCAGGTTGAACACGCCGCGCGGCAGGCCGGCGTCGCGGATGACCTCCGCGAGCAGCGTCGCGCTGGCCGGCGACTCCTCCGACGGCTTGGCCACCACGGCGTTGCCCATCGCCAGCGCGGGCGCGACCTTCCAGGTCAGCAGCAGCAGCGGCAGGTTCCACGGCGAGATCACGCCGACCACGCCCAGCGGCTTGCGCGTGACGTAGTTCAGCAGATGCGTGCCGTCGGCGCCGGTGGACTCGAAGCACTCGCCGTGCGCGGTGCTGGCGAGATCGGCGAAGGTGCGGAAGTTCGCGATGCCGCGCGCGACGTCGAGCGTCCTGGCCTGTTCGACCGGGCGGCCGGTGTCGGCCACCTCGGCGGCGACGAATTCGTCGAAGCGGCCCTGGATGCCGTCGGCGATGCGGTGCAGGGCTTCGGCCCGCTGTGCCGCCGTGAACCTGCGCCACGGCCCGCGCTGGGCGCGCCGGGCCGCGCGCACCGCGGCGTCGACCGTGGCGGCGTCGGCCTCGGCGACGCGCCAGAGCTCGCGCCCATCGACGGGGCTGAGCTTGGGAAACGAACTGGCCGGATCGACGAACTCCCCGTCGACGAAATTGCGCAATTGCCTGGGCAATTTCTCCGCGACCGCTGCGTAGTCTTCCATGGATACTCCTGCGAACTGGTGGTGAGGCAAGTTTAGGAGCGCCGCCCGGCGTTGAATAATCAATCGTTGGGCGGCTGATATAAGGGCGTGGAATAACGGGCCGGGCAGGGCCGCGCTCAGAAGATGTGCTTGATGCCGACCATCGCGCCAAGCTGGTTGCCGCCGGCCCCCGGGGTGGCGGCCGGCGTGGCGCCGGAGCTGACCGACAGCGCGAGCTGCCCGCCGTTGTCGATGAAGCCGGCGGTGGCATAGACCGAGGTGCGCTTCGAGAATGCGTAGTTGGCCCGCGCGGCGTACAGCCAGGCCTTGTTCGCGCTGTCGTGGTAGCGCAGGAACAGGACTTCGCCGTCGATGCTGAAGGCCGGCGTCACGGCGTAGGACAGCCCGCCGTACCAGAGGTCGCTGTGCGGCGTGGCCGGGTTGCCGTCGTTGTCCCGCCGTATCCAGCCGCCGCCGAGCTTGGCCCGCCCGACGTTGGCAAAGCCGCTCAGCGAGAGGCGGTCGTCCTTCCTCGCGCTGCTGGTCAGGCCGCCGGCCGCGCCGGCGCCGCCGCGCAGCGAGTCGTAGGCGACGAAGACGCCCCAGTCGCCGGTGCCGTAGCCGATCAGCGCCGACCATTCGCGGCAGGCATTGCGGTCGCCCGCGTTCTCGCCCGCGCACGGCGTGCCGGCCGGAGCCGCGTCGCGGCCGAAGCTGTAGGTGGCGCCGAGCGTCAGCCCGCCGAAGGTGCCTTTGTAGGAAATGGCGTTGTCCGTGCGCGGATTGGCCATGTAGCTGTCGAGCGACGAGGTGCCGAACGTGTTCGGGCCGAGCGTGTCCGGGTCGAGCGTCGCCCAGAACAGCATGGTGTACTGGCGGCCCAGCGCGACCTGGCCCCAGGGGCCGCTGAGCCCCACCCAGGCCTGCCGGCCGAACAGCCGCCCGGCCTGGTTCGACACGCCGGAATCGGGCGCGAAACCCGATTCCAGCACGAACGCGGACTTCAGCCCGCCGCCCAGATCCTCGGTGCCGCGCATGCCCCAGCGTGACGGCACGGTGCCCGACAGGTTGTTCATCCGCGCCAGCCCGTGGCCGCCCGCGTCCGCGTGGTTGACGTATTCGATGCCGGTGTCGATCACGCCGTACAGCGTGACGGACTGCGCGAGCGCGACGGCCGGCGCAAGCGCGAGACTCGCGCAGATGGCTTGCTTGAGTTTCACTTTCTCTCCTTCTTGGTATGGGGGCCGGTGTGGCTCCGGATGGCTCCGGATGGCTCCGTGTGGCTCGGGTGTGGACTTGCGCGAGGCGCGGCGCGCCCCGGTGTGGTCCCGGGTGGCGGGCGGTCGCTTCGGTACTGCGGGAAAAACGGGCAAAGCGCGGCCCTTCCTGCCGGCCGGGAATGGCACGTTCAAGATCGGTATCGCGGCCGCCGCCGCGGGAAGGGCGGGGGGGGGCGTCAGCCGGCTTCGTCGTGTCCGGAGACTTCCCTCAGGCACTGGATGAAGACCTCGCAGGCCGGCGTGAGGTCCTTGTTGGCGCGCACCGAGTAGCCCACCGTCCCGAAGGCGCCCAGCTCGGCGATGGACAGCGTGCGCAGCAGGCCGGCCTGCACGAATTGCCGCGCCGCCACGCGCGGCATGACGGCGATGCGGTTGGTGGTCAGCAGCAGCCCGAGGTTGGTCAGCACCGACATGGACTCCACCAGGTCGCGCGGCAGCTCGATGCCGGCATTGCGGAACATGCGGTCCACCGAGTAGCGCAGCGGCGAATCCGGCGTCGGCAGGATCCACGGATGCCGGCCCAGCTCGTGCAGCGAGGTGACCGACGGCCCGACGGCGTCGTTGGCGCTGCCCACCACCACGTCGAGCAGGTCCTCGAACAGCGCCTGGTGGGTCAGTGGGAACGCCTCGGAAATCGGCAGCTCCCGCTCCGGCAGGCGGCCGACGACGATATCGACCTCGCCGGTGGCCAGCGCCGGAAAGAGCTGGGCCGTGGGCCCTTCGCGCACCGTGACGACCACGTCCGGCGAGCGCTCCTTGAGCCTGGCGATGGTCGACGGCAGCAGATGGGCCGAGGCGGCGATCATGGTCCCCACCACCACGCGCCCGGCCGTGCCGAAGCGGAACTGGTCGATCTCCTCGGTCATGTAGCGGAACTCGGCCAGCAGCGACTTCACGCGGCGCGCGAGCAGCAGCCCGAGGTCGGTGGGCACCACGCCGCGGTTCGAGCGCGCGAACAGCGCGCCGTCGACGCCGGCTTCCAGCTCCTGGATGATCTTGGTGACCGCGGGCTGGGTCAGTCCCATGTCGTTGGCCGCGTGCAGGATCGAGCCGGTCTCGATGACCCGGTCGAACACCAGCAACTGGCTCAGCTTCAGGCTGCGGCTCAGCCGGATTTGCGTCAGCGGATGAATGTGCATGGCATCGCCACCTCGGACGTCACCTCAGGGAAATGCCGCGGCGGGCCTGGCCCGTTCGCGGCCGGCGTTCATTCTCTTGCCGCGCCGACCGACGGCAGGTAGGTCGGCACCGGAATGCGGATGCGGTCGGACGTGCGGCAATAGTTCGGTCCACCCAGCCGCCCGACCGGGGCGAACTCGTCCACCCGGATGCGCAGCCGCTGCTCGTCGAAAAGCGCGTCGCGCACGTACATCGCCACGATCTCGCCGAACACGATCGAGCGTTGCGCGGAAAACGCGAAGACCTTGTACAGCCTGCATTCCCAGGCGATGGGCGCCTGCGCGACGCGCGGCACCGCCACCGCCTGCGACGGCGCGAGCGACAAGCCCACCGCCTCCGCCTCGGAGAGATGGGCGGGGAAGTCGCTGCCGCACCGCACGGCCTGTTCCACGATGGGTTCGTCCACCATGTTGACGACGAATTCCTGCCGCGCCAGGATGTTCGTGAGCGTATCCTTGGCCTCGCCGGGCCGGTGGCTTTCGTCGCCGTAGCGGTCCACCGCGATGGCGAACAGCGGCGGGTCTTCGCCCATGTAGTTGAACGCGCTGTAGGGGGCGGCGTTGCACACGCCGTCCCCGCCCAGCGTGGTCACCAGCGCGACGGGGCGCGGGCCGACGCTGCCGGTGATGAGCCAGTACTTCTGCCTGGTGGTCAGGCCGGCCATCGCGATGCTTGTCATGGTGATATGCCTTGGTCCGGAGTTGTGGGGGCTAGGCGCCGCGGCCGGGGTGGAGGGTGCCGCAGCTGCGGCAATGCCGCTTTTCCTCCGATGCGTAGAACGCCTCGAACAGGGGAGGCAGGTCTTCGACGATGCTGCGCAACTGCACCTCGACGCGGTGGATCAGGCTGTCGCAGCGCGGGCAGTACCATTCGAACCCGTCCAGCGCGCCCTGCGGGCGCTGGCGCTCGATCACCAGGCACACGCTGCGCTCCTCGGGCCGCTGCGGGGAATGGCGCACGTGCGGCGGCAGCAGGAACACGTCCCCTTCGCGCAGGTCGACGCGCTCGCGCCGGCCGTCCACCATCAGGTTCAGGTGGGCGTTTCCCTCGATCTGGTAGAAGAATTCCTCGAGCGGATCGTCGTGATAGTCGGTCCGCAGGTTCGGGCCGCCGACCGCCGTCACGATGAAGTCGGCGTCCTGCCAGACCTGCCGGTTGCCGACCGGCGGCCTCAGCAGATGCCGGTGTTCGTCGATCCACCTGCCGAAATTGAAGGGCGCACCATACTGCAGCATTGTCTTCTCCGGTTTTTCCTGGCTTGGTCACTGCGCCTGCGCGCGCGGGGCGTAGGCGATGGCTTTGATCTCGATGGTCAGCAGCGGGTGCGGCAACTGATGCACGGCCACCGTCGTGCGCGTGGGGCCGCCCTCGTCGAAGTACTCGGCATACACTTCGTTATAGCCGCCGAAGTCGTGCATGCTGACCAGGAAGGCGGTGATCTCCACCACATTGCGCAGGTCGGCCCCTTCCGCGCGCAGGATGTCGCGGATGTTCTCGATCACCGCGCGCGTCTGCTGCCGGATGTCGACCGACGCGGTGCCGAATTCGTCCGCCGACGCCCCGGCGAAACTGTTGTCCGGCCGCCGCGAGCTGGTGCCCGAGACGAAGAGGAAATCGCCGGCGCGCACCACGTGCGGGAATCGCCCGCGTGGCGTGGCCTTACCTTGCACTAGTCGTGCCTGACTGGACTGCGTCATGGAGTTGCTCCGATGGGTTGAATGCCGGGAATGCCGCTTCACGGGTTCGCGTCACTGGTTCACGTCGACGTCCTTGGTCTCCTTCAGCAGGAACATGCCGAGGACCACCGAGACGCCGCCGACGACGATCGCGTACCACAGGCCGCCCAGCACGTCGCCCGACCTGACGGCGAGCGCGGTCGACATGAAGGGGGCCAGCCCGCCGAAGTAGCCCGCGCCGATGTTGTACGGAATGGAGATCGAGGTGTAGCGGATGGCCGCCGGGAACAGTTCCACGTAATAGGCGGACATCGGGCCGTAGGCCATCGCGCCCCAGATCATCAGCAGGAACAGCAGCGCGTACATCGCCGGGCGGTCGATCGCCTTGTCGTCGGCGGCGCCCGGATAACCCGCGGCCGCCAGCGCCTCCTTGTAGGCTTTCGCGTCGAAGCCCTTGAGCGGCGCGTCGCCGACGTACGTGACCAGCGGCTCGCCGGCCAGGCCGGGCTCCACGCGGTAGGACAGGCCGGCCTGGGTCAGGAAGTCGCGCGCCTTGTCGCACGGCGTGCCGGCATCGGAGAACAGGCCGCCCGAGCAGTCCGAGGCGACCACGCGGATGGCGACGGACTGCCGGAACTGCGCGAGCGCGGGATTCACGGCCTTGCTCAGTTGCGAGAAGATCGGCATGAACGTCAGCACCGCCATGCCGCAGCCGATCAGCACGATCCACTTGCGCCCGACCTTGTCCGACAGCCAGCCGAAGAACACGTAGAGCGGCAGCGAGAAGATCAGCGCGACGACGAGGTAGCCGTAGGCGTCGCTGGCCGGCACCTTCAGCGTGGACGTGAGGAAATACAGCACGTAGAAGTTGCAGGTGTACCAGACCACGCCGACGGCGGCCTGCGCGCCGAACAGCATGGCCAGCATGCGCCGCACGTTCTGGCCGACCATCAGGCTGTCGCGCAGCGGCGCGCTCGAGGTCCGGTTCTCCGCCTTCATGCGCTTGAAGACCGGCGATTCCGACAGCGTCGTGCGGATGTAGGTCGACACGGCCAGCAGGAGCAGCGAGGCCAGGAACGGCACGCGCCAGCCCCACGCGGCAAAGTCTTCCGCCGAGATCCAGCCGCGGCAGATCTGCGTGACCGCGAGCGACAGCAGGAAGCCGAAGGTCGCCGTGGTCTGGAGCCAGCCGGTCGCGTAGCCGCGGCGGCCCGAGGGCGTGTGTTCGGCGATGTAGGCGGCCGCGCCGCCGTACTCGCCGCCCAGCGCCAGCCCTTGCAGCAAGCGCAGCACGACGAGGATGGCGGGGGATGCCCAGCCGAGGGTTTCGTAGGAAGGCAGCAGGCCGATGCCCGCCGTCGAGATTCCCATCAAGACCACGGTGGCGAGAAAGGTGGCCTTGCGCCCGGCTTTGTCGCCGAAGCGGCCGAATACGACGGCACCGAGTGGCCGGATAATAAAGCCGATGCCAAATGTCGCCAGCGATGCCAGATAACTGGCAGTCGAATTACCGGCCGGAAAGAAATGTGACGAAAAGAAAATCGCCAGGCTTCCGTAAAGGAAAAAGTCGTACCATTCCAGCACGGTGCCGACGCACGCGCCCACGACTACCTTGATCTCTTCCCGCCTGGCGGTGCCGCGCGTTCGCACGTCCGCTGTCAGTTCGCTGCTCATTCGAATCTCCTCCACTATCGGCCACGGACTACGGAGCGCCGTTGCTACCGTTGAGGGAGAGTCTAAAAGCTGCATTTGGACGGCCATAATCAATCCTGCGGCCGCTGATATTCCATGCCGTTATATCAGTTCGCCGGCGGCGATGCCGGCCGTATTTCCACGCACTTCCGCGATGCGCCGCGCTGGTGCGGATAAGGGAAATCCCTCCCCCGTGCTGCACCCGAAAAATGCCCGCGCTGCCGTGCGGCGGTATTGCGTCACGCCAATGGTGCAAATTGGCCTTTTACCGGCGCATCGAAAATGAAAATAAAAAAATGGTTGCGGGAATCCGGAAAAAGAAAAACATAAAGACGGCGCTGGAAAAAACGATCCGATTTCTCGCGCGAGGCTGTCGTCTTTTTACGAGCCGGCCGGCGCCAGGCATCGTGCCCGGACAGCCGAGGTAGCGCGGAAGGCATTTTTCCACTGCCGGGCGTCCTTGCTCGCGCAGGCGCCCGACCCCCCCGCGCCGATCCCGCTTACAAATACCCGGGCAGGTAAGCCCGCGCGAAAAACGCCACGGTGATGCCGGCGGTGAGCGCCAGCGTGACCGCGCGCACCACGCGGGCCGGCGCCCGGCGGCCGATCTGCGCGCCCACGTAGCCGCCCACGGTGGCCGCGGCCAGCATCACCAGCGTGCTGGGCCAGTGGACCGCGCGCGCGGCCATGAAGATCACCACCGCCATCATGTTGGCGGCGCTGACCAGCAGCGTGCGCGGCGCATTCAGGCTCTTGAGGTCGCGGCTGTCGAGCAGGCCCCAGACGGCCATCATCATGATGCCGACGGCGCCGCCGAAGTAGCCGCCGTAGACCCCGAGGCCGAACTGGACCGCGAGCACCGCCGCCGGGCGGATGCGCGCGCGCCGGCGCAGCCATTCGCCGAGCCGGCGCCCGCACGACAGCGCGAGGCTGGCCACCAGCAGCAGCCACGGCAGCACGAAGTCGAAGGTCTTCGCGGGTGTGTACAGCAGCAGCACGGCGCCGGCCACGCCGCCGGCGAGCGTGGTCAGCAGCAGCGGGCGCAGCGCCACCGTGCCCACCGGCCCGAGGTCGTCGCGGTAGGCCCACGCGCTGGCGAGGCCGCCCGGAAACAGCGCGACCGTGCTCGAAGCATTCGCCTGAACCGATGGCACGCCGGCCGCGATCAGGGCCGGCAGGCTGACGAACGAGCCGCCGCCGGCGAGGGCGTTCATGGCGCCGGCGGTCAGGCCGGCAAGCGAGAGCAGCAGGGTAGCGTCCATGCCAGGCATCGTAGGCGGGCGCCGGCGCGCGCGCAATCTGGCAATTCCGGTGCTAGGCTTCGGTTCAACCGAAATCCGGAAAGGCAACGACGATGCGCTTCGACCTCACCGACATGCGCCTGTTTCTCAGCGTCGTGGAGCACGGCAGCCTGACCCGCGGCGCGCGCGCCACCAATCTCGCGCTGGCCTCCGCGAGCGAGCGCGTCTCCGGCATGGAGGCCGCGCTGGGCGCGCCGCTGCTGGAGCGGACCCGGCGCGGCGTGCACACCACCGCGGCCGGCGACGTGCTGGTCCGGCACGCGCGCCTGATCCTGGGGCAGGTGGAGCAGATGCGCGGAGAGCTGCGCAGCTACGCCACCGGCCTCAAGGGGCGCGTGCGGCTGCTGTCCAACACGGCGGCGCTGGCCGCGCTGCTGCCGAGCCGCCTGCGCCGCTTCCTGGCGGCGTATCCCGATCTGTCGGTCGACCTCGAGGAGCAGCCCAGCGGCGAGATCGTGCGCGCGCTTGCCGACGGGCGCGCCGATCTGGGCATCGTGGCGGACATCGCCGACCTCGCCGCGCTGCAGACGCGCCTGCTCGCGCAGGACCAGCTGGTGGTGGCGGCCAGCGGCGCGCACCGCCTCGCCCGGCAGGCGCGCGTGGCGTTCGCCGACCTTGCCGGCGAGCCTTTCGTGGGACTGGCCGATGCCGCGCTGGAGATCCACCTCGGCGAGCGCGCGGCGCGGCTCGGGCGCCAGCTTGCCTATCGCGTGCGGCTGCGCAGCGTGGCGGATGTCGGCGCGATGGTCGAGGCGGGCGTCGGCATCGCGGTTCTTTCCGAAGCTTCCGCGGCGGAACTGCGCCGCCCGGGGCTGGCGCTGCTGCCGCTGTCGGAGCCGTGGGCGCTGCGGCAGCTGCATCTGTGCGCGCGCGACTTCGCCGCGCTGACGCCGCACGCGGGCCTGCTGGCGCGCCACCTGATGGCGGGCGACGCCGCCGCGCCGGCGTTGCCGTAACCTCGCCGCGGGCCGCGCAAAGCGGCTTTCCCGCCGCGCCGGCGCGTGTTCCGGCGGCACCTATTGCGGGCGCGGGCCGCCCGCGCCGCCCTCTCCTGGTGCGGTATTTCCGGCGCGCCGCACCGCATGCGGGCAGCGCGCCGGAGCGCATATCCGCGCGACATACCCTGCGCGCCTAAAAGAATTGGGCAGCCACCGGGTGCGTCCATATATTGCTTCGCAGATCGCGAGATACCGGACCGAATCCGGAAGCCGCGTGCCGCCGGCCCGCGCCAGATCGATCGCATCCGAAGCGGAAATCCCGCCGCGCCGCGCGCGGGTTTTCCCCGGCAACTCACACATCAAGGCGAAACCATGAAGAAGATAGCGCTGGCCCTCATTGCGTCGATCAGCATTCTCGCGTCCTGTCCGGCATCGGCGCAGGGCTACCCGAACAAGTCCATCCGGCTGGTCGTGCCGCTCGCGCCGGGCGGCTCGGCCGACGTGCTGGGCCGCCTGCTCGCGCAGAAGCTCAGCGAGAAATACGGCCAGACCGTGGTGGTGGACAACCGGCCCGGCGTGGGCGGCAACATCGGCGCCGAGAACGTGGCGCGCTCGGCGCCGGACGGCTACACGCTGCTGTTCGGCACGATGGGCATCCACTCGACGTACCAGGTCTATCCGAAGCTGAACTACAACCCGTCGACCGAGCTCAAGCCGATCGTGATCCTGGCGGCCATGCCCAACGTGCTGGTGGTCTCGAAGAACGTGAAGCTCAAGGACACCGGGGCCATCATCAAGGACAGCGTCTCGCACCCGGACACGCTGTTCTTCGGCTCGGCCGGCTACGGCTCGTCGACGCACATGGCGGGCGAGCTGTTCAAGTACCAGTCGGGCGCGAAGATCTCGCACGTGCCGTACAAGGGCAGCGGCCCGGCGCTGACCGACCTGGTCGGCGGCCGCCTGCAGATGATGTTCGAGAACCTGCCCACCGCGCTGCCGCTGATCAACTCGGGCGCCATCCGCGCGGTGGCGGTGACGGGCCCCAGCCGCGCCGCCAGCCTGCCCAACGTGCCGACCATCGGCGAGGACGGCCTGTCGAGCTACGTGTTTACCGCGTGGTTTACGATCGCCGCGCCGGCCGGCACGCCCGACGACATCGTGCGCAAGCTCAACCACGACATCCGCGAGATCATGCAGGCGCCCGACATGCAGCCGCGCCTGGCGGAGATGGGCGTGATTCCCGGCAACAAGGACGTGAGCGCCACCAATGCCTTCATCGCCGCCGAGACCGCCAAGTTCGGCAAGGTCATCAAGGAAGCGCACATCGTGGCGAACTGATGCCGGCGCCGCGCATCATGCCGGTGTCAGCCCCAGACTTCCTCGAAGCGGTCGAGCGAGCGGTGCATGCGCTCGATGAAGCGCGCCGCGATGCGCGACGGCGAGGTGTCCAGCGCCGTGAGCAGCAGCAGCTCGACCGGAATGCGCGGCACGAAGCGCTTGACCACCAGGCCGGCCTTGCGCAGGTGCATGGCGGCGAACGGGCTCACCAGCGCCGCGCCGTTGCCCTGCATGGCGAGCAGGCACATGGTCATCGCATACGAGGTCTCGGCGATCACGCGCGGCGTGATGCCGGCCTCGCCGAACACCTGGTCGATGGCCGCGCGCGACGCGCTGTCGCGCGACGGCAGGATCAGCGGCTGGCCGCGCAGGTCCGCCACGCCGATCTCGCGCCTGGCGCCGAGCGGATGGCCCTTGCCCATCACGCACACGGTGTTGACCGAGACCAGCGGCTCGGCGCGCACGCCGGCGGTATCGACCGACTTCAGCGCGATGCCCAGGTCGACCTTGCCCGACACCACGCTGTGGCGGATCAGGCTGGAGTTCACGGTTTCGATCAGCACCTCGAGATTGGGCTCGGCCTGCAGGAATTCGGCGGTGATGCCGGCCAGCGGGCCCATGCCGAACGAGGGCAGGCTGCCGATGATGAGGCGCCCGCTGTGGCCGCCCTGCAGCTCGGCGATGGCCTGCGCCACGTGGTCCAGGCCCACGTAGGTGCGCTCGATGGTCTTGAACAGGATGTGCGCCTCGGGCGTCGGCACCAGCCGGCTCTTGCGCAGCTCGAACAACTGGATGCCGATGCTGTGCTGGAAGCGCGCGATCAGCTTGCTGATGACCGGCTGGGTGGTGTGCATGAGCACGGCGGCCTCGGTGGCGGTGCCGCGCAGCATCACGGCGCGGAACGCCTCGAGCTCGTGGATCTTGAGCGTGGCGGTAGTGACCGGCCTGGCGGGGGCGGCGCGGTCGGGCGGCGAGTCTATGTTCATCTGGAATACCGTACCGGCAAAACAGCATTGGGAATACATAGTCTAAATCGGTACATTCGATTTGTGTCAACCAACCTGCGGCGGCACCACGATGGCGCCGCCGCGCCAGGGGAAAAAAATGAGTCAACGCTTTGACGCGGTCACACTGGAGCTGCTGTGGACCCGCATGATCTCGATCGTCGACGAGGCCGCCGCCGCGATGGTGCGCACTTCGTTCTCGACCATCGTGCGCGAGTCCAACGACTTCGCGTGCGTGCTGACCACCGCGGACGGCGCCTCGATCGCCCAGGCGACCAACAGCATTCCGTCGTTCATGAACACGATGCCGCGCACCATCCGCCATTTCCTGGCGGCGTTCCCGCTGCACACGCTGGAGCCGGGCGACATCCTCATCACCAACGACATCTGGCAGGGCACCGGGCACCTGCCCGACATCTCGGTGGCCAAGCCGATCTTCCGCGACGGCGTGGTGGTGGGCTGGGCCGGCTCGGTGGCGCACGCGCCGGACATCGGCGGGCGCATCCGCTCGGCCGACGCGCGCGAGGTGTTCGAGGAAGGCCTGCAGATCCCGATCATGAAGGTGGTGCGCAAGGGCGAGATCGACGCCACCTTCGAGGCCATCCTGCGCAAGAACGTGCGCGAGCCGGACCAGGTCATGGGCGACCTGTTCGCGCAGTTCACCGCGCTGCGCATGATCGAGACCCGCGTGCTCGACCTGATGGCCGAGCGCGGGCTCGATTCGCTCGGCGAGCTGGCCGGCGAGATCCACGCGCGCTCCGAGCAGGCCATGCGCGAGGCGATCCGCCGCCTGCCCGAGGGCGTGTACCGCCGCACGGCGATCAGCGACGGGCTCGACCAGCCGGTGCGGCTGGAGTTGACCATGACGGTCAAGGACGGCGAGATCACGGTCGACTACACCGGCACCGACGCGCAGGTGCCGCGCTCGATCAACGTCTGCCTGGCCTACACCATCGCCTACACCTGCTACGGGCTGCGCGCGGTGCTGCTGCCGAACGTGCCCAACAACGAAGGCGTGATGGCGCCGATCCGCGTGACCGCGCCCGAGGGCTGCATCCTCAACTCGAAGCCGCCCGCGGCCGGCGGCGCGCGCGCGCTGATCGGCCACTTCGTGCCGATGATGGTGATCGGCGCGCTGGCCGAGGCCATGCCCGAGCGCGCCATCGCCGCGGTGGGCTCGCCGCTGTGGTGCGTGAACCTGTCCGGCGTGCGCGAGAGCGGCACGCCCTTCACCAACCTGTTCTTCATGAACGGCGGCTACGGCGGCTCGCACAAGCAGGACGGCGCCAACGTGCTGTCCTGGCCGAGCAACATCTCGTCCACGCCGGTGGAGATGATCGAGCGCATGTCGCCGCTGCGGGTGCTCAGGCGCGAGCTGCGCGCCGACGGCGGCGGCGCCGGCAAGCATCGCGGCGGCACCGGCCAGGTGATCGCCTTCGAGAACCGCAACCGCACGCCGATCGTGGTCAGCTTCATGGCCGAGCGCACGCGCGCCGAGGCGGCGGCGCAGGGCCTGGACGGCGGCGAGCCGGGCAAGCCCGGCGCGGTGCTCATCGACGGCGTCGCGGTCAACCCGAAGGTGCAGCACGTGCTCGCGCCGGGGCAGGCGGTGGAGCTGCTCACGCCCGGCGGAGGCGGCTTCGGCCCGCCCGCCGAGCGCGACGACGCGCTGCGCGAGCGCGACCGGCTCGACGGCTACGTCAGCGCGCCGTGAGGCGTGTCCCGAAGCGTGTCCCGAGGCGCGCCACGCCAGGCATCCAAAGCATACGAAGCACATGAAGCACCTGAAGCAAACAGGGGAAACTCAATGACAGCAGCAAGCTACTCCCTCGGCATCGACATCGGGGGTACGTTCACCGACATCGTGGTCTACGACAGCGTGGGCAAGACCTCGGTCTCGCACAAGGAGCTGACCACGCCGAGCGCGCCGTACGAAGGCGTGATCCGCGGCGTGAAGACGCTGTTCGGGCGCGAAGGCATGGCGTTCGCCGACGTCCATCGCGTGATCCACGCCACCACGCTGTTTACCAACGCGCTGATCGAGCGCAAGGGCGCGCTCACCGGGCTCATCACCACCGCGGGTTTCCGCGACACGCTGGAGATGGCGCGCGAGCACAAGTACGAGCTGTTCGACCTCCATATCGAGCTGCCCAGGCCGATCGTGCCGCGCAGCCTGCGGCTCGAAGTCGACGAGCGTCTGGGCCCGGACGGCAGCGTGGAGCTGGCGCTCGACCCGGCCCAGGCGGTGGCGCAGGCCGGCCGGCTGGCGGCCGCGGGCGTGACCTCCATCGCCATCGTGTTCCTGCACGCCTACGCCAATCCGGTCCACGAGGAAATGGCGCGCGCCGCGATCCAGGCGGCGTACCCCGAGCTGTTCGTGTCGATCTCGTCCGAGGTGTCGCGGCAGATCCGCGAGTACGAGCGCACCTCCACCACCGTGGCCAACGCCTACGTGAAGCCGCTGGCCGACGGCTATCTCGACCGGCTGACCAGCGAGATCGGGGCGCTCGGCATTGCCGCGCCGCTGTTCATGATGCTGTCCAACGGCGGCCTCACGCACGTGATGGAAGCCAAGCGCGTGCCGATCCAGCTGCTCGAGTCGGGCCCCGCGGCGGGCGCGCTGGCCGGCGCGTTCTTCGGCGCGCGCTCCGGCATCGGCGACGTGCTGGCGTTCGACATGGGCGGCACCACCGCCAAGCTGGCGGTGATCGACGGCGGCGTGCCCGTGATCGCCCACCACTTCGAGGCCAGCCGCGAGAAGCGGCTGACCGAGGGCAGCGGCCTGCCGCTGTCGATCTCCACCATCGAGCTGATCGAGATCGGCGCGGGCGGCGGCAGCATCGCGCACCTCGACGCGCTGGGCCTGCTCAAGGTCGGTCCCGAGAGCGCCAGCTCCACGCCGGGGCCGGCGTGCTACGGGCGCGGCGGCACGCAGCCGACCGTGACCGATGCCAACCTGGTGCTCGGCTTCCTCGACCCGGCTTCGTTCGCGGGCGGCACCATGACCATCGACGTGGCCCGCGCCGAGGACGCGATGCGCCCGCTGGCCGAGGCCTCGGGGCTGTCGGTGGCAGACTTCGCCTGGGGCATCTACTCCATCGTCAACGAGAACATGGCGGCTGCCGCGCGCGTGCACGTGGCCGAGCGCGGCCACCACGCCGGCAGGTTCGCGCTGCTGCTGACCGGCGGCGGCGGCCCGCTGCACGGCTGCGAAGTGGCGGCCCGGCTCGGCATCGAGCGCGTGCTGTGCCCGCCGGGCGCGGGCGTGGCGTCGGCGCTCGGCCTGCTGATGGCGCCGGCCCGCATCGACCGCATGCTCAGCGTGGGCTGGACGCTCGAGCGCGTCGACTGGGACGCGCTCGAGCAGGCCTACCGCGGCATCGAGCAGGACGCCTGCGCCGTGATCGACGCCACGCTGCCGGGCCAGAGCGGCGGCGCGGCCAGGCAGCGCGCGGCCGACCTGCGCTTCGCCGGCCAGGGCTTCGAGGTCATCACCGACCTGCCGGCCGGCCCCTACGGCGCCGCCACCTACCAGGCCATCCGCGATGCCTTCCTGCGCAGCTACCTGCAGACCTTCGGCCAGGTGCCGCCGGCCGGCGACATCGAGATCGTCAACATCCGCGTGGCGGTGTCGGTGACGCCGCAGGAAAGCGAGCTGAACGTGAAGATGGCGTCGATCTCCGGCGCGCAGGCCGCGCGCGGCACGCGCCGCATGTACCTGGGCGGGCGCGGCCAGTACGCCGAGGTGCCGGTCTACGAGCGCGAGGCGCTCGGCGTGGGGCAGGCCATCGCCGGCCCGGCCATCGTGCAGGAAGCCAGCTCCACGCTGATCCTGCCCGAGGGCGCGCGCGCCAGCGTGGACGCCAGCCTCAGCCTGCTGGTGCAGCTGGCCCAGCCCGCGCCCGCCGGCAAGTCCGAACCGCAATCCGCCGCCGGCGCGCCGGCGGCCAGCCACGAGAGGCAACATGAACACGCAGACTGAAAAGATCGTCGCCAGCAAGCGCGGCGCCATCGGCTGGCTGGTCTTCAACGACCCGCAGAAGCACAACGCCATCTCGATGGACATGGCCGAGGCCGTGCCCGGCGTGATGCGCGCGTTCGAGGACGACGACGAGATCCGCGCGGTGATCGTGCAGGGCGCCGGCGAGCGGGCCTTCGCCGCGGGCTCCAACATCTCGGCGTTCGGCGCCGTGCGCGACAGCGCCGCGCAGAACCACCACTACCACCAGACCAGCGAGCGCGCCTACGACGCGATCTACCAGTGCGCCAAGCCGACCATCGCGCTGATCAAGGGCTATTGCATCGGCGGCGGGCTGGACTTCGCCGCGAGCTGCGACATCCGCATCTGCTCGGACACCGCCAGCTTCGCCATTCCGGCGGGGCGCCTCGGCGTGGGCTACGGCTATGAAGGCCAGATCCGGCTCAACCGCATCGTCGGCCCCGCGCGCGGGCGCGACATCTTCTTCAGCGCGCGCCGCTACAACGCGCAGGAAGCGCTGGCGATGGGCCTGGTGCACGAGGTGGTGCCGCTGGCCGACATCGAGCGCCACGCGCTGGCCTACGCCGAGACCGTGGCCGCCAACGCGCCGCTGACGCTGCGCGCGATCAAGCGCGCCTACCTGGAGCTCGAGGCGGCGGCGCGCGCCACCGACATGACGGCCGCGCAGGCGCTGATCGACACGTGCTTCGGCAGCGACGACTACAAGGAAGGCCGCGCCGCGTTCGCGCAGAAGCGCGCGCCGGCCTTCACCGGAAAATGAGGGCAACGAGATGAACGCGAATGCCGAAATCAAGCCACATGCCGCGCCGCAGTCGGCCGGCCAGCCAGTGGATCAACCCGCCGGCCAGTCCGCGGGCAGGGAAGGGCCGCTGAAGCGGTTCCGCGTGCTGGACCTCACGCGCGTGCGCGCCGGCCCCACCTGCGTGCGCCAGTTCGCCGACTGGGGCGCGGACGTGATCAAGATCGAGAGCCCCGAGCACATGGAGGTCAGCGACGGCTGGGGCGGCCTGCGCGACGGCCCCGATTTCCAGAACCTGCATCGCAACAAGCGCTCGCTCACCATCAACCTGAAGGAGCCGAAGGGCCGGGAGATCTTCTACGAGCTGGTCAAGAATGCCGACGTGGTGGCCGAGAACTTCCGCCCGGACGTGAAGTTCCGGCTCGGCATCGACTACGAGTCGCTGCGCAAGATCAATCCGCGCATCGTCTACGCCAGCATCTCGGGCTTCGGCCAGGACGGCCCCTACGCCCGCCGGCCGGGCTTCGACCACATCGTGCAGGGCATGGGCGGACTGATGTCCGTCACCGGCGACCCGGCGCACGGGCCGATGCGCACCGGCATCGCGGTGGCCGACGTGGGCTCCGGGCTCTATTGCGCGATGGCGATCATGACCGCGCTGCTGGAGCGCGAGTCGTCCGGGCAGGGCCAGTGGGTGCAGGTGTCGCTGCTGCAGTCGATGATCGCCATGCTGGATTTCCAGGCCGCGCGCTGGCTGTTCCTCGGCGAGATTCCGACCCAGCCCGGCAACAACCATCCGACCTCGATCCCCACCGGCGTGTACCCGACCCGCGACGGGCACATCAACATCGCGGCCGGCGAGCAGGCCATGTTCCTGCGGCTGTGCAAGGCGCTGGGGCGGCCCGACCTGATGGAGCGCGAGCCGTACAGCACGGAGCAGGGGCGCTCGGACAACCGCGACGCGCTCAACGCCGAGCTGTCCGAGATCACGCGCCAGCGCACCTCGGCCGAATGGCTGGCGGCGATGGAAGAAGGGCAGGTGGCGGCCGGGCCGATCTACACGATGGACGAGGTGTTCGCCGACTCGCAGGTCCGGCACCTGGGCATCGCGCAGCCGGTGGAGCACAAGCGGCTCGGCACGGTGGAGGTGGTCGGCCAGCCGTTCACGCTCAGCCGCACGCCCAGCCGCGTGCGGACCTCGGCGCCGGACCGCGGCGAGCACACCGACGCCGTGCTCGGCGAGCTGCACTACGGCGCGGCCGAGATCGCCGCGCTGCGCGAGGCGGGCATCGTATGAGGCGGCGCCGCGCCATGCCGGCGGCGGCGCCGGGCGCGCCATGCTGAAGCTGGCCGACGATGGCGCGCCGCCGCCGCCGGCCCTGTTCACGCTGCGGCTGGCGGCGCGCTGGGGCGACCTCGACGCCGACGGCCGCGTCAACAACGTCACCATCCTGCGCTATGTCGAGGAAGCCCGCATGCAGCTCGCCGCGCGCCTGGCGCTGGCGCGCGAGGCCCCCGGCATGATGCCGGTGGTGGCGAGCCTCGGCTGCGTGTACCGCGCGCCGGTCGGCTATCCGTGCGAGCTCGACATCCGCGTCGGCTGCGGCCACGTCGGCCGCAGCAGCGTCGGCCTGACCTTCGAGATCGCCGACGCGGGATCGGGCGCGGCATACGCGAGCGCCTGCGTGACCTGGGTCTGGGTCGACAAGGTCTCGGAAAGGCCGGTCGAGATGCCCGCGGCCCTGCGACAATTCTGTCTGAACCATTCCACTTGATGAGCTTGCCCGACCATGCCTTCCGATAACGTCACCGCGCTGCAAAGCGTATTCCACCTGGCCCTGAACATCCGCGACCTCGACGAGGCGCGCCGCTTCTACGGCAAGGTGCTCGGCTGCACCGAAGGGCGCAGCACCCAGACCTGGGTCGACTTCGACTTCTTCGGCCACCAGTTGTCGCTGCACCTCGGCGAGCCGCTGACCACCGCGTGCACCGGCCGCGTGGGCGACAAGCTCGTGCCGATGCCGCACTTCGGCATCGCGCTGCTGCTGCCCGACTGGCGCGCGATGGCGGACCGCCTGGAAGCCGCCGGCATCGACTTCGTGCTCAAGCCGCAGGTCCGCTTCGCGGGCGAGCCCGGCGAGCAGTGGACCATGTTCTTCTACGACCCGTTCGGCAACCCGATCGAAGTCAAGGGCTTCAAGTCGTTCGAGGCCGTCTACGCGGCCTGATTGCGTGGCTTGATTGCGTGGCTTGATTGCGCGGCCCGATTTGCCGTCCGATCCGCCGCCGCTGCCGTCAGGCCCCCGCCAGCCGGAACGCGCCGACCGCCTTGTGCAGGGCGTCGGCCTGGTCCTCCAGCGAGGCCGCGGCGGCGGCCGCCTGCTCCACCAGCGCCGCGTTCTGCTGCGCCATCTGGTCCATCTGCGTGACCGCCTGGTTGACCTGCTCGATGCCGCCGGTCTGCTCCTCGGTGGCCGCGCGCATCTCGCCCATCAGGTCGGTCACGCGCCTGACCGCTTCCACGATCTCGTGCATGGCCTGGCCGGCGGTCTCCACCAGCGCCGCGCCGTCGTCCACGCGCTGCGCCGAGTTGCCGATCAGCCCCTTGATCTCCTTGGCGGCGGTGGCGCTGCGCTGGGCCAGGCTGCGCACCTCGCCGGCCACCACCGCGAAGCCGCGGCCCTGGTCGCCGGCGCGCGCCGCCTCCACCGCGGCGTTGAGCGCCAGGATGTTGGTCTGGAAGGCGATGCCCTCGATCACGCCGATGATGTCCACCACCTTGCCCGAGGCCGCCTTGATCTCGCCCATCGTGCTGACCACCTGGCCGACGATCTCGCCGCCGCGCACCGCGATCTCCGAGGCGCCCTCGGCCAGCCGGCTGGCCTGGCGCGCGTTGTCGGCGCTCTGGCGCACGGTGCCGGTGAGCTGCTCCATGCTGGCCGCGGTCTGCTCCAGCGAGGCCGCCTGCTCCTCGCTGCGGCGCGACAGGTCCGAGTTGCCGGCGGCGATCTCGCGCGCCGCGTTGGCGATCGAGTCGGCCGAGCCGCGGATGCTGCCGATGGCGCCGGTCAGCCGGCCCTGCATTTGCTGCATGGCGAACAGCACGCTGTGGCGGTCCCCCTGCGCGGTGCGCACCTCGCCGGCGAGGTCGCCTTCGGCGATGCGCGCGGCGATCTGCGAAGTCAGCGCCGGCTCACCGCCAAGCTGCCTGTGCAGGCCGTTGGCGATGCGCATCACCACCACCGTCATGACGGTGCCGATGGCCAGCAGCAACAGCAGCGACTTCAGCAGCGCATGGCGGAAGGCCGCGTCGATGTCGTCCAGGTAGACCCCGGCGATGAAGTTCCAGTCCCACGGCTTGAACATCGCCACGTAGCTCAGCTTGGGCTGCGGCGCCTCGGCGCCGGGCTTGGCCCACAGGTAATGCACGTAGCCGTGGCCCACGCCCTTGCCGATGGCGGCGATCTCGCGGAACAGGTAGGTGCCGTCGGGGTCCTTGAGGTCGCTCATGTTCTTGCCGTTCATCTCCGGCTTGAACGGGTGCATCGCCACCACCATGTCCGAATGCATCAGCGTGAAATAACCGTCCTCGCCGAAGCGCATCGCGCGCACGCGGTCCAGCGCCTGCTGCCGCGCTTCCTCCATCGGCAGCTTGCCGCTGCGTCCCAGCGCCTCGTATTCCTGCACCACCGACAGCGCGGTATCGGTCACATGGACCAGGTCCAGCTTGCGTTCCTCCAGGCGCAGGTCGCGCATCTGCCAGGCATCCCACAGCGTCAGGCCGAGCAGGCACAGCCAGCTCAGCAGCAACGGCAACAGCAGTTTCTTCCTCAGGCTAAGACGCGCCAGCATGTTTTCCTCTCCTCGTCTTTTTAGATATCGACTCACTCCACAGACGCCATAACGGCTGCTGCAAAGCCAAACTTGACGCGGCGCGACTAGGTGGTTTCCTCAAGTGCATCAAGCCTCGCGGCGGGGTACAGGGTAAGTGTGCACTGCCGCACAAACGATCCCGATGTGTTCTCGCCGGCACCCTGTAAGCTCCTGTAATCCGGTTGTCACCGATCCTGTCCCGCCAGCCATTGCGGTTTCAAATGAGAACCATTATCCTTTCGGCTTGTTTGCCTGAAGCGTCACCTTGCATGGCGGCGCGACGCGCGCGCGCCGGACGAGGCGGCCCCACGGGCGCCACCCAGGAAGGCACGGGGAGCTTGCCGCGCGCCGGAACACCGATATGACCGAAACCACGCTGGGCGCGGGCCAGCAACGCCGGGCCTTCTGGCTCAAACACCTGCATCAGTGGCACTGGATCAGCTCGGCGCTTTGCCTGATCGGCATGCTGCTGTTCGCCGTGACCGGATTCACGCTCAACCACGCCGGCCAGATCGAGGCAAAACCGAAGGTGGTCACGCGCACGGCGAACGCGCCGGCCGCGCTGACCGACGCGCTGCGCCAGGTCAAGCATGGCGACAAGGGCCCGGTGCCGCCGCAGCTGGCGGCGTGGCTGGCGGGCACGCTGGACATCGACGCCGCCGGCCGCGAGGCCGAGTGGTCGGGCGACGAGGTCTACGTGGCGCTGCCGCGCCCGGGCGGCGACGCCTGGGTCAGCCTGGCGCTGGACAGCGGCGAGGCGCAGTACGAGCAGACCAGCCGCGGCTGGATCTCCTACCTGAACGACCTGCACAAGGGCCGCAACACGGGCCGCGCCTGGAGCCTGTTCCTCGACGTGTTCGCCGCGGCCTGCCTGATCTTCAGCGTCACCGGGCTGTTCCTGCTCAAGCTGCACGCGGGCGGGCGCATGGCGACGTGGCCGCTGGTCGGCCTGGGGCTGGCGGCGCCGCTGGTGCTGGCCCTGCTGTTCATTCACTGAACGCGCGGGCCTTCCAGGCGCCTGTCATCGCCCGCAACCGGATTCAACCGCTTTCAACGCTTTCCACCTTCACCTTCAGCAGCTAACAACGAGGTTTCGCTATGCGCCGATTGCTCACCGTCACTCTCACCGGCCTCGCCGCGGCACCGTTCGCCGCGCCGGCCGTGGCGGCCGAAATGAACGTCAAGGTCGAGATCCCGCGCCTGAACGTCGCGGAATACCACAAGCCCTACGTCTCGATCTGGATCGAGCGCGCCGACCAGAGCCCGGCCGCCACGCTGGCGGTCTGGTACGACGTCAAGCACAAGGACGGCGAAGGCACCAAGTGGCTCAAGGACATGCGCCAGTGGTGGCGCAAGGCCGGGCGCGACATGCAGATGCCGGCCGACGGCATCTCGGGCGCCACGCGCGCCGCCGGCGAGCACACGCTCACTTTCACCGACGGCAAGGCGCCGCTGGGCAAGCTGCCGGCCGGCGACTACCAACTGGTGGTCGAGGCCGCGCGCGAAGTGGGCGGCCGCGAACTGCTGCGCGTGCCGTTCGCGTGGCCGCCCAAGGCGGCCGCCTCGGCCAAGGCCGCGGGCGCGCACGAGCTCGGCACCGTCACGGTCGACCTCAAGCCCTGACGCGCCCGCGCGCCCGCCCGCCCGCCTTATTCCGTTTCCGATCTCTGGCCGCACTTCTAGGAGCATGACGATGAAGACTATCGCCACCAAACTGTCCGTCCGCGCCGCCGCGCTGGCCCTGGCCGCGCTGATGCCGCTGGCCGCCCACGCCCACCGCCAGTGGCTGCTGCCGTCGGCCACCGTGCTGTCGGGCAGCGATCCGTGGGTGACCGTGGACGCCGCCGTGTCGAACGACCTGTTCTACTTCGAGCATTTCCCGCTGCGCCTGGACAACCTCGCCGTGACCGCGCCCGACGGCGCCGCCGCCAAGGTCGAGAACGCCGGCACCGGCCGCTACCGCAGCACCTTCGACGTGCACCTGACCCAGCCCGGCACCTACAAGGTGGCGGTGGTCAACCGCGGCCTGTTCGCCAGCTACAAGGACGGCAACGGCCAGACCAAGCGCTGGCGCGGCACGGCCGAGACCTTCGCCAAGGAAGTGCCGGCCGGCGCCCAGGACCTGCAAGTGACGCAGGCCGACAGCCGCGTGGAAGCCTTCGTCACCGCCGGCAAGCCGAGCGCCAGGGTGCTGCAGACCACCGGCGTCGGCCTGGAGCTGGCGCCGGTCACGCACCCGAACGATCTCGTCGCCGGCGACGCCGCCAGCTTCCGCCTGCTGCTCGACGGCAAGCCCGCCGCCAACGTCAAGGTGGCCGTGGTGCCGGGCGGCATCCGCTACCGCGACCAGTTGCAGGAGATCGCGCTCACCACCGACGCCGACGGCAAGTTCAGCGTCAAGTGGCCGGCGCCGGGCATGTACTGGATGGAAGCCGAGGTGCGCGACGACAAGGCCGCCGTCAAGGAAGCCAAGACCCGCCGCGCCAGCTACGCGGCCACCGTGGAAGTGCTGCCGCAGTAAGCAGCGCTCCGCCCGAGCGGGCCGCCCGGCGCAAGTCCGGCGGCCCGCGCAAGCCACAGGCCCCCAGCGGGCTTTTTGCGTTTTTCGCAGTCCCGTCTTGAGCAAGTTCACCCGCATGCAGCGTGTCCTGATTCCCGTTTCGCTCGGCGCGGCGCCGCCCGCGCCCGATGCCGCCGCGCGCGTGCAGCGGCTGCACGGCGAGAGCATGGGCACCACGTGGTCGGTGGCGTGGGCCGCGCCGGCGCGCGCGCCGGACGCCGCCGCGCTCGGCGCCGGCATCCGCGCGGTGCTGGCGCAGGTGGTCGCGCAGATGAGCAACTGGGAAGCCGGCTCCGACCTCAGCCGCTTCAACCGCGCCGCGCCCGGCACCTGGCAGGCGCTGCCCGAAGACTGCTTCGCCGTGCTGCAGGCCGCGCTGCAGGTGGCGCGCGACAGCGGCGGCGCCTACGACCCCAGCGCCGGCCCGCTGGTCGACCTGTGGGGCTTCGGCCCGGCGCCGCGCCGCGACACGGCGCCGGCGCTGGCCGAGATCGAGCAGGCGCGCGCGCGGTGCGGCTGGCAGCGCATCGAGCTCGACGCGCAGCACCGCCGCGCGCGCCAGCCCGGCGGCGTGCGGCTGGATTTCTGCGCCATCGCCAAGGGTTTCGGCGTCGACGCGGTGTCGCGCTACCTGGACGCGCAGGGCGTCGCCAGCCACCTCGTGGAAGTCGGCGGCGAGCTGCGCGGCCACGGCGTCAAGCCCGACGGCCTGCCGTGGTGGGTCGAGCTGGAAACGCCGCCCGCCGAGGCCTCGGCGGGCACCGCCACGCTGGTCGCGCTGCACGGCCTGGCCGTGGCCACCTCGGGCGACTACCGGCGCTATTTCGACAGCGGCGGGCGCCGCTATGCCCACACGCTCGACCCGCGCACCGGCTATCCCGCCAGCCACGCGCTGGCCTCGGTCACGGTGCTCCATGCGCAATGCATGATGGCCGACGCGCTGTCCACCGCGCTGACCGTGCTCGGCCCCGAAGCCGGCATGGTGTTCGCGCGCCGCCACGCGCTGGCCGCGCGCTTCCTGGTCCGCCGCAGCGGCGGCTTCGATGAACGACTCTCCCCGGCCTTCGCGGCCATGCTGGCATGACCACGCCCGATAGCGCCTCCTCCCTGCCGATCGACGCGCCCGCTGGCGCGCCGCCCCGGCGCCATCCCGCCGACGGCGCGGACGGCGCCGACAGCGCCAGCCGCACCACCCGGCGGCTCCGCGTGCTGCGCGTCGCGATCGCGCTCGGCGCGGCGGCCGGGCTGGCCGGCATCGCGCTGGGTTTCCTCGCCCCCAGCCGCGCCGGCATGGCGGCCGGCGTGGCGCTGGCCTACCTCGGCCTGAGCACCGCCGTGATCGGCCGGCACCGCGCGCGCCTGGCGCGGGCGCTGCCGGCGCCGCGCGAAGGCGCCACGCTGGTGATCTACGCCAGCCAGAGCGGGTTTGGCGGGCAGGTCGCGCAGCACACCGCGCAGGCGCTGCAGGACGCCGGCGTGCCCGCGCAATGCCTGTCCTTCGACCAGGTGGAAGCCGGGCGCCTGGCCCGCTGCCCGCAGGTGCTGTTCGTGGTCAGCACCACCGGCGAGGGCGACGCGCCCGACAGCGCCGCCGGCTTCGCGCGCCGCCTGAGCGCCGCCGCCGGCGCGGGCGGCCTGCGCGAGCTGCGCTACGGCATCCTCGCGCTCGGCGACCGCAGCTACGCCAGCTTCTGCGCCTTCGGCCACGCGCTCTCGGCGTGGCTGCAGCGCCAGCACGCGCAGGCGCTGTTCGACATGGTGGAGGTCGACAACGGCGACCCCGGCGCGCTGCGCCACTGGCAGAACCACCTCAGCGCGCTCGGCGGCGGCGTCGAGATCGCCGACTGGGACAAGCCGCGCTACGCCGACTGGCAACTGGCCGAGCGCCGCCTGCTCAACGCCGGCAGCCCCGGCGCGCCGGCCTTCCACCTCGCCCTGGCGCCGCCCGCCGGCGCGCCCGCGCCGGGCTGGCAGGCCGGCGACATCGCCGAGATCGGCCCGCGCCTGTCGCCGGCCGAGGTCGCGCGCGTGCTCGGCAAGCTCAGGCTCGACGGCGCCACGCCGGTGCGCTGCGACGGCGCCGACGCCACGCTGGCGCAGGCGCTCGCCACCCGCATCGTGCTGCCCGAGCCGCACCTCGCCGCGCTCGCCGGCGTGGCGCCGCAGCGGCTGGTCGACACGCTGCCGCCGCTGCCGCATCGCGAATACTCGATCGCCTCGCTGCCCGCCGACGGCCGCCTCGAACTGCTGGTGCGCCAGACCCGCCACGACGACGGCCGCCTCGGCCTCGCCTCCGGCTGGCTGACCGAGCACGCCGCGCCCGGCGCCGCCATCGCGCTGCGCATCCGCGCCAACCGCGGCTTCCACCCGCCCGCCGACGACCGCCCGCTGATCCTGATCGGCAACGGCACCGGGCTGGCCGGCCTGCGCGCCCACCTCAAGGCGCGCGCCGCCGCCGGCCGCCACCGCAACTGGCTGCTGTTCGGCGAGCGCACCGCGCAGCACGACGCCTTCCACCACGACGAACTCGCCGCGTGGCAGGCGGGCGGCGTGCTGGAGCGCATGGACCTGGTCTACTCGCGCGACGGCGGCGCGCTGCGCTACGTGCAGGACGCCGTGCGCGCCCACGCCGGCACGCTGCGCGAGTGGGTGGAAGACGGCGCCGCCATCTACGTGTGCGGCAGCCTCAAGGGCATGGCCGGCGGCGTCAACGACGCGCTGGCCGAAGTGCTGGGCGAGGAGGCGCTGCTGCGCCTGGGCGAGGAAGGCCGCTACCGGCGCGACGTGTATTGACGCCGCGCGCGGCTACCGCCGCGCGGGCTGCACGCGGAACAGCTTCGCGTAGTCGTCCAGCAGCGCCGCGACGGGCTGGCCCACCACGCGCAGCGGCGGCGACCACGCCGGCGCGCGCGTGAAGGCGCGCTCGTGGCGCGCCGCCGCCGGTAGCCAGAATTCCAGCGCCACCCGCGCCGCGCCGGGCTGGCCGGTGCGATGCAGATGGTCGCGCAGCAGCAGCCCGTAGAGCTCGATATTGTCGAAGTCCGCCACCTGCCTGGCCGACGCGGCGCCGTCCGGCTTCGGCCGGCGCGCGGCAAGCTCCGCATAGTATTTGAAGTCGGCGATGCGATAGCCGCCGTCCCGCCGCACCACCAGGTCCGGGCGGCGCCGGTATTCGTTCCGCGCGAAGACCGCCTCGCGGCTGGCCTGCCACGCCTGCTCGCGCTCGCGTGTGAGCAATGCCGCGGGCAGGTGCTGGTAGTCGCAGGTGAAGATGTCCCCGGGCGCATGCCGCGCGAGCGCGTGCGCCAGGCAGGCCGACTCCCACACCGACCAGAAATCCCCGATGCCCCACACCATGCCGTCGTCGCGGTCGGCCAGCCAGCCCTGCTCGAGGTAGCGGCGCAGGCCGTCGAACAGCGTGAGGAAGACCTGGCTCTTGAACGGGGTCTGCCGCTCGATGCGGAAGAGGATCTCGCGCAGGCGCTCGCGCGTGTCGGTGGCGACGAAGGCGTCGCCGCCGAACAGGCCGCTGTCCGCGTGCAGGAAGCGGTGGCGGAAATCGGCGGCCTGCGCCAGCGCCTCGCCGCTGAAGTCGCCCCATGCCTGCCCGGGCGCGAGGTCGAGGAAGCCGGTGTAGAAATCGCCGGCGACGAAGCAGTACAGCCCGACCAGATCGTGCGCGGCCAGCCGCAGCTCGCGGCGCGGGCCGCTCGCGTATTCGACGAACGGCGCGCCGTCGTCGAGATAGACGGCGCGATGCAGATGCCGGTGGAGCTTGCCGTAGTCGACGCGGCTGGTGCGCCCGCGCCGCTCGACCAGGCTCAGCAGGCCGAGCGGATCGAAGGCCTGGAACAGCGCCTCCAGCCCCAGCGTGTCATGGAACGACACGCCTTCGTCCCGCGTGCCCCGGACCGAAGCGCCGTTGTGCTCGATGCCGTCCACCGGCGCCAGCCGCCCGGCCGCCTTGTCCGTGGTCCTGAACACGCCGAGCACCTTGTAGAGCATCGCCAGCGCGCGCACCGGCTCGCGCTCCAGGTGCGACAGGTGGTACGGCAGGCGCAGCACGGCCCGGCCCTGCCTGCGCTCCAGCCCGACGTAGCCGCCGGCCGCCTCGACCGTCAGCGTGGAGAAATCAAGCATCGGCCGCCGCTTCCGCCTCGCCGTCCTCGTCGTCCTCGTCGTTCCCGCGGTCCTCGTCGTTGCTGGCGCTCGTGGCGCCGGCGGCCGCCGCCGTCTCCGGCCGCTCGCCGTAGTCGCGCATGATCCCGCCGACGAAGGCGTCCACCTTGCCGGCGAAATCGCCGAAGGTGCGCAGCGCTTCCCGGCCGCAGCCGATCACCTCGCACAGCGGGCGGCGGTCGCGGTCGAACACGTTGTCCCACAGGTACAGGCACAGCTTGCCGGCGATGTCGTGGCGGCTGATGCGGGGCGCCAGCGCGAGCTGGCCCAGCGCCTCGACGAAATCCTCGATGACGAGCTGGCCGTCTTCCATCGTCGCGGGCTTCGTTTTCCTGGCGTAGTAGTAGTGCGAGCTCGGCTCGAACGGGATCTTGCCGATCCTGCGGGTCGAGGTGGAATCGTAGCCGGCGAAATCCAGCACGGCGCCGCGCGGGCCGGCATCGAGCCGGTCCGCGAACGCGTCGAACAGATCGTCGAACTGGCGGCTGTAGTCCGCGCCCTTGTGATAGATCGTGACCTTCGGCGCCAGGGATTTCAACGCATCCAGATCCGCCGGATACTTGTCCACCAGCCGCCCCGCGCTGCGCGCCTTGATGAACCACGGCCCGACCAGCTTGTCGTCGAGCTTGGCCGCCTGGCATTTGGCCACGATGAAGCGGTTGAGCGCGGTGAGAAACGCCTCCCAGTCCGGCGCCGGCATGGTGCCGTTTTCCAGCAGCGCGGCCTTCTGCGTTGCCGGCACCGTGGCAAAATCCACGGGCACGAACTGGAAGTGCCAGCGCCGCTTGAATGCCGTGTCCATGAAATACACCGATTCGTCGCTCGAATTCATGGTGCCGACGAGATGGAGATTCGGCGGCAGGCGCAGCTTCTTCTTCCCGTACACGGCCGCGACGTTGCCGTCGCCGCTGCCGGCGCCGTCGAACTTGTCGCGCAGCGCCTGCATGACGATCTCGGACGCCATCACTTCGTAGCTGGACCAGGCATCGTCATTGCGGTCGAGCAGCTGGAACACGTCGCCGAAGATCTCGGCGCAGTTGCCGCGGTTGATCTCGTCGATCAGCAGCAGGATCTTCCTGTCGGGCGCCGCGTATGCCCGGCCCAGCGCCTCGATGAAGGGCCCGGCGTGAACGCTGTATTCGATCCGGCTGACTCCGCCGTCGCGGCGCGACATGGGCATCAGCCTGGCGACGAAATCGCCGTAGCCGAACTCGGGGTGGAAGGTGACGGGGAAGATGTCGTCCTTGTCCACGCCCAGCACGCCGGCCAGCACGTGCAGCGCGGTATGGCTCTTGCTCGTGCCCGGCGGGCCGAACAGGATGAGTTGGTGGGGAACTTCCCCGGCGGTGAATTCCATTGCGTGCATCCGGACTGAATCGTCCGCTCATTCTAATGAGCGGACGCGGCCCGATGCACGCGGCAAGCAACGGAAAATCCGGTCTGTTCGCATTTGACAATGGCCGGAATCGGATTGCTCCGACGCGGGCCTGCCGCCCGCATCGCGCCTCAGCCCGCCACCTCCATCAGCGCGTCCACCACCACCGCCCCGCCCGCGCTCACCATCACCGGGTTGAGGTCGAGCGCGCGGATGGCGCCGCCGGCCTCGTGCATCAACCGGCCGACGCGCGCGGCGATCCGGCACAGCGCGGCCACGTCCACGGCGCTCTCGCCGCGCACGCCGGCCAGCAGCGGCGCGATGCGCAGGCCGGCCACGGCGCGCGCCACCGCGGCTTCGCTGCAGGGCGCGAGCAGCACGGCGGTGTCGCGCAGCACCTCGACGTACTTGCCGCCGTCGCCGACCACCACCACCGGCCCGAACACCGGGTCCCAGTGCGCGCCGACCATGCATTCGCGCTGGCCGCGCTCCATGCGCGCGACCACCACGCCTTCGCAGGCGGCGCCCATCTTGCGCAGGATGTCGGTCTGGACGATGTAGGCGTGCGCGACGGCGTGCTCGTCGTTGCAGTTGAGCGCCACCAGGCCGTGCTCGCTCTTGTGCGGCACCTGCGGCGAGCTGGCCTTGACGGCCACCGGGCCTTTCAATTCGCGCCAGGCCGCCACCGCTTCGTCCACGCCGTGGCACAGCTTGTGGGCCACCACCGGGATGCCGGCCGCGGCCAGGCGCGCCAGGCTGGCGGCTTCGCTGAGGGTTTGCGCCGGTGCGTCCGCCGCCGCGCGGGCCCTGGCGCGCGCGGGCGGCCGGTGCGCGGCCGCCGCGCCGTCTTCCTGCGCGGTCTCGCGCAACTGCCGCTGGTGCGTGGCCAGTTGCGCGAAGGCGGCCAGCGCGTCGGCCGCGCTGGCGTAGGTGGGCACCCCGGCGGCGCGGAACGCGGCCGCCACCGGCGCCTGCCACGCGGCCACGGCGATCGGCTTGCCGGCGCTGTCGGCAAAGCCGGCGGCGTCGCGCGCGAAGCGCGGCAGGTCGTAGCCCATGCCCGCCACCGGGATGTCGAGCAGCACCAGATCGGCGGCGGGGTCGGCGGCGACCACCGGCAGCACGTCGCCGAACAGGCCGCTGTTGGTCAGCAGCGCGGCGGTCACGTCGACCGGGTTGGCGGTGGCGGCGAAGCCGGGCAGGCGCTCGGCCAGCGCGGCCTGGGTGGCGGCCGACAGCGGCGCCAGCGCGAGGCCGAGCGGCTCGGCGGCGTCGGCGGCCATCACGCAGCTCGCGCCCGAGTTGCTGACCACCACCAGCCGGCGCCCGGCGGCCTGCCAGCCGCGCAGGTAGAGCGGCGCGCAGCGCGCCAGCGCGTGCGCGTCGTCGACGCGGAAGATGCCGTGGCGCGCCAGGAAGGCGCCCACCGCGCGGTCCTCGTTGGCGATGGCGCCGGTGTGCGAGGCCGCCGCGCGCTGGCCCGCGCTGGAGCGCCCGGCCTTCACCGCGACCATCGGCACGCCGCGCCGGCGCGCCACCGCCGCGGCCTCGGCCAGCACGGCCGGGTCGGTCAGGCTTTCCAGGTACAGCAGGATCAGCTTCACGTCGGGGTCGTGCGCCACGGCCAGCGCCAGTTCGCTGACGGTGAGGTCGGCCTCGTTGCCGGTGGCGTGCATGTGGCGCACGCCGATGCCCTGCCCGCGCAGCAGGCCGTAGACCATCGCGCACACGCCGCCGCTCTGGCTGACCACGGCCACCGGGCCGTCCTGCGGCGGCACCTCGATGAACATGGTGGAGAAGCTGGCGATGGTGCCGGTGCCGAAGTTGGCCAGCCCCTGGCTGTTGGGGCCGACCAGGCGCAGCCCGGCGCCGGCGGCCACGCGCACCATTTCGTCCTGCTGGCGGCGGCCTTCCGCGCCGGCCTCGCCGAAGCCCGAGGCGATGACGATGGCCGCGGCCACGCCCAGGCGCGCGCAGTCGCGCACGGCGGCGACGGCCGCCTCGCCGCCCACCACGATGATGGCCAGTTCGGGCACCTCGGGCAGCGCGTCGAGCGAGGCGAACGCGGGCAGGCCCTGGATGGTGTCGCGCTGCGGGTTGACCGGATAGAGCTTGCCGGCGTAGCCGTGCTCGCGCATGTAGTAGATGGGCCGGCCGCCGATCTTGTGGATGTGGTCGGAGGCGCCGATCACCGCGATCGAGCGCGGCGCCAGCAGGGCTTGCAGGGTCTGGTTCATGGTGGATTGCGGCGTGGCAGCAAAGAGAAGCGGGAGAGTCAGTCGATGGTGGCGCCGGAGGCCTTGACCACCTTGCCCCATTTGTCGATTTCGCGGGCGAGGAACTGGCCGGTGGCGGCGGGCGAGGTCCACTCGGCGGCAAAGCCCTGCGTGGCGAACTTGGCGCGCACATCGTCCTGCTCGAGCACGGTCTTGAGCGCGCTGCTGAGCGCGCCGACCACCGCGGGCGGCGTGCCGGCCGGCGCCAGCAGCGCATTCCACGCGGTGGCCTCGTAGCCGGGCAGGCCGGCCTGCGCCACGGTGGGAAGGTCGGGCGCGGCGGGCGAGCGCGCCGCGCCCGTGATCGCCAGCGCCTTGAGCCGGCCGTCGCGCACGAACGGCATGGCCGAGAGCATGGTGTCGAACATCACGGTGGCCTGCCCGCCCATCACGTCGGTCAGCGCGGGCGCGCTGCCCTTGTACGGCACGTGGGTCATGCGCGTGCCCGCCATGCTGTTGAACAGCTCGGCGGCAAGATGGGTGGACTGCCCGTTGCCCGAGCTGGCGAAGCTGACCTGTCCCGGCTTTGCCTTGGCCAGCGCGATCAGCTCGGCCACGCTGCCGGCCGGCGTGGCCGGCGCCGTCACCAGCACCAGCGGCCCGCGCGTGAGCAGCGAGACCGGCGCGAAATCCTTCTGCGTGCTGTAGCCGGGCTTGCTGAACAGCGTCATGTTGATCGCGTGCGCGGTGGTGGCCACCAGCAGCGTGTAGCCGTCGGGCGCCGACTTGGCGGTCGCTTCCGCGCCGATGTTGCCGCCCGCGCCGGGGCGGTTCTCCACCACCACCGGCTGTTTGAGCTGGTCGGCCAGCTTCTGCCCGACCACGCGCGCCACGATGTCGGTGGGGCCGCCCGGCGGGTACGGCACGATCAGCCGCACCGGCTTGGCGGGCCAGGCCTGCGCCCGCGCCGGCGGCGCGGGCAATGCGCCCGAGAGGGCGATGGCGCCCGCCAGCAGGGCGAGCGCGGGCCGCCGAAGCGGCAAGGTTCGGTTCATGTCGGTCTCCTCGGTTGTGATGGAAGCGCCGCGCGCCGGCCGGCGCGCGCCGCGTGCTATTCGCGCAGGAAGCGCAGCAACGTGCGTTCGCCGTGCCGCAGGAAACCGGCGCGCACGCGCTCGCCGATGGCCACGCCGGGCTCGGCATGCGCCATCACGCGCGGGCCTTCGTCGAGCGTGGCCAGTACCAGCGTGTAGGGCGCCAGCGCGCGGAACGCATCGGTCGGCGCGCGCGCGACCTCCGTGACCGAGTGGATGGTGGCGGTGCCCGCCGCGTCGCGCCAGCCCAGGCGCGTGCCGCCGCACGCGCGGCAGGCGTGGCGCTGCAAGGGCTGCCACGCGCCGCAGTCGTCGCAGGCCTGGTAGCGCACGATGCCGGCATCGAGGCCGGACTGGTAGGGATGGTCGGCTTGGTCGGTGGTCATGGCTGGTCTTGCGGTGGCGCTATGCGTTGCAGGTGGTTTGCTGCCTTCTCCCGCGAAGTGGGGGAGAAGACAAGGGGACTGGCGAGCGGCGTGGTCATTGCGCCTCCAGCACCAGGCTCACGTGCGACGACAGCACGCCGCCGTCCGCGTGGAACAGCGCGCGCCTGCGCGGCGGGAGTTGCCGCGCGCCGGCCTTGCCCGCGAGCTGCCGCCCGGCTTCGGCAAGATGCATCAGCCCGCCCGCCACGCCCGAGTGGCCGAACGCGAGCAGCCCGCCGTGCGTGTTGAGCGGCAGCGCGCCGTGGCGGCCGAAGTCGCCGGCGGCCAGCCGCCCGGGCGATTCGCCGCGCCCCGCCACGCCGAGTTCCTCGAGCAGCATGGCCAGCGTGATGGTGAAGGAGTCGTAGATCGCCAGGTAATCGACCTCCGCGACCGTGCTGCCGGCTTCGCCGAGCGCGCGCCGCGCCGCGTCGGCCGCGCCGGTGGCGAGCACGCTGTCGAGCGTGCTCAGGTGCTGGTGGCGGTGCGCCTGCCCGGCGCCGGCGATGCGCACCGGCCGGCCGCCGCCGGGCTCGGCGGAGATCACCACCGCCACCGCGCCGTCGGAGATCGGGCAGCAGTCCGACAGCCGCAGCGGCGAGGCGATGGGCCGGGCGGCGCGCGCCGCCTCCGGCGTCAACGGCTCGCGCAGGTGGGCGTCGGGATGCCCGGCCGCGTGCTCGCGCATCAGCACCGCGAAGCCGCTCAGGTCGTCCGCGCGCAGGCCGGTCTCGAACAGGTAGCGCGAGGCCAGCAGCGCGTAGTACGCCGGCACCGAGGCGCCGTTGGGCACCTCCATCTCCGGCTCGCCGACCTGGGCCAGGGTCTGGATGGACTGGTCGCGGCTCTGGCCGCTCAGGCGGTTCTCGCCCGCCACCACCAGCACGTGGCGGCAGCGCCCGGCGCGCACCAGCTCGCGCGCCAGCATGGCCATCACGCCGCCGGTGGCGCCGCCCGAGGCCACGCCGTGCGCGTAGGCGGGATCGAGCGAGGCGTACTCGCAGAAGCGCGTGGCCAGCATCAGGTGCGGCAGCGTGGTGGCGTAGCCGCACAGCACGCCGTCGATGTCGGCGCGCGCCAGGCCGGCGTCGGCCAGCGCGGCATCGGTGGCGGCGGCCATCAGCGTCAGCGGCGTGCTGCCTTCGATGCGGCCGAAGCGCGTATTGCCGGCGCCGCGCAGGTAAGCGGGATTGAGCATGGGCGTTCCGTTCAGCGCTTCATCAGCGGGCATTGCGACCTGGCCGGCGGGATGAAGGCCTGGTCGCCCGGCACCGTGGCCAGCAGCTTGTAGTAGTCCCACGGGTACTTGGACTCGGCCGGCGTCTTGACCTCGAACAGGTACATGTCGTGGATCATGCGGCCGTCCTCGCGGATGCGGCCGTTCTTCGCGAAGAAGTCGTTGATCGGCATGGCCTTCATCTGCTTCATCACGGCGGCGGTCTCGTCGGTGCCGGCGGCCTGGATGGCCTTGAGGTAGTGCATGACGGAGGAGTAGGTGCCGGCCTGGCTCATGTTCGGCATTTTCCTGAGCTTGTCGAAGTAGCGGCGCGACCATGCGCGCGTGGCGTCGTTCATGTCCCAGTAGAAGCCTTCGGTCAGCAGCAGCCCGGAGGCGGTCTTCAGGCCGATGGCGTGGATGTCGTTGATGTACAGCAGCAGCCCGGCCATGCGCTGGTTGCCGCCGCGGGTCAGGCCGAACTCGCTGGCCGCCTTGATGGCGTTGACCGAGTCGCCGCCGGCGTTGGCCAGGCCCACCACCTGCGCCTTGCTGGCCTGCGCCTGCAGCAGGTAGGAGGCGAAGTCGCTGGCGCCGATCGGGTGGCGCGCCGCACCCAGCACCTTGCCGCCGGTCTCGTTGATGACGGCGGTGGCGGACTCCTGCAGCGTGTGGCCGAAGGCATAGTCGGCGGTCAGGAAGAACCAGGTCTTGCCGCCGCGCTGCACCACCGCGCGCGCGGTGGAGTTGGCCAGCGCGTAGGTGTCGTAGGCGTAGTGCACCGACACCGGCGTGCACAGGTCGTTGGTGATGCGCTCGGTGCCGGGACCGGAGAACACCACGATGCGGTTCTTCTGCCTGGCCACTTCCAGCACCGCCAGCGCGGGCGCGGAGGCCGCCACGTCGAGGATGGCGTCGACGTGGCCGGTGTCGAACCACTCGCGCGCCTTGCTGGCGGCGATGTCGGCCTTGTTCTGGTGGTCGGTCACGACCAGCTCGATCTTCTTGCCGAGCACCTTGCCGCCGAAGTCGTCGATGGCCATCTGCGCGGCCACGGCGCTGCCGCGCCCGGTCACGTCGGCATACAGGCCGCTCATGTCGAGGATCAGGCCGATCTTGACTTCGTCGTCGGAAATGCCGGGTTTGGCGGCTTGCGCCACGGCCTGGCCGGCGCCGCACAGCAGGGCGGCGGCCAGCGCCAGCGCGCCGAGCGGCCGGCGCAGCCACGGATGGTTGCGGTTCATGGTTGTCTCCTCCAGCGTGGGGCCTGCATGGCCCGTGTTTTTCTTGATTTCTTGAGGCGCGGGTCCGGTCAGACCGTCGCGATCGGCGTGGCGGGCGAGCCCACCGCGCCCGGCAGCCGCAGCGGCGGCGCCGTGAGCAGGAAGCGCGCGCGCCGGTTGGCGCGCAGCCACGCGGCCAGCTCCTGCAGGTACCACAGTTCGCCCAGCGGCAGGCCGAGCTTGAACAGGCAGTGATGGTGCAGCGGCAGCAGCGGGTGGTGCGTCTCGCCGGCCGGCGCGGGCAGCGCCGGGTAGCGCTCGACCGCGTAGTTGTCGGCGATCAGCGCGGCGATGCCGGAATCGGTGATCCAGTTCAGCAGGCGGTTGTCGCGGCCGTCGAGCGCGCAGCAGGCGTGGTGCAGCACGTTCTCGTCGGGCTCGCGCCGCATCGACAGCACCACCTCGGCGAAGCCGGTGCGCAGCAGCAGCATGTCGCCGCGCTCCACCTCCACGCGGTCGGCTTCGAGCACGCGCATCAGGTCGTCGTAGCCGACGTTGCGGAAGTCCAGCCCGTAGTGGTGCGCCAGGTCCGCCAGCGCGCCGCGGCCCTGCATGCCCTTCACGGCGAAGTTCTCGATGCCGAGCGCGCGCGCCTCGCTGTGCTCGTGGCCGCAGGCGTGCGCGGCGAAATGGTCGTCCTCGGCGTAGTCCACCGGGCCGACGATGTGCTCGTTGGCGCGGTAGCCGTTGTAGTAGACGCGCTCGGCGCGGCCGTCGCCGTCGGCGTCGAACAGCGCGCCCACGTGCGCGAGCGAGTCCCACTGCGTGGAGTATTGCAGCGACAGCAGCACCTGGTCGTCGCTGATGACGTCGGTGGCGGCGGCATCGACCTTGGCCAGCGGGAAGTTCACGTAGGGGATGTCGTCGCGGAAGGTCGGGCGCAGCACCGGCGGGTGGCGGCGCGGGTTGAGCTTGTTGCCGCCCGGGTAGTCGAGCGGCAGCGACAGGCAGAACGACAGCCCGGCCTGCACTTCGAGCGCGCCCTTGCGGACCTGCTCGGGGCCGATCAGGTTGACGCGGCCGAGCTGGTCGTCGGGCCCGAAATCGCCCCAGTTGGATCCCTGCGGTCGTTGTTTCCAGCGCATGCGCTATGCCTCCGGTTGTGGTTGGACGCGCGCGGCGCCGGCCTTGCGTGGCCGCCGCGCGGTGGATGATCCGGCCGGGCCGCCCTGCGCCGCCGGCAGCCAGGCCGCGCACACGGCCTCGGCCTCGCGCCGCAGCGCGCGCGCCAGCGCCGGCTCGCGTTCGGTGATGCGCTCGTTGAGCGCGGCGATGCTGATGGCGCCGAGCGGGTAGCCGTCCGGGCCGGGCAGCGCGATGGCGATGCCGCCCATGCGCTCCACCACCACGTCGAGCAGCACCGCGTAGCCGCGCGCGCGCGTGGCCTGCACCTCGCGCAGCAGCAGCGCGCCGTCGATGCGCGGATAGCGCCGCAGCGCCGGCGCGATGGCGCGCACGGTGGCTTCCACCTCGGCATCGGGCAGCGCCGCCAGCAGCGCCAGGCTGCCGGCGCCCACGCCGAGCGGACGGCGGCTGCCCACGTCGAGATAGTTGGCGCGGATCGGGAAGGTGCCCGGGCGCAGTTCCAGGCAGACCGACTCGCAGCCGCTCGGCACCGACAGGATGGCGGTGTCCTCGAACGCCTGCGCCAGCCGGATCAGCGCGGGCCGCGCGGCGGCGCGCGGGTCGATGCGGCGCACGCTGGCCGCGCGCAGCGCCAGCCATTCGGGGCCGAGCGAGAATGCCTTGGTGTCGGCGTCGCGCGCGATGAAACCCTCCGCCGCCAGCGTGTCCAGCAGGCGCAGCGCCGAAGCCTTGTCCACGCCCGTGACCGCGGCGAGGTCGGTCAGCCGCGTATTGCGCGGGTCGGACAGCGCGCGCAGCAGCTTGCAGGCTTTCTGGAGGGAGGTCGTGGGGACCGTCACGCACAGGCTCCGGGATGGGTAGTTTCGGGGAGTGAAACCGGTTCCCAGGTTATAGACGCCCGGACGCGGGGCGTCATTCTGCGCTGCATCAAAGTTTTGCGGGATAAAACATCGCGCACAAGCCGCGCACAAGCCGCGCGCAAGGCCCGCCGGGGCCTGCCGCGCGGGCCCGGCACCGCGCCGGATTTCGCCCGCGCGTGCCGTCTTCCGCTATCCTTGGCGACATTTCGCCGCGCGCCGGGCGCGCCGCCCAGCATGCAGTTCCCGCCATTCCGAGGAGATTCCAGATGGTCCGCCGTGCCCGCCGCCTTGCCGCCGTCCTTGGCCTGAGTGCCGTCCTGGGCGCCGGCGCCGCGCAGGCCGTGCCGGCGGCGGCCAACAACGCGGCCGCGGCATCCGGCACCGAGCGCTACCAGGTGGCCGGGCTGGAGAAGCCGGCCAGCATCCTGATCGACCGCTGGGGCGTGCCGCACATCTACGCGGGCACGCTGTACGACGCCTTCTACGTGCAGGGCTTCATGGCCGCGCGCGACCGCCTCTGGCAGATCGACCTGTGGCGCAAGCGCGGCCTGGGCGAGATGGCCAGGGACTTCGGCGCGGCCTACGTGGAGGGCGACCGCATGGCGCGCGCGGTGCTGTTCCGCGGCGACATGTACCGCGAGTGGCTGGCCTACGGCTCCGACGCCAAGCGCGTGGCCGAGGCCTTCGTGGCCGGCGTGAACGCCTTCGTGGCGCAGACCGAGGCGCGCCCCGAGCTGCTGCCGCCCGAATTCCGCATCCTCAACTACAAGCCCGCGCGCTGGCGCGCCGAGGACATCGTGCGCATCCGCCACCACGGCCTCACGCTCAACCTCACCGGCGAGATCGACCGCGCGCAGATCTACTGCCACGTGAAGCCCGACGCGGTGCGCGCCGACTGGGTGCGCCGCGAGCTGGACCCGCCGGTCACGCCCCGGCTGCCCGAGGGCCTGGACCCGTGCGCGCTGCCGGTGGCCGAGCTGCGCCGCGCCTACGACCTGGCCACCGCCGCGCCGCGCTTTCCCAAGGAGTGGTGGACCTCGGCCGCGGCCGGCGACATCCCGCACGAGGCGCTCTACGCGGTGCTCGACAGCAACAGCGACACCGCGCGCAGCCTCGGCTCCAACAACTGGGTCATCGCCGGCGCGCGCACCGCCACCGGCCGCCCGATCCTGGCCAACGACCCGCACCGCGCGCAGGGCGCGCCGAGCCTGCGCTACATCAGCCACCTGAACGCGCCCGGACTGTCCGTGATCGGCGCCGGCGAGCCGTTCCTGCCCGGCATCTCGATCGGCCACAACGACACCGTGGGCTTCGGCCTGACGCGCTTCTACATGGACCAGGAAGACCTCTACGTCTACGAGACCAACCCGGCGCAGCCGCGCGAGTACCGCTACCGCGGCCGCTGGGAGCCGATGGAGACCGTGACCGAGGACATCGCCGTCAAGGGCGAGGCCGCGCCGCGCAAGGTCGGCATCGACTTCACCCGCCACGGCCCGGTGCTGTACGCCGACGCCAAGAGCGGCCGCGCCTACGTGCTGCGCGCCGCGTGGCTGGACTTCGGCATGGCGCCGTACTTCGGCTCGATGGACTACATGCGCGCCCAGAACTGGGACCAGTTCCGCGCCGCCATGAACCGCTGGGGCGCGCCCGGCGAGAACCAGGTCTACGCCGACCGCGACGGCAACATCGGCTGGCTGCCCGGCGGCCTGACGCCGATCCGCCCGAACTGGGACGGCCTCATGCCGGTGCCCGGCGACGGCCGCTACGAATGGGCCGGCTACCGCAACATGGACGAGCTGCCGTGGGCCTTCAACCCGAGCGCGGGCTACGTGGTGACGGCCAACGAGAACAACATCCCGCCCAGGCATCCCGCCGCCCGGCTCGGCATCGGCTACGAGTGGAGCGACACCGCGCGCGCGCGCCGGCTCAAGAGCCTGGTCGCGGCCAACGCGCATTCGTCGCTGGCCGACAGCATGGCCTGGCAGAACGACACCGTCTCGCTGCCCGCGCTGCGCGCGGTGGCCGTGCTGGCCAACGTGCGCAGCGACGACGCGCAGGCGCAGCGCGGCCTCGACCTGCTGCGCGGCTGGGACGGCAACGAGCGCGCCGACAGCGCGCCGGCGGCGCTGTTCGAGGTGTGGTTCAGCAAGTACCTGCGCCCGGCCGTGGTGCGCGCGGCGCTCTCGCCGGACGGCGCGCGCCTGGCCGGCTACGGCGACGCCAGCCGCGTGCTGGCGGTGCTGGAGCGGCCCGAGCCGTGGATGCCGCTGGAGCGCCGCAACGAGGCCATCGTGAGCTCGCTCAAGAGCGCCATGACCGAGGTGGAGCGCAAGCTCGGCCCCGACCCCAGGGCCTGGCAATGGGGCAAGCTGCACGCCGCCGTGTTCGACCACCCGCTGCACCCGATCCTCGACGCGGCCGCGCGCCAGCGCTACGACGTCAACGCCGGCCCCATCGGCGGCTCGTCCTTCACGCCGATGAACACCAGCTATCGCAACAGCGATTTCCAGCTCACCGCCGGCGCGTCGTTCCGCATGGTGCTGGACGTGGGCAACTGGGACGCCTCGCGCGTGATCAACACGCCGGGCCAGTCGGGCAACCCGGCCAGCCCGCACTACCGCGACCTCGCGCCGCTGTGGGCCAGGGGCGAGTATTTCCCGCTGGTCTATTCGCGCAAGGCGGTGGAAAAGGAGAGCCGGGAGCGGGTGGAGCTGGTGCCGCTGGCGCCGCAGTAGCGGGGACCGCGGTTCGTGCCGCCCCCGCTGCCGGAACGGCTATGCCGCGGCGGCCTGGCCCAGGTAGCCGAACGCGATCAGCGTGTGGATCTGCGCGACGCTCACCAGCTCGTCGATGTAGACGTGCTCGTCGGGCCCGCCCATGCCATGCGGCGTGCAGCCCAGCACGACGGTCGGCACGCCGGCCGCGCGGTACAGGCGCGCATCCGAGGCGCCCACGCGCATGTTGGCCACCGGCGCGCCGCCCGTCACCCGCGCGGATGCCGACAAGGCGCGCCGGACGATTTCATGGTCCGGTGAAGTGAAGCTCGGCTCGTAGCGCTGGACCACCTTCCAGCTGACGCCTTCCATCGGACCCAGCCACTGGTCCAGGCATTCGATGACCTGCCGCGTGCTGACGCCGACCGGCAGGCGGATGTCTCCCTGGGCCCGGGCCAGCGTGGGCACGAGGTTGGGCGAGACGCCGCCGTCGATGGTGCCGATGTTCACGGTGACACGCTGCAGCACCTCGCTCTCGCCGGCCCCCGACATCGGCTCGGACACGGGGGCCGCCACCGCGATGGCCGCCCCGATCTCGGCGGGCGCGTCGACGGCCAGCGACTCGAGCCGCTTGACCGCGTCCAGCGCGACGCGCAGCCGGTCGATGGCATTGACGCCCTTGTGCACGTGGGCGCCGTGGGCCGGCTCGCCGGTGGCGCTGATCTCGATCCAGAACAGGCCCTTCTCGCCGAAGCGAACCACCAGCGGGGAGCCCACGTCGCCGCTGACCATGACGTCGCCGCGGCCTTCGGGCACGTTGTCCAGCAGCCACTGCGTGCCGAGGACGCCCATGCTTTCCTCGTCGCCGGCGAGGGTCACGACGGCCTCGCCGCACCAGTCGCCGCGGCGCTCGGCCAGCACCGTGGCGGCGGCGATCGACGCGGCGATGCCGGCCTTCATGTCCGACACGCCGCGGCCGTACAGGCGCCCGTCGCGCACCACGCCGCCCAGCGGCGGGACGGTCCAGCCGAGGTCCTCGCCGATGGGGAAGGTGTCCAGGTGGCCGTTGAACACCAGCCGGCGCCCGGGCTTGCCGCTGTCGATGCGGGCCACCAGGTTGACGATGCCGGGCGCGGTCTCGTGGCGCGAGATCGCCACGCCCGGGATCGCGCTCAGCAGGCCGAAGGCCGCGTGCGCCGCGGCGGACACGTCGCCCGGGGGATTGGGCGACGCCGCCGCCACCAGCGCGCGGGTCATGTCGACGAGCAGGTCCCGGCGCGCCGCGACGGCGGCGAGCAGTTCGCTCTCCAGCGCTTGGGCAGCCTGGATTTCCGATTGATTTTGCATGTTCATTGATGCGCGAGGCGCCGTTCCCAGAGCCGGATGGCCATGGCCAGCGGCCAGCAGATGACGAAATAGACGACGGCGATGAAGGTGAAGATCTCCAGCGGCCGGAAGGCGGTGGCGGACAGCTCCATGCCCCGCCGCGTGATCTCGCTGACCGAGATCACCGAGGCCAGCGACGAGTACTTGATGAGCTGCACGAAGTTGGCCGCGATGGCCGGCAGGGTCAGCCGCACCGCCTGCGGCAGCACGATGCGGTGGAAGGTGTGCCAGGGGCTCATGCCCAGCACGAGCGCCGACTCCCGCTGGCCCAGCGGCACCGCCTGGATGCCGGCCCGGTACGCCTCCGACAGGAACGCCGAGGAGTAGACCGAGAGCGCGATGATGGCGGCCGGCAGGGCGTCGATGGAGATGTCGAACACCATCGGCAGCACGTAGTACACCCACAGGATCTGCACCAGGATCGGCGTGTTGCGGATGACCTCGCCAAAGCCCATGCCGAACCAGCGCAGGGCGCGGTGGCGCGACATGTCCAGCAGCGCGATGGCCAGCCCGCCGAAGATGGAGGCGAGCAGCGTGCACGCGCAGATCAGCAGTGTCTGGCCGAGGCCGGAGAGCAGGAAGTCCAGGTTGTTGGGGATGACATCCCAGCGGAATGCGTAGTGCATGGCCGGCTTGCCTCAGGGCGCGACGTTGCCGTCGAGCTGGTACTTCCTGGCGATGGCCGCCAGCCGCCCGTCCATCTTGGTGATGTCGATGAACTGGTTGACGAAGTTCAGCCAGATCTGGTCGCCCTGGGGAATGGCATAGGCGACCGGGGTCGGGGCCAGCTTTTTCGGCGGCTCCACGCTCTGGGCCCAGTCGAATTCCTGCTTCACGCGCAGGACCGTCGGGTAGTCCACCAGGATCACGTCGGCGCGGTTGGCCGACAGCTCGGCCTCGCGGGTCGCCGGCGGCTGGATGGAGACGATGGTGGCCTTCTTCAGGTACCCCTTCATGTAGGTCTCGATGTAGCTGCCCAGGAGGACCGCCACCTTGACGCCGGGCTTGTCGATGTCGGCCCAGGTCTTGACCTTGCCGCCCTTGCGCACCACGCCGTAGACCGACGCGTTCATGTAGGGCTTGCTGAACTCGACCGCCTGCGCGCGCTTGGTGGTCACGCCGAGCGCGAACATGCCGATCGCGCATTTGTTGGATTGCAGGTCGGCGATGAAGGTGCCGAAGCCGGACTCGACGAACTCGACCTCGGCGCCGAGCTCCTTGCCCAGCTCCCTGGCCATGTCGATGTCCAGCCCGGTCAGCGCGTTGGTCTTCGTGTCGCGAAAGGAGATGGCGTAGTACAGCGGGTAGATGCACACGGGAAGCTTCCTGCTCTTGGTGATCTCGAACAGGCGCGACTGCGTTTGCTGGGCCGACGCCGGCGCGGCGGACAGCGCGGCGGCGCCCGCCAGCAGCACGAGGGCCGTCTTGCGCAGGAAGGAGACTGGGGAGGAGATGGACATGGCGAAGCCTTTTCGGGAAGAAATTCGGTAGGAAATTCGGACGGAGGAATTCAGGAGGAAAGCTGGCTGAGGAACCTGCGGGCGCGCTCGGTGGCGGGCGCGGAAAAGAACTGGCCCGGTGGCGCGTCTTCGACGATGCGCCCGGCATCCATGAAGACCACGCGCGAGCAGACGTCGCTGGCGAAGCCCATCTCATGGGTGACCACCAGCATGGTCATGCCCTCGCGGGCCAGCTCGCGCATCACCAGCAGCACCTCCTGGCGCAGCTCGGGGTCGAGCGCGGAGGTGGGCTCGTCGAACAGCAGGATCTTGGGCGTCATGGCCAGCGCGCGGGCGATGGCCACGCGCTGCTGCTGGCCGCCGGACAGGCGCCTGGGGTAGTCGTCGCGCTTGCCCAGCAGGCCGACCTTGTCGAGCAGCGGCTCGGCCTTTTTCACGGCGGCGTCGCGGTCCATGCGGCGCACGCGGATCAGCGCCTCGATGACGTTTTCCATCACCGACAGGTGCGGCCACAGGTTGAACTGCTGGAACACCATGCCGACGTCGGCCCGCACCGCCCTGGCGGCCCGGGCGATGTCGCGGCCGGGTTTGGGGCAGGCGACGCGCTGGCCTTCGACGAACACCTCGCCTTCGGTCAGCGTCTCGAGCATCGCCAGGCAGCGCAGCAGGGTCGTCTTGCCGGAGCCGCTGGAGCCGATCAGCGAAACGACTTCGCCGCGGGCCACGGAAAAGTCGATGCCATGCAGCACCGGCTTGCCGCCGGGAAACGTCTTGACGACGCCGCGGGCCGACATGAGGAGGTTGGGGAAATCTGCGTCGGACGTCATCACGGCTCACATATTGAAGTTGAATCTACCTTGCAATCTGCGTGCCATCCTCGCCGCGCCGTGTTTTTCGATCCATTGATTTTGCTGGGTTTTCAATCCATAATAGATTCATATGGATATGCTCGAAATCAGGCAGCTTGAGGTCTTTCGCACCGTCATGGAGCGCGGCTCCGCCACCCTTGCCGCACAGGTTCTGGGCATCAGCCAGCCCGCCGTCAGCACCCTGCTCAACAAACTGGAAGAGGCCGTGGGCTATGCGCTGTTCGTTCGCGAGCACCGCCGGCTGACGCCGACGGCCGAAGCCATCGCGCTGGTCGGGGAGGTCGCCGAGGTGCTGGACCGGCACGCCCAGCTGTCGCGCACGGCGCACGACATCCACGAAACCCGGGCCGGCTCGCTCACCATCGCCAGCCACCCGGGGCCGAGCATTTCCTGGCTGCCTCCGGTCATCGCGCGCTTCGTGGCGACGCGGCCGGGCGTCACGGTCAAGCTGATCTCGCGCCAGTCGCAGGGCGTGCGCGACCTCATCCCCTCGCGCGCATTCGACCTCGCCGTGGCCGAGCTGCCGGTCGAGCATCCGCTGGTCGCCGTCAATCGCTACCAGATGTCGTTCGTGGCGGTGCTGCACCGTGACAATCCGCTGGCGAAGCATCCCGTGCTCACCCCGCGCCTGCTCGACGGCACGCCCTTCATCGGCATGTTCCGGGGGCACGCCGCGCAGCTGGGCGCCAGCAAGGTGTTCGACGAGGCGGGCGCGCACCTGCGCATCGTCGCCGAGTGCGACTACTTCGCCAGCGCGATCTCGCTCGCGGCGCGCGGCGTCGGCGTCGCGCTGGTGGACCCGATCAGCGCCGAGGACATGAAATCGGATGCGCTGCTCGTGCGCCCGTTCTCGCCGCCGCTGGCCTATCACTTCGCGGTCTTCCATCCGCACGACCGGCCGATGTCGAAGCTGGCCTACGCCTTTGCCGCCGAGTTCGACGAATATCTGCTGGCGCACGGCGCCTTGTGATCCGGCGAATGTGAACAAGGCGAGGCCTGGCGGCCGGGCGCGAATCGAGCGGGCAGACGCCGGGAAGGTGCCAGGAATCTTTGTGGGTAAAAAAATGGAGTAGAATTTTTCCATCCGAAAAAATGGAAAAATTCAGGGTGGCTCTCTCCGTGGGGCTCGAACGAACCATGCCAGAACATCCGCAAGCCATGAATGTCGTTGAACAGGCCGACGGGCCCGTGCTGGATACCGCTGCGCTGGGCGCGGAGATTCGCAAGCTGCGCAAGGCCAGGGGGAAGACCCTGGCGGACCTCGCCGGAGCGGCGGGCCGCTCGACGAGCTTCATGAGCCAGCTGGAAAGAGGGCGCGCCGAAATGTCCATCTCGGACCTCAAGCGGGTGGCGCTGACGCTGGGGGTGCCGCTCGGCTGGTTCTTCGTGAGCGAATCGAAGCCGGCCGCGGAAGTGGGGCGGGTCCAGCGCGCCGGCTCGCGGCGGCGGCTGGGCACCGTCACGGACGGCCTTGTCGAAGAACTGCTGTCGCCGAACATCGGCGGTTCGTTCGAGATGTTCCTCAGCACATTCGAGCCGGGAGCGATGCTGCTGGAGCCGAGCCTGCGCGATACGGAGGAAGAGGGCTATCTCGTGAAGGGACGGCTCGACGTCTGGATCGGCGAGCACTTCTTCGAGCTCAATGCCGGCGACAGTTTCCGCATCGAGCGCGAGCCGTTCCGCTGGGCGAATCGCGGCAGGATCGAGGCGGTGGTGGTGTGGGTGATCGCGCCACCCACGTACTGAACCGGCATTTCCAGGGGGCCACCCCACGTCCCTTCTGCGCCCCTTCCCCACCCCTTCCCCGACCCGCTAGCCCGCGGCGTCCAGCGCCTGCGTCAGGGCAGGCAAGACGTCAAACAGATCGCCCACCAGGCCGATGTCGGCCACCTGGAAGATGGGCGCGTCGGCATCCTTGTTGATGGCCACGATGGTCTTCGAATCCTTCATGCCGGCGAGGTGCTGAATCGCGCCTGAGATGCCGACGGCAATGTACAGGTCCGCGGCGACGACCTTCCCGGTCTGCCCCACCTGCGCGTCGCTGGGCGCGAAGCCGGCATCGACCGCCGCGCGCGAAGCGCCTATCGCCGCGTTGAGCTTGTCCGCGAGGGACTCCAGCAGCCGGAAGTTCTCCCTGGAGGCCATGCCGCGTCCCCCGGACACCACGACCGAGGCCGTGGTGAGTTCCGGACGGCCGCTCGCCGTCGCGGTGCCGCGGATGAACTTCGCGAGTCCCGGGCCTTCGTTCCACGACAGCGGGACGATCTCGGCGGCGACGTCGGACTGGCCCGCCGGGGCGAATCTGGTGGCGCGGACGGTGACGACCTTTTTCGCGTCGGCCGAGCGCACCACGGCGTTGGCATTGCCCGCGTAGACCGGGCGCTCGAACGTATCGGGAGAGACGACCGCGCTGATCTCCGAAATCTGCGAGACGTCGAGCAGCGCGGCCGCCCTGGGAAGGACATTCTTGCCGGCGCTGGTCGCGGCGGCGACGATGTAGTCGTAATCGGCGGCAAGCGTCACGAGCAGCGGCGCCACGTCCTCGGGAAGCTGGTTCGCCAGCGACGCGGCCTGCGCCTGGAGGACGCGCCGAACGCCCTGGAGATGCGCCGCCTGCCCGGCCGCCGCGCGGCAGTCCGCGCCGCAGACCAGGATATCGACGTCGGCGCTCATCTGCCGCGCGGCAGTGACGGCGTTGCGCGTGGCGGGATTCAGTCCTCCCGCGCCGGTCTCGGCAAAGACGAGTGCGGCCATCATGCGTCCTCCAGAACGGCGCTGATTTCACTGGCCAGTTCGGCAACGCCGCGGACTTTCCGTCCGGCCTTGCGTTCTTCCGGCGGGCGCACTTCCAGGACGGACAGGCGCGGCGCCGCGTCGACACCGAGGCTGTCCGGCGTCACGGACGCGATCTCTTTCTTCCTGGCCTTCATGATGCTCGGCAGCGACGCATGCCTGGGATCGTTGAGGCGCAGGTCCACGGAGACCACCGCCGGCAACGCCAGTTCGAGTTCCTCGGTGCCCGCGTCGACCTCTCGCGTGACCTGCAGGACATCCCCGGCAAGGCGCAATGCCGAGGCCGACGTGCCTTGAGGCCATCCCAGCAGCCCGGCCGCCATCTGCGCGGTCTGGTTGCAGTCGTCATCGATGGCCTGCTTCCCCAGGAGCACGAGCCGCGGCGCTTCCCGCGCCACCAGGGCCGCGATCACCTTCGCCACGGCCAGCGGTTCCGTGGCCTGGTCCGTCTGCACCAGGATTCCGCGATCCGCGCCCATCGCCAGGGCCGTGCGTATCGTCTCGGCCGCGCGGTCGGGGCCCACGGAGAAGACGATGACCTCGGCGGCGGCGCCGGCCTCCTTGAGGCGCACGGCCTGCTCCACGGCCACTTCGTCAAACGGGTTGATGGACATCTTGACGTTGTCGGTGTCCACGCCGGAGCGGTCGGACCTGACACGGACGTTCACGTTGAAGTCCACCACCCTCTTCACGCCAACCAGGACTTTCATCTGTTGCACCGTCATACGTGGAATACGTTGAGTAGGTTGAGTACGTGGATCGAGGCTGTTCCCTAGCACTTGATGCGCAGGTTCCTGGGGTCGTAGAAGGGCGACAGGCTCGCCTGTGCGGGGATGCGCTGCCACGCCACTTCGATCTCGAAGGTGTTCCGCGCGAGCCAGTCCGCGGTGACGCCGTCGGGGTTCGTCACATACCCCATGCCCAGCGAGGCGCCGAGGCGGTGTCCGAACATGCCGGAGGTAATCGAGCCGACGATCCTGCCATCGCACCAGATCGGTTCTTCGTGATGGAGAAGCTTGCCCGGGTCCGCCAGCTGGAACTGGACCAGCCGCCTCTTGAGCGGACCGGCCGCCCTGGCCTGCCGCAGGGCGTCGTCGCCAATGAAGCCGCCCGGCTTTTCCCATGCCACGCAGAAGCCGAGGCCCGCTTCGAGCGGGTTGTCCTCGATGGTGAGGTCATGCCCCCAATGCCGGTAGCCCTTCTCGGTGCGGCAGCTGTTCATGGCGTGGTAGCCGGCCAGGGTGAGGCCGAATTCGCCGCCCGCGGCGCTGAGCGTCTCGAACACATGCAGGGCGAACTCGGTCGGGATATAGAGTTCCCATCCGAGCTCCCCGACGAACGTGATCCGGCTGGCCCGCACGCGCGCGTATCCGATCTGGATTTCCCGGGAGGTGGCGAAGGGGAACGCCTCGTTGGAGAGGTCCTCTTCCGAAACCTTCTGCAACAGCGCGCGCGCGTTCGGCCCCATGACGCCAAGGACCGCCATGCCGGAAGACACGTCGGTGGCGACGCAGCGGCAGTCGGCGGGAATGTTCCGCTCGAGCCAGGAGAAGTCCCTGGTCTGCGTGGCGCCGGCGGTCACGACGAGGTAGGACCGGGGGCCGGTGCGGGTGATGGTCAGGTCCGCCTCGATGCCGCCGTGCGGGTTGAGCCACTGGGTGTACACCATCTTGCCCACGGGGACGTCGACATCGGACACCGAGATCCGGTTCAGCGCCCGCGTCGCATCGGGACCCTGCACGAGGAATTTGGCGAACGACGTCTGATCGAACAGCGCGACCGCGTCGCGGACCGCGCGGCATTCGCGCGCGGCGTTCTCGGACCAGTTCTGCGGTCCCCACGAATACGCGTACTTGGCCTGCGCGCCCGGCTCGGCGTACCAGTTCGCGCGTTCCCAGCCGGACACTTCGCCCATGACCGCGCCCGCCGCCACGAGGCGGTCGTGCAGGGGCGAGCGGCGGGCGCCGCGGGCGGTTTCGAACTGGCGGAACGGCCAGTGCATCGCGTAGAGCAGGCCGAGGGTCTCGGTCGTGCGCTCGCGAAGATAGGTTCGCGTGCCCTGGAAGGGATGCATGCGGCGCACGTCCACGTCGGACAGGTCGACCGGCGGCCGGCGGTCGCGGATCCATTCGGCGAGCGCCTTGCCCGCGCCGCCGGAGCTCTGGATGCCGATGGAGTTGAATCCGCAGGCAACGAAGAGGTCCTTGACCTCCGCGGTTTCGCCCAGCAGATACCGGTCGTCGGGCGTGAAGCTCTCCGGGCCGTTGAAGAAGGTCTTGATCCCGGTGGTCTGCAGGACGGGAACCCGCTCCGCGGCGCTCGTCAGGATCGGCTCGAAGTGGTCGAAGTCGTCGGGCAGGGCATCGAAGCAGAAATCCTCGGGGATGCCCTTCATCCCCCAGGGCTTCGCCACGGGTTCGAACGCGCCCAGCAGGAGTTTCCCGGCGTCTTCCTTGTAGTAGGCGCATTCGTCGGGCACGCGCAGGACCGGAAGATTGCCGGGCAGGCCGTCGATGGCTTCGGTCACGATGTAGAAGTGCTCCGCGGCATGGAGCGGGATCGACACGCCGACCTGCGCCGCCAGCTCCCGGGACCACATGCCGGCGGCAAGCACCACGGTGCCGGCCTTGATGACGCCTTCTTCGGTCTGCACGCCGACCGCCTTGCCGTTCTCGACGAGCAGCTTCTCGACCTTCAGGTTCTCCACGACCTTGGCGCCGCGCATGCGGGCCCCCTTGGCGAAGGCCTGGGTGATGTCGGTGGGGTTTGCCTGCCCGTCCTTGGGCAGGAACACGCCGCCCACCGCGTCCTTGAGGTCGAGCATGGGCCACAGCCCCTTGATGTCGGACGGGCCGACGACCTGCACATCGAGGCCGAAGTTCTTCGCCATCGACGCGCCGCGCCTGAGCTCTTCGAAGCGGGCCGCATTGAGCGCCAGGCTGATCGAGCCATTCTGCTTGAAGCCGGTGGCCTGCCCGGTTTCGCGCTCGAGCTCGTAGAGCAGGTCGGACGTGTACTTTGCCAGTTCCGTCATTTGCCGGCTGTTCCGCAACTGGCCGATGAGGCCGGCGGCGTGCCAGGTCGTGCCGCAAGTCAGCTGCCTGCGCTCGAGCAGGACGACATCGGTGATGCCGAGCCTGGTCAGGTGGTATGCGATCGAGCATCCCACGATACCGCCACCGACGATGACGACTTCTGCCTGGGCAGGAACTCTGTTTGCCATGAATGGATCCTTGTGGTTCCGAGAAGTCCCGACGCAAGGCTTCACCACGCCGCGCTCCCGGAAGATGCCTTGCCGGGCACCGTTCCACGCGGTCCCCGGGCGCATGCCGCGGGCGCGGATGTTGCGTTGGTCAGGTCCAGAATTTCTTTTGATGACTATAAATCTACAAAAAACTTCTCGCAATAAAAATTTAGTGATATATTTTTTTCACACAAGGAATCAAAAAAATTCGGCCGACCAACCCTCTTTCATCCGCCAACGCCCATGCAATCCCATTCCCCAGCACGCCAAGCGTCCGTCCCCAGCTCCTATGTGCTCAAGGTGGCGTGTCCCGGCACGCGCGGCATCGTCGCCGCCATCGGCAACTTCCTTGCGGACCGGGGCTGCAACATCACGGAGATGGCCCAGTACGACGACGAGAACCAGGGCCGCTACTTTTCCCGGGTCGTGTTCCGCACGGACACCACTCCGGCGCCCTCGCTGGAGGAGCTGCGCGACGCGTTCAAGGCGACCGCGGCACGTTTCGACATGGAGTGGAACCTGCGGTCCCGGGACGAGCGGGCGCGGGTCCTCGTGATGGTGTCGAAGTTCGACCACTGCCTGGAAGATCTGCTGTATCGCCAGCGGACGGGAGAGCTGCCCATGACCATCACCGCGGTGGTGTCGAACCACGAGGCCCTCAGGCATCTCGTGGAGCGGCACGACATCCCGTTCCACGTCCTGCCCGTGACGCCCGAGACGAAGTCGGAACAGGAAGCCAGGCTGCTGCAGCTCGTCGCGCAGACGCGCAGCGAGCTGGTGGTGCTGGCGCGCTACATGCAGGTGCTGTCGGACGAGCTGTGCCGCGCGCTGTCCGGCAAAGCCATCAACATCCACCACTCGTTCCTGCCCGGGTTCAAGGGCGCGAAGCCGTATCACCAGGCATACGAGCGCGGCGTGAAGCTGATCGGCGCAACGGCGCACTACGTCACCGGCGACCTCGACGAGGGTCCCATCATCGAACAGGTCGTGGAGCGCGTCGATCACGTCTTTGGCCCCGACCTGCTGGTCGCGGCCGGACGGGACTCCGAAAAGGTGGCGCTCGCGCGCGCCGTGAAATTCCATATCGAGAGCCGCGTATTCCTGAACGGCAACAAGACGATCGTCTTCAGGTAAGCGACGAACGGGCCGCGGTGGCTGCCGCGCCCCGGCGTCGGGAAGCCAGCCCGAAGGGTTGACCTCCCGACGCCCCGCGCGCGTCCGGTCCCGGCCTTACCAGCCGAGCGCCGACGAAGCGGCCCGCCGGGGATCCGCGCCGGCTTCGTACACGCCGCGCTCGAGGTCGTGCCGCACCGTGCAGACCCCGCCCGCGCGCCAGAGGCGGTCCGGCCAGATGACCACCTCATGCCCCAGGTCCGAAAGCGCCTGCGCCGTGGCCTGCGCGATGCGGCCTTCCAGGCAGAGCCGGCCGGGAAAGGCCTTGTGCGGGGAAAACGAGTCCGGATGGCTGTACGTGATGAAGCGCGGGGCTTCGATGGCGGTCTGCGGATCCATGCCGAAGACTTCCATATTGAGAAGGACCTGGATATTGGCCTGCGTCTGGCTGTCGCCGCCCGGGCTGCCGATGGGCATGACCATTTTTCCGGGCCGCATGACCAGGGCCGGACTTGGCGTGAGCCGGGGCCGCTTCCCCGGGGCGAGGCAGGAGGCGTGCCCGCTCAGCGCCCAGGACTGCGAGCCGCGCGAAGATGGCGCGAGGCCCGTTCCCGGGATGACCGGGGTGTCGCTGCACACGTCGCTCGGGGCGATGCAGATCGCGTTGCCGGCGTGGTCGACCACGGTGACGCAGGACGTATCGAACGGGCCGCCTGCCTGGCCACCGGGGTCGCCGCTGGCGGCCGGCCGGGTGTTCGCCCCCGATGGCGGAAGACCGGGCCAGGCGCGGTCCTCGCGGATGAGCTTGCGCCTTTCGTCGGCATAGCGGTCGGACAGCAGCCAGTCGGCCGGCGTGTCGTTGAATCGCGGATCGCCATAGAATGCCTCCCGGTCCGCGAAGACCAGCTTGAGTGCTTCGGCGACGTGGTGGATATAGGCCGGGGTGTTGTGCCCCATCTGCTTGAGATCGAAACCCTTGAGCAGGTTCAGCGCCTGGCCCAGCGTCGGTCCCTGGCACCAGAAGCCGCACGCATGGATTTCCAGGTCGTGGTAGCGCGTCACCACGGGCCGTTCGAACTTCACCTCGAAGTTCGCCATGTCCTCGGGCGTGAGCCAGCCCCCGTGGGCGGCGTGGTAGCCGGTTATCTTCTGCGCGATGTCGCCCTTGTAGAAGGCGTCGCGCGCGGCCTGCAATCCCGCCAGCCGGCTGCCGCCACGCGCCAGCGCGGCATGCTCTTCGTCGATCAGATACTGGATGCTGCCGGCAAGGTCGCTCTGGACGAAAAGCGCCCCCACCGCGGGGACGTCCCCGCCGGGCAGGTAGATGTCGCGGTTGGACGGCCATCGCTCGAGCTTGTGCTTCACCATCTGCAACTGCTCGTGCATGAACGGATACATCAGGAAGCCTTCGCGGGCGAAGCGCAGGGCGAAAGAAGCGACCGTGCCGAACGAAAGCGTGCCGAAGTCGCCGAGCGCCTTGATGAATGCCGCGGGCGCGGCCGGCACCACGGTTCTGAGGAGGCCCTCGGGGATCTCGCCGCCATGCGCCTTCCTGATGTGCTCGAGGCTCGCGGCCGCGGGCCACACGCCAAGGCCGTCGATCGTCACCACTTCGCGGCGGTTGGCGAGGTAGATGATCATCGGCGCGACGCCCGCGATGTTCACCTGGTCGCTGTGCACCACGCCGAGCACCAGGCCCGCGGCGACGCCGGCGTCTATGGCGTTGCCTCCCGCCTCGAGTATCTGGAAGGCAGCCTGGGTGGCGAGGTAGTGGCCGGTCGACACGCAATGGCGGCGCGCGGCAATGACGGCGCGGCCCGCCTTGTACGCGCTTTCGACACTCGAGCCCGACTGGGAAACGGAATCAACCGACATAGCTCCTCGATCCTTTGCATGCTGCCCGCATCGGGCTTCGATGGCGGGAATTCGAACAGGAAAAACAGCCGGTGACGGCCGTCATTCGATCTTGATACCCGCGCTCTTGATCAGGGTACCTTGCTGGTCAAACTGCTGTTTCACGAACGTCTCGAAATCGCTGCCGTACCGGTTGGCGGGCTCCGTGCCGAGCGCGCGGAGCTTCTGCTGCACCTCGGGCTGGGTCAGGGCCTTCTGCAGCGCGTCGACCAGGCGTTTCGTCACGTTGGGCGGGAGGCCCGCGGGGCCCCAGATGCCCTGCCAGTTCGAGTAGCTGAAATCCTTGAGGCCGAGTTCCGCCAATGTGGGAAGCTCGGGATTGTTCAGCGTGCGGGCGGGGCTCGTGACGGCAAGCGCGCGGAGCTGGCCGCTCTTCAGGAAGGGCGCGACCGAGGGGCCCTGCTCGAACATGATCTGCACCTGGCCACCCACGAGGTCGGTAAGGGCCGGGGCGCTCCCCTTGTAGGGAATGTGCCGCATCTCGATGCCCGCGGCCCGCGCGAACAGCTCCGCGGCCATATGCGAGGCAGACCCCGCGCTGTTGGTGGCGAAGTTGATCTGCCCCGGATGCGCCTTTGCGTAAGCGATGAGCTCCGGCACGGTCTTGTATGGCAGATCCTTGTTTGCGACCAGCACGAACGGAATGCTGTTGACCTGCGCGAGCGGCGTGAAGTCCTTGATCGCGTCGTTCGGCACCTTGGTCAGATGCGGAAGGATGGTGTGGATCGAGGTGTTCAGGAGCAGCGTGTTGCCGTCCGGGGCCGAGCGCGCCACCGTGCCGGCCCCGATCGAGCCGCTCGCGCCGGCGCGGTTGTCGATGATCACCGTCTGGTCGAGCGCCGCGCCCAAGGCCGGCGCGACGGTCCGGGCAACGATATCGGTGGGTCCCCCGGCGGGGTAGGGCACGATGAGCCGCAGCGGCACGCCGCTTGCCGACCACGCCTGGCCCGCGAGCCCGAGGGTGAGGCCTAGGAGAATGCTGGACAACATCTGGAAAACTGGGGACCGCATCGTGAAGCTCCTTCAACGTAGCCAATCTGAACGGACGCAGCCAGGTGTGAGCTACCTGGAAGTACAAGAGAAATTCTGTGTACTCAAGTTTTCTGTGCAAAAATTATGCCACGTTTTTTTCTCAAATAGCGTGCTGATATGTTGGTTTTTTTCGTCATGCCGCACCAAACCGGGGCCGGGGGACGTGCGCGGGCGCCCGCCGCCGTGCGGCAATGGTGGAACGGCGCTCGTCGGGCGCGGGCATCGTGACGGCCGGCGGGCATGTCCGCGCGGCATGTGGCGCGGCATGTGGCGCGCGCGATTCTCTCGCGGATCATCGGCGGGGCGAACCGGTTCACCGCGCGTGGGCGGGAAGGTCTTGCGCCGTGGCTATGGCACGAATGGCGTCCCCATGCGCGCGGCCGGGGCGGAGATGCGGAGCGCGAAGCGCGCGCTTTCGCTGCGCGGCGAGGCCGGCGCATCCGCGGCAACGCGCGGGGCTAGCCGCCCCCGCCGTCCCCGTTGCCCTCGCCGCCCTCGTTGCCCTCGTCGCGCTGGCCCAGCAGGCGGCTCAGCGGGCTGACGCCTTTCCAGGTGCGCGTGGCGATGGCCTCGCCGATCAGCCGGAGCAGGGCGTCTTCCACGGTCTTGCAGGCCAGGCTCAGGCGCGCGGAGCCCGCCACGCACAGGAACACGCGCCGCACCAGCGACGAATCGGAAATCGGCACGCAGGCGAATGCGTCCGGGTGCTCGGTCGCCAGCGCGCTCCACGGCAGGATCGTCCACCCCATGCCGGCGCGGACCGCGGCAAGCAGGACCGAGGTCGCGCTGGTTTCCGCCACGAGTTTGAGTTCGAGTCCGGCGGCGACGAACGCCCGGTCCGTCAGCACCCGGATCGAATTGGGAAAGCTCGGCAGCAGCAACGGCAGCGCCGCCATTTCAGCCAGCGTCAGCGCCGTGTCGCGCTGCGCCGGGGCGGGGCCGACGGCCATGAGGTCTTCGTCGAGCAGCGGCACCAGATGCATGTTGGGACGCTGCTGGGCATCCATCGCGATGCAGAGATCGAGCTTCTGCGCCGTCACCAGTTCCGCCAGGTCGGCGCTGCTGCCCTCGACGATCTCGACGGTCACGTCGGGGACGCTGCCGCTGACGAATTGCAGCAGCGGCACGGCCAGCACGCGGGAGGTGCTGGTGGGCAGGCCGACCCGGACGTGGCCCGACGGCACGTCGCGTCCGTGGCGCACGGCGGCGTGCGCTTCCTCCATCTGGCGCAGGACCATCTTGGCGTGCCGGTACAGGATCTGGCCGGTCTCGGTGGGGCGCGCGCCGAACGGTCCGCGCACCAGCAGCTTCGCGCCCAGTTCGGCTTCGAGGTTGACCACGTGCTGGCTCAGCGACGGCTGGGCGATATGCAGCGCATCGGCTGCCGCGGTGATGCTCTCGAGTTCGACGATGCGCGCGAAATAGCGAAGCTGCCGGAAGTCCATGACGGGGACGGAGGGAAGGACGGATGCCCACTCTAGCACCTCGGGTGGCGGGCGGGCATCGGGCCGGCGCTAGCGCCCGCCGGCAGGGTCGGCGGCGGGACCCGCGGCAGGATCCGCCACCGGCACGTCGAGATGGCAGCCTTCGCCGCCGCCCATCGTCAGGGTCAGCAGCGGCGGGCGGCCGAGTGGAACCGGCGGGAAATGGCCGCGGTCGGCCCCGGCGACGGACACGCGCAGGCGGCTGCCGGCCGCCAGCGTCCACGCCACCGGCAGGAGCGCGAACGTGAGCGGCACGGCGGCGCCGGGCGTCAGGAGCTCGGCCTCGGCGCGGCGGTGCGCGCGATATGGCCACGTGGTGCGGTACTCCGCGGGGCACGGCTCCAGCTTCCGGTGGGACGCGCGCAGCATGCCCTCGGTGATGTAGCGGACCGTGCCGTTCGCTTCCACCTCCGACAGGTAGACGAAGAGCGCCGCGTCGGGCTGCGACGACGCCACGCGGAGATGGGCCACCACGTGGCCGGCGATCGCCAGCGGCGACGCCAGCGGCGCGGAATCGAAGTGGGGCAGCGCGGCTTCGCGCCGGCCCCAGTCGGCGTAGTAGTCCTCGATGTTGAGCGCGCCCAGGCGCTCGTAGCGCGTCTGCCGGCCGGTGGTCCAGTCGAAGCTGACCTGGACGCGCACTTCCGTCGGCGCGGGCGCCGGCGTGTCGGCAAGCGTGCCGTCCCCGGCCAGGTAGAGCCGCGTGGCATCCGGCGCCGGCGGCCACGTGTCCGCCGGCTGCCAGCGGTCGTCGTGGATGCTGTGGTAGTGCACGCGGGCTTCGCGTTCGAGGCCGGTCGGCAGGCCGAGCAGGTGGTGATCGAAGAATCGCAGGACTTCGCCCAGCAGCGGGAAATCCGACGCGGCGTGGTCGCGCCACGGCGAGACGTTGGTGCGGGCCCCGTGGTCCCACGGGCCCAGCAGCAGGCGGCTGTCGTTCGACGGCAGCGACAGGAAGCGCGTGATGGCGCCGTTGGCGTAGCCGCCGCCGTCGTACCAGCCCGAGATCGAATACACCGACACGTCCGGCGCGATGCCGTCCAGGTAGCGATAGGGGCTGCAGCTTCCCGAGTCGAGCGACGCATCGTGGAACGCCGCGCCGTCGCGGAAGGCGAATTCCGGCGCCAGGTCGGCCAGCGTGAAGTTGTTGCGGTGCTCGGCGATGGCCGCCGCGACGAGCGCGCCGTCCAGGTCCTCGTCGCAGCGCTCGGGGCCCGCGAAGCGCGGGTCGTCGAAATAAGGAAACCCGGCCACCAGGTCGCGGCGGTCCTGGTCTAGCGCGAGCATCAGCTCGTCGTAGGCTTCCACCCAGACCTTGGACAGCATGCCGCCCGGATAGAGCTGCTCGCTGTAGATGTCGGACACCGAGAACAGCGGCGCGATCGCCTTGACCGCGGGGTGGCCCGTGCTGGCGAGAAAGCACGCGGCGGCGCCCAGGTAGGAAATGCCCGTGGAGCCGATCTTCCCGTTCGACCAGGGCTGGCCGGCGATCCATTCGGCCACTTCGTAATAGTCGTCGCGTTCGGTGGGCGAGCGCAGCGCGTCGCGCGTGCCGAAGCTCGCGCCGGTGCCGCGCACGTCCACCACCACGACCGCATAGCCCCTGGGCACGAATGCGTCGCGGTACTTCGCGGTATTGGGGCTGGGCTCGGCGCCCGCGCCCGACAGGCGGAAGCGCCGGTAGTACGGCGTGAAGATGACGACGGTCGGGAACGTCCGCGGCGCGGCTTGGCCCGGCAGCGGCTGCGGGACGTAGATGTCGGCGGCGAGGCGGCAGCCGTCCCGCATCGGCAGGTAGCGCGACGCCGGGCGGGCCGGAACGGAGAAGGTGGACGGGCGGCTTGCCAGGTAGGCGGACGGTGGCGTCAGCCACGCGTTGCCGCGGGTATCGATGTCGGACATGACTTGTGCGCTCTTGCGTGAGGGCCGAGGGCCCGGGGGGGGGGCCCGGGATGACGGCAGTCATGGTACGGAGCGCGGCGCGCCATCCGGAAAGACGAAATTCCGATCCGGTCATAGGCTGGTCCTATGACGATGCGGTTTCGTGGGCGCCCGCGCGCCGGAGCATGACTGGCCTCGCGCATTCGCGCACTCGTTCTGTGCGCCGCGCCGCGGGGCTGCATTGCAATGGCGCGTCCGTGCCCCACCGGCGGGCAGGCGCGTCATGGTTTCCCGGGGGCATAGCCTTTGCCTATGTTGGCATCGACAATCCGTATTGGTTGTTCGGCGTGCGTATCCATACCATCGCTATGAAAATTCCGTGATTGGCTTCGCTTCGATGGGAGAGTGTTGATGTACCGACGTTTGATTGCTTCTGCGTTCATTGCCTCGGCGGCCATGTGTCATGGTGCCGCGCAGGCCGAGGATGCGTTTCCGAGCCGGCCGATCCGGATGATCGTGCCGCAGTCCGCGGGCTCGGGCGGCGACGTCGTGGCGCGGCTGCTTTCCGACCGCCTGTCGCAGGACCTCGGGCAGACCATCGTCGTCGACAACCGGCCGGGCGCGAACGGCATCGTCGCCATGAGCACGGTCGCCAAGGCGCAGCCGGATGGCTATACCGTGCTGCTCACGGGCGTGTCGCAGATCAGCTTCAACCCGCACCTGTATGCGTCGCTGCCGTACAACCCGCAGAAGGACTACACGTTCATCTCGCCGGTCGTCGACACGCCGTTCGTGCTGGTGGCCAGCAAGGCCAGCGGCATCACGTCGGCGCGGAGCTTCATCGACAAGGCCAGGCAGAAGCCGGGCGGGCTGACGTTCAGCAGCGCCGGCGTCGGCAACTCCACGCACCTGGCGATGGAAGTGGTGGCGGACAAGCTGGACCTGAAGATGACCCACGTCGCCTACAAGGGCTCCGGCCCGGCGCTGACCGGCGTGGTGGCGGGCGAGGTGGATGCGATGGTCAGCGTGCTCGGCGCGGCGCTGCCGCAGGTGACGGGAGGGACGGTGGTGCCGGTCGCGATCGTCGGGCCGCACCGCGTCAAGGAGCTGCCGAACGTGCCGACGCTGAAGGAGGCCGGCATCGACGCGCCGCTCATGCCGAGCTGGTACGCGCTGGTGGGCCCGGCCGGCATGGACCCGAAGGTCGTGACCCGCCTGAACGCCGCCGTGCAGTCCGCGCTGGCGGACCCGCAGATCAAGGCGAAGCTGGCTTCGCTCTACCTCTTCCCGGTCGTGGGCTCGGCCGAGGCCATCAGGCAGCGCGCCGTGTCCGAGTCGAAGGTCTGGGGCGACTTCATCCGCAAGCGGGGCATCCAGAGTTCGTGACGCGGCGCGCGGGGGTCGCCCGCGCTTCGCGTCGACGCGCGCCGCCTCGCGTCGCGCGCGCCGGGCGCTCAGGCGTTGAACAGCACCGACGCCACCCGGCCGGCCGCGGCCTCCAGCAGCGGGCGCCGGGCCAGCATCTCGTCGAGCGGCAGCCGCGCGCTGGGCGCGTGGACCGCGAGCCCCGCCAGCACCTTGCCCGCCGCGTCGCGCACCGGCACCGCCATCGCGTTGAGGCCGAGCGAGTCTTCCTCCTGGTTGATGGCGTAACCCTGGCTGCGGATCTGCGCCAGCGCGGCTTCGAGCGCCGGCACGGTGGCGAGCGTATTGCGCGTGTAGGCGGTCAGCGCGAGGCGCGGCAGCAGCTCGCGGCGCTGCGCGCCGGACAGGTGGGCGAGCAGCAGCTTGCCGATCGCGGTGCAGTGGGACGGCACGCGGCTGCCCGGGCGCAGCTGCACGCGCAGCGGCCAGTGGCATTCGACGCGGTCGACGTACAGGACTTCCTCCCCGTCGAGCACGCCGATGTTGCAGGTCTCGCCGATCTCGTCCACCAGCTCGGTGAGGATCTGGCGCGTGGCCAGCGACTGGCGCGGCGCCGACAGCGCCGCCACGCCGAGCTGGCGCAGGCGGGCGCCGAAGATGAAGCGGTCGCCGCCGGCCTCGCGCGCGAGCAGGTCCAGCTCCTCGAGCTGGCGCACGATGCGGTGCACGGTCTGCTTCGGCATGCCGGTGAATTCGGCCAGTTCGGCCAGGCTCAGGCCGCGCACCTGCTCTCCCAGAGTCTCCAGGATGCCCACCGCCTTTTCGAGCGCCGAACCCGTGGTGCGGGCGCGCTCCTGGTCTTCCATATCCATCATCGACAAGATCCTATCGCCACAAAGGCGCCAGCGTCAGCAGCGCGGACGCGAACAATACCAGCAATACGTAACGGCGGAAGCCGGCCGCGCCGGCCAGCGCGAACAGCCGTTCCCCGGCCAGATGGCCGCCCACCATGCCCGCGGTGGCGATCGCGTAGCTGCCCGGCGCCATGACGCCGAAGGCGCCATGCCACCCCAGCGTGGCGACCGACACCAGCCCGAGGATCAGGAACACCGAGGTGGCGGTGAGCCGGATGGTACGCGGGTCGAGCCCGGGCATCGCCATCAGGCCCGCCATCAGCGGCGGCCCCGACACCCCGGCCATGCCCTGCGCGACGCCGGCGCACAGGCCCACCAGCAGGATGCGCGCCGGCGTCATGTTGCGGATCAAGCGCCGCCCCACCACGATGAGCGCCACCGACAGCAGCAGGATGGCCGCCAGCGCCACGCGCATCGCGGGCTCGGGCAGCCATTGCAGCAGGGCGAGCCCGGGCAGCATGCCGGCCAGCCCGCCCGCGCAGATGCGCGCGAGCAGGCGCCAGTCGATGTCGCGGTATTCGGCCGCGACCAGCGGCAGCGCGCTCAGCGTCTGGAACAGCACGGCGATCGCCACGGCCTGGGCCGGCGTCCAGACCAGCGACAGCAGCGGCACGGCGACGAGCGAGAAGCCGAGCCCCGAGACCGCCCGCACGAGCGTGCCCGAGAACACGATCAGGGTGGTCGCCGCCAGCGGCATCCAGGCCGGGCTAGCCATGAGACGCGGCGCCGAGCACGGCTTCGATGCGCGCGGCGGCGGCCAGCAGCGCCGCATCCTCGCCACGGCGGCCGATCAGTTGCAGGCCCACCGGCAGGCCGCCGTGCGTGCCCGCCGGCAGCGTCAGCGCCGGCATGCCGGCCAGCGTCCACAGCCGCTGCGGCGCGCGCGAGCCGGAGCCCTCCGGCAGCAGCGGCGCGGTGCCCACCGTGGCCGGCGCCAGCGCGATCTCGCCGGGGCGCAGCATGGCGTCGAGGCGCGCCGACAGCGCGGCCTGCTCGCGCACGGCTTCGTCGAAGCGCGCCGCGCTCACGCGCGCGCCGCGCTCGGCCATCGCCAGCAGCTTCGCCGACACCTTGTCGGGTGCCGCGCGCAGCGCGGCGCCGTGGCGCCGGGCCAGCTCGAAGGTCAGCAGCGTGTCGGTCAGGCCGGTCTCGGCGGCGGCGATGCCGGCGTCCACCGACAGCGGCGCGAGGCCGAAGCCGGCGCCGCGCAGGCGCTGGTATGCGCCGTCGAGCGTCGACGACACTGCCGCGGACACTTCCTCGCCGAACCACGGCTGCAGCACGCGCAGCGCGGGGGTGGCGCCATGCGCTGCGGCTAGCAGCGACGCCGGCGCGGCGATGCCGGCCAGCACCGCGTCCGCGGCGATCACGTCGGCCACGCGCGCGGCCAGCACGCCGGCGTGGTCGAGCCGCGCCGAGAGGCAGAGGATGCCATCGGTGGGATAGCGCCCGAAGCTCGGCTTGAACCCCACCACGCCGCAATAGGCCGCGGGGCGGATGACCGAGCCAATGGTCTGCGTGCCGAGCGCGAGCGGCACCAGCCCGGCGCCGACCGCCGCGGCGGAGCCGCTCGAGGACGCGCCCGGCGAGCGCCGCGCGTCGCGCGGATGCACGGTCGCGGCGGCCGCCGCCAGCGCGTATTCGGTGGAGGCGGTGACGCCGACCGGCACCGCGCCGGCCGCGGCCAGGCGCTGTACCAGCAGCGCATCCCGCGCGGGCCGGCGCCCCGCGTGCAGCGGCGAGCCCCACGCGCACAGCGCGCCGGCCATGTCGATGATCTCCTTCACGGCCACGGGCATGCCGTGCAGCGGGCCGCGCGCGCGCGGCGGCAGGGCGTCGAGTTCCGCCGCGCGGCGCGCGGCGCGCGCCGCATCGAGCTCGATGAAGGCGTGCAGCGTGCGGTCGCGCTGGCGCGTGCGCACCAGCGTGGCGGCGATGCGCTCGCGCACGCTGGCCGGCGCGGGCTGGAATGAATCTTGGGAAAGCATGTCGTGGTCAGTCCGATACCATCGCCGGCGCGCTGCCGTAGGTCTTGCGCAGCTCGTCGTCGAGCGCGGTCAGGATATTGGCCTCCAGTTCGCGGAAGCCGGGCGTGGCGAGCGCGCGCGGGTAGGGCAGGTCCACGCGCTGGTCGAGCTTGATGCGCCCGGGCCGGCTGGTCATGACCACCACGCGCGTGGCCAGGAACAGCGCCTCCTGCACCGAGTGCGTCACCAGCAGCACCGTCTTGCGGTGCTCGCGCCAGATGCGCAGCAGCTCCTGCTGCAGGAAGCCGCGCGTGAGCGCGTCGAGCGCGCCGAACGGCTCGTCCATCAGGATCGTGCTCGGCTCGGTGGCGAACACCCGCGCCAGCGCCACGCGCTGCTTCATGCCGCCGGAGAGCGCGTCGGGGCGCGCGTCGCCGAACTCGGCCAGCCCCACCAGTTCGAGGTAGCGGTTGGCCACCGCCTCGCGCTCCTTGCGCGGCATGCCCTGCTGGCGCAGGCCGAAGGCGATGTTGTCGCGGATGCTGAGCCACGGGAACAGCGCGTACTGCTGGAACACCATGCCGCGCCGCATGTCGGGCCGCACGACCTTGTCGCCGTCGACCAGCACCGAGCCGGCGCTGGGCGCCTCGAAGCCGGCCACGATATTGAGCAGCGTGCTCTTGCCGCAGCCCGACGGGCCGATCAGCGCGACGAACTCGCCCGCGGCGATGTCCAGCGAGACCGGGCGCAGCGCCTCGACGGCGTCGCCCGCGCGCGTGTAGTACAGCTTGGAAACGTTGTTGATGGCCACGCCCTCGCGGGGCGCGGCGGCCGCAGTGCGGTCCATGTCTTACTCCTTGAAGCCCAGCCGCTGGCCGAGAATGCGAAAGCCGGTGTCGATGAGAATGCCCAGCAACGCGATGATGACCATGCCCGCCAGCACCTGGTCCGAGCGCAGGATCTCCATGCCGTTGGCGATCAGGTAGCCCAGCCCCTTGTTGGCCGCGACCAGCTCCGCGGCGATGATCGCGGCCCAGCCGATGCCGAACGAGATGCGCAGGCCGACCAGGATGGTCGGCATGGCGGCGGGCAGGATCACCTGCCAGAACAGCCGCGCGTCCGAATTGCAGCCCAGCACGCGGCCGGCGCGCACCAGCACCGGATCGACCGCCTTGACGCCCGACACCGTGTTGAGCAGGATCGGGAAGAAGGTGGCGATGAAGATGATGAACACCTTGCCCGCCTCGCCGATGCCGAACCAGAGGATCGCCATCGGGATCCACGCCAGCGGCGAGATCGGCCGGAACAGCTCCACCAGCGGCTCCAGCACGCGCGCCAGTCGCGGCCGCGTGCCCTGCAGCAGGCCGAGCGGAATCGCCAGGCACGCCGCCAGCAGCCAGGCGGCCAGCACCCGGCCGAGGCTGGCGCCGATGTCGCGGAAGATCGTGCCCGACGCGAACAGGCCGTACAGCGTGCGCGCGGTCAGCTCCGGCGACGGCAGCACCGCCGGACTCGGATGGGTCAGCACGACCACGAGCTCCCACACCAGCACCACCGCGAGCATCGCGGCGAGGTAAGGGAACACGCGGCTCGCCGCCGACCGGAAAAACGAAGCCATCGGCTTCTCCTCTGAAGGAAAGTGGAAAAGGGGAATCAGGGCTTCTCGGCCGCCAGCGCCTGGCGCGCCGGCTCGGGCGCGAGCTTGGGCTCGTCGCCGTCCTGCAGGATTGCCGCCTGCTTGAGGAACGAGGCGTAGACCTTCATGGTCTGCGCGTCAGGCACCATGTCGGTCGAGTACACCGAGATGCCTTCCTTGAGCGAATACTCGATCACCTTGGGCGGGAAGCCGATCTCCTTGCTCCACATCTCCACGGCCTTCTGCGGCGTCTTGTTGATGAGCTTGATGGCGCGGATCTGCGCGGCCATGATGTCGCGCACCAGGTCGGGATGGGCATCGATGAACTCGGTGCGGCCGTAGAAGCCGTCGCCGACGTAATGGCCGTTCTTGAGCGGCAGGATCTTCTCGGCCTTCAGCAGCACGCGGGTCTTGCCGCCGGCGAGCGCCACCGAGATATGCGGGTCCCAGGTGATGCCGGCGTCCACGCTGTGCTGCTCGACCAGCGTGCCGACCTGCGAGCCGGAGGTCTTGAACAACTGCACGTCCGCCACCTTCAGGCCCGCCTTCTGCAGGGCGTTGAGCAGGAGCGGATATTGCTGGGAACCCTCGCCGGGGTAGGCGATGCGCTTGCCCTTGAGATCGGCGATCGTGTGGACCGGCGAGTCGGAGGGGACCACGATGGCGGTCTGCTCCAGGATGGTGATGCCGAGCAGCTTGACCGGCAGCCGCGCCGACGCGACCACCGCCGGCCCCATGCCCGCCGAGGCGAGGTCGAGGTTGCCGGCCGCCATCGCCTGGTTCTCCGGCGCGCCGTAGGGGAAGCTGTGGAATTCGAACTTGACGTCGTACTTGGCCTCCAGCGGCGCCAGGTAGCCGGCCGCCTTGGCGATGTAGATCGGCTGGGTGGCGGGCTGGACGCCGATGTTGACGACCTGGGCGGCGCCGGCCGACAAGCTGGTGGCGGTCAGCGCCAGGCCCAGAACGGCACGTGCGCGGCGGGTCATGGAACGGAGAAACATGCGGACTCCTGGCGCACGGTTTCTGGGGCGTGCGCAAATGTTGAGTGGAAATTCAAATTTTCGGGACGATACGTCTCTAAAATTTGAATTTCAATACGCAAGAGTCGGGCCAACCCGAGAAAATCGCCGGAACGGCGGGGGAAACCGGCGCCGTGCGCCGAAAGCGGGAATGCGGGCCCGCCCGCAGGCCCGTTTCTGGGGCGGGATGCTGGCGCGTGGGGCGCGGCGGGCCGTGGCGCGCCGCGAAACGGGCGCAATGGGTGAAACAGGCGGAACGGGTGGAACGGGCGGAGCAGGCGATCCTGCCGGTTGGGTTCTGGTTGGGTTCTCTACGCGGATGAGCGGGCCGCGCGGGCGGCGGCCATCGGGAAGAAGCGAAGAAGCGAAGACGCGCCGGGACTGCCCGCGCCAGCCGCGGCGCGGGCGGACGCGGAGCGGACCGGCCGTGGACCGGCCGCCGTCAGGCCGGCGCGAGCGCCACGCGCACGTGCTTGAGCGCGCGGAACGCTTCGAGCTGCGCCGCGGAGGCGCCGTCGTCGGTGACGAGCGTCCACGGCCGCTCGAGCGGCGTCCAGTGCTGCTGGCGCGCGCGGCCGAGCTTGGTGGCGTCCGCCAGCACGAAGATCTCGGCCGACTGGCGCACGATGCACTCCTTCAGGTAGGCCTGCTCGGCCGTGGCCTCGCACAGGCCGACGCCCGCCACCACGCCGTCGGCGCCGAGGAAGGCCTTGTCCACGCTGATGCGCGCCAGCGTCATCTGCGCCAGCGGGCCGATGGTGCCCATGCTGGACGGGCGCACGTCGCCGCCGACCAGCGTGATGCGCATGCCGGGCACGCCGGCCAGCGCGCCGACCACCAGCAGGTTGGTGGTGTAGACGTGCAGGTCCGCGCGCGCGGCCAGCTGCCGCGCCAGCGCGGTGGCGGTGCTGCCGCTGTCGAGCAGGATGGCGTCGCCGTCGTGGACGAAGCCGGCGGCGACGGCCGCGATGGCCTCTTTCTGCGCGCGCTGGATGACGTTGCGCTCTTCCAGCGGGGTTTCCGGCTCGTGCGCGCCGATCTGCGTGAGCGCCGCGGCGCCGCCGTAGGTCCGCACGATGCGGCCCTCGCGCGCGAGCGCGGCGAGGTCGCGGCGCACCGTGGCCTCGGACACGCCGAGGCTGCCGGTAAGCTGCTCGACGCTCGATTCGCTGCCTGACAGCACGAGTTCGAGGATGGCACGGCGGCGATCGGCGGCGTTCATTGGCAGCGGGGGCATCGGCAAGGTGGCGGGCAAAGCGAAATCATACAGCCACCGGCGCCGCCCGCCCGCGCCGCCGCTCAGCCCCGGCGCGTGGCCAGCTCCGCGCCCTGGCGCAGCGCCTCGAGCAGGCTGCGCTCGTCGGCGATGCCCTTGCCGGCGATGTCGAACGCGGTGCCGTGGTCGACCGAGGTGCGGATGACCGGCAGCCCCACGGTGATGTTGACGCCCGCTTCCAGGCCCAGCACCTTGACCGGGCCGTGGCCCTGGTCGTGGTACATCGCCACCACCAGGTCGAAATCGCCGCGCCCGGCGCGGAAGAACAGGGTGTCGGCCGGCAGCGGGCCTTCCACGTTCCAGCCGCGCTCGCGCAGCGCCAGCACCGCGGGAATGATCTTCTCTTCTTCCTCGCCGCAGCCGAACAGCCCGTTCTCGCCCGCGTGCGGGTTGATGCCGCACACGCCGATGCGCGGCTCGGCGATGCCGGCGCGCACCAGCGTCTCGTGGCCGCGCTCGATGGTCCGCTGCACCAGCCCGGTGTCGATCTTGCGGATCGCGTGGAGCAGGCCGATGTGGGTGGTCACGTGGATCACGCGCAGGTTCGGCGCCACCAGCATCATCGACACTTCCGGCGTGCCGGTCAGGTGCGCCAGCATCTCGGTGTGGCCCGGGAACTTGTGGCCGCCCGCGTGCAGCGCTTCCTTGTTCAGCGGCGCGGTGCAGATGGCGTCGATCTGGTCCTGCTGCGTCAGCGCCACGGCCCGCTCGATATAGCGGAACGCGGCGTCGCCGGCGACCGGCGAGAGCTTGCCGAACGGCAGATCGGCCGGAATCAGGCCGAGGTCGATGCAGTCCACCGTGCCTTGCGCGTATTGCGCCTGGGCCGGGTTGTCGATCGCGCGCACGGCGAGCGGGCTGCCGACCAGCTTGCCGGCCAGCTCGAGCCGCCTGGCGTCGCCGATGACGAGCGGGCGCGACTGGGCGTAGACGCTGGCGTGCGCCAGGCTCTTCATGATCACTTCAGGCCCGACGCCACTGGCATCGCCCATGGTGATGCCGATGATGGGGAGGTAATCGCTCATGTTTCGCTTCAGGTTCGTGGTTGGCGTCGACGCCAACCGGGGGTCATTGTCTGGTCGTCCCGCGCGCGCGGCTCAGGCCTCGCGCACGGCCTGCCATGCGAGCCACAGCGCGGCCTCGCTGCCGAACGCGCCGGCCTTGGTCACTACGCGCCGGGCTGGCCCGCCGAGCGTCTTCGAGAGCGGCACGCCGGGCTCGATCTCGCGCACCAGCGCCAGCGCGCGGATTCCGGCGGCTTCCAGCATCGCGCGCGCGGTCTCGCCGCCGGTGGCGATCAGGCTGCCCACGCAATGGAAATGCGGCGCGATCAGGCTGGCCAGGGCCGCGCTCAGGCGCGGGCCTTCGTCCGCGCTGAAGTGCTCGTCGCGGCCGATGCCGGCCAGCACGTCGTGCCCCGCGAGCAGCGGCAGCGCCACGCGGTCCTGCCAGCGGGCCCAGTCCGCATGCGCGGGGCCGGCGCGCAGCACCTGCGGCGGGATCACCACGCTTTCGACCTGGCCGCGCTCGCACAGGCACGCCGCCTGCCGTGCCGAGACGCCCGACAGGCTGCCCACCAGCGTCAGCACCGGGCCGCGCACGGGCGGCAGCGGCGCGTTGCCGTGGCTTGCCTGCGCCGCCCGCGTGTGCGCGTCGCCGGCCGACAGCGCGCGCGCCATGCCGCCCGAGCCGACCCAGAAGGCCGGCACGCCGAGGTCCGCGCTGGCGGCCGCGAGCCTGTCGAGATCGTCCTGCGTCTGCGCGTCGCAGATCACCGCCTGCACGCCCTGGCGGGCCAGCGCGGCGAGGCGGTCGCGCAGGGCGTCGGCGCAGCGCATGGCGCCGCCGGTCTCCAGCCGTTCGGCGCGCAGGCCCTGCGCGGCCAGCAGCGCGGTGACGTCCGCGCGGCCGGCGAGCCCTTCCAGGCGCCAGATGTCGGTGGTTTCGAGCGGCTCGTCATGCACGTACACGCAGCCGTCGCGCAGGGTGCGGCCGGCGTCCGGGAACGCCGGCGCGACGATGGCCAGCCCGGCGACGCGCTGCAGCGCGGCGGTTTCCGCCGCCCAGTTGCCGCGCAGCGTGGAATCGATCTTCTTGTACAGGCGCCGGCCGGCGCCGCCGAAGCGGTTCCAGGCGGCGACGTTGCGCGCCGCGGCGGTGGCCGGGTCCTGGCGCCGGCTGTCGACGTCGGCCGCGATCACGTCGGCCTGGAACGCGGGGCCGGCGTGGGCGTCGAGCGTCACGACCGTGCTGGTGCTGGGCGACGTGAACCCGATCGCGCAGTCGGCCGCGCCGGACAGGTCGTCGGCGATGACGAGCCAGCTCACGGCGCGCTCCGCGCGGCGCCCGCGGGTGCCGCCAGCGCGCCGCGCCGGGCCACCCAGGCGGTCAGCACCGGGGTCAGGATCGCCGTCACCACCACGCACGCGGCAACCAGCAGCGTGGCGCTCTTGGCGGCCTCGGTGTAGACCGGATTGGCCGCCGCGATCAGGGTCGGCACCGCGGCGGCGTTGCCGGCCGTGCTGGCCGCCGCCACGCCCGCCACGCCGTTGCCGCCGCTCAGGCGGTCGGCCAGGTAGAGCGTGGTCCCGGTGATGGCCACCACCGCGATGCCCAGGCCGATGCCGAGCATGCCGGCCTGCCACACCTTGTGCAGGTCGAGGCTGGCGCCGAGGGCCAGCGCGAAGAACGGGATCATGACCGGCACCGCGCGCGAGAGGAAGTCGCGCATCTCGCGGTCCAGGTTGCCGAGCAGCATGCCCAGCAGCAGCGGCAGGATGCTGCCGACCATCGTCGGCCAGGGGAACGCCGCCAGCCCGGCCACGCCCAGCGTCACCATCGTCAGGAACGGCCCCGATTCGAGCGACATGATGCTGTAGGCGCCCACGTCCTCGGGGCGCCCGTATTGCCCCATCAGCGCCATGTACAGGCCGCCGTTGGTGTCGTTCATGGCGGCCACCACGGCGAGCGTCGACAGGCCGGCGAACACGCCCGCGGAAACCGGCGATTCGCCGAGGAAATGGCCCAGGATCACGCCGAGCAGCACGGCGGTGCCGACCTTGGTGCCGAACAGCACGCCGCCCTTCTTGAGGATGTAGGGCGTGGCCTTGATGTTGATGCTCGCGCCCATGCAGACGTAGAACACCGCCAGCACCGGCAGCGCGCCGGTAAACAGCGCGCCGGTGAACGAGCCGAAGAACTTGGGTGTGTCGGGCGCGAACGTCGCCACCAGGGAGCCGATCAGCAGCGGCACGATCATCATGCCGCCGGGAACGCGCTCGATCGCGCGCTTGATTCGTATCTGCATCATTGTCTCCTGTCGCTTTTTGTGCGTATCAGTCGTGTTGACGATGATCGATTCAATCATCGTGTGACCGGAATTCTAGGACAGTGCGCGAATTTTGACTAGTTCAATCACAAATTGTGATTGAATCGATCATCTTGGCCGGGTGATGCGGACGGCGCCCGGAGCCGAAGCGAGCGCGGCCGTCCGGGGGACGGCCGTGCGGGGAAGCGGATGGCAGGGAAGGGAATCGACCGCCGCGGGCGGGGAGCCGGCGCGCCGGGCTGGCCGGCAAGCGGCTGGACGCATGTTATTGGGCGGCGGCGGCGGCGGCGCGGCACGCGCAGGCAAGGCGGGCCGCCCTGCCCCGGCGCCGGGAAGGCGGGCGCCCTAGCCCACGTACCAGAAGATGCTCACGAACTGGCAGGCGCTCCCCGCCAGCACGAACAGGTGCCAGATCCCGTGAAAGTGCCGCACCTTCTCGTCGAACAGGAAGAACCCGATCCCCGCCGTGTACAGCGTGCCGCCGGCCACCAGCCAGTACAGCCCTCCGGCGGGCAGCGCGGCCACCAGCGGGCCGAACGCGAACAGCACCAGCCAGCCCATCAGCACGTAGATCAGCAGCGAGAAGATGCGCGTGCGCTTGCCGATCCACAGCTCCTGCGCGATGCCGATCACCGCCAGCCCCCAGTTCACGCCGAACAGCGTCCAGCCCCACGGCCCGCGCAGCGTGACCAGCGCGAACGGCGTGTAGCTGCCGGCGATCAGCAGGTAGATGGCGCAGTAGTCCAGCCGGCGCAGGATGTCCTTGGGCCGGCCGCGCAGGCTGTGATAGAGCGTGGAGATGGTGTAGAGGAACACCAGCGTGCTGCCGTAGACCACCGAGCTGACGACCTTCCAGGCGTCGTGGTACAGGGCGGAGGAGGTGACGAGGACGGCGGAGCCGGCGGCGGCGAGGATGGCGCCGGCGAGGTGGCTGTAGCCGTTGAAGCGCTCTCCGTGATACATGGATTCGGGCTCTCCTGTTGGTCGCCGCGGCATCCGCGGCGACGGTCTTCAGGGTCATTCTTGCGCCACACAGTGTTTGCTGCGGTGCGCCAAGCTAGTATTTTTGCACGGAATAACCATCTGCAAAACCCTTCGTTCCCTTGGGGTCAAGGGATCGCTATCGTCTCGCCAACACAACCATCGCGAGACATCCATGCGAATTTCCTCCCCGCTGATCAAGGCCGCGCTGAGCCTGGCGCTCGGCATCTCGGTGCTGGCCTCGGGCGCGGCCCGCGCCGACCGGCTCGACGACATCAAGAAGGCCGGCGTGCTGCGCGTGGGCGTGTTCGACGCCAACCCGCCGTTCGGCTTCGTCGAGGCGGGCAGCACCACGCCGGCGGGCCTCGACGTGGACTACGCCACCGAGATCGCCAGGCGCCTGGGCGTGAAGACCGAGTTCCGCGCCACCAACCCGGCCAACCGCATCCCGCTGCTGGCCTCGCAGAAGGTGGACATCGTCGCCGCCAACTTCACCATCACCGACGAGCGCCGCCAGCAGATCGGCTTTTCCACGCCGTATTTCGCCAGCGGCCTGCAGCTGATCGCCAGGAAGGGCACGCTCAAGCAGCCGGACGACCTCAAGACCTGGCGCCTGGGCGTGGACAAGGGCACCACGCAGGAAACCACGCTGCGCCAGAAGTACCCGGACGCGCGCGTGATCGCCTATGACGACTCCCCGCTGGCGCTGACCGCGCTGCGCAGCGGCGCGATCCAGGCCTTCGCGCAGGACGGCGCCAAGCTCGGCGCGCTGCTGGCCACCCTGCCCAACAAGGACCAGTTCGAGATTTCCTCGTTCACGCTGACGCGCGAGTATATGGGCGTGGGCGTGCCCAAGGGCGAGGACCGCCTGACCGCCGAGATCGACCGCATCCTGCTGGCGCTGGAAAAGGACGGCACCGCCGCGCGCATCTACGACAAGTGGTTCGGCCCCAAGAGCGCCGCGCCGCTGGCGCGCGACTTCACCATCGGCAGCACGGTGAAGTGACGCGGCCGGCTTGCCCCTGCCGCGTGAAGGATGGCGTGAAGGATGGCCATGCCGGTGCTTGACATCCTGATGCAGCCCCTGCCGGCGAAGTACGTCGGCTGGATCGTCTCCGGCTTCGGCCTCACGGTGGCGCTGTCGGCCGCCGTGTTCGCGCTTGGCTGCGTGCTGGCCGCGGTCTGGCTGGCGCTGGCGCTGGTGCCGTTCGCGCCGCTGCGGCTGGCCGCGCGCGGCGCGGTCGGCTTCCTGCGCCGCACGCCGCTGCTGGTGCAGTTGTTCTTCTGGTATTTCGGCGCGGCGCAACTGCTCGGCGACGCCGCCATCGGCGCCTTGTACGACTGGCAGGGCGTGCGGCTCGGCGCCATCCACCTGCCCGCGCCGTCGCTCGAGGCGCTGGCCAGCCTGATCGGCATCGGCCTGTATGCCAGCGCGTTCTACGCGCGCGAGCTGGAGGCCGGGCTGGCCAACGTGCCCGCCGGGCAGGGCGCCGCGGCGCTGGCGCTGGGCTTCACGCCGGCGGCGGCGTTCTGGCGCGTGGTGCTGCCGCAGGCGCTGCGCATCGCCGCGCGGCCGATGGTGGGGCAGCTCTGCCAGACCATCAAGAACACCTCGCTGGCGATGGCGATCGGCTTTGCCGAGATGTCCTACGCCGCGCGCCAGGTCGAGACCGACAGCCTGATGACCTTCCAGGCCTTTGGCCTGGCCACCTTGCTGTACGCGGCGCTGATCCTGCTGCTGCAGGCCGCCGCGCCGCCGCTGCTGCGCCGGCTCGGCTGGACGGAGGCGGCCCGTGCCTGACGCGCTTGCCGGCGGCTGGGCGGTGGTGCTGGCCCAGCTGCCCTACCTGCTCAAGGGCACCTTCCCCGACGGCCCGCTGGCCGGCGCCGCGCTGACGCTGTGGATCGCCGTGCTGGCCTGCGCCGGCGCCACCGTGCTCGGCATCGGGCTGGCCATGCTGCTCGAGCTGATGCCCGCCGCGCCGGCGCGGCCGCTGCGCGCGCTGCTCGCCGGCCTGCGCGCGATCCCGGTGCTGATGCTGATCTTCTGGACCTACTTCCTGCTGCCGATGCTGGCCGGCGTGCACGTCGGCGAGGTGCGCACCGTGGTGCTGGCGCTCGCGCTGATCGGCGCGGCGTACATCGCCCAGGTCATGGAAGCGGGCTTCGACGCGATCGGGCGCGGCCAGCGCCAGGCCGCGCTGGCGCTCGGCATGACGCCGCCGCAGGCGCTGTGGCAGATCGTGCTGCCGCAGACGCTGCGCGCCATGCTGCCGTCGCTGGGCAACGTGTGGGTGTCGCTGGCCAAGGACACGTCGCTGGCCTACATCGTCGGCGTGGTGGAACTGTCCACGGCGGCGGCGCAGGTCAACGGGCGCAGCATGGGCTACGCCGCGCAGGTGTTCGGCGCGGTGGCGCTGCTGTACTTCCTCATCTGCATGGGCATCGAAGGCGTGGCCGCGCTGCTGCTGGCCGCCGCGCGCGGCCGGCATGGCTTGCCGCGCGCGGCGCGCATGCCCCGCTTGTTCCGCTTGTTCCGCGCGCGCGCCGGCCGGCCTCCGGTCGCGGCGCCGCGCGCGTCTTCTCCGTCCCGTCCGGCGCCGCCCTGACAGGCCGCGCGCGCCCGGCGCGCGGAAACCCACGTCAGGCAGGCCTTGCATCCGTCGCCTGGTACGGAGCGGCATCCCAGGAGAGAAAACGTCCGCCGGGGAACGTCTCGCCATGCCGCGCCATGCTGCGCCATGCTGCGACGAGGCGCGCTCGCGCCGGCCCCGCCACGCGCGGCGGCCGGGTTTTGCGGCCCGGCCACGCGGCATGGCTAGAATCGGGGGTTTGCTCATGGCGCGCCGCCTTGCCGGCGGTGCCGCCCGGCCGTATTCGGACATGTCTCAATGAACCTGCCCTTCAACGACAGTTACCTGCTGCACATCGGACTGAGCGCGGCCATCGTGCTTGCCGGCATGGTGGTGGTGAAGTTCGTCAACCGCTTCTTCCAGGGCCGCCAGCTCGCCGACAAGGAGAACCGCGGCAGCTACCGCACCTGGACCGTGGCCACGCGCAATGCCATCGCGGCGGTGGTGTTCCTGCTGCTGCTGGGCATCTGGGTGTCGGAGCTCAAGAGCGTGGCGATCTCGCTGACCGCCTTCGCGGTGGCGCTGGTGATCGGCGGCAAGGAACTGGTGATGTGCTTCCTCGGCGCGTTCCTGCGCATGATGGCGCGCCCGTTCCAGCTCGGCGATCTGGTGGAGATCGGGCCGCACTCGGGCGAGGTGGTGGACATGGACGTGCTCACCACCACGCTGGCGGAGATCGCCGGCACGCGCCAGTTCACCGGCTCCACCGTGCAGGTGCCCAACAGCATGCTGCTGACCGTGGCGGTGCGCAACCACTCGCAGGCTGGCAGGTACACGCAGGACACGCTGCGCATCCCGCTGCCCGAGAAGTCCGACCCGGACCGCGTGGAGGCCGAGCTGCTGGCGATCACCGAGGCGGTGTGCGCGCCGTTCCTGGCCGAGGCGCGGCACAGCCTGCAGGAATATGGCGGCTCGCGCTTCATGGACCTGTCGCAGTTCGAGCCGCGCGTGCTGTTCGAGCCGGTGGCCGCGGACAAGCTCGACGCGCTGGTGCGCTTCCCGGTGCCGGTGGCCTCGCGCATGACGGTCGGGCAGCAGATCCTGCGCCGCTACCACCGCCAGCGCAGCGAGGTCCTGGCGGCGCAGCAGGACGGCAAGGCGGCGGCGCGGTCCTGAGCGCAGCGGGGTGGGCCGGGCGCTTCACCGAATCGCTTTTCGGCGGTATGGTAGGCGCTGCCGCGCAGCGAGACGCACCGCGGCCACAGCGAGACCACAGTGAGGCCACAACGAGGCCACAACGAGACCAGCCGAGGAGACCCATGAAAGCCGCCGTCATGCATCAACCCAAGACCCCGCTCGTGATCGAGGACGTCGCCATCGGCAAGCCGGGGCCGCGCGAGGTGCTGCTGCGCACGGCGGCGGTGGGCGTGTGCCACTCCGACCTGCACTTCCTCGACGGCGCCTATCCGTTCCCGACGCCGGTGGTGCTCGGCCACGAGGCCGCCGGCATCGTCGAGCAGGTCGGCTCCGAGGTGCGCACGGTCAAGCCCGGCGATCACGTCATCACCTGCCTGTCGGCCTACTGCGGCCATTGCGAGCACTGCCTGACCGGCCACCTGTCGCTGTGCGTGGAGCCGGACACCAGACGCCGCGAAGGCGAGGAACCGCGCCTGCTGGCCAGGGGCGCGCCGATGAACCAGTTCCTCAACCTGTCGGCCTTCGCCGAGCAGATGCTGGTGCACGAGCACGCGCTGGTGGCGATCCGCCCCGAGATGCCGCTCGACCGCGCCGCGCTGATCGGCTGCGCCGTGACCACCGGCGTGGGTGCCGTGGTGCACACCGCGCGCGTGCAGCCGGGCGAGACCGTGGCGGTGATCGGCTGCGGCGGCATCGGCCTGGCCACCATCAACGGCGCGGCCATCGCCGGCGCGGGCCGCATCATCGCCATCGACCGCGTGCCCGGCAAGCTGGCGCTGGCGAAGCAGTTCGGCGCCACCGACGTGGTCGACGCCGCCGACGCCGACGTGGTGGACGCCGTGCGCGCGCTCACGCGCGGCGGCGTGCACCACGCCTTCGAGGCCATCGGCCTCAAGCAGACCGCCGAGCAGGCCTTCTCGATGCTGCGCCGCGGCGGCACCGCCACCGTGATCGGCATGATCGCGCCGGGCGTGAAGATCGAGCTCAAGGGCACCGACTTCCTCGCCGAGAAACGCATCCAGGGCTCGATGATGGGCTCCAACCGCTTCCCGGTGGACATGCCGCGGCTGGTGGACTTCTACCTGTCCGGCAAGCTCAAGCTCGACCAACTGATCTCGCGGCGCATGCCGCTGGAAAACATCAACGACGCCTTCGACGAACTGCGCCGCGGCGAGCTGGCGCGCTCGGTGATCCTGTTCGGGGATTGAGCGGGGGACGCCCGCGTGCAATCGCTCGTTATTGTCCGCCCTGTGGGACAATGGCCCGGCGCGCGCGCACGGCGCGCCATCGGGCACGGAGAGCGGAACGGCGCATGAAGACGATCGAGTGGAAGGACTGGGAGATTTTCTGCCGCGTGGTGGAAGGCGCCGGCTTCACCAGGGGCGCCGAGCTGGCCGAGGTGCCGAAGTCGTCCGCCAGTGCCGCCGTGTCGCGCCTCGAGACGCAGCTCGGCGTGCGGCTGTTCGAGCGCACCACGCGCCGCGTGCGCGTGACCGAGCGCGGCCAGCAGCTTTACGACCGCGTCGCGCCGCTGTTCACGGAGCTGCGCGAGATCAGCGCCGAGGCGCTGTCCGTCAGCGAGCAGGTCAGCGGCACCCTGCGCATCTCCACGCCCTACGAGGTCGGCTCGCTGCATCTCTCACCCAGCCTCACGCGGCTGCTGCGGCTGCACCCGGACCTGCGCGTGGAAGTGGACGTGACCTGGGACCAGCCCGACCTGATCGAGCGCGGCTACGATCTCGCCTTCGTCATGACCAACACCGGCCTGCACGACAGCTCCTTCGCCAGCAAGCGCGTGGTGCTGATCGAGCGCGGTTTCTTCGCCGCGCCCTCGCTGATCCGCGCGCGCGGGCTGCCGCGCACGCCGCAGGACATGGACGGCTGGCCCACGCTGGGCAATGCCGAAGACCGCCGCTGGGAATTCCTGCGCGACGGCAAGGAGGTGTTCAGCCTCCAGGTGGACCCGCGCATGCGCACGCAGAACGCCGAGATCCGGCTCAAGGCGGCGATGGACGGGCTGGGCGTGGCGCGGCTGTCGCCGCGCTACGTGCAGGAGGAACTGGACCAGGGGCGGCTGGTGCGGGTGCTGCCCGGCTATACCACGTCGCCGCTGAAGGTCTTCGTGCTGATGCCGGCGCGTAAGCTGATGCCGGCCAGCGTCAGGGTGTTCCTCGACGTGCTGGAAGAAACGCTGGGCCGGATCGATCCGCGGCTGTCGCCGCCGCGGGTCTGACATGCCCGTGCCGGGGAGGTGAAGCGTCAAGCCCGGCGGATTCCGCGATGCCGGCATCGGATGCCGGCAGGCCTCAATACGGCTGGTCCCCGGGCCGGATGTCCAGCCCCAGCACTTCCGCCACCGCCATCATCTCCTCGTCGTCCTCGCCGCGGGCGATCCATCCCGCGTAGGCATCGCCTTCCGTGTTCCAGTTCCACAAGGTGAAGCCCGCCACCCGCAACTGCTCGAACGCCAGCTCCATCAGTTCGGGCACGCTGGTGCTCTCGAGGAAATCCTCGTCCTCCGGGTCCTCCGCGCCCCAGTCGAGCGTGACGTCGACGCGCGCGCACAGCGCGTCCATGCAGCCGATGAAGGACGCGCAGTCCTTCCAGTCCACGTAGAAGCCCGATTCCCAGTCGATCACGTCCTTGAGGATCCACAGCAGCTCCTGGCCCTCGATCTCGTCGGCATCGTCGGCGTCGGCCAGCTCCTCGTCGAACAGCGTCTGCTGCTTCTCGATCATGGCCGCGTCGTCGAAGTCGATCAGCTCGATCAGGCGCCAGAGTGCCTGGCGCGCTTCGTCGTTCAGTCCGTCGCTCATTGCATCTGCCTCCTTCGGTGCGGCGCCTCGCGGCGCATGGCTGGGGAAAACAACGTGGCTGGTGCCCGATAGTCGCTCAGCCGGCGACAAGCGGGATCTCGCGCTGGCCGAGCGGCGTCACGCGCAGCGCGCGCGAGGCGGAAGCCGGCTCGATTCACTGGCGCGCCATCAGCGCCCACGGCATGGCGGCGCGTCCCGGGTCCGCCAGGAGGCCGGCGAGGTGGCTGATGCCGGGAGCGTATTCCATAGTTCAGTCCACGACGAAACGACGATCGTAGTATAGGTCGGCCTTGGGTCGCGCTGATCTCGGACACTAAAGTCCCGCTTGCAGATCAATGTCCCGTTCCGAACATCAAAGCGCCTTCCTGAACATCAGTGTGCCTTCCGAATCTCGCCTCAACCTGACTTCCCGCTAGGGGCTTCCCGGCAGGGCTGCCTTTCTACGCAGTTGCTCTGATCGAGGCAGGTTGCCGGTCGACCGCGACCCTGGGGTGGCGAAACGCTCGTCAACGCCTGGAGCCCGCCCTGGCTTCAGACAATCGCCGAGGTAGGTAGAAATCCCAATTCCGGCCGGCCGAGCGATCTATAAAGTCAGCACCAATAACTGAAAACAGTTTTCTGGTTTCAGTTTTCCACTGCAACCACTTCACCCTCGTTCGACCACCATGCCCAGCCGGACCACGCTCGATTGCATTGCACACCTGATCGGCTTCGACACCACCAGCCGGCACTCCAACCTGGCGTTGATTCAGTGGGCCGCCGCCTGGCTCGACGAGGCCGGTGCGCGCGTGCAACTGGATTACAACGCCGACCGCAGCAAGGCGAATCTGTTCGCCAGTTTCGGCGAGGGGCCGGGCGGCATCGTGTTGTCCGGGCACACCGACGTGGTGCCCACCGACGGACAGGATTGGACGTCCGATCCTTACCGCGCCAGCGTGAGGGACGGCCGCCTGTACGGGCGCGGCGCCTGCGACATGAAAGGGTTTATCGGCACGGTGCTGGCTCAGGTGCGGCAGGTCGGCCGTGCGCCGCTGCGCGAGCCGCTGCATGTCGCCCTCACCTACGATGAAGAGGTCGGTTGCCTGGGCGTGCCCGGATTGCTGGCGAGCATGGCCGAGGCGGGCATCGAGCCCTCGGGCTGCGTGGTTGGCGAACCGACCGGCATGCGCGTCGTCGCGGCGCACAAGGGCGGGCGCATCTACCGCTGCCAGGTGCGCGGCTGCGCCGCGCATTCCTCCCTCACGCCCCAGGGACTCAACGCGATCGAGTATGCCTCGCGCATCGTCTCGCGCATCCAGGATCTCGCCGAGTCCGAGGAAATGCATGGCCGCCACGACGGCGGCTTCGACGTGCCGTACTCGACGATCTCGACCAACACCATCGACGGCGGCAACGGGCGCAACATCATCCCGGCGGAGTGCACTTTCCACTTCGAGTATCGCTACCTGCCCGGCGTCGATCCCGACGGCTTCATTGGCGACCTGCAGCGCTACGTGGACACGAGCCTGCTGCCGCGCATGCGGCGGCGCCATCCGCAGGCAGCCGTTGCCTTCGAGTGCATCGGCGACATTCCCGCGCTGGACACCGGCCGCGAAGCGGCTGTCCTGGGCCTGGTGGCCGACCTGCTCCAGGTGGACGCCAAGGACGCCGGCAAGGTGGCCTACGGCACCGAAGCGTCGTTCTTCCAGCGCGCAGGCGTGCCCAGCGTGGTATGCGGACCCGGCTCGATCGCCCAGGCGCACAAGGCGGACGAGTACGTCACCCTGGATCAGTTGCGCGCCTGCGAACGCTTCCTGGATTGCCTGATCCAGCGCCTGCGCTGAACCGCCCTCTCTGGAGTTTTCCATGACCCCTGTTCCTTCCGCCGTCGGCCTGCCGGCCGATGCCGATGCCGTGTTCGATGCACGGCTGTTCCGCAAGATCACCTGGCGCCTGATGCCGTTGCTGTTCGCCAGCTATGTCATCGCCTACGTGGACCGCATCAACATCGGCTTCGCCAAGCTGCAGATGCTCGACGATCTGGGCTTCAGCGCGACGGTCTACGGCCTGGGTTCGGGCGTGTTCTTCCTGGGCTTCATCCTGTTCGAAGTGCCGAGCAACCTGCTGCTGTACCGGGTCGGCGCGCGCCGCTGGATCGCCCGCATCATGGTCACGTGGGGCGTCATCTCGGTGGCGACGCTCTACGTGACGACGCCGGCCGCGTTCTATGCCATCCGCTTTCTTCTGGGCGCGGCGGAGGCCGGGTTCCTGCCGGGGGTGGTCTATTACCTCACGCAGTGGTACCCGCAACGTCGCCACGGCCGCGCCATCGCCTTGCTGATTACCGCCGCGGCCGTGGGCGGCATCGTCGTCGGCCCGCTGTCGGGGTGGATGATGGACACCTTCATCGACGTCGCCCCGCTGCGCAACTGGCAATGGCTGTTCCTGTTGCAGGGCGCGCCCGCGGTGCTGATGGGGGTGGTCGTATGGTGCCTGCTGGAGGAGGCCCCGCGCACGGCCAAATGGCTGACCGATGCCGAGCGGCAGCGACTCGCCACCCTGATCGGTGCCGATCGGCAGACAAGCGCGCAACGCGCGCATCTCAGGGACGCCTTCGCTCAAGGACGGGTATGGCTGCTCGGGCTGGTGCTTGCGTGCCTGAACCTGGGCATCTACGCGGTGGTGTTCTGGACGCCGACGATCATTCACCAGACCGGGGTCACGAGCTACCGCACGATCGGCCTGATTTCCGCGCTGCCGTACCTGGCCTCGGCCATCGCCATGCCACTGATCGGACGCAGCTCGGATTTGCTTGCGGAGCGCCGCTGGCACATTGCGGGCGCGAGCCTGGCCGGTGCTGCGGGTCTGGTCCTGACCTTGAGCGCCAGCGCGCATCCGACGTGGGCGATTGCCGGCGTCACCCTGGCCACTGCCGCGTTCATCGGCGCCACACCGCTGGTGTGGGCGCTGGCCTCGGTCTTCGTGCGCGAGCGCGCCGCGGCCGCGGGCCTCGCGCTGATCAATGCGCTGGCGGCCCTGGGCGGCGTGTTCGGCCCGTACCTCATGGGACTGGGGCAGGACCTCATGGGCAACACGCAAATGGCGCTGTTCGGGGTGGCCATGCTGGCCGTCGCCGGCGGGTTGCTGGTGCTGGTGCTGCCGACACCCCGCCGCCTGGCCGCCGAGCACGCCGCGATGGCCGCCGCCGGTCCGGGAGAGCGGCCATGATGTGGCCGGGTCGAAGGACCTCGGCCGCGCTGTCGGCCGGGCTGGGTATCGGTCTATCGTCCGCTGCCGTCGCCCAAAGCAGCGTGACCCTGTACGGCATCGTGGACAACGGCCTGACCTGGCTCAGCAACGGTGGCGGGCACGCGAAGCTGTTCATGGACAGCGGCGTGATGCAGGGCAATCGCCTGGGCTTGCGCGGTGCGGAGGATCTGGGCGGTGGCCGCCGGGCGCTGTTCAACCTCGAATCGGGTTTTCAGCTGCGCGACGGCAGCCTCGGCCAGGGTGGCCGGATCTTCGGCCGCGTGGCCTATGTAGGGCTGGCCTTGCCACGTTGGGGCACCGCCACGCTGGGCCGGCAGTATGACTTCATGTACGAGGTGCTGGGCGCCTATTACACGCCCACCTGGTCGGCGGGCGGCTATGCCAACAATCCGCTGGACAATGACCGGCTCAGCGGCCGGCGCGTGGACCAGGCGGTGAAGGTCCAGACGCCGGACGTCGCCGGCTTCAAAGCCGGCCTGCTGTACGGCTTTGCCATCCACAAGGACGAGGCCAGCGGCAAGGGACGTACCTACAGCGTGGGCGGATCCTATAGCCGGCAGGCGTTCAGCGCGGGGCTGGCCTATACGGATAGCCGCGGCGAGACGCTCGATATCGCGCCGCTGGTCGGTGCCCCGGCGCCGTTGCGGGCCGGCGGGGATCGCATGCGAACCTGGGGCGCGGGCGCCAGCTACGCGCTGAAGCACGTGACGGTCTACGGCCTCTACACCCAGGCCCGCTATGTCGGCGCGACACGCGCATCGTTCCGCAACCTGCAGACGGGCGTGTCCTATCGGGCCACATCAGCCCAGCGCTACGGCTTCGGCTACGGGCTGACCATGCTGGACGCCAAGCGCTATCACCAGTTCAACCTCACGTTCGACTACGTCCTGTCCAAGCGCACGGACCTCTACCTGCAGCTCATCACCATGCTGGCCGGCGGTCACGGCGCGACCGCCGCGATCATCAGCATGCCGGGCGCGTCCGGAAGCAACCAAGCCCTGCTGCGCGTGGGCCTGCGTCACACGTTTTGATGGATTTTCCCTGGAGCAACCCATGCCATTCATCAAGCATCCCGATCCGGCCGCCTACGAAGGCTGGCTCATGTATCACTCCGTCGGCCTGTTTCCCGGTCAGCAGGCCGCAGTGGAGGCGGCGCTAAGCAGCTTCGCCGCCAGTTGGTACGCGCCCAGCCAGCGGCGCTGGGAGGAGGGGCTGGCCGCTCGCCAGCGCGTGCTGGCACAGTGGGGCAGGCTGATCAACGCCGCACCCGAGCACGTGTTCGCTGCCGAAAACGTCACCGAGGCGTTCGCCAGGTTCGTCACGTCTCTGGGGCGCCGGCTGTCGGGCCGCAAGGTACTGATCGCTGCCGACTGCTTTCCGAGCCTGCATTTCCTGCTGTCGCACCTGGCCGGGCGCATGGGTTTCACCTTGTACACCGTGCCGCTGGATGCCGAACAAGGCTGGGTCGAGGACGAGGCCTACCTCGACGCCTGGGACGATTCCGTGGCGCTGGCGGTGATTACCTGGGTGACCTCGACCGCGTCCAAGCGCGCCAACCTCGAACGACTGGTGGACCATGCGCGCCACCGCGGCAGCCTGGTCGCCGTGGACATCACCCAGGGCGTGGGCGTGCTGGAATTCGACGCGACGGCGTTGGGCGTGGACTTCGCCGCCGCCACCACGCTGAAGTGGTTGTGCGGCGCGCCGGGGGCCGGACTGGCCTACCTGAGCCCGGCGCTGCTCGACGGCGATATCAAACCGGACATCGTGGGCTGGTTCAGCCAGCCGGATCCGTTCAACTGGGACCTGTCGCAGTTTTCCCTCGCGCGCGAGGCACGGCGCTTCGATACCGGCACGCCGTCGCTGTTGCCCTTCGTTGCCTCCGAGCCCGGTCTCGATTGGCGCCTGTCCGGCGCCGCCGGAGGGTTGCGCGATCGTAACCTGCGCCTGTGCCACGCGCTCATGACGGTGCTGGAGAACAAGGGTTTTCGCTTGTGCTCGCCGCGCGAGGACCATCGGCGCGGCGGCAGCGTGATGGCAGAGGTACCGACGCATCTGGAACCCGGTCCGTTGCCGGCGCAGCTCGAAGACGCTGGTCTGTTTACCGATGTGCGCGGGCGGGTGATGCGCTTCTCGCCAGGCGTGCTGACCCACGACAGCGTGATCGACCGCCTGGAACACGCATTGCCGGGCTGATCGTCCGAGGCGGCGCGGATCGCCGTCACGCCGGGGTTGGGACATGCTCGGGATACAATCGTCTTTCCGACATCACTTTATCGAGAGGTATCTTGGCTCAAGACGAGGACAAGACGCCCCGGCCCCCGCGGCATTCCCGGCTCAAGCAGACGACGCTCATCGAGACCATCTACCAGGAGGTGCACGCACGCCTCCAGCGGGGCAAGGTCGGCCTGCACGACCGCCTGCTCGATTACGAGATCGCCGAAGAGTTCGACTGCACCCGAACCACGGTACGCCAGGCGCTGCTGCGGCTGGTCAACGAGGGCTTCCTGGTCGGCACGACACGCGGCTTCGTCATCCCCTCGATCACCGAGCAGGACATCCGCGAGATATTCGAAGTACGCCGCTTGCTGGAGCCACCCGCGGCCGCGAATGCGGCGGCTGTCCTGAGCAAGGCGCACGAGCAACGTCTCAAGGCCGCCTACCGCAGCGTGCAACAGGCCTTCAAGGCAAAGGACATCGAGCAGATGTTCGCCGCCAACGTGGCGTTTCGCGAGGCCTGGCTGGATGCGGTGACCAACACCCGCTTGCGCGGCGCCATCCTGCGATTCGTCGACCACGCCCAACTGATCCGGCTGGGCACGCTCAGCCATGTGGAAACGCAGAAGGTGGTCGCGGACGGCATCAAGGCGCTGCTGGCCGGCTTCATCGCCCGCGACCCGGAGCGGGTCAGGACCACCATGCTGGCGTTCATGCTGGAGGCCGAGGAAACCTACTTCGCCTGGCTCGATCGCGCATCGCCGCGGGCGCGCACCTAGGCCAGCCACAGGTCACGGGGGCCCCGCGAATGCGGGCTCCCATCCTGGATGTCCTTGTCGTTGATTGCTCCTCAAAAGTTGCGGGCCGCGTCTCAAGTGATTGCGGCTACCACCGCGCCAGTTTTTCCAGGATCGAGGCACGAATATTGTCGATGTGCTCGGCTGTCTGGCGCGCAGCTTCCTCGCCGTCGCCCCGTTCGAGGGCGTCGATCATTGCCAGGTGTTCATGGCAGACCGGCCCGAGGCGCCTTTCCAATCGCTTGAGCGAGAACATGCGTGTCTTGCGCCGTACCTCCGCAATGATGCCGGCCAACATCTCGTTGTCGCAGTAGTTGCAGATGACGCCGTGCAGATCTGCGTCCAGTACCTGATGCTCGGGGTTTCCGGGCTCATTGCGCGCCAGCAACTCTTCCACGCGCTGGCGCAGCCGTTCGAGCTCGGGTCCAGGCACCTGCCCAGCCGCGCGGGCGGCCGCGTCAGGCTCGAGCAGGCGCCGTACATGCAACGCTTCGAGGATTTCCTGCACGGTTACCTGCCGCACGAACAACCGGCTGTTCGCGCCGCGCTCGAGCAGCCGCTCGCCTTCGAGCCGATGCAGGGCTTCGCGCAACGGCGTACGCGAGAAGCCGAGCTGGGCGGCGAGGGCGCGTTCCTGGATCGGGTCGCCGGGATGCAGTCCGCCTGACACCAGCAGATCGAGCACCGCGTCATAGGCCAGGTTTCCCAAGGCGCGCTCCTTGGGCAATTCGTCAGCCAGCGGCTCGGCGCCCAGGTCGGTCTCCACGGCGGGCGCTGAATAGGCAAAGGCGGTCTTTTTCATCATGACGCGAAGTATGGCACGGGGTTTGCTTGAATGCCACTGGTATACCAATGGCATTCTAAGGGAATGCCGGTTCAGACAATACGCGATTTTCATGCCGAGCTCATCTGCCATCCCCCGTCTTTCCCAGCGCCTCGCCATGGCGCGTCCGTCCGCCACCGGCGCCATGTCCGAGGCCGCCAGGCGGCTTGCCGCTGCGGGCAAGCCGGTGATCAGCCTGTCCGAGGGCGAGTTGGATTTCGACACGCCGGCCCATATCCAGCTTGCCGCCATCCAGGCGATGACCGGGGGGGAAACGCGGTACACGAGCGTGGCCGGCACGCCCCAACTTAAGGCCGCGATTGCACGAAAACTGGCCCGCGACAATGGTTTGCACTACGACGATGCGGAAATCATCGCTGGCACCGGTGCCAAGCAGATGCTGTTCAACGGCCTGCTTGCAACCGTGGACGCCGGTGACGAAGTCATCGTCACGGCGCCTTACTGGGTGTCGTACAGCGATATGGTGCATATCGCGGGCGGCACACCGGTGCAGGTCACGGCGACACCCGCCGACGATTTCAAGCTCACGCCCACCGCGCTGCGCACGGCACTGACGCCTCGCACGCGCTGGCTCATGCTGAACTCGCCGTGCAACCCGTCGGGCGCGCTCTATTCGGCGGACGAACTGCGTGCGCTGGCCGACGAACTGCGTGCTTACCCCGATGTGCTGGTCCTGTCGGACGAGATCTATGAAGAGATCGTGTTCGAGGGCGAGTTCGTGTCGTTCGCGCAAGCGGAACCGGATATGCGCGACCGCACGCTGACCGTCAACGGCGTATCCAAGGCCTACGCGATGACGGGCTGGCGCCTGGGATACGCGGCCGGGCCCGCCTGGCTGGTGAAGGCCATGGCGCTGTCGCAGTCGCAAAGCACCAGCAACCCCAGCGCGATCAGCCAGGCGGGCGCGGTGGCCGCCCTCGACGGTCCGCAGGACTTCCTCGATGGCTGGCGCGCCCGGCTGCGCGCACGCCGCGATCTGGCGCTGTCTGTCCTGGCCGGCGCGGCACCGGTTCTGACCATGCGTCGCCCGGCCGCCGCCTTCTATCTCTATGCGGACTGCAGCGCGGCTATCGGCATGCGTACACCGGACGGGACGCGCATCGAAACCGATATCGACTTCGCGATGTACCTGCTTCACGCCGCGAACGTGGCGGTGGTGCCCGGTTCGGCTTTCGGGCTGGCGCCCTATGTGCGCCTGGCCTATGCCCTGGCCGATGATCGCCTGCGCACCGCTTGCGAGCGCATCGTCATGGCCTGCGCCGCATTGGAGCGCGCGTGATGGCCATCGCACGACCGGACGCCGGGCTGCTCGCGCTGACCGACTGGCGTATCGAGCCTGTCGGCGATCGCTGCCTTCAGATCCGCCTGGGCGATCAGGTCAGCGTATCGGTCAGCCAGACCGTGCATGCCGTGACCGAGTGGCTGCTGCGGCAGCGCTGGGATGGCGTGCGCGATGTGGTGCCGGCGTTCACCACGGTGGCTGTGCATTTCCGTCCCGAGAGGTTTGCGCGCGACAAGGGCCCGGCCTTCGCGCAGCTTTCCGCGCGGATCCGGGACGTGCTGGTCGAAGGCGTGCCCGCCGTGGTCCACGCGGGGTGCGAAGTGGAGGTGCCCGCCTGCTACGGCGGCGAGTACGGTCCCGACCTCGAAGAGGTGGCGCGCGCCTGCGACATCGATACGGCCGAAGTGATCCGTCTGCATTGCGCCACGCCGCTGGTGCTCTACACCTTCTTCTTCTCGCCGGGCAATCCGTTTGCCGGGCCGCTGCACCCGCGTCTGAACGTACCGCGCCGGGCCACGCCGCGAACGCTGGTGCCGGCGGGCTCGGTGGCCATTGCCAATGGCATCTCGTCGATCTATCAGAACGCATCGCCCGGTGGCTGGAACGTGATCGCCCGCACGCCCTGGAACCTGTTTCACGTCGATCGCAACCCGCCGACGCGCCTGCAGCTTGGCGACCGGCTGCGTTTCGTGCCGATTTCTCCGGCCGAATTCGACGCCATGCTGGAGTCGCGGCCATGAACCTCATGCGTGTGGATCGGCCCGGCATCCTTTCCGTGCTGCAGGACGGCGGCCGCTACGGCTACCAGCGGTTTGGCGTGCCGGTCAACGGCGCGATGGACGAGTGGTCGTGCCGCCTGGCCAACGTGCTGGTGGGCAACGCCGCCGACAGCGCCGCGCTCGAGATCACGCTCAATGGGCCGACGGTGCGTTTTGCGCACGACACGCTGATTGCCGTGACAGGCGCCGACATCGCGGTGACGGCGGCTGGCGTGCCGCTGCCCACGCATTGCGCGGTGATGGTGCGCCACGACGTGCCGATCGCGTTTGGCCACTGCCGCCGCGGCGCCAGGGCCTATCTGGCGGTACGCGGCGGATTCGCACCCGACGCGGTGCTGGGCAGCCGCAGTACGAACCTGCGTGCCGCATTTGGTGGTGTCGAAGGCCGCGCGCTGCGCGCCGGGGACCGTGTCGCCGTGGCGTCCCCGTACCGCGAGATGTTGCCGCTGGCGCGGATGATGGTGCAAAGCGTCATGGCATCCGTGGCGGCGGCAAGGCCCGCCGGCGCCAATGGCCCGGAGACGGGCAATGCCATTCGCTTCCTGCCCGGCCCCCAATGGGAACGGTTCGAGCCGACGGCGCGCAAGGCCTTCGAGACGGAGACGTTCACTGTGTCGAACCAGTCGGACCGCATGGGCTATCGCCTCGAAGGCCCCGCGTTGGCGTTGTCGTCCCCGCTGGAAATGGTGTCGGAGGCCGTCAGCTTCGGCACGGTACAGGTACCGCCCGGCGGCGCGCCCATCGTGCTGATGGCCGACCGGCAGAGCGTGGGCGGTTATCCGAAGATCGCCTATGTCATCAGCGCCGACCTGCCGTCGCTGGCCCAGGCCATGCCGGGCACTGCACTGAGATTCCAGGCCGTGACGGCCGAAACCGCGCAACGCGAGCTGCTGGCGATGGAAGACCGCCTGGACACCATTGCCGCCGAAGCAGCGCGGCTGCTCGGCCTTCCGCCCCAATAACACCGTGAAACACGAGGAAATTTCGATGCCAACTCTCGATATCAACTGCGACATGGGCGAAAGCTTCGGCGCCTGGCGCATGGGTGACGACGCAGCGATCCTGCGCCACGTCACGTCCGCGAATATTGCGTGCGGCTTCCACGCCGGGGACCCCGACGTGATGCTGGCCACGGTGCGCGCGGCCGCCAACGCCGGCGTAGCCGTCGGCGCCCATCCCGGCCTGCCCGACCTGCAGGGGTTTGGCCGCCGCGTCATGGCAATGACGGCCGCGGAGGTCTACGCGCTCACCGTGTACCAGGTTGGCGCCATGCTTGGCGTGACACGTGCGGTCGGCGTGCCGCTTCATCACGTCAAGACGCACGGCGCGCTCTACAACATGACCGCGCGCGACGCGGTGCTTGCCACTGCCGTGGCCGACGCCGTGCGCGCGGTGGCGCCCGATGTGCTTGTCTACGTCGCCAACGCCAACATGGCGGCCGCGGCCCATGCCGCCGGACTGCGCGTCGCCAACGAGGTGTATGCCGACCGCTCGTATCAGGACGACGCCACGCTCACGCCGCGCTCGATGCCGCAAGCCATGATCGAAGACGTGGAGGCGTCGATCGCGCAGGTGCGTCGCATGGTGCTCGACGGCAGCGTGCAGGCGCTGTCGGGCAGGTCGGTGCCGATCGTGGCCGACACGCTATGCATCCACGGCGACCAGCCCGGCGCCGTCCTGTTCGCCGAACGCATCCGCAATGCCCTGTCCGCAGACGGCGTTGCCGTCCAACCGCTCTGACTCCCGTCCCTTGTTCTCCTCGATAACCAGGTAAATCCATGTCCATCAAGCTGCCCCTGCCCACCGCCCGCCTGCTCAAGATCGCGGCGTGCTCGCTTGCCCTGACTGTCGGTGTCGCCGCCGGCGCCCACGCACAGACCCGTGGCGGCACGCTGCGTACCATCGCCCAGCCCGAGCCGCCCACGCTGATGCTGGGTCTGAACCAGCAGACGCCGACACAATACGTGGCCGGCAAGATCTATGAGAGCCTGCTGACCTGGTCGCCCGACATGAAGCCCCAGCCGAGCCTGGCCAGGTCGTGGACGATCTCGCCTGACGGCAAGGTCTACACGTTCGAGTTGCAGCCAAACGTCAAATGGCATGACGGCAAGCCGTTTTCGTCCGACGACGTGGTGTTCACGGTCGACAAGTTCCTGCGTACCGTGCATCCGCGTGCGCGCGTGGTCATCGACCAGTTCGTGCAGTCGGTCAAGGCGCAGGGGCCCAACAAGGTGGTCATCACGCTCAAGGAGCCGTTTGCCCCGTTCCTGAAGTCGTTCGTCAGCGACAACATGCCGATGGTGCCAAAGCATATCTATGACGGCACCGACTACGCGAAGAACCCCGCCAACCAGACCCCGGTCGGCACCGGACCCTTCATGTTCAAGGAGTGGAAGAAGGGTGCCTATATCGTGCTCACCCGGAACCCGAACTACTGGCAGAAGGGCAAGCCCTACCTGGACGAGATCGTCTTCAATGTGATTCCGGACGCCGCGTCGCGTGCCGTGGCGTTCGAGCGCGGCGACGTGCAGGTGGTCAGCGCCGGCGACGTCGACAACGTGGAGATCAAGCGCCTGCGCGCGCTGCCCAACGTCGAGTACACGACCAAGGGCTGGGAGATGTTCTCCAAGCTGGCCTATATCCAGATGAACCAGCGCAGGGCACCGTTCAACAACGTGAAGGTGCGCCAGGCCATCATGGAGGCCATCAACCGCAAGTTCGTGGTGAACAACATCTTCTTCGGGCTGGGCAAGGTCGCCACCGGGCCGATTTCGTCGACCACTCCGTTCTATGACGGCAACGTGCCGGCCTATGGCTACGACATCAAGAAGGCCCGCGCGCTGATCAAGGATTCGGGCGTGGATCCGTCGGCGACCACCATCCGCATCCTGTCCTACCCGTACGGCGCCACCTGGGACCGCCTTGGCGAGTACACGCGCCAGTGCCTGGAGCAGCTCGGCTTCAAGGTGGAGATCGAGTCCGCCGATGCGGGCACCTGGGCCAAGCGCGTCTCGGACTTCGACTTCGACCTGACCTTCAGTTTCACGTCGCAGTATGGCGATCCCGCGCTGGGTGTCTCGCGGCTCTACCTGGCACGTAACCAGGTGAAGGGTTCGGCGTTCGTGAACAACCAGGGCTATGTGAATCCGGGTGTGGACGCGCTGTGGGACAAGGCCGCGGCCGCGACGTCCGACGCCGAGCGCCAGCAACTCTATTCGAACATCCAGAAGACGCTGGTCCAGGAAGTGGCCAACGGCTACCTGTTCGAGATGGAGCTGCCGACGCTCTATAGCGGCAAGGTGCACAACCTGGTGCAGACGGCCATCGGTCTGAACGACACGTTCGCCGACGTCTACATCAGCAAGTAACCCTGCTGCGGGCCGAAGCGCCGCGCGTGGCGGCGCTTCGGAAATTCCGGTCTCAAGAAGGATCCGATCACGTGGAAAAGGCACTCTCCATCCTGATCGCCAGGCTAGGCAAGGCGTTGTTCGTCGTGCTTGGCGTGGTCATCATCAATTTCATGCTCGTGCGCATGGCACCCGGCGATCCCGCCACGGTGCTGGCCGGCGAATCGGGATCGTCCGATCCGGCCTACGTCGAAGAACTGCGCAAGGAGTTCGGCCTCGACCAGCCGCTGCCGGTGCAGCTTGGCCGCTATCTCTGGGGCGTGGCGCATCTCGATCTCGGGTACTCGTATCGGGAACGCCTGCCGGTGCTCGACCTGATCCTCGACCGGTTGCCGGCCACGCTGCTGCTGATGTCGTGTGCCTTCGTGTTTGCGCTGGTATTCGGCGTGCTGTTCGGCGTGATCGCGTCGCGTGCCCGCTATGCCGGCCGGCGCACCTGGCTCGACAGCGTGCTGATGACCGGATCGCTCCTGATCTATGCAACGCCGCAGTTCTGGCTGGCGTTGCTGGCCATCCTGTTCTTCTCGCTGCATCTGGGCTGGCTGCCGCCCTACGGCATGGAACAGGTGGGCGGCAATCTGTCGGGTTGGGTGCGGGTTGGCGACATTGCCCACCATCTGGTGCTGCCCACCGTGTCGCTCGGCTGCTTCTTCATGGCCGTCTACGCCAGGCTCACGCGCGCATCGATGCTCGAGGTGCTGGGCATGGATTTCATCAAGACCGCGCGCGCCAAGGGTGTACCGCTTGGCGAGACCATCCGCCGCCACGCGTTGCGCAATGCACTGCTGCCGGTGGTGACGTTCGCCGGCATCCAGCTCGGCCAGATGGCTGGCGGCGCCGTGCTGACGGAAACCGTCTTCGGCTGGCCCGGCATCGGCCGCCTGATGTTCGACGCCCTGATGCAGCGCGACTACCAGTTGCTGCTCGGTGTGTTCCTGGTCACATCGACGATGGTGGTGGTATTCAACCTGCTGACCGATCTGGTGTACCGCCTGATCGACCCGCGCATCGGCCGGGCCTGAGGAGCTGCGAGATGTCCTTCCTGAAACGCTTTGGCGCCAACCGTGGCGCCGCCGTGGGCCTGCTGCTGCTGCTGGTAGTGATCCTGACGGCGGCACTGGCTTCCACGTTCTATGAAGATCCGCCCTGGATGATGGTGGCGGAACCGCTACTGGCGCCGTTCCATGACAGCGCTTATCCGCTGGGCACCGATATGCTCGGGCGGGATATCGCCGCCGGCATCGCCCATGGCGCGCGCGTCTCGCTGATGATAGGCGTGATCTCGACGCTGGTGGCCGTGCTGATCGGCATCGTGGTCGGCGCGCTGGCCGGCTACTACGGTGGCCGCATCGACGACGCGCTGATGCGCGGCACCGAGTTCTTCCAGACCATTCCGCAGCTTGCGATGGCGCTGGTCCTGGTGGCCATCTTCAAGCCGTCGCTGTATTCGATCGTTGGGGCCATCGCGATCGTGTCGTGGCCCCCGGTGGCGCGGCTGGTCCGCTCCGAGTTCATGACGCTGAAGGAGCGCGAGTTCGTGCAGGCGGCCGTGGTGATCGGGCAGTCGCCGGCGCGCATCATCTTCACGCAGATTCTGCCCAACGCGGCGTCGCCGGTGATCGTCACGGCCTCGCTGATGACCGCGACCGCCATCCTGACGGAGTCGGCCCTGTCGTTCCTGGGCCTGGGCGACCGCAACCTGATGAGCTGGGGCTTCATGATCGGCGCGGCACGCACGATGCTGCGCGAGGCGCCGTGGATGAGCCTGTGGCCGGGCGTGGCCATCATGCTGACGGTGCTTGCCATCAACCTGATTGGCGAGGGGCTCAACGACGCCCTGAACCCGCAACTGCGCAAACGAGGGAGCTGATCGATGAGGGAATCCCGCAACCAGGCGCCAGTTGCGCCGCTGCTGTCGATCCGAAACCTGAGTATCGCCCTGCCGAAGGGCGGGGACCGGCCCCATGCCGTGCGCGACATCGACTTCGATATCGGTGCCGGCGAACTGGTGTGCGTCGTGGGCGAGTCGGGCTCGGGCAAGTCGATGAGCGCGAACGCCATCATGGGCCTGCTGCCAACCTACCTGAAGCCGGAATCGGGCCAGATCCTGTTCCAGGGCCGCGACCTCCTGACGCTGGACGAAGCCACGTTGCGCGGCATGCGCGGCAAGGACATGGCGATGATCTTCCAGGAGCCGTTATCGGCTCTCAATCCGCTGCATCGCGTTGGCGACCAGGTTGCCGAAGTGATGCGCGTACATGGCGCGCTCGAACCGGAGTCGCGCCGCGTGCGGGTGCTGGAACTGCTGGCGTTCGTCGGGTTGCCCGATCCGCCGTCGCTCTACCACGCCTATCCGTCTGCGCTGTCCGGCGGCCAGCGCCAGCGGGTGATGATCGCCATGGCCCTGGCGCTGGAGCCGGCCCTCCTGATTGCCGACGAGCCCACCACGGCACTGGACGTGACCACGCAGGCGCAGATCCTGGCGCTGATTGCCCGCATCCAGAAGGAGAAGGGCATGGGGGTGATGTTCGTCACGCATGATTTTGGCGTGGTGGCCGAGATCGCCGACCGCGTGATCGTGATGGAGAAGGGCTGCATCGTCGAGCAGGGTCCGGCCGAGGCGGTGCTCAATCGCCCCGCACATCCCTATACGCGCCGCCTGATCGGCAGCGTGCCGTCCCATCGGGCGCGCGCCGGCGTATCCGCCGCTGCGCCCGGGGGCTACCCGGTGCTGCGCGTCGAAGGGTTGCGCAAGACGTATACGACGCCGGGCGGCCTGTTCCAGCGCAAGCGTGTGGTGGAGGCCGTCAAGGGCGTGAGTTTCGAGATACGGGCCGGCGAAACGCTGGGCATCGTCGGCGAGTCGGGTTCCGGCAAGTCGACGATCGGCAAGTGCCTGCTGAAGCTGACCGGCAACGATGGCGGCGTGATGTCATTCGAAGGGCGGGACATCGCACCGATCAGCGAGCGGGCCTTCCGCCCGCTGCGCCGGCATATCCAGATGATCTTTCAGGACCCCTTCGCATCGCTCAATCCGCGCCATACGGTGGGCCGGATTCTTTGCGACGGCCCGATGGCGAACGGCGTGCCCCGGGCACAGGCCGAAGCGCGCGCACGGGAATTGCTGAAGCTCGTGGAACTCGAGGCCAGCGCATTCGACCGGTATCCCAGCCAGTTCTCGGGAGGGCAGCGCCAGCGGGTCGGCATCGCCCGCGCGCTGGCCATGGAGCCGCGTCTGATCGTGGCCGATGAATCGGTGTCGGCGCTCGACGTGTCGGTGCAGGCACAGGTGCTCAGGCTGCTGGCCGACGTGCAGAAGCGCCTTGGCATCGCGCTGATCTTCATCACGCATGACCTGCGCGTGGCCGCGCAGATCTGCGACAAGGTACTGGTCATGCACCGCGGCAGCGTGCTGGAGCAGGGCAGTCCCGCCGAGATCTTCGAAGCCCCGCGCGATGCCTATACGCGCCGCCTGATCGACTCCATGCCCGGCAAGGCGTGGGATCCGCAGGCCGCGCAGTTGTCCGGCGTGCCCGCAGCCGAAGTCGTGGAGGCTCCATGAACCCGGCGATCGAACCCGACCACGCGCTGGCGGCTTCGCTGTTCGCGCAACTGGCGGCGCAGAGCCACGACGGCATAGGCATCACGCGCGACAGCTACGGCGACGGCGAGAGCGCGGCGCATGCACTGGCCGCCGCGACGGCCGAGCGGTGCGGACTGGAAGTCCGCCGCGACGCGGCCAGCAATCTGTATCTGACCCTGCCGGGCCGCGACCGCGATGCGCCGGTCGTGATGACGGGGTCGCACCTTGACTCCGTGCCGCGCGGCGGCAACTTCGACGGCGCCGCTGGCGTGGTGGCCGGCCTGGCCATCCTGGCAGGATGGCGCCGCGCGGGCATCGTGCCGGAACGCGACATGACCGTCATGGCCATTCGCGCGGAGGAGAGTGCCTGGTTTCCCCTGTCCTATGCGGGCAGCAAGGCCGCATTCGGACTGCTCGACGCGCCGGCACTGGCGCTGCGCCGTGCCGACACGGGCCGCACGCTGGCCGATCACATGCGTGCAGCCGGGGGCGACCCCGGCGCCGTGGCCGCCGGAGTTCCCGCGCTGAAGGCCGCCGATATCGACTGCTTTGTGGAACTCCACATCGAGCAGGGCCCGGTGCTCGATGAAGCGGGCGACGTACTCGGCGTGGTGACCGGCATCTGTGGCAGCCAACGCTACCGGCACGCCGCAATCCGCGGCCAGTACGCGCATTCCGGCGCCACGCCGCGCAGCCACCGGCGCGATGCCGTGGTGGCGGCAGCGGCGCTGGTCACGGCATTGCAGCGCGCGTGGGTATCGCTGGAGGCCGCCGGCCACGAGCTGACCGTGACGGTCGGGCAATGCACGACCGAGGCGGCGCAGGCCAATTTCAGCAAGGTGTCCGGACGTGTCGACTTCAGCATCGACATGCGTTCGCGCAGCCGCGCCACGCTCGCAGCGATGGACGCGGCCATCCAGTCCATACGGGCCGACATCATGCAGGCCTGCCGGGTCGAGATCGACCTTGGCCCGCTCACGGCGAGCGCGGCGGGGGTCATGGACCCGGCATTGCAGGGCATGCTGACGGCCGCCGCCGCCGAGGCTGGCGTGGCGGCGCGGCCCATGCCCAGTGGTGCCGGCCACGATGCGGCGCTGTTCGCCGCCCAGGGGGTGCCCGCCGCAATGCTATTCGTGCGCAACGCGCACGGCAGCCATAACCCGGACGAGTCGATGCGGCTCGACGATCTTGCGCTGGCGACGCGCGTACTGGCCGGCGTGCTCGGCGCGCGAGCCGGTGTTTTCCATTCCACTGCGACATTGAATTCATGCCAGTCTGTCTGATTACCCAGCCGATTCATCCTGTCGGCGCCGAACGCATGCGCGCCGCCGGCATCGAGGTGCGCCACAGCACCGCCACCGACGAAGCCGGGCGCATTGCCGAAATCCACGACGTCGACGCGGCGATCGTCCGCGAGGGGCTGTCGGCCGCCGCCATCGACGCCGCGCCGCGCCTGGCTGTCATCAGCAACCACGGTACGGGCACCGACAAGATCGCGGTGGCGCATGCCCACGCCTGCGGCATCCCGGTGGTGTCGACGCCTGGCGCCAACGTCCGCGCGGTAGCCGAACACGCGATGATGCTGATGCTGGCCGTGGCACGTGGCGCGGTACTGGCCGACGCGGCGACGCGCCGGTCGGACTGGCAGCACCGCTATACCGTGCCGATGCTTTCACTGTCCGGCAAGACGCTGGGCATCGTCGGCTTTGGCCGCACGGGCCAGATCGTCGCGCAGATGGCGCGAGCCGGCTTCGGCATGCACGTGGTGGTGTGGTCGCCACGCGTCGACGAGGCCGAGGTGGCGGCGCAGGGCGTCCAGCGCGTCGAGACCCTGCATGCGCTGCTCGAGGTCTCGGACGTCGTGTCGCTGCACCGGCCGCTGCGGCCCGATACGCGCCACACCATCGATGCCGCCGCGCTGGCGGCGATGAAGCCCGGCGCGATCCTGCTCAATACTTCGCGTGGCGGCCTGATCGACGAACCGGCGCTGGTCGACGCCCTGCGCGCCGGCAGGCTTTTCGGCGCGGGGCTCGATGTCTTCGCGCGCGAGCCGTTGCCGGTGGCGTCGCCGCTGGCGGCATTGCCCAATGTCGTGCTGAGCCCGCATCAGGCGGGCTCGACGCAGGAGGCCCTGGCCGACACGGCCAGCCAGTGTGCCGCGCAGGTCATCGACGCGCTTGCCGGCCGGCAGCCCGAAAACATGCTCGATCCGTCGGTCTGGCCGCGCCGCCGGCACGGCACGGTGGCCCGCGCGATGGCGGTGCAGGCATGAGCGCCCCCGTCTGGAAGGTCACCGAAGGCCATCTGCCGCTGGTCATCTCGATTCCTCACGGCGGCGAACTGCTGCCCGACTGGCTCGTGCCGCGGCTGACGCCGGCGGCCCGCGAGCGCGCCGATACCGACTGGCATATGCGCCGGCTGTACGCCTTCGCGGCGGAGCAGGGCGCGTCGGTGGTCGAGGCCAGCTATTCGCGCTATGTCATCGATGTGAACCGGCCCGGCGATGGCAGCAGCCTCTATCCCGGGCAGGCCACGACCACGCTTTGCCCGGTGGAGACGTTCCGCGGCGAGCCGCTGTACCTCCAGGGCGATGGTCCGTCGGCCGGGGAGATCGACGTGCGCAAGCGCGAATACTGGCAGCCTTACCATGATGCGCTCGCGGCCGAGATCGCCCGGCTGCGCGGGCGGCACGCCAATGTGCTGGTCTGGGAGGCGCATTCGATTGCCGGCGTGCTGCCGCGGCTGTTCGATGGCAAGCTGCCCGAGCTGAACATCGGCACCCACGGCGGTGCCAGTTGCGCGCCGGCGATGCGGGACGCCGTGATCGCGGCGGCGGCTGGCAGCCCGTTCACGTGGGTGGCGGACGGCCGGTTCAAGGGGGGGCATATCACGCGCCACTACGGCCAGCCCGCTCGGGGCGTGCATACCATCCAGCTTGAAATGGTGCAGGCCGTCTACATGGATGAGCAGGCGCCATTCCCGTACCTGCCGGACGCGGCGGAGCGCGTGCAACCCGTGTTGCGGGACATGCTGGATGGAGCATTGGCGGCCATGGCCGCCCTGTAGCGGCGGATTGGCCGTGGCGTGGATCTTGCGTCTGGCAGATGGTTCCGAGCCGTATGCTTGCTTTCACGTTCGCCCGCATGCCTTCTTCCACGCCGCCGAGCAGGCAACCCGTCACGCCGTTGAACCTGCGCCAGATCGAAGTGTTCCACGCCATCATGGTGGCCGGCTCGCTCAGCGAGGCTGGCCGCATGCTGTGCGTGTCGCAGCCGGCCATCAGCCGGGTGCTGGCCACCATAGAAGCGCGCATGCGCTTCGCATTGTTCGATCGCGAGCGCGGCCGCCTGCATCCCACGCCCGAGGCGCACCGGCTGTTTGCCGAGGTGCGTCCGATCCTCGATGGCGTGAGCCGCTTCAACGCCGTGGCGGCCAGCCTCGCCGAGCATGGCGACGGCAGGCTGTCGATCGTGTCGAGCCCCAGCTATAGCGAATGGCTGATGCCGCGCGCCATTCAGCGGTTCCGGCATCGGCATCCCTCGGTGCGCGTGCACTACCGGCCGTTGCCGTTCGACGCGCTGCTCCCGTTTGTGGCGCAAGGGCATGCCGATCTCTGCATTGCGTCGATGGCGCCACCCGAAGGCTCGGCGCTGCGCGCGCGCGAGATCGGCGAAGGCAACATCATGTGCGCGCTGCCGCGCGGACATGCGCTGGCCGATCGCGGCGAGTTGACGGTTGACGATCTCCGCGGCTTCACCTTCATCGGCTATGGCGGCGATACACCGTTTGGCAGGCTGTCCGCGCGGTTCCTGACATCGGAGCGCGGCACGCTGGCACCCGATATCGAAATCCGCTCGACACCCGAAGCCATGGCGCTGGTGCGCGAAGGTGTCGGCGTGGCCCTGATGGAGTCGTTCGGGTACACCCCTGACGGCGCCGGCGACATCGTGCTCAAACCGATTCGTCCCGCGCTGGCCCACAAGATCTACCTGATCCATGCGCGGCGGCAAGCCATGTCGACGCTTGCCAGGGGCTTTGTCGCCACGCTGACCCATCTTCTGCAACGGCAGCCGGCTTGAGTGTGGCGGCATGGCGACGCGCGGCGCCGGGCACGGCATCAATCTTTGTCTGGCAACCATAACGCGAGGTTATGGCCGCGCGCCGCCGGGACGCCCGACGCGCGGCACTTTGCCTTGCCAATCAAGGGCATGGCGTGCCGAAGGCGCGCCGGCGCGGGGCGGCGCGGCGCGCGGGCAGCGCGCTTCCGGCATGGCCGCGGTCTTCCTACACTGACGCTGTCTTCAACGCCCGATGCCCCAGGCACCTCCGATTCATGACCAGACTCATCACCGTAGCGGCTGCCCAACTCGGCCCGATCCAGAAACATGAAGGCCGCGATGTCGCGGTTGACCGCATGGTGCGGCTGCTCGAGCGCGCGCACCGGCGTGGGGCGCAGGTGGTCGTGTTTCCCGAACTGGCTCTGACCACGTTCTTTCCGCGCTGGTATCACGAGGATCTGGACGAGGCCGATGGCTGGTACGAGACCGAACTGCCGTCGGCGGCCACGCAGCCAATGTTCGACGCGATCCGGCGCTACGGGCTGACCGTCTACCTGGGATACGCCGAAATCGCGTTCGAGCCCGACGCGACCGGCGTGGTGCGCAAGCGCCGGTTCAATACGTCGGTCGTGATCGCGCCTTCCGGCGAAATCGTGCTCAAGTACCGCAAGGTCCATCTGCCGGGTCACGCCGAGTACGCGGTGCACCGCAAGGTGCAACACCTGGAAAAGCGCTACTTCGAGATCGGCAACCTTGGGTTTCCGGTCAAGCGTGCGCCGATCGGCGACGTCGACGTGAACATGGGCATGATGATCTGCAACGACCGCCGCTGGCCGGAATCCTGGCGGGTGCTGGGCCTGCAGCAGGTGGAACTGGTCATGCTGGGCTATAACACGCCCAGCATGAACCAGGAGAATCGCGGCTTCGAGGCGCACCATCTGCGGGTGTTCCATTCGCAGCTCTCGATCCAGGCTGGCTGCTACCAGAATGCAACGTTCGCGGTGGCCGTGGCCAAGGCCGGCGCCGAGGACGGTCACGAGATGTTCGGCCACTCGATCATCGTCAATCCGCAGGGCGAGATCATGGCGCAGGCCACCACGTGGGACGACGAACTGATCGTGGCCGACTGCAACCTCGGCCTCTGCGAACTGGGCCGCTCCACGGTCTTTAATTTCGGCCTGCACCGCCGCGTGGAAGCCTATGGCCGCATCACGGCGCAGACCGGCAGCGAGACGCCGCCGGCCTGGACGCCGGCGTCGGTCTGAAGGAGCGGCCCATGCAAACGGTCGTCACCCAGGCCAGGCCGGCGCTGCCGGCATCGATTCGCCACGAGATGCTTGGCGAAATGCGCCTGCCCGTCTTTGCCGACGTGGAACGCGCGGCGCGCGCGCTCGCACCGCATATCGTCCGGACACCGCTGCTGCGCAACGCCAGGCTCGATGCGCTCGCCGGCGCGCCGGTCTGGATCAAGCCCGAGTGCCTGCAGGTGACGGGCTCGTTCAAGGCGCGCGGCGCGCTCAATGCGCTGCTGGCGATGGATCAGGCCACGCGGGCGCGCGGCGTCATTGCCTATTCGACCGGCAATCACGGCCAGGCCATCGCCTGGGGCGCGAAACGGCTCGGCGTGGCCGCCACGATCGTGATGCCCGCCGATGCGCCGCGCAACAAGGTCGAACGCGCGCTGGCGCAGGGCGCGCGCGTCGTGCACTACGACCGGCGCCGCGAAAGCCGCGAGACGATCGGCATGCGGCTGCTGGACGAAACGGGCGGCACGCTCGTACCGCCTGGCGATCATCCCGATGTGCTGGCGGCGCAGGGCACGCTTGCGCTGGAGGCGCTGCAGGACCTGCCGCGCGCCGCGCGGGAAAACCTTGGCACGTTCGCCGCGCCGTGCGGCGGCGGCGGCATGCTCGCCGGCTGCGGTCTGGCAATCGAAGCGATGAGTCCGGGCACAAGGCTCGTGGCGGCCGAACCCGCCGCATTCGACGATACCGTGCGTTCGCTGCGAAGCGGCCGGCGCGAGATCAATGCGGCGGGCGCGACGTCGTTGTGCGACGCCCTGCAGGCCGTCACGCCCGCGGAGCTGCCCTTTGCGATCAATGGCCGCTATCTCGACGCGGCGGTGGCGGTCAGCGATGACGAAGTGATTGCCGCGATCCGCTTCGCGCTGGAAGAGTTGCGGTTGCTGGTGGAGCCTGGCGGCGCCGTCGCGCTGGCGGCACTGCTGGCGGGCCGGATCGAGCTGGCCGGCCGCGATGCCGTGCTCGTGCTGTCGGGCGGCAACATCGACCTGCCGCTGCTGCAAACGATGCTGCAGCCCACTGCGGCCGCCCCGCACGGGACTTGAGACGACCGTGTCCATGCCGGCGCGCATCCCGTTGCGCCGGATTACCGCCACCCCTGCCGATTCAGGAATCCTTTCGCCATGTCTCTCAAGTTCACCCCGTTGCGCGCGATCGCGCGCATGGCATTCGCGGCTGCGGCCCTGCTGCTTTCCGCCCAGGCCTTTGCGGCATATCCCGACCGGCCCATCACGCTGATCGTGCCGTTCAATGCCGGCACCACGCCCGATATCGTGTCGCGCCTGCTGGCCGATGCGGTGGGCCGCGACATCGGGCAACAGATCGTCGTCATGAACCGCGTGGGCGCGTCCGGCATCATCGGCACGCAGGCGATCATCAACGCACCGGCCGATGGCTACACGATCGGGTTCGCCAACGTGGCCACGCTGGCGATCAACCAGTCGCTCTACAGGAAGCTGCCGTACGACGCCGACAAGCAGCTGGCGCCGGTGGCGCTGACCGGCTTCGTGCAGAACGTGCTGGCCGTGCGCAAGGACCTCGGCGTCAGGAGCGTGGCCGAACTGGTGGCCAAGGCCAAGGGCGCGCCCGGCAAGCTGGCCGTGGCCTCGGGTGGAAACGGCACCACGGGACACCTGAGCGCCGAAATGTTCAAGTCGATGGCCGGTGTCTCGATTACGCACGTTCCGTACAAGGGTGGCCCGGAGGCCGATCTGGCCGTGCTGCGCGGCGAAGTCGACCTGGTGTTCGAGAACATCACGTCGATCTCCCCGTACCTCAAGAACGGCAGCGTCGTGCCGCTGGCCGTGACGGGCAGGCAGCGCGACAGCCGTCTGCCGCAACTGCCGACGATGGCCGAAAGCGGGCTCAAGGACTATCAGGCTGTGGCATGGACCGGCTACGTGGCGCCGGCGGCCGTCGATCCACAGATCCTGGACCTGCTGAACCGCGCGTTCAACAAGGCCGCCAGCGCCGATGCCATCAAGGCGCGCCTGGCGGACATGGCCTACGAGGTCACGACCGGGCCGCGCAGTGCGCTGTTCGACCTGGCCCGCAAGGAACGTCCGGTCTGGGCAGGGGTGATCCGCGCCTCGGGCGCGACGCTGGATTGACGTTCATGGCCGATTTCGACGTAGTGCTGCGCGGCGGGACGGTGATCGACGGCACGGGGGCGCCACGCTTTGATGCCGACGTGGCTGTCGACGGCAGGCGGATCGCGGCGATCGGCGACCTGTCCGGGGCGCGCGGGCGACGCGAGTTCGACGTGCGGGGCCGCATCGTGGCGCCTGGCTTCATTGATGCGCATACCCACGACGACCGATACCTGATGCAGAACCCGCTGATGCCCGCCAAGCTGAGCCAGGGGGTAACGACGGTTGTCACCGGCAATTGCGGCATCAGCCTGGCACCGTGGCGCGCGGCGCCGGGGCAGGCCGTGCCGCCGCCGCTGGATCTGCTCGGCGACGATCCTTCGGCTTTTCGCTATACCGTGTTCGGCGACTACCTCGATGCGCTGGCGCGCGCGGCGCCCGCCGTCAATGCGGCCTGCCTGGTGGGCCATACCACCCTGCGGGTGGCGGTGATGGACCGGCTGGACCGTGCCGCGAGCGGCACGGAGATTGCGGCCATGCGGGGCCTGCTGCGCGATGCAATGGCCAGCGGTGCCTGCGGGATGTCGACCGGCGCCGCGTATCCCGCGGCCATGTCGGCCCCGACCGGGGAAATGGCGCAGGTCGCCGTAGCGCTGCAGGGCTTTGGCGGCGTGCATGCCAGCCACATCCGGGATGAGGGCGACGGCGTATGCGAGGCCATCGACGAAGCCGTGGCCATCGGCGCGGCCGGGGAGGCCGGCACCGTGGTGTCGCATCACAAGCTGATCGGCCCGAGGAATCATGGGCGTTCCGTGGAAACGCTCGGCCATCTTGCACAGGCGATGCGCCACCGCTGCGTGGGCCTGGACTGCTATCCGTACCAGGCCGGTTCGACGATCCTGCGCAAGGACCGTCTGGCGGTGTCGAGCCGCGTCATCGTGACCCGGTCGCAGCCGCATCCGGAATACGCGGGGCAGGACCTCGACGTGATCGCGGCCCGGATGGGGGTGTCACCGGAAGCGGCCGTCGACGCATTGCAGCCCGCGGGCGCCATCTACTTCCTGATGGATGAGGCCGATGTCCGCCGCATCCTGGCATTCCCGCAGACGATGATCGGCTCCGACGGATTGCCTCACGATCCCGTGCCGCATCCCCGCCTGTGGGGAACATTCCCGCGCGTGCTGGGCCACTACAGTCGCGATGTGGGGCTGTTTCCGCTGGAGACGGCGGTCCACAAGATGAGCGGCCTGACGGCGCGGCACTTCGGCCTGCGTGGCCGCGGCGTCCTGGCCGAGGGCAATTTCGCCGACATCACGGTCTTCGATGCCGCGCGCATCATCGATACGGCCACCTTCGAACAGCCGGTGGCGCAGGCCGCCGGCATTGCCTGTGTGTTCGTCAATGGCGACATGGCATGGCGCGACGGCGCGGCGACCGGCGCGCGTGCCGGCACCGTCATCCGGCACGGCCATCGCGCATAGTTCCACCATCCGTTAACCCAACAACCTCGAAAATCATGACGCAGTCCGTTTTTCACCTGGCATTCAATATCACCGACCTCGATGAGGCGCGTCGTTTCTACCAAGGGGTTCTTGGCTGCAAGGGGGGCCGCAGCACCGACACCTGGGTTGATTTCGACTTCTTTGGCCACCAGATCTCGCTGCACCTTGGCAAGCCGTTCGAGACCGCGCGCACGGGGCGCGTAGGCACCGCTCTGGTGCCGATGCCGCACTTCGGCATCATCCTGTTGCTCCCGGAATGGCGCGCGCTGGCCGATCGGCTGACCGCGGCCGGCACGGACTTCGTACTGAAGCCGCAGGTCCGATTCGAAGGCGAGCCGGGAGAGCAGTGGACGATGTTCTTTTTCGACCCGTTTGGCAATCCGATCGAAGTGAAAGGATTCAAGACCTGGGAGGCGGTGTACGCGCACTAGCGCGCCGGTTTCGGTATCGGGCCGCCGCGCCGCAACCCGCGCCGCGCGCGTCACGTCGCGTGCGCGAGGCCGCGCGTGGCCTCGCGCGCCGCGAGCGCTTGCCGGAATGGACCCATCCGGCGGGCCGCCGGCGCGGCGCGCGGTTCTCGCATCGCGAGAAATCTGGCGGGAACGGCGCCCGGGGCGGCATACTACGGCGCATCCTCACCCGCGAGAAGGGACTCCCTCATGGCAGGCCTCCGATGACACGCCGCCGGACGAGCAGCGGCGCGAAGCTCTGGAACACGCTCAGCAAGATCGCCACGCGCAACGTGCGGCGCGCGCAGCGCACCGTCACGCGCAGCGCGATCCAGTCGGCGGTCAGGCAGGGCGAGGCGATGAGCAAGGCCGCGCAGCGCGTGCTCAGCGGCGTGGCCTCGCCGGTGGCGGCGCCGGTGAGCCGGGCCGGCGGGCGCTGGGAGGAGGGCAGCTGGGGGCTGGGGCCGCTGGTGCAGCGCCGCTACCGGCTGTTCGTGCCGAGCGGCGTGAGCGCGGCGCGCCCGGCGCCGCTGCTGGTGCTGCTGCATGGCTGCGGGCAGGATTCGGCCAGCTTTGCCGCCTGCACGCGTGCCGCGGCGCTGGCGCGCAGCGCGCGCTGCGTGGTGCTGATGCCGGAGCAGTCCTCGCACGCCAATGCGCAGCGCTGCTGGAACTGGTTCCGCTCGGCGGCGCGCGTGGCGACCGAGGCGGCCCTGCTGATGGCCATCGTCGACCACGTCTGCGAGCAGCGGCTGGTGCGGCCAGCCGAGGTGTTCGCGCTGGGCCTGTCGGCCGGCGGCGCGATGGCGCAGATCCTGGGCCTGCGCTATCCGGACCGCTTCGCCGCGGTCGGCTCGCACTCGGGCGCGGTGGCGCTCAGCGCCGGCAATGCCGCGCAGGCGGCGCGCGTCATGCAGGGCAAGGGCCAGCCCGACCTGCAGGCCGCGCGCCTGTTGCTGGCGGGACGCCGGCCGCCGCCGCTGCTGTTGCTGCACGGCAGCGCCGACCACGTGGTGGATTTCGACAACGCGCTGGCCGCCGCCGCGCTCTGGCAGCAACTGCTGCCGGCCGCGCCGCTGGCCGCCGCGCCGCGCCGCGTCCAGCGCGGCCAGCGCCGGCCCTTCGACGTGTTCGCGTGGTCGGACGCGGGCCGGCCCTATGTCCGGCTGGTGCGCATCGAAGGGCTGGGCCATGCGTGGAGCGGCGGGCCGTCCAGCCAGGCCTTCAGCGATCCCGCCGGCCCCGATGCGCTGCGCATCGCGTGGCAGTTCTTCATGCAGTGCCTGGCGGCGGCGGAGGCGGCTCGCCGTCCCGCAGCCGGGCAAGCGGCGCTTGCATGACCACGTCGCTTTCCGGGTACGCCACGCACGGCAGGATGTAGCCCTCGTCGCGCTCGTCGAAGCTCACGCCCGGCCACGCGATGCGGTAGCCCACGTGCCCGGCCGAGAGCCGGCACAGGCAGGCGCGGCAGGTGCCGTTGCGGCACGAGCTGGGCAGTTGCACGCCGGCCTGCAGCGCGGCCTGCAGCAGCGTCTGCGCGCCCGGCGCGGCGAAGCCCCGGCCCAGCGGTTCCACGCGCGCGTGGAAGACCGGCGCCGCTGGTGTTTCTGCTGGTGTTTCCGCGCTCACGGCTGCGCTCCGTTCTCGCCGTCGCCCTCGCCGTCGCCCTCATCGGGATCGGGAAAGCGCGCGCGCCCGTGGGTGGCGTCGCGCAGCGCGGCGCGCGCGGCGTCCAGCTCGCTGGCCGGCAGCCGGATCGTCAGGCGCGCGGCGGCGCCGTGCTCGCCGTGCGTCAGCGTGTGGCCGGCCTGTTCGATCCAGCGGCGCACGCGCGCCTCGTCGGCGTAGTCCACCTCCACCACCAGCCCGGCATAGGCGATGCGCTCGATGCGCTGCGCGTCCTTCAGCGCCACCGCGATGGCGTCCGTGTAGGCGCGCACGAGGCCGCCCGCGCCCAGCTTGATGCCGCCGTAGTAGCGCACCACGGCCGCCAGCACGCCCTCCAGCTCATGGTGGCGCAGCACTTCCAGGATCGGCCGGCCGGCGGTGCCGGACGGCTCGCCGTCGTCGGACATGCCCGAATGCCCCCCGGCCAGCAGGGCCCAGCAGACATGGGTGGCGCCGGGATGTTCGGCGCGCAGGCGCTGCAGCTCGGCGGCGGCGGCGGCGCGGTCGGCCACCGGGATGGCGTAGCCGATGAAGCGGCTCTTGCGGATTTCCAGTTCGGCCTGGAGCGGAAAGGCGAGGGTGTAGGTCGGCACTGATCGGGCCACGCCGGGCTGCGGCGGCGGGCGGAAAAAACGGAAGGACGGCGCCGCGGGCTGCGGGCGTGCGCCAGTGTACCGCAGCGGGCCGCCCGGCCCGGCCTGGGGCGCCGCGCGGGGGCGCCGCGCAGACGCGGCGGGCCTCCTGGATGTCTGCAAAGTAAGTCAGTTTAAACAAGCTGTCACAAATGGTTCATAGCATGCGACTCGGCCTGATCGCTGCGCGGTCGTTGTCCCCATCGGCGCGCGGCACGGTGGCGCCACGTGCGTCGCTCACCCACTCACAAAATAAACGGGAAAGAAGAATGATCGACAAACCGGATGCTTCCCGCCGCAAGGCACTCAAATTCCTGGCCGGCGCACCGATGCTGCCGCTCGGCCTCGGCGCGACCGCGCTGCTGGCCGGCTGCGGCGGCGGCGACGATGCCGTGGCCGCGCCCGCTCCCGCCGCGCCCGCGGCGCCGGGCACGCCCGCCGCGACCTTCAGCACCGCCGAATTCACCGGCATGTCCGCGCCGGCGCTGTCCAACCCGGCCGCGATGGCGACCACCACGGTCGGCTCGAGCCTGAAGGTGTCGTTCAGCGACGGCAGCAGCCAGACCTACAAGCTGGCCTACCAGCCGTTCTTCATGACCGGCGACACCGTGGCCGACGTCAAGGGCGGCCAGATCCTGGCCGGCGGCTACTTCGACATCAACAACCAGCCGATCATCGACAAGTCCGTGGCCGGCAAGGAACGCCAGTTCTTCTCCGACTCGCCGGACGGCACCTCGCTGCTGAAGATCGACGGCGCCAAGGTGGACGGCGTGAAGGGCAACACGGTGTTCGCCGTGGTGCAGTTCGAGTACACCACCCGCAACCAGGCGAACGCCACCATGTACGGCCGCCTGCCGTCGCCGATCGCCGTGCTGACGCTGGACCAGGATCCCGCCACCGGCAAGCTGAGCCTGGTCAAGTACCACAACGTCGACACCTCGTCGGCCAACGGCCTGTGGATCACCTGCGGCGCGAGCCTGTCGCCGTGGAACACGCACCTGTCGAGCGAGGAATACGAGCCGGACGCGTTCCTCAACGCGACCAACCCGCTCGACGCCACCTACCTCGACCTGGTCGACCAGTACGCCAAGTACGCCGCGAATCTCTACGGCAACGCGAGCATCCCGCTCAACCCGTATCTCTACGGCCACCTGCCCGAGGTCACGGTCAACCCGGACGGCACCGCCAGCATCAAGAAGCACTACTGCCTGGGCCGCATCTCGCACGAGCTGGTGCAGGTGATGCCGGACAACCGCACGGTGCTGATGGGCGACGACGCCACCAACAGCGGCCTGTTCCTGTTCGTGGCCGACAAGGAGAAGGATCTCTCCGCGGGCACGCTGTACGTGGGCAAGGTCGGCACCGGCTTCTCCATCGATCCCGCCGCCGCCGGCGCCGACCTGACCTGGGTCAAGCTCGGCCACGCCACCAGCGCGGAAGTCGAGGCGATGGCCAAGTCGCACCGCCCGGCCGACATCATGGACGTGGTGTACGCCGATCCGCTCGACAACACCTACACCAAGATCTTCGCCAACGGCGCGGCCCAGTGGATCAAGGTCGTGCCGGGCAAGGAGCGGGTCGCCGCGTTCCTGGAAACCCACCGCTACGCCTTCCTCAAGGGCGGCAGCATGGGCTTCACCAAGATGGAAGGCACCACCGTCAACATCAAGGACAAGATCGCCTACTCCGCGCTGCAGAACATCCAGGACTCGATGGTGAAGAACAACGCCAAGGGCTGGAACGCGCAGAGCAACATCTCGGTCGACGCGGCCCTCAAGGCCGGCGGCGTGATGCAGCACAAGCTGGCCGGCGGCCAGAAGGACCTGGACGGCGCCGCGATCAACAGCGAATGGGTGCCGGTGCACACCAGCGCGCTGCTCGTGGGCAAGGACATCGCCGCCGATGCGCTGGGCAACACGGCCGACCCGGACCTCGTCGCCAACCCGGACAACCTGAAGTTCTCGGAAAAGATGCGCACCCTGTTCATCGGCGAGGACAGCGGCCAGCACATCAACAACTTCCTGTGGGCCTACAACGTCGACACCAAGAAGCTGGCCCGCGTGCTGTCCACCCCGTCGGGCGCCGAATCGACCGGCCTGCATGCGGTCGACGAGCTCAACGGCTGGACCTACATCATGAACAACTTCCAGCACGCCGGCGACTGGAATGCCACCTTCCACGCCAAGGTACAGCCCACGCTGGACCCGCTGGTGCGCGCCAACTACAAGGACAGGTTCGGCGCGGCGGTCGGCTACCTGACCGCCGAGGCCACCAGCGTCAAGACGAGCAAGGCCTGAGCGCAATAGCCTGGCCCGTGGCCGCGAGGCCGCGGGCCGGGCCCGCGGCAAAATGCCCCCGGCGAGCGGTCGCCGGGGGCATTTTGTTTTGCGCCGCCGGGCATGCCTGCTAACCTTGCGGCACGCTGCCCCACAAAAAACAGGAGATACACGATGCCGACACGAGACGAGCAACTCCAGGCGCGCCGCATGGCCCCGGCCACCGACCGCAACCGCGACGCCATCCTGGCGGTGCTGCGCCGCATCCTGCCGTCCAGCGGCCTGGTGCTGGAGATCGCCAGCGGCACCGGCCAGCACGCGGCGCATTTCGCCGCGGCGCTGCCGGGCCTGACCTGGCAGCCGAGCGACCCGGAGCCGGCCGCGCGCGACTCGATCGCGGGCTGGCCAACGTGCTGCCGCCGCTGGCGCTGGACGTGCGCCAGCAGCCGTGGGGCATCGAGGCCGCGCAGGCGCTGGTCTGCATCAACATGGTCCACATCGCGCCGTGGTCGGCGGCCGAGGCGCTGTTCGCCGGTGCCGGCCGCCTGCTGCCGGCCGGCGGCGTGCTTTACCTGTATGGCCCCTATCGCCGCAACGGCGAGCACACGGCGCCGAGCAATGCCGCCTTCGACGCGCAATTGCGCAGCGCGGACGCGCAATGGGGCGTGCGCAATATGGAAGATATTGCCGCGCTCGGCGAAGCGGAAGGCTTTCGCCTGGACGAGCCAATTCCGATGCCGGCGAATAATTTCAGCCTGGTATTCCGCAAATAGGGGAAATGCCGGAATGCGCCGGGAATGCGCGGCCGCGGTCGGTGGCGGTGCGGCCGGGCGCGAGCGCCGCGCGAATGCGCGGGGCAATAGGGGAAGCGGCTAAGGCGGAGTTAAGGCGGAGTTAAGGCGGGATTCAGGCGCGGCCAAGGCGTGGCTGAAGCGTGGCGGGAGTGCGGTTAAAACAGCGGAAGGAAGACCAGGCCGTGCGCGCGGAGAACGCGGGCAGGAGGGCGGACAGAAAAGCGGGCAGGAAAAGCGGCAATGCCGGGCTGGCGTGCCGGCCGGCCAGGCGCCAGCCGGTCTGCACGAGCAAGGTGCGCGGCGCGGAGCATGGCGCGGATCGCCGCGCGCATCTCCGGGCCGCGCCGGGCCCAGCGCGATTTACTTCGCTGCGACGGGCGCTGCTTCTGCTTCGGTCTTCACGGCAGCGGCCTTCCTGGGTGCTGCCGGCTTCTTTGCGACGGCCTTCTTGGCTGCCTTGGGAGCGGCCTTCGGTGCTGCTGCCTTCGGCGCTGCCGGCTTGGCGGCGGCCTTCTTGGCGGCGGCCTTCACTGCCGGCTTCTTGGCGGCGGGCTTGGCCTTGGCCTTTGCCTTTTGCGCGGCCAGCTTTTCCTTGGCGATCTGCTTCTCGGCCAGCAGGGCCTTCTTCACGGCTTCGGCGACCTGCACGATGTCGCGCTTGGCGGTCTCGATGGCCTTCTTCGAATCTGCGCGCAGCTTCAGCAGGGCCTTCTTGGCGGCGGCCAGTTCGCGCGACAGGACGCTGGCCTTCTTCGCGGGCACGGCGGCCTTCTTGGCGGCGGCCGGCTTGGCCTTTGCTGCTGCGTTGGTCTTTACAACTTTCTTGGTGGTCACGGCCATGATGATTTACCCGTTAGTTTGTGGAGCGCGGAGTATAACCTTTCGCGCGCCATGACTTCCACGCGTTCAAATAAATGCGGTTGATTTCCAACGGAAAAACGTGCGCCGATACAACGCCCTTATCCGGACCCGGCGCGCGCCGAAGATGAAAATATGGCCCACGTATGGGCCTTTTCGTAATTTCACCGGTTTCAGCGGGTATTGATCCGGACCTTGATGCCGTCCGGCAGCACGGTGATCGCGCCGGGCTCTATATCCTTGCCGCCCACGCGCAATTGTTCCGGCGTGAACGTGTAAAGCGGGTAATCGCGCAGCACCTGCTGCGCCACCACGGCGCCGATCGCGTTCAATTGCTCGCCGTATTGCGCCGGCATGCCGTCGACCTGCACGCGCTCGACGGACGGATTGTCCAGCAGCACCGCGCGCTTGTCCGGGTCGTAGCGCAGGCCGCTGCTCAGCGACAGCTTGCCGGTGATCGGCGGCGCGGGCAGCAGCGTGTTGCTGACCTGCGCGTCCATCTGCGTGCTCACGCGGTTGCCGGCGTCGTCGAGGACCAGGCGCGGATTGGCCAGCCGCACGTCGAGCACCTGGCCGTAGCGCAGCCGCGCGGGAAAGCGCTTGTCGATGGCCTCCTGCAGCTCCTGGCGCGAGAACGTGTAGTCGCCGGTCCAGACGTTGTAGCCGGCCCGGGCGCCGGCGCTGCCGAGCGCGGCAAGCGCGCCGCACAGCACGAAGCGCGCGGCGGCGCGGGTGGCGCGGATGGCGTTCGGCTTCGTTTTCATGCGGCTCCTCCGGGTTGGCGCGCGGGTTCAGGGTCAGACGCGGCGGCGGCGGGGATGTTCCTGTCGCGTGTCGCCGGCGCTCAGTAATGCGGCGGGATTTCGTGCTGCGGGCCGTTGTCGGCACCGCCCGGGCCGCCCGAGCGCATCTGCTGGTAGAGCGCCTGGAGCTGTTCCTGCAGCAGGTTGATCTGGCGCTGCTGGCGCGCCACGGCGAGGTTCAGCGTCTCGAGCAGGTCGTCCTGGAAGGCGACCTTGATCTCCAGTTCGGTCAGGCGGGATTCCATCGCGCGTTCTCCGTATTCGTTTCGGTGTGCATGCCGCTGCCGCTGCCGCTGCCGGCTGTGTTCCGGCACGGGAGGCGGCCGCGCATTGTAAGGCAGGCCCCGGCTTGCTTCTCGCTTGCCTCTCGCGCCGCGCCGGTGTAACGTTGCGCATCCACCGGCCGATCCAGTATGGCGATCCGCGCCGGGCACACGGACCATCATGACCGCAGCCACGCACTTCCAGCTTGCCGCCGACGCTCCCCTCGCGGGCGCGGCGCTGCCGTGCGCGGTCTTCATCGCCTCGCCTCCCCCTGTCGCCTCCCCGCCGCGCGCGCGGGCCGGCACCGCGCCGCCGCCGCCGTCCACGCGGGGCTGACCGGGCCGACTCCCGACCCCCGGCCCGTCTTTTCATCTTCGGCTTTTTCCCTGCCGCACGCATGGCGCGTGACCGGCACCGGCTTGCCGAAGGTTTTCGACGCGAAGTTTTCGAAGGCATCCGGCCACGGGCCGGATGCCCGCGACAGGTGAACATCATGACATTGAACAAAACCGCCCTGGGCGCGCATGGCTCGACCGCGCTCTTCGTGCTGCTGTGGAGCAGCGGCGCGATCTTCGCGCGGCTCGGGCTCGAGTATGCATCCGCCTTTGCCCTGCTGGCCGCGCGTTTCGCGCTCGCGCTGCTGGTGCTGCTGGCGCTGGCCGCGTGGCGGCGGCGCTGGCTGCCGGCGCCGGGCACGCGCGTGCGCGTGATGGCCGCCGGCCTGCTGATGACCGGCGCCTATTCGATCTGCTACCTGCTCGCGCTGGCGCGCGGCGTGACGCCGGGCGTGCTGGCCACCGTGCTGGGCGCGCAGCCGGTGCTGACCTTGCTGCTGGTGGAGCGGCGCTATCCGCTGCGCCGGCTGGCGGGCCTCGCGGCGGCGCTGTGCGGGCTGGTGCTGGTGGTGTCGGCGAGCATCGACAGCGCGCGGCTGTCGCCGACCGGCGTGGGCTTCGCGCTGGCCGCGCTGGCCTGCATGACGTTCGGCGCGATCCTGCAGAAAGGCATCCGGCAGGCGCCGCTCGACGTGCTGCCGCTGCAATACGGCGCCGGGCTGGCGCTGTGCCTGCTGTTCGTGCCGTTCCAGCCGATGACGGCCACGCCGGCGGCGGGCCTGCTGCTCTCGCTGGCGTGGCTCGCGCTGGTGATCTCGGTGGGCGCCACGCTGCTGCTGTACCGGCTGATCCAGGCCGGCAACCTCGTCAGCGTGACCAGCCTGTTCTACCTCGTGCCCGCCGTGACGGCGCTGCTGGACTATCTGTTCCTCGGCAACCGGCTCACGGCGTCCACCCTCGCGGGCATGGGCGCCATCGTGGCCGGGCTCGCGCTGGTGTTCGGGCGAGCGGCCGGCCAGCGCTAGCGCCGGGCGGCGGCGCGCCGCGCCGTCACGCGTGCGCCACTGCCGGGGCGACGACCTGCGCCGGCAGGACCAGCTCGGGCACGCCCTGCAGCAGCGGCGTGGCGATCGCGCCCGGCGCGAAGCGCGCGGGGGCTTCGCGGGCCAGCCGGCGCAGGCGCTGCAGGCGCGCTTCGAGGCCGGCGTCGGGCTGGGTGTCGAGGCTCAGCGTGGACGGGCAGGCCACGCCGAGCACGTCCAGCGCCTGCTTGAAGTTGGCCGGCGTGAGGCCCTCGGCCGGATTCACGGCGACCGTGTGCGGGCGCAGGTAGGCGTATCGCTCGTCCCGCAGCGACGCGGTGTCGCAGGTCAGGATGGCGAACGCCTGCGGCGCGGGGCGCTTGGCGAAATAGGCGGCGACGCGCGCGGCATGGCCGCCGGGCACGTCGGGCGTCATGCCTTCGACCTGCAGGTCGAGCTGCTGCAGGATCGCCGCGGGCACGCCGCGGCGCCACGCTTCGGAGACCACCACGCGCGCGCCGGCGAGGCCGAACAGGCGGCGCACGAAGCCGAGCGCGAGCGGATCGAAGAAACGGACGTCGCGCAGGGTGCCGGTATCGGGAATCCCGCCCAGCCGGGCCTCGGAGCGGCCCGAATAGAGGACACCGGGGACGTCGAGCATGATGAGGCGTTCTGACATGATTTCCTGTTCTGGTGGCAGCGCCGTGGTTGGCACGTGTTGAAGATTACGACGCGGGCCGGGAAATCTGCAGTGCGCTATGCGGCCTAATGTGCAACATATCTGTAACTTGAGATGCGGCTTCGTAAATTTCATCCGTTCGCCGCGGCGAGTTGTTTCGCGCCGAAACAACTCGCCCGACTCGCCCGACTCGCCCAGCTCGCCCGCGCGGGACGCCGGCGCCGGTGCGCGGCGTCCCGCGGCTTCACAGGTTGATGAGCAGGTAGGCCACGGCGACGGCGCCGATGGCGCAGAGGGTCTTGCGGTAGATCGAGGACATTGGCTGTTCTCCCGGTTGCACGTTGGACAAAGGGCGCGCGCGCCCGCTGGCAAGGTGCCGTGCGGGGAGATCAGGACAGCATGGCGATGTCCCGCCTTCCCCGCACGGCGAGGAAAAGCACGGCGGCGAGACCCCGGGGGGCCGCCGCGCGCGCGCAGGCCGGCGCGGCCTGCGGGGCAGGCGGGAGGGCGGCGCGCGGAGCGGTCGGGACGATGGGCATGCGGCGTTCGGGCCGGGTTCGGGTTGGCGGTTGGCGTACGGCCGCAATCTCGGGCCGCCGCCGGACTGGTCCTTATGCCATAGCGGGCATGTCCTGTCCAGCCGGCCCCGCGCCGGCGGCGTTGCCTAGAATGGACTTTCCCCCAACCAGCAGGAGGTCCCATGCATCTCGAAGGTTCCTGTCACTGCGGCGCCGTCGGCTTCAGCCTCGAGGCCGATTCCCCTTATCCGTTCATGCACTGCCATTGCTCGATCTGCCGCAAGACGGCCGGCGGCGGCGGTTATGCCATCAACCTCGGCGGCGACGCCGCCACGCTCAAGGTCCGCGGCAGGAAGCACGTCGGCATCTATCACGCCGTGATGCGCGAGCCGGGCCGGCGCGCGTACCGCTCGCAGGCGCAGCGGCATTTCTGCCTCAAGTGCGGCAGCGCGCTGTGGCTGTGGGACCCGCGCTGGCCGGAGCTGGTGCACCCGCAGGCGTCGGCCATCGACACGCCGCTGCCCAGGCCGCCCGAAGTGGTGGAGGCCGCGCTGGACTACGCCGCGCCGTGGGTGGACGTGCCCACGGGCCGCGGCCACGTGCATTGCGGCACGTGGCCGGCGGAGTCGCTGGCCGAGTGGCACCGGCGCAAGGGCCTGCTGGGGTAGGCGTTCAGGCGGGGAGGCGGATGGCGGCGCTCAGCCGCGCACCAGCATGATCGCCGCGGTGGCGATCAGGCACAGCGAGAACAGCGCGCGCAGGCGCCGCTCGGGCATGCGGTGGGCCAGCGCCACGCCCCACGAGATGGTCAGCATGCCGCCCAGCGAGAGCGGGATGCCGCTGGCCCAGTCGACGTGGCCGGCGCTGGCGTAGGTGGCCAGCGCCACCACCGCGCCGGGCGTGACCAGCGCCAGCGCCAGCCCCTGCGCCGCCGCCTGCCGGAAGCCGAACAGGCCGACCAGCGCGGGCGCGGCCACCACGCCGCCGCCCACGCTGAAAAAGCCCGAGAACGCGCCGCCCACGGCGCCCAGCGCGGGCATCCAGCGCGGCGACAGGCGCGCCCGCTGCACGGTGGCGGCGCGTCCCGGCAGCAGGCGCCACAGGAAATACAGCGCCATGCCGATCATGAAGCAGGCGAAGATGCGGCGCAGCAGCACGGCATCCATCGCGGTCGCGGCGCGGGCCGCCAGATAGGTGGCCAGCACCGCCGACAGGCCCAGCACCACGGCCGTGCGCAGCGCGATGTCGGCGCGGCGGCGGTACTGCCAGAAGCCGATCAGCACGTTGGGCGCGATCATCACCAGCGCGGTGCCCTGCGCCAGCTGCTGGTCCATGCCGTACAGCAGGCCCAGCGCCGGAATCGCGATCAGCCCGCCGCCGATGCCGAACAGGCCGCCCACGGCGCCCAGCGCCCCGCCAAGGCCGAAGATCATCAGGGAGGACAGCAGGGAATGGTCGGGCATGGGAACGGAGGGCTGGGGGAATGGCGAAATGGCGAAACGGCGCCGGCAACACGGGCAACGCGGCGCCATACAGGGCAGCACGGAACGATGCCGCGGACGGTGCCGGGCGGCCTAGCCGGACAATATGACCGCCCCGGGACAGGGCGGCCGAAAGCCGGGAAACCAGCCAGGAAGCAAGCCGGGAAACGGCGGGCCGATGCGGCACTGCAACACCCATTTCCATGCCGGCGCGCTGCCCCTGTCTCGCGGACGCAAAGTGCGTAATCATACGAGCCTTTGCCGATGGCTGCCGCCCGCGCGTGCTTTCCTCACGAAAGTGGCGCTTTCGTCAGGGTTTTCCCTCGAAATCGGCGCGTTCCTACGATTACGCCGGCTTTTACTGCGCTGATGAAAGCCGTTTGTAATGCGTTTCAGTTTGAATGCGCACGGGATATGTCGCGCCCTTCGGCCGACCGGCGCCCGTTTGCGGATGCCGGCACGAACGCGGCATGTTTCATGGAGATAAGTGAAAGTTCGCGGCCGCGGTGCACCGATCGGCCGTCATGGTCGTTTACCGCACACTAAAGTCGAACCGAGCCTGATTGATCGTGTCATTTTCCTTTCCACGTTTCTTGCTGACGAGCCTGCTCAGCGCCCTTGCCGGCGTCGCCGTGGCCGGCTCGGATGTTCCCCCGAGCGCGCCGCTGCCGGCGGACGGCCCGTGCGTGGCGCCGCCCGCCAGGGCCGCGCTGACCCTGGCGCAGGTGCGCCTCGACGCGGTGCGCTGCAACCGCGACATCATCGCCGCGCGCCGCAATGAAGAGGCCAGCCAGGCCGACATCCAGATCGCCTCGCAGCGGCCCAACCCGGTGCTCAGCCTGGGCGTGGCCAACATCAACCCGCACCAGGGCTTCAATTCCGGCGGCCCGCGCAGCAAGACCGTGGATTCCACGCTGCGCGTGGACCAGGTGATCGAGACCGCCAACAAGGGCAACCTGCGCGTGGAAAGCGCGCGCGCCTCCAGCCGCGCCGCCGGCGAGATGCTGGAAGCGGTCATCACCCAGCAGTCCAGCGCGGTCGACCAGGCGTTCTTCGCGGCGCTGGTCAGCCAGGAGCGCGTGGCCGTGCTCAACGAGACGCTGGCCCTGTACGGCCGCACCCAGCAGGCCAACGAGGTGCGCCTGAAGGCGGGCGACGTGTCGCGCGCCGACGTGACCAAGCTCCAGCTCGATGTGCTGCGCGCGCAATCCGACCTGCGCGCGGCGACGGCCGGCTACGCCAGCGACAAGGCCGCGCTGGCGCAGGCCGTCGGCGTGCCCGGCACGCTGGCCGACAACCGGCTGGTGGCCGACTGGCCCGAGCTCGGCGTGCCGGTGCCGGAACCCGACGCCGACACCGTGCAGCGCCGCCCCGACGTGGCCGCCGCCGAGGCTCGCCTGGCCGCCGCCGCCAGCGCGCGCGACCTGGCCCGCGCCGGGCGCGTGCCGGACGTCACCGTGGGCGCGCAGGCCGAGCACTATCCGGTCTCCGACGCCAACCAGACCGGCAGCGGCAACAGCTTCGGCGTGTTCGTGTCGATCCCGCTGTTCGTGCGCCACAGCTTCGGCGGCGAGGCCCGCCGCGCCGAGGTGGACTATTACGCCGCGCTGGACGACCGCAACCGCGTGCTGCTCGAGGCGCAGAACGAGCTGGAGCGCTCGCGCAGCCAGCTCGAGGCCGCGCGCCTGTCGCTCAAGCAGATGGTCGAGAGCGTGGTGCCCGCCGCCGAAAGCGTGGCCGGCAGCGCCGAGTTCGCCTATTCCAGGGGCGCCAGCGGCGTGCTGGACCTGCTCGACGCGCGCCGCGCGCTGCGCCAGACCCGCCTCGACGCGGTGGCCGCGCGGGGCGAGTACGCCAAGTCGCTGTCGGCCTACCGCGCCGCCCTGCAGTCCTCACCCAATGCCCAGGCTCGTACCGATGTGCCGCGCCCTTAATCCCGTGTCCGCTCCGATGTCTGCTTCGATGTCCCCGATGACTGCTACGCCCGCTTCGATCTCTCCCGCCCGCCCGGGCCTGCGCGTGCGCCTGGCCACGCTTTCGCTGGTCGCGCTGGCGCTGGCCGCCTGCGGCAAGCAGGAAGCCCCGCCGCCCAGCGACGACCCCAAGGTCGCCGGCAACGTGGTCGAATTCCCCGCTTCCGTGAAGACCCTGCCCGGCATCGCCGGCGAAGCGGTCAAGAGCGGCGGCGAGCGCATGCTGAGCCTGCCCGGCCGCCTGGTGTGGAACGAAGACCGCACCGTGCGCGTGTCCAGCCCGTTCGCCGGGCGCGTGACCGAGGTGCTGGCGCAGCCGGGCACCGGCGTGAAGGCCGGCCAGGTGCTGGCCACGCTGACCTCGACCGACTTCGGCATGGCCCAGGCCGACGCGCGCAAGGCCGCGGCCGATGCCGCCTACGCCGGCAAGGCGCTGGCGCGCCAGCGCGAGCTGTTCGCGGCCGGCGTGGTGGCGCAGAAGGACCTGGAGCAGACCCAGGCCGACGCCGCGCGCGCCAGCGCCGACCTGCAGCGCACCCAGGCCGCGCTGCGCCAGTACGGCGCCCCGGCCCAGGGCGACGGCGCGGTCAACCGCTTCGCCCTGCGCACGCCGATCGACGGCCTGCTGGTGGAGCGCAACATCAACGTCGGCATGGAGCTGCGCCCCGACCAGCCGCCCGCCGCGCCGCTGTTCCTGGTCACCGACCCGACCGAGCTGTGGGCCCAGGTGGACGCCGCCGAGGCCGACCTCGCCTTGTTCAAGCCCGGCGTGAGCGTGCAGCTGGTGTCGAGCGCCTATCCCGGCGAGACCTTCCCGGGCAAGGTGGTCAAGGTTGCCGACTACGTCGATCCGGTCGCGCGCAGCATCAAGGTGCGGCTGTCGGTGCCCAACGCGGACCGCCGCCTGAAGGCCGAGATGTTCGTCACGGCCCGGCTGCCGGCGGCCTCGTTCCAGGGCATCTCGGTGCCGTCCAAGGCCGTGTTCCTGGCCGACAACCGCCACTACGTGTTCGTGCGCGCCGCGCAGAACCGCTTCGAGCGCCGCCCGGTCAGGCTGGGCGTGTCGCTGCCCGGCACCACCGAGGTGGTGGACGGCCTCAAGGCGGGCGACGTGGTGGTGACCGACGGCAACCTGTACCTGCAGGACATCCTGCGCGACGCCACCGCGGTGAACGCCGCGCGTGCCGGCGAAGCCGGCGGCAGCTCCGGCGCGAAGCAGTGAGGAAGACCGCCACATGATTTCGCGTATCGTTCATTTCGCGCTGCACCAGAAGCTGTTCGTCTGGCTCGGCCTCGCCATCTTCATCGGGGGTGGCCTGGCGGCCTTCAAGAACCTGCCGATCGAAGCCTTCCCGGACGTCTCCGACATCCAGGTCAACGTCATCACGCTGTACCCGGGCCGCGCCGCCGAGGAAGTCGAGCGCCAGGTCACGATCCCGATCGAGACCGCGCTGGCGGGCACGCCGAATTCCGTGCGGGTGTTCTCGCACACCCAGTTCGGCCTGTCCTTCCTGATGGTCACGTTCAACGACAAGGCCACCGACGTGGTGGCGCGCCAGCAGGTCATCGAGCGCCTGCGCGGCGTGGACCTGCCCGACGGCGTGCAGCCGGACCTGGCGCCGCTGTCCACCGCCATCGGCGAAATTTTCCGCTTCCGCCTGACCGGCAAGGGCTACACCGCGCAGGAGCTGCGCACGCTGCAGGACTGGGTGGTGGAGAAGAACCTGCGCCAGGTGCCCGGCGTGGCCGACCTCGTCACCATCGGCGGCACCATCAAGCAGTACGAGGTGAACCCCAACCTGGCGAAGATGCGCGACGCCAAGATCTCGCTGGCGCAACTGTTCACCGCGCTGCAGCGCGCCAACTCCAACGCCGGCGGCGGCGCCGTGGCCAACGGGCGCCAGCAGTTCCTGCTGCGCTCGCTGGGCAGCTTCCGCACCTCGGCCGACATCGCCAGCGTGGTGGTGACGGAAGTCAACGGCACGCCGATCCTGGTCAGGGACATCGCCGACGTGAAGGTCGGCGCGGCGCCGCCGCAGGGCCTGATGGGCCAGGACGACGAGGACGACATCGTCTCGGGCATCGTGGTGATGCGCAAGGGCGAGAACCCCTCGCTGGTGCTGGAGGCGCTCAAGAAGAAGATCGAGCTGCTGGACAACCAGATCCTGCCCAAGGGCGTGAAGATCGTGCCGTACTACGACCGCTCCACGCTGATCGACAAGACCCTGCACACCGTGTTCGGCAACCTGGTCGAGGGCGCGCTGCTGGTGATGGCGGTGCTGTACCTGTTCCTGGCCAACGTGCGCGCCGCGGCCATCGTGGCGCTGGTGATCCCGCTGGCGCTGCTGTCCACGTTCATCGGCCTGACCTGGGTCGGCATTCCGGCCAACCTGCTGTCGCTCGGCGCGATGGACTTCGGCATCATCGTCGACGGCGCCGTGATCGTGGTGGAGAACATCTTCAAGCGCCTCGGCGAACTCAAGGAGCAGCAGATCAAGGACAGCCGCGCGCGCATGCACGCGATCCTGCAGGCCACCACCGAGGTGGGCCGCCCGACCGTGTTCTCGATGATCATCATCATCGCCGCGCACATCCCGATCTTCACGCTGCAGCGCCACGAAGGGAAGATCTTCGCGCCGATGGCCTACACCGTGACCGGCGCGCTGATCGGCTCGCTGATCATCTCGCTGACGGTGGTGCCGCTGCTGTGCCACCTGCTGCTGACCAAGAACATCGCGCACGACGACAACTTCGTGGTCCGCCACAGCAAGCGCATCTACGAGCCGATGCTGGCCTGGGCGCTCGACCACAAGCGCACCGTGGTGGGCATCGCGCTGGGCCTGCTGGTGGCCACCGTGGGCGTGGGCAAGTTCCTCGGCAGCGAGTTCCTGCCCGAGCTCGACGAAGGCTCGATGTGGGTCAGCTTCGACCTGCCGGCCTCGGTCTCGCTCGACGAGGCGCGCGACCAGGCGCGCCGCCTGCGCGGCGTGATCCGCAAGACGCCCGAGGTCAACACCACCATCTCCAAGGTGGGCCGCCCCGACGACGGCACCGATCCCAAGCTGATCAACACCGTCGAGATCCTGGTGGACCTGAAGCCGGACAAGCAGTGGCGCGCCGGCTACGACAAGCGCAAGATCATCAACGAGATCAACGCCAACCTGCGCCAGCTGCCCGGCATCGAGCCCAATTTCTCGCAGCCGGTGCGCGACAACATCCTCGAGAGCATCTCCCAGATCAAGGGCCAGATCGTGATCAAGGTGCAGAGCGACAGCCTCGAGCACAACAAGCAGGTGGCCGACCAGATCCTGGCCAACGTGCAGTCGGTCCAGGGCGTGATGCGCGCGTTCATCGACCGCGACGGCGAACTGCCGCAGTACGTGCTGGAATTCGACCGCGCCCAGGCCGCGCGCTACGGCATCAACGTGGGCGACGTGCAGGATCTGATGGAAACCGCGCTGGCCGGCAAGGCCGCCACCGAGCTGTGGGAGGGCGAGAAGCACTTCAGCGTGGTCGTGCGCCTGAAGCCGGGCGAGCGCGAGCTGCCCAACCTGCCGAACATCTTCATGCAGACCGCGGACGGCGCGCAGGTGCCGCTGTCGCAGCTGGTGCACTTCCGCGCGGCATCGGGCGCGATGAACATCAGCCGCGAGAACGGCCAGCGCACCACCTCCATCGGCATCTTCATCCACGACCGCGACATGGGCAGCGTGGTGAAGGACATGCAGGCGCTGGTGGCCAAGAACGTCAAGGCCGACGACGTCAAGATCAGCTGGTCCGGCGAGTTCGAGAACCAGGAACGCGCGATGGCGCGCCTGTCGATCGTGGTGCCGCTGTCGGTGCTGGTGATCTTCCTGCTGCTGTTCAACGCGTTCAAGTCGTTCAAGAGCGCCACGCTGATCATCTCGAACATCCCGTTCGCGCTGATCGGCGGCGTGTTCGCGCTGTTCCTCACCGGCATTCCGCTGTCGGTGTCGGCGGCCATCGGCTTCATCGCGCTGTTCGGCCAGGCCGTGCTCAACGGCGTGGTGATGGTGACGTATTTCAACCAGCTGCGCGACGAAGGCATGCCGGTGCGCCAGGCCGTGCTGACCGGCTCGATGGACCGCCTGCGCACGGTGCTGATGACCGCGCTGCTGGCCATGCTGGGCCTGTTCCCGATGGCCATCTCGCGCGCCATCGGCTCCGAGACGCAGCGCCCGCTGGCCATCGTCATCATCGGCGGCCTGATCACCGCCACGCTGCTCACGCTGATCGTGCTGCCCACGCTGTACGAATGGATGGTCGGCCGCAACTGGCCGGACGAAGAAGGCGGCGGCAACGGCGACGAGAACCGCCTGTCGGATTCGGTGCCGGCCTGATCCGCGCGGCAAAGCGGCATCCGGGTTTGCCGCCGGCTGGCCCCCCTCCCCCGCTTGCGGGTGAGGGGGGCCACAAGCCGCAAGCCGACCTTGTCAGCAGGGCCTGTGCCGTCTTACGGCACAGGCCTTTTTTGTCGTTGGCGCCGGATTTCCCGGCCTGTGCCGGGCCGGCGCCCGCCGGTTTATCGCTCGGTATTTTCTGATCGCCCCGTCGGATTTATTTCCCGGCATTATCGGAATATGGCGATTCCCATCGCGGCCATCGCCGCGCGGGTCACTGCCGAAAATCCGAAAACACGAGATAGTTCCGATATTGATTCGGAATAAACCGAGCAACGGAAAACCGGCCAGCCTCCGGGTGTATAACGCGGCACCCCGCTACGCCGGATCGGAAAATCCGGTCCGGAACGGGTTTGCGCCGTCCGCTCCACCCGCCCGCGGACTTGCCTCGCCGCCACAGCACCCCCGAATCCGCTCTCATCTTCTTCGAAAACCCCAGCAGGATGCGCGATCCGGGTCGCGATCTTCATGATGCGCGCCCAAATCATGGGTCTTAATAGGCCCTTGCCGTGCTTTTAGTACGATTACTAAATGGCTGTAAATAGCTTTCGCGGCAGTCCTATTTCGCCAAAAACGCAAGGTTGCCACAATCTGGGCTGGCGTTGAAATGACACGCCGTCAGCGTCCACCCGATCCGGGGGAGTTCACTATGCAGGCATATAAAGACAGGTAAGGCAAAAATGAAAATCAACACGAATTCCATTTTCAAGGCATTGGCGATCGCCGCGGCAGTGGCGTCGGCTCCGGCGGCAATGGCGGCGGATGGTGAGATCACCTTCAGCGGCCAGGTGCTGTCGACCACGTGCACCATCACCGGCGGCGGCGGCGCGACCGGCACCAGCAACATGACGGTGAAGCTGCCGACCGTGTCGGTGTCCTCGCTGGGCAGCTCCGGCGACACCGCGGGCCGCACGCCGTTCTCGATCAATCTGAGCGGCTGCACCGCCGGCTCCACCAAGGTCTCGACCTACTTCGAGGCCGGCAACACGGTCGACCAGGCATCGGGCCAGATCAACCTGATCGACGACGGCAGCGGCAAGCCGGTGGCGGCGAACGTCCGCATCCGCCTGCTGAACAACGCGCAGAACCCGATCGTGGCCGGCGCGCCCGTGGGCACGCAGAACTCGCAGACGGTCGACCTGAACGGCGGCGCCGCGTCGCTGCAGTACTACGCCGAATACGTGGCCACCGGCAAGGCGACCGCCGGCACCGCGGATTCGCGCATCCAGTACTCGCTGAACTACCAGTAAGTCCACGAAAGCGGCGGGCGGCGGCAGCCGCCCGCCAGATGACCAGAAAGGAGTAGCAGATGAGTCGATGGGTATCCAAGGCAGTTGCCATGCTGGCTCTGAGCGCAACCGTTCTGAGCGGCATGGCCCAGGCAAGCGTGGTGATCACCGGAACGCGCGTGGTGTTTCCGGGCGACAGCCGCGAAGTGACCGTCCGGCTTCTGAACGACGGGAACACGCCCGCGCTGGTTCAGACCTGGATGGACACGGGCGACGAGAAGGCGGCGCCGGAGTCGATCAAGGTGCCGTTCATCCTGACGCCGTCGATGTTCCGGATCGATCCCGAGAAGGGACAGACGTTGCGCATGTTTTACACGGGCGAACCATTGCCCACGGACAAGGAATCGCTGTTCTGGCTGAACGTGCTGGAAGTCCCGCCCAAGGCGCGCGACGACGAGGCAGCCAACAAGATCCAGCTGGCGTTCCGCTCGCGGATCAAGGTGATGTACCGGCCGGCCGGGCTGGCCGGCAACGCGGAAGATGCCGCGCGGCAGTTGCGGTGGGAGATCGTGCGCCGCGACGACAGCGGCGAGCATGAGCTGAAGGTGTCGAATCCCAGCCCCTACGTGGTGAACCTGGGCAGCGTGACGCTCGAGGCGGCGGGGCAGAAATACGAGGTCGAACCGACCTACGTCCGCGCGAAAGACGCGGCCCGCATGCCGCTTCCCCGCCTCGCCACGGGTCCCGTGGGCGGCGCGAGCGTGACGTTCAGCAGCATCGACGACTGGGGCGTGATCCGCCCGGCCGCCGCGGCCAGCGTCACCAGGAGCGACGCGCTCCACTGACGCGCCCGCGCGCCGGCATCCCGGGCGCACCGCCCGCCCCCGTTTCATCCATTCGCCCTTGCAGGCCCCGACAGCGGCCGGCGGGGCGGGTGTTCGCCCATTGCCCGGCTACGTGGTCCCGCTTTGCCCGGTGCCCCGCGGCTTTATCGGCCTCCGGTCTCAAGAGACATCTCAGGAGTCATATGACATTGTTTTGCCACGGTGGCATCGACGGTGGTCGGGTGCCACGACTGAACCCGCTGTACCTGGCCGTCCTGTCCACGCTGCTGCTGTGGCAAGGGCAGGCCGAGGCCGCGACCGCGGGCCGCCAGGGCGCCGCGGCGAGCACGCAGCCCGCCGCCACCGACGTCCAGTTCGACAGCGGCTTCCTGGTGCATGCCGACCAGCAGCGCATCGACCTGAGCCGCTTCGAGAAAAGCAATGGCGTGCTGCCCGGGGACTACCGCGTTGACCTCTACGTCAACGGCGACAGCGTCACGCGCGCGCAGGTGCCGTTCCGCGCCGCCGCCGACGGCAAGGACGCGCAGCCCTGCTTCAGCAGGGCGCTGCTGGAGGAGCTCGGCGTCGACCTGCTGAAGCTGCCCGACGACGTGCGCGACCGGCTCAAGGCGGACGACGCGTGCGTCGGGCTGCCCGAGGCCATCGCCGACGCGAGCGCGGCATTCGTGTTCGACGAGCAGCGCCTGTCGCTCAGCATTCCGCAGGGCGTGCTGCGCCGCACGCCGCGCGGCTACGTCTCGCCGGAGCGCTGGGAAGCCGGCGTGACCACCGGCATGCTGAACTACAGCGCCGACCTGTACACCACGCGCAACAACGACGGCCCGTCGCTGACGCAGGGCTTCGCCGGCCTGACGGCGGGCTTCAACGTGGGCAACTGGCATTTCCGCCACCAGGGCTCGTATAGCTGGTCGAACAACAACGGCGGGCATTACCAGGACATCGCCACCTACGTGCAGCGCGACCTGCCCAGGCTCACCTCGCAACTGACCATCGGCGAAGCCTACACGTCGGGCGAGCTGTTCGACTCCACGCAGTTCCGCGGCGTCAAGCTGTCGACCGACGAACGGATGATGCCGGACTCGGCGCGCGGCTACGCGCCGGTCCTGCGCGGCATCGCTCGCAGCAACGCGCGCGTCACCGTCAGCCAGAACGGCGTCAAGATCTACGAGACCACCGTGGCGCCGGGCGCGTTCGAGATCGACGACCTGTACGCGACCGGCTACGGCGGCGACCTGAACGTCTCGGTCAAGGAAGCCGACGGCTCGGTCCACGAGTTCTCCGTGCCGTACGCGGCGGTGCCGCTGGCGCTGCGCCCGGGCACGCACCGCTACAGCTTCGTGGCCGGCGCGGTGCGCACCGCGCAGAGCAGCCGCAACCCGCTGTTCATGCAGGGCACGTGGCGGCAGGGCCTCACCAACCTGGTGACGGGCTACGGCGGCGTGACCGCGGCGCAGGGCTACCTGTCGTTCATGCTGGGCAGCGCGCTCAACACCTCGGTGGGCGCGTTCGGCGTGGACGTCACGCAGGCGACCACGGTGGCGCCCGGCACGCGGCGCTTTCACGGCACCAGCGCGCGCGTGAGCTATGCGAAGTCGATCACGCAGACCTCCACCGACATCGCCATCGCCGCGTACCGCTATTCGACGAGCGGCTATTTCGGCCTCAACGACGCCATGCTCATGCGCGACCAGGTGGAGCGCGGCGGCTCGCCCGACGACATCGCCCGGCAGCGCAGCCGCGCGTCGCTGTCGGTCAACCAGAACCTGGGCGCCCGCTTCGGGCAGTTCGGCATGACGCTGTCGGGGAGCAATTACTGGAACCGTCCCGGCTCGGACATCACCTATGCCGCCTCGTATTCGAACGTGTTCCGCCGGATCACCTACCGGCTGTCGGTGACGCGCGAGAACGGCAGCCTGGGCAACCGCAACACGACGTTCTACGCGAGCGTGAGCATTCCGCTGGGCAGGGAGCGCCCGGTCATCGCGTCCTCGGCGCTGTCGTTCGACACCAACGGGCGCGCGCAGGCGCAGGCCACGCTGTCGGGCAGCGCCGGGCGCGACGATGCGCTGTTCTACAGCGTGTCGGGCAACCACGCGTCGCAGGACGGCGGCGCCTCGACCAACGGCAGCGGCACGGTCGTGTATCGCGCGCCGTATGCCGAGCTCACGGCGAGCGCTGGCGTCGGCCAGGGCTACCAGCAGGCTTCGGTCGGCGCGCGCGGCGGGGTGGTCGTCCATCCCGGCGGCGTCACGCTGTCGCAGCCGCTGTCCGACACCTTCGCCGTGGTCGAGGCGCCGGGCTCGGCCGGCGCGCGCGTGCTCAATTCGCAAGGGGTGCGCATGGACAGCCGCGGTTATGCCGTGGTGCCGATGCTCACGCCGTACTCGATCAACGAGGTCGAGCTCGATCCCACGGGGCTGCCGCTCGACGTCGAGCTGAGCGTGACCGCGCAGCAGGTGGTGCCGCGCGCGGGCGCGGTGCCGCTGATCCGCTTCCCGACCGTGGTCGGCCGCGCGGCGCTGATCGCCGCGCGCCAGGCCGGTGGCGAGGCCCTGCCGTTCGGCGCCCAGGTGCTCAACGCGGCGGGCACGGAGGTCGGCGTGGTCGGCCAGGGCGGCCGCATCCTGGCGCGCGGCCTCGACGAGCACGGCACGCTGACCGTGCGCTGGGGCAACGAGGGCGGCGCGTCGTGCGCCATGCCGTACACGCTGGCGGCGGCGAAGGGGCAGCAGCCCGCGCGCAGCTACCAGCAGATCGAAACGACCTGCGGGCCTGCCGCCGACTGACGGCGGCCGAAGGCAACGGCAGGTGGCGGCGCCGCGCAGCCGGCGCGCCACACGCCGCGTCCCGCAATCCGGGTGTAGTTCAAACAGACAGGAACCCAAGCATGAACAGACTTCTTTCCATCGTCATGCGCGCGGCCCGGGCGGCCGCGCGGATCGCGCCCGCCCGCTGGGCGAGGAACGGCCTCGTGGCCGCCGGGCTGATGGCCGCGCTGTCGTCGCCGGCATTCGCCCAGTACGTGTTCGGCCAGTCCACCATCACGGTGCCGGCCAGCGTCGCCGGCGGCACCGTGGTCGCGCGCGACTACCTGACGCCGTCGCAGCTTTGCTACGGGACGACCTGCACGCTGACGTACATCGAGATGTACAAGTACGGCGGCGCCGAACGGGTGCCGGGACCGGACGTCCTGACCACCGTCACCGGGCTCTCGACGCGTCTGATCATCAACGGGCAGACGATGATGGCCGGGCCCAGCACGGTCTCCTTTTCGCGGCCCATCGAGATCCAGCTGGTGTCCAACGGGACCAAGGTGGTTGGCGGCCCGCTCAAGGCCAACGGCGCCACCCTCTCCCCCGCGTACTACATCCTGTATTTCTCGAACGGGAACACGAAATACCAGATCTTCCTGGCGGCGACGGTGCAGACCATCGACGGGACCTGCTCCACGCCGAGCCAGGCCGTCACCCTGCCCCCGATCGCGCTCGGCAAGCTCGGCGCCGTGGGCAGCAGCGCCGGCGGCGTGGATTTCAACGTCCGGCTGAACAACTGCCCGGCGGGCTTCAACCGCGTGGGCTACAGCTTCGTGCCGGTCGGCTCCGAGACCAGCGCCTACACCGGGGTATTGCCGCTCGGCGCGGACTCCACCGCCACCGGCGTGCGCATACGGATCACCGACGCCAACGGCACGCCCGCCACGTTCAATCAGTCGATCAAGCTCAATGCTTATAGCAAGACGACCGGCGGCTCGTACGCGGTTCCGTACAAGGCGACATACATCAAGACGGCGGACCCGGTGACGGTCGGCAGCGTGAAGGGCAGCGTGATGGTGCTGGTCGACTATCAGTAGATGGCGCGCGCGGATGGACAGCCAGCACGGAAGGAAAAGCGGAAGGAAAACCAAAAGGGAAAGCGAACGGGCGATGGCGTCATCCCTGTTCGCAGGACTGGGAGGATGCTCATGAAAGCGACGGTGGAAAGCAGGAACGAGGACCGGGTCCGCGCGCGCGCGGCCGGTGTGGCCGGTGTGCCCGGTGTGACCGGTGTGGCGGATATGATCCGGGCGCGCGGCTGCGGCAACGCGCGGCACGCGCCGGCATCCGGCCGGCGCATGGCGCCGGCCCGCACGGGAGAGGGCGGCGCCGCGCGCCGGATGCCCGGCGCCCACACGCAACTGGTCGTCCTGGCCGCGCCGGGCGACGTGCCGGCATGGCTCGGCGCCGCGCTGCGCTGGCTGTCCGGCGTCACGGTCGAGTTCGCGGGTTCGACGGATGCCTTGCTCGCACTGCTGGCATCCGGCATGCGCACCGTCGTCTTCGCGCAGCTCTGCCGGGACAACGGCGAAGGCCTGTTCCTGCCCTCGCGCCTTGCCGCCGCGCGCGACGAAGGCCGGCTGGCGGCGGTGCCGCCGGTGGTCTACGCGACCGAGCTGTCGCGGCAGGCGCTGGCGTCGCACGCGCGGCTCGCCGGGGAGGCGGGCGTTCCGGTCCATATTCTGTGCGAGCGCTCGCCGCACGCGGTTGCCGGCGCGCTCAGGCAGGTCATCGCATCGTTGCCCGACGTCCCGCATGGCGCCGCGCCGCCGCGCGGCGCCGCGGCGGACCGGCAGCAAGGCTGCGAGGCCGCGTTCGTCGACGCGCTGGCGCGGGACGAGGGCTTCAGGATCGTGGTCCAGCCGCAGTTCTCGCTGCGCGACGGCCGCATCGTCGGCGCCGAGGCGCTGTCGCGCTGGAGCCATCCCGAGTTCGGCGCCGTGTCGCCGGCCACGTTCATCCCGTGGACGCAGGACGCGGCCCGCGCGCAGCGCTTCTTCTTCCTGCAACTGGGCCGCGTCGTCGCGGTGCTCGAGCGCGCGGCCCGGCTGGGCCGGGCCGTGCCCGTCGCGGTCAACGTTCCCTGTTCGCTGTTGTCGTCGGCCGGTTTCGTGCCGGCCTTCGAGCGCGCGCTGGCGCAGGCCTCGCTGCCCGCCTCGCTCATCAAGCTGGAGCTGACCGAAAGCGAGCCGGTGCTCGACGAGCTGGCCTTGTCGTCCTCCATCCACTGGCTGCGCGCCAGGGGATTCGGCGTGTCGATGGACGATTTCGGCACCGGCGCGGCGTCGCTGAAGATGCTGTGCGACATGCCGTTCGACGAGATGAAGATCGATGGCGCGCTGGTGCGCCGCATGGCGGACAGCCCGGCCCTCGGCGGCGCGCTGGCCGCCACGGTCCATCTGGGGCTGGCGCGGGGCATGACGGTGGTGGCCGAGGGCATCGAGTCCGTGCAGGCGGTCGCCGCGCTGCGCGCGGCGGGCTGCTCGGCGGGACAGGGTTATGCGCTGTGCCGGCCGCTGGAAGCGGCGGACTACCTGCAGCGCCTCGCGGCGGGCGGCGGATTGCCTGGGCTGGGCGCGAGCGTTCCGGCAAGCCGGCACCCTGCCGTCGAGAGCGGGGAAGGCCTGTAGGCTTTTCCCCGCAGCAAGGCCGATTGCCTGGCTGCCCGTAAACGCAAACGTCCCCGCAATGGCGGGGACGCGCTTTTTGGGGGCGGGACAACCGCGTCCGCCCCCGTCAGGCATCAGAGGTTCAGGGGTTCAGGGAATCTCCCTCGCGTGCGCGCCGGACAGGTCGTCCGCCGGAAAGAGCAGCGAGGCGCCTTCATTGCCTCCGTTCAGCACGAACGTGATGAGCTCCACGTCGTTCGACGCGCCCACCTTGCGCATGGCGCTTCGTTTCTGCGAGCTGATGGTCTGCTTGCTGCGTTTCAGGTGTTCCGCAATATCGGTCACGGTATTGCCCGACGCGAACAGCCGCACCACTTCGGCCTCGCGCGGCGACAGTTCGGTGGCGAGGTCGGCCGAGCCTTTGTTCAGGGTGGTCGCGATGGCCCTGATGGTCGGCGACGTGTACGTCCCGCCCGCGAAGCTGGCGTGGACCGCGGTGATGATATGGCCGGTCGAGTCCGCCATGCTGATGAACGACAGGCCGCTGTGCGCGGCCAATGTCCGTATCACGGCGGGATTCCTGATCGTCGTCAGCACGACAAGCCCGATATTCGGAAAATTCCTCTGCAAATAACCGAGCAGCGCCATGCCGTCGCCATATTCGCCATCGGACATCGTGTAATCGCAGATCACGACGTCGCAGGCGACATGCTGCAGCAGTTCGACGAGTTCGGTGGTGTTCAGGCAAGTGCCGACGAGCTCTATGTGGCCCGCGCTCTCGAGAACCTGTTGCAGTCCGATCAGAACCGCGGGGTGGCTGTCGGCGATCACAACGCGGATTGAGAATTTATTCATGCCATTTAATCCGTTGAGTAATGGGCGCGCGCGACAAGGGCATGGGTATCCCGTTTCCCGGTGAGGGAACGGGTACGGCGGCGACTGGGCGGCAATGCGAAGCTCGGCCCGTCGGGGGTACGGTGCCCTTGTCGTCGCAACCAGTCCTGGCGGATGCCTTCCGTTTGCGCCTCGCGTGGTTCACACAAGGGACTGGTGCAATGGGGAAGCCGCCGAAGTCAGTTTAATAATAGGAATGGATGGCGCCAATCATACGATTGATCGACTTTACTTATTTTGATTAGTACTCGTACGAAATTCATTCCAGACCGAAAAAATCAATGTTTTTTGGCACTGAAATTAAGATTTTGGCTAAAAGCGGAGATAAAAACAGGATAAAAAAGAAAAGGCATGGCGCGGGCATCTCCCATCCCCATTGCGAAGCGATGGCGTGATGGCGCGGTGGCTTCCGGCGACAATGCGGCGACAAGCCGGCGCGCCGCCGGCAGGCAGAGAAGCGCCTATTTGCCGTCTTTACCGGGCGAAGCGACGAGCCCGCCTTCGATCGCGTAGCGGATCAGCTCGACGTCGTTCGCGATGCCGAGCTTGCGCATGGCCATCACTTTCTGCGTGCTGACGGTCTGCTTGCTGCGGTTGAGCCGCTTCGCGATATCCGTCATCGACAGCCCCGAGGCGAACAGCCGCGCCACCTCCAGCTCGCGCGGCGAAAGCGGCTGGCCGGTGCCCGCGCCCTCGCTGCCGGCCACGACCTTCTCGATGGTCGGCGACAGGTACGAGCCGCCGGCGTAGCTGCTGTGAATCGCGGTGATGATGTGGCCGGTCGCGTCCGACTTGCTCAGGATGGTGGTGATGCCCGCCGCCAGGAGCGCGCGGATGACCGCCGGGCTGTCCATGACCGTCAGCGCGACGATGCCGACCTTCGGATAATGGCGCCGCAGGTATTCGAACAGCGCCAGCCCGTCGCTGCGCTCGCCGCCCGGCATCGCATAATCGGAAACCACCACGTCGCACGGCTGCTTCTCGAGCGCGGCGATCAGCTCGGTGGCGTTGCGGCAGGTCGCGACGATTTCGGTCGTGCCGATCGGCTCCAGCGTATGGACGAGACCGCGCAATACGGTAGGATGGTCGTCGGCGATCACGACCTTGATCGAAAACTGGTTGTCAGCGCTCACGATTTCTCCGCCATGCCATGCGTTGTCCCTGTGCCGCGGGCCGTTGCCGCGTGCCTGGATCCCGATGCGCGAACGCATCAAAGAGCAACGGTAATCTACCATGCCTGCATCGTCGTCTCCCAGCTTGCTCGCCCGCGTCCGCGGCCATCAGCGCATCGTCCTGTTCATCGGCTCGGCGGCGCTGACGCTCCTGATCCTGCTGGCGTTCGCGCTGGGTCTCGCCGGTCTCGTGCGCGAGGACCTCAACGACGAGCGGCAGGCGTTCCAGCGCGACCTGGGGCGCGTGATGGACGTCGTCAGGGCGAGCGAGACGCGGGTGCGCATCGCCGCCGTCGGGATCGAGACCGCCTGGGAGGGCACCGGCGCCGCCGATGCCGCCGACGTGAGCGCGTTCGAGGCGCAGGACGGCCGCATCGTGTTCCCCGTCACGCCGGACTCGCGCGGCGCGCTGGTCCTGCGGCTGGCGCGCGGGCAGGGCGCCGGCGGCGAGGCGGCCGGCCATTTTCTCGCGGTGGCGCGGAGCACCGCGGGCGCGGGCAGCAGCCTGGTCAAGACCATGAACGACGCGGTCGGGCTGCCGTGGGGGCTGAGCGGCTATTTCGTGACGCCGGCGGCCGCGCTGGTGGGCATCAGCCCGCTGCCCGACCTGGCCGGCGCGCCGCTGCCGCGCATCGCGGCCGATCCGGCCAGCCTGTCCGCCTACTACGGCGCGGGCCTCGAGCAACTCGCCTCGTGGTCCGCGGCGCCGCGCGGCGCCAGCCGGCCGCTGCGCTGGCTGCGCCCGCGGGCCGATCCGCTCACCGGGCGGCCGCGCCTGCGCGTGCTCGCGCCCATGACGGCGCACGGGCGGCCGATCGGCATCGTCGCCGGCGAGTTCAGCCCGGAGCGGCTGCTCGAGCGGCTGGAGCCGGGCTCGTTTTCCGGGGCCTACCGCGTGGCCGACGAGCGCGCCGAGGCGGTGACGGGCAGCGCGTCCGACCCGGCGGCGCTGCCGCCGGCCGGCGCCGGGGCGGCGCAGTGCCGCGGGCCTGCCGCGCCCGGCGCCGCCGGGACCTATCGCGACGGCATGCTGCTGCTGTGCGCGCCGCTCGGCGACACCGGCTGGACGCTGGCCTACGCGGTGCCGGGCCGGGTCATCGCCGCGCGCGTGGCGCGGGACGGCGCCGCGCCGGCCATCGCCACCGGCCTGGCCATCGCGCTGCTGTGGACCTTCGTGCTGCTTTTCAACCGCAAGATCCTCGTGCCGCTGTTCGCGCGCTCCGAGCGCGTGTTCGACAGCGAGCACCTGAGCCGCACGCTGATCGAGACCGTGCCGGTCGGCCTCGCGCTCGTCAACGCGAACGACAACACCGTGCTGCTGGAAAGCGCGCACATGCAGGCGCTGGAGCGGCGCATCGGCACGGCGGCCGACGGGCAGCTCGGCGACGTGCTCCGGCGGCACGCGCCGGCCGCGTTCGGCGCGCCGGGCGGCCGCGCGGCGGCGGCGTTCGACGTGGAGCTGAACCTGCCCACCGGGGACGGCGGCACCATCGACGTGGCCGCGAAGCTGGCGCCGTCGCACTACCAGGGGCAGCCGGTGGTGGTGGCGACGCTGGCGGACGTCACCACCGAGCGCCAGCTCGCGCGCCAGCTGTCCGCGGCGAAGCAGGCGGCGGACAGCGCCAACGCGGCGAAGAGCGCTTTCCTCGCGGCGATGAGCCATGAGATCCGCACTCCGCTCAACGCGATCCTGGGGCATCTCGAATTGCTCGAGCGGCTGCCGCAGGCGGCGCCCGTGGCGCCGCGCGTGCGCACCATCGCGTCGTCGTCGCGGGCATTGCTGGACATCCTCAACGACATCCTCGACTTCTCCAAGATCGAGGCCGGCGAGATGCGCTTCGAGCCGATCCGCTTCGACGTTGCGGCGCTGATCCGCGAAACGGTGGCGATGTTCATGCCGCTGGCGCAGCGCAAGGGACTCGCGCTGGAGGCGCATTTCGACGCGGCGCTGCCGCGCTGGCACACGGGAGACCCGGGCCGGGTCCGCCAGATCGTGGCGAACCTGCTGGGCAACGCCATCAAGTTCACCGAGCGGGGGCGCGTGTCGGTCGACGTCGATGCGGCAGCCGATGGCACGGATGGCGCGGACAGCGCGGCGGCGCCGCTGCGGATCCGCGTGGCCGATACCGGCATCGGCATCGCGGCCGCGCAGCAGGCGCGCATCTTCGATGCGTTCGACCAGGTCGACGTGTCGGTCACGCGCCGCTTCGGCGGAACGGGGCTGGGGCTCGCGCTGTGCCGGCGCATCGCCGGGGCAATGGGCGGCACCATCGCGGTGGCGAGCGAGCCGGGCCGCGGCAGCACCTTCACGGTGACGCTGCCGCTGCGGCCGGCCGCGGGCGGCGCGCCCGCGCATGACGACGCCTCGCCCGCGGCCGGCGACGGGCACGACGCGCGCGGCATCCACGTGCTCGTGGCCGAAGACCACGAAGTCAACCGCGAGCTGATCCGCGACCAGCTCGACGCGCTGGGCTATACCGGCGACATCGTCGAGAACGGCCTGGTCGCGCTGCGCCATTTCAACGAGCGCCACTACGATCTGGTGCTGACCGACCTGTCGATGCCGGTCATGGATGGCTACACGCTCGCCACGTGCCTGCGCAACCAGGGCGCGCGCACGCCGATCGTGGCGATCACCGCGGACGTCACGGCCGCCGATTCGCAGCGCCTGCGCGACGCGGGCATCTCCGGCGTGCTGCTCAAGCCGATGTCGCTGGCCTCCATCGACGCCGCGGCGCGGCGCTACCTGAGCCTGGCGGCCGACCCGCGCGCCGAGGCCGCCATCGAGGCGGACGCCGCGGGCGCCGATGCCGCGTTGTCCGAGATGCTGCTCGGCACGCTGGAGCAGCGCACCGCGCAGTCGCTCCAGGCCGCCGCGAGCGCGATCACGCGAGACGACCGGGCAACCGTGTCGGCGGAGGCCCATTCCATCAAGGGAGCGTTCGCGATGCTGCATGCCACGGACGTGGTCGAGGCCTGCTCGCGGCTGGAAGCGCTGCTGGCGGACCGGCCCGACGCCGCTTCCGGCGTCATTTCCGGCGTCACTTCCGAAGTCACCTCCGGCGCCACCCCCGGCGAGCTCGCGCAGGCGCTCGCCGAGGTGCGCGGCCGGGCATCGTCGGCGCTCGCGCGCATGACGCGCGATGCCGGGTTCGGGCGGGTCGATGCCGGCGGCTAGCGGTAGGTGATGACCGCGGTCATCCGGGAATGGCGCGCGGCGGCGAGCGCCGGCAGGCCGATCGACTGCGTGCGGTGCGTGAACCCGACGTGGCGCGCCGGGAGGTGGCCGGGCGTGCCGGTGAAGGCAACCTTGCCGGCGACCGGGCGCGGGCAGGCCGTGTGGAACCGCATCCGCTCGCTGTCCGCGGGACGCACGCTGAATGAACACGGCGGCTCGACCAGCGCGCCGCTGAAGCGGATGGTCCCGCCCGTCTGCGCGCTGGCGGCGGCGCAGGAGAGGAGCAGCGCTGCGAACAGCGACGAGGCAAGGAGGGTGTGAGAGACGATCGAATGGCGTGCCATGGAAACCTCCGCGAGATGAGGTGCGTCGCGGCAATCGACATGTCCGTCGGAAGACTGGCGATTAGCCGCTGCACATGGAAATCGAGATCATGCCTGGTAATTGAATGGCCGGTTGAATGACCAATTGATTGGCCGATTGAGTGGTTGATAGAATGGTTTAATGAATGAAAAATCGATGCGCCGGGATTTAAAGATTAATCATTGCCCGGTTGAATAAATTCTGTGCGCATCATGAAATGACCGCAAGCAGGGCAATCCCTAGGCATTCCGTGTCATAAAAAAATTGAACCAATTCGCGGTGAAAGGCGCGGCGGGCTTATGGCGATGGATCGTGGTCATGCATATCGTTCTTTTTCGCATTGGCCGACGTTGTCCTATCGCACATATCCGATTCACTGCGCCCCAATCCGGTGCGTTATGTCCGCAGTGTGTCAAACCGGCGCGCATGCCGGCGCGGTATCGCGCCATCGCGAAATCCAGTTTGCGAAAGATTCGCCGGCAGTGAGAGAATGCAGCCTGCTGCCACAGCAAGCCGCGGAGAACGGAATGACGAACATGATTGGCAATGAGAGTCAGCGTCTGGCGTACAACTCCCGGTGCCGTTGCCGGAGTGACCTGACGCATGCGGTCCTGCGGCGGCTCGGCGAGGCGGCATCGGGCCGCCTGCCCATGCAGGAGCTCGCGGCCGGCGCCGCGGCGGGCGGGCCCGCGCTGGCGGCGCCGGTGCCGGCGCAGGCCGCGGCGCGCCCGACGCGGCTCAGGGGCGCGCGGATCTTCGACGGCAAGTCGGACGCGCTCCTGCAGGGCCTCGACGTGATCGTCGCGGGCAACCGCATCGAGGGCCTCGTTCCGGCCGGGCAGGACGCGGGCGATGCGCAGGTGATCGACTGCGCGGGGCACGTCGTCATGCCCGGCATGATCGATGCGCACTGGCATTCGATTCTCGCCGCGGTGCCGCTGAACGTGGCGATGACGGCCGACATCACCTACATCTACCTTCTCGCGGCGCAGGAAGCCGAGCGGACCGTCCTGCGCGGCTTCACCACCGTGCGCGACGTGGGCGGGCCGTCGTTCTCGCTCAAGCAGGCGATCGACGAGCACCGCATCGCGGGCCCGCGCATCTTTCCTTCGGGCGCGATGATCTCCCAGACCTCCGGGCACGGCGACTTCCGCCGGCGCGGCGAACTGCCGCGCACGGCGCTGTGCTCGCTGAGCGCGGCGGAAGTGGCGGGCATCTCGTCGATCGCCGACGGCGTGCCGGAGATGCTGCGGCGCGTGCGCGAGCAGCTCATGCTGGGCGCCAGCCAGATCAAGATCATGGCCGGCGGGGGCGTGTCGTCGATGTTCGATCCGCTCGACTCGGTCCAGTACACGGAGGACGAGATGCGCGCCGCCGTCGCCGCCGCGTCGGACTGGGGCACCTACGTCTGCGCCCACGTGTACACCTCGGCCGGCATCCGCAGGGCCATCGCGTGCGGCGTGAAATCGATCGAGCATGGCCAGCTCGCGGACGAAGAGACCGTGCGCCGGATCGCCGACGCCGGCGCGTGGTGGAGCCTGCAGCCGTTCCTGGCCGACGACGACGCCAACCCGAAGGCGACCGACGCGCAGCGGCTGCAGCAGAAGGCGATCGCAGAAGGCACGGTGCGCGCGTTCGAGCTTGGCCAGAAGCACGGCGTGAACATGGCGTGGGGAACCGACGTCCTGTTCAATCCCGCGGGCGCGCTGACGCAGGGCAGGCAACTGGCCAAGCTGGCGCGCTGGTTCGGTCCCGCCGACGTGCTGCGGCTCGGCACCAGCCGCAACGCCGCGCTGCTCGGCCTGTCGGGCGCCCGCAGCCCCTATCCCGGCGCGCTGGGCGTCATCGAGCCGGGCGCGTTCGCCGACATGCTGGTGATCGGCGGCAACCCGCTCGAAGACATCACGCTGATCGCGGACCCGGCCAGGAACATGAAGATCATCATGAAGGACGGCCGCATCCACAAGAACACGCTGGGCGTGCCGTACCACTAGCCGGCCAGGCGAGGGGACGCGGGGGCGCGGGGGGACGCGAACGGACATGCAAGGCCGCGGCGCGGCGCGGATACGGGGCAGCCGAAGGGGGCGCATTGGAAAGCATCAATATTGCCATTGCCATGCTGGGCGCGGTGCTGGTGAGCGGCGCGGCGGTGCGGGTCATCCCGTGGCCGGTGCCGCTGCCGCTGCTCCAGATCGCGCTGGGTTTCCTGATCGCCGGCGTGTTCGAGCGCGGCGTCAGGCTCGACCCCGACGTCTTCTTCCTGCTGTTCCTGCCGCCGCTGCTGTTTCTCGACGGATGGCACATCCCCAAGGACATGCTGCGGCGGGACAAGCTGGGCATCTTCCAGCTTTCCGTGGTGCTGGTCGTCATGACCGTGGTCGGCGCCGGCTACGCCATCCACTGGATGATTCCGTCGATGCCGCTGGCCGTCGCGTTCGCGCTGGCCGCCATCATCTCGCCGACCGATCCGGTGGCGGTGGCCGGCATCACGCGCCGCCTGACCGTGCCGCGCCGCATCACCTCGATCCTCGAAGGCGAGGCGCTGTTCAACGACGCCAGCGGGCTGGTTGCGTTCCGCATCGCCATCGCGGCGGCGATGACCGGCGCGTTCTCGCTCTCGTCGGCGGTGATGTCGTTTCTCTGGGTGGCGGGCGCGGGGCTGGCGACCGGCGCGCTCGTCACGGCGGCCGTCATGCGGCTGCGCGACGGCTTCACGAAGCGCTTCGGCGAGGAGCCGCGCTCCGAGGTGCTGCTGAGCCTGCTGATTCCGTTCGCCGCGTATTTCCTGGCCGAGCACGTCGGCGCCTCGGGCATCCTGGCCGCCGTGGCCGCCGGCGTGACCATGAGCTACGCGGAGCTGTCGGGGCGCGTCAGCGCGTTCGCGCGCATGCAGCGCCAGGCGGTGTGGGACATGGTGCAGTTCGTCCTCAACGGGATCATGTTCGTGCTGCTCGGCGAGCAGTTGCCGCGGGTCTTCCGCGCGGCGGCGCGGACCGTGACGCAGGCCGGGGACGACCCGTGGCTGCTGCCGGTGTACGCGCTGCTGATCTGGCTCATGCTGGCGGCCCTGCGCCTGGCGTGCATCTTCGTCTCGGTCAGGCTGGCGCGGATCGTGCGCAATGCCACGCCGCCGCCCGAGGCGCGCGCCACGCCGCGCATCATGCTCGCGCTGTCGCTGGGTGGCGTGCGCGGCGCGGTGACGCTGGCCGGCGTCATGACGCTGCCGCTGCTGCTGCCCGGCGGCGAGGCGTTCCCGGCGCGCGACCTCGCGATCTTCCTCGCCGCGGCCGTGATCATCATCTCGCTGGTCGGCGCGAGCATCGGCATGCCGCGCCTGCTCAAGGGCATCGAGCCGGCGCGGTCCTCGCCGCACCAGCGGCAGCGGGAATTCGCGCGGCAGGCCGCGCACCGGGCGGCGGTGAACCGCATCTCGACCATCCTCGACGCGCAGCGCGAAGAGGATTCCTCGCTGGAGGCGCGCCGCTACATGGACGTGGTCGACCAGGTGCTGGCGGGGCTGCACGAGCCGCTCGGCCATGCCGCGGAGCCGGCGGGCGACGGCCACAAGCCGGTGCGGCGGGACGTCGAGCGGGCCATGCGGCGGGCCGCGATCGAGGCATCGCGCGAAGCCATCTACAAGCTCGCGCGCGAGCGCGAAATCTCGGACGAGGTGGCGCGCGACATGGTCCGGCTGCTGGACCTGGAGGAAGTGCGGCTGGCCTGACCCGCGCCGGCGCGGGCGGAGTGCGCGGTGTCGGTTGCGCGGTATCAGTCCAGCGAGAAATCGTAGTCGCGCTCGACCCGGCAGATGCGGGTCTTGTAGGCCGCGTACCAGCGCTCGCGGCCGAGCCGCTGCGCCATCAGGTGCGCGGCGTCGCGCTTCCACGCCGCGATCGCTTCGAGGCTTTCCCAGTAGGACACCGTGATGCCGATGTCCTCGCGCGCCGACTCGACGCCGAGAAAGCCGGGCTGCCGCGACGCGGAGGCTTCCATCGCCTCGGCCATCGCGCCGTAGCCGTCGTCGGCCCCGGTGCGGATGGAGGTGAAGATCACGGCGTAATAAGGGGTGGCGCGGGTGTCGGCAATGGGCATCGGGGGCCTCTCGTCGCGTGGGAAGGGGACTGGCCGGCCATCTTACCAAGGCCCCGCCGGGCCGGGTGCCGTTGGCCCATTCGTCGGTCCATGCATCGGCCGACGCATCGGCCTACGTGTCGGCCCGGTGCGCCATGAAATCGCGCGGCGCCTGTCCCAGCGCGCGCCGGAACATGGTGGAGAACGCGCCGGCATTGGCGTAGCCGGTCTCGGCCGCGACGTGCCCGAGCGGCTTGCCGCGGCTCATCAGGTCCACCGCGTGGGCCAGCCGCAACTGCTGGCGCCAGGCGGCGAAGCTGGTGTGCAGCTCGGTGCGGAACAGGCGCGCCAGCGTGCGCTCGCTGGCGCCCGTGCGCGCCGCCCACTGCGCCAGGCTCAAGGCCGAGCCGGGCGCTTCCATCAGCGCGTCGCACAGCGCCTTGAGGCGGCGGTCGGCCGGCAGCGCCAGCCCGGGCCACAGCGCGGGCGCCGCGCGCAGCTCCTCGATCAGCAGCTCGGCGCTCAACTGCCGCCGGCGCGGCGACAGGTCCGCCGCGCCGGCGAGGGCGACCAGCAGCTGCCGCATCAGCGCCGACACCTCCAGCACCGTGCAGCTCGCAAGCGACAGCGGCGCCGCGGCCGGCAGCACGTAGCAGGCATGCAGCGCGGCATCGCCGAGCGTGACGGTCTCGTGCTCCACGTCCGGCGGGATCCACACCGCGCGCATGGGCGGCACCACCCAGGTGGTGTCCCCGGCCGTCACCCGCATGCTGCCGCGCAGCGGCAGCGTGACCTGTCCCCATGCGTGGCGGTGGCGGCGGATGATGGCGTTGGGCGGCGGCAGGCGCAGGTGCACGACGACCGGCTGCGCGGCGGTCGGTTCGGTCAGCGGGATGGGCTGGTAGGTGGTGCGCGTCATCGGCGGGTGTCTCGTCGCGGGGATTCCCGGGGCAGATCCTGCACCGGGTCCGGCGTGATTTTCGGTGCGAATTCCGGTGCGATTGCCGGCGGTGGCCGGAATTCGTAAGAAGTTGCCCGGAAAGTGTAACTCCGCCAAACGCGCGCGGCCTAGCATGACCGGCATGCCAAGGCGCCACGGAGCCCGCCCCCATGAGCAACACCATCGGCAACACCATCAGCAACACCAGTCCGGCCACCGCCACGGCCCGGCCCGCGGCCAGCCCGCCGCCCGCCGGCAAGCTTTCCGACAGCGCGCGCGCCGCCGCGGTCATCGCCGTGTGCGTGGCCGCCGTGTGGCTGGCGGGGCGCGCCGCCGGCCTGCCGGCGCCGCTGGTGACGGCTGCGGCGCTGGTGGCGTCCACCGTGTGCTGCTGGGCACTCGGCGTGCTGCCGGAGCCCGTCACCACGCTGCTGTTCTTCCTGTGCGCGGTGCTGCTGCACGTGGCGCCGCCCGCGGTGGCGTTCTCCGGCTTCGCCTCCACCGCGTGGTGGCTGATGTTCGGCGGCGCAGTGACCGGCGTGGCCTTGCGCCACACCGGGCTGGCGCAGCGCCTGGCGGCCATCGTCTTCCGCGGGCGCACGGGCAGCTACCGGCAGGTGATCGCCACCGTGGCGCTGAGCGCGGTCGGCCTGGCTTTCCTGATGCCGTCGACCACCGGGCGCGTGCTGCTGCTGATGCCCATCGTGCTGGCGCTGGCGGACCGCCTCGGCTACGCGCCCGGCTCGAACGGGCGCATCGGCATGGTGCTGACGGTGGCGCTGGCCAGCTACATGCCGCCCACCACCATCCTGCCGGCCAACATTCCCAACAGCGTGCTGCTCGGCGCGGCCGGCTCGCTGTATGGCATCAACCTGAGCTACGGCAGCTATCTGCTGCTGCATTTCCCCATCCTCGGCGCGCTCAAGACCGTGCTGCTGGTGTGGCTGGTGTGCCGGCTGTTCCCGGAAGCGGGGCGTCCCGCCGCGCCGCCGCCGCAGGACGCGGGCGCGCCGGGCCGGCAGGAAACCGTGCTGGCGGCGATCCTGGCGCTGGCCGTGGCCGGCTTCGCCACCGACGCGCTGCACGGCATCTCGCCGGCGTGGATCTCGCTGGCGGCCTGCATCGTGTGCCTGCTGCCCGGCGTGGGGCTGGTGTCGCCGCGCATGCTGGCCGAGCAGGTGCACCTGACGCCGCTGATCTACGTGGCCGGCTTCCTCGGCCTGGGCGCGGTGGTGGAGTCGACCGGGCTGGGCCTGGCGATCAGCAGGGCGTTGTTGCAATGGCTGCCGCTGGCGCCGGGGCACGACGCCGCCAACGTGGCGGCGCTCGGCGCGATGGGCGCCGCCCTGGGGCTGGTGGCCACGCTGCCCGCGCTGCCCGCCGTGCTCACGCCGCTGGCCGGGGAGCTGGCGCAGGCCACCGGCCTGCCGCTGGAAAGCGTGCTGATGCTGCAGGTGCCGGTGTTCTCCACGGTGTTCTTCCCGTACCAGTCGCCGCCCATCGTGATCGCCATGCAGCTCGGCGGCGTGGGGCTGCGCGCCGGCAGCCGGCTGTGCCTGGCGCTGGCCGCGCCGACCCTGCTGGTGCTGCTGCCGCTGGACTACTTCTGGTGGCGCCTGCTCGGCTACCTGCCCTGAGCGCGGCGATGGCCTGCAAGCTCGGGCCATCTGAGGCATGATCTCGACCTTCGATCCGTGGCTCGCCCGACTGCGGGACCGGCCCGGCTCAACCGTAGGAATGCAATCGACATGACGACAAGAGCGGACTGTGCCGCGGCAACGCAAGCCGGCCCGGTGGGCGGCGCCAGCTGGATGACGCTGCTGCTGGCCACGGCCTGCGGGCTGATCGTGGCCAACCTGTATTACGCCCAGCCGCTGATCGGCCCGATCGGCCACGCGCTGGGGCTGTCGCCGCAGGCCGCCGGGCTGATCGTGACGCTGATCCAGGCCGGCTACGGCCTGGGCCTGCTGCTGATCGTGCCGCTGGGCGACATCATCGAGAACCGCCGCCTGATCTGCACGCTGCTGGCGGCCAGCGCGGTGGCGATGGCGGTCGCGGCGCTGGCCGGCCACGCCAGCGTGTTCCTGGCCGCGGCCGTGTGCATCGGGCTGAGCTCGGTGGCGGCGCAGGTGCTGGTGCCGTTTGCGGCGCACCTGGCGCCCGAGCACGTGCGCGGCCGGGTGGTGGGCAACGTGATGAGCGGGCTGATGCTCGGCATCATGCTGGCGCGGCCGGTCTCCAGCCTGGTCACCGACCTGTTCGGCTGGCACGCCATCTTCGCCGGCTCGGCGGTCGGCATGGCCGTGCTGACCGCCGTGCTGGCGCGGCTGCTGCCCGACCGCCGCCCGGTGCCGGTGCGCTACGGCGCCTTGCTGGCATCGATGTGGGAACTGCTGCGCACCCAGCCCGTGCTGCGCCGGCGCGCGGCCTACCAGGCCTGCATGTTCGGCGCCTTCAGCCTGTTCTGGACCACCGTGCCGCTGTGGCTGGCGGGACCGGAGTTCGGCCTGAGCCAGAAGGGCATCGCCCTGTTCGCGCTGGCCGGCGTGGCCGGCGCCGTGGCCGCGCCCATCGCCGGGCGCCTGGCCGACCGCGGCCTGGGCCGCCCCACCACCGCGCTGGCGATGGCGCTGGCGGCCGGCGCCTTCCTGCTGGGCATGGCCGGCACACCCGGCTCGATGCCGGCGCTGGCCGCGCTCACCATCGCCGCCATCACGCTCGACTTCGGCGTGGCGGCCAACCTCGTGGTCGGCCAGCGCGCCATCTTCTCGCTCGGCGGCGCCATCCGCGGGCGGCTCAACGGCGTCTTCATGGCGATCTTCTTCGCCGGCGGCGCCATCGCCTCCGCGCTGGGGGCCTGGGCCTTCGCCCACGGCGGCTGGATGCTGACCAGTTGGATCGGGTTCGGGCTGCCGGTGCTGGCGGGGCTGTATTTCGCGACGGAGCGGCGGCCGGCAGCGGCACACCGCTGAGCCGGGGCCGGATTGGTCCCGGATTGGTCCCGGATTGTCCGGACTGCCGCGGAATGGGCGAGGGTAGGCGCTGACTTCGTGATGGCGCCGGCGCTTTCCCGGTGCCTTCCTTTGCCCGCGCGGGGAGGGAAACAGCAAGTGGCGAGCTGATCTTGTCGAGCGCGCGAGGCCGGCCCCAAGCCGGCCTTTTTTGTTGTCCGCAGAAATTCCCCACTTTCCTGTCAACGGGAACTATTACTGTTCGTTACGAAATATTACGGGCCGGATACATTTGCCTGGCCTCCCGTCCGTCGGGAGACCTGCCGTCTCGTAAACATCGTGTCAGATGCCGCGGACAGACAAGACCGGTTACCGGCTCAGCTGCGGAACAGGGGAGCTTCAAGCCGTGCAGGGACCAGTGTCGAGCCTTCAATGGCTCTCGGCAATCCACGCCCGTGGTTTATTCCGTGACTTCGGGCCGTTTTTCTACTTTCGCTATCTGGCGACATTGAGCGCGCTGGCGGTGTTCTGTTATCCGCAATATGGCGCGCGCTCGCGTCTCAAGCGCCTGAAACTGTTCTGCCGCTCGGCGTTCCGCTTCGCGGCGGTGCGCGCCTGGCTGCAGGCGGTGGATGCCTGCGCGCTGATGCGGTGCGTGGCGGTGGCCAGGCCGGCGCTGCTGGAGCGCCCGTACCGCCCGCTGGGTGTGTCCGGGCTGGGCTTCCGCGCGCGCATGGACACGGTGCTGGACCACTATCGCACCCTGCGCGCGCTGGTGCCGATGGCGCTGTGCGAGCGCATCTACGTGCATGGCGGGCTGGCCTGCGCGTTTGGCGAGGCGCGCTATGCGCTGCGCCTGGCCGACTCGGGGCCCAACCCCAAGGAAGGCGAACTGGCCTTCTACTGGCAGGACACCGCCAGCGGCACCTGCCTGAGCCAGCTCAGCTTCTACCTCCGGCAGGGCAAGGATGGCGCGGAGATCTTCGTCGGCGGCCTGCAGGGCCCGATGGGCGAGCACAGCCGCGACCTGATCCGCGAATCGACCAAGGCCTGCGATGGCCTGCGCCCCAAGGACACGGTCATGGCAGCACTGCTCGCCCTGGCGGCGGCGCTCGGCGCGCGCCGCATCGTGGGGGTATCCCGGCGCAACCACGTCGGACGCCAGCGCCATACGCCGCGCGCGATCCTGTGCGACTACGAAAGCTTCTGGGCGGAGTACGGCGGCGTGCCGCTCGGCTGCGGCAACATCGGCATGCCGGTCGACCAGCCGCGCCGCGACGTGATGGAACTGCCCTCCAGGAAGCGCGCCGCCTATCGTCGCAAGCAGGCGCAGGCCGACGGCATCCAGGCGGCCGTGCAAGGCTGGCTGACCGCACCCGACGCCATGCCGGCCACCATGCATGCGCCGGCCCTGATGCAGGTCAGGCCGCCGGAAGGCTCGTCGCCGATGGCGGCCTGAAGGTGGCATCAGGGCAGCCTCAGGACGGCATGCGGCGAGGCGGCGCCGCGCCGCATGCCACCAGGACGAGCGCAAAGCGCGGGAATTCTCCCGCGCTTTTTTTTCGTGTCCGGCTGCGGGTCCGCTAGTTAACCCTAGTAGTCTAGGTTTGTAGACCTTACTAAAGTAGCTCGCTTGCAGCCAGGCTGCGCCCGCCGCTCGCGCGGCTTGCCGAGCTTTCCGCCGCTCCTTTCGCCGCTCCTTTCGCCGAACATGCAGAACTCCGCGCTGCCCCCAGCCTTTGCCGCCTCCGGCGATCTGCTTTCGCGCAGCCGTCAACCCGTCTACCTCCAGCTCGCCACCATCTTCCGCCGCCATATCGAGAGCGGCGAGTGGCGGCCCGGCGAGCGCATTCCCTCGCTCGAGCAGCTTTGCCGCGAGTTCGGCGTGGCGCGCATGACGATGCACAACGCGCTGACCCTGCTGGACGAGGAAGGCCTGCTGATCCGCGAGCGCGGCCGCGGCACCTTCGTCAAGGCCGGCTGCCGCGAGCGCCGCCCGCTGACGCTGCCGGTCAGCTGGGATCAGGCCGTGGCGGTGGGCGAGCGGCTCGGCACCGAGGCGCTCGGCGAATCCGACGGCCTGGTGCCGCTGCCCGACGAGCTCGGCCTGCCGTGCAGCGCCGCGCGCGCGCCGGGCTACCGCTTCCTGCGCCGCCTGCACCGCATCGAGCACAAGCCGTTCGCGCTGAGCGAGGTGTACATCGAGGCCGGCGTGTTCGCGCGCGAGCCGGAGGCGTTCCGCCAGGGCGCCTCGGTGCCGGTGCTGGACCGCTTCCCGCAGCTCAAGGTCACGGCCGCCCGCCAGCGCCTGTCCGTCATTGCCGCCGGCGCGGAAACCGCGGCCCGGCTGGCGCTGCCGGTCGGCGCGCCGGTGGCCGAGCTGCGCCGCCATGCCTGCGTGGATGGCGTGATCGTCTATTACGCGCGCATCGAATTCCCGAGCGAGTTCGTCTGCCTCGACTTCGACCTGCTCGCGCCCGGCGCGGGCGCCGTCCCCGCTTATCCGCCACGTCCGGCCGCGCAGCCGTGACCGCGGCGGCCGTCCCGATTCAGCACCCTCATCCTGCAACCCAACCGGAAACCAAGCCAATGCAGACAACCGAGCGCAACCAGCCGAACCACGCAGACAACGGGCAGGGCGAACTGAACGGCGCCGAAAGCCTGGTCAAGACGCTGCTGGCGTGCGGCGTGGATACTTGTTTTGCCAATCCCGGCACCAGCGAAATGCACTTCGTGGCCGCGCTCGACCGCATCCCCGGCATGCGCTGCGTGCTCGGCCTGTTCGAAGGCGTGGTGACAGGCGCGGCCGACGGCTACGCGCGCATGGCCGACAAGCCCGCGGCCACGCTGCTGCACTGCGGCCCGGGCCTGGCCAACGGCCTGGCCAACCTGCACAACGCGCGCCGCGCGCAGACGCCGGTGGTCAACATCGTCGGCGACCAGGCCACCTACCACCGCCCGTTCGACGCGCCGCTGACCGCCGACACCGAAGGCTGGGCGCGCCCGGTCTCGGTCTGGACCCGCACCGCCACGCATGCCGCCTCGGTCGGCGCCGATGCCGCCGCCGCGGTGCAGGCCGCGCTCGGCGCGCCGGGCGGCGTGGCCAGCCTGATCCTGCCCTCCGACGTGTGCTGGGACGCCGGCGGCAAGGTCGCCGCGCCGCTGCCGCCGCTGCCGGTGCCCAAGGTCTCGCCCGACGCCGTGCAGCAGGCCGCGCGCGTGCTGCGCTCCGGCCAGCCCACGCTGATCGTGCTGGCCGGCGCCGCGCTGCGCGAAGCGCCGCTGGCCGACGCACACCGCATCGCCGCCGCCACCGACGCGCGCCTGATCACGCCGATGTCCAACGCGCGCGTGTCGCGCGGCCGCGGCCGCTTCAACGTCGACCGCGTGCCGTACTCCGGCGACGTGGCGCGCGCCAAGCTGGCCGGCATCCGCAACGTCATCCTGGTCGGCGCGCCGCCGCCCGTGACCTTCTTCGCCTATCCCGGCAAGTCGCCGCGCCCGTACCCGGAAGACGCCGACGTGCTCGTGCTCGCCCGCCCCGAGCAGGACCTCGCCGAAGCGCTCGCGCGCCTGGCCGACGAACTCGGCGCGCCCGCCGTCGCGCTGCCGGCCTCCGCTGCGTCGCACGAAATCGCCAAGGGCGCCGTGACCTCCGAAGCCGTGGCGCAGACGCTGACCGCGCTGCTGCCCGAGCAGGCCATCGTGGTGGAAGAAAGCGTGAGCTTCGGCCGCGCCTTCTATCCGGGCACCGTGCACGCCGCGCCGCACGACTGGCTGCAGCTCACCGGCGGCGCCATCGGCGACGGCCTGCCGCTGGCCACCGGCGCCGCCGTCGCCGCGCCCGGCCGCCGCGTGGTCGCGCTGCAGGCCGACGGCTCCGGCATGTACACGCTGCAATCGCTGTGGACGATGGCACGCGAAAAGCTCGACGTGACCGTGGTGGTGCTGGCCAACCGCAAATACGCGATCCTGCTCGGCGAACTCGCCGGCGTCGGCGCCAATCCCGGCAAGACCGCGCTCGACATGCTCGACATCGGCAACCCCGATCTCGACTGGGTGAAGCTGGCCAACGGCATGGGGGTGGAAGGCGCGCGCGCGGTGGATATGGAGGGGTTTGCGGCGCTGTTCGCGGCGGCCAATGCGAAGGCGGGGCCGTTCTTGATTGAGTTGGTGATTTGAGCTGTTAGCCGGCGCGCCCGATGGGGAATCCGTTGGAACAGGCATATCGTGGACTGGCCACCGTGCGGTATCGGGCCAGCCACGGCAGGCAATCGCGAAGATGGATTGTTCCAGGGAATCCGTCATGTCCTGCCACGCTGCGTTCCCGGCAGCGTGCCGGCGGAAGTATCGGATGTGATTGGATGCATTATTGGCGGCAATGATCGTCAACAGGCTGCGGCATAAAGGAAGCAGGAAGAGAAACATCCCAATGCCGCATCACCTTTCCAGTACATCGTCGACTACCACTTTGCCATCTCCTGATCGACGGGGTGGCGCTGTGGATCCAACACGTATCCTCGGTTTCGATGAAGGGCTTCCGCTTGGTTGCCGATGCGTCGGTGAGCGGCGAGAGGTCATTCGTTAGCGGAATTTGAGAAGGGAACATCCGCCGATGCTGAACCATCTTCATATCAAGAACTTCAAAGCCTGGAAAGACACGGGTCCGATTCGTCTGGCGCCATTGACGGTGATTTTCGGCGCCAACAGCGCGGGTAAAAGCAGCCTCGGGCACTTGTTGCTGGCTCTGCAGCAAACGGCGCGCTCGACAGATCGAAAACGGGCTCTGCATCTGGGAGATACCTCCTCACTCATCGATCTGGGCACCTTCGCAGACTGCGCCTGCACGGCCATGACTTGACGCAGTCACTGGAGTTCGAGATCGGCTGGTCTTTGCCCAGGGCGCTGGAGGTGCGCGATCCACTGCAAGTCGCGGTGCGTTACCAGGGCGACCATATGCGGCTGGCGGTGGAACTGGTTGCCGGCAAGTCCGCCCAGCCCGAGGTGCAGGCACTGAGTTATGTACTGGGCTCGGATGCGGAAGACGTTCTCGATGTGTCGCTGCGGCGAGATGACAAGCGGAAATTCACGCTGTCATCGCAGCGCTACGGGTTCAAGATGGCCGACGGCCGCAAATGGCCTCTCGAGGAGCCGGAGAAGTTCTATCGCCTGTCGGACGTCAGCAATGCGCGCTTCAAGAACGCGGGCTTCCTGGCGGACTTCGCGCTGGCCACCGAGGCCATGCTGGATAGCCTGTCCTATCTGGGGCCTCCGCGCAATCATCCCCAGCGGATCTATCAGTGGTCGGGAGATACGCCTTCGAGCGTGGGGCAGATGGGCGAGTACGCCATCGCGGCAATCCTGGCGGCACAGAGCGAAGGGCGCATGCTCAACCGTGGCCCGAAGCGGGCCAAGCAGGGATTTGCCACGTTCATTGCCGCCTGGCTGAAAGACCTGGGCGTGATACATGATTTTTCCGTCAAGCCCGTGGCAGAAGGGCGCAAGGAATACGAAGTCCTGGTCAGGACGCATGCCAAGGCGCCGGAGGTCAAGATCACCGATGTCGGGTTCGGCGTGTCGCAGGTGCTTCCGGCTTTGGTGCAGGCTTTCTATTGCCCGCCGAACTCCACGGTGTGGATGGAGCAGCCCGAGATTCATCTGCACCCGCAGGTGCAGGCCGAACTGGCGGACGTATTCATTTCGGCCACGCAGGCGCGTGAAAACGGCAGGGCGCGTCATGTTCAACTGATCGTGGAAAGCCACTCCGAGCATTTCCTCAACCGCCTGCAGCGCCGCGTGGCCGAGGGCGCCGTTGCACCCGAGGACGTGGCGGTGTACTTCTGCCGTCGTGCCGGCGCCGCCACCGAACTGGAGCCGCTGCAGTTGAACATGTTCGGCGAAATCGAGAACTGGCCGGACCACTTCTTCGGCGACGAGATGGCCGACATCGCGGGCCGCACCCTGGCAGCGATGCAGCGCAGGCGTGAGTTGGACCAGAAGGACAGGGCAGAATGAAGGCTGTCATCGATACCAATGTCCTGCTGGTGGCGAATGGGCAGCATGCCGACGTGTCGGCCGATTGTGTCATCGAGTGCAAGCGGCACCTGCCGGGCCGCGCGACGATGCCAGGATCGTCTTGAGACGACCCCTACCCCACCATCACCTCCCCATACCGCTGCACATGAAAATCGCTATCTCCCAGCAGCGGGTCGATCATCGTCAGCCGCTTGAAGTAGTCCCCCACCTCGAGTTCGTCCGTCATCCCCATCCCGCCGTGTAGCTGCACCGCCTGCTGGCCGACGAAGCGGCCGGCCCTGGCGACCACCACCTTGGCGCCGCTGAGCATGCGGCGGCGCTGCGCGGGGTCGGTTTCGTCCAGCGCCTGGGCGGCGACGTAGGCCATCGACAGCGCCAGTTCCTTCTGCACCAGCATGTCGGCCATGCGGTGCTGCAGGGCCTGGAACGCGGCCAGCGGCTTGCCGAACTGCTGGCGCGTGCGCAGGTATTCGCCGGTGATCTCGATCAGCCGTTCCATTGCGCCGGCGGCTTCGGCGCACAGCGCGGCGATGCCGTGGTCGATGCCGTGCGTGAGCGCGGCCAGGCCGTTGCCTTCGCTGCCGACCAGCGCGGCGGCGCCGACCGTGGCGTTGTGCAGCGTGATGTCGGCGGCGCGCAGGCCGTCCATCGTGGGATAGCCGTGCACGCTCAGGCCGGGCGTGTCCCCGGGCACCAGGAACAGCGACAGTTCGCTGCTGCCGGCGAGGCGCGCGCTGACCAGGAAGGCGTCGGCGGCTTCGCCGTGCCAGGCTAGGGTCTTGGTGCCGTTGAGCTGGTAGCCGTCGTCCTTGCGCTCGGCCGCCGCGCGCGCGCTTTCGGCGCGGTAGCGCGTGGTGGGCTCGAGGTAGGCGAGGGTGACGATGCGCTCGCCGCCGGCGATGGCGGGCAGCCATGCTTCTTTCTGCGCCGCGCTGCCGTAGGCGCTCAGCACGGCGGTGGAGATGACCGCGGCGGGCGTGACCGGCTCGAGCACGAGGCCGCGGCCGAGTTCGCGCTGCACCACCAGCTGGCTGGCGGCGCTTTCGCCGAAGCCGCCGTATTCGGCGGGCACGGTCAGGCCGAGCACGCCCATCTCGGCGAGCTGGGCCCACGCGGCGCGGTCGAGGCTGTTGCCGCCGCGCGCGCTGGCGCGGCGCCGGGCGAAGGTGTATTCGGTGTCGATGAAGCGGCGCAGGCTGTCGGCCAGCATCTGCTGTTCTTCGCTGTAGTTGAAGTCCATGACTGTGCTTGTTCCTTCCGTCCCGGCGTTCAGAAACCCAGGATCATCTTGGAGATGATGTTCTTCTGCACTTCGGTGGCGCCGCCGTAGATGGAGGTCTTGCGCATGTCGAAGTAGGTGGAGGCCGCGGGCGCGGCCCAGGCCGGCGCGTGCGTCGGCAGGTCGGCGGGCGTCTCGCCGGCCTCGAGCCAGCGCGGCGAATACGGCCAGGCGCCGGGGCCGGCCACTTCCATCTGCAGCATGGCCAGGTCCTGCTGGATCTCGGAGCCGCGGATCTTGACGATGGAGGCCTCGGGGCCGGGCTGGCCGGCGGACTGCGTGGCCACGCGCAGCAGCAGCATTTCCAGCGCCATGATGTCCATCTCGATGCGCGCGATCTTGTCGCGCATGCGCACGTCGTCGATCAGCGGGCGGCCGGCGCCGTCGGTGGCCTGCGCGGCGTAGTGCTTGAGCTGGCGCAGTTCGCGGTTGCAGTGGCCGATGCCGGCGATGCCGGTGCGCTCGTGGCCGAGCAGGTACTTGGCGTAGGTCCAGCCGCGGTTCTCTTCGCCGAGCAGGTTGGCCGCCGGCACTTCCACGTCCTCGAACCACACTTCGTTGACGTCGTGGCCGCCGTCGAGCGTGACGATCGGGCGCACCGTCACGCCGGGCGTCTTCATGTCGATCAGCAGCATGGAGATGCCTTCCTGCGCCTTGGCCTCGGTGTCGGTGCGCACCAGGCAGAAGATCCAGTCGGCGAAATGCGCCATCGTGGTCCAGGTCTTCTGGCCATTGACGATGTAGCGGTCGCCGTGGCGCACCGCGCGCGTCTTGAGCGAGGCCAGGTCCGAGCCGGAGCCCGGTTCCGAATAGCCCTGGCACCAGAAGTCTTCCACCGTGGGGATGCGCGGCAGGAAGCGTTCCTGGTGCTCGGGGCTGGCGTACTTCATCAGCACCGGGCCGATCATGGTCAGGCCGAACGGCAGCAGGCGCGGCGCGCCGGCGCGGAAGGTCTCGATCTCGAAGATCAGGCGCTGCAGCGGCGTCCAGCCGGTGCCGCCCCATTGCTTCGGCCATGTCGGCGCGCCCCAGCCGTGCGCGTGCAGCACGCGGTGCCAGCGCACGTAGTCGTCCTTCTCCACGCGCTGGTGGGCCAGCACCTTGTCGCGGATGTCCGCCGGCAGGCTGGCCTGCGCGAAGGTCCGAACCTCTTCGCGGAACGACTGCTCCGCGGCGTTGAAACGCAAATCCATCTGCTTGTCCCCTCGGTTGGGAAGGCTGGCCGCGTCGCGGCGGCGGCATGCCGGCGCAACGCGGCTGCCTCCACGATACGGTGGGACGATTCTATGTGCGGCGCGTGGTTCGGAGTTTCCGCAATGGCAAAGCCGCACTTCGGCAGGCACAAAGCGTTGTGCGGTTGTTGTCCCCGCATTCCTGACAAGGGTTTCCCCCAGTGCGCGGATGGCGGAGCATGCCATTCACGCCAGCCTGAAGGCGGCCTTAGCCAAATCCAAATGGCGTGCCCGCGGCGGCTGGCCCAAACTGGCGCCGTGCCATCGCAGCACAAAACAGAAATCACGCCGAGGAGACAGGCGCATGTCACGCTGGACCCAACGATGCACCAGGCTGCTCGCGCTATGCGGCGGACTGCTGGCCGCCGCGAGCGCGTTCGCGGCTTATCCCGACAAGCCGGTGCGGCTGGTCGTGCCCTTTCCGCCGGGCGGCGCCACCGACCTGCTGGCGCGCGAGATCAGCCATGCGCTGTCGGTGCGGCTGGGCCAGCCGGTGGTGATCGAGAACCGGCCCGGCGCGGGCGGCAATATCGCCGCGGTGTCGGTGGCGCGCGCGCCGGCCGATGGCTACACGCTGTTCTTCGGCACCTTCGGCTCGCTGGCCGTCAACAAGAGCCTGTACGACAAGCCGGGCTACGACCCGCTCAAGGATTTCGCGCCGGTGGCGTCGGTGGCCTACCTGCCCAACGTGCTGGTGGTGCACCCGTCGGTGCCCGCGCGCAACGTGGCCGAACTGATCGCGCTGGCCAAGCGCGAGCCCGGCAAGCTGAGCTACGGCTCGTTCGGCAACGGCTCGTCCTCGCACCTGGCGGGCGAGTTGTTTACCCACATGGCGGGCGTGCGCATCGACCACGTGCCGTACAAGGGCAGCGCGCCGGCCATGACGGACCTGATCGGCGGGCGCCTGACCATGATGTTCGACAGCATTTCCACGGCGCTGCCCTATGTGCGCGACGGCCGCGTGCGCGCGCTCGGCGTGACCACCGCGAAGGCGTCGGACCAGTTGCCCGGCGTGCCCACGCTGGCCGCCGCGGGCGTGCCCGGCTACGAGCTGACCGCGTGGTTCGGCGTGGCCGCGCCGGCCAACACGCCGCCGGCGGTGGTCGACCGCCTCAATGCCGAGATCGTGGCCGCGCTGGCGCAGCCCGAGCTGGCCGCGCGGCTGGCGGCGCAGGGCACGGTGCCGTTCCCGTCCACGCCGGCGCAGTTCGGCGCCTACATGCGCAGCCAGTACCAGAAGTGGGACGGGCTGATCAAGTCGGCCGGCATCCACCTGGACCAGTAGCTTTGCCCGTGGCCGGCGCTTCGCGGCGCCGGCTTCCTCCTGTCAGCGTCATCCGCATTACATCGCCCGCATCATGCCTTCCTTCCGCCCTGAGTTCATCCACGACATCCCCAAGCACTGGGCCGAGCGCGCGCCCGACGCACTCTGCCTGCACCTGGCCGGCGGGATCCTGAGCTACGGCGCGCTGTGGCAGCGCATCGCCGCCGCGCGCGACTGGCTGGCCGCGCGCGGCGTGGGTCAGGGCGACCGCGTGATGGTGGTGGGCGAGAACTGCACCGAGATGGTGGTCATGCTGTTTGCGTGCAGCACGCTGCATGCGTGGCCGATCCAGGTCAACGCGCGGCTCTCGCCGCGCGAGATCGACGGCATCCGCGCGCATGCGGAGCCGCTGCTGACCTTCTTCACCAGCAACGTGTCCGACGTGGCCGCCGCGCACGCGGCCCGCCTCGGCGCGCAGCCGTCGGACTGCGCCGCGCTCGACCCGAACTTCACGGTGCTGCGCGCGGAGCACGCGCCGCAGCGCGTGGAGGCCGCCGAGGCGCGCGACATCGCCACGCTGATCTATACCTCGGGCACCACTGGCGCGCCCAAGGGCGTGATGGTGCCGCACGCGGGCCTGACGGTGTTCGCGCGCATCTCCGCCACCTCGCGCGACCTCGGCCCGGACGACATCGCCTACGGCGCGCTGCCGCTGTCGCATATCTTCGGCATCGCCACGGTGCTGATGGCCACGCTCTATGCCGGCGCCAGCCTGGTGATGCGCCCGCGCTTCGACGCGGCCGACGTGTTCGCGGCGCTGCGCTCGCCCGGCCTCACCATGCTGCAGGGCGTGCCGACCATGTTCACGCGCATCATGGCGCTGGCGCGCGAGATGACCGCGCGCACCGGCCAGACCGGCGCCACGGCCTTCCCGCGCCTGCGCTACCTGTACACCGGCGGCGCGCCGCTGGACCCCACGCTCAAGCGCGACACCGAGGCGTGGTTCGGCCAGCCGCTGCACCACGGCTACGGCATCACGGAGTACGCCGGCTCGCTGTTCATCACGCGCAAGGACGCGCCGCGCGCGGACTGCTCGGCCGGCTACATCGTCGAAGGCGTGGAGATCGCCATCACCGACGAGCAGGGCCAGCCGATGCCGCCCGGCGAGCGCGGCCAGATCCGCGTGCGCGGGCCCGGCGTGATGCGCGGCTATTTCCGCAACGCCGGGCAGACCGCCGAGGCGCTGCTGCCCGGCGGCTGGCTCAACACCGGCGACCTGGGCTATCTCGACGCGGACGGCGCGCTGTTCATCGTCGGCCGCTCGAAGGACCTGATCATCCGCTCGGGCTTCAACGTCTACCCGATCGAGGTGGAGTCGGTCATCAATGCCTTTCCCGGCGTGCGCCAGTCCGCCGTGGTGGGCCGCGCCGCCGCCGACGGCAACGAGGAAGTGGTGGCCTTTATCGAAACCCAGCCCGGCACCACGCTCGACGTGCCCGCGCTGCAGGCCTACCTGCGCGAGAGCCTGGCGCCGTACAAGCGGCCCGCGCAGGTGCGCGTGATCGAGACCATTCCCACCACCGCCAGCGGCAAGCTGCTCAAGCAGCCGCTGCGCGCCCTGGTGGAGGGCAACGCGGCGGCGGCCTGAACGCGCGCCGGCGCAAACACAAGAAGGAGGAGACACGATGAAACGATGGATGATGGCCGGCCTGCTGCTGGCCGCGGCGCACGGCGCCGCCTGGGCCGACGCCTACCCGGCGCGCCCGGTCAAGCTGCTGGTGGGCTACGCGCCCGGCGGCCCGGTCGACACCGCCGCGCGCATCTACGCCGACTACCTCGGCCGCGTGCTCAAGCAGCCGGTGGTGGTGGACAATCGCGCCGGCGCCAGCGGCGCCATCGCCGCGGACCTGATCGCGAAGTCCACGCCGGATGGCTACACGCTGTACTTCGTGGCCAGCCCGACCATGACCATGACGCCGCTGATCCAGAAGTCGGTGAACTTCAACCCGACCAAGGACTTCAGCTACATCGGCCTGATCACCGACTACACCAACGTCCTGCTCATCAACAAGGAATTCCCCGCCAAGGACGTGGGCGAGCTGGTGGACTACGCGCGCAAGCATCCCGAAGGCGTGAGCTTCGGCTCGGCCGGCGTGGGCGCCTCCAACCACCTGTCGGCGGAACTGCTGGCGGAGATGGGCGGCGTGAAGATGCTGCACGTGCCGTACAAGGGCAACTCGCCGGCGATGGCCGACGTGATCGGCGGCAAGGTGACGTTCATGTTCGACATCACCGGCACCGCCATCGGCTATATCCAGGGCGGCAAGGTGCGCGCGCTGGCGGTCACGTCGAAGGCCCGCAACGCCGCGCTGCCCAACGTGCCGACCATGATCGAGTCCGGCCTGAAGAACTACGACGTCACCGGCTGGTACGCGCTGGTGGGCCCGCCCAGGCTGCCCGCCGAGGTGGTGGACAAGCTGGTCAAGGCGCAGAAGGCGATCGGCGATGATCCGGCTTTCCAGCAGCGCATGACGCAGGGCGGCTACGACCTCAACATCACCGGGCCGAAGCCGCTGTCGGACCGTATCCAGAAGGAGCTGGCCTTGTGGGGCGGCGTGGTGAAGACGGCGAAGATCCAGGTGGAGTGAGGATGCGCTGAGTTTGTGTTGCTGGGAGGAAAGCGGCTCTGGTGGGCCGCTTTTTTTTTGCTGCCGTTTTTTATCCGGCGGGGAAGCGCGGGTTGCGGCTCGCGGTGGCGGTGACTTCGTGGTGGCGCCTGGCCCTCTCCCCCGGCCCCTCTCCCGCGCGCGGGAGAGGGGCCGGGGGAGAGGGCGAGCGCCGGCGAAAGCGAAGACATTCACTCCGCAAGAAGCACCAGTTCCCGCCCCGGCACGACAGCATCACACACCACCACGCGCCCCCGCAAACCGCCAAGTCAGTCCGCCTTGATGCCAAGCCGTTCCACCAGCGCCTTCTCGCTGGCGATCTGCTGCATGGCGTAGCGCGTGTAGCTCGCGCTGTCGAGGTACATCAGGTCCTGGTCCTGCTGCCTGAGCGCGGCGAGGTGCTGCGGGTCCTCGGCGGCGCGTTTGAGCGCGGCTTCGAGGATGCGCACCACGTGCGGGTCCATGTCTTTCGGCCCGGCCACGCCGTACGGCGAATTGGAGACGATGTCGTAGCCGAGTTCGCGCAGCGTGGGCACGCCGGGCCAGCGCGACGAGCGCTGCGCGGTCCACAGGTTGAGCCAGCGCAGCTTGCCGGCATCCACCAGCGTGCCGGCCGAGTTGCCCGCGGCGCACAGTTGCACGTGGTTGCCCATCAGCGAGTTGATGCAGTCGGCGTCGCCCTTGAACGGCACGTGGTTGACGGCCAGGTTTTCCTTGCCGGCCAGTTCCATCATGGTGAGGTGCGGCGAGGAGAACTGGCCCGGCGAGCCGTAGCCGAGCGTGCCGGGCCGTGCGCGCGCGGCGGCGAGGAAGTCATGCCAGTCCCGCCACGGCGAATCGGCGCGCACCACCGCGCCGAAGGTATAGCCGGTGATGCGCGCGAGGTAGGTGAAGTCACGCGCCGGGTCGAAGGTGGTCTTCTGGACGAAGGGCTGGCGGAACACCGTGACCGGCATGACGGCGAGCGTGTAGCCGTCGGGCCGGGCCTGCCTGATGGCCATCGCGCCCATCGTGCCCGAGACGCCGGGCTTGTTTTCCACCATCACGTTCTGGCCGAGCGCCTGTTGCAGGGCCACGGCGAACTGGCGCGCCACCACGTCGGTGGTGCCGCCCGCCGCGTAGGGGACGATCAGCGTGACGGGCCGCGCCGGATAGGGCGGCTGCGCCCGCGCGGACGCGGCGCAGAGCACGGCGATGGCGCCGCAGGCGGCGAGGCGGCGGGCGCGCCGCCCGGCCTTTCGGGATGCATGCATAGGAAGTCTCCATTTATCGTGGTTCCCCGCTGATCCCGATGTTGTATTGGTGTGCCGCGCCGGTCAGCCTGCGTCGTCCCTCCCGTCAGCCCTCCACCTCGGCCCAGGCCTCCATCGCCTGGCCGCCGGCGTCGTCGCCGGTCCACAGCGCGATCCTGCCGGGCGTGGCGGCGTCCGGCGCGCCGCCCACGGTCACGGTGTCGTGGTGGAACAGCGGCGCCAGCCCGCGGAAGCCGAAGCGGCGCACCTTGGCCGCCGGCATCTCGCGCGCCAGCAGGTCGAGCGTGAGCGCGGCCTGCAGCGGGCCGTGCACCACCAGCCCGGGATAGCCTTCCACGTCGCGCACGTAGTCGTGGTCGTAGTGGATGCGGTGGCCGTTGAAGGTCAGCGCCGAGAAGCGGAACAGCATGACCGGGCCGGCCTGGAGCTGGCGCTGCCACGTCGGCGCGTGCGCCAGGCGCGGGCGCGGCGGCAGCGGCTGGCCGGGCTCGGGCATGGCGCGGTAGACCAGGTCGTGGCGCTCGGTCAGCGCGGTCTCGCCGCCGACGGTGAGCACGTGCTCCACGGTGACGAACCACAGCTCGCCGCTGCGGCCGGTCTTGTATTCGACGTTGCGCACGGTGGAGGTGCGCGTGACGGTGTCGCCCACGCGCAGCGCGCGTTTGAAGTCGAGCTCGCCGCCGGCCCACATGCGGCGCGGCAGCGGCACCGGCGGCATGAAGCCCCCCAGCGCGGGGTGGCCGTCGCGGCCGAGCTCGCGCTGCGGCGCGCGCGGCAGGAAATACAGCCAGTGCCACAGCGGCGGCAGCGGGCCGCGCACGAGCGCGTCGGCGTCGAGGTCGAGCGTGGCGGCCAGGCCGATCACGGGTTCGGGGGAAAGGGTCTCGGTGCGGCTTTCGCTGCGGCCGATCCAGGTGCGCAGGTGTTCGAGCTGGGTCATGACGGATTGGCTTGCTGGGTTTCGGGGTGGCCGGCGAGCGCGAGCAGGCGCCGGGCTTGTTCGATGACGGGGCGGTCGACCATCTTGCCGTCGACCTGCACCGCGTGGCTGCCGCTGGCGGTGGCGGCCAGCACGCGCCGCGCCCAGTCGAGCTGCTGCGTGGTGGGCAGGAAGCCGGCGCGCACCGCGGCGAGCTGGGCCGGGTGGATGCACAGCTTGGCGGCGAAGCCGAGCGCGCGCGCGTGGGCCACGTCGTCGGCCAGCACGGCCTCGTCCTTGAGCGCGGTGGTGACGCCGTCCACGGGCGGCGGCAGGCCGGCCACGCGCGCGGCCAGCACGATGCGCGAGCGCGCCAGCAGCAGCGCTTCGCGCGTGTGCGCGCAGCCCAGGTCCACGGCGAAGTCGAGCGAGCCGAAGGCCAGGCGCGACACGCCCGGCGCGGCGGCCACCGCGTCGACGCCGTGCAGCCCGCGCGCGCTTTCGATGATGGCCACCATGCGGCCCTGCGGGTTGACCTGGGCCAGCGCCTGGGCGATCTCGCCGAGCGCGACCGGGTCTTCGGCCTTGGGCACCAGCAGGCCGGCCAGCGGCGTGTCCGGCGGCAGCGCGCGCAGCCAGTCCATGTCGGCGGCGAAGGCGGGCGAGCTGGCGTCGTTGATGCGCACGTAGGCGTGCGCGTGCGCGCCGCGCTCGCGCAGCCACGCGGCGATGGCGCCGCGCGCGGCCGGCTTGGCGTCCGGGTGCACGGCGTCCTCGAGGTCGAGGATCAGCGCGTCGGGCGCGGCGGCGGCGGCCTTGTCGAAGCGTTCGGGTCGGTCGCCCGGCACGAACAGGTAGGTGATGGCGGTGGCGGCGGTGGAGACTGAGGACATCGGTATTTCCCGGGAAGGTGAGGCGTCAGCGCGCGAGCGGCAGCCAGCCGTTGACGTCCGGCTGCTTTTCCAGCGCCCACACGCGCGCGATGATGGCGCGCATCTCCGCCTCGCCGGCGCCGTGGCGGAAGGCGCCGAGCTGGATCGCCTTGGCTTCGAGCTCCGGGCGCGACAGCGTGTTGCCGGGGTCGCCCTTGGGCACGTCCACGCGCGCGCCGAGCGTGCGGCCATCGGTGGTCCGCACGGTGACGCGGCCGATCCACTGGCGCGGATAGGCCGCGTTGATCTCGTCGTCGAGCGCCATCTCCACCTTGTCGCGGAAGGCGGCCACCTGCGCGTCCTGCAAGGCGTGGTCCTCGAACTCGCCGAGGCCGGCATGCGCGTGCAGCGCCACCAGGCCGAGCACGGTGCCCATCGAGAACTTGGCCTGGTGGATGGTCCTGGGATCGGTCACGGGGCCGAGTACGTCGATCGCGCCCTGGTGCACGTGCGCGGTCACGGCGGCGATCTGGTCCGCGCGGATCTGCTCGCGCAGCATCAGCGCCTTGAGCGCGTCGGCCGCCGGATGCGTGTGGCGGCACGAGGCGAAGAACTTGAACGAGGTCTCGGCCGTGGCCCAGCGCGTGCCCAGGCCATCGGTCAGCGCGGCCGGGTTGGCGTCGCTCGACATGCCCGCGGCCATGCCCTGCGCGCCCTCCAGGATGCGCTTCGCGCCGGTGAAGCCCGCGCGCGCGATCCACGCCGACATCAGGCCGTCCGCCGCCGCCTTGGCCGTGTGCAACTGCTTGGAGTCCGCCGCGTCGCGCAGGAATTCCCACAAGCCGGCGGCCTGCGTGCCGGCCGAGCCGAGCGCCTGGTTGATGCCCTCGGCATCCATGCCGTACAGCTTGGCCACCGCCGCCGCCGCCGCCAGCGTGCCGACCGTGCCGGTGGTGTGGAATACGCGGTAGTGCGAGCGGCCCATGAACTCGCCGATGCGGATGCCGGCCTCATAGCCGGCGATGGAAGCCAGCAGCACGTCCGCGCCGCTCTTGCCCTCGGCCTGCGCGGCGGCGATCACCGCCGGGAATACCACCGCGGCCGGGTGCAGCACCGAGCCGTTGTGCACGTCGTCCTGCTCCACCACGTGGGAGGACGCGCCGTTGATCAGCGCGGCGAAATACGGGGAGGTGCGGCGGCGGTCGACGAAGACTTCGGAGGGGCCTTGCTGCGGGCCCATCGCCGCGGCGAATTCCTGCAGTTTGCGGATGGCGGGGGCGTCCTTGCCGGCGATGGCGGAGGCGATCCAGTCGAGGAAGAGGTCTTTGGTTTTTTCTATGACTTCCTGGGGGATTTGTTCTAGTTTCAGGGTGGCGAGGAAGTCGCAGAGTTGGCGGGTTGGGTAGGTTTGGGTGTCGGGTTGTTGGGTCATTTTTTTTGCTCTGGGTTGTTCGTTTTTGGATGGTTTTTTACTTTAGAGTCAAGAGTTATTTGGGCTTAAAGTCAACTTCAAAGTCAACTGCTGAACGTCAAGATCAAAGTCAAAGTCAAA
>NZ_BBQM01000014.1 GCF_000876015.1 Cupriavidus basilensis | reverse complement strand
TCTTTGCACCACAACAGCACCGCATCGGCAGTGATCTGCCAATGCTGCTCCGTACAGTCGGGCAAGAACTTGGCGATGGCATGGTCATCACCAGTCAGCAGCAACCAGGGCTGACGGTAGCGCCAGCGCCAACCGTGACGTGTGCGAAGTGCGTCACGCAGTGCCGCCACCGATTCAAGAACGTGCCCTCGCGATATGCCACCGGCAAACGCCTGATGTTGACGGTCATGGTCCGCCAGTGCCTTTTCCGCGCGTAACGAGGCAATCCATACAGCGACCGCTTCTAGATATTTCACGAGGAAGAGCACGACAAGAAGGCCAGCGAACAGGCTCACCTCGATCAGGATTCGCTTGTCATCCGAGAGCCCCCAACCGGTCCCTTCGAACCAGACAGTCACGCCTGCGACCAGAAAGACAATAGATACGGCTATGCCAATAAAAAATGCCACAGGCAACGGCTTGTTCTCATTCATGGTTATGTCCTGCACAGAAGGGCTATGAAGTCACTGCCCTGTTGTGAAAGAATCAGTTGCGGCTCCCCTGTGATCAATGCGTGTTCCGCAGCTAGGGCTACGGCCATCCAATCTCCAACGCCAGCACAATTCCCGATGGTCTTGTCTACGTGGACCCATTGCTCGCCGTCGCCGAACCCGGACTTGACCGAGCGCGCAAGATCTTCGGATAGCCCGTGATTCCAGATAGCCCTGATCTGCGAGGCTTGGGCCTGTCCCCAGCGCACTGCAAGTTGGACCGTATCTTTGACCCTATCAGGAGCACTTATGGCTGGCCGATGTAGTAGCAGTGTCGACGGATTCTCCCGCTGGCGAGGGACAACGCCAGCCTGCCCCAGTAGAATGGCGACGCCCGCTTCGGCGGCGCCATTCGGCAGTAGCTCACTAACCGCATTGTGCAATCGCAGTAAAACGACCAATTGCGCTTCGCGAGGCGGGAGGCGGTTATGCCACCGGTCGATGGCGAACAGCGAGGGAGGTTCAGGTGAGGCGCTGACCGCTATCCGGAGTGTCGGCGCCTTTGCCCTGATCAGGCTCTCCAGGCATGTCGTCATCTCCGCCAGGTCTGCCATCGACTGCACGTACAGATCGACATGGAGGGCGGTACGTGCGGGCAGGCTTACCAGGCCGTTGCCAATTCGCTCGACCAGCCGTTCAAGAAGCCAGTCGCCAACTACGCGATGACGGGCATGTTCGGTGAGTTCGTTACCCGGGAAAAAGGGCCGATCCGGAATCTGCAGCCAGCGAGCATTGATATTCACGCCCGGATCGACCCCGCTCGGCTGCGACGCCATTCGCACAGCACCTTCCACGATCCCTTGTGCACGGTTTACCTGGTCATTGCAGGAAAAACACCACGCATGCCCAAGCATGGCAAGAGGCATGCCTGCCAGTGCATGGCAAGCATCCTCAATCTTCTTGCTGGCGCGGTTAGTTGCAGTGGCCTGACTCACTTGCAGGTACGACAGTCCGAGATAGCCGGACAGCAAGAACCCCCAGGCCATGACCGGAAAGCCCACCGCATATATCCCAAAACGGACTGTGTTCGTTGGCCGGTCAACGGGCCACAGGAAGATTGTCAGTGCGGCGCCCAATCCCAACATCGCACATAGCAGGACAGCCCAAAACAGCATGGATGGCCGCGGCACGTCCGGTACCGGTACCCGTGGCGGTACTCGTGCAAAGTCGATGGGCATCTATCGGACTGTCGCTCCGCTCGACGTGGCGATCAGAACGCTCCCACATCGGGTCTCGTCGCCATCCCGCGCCAGCGGTACGCCAGCGTCCGTCATGCTGCCGCTTCCCGACACAATCAAGTTGTCACCATGGATCGGGCACGACACGAGGTCTCCAACTCGCGCCGCCCTGCGGCCTTGAACCTTGATGCGGTCAGAGCCGGTCAGGATCTTGCCGCCGTGGGTAGTTTTGTCACCAACATACGCTAAATTTGAAATATTTTTCATATTTTTTATAAAAATCCACTCGATCTTTCAATGCGATCCTTCAATGTGCTTTTTATTCGCCCGCAATTATTTAAATAAAATCAACCCAGCCCTCCATCCCAGCACCCATCAATACCACTCGTCGCGCCATTATTTTAAATTTCCTTACTTTCTTTCAACGATCCGCAACGATCCGCCTTATAGGCATAGATTTGGCACAGATCACCGAATATTCAGATTCCCCTATGGTTAACCCTCTAGCGCCATATTTAGAATAAATTTATAGCCCACCCACCCTCACAAAAAACAATTAATCCACAATCGGGGGCACCCCTTGATGAGAATACCCTGAAAATCAGATTTTCCACACCCACCATTTTCTGGTCGATACAACACAATACTTAATGAATAAATATCATCACCCTTCTCGACTACAACAACGGATCCTTTGTGGATTTTTCCAGATGAAAATACCCCATCATCACTTGGCAACGCAGGGCATTTCACCACCTCACATGGGTGCATGTCGCTACGACAAGAAAAAATAACAGCCTATACATCATCCATCTGAAGATATTATCAACCTTCCAGGGGGAAGCCAAAAAATTAATCGTCACCATTCTATACATCCTGCTCCCCGGAAAAACCACGCAACCTAGTTATCGATTCCATCAACCGGCGTGACTGTCTTTATTCCTCTGAGAGCTCGCGGGCTGATCGGCTGGTAAGTTCCAGGATTACAGGTGCGGTTTGAAATTATCTTCCCATTCCGCTTCACATAGATTCCGCTTGGATCTCCTTGATACAGCACGTAGTGATAGCCACCAGAATTAAATTTCAAATGTATGAAACTCAAACTTCCATTCGATATATCGGTAATCGAAAACCATTTTCTTGGTGGGTATGGCTTACTTGGGTATTCGAGTTCAATTTTTTCGATCTGACCAAATCGATATTGAACATATCCATTATCCGGCGATATATTTCCGGAGGCGCATACTGACAGTATGCTACCGTTAGATCGGCAACTGAAATACACTTCCTCATGGGGTTGGCAGAGCGTAATTTCTTTAGCTTCCGATTTTACGCCGAATAAGATTATACCAATCATCAAAGTGACTCTCACGAGCACAGTCAAGTCGAGGCCTAGTTTCAATTGAAATCCCCTCTATCATAAATAGCATTGAAATTATCAACGCGGGCTGCATAGCTATTCGTGTGAAGATTGACAACCGCGGTGATAGCATTTACATGCGCTGCCGCCGATCCTTCGTCCGCCTTTTTATGGAGATTATGATCAACCCAAAAATATGCGGCTGATCTTGCGGCATATTTGGGCTGAACAAGGAGACCTGGGTTTTCCTCAAAGTCAAGAATTTCCTGAGGCCACTCACTTTGCAGAGATACGTGCCATTTCGTAAAGGCTCTATAGTTCGCACGCCCCGTAAGTTGCTTGAGGCCGCGCCCTCGGTAGCGCCAGCCATCCCCGCTAGCGTAGTCGCCATTACCCAATTCGATACGTCCACCATACGCACCGTTAGCAATAGCTTCAAAATCGGCTTGACTCATGCTTGAACCATTAGCCTTGATTGGCCTTACCTGATGGTAACCGTGCGCATTCGCCTGATTCGGATGATGAGCGAAGTAGGAGAATGTTGATATTAGTGAACTCGCCTTCCAGACAAAACCTTCTTCTCGACTGAGTGAAGTTCCCGTCTCCTGCATCACTTGTGCAAAAAAATGAGTTCTTCTAAGTGGTGTATTTAGCTTATAGGCATCGAGATGAACATTGAGTTCATTGGCTACTTCTTGGAGCGAATTTTGGTTTGCATTCGGGAAAAGTCGCTGCATCATAGTCAACGTAAACTGAAATTTTCCTTTGCAAAAATTCCCAACTAGCCCAATCGGGTGAATATGAAAAACACTCGACCCTGGCAGATCAGCCACGCCAGCCTTGACCTCATCCCACCAGACGAGCTTCTCGATCCGCTCCTGCTCCGCTTCGTGCTGCGCCCTTTGACCGGTCCGCTCTTCGATCTCGCTGACAAGCTGCTTCCATTTCTCAGGGTTCGCCCATTCGCTTTCGTGTTTGATAATCAGGCGCGACATGCGTAGCGCTCGCCAGGGGTCTTCCGCAGCGGTACACAGTTCGTCCGCGGCCCGGCTCGGGTCGCCGCTCGGGTAGAGGGCACCGTAGATTGATGACATCAATGGACTGAGTTTGCCGAGCGAAGCACGTTCGGGCACGTCGGCTCCCACCCTGTAGTCGACATATGCATTTGTCGTCGCAAAGATCGTATGCGTCTGGTCGTGTGGGTCGTCAAAGGTCTCGAAATCTACCCATTTCTGCGCGAACTCCCGCGTCACCCGGCCACCTGCAAAATTCTGCTCGCGCACCCAGCCAGAGATATCGTGGCGCAGCACATCCGCACTGTCGATCTTCCACCAGTGCAGCTTCATGCCGTCACTGCCTGCGGTGGTTTCTGTGTACTGGTTCTCGGTATGCTTGGCTAGTTCGACAAGCGCGATCACGTGGATCACGTCGGTCTGGGGCGCATCCTGTCCAGGCTGGTTGACTGCCTTGTATAGTGTTGTCCGCCTGTCCACGCGCAAAATGGTCGGATCGCTTGGCAGTCCCAGTTGCTTCCAGGCATCAGGCTGCGACCCATTGATGCTGATCCACGCTCGCCCCTTGTCGAGGAACGTCTTGATGTCATCCCCACAGAAGGCTTCGATGTGGACCTGCCGGTTAGATGCGGGCTGAGTCAGAGAGTCGTAGCGACCAAGATGGCCAATCAACTCCCCAGCCTTGATCGGGAACGGGGGGGACGGCACGATCACGCGATCCAGTAATGATTCTGGCATCACTTCTTCGACCACATGTCCACCATGCTCCTTGCCCAGGAAGACCCACCCGTTGACCGCCGTCGATGGCGCAGCGAATCCGCCGGCTATGGGGGGGAAAACTTGAGCACCATGCGTGTCCTTGATTTTCCCCCAGTTGCCTTCGCGCTTGCTAACGGCGATCTGCGTTCCTTGTGGCAGGATACACAAGGGCGTCCCATGCGGATGAGAAGCCCGAACCCTTAGCCCGATTTGACCAGCAGGAAGCGTTTGGCCCGCCAATGCCTGGGGCCTGTCTTGTGCAAACGCAGTGACTTTGAGTTCCGGAGACAGGTAAGCCGGTTTGCCTAGCGTCGCATCGGCTTCGTAGCCGGCGAGGTCTTGCAGATGCATATATAAGCTGAAGAACGTGAGTTTCGTGTCCTTCGGAAACTCCATGGCGTGTCGCACTAATGCAAACCCCGTGCTGTAGGGCGCATGAATGGCGGGCTTGCCGTCTTGCGACGGGATTTCGCTCATGGGATAGATGCGATTCAGGCGCCACGCCACTACCTCGCCGTCCGCGATGCAAAGCACGCCATGCTTAAGGTCCAGTGCCTGGCCGGCGGCGGCTTCCGTCACATGAATGCCACCATGCCACATGCCCTTGCCGCTGACGGCATAGGCGCCAGATGGCCCCTCCTTCAGCAGCCTATGGATTTCGTGCTCATCGGTGAAATCGACAGGGGATGTACCATTTCCCTGCGCTTTCCTGCGGAAGGGAAAGGCGAAGCGCAACAGCTTGACAGGTGTGCTGGGTGGGTTCGTGGGGGTGGTTGTCATAGCTGTGCTCATTCAGAGAAGCCGAAGTGCATATCACCCCCCACATCCTTCAGGGGCGCATTTGTCCAGCTAGGGAAGGTGAAGTTTCCCCCGGCTGGTCCAGCCACATCGAGGTTGCCTTTGACGTCGATCTTCCCGCTCGGGCTCGCGAGTTCGATTTTCCCGTTCGTGATCTTTACGTATGCTCCGGCACCATCGCCCAAGGTGATGCCCTTGAACCCAGTAATCACCACTTCGCCAGACGACGAACTGACAACTACATCCTTGAGTGCCATCAGTTCCAGCACATCCCCTTGGGCCTGGACCTGTACCTTGCCTTTTGCCGCGAATATGCGGATGCCAAGCTTTGCAGCAAAGAGCGAGATCGTTTGACCGGCAGCCACGGTTAAACGCTTGAGCACGCCGATGTCCAGGCCACGGCCAGCGGTCATGAACATCTGTGTGCGGGTGGCCAAATGCATGTCTTGACCACTCGTAATGCCAATACCTTCGGGCGCATTGGCCACGATGACCGGCCTTCGCAGCCCCACGAGTTTCTCTTCGATGAGCGCGCGCTGTTGATCGATTTCCGCAAGCCACGCGCGAGCTGCATTGGCCGACTCGTTCAGCGAGCGCATCATGTCCACGGCTTGCCTGAGCGTCGCCTCGGCATCCTGCATGTCCAACTGCTGCCCATTCGCTCCCGGCTGGTCGTCCGCGGAAAGGAACAATCCCTTGCCGCCCCGGACCGCCCCCCAGCCCGAGGTGCGCAACTCGAAGCCATCTCCCCGCTTTTTCTTCTGATGATCAACGAGATACCCCAGGTTGAGCTGGGTCTTGCCATACTCGGTGGAGAGCTTGATCCCCTCCTGCCCCTCCCAGTCCTCAAACCGCAGCTTGTTGTTGCTCTGCGTGCGAATCACGTTGCGCGACAGCCAGCGATCCTGATTGGTGATCAAGTCAGGGTGCTGGCTGGTGTGCTGCACGCTGGCGATGTACGGCTTGTTCGGGTTGCCGTCGCGGAACGCCACGTCCACATAGGTGCCGTCGATCAGAGGAAAGTGAAAGCCCGTCTGCCGCGCCCCGGCGAACGGCTTGGCCAGGCGCAGCGGCACGCTCTCGCCGCCATTGGGCCAGGCGTCAAAGTCGAAATCGAAGCGGACGATGTAATGACCATCCTGGGTCAGGTAGGCATACTTGTACTGGCCCGGCGAGGTGATGCGGGCGCTGAGCGTGCCGGGGATGCGCGGCCAGTTGGCTTCGTCCATCGGCAGCCGGAAGCGCCGGTCCGAGGGAATGGCCTTGTAGGTATTGCGGTAGGCGGCATCACGCGCGCCGGTGTGGACGACCTCGGTGACCACCTGCCCGTTGGGCGCGTCGGGCAACGCCAGGTCCAGTCGCAGGATGCGCGCCGGGCGCAGCGCCAGCACGTTGCTCTCACCCGTGTAGACCAATTGGCCGGCGAACTCGGCCTCGTGACGCAACTGCGCTTCCCACTTGGCGTCGTCGAAGTCCAGGTGATGCGTGCCATACACGTAGGACTGACCGTAGGTGGTCCTTTCCTTCGCGACATCGGCCTCTCCGGCAGGGCGTTCCCATGCCTTGTCGGGATTGAAGTCCGCGACCCGGAATGATTCGGGAATGGTCCGCGCATGCGTCCTGAGCGAGAACACCGTTTCCTGGCCTGATTCCAGTCCCGCCGTCTCGCGATAGGGCACTCGCAGCTCCGGCTGGTAGAGGTAATGGTCGATGTCGTCGCCGAACACGATCATCTCGCCGAACTCGCCATGGATGAAATAGCAGTACAGGCCCTCCTGCTCCATCAGCAGCCGGATATAGTCCCAATCTGATATCTGGTACTGCATACGCAACTTGTGCTGCGGGTACTTGCGCCGCGTCTTGAAGGCGAACTGATGACCCTTGAGGTCGTGGCGGCGCAGGATGGCCTCGATGATCTGGGGCGCGGTCTGCTGCTGGTAGATACGGCTGGCGCACGTGAGCCGCAGCCGCGCGACGAGCGGCTCCACGACGATCTCGTAGCCGCAGAAATCCCGGGTCTGGCGGGTCTTGGAGAAGCGCGTGATGCAGCCGGCAAACTTGCGTGGCTCGCTGCCGTCGGCGGGAGCGATCAGGAAGGTCGCGTCTTTGCCCAGATACCCGGCTCGATCAAGCTCAAGCGGATGCGTCAGTTGGATGGTGACGGCATAGGGCTCGCCCATCCGCTCCACTGCCTCGAACGACACCACCGACAGCGCGGCGGCGCTGGCTGTGCCCGGCACCTCGAGAAAGTATGCCTGCCGCCCCGTGGTCAGCGCGCGGTTGCCGATTGCCTTGAATTCATCGAAACCTTCCGCCATTGTTGTTCACTCCGTTTTTGCCATGCCGTTACGCTCGGTCTTTCGTATCGGGCTGACCCTTTTCTTGTCGCAAATCTTGTTGCAAATGAAAAGTGACTAGATACGTTGTGGTCGTGGCACGTCATCGCTGCACTAGTCATCAAGTGACGACACAGCAAGTCAGGCTCGATCATAGAGGTGACGGCGGCGATTCCTCAATCAGATTAATCCCATTTTCACTGATAAAATTCTGAAACCTGAATTAAAGGAAATTGAATTTTCAATGAATGACAAATACGCAAAGGCATGCGGGCCGAATGCGGGCATATTGGCGATCCCCGCGCATTGACACTTGTTCGCAATGCGTGGCGCGCGAGCGACGCTGCCGTGCTCTCGGTGGATAGCCGAGCGGCGCGGAGCCAAAACGGCCAGCATGAGGCGGGTCCCGGGATCGACCTGGCACGGCGCGCGGCGCATGCTGCGGGTATGTCATGTATCGCGAGCAGCAGCGGACACCGAGAGTGTGATGACGGATGTTGTTCCCTGATACAGACTATCTATACGCAGAAAATTCCATTTATTTCGAAGAAATTTCTGATAATAATCAGACAATCCGGTGGCATGGAACTTATCGCTGGGAGCACCTGCGCGCGCCCCTTTCTGCGCTCCGCAGTCCAGCTCCCTCTTCCAAGCCAGAGCCAGTCAGCGGCAATCTGCGCTGGCGCAAGAAAACCCACCTTCCGCTGTCACAACGCGACTCCCCCCGCCGTCTTGTGATCATGCGAGGCGCGCAGGGCGCCCGCGAAACCAGGCAAAGGGAATCCCATGACTACGGCACGTCTCAATTTCTTTCAACTGGCCCCGGCCAATCTGAAGGCGATGATCCATCTCTCGGGCACCGTCAAGCAGAGCTCGCTCGGCCCGCGGCTGGTGGAGCTGGTGCAACTGCGCGTCTCGCAGATCAACGGCTGCGGCGTCTGCATCGACATGCACTGGCGCGACCTCGTCAGGCAGGGGGCCGACGCGCGCCACCTGAATGCCATCGCCGGCTGGCGCGAGGCGCCGTTCTTCGACGCCCGCGAGCGCGCCGCGCTGGCCTGGGCGGAGGCCGTCAACGCGCTGCCGCAGCGCGACGACACCGATGCGGCCTACCCGGCGCTGCGCGAGCAGTTCAGCGAGAACGAGATCGCCGAGCTGTCCTACGCGATTGCCGCCATCCGGGGCTGGAACGTGATGAACCTCAGCCTGCGCAACCAGATCCCCGAGAACCCGCCGCCCGGATTCTGAGCGCGGGCGGCGCGGCCGGGACCGGCAAGACTTTGCCGGCGGCCGCGCCTGGCTCAGGGCACGCCGGGCGCCAGCTTCGTCGCGGCCAGCTCGCGGCCCAGCGCGGCGGCGATGCGCGCGAGCTTGTCCGGGTTGCGCTGCGCGTGGATGCGCACGATGTGCTCGCCGTCGGTCTCGATCGCCTGCGCCGATTCCAGCGCGCCGTCGATAAAGCGCAGCAGGCCCCACTCGCCGTTGAGGGTGACGGCCTCGAAGTGCACCGCGCCCCGGTATCTCAGGCTGGTGGCGAGGTAGAGCTGGGCGATACGCCGGCCGCCGACGAGCGGCACGCCGAAGCTGGGCACCTTGCCGCCGCCGTCGCCGATCAGTTGCGCGTCCTCGGCCAGCATGGCCTTGAGCGCGCCGAACTCCCCGCGCGAGGCGGCGTCGGCGAACCCCCGCAGCAGGCGCAGCTGGGTCTCGCGCGGGACCACGTAGCGCGGCCGCTCGTCCTGCAGCTGCGCCTTCGCGCGGTGGACGATCTGCCGGCATGCGCTCTCGGTCTTGCCGAGCGCGTCGGCCACTTCGCCATAGTCCGCATCGAACACTTCACGCAGCAGGAACGCCGCGCGCGCCTCGGGCGCGAGGCGCTCGAGCATGGCGAGAAAGGCGACCGACACGTCGTCGGCGCGCTCGACGATCTGCTCCGGCGTGGCCGGCGAATCGGCCATCACCGGCTCCGGCAGCCACGTGCCGACGTAGTGCTCGCGCTGCGCCTTGGCGCTGCGCAGCCGGTCGATGGCCAGGCGCGTGGTGACGGAGACCAGCCAGGCTTCGGCGCTGTCGAGGCGCTCCTTTTCGGTGCCGTGCCAGCGCAGCCACGCATCCTGCACGACTTCCTCGGCCTCGGCGGCGGAACCCAGCATGCGGTAGGCGATGCCCTGCAGGCGGGGGCGCAGGCGAGTAAAGGTGTTGGTGTCTTCGTTCATAGCTCCCCAGACGTTTGACGCCCCCGCGTTGTGACAGGTGACGGCCATGCCGGCCCGGCGGCGCGAACGGCGGGCTCCGGCTGGATTGATACTAGACCGTCCCGCGGCCCGCGGCGGCCCGGCATGCCCAGCCAAGGACAAACCATGCGCTGCCGGTGAAATGGGCGCGGGAGCGCTCCCCGCGGCCGCGCGCCGGCAGCGCGGCACCGGTCCGCCGCCGTCATGTTCCGCGGCTGCTTAAGAATCCGACACATTCGGCCGATAACGACAGTGCACGCAGGCTGCACTGCGGCGTCGCTTCGCCTAGGGGAAGGCCAGCGGCCACAGCGCGGGCCATTTCTCGGCCCAGCAGCATGCGTGGGTGGCGCCCTCCACCAGTTGCACGGGGGGCCGCCGCCCGGCCGGGAAGCGGGCGGCATAGGCGGCCGCCACTTCGCGTGTGACGTTGGTATCGCTGTCGCCCACGAAATGGATCTGCGCGATGTCCTGCAGGCGGCGCCAGTCGTCGGCCGGATCGAGCGAGCCGTCCAGCGGCGGCACGCCGTGCAGCGTGGTCCACGCGCGCGGCGCCAGGTTGCCGGCCACCGTCACCAGCCGCACCACGTCGTGGCGCCGCGCGGCGACCAGGGCCGCCACGGCGCCGCCGCCGGAGTAGCCCACCAGCGCCAGGCGGCGCGCGCCGTAGCGCTGCATGAGCGCGTCGATGGCCTGGCTGGTGGCTTCGACCGCTTCGGCGGAGAAGCGCCGCGAGGTCCAGTCGGGCGTGCCGCAGCCGCGCCGGTCGTCGCCTTCGGCGAACTGGCACGGCCGCGCCAGGTAGACCGCGGTGCCGCGGACGTGGAGCAGGGCGAGTTCGAGCGCCACCGGGCGCAGGGGCGTGGGGTCGTCGGAGGGCTGCGTCGGGCTGAGCCAGGCCAGGCCGTCGCCTTCCAGGTAGACGGCCAGCGTGTCGGCAGGCTCGTCGGCCGCCGTGGCGGGCGGCGCGTAGGCGGTGAGCACGAACGTGCGCGTGGGCAGGCGCAGACGCTGCCAGCCGTGCGCGAGCGCCAGGGTGTCGGCGCCCTGCCGGCGGTCGGCGGGCGAGAAATGGGTACAGGCAGCCAGCAGCGCGGCTGCCAGCAGGATCAGGATCGTTGTCCGCACGGGGAAAACCGGAAGCACCAGAGCGAGAGAGAGCACAGGCAGCACAGACCACCACCAGGGAGGAGATCCACGGCGCCACCAGCGTAGTTTCGAGAGGAAGAAATCAAGACCGGCCCGGCTTCCCCGAATCCCGGGCCGCACAGAACAATAAAAACAAAAAACAAAAAAAGTCGCGAAAACAAAGCAAGCGGCAAGTCTACTGCAGAGGCTTGCCCAACACCGGGTTCTTGCAAGCATGAAACAACAACGCAGTATCGTCCGGCAGGCTCGTTCTGCCCGTCCCGACGCATCGGCGCAATCCGCGCTGCCGCCGTCCCTGCCCCGCGCCATCGCCGGCGCCGTCCTGCTGGCGGCCGGCCCGCTGGCCTCGCTGCCGGCGCTGGCCTTGCCGGCACCGTGCCAGCTGTTCCAGCCCAATACCGTTTCCGGCACGCTCAACCAGACGTGCCAGCTCGGCTCCGCCAGCAGCCTGATCGTGACCTCGCCCGGCGGCCTGATCAGCGTGACCGGTGCCGCCGCGGTATCGGTCAGCGGGCTGCTCTCGCCCGTCACCGCGATCGAGAACCACGGCCGCATCGAGAGCCTCGGCAATCCCGGCCAGCCCTTATTGCCATCGCCGATGAACAATGGCGGCGATGCCATCGCGATCGGCATCACCGGCAACGGCGCCACCGCGCTCACGGTCAACGGCATCCTGAACGGCATCGAGGGCACCATTGCGGCAACCGGCGGCGGCGGCAGCGTGGGCATGCCCCTCATGCCCGACGGCAACGGCGGCGCAGCCACGGCCATCAGCGTGGTGACCGCCAAGGTCACCACCATCGACAACCACGGCACCGTCACGGCCATCGGCGGCATGGCCGGCAGCGGCAGCCCGTCACCGCTGCCGGGCGCCGCGGGCGGCAGCGGCATCGGCATCGACCTGCAATCGGCGAGCGTCGACACGCTGGTCAACAACGGCGCCGGCAGCACGATCAGCGGCACCGGCGGCGCAGGCGGCAGCGGCGCGGCGATGATGGTTCCCGGTGCCGGCGGCCGCGGCATCGGCGTGAACATCACCTCCAGCACGGTCGGCTCCATCCGCAACGACGGCACCATCAGCGCCACCGGCGGCGCGGGCGGCCCCGGCATGCCAGGCCTGCCGGGGATGCCCGGCGGCGGCGCCAGCGCCGGCGCCGCCTACGGCATCAACATCCAGGGCAGCACGGTCGGCGGCATCGCCAACAACGGCACCATCAGCGTATCCTCTCCCGGCGGCCAGGCAGTCGGCATCAACGTGGGCAACAGCACGGTGGACAGCATCACCGTGGCGGGCACCATCAACGCGCCGGTTGCCATCATCATCGACCCCGCCAGCACCGTCACCAACGGCATCAGCGTCACCGGCGCGCTCAACGGCACGGTGGCGCTCAACAACGCCACGCTCAACCTCGACCTGAACAGCGCCGTCGTGACCGGCAGGGTCAGCGGCGGGGCCGGATCGGCGGTCAACGTCAACGGCACCTTCACCTCGGGCAACACCTTCAACGTCGGCACCTTCAACGTGGCCAGCAACGCGGTGTTCAACATGGGCCACGGCGTCACGGTATCGTCCGGCCTGAACAACGCCGGCACGCTGGCGGTGGCCGCGGGCACCACCGCCACCATCACCGGCAACTACACGCAGGCCGCCGGCGGCCTGTTCCAGACCGGCCTGGACAACGACGGCCGCTACGGCAAGCTGGTGGTCACCGGCACCGCCGACCTCTCCGCCAGCAACAGGATCGGCGTGAACGTGAGCGGCGCGCCGTCGCTCGTCGCCGGCACCACGGTGCAGCCCGGCATCATCACCGCCGGCACGCTGGTGGCCGGCCCCGCATTTGCCGTGACCGACAACAGCGCGCTGTTCGACTTCATCGCCACGCGCAACGGCAATGCCGTGGATCTGTGCGTGGCGCGCGCGGGCGCCAGCTCCTGCTCCGCCGCCCCGGTCACGCCGGTCACGCCGCCGACGTCGGACCCCGTGCCCGCCGCCCCGGCACCGGCGCCCACGCCGGCGCCCGTCATCACCGTGGTGAGCAGCGTCACCGGCGCGCACAACATGCCGGGCCTGGGCGCGGCGCAGGTGCTCGACGCCCTGATCTCGCAAGGCGCGGCCGCCCCGGCCGGCATGGCCCCGGTGATCACGGCACTCGGCACGCTTGCCACGGAACAGGCCGTCTCCGACGCCGTCAAGCAGACCCTGCCGCTGATGACCGCCGGCATGACGGAGGTGAACACCGCTGCCATGCACGCCACCAACCGCGTGATCCAGTCGCGCCAGGAAGCCAACCGCGGCCTGTCCTCCGGCGACGACTTCGTGGCCGACCGCCAGATCTGGTTCAAGCCCGTGGGCTCGTGGGCCAAGCAGAACGACCGCGACGGCGTGGCCGGCTACAAGGCGAACACCTACGGCATGGTGTTCGGCGCGGACAGCGCCGTCAACGACAAGATCCGTGTCGGCGGCGCCTTCTCGTACATGCACAGCCGCATCGACGGCAACTCGCCGGTGGCCGCGCAGAACGCCAGCGTGGACGGCTACCGCCTGATCGGCTACGGCAGCTACGGCCTCGACGCGCGCACCGACATCAGCGTGCAGGCGGACGTCGGCACCGGCCACAACGAAGGCCGGCGCAACATCAGCTTCGGTGGCCTCGACAGCCGCGCGTCGTCGAGCTACAACAGCTGGAACGCCCACTTCGGCGCCGGCCTGGGCCGCGTCTTCGACCTCGCGCCGAAGACCACCTTCACGCCGTCGGTGCGGGCCGACTACACCTTCATCCAGGATGCGGCCTACACCGAGACCGGCGCCAACGCGCTGAACCTGGCCGTCGGCAGGAACACGGCCCGCGAGCTGATCCTCTCCACCGACGCCCGCCTCAACCAGGGCATCACCGAGCACGCCATGTTCACCGCCAACCTCGGCGTGGGCTACGACGCGCTGGCCCGGCAGTCGGCCATCGCGGCCTCCTACGTCGGCGGCGGCGCGCAGTTCGTCACGCGCGGCCTGTCCCCGGCGCGCTGGCTGATGCGCGGCGGCCTGGGCCTGGTGGTGACCAGCAGCAAGGCGATGGAAGTGACCGTGCGCTACGACGCCGAGGTGCGCGACCACTTCACCAACCAGACCGCGTCGGTGAAGGTGCGCCTGCCGTTCTAAGGCGCCCGCCCTGCCCGCCATCCCTCCCGGGGCGGCGGGCAGGCGTCATCGAGGCCGCGCGATGCCACGCGGCATCGCGCGCCACGCGGCGTTTCGCGCGCCCCCGCCCCGGGCATGGCCCGGGGTATCGGGCGCGTATTTCCCCCTTTGTTCCCTCGATTGCCCGCGTTTTTCGCGGCTTATCATCGCCTCGCAGACGATGCCGTGCATGCCGGCACCGGTCCCTTCGCACCTCGCCATGACCGACCCTACCCCCGTCCCGCCAGTCCGGCCTCCCGGCCTGCTTGCCGCCCGCGGCCTCGCCGTCGGCGTGTTCGACCTGTTCCACGTGGGCCATCTGCGCTATCTGCAATACATCCGCGCGCGCTGCCTGACGCTGGTGACGGTGGTCACGCGCGACGCCACCGTGCAGGCCAACAAGCGGCGCGCACCGGCCATGCCGGAGGCGGAGCGGCTGGAGATCGTGCGCGGGCTGGGCTGGGTGGACGAGGCGCTGCTGCAGCCGGACAGCCTGGAGAACACCGAGAGCGCGCTGCGCTGGCTGGCGGCACTGGCCGTGGACCACGTCTTCATCGGCGAGGACTGGCGCGGCAGCGCGCGCTGGGCGCGGCTGGAACCGCGCCTGGCCGCGCAGGGCATCGGGCTGAGCTGGACGCCGCGCACGGACGAGGTGTCGACCACGGTGCTGCGCCAGCGCATCCTGGCCAGCCTGAGCGAGTAAGGCCGGCGGCGGCAAACCCGGCCGCCGCCCGGGTCACCGCCCGAGTCACCGCCCACCCCCCGGCCCGCTTCAGGCGGCGGGGCGCAGGCCGGCCAGGCGGCCCTCCAGCACCGCGGCGAGGCGCAGCAGCAGGCCGTCCCGCGGGGTGTGCCGCTCGAGCACGAGCCGCACCAGCCGCAGGGCCTTTTCCCAGTAGCCGTTGAGGCAGGCATTGGCGATGCGCGAGTAGGCGTACCACTGCGTCAGCGCCGAGAATCCCACCAGGTTGTGGGCGCCGATGATGGTGTCGAAGGCGGGGTCCGGCACGCGCCAGTCCTTGCCGTAGATGGTTTCGAGCCAGCCGTGCGGGTCTTCCAGCCACCACACCGGGCCGGCCGGGCCGGCCTGCTGCGCCAGCCGCAGCGGGCCCGGGAAGCGGGTCACGCGCTGGTGGGCGGCGGGCGCGCCCTGCCCGGTCCAGAAGCCGCCGAGCAGCGTGGCGCCGCCGGGCTCGGGCTGCAGGCCGCACAGGTCGAGCACCACGTCGTGGCGGGGATGATGGTAGCTCGCCATGTTGTCGATGGCGAAGAGCGGCGGCGGGCACTGCCAGCCGTGGGCGCGCAGGATGGCGTGCGCGGCGGGCAGCTCGGCCACCAGCAGGCCCAGGTCGAGATCCTTGTCGAACGGCAGCAGGCGGCGCTCGCGCACCAGGCCCAGCAGCGTGCCGGCATGGGCGAACGCGCGCACGCCGCCAGCCGCGAGCTGTGCCAGCGCCTGCCACAACAAGGCTTCGACCTGCGGGTCGGCGAGCCTGCGCATGGCGGGCTGCGGGTTGTGGACCAGCGGCGCCACGCACAGCGCCTCCAGCGCCTGCCGCTGCGCCTGCGCGCCGTCTGCCACGCGCTGCTGGTGCAGCAGCGCGGTGCCGAGGAAAAACAGCCAGTAGGGCCGCAGCGCGGGGTGCACGTCGGGCGCCGCCAGCAGGACCTGGCAGGCCTGCCGCACCGTGGCGGCGTGCCCCAGCTCGAGCCCGAGCTGGCACCAGGCGCGGATGTCGTCGGGCGGCATCGCGCCGCCTTGCTGCAGGCGCGCGTTCAGGGCGGCGAATGCCGCGGCGGGGTTGTTCTCCGCTTGTGCTTCCATGCTGCTCGTTGTCTCGTTGTCTCGTTGTCTCGTTGTCTCGTTGTCTCGTTGTCTCGTCGGTGCCGGGCCGCCTGTCTAGCCGGACGTGGCCCGACATGACCCGGCATGACCCGACTTGGCCGGCGCGGTTCAGTCCACCGTCACCACGATCGCCACGCGCCGGTTCTCCGCCCGCCCCGCGGCGGTGCGGTTGTCGGCCACCGGGCGGGTCTTGCCGAGCCCGCGCACCTCGATGTTCTGCGGCAGGAAGGCGCTTTCGGCCAGCACCCTGGCCACTGCCTGCGCGCGCCGCACCGAGAGCTGCTGGTTGTATTCGGCGGAGCCGGAATCGTCGGTGTGGCCGTCGAGCCGGACGCGGTCGATGCCGGCCCCCTTGAGCGCCGTGCCGATGCGCTGCACCACCGCCCGGTGCTCGGCGCTGATGGTGTCCTCGTCGAGCCCGAACAGCACCTTCTCGGACAGGTTCAGTTCCCAGCCGCCGTCGGTGAGCTGGAAGCCCTGCTGCCTGAGCGTCTCGATCTGCGGCGGCGTCAGCCGGCTGGCCGCCGCAGGCGCGGGCGCCTGGCAGCCGGCCAGGCCCAGCGCGGCGATGGCGAGGGCCGTGCCCAGCCACAGTCTTGCGCGGGCGGACAGGTTCGATGGCACGATGGATCTCCTCTTCTGCGTTCCGTTGTCGCCGCCCGCGCTATTCGAGCACGGTCTCGGCCGCGGCCAGGTGCGGCTGCGCGCTTTGCCAGTGGCCGCCGCGGCCGCGCTTGGCCTGGTACATGGCTTCGTCGGCCTTCTGCAGCAGGCCGGCGGCGGTCTGCGCGTGCAGCGGGAACACCGCCAGGCCGATGCTGAGCGAGGCCTCGATGCTGGCGCCGCCGCTGAGCTGGATCGGGTCCTTCATGCGCAGCAGGATGTGCTCGGCCACCTGGATGATGTCGGCCGGCTTGCGCAGCGCGGTGATCAGCACGGCGAACTCGTCGCCGCCGATGCGCGCGACCAGGTCGCCGTCGCGCAGGCAGGCGCGGATGCGCTGGGCGATGCCGGCCAGCACTTCGTCGCCGGCGGCATGGCCGAAGGTGTCGTTGATTTCCTTGAAGGCGTCGCTGTCGAGGTAGAGCACGCCGACGCGCGCCTTCGAGGCGGTGGCGAAGCGCACGGCGCGGTGCAGCGCGTCCTCGAAGGCGGCGCGGTTGAGCACCCCGGTCAGGCTGTCGTGGCTGGCGCGGTGCGCGAGCGAGCGGTTCTCGTGCTGGAGCTGGTCCTGCCAGCTTTCGAGCTCGTCGAGCAGGCCGTTGAAGTCCTCGCCCAGCGCATTGAGCTCGGCGATGTGCGCCGGCGGTGTGCGCTGGTCGAAGGCCCGCTCGGAACGCACCGCGTGGGCCACGCGCATGAGGTTGCGCACCGGCTCGATGATGTGCACCAGCATGCGGCTCGACATGTAGTGCGCGCTCACCGCCGTCAGCAGCAGGCAGGCCAGCAGGCCGAACAGGCCGCTGAGCACGAACTCGAACAGCTTGCCGGGATCGGCGGTCAGGCGCACGGTGCCGACCACCTGCGTCTCGTGCATGATGACCTGCTCCACCGAGCCGGGCGCCATCAGCCGGCTGGCCAGCTTCTGCAGGCCGGCGAAGCGCGCGCGCACGGGCTGCTGCCATTCGGCCAGCAGGCGGCTGTCGCGGTCGTAGACGCTGGCCTGCGCCACTTCCGCGGTGGCGATGGCGACCAGCGCGTCGCGCGCCGCGGCCGGGTCGCGGAACACCACCGGCGCTTCCAGCGTATAGGCCAGCGAACGCGCGATCAGGTGCAGGTTGTGGTCGGCATAGACGCGCAGCGCGGTCAGCCCGAGCGCGGTCAGCGAGAGGCCGGCCGTGCAGACGGCGATCAGCGCCACGCTCAGGTGAATGCGGCGCAGCGCGTGATAGAGCGTGGGGCGCGGCGGCGGCGCGTCCGGGCGCGAGCGCGGCTTCATAGCGCGGGCGTCCGCCGCCGGCCGAGCTGCAGCACGCCGGGATGGATGTGGATGCCGCTGCGCGCGACCGAGTCGAGGTTGACGCGGAAGGTGACGCGGTTGTCGGCCACGTTGAGGCAGAACATGCTGCCGGTCTCGCACTCGAAGTCTTCCTCGGTGATGACCAGCACCGGGCGCCCGCTCAGTTCGGCCGCCACCCGCCGGCGGCTGGCGTCGGTCATCGCGGCCAGGTAGACGGAATCGCAGCCGGTCATCGCGCCGGCGCCGGTGACGTCGATGCGGCGCGCCTGCACCACGCGCCCGGTGGCGAGCGTGCCGCCGTCGGCCAGCTTGCCGGCATAGCGCGCCGTGCCGTCCACGCACAGGCGCAGCACCTCGCGCTCGACCGGCCAGCGCGCGTAGCCGAGCAGGCTGTACACCGTGCGCACCACGGCCTCGGAGCGCGACTGCGGGGTATCGGCCGCGGCGCCGGGCGGCGGCACGCACAGCAGCGCGGCGCACAAGGCCGACAGGAGGCGGAGGAGCGGAAGCCGGCGCAGGTACCTGGGCCGGCTGCCCGCATCGTCCGGGACGATCGCGGAATGGGGCAAGAAAGGACTACCTGCCAAGTGACGGGTTCCGGGCAGACCGGGCCGAACTGCGCGCGAACCGGTCCGGTTCTGGCTGGCGCGCGGTGCCCCCGCGCGCACCGCGCCGGGGAAAGCCGTGCCAGACCACATACTATATCGGCGCGGCGGGAACGTTATTTACCCCTCCGATAGGCGGAAGCCCGTGGCCGCCCCGGCTGAGCAGGCCGACCCTGCGCGCTTGCGGCGTTGCGCCCCGCGCTCATTACAATGGGGCCTGGCCCATCCCGCGCAACGCGCCGCCTCCCATGAGCGACACCAAGACACCGCTGCGCTCCCTGCCGGCGCGGCTCTACCTGCTGGGCGCCGCCATCCTGGCGGCCGGCTGGACCGCCGCCGTGCTGGTCTACCTGAACGCCGCGCGCGCGGAAACCTCGCCCGACCTGCTGTACGGTCCCGGCTGGCAGCGGCAGTACGACTTCCAGCTCGAGCGCATCGGCGGCAAGGCGGCGGTGCTGGCGGCCGAGTTCTCGCAGTGGTTCGGCGGCCTGTGGCACGGCCGGCAACTGGCGGTGACGCTGGCGATCCTGGCCACGGTGGCGGCGCTGCTGTGCTTCGCGGTGGCGCACGAGCTGGCGCTCATGGCCAGGCACCGGCGCGGCGGGGAAGACGGGGGCGAGGACTGAGCGCCGCATCGGCGGTCGCGCCGGCGCCGCACTGAAGCCACACTGAAGCCGCACCGAGCCCATACAAGGCCGCCCCGGCGCCGCCTCGCCGCGTCAGAGCAGCGGCAGGCCCGCGTTGCGCTTGACCTCGCGCAGCGACAGCAGCGACTCCACCGCCGTCACGCCGGGCAAGGTGCGCAGGACGTCGCGCATGAAGATGCCGTAGTCGTCGAGGTCGCGCGCCACCACCAGCAGCAGGTAGTCGGCGCTGCCCGATACGTTGTGGCACGAGATGATGCGCGGGATGGCCTGCACCTCGCGCTCGAAGCGGTCGGACAGTTCGCGGCTGTGCACGCCGAAGCGCACCTGCGTGAAGGCCATCAGCCCCAGCCCGAGCGCCCGGCGCGACAGCATGGCGCGATAGCCCTCGATGTAGCCCTCGGCCTCGAGCCGCCTGAGCCGGCGCGCGCACGGCGTCTCGCTCAATCCCACGGATTCCGCCAGGCTGGCGTTGGTGGCGCGGCCGTCGGCCTGCACCGCCGCCAGGATCGCGCGGTCCAACTTGTCGAGTTCCATCGCCGTTTCTCCCGAAAATGAGCAAAGATTAGCGCATTCCTCCAAAGGATGGCCGCCGGCCGTGGAAAATCGCCTGAAATCCCTCCGCCACCGGCGCGATCATGATGCCGTTCCCAACGGAGTCGCATCATGGTTTCCCTGCATCTGCTGCTGACCTTCATCGGCGCGCTGGCCGTGGTCTATGCGCTGCCCGGCCCCGACATGGCGCTGGTGCTCCAGACCAGCACCGCGCGCGGCGTGCCGCACGGGCTGGCCACCGCCGCCGGACTGGCGCTGGCGCGGGCCGCGCACGTCACGCTTTCCGCGTGCGGCGTGGCCGCGCTGCTGCGCGCGGCGCCGTGGCTGTACCAGGGCGTGCGCGTGGCCGGCGGCCTGTACCTGGCCTGGGTGGCCATCCAGATCCTGCGCGGCCCGGCCTTCGGCATGGAAGCCGGCGCGGACCGCGCCGACGCCGCCGCGCCGCTGCGCGCCTCGGTGGCGCGCGGCGCGCTGAGCAGCCTGCTCAACCCGAAGGCGCTGCTGTTCTGCTCGGTGCTGCTGCCGCAGTTCGTCGACCCGCACGGCGCGCCGGTGTGGTCGCAGGTGCTGGAGCTTGGCGTGGTGCTGGTACTGACCGGCATCGCCTTCGACCTGGCCTGCGTGTTCGGCGCGGTGCGCATGGCCGCGTGGCTGCGCGGCAGCCCGCGCGCGCAGGCCTTCCAGCGCTGGTCGTTCTCGGCGGTGCTGCTGGCCTTCGCGGCGCGGCTGTCGCTGGAGTGAGCGCGGCGCCGGTCATTCCAGCGGGTAGCGCCTGACGAGGTCGCCGAGCCGCGCGCTGTCCTCGCGCACCTGCGCCGCGAACTCGGCCGGCGAGTTGACCACCGGCTCGGCGCCGGCGGCGGCGATGGTCTTGCGCACGTCGGCATCCTTCACGGCTTCGCGCAGCGCGGCCACCACGCCCTGCAGCACTGGCGCCGGCGTGCCCCTGGGCGCGAACAGGCCGTACCACGTGACGGACTGGAACTGCGGGTAGCCGGCCTCGGCGGTGGTGGGCACCTCGGGCAGCGCGGCCGCGCGCTTCGGCCCCTGCGTGGCCAGGATGCGCAGCGCGCCGCTCTTGTAGTGCGGCAGCGCCGCCGTGATGCCGGTAAACGCCAGGTTGACGTTGTTGGCGATCAGGTCGGTGACGATGGGGCCGGTGCCGCGGTAATTGACCACGACGAGGTTGGGCAGGCCGGCCTCCTCCGCGAGCTGCCTGCCCGAGATGCGCGCGAGGCTCTCGCCGCTGCCCAGCGAGCACGAGCGGCCCGGCGCCTTGCAGTACTGCACGAACTCGGCCAGCGTCTTCACCGGCAGCTTGCCGCTCGCCACCACGGCGGCGGGCGACTGCGAGATGGCCGTCACCGGATCGAGCCGCGCGAGCGGGTCGACGCCCTTGAGGCCCGGCGTGTACCGCGTGACCACGATGGCCGGCACCTGCAGCAGCAGCGTGTAGCCGTCGGGCCGGGCCTCCATCACGCGGCGCGTGCCGATCAGGCCGTCGGCGCCGGGCAGGTTCTCCACCACCACGGGCTGGCCCCACAGCACGCCGAGCTGCTTCGACACGGCGCGCGCGGTGGCGTCGGTGCCGCCGCCGGCCGCGTAGGGCACCACCAGCGTGACGGGGCGGTCCGGGCGCCACGCGGCCTGCGTGCCGGCGGCGGCCGATGCTGCAGCCGATGCGGCCAGCGAGGCCGCGGGCGCGGCGGCCAGCAGCGCCACGGTGCACGCGGGCGCCGCCAGGGCGCGCGCGAGGCCATGCCGTCGTTCGACGAAGGGATGCATGTTGTCTCCTTGTTTTTCCATGTTCTTATGTGTCCGCCCGACGCGGCAGCGGGCGGGCGGCGGCGGGCGGCGGATCAGGCCGCGCCCCCGCGCCGCACCGCCCACGCCCACGGCCGGCGCGCGCGGTCGGCCTGCTGCCAGGCGCGGATCAGCTCGTCGTCCTTGAGCGTGAGGCCGATGTCGTCGAGGCCGTGCAGCAGCGCCTCGCGGCGCAGCGGGTCGACCGGGAACGCGATGGCGGTGCCGTCGGGCGCGGTCAGCGTGGCCGCCGCCAGGTCCACCCGCAGCGGCGCGCCGCGCGCGCACTGCGCGGCCAGGGCCGTCACCGCCGCCGCGGGCAGGCGGATCGGCAGCAGGCCGTTCTGGAAGCAGTTGTTGTAGAAGATGTCGCCGTAGCTCGGCGCGATCACGCAGCGCACGCCCATGCCCATCAGCGCCCACACCGCGCCCTCGCGCGAGGAGCCGCAGCCGAAGTTGGCGCCGGCCAGCAGCACCGGCGCGCCGCGGAAGGCCGGCTGGTTGAGCACGAAGCCGGGATCCTCGCTGCCGTCGGCGCGGTAGCGCAGCGCCTCCAGCGCGTAGGGGCCGAGCTGGTCGCGCGGCAGGCTGGTCAGGCGCTCGATGCGGATGATGACGTCGGTGTCGAGGTTGGCGCGCAGCAGCGGCGCGGCCGCGCCCGTCACCACGGTAAACGGTGGCATGGTCATGCAAGGCTCCGCACGTCGGTGATGCAGCCGGTCACGGCCGCCGCGGCGGCCATCGCCGGGCTGGCGAGATGGGTGCGGGCGCCCGGTCCCTGGCGCCCGACGAAGTTGCGGTTGGAGGTGGAGACCGAGCGCTGCCCGGGCGGTACCTGCTCGCCGTTGGCGGCCACGCACATGCTGCAGCCCGGCTCGCGCCAGGCGAAGCCGGCCGCCTCGAACACCGCGCGCAGGCCCTCGGCCTCGGCCGCGCGCCTGACGTTCTCGGAGCCCGGCACCACCCACGCCGTCACGCCCGGCGCGACGTGGCGCCCGCGCGCCACGGCGGCGGCGGCGCGCAGGTCGGACAGGCGCGAGTTGGCGCACGAGCCGATGAAGACCCAGTCGACCGGCGTGCCGGCGATCGGCGCGTTGGGCGCCAGGCCCATGTAGTCCAGCGCGGCGCCGATGGCCGCGCGCGCCGCGTCGTCGGACGCCGCGGCCGGGTCGGGGATGGTGCCGCCGATGGCGATGGCCTGCTCGGGGCTGGTGCCCCAGGTGATGGTCGGCACCACCGCCGCGGCATCGATCGTCTCTTCGCGGTCGAACCGCGCGCCGTCGTCGCTGGCCAGCGTGCGCCAGTAGTCGGCCGCCGCCTCGAACTGCGCGCCGGCGGGCGCGTAGGGGCGGCCGCGCAGCCATTCGATGGTGCGCTCGTCCGGCGCCACCATGCCGAAGCGCGCGCCCAGCTCCACGCTGAGATTGCACAGCGTCAGGCGCCCTTCCACCTCCAGCGCGCTGATGGCCGGGCCGGCGAACTCGATGGCGTGGTCCACGCCGGCGGCCGCGCCGAGCTTGCCGATGATGTGCAGCGCCAGGTCCTTGGCGGTGACGCCCGCGGCCAGCGCGCCTTCGCAGCGGATGCGCATGCGGCGCGGCTTCTGCTGGCGCAGCGTCTGCGTGGCGAGCGCGTGCGTGCTCTCGGACGAGCCCACGCCGAACGCCATCGCGCCGAGGCCGCCGTTGGTGCAGGTGTGGCTGTCGCCGCAGATCACGGTCAGGCCCGGCAGCACGATGCCCAGCTCGGGCCCCATCACGTGGACGATGCCCTGCCCCGGCTGGCCGAGGTCGAACAGGGTCACGCCGGCCGCCGCGGTGCTCTCGCGCAGCGCGGTCCACAGCCGCCCGCCCGGGGCGAAGGTATGGCCGTCGCGCCCGGGGCGGCTCGACACCGCGTGGTCCGGCGTGGCGAACACCAGCGCCGGATCGTGCAGCGGCAGGCCGCGCGCGGCCACCTGGCCCAGCGCGGGCGGGCCGGACAGGTCGTGCAGCAGGTGGCGGTCGATGTGCAGCAGCGCCCAGCCATCGCCGAGCTCGCGCACCACGTGCGCGTCCCAGAGCTTGTCGAACAGGGTGCGTGGCATGTTCAGCCCGCCTTTGCGCCGGCCGGCGCGTCGGGGTGGGTGGCGCGCGCGCCGGCGTTGAAGCGCTGGCGCAGCCCGTCCCATTCGTCGGCGCCGAAGCGGCGGAAGGTCTGGCCCACGCTGGCCGACACGGCCGGCGCGGTGAAGGTGGCCCTGAGCTGCGCCAGCGCGGCGTCACCGGCCTCGATGGCGGCCTTGAGCATCAGCCCCGGCAGGATGGCCAGCTTGTAGCCCATCGCCTCGGCCTCGCGCAGGTCGAAGACCGGCGTGCGCCCGCCGGGCACCACGTTGAGCAGGCACGGGCCGCGCACCAGCCGGGGCACCGCCGCCACTTCCTCCAGCGTCTGCGTGGCTTCCACGAAGGCCATGTCGGCACCGGCTCCGAGCGCGGCGTTGGCGCGCCGCACGGCTTCGTCCAGCCCCAGCACGGCGCGCGCGTCGGTGCGCGCGATGATGAGGAAGTCCGGCGTGCGGCGCGCCTCCACGGCGGCGCGGATCTTGGAGACGAACTCGTCGTGCGCGATCACTTCCTTGCCGTCCAGGTGGCCGCAGCGCTTGGGCGCGACCTGATCCTCGATGTGGACCGCGGCCACGCCGCGCGCCTCGTACTCGCGCACGGTGCGGGTGACGTTGAGCTCGTTGCCGTAGCCGGTGTCGGCGTCGGCGATCAGCGGAATGGCCGTGGCGCGCGCCATCACCGCCGCGTTCTCGACCATCTCGCTCATGGTCAGCAGGCCGAAGTCGGGAAAACCGCGCGCGGCCGAGGTGCCGGCGCCGGTCATGTAGCAGGCGGCAAAGCCGGCCTGCTCGACCAGGCGGGCGCCGATGGCATCGTATGCGCCGGGGGCGATGATCATGCCGGGCGCCCGGAGGCGCTGGCGGAGGGTGGCTGCGGGAGTCATTGGGTGGTCCTGTGGTGCGTTTTGGCGGGAAATGGGCGGTGGCATGGGATGCGGAACAGGGAATGCGGAGTGCGTGACCGGCAACGCGGCCGGCCGGCAGCCTCGCCGTGCCTGCGCGATCCTCGTCTCCGTTGTTCTTGTCGCTCGTGTTTATGTGTTTATATTCTAGATACAACTACTCACGGCAGTCAAGAACGGGAAAATCCCGCCGGAAGCGTTGTGCTATGCTCCCCACGCCACGAAAACGCCATCCCATGCCGCGCAATACCACCACCGCTTCGCCGCTGGGCCAGATGCCCGGCACCTCGCTGCATCGCCAATTGTTCATCGTGCTGCGCGACGAAATCACGCGCGGCGTCTACGCGGAAACCGGGGCCCTGCCGAAGGAAGAGGCGCTGTGCGAGCGCTTTGGCGTGTCGCGCATCACGGTGCGGCGCGCGCTGGCCGACCTGGCCGCGCTGGGCATGGTGGAGCGCCGCCACGGGCTGGGCACCTTCGTGCGCCCCGAGGCGCGGGTGGAGCGCAGCAGCCCCACGCTGAGCGTGATCGACGGCCTGCGCAAGACCGCGCTGGAAACCGAGGTGGAGGTACTGGAAGTGGGCACGGCGGTGCCGCCGCCGGACATCGCCGCGCTGCTGCAGCTGCCGCCCGGCGAGCGCGCCGTGCACGCGCTGCGCCTGCGCAGCATGTCGGGCACGCCGGTCATGCTGACCGATGCCTGGGTGCCGGCCGCGCTGGGCAGGCGCGTGACCGCCGCGGCGCTGCGCAAGCGCGCGCTCTACGAGATCCTGATGGCGCAGGGCGTGAAGTTCGGCCGCGTGGTGCAGGAGATTTCCGCGCAGGCCGCCGACCCGGCCATCGCCGGCTGGCTGCATACCGAGGTCGGCGCGCCGCTGCTGAAGCTGGTGCGGCTGATGCACGATCCCGCCGCGCGGCCGGTGCAATACATCACGGTATCGATGTCGCCCGAGCGCAGCCGGATCCTGATGGACATCTCGGCCGACCAGGTGAACACGCTGAGCGCCGGGCGCTTCGTGCACGACGTGCCGAAGGACTGAGGCGCCAGGGCGCCGGGAACGGGCGGGTGGCACCCGGCGGGCCGGGGCCGGGATGCCGCGCGCGGCATGGCGCGCGCGGCGACTTGCCGCCGGCTCAGCCGGCGACGCGCGACCTGACGCGGCTGGCGGCGTCCTTGGCGCGCGCGCGCGCGGTTTCCACGTCGGCGTCGTAAGCCAGCGCCACGCCCATGCGGCGCTTGACGAAGCTTTCCGGCTTGCCGAACAGGCGCAGCTCGGTCTGCGGCACGCGCAGCGCTTCGTCCACGCCGTCGAAGACCACGCCGGCCGCGTCCACGCCGCCGTAGATCACGGCGCTGGCGCCCGGGCTCTTGAGCGCGGTGCTGACCGGCAGGCCGAGGATGGCGCGCGCGTGCAGCTCGAACTCGTTCTGCCACTGGGTGATCATCGTGACCATGCCGGTGTCGTGCGGGCGCGGGCTGACTTCGCTGAACCAGACCTGCTCGCCCTTGACGAACAGCTCCACGCCGAACAGGCCCTGGCCGCCGAGGTTGGCGGTGACGGCCTGGGCGATTTGCTGCGCGGTCCCGAGCGCGGCCGGGTGCATCGGGTGCGGCTGCCAGCTTTCCACGTAGTCGCCGCTGACCTGCACGTGGCCGATGGGCTCGCAGAAGTGCGTGCCGACCTGGCCGTCGGCGCCGACCGCGCGCACCGTCAGCAGCGTGATCTCGTAGTCGAAATCGATGAAGCCTTCCACGATCACGCGGCCGTGGCTGACGCGGCCGCCGGCCATCGCGTAGTCCCAGGCGGCCTTGACGCCCTCGGGGCCGTCGATCTTGCTCTGGCCCTTGCCCGAGCTGCTCATCACCGGCTTGACCACGCACGGGTAGCCGATGCCGCCGTCGATGGCAGCCTGCAGCTCTTCGAGCGAGTCGCAGAACTTGTAGGGGCTGGTGGGCACGCCGAGCGTTTCCGCGGCCAGGCGGCGGATGCCTTCGCGGTCCATCGTGAGCCGCGCCGCGCGCGCGGTGGGGATCACGCGCACCACGCCCTGCGCTTCCAGCGCTTCGAGCATGGGCGTGGCGATGGCTTCGATCTCCGGCACCACGAGGTCGGGCCGCTCGGCCTCGATCAGCGCCTTGAGCTGCTCCGGATCGCTCATGGCGATGGTGCGGGCATGGTGCGCGACCTGCTGGCCGGGCGCGTTGTCGTAGCGGTCGACCGCGATGGTTTCCACGCCGAGCCGCTGCAGCGCGATCAGGACTTCCTTGCCGAGTTCGCCGGAGCCCAGCAGCATGACTTTGGTCGCGCCGGGCGACAGGGGGGTGCCGAGAGTGGTCATCTGAGACCTTCGAGATCAAGTCAAAACCGGGATTGTACGTCGAGGCAGGCGGTGCGCCCGCGCGGGCCGGCCGGCGCGCCGCTCAGGGAATCAGCTTGCGCACGTCGCGCTGCCACGACGGCTCGCCGCAGCCCGAGGGGCTTTCCGGGCCGAGCAGCGTGAAGTAGCCGCGGCCCTTCATGCAGGCCTCGTAGGCGCGCACCTTGGCGCACCGGCCGGCGCCGGCCTGCTGCGCGGCGGTCTTGCACTGCGCGATGGAGCGGTCCATCGGGCCGAAGTCGAGGAAGTCCGGATTCACGGCGCCGGCGGCGAAGCTGTCGGGGCCGCCGGCCGAGAACTCGACGGGCCCGGTGCAGCCGGCCAGCAGCAGGGCCGCGGCCATCAGCGCACCGGCGGGAACGGACCAGCGGAATCTCATGGCACGGCCTCCGGAAGTGAGTGCTGCTGGATCATACCCCGATGTCCGCCGCCATTCGCGCGCGCCGGCGGCGATTTTTGCGGCGCGGCCTTGGAACGCGCGCGCCGGGCAAATACACTTCGTCCACGGCTTCCATCCCGGACGCCATCGCATCAGGAGTGAGCATGAAGATCGACTTGTCGGGCAAGATCGCCCTGGTTTCCGGCTCCACCGCCGGCATCGGCCTGGCCACCGCCAGGGGACTTGCCGGCGCCGGCGCGCGCGTGATCGTCAACGGCCGCAGCGAGGCCACCGTCGCCCGCGCGCTGGAGGCCTTGCGCGGCGCGGTGCCCGGCGCCGACGTAGTGGGCTTTGCCGGCGACCTCGCCGACGCGGCCGTGTGCGCGCGGCTGGTGGCGGAGCAGCCGCACGTCGACGTGCTGGTCAACAACCTCGGCATCTTCCAGGTGCAGGACTTCTTCGAGACGCCGGACAGCGAATGGGAGCGCTTCTTCGACGTCAACGTGCTGTCCGGCGTGCGGCTGGCGCGCGCCTACGCGCCGTCGATGGTCCAGCGCAAGTGGGGGCGCATCGTGTTCATCTCGTCCGAATCGGCCATCAACATCCCGACCGAGATGATCCACTACGGCTTCACCAAGACGGCGCAGCTGGCGGTGTCGCGCGGGCTGGCCAAGCGCCTGGCCGGCACCGGCGTGACCGTCAACGCGGTGCTGCCGGGGCCGACGCTGTCCGAGGGCGTGGCCGAGATGCTCAAGGACGAGGTGCAGAAGACGGGCCGGCCGATCGAGGAAGTCGCCGCCGATTTCGTCAAGGCGCACCGCTCCACCTCGATCATCCAGCGCGCGGAGACCGTCGACGAAGTGGCCAACATGATCGTCTACGTCTGCTCGCCGCAGGCGTCCGCCACCACCGGCGCCGCGCTGCGCGTGGACGGCGGCGTGGCCGACACCGTCATCTGATCGCGCCACCGGCGCGCCGACAAGACCGGGGCGCCCGCGAAGGGGCGCCGGCGGGCGCCGGCAGGCCGCCCCGATCGCCGGGGCGCGAGCCGTGCGATGCAAGAAAAAACAGAAAGGCCGGCCGGTCCCCGTCGCGGGACCGACCGGCCTTTTGCATTGCGCGCCGTCCATTGCACGCCATATTCCGGCGGCGGATTTCATTCGCCCGCGCGATGCCGTTAAAGCGCCGCAATATGTGCACTGCGCAAAAACAAGAATACCGGACCGCGCAGGAAAAATGGCGCTGAAAATACGCTGAATTCACATTGAAAATACGTTGAATACACACGGAAATTCCGCCCGGCGTGAGCGTATACCCTCTGTCCGCCGCGATTGCGGCGCCGGGATTACCGGCCTACCATGAATTTGAACGTGCCCCCACGGCAGCCCCGCGTTCGAACGGTGTCATTAGATATAACGTTAAAGATATAACGACTAAGGGAGACATCAGATGCAAGATTATCAAAGCCTTGTCTTTGTGTGTGCTATTGCCCTCGTGTGCCTTTATGTCGTACTGGGCACGCTGGCGCAGTCCCGCGCCATCAAGTTCGGCGCCCCCGCCATTGTTTCCGTGCTCATGCTAGCCTTCTCCATTTCGCCGTGGCACGCGGTGGGTTGAGCCGTCAGCACAATTCCTGACAGCACATCCGCTACTCCGCCGCGGCATGGTTCATGCCGCGGCCGCACCGTGCGCCCGGTTTCCACGAGGAGGCTTACGATGCGCCGCAGCATAGTGCATTGCGTCATTGCGATATCCGCGGGCCTGACGGCCCTGCCGGGCGCGGTCCATGCACAGACCGCCCAGGCTTTCACCGCCGGTCCCGTCGACCTGCTGGCCGGCCCCGGAAGGGAATACCCGGTGGTCGCGCAACTGGCCGGCGGCACGCCGCTGTCGGTGATGGGCTGCGTCAGCCAGTACACGTGGTGCGACGTGGCGCTGCCCAACCTGCGCGGCTGGGTCTACGGCGGCATGCTCAGCTATCCGTACCAGGGCGGCGGCGTGCCGGTGCTCAGCTACGGCGCCATGATCGGCCTGCCCATCATCACGTTCTCGCTCGGCTCGTACTGGGGCAACTACTATCGCAACCGGCCCTGGTATCACGACCAGGGCCGCTGGGCGCACCGCCCGCCGCCCGGGCGCTATCCCGGTTATCCGCCGCCGCATGCGCGCCCGCCCGGCGGGCCGTCGCATGGCGGACCGCCACACGGCGGGCGTCCGCCCGGCTACGGCGGTGGCGGTGGACATGGCGGTGGCGGCGGTGGCGGCGGTGGCGGCGGTAGTCATGGCGGTGGTGGCGGTGGTCACGGTGGTGGCGGTGGCGGTGGCGGTGGCGGTGGCGGTGGCGGTGGCGGTCATGGTGGCGGCGGCGGTCATGGCGGCGGCCACGGTGGTGGCCACGGTGGTGGCGGCGGCGGCGGCCACGGTGGTGGCCACGGCGGCCGCTAGTCTCCGGTCTCCCGCGGGTGGCAGGCACTGGCAAACGGGTTCACCCGGCGTGCGCACTGCGGCCATTGCCGCGCGCGCCGGCGTGGCCCAGAATTTCTCCGGACGCGGTCCGCACGAACGCCCGCCATTCAAGAAGAGAGACACCAAGGAGACCAACCACCATGCGCGATTACGCGGAGGCCATCGGCAGCTTTTCCTATGAGGCCGCGCTGGCGGCATGCCTGAACGGCACGCCCGAGGCGCTCAACGCCTGCGTCGAATGCTGCGACCGCCACGCGCTGCCGGGCCGCATCGCCCTGTTCTGGGAAGGCCGCGACGGCACCAGCGAGACCTACACGTTCACCCAGCTGCAAAAGCTCTCGGCGCAGTTCGCGGGCTTTCTCAAGGCGCAGGGCATCGGCCCCGGCGACCGCGTGGCCGGGCTGCTGCCGCGCACGCCGGAACTGCTGGCCACCATCCTCGGCACCTGGCGCGCGGGCGCGGTCTACCAGCCGCTGTTCACCGCGTTCGGGCCGAAGGCCATCGAGCACCGGCTGCAGACTTCGGGCGCGCGCCTGGTCGTCACCGACGGTGCCAACCGCGGCAAGCTCGACGACGTGCAGGGCTGCCCCGCCGTGCTCACCGTGGCCGGCGCCAAGGGCCGCGGCCTGGTGCGCGGCGACTTCAGCTTCTGGGCCGAGCTGGAGCGCCAGCCGGCGGATTTCGTCCCGGTCATGCGCAAGGGCAGCGATCCGTTCCTGATGATGTTCACCTCCGGCACCACCGGCCCCGCCAAGCCGCTGCTGGTGCCGCTCAAGGCGGTGGCGGCGTTCGCCGGCTACATGCGCGACGCGGTGGACCTGCGCCCCGGGGACGCATTCTGGAACCTGGCCGATCCGGGCTGGGCCTACGGCCTGTACTACGCGGTCACCGGGCCGCTGGCGCTGGGACACCCCACCACGTTCTACGACGGCCCGTTCAGCGTCGAAAGCACCTGCCGCGTGATCGACAAGTACGGCATCACCAACCTGGCCGGCTCGCCCACCGCGTACCGCCTGCTGATCGCCGCGGGCAAGGCCGTGTCCGGGCCGCTGCGCGGCAAGCTGCGCGCGGTCAGCAGCGCGGGCGAGCCGCTCAACCCCGAGGTCATCCGCTGGTTCGCCGACCAGCTCGGCGTCACCATCCACGACCACTACGGCCAGACCGAGCTGGGCATGGTGCTGTGCAACCACCACGCGCTGCGCCATGCGGTGCACGTGGGCGCGGCCGGCTTCGCCAGCCCGGGCCACCGCGTGGTGGTGCTCGACGACGAGGCGCGCGAACTCGGCGCGGGCCAGCCCGGCACGCTGGCGCTGGACCTGGAGCAGTCGCCGATGTGCTGGTTCGGCGGCTACCACGGCACGCCCACCGGCGCCTTCGTCGGCAAGTACTACCTGACCGGCGACACCGCCGAGCTGAACCCGGACGGCAGCATCAGCTTCATCGGCCGCGCCGACGACGTCATCACCACCTCCGGCTACCGGGTCGGCCCGTTCGACGTGGAGAGCGCGCTGATCGAGCACCCGGCCGTGGTCGAGACCGCGGTGATCGGCAAGCCCGACGCGGAGCGCACGGAACTGATCAAGGCCTTCGTCGTGCTGGACCCGCAGTACCGCGCCAGCCCCGAGCTGGCCGAGGAACTGCGCCTGCATGTGCGCAACCGCCTGGCGGCGCACGCCTACCCGCGCGAGATCGAGTTCGTGGCCGAGCTGCCCAAGACGCCGAGCGGCAAGGTCCAGCGCTTCATCCTGCGCAACCACGAAGTGGCGAAGCAGCGCGAGGCCGTGGCGCCGGCATAGGCCCGGGAGCACGGACGGCGGCACCGCGGCCTGTGCCGCCACGCGGTGCCTCATCGCGCCCGCGCGCGTTCGACACAATGTGCGGCAGCCAACATAGGGCGGCCCGCCAGGACCGTGCCCCACGTCACGGGGGAATGCTGGATGTCGCCCTTGCTGCACAGCAGCAGCATCTAACCGAAATTGTCCGGGTATGTCCCTAGGGGCTAACGAAATAGCGCCCTCTAGAATCAGCCCCTGGATGGTGCACTGCGCAATGCAAGGCCCATCCTCTTCCGAACCAGACCCTCGTCCCGCGCCGCGCGGCACCGCCGCCGCGCATGCCGGCCGCACCTTGGCCACGCGGCGGGGCGAATCACAGGAGAGCACGCATGTTCGTTTTTCCGTCCGAGCAGTTCGCCGAAGTCCAGAAGGCCAGTTTCGCCAACCTGTTCGCGCTGACGAATACGGCCTTCGACGGTTTCCAGAAGCTGGCCGAGCTGAACCTGCAGGTAGCGAAGTCGTCGCTGGCCGAGAGCCAGGACAACATCCAGGCCGCCCTGTCGGGCCGCGACCTGCGCGATGTCTTCACCACCCAGGGCACGCTGGCCCAGCCCGCGGCGGAGAAGGCGCTGTCGTATGCGCGCCAGGTGTACGAGATCGCCACCGAGACGCAGGCCGAGCTGGCCAAGACGGTGGAAGCACAGTACGAGCAGAACAGCCGCCGCGTGCAGGGCTTCGTCGACACCTTCGTGAAAAACGCGCCGGCCGGTTCGGAAGCCCTCACGGCGCTGCTGAAATCGACGGTCGCGGCCGCCAACAACACCTACGAATCGGTGCAGAAGGCGACCAAGCAGGCCGCCGAGACGGTCAAGTCGAACATCGAGGCCTCGGCCGCGGCCGCCAGCGGCGCCGTGCAGCAGGGCACCCGCCGCGCCACCAAGGCGGCCTGACCCGGCGGCAGGAAAAATCCGCCGCCAACGGCGGATTGGCGCCAGGGCGGGGCAACTGCGGGACAGCGGCGGCGCAATATCGATGCAATGGCGCTGCAATAGCGACGCCGCCGCGGCGAAACACCGCCCGGCGCGGCCCCGATGCCGCGCCGGGCGCGGCGGGCCTACTTGCCGCCCTTGCCCTTCATCAGGTTCTTCGCTTCCTCGATGTTCTGCTCGGCGCGCCTGGTGATCACCGCCAGCGCCTCGGCCTGCGATTTCTGCGCCATCTCGGCCAGCTCGCGCATGTTGTTGAATGCCTTCTGCAGGCCCTGCTGCACGAATTCGCCCTGCTTGGCCATCGCCTCGGCGGGGTTGCCGCCGGCGCCCATCTGCTGCGCCGCGGACTGGATCTCCTGCATGGTCTTGCTCAGGATCTCGGTCTGTTTCTGCACCAGCGCCTGCATGCCCTGGTAGGCCACCTTGTTGGCTTCCGTGAGCGCGTCGATGTCCTTGCGCCGGGCTTCGATCACCGAGGTCATGTCGACGCCGGGGAGCTTGAACTGCTCAAGCAGCTTGCTGAAATCGGTAAACGGATTTGAGGTCGTGGCCATGATGCATCTCCTCGCAAGGGGGGAATCGTGAAATGAGCCGCGCCAGGCGTCGGCTTGCCGCGCGCAGATCGCCGGCGCGGTGACTCCAGTGTAGCGCGTGCCGCACAGCGCGCGGAAACGAATGCGGCCCTTGTCCCGCAAATCCGCCGCGCCCATTCAAAATCCGCGAACGCTTCTTTCGAAACTCTGAACTGGTCCGCGCGCCGGGCCGTCGATACACTCGCCCGCATCGTTGGCCCCCTTGCGGAGAACCCATGCTTCATCAGGCTTTGGCCGGCATCAAGGTGCTGGATTTGTCGCGGATCCTGGCCGGCCCCTGGTGCACGCAGAACCTCGCCGACCTCGGCGCCGAAGTCACCAAGGTGGAACGCCCCGGCCACGGCGACGACACGCGCGGCTGGGGTCCGCCCTACCTGCGGGACGCCGAAGGCGAGGACAGCCTCTCCGCGTACTTCATCTGCTGCAACCGCGGCAAGCGCTCGGTCGCCATCGACTACGCCACGCCCGAGGGCGCCGCGCGCATCCGCGCGCTGGCGCTGGAGGCGGACGTGCTGGTGGAGAACTTCAAGGCCGGCACGCTGCGCCGCTACGGGCTGGACTACGACACGCTCAAGGCGCTCAACCCGCGCCTGGTCTACCTGTCGATCACCGGCTTCGGCCAGAGCGGCCCGATGGCCGACAAACCCGGCTACGACTACGTGTTCCAGGGCATGGGCGGCCTCATGAGCTACACCGGCCACCCCGACGGCGAGCCCGGCGCCGGCCCGCTGCGCACCGGCGTGGCGGTGGTGGACCTGACCACCGGCATGTACGCCACCTCGGCGGTGCTGGCGGCGCTGCTGCGCCGGCACGCCACCGGCGCGGGCGAATACCTCGACATCGCGCTGCTCGACGTGGCCGTGGCGCTCAACGCCAACCAGGCTTCCAACTACCTGGTGTCGGGCCGCGCGCCGCAGCGCAGCGGCAACGCCCATCCCAACTGCGCGCCCTACGAAGTGTTCCGCTGCGCCGACGGCCACCTGATCCTGGCCATCGGCAACGACGCGCAGTTCGCCCGCTTCTGCGAAGTGGCCGGCCTCGCCGCGCTGGCAACGGACGCGCGCTACGCCACCAACTCGGCGCGCATCGACAACCTGCCGGCGCTGCGCGCGCTCCTCGCCGAGGTGTTCCCCACGCGCGCGCGGCAGGCATGGACCGACGCCTTCGACGCGGCCGGCGTGCCGTGGGGGCCGATCAACTCGATGGACGAAGTCTTCGCCCATCCGCAGGTGCGGCACCGCCAACTCGTGCAGAGCGCCGAGCATCCCACGCTCGGGCGCGTGCCGATGATCCGCAACCCGATGCTGGCCGCCGCCGGCGCGCCGCCGTGCGCCGCGCCGCCGCTGCTGGGCGAGCACGACGCGCCGGCGCGCGCCTGACGCCGGCGCCCGGCCGACCTGACGGCGCGCGCGGCATCGCGCATGCCGGCGCGCACGACATCGCGCGCAACACGAAAACACATCCATCACCGGAGACACCGCTTGCACAACCGCATCCTCGCCATCCCCCTTCTCGCCGGCCTCGGTCTTTGCGCCGGCGCCCACGCCGCCTACCCCGACAAGCCGGTCAAGCTGATCGTGCCCTACGCCGCGGGCGGCACCACCGACATCATCGCGCGCATCGTCGGCACGCGCCTGGGCGCCGTGCTCAGGCAGCCGGTGGTGGTGGAGAACCGCCCCGGCGCCGGCGGCGCGGTCGGCAGCGCCTATGCCGCCAAGCAGCCCGCGGACGGCTACACGCTGGTGATGGAGGTGGAAAGCTCGCACGCGGTCAATCCCAACGTGTACGCCAAGACCGCCTACGACCCGGTCAAGGACTTCGACCCCATCAGCAACCTGGCCGACGTGCCCAACGTGCTGGTGGTCAACCCGGCCTTCCCGGCCTCCGACCTGCCCGCCTTCATCAAGCTGCTCAAGGCCGAGCCCGGCAAGTATTCGTTCGGCTCGTCCGGCAACGGCGGCCTGAGCCACATGAACGGCGAGCTGTTCATGAGCGAGACCGGCACGAAGATGCTGCACGTGCCCTACAAGGGCCTGGGCCCGGCGCTGAACGACGCGGTGGCGGGACAGATCCAGGTGGTGTTCGACAACATCCCGTCGTCTTCCGGCCTGATCCAGGGCGGGCGCCTGCGCCCGCTCGCGGTGGCGGCCAGGCAGCGCCTCAAGGTGCTGCCCAACGTGCCCACCTACGCCGAGGCCGGCCTGCCGGCGATGAACAATCCTTCGTGGTTCGGCCTCGGCGCGCCCGCCGGCACGCCGGCCGCCATCCTCGACCAGCTCAACGACGCGGTGCGCCGCGTGCTGGCCGAGCCCGAGGTGGTGGCCGCCATCGAGAAGCAGGGCGCCATTCCCAGCCCGATGTCGCGCAAGGCCTTCGCCGACCTGATCCGCGGCCAGAACGCGCACTGGAAGCAGGTCGTCGAAGACATCCATTTCACCAGACTGCAGTAAGGCGCGACCATGACACCGACAGACACCACGCCGAACCACGCCGGCGTCGAGATCGACGGGCGCGGCGTCGCCACGCTCACCATCCGCGAGGCCGGCTCGCTCAACATCCTCGGCACGCCGGTGATCGCCGCGCTCACCGCGGCCGTGCGGGAGCTGGCCGGGCGCGACGGCGTGCGCGTGCTGATCGTGCGCGGCGCCGGCGAGAAGGGTTTCGTCGGCGGCGCCGACATCAAGGAAATGGCCGCGCTGACGCGCGCCAGCGGCGAAGCGTTCATCAGCGGCCTGCGCGGCCTGTGCGACGCGCTGCGGCACTTCCCCGCGCCGGTGATCGCGCGCATGCCGGGCTGGTGCCTCGGCGGCGGGCTGGAGCTGGCGCTGGCCTGCGACATCCGCATCGCCGCCGACAACGCCCAGCTCGGCATGCCCGAAGTGAAGGTCGGCATTCCCTCGGTGATCCACGCCGCGCTGATGCCGCGCCTGGTCGGCAACGCGCGCGCCACGTGGATGCTGCTGACCGGCGAGCTCGCCGACGCGCGCGAAGCGCTGGCATGGGGCCTGGTCAGCAAGGTGGTGCCGCTGGCCGGGCTCGACGCCGAGGTGGAGCGCGTCGCCGCCCTGCTGGCGGGCTTCGGCCCGGCCGTGGTGCGCCAGCAGAAGCGCCTGCTGCGCGAGTGGGAAGACGCGCCGCTGGACGTGTCCATCGCCAACAGCGTGAAGGAATTCGGCAGCGCCTTCGAGACCGGCGAGCCGCAGCGCTACATGAGCGAGTTCCTGCGGCGCAAGCGGCAGGAACGGTAGAAGCGGCCGGGGCGGCCGGGGCCGCCGCCGACGCGGCGATCCGGCCCCGCCGCTCCGTCCCGCAGGTCTTCAATGCCTCAGCCGCCCACCGAGCGCGGCGGCAACTGGTAGCTCCACGTCTCGCTCAGCGGCTTGCCGCCGGCCACCAGCGCCGCGCGCATCTCCACCACCTTGCCGGGGTCCTTGACCTTGACGCGCAGGCTCAGGCGCCAGCCCCCGGTGACGGGGTTGGGCTCCAGCACCTTGTCCAGGATCTCCGCGTTGTCGCTCACGCTGACCTGCGAGCCGACCTGCGTGCCGGCGGGCAGACTGGCCAGCACCGGGCCTTCGAAATCGACCAGCAGCCCGGTGCTGCCGTCGAGATGGCGGATCAGGTTGGCCTGGGTGATTTCCCCGGCCGAGCGCAGCGTCTGCTTGACCCAGGCCACGTCCTTGCCGAGCAGCGCGCTCTCGTTCATGGTCCAGTGCATGGTGTAGTCGGCGCGCAGCGGCTGGCCTCGCGGCGGCAGCACGTCCGGCTTCCAGAACGCGACGATGTTGTCGTTGGTCTCGTCGGGCGTGGGGATCTCCACCAGTTGCACGTGGCCCTTGCCCCAGTCGCCCTGCGGCTCGATCCACGCGCTCGGGCGCAGGTCGTAGCGGTCCTTGAGGTCTTCGTAGGCGGAGAACTCGCGCCCGCGCTGGAGCAGCCCGAAGCCGCGCGGGTTGGTGACTTCGAAGCTGCTGATGGCGAGATCGCGCGGGTTGTTCAGCGGCCGCCACAGCCATTCGCCGTTGCCGGCATGGATGGCGAGGCCGTTGGAGTCGTGCAGCGCGGGGCGGAAGTTGTACTGGTCGCGCTGCTGGTTCGGCCCGAACAGGAACATGCTGGTCAGCGGCGCCACGCCGAGGTTGAGCGCCTTGCCGCGCAGGAACACGCGCGCCTGCACCTTGAGCACGGTGTCCTCGCCGGGGTAGAGGTCGAAGCGGTAGGCGCCGGTGGCGCGCTGCGAATCGAGCAGCGCGTAGAACACCACGTGCTTGTCGCCGGGCGCGGGCCGCGCGATCCAGAATTCGCGGAAGGCCGGGAATTCCTCGGCCACCGGCAGCCCGGTGTCGATGGCCAGGCCGCGGCTGGACAGGCCGTAGACCTGGTTCTTGCCGATCACGCGGAAATAGCTGGCGCCGAGCACGCTCATGACCTCGTCGAGCTTGTCGGCGCGGTTGATCGGGTAGAGTACGCGGAAACCGGCATAACCGAGCTTGCTGGTCGCGTCCTTGTCGAGCTTGAGGTCGCCGAAGTCGAAGCGCGCCGGGTCGTACCTGACCTCGCTGACCGCGTTGCCGACGATCTCGTTGATGCGCACCGGCGCGCTGAACTGCATGCCCTGGTGGTAGAAGCCGAGGCGGAACGGCGTGTCCTGGTCTTTCCATTCCAGCTGGTCGCGGCGCGGCTGGATCTTGATGTAGTCGGCGAACTGCATCTGGCTGAACGCGGGCGGCAGGTTGCTGGCCGGCGCGGCATACGGCTTGTCCGCCAGGGCCTTGGCGCGGGCGGTCACGTCGTCCAGCGAGAAGGCCCAGGCCGGGGCGCCGCACAGCAAGGTCAGGGTGGCCATGAGCGCCGGCGCGGCGGCTCGCATCTTGGGACGTAACGACGCGGCAATGACTGCGAAAAACACGAATCTCTCCAGGAAAGGCACGTTGGAACAGGCTGGCGCGGTATGCGCGCGGCGAAAGTTGCTAGTGTAGTGGCGGTAAACTGCGGGCGCAGCGCAAAAAGACAACGAATTTTGCCTCGTGTGCCTGTTCTGGCACGCGCGGACAGCCGGCAGGACGGCCAGCGCGCACTATCGCGGTGCGCCGGACCTGCCGCGCCACTTGGATGACAATCAGATGAGAATGCTTGTTTCGCTGGCCCTGTCGGCCAGTCTTGTTTGCTCGCCGGTGCTTGCCGGTCCCGCCCCCGGCCACGCCGGCGACAAGAACGCATTCATCGCGGACCTGATGAAACGCATGACGCTGGACGAGAAGATCGGCCAGCTGCGCCTGATCAGCATCGGCGCGGACATGCCCCAGCCGCGGCTGCTCGAGGAGATCGCCGCGGGCCGCGTGGGCGGCACCTTCAATTCGGTGACGCCCGCGGAGAACCGGCCGCTGCAGGACGCCGCGGTCCGGCGCAGCCGCCTGAAGATTCCCATCTTCTTCGCCTACGACGTGGTGCACGGCCACCGCACCATCTTCCCGATCAGCCTCGGGCTCGCCTCGAGCTGGGACCTCGCCACGGTGACGCAGAGCGCGCGCATCGCCGCCATCGAGGCCAGCGCCGACGGCCTCGACGCGACCTTCGCGCCGATGGTCGACATCGCCCGCGATCCGCGCTGGGGGCGCACCTCGGAGGGCTTCGGCGAAGACCCCTACCTGGTCTCGCAGTACGCGCGCGCCAGCGTCAAGGGGTTCCAGGGCGGCTCGCCGGCCGGCGCCGACAGCGTGATGGCCTTCGTCAAGCACTTCGCGCTGTACGGCGCGGTCGAAGGCGGGCGCGACTACAACACGGTCGACATGAGCCCGCTGCGCATGTACCAGGACTACCTGCCGCCGTACCGCGCCGGCGTCGACGCGGGCGCCGGCGGCGTCATGATCGCGCTGAACTCGGTCAACGGCGTGCCGGCCACCTCCAACACCTGGCTGCTGCGCGACCTGCTGCGCAAGAGCTGGGGCTTCAAGGGCGTCACGGTGAGCGACCACGGCGCCATCGACGAGCTGACCAAGCACGGCGTGGCGAAGGACGGGCGCGAGGCGGCGCGGCTGGCGATCCGCGCCGGCGTGGACATGAGCATGCACGACTCGGCCTACCTGGCCTACCTGCCCGGGCTGGTGAAGGCGGGCGAGGTGCCCATGCGCGACATCGACGGCGCGGTGCGCGAGGTGCTCGGCGCCAAGTACGACATGGGGCTGTTCCAGGACCCGTACCGGCGCATCGGCAAGGCCGAGCAGGACCCGCCCGACATCGACGCGGAAAGCCGCCTGCACCGCGCGGCGGCGCGCGAGGCCGCGCGCCGCGCGCTGGTGCTGCTGGAAAACCGCGCGCGGACGCTGCCGCTGAAGAAGGCCGGCACCATCGCCGTGATCGGCCCGCTGGCCGACGCGCCCATCGACATCATGGGCAGCTGGTCGGCCGCCGGCAAGTCCGGGCAGTCGGTCACGCTGCTGCAGGGCGTGCGCGACGCGCTCGGCGCCAGTGGCCGCGTGGTCTACGCGCGCGGCGCCAACGTGACCGACGACGCCGGCGTGGTCGGCTACCTGAACTTCATGAACTGGGACAAGCCGGAGATCGTGCAGGACAAGCGCGCCCCGGACGAGATGCTGGCCGAGGCCGTGGCGGCGGCGCGCGGCGCCGACACCATCGTGGTCGCGGTGGGCGAGTCGCGCGGCATGTCGCACGAGGCGTCGAGCCGCACCAGCCTGTCGCTGCCGGGCAGCCAGGACGCGCTGCTGCGCGCGCTCAAGGCCACCGGCAAGCCGCTGGTGGTGGTGCTGATGAACGGCCGCCCGCTCACGCTCGGCTGGGAGAAGGAACACGCCGACGCGCTGCTCGAGACCTGGTACGCCGGCACCGAGGGCGGCCACGCCATCGCCGACGTGCTGTTCGGCGACTACAACCCCGCCGGCAAGCTGCCGATCTCCTTTCCGCGCTCGCTCGGCCAGATCCCGACCTACTACAACCACCCGCGCATCGGCCGCCCGTACCGGCCGGGCGAGCCGCCCAACTACACCTCGCAATACTTCGAGGAGCAGCCCGGCCCGCTCTACCCGTTCGGCTACGGCCTGAGCTACACGGACTTCAGCGTGTCCGAGGTGGCGCTGTCGAGCCCGGCGATGGCGCGCGGCGGCCGCATCGAGGCCAGCGTGACGGTGAAGAACACCGGTCCGCGCGACGGCGAGACCGTGGTCCAGCTTTACCTGCGCGACGTCGCCGCCTCGGTGGTGCGGCCCGTGAAGGAACTCAAGGGCTTCCGCAAGCTCATGCTCAAGGCGGGCGAGGCGCGCGAGGTGCGCTTCGCCATCGACGAGGACATGCTGAAGTTCTTCAACGCGCAGCTCGACTACGTTGCCGAGCCGGGCGACTTCACGGTGCAGATCGGGCTCGACTCGCAGGCGGTGCGGGAGCGCGGCTTCGTGCTGCGCTAGCGCCGCGCCGGCATCAGAGGTTCCACTGCCCGGCGGTGGCGGCCAGCGCCTCGCGCACCTGCGCGAACTCGCACTCCAGCCGCTGCGTGAGCGACAGGTAGCCCGCCCACGGCCCTGACAGCGCCGGCATCGCGGGCACGGCGCCGCCGCGCGCGGCCAGCCGCGCCGGCACGCCGTGGACCAGCGCGCGCGCCATGCCGATCAGCATCGACTGCATGCGCCGCGCCGTCGCCACCAGCTGGGCGCGCACGGCGGCGCCGTCTTCCGCGCCGTCTTCCGCACCTTCCTGCCGCGGCCGCACCGCGGCCAGCACCTCCAGCAGGCTGATGCAGACGCGCAGCCCGTGCTGGATCGACTCCAGCTGCGCCATCGGGATGTTGGTCTCCTTGGCCACCGACGGCATCAGCCCGCGCAGCGCCACCAGCAGGCTGCCCTGCAGCGTCATCGCGCGCTGCAGGGCGGCGGCGTCGAGGTCCGCGTCGAGCGCGATGGCGGTCTGCATGCGCGCGCAGCTGCGCAGCGCCTCGGCCAGCTTGTGGCGCCAGGTGTAGGTGGCATGCAGCGGCAGCGCGAACGAGAACAGCAGCGCCACCGCGATGCCGATCAGCACGTCGGCCGTGCGCCACAGGCCGTCGGCGATGGCGTTCTCGCCGTGGCCGGCGACGATGAAGATGGTGATGGCCGACAGCAGCGCGATGTAGCCGCCCTTGCCGATCGCGTGATACGCGCACACGGCGCAGGCGACCGCGATCAGCGCATAGCTGAGCAGCGGCGCCTGCAGCCACGACTGCTGCAGGATGATCGCCAGCCCCGCGCCCGCGCCGATCAGCGTGCCGAGCGCGCGCTCGGCCGCCTTGCGGCGGATGTTGCCCTGGTGCTGCAGGCCGCCGACCACCACCAGCAGCGTGATCGAGGCCCATTCGCCGTGCGGGATGTCCATGCCGGTGGTCAGCGCGATCGAGGCCAGCAGCCCGAGCGCCACGCGCACCGAGTGGATCAGCCGCGCGTGCCGGTAGCGGCGCGCCGGGTCGAGCAGCGGACGCAGCAGCGGGCGCAGCCACGGCGGCAGGCGCAGCAGGAGCGGCCGCGCCGTCATGCCGGCGTCGCCGCGCGGCGGCCGGGGCGGGGGTTCGTCCGGCGCGAACCGGCGGCGGAAGGCGCGTGCACGCTCGACTCCATGATGGCTGGTAAAGCCCGGAGCATAGCAGGCCGGCACGCGCCATGCGCGCGGCGGCGGCGGTGGCGGCGGCGGCGAAGCGCCGCTCGTCCCGCCCCTCAGTCCACGTCGAACGCGGCGCGCCCCTCGGCCACCAGCCGCACCAGCAGCGGCGCGGGCGCCCAGTGCCCGCCGTGCGCGGCTTCGAGCGCGCGGATGCGCTCCAGCACCCGCGCCAGGCCCAGGCGCCGCGCGTGGAACATCGGCCCGCCGCGCCACGCCGGGAAGCCGTAGCCATGCACGTACACCACGTCGATGTCCGAGGCGCGCCGCGCGATGCCCTCTTCCAGGATGCGCGCGCCTTCGTTGACCAGCGCCAGCATGCAGCGCTCGACGATTTCCGCGTCGTCCACCGCGCGGCGCGCGATGCCGGCCTCGGCCGCGCAGGCGCGGATGATCTCGTCGACCAGCGGGTCCGGCAGCGGCGCGCGGCTGCCGGCTTCGTAGCGGTAGTAGCCGGCCGCGGTCTTCTGGCCGAAGCGGCCCAGCTCGCAGATGCGGTCGGCCACCTTCGAGTAGCGCAGGTGGGCCGGCCGCGTCGGCGCCAGCCGCTTGCGCGTGGCCCAGTTGATGTCCATGCCGGCGAGGTCGGCCATCGCCAGCGGGCCCATCGCCATGCCGAAGCCGGTCAGCGCGCCGTCCACCTGCCGCGGCGAGGCGCCCTCCTCCAGCAGGAAGCCGGCCTCGCGCCAGTAGGGCGTGAGCATGCGGTTGCCGACGAAGCCTTCGCACACGCCCACCAGCACCGGGATCTTGCCGATGTCCCGGGCCAGCTTCATGCAGGCCGCGACCACCGCCGGCGCGGTCTGCCGGCCGCGCACCACTTCCAGCAGCTTCATCACGTTGGCGGGGCTGAAGAAGTGCAGCCCGATCACGTCGCGCGGGCGCGAGGTCGCCGCCGCGATGACGTCGACGTCCAGCCGCGAGGTATTGGTGGCGAGCATCGCGCCCGCCTTGCAGATCGCGTCGAGCCGGGCGAACACGGCCTGCTTGACGGCCATGTCCTCGAACACCGCCTCGATCACGAGGTCGGCCCGCGCCAGCTCCGTGTCGGCGAGCGTGGGCGTGATGCGCGCCATGCGCTGCGCGACGTCCCGCGGCGTGAGCTTGCCCTTGGCCGCGGTGATCTCGTAGTTGCGGCGGATCTGCGCCATGCCGCGCGCCAGCGCGTCCTCGCGCTGCTCGCACAGCGTCACCGGGATGCCGGCGTTGGCGAACGCCATCGCGATGCCCGCGCCCATCGTGCCGGCGCCGAGGATGCCCACGCGCGCCACCTCGTTCGCCACCTCGCGCGGCGCCTCGCCCGCCGGCGCGGCGGCGACCTTGGGCGCCTCGCGCTCGGCGAAGAACAGGTGGCGCAGCGCCCGAGATTCCGGGCCGGCCACGAGCTCATCGAAATGCGCGCGCTCGGCATCGAGCCCCGCCTCCAGCGGCAGGCGCGTCGCCGCCTCCACGCAGGCGATCGCGGCGCGCTGCGCCAGCGCGTTGCGGGCGCGCGCGCCGACCGCGGCCACGCGCGCGGCGAAGTCCACGCCCGCGCCGTCGGCGCATGGCCGGCGCGCGATCACCGGATGCGCGCCCGGCAGGTCCGCCACGCGCCGCGCGAAAGCCAGCGCGGCGGCGAGCGGCTCGCCCTCGATCAGCGCATCGGTCATGCCCAGCGCCAGCGCGCGCTCGCCGCGCACCGGCCGGCCGGACTGGATCAGGTCCAGCGCCGCCGCCACGCCGATCAGGCGCGGCAGCCGCTGCGTGCCGCCGCCGCCCGGCACCAGGCCGAGGTTGACCTCGGGCAGGCCCAGGCTGGCATCGGCGCTGGCGATGCGGTAGTGGCAGCCGAGCGCCAGCTCCATGCCGCCGCCCAGCGCCACGCCGTGGATGGCCGCCACCACCGGCCTGGCGGACTGTTCGATGCGCGCGATCACCTCGCGCAGCGTGGGCCGCGCGCTGGCCGCCGGCGTATTGAACTGGCGGATGTCGGCGCCGCCGCAGAACGCCTTGCCGGCGCCGAGGATGGCCACGGCGGCGACGGTGTCGTCGCGCGCCGCCGCGGCCAGTCCTTCGTACAGGCCCAGGCGCACGGTGTCGCCGAGGCCGTTGACCGGCGGGTTGTCGATCAGCAGCACGGCCACGCGGCCGTGGCGCTGGTAGCGCACGGTCGGGCTCAGGGCGATGTTGTCCGGGATGCTGGCGGAAGGCAGTGTCATGGCAGGCTCGCGAAGATGCGGTGAAGGTTCAGACTGCGGTGGACAGGATGGCCGTGGCCTGGCTCGACAGCACGCCGCCATTGCCGTGCACCAGCGCCACCTGCGCGCCCGGCACCTGGCGCGCGCCGGCCTCGCGGCGCAGCTGCGCGACCGCCTCGATCACCAGGAAGATGCTGTACATGCCCGGGTGCGTGCACGACAGCCCGCCGCCGTTGGTGTTCATCGGGAACGCGCCGCCGGGCTCGATGCGCCCGCCCGAGACGAAGGCGCCGCCCTCGCCCTTGGCGCAGAAGCCGAGGTCCTCCAGGAACAGGATCGGGTTGATGGTGAAGGCGTCGTACAGCTCCACCACGTCGATGTCGGCCGGCGTCAGGCCGGCTTCGGCGAAGACCTTGCGGCCCGACTCCACGGCCGGGGTCACGGTCACGTCGTCCATGCACGAGATCTGCCGGTGCCAGTGCGCGTGCCCGCAGCCGAGCACGTAGACGGGGCTGGCGTGCAGGCCGCGCGCGCGGTCGGCGCGCGTGACCACGAAGGCGCCGGCGCCGTCCGTCACCAGGCAGCAGTCGCGCACCGTGAGCGGATCGGAAATCATCTTCGCGCCGAGCACGTCGTCCACGCTCAGCGGGCCGCGCGCAAACGCATCGGGGTTGCGCTGCGCCCACTTGCGCGCGGCCACCGCCACCTCGGCCAGCTGCGTGCGCGTGGTGCCGTACTGGTGCATGTGGCGCGCCGCCGCCAGCGCGTAGCTGCTGGGCGGGTTGAACGGCTTGTACGGATGCTCGTAGGGCTGCGGGTCCAGCTCGGCGCGCATCTGGTTCTGGCGCGTACTGCTCGGCGCGCTGCGCGGCGTGGCGCCGTAGCAGACCAGCACGTTGTCGCACTCGCCGGCCTCGATGGCCATCGCCGCGATCTTGAGGTCGGCGATGAAGGACGAGCCGCCGAACATGGTGCTGTCGGAAAAGCGCGGCCGGATGCCGAGGTACTCGGCCATGCGCATCACCCACCAGGGCGAGGTGAGGCTGGCGGTGATGATGCCGTCGATGTCGCGCATGCGCAGGCCGCTGGCCCGCACCGCCGCGTGCGCCGCCTGCGCGATGATCTCCTGCTCGGTGCGCCCGCCCGCGTGGCCCAGGCCGGCCAGCCCGGTGCCGAGGATGGCGACGGCGCCGCGCCGCGTGCCGTGCGTGTCGCTCATGGCTGCACCTGCGCGACGACGAATTCCAGCAGCGGCCCGGCCGCCTCCTGCGCGATCCGCGCGCGCACGCGCATGCCGATGCGCACCGCGTCCGGCGCCACGCCCGCGACCCGGCTCATCATGCGCGGGCCTTCGTCGAGGTCGATCAGGCTGACGTTGTAGTCGCCTTCCGGCCGGCGCACCGTGGTGGTGGAATACACCGTGGCGCCGCCCGAGGGCGCCTGCCAGGCCAGCGCGTCGGAGCCGCAGTGCGGGCACAGCACGCGCGGGAAGAAATGCCAGCGCCCGCAGTCCGCACAGCGCGGCATGACGAAGCTGCCCCGCGCCAGGCTGGCGAAATAGAAAGTGTCCGCGCCCCGGGTTTCGCTGTCGGTGGACGCGCCTGTGCTGCCGTGCATGGAAGCCGCTCCGCGATGGGTTGAGTGGGTCGAATGGATTGAGTGGGAATTCACTCGTCCACCTTCACGCCGGTGACCTGCACCGTGCGCTGCCACTTGGCCACCTCGGCCTCCACGTACTGGCGGAACGCCGCCGGGTCGAGCGTGCCGCCGGCCTCGGCGCTCTGCTTGCGCAGCTTCTCGGCCATCGCGGGCGAGCGCATGATGCGGTTGGCCTCGCGGTTCAGGCGCGCCACGATGTCCGGCGCGGTGCCGGCCGGCGCGTACAGGCCGAGCCAGGTGTAGAGGTCGTAGTTCTTGAAGCCGGCCTCGGCGATGGTCGGCAGCTCGGGAAACAGCTTGCTGCGCTCGGCGCTGGTCACGGCGATGGGCCGCAGCTTGCCGGCGGCGATGAAGGCGGACACGCTCATCGAATCCTGGAACACCATCGGGATCTGCCCGGCCACCACGTCGTTGGTGGACGGCGACGCGCCCTTGTACGGCACGTGCACCAGCGGCACGCCGGCCACCTGCCGGAACAGCTCGCCGGCCAGGTGCGTGGAGCCGCCCACGCCGGCCGAGCCGTAGGGCACGCTCGGCTGCGCCTTGGCCCACTTGATGAACTCCGGCAGCGTGTGGGCCGGCACGGACGGGTTCACCACCAGCATGTTGGGCGCCTTGGCGATCAGCGCGATCGGCTCGAAATCCTTCACCGGCTGGTAGCGCACGTTCTTCTGCACCGCCGGGCCGATCACGTGGCCGGTCGCGCTGAGCAGCAGCGTGTAGCCGTCACTGGGCTTGCGCGCCACGTACTCGGTGGCGACCTGCCCGGCCGCGCCGGGACGGTTCTCCACCACGAAGCTCTGCCTGAACGCCTGCGACAGCTCGGCGGCCAGCAGGCGCCCGACGATGTCGGTCATGCCGCCGGGCGCGAACGCCACCACGATGGTCACCGGCTTGGCGGGCCACGCTTCGGCCGCGGCCGGCTGCGCGTGCGCGGCGCCGGCCGCGAGGAAGGTGGAAAAGATGCTGCCGCACAAGGCGAGCAGGCGCAGGCGGGCCTGGAAGGGTTTCACGGCTGTCTCCGGATGAATCGTTCTTGTATGTCGCCGCCGGACCGGCATGGGACGAAGGAGCCGCCTTCCACGGGCCTGGAGCTGGCAGCCAGTATATTTTTTGCGCCCGCCATCGGGCCATCCGAAAAATTCGAACCGGCAGTTCGTGGAATTGGAACGCTCGGCCGGCGGCGCGCCGGCCCGCGCTCACATCTGCCGGGCCGGCAGCGCCGTCAGCCCGCCGCCGCGCGCGTCAGCCGCCGTGGAACACGTCGCTGGCGCCCACGTACACGCGGATGCCCCTGGCCTGCGGCAGGTCCGGCAGGATCAGCGCCATGTCGAACGAGGTGCCGCCGGCGGCCTCGAGGAAGGTCCAGCCCGCGCTCCTGCCGCCGGCGTTGAAGGCCACCGATTCGCCGGAGGCGACGTTGACGTAGTTCATGCCGGGCGCGAGCGTCACGGTGCGCGTGGTGGCGCGCAGGTCGGCGGGGCTGCCGAACAGCGCGGCCACGCGGCTCGCCCTGGTGGCGGGGGCGGAAGGGGAAGTATCGGAGACGGTCGGGGAAGGCGCTTGCGAGGGCGTGCCGGCGCTCCACGCCGGTGACGTGGCGAGCAGGGAGAGTGCCAGCGCGGCGGCCAGCTTTTGCTTTTTGGTCATTGTGTTTTTCCTTGTGCGCACCCCTGTCATCAGGAGTACACGAAGAAAGTGTAATGACCCGCCACGTATTCTTGAAATGATTTAATCAACCGAAACGAAGTCGGTTTATTCATGTCTCCCGGCCCGGCGGCGGGGCGTCTTCCCGCGTGGCCGCCACGCGCGGATCGTCCAGCAGGAACTGCACGAAGGCGGCGGTGAAGGACGGCAGCTTGCGCTCCGCGCGCACGATCAGGTTCAGCTCGCGGCGCGCCCACGGCTCGGCCAGCCGCACGCCGACCACGCGCGCCTCGCGCAGCGCCTGCGCGGCCACGCTGCGCGGCACCAGCGCCACGCCCACGCCGGCCTCCACCAGCGACAGCGCGGCCTCGAAGCTGTGCGCGTGCAGGCGCACGTTGGGGCTCTTGCCGGCGCGCTGCGCCATGTCGCGCAGGAACAGGAAATTGCTGCTGCCGCGGCTCATGCAGACGAAATCGAATTCGAGCGCCGCGCCGAAGCGCAGCTCGGCCTGCCGCGCGAGCGGATGGTCGGGCGGCACGGCGAGGACCAGTTCGTCCACGGCATAGCGCTCGGCGCGCACGCCGCCGGCATCGATGTCGCCGGCGAGGATGCCGATGTCGGCCTCCTGCGCCGCCACCGCGGCGGGAATGGCCTGGCTGGCGCGTTCTTCGAGGTCGATGTTGACGTCCGGGTTGGCCGCCAGGAAGCGGCTCACGCTGGGGATGATGAAGCCGTTGAGCGAGCTGCTGTTGGCCAGCAGGCGGATATGGCCCTTGAGGCCGGCCGAGAAGCGCCCCACCTCGCCGTGCATGCGCTCCACCCCTTGCAGCAGTTCGCGCACGTGCGCGAGCAGGGTCTGGCCGGCGGGCGTGAGCTCCATGCCGCGCGCGTTGCGCACGAACAGCGGCGTGCCCATCGCATGCTCGAGGTTCTTCAGGCGGTAGCTGGCGGCGGATGCCGTGATGTGGATCGCGGAGGCCCCGCTGGACAGGTTCTGCGCTTCGGCAATGGCCTGGAACAGGCGCAGGTCCGTCAGTTCGTAACGCACGGTGTCTCCGTTCTTGTTTTCGTGGCGGCGCAAGGCGTTGCCGGATGGCAAGCCTTGTCCTGCCGCGATTCTAGAGCATGCCGGCGGCCCGTCTCCCCGTGCGGAGGCGGGCCGCCGGCGCGGCGCCTCAGATCAGCGTCAGGCGCACGTCGATGTTGCCGCGCGTGGCGTTCGAGTACGGGCACACGATATGGGCCTTGTCGACCAGCGACTGCGCGACGGCGCGGTCCACGCCGGGCAGCGAGATGTTCAGGTTCACCTCGATGCCGAAGCCGGTGGGAATCGCGCCGATGCCGACCTGGCCGGTGATCGAGGTATCCGCGGGCAGCGCGATCTTCTCGCGGGCCGCGACGAACTTCAGCGCGCCCAGGAAGCAGGCCGAATAGCCCGCGGCGAACAGTTGCTCGGGGTTGGTGCCGACACCGCCCGCGCCGCCCAGCTCGCGCGGGGTGGCCAGCTTGACGTCCAGCACGTTGTCGGAAGACACCGAGCGGCCGTCACGGCCTCCGGTGGCGGTGGCGCTGGCGCGGTAAAGGACTTTTTCGATCGACATGATGAATCTCCGGTTCGTTGACTGAGAGTGACACTGCCGGCTCCGGGGAGCCGAGGGGTTATGGGGTACTGCCTGCTGCGGTACTGCCGTGTGCTGCTGCTACTTACTATCTACTATCTGCCGCGCATCGCCAGTGCCCGGTTGCGGCACTCAACATCGCTAGCGATTAAATCGTGCACTACTTATCTTGCGTTCCGGCGGGGCATTCGCCCGCGCCTTCCTTCAACTGCCCATTCAACTGCCCGCGTCGGCGAAGCGCTCGCGCAGCTTGTCGAGCTCCGCCTTGACCGACGCGATCTTCTCGATGCCGCAATCGGCCGCGCACAGCACCGCGCGCGGCACCGCCTCGGCCTGCTGCCGCAGCGCGCGCCCGTGCGGGGTCAGCGTGACGATGACCTGCCGCTCGTCGGCCGCGGCGCGCTCGCGGCGCAGCAGCGACTGCGCTTCCATGCGCTTGAGCAGCGGCGTCAGCGTGGCCGAGTCCAGGTGCAGGCGCGCGCCGATGTCCGACACCGTCAGGCCATCGGCCTCCCACAGCACCATCATCACGAGGTATTGCGGATAGGTCAGGCCCAGCGGCGCCAGCAACTTGCGGTAAAGCTTGTTCAGGGCCAGCGAAGTGGCATACACGGAAAAGCAGAACTGGTGGTCCAGCAGCAGCACGGAGGCGCTGTCGAGACCGGCGCCGGGCGCTGCCTGCTTGTTCCGGGGAGTGCGTTTCGTGTCCATGAGCCGTAATTTATATCGTGCGCGATTCAATTGCAAGCTATTTTTTTCCGCGCCGCAGATTTTTCCGCGCCGCCGCGCGGGGTCTCACGGCTGGTCGTCTCCCAGCAGGCCCAGCGCGGTGGTGTCGATGGTCTCGACCTTGCCCTTCTGCCGCACCTCCGTGCGCAGCACGAAGGACTCCGTGGGGCAGTACCAGTCGGTGATCTCCATGACCGCGGGTTCGGTCTGAATCACCTCGTCGCCCATCAGCACCGGGCCGAGCGAGTTGCGCTTCTCGTAGGTGATCGGCATGCACTCGCGGCGGCCCAGCGTCGTCTCGATGGCGCGCGCGCGGCCCACGCGCCGCTCGCCGATGGTGACGGAGGCCGACGGCGCGCGGATGGTGGTGACGAAGGCGTCGGTGGCCAGGCTGTGGATCTCCAGGTCGAGGCTGGAGGTGAGCGTCTCGCCGGGCAGCACCGCGCCTTCGCGCACCGCCAGGCCGGCGTAGCTGAGCACGCCGTGGCCCTGGAACGAGGCCTCGCCGAACAGGCGTGTATAGCGCGCCCGCGCATTGATGGTGGCGCGCTGGCTGCTGACCGTGCCGCCGGTGCCGCCGGCCGCGCGGTCGAAATTCATGTGGTGTACCTGGTCCATCACCACCGGCGGCCCCATCATCGCCGCCAGCGCGGACTTGGAATGGATCGTCAGCCAGGCGCTGCAGCCGGTCTCGGTGCGCACCGGATGGCGGATCGTCATGGTGATCGACATCGGCATGTCGCCGTCGGCTTCCATCTGCGTGCGGGCGCCGGAGCGGAACCAGCCGGTGTCGCAGATGGTGCCCGGCGCGGCTGGCGGCGACTCCGCCAATGCGGCGGACACGGCAGCGGCGGCGTTGTCTGTGGACGCGGGCGCGGCCGGCTGCGCCCGCGCGGCGCCGAGGACGCCGCACAGCAACAGCAGCAGCGCCGGCAGGCGGAGCCGCGCGGGCGCGCCCGGTTTTGCGCGGGCGTCGGTCCGGCAAGGAGGAACTGTCATGTGGTATCCCAGGCTGGGCCGCGGCGGCACCGGCCGCCGTCATGCAGCGAAGGTAGCATCGCCGCCGCCGCGGCACAATCCGCAGCCGGCGGCCGGCGCGTACAATCGGCCGGAGCCAGCCATCACGACACCATCGCGGCATCATCACAACCAGGAGACGACAATGGCAGTGATCGGACCCGACGTGCGCATCCACCCGAGCGCCTACGTGCATGAATCGGCCTACCTCTACGGCAAGGTCACGGTGCACGAGCACGCGTCGATCTGGATCAACGCGGCCGCGCGCGCCGAGCACACGGAAATCGTGATCGGCGCGTACACCAACATCCAGGACTTCGCCATGCTGCACGTGGGCGACCGCACGCCCACCCTCATCGGCAGCCATTGCTCGATCACCCATCACTGCACCATCCACGGCTGCACCATCGGCGACAACTGCCTGATCGGCATCAACGCCACCATCATGGACGCCTGCGTGATCGGCGACAACAGCATCGTGGCCGGCCATGCCTTCCTCAAGGAAGGCACCGTGATCCCGCCCAATTCCATCGTGATGGGCAGCCCCGGCAAGGTCACGCGCACGCACAACAGCTACGTGCGCAACCGGCTCAATGCCTTCCTCTACTACAAGAACGCGCTGGCCTACGCGCAGCAGCACTACCGCGCCTGGGAAGGCCCCGCGTTCACGGCGGAGGTGATGCAGGAAATGGCGAAGCTGCAGGCGGAACTGAAGGCGCTGGCCGGCTGAGTCCGCGCTGTCAGACCAGCCCGAGGTCCACGGCGCGCGCGCCGGGAAACACCTGCGCCAGGCGCGCGTCGTCCAGCCCGTAGAGGCGCCGGAAGAGGCCGCCCAGCAGCGCGCGGTATTCGTTGAGCACGGGCCAGTCGCGGTTCTGGTTGAGCGTGCGCTGCTCCACCGCCACCTGCTCGCCGGCGATGCGCCCGCCGCGCACCGCGCCGCCGGCCACCCAGTACACCGTGCCGTGGCCGTGGTCGGTGCCGCGCGTGCCGTTCTCGCGGAAGGTGCGGCCGAACTCGGACACCACCACCAGCGTGGTCTGGTTCCACGCGGGGCCGATCTCCTCGGCGAAGCCGGCAATGCCGCGCCCGAGGTTGTCGAGCAGGCTGGCCAGCTGCCCCTGCGCGCCGCCCTGGTTGACGTGCGTGTCCCAGCCGCCCACGTCGATGAAGCCGAGGTTGAAGCGCTCGCGCATCAGGCCGGCCATGCGGCGCGCCTCGAGCTCGAAGCCGCGGGCGCTGAGCGCGCGCCGGTTGGCCGCCTGCATCTCCTGCATGCGGCCGGCCATCGCGGCGTCGCCCTCGCCCTGTCCTCCTTGCCCGCCCTGCGCCAGCATGGCGTTGCGGCGCTGCATGGCCTCGGCCTCCTGCGCCACGGTCTGGCGCAGCTCGAAGCCTTCGTCGATCAGCGACTCGAAGCGCGTGCCGCGGTACATCTGCGCCAGCACGCGCGTCTGGCGCTCGTCGAATGGCGTGCGCCCGGTGCCCTTGAGCGAGACGTTGGGCACGTTGAGCGGCCCGCTCAGCACCACCGGCAGGCCGTCGGTGAAGGCCACCGGCGCGGCGCGCCCGCCCATGACGCCGGCCAGCCGGTTGAGAAAGCCGGTGCCGCGCAGCGACGCCACGCTGCGCGCGCCGCTGGCGCCGGCCAGCGGCAGGCCCGCCTCCACGCCGTCCTGCGTCTCGAAGTGGCTGCGCGACAGGTCCTCGGTGCCGGCGAACGGCACGAAGGCAAGCTGCCGCTTCCGCCACAGCGGCAGCATGCTGTCCCTGAGCGCGGGATGCAGCGCCCAGTCGCCGATGCCGCGGTCGGCGCCGCCGTCGGAAGCCGCCGCGAGCGAGAGCGCCGCGCGCGGGTCGGCCGGCGTATCGGACGCGGCGGGCGCGACAGGCCGCGCGATGGCGATCGTGGGCCGCGCGGCGTAGTAGAAATCGCTGCCCGCCGGCACCAGCACGTTGGTGGCATCGTAGCCGCCGCGCAGGAACACCAGCAGGAAGCGCGCGTCGGCCTGCTGCGGCAGCGCATAGGCGCGCGCGACGATGCCGGGCGCCAGCGTGGCCAGTCCGGCCATGCCGGCGCGTTTGAGCCATTCACGTCGTTGCATGAGATGCTCCCGTGTCGTGTCTAGTCCTGCATCCACTCGGGCGAGGACAGCAGTATCGTGTTCCATTCCGCCTGCGACGCCGCCTGCGTCATGGCCGTGCGCGTGGCGGGGCCGAGCGTGGCTTCGATGCTGTCGAAGAAGACGCGGTTGCCCGGCTGCGGGAAACCCGTGCGCTCGGCCGGCTTGCCGTCGTCCTTCGAGAACAGGCCGGCCTGCCCGGAGCCGATCGCGCGCGCGATCTCGAAGCGCTTGACCATCTGGCCCGAGCTGGCCCACGCGCTTTCCGCGGCGGGGTAGCCGTCGGGCGTGACGCGGCCGTAGAGCGGCTCGCCGAGCTGGTTGAGCCAGCCGATGGCCGGGCGCAGGTTGGCCACCATGCGGCCGTCGTAGGCCAGCCGCAGCGACGACGCCACGAACTGCATCGGGTCCTTGAAGCGGCGCGTGCCGGAGGCCAGCGTGGCATCGAACTCGGGCGACAGGAACAGCGTGCGCAGCACGGTGGCGATGTCGCCGTCGCTCCTGGTGAACGCCGCCGCCATGCGCTCGACCAGCGCCGGCGGCGGCGCGTCGCCGACGAAGTGCGCGGCGATCCTGGCCGAGATGAAGCGCGCCGTGGCCGGATCGCGGCTGAGGATGTCGACGGCCTGCTCCACCTCGTGAAAACCGGACGGCTCGATGCGGTGGCCGAGCAGGGTCTTGGCGCCGAAGTCGTGGCGGTTCGGATTGAACTCGAACACGCCATCGGCGCGGTACAGCGCCTGCTTCTGCGGCGGCAGCTTCGGCGGCTCGCCGCTGGCGTTGATGCCCAGGCCGGTCAGCACGCGCGCCAGCTCCTGCACGTCCTGCTGCGTGTAGCGCGAGCCGCTGGCGCCGCCCGACACGCCGAGCGTGTGCAGCTCCATCAGCTCGCGCGCGTAGTTCTCGTTGATGCGGTTGGCGGCGCTCTGCGCGTTGTCCAGGTACTCCAGCATGGCGGGCGCGGTCACGGTGGCCATCAGCAGGTCGCGGAACCGGCCGAGCGCGCGCGGCCGGATGGCGCGGTCCTCGTAGTCGGCCAGCACCCAGCGCACCGAACCCTTGCCCGAGTACACGCTGAAATGGTTCATCCAGAACCACGTCATCTGCTCGCGCAGTTGCGCCGGCGAGTAGAGCGCGCGCAGCAGGTGGCGGCGGCTGGTGTCGAGCAGCACCTCGCTGCCGGCGCGGTTGAGCGCCTCGCGCGCCTTCTGCTTTTCGTCTTCGTCGGCGAGCGCGTTGATGCGCCGCTGCTCGGCGCGCACGCCGCTCAGGCGCTGCGCGCCGCTTTGCTGCGCGATGCTCAGCGCGCCGATGGCGGCGGCGAGCTCGCCGCCGTCCTGCGCCGGCGCCGCGATCTGCTCGTCGAGATAGCGCGCGCGGCCCAGCCTGCGCAGCCGCTCGATGCCGGCCTGGTCGGCGCCGAAGGTCACGCTGTTGAGCCAGTGCAGGTCGGCCGGCCCGAGCGCGGCGGCGGACGCGCCGCCGTCCCGCGGGCCGCCGCCCTGCGCGCAGGCGGCCAGCAGCGCGACGGCCACGGCCAGGTACAACGTTGTCGTCAGACGTGGAAAGCGAAGAGGCATGGCGGTCCTGTCTCGGCTCGCGCGAGCGCGTGGGTGACACCGCTCTGACGCGGACGGACGCGGTTCGGTTGACGCGAACGTGCCGTGATTTACCCGGACTTTACGCCCGGAAACGGATCCCGCTCCGCAAGGAAAACGAAAGCCCCGGCCGCCATCCGCGCTCCCCTGGCCGCCGCCAGCTCAGGGCTGGCCTGCCTGCGCGGGCATGGCGCGCAGCGTGAGCGCCCAGAAGACCAGCGCCGCCAGGCTGATGACCGCGCCCAGCACGCACACGCCGCTCCAGCCGGCCCGCGCGTAGACGTGGGTCGACGCGATGGCGCCGGCGCCGCTGCCCAGTGCGTAGAAGAGCATGTAGCAGCCCACCAGGCGACCGTGCGCCTCGGGCCGCACGCGGAACACCAGACTCTGGTTGGTGACGTGGATGGCCTGCCCGGCGAGGTCGAGCACCAGCACGCCGGCCACCAGCAGCCACAGCGACTGCGGCGCCAGCGCCAGGGGCAGCCAGCAGGCGAGCAGCAGCACCAGCGCCACGCCGGTGGTGCGCTGGCCCAGGCCACGGTCGGCCAGCCGGCCGGTGCGCGCCGCGGCCAGCGCGCCGGCCGCGCCCACCAGGCCGAAGGCGCCGATGGCGGTGTGCGACATGGCATGCGGCGGCGCGCTCAGCGGCAGCACCAGCGTGGTCCAGAACGCGCTGAACGCGGCGAACATCAGCATGGCGAGCACGCCGCGGATCTGCAGCGTGCGCTCGCCGAGCAGCAGCACGAACATCGAGCCGAGCAGGCGCGCGTAACCCAGGCGCGCCGGCGCGATGGCCTGGCGCGGCAGGCGGCGCGCCAGCACCGCGAACAGCAGCAGCGCCAGCACGCCCGAGGTGGCGTACACCGCGCGCCAGCCGGCCAGGTCGGCCAGCACGCCCGCCAGCGCACGCGCCGCCAGCAGCCCCGTCACCACGCCGCCCTGCGCGGCGCCCACCACGCGCCCGCGCTCGTCGGGCGCCGCCAGCGTGGCGGCGAACGCGATCAGCCCCTGCGTCATGGCCGTGCCGAGCAGGCCCACGGCCAGCATGCCGGCCAGCAGCGCGGCGCGCGTGCCGGCCAGGCTGACCGCGCCGAGCGCCACCGCCAGCAGCAGCAGTTGCGCCAGGATCAGCCGGCGCCGGTCCATCAGGTCGCCCACCGGCACCAGCAGCAGCAGCGCCAGCGCGCAGCCGGCCTGGGTCGCCGTCACCACGATGCCCACGGCGCTCTCGGCGAAGCCGAACTCGCGCGCCACGGCGTCGAGCAGCGGCTGCGCGTAATAGACGTTGGCCACGCTGAGCCCGCAGGCCAGCGCGAACAGCCACACCAGCGCGGGGGCCATGCGGGCCGGCGCCGCGGCGGGAGCGCGCGCGCACGGCGCGGCGGCGTTCATGGTCATGGAGACTCCATCTGGTTGCGTCAGAAAACCAGATGGAGTCTAGCCAACATGGTTTCCTTAAGCAACCAGATGATGCGCGATACACACGGCGGCGCGGAAAGTGAGGCAGAAAGCAAGGCAAGCAGCGGCGCAAGAAGCGAAGCGAAAAGCGGCGCGGGAGACTCCCCAGCAAGGTTGCGATGTATATCGTATAGTTGCGATATTAATTTTGAGAGAAGCGGATATATGTTTCGGCAAAAGACGAAACAGGCCGTTTCCTCCACCAGCCAACCCGCCCCCAATGGACTCCGACGCCATCGACATCGACGCCATCCTCAAGGCCCTCGCCAACCCGCTGCGGCGCAACATCCTGTACTGGCTGAAAGACCCGGAAGCGAACTTCGCCATGCAGGACCACCCGCTCGACATCGGCGTGTGCGCGGGCCTGATCGATGCGCGCACCGGGCTGTCGCAGTCCACGGTCTCGGCGCACCTCGCCACGCTGCAGCGCGCGGGGCTGGTGACGTCGAAGCGGGTCGGCCAGTGGATCTTCTTCAAGCGCGACGAGCAGACCATCCAGGCTTTCCTGGCACGGATGCACCGCGATCTCTGAACCCCGGCGGCGCGCGAGCGCCGCAGTTTTTCCGCACCGATGGTGCCTGTCTACCCTGCTGTCTATCCTGATACCGGACCAATCATGACTACCCTTTTCGACCCGATCCGCATTGGCGACCTCGACCTGCCCAACCGCGTCATCATGGCGCCGCTGACGCGCTCGCGCGCGGTGGGCGGCGGCCGCGTGCCCAACGCGCTGATGGCGCAGTACTACGTGCAGCGCGCCTCGGCCGGCCTGATCCTGAGCGAGGCCACCGCCGTCACCCCGCAAGGCGTGGGCTACGCCGACACCCCGGGCATCTGGTCCGACGAGCAGGTGGCCGGCTGGAAGGTCGTCACCGATGCCGTGCACGCCGCCGGCGGCCGCATCTTCCTGCAGCTCTGGCACGTGGGCCGCATCTCCGACCCGATCTTCCTCGACGGCGAGCTGCCGGTGGCGCCGAGCGCCATCGCCGCCCAGGGCCACGTCAGCCTGGTGCGCCCGCAGCGCCCCTACGTCACGCCGCGCGCGCTGGAAACCGATGAGATCCCCGGCATCGTCGCCGCCTACCGCCACGGCGCCGAGAACGCCAAGGCCGCCGGCTTCGACGGCGTGGAAGTGCACGGCGCCAACGGCTACCTGCTCGACCAGTTCCTGCAGGACAGCACCAACAAGCGCACCGACGCCTACGGCGGCTCCATCGAGAACCGCGCGCGCCTGCTGCTGGAAGTGACCGACGCCTGCATCGAGGTATGGGGCGCGTCGCGCGTGGGCATGCACCTGGCGCCGCGCGGCGACGCGCACACGATGGGCGACTCCGACCCGGCCGCCACCTTCGGCTACGTGGCGCGCGAGCTCGGCAAGCGCAAGATCGCCTTCATCTGCGCGCGCGAGGCGCTCGGCGACAACCGCCTGGGCCCGGCCTTGAAGCAGGCCTTCGGCGGCGTCTACATCGCCAACGAGCGCATGACCAAGGCCACGGCGCAGCACGTGCTGGAAGCCGGCGAAGCCGACGCGGTGGCCTTCGGCCAGTTGTTCATCGCCAACCCGGACCTGCCGCGCCGCCTGCAGACCGACGCGCCGCTCAACGCGCCGCAGCCGGAAACCTTCTACCACTCGGGCGCGGAAGGCTACATCGACTACCCCGCGCTCGCCTGAGCGCGGCGGGACTGGCGCCGCCCGGGCCTTGCCGGGCGGCGCCCGCCGGCCGCCGCTTCGCCATGCTCCGGCGGACTTCGCCGGGGCCGGCGCCACTGCGAGCCGGCAGCGGCATGCGGCCCGTCCCGGACAGGGGCGGGCCGCATGCCGTGATTCACCGATAGCCCCCTCCTCCCGGGCATGGCGTTGCCAGACGCCGCCCCGTCGGCCTTCCCGATATCTTCCGGCAACACGCATGGCACGCCGCCGCGCGTGACACATCGGGGCCGATCTTTCCCGACCAGGGGAAACACCCCCGCGCGCCGCCATGTGCGCCAAACCCCCCGCCTGTTCCGAAACCAGTCCGTCACGCCCTCCACATCCCGCATTGTTAATGCAGATGGAACACTAATAATCATTGCCAGACAATTATTTTCCCCAAGGCAACCAATATCATGATCTCCGTAGTGCATCCCCCCTGAACGAAAAGGAGCAAGAAACCATGTCCGACAAACAGAACGGTATCGCCCTGGTGACGGGCGCCTCGCGCGGCATCGGCGCCGCCATCGCCCGCCGCCTGGCCGCCGATGGCTTCTCGGTTGCCGTGAACTATGTGTCCAACCCCGGTGAGGCCGACAAGCTCGTCGCCGAACTGGCGCAGACCGGTGTCAAGGCCGTCGCCGTGCAGGCCGACGTGTCCAAGGTCGACCACGTGCGCCGCATGTTCGACGAGGTCGAGAGCAAGCTCGGCAAGATCGACGTGCTGGTCAACAACGCCGGCATCCTCAAGACCATGCCGTTCGCGCAGACCACCGACGAGGTGTTCGCCCAGACCTTCAGCATCAACGTGACCGGCGTGTTCAACACGCTGCGCGAGGCGACCGCGCGCCTGAACGACGGCGGCCGCATCATCAACCTGTCGAGCACGACGCTGGCGCTGAACCTGCCGGGCTACGCGATCTACAACGGCACCAAGGCCGCGGTGGAAGCGTTCTCGCGCGTGCTGGTCAAGGAACTGCGCGGGCGCCGCATCACGGTGAACTGCGTGGCGCCGGGCCCGGTGGCCACCGAGCTGTTCCTCAACGGCAAGACCGAAGAACAGATCCAGACCTTCTCCAAGATGCCCCCGCTGGAGCGCCTGGGCCAGCCCGAGGACATTGCCAGCGCGGTGGCCTTCCTGGCCGGCCCGGACGGTGCCTGGGTCAACGGCCAGGTGCTGCGCGCCAACGGCGGCCTGGCCTGAGCACGGCTGCGCGCCCCATGCCGGCAACCCGACACAACGGCGCACAGGCGAAGCCGTGGCGGCCGCGCCTGCGCGCCGCCGCCGCGGTACTGGCATCCGTGCTGTCGCTCGCGGCCTGCAGCCGCGCGCGCATTGCCGATGCGGAGAACAACATGACCATGCGCCCATCCGTTACCTACCTGCACCTGCTGCGGCACACGCCGTTCTTTACTTCGCTGTCGACCGACCAGTTGCAGTGGGTCATCGACCACTCGCGCGAGTGGGAGGTCGATGCCGGCGCCGTGCTGTCCAGGCGCGGCCCGCAAGGCCCGACGGATACCGACTACTGGATCCTGCTCGACGGCGGATGGCGCGTCGAGCACGACGGCAAGTCGTTCCCGAGCGGGCACGCGGACCCGGGCAAGTGGTTCAACACCCGCCAGACGCAGGACAAGCCCGGCGCCCTGGTCGCCACGGAGCATGGCTACGTCATGCGCATTCCCGAGGGCGAGATGCAGGTCATGCTCGACCGGGGCTTCGCCTTCGATGCCCATCTGGAACAGGGGCGGGCGTACTACCAGAAGATCTTCCGGCAGTAAGGCCGCCGCCGTTCCGAGCGGTCCCGCCCGGAACGGCGGCGGGCACGCGGAAGCCGTCTCTCCGGAGACGCGCCGGGAACGCGCCCGCGGCAACGGATAGTCCACTTTCCTGAATTTCCACTCCTAGGGAGACCCACATGTCGCAAATCATCCTCGTCACCGGCGCCTCGTCCGGCTTCGGCCTGATGACCGCCAGGGAGCTGGCGCAAGCCGGCCACATCGTCTACGCCTCGATGCGCGAGACCCAGGGCCGCAACGCCCCGCGCGTGGCGGAGATCGCCCAATGGTCCAGGGACAACAAGGCCGACCTGCGCACCGTCGAGCTGGACGTGCAGTCCGACACCTCGCCCGCGGCGGCGGTCGCCCACATCCTGCAGGACGCCGGCCGCCTGGACGTGATCGTGCACAACGCCGGCCACATGGTGTTCGGCCCGGCCGAGGCCTTCACGCCGGCACAACTGATGCAGCAGTACGACGTCAACGTGCTCGGCACGCAGCGCGTGAACCGCGCGGCCCTGCCGCACCTGCGCAAGCAGGGCAAGGGGCTGCTGGTGTGGGTGGGTTCGTCGTCCACGCGCGGCGGCACGCCGCCGTTCCTGGCGCCGTACTTCGCCGCCAAGGCCGCGATGGACGCGCTGGCCGTGTCGTATTCCACCGAACTGGCGCGCTGGGGCATCGAGACCACCATCATGGTGCCGGGCGCCTTCACCAAGGGCACCAACCACTTCGCGCATTCGGGCAAGCCGGCCGATACCGCGGTGGCCGCCGAATACGAGCAGGGGCCCTACGCCGACGTGCCCGGCAAGGCGCTCGAAGGCCTGAAGAACCTGGAACCCGAGGACGCCGACCCCGCCGAAGTGGCGCGCGAGATCGTCCGCGTGGTGGGCCTGCCGTTCGGCAGGCGCCCGTTCCGCGTGCACGTCGATCCGTCGCAGGACGGCGCGGAAGTGGTCAACGCCGTGGCCGACCGCATGCGCCGCGAGATGTACCTCGCGATCGGCCTGCGGGACCTGCTCTCGCCCGCGGTCAAGGGCTAGCGAGCATGGCATGATGGCGCGCCGCCGTCGGCCAGCGGCACGATGGCATGCGCGGGCGGGCGGGTCGGGAATAGCGCTGGCGGAGAAACAGCGCTCACTGCCAGCAGGCGCCGGGCCGGAGGGAGCCGGACCCGGAGCCGGAGTACGGCACGCCGGCGCCCGCATTTCCATATGTGCTTCGCTGCGTTGGCGCGTCGGCCCGGGCCGCCGTATGATGTGCGGCACCCACCCCCACAACATGGAGCGCCGCATGAACGCCGTCACCGAGCCGCTGCTGGCTTTGCAGGATCTCGAGCTTCCCTCGCTGCATTTCCCCGCCGTGCAGGCCGAAGTCTCGCCGCAGGAATGGGCGGTGCGCGTCGAGCTGGCCGCGGCCTACCGGCTCGCCGCGCAGTTCCGCTGGACCGACCACATCTACACGCACTTCTCCGCGCGCGTGCCCGGCCCCGACGAGCATTTCCTGATCAACGCCTACGGCCTGACCTTCGACGAGATCGGCGCGTCCAACCTGGTCAAGGTCGACATCGACGGCGAGATCGTGCGCGACGATACCGGCCTGGGCATCAACCCGGCCGGCTATACCATCCACAGCGCGCTGCACGGCGCGCGCCACGACGTGGGCTGCGTGCTGCATACCCACACCGCGGCCGGCATCGGCGTGTCGGCGCAGCGCGACGGGCTGCTGATGATCTCGCAACACGCCATGCGCTTCTTCGGGCGGGTCGCGTACCACGACTACGAAGGCATCGCGCTCGACCTCGACGAGCGCGTGCGCCTGGTGGCGGACCTCGGCGACAAGAACGTCTTCATCCTGCGCAACCACGGCCTGCTGACCTGCGCGCCGACCATCGCGCAGGCGTTCCAGGAACTGCACGTGCTGGAACGCGCGTGCGCGGCGCAGCTCGCCGCGCAGTCCGGCGGCGCGGCGCTGATCATCGCGCCGGACGCGGTGGCCCGCAAGGTGGCCGACGTGGCGATCCGCAACACCGGCGGCGCGGTCACGCGCAAGCACTGGGCCGCGCTGCTGCGCCAGCTCGACCGCAGCGATCCGTCGTACCGTCAGTAGAAAAAAACTTGCCAAGAGACGCTATCAAGATGAAGCGAAGCGGCTCCGGCCAGGCGCGCGGCCGCGGACGGTACAAGTAGTACGGCAAGGCCGCGCAACGACGCCGGAATCATTTTGATGGCGTCTCTCAGCGCCGGTGGTCGAACCGGCGCGCGAGCCGCTCGCCGCCGAACTGCACCAGCGTCACCAGCGCGATCAGGATGGCGATGACGTTGAACATCACGGCGGTCTCGTAGCGCTCGTAGCCGTAGCGGATGGCGAGGTCGCCGAGGCCGCCGGCGCCGACCGCGCCGGCCATCGCCGACGAGCCGATCATGGCGATCACGCTGACCGTGGCGCCGCCCACGATGCCCGGCAGCGCCTCGGGCAGCAGCACGTGGCGCACGATGTGCCAGCGCCGGCAGCCCATCGCGCGCGCGGCCTCGACCAGCCCCGGGTCGATCTCGTTGAGGCTGACCTGGGCGATGCGCGCGAAGAACGGGATCAGATGCACGCTCAGCGGCACCACCGCCGCCCAGGTGCCCATCGTGGTGCCCACGATCAGCCGCGTGACCGGCAGCATGGCCACCAGCAGGATGATGAAGGGAATCGAGCGGAAGGTATTGACCAGCACCGACAGCACGCGGTGCAGGCGCGGCCGCGGGCTCAGCCCGCCCGGCGCGCTCAGCGTCAGCACGATCGCCAGCGCCATGCCGCACACGAACACCACCAGGCAGGCGGAGCTGGTCATCAGCAGGGTCTCGCCCAGCGCCTTCACATACTTGTCAGCCAATGGCGGGAACATGGTCCGCTGCCTCCTCGTGACTGGCGCGCGCGCCGGCGCCGACCTCATTGGCCGCGGGCACCGCGCCGCCGATGCCCGCCACGCTTGCCACGCTTGCCACGCTCGCCACGCCGCTGGCCAGCCGCAGCGGACGCAGCAGCGCCAGCGTGGCGGCGGCCCGCGGCTGGGCGAACACCTGCTCCACGGTGCCGAGCTCCACCACGTGGCCGTGGTCGAGCACCAGCACGCGGTCGCAGGCCTGGCGGATCACCGCCATGTCGTGCGTGATCAGCACCACGGTCAGGCCAAGGCGGCGGTTGATGTCGCGCAGCAGCGCCAGGATCGATTCGGTGGTCTCCGGGTCCAGCGCCGAGGTGGCCTCGTCGCACAGCAGGATCTCGGGGCGCTGCACCAGCGCGCGCGCAATGCCCACGCGCTGCTTCTGCCCGCCGGACAGCATGGCCGGATAGACCTGCGCCTTGCCGGCCAGACCCACCAGCTCGAGCAGCTCCGTCACGCGCGGCGCGATCTGCGCGCGCGGCACGCCGGCCACGCGCAGCGGCAGCGCCACGTTCTCGAACACGGTCTTGGCCGAGAGCAGGTTGAAATGCTGGAAGATCATGCCCACGCGCCGGCGCAGCGCCACCAGGCCGTCCTCGTCGAGCGTGCCCACGTCCACGCCGTCCACGCGCACGTGGCCGCCGCTCGGGCGCTCCAGCATGTTGATGGTGCGCAGCAGCGTGGACTTGCCGGCGCCGCTGCGGCCGATGATGCCGAAGATCTCGCCGCGCGCCACGGTGAACGACACCGCGGACAGCGCGGCGGACGGCGCGCCGGGATACTGCTTGCCGAGCTGCTCGAACACGATGTGCGGCGGCGCGGACGATTCTGGGGAAGGCTGCGGGGGCGCCTGCGACACGGTGGATCCTCCTGGAACGGCAACGGCGGCGAGAGACCGCGGCGTCAGAACGCCGGGATCACCGAGCCCTGGTACTTGCTCAGGATGAACTTGCGCACGTCTTCCGACTGGTAGGCCTTGACCAGCGGCGCCACCCACGGCGCGGCCTTGTCGCGCTCGCGCACGGCGATCACGTTGACGTAGGGGTTGTGCTCCTTCTTCTCCACGGCGATGCCGTCGCGCGTGGCGATCAGGCCGGCCTGATAGGCGAAGGTGTTGATCACCGCGGCGGCGTCCACGTCCGGCAGCGAGCGCGCCAGCACCACCGAGGCGCTTTCCACCAGGTCCAGCTTCTTCGGGTTGGCGGTCACGTCGGCCAGCGTGGCGGTGCCGGTAAACGGATCGAAGCCGTCGCGCAGCTTGATCAGGCCGTGGTCGCGCAGGATCACCAGCGCGCGGGTCTGGTTGCTCGGGTCGTTGGGAATGCCGATGCGCGCGCCGGCCGGCAGCGCCTCGAGCGACTTGTACTTCTTCGAGTAGAAGGCGATCGGCGAGATCAGCGTATCGGCCACCGCCACGATCTTGTAGCCGCGCTGCGTGACCTGGTCGCGCAGGAACGGCTTGTGCTGGAATGCGTTGGCGTCGAGGTCGCCGTTGTTGAGCGCCTCGTTGGGGCTGGCGGTGCCGGTGATGACGATGGGCTGCACGTTGAGGCCCTGCTTCCTGGCCACCTGCGTGACGACTTCCCAGATTTCTTCGTCGACACCGCCGCGCACGCCGACCTTGATGGTCTTGTCGGCGGCCAGCGCCGGCGCCGCGCCGATGGCGAATGCCGCCGAGGCGGCCAGGAGCGTGGAAAGGATCTTGCGCAGGGTCATGAGCGGTCTGCCTGGGTGCGGTTCGTGGGTGGCGGCGGCGCGCGCATGGCGCCGCGCGATGCCAGGGGATGCAGTCTAGGCAGCCGCCCGCACCCCGGTCCACGAATATTTCCGCACTAGCAAATCAGGAATTCACGCCCCTGCGCGGGTGCGGCCCATCGCGCCGGTGGCAGCGCGCGGACCGCGATCGTTCCCGCGTCAGGGCTGATCGTAGACCCACACCGAGCCGTCCGCGAGGCGCACGGCGACGCGCAGCTTGCCGTTCGCATCGACAGCGCTCGCGAAATCCGCCCCGGTGCCGTTGCCCGGCAGCGCGAGCGTCGCCAGCGTAATGCTGTCCGTGTTGAGGACAGCCAGCGAAGACGCCGCGAGACCCGTCACGAAATGCGGGATGGCGCTCAGTTTGAGCAGTGGCGTCACCCCACCGGACACAGTCGCATAAGGGGTATTCGGTCCGGATGTGACAACGATGCCAGTGCCGCTCACGTAGCCGTAGATCGGCGCGTTTTCGTTGGTCGCGTCACCGGAGACAGCGCCAAGGCCAAGGGACGCCTGGGCGCCAAACCACAGGGTCTCGCCGCCACCTGGCGACATTGTGTTGCGCGATCCATTCGCCTGAATCGCCAGGCCGCCACCTGTGGAATACGGCCGCGCGTCCAGGACTGGCGCGTTCCTGAAACTATTCACTGTCGCGCCTCCCCCCACGGGTTGCCACCACCACACCCCTGACGTGACACACCAGCCCGTCGCAACGATGCCGGTGCCGCCGGTTGCCTTCACGAAAGCGCGCCCGGCCGTTGTACTGGCCGCATACTGCACGCAACCCGGCAACGAGAAATCCGTACGCGCTCCGGCGAGCTCCGCATCGACGCTGCCGAACGGCACGCTCGCGCCATCGGTGCCCAGTTGCACCACCACCGCCGAATTCGCCGGGTCCGTGTCCGCCGCCAGCCACACACCTTGCGCCGCCGCCGGCAGCGCCGCGGCGGGCTCGATCGGCCCTTCGCCGGCCACGCCGAAACGCTCCAGCCGCGCCGGCTGGATGCCGTCCGCGCTCAGCCGCCACACGCGCGTGCCGTCGATCGCCAGGCTGACGATCGAGGGATTGGCAACGGGCGCGTCCGGCAGGCGGCTCCACACGCCCGGGAACGTCAGCGGCAGCGTGCTGCTGTTGGTGCGGCCATCCGGATAGGTCGCGGTCAGCGTCAGCGTGGCGGCATAGGCGCCGGTCTGCGCGGCGTCGAGGCCGAGCGTCACGCTGGTGCTAGTGGGCATGCTGACGATGGATGCGGCCGTGCCGCTTTGCTGAATCGACCACGCCAGCGTGGCCCGGCTGGCGAGGTCCGCGCCCGGCCCGTCGGTCAGCGTCGCCGTCACGGTGCCGGTGCGGCCCGGCTTCATGTTCAGCGACGGCACCGAGAACGCGATCGACGGCAGCGCCACCAGCGGCCGCGCCAGCGCCGCGTTGGCGCACAGGCGGTCGCCCGCCGGCGTGCTCGCGCACGCGGTGAGCTGCCCCGTGCCCGCCAGCGTGCCCGTGGTGGAAACCTGCGCCGAATGGCTGTCCGCCGCCGGCGCGGCGGCGAACGTGGCGTTGTCGACCGCCCACGACCAGTTCGTGAGATCGGCCACGCCATCGACGCCGTCCGAGCGCCGCACCACCGCGGTGACGACTTGTGGCGCCGCGCCGTAGTTGACCGTCAGCGTGGACGGCGACAGCGTCAGCGCATAAGTCTTCGCGGGCGCGGCCTGCACCGTCAGGTGCGTAGCGCTGGTGGCCTGGCTGCCGTCGGGCAGCGTCGCCGTGGCGACGATGTCGACCTGACCGGGCGCCAGCATGCGCACCGACGCATAGGTGCCCACCGGCTGCATCATGCTGGCAGCCGCCGGCGCCTGGTCGGAAGCCGACACGACCACCGCGACCGCTTCGTTGGAAGACGACCACGCGAACTTTGCGCCCTTGACCTCGAGGCCATCGGCGCCGAGCAAAGTCGCCTTCAGCGTCAGCGTGCCGCCCTGCGCGGGCGCGGCCGTGCCGGTGTCGACGACGAGCCGGCTGGCGGGCGCCTGCGTGGCGGGGGAAGAAGATGGCGCGTCGTCGCTGCCGCAGGCGGACAGCAAGCCCGCGGCGAGGACAAGCGAGAGCAGACCGGCCGCGCGAGACCGCGCGCCGGCATGAAGACCGTGGAACATGTGACCTGACCCGTTTTTATTTGTTGGCAAGTGCGCGCCACCGGCGTGCCCGGGCGACTCTAGCAGCAGGCTTCCCCCCGCCTCCATACCCCTTCGGGGCTATCAAGTTTGACGGCATGCGCTACTAATCACAACGCAGACCAGAATCCGATGGGCAGGCCGGGCTCCCTTTCACCGCGCCAGAACAGACCCGCGCCCGGACACCGCCCGATGCCATCGGCCGAGCCGTCTTGCGAACGGCTGGCGGCCTCTGGCGGATTCAAGGCTGGTCGTAGACCCACACCGAGCCGTCCGCGAGGCGCACGGCGATGCGCAGCTTGCCGTTGGCGTCGACGGCGCCCGCGAAATCCAGCCCGAGTGCATTGCCGGGCAGCGCGACCGTCGTCGGCGCGCTGCCGTCCGTATTGACGACGTAGATGACGGACCAGGGCGCCGGCAGGCCCAGCACGAAATGCGGGATGGCGCTCAGCTTGATCAAGGGCGGCACCGAGGGCACCCGCGTGACATAAGGCAGGAACGTGTCGGAACTGACAACGATGCCATTGCCGCCCACGTAGCCATAGATCGGCGCATGTTCATCAGTGGCGTCAGGAGAGACAGCGCCTTGGGCAAGGGGTGCCAGGGCGACACCAGACCAGATCTCGCTATTCAGCTGCATTGCGTCGCGTGATCCATCTGCTGCGATCGCCAAGCCGCCACCGCCAGGAAACGGATGCGCGTCAAGGACTGGCGCTCCCGAGAAACCTCTCCCGGCGGTGGCACCGCCTCCCACCGGCTGCCACCACCACGTTCCGGAAGTGACACACCAGCCCGTCGATACGATGCCGGTGCCGCCGCTTGCCTTCACGAAGGCGCGTCCCGCTGTCGTGCTCGCCGCATACTGCGCGCAACCGGCCAGCGAGAAGTCCGCGCGCGGATTGGCGAAGGCCGCGTCGAAGCTGCCGAACGGCACGCTCGCGCCATCGGTGCCCAGTTGCACCACCACCGCCGGATCGGCCGGGTTCACCGCACTCGTATCCGCCGCCAGCCACATGCCTTGCGTCACCGCCGGCAGCGCCGTGGCGGGCTCGACCGGCCCTTCGCCGGCAGCACCGAAGCGCTCCAGCCGCGCCGGCTGGCTGCCGTTGGCGCTCAGCCGCCACACGCGCGTGCCGTCGATGGCCAGGCTGACGATCGACGGGCTGGCGATGGGCGCGTCCGGCAGGCGGCTCCACATGCCCGGGAACGTCAGCGGCAGCGTGCTGCTGTTGGTGCGGCCATCCGGGTAGGTCGCGGTCAGCGTCAGCGTCGCGGCATAGGTGCCGGTCTGCGCGGCATCGAGGCCGATCGTCACGCTGGTGCTGGTGGGCATGCTGACGATGGAGGCGGCCGTGCCGCTTTGCTGGATCGACCACGCCAGCGTCGCCCGGCCGGCGAGGTCCGCGCCCGGCGCGTCGGTCAGCGTCGCCGTCACGGTGCCGGTGCGGCCCGGCTTCACGTACAGCGACGGCACCGAGAACGCGATCGACGGCAGTGCCACCAGCGGCCGCGCCAGCGCCGCGTTGGCGCACAGGCGGTCGCCCGCCGGCGTGCTCGCGCATGCGGTGAGCTGCCCCGTGCCCGCCAGCGTGCCCGTGGTGGAAACCTGCGCCGAATGGCTGTCCGCCGCCGGCGCGGCGGCGAACGTGGCGTTGTCGACCGCCCACGACCAGTCCGTGAGATCGGCCGCGCCATCCACGCCGTCCGAGCGCCGCACCACCGCGGTGACAACTTGTGGCGTCGCACCGTAGTTGACCGTCAGCGTGGAGGGCGACAACGTCAGCGCATAAGTCTTCGCGGGCGCGGCCTGCACCGTCAGGTGCGTGGTGCTGGTGGCCTGAGTACCGTCGGGCAGCGTCGCCGTGGCGACGATGTCGACCTCGCCCGGCGCCAGCATGCGCACCGACGCATAGGTGCCCACCGGCTGCATCACGCTGGCCGCCGCCGGCGCCTGGTCGGAAGCCGACGCCACCACCGCGACTGCTTCGTTCGACGACGACCACGCGAACTTTGCGCCCTTGACCTCGAGACCGTCGGCGCCGAGCAAAGTCGCCTTCAGCGTCAGCGTGCTACCCTGCGCGGGCGCGGCCGTGCCGGTGTCGACGATGAGGCGGCTGCTGGGCGCCTGCGTGGTGGCGGGAGAAGAGGGGGCGTCGTCGCTGCCGCAGGCGGACAGCAAGCCCGCGGCGAGGACAAGCGAGAGCAGACCGGCCGCGCGAGACCGCGCGCCGGCATGAAGACCGTGGAACATGTGACCTGACCCGTTTTTATTTGTTGGCAAGCGCACGCCGCCGGCATGCCAGGGTCTGGTTCGGATTGCGGATGCGGCCCGGGCGCGAAGGGTATGCGCGGGCGACTGTAACAGCGGATTTTTGCCCTGTTCAATACCCCTTCGGGGCTATCAAGTTTTGGCATGTGCCGCATACCCGACGACGGCCCGCCCGCGACGGGGCAAGGCAGGCGCCTGTCATGAACCTGCGGCAGCCCGCGGCAACTCGCGGCAAGCGGCTAGACCGCGTTGTGGGTGGTCAGGTATTTCACCAGCCCGTCGATGCCGCCCTTGGCCACGATGTCGGCGAACTGGCGCCGGTACACCTCGATCAGCCAGGCACCGCTCATGTTGATGTCGTAGATGGCCCAGCCGGCCGGCCCGCGCTGGAGGCGGTAGTCGATCTGCACCTCGTCGCCCTTGTTGATGACGCTGGTCTCGATCACGGCATCGTTGCCGCTGGTGCGCGGCGGCTTGTAGCGGAACTTCAGGGCCTGGTCGCGCACCTGCGACAGCGACAGCGCGTAGCTGCGCACCAGCAGGGTCTGGAACTGCTCGTACAACTGTTTCTGCTGTTCCGGCGTCGCGGTGCGCCAGGCCGCGCCGACGGCCAGGCGCGTGGTGTGCTCGAAGTCCGTGTAGGGCAGGAACTGGCGCCGCACGACGGCGGTGATCTTGTCGAGATCGCCGTTGCGGGTGTCGGGATTGGCCTGGATGGTGGCCAGCACGCCTTCCACGGCGGCGCGCACCATGCGGTCCGGCGCGGAGCGGTCGACGGCCGGCGCGACGATGTCGGCGGCGGTGGCGGCCGGCGGCAGCCCCGCGGCCAGCGCAAGCGCGACGCAGGCCGCGAGGGCGGCGGCGGGGAGGCCGGCGGCGGCAAGACCGCGGCGGCGAAGACGGCGATGCATCGCGAGTACCTCCCGATGTACGACCATGAACGGAGCGGCCGCGCCCGTCTCCCGGAGACGGGCCGCGACCGATATCTAATGCTAGTGCCTCGGGCACAAAAACCAAATGGCGCCGGCCGCGCGGTCCGGCGGCGCCATTGTCACTCTTACCGCGTCAGTTCCCGGAAGCCCTGCAGCAGGCGGTCGATGTCGTCCGGCCCGATGTTCCCCATCGTGGAGATGCGGAACAGTTCCGCGGACAAGCCGCCCTGGCCGGCGTAGATGACGAAGCCGCGCGCCTTCAGGCCGTCGTGCAGCTGCGCGTACGAAAGCCCGGCGGGCAGGTGGTAGGCGCGCAGCACCACCGACGATTGCGCGGCCGGCCACAGCGCCGGTATGCCCAGCGCCTCGAGCCCGGCGCGGGCGCGTTCGGCCAGCCCGGCGTAGCGGGCGTGGCGCGCGCGCCAGCCGCCTTCGTCGGCCAGTTCGCGCAGCGCTTCCACCAGCGCGTAGTACACGTGCACGGCGGGCGTAAACGGCGTGTTGCGCTGGTCCTGCAGGCGCGCCAGGCGGCCCAGGTCGAGGTAGTAGGTGCGGCTCGCGGCCTGCGCCAGCGCGCTGCGCCGCACCATGACGAACGACACGCCGGGCACGCCGTGCAGGCACTTGTTGGCGGTGGCGGCCACGGCGTCGACGTTGCCGCCGAAGTCGATGGCCTCGGCGCCGAAGCTGCTGACGCCGTCCACCAGCAGCCGCACGCCGCGCGCGCGGCACAGCGCGTCGAGCGCCGGCAGGTCGTTGAGGCGGCCGGTGGTGGTCTCGTGGTGGATCACGGCCACGTGCGTGATGGCGGGATCGGCCTCGAGCGCGGCGGCGACGCGGTCCAGGTCGGGCGCCTGCTTCCAGTCGTGCGCCACCACCTCATGGGCGATGCGGTATTGCGCGGCGATCTGCGCGATGCGCTCGCCGTAGACGCCGTTCTGCACCACCAGCAGCTTGCCGTTCGCGGGCACCAGCGCGGCGGTCATGCTTTCCATCGCGGCGGTGCCGGAGCCGGTCATCAGCACCGCGGTCCAGGCGGCGGGGTCGAGCCCGTACACGTCGGGCAGCCGCGCGCGCGCTTCGTCCTGCAGGTCGAAGAACTCGCTTTCGCGGTGGCACAGGTCGGGCTGCAGCAGGCTGCGGCGCACGCGCTCGCTCAGCGTGACGGGGCCGGGGTTGAGTAGCAGCATTTACTTGGCTCCTTGTGCGGCGGCGGTGTCGAGATCGGCGCCGATGTCCGCGCCGATATGGCGCGCCAGGCGGGTCCTGACCTCGACCGGGGTCACGGTCGGGCGCGGCAGGCCGTCCGGCGTGCCGGCGCTGATCGACAGCGCCACCAGGCGCGGGCCGGCGCCGGCGGCCGGCCGCGCCAGCACGTCTTCCAGCACGGCGAGGTCGTCGCCTTCGACGGCCTCGGCATAACCGCACGCGGCGGCCACGCCGGCGAACGAGACGTTGTGCGAGACGGTCGCCTGGCCGCCGGTGGAGTCGTGCGCGCCGTTGTCCAGCAGCACGTGGGTCAGGTTGGGCGGGCCGTAGGCGCCGAGCGTGGCGAACACGCCCATGCGCATCAGCGCCGCGCCGTCGCCGTCCACGGCGATCACGTCCAGGTCCGGGCGCGCCAGCGCCAGGCCGAGCGCGAACGGCGTCAGGCAGCCCATCGAGCCGACCATGTAGAGCTGGTTGGCGCGGTCATCGAGCGCGTACAGCTCGCGCCCGCAGAAGCCGGTGGAGGCCAGCACCACGGTCTTGCCCGGCGGCGAATGCGCGATCACGCGCTGCAGCGCCTCGCGGCGCGTGGGCAGCGTCGGCGCGCCGGCCAGCGCGGCGCGCGGCACGGCCTTCGGGCGCGGCGCGGGGCGCGCCTGTTCCTTGAGCGCGTAGGGCGCCACGCTGCCCTTCTGCATCACCAGCGCGTAGGGCCGGCCGGTGGCGTCCATGTGGGCCACCGCGCGGTCCAGCGCCGGGCCGATCTCGGCCGGGTCGGTCGGGAAGGTCTCCCAGGGGATCTCCATCGTCTCCAGCATGGCCGGCGTGACCGGGCCCATCAGCGCGTGCTGCGGCTCGTCGGCCACGCCCGGCTGGCCGCGCCAGGTGACGATCAGCAACTGCGGCAGGCGGAAGGTCCAGGTCAGCGAGGTCAGCGGGCTGACCGCGTTGCCCAGGCCCGAGTTCTGCATCATGGTGATGCCGCGGCGGCCGCCGCGCGCGCCCAGCGTGACGCCCGCGATCAGCGCCACCGCGTCGCCTTCGTTGGCGGCCGAGACGTAGTGCAGCGTGGGGTCCTGCAGCACGTAGTTGATGAACGGCGTCAGGTAGGAACACGGCACGCCGGCATACCAGTCGAAACCGCGCGCGCGCGGCCTCGACGAACTGTGCCGCCTCGATCATCGGGCTTCCTCGCCGTCCGTGGTGCCGGCCGCGAACTGCGTCTGCGTGTGGGCGAAATCGCCCGCGCGGCGGAAGTCTTCCAGGTCGTTCACGCCGCGCCAGTGGCCGTGCACGTACTTGACCTCGATTTCCTCGCCGGCGGCCACCAGCGCGTTGAGCAGCGCGGGCAGGTCCAGCGTGTCGAAGTCGTCGCGCGCGCGCAGCTCGCCGATCAGCTTCTGCAGGCGCGCGCGCCCTTCGCCGCGCACGTTGAGCAGGCCGATCCAGCGGCCGTTGGCCGGCTGCGCGGGCGCAGCGCCGGCCTGCTCGGCCTTGCTCGACACATGGCGCAGCAGAATCTTCTGGCCGAACAGGTCGCGGTCGTCGGGCGCCGAGCACCAGGCGAAGTCGTGCACGCTCTGGTTGGCCGGCGCGTTCTGCGAGGAGTCCACCACCACGCTGAACGGCGCGTCGCTTTCCAGCAGGTCGCGCAGGATGTAGCTGCGGAACAGCAGGTCGCCGTAGGCGATCACGGTGTCGGTCTGCAGGCCGTCCACCGCGCACGCCAGCGAGGCCAGCTCGCCGGTCTGGGCGTGGCGCTCGTTGACCACCAGCTTGATGCCGGCGGTGTCGATGGCGCCGGCCTGGTAGCCGCCGACCACGGTGATGTCGTTGATCGACTGCTTCTTGAACGCGTCCACCAGCCAGCGCAGCAGCGGCTTGCCGGCCACCGGCAGCATGATCTTGGGCTTGTCCTCGGTCAGCGCTTCCAGGCCCTTGCCGCGGCCGGCGGCCAGCACCACCGCCGCGCCCGGCACCTGCGCGCCGGACAGGTAGATCTTCTCGGCGGCCGAGTATTCGTCGGCGTCCTGCAGGCGGAAGATCTCGTTGACGGTGGCGATGCGGTCTTCCACGTTGACCAGCGTCTCGCTGTCGTGGATTTCCTTTGCCACGGCCTGCATCGACGAGGCCGCCACGCGGATCAGGTGGTTGGCCCAGATCACCAGGCTGATGCCGGCCTTGCGATACGCTTCGGTCGGCGTGCTGTAGTACTTGGTCGGCACGATCACCAGCGGGCCGCGGCCGGCCCACTCGCGCGCGAACGTGAGGATCTCGTCGGGCCTGGACAGCTTGCTGTGGATCAGGATGGCGTCGGCGCCGGCCTGGCGGTAGGCCTCGGCGCGGCGCAGCGCTTCATCCATGCCCCAGCCGGCGATCAGCGCTTCGACGCGGGCCACGATGGAGAAGTCGTCGTCGGCCTGCGAGTCCTTGCCGGCCTTGATCTTGCCGCAGAACTCGTCGATCTCGGCCAGCGGCTGACGCTCGCCGTCGATGAAGCTGTTGGTCTTGGGGAACTGCTTGTCCTCGATGCACACGCCGGCGATGCCGCGCTGCTCGAGCTTGCGCACCAGGCGGCGCATGTTGTTGAAGTTGCCGTAGCCGGTGTCGCCGTCGAGCAGGATCGGCAGGTCGCTGGCGTCGGCCATGAACTCGAGGTTGTCGACCACCTGGGTCCAGCTCGCCTCGTTGTTGTCGCGCACGCCGAACTGCGCGGAGATCGCCAGGCCCGAGGCCCAGATGCCCTTGAAGCCGGCCTCGCGCACGATGCGCGCGGACAGGCCGTTGTGGGCTTCCATGATGAATTCGAGCTCTTTGCCGACCAGCATCTGGCGCAGGCGGGCGGCGCGCGTGGCGCGCGGGAAAATCGGGTCGATTGCGTTCATTGTGCTGCTCCCACGAGGCGCTGTAGTTCGGGCAGGACTTCGTCGCGCGCGCGCGCGACGTCGCCAGGAAAATCGATTTCGATCCAGGGCGCGCCGCTCACGTCGGCGGTGTCGAAGACGTGGCCGCCTTCGAGCAGCAGGTCGCGCACCGCTTCTTCGTGCGGCATGTTGGCGCGGCCGCCGTCCACGTAGCCCTTGACGATCTCGGCCAGGCGGCGCGCGGTCTGCTCCTGGAAGCGGAAGAAGCCGACGGACTCGCCGATGGTGTCGTACTCCAGGCCCACCGCGAGCTGCTTGCGCAGCTCGACCGGCACGCCGTCCTTCAGGCACAGCTTGACGGGCTCGTCGCCGGCTTCGAAATCGCGGTCGATCAGCAGGCGGTTGGTGGTCTCGCCGGCCACCAGCGCGCGCAGGATGCGCTCGTCGTAGAGCACGTCGGCGTCCATCAGCAGCACGTCGCCGCCGCGGGTGAGCGCGTCGGCCACGGTATGCACGGTCAGCACGCTGCCCAGGTCGTAGCGCGGGTTCAGCACGATCTCCGGATACGGATCGCGGCCCAGGCGCCGCAGTTCGGCCTCCACCTGCTCGGGCTGGAAGCCGAGCGCCAGCACGATCTCGTCGACACCCGCCGCATCCAGCATGCGCAGGTGGCGCTCCAGCAGGGTCATCCCCTCAAAACGCAACAGGCACTTCGGGTATTGCTCCCCGGGCTGTTGCTGCAGTCGCAGGCCTAGGCCCGCAGCAAGAATGATTGCTCGCATTCTTTCTCCGCGCTCATCCAAATAGGTTCGATCAATCGGTAGTGGCCCGCACACTGGCCGCACTGGTGGTGCTGGCCGTGGCACGCCGTCGCTGGAAACGTCTTTCACTCAAATGCAGGTACAGCAGCCCCGGCGCGCCGAGGCCGATCTCGCGCGCGCGCTTGGCCAGCGAAAGCGCCAGCGCCGCGTCCGGCGGCAGTCCCACGATGGGCGCCAGCAGCAGGTAGCCGCCTTCCTGCGCGCCCAGCGAGCCGGGAATCGCGAAGGCCGCGCCGCGGATGGCCTGCCCCACGCTTTCCAGCAGCAGGGCATCGAGCCAGCTCACCGGGTGGCCGAGGAAATGCAGCGCCAGCCAGACTTCGCCGGTGCCGACCACCCAGCCGGCCAGGCTCAGCGCGAAGGTCCTGGCGACCCTGGCGCGGTCGCGGTACAGCTCGTGCACGGCGGCGTCCACGGCGTCGGCACGCGTGGTCAGGCCGCTCCAGTCGCGCTTGCCGAACAGCTTCGACAGCACGCGCAGCACGCGCCCGAACAGGCCGCGCTTCTGCACGTAATAGAACCCCACGATGCACAGCCCCAGCACCGCGGTGACGATCAGCGTGGGCGCGCGCAGGTCGGACAGCGCCTCGTGTCCGCCATACAGGCCGAACAGCGCCAGGCCGGCGAAGGCGAACACCATCTGCGCCAGCGCCTGCATGGTGGTGCACACGGTGATGGCGGCCGCGGCGTCGCGCATGCGCACGCCGCGCTGCGACAGGAAGCGCACCATCAGCACCGGCCCGCCGATCTGGCCCGCCGGCAGCAGGCTGTTGACGGACTCGCCGGCCCAGCGCGCCAGCAGCGTGTCGCGCAGCGAGCAATGGCCGTCGCGGCCGAACAGCACGCGGATCGCGGCCGCGTCCACCGCCAGCGGCAGCAGGTGGAACGCGGCCACCGCCACCAGGCCCCAGCCCGCCGACATGAACGTCGACGCGACCGAGCCGAAGCCCTGCCATGCCAGCAGCGCGACGAACAGCGCCACGCCGACCGACAGCAGGATCATGGCGGCACGGGTCATGCGCGAGGCTTCTTCTTGCCGGACGTCAGGTTCTTGAACACCTGGCGGAAACCGAAATAGGCCACCGCGTCCTTCATGTTGGAGATGAAGCGCAGCCACGGGCGCATGCCCGGATCGGTGACGTACTCGAACGTCAGCGACACGCGGAACTCGTCCTCGCCGGCGGGCGTGACGCGATGGCGCAGCTTGTCGCCGTCGAAGAACACCAGCCCGCCCGGCCCGATCCGCACCGAGCCCGCCTCGTCGGGCACGTCGGGGTTGCGCGTGTGCAGCTCGTAGTCGAGCAGGCAGGTCGACTCGTCGATCACGCCGAGCAGCAGCGTGTAGCGGCGGCCGTCGTAGTAGGAGGTGTCGTAGTGCCAGCCGATGTGGTCGCCCGGGCGCGTGTAGTAGTACAGCGCGTAGGCGTGCGGATCGCTTTGCGGCGACAGCAGCAGCTTGTCGCCGCTGATGCGCTCCAGCCACGAGATCAGCGCGCGCGAGCGGTACAGCTCGGCGATGAACGGCGCCTTCTCGTCGATGGTGTGGCGGCTGACGCTGCCGCCGGCCTTGTGGCCGGGCAGGTAGTTGCGGTTGATGTCCGGCACCAGCGCGCGGGCCGCGGCGATCAGTTGCGCGGTGACTTCCGGCGCGAGGAATTCCTGCAGGTTCAGGAAGGCGTCCTGGCGCTCGAAGTCGGCGCGCAGCTTCGCGCTGTCGAGCCCGGCGATGCGCCCGGCGACGCTGGCGTCCGGGTCGGGCCGCGCGGGCTGGCCCTGGCGCGGCGCGGAAGCGGGCGCCGCCTGCGGCGGCGCGTCCAGGGTGATGTCGTTGGCTGGTTCGCTCATCGTGTTCCTTGGATATTGGCGCGGGCCGTGCGCACCTTGCGCATCACGCGCCAGTAGTCGATCGCCACCAGCACCGCGAACAGCGGCGCGCCGATCGCGGCGGCGGTCAGGAACGGCGCGATGCCGTTGCTCAGCGTGACGATCGGCAGCAGGTACAGCACGTCCTCGGTCTCGAAGCCGGCGGCGGCGGCCTGTCTGGTGCCGCTCTTGCCCACCGCCGATTCGATGCGCATGCGCAAAAAGAAGATCAGCGCCACCGCCAGCCCGGCCAGCGTGCCCTGCAGCACCGGCGAAAAGCTGCCGGCCGCGGCCTGGCCCGCGATCGCCACGCCCATGCCGACGAACAGCAGCACGGTGATGAGCGCATCGCTGGCAAGATCGTAGAAATGGCCGATCTTGCTGGTCTTGCCGCTGATCCGCGCCAGTTCGCCGTCGGTATGGTCGACGAAGTTGGACAGCACGATCAGGAACGCGCCGTAGTTGGTCCAGCCGTAGCCGCCCTGCATCAGGCAGGCGACGCCGGCCAGGCCGATCAGCAGCCGCACGGTGGTGAGATGGTTGGGAGTGACCCACGAGTCCTTCAGCGGGCGCACCAGCGCACGCGCGAGGCGGGCATCCCAGGTGCGTGGCGGGGGCGGCTCGCCGTGGGATTTCGTTGGAATGTCGTTCATCTGAAATAGATACAGGGCAAGCTACAGGGCAGCTACGGGCGGCGGCGGGACCCCGGGACGGCTGCCGCGGCGCAGCCGCAAGGCCCGCATACTAGCGCCAGTCCGCGCGCCCTGCATTGCGGGAACGCAACCCGGTGGGGCGGCGCAGCCACGTCAGGTCGATGCGGATGCCGCCGGCCAAACCGATATGGTAAGCGATGTGACCCGCATCGGCACAATCGCCCCGCCGGCGGAAGGCCGGACGGGCGCCCGGGAGAGGCGAGCACCACAATAGTGCGTGCCGGGGGCATGACCCCGAAGCAACGCCCCGCGGAGTGCGGCCGCCGCCGGCCCGGCGCCGCTCACCAGGCCCGGGTCTCGCCGAAGCGGTGCTGGCGGCCGGCTTCGCGCACCGCGTCCGTCAGCACCTGGGCGGCCGGCGCCCCTTCACGCACGAAGGCGTAGAAGCGCGCCTTGGGCAGGGCCGGCATGCGGTCGCGGCCATCCAGCACGCGCAGGCCCTCGCGCACCTGGCTGCGCGCCACCGGCGTGACCGCGAAGCCGGCGCGCGCCGCGGACAGGCAGCCGGCCATGCTGCTGCTCTCGAACACCAGCCGCCAGGGCCGCCCGACGCGCGCCAGCGCCGCCACCGCCGACTCCCGGTACACGCACGGCTCGGGAAACGCCGCCAGCTGGACCTCGGCCTCGGGATCGAACGGCGCGTCGGCGGCGTGGACCCACACCAGTTCCTCCTCCCACAGCAGCTCGCCGCCCGTCGCGCGGGAGCACTGCTTGCCGAACACGATGTCGAAGCGCCCGCGCTCCTGCTGGCGCAGCAGGTCCGCCGAAGCGCCGACCTTCAGCTCGACCGACACGTCCGGATGCCAGCGCCGGAACGCCTGCAGCATGCGCGGCAGCCAGGTGCCGGCGAAGTCCTCCGAGCTGCCGACGCGCAGGCGCCCGCGCACGGGCGCGCCGCGCAGCCGCGCGCGCAGCTCGCGCTCCAGCGCGACGATGTTGCGCGCATACGCATACAGCAGCTCGCCGTCCGGCGTCAGCGTGAAACTGCGCGTGGTGCGCTCCAGCAGCACCGCGCCGGCACCCTGCTCCAGCCGCTTGACATGGCCGCTGATGGCCGACGGCGTCAGGCTGAGCGACTCGGCCGCCAGCGCGAAGCCGCCGCAATCCACCACGGCGAGGAACGTGCGCAGCAGGCCGATGTCGAGCGTGGCCGCCGAGGCCGGCATCGCATCCATGTCATGCCCTCCAGATTGATTTCGTAATCTTCACAATCATAGCCAATTCATCACGAATCGGAAATCGCGCGGGTGCTATCGTTTCAAGCTGACCAGGCCGGTCCCCCACTCAACCTGTTACCCACGAGGAGCGCCGCGCGATGACGGCATACCACTTTGCCAGTACCAGCGTGCTGGACATCGGCTACCTGGAATGGAACCCGCGCGGCGCGCGCACCGCGGTGCTCGTGCACGGCTGGCCGGACAGCCCGGAAAGCTGGCGCGGCGTGGCCGCGCCACTGGCCGGGGCCGGCTTCCGCGTGCTCTGCCCGGCGCTGCGCGGCTTCGGCCCGACGCGGTTCCGCGACGGCGCCACCATGCGCAGCGGCCAGCTCGCGGCGCTCGGGCGCGACCTGCTCGCCTTCCTCGACGCGCTGGCGCTGCGCGACCCGCTGCTGGTCGGCCACGACTGGGGCGCGCGCGCCGCCGCCAACGCCTTCGGGCTGCGGCCGCGCGCCGGCTCGCACCTGGTGATGCTGTCGGTCGGCTACGGCACCAACGACCCGCGCCAGGCCATCCCGCTGCAGCAGGCGCGCAACTACTGGTATCACTGGTACATGGCCACGCCGCGCGGCGAGCGCACCGTGGCGCAAGACCGGCGCGCCTTCGCGCGCCAGATGTGGGACACGTGGTCGCCGCTGGGCTGGTACGCGGAACAGGATTTCGACGAAGCCGCCGCGGCCTTCGACAACCCCGACTGGGCCGCCGTGGTGCTGCATTCGTACCGGCACCGCTGGGGCTTCGCCGAAGGCGATCCCGCCTACGCCGCCGACGAGCGCGCGCTGTGCCCGGCGCCGGTGCTGGCCGCGCCCACGCTGGTCCTGCACGGCGGGCGCGACACGTGCAACCAGCCGGCCAGTTCCGAGGGCAAGGAAGGCTTTTTCTCCGGGCGCTACGCGCGCCAGGTGCTCGACGGCGTGGGCCACTTCCCGCAGCGCGAGGCGCCCGAGGCCGTGGCCGCCGCCATCCTGCGCTTCTGCGCCCAGCCGGGCTGACCGCATGGCGGGTGCCGCCGCGGGATGTCGGCGAGTACCGCATCATCTGCGCGGTAGCCGGCTAAGCACTCGCTGACGTGATGGTCATCGGCAAGCGCAACGACGATGACGTGTGCAAGCTCCGGGAGCGCATGAAGTAGCACCCACGCAAAGCCCGCAGGGCTTCTTGTCGTGCCCCCGCACTCTGCTCCAGAGCGGATCGTCCGATTGATCCCGGGGTCACAGACGCCGGCCGCTACTGCGCCTGCGCCGCGCCGCCCTCGCTGACGCCGCCGTCATTCTGCGCCGGCGCGGGCACGGCGGGCGGCAAACCCGAGGCTGGCGCGCCCGCCTGCGGCGATGCGCCGGCCGGCGCGGGCACCGCGGCCGATGCCGGGGCATCACCAGGGTACGGCGCGCCGCTGTCGCTGGCGGGCGGCGCCGGAGCAACCGCGCTGGCCTCGCTGGCGGCCGGCGCGCTGCTTTCGGTGGCGGCGGGCCGCGGCGCGCGCCGGGGCTGCGGCGGCGGCGCCTCCGGCTTCGGCGCGCTGCCGAACAGGCGCTGGTACCAGCCGCGCACGGTGCCGGCGATGGTGTCCCAGAAGCCGCTGTCTTCCTGCTCGGCGAAGCGGACATTGGCGTCGATCAGCCGCGTGCGCAGCGCGCGCTGGAAGACGTCGCCCACCATCGGCAGCGCGCTGTGCGCGCCCTGGCCCCAGTAGTCGCTGCGCAGCGTGATGCGGCTGTCGTTGAAGCCGACCCAGGCGCCGGCCACCAGTTGCGGGTGCATCAGGATGAACCAGCCGTCGGCGTTGTCCTGCGTGGTGCCGGTCTTGCCGGCGACGTCGGCGCGGATGCCGAAGCGGCTGCGGATGCTGCTGCCGGTGCCGCGGTCCACCACGCCGCGCATGACGTCGAGCAGCGTCTGCGCGGTGGCCACCGGCAGCGCCCGTTCGGGCGAGGCGTGGCGGAAGGTCTCCAGCACCTCGCCGTTGCGGTCTTCGATGCGCGTGACCATCACCGGCTCCAGGTAGGCGCCCTGGTTGGCGATGGTGCCGTAGGCCGTGACCATTTCCTTGAGCGTGACCGGGCTGGTGCCGAGCGCCAGCGACGGCACGATCTCGAGCTTGCTTTGCCGCACGCCCATGACCCGCGCCAGCCGGGCCACCTTGTCGGGCCCGACGGTCTGCATCAGTTGCGCGGTGATGGTGTTCTTGGAATACACCAGGCCGTCGCGCAGGCTCATGGCGCGCCCGCTGGGCGGGCCGTCGTCCGAGGGCCGCCACACTTCGCCGCCGGCCAGCGGGATTTCCACGGGCTGGTCGATGAAGGTGTCGTCGGGGCTGGCGCCCTGCTCGAAGGCCGCGCCGTAGACGAAGGGCTTGAAGGTGGAGCCGGGCTGGCGCTGGGCCTGCTGCACGTGGTCGAAGGCGTCCTGGGTGAAATCGCGGCTGCCGACCCAGGCCTTGATCTCGCCATTGCGCGGGTCGAGCGCGAGGAAACCGGCCTGGATGCGCGTCTTGGACTGGCGCAGCGCCTGCATGAAGGCGCGGTCCGCCAGCAGCGTCCTGAGGGCGTCCTCGGGCGCCTGCCCGGCCTCGCGCGCGGCGCGGAACTCCGGCGTCTCGCGCACGAAGGCCCGCACCAGGTCGCTGCCGGCCGACCAGCCCGAACGCTGCGACCACGCCGAGTCGGCGATGCCCTGGAGCTGGTTGCCCTGGCGCGCCACGGCCTGCGTGGCCAGCGCCTGCAGGCGCGAATCGATGGTGGTGCGCACCACCAGCCCGTCGGTGTAGATGTTGTAGTCGTTGCGGTCGGCCCAGTTGATCAGCCACTTGCGCAGCTGCTGCGCGAAGTGCGGCGCCGGGCCGGGCGGCTCGGTCTGGCGCTCGAAATCGATGCGCAGCGGCCGCTTCTTCAGTTGCTCGAACCGGGCCGGCGCCAGCTTCTCGTACTTGACCATCTGCGCCAGCACGAGGTTGCGCCGCTGCAGCGCGCGCTCCGGGTTGATGACCGGGTTGTAGTAGCTGTTGCCCTTGAGCATGCCGATCAGCGTGGCGCTTTCCAGCACGTCGAGCTGGTCGGCGGACTTGTCGAAATACGTGCGCGCCGCCATCTCGATGCCGTAGGCGTTGTAGAGGAACGGCACCGTGTTGAGATAGGTCTCGAGGATCTCGTCCTTGGTGTAGAGCGCCTCGATCTTCAGCGCGGTGATCGCTTCCTTGAGCTTGCGCGTGAGCGTGGGCGCGCGGCCGATCTCGTCGGGGTAGAGATTGCGCGCGAGCTGCTGCGTGATGGTGGAGCCGCCCTGGCGGTCGCCCGAGAAGGTGCGCAGCGCGGCCGAGCCGAGCCGGCGCCAGTCCAGCCCGAAGTGCTGGTAGAAGCGGTGGTCCTCGGTGGCGATCAGCGCGGCGGTGACGTTGGGCGAGATGTCCGCCAGCCGGACCCATTCGCGGTTGGCCCACTTGTACACGGCCAGTTCCTTGCCGTCGGCCGAGAGCACCTGCGCGGGCTGGTCGGACTTGGCCTTGCGGATGTCGCGGATGCCCGGGGTGAACGGCACCAGCACCACCACGTACAGCAGGAACAGCAGCGGCACGGCGGCCACCGCCCTGAGCACGCCGCGGCGCGTGGGGCGCCGCAGGCGGGAGAGGAAGGCAAGGCGGCCGGCGGCGAAGGTCTTGATCTGTTCCAGATTCATGAAGCGAGCGGCGGACGGCGGCGCGGCCCGGCGCGCGGCCGTCCAGCCGTCAATGGAAAGGCCTGCATCCTACCAAAAACGCACCGCGGCGCAGCGGGGTGGCGCCGGCGCCGCCTAATCGAAGCGATGCTCCACCAGCATCAAGCTTTCGTCCGTCTTTTCCCAGCGCGTGGCATAGGTGGCATCGAAGCGCACCACGCGCCGCAGCTCGGGCGCGTACCACGCCACCGCCGTGTAGAGCACGGAACTCTGCGCGCCGCCGGAGGAAAAGCCGTAGAAGGGCCGCATCACATAACCCTTGTAGCTGATGCGCAGCACGCGAAAGCTGCCCGCCGGCACGGTGATGGTGGACTCGCCGGTGGCCTCGCCGCTGAGTTCGGTGCTCAGCTCGGAGCCGGGCTGCTTGTAGCTGTACTTCCAGCGCTGGCCCGGCTTGACGTTGTCGGGCACCCAGCCGTGCGGCGGCGAGGCGGCATCGAACTCGCCGCCGCTGGGCGTGACGAGCCGCTCCAGGCGGCCATCGCGGCTCTCGATGCGCGCGCCCTGGTTGAAGGTCACGCGCTCGCCGTCGATCCTGTCGACGCGGTAGACCACCTCGCGCCGCTTGCGGGTGAGCTTGTCGAGCAGGTCGTAGCGCCAGACCTCGCCCACCGCCGGCGACTGCTTGCCGGCCACGACGGCGCCCGCTTCGTCGACCGCCGCTGCCGCCGCCGGTCCCGGCGAAGCGGCGGGAGCGGCGGGCGGAGGCGACTGCCGGTAGCTGGCCATCGCCGCCACGCCGCGCTCCCTGGCCGCCGCGATCCAGCCCGCGGGCACGGCCTTGAGCAGCTTGTCGCCCGCATCGGCGCGCCCCGCGATCACGCCCACCAGCCGGCCGCTGTCGTCGAACACGCCGCCGCCGGACGAGGCCGGCATCTGCGCCGTGACCTCGATGCGGTCCAGCTTGCCGTCCGCGCCGGCATGCAGGCCCGCCACGCTGCCTTCCTGCAGCGCGACGCCCGCGGCGTCCGGGCTCGCGGCCGCCACCACCTTCTGGCCGAAGGACGGCGCCGCCGCCGTGGAGACGGCCACCGCCGGCGCGCTGAAATTGGCCACGCGCAGCAGGCACAGATCGCGCTCGACGTCGGGCGCTTCCAGCGTGGCGTCATAGCTCACGTTGTCGCGGCGCACGGCGATGCCGCGCGCGCCGGCCAGCACGTGGCAGGACGTGACGAGCTGCCCGGCCCCGATCACCACGGCCGAGCCCGAGGACAGCGGCGCGTTGTTCTGGCCCGTGGTGCGCACCCCGTAGACGCTGGGGGCGAGCCTGACGAGCAGTTGCGCGCTGTCGAGCGCGTGGGCGCTGGCGGCGGCAAGCAGGAGCGCCGCGGGCGCGAGGGACAGCGCGGCGCGGCGCGGGGTGCGGGTCGTGATGGTCATGGGCGGGGAAAGAGAAAACCGTGGTCCCTGGATGGGAGAAGCAAAGCGCCGCCTCATCGGGCCGGCATCAGGTAGCGCAGGTCGTCCATGCGCACCGTGCCGGCGTCCGCCGGCGCGGAGGGCGCCGAGCGCGCGGGAACGACAGCGGCGGCAACCGGCGCCGGGACAGGCGCGCGGACAGGCGCCGGAATAGGCACCGAGACAGGCACAGAGACAGGCACCGGAACAGGCGCAGCGGGAACCGCAGCGGCAACGCCGGCCCCGGCCGTGCCGGCCGGCGCGGAGCCGGTGGCTGACATCGACACAGGCAGATCGCCCGTGTAAGCCAGGCTGGCCAGTTCCGCGCGCGCGCCGTCGGGATATTCTTCCCGCAGCACCACGTGGCCGGCGAACAGGCCAAAGTCGATCGAGGTGCGCAGATATTTGGTCTCGCCCGCGGCCAGCCGGAAAGACAATGTGGTTTCGACCTCGGTCGTGGCCGAAGCGACGAAGCTGCCGGGCTTGCGGTCGACGAAGAAGAAGCCGCCGGGACGGCTGCGCCCCACGACCTCTTCGTCGATGCGCAACTCCGGCTGGATGGCGGCGCCCATCATCGACGCGGAGCGCAGGAAGAAGATCCGGCCTTCGCCCGCGCGCAGGGGCGGCATGGCCTGTTGCACGTCCTGGAAAGACGGCCCCGAGGCGCAGCCCGACACCAGCCATGCAGCCGTGCCGGCCGCCAGCAATACCCCTTTGATACCCATGTCCCGATACCCGCCCGTCTGGTCTGGTTCTGCGTTTTTCGTTGTGGCCGTATTCTGCAGCGGCCATGCGGATTGGACAAGGGCGCGGCCGGCCGCGGCAGCCTCACTCCCCGGCGAAGGCGGCCTCGGCACGCTGCGCGAGATAGCCGCGCAGGTCGGCCGGCCACGGCGCGAGCATCTGGTCGAAGCGCGCGCGGTCTCCCGCGAACAGGGCGCGCGCCACTTCCTCGAAATTGGCCTCGCCGCCGGCGGCCGCGGCCATGAAGCGATAGCCGGCCTCCTGGGCGTGGCGGATGCGGTCCTTGCCCGCGCCGGCGCGGCGCGCCTCGTCCACCAGCTTGCGCAGCACCACCGAAGCGCCGCCCGGCTGCGCGCCGAGCCATTCCCAATGGCGCGGCAGCAGCGTGACCTCGCGCGCCACCACGCCCAGCCGGGGACGGCCGGGGCCGCGCGGCGCGCCGGCTTCGTCCGCCGGCGCGACGGCAGTAACGGTGGTGGCGACAGCGGACGCGGCCTGCTCCGCGGCGGCGATGCGCGCGGCCACCTCGGCGGCGCTGCCGCGGAAATCGACTTCCGCCTGCTGGCAGTCGTCGTCGCAAAAGATCAGCACGCCGGCGACCGGCTGGTCCGCGAAACGTTGCCTGACCTGCCGCGCCACTTGCGCGAGCGGGCCCGCGGCGATGCGCCGGCTGCCTTCGAAGGCGGTGTACTGGACTGGCTGGTTCTCACTCATGACGGACTGGCGTTGCCGCGGAAGATGGATGATGGCGCCAATATTACCCGGGTAAAATTGGATCGTCAATATTACCCGGGTAAAAATAGAGGGACGGCACGGGTACGCCAGGCCGCACAGGCGGCCACATTCAAATTACCTCAATGACTTGTTGATATTTCCGTCACGCACGCCCGCGCCACCTGCCTAAACTTGCTTTCACCGGCGGGCAACACAGCCAGCCGAAGCCAGATCCCGCAGTTCAAAATTTCGCAATCATCGAGGACATCGCCATGAGCGCCATCGCCACCAAGATCGCCATCGTCTACCACAGCGGCTACGGCCACACCGCCAGGCAAGCCCAGGCCGTCGCCCGCGGCGCCGCCGGCGTGGACGGCGTGGAAAGCCTGCTGATCAGCATCGACGACATCGACCAGCACTGGGACACGCTGGAAAACGTGGACGGCATCATCTTCGGCGCCCCGACCTACATGGGCAGCGCGTCGGCGCAGTTCAAGGGCTTCATGGACGCCACCTCGCGCAACGTCTTCGCCAAGGGCGGCAAGTGGGCCAACAAGGTGTCGGCGGGCTTCACCAACTCGGCCTCGCGCTCGGGCGACAAGCTGGCCACGCTGCAGCAGTTGTCCATCTTCGCCGCGCAGCACGGCATGCACTGGGTCAACCTGGGCCTGCCCCCGGGCCACAACAACTCCAAGTCGACCGAGGACACGCTGAACCGCCACGGCTTCTTCCTCGGCGCCGCGGCGCAGTCGAACGCGGACGAGAGCGCGGACGTGGTGCCGCCGCTGGCCGACCTGCGCACCGCCGAACACCTGGGCGCGCGCGTGGCGGAAGTCGCGCGGCAACTGGCCGTCGGCCGGCGCGCGCTGGCGGCGGTCAAGCAGGCTGCCTGAACCTGACGCACGGGCACCCGCGGGCACGCCACGGGCGCCGCCGCCGCGCATGGCGGCGGTGAGGGCAGGGGCCGGGCACCGGACAATACCGGTGCCCGGCCCCTTGTCCGTTCAGAACAGTTTCGAGAACAGCCAGAACAGGCAGCCCGACAGCAGGATCGCCGCCGGCAGCGTCAGCACCCAGGCCATCATCAGGTTGCGGATGGTGGACATCTGCAGGCCCGAGCGGTTGGCCGCCATCGTGCCGGCCACGCCCGACGACAGCACGTGGGTGGTGGATACCGGCAGGCCGAAGGCATCGGCCGCGCCGATGGTGGCCATCGCCACCAGTTCGGCGGACGCGCCCTGCGCGTAGGTCAGGTGAGTCTTGCCGATCTTCTCGCCCACGGTGACGACGATGCGTTTCCAGCCAACCATCGTGCCGAGGCCGAGCGCGATGGCGACGGCCACCTTGACCCATAGCGGGATGAACTTGGTCGCGGCGTCGATCTCCTGCTTGAACGCGGCCAGGTTTTCCCTGGTGGTGGCATCGAACTTGACGGTGCTTTCCTTCTCCAGCAGGCGGATGGCCTCGGAGGCGAGATACATCTCGTTGCGCACGTTGGCCACCGCGGCGGCCGGCACGCCCGCCAGGCTGTCATGCGCGCGCACCTGGTCGCCGATCCCGCCGGCGACGACGGCCAGCGCCGGCACCACGCCGGCGTTGAACTCGTGGGTGCGCAGGTAGGTGGACAACACGCCGCGCGGATCGGACGGCGCCGCCGCCGGCGCGGGCACACTGTGCCGCAGGGCTTCGCTGGTGACCTGGGCCACGGCGGCGAAACGGGTCGTCTCGTCGACCGGCATGGCGCGGTTGAGCGCATACGACAGCGGCACGGTGCCGACCAGGATCAGCATGATGAGGCCCATGCCCTTCTGCCCGTCGTTGGAGCCGTGCGCGAACGACACGCCGGTGCAGGTGAGCACCAGCAGGCCGCGGATCCACAGCGGCGGCGCCTTGTTGGCGACCGGCTCGGCATACAGCTCGGGGCGCCGGACCAGCGCGCGCAGCAGCAACAGCAGGATGGCCGCGCAGCCGAAGCCGACCAGCGGCGAGAGCAGCAGCGAGTAGCCGACCTTGATCGCCTGCGGCCAGTCCACGCCGCTGGTGCCGTCGCGCCCGTGCATCAGCGCATTGGCCACGCCCACGCCGATGATCGAGCCGATCAGCGTGTGCGACGACGACGCCGGCAGCCCGAGCCACCACGTGCCGAGGTTCCAGATGATGGCGGCGATCAGCAGCGCGAACACCATCGCGAAGCCGGCCGCGGAACCCACCTGCAGGATCAGCTCCACCGGCAGCAGCGAGATCACGCCGAACGCCACCGCGCCGCTCGACACCAGCACGCCGAGGAAGTTGAACACGCCCGACCACATCACCGCGAACTGCGGCGGCAGCGAGTTGGTGTAGATCACCGTGGCCACGGCGTTGGCGGTATCGTGAAAGCCGTTGACGAACTCGAAACCCAGCGCGATCAGCAGGGCAACGCCGAGCAGCAGGAAGGGCAGCCACGTGGTCGGCATCGACGCCGCCGAGGACAGGTCGTGGACCAGGCTCATGCCGGTGTAGGCCACGCCCGCGGCGACCAGCAGCAGGAAAGCCAGGCCGGTGAGCTTGCCGGGCCGGTGGTCCAGGTTGGGGCGCATGCGCCCCGCATCGGCGATGGGCGCCGTTTCGATCGTGTTGCTCATGTTCCGCTCCCCCTTGCGCAAAGATGAAGCGCCATCCTCCTGCCGGAGCATGACACTCCCATGACGCGCGTCTCATGCGCATCACAAAGGGGGCGGACTATTTCCAGGCGGAACCGGGTGCGCGGCCGGCCTGCGGCCGGCATTTCCGCGGCGGTTTCAGGGCGTGGGCCCGGGGCGGGCCAGCAGGCGGATCAGCCCGTCGATCTCGCCCGCGCAGGCCTTGGCGGCGCGCGCCTCGGCGGCGCGGTAGAGGCGGATCACTTCCTCGCCGACGGGCGTGAGCACCGTGCCGCCGCCCTGCGAGCCGCCGTGCTCGGAATCGACCGCCGGCAGGGCCAGCGAGCGGTTGATCTCGTTGAGCAGGTCCCACGCCCGCTTGTAGGACATGTCGAGGCGCTTGGCCGCGGCCGAGATGGAGCCGCAGGCGCGGATGGCTTCGAGCAGGGCGATCTTGCCGGGGCCGATGGCGATGGTGTCGCCGAGCATGATGCGCATGCGCAGGAGCGCCTGCGGTGCGTCCGGGCTGACGGTGGTACGGGAGCGGGCTAGTTTGACCATGACGCGATGGTAACTCGGCGCGGCCCCGCGGCGGTATCGATGCGCACCCGGAACGCGCCCGCCGCCGTCCCGATATGTGCGCCGGGCGCTATGTTAGAGTCGACATAACGCCGGCCGCGCCCCCGCGAGCGCCGCGCCGGCAGCCGGGAACGCCGCCACGCGGCGCGCCCGCGGAACCACGGGAGGAATCCAGATGCGCAAGCCGAACGGTCCGCTGTCCGCATTGTTGTGCGCCGCCCTCGTGCCGCTGCTGCTGTCGGCATGCGGCGGCCCCAACATCCCCGGCGGCGCGGTGGCGCCACCGGCCCCGGCCGATGGCCAGTTGCAGGTGGCCGGAGCGCTCGACCGCCCGGCAACGCTCACGCTGCCCCGACTCCACGCGCTGCCCGCCGTCACCCAGACCGTCAGCTTCGCCAGCAGCCGCGGCACGCAGACCCATACCTACGTGGGCACGCCGCTGTGGAACCTGCTCGACGGCATGGGCATCCAGGCGGACCCGGCAGCCAGGAACGACGCGCTGGCGCGCTATGTGCTGGCCACCGGCGCGGACGGCTACCGGGTGGTCTTTTCCCTCGCGGAACTGAAGCCGGACTTCGGCAACCGCGCCAGCCTGGTGGCCTATGGCGAGGCCGTGGACGGCGCGGCGGCGCCGCTGGCCGCCGGCGGCCCGCTGCGCGTGACCGCGCCCGGCGACGGCGAGGGCGGGCGCTACGTGGCCGGCCTGCGGCGGCTGGAAGTGCGCGCGTCCGGCTCCACGGTGGCCGCGGCGGACGGCGCCCCCTCGACCCGGATCGCGGTGAGCGGGGCGGTCAGGCAGCCCGGCAGCTTCGACCTCGCCGCGCTCAAGGCACTCCCGGCGGTGACGCGCACGGTCGGCGCCCACACCTATACCGGCGCGAGCTTGTGGGACCTGCTCGATGCCCGGGCCGGCCTGGCGCCCGGCGCCGCGAAGAACGGCATGCTGGCGATGTACGTGGTGGCCACCGGCAGCGACGGCTACAAGGCGCTGGTGGCGCTGGGCGAGATCGCGCCCGGCTTCGGCAACCAGCCGGACCTGATCGCCTACGAGATGGACGGCGCGCCGCTGGGCGCCGGCGGCTTTGCCCGGCTGGTGATTCCGGGCGACGGCAAGCCCGGCCGCCACGTCTCCAGGCTGGTCAGCCTGGAGGTGTTCGCGGCGCCGCCCGCCCGCTGAGCCCGCGCCGGGCTCAGGCGCGCACGGCCAGCAGCACGCTGGAGGCCTTGAAGATGGCGACGGCCGCGCCGCCCTGCTTCAGGCCGAGGCCGCCGACGCTCTCGTTGGTGATGATGGCCACGATCTCGCCGCCCTGCGGCAGGCCGATGGCGACCTCCGAATTGACGGCGCCGGTCTTGATGCCCGACACCGTGCCCACGAGCTGGTTGCGGGCCGACAGCAGCGTGCCCGGATCGGGCACGCCGACGATCACCGACGAGGCCTTGATCAGGGCGGTGGCGTCCTTGCCCACGGCCAGCCCCAGCCGCCTGGTGCTCTCGCCGGTGATGCTGGCGACGATGCGCACGCCGCCGGCAATCTCCAGGTCGATCTCGTCGTTGACCGCGCCCTGGCGGATGGCGCTTACCTTGCCGTCGAGCTTGTTTCTTGCGCTGATATTCATCTTCCCCTCGATTGGTCGATTGATCGATTGGTCGTTTCGGCGGCCATCGCTCTGGCCGCAAGGACGCCGGCGCGCGCGCCGGCGGTGAGCCGGGCACCCAGCCAGCAAATATTACCGCCTTTGCGCGCGGCTTCCGCCGGTCCGGCGCGGCTCCGCACATCCGTTATATTCAATGGTATATTTCGCCGAGACGGCGGGACCCCGCGCCTGGCTGCCACGCGGCGCGGTGCCGGGCCTGCCCTTTTCCACGCGAGGTATCGCATGCACGCTCCACCGTTTCGCCTGGCCCGCGCCAACGGCATCGAGACGGCGCTCGGCAACCAGCCGGCGCCCCTGGCCTGCTGCGCGCCGGCGGCGCCGCAGGCACGCCCCGCGCGGCGCCGCGCGCGCCTGGCCGAGCTGGACTCGCACCTGCACTGCTCGATCATCGGCACGTGCATGACCACCGGCGAGCTGCGCAAGCTGGTGCCGCGCTTCGTGGCGCTGGACCGGCAGCGCGCCACCGACCTGGAAATCCACCACGAGGCGGTCAAGCTCGCCGGCGCGGGCGGCGACGGCTGCAAGGCCCTGCAGAAAGCGCTCGACGAGCGCTATGCGCAGGCCCTGCGCCACTTCAACGCGGCGCGCGACGCCGACGCCGTGCTCAAGCTCTGGCAGGAAGCGGTGGCCAGCGGCGACATCCCGCCGGCCTACTGGGCCGTGATGACCCATCCGGAAGCGAGCAGCCCGGTGCGCCAGGCCGCCTTCGGCGAGGTGCACATGCTGTCGCACCTGGTGGGCGCCGCCAACCGCGCCGACATCCGGCGGCTGATGGCGCTGGAGGAAGACAACGCCGCGCTGCGCGCCAAGCTCGAGCGGCAACAGGAACGCCTGCAGGAAATGAGCGCGCGGCATGACGCGCAGGCGCGCGAGCTCGCGGCGCTGGGCGAGCGGCTCGCCCACGCCAGCGCGCGCGCCGGCGCCGAGGGCACGCCGGCGCAGGCGGAGCTGCGCGCGCTGCGCGACGCGCTGGCCGAGCACGAGCGGGCCGCCGCGCTGCACGCGAGCCGCCGCGAGGCCGCGGAGCAGCATGCGCTGCGGGAGCAGGAAGCGGCGCAGGCGCTGCGCGCGCAGCGCGACGACGCGCTGGCGCAACTGGCCGCCAGCCACGCCGAGACGCGCGCGCTGGAACAGGCCGTGCTCGCGGCCGGCGGCCAGGACGGCGAGCCGCGCGGGCGCCATCCGGGGCTGCGCCACCTGGAGGGCAAGCGCATCGTGTACGTGGGCGGCCGCCCCGGCTCCAACAACGCGCTCAAGGCGCTGGTCGAATCGACCGGCGGCCACCTGGTGCTGCACGACGGCGGCATCGAGGACCGCAAGGGCCTGCTGGCCGCGACGGTGGCGCGCGCCGACATGGTGGTCTTCCCGGTGGACTGCATCGACCACGATTCGATGAACATGATCAAGCGCGTGTGCGAGCGCCACCAGGTCGCCTACCATCCGCTGCGCACGGCGAGCGTGGCCAGCTTCGTGGAGCTGGCGAGCCGCGTGGCCGTGCCGCCATCCGGCCACGCGGACACCACCGCCGCGCCGCGCGCCGTGGCGCTTGCCGGCGCGCGCGCACCGTGATGCGTCGCTCGCATCCTTGCTATCCTTTGGGCCGGCGCGCCATGCGCTTGTCCTCTCCGGCCGCGCCGGCGGCCTGAATCCGGCCGACATCCCGGGCCGGCGCGTGAACGCCCGCCTGCGGCCCGCCGCGCACCCGCTTCGCCACACCCGCCCGCCGCGCATGCATTGACGGGCGGCCGGCGCGCGGCCCCGCCCTCCCCGCTCCGGCGCAGGCCATTCCGAATGGCATCGGCGCGGCGCGCGCCGCGCCGGAATGCGCGAACTGCCTGCCGTTGGCGGAGCGTCCCTTGCCGCGCGCACAGGCTGCAAACAGGGCCTTCGCATTGCGATTGGCCGACATGCCGCGCCGCTGCGCGAGCATCTCGGGAGATTCCTACAGCACAGCAATGTGATTGGGAATTTTCCCCTCCTACATTGGGAAATTTCCCAAAATCATGTCGGAAATGGCGGGATAAAGTCCTGCGTGTTATCGGCATGTTCCGCCCGGACCCGCTCGCGCGCCGTTCTGGCGACCCCACATGACAAGCCACCCGTCCTTGACCGCGCCGCGCAGCCGACAGGCATTGCGTGGGCTTCCGGCGTGCCTGTCCGCCGTCTTTCGCCGGCGAACGCACGAGCCGGCCTCCCACTCCAGGCCGCCGTCGCGCCACGGACGGCCCGGCGGACGTGGCCGGCACATTGCACTGCCCCGGCCACGCCATCGGCAATGACATGTGCTCACGAGGCGCCGTCAGCACAAGTACATAACCGCACCTGAAACAGCACATGCGCATTGACCGACGCTTCCGGCTGGTTGCCGCCTTCATCTTCGTGACCACGCTGGGTCTGGCGGGCTACCTGCTGCTGCTGGAATGGCGGACCTACAACGATGCGCAGGAGACCGGGCCGATGCTGAACCTGTTCCGCGCGGTGCTGGTCGCGGCCGAGAAGGCCTCGGCGGAGCGCGGCCCGTCCAACGCCGTGCTGGGCAGCGACACGCCCGCGCCGGAGAACAAGCTGCACGACCTCGAACGCGCGCGCGCCGAGACGGACAGCGCCATGATGGCAGCCATCGCGGGCCTCGAGGCTTCTCAGTGCGACCATTGCTCGGCCAGCGCCAGGCAGATGCGGCAGACGCACGCGCAACTGCGCGCCGCGCGCGCGCACGTCGACCGGCTGGTGCAACTGCCGCGCCCGGGGCGCTCCACCGACCGGCTGTGCACGGTGCTGAGCACCATGTTTACGGCCACCACCGACATCATGCAGATCTCCGACGAGGTCATGTTCGACCTGATCCGCGCCGAGCCGCTGACCGCCGAGCATGCCGGCATCGCGCGCCTGACCGCCGAGCTGCGCGAGCAGGCCGGCCGCGCCGGCTCCGTGTTCACCCCGGCGCTCACCGCGCGCCGGGCGCTGTCGGTCGACGAGCAGCGCGCGCTGTGGACGGAGACCGGCAGGATCCGCGCGCTGGGCGAGCTGGTGATGATGCGCACGCGCGACGACAAGGCCGCGCGCCGCGAATCGCTGCTGGCCATGCATGAAATGGGCTCGAGCTATTTCACCGATGGCCTGGCCTATCTCAACGAGATCGCCACGCTGCCGCCGCACGACCTGCGCTACCCGACCACCGCGGATTTCGCCGAGCGCTACGTGCCCACCATGAGCGCCATCATCCGCGTGCGCAATGCCGAGCTCGCCTCGGCCGAACACATCATCCAGGCGCAGGACGCCATCGCCGGCAGCCGGCTGCGCGTGCTGTGCGGCGTCATCGGCATCGCGCTGCTGGCGCTGGCCGTCATCATCGTGCTGTTCGCGTACCGCGTGATCCGCCCGCTGTCGGGCGCGACCGACGCCATCCGGCGCATCGCCGGCGGCGACTACAAGGTGTCGCTGCCGTCGGCGCGGCGCAGCACCCAGATCGGCGCGCTGCTGCATTCGGTGCAGGTGCTGCGGCGCGCGGCCATCGCCAAGGACGAGCTGGAGGCCGACCGCGACCTGCTGATCCGGCAGTTGCAGGAAGCCGCCGCGCAGGAGCGCGCGCAGGCCGAGGCGCTGATGCAGGCGAGGGATGCCGCCGAGGCCGCGCTGCACGCCAAGGACAGCTTCCTGGCCATGATGAGCCACGAGATCCGCACGCCGATGCATGGCATGCTGGGCCTGCTGGAGATGCTGATCGACACCGGGCTGGACGAGCACCAGCGCCACCTCGCGCAGGTGGCCAACAGCTCGGGCGAGGCGCTGCTGCAGATCCTCAACGACATCCTCGACTACGCCAAGATCGGCGCCGGCAAGATGAAGATCGTCGAGGCCGAGACCGACATGCGCGAACTGGTCGAAGGCGCGGTGTTCCTGCTGTCCGGCAATGCCTACGAGAAGGGCCTGCGGATGAACATCTGCATCGACTCCGGCATCGCGGCGCGCTACCTCGCGGACACCGCGCGCATCCGCCAGATCCTGCTCAACCTGATCTCCAACGCCATCAAGTTCACCATGCAGGGCAGCATCAGCGTGAGCGCCACGCTGGTGGAGAGCGCCGGCGCGCACGAGACCATCGAGATCACCGTGAGCGACACCGGCATCGGCATTCCGGCCGAGTCGCTGCGCCGGCTGTTCGAGCCGTTCGAGCAGATCGACGGCCATTCCACGCGGCGCTTCAGCGGCACCGGCCTCGGGCTGACGATCTGCCGGCAACTGGCCGAACTGATGGGCGGCCAGCTCGAGATCAGCAGCAACGAGGGCAACGGCACCTCGGTGACGCTGCGGCTCGCCCTGAAGGTCGATTGCGGGCGCCATGCGTTCCCGCAACTGGCCGGCCGCGACATCGCCATCGACGTGAGCGACGCGGCCGCGGTGATGGCGCTCAAGCACTATGCCAGCGCGGCCGGCATGCGGCCGCTGCTGACGGGCGAGGCGGGCGCGCACGGCAAGCCGGATGGCCACGACGCGCCGCTGCGCATCGTGGCCGCCCGCGGCGCCCGCGCGCGCGCCGGCGACATCCTGCTGGCCCACCAGGGCAGCCAGCCGGCCGACGCGCCGGACGGCGGCCCGGTGGTGCTGCACGACAACCCCATCGCGTGGAGCGCCTTCGTCGCCGCGTGCCAGGAAGCGCTGCTGCGCGGCAAGGGCGGCAACGCGGTCGCCGCGGCGCCACCGGACAACGGGCCGGCGCCGTCGGACAAGAAGACCGCGCGCATCGTGGTGGCCGAGGACCATCGCGTCAACCAGTTGCTGCTCAAGATCCAGTTGCGGCAGCTCGGCTACGACAACGTGGTGATCTGCGACGACGGCGAAGGCGCCTGGAAGGCGCTGCACGCCGAGCCGGCGGACCTGCTCATCACCGACCTCTACATGCCCGGCATGGACGGCTTCGACCTCGCCCGGCAGGTGCGCGCCACCGAAGGCGGCAGGCACACGCCGATCATCGCGGTGTCCGCGTCCACGCTGGCCGAGGAGGAACACCGCAGCCGCGCCGCCGGCATCGACATCTTCCTCGGCAAGCCGGCCTCGATGCAGGAGCTGAAGCAGGCGATCCGGCGCGCGCTCGCGCTGCACTGAGGCGACGCGCGCGCGTCATCGCCATCATCGCGCCGCCGTCCTTGCCTGCCCCGCCGCCCTGTCCGTCCCTCCCTATTCGGCCACCGCGCCCGAGAAGCGCGCCGGCATGATCCAGCGCTCCAGGCAGGCGCGCAGGACATGCAGTTGCGCGGGCTTGAACAGGCATTCGTCCATGCCGGCGTCCAGGCAGCGCTGCATTTCCTCCGCCTCGGTGCTGGCGGTGATGGCGACGATGGGCAGGTGGCGCCGCCCCTCCGCGTCGTCGCCCGCTTCGGCCGCTTCCTGCGCGCGCACCCGCCCCGCCAGCTCGTAGCCGTTCATGACCGGCATGTGGCAGTCGGTGATCAGCAGGGCGTAGCTGGTCCTGCCGAGCGCGGCCAGCGCCTCGCCGCCGTCGCCGACCGCGTCGCTGGCGTAGCCGAGCACCTTGAGCTGGCGCTGCAGCAGGATGCGGTTGGTGGGATGGTCCTCGGCGATCAGGATCAGCCGCCCCTGCGCCAGCGCCAGCTCGCGCGACACCGCGGGCACCTGCGCCGGCGCGGCGGCGGGCTCCGCGCCGCGCGCCGCCTGGCTGCCGACGGCGGCCAGCGAGGCCGCGCGCAGCGCGCGCCACGTCAGCGGATTGGCGCTCAGGCGCACGTCCGAGCGCGTGAGCCGGTAGCCGGCCAGCTTGGGCTTGTCGGTGATGCGGATGGCGCCAGACGCGGGCGCCTCCGTGCCGTCGTCCAGGAACAGCAGGTCGAAGCCCGGCTCGCCGGCGCCGTCCGCGCGCGCCGGCTGCCGCTGCTCCACGGTCTGCGCGCCGGCGGCGCGCAGCAGGTGCGCGATGCCGCGCGAGACCTGCGCATCGGCCACGCGGATCGCGGCGCGGCGCCCGGCCAGCGGGCGGGCCGTGTAGGCCATGTCCCTGACCGGCAGCGCGAGCCGGACTTCGGCCTGCGTGCCCGCGCCCGGCGCGCTGGCCAGCGTGATCTCGCCATGCATCAGCACCAACAGCCGGCGGCAGATCGACAGGCCCAGGCCGGTGCCGCCGAAACGCCGCGTGGTCGACGAGTCCGCCTGCATGAAGGGCTCGAACAGCCGCGCCTGCTTGTCCAGCTCGATGCCGACGCCGGTGTCGCTGATGCGGAACACCACGGTCTGCCTGCCGTCGCGCTCGCCGGCCGCCTCCACGGCAAGCGTGACGGTGCCGTGCTCGGTGAACTTGATGGCGTTGCTGAGCAGGTTGAAGAGGATCTGGCGCAGGCGCACGCTGTCGCCCAGCACCACCGCCGCCACGTCGTCGCTGACGTCCAGCCGCATCAGCAGGCCCTTGTCGTGCGCGCGCGTGGCGAGCAGGCCGAGGGCGTTGTCGCACAGCTCGCGCAGGTCCAGCGGCAGCCATTCGATGTCGATGCGGCCGGCCTCGATCTTGGAGTAGTCGAGGATGTCGTCGAGGATCTGCAGCAGCGCGCCGGCGGAGTCCTCGATCATGCCGACCGTGGAGGCCTGCTCGCGGCTCAGCTCGGTATGGCCGAGCAGTTCGACCAGCCCGAGCACGCCACTCATGGGCGTGCGGATCTCGTGGCTCATCATGGCCAGGAAATTGTCCTTGGCGCGCGAGGCGGCCTCGGCGATGTCGCGCGCGCTCGCCAGCGCGGCCGCGCGCTCGTGCTCCTCGGTGGTGTCGGTCCAGTAGCCGTTCCACAGCGTGGTGCCGTCGTCCTCGCGGCGCGGCACGGCGTGCAGCCGGGCCCACTGGAAGCCGCCGCGGCCGCGCAGGCGGACCTCGTGGTTGACCGCCTGCAGCGCCGCGCCGGCGCGCGTGACCGCCGCGCGCAGCGGCTCGGCGTCGTCCGGATGGACGCAGGCGCGCACGCGCGCGCTGTCGGCCATCATGTCCTCGGCATCGAGCCCGAACAGTTCCTGCGTGTTGCCGCTGACCCAGACGAAGGCGAAATGCCCGTCGCGCGCCTGGCGCATCTGGAACACCGTGGCCGGCAGATGGCGCGTGACGTCGGTCAGCCGCGCCTCGGCCTCGCGCGCCTTGAGCTCGGCGCGGCGGATCTCCGAGACCTCCACCGCCGAGAAGATGACGCCGCCCGCCTCGGACTCGTTCGGGGCGAACGGCTGCAGCCAGCACAGGAAGTGCCGCGCGTGCCCGGACGCGGCCTGGAAATCGAGCGCGATATGGTGCATCTCGCCGGCCTGCATGGCGTCGCGGATCGCCTGGTCCAGCGTGGCGCTGATGTCGGCGCCCCACACCGCGGCCTCGTTCTGCAGGCGGCCGACGAGGCGCTCGCGCGTCACGTCCAGCAGCGACAGGAAGGCCGCGTTGATCGCCAGGTAGCGCCCGTCCTTGTCCATGACCGCGATCGGCAGCGGCACGGCGTCGATCAGCGTCGACTGGAAGCGCTGCTGCACCGAGACCTTGCGCTCCACCGCGCGCCGGCCGGCCGCCTCCTTGCGCAGCAGGTACTGCGAGCGCAGCAGGACGGCGACGATGCACAGCAGCGCCGCGATCGGCAGCCCGGCGCGCTCCAGGATCTGCCGCCACGACGGCTCGAGCACGTAGCTGGCCGCCATGTAGCGCTTCTGGATGTCGAGCCGGCGCTGGTCCTGCAGCGCCGACAGCGCGCGGTTGACCAGCGGCAGCAGCCGCTCCGACAGTGCCGGCGACACCGCGAAGCCGATGTCCAGCAGGCGCTCGCCCGAGCCGATCACGCGCAGCTTGCCGGCGAAGCTGCGCTGCAGCTCGACGTCCGCCGAGGCAAGGTCGTCGACGTAGACGTCGGCGTCGCCGTCCGCCACGCTTTGCAGCGCGGCGTGCACGCTGGGCGCGGTGGACAGCAGCGCGCCCGGCACCTCGCGCCTGACCACCCCGCCGGCGCCACCGGCCGCGGTGACAACCACGCGCAGGCCGGCGAGTTCCCGCAGATGCCCGACCGCGGGCGCCGACTGCCGCCCGACGATCACCACCGGGAACGCGGCGTAGGGCCGCGAGACCGGCAGCCGCCGCAGGCCGGGGTCGTTCGGGGCCGCCACCGCCATCAGGTCGAGCGCGCCGTCGTGCATGGCGTCCACGGTCTTGCCGAAGTTGCCGGACGGCACGCGCTGGAAGCGCAGGCCGAGCGCCTCGCCGAGATAGCTCAGGTAATCGAGCGCGATGCCGCTCGGGCGGCCGCTGTCGTCGAGATAGCTGTAGGGCGGCAGGCCCACGTCGAAGCCCACGCGCAGCGGCGGCAGCGCGTTGAGGAAGGCGCTTTCCTCGGGCGTGAGGAAGAACTGGTCGGCGTCGTCCTGCTGCACCAGGCGCGCGTTGATCCATTTCGCCAGCAGCATGAGGCGGCGCTCGCGCGGCACGCGCGCGAGCCCTTCGTCCACCCGGTCGCGCAGCGCGGTGGCCGCGGGCGGGAAGGCGAAGTGCACGGCGCTGCCCGGTTCGCGATAGGCGTTCACCACCGAGAGCGCGTCGAACTCGCGGCGGGCCAGCGCGTATTCCGCCACCGGCTGCACCGCCGAGTAGAAGTCCGCCTTGCCCGCCACCACCGCGCGCAGGCCGTCGGTGACGTCGCCCACCGGCACCAGCGTGGCGCCGGGATACCGCGCGCGCACCACGCTTTCCATGTAGAACCCCGGCTCGGCCGCGAAGCGGACGCCTTTCGAGCCCGGCGACAGCACGCCGGCCACGTGGTCGGCGGTGCGCCCCACCACCACGGTGTCGCCCTCGAAATACGGCGCGGAATAGAGCAGGCAGCGCGTGCGCGCATCCGTCTTCGCCATGCTGATCAGGAGGTCGATCTCGCCGGCGCAGGTGGCGGCGATCAGCGCCGGGATGTCGGGATAGGCGTGCTCGACCAGCTCGAGCGCCGGGTTGCCGAGCGCCTCGCGCAGCAGGTCGACGCCGTATCCGCTCGGCTGCGCGCCGCGCGCGAACAGGAAAGGCGGCAGGCCCTGCCTGACCGTGCCGATGCGGATGACGGCCGGCACCGGCCCGGGCGCCGCGGCCGCAGCCGCAGCCGCCGCGCCGAACGCCGGGCCGGCGCAGCACGCCAGCAAGACAAGATGAACCAGCCACCGCCGCCAGGCCTCGCCCGAGGTCCAGGTTTTTTCCATGAGTCGGTTGTCCTATGTCGCCGCGACGCGTTGCGCTCCCGCGTGGCCGCCCGCTCCGTGCGCCGGGAGCCGCATGGCCGATGGCTTTGCATGATAGCGCCTCCGCCGCGCCGATGGCCGGGCTTCCCGGCACGGTACGAAGCCGCGCCGGCGCGCCGCGCGGACGCCGTTTGCGGCGGCGGCGGCGCCCGCGATCTGATCTTGCGCAAGGCGCGGGGAGAAAACCGAAGTATTCCGACTTGTTTGCGGAAATTTCCGGGCTCGGTACGAAGGCATTGACGCTACCTTGTACCTCGGCCGCCGGGCGTCATCGCGCATGCGACGCCGCGCGCGGGCCGACAGACTCAGAGGTTGTCTTATATGAAAGTCGCACTACTGGATGCCAACCCGGCAAGCTCGCAGCCGGTCGCCGAGCTGGTGACGGGCGCCGGATTTCCCTGCCACTGCTATGAAGAACGGGCCGCGCTGATCCGCGACCTGCGCGACCACGTCTTCGACATGATCCTGGTCGCCGGCGAGCTGCCGGACGGCAACGGCACCGAGGTCGTCAGGATGATCCGCTGCACCTTCGCCTTCCAGACGCCGGTGATCGTGGTCTCGCCCGGCGCCAGCCACCACGAGATCATGGAAACGTTCGCGGCGGGCGCCGACGACTACTGCTGCGCGTTGCGCCCGGCCGAACTGCTGGCCCGCATGGTGTCGCACTACCGCCGCCACCACAGCGCGCAGCCCTCCCGCCAGCGCCTGATCCACCTCGGCGACTACGTGCTGAACATCGACCGGTACAGCGCCACGCTGCGCGGCAAGGACATCCGCCTGACGCCCAAGGAATTCGGCCTGGCGTGGCTGCTGTTCTCCTCGCCTTCGCAGGTGCTGCCGCGCAACCACATCGAGACGATGGTGTGGGGCCACGTGCTGCCCGCCATGTCGCGCGCGCTGGCGGCGCTGATCGCGCGCCTGCGCCGGGTGCTGGAACTGCGTTCCGCCAACGGCATCACCATCGCGTCGATCCACGCCCTGGGCTATCGCCTCGACGTCCAGGAGGCGGCTCCGGCCGGATGGCATCCGGCCGGGCGCGGCGCGCCCGGCGACGTGCCGGCGCGCATGCCGCCGCCGACGCCGGCGCCCGGGGAATACGCGCTGCCCGCCGGGCTCGGCGCGCCCGGGTAGCTGGCGCAGCGGCGCCGACAACCGGCGCGGGCGCGCGCCGGACAGAGTTTCTTAACCAAGGGAATCAGCGAGGAAATCAGGAAATGAAGAAGACAATCGTTGCGGCGGCGGCCGCGGTCCTGGCAAGCGGCGCGTGGGCGCAGAGCGCCGTCACGCTGTACGGGGTGGCCGATGCCGGCCTGGAGTTCGTCAACCGGCAGAACGGCAACGGCGACAAGGTCTACCGCCTGCAGTCCGGCAGCGCGCTGACCGGCTCGCGCTGGGGCCTGCGCGGCGCGGAAGACCTGGGCAGCGGGCTGAAGGGCATCTTCGTGCTGGAAAGCGGCTTCGACCTCGACGACGGCAGGGCCGGCGACCGCCTGTTCGGCCGGCAGGCCTACGTCGGGCTGGAGACCCCGCAGGGCACCGTCACGCTGGGCCGCCAGCAGACACCGATGTACGACTTCGCGCTGCAGTACGACCCGATGGCCGCCGTCAGCAGCTATTCCATCTACGGCATGGACAGCGACTTCGGCGCGCGCGCCGACAACGCCATCAAGTACCGCGGCCAGTCCGGCGGACTGACCGTGTCGGGCCTCTACAGCTTCGGCTACGACGGCCAGGGCGGCACGAATGGCGAAGTCCCCGGCCACTGGAAGGTGGGCCGCGAGTATGCCTTCGGCCTGAACTATGCCGTGGGCCCGCTGGCCGCGGGCGCGGTCTTCGACCAGAAGAACGGCGACACCATCGCCTCGCGCAACCGCCACGACCAGCGCGCCACCATCGCCGCCAGCTATGCCTTCGGCCCGGCCAAGGTCTTCGCCGGCTACCGCTGGCAGCACCTCGGCTTCACCTCGGCGCTGGGCAACGGCACGGCTCACCTGGGCTGGGCCGGGGCCAGCTACCGGCTCACGCCCGCGGTTTCGTTCAGCGGCGCGGTGTACTACCAGGACAACCGCGGCACCAGCGCGGACCCGTGGCTGCTCTCCGCCGGGGGCAACTACGCCTTGTCCAAGCGCACCGACCTGTACCTGAACATGGCCTACGCGCTGAACAAGACCGACCGCTCGCGCGGTTTCATGTCGGACACCAGCGTCAACGGCAACGGCCAGGTCTCGCCGGGCGACAACCAGTTCGGCGCCAGCTTCGGCATGCGGCACCGCTTCTGACGGCACGGCCCCGGCCTGACGGATTGGCCGGGTTGCCGCGGACGCCCCGGTGCGATGCCACGGCATGCACCGGGGCGTGCGGCTTTCGGCGGTCCGGCGGCGGTATCGGCGCCGGCACGCGCAATGCGCGCAACATGCGCCAGCCATCACAGCGGCGGCGCGCGGCATGTGCGCCTTGTCGCACCGCCCCCCCGCCCGCTATCGCTCCGCCAGGCAGTCGTTCATGTGCTCGATGGCCGGCTCGAAGAGCGCCAGCAGGGCCAGCACGCCGTCGGCGTCGCGCCGGCGCGCGGCCGCTTCCAGGCGCGCGCAGAGCGACACCACCGCGCGGGACTCGAGGATGCGCGCCGAGCCCTTGAAGCGATGCGCCAGCGAGGCGGCCTCGTCCCAGCGGGACGCGACGCAGGCATCGCGCAGCAGCACGAGGTCGTCGCGATTGGTGTCGACCAGGCTTCTCACCAGCTCCGCGATCATGTCGGGGTCGCCATCGGACAGCGTCTCGATGGCCGGCCAGAATGCGGCCTCCTCCTCGGCGCTGATCGGCATGAGCCGATGCCGCACCAGTTGCCGCACGAGTTCGTGCTCGCGCACGGGTTCCGCCAGCGTGCCGCCGAAGCGCGGGTCGGCCGGCCCCGCCGACACCGCCAGCCACAGGGTCGGCCCGGCGCCGTCCGGGTCCGGCGCCACGCCGGCCGGCAGCGCGCCGTCGGCGGGCAGCCGCACCACCACCAGCCGCCAACCCTCGCCCAGCGGGCCGGGCGAGGACAGCGCATGCGCGGTCGCCTGGAAACCCAGGCCCTCCATCAGGGTGGCGAGGCCGCTGTCTTCCGCCCAGTCCGTCGTGTCGCCGATTAGCAATGCGCGATGCATGATCCGTAGTCCTTGAAGCTGCGTCGATGAAATTCCGGCACCGTCACGGCACCACATGACAGCGCCGTGCGAAGTCTACCAACTCCACCAGCGTCGCGACACGCAGCTTGGCCATGATGTGGATCTTGTGGCTGCTCACGGTCTTGTTGCTGATGAACTGCAGCTTGCCGATGGCGGCATTCGACAGCCCCCGCGCCAGCAGTTGCAGGATGACGATCTCCTTGTCGGTCAGCTGCTTGAGCCGGTCGTTGTCGTCGCGCAGGTCGGGCGGCACGGCCTCGGCGTCGCCCACTTCCGGCGGGAACAGCGTGTAGCCGGCCATCACGGCATCGACGCAACGCATGATCTCGTCCACGTCCTGCAGCTTGCTGACGAACCCCTTGGCGCCGAGCTGCATGGCGCGCGGCGCGAACGTCAGCGAATCCTGGCCGGACAGCACCAGGATGCGCACGTGCGGATGCATCGCCCGCAGGCGCGGGATGACCTCCAGGCCGTTCACCTTGGGAATATCGAGGTCGAGAATCACCAGGTCGGCCGGGTACTCCTTCGCGATGTCCAGCGCGGACTGACCATTGTTGGCCTCCAGCACCCGGCTCACGCCCAGCACCTGCGAAAGCCGCGTGCGAATGACCATGCGCATCGCTGGATGATCGTCAACTATCAACACCGTTGTCATTGCGCAGTCTCCGTTCAGAAAAATTTGCGCTATCTGCCGCGGAAGCACGCGGAATGCGTGATCCTTGTCTTCCGATTCTGCGATAAAGCGCCTGAGGCAAGTATGGGAAACCCCTGCTTTCGCTGCGGAAAGATCGCCATATGGCATGCGGCATGTCGCGTCCGCACGGACGGCGCAGCGCTGCGCCGCAGCGGCGGGCGGAAAGCGCCGCATGCCGGCACGGCACCTTCGCCCTGGCCCCGCAGAATCCTCCCGCCTCTGTTCGGGAAATGTCCGAGCCCGGCTGCAAGGCCGCTGCGACATACTTCATCCCTCGACTTTTCACGGCCGCGGGGCGGCCCCATCGCGGCGGTCCCGCCGGACGCCAGACGGCCACCAGGGACGCGCGCACGCGCGGCATGCCCCGGGCCTTTCGAAACGACCGCCAAGGAGCCAGATGAAGAAAAGCAAATCTGCAGGGCCGGGAAACCACGGCGACCCGCTGCGCGCGACCCGCGGCAGCATCTCCGACCTGCGCATGGTGGTGACGCTGCGCCCCGACCAGGAAATGACCATCGACAGCCTGGCCGACGCCCTGCGCCACAACGGCGAGTGGCTGGCGCGCGCCAGCATCTGCCTGGCCGCGTTGCGCGAGGCGGGCGCCGTGCCCGTGCGCGCGGTGATCTCGGACGTAAGAAAAGGGGCCGTCGCGCTCGATTTCTACGTCAACGACGACATCGCCCACTGCGCGCGCCTGACGCGCTCGGTCCACGCCGTGCTGGCCAGGGAATTCAACCGCGTGCTGCCACCATCACTGCTGATCGCGGTGCGGCCCCTGCTGGACGCCGCGCCGGAGCGGCGCCGCGCGCGCAGCCGGCCGGACGAGCTCGCCGCCTCCGCAGTCATGCTGGCCGAATCCGCCTCGGAGGCGAACCGGCGCATGTCGGCCATCTGCGCCTACCTGGCCGCCTTCCACGAGGCCAGGCAGGTCGGCGAGATTGCGTGTCCCGAGCAGCAGAACCTGCTGGCCGACCACCACGAAGCGGTGGACTGGCGCCTGCGCCTGCACCAGTCGGAGCAGGCGCGCTCGCTGGCCGAGTCGCTGGCCTTCCTCCAGCGCACCTACAACGAGGCCGCCTTCGACCTCGACACGCCGTTCCGCGAATACCAGGCCCTGCTGCAGCGGGAAGTGATGCTGGCCTTCCGCGAGGACCTCGCCTCGTTCTCCGCCGGGCAGCGCGCGTAGCGGCGGCGCGGTTGCCGGGTGGCGCCTTTGCATGAGGGCGCCGGCATACGCAGCGCCGGCATTTGTTTCGTTATCGGCACGAATATGAAATCATTGAGTTAGGAATTTCCCTCAATGACTAGGATAAATCCTATATTTCTAGTGCTTCCCGCAGCGCAATATTTTATTCATACGCATTGCGCATGCGACTTGCCAAATTTCTGCAATGGCCAGCTGAAATCGCTCTCCCCTTTTCCCCCGCCAGCATCCGCCCATCCCGGGCGGATTTTTTTGAGATTTCCGTCCTTCCCATGACCGCATGGATGGCCTCCTATCCTGTCTCCTGGCGCCGTACGCGCTTTCTCTTGGTTCCGACTTCCGCCGAAATCACCGCCCCGAAGGCAACGATCTGTCCCAACACAAACCCATCCCATATTTAGTACTTGTACTACGTTTAAAGTCCAAATCTCGTTCTGGTCAGATAGTTCGGAACATTGACTTATCCGAAAATTCATTCAGAGCACCGCAGCAGTACTACCTCTGTATCAAGCGGGGCTTTAACGGGTAGTTCCGGATCTTCCACTTTTCCCATTTCTTGTCGTGAAAAATACCCTTCTTGCTTCTGCCATCGCCGCCGCAGCAGCAGCGGCTGCATTCGCCCCGGTCGCCAACGCCTACGACGGCACGATCGAAATCACCGGCAACATCGTCGCCACCACGTGCCAGATCAATGGCAGCAACGGCCCCACCGACGTGACGGTGCCGCTGCCCCCGGTATCGGCCAACGCGCTGTCGACCCAGGGCGCCACCGCCGGCCGCACGCCGTTCTCGATCACGCTCTCCGGCTGCCAGGGGGGTTCGGCCACCAAGGTTTCCACCAGCTTCGAAGCCGGCCCGACGGTCAACAGCACCGGCCGCCTGACCGTGGACGCAGGCGGCGCCAGCGGCGTCGAAATCCGCCTGCTGAATGCCACCCAGGGCGTGATCAACGCGGGCACCGCGCTGACCGGCCAGAACTCGCCGGCCGTGAACATCGTTGGCAATGGCGCCACGCTGAACTACTTCGCCGAATACTTCGCGACCGGCACCGGCACCGTCACGTCCGGCGCCGCGAACTCGCGTGTCCGGTACTCGCTGGTCTACGAGTGATCGACAGCCGGCCGGCGTTGCGCGGAAGACGGTCCGGCGCCTGACCCCGCCGCCGCAAGGCGAGGCCTTTCAAGCCGTCTCGGCAATGCCGAGACGGCTTCTGAGGAAACGTGTTGCCCAAGTAAGCAAATCAATCGGTAGCAAAGATGAAACCCTCCATTTTTCTCGGGCCTCTCATGGCGGCGGCCTTCACCGTGGCGGGCGGGCTGGCCACCCCGGCGCAGGCGAGCGTGGTCATCACCGGCACCCGCGTCATCTTTCCGGCGCAGGAGCGCGAGGTCACGGTCAGGCTCACCAACGACGGCAAAATCCCGGCGCTGGTGCAGAGCTGGATCGACACGGGCGACGCCGACGCCTCGCCCGACCAGATCGACGTGCCGTTCGTGCTGACGCCGGCGATGTTCCGGCTCGAGCCCGGCAAGGGCCAGACGCTGCGCGTGATCTACAGCAAGGAGCCGCTGCCGCAGGACAAGGAATCGCTGTTCTGGCTCAACGTGCTCGAAGTGCCGCCAAAGCCGGAGCTCGGTGAAAACACCAACCGCCTGCAACTGGCCTTCCGCACGCGCATCAAGATGATGTTCCGCCCGGCCGCGCTGGCCGGCAGCGCCGACGACGCGCCGGCGAAGGTCACATGGGAGCTCGTGCGCGGCGAAGGCGGCAAGGGATATGCGCTGAAGGCGACCAACCCGAGCCCGTATGTGGTGAACCTCGGCAGCATCTCGCTCCTGGCCGACGGCCGGGACCTCAACGCCGGCAAGGGCTACGTCCTGCCCGGCGGCTCGCGGACGTTCGCGGTCGAAGGCCTTGCGGCGCCGCCGGCCTCGGCCGTGTCCGTCAACTACAGCGCCATCAACGACTGGGGCGGCGCCGTGCAGGGCAAGCAGCCGTCCGCGGTCAGGCTGGCGCAGTAGGCGCGGGCGGGCGGGGCTGGCAACCATGCCAGTCCCGCCGGGACCGCGCGGACCGTTCCCGCTTTCCAGACAGATCCAGTCCATATCCGCCGCGTGCAGCCAGGGCTTTCGTGAACAGCCCGCACCGGCAGGCGGCGGCCAGGTCCCGGAGGACCCTGGCAAGCCCCGCTCGGCCGTGCATCCGGTCATGCCGGATGCCAACGGCTTTTATCAAGGAGCAAGTAGTCATGACCCCCGCCCGCGATGGCGCCTTTCATTTCCGCCTCAAGCCATTGTGCGCGCTGGTGCTGTCGAGCCTGGCCGCATGGCAGTCCGAGGCACTGGCCGAGGCGGGCGCGCCCGCGGCGAGGCAGGTCGCGCAGGTCGAGTTCGACAGCGGGTTCCTGGTGAAAGGCAACGCCCGGCACGTGGATCTGTCGCGCTTCGAGCACGGCAACGTCGTGCTGCCCGGCGTCTACAGCCTCGACATCTACGTCAACGGCAGCCGCGTGAGCCGCGCCGACGTGCCGTTCAGGCTCCTCGGCGACGGCGACCGCGACGCGCAGGCCTGCTTCGACGGCAAGCTGCTGCAAGGCATCGGCATCGATTTCCGCAAGCTGTCCCCCGAAACGGCGTCGAGGCTCGCGATCGCGGGCGCGTGCCTGCCGCTTGCCGAGGTGGTGCCCGACGCCAGCGTGAGCCTGGACTTCGGCGACCAGCGCCTGGACATCGGCGTGCCGCAGGTTTCGCTGAGCCGCAGCGCGCGCGGCTATGTGAGCCCCGACCTGCTCGACTCCGGCGTGACGACCGGCATGCTCGGCTACAACCTCAACGTCTACAGTTTCAAGAGCCGCGGCGCCAGCATGCACACGCAGGGCTACCTCGGCCTGAACGCGGGCTTCAACGCGGGCAACTGGCATTTCCGCCACAACGGCTCCTACAACTGGGACGCGAACGGGCGCAGCGTCTACCAGAACGTCGCCACCTATGCCCAGCGCGACCTGACGAAGCTGGCTTCGCAACTGACCATCGGCGAGGCCTACACCAGCGGCGAACTGTTCGACTCGACCGCTTTCCGCGGCGTGCGCATCGCCACCGACGACCGCATGCTGCCCGATTCGCTGCGCGGCTACGCGCCGACGGTGCGCGGCGTCGCCAACAGCAATGCCCGGGTGACGATCCGCCAGAACGGCATGACGATCTACGAGACCACGGTCGCGCCCGGCGCGTTCGAGATCGACGATCTCTACGCCACCGGCTACGGCGGCGACCTGAACGTCGCCATCACCGAGGCGGATGGCTCGGTGCGCTCGTTCTCGGTGCCGTATGCCGCCGTGCCGCTGTCGCTGCGGCCCGGCGTCAACCGCTACAGTGTCGTGGCCGGCACGGTGCGCGACCCGTTGAGCTCGCGCAACCCGCTGTTCGCCCAGGCCACCTGGCAGCGCGGCATCAGCAACCTGCTGACCGGCTACGGCGGCGTGACGCTGGCGCAGGGCTACGGCTCGGCGATGCTGGGCGGGGCCTTCAACACGCCGTTCGGCGCGCTCGGCGCGGACGTGACGCAGGCGCTCACCTCGCTGCCCGGCCAGGGCCGCTTCAGCGGCACGAGCACGCGCATCAGCTATTCCAAGCTGGTGCCAAAGACCCGCACCGACGTGGCGATCGCCGCCTACCGCTACTCCACGGGCGGCTACTTCGGCCTCAACGAGGCCATGCTCGCGCGCACGCGCGCGGAGAACGGCCAGAGCATCGACAGCGTCTGGCGCCAGCGCAACCGCGCTTCGGTCACGCTCGGCCAGCAGCTCGGCGAGCGCGGCGGGCGGCTCAACCTGACCGCGTCGACCGCCAACTACTGGAACCGCAGCGGCTCGGACATCAATTATTCGGTCGGCTACGCCAACACCTACAGGAACATCGCCTTCGGCGTGTCGGCCATGCGCCAGCGCAGCGTGGACGGCCGCATGAGCACGATGTACTACGCCAACATCACGATCCCGCTGGGCAAGCAGCGCCCGCTGACCGTGACGGGCAGCGTCTCGCACGACAGCCGCGGCAGCACGCAGGCACAGACCTCCGTGTCGGGCTCGGCCGGCGCCGACAGCAACTTCTCGTATGGCCTGAGCGTGAACCACAGCTCGGGCGCCGGGCAATCCAGCACCGACGGCAGCGCCAACGTGCTGTACCGCAGCGCGTATGCGGATTTCAGCGGCAGCATGGGCGCCGGCGCCGATCGCCAGCAGGCCTCGCTCGGCGTGCGCGGCGCGGCGGTCCTGCACCGCGGCGGCATCACGCTGTCGCAGCCGCTGTCCGACACCTTCGCGATCGTCGAGGCGCCCGCCGCCGAGGGCGCGCGCGTGGCCAACGCGCCCGGCGTGCGCATCGACAGCCGCGGCTACGCGGTGGTGCCGTACCTGACGCCGTACAGCATGAACACGGTGGCGCTCGACCCGAAGGGACTGTCCACCGACGTGGAGCTGCGCGAGACCAGCCAGCAGGTCGCGCCGCGCGCCGGCGCGGTGCCGATGCTCAGGTTCGAGACCATTTCGGGGCGCTCGGCGCTGATCCGGGCGCTGCGCGACGGCAATGCACCGCTGCCGTTCGGGGCGTCGGTGCGCGACGAGACCGGCCAGGAAGTCGGCGTGGTCGGCCAGGCCGGCAAGATCTTCGCGCGCGGGCTCCGGGACAAGGGCGTGCTGAAGGTCTCGTGGGGCAGCGGCGATGCGTCGGCCTGCCGCATCGACTACACGCTGCCGGAGCGCAAGAAGACGGACAAGGGCAGCAGCTATCAGCAGATCAAGGCCGGCTGCGCGTCCATCGCCACGGCGGCGGCCACCGTGACCACCGGCGCGCCGGTGGTACGCCGATGAGCGCGCCGTGCGCGGCGCGTGCCTCCTGACTGGCCATATCGAAACCTGGGCAAGGACATCATGAAAAGACTCTTCTTCTGGCTGGCGTTGCTGAGTTCCGCGCTGACGACGGTCGATGCGATGGCCGACTGCAATGTGATTCCGTCAACGGATCACAAGCCGTTCCGCTACAGGCTGAGCAACTTCAACCCGCCGGCCTTCAATCCGAACGTGGCGGACGGCACCCTGCTCTACTCGGGGACGCACGACTTCATCCCGGAAAACAGCGGACCGACCGGTTGGACCTGCGATCTCCGACTGGTCAATTACGGCGGCCGGGGAAGCCTGGGACCCCACGACACCTTGTCCACACCGCTCAAGGGTATCGGCTTGCGGATGCGCTATGCCTTCGACCCCAGATGGTGGCCGTACTCTGAATCAAGCGCGGCCGTCGGCCTCAGTGAAGGCTACACCGTGCAGTTGGTCGTCGAGCTCGTCAAGGTCGGCCCGATCACCGCGGGTGGCACGCTGAACGGCGTGGTTGCGGCAAAATGGATTCATGACGGCACGGTGAAGGCAGCCGAATACCTGATCGACAATGCCCCCATCAGGCCGCTCGTGCCCACCTGCTCACTGCAAAACAACCATATCCCGGTGTCGCTGGACAAGGTCGACATCAGTCGTTTCAAGGGCATCGGTTCGGCTTCGGACGACCAGCCATTCCACGTCAGGCTATCCTGCGCCGGCGGCAGTGCCGGGACCGAGACCAACATCCATGCGACGCTGACCGACGCGAACGATCTGGCCAACCGCGGAGATACGCTCAAGCTGTCGCCGGGATCGACGGCGAAAGGCGTGGGCATCCAGATACGCAAGGACGGCACCGTGCTCAAGTACGGCGCCGATTCCCGCGACCCGGCCAATCCGAACCAGTGGCCCGCCGGCCTGGCGGCGAACGGCCCGTTCGACATTGCCCTGACCGCACGCTACATACAGACCGAGGCCGAGGTCGGGGCGGGCACGGCAAACGGCCGGGCAACGATCACCATGAGCTATCAATGATGGTCATGCGGCACGGGCATTTGCCGCCGTATTGAAAGACGAATCCGATTGCTCCGGCCGCCCGGCCGGACGGACATGGCGCCCCGGGACCACGTTCCCGGCCCCACGGATTCGGCATCGCCCCGGCATCTTTTTCCTCCGGTGCCCGCCCCCTCGCACGGCGGACCTCTTCTCCCCCGGCTCCCCGACTTGCGCCGGCGCACGTTTGCCGGTCCCGGTCAACCAGCCGGCCCCATCATCGAACTTGTCCGAAATCGGTTCTTGCGCAAAGCGCGCATAGCCATCGATTTCATACTCACCCTATATGGACGCCATAAATATCGTTCATGTCAGATAGAAAGGGAAACGTCATTGACCGAAACTCTGTGCTTGAGCCTGCCCTTGGCAACACGGCAGCCCTCCCCGTCGACAGGCGCTCTGGCCCGCTTCCGGACAGGCCTGGAACGCATGTCGCCGCCGTTGCCCGCGCGCGTTTGCGCCGGCATCGCCCGCGCAGGCAGCGCGCGCGGCCGGACCACTCATACCAAGAACGATCGATGAACCCTATGAAGCCACCACCCCTGACCGGCCTGCCCGCGCCGCCATTGCCGGCGCAGGGCCCATCCACGGAAACCGCGCCCTCGCCATGCGCCGCCGCCATGCCGGGCTGGACATCCATTCCATCTCACCACTGAGACACCGGCAATGCGTGAAGACTCCAGCTTTCCGCCGGAAGGACCTGCCGTGAAAACGCAACAACCCTTGACTGTGTATCGCGTGCTGCTCGAATTCTCCGACCTGAGCAAGGTGAATCAGCAGGTCTTCATCGAACTGATGAACGACTTCCTGATGATCTCGCCGCAGCGGCGCCGCGAATTCATCGAGCAATGGCGCGTGGCGCTGGACCGCCACGCCACAGCCGACACCGAACACAGCAATTGAATTGAGGATGGCGTCTCCCGCTGCGGCGGCGAGCCGCGCCATCCGGGACGCAAAGCAGCAGCCGGCCGGCAGCCAGGCTGCGCAGCACAGCCTGGCCAGCAAGAGAGCAACAAGAACATTCCTAAGCCAGCCGCCGCCAGAGCCGCGTCTCGCCCATCGATGAAACAATTTCTTGGACTCTTCCTTGATTGTTTCTCCTTTTAACCTTCGCACGGGGATGACCGCCGCCCCCGGAGGGAGCTTGCCAACGGTTTAGGGGAAATTCCCGTTAAACTCGTACAGTCATTTAGGATTTGTCAGACGGCTGCTCCCTCGGTCATCATGCGTCCGCCCTCGCGCCCGAAGTCAAACCCGCCATCATTGCCACGTTCCGCGCCGTGGCAGCCGGGGTCAAGGAGTGAAAACATGCAAGAATTTTCCATCAGAGTGATCGTCGCGGACGACCATCCGGCGGTGGCCCTGGGAATCAGTTATGAACTGCAGAAGATCGATGCCGCCAAGCTGGTGGCAACCGTGAGCAACTCGACCGAACTGATCGCCACGCTGGACGCGCATCCGTGCGACGTGCTCGTGACCGACTACGTCATGCCCGGCGGCAAGTACGGCGACGGCCTCGCGCTGGTGTCTTTCCTGCGGCGCCGCTACCCGGCGCTGCGGCTGGTGATCTTCACCATGATCGACAACCCCGGCGTCATCCGGGCCATCCTGCAGCAGGGCGTGAACTGCATCCTGAGCAAGTCCGACGCCATGTCCCACCTGCTCGCCGCGGTCCATGCGGCCCATGTGGAAGGCAAGTATTTCTCGCCCTCCATCAAGGAAATGCTGGAGGACGACCAGCCGGCCACGCAGTCGCGCCCGCTGACCCCGCGCGAAGCCGAGGTCGTGCGCCGCTTCGGCTCGGGGCAGACCATCAACGAGATCGCCGCCCAGTTGCATCGCAGCAAGCAGACGGTCAGCTCGCAGAAATCCAGCGCCATGCGCAAGCTCGGCATCAAGCGCGACGCCGACCTGATCCGCTACGCCACCGACGGCAACCTCGCCGCGTCGGAGAACTCGCTGGCGGGATAAGCGGCCGCGCCGCAACACCGCCCTCATGGGAAGGTAAACGTGAATTCCGCCGAGCCGCCGGCATACCCGGCCTTCATCTCGGCAACCGTGCCGGTGCGAAGGTATTGCGCCTGCAGTTGGATCGTCGCCGTATCGCCCGAGCGCGTCATCACGTACTTCGTGGCCACGTTCGGATTGTCGAAGGCGATGCGCGCACCGCTCGACCTGTTCGTCATGATGATGCCGAAGCCCTCGGCCAGGCTCTGCCCGCCGGGCGCGTAGAGTTGCAGGATGGTCTTGTCGGTGGTCGGCTTGTTGGACTTGTCGCGGAAGCTGATCGTGGGCTTGGCGTTTGCCGTGCAATTGTTCAGCGTGATGGCGAACGGCACCGGCGTCGAGGTGCTGTTGGCGTTCGGGAAATCCCTCACCGAAAAGGTACCCAGGTTGACCGGAATGATCTGGTTGGCCACCACGTCGCACTTGTTCGGAATCGGCGGCGGCGGGCCGCCGCCGAGGTTGACGATGCCCGTGCTGTCGTAGACACGCTCCAGACTGCAGGTGCCCGAAGTCGCCTGGCTGAGGTCGACGATGGTGCCAAGCGCCGGCGCCGCCGCGGTCAGGAAATCCCGGGCATAAAGCTTCACCTCCCGGTTATCCGCGATCCTGGTCACCTGGAGCGCACCCGGCGGCAGCAGATTCGCGGGCTTGGTCAGCACCAGGTATTGCCTGTAGCCGGAGAGACGCCCGGAGCTTCCAGAGCCCACCGCGTCATTTATCATCAACGCAAGTTTGTCGGCGGCCAACGCCGTCGGATACGAACTGAAGGGCAGCGGTGTCTCGCCAGCCCCCGATACCGTCATCCATTTGAGACCGATGCCGTCGATATTGGTCGGCGCAATGCTGTCCGATCCGATCGGTCCCACCGACCAGTGCCCGGCAATGACGAGCGTGTGGGGTACGGTAGCCGGCTTGTAGGCAAATTCGGTATGCAAGCTGAAGTTCCGCGCCATCAGGGGGGTGCCGACCGGCGTGCTGCTGGTCAGCGGATTGACGATCGTCCATGGCTGCACCATGTCGTCGGAGAGCCGCGTAAGGCAACCGGTTGTCACGGCGTCCACCCATGCCGCCCGCACGTCCGCGCTGGCCACGCCCAATGCAACCCCGAGTGCCAGCAGCGGCACGGCAGCGAGCCAGCGCGGTGACGGGGCGCGCCCGGCGCCCGGCAATTCGTTCCTGTTCATGCCATTCTCCATGGCCTCCTTACTGCGAGGCAATTTCAGGGGCCGGCGCGCCCGTCCGGCCTGCACCAGGCGGACAGGCGGCCGGCCAGCCTCGGCGCCTTACTCGATGGTGCCGAAGTTGCGGCCCGCCAGCGGCACCAGCGCGGCGTCACCGGAGACGGCGTTGTAGCTCATCCGGCCATAGTTCACGCCGACCAGCCCACCGCCGTTCTGGCCGTAGTAGGCCGTGGCGTTGACCTTGCCGCTCGCCTGCGAATACTCGACCACGCCGTTGTTCACGCCGACCAGCCCGCCCAGCGATGCATAACTGCCGCCCTTGACCGAGCCCGAGGCCGAGGCGCCGAGGATGCGGCCGTTGTTCTGGCCGACCAGGCCGCCTACCATGCTGTAGTTTTGGCCTGTGACGCTGCCGCTGGCCACGCCGGAAATCGCCATGGCGGTCGGGTCGAGGCTCGTGTTGTTGGTGCCGACCAGCCCGCCGACGTAGCTGTTGCTGCCGCTAGAGACATTGCCGCGGGCTTCCACCCCCTGCAAGTCGCCGGCGTTGTAGCCGACCAGGCCACCGACGTGGCTGTTGCTGCCGGACCAGACATTGCCAGTCGCCAGCGCGCCGACGATGGCACCACCATTGCTGCTGCCAACCAGCCCGCCCACGCGGGCGCCGCTGCCGCCGTAGACCTCGCCGGCGGCCTCGGCATTCAGGATGGTGCCGCCGTCATGCGTGCCAACCAGCCCGCCCACGCTGACGCCGCTGCGGTTCTCGACGACGCCGCTGGCCCGGACATCGGTCAGGTTGCCCGCCTGATTCCAGCCCACCAGGCCACCCACCGTGGCCGCGCCGGAACCGGTCACCCTGCCGCTGGCGTAGGAGCCGGTAATCGAGCCGCCCTCATTGCGGCCGACCAGGCCACCGAGATAACCGCCGGTGGCGTTGACGGAGCCAGTGGCGAAGAAGCTGCTCGCGACGGTGCCGCCACGGTTGTAGCCGACCAGCCCGCCGTAATTGGCTCCGCCCGCGTAGTTGGTGATAGTGCCCAGGCTCGAGGAGTCGGCGATGAAACCAGCGGCACTGCCGCCCGTGCCGTCGCCGTTGTTGATCCCGACCAGTCCGCCCACGCTGCCGGACAGGTTGTGCGACATGCGGTTCATCAGGCTGACGTTGGTCTGGCTGTTGATCACGCGGCCGAAGTTCTCGCCGACCAGACCGCCGACGGCCTGGCTGTAGTCGTTGCCCGACACGGTGCCTGCCACCCTGGCGGTGTCGATGGTGCCGAAATTCATCCCGACCAGGCCGCCCGTCGTGGCGCCGCTGCTGCCGTAGACGTTGCCGTCCACCTTCACGCCGGTGACGTTGACGTTGTTGATCTGGCCGAAGTTCGCGCCCGCCAGCCCGCCCACCAGCGCAATCCCGCCCGCGGGCCAGCCGGAGGGGCCGACGGCCGTAAGCGAAGCCAGGTTCAGGTTGCTGATGCGGCCGGACGAGATGCCGAACAGGCCGACATACGGCCCCGTGCCGCTCACCCTGATGTCGCTCAGCGTATGGCCCAGGCCCTCGAAGATGCCGGAGAAGACCTGGCTGGAACCGATCGGCGTCATGTAGGCACCGCGAAAATCGGTGCCGACCACGTAATAGCCGCCCAGGTTGTTGTTGACGTTCTGCAACTGGGAGAAATTCTGGATCACGTCATAGAAGTAGCCGTTCGACTTGAACGAGGCACCGGTGCCGGACAGCGTCACCACGGCGCCGTTGTTCAGCTTCAGGGCATTGCCCGCGCCATAGTTGATCTCCATGCCGGAGCCCGCGCCGCTGGCCGTCAGCGCGACGCCGTTGATGTTGACGTCGCCGGCCGCGGTCAGCGCCAGCTTGTTGCCGCTGCTCCAGGCCACGGGCGCGTTGACCGAGAGATTGCCAGTGTTGCTGACCAGCTCGACATTGGTGGTGCCCAGGCTGCGTGCCAGCGTGTCGGCCGTTACGGTGCTGCCGCCTGCGCTGCCCGTCTGCCTGACGCTGGCCTCGGCCGTGCCGATGCGCCAGGTGCCGGTCTGGCCATAGCTGGCCTGGGTGCTGACCTGCGTACCCACCAGCACCTGCACGTCGGCGCCCTTGGTCTCGACGACGCCGCCGTTGCCCGGGCCGGACAGCGCGCTGGCGTTGAGGCTGCCGGCCACGCGCACGGTGCCGGCGTCGCCGCCGTCCAGCGTGATCCTGCCGGCGTAGCCGGCCAGGGTCTTGGCCTCGACGACGCCCGTGTTGTTGACCACCGCCTGCTGCAGGCTGCCGGCCGCCTGCGCCGTCATCAGCACCTGCCCGCCATTGGCGCGCAGCACGCCGCCGTTCTGCGCCACCGCGCTCAGCGCGGCGCCGTTGACCTGCAGGTTGAGCAGGCCGCTGCCATCGAAGCTGACGGTGAAGTCGTTGCCGGCGCCCAGCGCCACGCGGCCCAGCAGGGCCTGGATCGTGCCGGTGTTGTTGACGTTCGTGCCCAGCAGCGCCACGCTGCCGCCCGGCGCGGCATTGATCGTGCCGTAGTTCCATACCTGCGCGCCGGTGCTGCCCGCGAAGCGGTAATTGCCGTTGAGGAAGTCGGCGTCGCTGATGCCTTGCGCCGAGGCCACCAGCCCGCCGACGTTGACCTGGGCGGTCCGGCCGAACAGCATGCCGTTGGGATTGACCAGGAACACGCGGCCATTGGCATCCAGCGCGCCATCGATGTTGCTGGTAGCCGCCGTGACCACGCGGTTCAACACCACCGAGGTATTGGCGGGCTGGTTGAAGGCGACGCGTTCGGCCGCGCCGATGTTGAATTCGTTCCAGTTGACGATCAGCTTGTCGGACTGCTGATTGACCGTCATGTTCCTGCCGCCGTTGTATACCTGCACGTCGCCGCTGCCGGACACGATCGACTGCCCGGTCGGCAACGCATGCGCCGTGGCCAGCGCGCCCAGCCCCAGCACGGCGGCGGCTGCCGCGATGACCCGCTTCGCGCTGCCCGGCTTGCCGTGGCGGCGCGTTCCTTCGCTGGCGACATTCCAGCAACCCTGAGATTGGTTCCAGACCAATGCGTAGTTCTTGTTCATGACTTCTTCCTTGTTTGTCAGACACTGCCATCTGCCCGGCAGCATGGGTACGACATCGATGCCGCGCGGCGGACATCCGCCGCTCAAAAGTACTGCGCGCCCTGCACCCAGATCCGCGGGCTGCGCACCGGCCCGCCGCTTTCGTCGCGCTGGCCCACCGGCCACGCGAGCGCCACGCTGACCTGATGCCCGTCGCCGGTCCAGCCGGCACCGACTCCAGCGGCGGTCAGCCGGCGCTGGTTGTTCCCGGTGGACCAGGGATGGCGGTTGATGTCGACCTCGCTGCGGTCGACGAAGGCGCTGAACTGCCAGCCGGCAAAGGGCATGTAGCGCAGCTCCAGGCTGGCCTGCCAGCCCTGGTCGCCGGTGCCGGCGCCGAGCGCGTAGCCGCGCACGCCGTAGGGCCCGCCCATGCCGAATTTCTCGGAGCCGTCGAGATTGCCCGAGGCCCATTGCGCATTGAACTGGCCATAAAGCTGGAAGCGCTGGCTCAGCCGCTGCAGCCGCGCGGCGTTCAGGCTCAGCTTGCTGAAGCGGCCGGCGGCGTGGGCGGTGAAGCCGTCCACGTAACTCGTGTAGGGATCGTCCAGGCGCAGCCGCCCGCGGCTGACGCTCACCGACACCATGCTCTGCCCGCCGCCGAACAACCCGTCCTGGTTGTTGGCGTTCACGCCCAGCGTCCATGATTCGACGCGCTTGGGATTGGTCACCTCGAACAGGTCCATGTCGTCGCGCAGCCGCTTGTCGTCGTATTGCAGTTGCGCGTTCACGTTGAACGCGCGGCCGCGCAGCAGCGGCTGGGTGATGAAGGCGCTGCGGATGCCGGCCTTGCCGTGCGCATCCAGCACCGCGAAATCCCGCGCCAGGTGGTAGCGCATCTCGGAGTACGCCACGCCCGCGCGCGTGAGCCACGGGCCGAACGGCACCTGGTAGCCGGCGCGGTAGTAGCGCTGCCGCTTGTCGCTGCCCAGCACGCGCAGGCTCAACTGGTCGCCGAGCCGCAGCGGGCTGTTGAGATAGAGGCTGCCGCCCAGGCGGTATTCGCCGGTGTAGTAGCCGCCGTAGTTGTCCGCCTCCACGCTGCCGCTGACCAGCGGCAGCGGTGCCGCGTCGACCACGAGGTCGGTGGCGCCGCGCTCGGCGCCGGGGCGCAGCGTGCCGCGCACCTGCACGCCAGGCAGGTCGTTGAGCAGCAGCAGGCGGCTTTCCAGCGCGGCGGCCTGCACGGCGTCGCCGCCCCTGAGCGCCGCGAGCGGCTGGCGCAGCACGCCGTCGAGCACGCGCGACTGGTTCTGCAATTCGACCTGCCCGTAGCGGCCCTCCATCACTTCGATCAGGACCACGCCGTCCTCGATGTCCTGGCGCGGCAGGAACGCGCGCGCCAGCACGTAGCCGTGTTCGTGGTAGTACGCGGTGATGCGGTCGGCCGCGGCGCGCAGGCCGGCAAGGTCCTGCTCACTGCCGTGCAGGTCGCGCAGCAGCGCCAGTAGTTGCGCCGACGCGAACGCCTGGTTGCCGGTGATGCGAAAGCCCTGCACCGTCATGCGCAGGCCCGGCTCGGCGGGCGCGGCCGGGCGCGCCGGCGCCTGGGGCATATCCAGTTCCAGGTCCGATGGCGCCGGCAGGCCGGGGCGCACCGTTTCCAGGTCGCGCATGGTCTGCCCGGCGTTGGGAATATTGGGTGCGTTTGGAACACCGGGCGCCTGCGCCCACGCGGCCACCGGCAGCGCCAGCGCCGCGCCGAATGCGCACAGGCCCGGGATACCAATCATTTGTCTTGCTTTCACATTGACCATCGTCGATTCACCTGCGCCGCGCGGACCATCCGGGCGGACCTACGGCCTGGCGCTCGCGCTCCCGCCGACCAATTCCCCACCGTCCTTCGCCACCTCGTAGCGCACCTGCGCTTCGCCGCTCCCCTTCAGGCCGGGCAGCGCGATGCGCGTGACGCCGAGCGGCGCCAGCGTCTGGCCGTCCAGTTCCACCGCGGCAGCGCCGCGCGTGACCGTCATCTGCGCGAGCGAGACGTAATACGGCGTGGGGTTGTCCGCCTCCAGTACCGCGTCGCCGGGCGCGGGCGCGCCGCCGAGGCGCCACGTCACGCGCGAGACCGCTTCGTCGGCGCTGCCGGGCAGGCCGGCGGGCCGGTACAGCAGCTTCATGCGCGAACGGTATGACAGCCGCAGCAGGTTGCGGCTGTCCTCGGGCAGCGTCGGCACTTCGAGGAAGTTGAGCCAGAACACCGATTCGCGGTCCCCCGGCAGCGGCTCGCCGGTATGCCTGAGGCGCAGCACGGACTTGTGCTCGGGGTCCAGCCGGAACATCGGCGGCGCCAGCACGAACGGCACGCTGAGCCTGGCGGGATCGGCATCGGGATCGCCGCGGTCCAGCCAGGCCTGCACCAGGATCGGGCTGCGGCCCTTGTTGCCCACCTGCACGGTCAACTCCTTCGCGCCGGCGGGATAGATGAAGCGCGTGCCCACCACCGACAGCGCCGCCGCGGCCCAGCCCGGCGCCAGCAGCGACAGCGCCACCAGCACCGCCAGCACGTGCCGCCGCCGTATGCCTGTCTTCGTTCCTGTGTTCATCGCGCCTCCGGGTCCGTTGTCTGCCTACTGCCGTGCCGCGACCTTGCCGCCCTCGGCGCCGCCGGCCGGAATCGGCCTGCACTCGAGGTCCAGCGTTGCGTAGCTCTTGCCGCCGCCGGTTTCGCGCGCCGGCAGCGTGTAGTCGATGGCGCAGCGCTGGTCCGGCTTGCTGCCCCATTCGACGCGGATCGTGCCGTGGTCCTTCTCGCTGCGGATCACCAGGCGGCTGCCCTGGCCGACCGCGCCCACGGATGCGTTGGTCTCGGTGTCGATCACGCTGGCGGCGAACGGCAGCGGCTCGCCGCTGGGCGTGCGGCTGTCGATCAGCACGGCGCGCGCGCGGCGCGTCTCGTAGGAAAGCATCACCACCGCGCCGGCGCGCGGCGCCACGCTGCGCGAGGTGGTCTTCAGTTCCACGTCGTCGGCCATGCCCTTCGGATCGAGGTCGACGCTGTTGAGCTGATAGGGCGTGAGGCTCGGCACGATCGCGTAGCCGCGCCCGTCGATGGTGGCGCCGCCGGAATTGACCGTCGCGCCGGTGGCATCGGGCGCCTTCACCACGCCGATGGTCTCGCCCAGCGTCTGGGCCGCCGAAAGGCCGCCCGGGTGCAGGACCAGCGCGCCCATGGCATTGGCCGACGCCTGGCGGTAGCCTTGCCCCTGCGCGATGCTCGCGCCCACCGTGGCACGCGAGGCGCGGTAGCTGATGCTGGCGTTGCCCGAGGTCGCGTTGCGGTTGTTGTCGTAGGTGCCGGACACCGAATACGACGCCGTGCCGCGCTCGTTGAGCGCGCCCGACACGCCGGTGGACACCTGGGCGCCGCGGTCGCTGTCGTGCGTGAAGAAGGTGTTCATGAGCGGCGTGGTGCGGGAGCCGCCGCGGCCGAGCGGAATCGAGAGATTCACACTGACCAGCGTGCTCTTGGGCGTGACGCTGGGACTCATGAAGCTGCCGCCGCCGGTGTAGGGCACGCTGGTGCCGGCCGACACGTTCTGCACGCGCTGCACGGACACCGAGTAGGTGATGCCGCGCCACTGGTTGCTGTAGCCGAGCGTGAAGCTCAGCGCCTGTCCGCGCTGGTTCCAGTACTGCAGCGAGGAGCCGTTGAGATAGACACTGCCGCCGCTGGTGCCGAGCTGCTGGCTGACGTTGGCGTCCATGCGCGCGCGCATGCGCGCGAACGAGTCGGTCGGCACGCCGCGCTCGGTCAGGTCGTGCAGGCTCAGCGCGTCGCGCAGGCCGAGATAACCGCCGGTGGAGTAGCGGTAGGCCGCCAGCGAGAAATTGGTGCCGCTGTTGGCGATGTTCTTGCTGTACGACAGCCGGAAGCTGGCGCCGCGCTTGCTTTCTCCGTTCGCCAGCCCGGTCCTGGCATAGGTCACGTCGGCGCCGAAGCCGCCCAGCGGCGTGTTGAACGCCGCGCCCACCAGCCCGGACATGTAGTTGGTGGCGAAAGCCATGCCGCCGTAGCCGGTCACCATGTTGTTGATGCCGTGCTGCACCGTACCCTGCACGATGTACTTGCCGCTGCCTTGCAGCGAGAGATCGCTGGCGCGGCCGGCGGTCACGCTGTAGCGCGTGGAGCCGGGGCGCAGCAGTTGCACGGTGGTGGCGAACGGCACCACGAACGTGCGCTCCTGCCCGTTGGCCTCGGTCACGGTGACGTTGAGGTCGCCGCCATAGCTGGCCACCTGCAGGTCGTCGATCTCGAACGGGCCGGGCGCCACGGTAGTCTCGTAGACCAGGTAGCCGCGCTGGTAGACCGAAACCTTGGCGTTGGAAGCCGCGGTGCCGCGCACCACCGGCGCGTAATAGCGCTGCGCCTCGGGCAGCATGCGGTCGTCGCTGAACAGCGACGCGCCGCGGAACGACACCGAATCGAACAGCTCGCCGCTGGTCGCGCTCTCACCCACGAGCAGTTGCGAGCGCAGTGCGGTCACGTCGGTCTGGCCGTAGATGAAACCGCGCTGGTAGTGCGTGCCGGTCTGCGGCGACCACGTCACGGCGCCGTTGTGACGCACCCGCACCGGTCCCAGGTTCATGCCCAGGTTCACGCCCGCGTAGCCGTTGGTGGTGTTGTGCCCCTGGCTCTCGGTGGTGAAGACGTTGGTGTTGTAGTTCAGCAGCAGCGCGGGCACGCCGCTGTCCCACTGCTGCGGGTCGACGTAGTTGGTGAGCCCGGTCAGCCGCAGGAAGTATTGCGGCACGGTCAGGTAGGCGCGCTGCTCGGCCTGGTCGTAGCTCAATTCGGCGCCGGGGATGTAGCGCGAGATCTCGTCGCAGACCGCTCCTTCGGGCACCGGGTCCGGCACGTGCTGCGGATCCTGGCCGCGCGCCGCCTTGGCGAGGTCCACGCCGGCACGCGTCAGCAATTCGCGGCTGTAGCACGGCTGCGCGCTTTCCTTGCCGGGCACCTGTCTGAACTCGATGTCCTCGGTGCCGCGCCATTGGCCGTTGACCAGCAGCTCCGTGCGGTAGCGGCCGGGCGCCACGATGTCGGGCCGCTCGAAGCGGCTGGTGTCGATGGCGAAACCGTCGCCGCCCTGCACCAGCATGTAGGAATCGAACAGCACCGGCCTGGCGGCAAGCTGAAGCGCCGCGGTATCGGCCGTATCGGTGACGGCGGCGGCATCGCCGTCGCCGCGGTCCTGGCCGCGCTCCGCGCGCTCCTCGCGCGCCAGCCGCTCGCCCACCTGCGCGGCGGTGTCCACGGGCTGGCGCGGACCCGCGCCCTGGCCCACCATCGTGGCCGCGGCCCATGCGGTCGGCGACATCGCGATCGCCGCCGCGGCGCTGACCAGGCGTGGCACGAAACGCTCGAGCCGAGACGGCGGCGGAGCGGCCACCGCGCGGGGCCGCTGGGGCCGGCGAGGAAGGACGATGTAGGCAGGACGGGGAGAATACATGGCCGACGGGACTTTCCTGGATTCGAATTGGGAGTCCGCCATGTTGCGCAAGCGGCGGAAGGAGCGGGGCGCGATAGCTTCAGTTCGCCAGGGTCCGCTCTTCTATCGAGCGGCCGCCATAGTCGTTGATGACCTCGAAGCGGACCGACGCCTTGGCATGATTGCCAGGCTTGGTATCGGGCAGGGCAATGGTCTGCGTGGCAAGCGGCGCGACCATGCCGCCGGGCACCAGCACGGACTTGCCGTCCAGCGTAGCTTCGACGAACCCGAACGAAACGTAATACGGCGTGGGATTGCTCGCTTGCACCGCAAGCTGCTTGCCGGACTTGCCGTCGGTCCGGTCCACGCTGGCCAGCTTCCAGGTGAGCCTGGCGGCGGCGGCGTCCACGTCCTTGAGCTGGACCGGCCGGAAGAACACCTTGATGCGGCTGCGGAAAGCGAACTGCAGCACGTTCTCCGCGCCCTCCTGTTTCGAAGGCACTTCCAGCACGTTGAGCCAGAACAGCGACTCGCGGTCCGCGGGCAGCGCCTCGCCCGTGTAGGAAATGCGCAAGACCATGCCCTTGCTCGGCTCCACGCGGGAAACCGACGGCGCGAGCACGAACGGCACCCGCACCTGCTCGGGCGGAATGTCCGCGTGGCCGTCGTCGACCCAGCTTTGCACCAGCACGGGCGCGGCGCTGGGATTGTTGATGCGCAGCGTGACTTCGCGGGAGTCCGCGGGGAACACTACGCGGGTCCCCTGGATGACAATGGCCGCCTGCGCCGGCGCGGCGAGGGCGGAGAGCGCCATGACGCCGGCTGCGGCGAGGCGGAAAGACAGGTGTGCGACCGACGTCATGGCGTTCACGGGATCAGGATCCTGACCCGGCTCAGTTGTAGACCATCGTGTAGCGGATGAACGTGTTGGCGGCGCCCGGCGTGATGGAGCCAGCCGTCTGCACGTACACGGCGCTGTAGGTCAGCGTGGCGGTGTTGCCCGAGATCGTGGCCGTCTGCGGCGTGGTCTGCGCCACGTTCAGCGGGATCTTGCCGGACGCGCCGTTGCCGGCGTCGCTGACCTCGACCTGCACGCCCTTGGCCGCGCCGGTGCCCACCAGGATCAGGTTGCCTGTGTTGGGATCGATGTTGGACGAACCCGTATCGAAGGAGACCAGTGCCTTGCGGCCGTCGATGCAGTTCGTGCCGCCGCCCAGCGCCAGGCTGAACGGCACGGCGGTGCTGCGCGCATTCAGCCCGGTAAACACGTTCGGATTGATCGTACCCAGATCGACCAGGGTGTGATTGCCACCGCCCGGCTGATGGCCGTTGATGGTGCAGCTCACGTCCGTGATGCTGCCGGTGAAGTCGATCTGGCCGTCGAACGCCTGCGACAGCGACGGCGTCAGGGCGGCCAGGGCCACGCAGGTGGTGGCGAGGGATGCAACGATTGTGCGCTTCATGTGATTACCTTTTCAGGTTGAGGTGAGTGGAGCTATGACCGTCTTCGCCGCATCGCTCTCATGACCGCGCGGTGGCAACCGAACCGCTTCGCCGGCCATGGAAAATGGCCATGCCCGGTCTGGCATCTCGGCATTCGACGCTTCATTTCCGGGGAGATCCGCGGTGGCAACCACATCACTCTCCGGTAATGAAAATGTACTGTCCGGCGCGCATGAAGATTCCACGAAGCATCTCTTTGATATCGAGAAACGTCATTTTTTGATTGGTACTAATTCCAATGAATGCATAGGACGCGTACGACATAACGTGTCGATTCTTCTGAGACACGCTTCGTAAACGTCTGTCTTTCCTGCGGCCGATGCGACCTTTACGTCGTCCTGTCTCACTGCTGCCAGTTGTCCTCGCGCCCAAAAGGAGACGACAGGCAGATATGCAGAAAATGGAAATCGAGATCAGAAGATTCACAGTGAAAAATCGAAACTTCCGAGTTATCCGCCGCATCGCCAAATTCATCATGCGTTGGCAGACTTCGGGCTCGCAGCGCGGCCCAGCGCGCTGCCCGACATGGAAAGACAACCAGGGGAAACAGGATGAAGACAGAGATGCTTGCCGCGGCGCTGTGCGCGCTGCTTGCCGCTCCCGCGGCATTCGCCGGACACGAGGCGCACTGGAGCTACTCGGGGCGCACCGGCGCCGAGCACTGGGCGGACCTCGACAAACGCTTTGCCGGCTGCCGCGGCGGCGCGGCGCAGTCGCCGGTGGACCTGGGCGGCGTGCAGGAGAAGGAGGACGGCGGCGAGGCGATGGCCTTCGCGTACCGCGGCGGCGCGGCGGAACTGGTCAACAACGGCCACACCATCCAGGCGAACCTGCGCGGCGCGGGCACGGCGCGCATCGACGGCACGGCCTACCAGTTGCTACAGTTCCATTTCCATACGCCCAGCGAAACCACGTTCGACGGCAAGGCCTATCCGCTGGCCGCGCATCTGGTCCACAGGGATGCCGAGGGCCGGCTTGCGGTGGTGGCGGTGCTGTTCAGGCTGGGCGAGGAGAACGCGGCCCTGAAGCCGGTCTTCGCCAGCCTGCCCGCCCATAAGGGAGAAAAGCGGAAGCTGGCCGCGCTCGACCCGGCGGCGCTGCTGCCCGGCGCGCGCGGCTATTACGCCTACATGGGTTCGCTGACCACGCCGCCGTGCAGCGAAGGCGTGCGCTGGCGCGTGTTCAGGACGCCGCTGGAGATTTCCGCGGCGCAACTGGCGGCGTTCCGCGCGCTGTACCCGATGAACGCGCGCCCCGCGCAGCCGCTCAACGGACGCGAGATACGGTCCGGCGGCGCGGACTGAACGACAGCCCGCGCCGCCGAGGGGCGGGCCGGGCTAGCCCGCCAGCGCCCGCCCGACGATCAGCGGATCGGTCGGGCCGACCGCCTCGACGTCGCGGTTGGCGTAGGGAAAGCGCAGCAGCACGTGCCGCATCGCGTTCAGGCGCGCCCGCTTCTTGCAGTCGGAGCGGATCACGGTCCACGGCGAATCGGCGGTATCGGTGCGCGCGAACATCGTTTCCTTCGCCCGCGTGTAGGCATCCCACTTGTCGAGCGAGGCGACGTCGACCGGGCTGAGCTTCCATTGCTTGAGCGGATGGATCTCGCGCTCGCGGAAGCGCCGGCGCTGCTCCTTCTGGCTGACCGAGAACCAGAACTTGAACAGGTGGATGCCGCTGCGCACCAGATGCCGCTCGAACTCGGGCACCTGCATCAGGAAATCCTGGTATTCCTGCGGCGAGCAGAATCCCATCACGTGTTCCACGCCGGCGCGGTTGTACCAGGAGCGGTCGAACAGCACGATCTCGCCGGCCGAGGGCAGGTGCTGGACGTAGCGCTGGAAGTACCACTGGCCGCGCTCGGATTCGGTGGGCTTTTCCAGCGCCACCACGCGCGCGCCGCGCGGGTTCAGGTGTTCCATGAAGCGTTTGATGGCGCCGCCCTTGCCGGCCGCGTCGCGCCCCTCGAACAGGATCACCACGCGCTGGCCGGTTTCCTTGACCCAGGCCTGCAGCTTCAGGAATTCCACCTGGAGCCGGTATTTCTGTTTCTCGTAATTGCGCCGCGACATCAGGTTCTGGTACGGATACAGGCCCTCGCGCCAGCCCGGCGACAGCTCGTGGTCCGGATGCCTGCGCTTGCCCACCTGCCAGGCGCCGGGATCGCCTTCGAGGATGAGGCTGCGCAGTTGCGCGGCTTCGTCGGGAGACATGCCGTCCATCAGCGTCCTGACCACGCCGAGCATGCCTTCCTCGCCCTCGACGGCGGCCTGAGCGAGGATGTCCTGCATGCTGCTGGCCGCCAGTTGCGCGGCGGCGTCCACGGCGTCGATGACGGTGTTGCGCTCGGCCGAGCGCGGCGTGCGGGTCGGAATCACGTCGCCCTTGGCGACCGGACGCGCGTCGGCTGGCGGGTTGGCGGAATCGGGCTGGCCGGAGGGGGACGAATCGATGTTATGTACGTGTGCTGCCATAGCGGGTATCGGAAGGGTTGCGCGGTAGCGCGATGCCCGGGAACCCGGCAGCAACTCCGGCGGGAATCGGGAATCGCGAGTTTGATTATGCGCAAACACCGCCCGGCGGCTCTTGATGCAGATCATCAGCCGCCCCCAACGGCGCTCAGTCCGGCTGGATATGCGCCTCGGCGATGATCCTGGCGGCCTTGTCCATCTCCGACCTGATATGCGCGGCGAACTGCTCGGGCGTGCCGGCCACCACCTGCAGGCCGGCCTTCTCCAGCGTCTCGACCGACGACGGCTGGCGCAGCGCGGCCACGATCTCGGTGTTGAGCTTGGCCAGGATGTCCTTCGGCATGCCCGCCGGCCCGACGAAGCCGTACCACGACGACGCCGTGAAGCCCGGCACGCCGGCCGACGCCACCGTGGGCACGTCGGGCATCTGCGGCAGCGGCTTGTCGGCCGCCGTCGCCAGCGCCAGCAGCTTGCCGCTGCGGGTGTGCGGCGTGGCCGTGGGCAGCACGTCGAACTCGACCGAGACGCGCCCGCCGAGCAGGTCGGTATAGGAATTGGACGAGCCCTTGTAAGGCACGTGGACCATCTTGATGCCGGCCATGTACATGAACTGCTCCATCGCCAGGTGCTGGGACGAGCCGCTGCCGCCCGAGGCGTAGCTGATGCTGTCCGGGTGCGCCTTGGCCAGCGCGATCAGCTCGCGCACGCTCTTGACCTTGAGCTGCGGGTTGGCCACCAGCAGCATCGGCGCGTTGACCGCCAGCGTGACCGGCGTGAAGTCGCGCACGGTGTCGTACGGCACGTTCTTGTAGAGGCTGGCATTGGCCGCGTGCGTGCCGGGCGAGGCGATGCCGAGCGTATAGCCGTCCGGCGGCGCCTTGGCCACGAACTCCGTACCGACCATGCCGTTGGCGCCCGGGCGGTTCTCCACCACCACCGGCTGGCCCCATTTCTCGGTCAGCTTCTGCCCGACCAGGCGCGCCAGCAGGTCGGTGCTGCCGCCGGCCACGTAGGGCACGATGATGCGGATCGGCTTGCGCGGGAAATCCTGCGCCGTGCCCTGCGCCGCGGCCAGCGGCGGCGCGGCCAGCGCGATGGCGGCCGCGGCCGCCAGTAGCGTCTTGATGTACATGTCTGTCTCCTGTCTGTAGTTATGTTGTCCTGCATTGCCGCGGCGGCGATCCGGCGCGGCTAGCCCGCTCCCCTACACATAGGCCGGCCCCTCGATCACCGGATGCGCGCGCAGGAAATCCTCGTCCACCTCGATGCCCAGCCCCGGCGCCTCGCCCGGCATGACGTTGCCATCCGCGTCGAGCCGGTCCGGCCGCGTGGTCAACTGGTCGCGGAACAGGTTTTCGCGAGCCACGTCGGCCTCGAAGTAACCGGGGTTCTCGATGGCCGACAGCAGGTGGATGCTGGCGGCCATGTTCAGCCCACTGGCGGACGTGTGCGGATGGATGGCGAGCTTCTCGCCCGATGCCATCGCCGCGATGCGCAGGCCTTCGGTGATGCCGCCGGTCTTGGACAGGTCGGGCTGCAACACCTGCACCGATTCCTCGCGGATCAGGCGGTTGAACTCGAAGCGCGTGTAGTGGTTCTCGCCGGCGGCCAGCGGCACGCCGCCCAGCGCGGCGGCGTGGCGGTAGTCGCGGTAGTCCTGCGGCGGGAACGGCTCCTCCAGCCACGCCACGTCCATCGCCACCAGCGCCGGCATCACGCGGCGCACGTCGTCGAGGCGGTAGCCGGTGTTGGCGTCCACCATGATCTTCAGCTCCGCGCCGAAGGCCCGGCGGATCGCCTCCAGCCGCTCCACGTCGCGCGCCACGCTGTCGCCGAAGCGCAGCTTCACCGCGCGGTAGCCCTGCGCGCGCAGCGCCGCCACCTCGTCCACCAGCGCCGCCGGCGGCTGGAAGCCGAGCGAGATGCCGCCGGCATAGGCCGGCACCGGCCTGCGGCTGCCGCCCAGCAGCTTGTACAGCGGCCAGCCCACCGCCTTGCCGCGGATGTCCCACAGCGCCTGGTCGATGCCGCTCATGGCCAGCGCGCACGCGGTGCCCATGCCGTGGCTGGCAAGCTGGCGCGCGTAGATGCGCGCCCACACGCCGACCACATCGTGCGCCTCCATGCCCGTCACCAGTTGGCGCAGCGTGGTGTTGATCAACTGGGCGATCGCGCCCGGGCAGCGGCCGTGGTGCGATTCGCCCCAGCCCACCAGCCCGCCTTCGGTGATCACCTTGACGATCAGCGCGTCGCGCTTGACCGCGCGCCCGATGCCGAGCGTCACGCCCTGCCTGACCGGGAACGAGGTGGCAAACCCTTCCACGCTGACGATCTTCAGGCTCGATTGGGTATCAGGCACGTTGCACCTCCACGGCCCGGCGGCTGGCATGGCCGTCCCAGACCTGCGGGTTGACCAGGAACTCGGGACGCTCGCCGGCAATGAGCTGCAGCAGCTGGCGCGCCGCGCCCGTGCTCATCTTCTCCGAACTCTCTTGCGTGAGCGACGCCGCGTGCGGGGTGAGCATCACGTTGTCGAGCGCCAGCAGCGGATGCGCGGGCGCCAGCGGCTGCCGCGCGAACACGTCGAGCGCGGCGCCGGCGATCCAGCCTTCGCCCAGCGCCCGCACCAGCGCATCCTCGTCGACGACCTCGCCGCGCGCGGCGTTGACCAGGAACGCGCCCGGCTTCATCGCGCGCAGCCGCGCCGCGTCGAGCAGGTGATGGGTCTGCGGCGTCAGCGGGCAGTTCAACGAGACGAAATCGCTTCGCCGCAGCAGTTCGTCCAGCGTGACCCGCGTGACGAAGTCCGGCAGGCCGGCCTCGCCGGGCTGGCTGGCCAGCACGGTCATGCCGAACGCCCCGGCGCAGATGCGCGCGAGCCTGCCGCCGATATTGCCCAGGCCGACGATGCCGACCGTCTTGCCCGCCAGTTCGACGGTCGGCGCGCTGAGCGCGCGCGCCTCGGCCCAGCCGGCGCCGCGCAAAGCCGCGTCCATCATGCCGAAGCGCCGCGCCAGCGCGAGAAAGGCGCCGATGCAGTATTCGGCCACCGCCTGCGCGTTGGCACCGGGCACGTTGGCCACGGGAATGCCGAGCGCGGTGGCGGCATCGACCGGAATCATGTCGAGCCCGGTGCCGTTGCGCACCACGCCCTTGAGCCGGGGCGCGCCGTCGAACAGGTCGGCGGGCAGGTGGCTGCGCACCAGCAGGTAGTCCGCGTCGCGCACCATGCGGCGCAGCGTGTCGGCGCCGGTGTCGGGCGCCACCACCAGCTCCGCCACCGGCGCCAGCAGGGCGGCGCCGGATGCGTGCATGGGCAGCGTGCAGAGAATGAGAGGTCGCGTCATGTGCGTTCTCCCGCCTCAGGCGACACGATACTTGCGCAGGACTTCGCGGTCGATCTCGATGCCCAGCCCCGGCCCGGTCGGCACCGCGACGATGCCGCGCGTGTGCGTGAGCGGCGTGGTGCTGAGCTCGTCGCGGAACGGGTTGAAGGTCTGCTCGTACTCCAGCATCGGATGCACCGGCACCAGGCAGGGCGGGCAGTTGGGCAGCGAGGCCAGGAAATGCATGGTGGCCGCCAGCCCGATGGCCGTGCCCCATGCGTGCGGCACGCACTGCACCGAATGCGCCTGCGCCAGCGTGGCGATCTTCTTGCACTCGGTGATGCCGCCGGCCGCGCACACATCCGGCTGCACGATGTCCATCGCGCGCTTTTCCAGCAGATGGCGGAAGCTGAACTTGGTGAACTCGTTCTCGCCGCCGGCGATCGCCATGTCCAGCCGGCGCGACACCTCCACGTAGCCGTCCACGTCTTCCGGCGAGATCGGCTCCTCGAACCAGTGCACGTCGAGCTTCTCCAGCTCGCGGCCGATGTTGATGGCCTGCGGCACCGTGAAGCAGTGGTTGGCGTCCACCATCAACTGCACCTTGGGGCCGATGGCGTCGCGCACCGCTGCCACGCGCTCCAGGTCCTTGTGGATCGAGCCCAGGCCGATCTTCATCTTGATCGCGCCGAAGCCCTGCTCCACGTAGCCCTGCGCTTCCTCCACGGCCTCTTCCACCAGGCGGTTCATGTCGCGGAAGTACAGGCCGGTGGCATAGGCCTGCAGCTCGGTGCGGAAGGCGCCGCCGATCAGCTTGTGGACGGGCTTGCCGCAGGCCTTGCCGATGATGTCCCACAGCGCGATGTCGATGCCGCTGATGGCCGAGATGTTCATCCCGGTCATGCCGTAGTCCTTGACCTTGTTGTACAGCTCCTCCCAGATCACCTCGACGTCGAACGGGTCGCGCCCGATCACGGCGGCGCGCAGCACGGTCTCGACGATGGCGCGGTTCACCGCCGCCGGCCCGTAGCAGTCGCCCCAGCCGACGATGCCCTCGTCGGTCACGATCTCCACCACCAGCGCGCCCTTGGTCTTGTAGTACCAGCCGCGCGAGGAGGTGAAGGGCTCGTCCACGTTCACCAGCAGCTGGTGCGTGATGACATCGGTAATTTTCATGTTCGCTTCGCTTCAGGACAGGTAGGCGGGCTCTCTGGCCCAGGGGGAAAACGCGGCCGGCACCAGGATCTTGTTCTCCTGGGTCAGCACCAGCGGCTGCACCTTGACGGCGTAGGCCTGCCACGCGGGATCGGCCAGCAGGCGCGCGCGCCGGGCGGCGCGGTCCTCGAGGTCCTGGTAGGCCCACAGGTGCACCACCTGGTTGAGCGGGCCCAGCTCGCTGGTGAAGTAGCCCAGCAGGTGGCCCAGGATGGGGCGCTGGATGGCGAGGCCCTCGGCCTCGTACATCCTCACGTAGGCCTGCGCCTTGCCGCAGTGGCAGGTGTAGACCCGCTCTTCCACAATCATCGTCGTCTCCTTTGTCTTCGCGTCGGTTCCCGGCGGTACCGCGCGAAGTCTATTTAAACTATAAACCTATATAGGACTACAGTGCTGCTAGTATAGACACGGAAACGAAACTGTCAAATGGCCATTGATGCGGCCGTTGATGGTTGCTTGAGACGAGGCGGTCCGGGCGCGGCAAGGCGCGCGCCGGCAGGATGGCCCGCAAGAAGAGGAAGAAAAGATGATGGAAGCACCTGGCGTGGATGCCATCGCGCAATGGCTGCCCGACACGCTGCGCGCGCGCGAGCGCTCCGGCCTGCCGAAATACCTGCAACTGCGCGACGCCGTGTCCGACGCGATCGACGACACGCGCCTGCGCGGCGGCGACAAGCTGCCGGCCGAGGAAACCCTGGCGCAGATCAGCGGCTTCAGCCTGGGCACCGTGCAGCGCGCGCTGGCCAGCCTCGCCGAGGACGGGCTGGTGGTGCGCCGGCAAGGCTCCGGCACCTTCGTGGCCGCCGGCGAGCGGCCCATGACGGCGCCCTTCTATCACTGCCGCTTCCTCGACGAAAGCAGCGGCGAGATCCTGCCGATCTTCTCGCACGCCATCGGCAAGCAGACCGTCACCGAGAGCGGCCCGTGGTCGGCGCACCTGCCCGGCGCCGCGTGGCACCGCGTGGACCGCATCTTCTCGGTCAACAACGAGTTCGACCTGTTCACCAGCTTCTACGTGGTGCAGGGCCGCTTCCCGGAACTGGAGGAGGAGCCGGTCGAGGCGCTCCAGGGCATCAACCTGAAGGAATTCCTCGCGCGCAAGGCGCGCCAGGCGGTCACGCACTTTGCCGAGACGCTGACGGTCGGCGTGTTCCCGCCGGCCGCGTGCCGCGCCATCGGCGTCAAGCCGGGCACCGCGGGCGCGACGCTGGAGATCCGCGCGTTCGACAAGCGCGGCGACGCGGTCTATTTCCAGACCATCGCGATCCCGCCCAATCCGCGCCGGCTGCTGCTATCCAACTGAGCGCCCGGCCACCGGCAGCTCGAAGCGGAATACCGCGCCCGCGCCTTCGCGCTCGAGCAGGCGGATCTGGCTGTGGTGCAGCTGCAGCATGCGCTGCACGATCAGCAGCCCCAGCCCGCCGCCGCGGTGCGCGCCCGCGCTGAAGGCGCGCTGGAACAAACGCTCGCGCAAGGCCGGCGCGATGCCGGGGCCGGTGTCGCTGACCGTGACCGACACCTTGCCGTCGCCCACGGCAAGGTCGACATCGACGGCGCCATGCGCGGGCGTGTGGCGGATGGCGTTGTCCAGCAGGTTGGTCAGCACGCGCTCGATCATGCCGAGGTCCGCCGTCACCGCGGGCAGCCGCGGCGGGATGCCGGCGCGCAACTGCACCTGGCGCGCCTCGGCCGGCAGCTCGAATTTCTGGAACACGTCCTGCAGCAGGTCCGCCAGCGAGAACGCTTCCAGCGCGGGCTGCACGATGCCGTGCTCCAGCCGCGCCAGCTCGAACAGCGACTGCGCCAGCCGCCCCACCTTCACGCTCTGCGCCAGCGCGATGGCGAGGTAGCGGCGGCGCTCGGCGTCGCCGAGCGTGTCGGCCTTGAGCGAGAGCGTTTCCAGGTAGCCCTGCAGCGAGGTCAGCGGCGTGCGCAGGTCGTGCGAGATATTGGCCACCAGCTCGCGCCGCTCCTGGTCCTGCTTGGTCAGCGCGCGCCATTGCTCGGCGATGCGCCCGGCCATCTGCGCGAACGCGGCTTCGAGCGCGGCGATCTCGTCGCGGCTGCCCGCGGCGGACGCGCGCAGCAGGCCCGGCTGCGCCGCGGGCGCGGTTTCCGGGTCGGCGTCGGCATTGAAGCGCCGCATGGCCTCGGTCAGCCGGCGCAGCGGCCGCGTGATCAGGCCGAACGCCACCAGCCCGGCCACGAGGCCCAGCGCCGCCACCAGCGCCATCGACCACAGCGTGGTGCGCAGCACCGAGCTGGCCGACACGCGCGCGGCCAGCTCGTCGTGCGTCTCGCCCAGCAGCACCACGTAGATATAGCCGCCCGAGCGCAGCGGCGCGGCGCTGAACACCTTGCGGCCGGTGGCGCTGCGCGGGTCGTCGCCGAGGATCGGCAACGCGCCGCCGGCCAGCAGGCGGCGCACCGGCTGCAGGTCCACCTGCTCGCGCTGCAGGCGCCCGGCCGGCGCGTCGTGGCCCACGACATGCCCCTGGCCGTCGAGCAGGTAGACCTCCACGCTCGGGTTCACCACCATCAACTGGCCGAACAACTGGCGCAGCGCCTCGGGCTTGAGGCCGTCGGCATCCATCAGCACGGCGTTGCGCGCGATGTGCGCGGCCAGCCCGCGCGAGAGGTCCTGGATGACCTCCTTCTCGTGCATGTCGTTGGAGCGGACCTGCAGCCACGCCGAGGCGCCGCAGCAGGCCAGCAGCAGCACCGAGAACACCAGCGACAGCCGCTGCGTGAGCGTGAGGCCGAAGCGCGGGCCGCGGCGCGCGGGCCGCTCCTGCGCAACGCCGGTGGTTTCGGCCGCGCTCTCGGTGAGGGTGTTCATGTCGCGTCTCCCGGCGCGCCGGCGGGCCCGGCCGCCAGCTTGTAGCCGTGTCCCCACACCGTGAGGATGCGGCCGGGCTGCGCCGGATCGGCCTCGATCTTGGTGCGCAGCCGGTTGATGTGGGTGTTGACGGTGTGCTCGTAGCCTTCGTGCTGGTAGCCCCACACGGCGTTGAGCAGGTCCATGCGCGAGAACACCTTGCCCGGGTGGCGCGCGAAGAAATACAGCAGGTCGAACTCGCGCGGCGTCAGCTCGATGCGCCGGCCGTCCACGGTGGCCTCGCGCGCGATCGGGTCGATCGACAGCCCGCCCAGCACCAGGCTGCCCGCGTCCACGCGCAGGTCCTTCGCCAGCGCGTCCACCCGGCGCAGCAGCGCCTTGACGCGCGCCACCAGCTCCAGCACCGAGAACGGCTTGGCGAGGTAGTCGTCGGCGCCCAGCTCCAGCCCCAGGATGCGGTGCACCTCGCTGGAGCGCGCGCTGGTGATGATGATGGGGGTGTAGCGCGCCATCGCGCGGGCGCGCCGGCAGATCTCCAGCCCGTCCACGCCGGGCAGCATCAGGTCGAGGATCAGCGCGTCCCAGTTGCCCTGCTCGAGCAGGCGCAGGCCTTCGTTGCCGTCGGCGCTGTGCACGACTTCGTAGCGCTCGTCGCGCAGGTGCAGGCTGAGCACGTTGGCGATGTCGACGTCGTCTTCGACGATCAGGATGCGCTTGGGATGGTCCATTGGCGGCGATAGGAACGGTGAAAAGACGGAAAAGACGGAAAGGCGGATGGCGCCCGCGCAGCCATTGTGCAGAATTCCGCGCCGCCGAGTTATCACATTTAATTTAACCTTTCGTGAGGACTCCGGGATCGCGCCGGCCATAGGATGCGTCCATCGATTCGTGGAACCCACGCAAGGAGTACATCATGGGCAGCAGAAGGCGCTTTCTATTGTCGGGCGGTGCCGCCGTGGCGACCATCGCCGTGGCGGGCGGGTGGCGCGCCCTGGCGGCCGGCCCCGCCGGCGCGGGCAAGCCGGCCGAGGTCTTCGAGGTCATGAAGACCGACGCGCAGTGGCGCCAGCTGCTGACCCCGGCCCAGTACGAGGTGCTGCGCCAGGAAGGCACCGAGCGCCCCTACAGCAGCCCGCTCAACAACGAGCACCGCGCCGGCGTGTTCGCCTGCGCCGGCTGCCAGCTCGACCTGTTCTCCTCGCGCGCCAAGTTCGACAGCCATACCGGCTGGCCCAGCTTCTGGGCGCCGCTGGAGCACGCCGTGGGCACCACCGAGGACCGCAGCTTCGGCACCACGCGCACGGCGGTGCACTGCCGCCGCTGCGGCGGCCACCTCGGCCACGTGTTCGACGACGGCCCCAAGCCCACCGGCCTGCGCTACTGCATGAACGGCGTGGCGATGACCTTCCGCCCGCAGGCCGCCTGACGCGCCCGGCATACCACCACATCTGGACCACGCCATGTTTCTCATCGTACTCGCCTATCTCGGCGGCGCGCTCACCATCCTGAGCCCGTGCATCCTGCCCGTGCTGCCGTTCGTGTTCTCGCGCGCGGACCAGCCTTTCCTGCGCAGCGGCCTGCCGCTGCTGGCCGGCATGGGCCTGACCTTCGCCGCCGTGGCCACGCTGGCCGCGGTGGGCGGCGGCTGGGTGACGCAGGCCAACCAGTACGGCCGCTGGCTCGCCATCGCGCTGCTCGCCGTGTTCGGCCTGACGCTGCTGCTGCCGCGGCTGGCCGAGCGGCTGATGCACCCGCTAGTCAGCGCCGGCAGCCGCCTGTCGGCCTTCGCGCAGGCCGACGGGCAGGTGCGGCCCGGCTCGTCCTTCCTGCTCGGCATCGCCACCGGCCTGCTGTGGGCGCCGTGCGCCGGCCCCATCCTCGGCCTCGTGCTGACCGGCGCCGCGCTGCGCGGCGCCAGCGCGGGCACCACGCTGCTGCTGGTGGCGTATGCGGCCGGCGCGGCCACTTCGCTGGCGGTGGCGCTGCTGATCGGCGGGCGCGTGTTCACCGCGATGAAGCGCTCGCTGGGCGCGGGCGAATGGCTGCGGCGCGGCATCGGCGCGGCCATGCTGCTGGGCGTGGTGGCGATCGGGCTGGGGCTGGACACCGGCGTGCTGGCGCGCGTGTCGACCGTGGCCACCGGCGGCATCGAGCAGCACCTGGTGGACCGGCTGGCGAGCAGCCCCGCGCCGGCGGCCGACACGGCTGGCGGCCCGGCCATGATGGCGGCCTCCAGCGCGATGATGCGCGCGGTCGGCGCAGACGCCGCCCCGGCGCTGCCGGTCGAAGGCCAGCTGCCCGCGCTGACGGGTGCCGTGCAGTGGCTGAACTCCCCGCCGCTCACCGCCGAAGCGCTGCGCGGCAAGGTGGTGCTGGTGGACTTCTGGACCTACTCCTGCATCAACTGCCTGCGCACCCTGCCCTACGTCAAGGCATGGGCGCAGAAGTACCGCGACCAGGGGCTGGTCGTGATCGGCGTGCACGCGCCGGAGTTCGCCTTCGAGCGCAACGTCGGCAATGTGCAGAAGGCCATGCGCGACCTCGGCATCGACTACCCGGTGGCCATCGACAACAACTACGCCATCTGGCGCGCCTTCAACAACCAGTACTGGCCGGCGCACTATTTCATCGATGCCAAGGGCCAGATCCGCTTCCACCATTTCGGCGAAGGCGAATACGCGCGCTCCGAGCAGGTGATCCGGCAACTGCTGGCCGAGGCCGGCCACGCCGGCGCGGCCACGGTCGCCACCGGCATCGGCGCGGCGTCCGAGCAAGGCGTGCAGATGGCTTCCGACAAGGCCGACGTGCGCTCGGGCGAGACCTACATCGGCTACGAGCGCGCCGAGCACTTCGCCTCGCCGGGCGGCCAGGCGCAGGACAAGCCGCGCACCTACGCCGCGCCGGCCCGGCCCGCGCTCAACGACTGGGGCCTGGCCGGCGACTGGACCGTCGGCGCGGAGCACGCCACGCTGGCCGGCAAGGACGGCCGCATCGTGTACCGCTTCCACGCGCGCGACCTGCACCTGGTGCTGGGCCCGGGCCAGGACGGCAAGCCGGTGCGCTTCCGCGTCAGCATCGACGGCGCCGCGCCGGGCGACGCGCGCGGCATGGACGTGGCGGCGGACGGCAGCGGCACGGTCACGGAGCAGCGGCTGTACCAGCTCGTGCGCCAGCCCGGCACGGTCGCCGACCACACGTTTTCCATCGAATTCCTGGACCCGGGCGTGGAGGCGTATGCCTTTACGTTCGGCTGATTCGACACATCTCCTGCTGCCGGTGTTCTCCCCTCTCCCGCGTGCGGGAGAGGGGGCAAACCACCAGCAACAAGCTGACTTTCCGCCAGCAACCCGATCTCACCAAGGACAGACCATCATGCCCACGCAATCGACCACCCTCTTCTCCCGCCTGACGCGCTCGGCCGGAGCCAAGCTTGCCGGCGCGGCCATGCTCGCCGCGGGCCTGGTAGCCTGGCAAAGCGCCAACTCCGCCGAGGATGCCGTCAAGATCCCGCCGCCCGCGCAGGACGAAAAACCCGCCGCGCAGACCGAGACCGCGGTCTTCGCGGGCGGCTGCTTTTGGGGCGTGCAGGGCGTGTTCCAGCACGTGCGCGGCGTCAAGCAGGTCACTTCCGGCTACGCCGGCGGCGCGGCCGGCACGGCGCAGTACGAGACCGTGAGCGGCGGCAACACCGGCCATGCCGAATCGGTGCAAGTCACCTTCGATCCCGCTCAGGTCAGCTACGGCCGCCTGCTGCAGGTGTTCTTCTCGGTGGCGCACAACCCGACCCAGCTCGACTACCAGGGCCCGGACCACGGCACGCAATACCGCTCGGCCGTGTTCCCGCTCACCGCCGAGCAGCGCAGCGTGGCGCAGGCCTACATCGCCCAGCTCGGCAAGGCGCGCGTGTTCGGCGGCCCCATCGTCACCCGCGTGGAAGACTACAAGGCCTTCTATCCGGCCGAGGCCTACCACCAGAACTTCCTCACGCTGCATCCGGCCCATCCGTACATCGTGGTCAACGACCTGCCCAAGATCGGCTACCTCAAGCAGATGTTCCCGGACCTGTACCGCAACGACCCGGTGCTGCTGAAGGTGGCCGGCTCCTGACGCGCTGGCCGGTGCGCGCCGCCTTCAGCCCCGCGGCTGGAAGGCGGCCGCGCCCGCGTAGCGCGCCCGCGCGCCGAGCGCGCGCTCGATGCGGATCAGCTGGTTGTACTTGGCGGTGCGGTCCGAGCGCGAGACCGAGCCGGTCTTGATCTGCCCGCAGCCGGTCGCCACAGCCAGGTCGGCGATGCTGGTGTCCTCGGTCTCGCCCGAGCGGTGCGACATCACCGCCGCGTAGCCCGCCGCCCGCGCCACGCCCACGGTGTCGAGCGTCTCGGTCAGCGTGCCGATCTGGTTGGCCTTGACCAGGATCGCATTGGCGACGCCGGCCTCGATGCCCTGCCGCAGCAGCGCGGCATTGGTGCAGAACACGTCGTCGCCCACCAGCTGGCAACGCCCGCCCAGCCGCGCGGTCAGCAGCTTCCAGCCGTCGAGGTCGTCCTCGGCCATGCCGTCCTCGATCGAGACGATCGGGTAGCGCGCCACCAGCCCCGCGAGGTAGTCCACCTGCGCCTCGGCGCTGCGCGTCACGCCCTCGCCGCGGTAAACGTAGCTGCCGTTCTCGTGGAACTCGCTGGCGGCGGGGTCGATGGCCAGCGCCACGTCCGTGCCGGCGCGGTAGCCGGCGCGCTCCACCGCGCGCAGGATGAAGTCCAGCGCCTCGTCCGCCGCGCGCAGGTCCGGCGCGAAGCCGCCCTCGTCGCCCACGTTGGTGTTGAAGCCCGCCGCCTTCAGGTCCAGCCGCAGCGTGTGGAAGACCTCCGAGGCCATGCGCACGCCTTCGGCAAAGTCCGGCGCGCCCACCGGCACGATCATGAATTCCTGGAAGTCGATGGCGTTGTCCGCATGCGCGCCGCCGTTGACGATGTTGATCATCGGCACCGGCAACACATGCGCCTGCGGCCCGCCGAGATGCGCGAACAACGCCTGCCGTCCCGACGCCGCCGCCGCGTGCGCCACCGCCAGCGACACGCCCAGCAGCGCGTTGGCGCCGAGCCTGCCCTTGTCCGGCGTGCCGTCCAGTGCGGCCATGATGCCGTCCACCCGCCGCTGGTCGCGCGCGTCCACGCCGGCCAGCGCCGCGCGCAGCTCGGTATTCACCGCCGCCACCGCGCGGCTCACGCCCTTGCCGAGATAACGCGCCGGGTCGCCGTCGCGCAGTTCCACCGCCTCGCGCGCGCCGGTGGATGCGCCCGAAGGCACCGTCGCCCGGCCCGTCGCGCCGTCGGCCAGCGTGACCTCCACCTCCACCGTGGGATTGCCACGGCTATCCAGCACCTCGTATCCCTGCACCTGACTGATCTCGCTCATCCTGCCGCTCCGTTGCCTGAAAGAAACCGCCTGCGGCGCCGCGGCTTCGTGAGCAATCTTCACGCTGACGGATGTTCCGCCGCGTGGGAGAAGCGCTCCTTCCCGCCACAACGCACTCGATGGATGGCATGTTAGGGAGAACAAGCCTCCGGCAAAACCAAGTTATTCTTCCCAATTCGTCAGTTTTTTGCATATTCACGCCATGCGGACCCTGCCCCCGATGTCCACGCTGCGCGCCTTCGAGGCCACCGCGCGCACCGGCTCCATCACCCGCGCGGCCGAGGAGCTGTGCCGCACGCACGGCGCCGTCAGCCGCCAGTTGCGCCAGTTGCAGGAACACGCCGGCACCACGCTGTTCGACAAGGACGGCACCGGCGTGCGCCTGAACGCGCGCGGCCAGGCCATGTACGACGTGGTGCGCGCCGTGTTCGACCAGCTCGAGCAGGGCTACGGCCGCCTGCTCGACCAGGCGCGCGGCCCCAGCCTGCACGTGGCCTGCAGCGCCACCTTCGCCATGCGCTGGCTGGTGCCGCACCTGGTGGACTTCTACCGGCTGCGGCCCGACATCCGCATCCGCCTGTCCATGACCTCCGCGCGCGAGATGCGCACCGAAGGCGCCGACGTGGTCATCGCCTGGGACCTCAGCGCCTACGCCGAGGCCGACCGCCGGCGCGCGCTCTACCTCGCGCCGGCCACCTTCGGCCCGGTGCGCGCGCCGGCGTACAAGACCCCGCTGCGCGCCGCCGTGCGCATCGCCCACGACTTCACCTCCAGCGCCTGGGACCAGTGGCAGCGGTTGTCCGGCAAGTCCATCGCGCACGGCGGCGAGCTCACCTTCCCGCACACCCACCTGTGCATCGAAGCCGCGCTCGCCGGCGCCGGCGTGGCGCTGGTCGAGCAACGCCTGATCCACAAGGAACTGCGCGACGGCCAGCTCGTCGCGCCGCACGGCTTCGTGCGCTTCGCGGGCGGGCTGATGGCGGTGCCCGCCGCGCGCGAACTGCCGCGGGACATGGATGTGTTCATCGGGTGGCTGCGGGGGACGTTGGGGGCAGAGGGGGAGGAAGGCGGATCATGAGGCTTCGAGCCGCGCGCCGGTTCGCTATATGATAGTCACCGTGTGCTGGCGCACCCGCGAAGCGGGTCCACTCTGGAAAACAGGTCTGCAAGCCATGAAACCCTCTCAGGCACTTGCCTCCCACCGCGAGGCGATCCGGCGCGTGGTGGAATCCCACCGGGCCCGCAATGCACGCGTCTTTGGTTCGGTCGTCCGCGGCGAAGATGCGGAAGGCAGCGACCTCGATATCCTGGTCGACCCGACACCGGAGACGACACTGTTCGATATCGGCGCCATCAGGCATGAATTGCTTCAACTGCTCGGCGTGCCCGTCGACGTGCTGACGCCGAAGGCGCTGCCCGAGAAATTCCGGGACATCGTGCTTGCCGAAGCGGTGCCGGTATGAGCCGGGACAAGCAACGGCTGGCCGATTATCTGGAGCACGTTCTGCAAGCCATCGACCGGATTGCCCGCTACACGAAGGGGATGGACGAGATGGCGTTCCTTGCGAACGAAATGGCGCAGGACGCGGTAGTCCGCAACATCGAGATCATCGGAGAAGCGAGCCACAACATCGAGGACCACTATCCGGAATTCGCGGCGGCGCACCCTGAGTTGCCGCTGGCCTTCGCCTATCAGATGCGCAATGCGGTGGCGCACGGCTATTTCGCGGTCGATCTGGAAATTGTGTGGAAAACCCTCCAGAACGACCTTCCCGGGCTGCGCCGGCAAGTGGAAATATCGCGCCAGTCTCTTCGCCAGGATATTGGCTGACCGGCTGCTCCTCGCCCACGGCCGCGAGCCGGACCGCGCGACCGCCCGCCCGACACCGCCATATTGCACTTCGGAACACCGCCCGGAACGCGGGAATGAGACAATGGCGCAGCCTTTTTCCGCTCTCATTCCAGCCGCCATGTTCCACCTCCCCACCGACGCCACCCCGCAATCCAAGTCCGCGCAATACCAGGAACTGGTGGCGCAGGCCCGCGCACTGCTGGCCGACGAGACCGACCGCATCGCCAATGCCGCGAATTTCTCGGCGCTGGTCTATCACTCGCTGCAAGACCTGAACTGGGCGGGCTTCTATTTCCATGACGGCCGGGAACTGGTGGTCGGGCCGTTCCAGGGCAAGCCGGCCTGCGTGCGCATCGCGCTGGGCCGGGGCGTGTGCGGCACCGCCGCGCAGACCCGCGCCACCCAGATCGTGCCGGACGTGCATGCGTTTGCCGGACATATCGCCTGCGACGCCGCCTCGCAATCGGAAATCGTGGTGCCGCTGGTTGCCGCCGACGGCACGCTGATCGGCGTGTGGGACGTGGACAGCCCGGTCGCGGGCCGCTTCGACAACGAGGACGCCGCCGGCATGGAAGCGCTGTGCCGGGTCTTCGTGGAACTGGGCTGGTCGCGCGCCTGACCCGCTGCCGGTAGCGGCGCGACCGGCCATGCTGGCCGCGCCGCCAAACAACAACAACAACAAGCACCGATCCGCCAACCATCCGTGACCACCCAAGCCGCCAGCATCCGCCACCCCGTCGCCGCGTTCTATCTGTACTACATCGCGCTGTACGCGCCGGTCGCCATCACCATCAGCTTTTTCCCGCTGTGGATCCGCGCGCAGGGCCTGGACGACCGGCAGACCGGGCTGGTGATGGCGCTCGGCGCCGCGCTGGCGGTGCTGGTCAATCCGGCGGTAGGCGCCATCGCCGACCAGTACCGCAGCCGCAAGGCCATCCTGCTGGCGCTGGTGGGCGGCTCCGTGCTCAGCGCCGGGCTGCTGTTCAGCGCCGAGGGCTTCGTCGGCGTGCTGCTGGTGTTCCTCGCCACCAAAGCCTTCTCGGCCAGCCTGATTCCGTTGAGCGAATCGATGGCGCTGGCCGGCGTGCCGCGCTACGGCCTCGATTTCGGCCGGCTGCGCAGCGCGGGCTCGATGTCGGTGGTGGCGGTGTCGGTGGCGCTGGGCTGGCTGGTGGACCGCGCCGGCACCGAAGTGATCGCGATCGCCTTCCTTGTGACCTATCTCGGGCAGGGCATCCTGGCGCTGATGCTGCCCAATGACGACATCGCCGTGCGCCACACGGTCAAGGGACCGCTGCTGCAGGTGCTGCAAGTGCCCGGCTTTTCGCTGTTCCTGGCCAGCGCGGCGGTCTCGCAGGCCTGCCACGGCTTCTTCTACAGCTACAGCGCGCTGTACTGGAAAAGCGTGGGGTTTTCCGCCTCGACCATCGGCTACCTGTGGGCGCTCGGCGTGCTGGCCGAGATCACGGCGTTCACCTGCGGCTCGCTGCTGGCCGCGCGCATCTCGCCGCCGGCGCTGATCGCGCTGGCCTGCGCGGCGGGCGTGCTGCGCTGGTCGCTGACCGGCCTGGCGCAGACCCCCGGCGTGGCCATGCTCGCGCAACTGCTGCAAGGCGCCACGCTCGGCTTCACGCAGCTTGGCGCGGCGCAGTACGTGCGCACGCGCGTGCCCGCGCAGGTGCTCTCCAGCGGCACGGGACTCTACGCCGCCTGCACCGGCCTGCTGACGGCGGCCTGCGTGTTCGCGGGCAGCTTCCTGTTCGCCAGCGTGGGCGGACGGGCGTTCCTGCTTACGGCGGCGATGTGCGCGGTCGGGTTGGCGGCGGCGCTGGTGCTGCGGGCGCGGGAAGCACGCTTGATGGACGTGGCCGGCGCGGGCTGACCGCTTGCGCCTGGGTTTCTGGATTGGGCTAGTCTGCCTGGATTTGCGCTGATTTCGAAGATTCGGAAGCTTTGGAAGCTTGGATTTGACGTCAACTGCTGAACGTCAAAGTCAACTTCTGAACGTCAACGGCTGAACGTCAAAGTCAAAGGCTTTCGCTCCCCCGGAGCGACCTACTTTCTTTTCCCCGAAAAGAAAGTAGGCAAAGAAAGCGGGCTGCCTTGCCGGCAGGGGCAGAAACGTTGGGATTTCGAGGGTTATTGGTTTCGTGGTGGGGCCTGTGGTTCTGCTGGCATCCTGCCGTTACCGGTTCGGCTGGCCACGATCTGGCTGGCGGTATGGGTTTCGGGGTCGGACCTATGATGGCGAGCGCACTGCTGGTTCGACCATCTGCCGTTACCGACTCGGGCGGCCACGACATAGCACCCTCATGTTTTCGTGGTGGGCGTGGTGGACCCCGCGCGAGTGTGTTGGGTTGCTTTGACCCGGATTACCTCTCAAGTCAAAACCGTTTGGCACTGAGATCAAATGGGGGCCACCGCGCCCACCACGAAACCAGCACCGTCCCTCTGCCGTGTGCATTTGCCCCGGTCGCGGCAGCAGCCCGAAGGGCCTGGGTCTATGCCATCATGCAGCGCCACCACGAATCGAACACCACCCGAGAGAACGTGGCCGCTAGAACCGGTACCGGCAGAATCCCAGCAGAACCACGAACCCCACCACGAAACCACCAACAGCCAGCAACCCTGTTCGGCTCTGCCCCTGCCGGCCAGGCAGTCCGCTTTCTTGGCTTACTTTCTTTTCGGACAAAAGAAAGTAAGTCGCTCCGGAGGAGCGAAAGCCTTTGAATTTGATGTTGACTTTAAGCCGTTGACTTTGAAGTTAATCCTTTGACTTTAAGAGTCTAAGGAATTTAAAATCAATAAAAAAATTAACCAATTACCCCCTGCCAAAGCAACGCCCCATTAAGAAAAAGAATAACCCCCGCACTAACCCAGGCCAACACCAGCGGCACGCCGCGCACGCGCCACGCGCCCATCAGTTCCCGGTTGGACGCGAACAGGATCAGCGGCACCACCGCCAGCGGCAGGCTCAGGCTGAGCACCACCTGGCTGGCCACCAGCAGTTCGGCCGAGCCGTGCTGCCCGAACACCCCCACCGCCGCCAGCGCCGGCACGATGGCCAGTCCGCGCGTGAGCAGCGCGCGCCGGGTCTGCGAGATGCGCAGGTTGAGGAAGCCTTCCATCACCGCTTGCCCGGCCAGCGTGCCGGTGAGCGTGGAGTTCAGGCCGCAGGCCAGCAAGGCGCCGGCGAACAGCAGGCTGGCCCATTGCGAGTGGAGCAGCGGATCCAGCAGGCGGTGCGCGTCGGCGAGGTCGCTGACTTCGGTCATGCCGCTGGCGTGGAACGCGGCGGCGGCCAGGATCAGCAGCGCGGCGTTGACGAGGAAGGCGAAGGTCAGCGAGCCGATGGTGTCGAGGTTGACGCCGCGCAGCGCCGCCGCCACGGCGGGCGCGTCCGCGGCCCGGGGCGCGCGCGTTGCCGCCGGCTGGCCGGCTTGCGACCGCGGCGCGAACTTGCTGACCAGCGCGGAGTGCAGGTAGAGGTTGTGCGGCATCACGGTGGCGCCGACGATGCCGGCGGCCAGCCACAGCATGCCGGCGTCGCGCACCAGTTGCGCCGAAGGCGCGAAGCCGCCGGCCGCCGCGGCCCAGTCGGGCTGCGCCATCGCCAGCTGGGCGACGAAGCACAGCGCCACCAGCAGGATCAGCCCGGCCACCAGCGCTTCGAGCGTGCGCCGGCCCTGGCGCTGCACGGCCAGCATGGCGATAGTGCCGACGGCGGAGAGCAGCACGCCGACCCACAGGTTCACGTGCAGCAGCAGTTGCAGCGCCACGGCGGTGCCGACCACTTCGGCCACGTCGCAGGCGATGATGGCGATCTCGCTGGCGAGCCACAGGCCGATCACGGTGCGCCGGCCGAAGCGCTCGCGGCTGAGCTGCGCGAGGTCGCGCCCCGTGACCACGCCGATGCGCGCGGCGATCCATTGCAGCAGCATGGCCACCACGCTGGCGGCGGCCACCACCGCGAGCAGGCCGTAGCCGTACCTGGCGCCGGCGGAAATGGCGGTGGCCCAGTTGCCCGGGTCCATGTAGCCGACCGCCACCAGCGCGCCGGCGCCGAGAAAGGCGGCCCGCCGCGGCAGCTGCGGGGCAAGCCGAGCGTCCGCGGACGCGGCGGGAAGGGCAAGCTGGTCTGGGCTGGGAGGCATGATTGGCTCTGGCATGGTGGTTGGCGCGCCGGCGGGGCCGGCTCGCGCGCCTGATGACTCATTCTGGGCAATGCCGCACGCTGCCGCCAATTGTAAATGCCAATCACTCTCATTTGATGCACAGATGAGGACGGTTGCACATCACTTCCAGTGCATTCTGATTCACTTATTTCGGAGAATTGCCTTCAAAGGCATAAAGAATGCGGTGCCTTCCGTGCGGGAAGCGCCGCCTGGCCGGCAAGAGCGGCAGGCGCGCATCCCGCCGGCGGCCTTGGGACGCACAGGCGCCGTGCCGCCCGCGGCGGGAACCGCGGGCGGCACGGCAAGGGAAAGACCGACAAACCGCAGCCGGCTTTGGGCCGGCTACCGCGCGGTCATTGCTTGATGAAGGCGAGCAGGTCTTCGTTGATGACGTCGGGATGGGTGGTGCACATGCCGTGCGGATACCCCTTGTAGACCTTGAGCGTGCCGTTGCGCACCAGCTTGATGGACAGCAGCGCCGAATCGGCGATTGGCACGATCTGGTCGTCGTCGCCGTGCATGATCAGGACCGGCACGTCGATCTTCTTGAGGTCTTCGGTGAAGTCCGTCTCGGAGAAGGCCTTGATGCAGTCGTAGTGGGCCTTGGTGCCGCCCATCATGCCCTGGCGCCACCAGTTCTCCTTGATGCCTTCGGAGACCTTGGCGCCTTCGCGGTTGTAGCCGTAGAACGGAATCGGCACGTCCTTGTAGAACTGCGCGCGGTTGGCGGCAAGCTGGGCGCGGAAGCCGTCGAACACGTCGAGCGGCAGCCCGCCCGGATTGGCCGCGCTCTTGACCATGACCGGCGGCACCGCGCCGATCAGCACCGCCTTGGCCACGCGGCCGGCGCCGTGGCGCGCCACGTAGCGGGCCACCTCGCCGCCGCCGGTGGAGTGGCCCACGTGCACGGCGTTGCGCAGGTCGAGGTGCGCGGCCAGCGCGGCCACGTCGGCGGCGTAGGTGTCCATCTCGTTGCCGGTCGCGGTCTGGGTGGAACGGCCGTGCCCGCGGCGGTCGTGCGCGATCACGCGGTAGCCCTTGGAGAGGAAGAACAGCATCTGCGCGTCCCAGTCGTCGGCGGTGAGCGGCCAGCCGTGATGGAACACGATGGGCTGGCCGGTACCCCAGTCCTTGTAGTAGATGCGAGTGCCGTCTTTGGTGGTGATGGTATCCATGACTTGGCTTCCTTGGTTGGGGGCGTGTTGGCCGCCGGCACGAACCGGCTTGGTGGCTGCCTCGGCGTCCGCCGTGGCAGCCAGGGCGGAAAGGGTGCCGGCGGCAACGGCGGACGCGCCGGCCACCAGCACATTGCGGCGCGCTGGCGACGGCACGGGGTCTTGTTCTTGTTGCGTAGTCACTGCATGCTCCTTGGCGAGAAACGATGCGGGAAGGAAAAAGGCGCGGAGCGCCGTCCCCTGCGGGCGCGGCAAGACCAGGGCACCGGGCATCCCTGGCCGTGCACTGCCGCCCTGGCGGGACGGGCAGACTTCCGCGTTCATGGCGCCCGGCAAGCTGCGGCCGGCCAGCGATACAACGTGCACAGCCATAGGAGAATAGGCGGCGAATCGCGTGTGCACGAGCGGGATGTGGCGAATTTTCATCGGCCATCGGCCGGGCCGGAACGCTGCCGCGCGGTCACAAGCCTGACATCCATCCGCACCGATAATCGAACAGATTGACGCCGGCGAACCACGCAAGCCAACCGCGGCGCACCTCGGCCGGCGGGCCGGCAGCGTAGAATGACCCGCTGCCGCGGCGCCCCGCGGTCGCGGTCCTGCGCCCGTGCTCCGGGAAGCAGCGCATAAGAAGAACACAGACCTGGTTCCATCGTGAAGACATCCCCAGCCGCGCAAGGCGGCCAGCTGCCCGCGCGGCAAAGCGCCCCCGATGCCACCAACCGCGTGCTGCACGGCATCCTCCTGTTGACCTTCGCGTTCGCGCTCAGCCAGTTCTACCGCAGTTGCCTGGCGGTGATGGCGCCGGAACTCCAGCATGACTTCCGGCTGTCGGCGGCCGGCTTCGGCGCGCTGTCGTCGAGTTTCTTCATGGCCTTCGCGGCGGCGCAGATCCCGGTCGGCATCGCCTTCGACCGCTACGGCGTGGGCCGGCCCACGTCGCTGCTGCTGGCCATCGGCGCGGTGTCGTCGCTGCTGTTTACGCTGGCGCCCAACGGTGGCGTGGCCATGCTGGCGCAGGCCGGGCTCGGCCTGGCCTGCGCGCCGGTCTTCATGGGGCTGCTGCATTTCGCGTCCGAGCAGTTGTCCGAGCGCGACTACACGCGCGTGGTCAGCAAGTCCAACGCCACCGGCATGATCGGCGCGCTGTGCGCCACGGCGCCGCTGGGCTGGGCCTCGCAACTGCTGGGCTGGCGCGTGGCGATGGCGTTCGCGGCACTGTGCATGGCGATGGCCTGCTACGGCGTCTGGCGCTGCGTGCGCGACGAGGGCCATGCCGAGGCACGCCACACGCCGTGGCGCGCCATGCTGCTGCAGAGCGCCCGGCTGCTGGGCCTGGCGCCGCTGTGGACGCTGATCCCGATGTGCGTGGCGATGGCCGCCGGCACCGCCTTCCGCAATGCCTGGAGCGGGCCTTACCTGGCCAGCGTCTACGGCCTGCAGGCCGGCCCGCGCGGCGTGGCGCTGACGCTGCTGAGCCTGGCCGGCTTCGCCACGGCGTTCGTGCTGCCGGTGCTGGTGCGGCGCAGCTCGCTCAAGGCCACCATCGGCGGCTGGTCCTGCTTCTCGCTGCTGGGCGCGATCCTGCTGACCATGTGGCCGGACAGCAGCGTGGCCTCCGGCGTGGGCCTGATGGCGCTGCTGTCCACCATCGGCATGCTCCACCCGCTGGTCATGGCGCAGGGCCGCGGCCTGATCCCGCCGGCGGCGCGCGGGCGCGGCCTGGGCCTGCTCAATACCTTCGTCTTCCTCGGCTCGGCGCTGGCGTCGTGGGCCTTCGGCATGATCGCCAGCTTCGGCGACGCCGCGCGCTGGCCGGTCTCGCGCACCTACGCCGCCATCTTCCTGTCGGCGGGCGTGCTGGTGGCGGCCGCGGTGGTGCCCTACCTGTTCAGCCCCCCGGCGCAGAAAAGCTGACGCACAAGCGGGGCCCGAACGGCTATCCTCCATAGCGCGGCCGGCGCGGCGCCGGCCACACCAGGGGACTCCGCATGCAGATCGACTGGACGACGATCCGGAACGGCAATGCCGACGCGCTCGACGGCGCAACGGTCGAACTCGGCGGCTGGATAATCCCCCTCGATCCCGAGGCACAGGCCGCCGACTATTTCCTGCTGGCGGCCGAGCCGCCCTGTTGCGGCGGCTGCGTGCCGCGCGATCCGCGGGCCTGCGTCGAGGTCTACGCCGCCGGCCCGCTGGCCTTGCCGGCGCAGGCAGTCGGCCTGCGCGGCCGCCTGGTGCGCCTGCTGGACGATCCGGCGGGATGGCGCTACCAGTTGCGCGACGCGCAGCCGCTCGCCGCGCCCGCCGCCGGCACCATGAGCCGGCGCGTGTTCCTGGCCTCCGGCGCGGCGCTCGGCCTCGCGGCCTGCGCGCCAGGACGGTTCGCCGGTTACACCGAAGGGCAGGCCGATGCGGCCGGCAACGCGCAGCCGGCCAACGCGCCGGCCAGGTGGCAACCGGCCGCCGACGCGCTGACCATCGACATGCACAGCCACGCCGGCCGCGTGATCGTCTCGCGCGATCCGGCCATCGGCGCGCGCCGGCCGTTCCTGCCGCTGGCCGCGCCGATGCGCGCGGGCGGCATGAACGTGATCTGCCTGGCCATCGTCACCGACACCACGGTCACGCGCGTGTCGGCCAACCGCATGCGCTTCGAGGCCTGGCGCACGCCGCAGGAGGGCGAGCTCTACGCGCTGGGCCGCACCGAATTCGCGCGCGCGCACGAGCTGGTGGCGCGCGAGCGCATGCAGGTCGTCACCAGCGCGGCCACGCTGGCGGCGCAGGGCCACGCCGGCCCGTGCGCGATCATCGCGGCGGAGGGCGCCGATTTCCTGGAAGGCCGGCTGGAGCGCGTGGACGAGGCGCATGCGATGTACCAGTTGCGCCATCTGCAGCTGACGCACTACCGCGTCAACGAACTGGGCGACATCCAGACCGAGACGCCGGTGCACGGCGGCCTGACGGACTTCGGCGCCGCGGTGGTGCGGCGCTGCAATGCGCTGGGCATCGTGGTGGACGTGGCGCACGGCACCTACGACCTCGTCAAGCGCGCGGCGGCGGCGTCGAGCAAGCCGCTGGTGATCTCGCACACGGCGCTGGCCACGCACCCGGGCACGCGCAGCCGGCTGATCTCGCCGGACCATGCGCGCGCCATCGCCGGCACCGGCGGCGTGATCGGCGTGTGGCCGAGCGCGGGCACCTTCCACAGCCTGCAAGCGATGGCCGAAGGCGTCAAGCGCATGGCGGACGTGGTGGGCGTGGCGCACGTCGGCCTGGGCACCGACATGCTCGGCTTCATCTCGCCGCCGGTCTTCACCGGCTACGAGCAGCTGCCCTCGCTGGGCGACGCGCTGGTCGCCGCGGGCTTCACCCAGCAGGAAACGGGCATGATCCTGGGCGGCAACTACCGCCGCGTGTTCGAGGCCACGGTCGGCTAGGGCCCCGGCGGATGTGCTGGCCGGCGTCCCGATGCGTCGGGACGCCGGCCCCGCCTCACATCCCCTTGCGCCGGCGGTACTCCTGCCGGCCGACCAGGAAGGCGCCCAGCGCCACCATCAGCGCCAGCCCGTACCACGTGATGGCGTAGCCGAGGTGGCTGTTGTGGAAGGAGATCACGGTCAGCCCGCCGACCGGCCACGTGCGCTCGCCGTCCTGCTGGCGCGGCACGCTGCCTTCGGGGTCGGCCGCCGCGCCATTGACCGCGGGCGCGGCGCCGGCCGCCGCATCGGCGTCGATGAAATACGGCGCCACGTTCTGCAGGCCGCGCGCCGCGGCGATGGCGGGCACATCGCGGTTGTACCAGCGGTTGGCCGCCGGGTCGTTGTGGCGCAGGAAGGCGTCGCCGGGCTCGCTGATGCGCAGCAGGCCGGTGACGGTGGTCTCGCCGGGCGGGTCGTACTGGCTGCGGGTAGCGCGCTCGGCGCGCTCGGGCGGCACGAAGCCGCGGTTGACCAGCACCACGCTGCCGTCAGCCATGCGCAGCGGCGTGACCACCCAGAAGCCGCCGCCCAGGTCGGTCACGGCCTGGACCAGCGTCTCGCGGTCGTTGAGGAAGGTGCCGGACACGCGCACGTGCTTGTATTCGTCGCCGGCCACGCTGACCTGCGGCCATTGCGCGAGATCGGGCGCCGCCACCGGTGGCGCGTGCACGCGCGCGTTGACGCGCTCGATCAGGTCGAGCTTCCAGGCGCGGCGCTGGACCTGCCAGGTACCGAGCCCGACCAGGACGGAAAAGGCGAATGCCGCCAGGACGGCAAACACCACGAGAGCGCCGGTGCGGCGCGGGGAAGCGGACGGCTGGGCGCTCGCGGCGCCGGTGGCTGGCTGGGGCTGGGGGTGTCGAGTTGCGTTCAAGGTAGGTTCTTCGTGTCGTGCATAGCCGGCATCATATTCTGATCCAGGTGGAACATCACCCAGAGCGAGCCGCTCAGCGCGATCACGACGAGCACGATGGTGAAGATCAGGGCCAGCATGGTCCAGCCACCCTCGGACTTGAAGTTCATGTGCAGGAAGTAAATCATGTGCACGACGATCTGCACGGCGGCGCACGCCAGCAGCACCAGCGCCGTGGTCCGGGACTTGTCGAACACGTTGGCCATGACCAGCCAGAACGGCACCGCGGTCAGCAGCACGGCGAGCACGAAGCCGGTCATGTAGCCGCCGAAGGTGGCGTGGAACCCTTCGTCGTCATGGTGTCCGTGGCCGTCGTGGCCATCGTGGCCGTGCGCGCCGGCGCCGCCGGCCAGCGTATTGTCGTGCGCGTTCATGGCAGGACTCCCATCAGGTAGACGAAGGTGAACACGCCGATCCAGACCACGTCGAGAAAGTGCCAGAACATGGACAGGCACATCAGGCGGCGCTTGTTCTCGTGGATCAGCCCGTACTTGCCGACCTGCACCATCAGCGTGACCAGCCACACGATGCCCACGGTCACGTGCAGCCCGTGCGTGCCGACCAGCGTGAAGAACGACGACAGGAACGCGCTGCGCTGCGGCCCGGCGCCTTCGTGCACGAGGTGCGCGAATTCGTACATCTCGATGCCGAGGAAGGCCGCGCCCAGCACGCCGGTGATGGCCAGCCACCACTGCGTCTGGCTGGTGCGCGCCTTCTGCATTTCCAGCATGGCGAAGCCATACGTGATCGACGACAGCAGCAGGAAGGTGGTGTTGAGCGCCACCAGCGGCAGCTCGAACAGCTCCGCGCCGGTCGGGCCGCCGGCATAGCGCCGGCCCACCACGCCGTAGACGGCGAACAGGCTGGCGAAGATGAGGCAGTCGCTCATCAGGTAGAGCCAGAAGCCGAGCAGCGTGCCGTTCTGCGGGTGCACCTCGGTGGTTTCATAGAAGCGCAGCTGCGCCTCGCGCGGGGCCGCCTGCGCGCTCATGCTGTCCGGGCCGTAGGGGGTGGCGATATCAACCATGAGTGGCAAGCAGGCGCGAGCGCTCTGCCTCGGTACGGACGACGGTGTCGGCCGGGATGTAGTAGTCGCGCTTGTAGTTGAAGGTGTGGCCGATCGCCACCGCCAGCAGGGCGATGAACGCCAGCGCCACGATCAGCCACATGTGCCAGATCAGCGCGAAGCCCATCAGCGTGCTCAGCCCCGCGAGGATGATGCCGGCGCTGGTGTTCTTCGGCATGTGGATCGGGATGAAGCCCTGCTGCGGGCGCTGGTAGCCGAGCTGCTTCATCTGCCACCAGGCGTCGTTGTCGTGGATCAGCGGCGTGAAGGCGAAGTTGTACTGCGGCGGCGGCGAGGACGTGGACCACTCCAGCGTGCGGCCGTTCCACGGGTCGCCGGTGGTGTCGCGCAGTTCCTCGCGGCGGCGGAAGCTCACGAACAGCTGGATCAGGAAGCAGCCGATGCCGCAGGCGATCAGCAGCGCGCCGAACGCGGCGATCTGGAACCAGATCTGCAGCGAGGCATCCTGGAAATGGTTCATGCGCCGGGTCACGCCCATCAGGCCGAGCACGTACAGCGGCATGAAGGCGACGTAGAAGCCGACCAGCCAGAACCAGAACGAGCACCTGCCCCAGAACGGGTCGAGCTTGAAGCCGAACGCCTTGGGGAACCAGTAGCTGATGCCGGCCATCAGCCCGAACAGCACGCCGCCGATGATCACGTTGTGGAAGTGGGCGATCAGGAACAGGCTGTTGTGCAGCGAGAAGTCCGCCGGCGGCACCGCCAGCAGCACGCCGGTCATGCCGCCGATGACGAACGTCACCATGAAGCCGACCGTCCACAGCATCGGCACCTCGAAGCGGATGCGCCCGTGGTACATGGTGAACAGCCAGTTGAAGATCTTGGCCCCGGTCGGGATCGAGATGATCATGGTGGTGATGCCGAAGAACGAGTTGACGCTCGCGCCCGAGCCCATCGTGAAGAAGTGGTGCAGCCACACCAGGTACGACAGCACCGTGATCACCACCGTGGCGTACACCATCGACGCATAGCCGAACAGCCGCTTGCCGCAGAAGGTAGACACCACTTCGGAGAAGATGCCGAACGCGGGCAGCACCAGGATGTAGACCTCGGGGTGCCCCCAGATCCAGACCAGGTTGATGTACATCATGGCGTTGCCGCCGAGGTCCGCCGTGAAGAAGTTGGTGCCGACGTAGCGGTCCAGCGCCAGCAGCGCCAGCACCGCGGTGAGCACCGGGAACGCGGCGATGATCAGCACGTTGGTGCACAGCGAGGTCCAGGTGAAGATCGGCATCTTCATCAGCGTCATGCCGGGCGCGCGCATCTTGACGATCGTCACCAGCAGGTTGATGCCGGACAGCAGCGTGCCCAGCCCCGCCACCTGCAGCGACCAGATGTAGTAGTCCACGCCCACGTCGGGGCTCTGCAGGATGCCGGAGAGCGGCGGATAGGCCAGCCAGCCGGTGCGCGCGAACTCGCCGACGAACAGCGACATCATCACCAGCACCACGCCGCCCACCGTCATCCAGAAGCTGAAGTTGTTGAGGAAGGGAAAGGCCACGTCGCGCGCGCCGATCTGCAGCGGCACCACGAAGTTCATGAAGCCCGTGACCAGCGGCATGGCCACGAAGAAGATCATGATCACGCCGTGCGCGGTGAAGATCTGGTCGTAGTGGTGCGGCGGCAGGTAGCCGGCCGAATCGCCGAAGGCCACCGCCTGCTGCGCGCGCATCATGATGGCATCGGCGAAGCCGCGCAGCAGCATGACGATGCCGAGCACGATGTACATGATGCCGATCTTCTTGTGGTCGATGCTGGTGAACCATTCGCGCCACAGGTAGCCCCACGCGCGGAAGTAGGTCAGCACGCCGACCAGCGCCAGCCCGCCGACCGCCACCACGGCGAAGGTCGCCAGCAGGATGGGCTCGTGGTAGGGAATCGCCTCCCAGGTCAGGCGGCCGAATACCAGCTGGGTAAGATCGTGCTCGAGCATTGTCATCACCAGGGCCGCAGGGGCATTGTTGCAGGATTCTTTTTCGGCGCTCGCGTCATCGCGTCGGGCCGGGCCGCGTCAGCGCGGCAGGGCTTTGGCGGAACCGGAGCCGGTCGGGTCGCTCGCGGTGCAGATCTCGCCGAATGGCGCGCGGTCCCGCTGCAGCGAGGCCAGCGCATACTCGCCCTGCCCCGGCCCCAGCCGTACCGATGGCACCGGCTGCGCCCGCTGCGCCTGGCGCGTGGCCTGCCCGGTCATCGGCATCATGTCCTTGATGCACGGCTTGCCCGCTTCCACGCAGCGGTTGAGGATGGCGCCGTACAGCGCCGGGTCCACGCTGGCGTAGCGGCGCACCGGCTCGCGCTCGCTGGGCTGCTCGAGCCTGAGGTAGGTCTCGCGCGTGAGCGCGCCGCCGCCGGCCTTGGCCTGCCTGACCCAGCGCTCGAATTCCTCGTTGCTCACGCCGTGGAACTTGAAGTACATGCCGGAGAAGCCCGCGCCGCTGTAGTTGGCGGAGAAGCCTTCGTACACGCCGGGCGCGTTGATGATCGCATGGAGCTTGGTCTCCATGCCCGGCATGGCGTAGACCTGCCCGGCCAGCGCGGGGATGAAGAAGGAGTTCATCACGCTCGACGCGGTGAGCTTGAAGCGGATCGGATGGTCCACCGGCGCCACCAGTTCGTTGACGGTGGCGATGCCCTGGTCGGGATACAGGAAGAGCCACTTCCAGTCCAGCGCCACCACTTCCACGGTGAGCGGCTCGGTGCCGGTGGGCACGCCGCGCTCGGCGTCGATGCGCGACAGCGGCTGGTACGGGTCGAGCTTGTGCGTGCTGACCCAGGTGATCGCGCCGAGCGCGATGATGATGAGCAGCGGCGCGGACCAGATCACCAGTTCGAGCAGCGTGGAGTGGTCCCAGTCGGGCTCGTAGGTGGCGGCGCGGTTGGAGGCGCGGTAGCGCCAGGCGAACAGCAGTGTGAGGATGATCACCGGCACGATGATCAACAGCATCAGGCCGGTCGAGATGATGATTAGATCACGCTGCCTGACCGCGAGGTCGCCGGACGGGGCCATCAGCACGGCACTGCAACCCGTCAACAGCAAGGCAGCCGAAAGTAGGAATCCGCGCTTGACGTAGCGGGATGGCACTATCCGTGTACGCAAATGCATAGCCGTCCAAGTGATCGTTGGAACGCCGGTGGGCTGGCATGGGCAACATCATACTTCGAGAATCAAGCTTTCCGACACTGCATATTTTCCTATGGCACTGTAGTCAAAGAAGTGCCATTCTTAAAGGAGTGTGGCACTACGACAAGGCCTGATGATGTCCAGCATCGCTCACCAGCACGACCCGTCGTCAGCACCCTCGGCCCAGGAGGCCGCGCACCATGCCAGGGTCGCGCCGGGCGAGATCGCCACCGGCGTGGTCATCGGCCGGGCCTCCGAATACTTCGATTTCTTCGTCTACGGCATCGCCTCGGTGCTGGTCTTCCCGGCGGTGTTCTTCCCGTTCGCCGGGCGCGTGGAAGGCCTGCTGCTGTCCTTCACGGTCTTCTCCTTCGCCTTCATCGCGCGCCCGTTCGGCACCACGCTGTTCATGGTGATCCAGCGGCGCTGGGGGCGCGGCATCAAGCTCACCGCGGCGCTGTTCGCGCTCGGCACGGCCACCGCCGGCATCGCCTTCCTGCCGGGCTACGACACGCTCGGGCGCGAGTCCATCATCCTGCTGGCGTGCTTCCGCGTGCTGCAGGGCATCGGCTTCGGCGGCTCGTGGGACGGCCTGCCTTCGCTGCTGGCGCTCAACGCGCCACCGCAGCGGCGCGGCTGGTATTCGATGCTGGGGCAGCTCGGCGCGCCGATCGGCTTCTTCATCGCGGGCTCGCTGTTCCTGTTCCTGCGCACCAGCCTCGACATCGAGGAATTTCTCGAATGGGGCTGGCGCTATCCGTTCTACGTGGCCTTCGCCATCAACGTGGTGGCGCTGTTCGCGCGGCTGCGGCTGGTGGTGACGCAGGAGTACACGCAACTGCTGGACGAAGGCGAGCTGGAGCCGATCAGCCCCATCGTGATCGCGCGCGACCAGGGCTACAACCTGTTCCTCGGCGCGTTCGCGGCGCTGGCCAGCTATGCGCTGTTCCACCTCGTCACGGTGTTCCCGCTGTCGTGGGTGGCGGTGCACGGCACGCAGGACGTGAGCGACGTGCTGGTGGTGCAGATCATCGGCGCCGGCGTCGCCGTGCTCGGCACCATCGCCTCGGGCGTGATCGCGGACCGCATCGGCCGGCGCACCACGCTCGGCCTGATGGCCACGCTGATCGCCATCTTCAGCCTGTTCGCGCCGTTCCTGATGGGCGGCAGCGCGGCGCGGCAGGACCTGTTCATCCTGATCGGCTTCGGGCTGCTGGGCCTGTCCTACGGACAGGCCGCGGGCGCCGTCACCTCGAACTTCGAGAGCCGCTACCGCTATACCGGCGCGGCGCTGACCTCCGACTTCGCATGGCTGTTCGGCGCGGCCTTCGCGCCGCTGGTGGCACTGGGGCTGTCGGTCGAGTTCGGGCTGGTGGCGGTGAGCGTCTATCTTCTGTCCGGCGCCGCCTGCACGCTGCTGGCGCTGGGCATCAACCGCACGCTGGCCTCGCGCGACTGACGCGGCCCCGCGCGGCGCGGGCCGCGCATGTCCTGCCCGCTTCGCCGCATGGCCGGCTCCGGCGGGAAGACGCGCCCGGGCGGCTATCATATGGCTCGCAAAACCGCTGCCTCCGGGCCCGCGCGCATCCGCCGCGCGGCCCGCAGCCGCCTCACCGAGCAACGCCACTCATGGACACCACCCCCGATCTCTCCGCACGCCCCGCCATCCGCGCCCTGACCCAGCTCGAGGCGCGCGTGCTGGCCGTGCTGCTGGAAAAGCAGCACACCGTGCCCGACACCTATCCGCTCTCGCTCAACGCGCTCACCGCCGGCTGCAACCAGAAGACCGCGCGCGCGCCAGTGATGAACGCCACCGAAGACGAAGTGCTCACCGCCATCGACGGCCTCAAGCGCCTGAGCCTGGCGATGGAAGGCAGCAGCAGCCGCGTGCCGCGCTTCGAGCAGAACATGAAGCGCGTGCTGGGCGTGCCCAGCCAGTCCGCCGCGCTGCTCGCCATCCTGATGCTGCGCGGCCCGCAGACCGCGGCCGAGCTGCGCCTGAACAGCGCGCGCCTGCATGCGTTCGCCGACATCTCCTCGGTCGAGGTCTTCCTCGACGAACTCGCCGCCGCCGAGCCGCCGCGCGTGGTCAAGCTGCCGCGCGCGCCCGGCGGGCGCGAGCACCGCTGGATGCATCTGCTGTGCGGCGAGGTCAGCGTGGACGACGCGCCCGCGCAAGGCAACGGCGAGGACACCGTGCCGCCCTCCGAGTTCGAAGCGATGAAAGCCGCGCAGCGGGAACTGGAGGAAAAGGTCGCGCGCCTGCAGGCCATGCTCGAGCAGATGGCCGGCGAGCTCGGCATCCGCCTCGACACCGGCGGACTCTGACGCCGGGCCGGCCGCGACGCGCCGGCCGATGGCAAGCCGGCGCGATGCTGCCCGCGCAGCCGCCCGCAGCCTACAATGTATTGGTCATGTCCTGGCCCGCGCGGCGCGCCGCCATGTCAATACATTTGCACTCGCCGCGGGAATTTGTGCCGTGGAAGTTGCCTGCGCCCCTGCCGCGGCACGCCGGGGATGCGGTGCTTGCGCAACACACGCGCCATCCTGCCGCCAGACGAAGTAGACTAGGAGCCGCTGCGCTCCGCCGGCATTTCGCTGTCACAATTGTCACGATACTGCCCCGCGGAGCCGGACATAATCTGGCGACCAGAAACGTGGAGGATCCCGACGATGCGCGTGACGATTCGCACCATTACGATTCCGGGAGGCAAGGGCCGCGCGGCCCTGCACAAGGCAGCCGTATACATGACCACCGAGCAGGAAGCCGCGCCGCTGATGACCAGCGAGTGGACCCAGCGCGAGCCGGAAGCATTCATGGCCGCCCAGACCTGGGCCAGGCGCAATACCTATATCGTGTCGAACCCCCGCACCGGCACGTTCTACGGCAGTCCCGCCGGCCGCTAGCCCGGCGCCTCGCGCCGGCACGCTTGCCGGCGGCGCCCGCCTGACGTACCCTGCCCTGCCCCGGGGCATGCCGCCCCGCCACCAGGAACGTCGTCATGCCAGGGCCCAAACCCGCCAGCTCGCTGGTCTATTCCACGGAACACGGCCGCATGTGCCCCGGCTGCGGCAACCCCGCCGCGGCCTGCGCCTGCGGCAAGGCGCAGCCGGCCGCGCAAGGCGACGGCATCGTGCGGGTATCGCGGGAAACCAAGGGCCGCAAGGGCAAGGGCGTGACGCTGGTGCGCGGCGTGGCACTGGCGCCGCTGGCGCTGGCCCAGCTCGGCAAGGAACTCAAGGCGGCCTGCGGCTCGGGCGGCACCGTCAAGGACGGCGTGATCGAGATCCAAGGCGACCACTGCGACGCCGTGATCGAGAAGCTGCGCCAGCGCGGCATGACGGTCAAGCGCGCGGGCGGCTGAGCCCGCCGCGGGATTACCTGGTGCGCTGCTGGTAGCGGATGGTGCCGTCCGGGCGGCGCTGCGGCACCACCGGGTTGCGCGAGTTGCATACGGGGCAACGGAACAGCAGGCCCTGGCCTTCATCCTTGATCGTCACATCCGCCTCTTCCCAGCGCATGCGGCACGATTGGTTCTGGCAAGTAAAAGACATCTTCATTCTCCGAGATAGGCGCGGATCGTAGCATGGCCGCGCGGTGCGCCGCAGTGGCATGCCGTGGCCCGCGCCGGCATGACGGCCCCGCGCACGCGCCGATGCCGTGACGGCACGCGCGCGGCCAGCCCTTGCATTTGTTGACATTGCCTGCGCGCGGCGCGCCTAGAATCCAGCGCTATTCACCACAGGCACGCCGATGCGATCCGAACGAACCAAGCTGCTTGGCTATATCGCGCTATGCATGGTGGCGTTCGCGCTGCTCACCGTGCTGTGCGTCACCTTGCAGGAAGACAACGAACAGCGCGCCGCGCGCAAGATCCGGCAGATGGACAGCCGCGCGGCCGCGCAGGCAGCGCCCGGGCAGGAGCCGAGCAGCACGCACGCGGCGCGCTGAGCGTGGCCGCGCGCCGTGCCACTCAGCACGGCAGCACGATGGTAAACGTCGCCCCCTTCCCCGCTTCGCTGGCCAGGCGGATCTCGCCGCCGTGCCGCTCCACCACCGTCTTGACGAACACCAGCCCCAGGCCGCTGCCGGCGGGCGCGTTGCGCTCGTTGTCGCGCAGGCGCGCGAACGGCTGGAACAGGCGGCCCTGATCTTCCACCGCGATGCCCCGGCCCTGGTCGGCCACGTCGATGGCCACGCCCTGCGGCACGCGGTACAGGCGTACCGTGACGGTGCTCTGCGGCGGGCTGAACTTGATGGCGTTGCTCACCAGGTTGGCGATCGCGCGCACCAGCAGCACGGGTTCGGCCGTGACCATCGGCTGTTCTTCCCCCATCTCCAGGCGCAGGTCGATGCGCGCGGCGCTGGCCAGCGCCCATAGCTCGTCGGTGGCGTCGAGCACCACGCCGGCGAGATCGACTTCGATAAAGTTCAGGTGCGGCGCCTCGGCGCGGGCCAGGCGGATGAAGTCGTCGGCCAGCTCCAGCGTGCGGCTGGCGTAGTCGCCGATGCGGGCCAGCAGCGCGGCCTGCGGCAGCGCGCGGCTTTCTTCGCGCTGCAGTTCGATCAGCGCGAGGATGGAGGCTTGCGGCGAGCGCATGTCGTGCGAGATGAAGCGCAGCGATTCCTCGCGCCGGCGCTCGGCCATGCGCACCTGGGTGATGTCGATCACGCTGATGATGAGGCCGGCCACGCCGCCGGTGTCGCTGCGCAGCGGCGCGCCGCGCAACAGCATGGGGCGCTGGTCGCGCCCTTCCAGCTCCACGCCGGGCGGCGCCTGCGCGCTGTCGCCGCCGGCGTGGGCGCGCCGCAGCTGCTCCCAGTATTCGTGGCCGGCCTTGGGCTGGACGAACACCTCGTCGACCAGCTCGCCGATGCGCGGGCGCGGCACCGCCACGTCGGCCAGCGGCGCCAGCGTGCGCGGCGCCAGCAGCAGGCTGCGGCGGTTGGCCAGCAGCACGCGCCCGGCCGGGTCGCAGATCACGGTGGCCTCCGGCAGGCCTTCCAGCCCGTCGGCGAGGAACTGGCGCAGGTCGCGCAGGCGCGTGGTCATGCGGTAGACCGCCCGCATGCGGGTGTCGAGGTTGCGCCCGCGGCGGGGCTCGCCTTCGTCGGCGGGCATCGCCAGCAGGCCCGGCTCGGCCTCGAGCTGCGCCAGCTCGTCGGTGAGGAACTGCAGCGCGGCTTCCTGCCGGCGCCAGCTCCACAGCGGGTACAGCAGGCCGCAGCCCAGCACCGCGCTGACCGGCGCGAACCACAGGTGGCCCAGCACCACCAGCAGCAGGCTCGCGCCCAGCGTGCCGGCCAGCAGCGCCACCGTCACCACCAGCGCGTTGCGCGGCGTGAGCGCCAGCGCGGCCAGCGCCGCCAGCAGCACCGGCAGCAGCGTGCCGAGCCAGAACCACGGCGCCGGCAGCGCCACGATGGCGCTGTCGTGCTCGAGCGCGTGCATGGCGTTGGCGATGATCTCCACGCCGCTCATGCCGTGGCCGTCGCGCGAGACCGGCGTGGGATAGACGTCGCCCAGCCCGCTGGCGGTGGCGCCGATCAGCACCGCCTTGCCGCGGAAGGTGTCCGGCGGCAGCTTGCCGCCGAGCACGTCGAGCACGGGGATCTGGCGAAACGTGCCGGGCGGCCCGGCGAACGGAATGCGCAAGCGGTAGCGGTGCAGCCAGCCGTCGGCGTCGGGCGCGCTGTCCTGGTGGTCGTGCCGGTAGCCGGACACCGGCCGCGGCGGGCGGCCGAAGGCGACCATCGCCGCCGAGAAATGATCGAGCAGCTGGCCCGGCAGGCCTTCCTGCAGGAATACCTGGCGCGCGATGCCGTCGAGGTCCACGGCGATGTTGATGTGGCCCACCGCGCTGCCCAGGCCGGTCAGCGGATAGCGCACCTGCAGGCCATCGCCGCCGGGCTCGGCCAGCGCGGGCAGCACCACGTTGCCGGCGCGCGCCATCGCCAGCGCCAGCGCGCGGTCGTCCGCGGGATGCTGCAGGTCCGGTTCGGAGAGGATCACGTCCACGCCGATCACGCGCGGCGCGCCGGCGGCGACGTGGTCGATCAGGTCGGCCAGCACGTGGCGGCGCCACGGCCAGCGGCCGATCGCGGTGATGCCCGGATCGTCGATGGCGACGATGACGATGTCGTCGGCGGGCGCGTGGCGCTGGGCCACCACGGCGAGGTCGTAGACCGCCTTGTCGGCGCGCTCGCTCCAGCCCAGCAGCGCGCAGGCCGCCACCAGCAGCAGCACCGCCGCGCTCAGCAGCGCCCACTCCACCAGCGTGCGGCGCTGGTAGCCGGCCAGCAGGCGCATCGGCAGGCGCGCCAGCGCGCGGGCGCGCGCGGCGGCGCGGGCGATCCGCGCGATGCGGGCCTGCTCAGTCGGCACGGTCGAGCATGCGCCCGCCGGCGCCTACCGGCCGGCCTTGCGCGTCGCGCACGTACTGCTTCACCTCGATGCGCTGGCGTGCGGAGTAGTGCGGCCCGGCGGCGGCGCTCTCGCGCCCGACCCGCACGAAATAGGTGCCGCTGGCCGGGCGCGGCAGGCGCGCGTCGTTGGTGTCGCTGCGCACGTCGGCCACGATCTGCGTGAAGGCCGCATCGGCGGCCATCTGCAGGCGGTAGGCCTGCGCCGCGCCGGCCGCGGCGCCGGGCCAGGCGATGTGCAGCGTGTCGCCGCCGTCGTCGTCGAAGCTCGGCTGCGGCGGCGACGGCTCCTGCGTGAAGGCCACCGGCTCGCTCCACGGGCCCGGCTGGCCGGCGGCGTCGAGCGAGCGCACGCGCCACCACCAGCGGCCCGGCGCCAGCGGCAGGCTGGCCGACGGCGTGTCCGCGCGCGCGCGCACGACGCCCTGGCGGAAGTCGGCGTCGGCGGCCACCTCGTATTCGTATTGGGCGACGCCGGTGACTTCGGCCCAGCGCAGCGCGGCTTCCTCGCCGTAGGCGGTGCCGCCGCGCTCGGGCGCGAGCGTAAACGGCGCGGCCGGGTTGAGCCGCACCACCAGCGGCGCCACCGTGCCGGCGCCGCCGAGCCGCCGCGCGTCGAGCGCGCTCACGCCCAGGTACAGCGTGCCCTCGGGCAGGTCCTGCAGCGCGGCCTCGGCGCCGCCCACGGTCTGCGACGACAGCAGCTCGGTCTGGGCGGCATCGCGCGACACCACCACGCGGTAGGCGGCGGCGCTGGCGACCGGCGTCCAGGTGACGGTGGCGCTGCTGGCCAGCAGCGGCGACGGCAGCGGCGCCAGCGCCGGCGCGGGCAGCAGCGCGACCGGCCGCGCCAGCACGCCGGCGGCCGACACGCTGACGCCGTAGCCGGCCGCCACCGCGGCCCGCTGGCCGCGCCGGGCGCTGGCCTGCACGCGGCCTTCGAGCACCGCGCCCTGGCTGGCGCCGTCGTCGGTGCCGACGCGGAAATGCGTGCCGCGCACGCCCGTCACCAGCGACGGCGTGCGGATCTCGTAGCGCCCCACGCCGGTGCCGCGCGGCGCCACGCGGGAATCCACCTCGCCGCGGTCGATGCCGATCACGGTGTCGGTCAGCCCGGTGCGCGCGAACGCGCGCAGGCGGCGGACTTCCACCGCGCTCGCGGGCGGCACCGTGACGCGCGAGCCGTCGCCCAGCTCGATGGTGACGGTGGCGCCGGCTTCCGTCGCCAGGCGCGCGCCCTCGGCCAGCGTCATGCCGGCCTGCAGCGCGCGGCCGTCGGCGCGGGCCGTGCCGGTGACGAACACCACGCGCGCGCTGCCCGGCACGACCGGGATGCGCGCGAGCGGGATGCGCAGGCGCATGCCGGGCGGCAGGTGGTAGGGGTCCGCCACCTTGTTGAGGGCCTGCAGCTCGCGCCAGCCGCCGGGCGTGTCCATGAACTGCCCGGCCAGGCCGATGAGCGTGTCGCCCGGGCGCACCAGGTAGATGAAGTCCTGCCCGTCCGCGCCCGCGGCCTGCGCGGCCGCATCGCCGGGCCAGCCGGCGCCGAGCATGCCGATCAGGCCGGCCGCGCCCATCGTGCCCATTGCGCCGAGCACCGCGCGCAGGCGCGGATGCCGCGCGGCGCGGCCTGCCATGCCGCGCGCGCTGCCCGCGCCACGCGCTCCACCCATCCTGCCCATCCCGCCCATTCCGACCATCCCGCCCGTTCTGCTTGTCGCCATGTCGAACCGCTTCATAAACTCAGTCTTCCTGCTTGTCGCCATCTGCCGTGGCTTCGAAGCGATAGCCGTGCGAATACACGGAGGTCAGGCGCACGCCGTTCTCGGGCCGCAGCGCGAGCTTGATGCGCAGGCGCGAGATATGCGTGTCCAGCGTGCGCGAGCCCGCGCCGATGGCCCTGCCCCACACCGCCTGCTCGACCACCTCGCGCGAGAGCAGCCGGCCGAGGTTGCGGAACAGGAACAGCGCCAGATCGAATTCGCGCGGCGAGACCTCGGCGCGCACGCCGCCCACTTCCACCGTGCGCGCGGCCGGGTCGACCAGGTAGCTGCCCACGCGGATCAGGTCGCCGTCCTGCTGCGCCTGCGGATACGTGCGGCGCAGCAGCGCGCCCACGCGCGCCACCAGCTCGGCGCGGCGCACCGGCTTGATCATGTAGTCGTCGGCGCCCGCGCCGAGCCCGGCGACGATGTCCTCTTCCAGCGAGCGGCTGGTCAGGAACAGGATGGGCGGGTTGCGCCCGGAATTCTGGCGCACCCAGGTGACCACCTCGAAACCGCTGGTGTCGGGCAGTTGCCAGTCCACCACCAGCAGGTCGAACGCCTTGTCGCGCAGGGCGCGCAGGAAGCTGCCGCCGCTGGCGAAGCATTCGCACTCGTGGCCGGCCGAGACCAGGATCTGCTGGATCAGCTCGGCCTGGCTCTTGTCGTCTTCCACCGAAGCTATTCTCATACTTACCTCTTCATCGCGCCGCCCGCGCCCGCCGCCGCGCCACGCACCGGCACGGGCATGGGCACGACAGGCGGGCGTGGCAAGCAAGCGCAGGCGGGCGCTGGCGCGGCGCCCGCAAGCACGACAGCCCGGCGGGGGCCGGGCACGTGGGGAGAATGGTACCGAAAATCGGGCGGCGGCGCGCCGGTGCCGGCGCGCGGGGCGGCCCTGACCTGTCCTATTGCAGCATGTAGGTCTCGTATTCGAGCCGATCCAGCTTGCGGTCGAGCAGGTAGATCGCCAGCGCCACCACGACCAGCAGCGACACGGCGAAGCCGTAGCCGTACCAGGCCGGGCCAAGCTGCAGCGTAAGCGAGGTCAGCGCCACGTTGAGGATCACGAACAGCGCGGTCAGCAACAGCACCTCGCGGCGGCGGTCCAGGTAGAAGTAGATGTTCAGCACGCCCAGCAGCACCACCTGGAGACTGGCGCCGATCACATCCACGTACAGCAGCGGCAGGTACAGCTCGGAGATGCCCAGCAGCGCCAGGATGTAGCGCCCCACCACGAACAGCAGCAGCGCGGCGATGGCCTGCACCTTGACGATCTCGTACAGCCCCAGGCGGATGGTCTGCACCATCGTGTTGCGCATGTCCTCGACGTGCTCGAGCGAGCTGCCGCCGCGCACGGCGTTGTAGAACGCATCGTAGTACTCGACGAAATCGGTCTCGATGCGCACCAGGAACACCGCCATGCCGGGAATGATCGCCAGGTAGGCCAGGAACACCGGGATGTCGTAGATGATCGATGCGTGCAGCGGCCCGATCACCTGCTGGCCGGTGGACGGCGCGTACCAGAACATGAACTTGTCGAGCCAGATGCCGAGGTTGTACAGCAGGCCGATGAGCATCAGGCTCGGGTAGGCGTAGCGGCGCTGGAACACCTCGAACGACATGAAGCGCTGGCTGGTGTAGTTGCGGTAGATCAGCACCACCATCGCCGTGAGCAGGCTCAGCTGGCCCGCCACGAAGCCGGACAGCAGCCCTTCCAGGCCGAAGCCGCGCAGCGCCAGCGCGGCCACCACCGTGAAGGTGTAGCCGATCAGGAAGGTCCACACGATGGCCTTGTACTGCTTCATCCCCGACAGGAAGATCACCGCGATCCAGATGTTGCTCATGACCACGAAGCCGGCGATCATCAGCAGCCGGTACAGCACCGACTGCGCCTGGAACGAGAACAGCGCGAAGCCGATGCCGATCGCGCCGGACAGCACCGTCACCAGCAGCGCCACGGCGTGGAAGTTCGACAGCACGAGGTGGTCGCGCTTCTCGAACAGGCGGTCCGAGGTGAAGCGCGTGAAGGCAAGCTGCATCGGCCCGGTCAATATCAGGCTGACCGCGATCAGGTAGGTCACCGACACCTGGAACTGCGTCACCAGGCTGCCCGGCACCACGAACGGCAGGCTCAGCACGCCGATCAGCAGGATGCCGACGATCGACAGCACCCACGGGCCGGAACTGATGATGCCGGCATAGGCATAGGCGCCGAGCATGCCCGACAGGCTGTCCCGCCGCAGCATCTTGCGCAGCTCGAAACCGATCCCCGCCATCTCAGCGACCTCCCTTCATGGGGCAGCCCGCGGCCTGGGCGGCCTTGGCCGGCGAGGCGCCCGCCGGCGCCTGCGCGCCGGACTGCGCCATCAGGCGCGTGTACAGCTCGCGGTAGCTGCCCACCATCATTTCCTGCGTGTAGTAGCGCTCGACGCGGCGGATGCCGGCCTGCTGCGCGGCGTGCCAGGCCTCGGGCGAGCCCAGCAGGTCGAGGGCCTTCTGCGCCAGCGCGGCCGGGTCGGCGATGCGCACCACGTCGCCCGCCGCGCCCAGCGCGGCATCCTCGCCGGGCAGGCCGAAGATCAGCTGGCGGCACGAGCCCACGTCGGTGGTCACGCACGGCACGCCGGCGGCGAAGCCTTCGAGCACCACCAGCGGCAGCGCCTCGGAGATCGAGCTCAGCACCAGCACGCCCACCTTGGGCAGCAGGTCGTCGATGCGCTGGAAGCCGAGGAACTTGACGCGCTCGCCCAGCCCCAGGCTCTCGGCCAGGCTGCGGCATTCGCGCGCGTATTCCGGGTCCTCGTCCTCGGGGCCGGCGATCCAGCCTTCGGCGTCCGGATACTGGCGCACCACCGTGAGCATGGCGCGGATGAAGGTCTTGATGTCCTTGATCGGCACCACCCGCCCGATCAGGCACAGCACCGGCGGCACGCCCGGCGCGCGTTTCGCGCGCAGCGCGGACAGGCGCGGCAGGTTGATGCCGTTGGGGATGTTGCGCGTGCGCTCGGCGGCAGCGCCGTCGGTCACCTGGCGCAGGCGGTTGCCTTCGTACAGCGCCACGATGGTGTCGCCCGCGTCATAGCACACGCGGCCGAGCGTCTCGAAGAAGCGCACCCACAGTTCGCGGAAATAGCTGATCTGCGAGATGTCGCGCTCGAACACGTTGCGGTTGTCGCGGATCCACTGGCTCTGGAACAGGTCGATCTTGCGTTCCTTGGTGTAAATGCCGTGCTCGGACACCAGCAGCGGGCGCCCGGTCTGGTAATGCAGCATGGCGCCGAGAAAGCCGGCATAGCCGGTCGACACCGTGTGGTAGACCTTGGCCGGCAGCAGCTTGCCGGCGATGCGCGCAAGCTGCCACAGCGGCTTGTGCATGATGCGCACCGTCCAGAAATAGTCCGTAAACGACGGGTCCGTGCAGTACTGGCGGTACTGGTCGGTGATGGTCTGCCAGGCGTGGCGGCTGTACAGGAAGGCGTCCTCGGAGAGGCTGCCGTCGTCGTCGAGCTCGGGCATCAGCTCGCGGATCAGCTCGCCGGCCTCGGCCTCGCGCCCGGGTTCGCGCAGCACCTCGTGCAGGCGCGCCGAGGCGGCGAAGGTGATCGGGTCGCCCTCGCTGCCGTGCACCAGCGGCGGCGGCGCGAAGTCGTAGAGGAAATGGGTCTCCAGATGCACGACGTTGTCGGGCAGCGCATAGACCATGCCGCCGTAGTCTTCGCGGCGGCTGCCGATGAAGACGATGCCGAAGCGGATCTCCGGGAAGGCGCGGATCATCTGGTTGACCCAGCTCGACACCCCGCCGCTCACGTAGGGAAAGGTCCCTTCGAGCAGCAGGCAGACGTCGGCCGAGTCGGCGCGGGGCAGGGAGGTATCGCTCATGATCGCCAGTAACGCAGCATGGGCCGCACCAGGGGCAGCGGCGATGGACTGTCGAACGACAGCAGGATGGCGCGCACCGCGGCGTAGTCGCGCTCCAGGTAGGCGGCTTCGGCCAGCAGCGGCAGCGTGCGCTCGCGCGCGAAGCCGAGGCGCTCGGCGCGCTCCAGCCATTCGCGCGCCTGCGCGGGCTCGTTGCGGTTCAGCGCCAGGCGGCCGCGCATGTACCACAGGCCGGGCTGGCCGGCGTCCGCCTCCAGCGCGGCGCGGGCGTGATGCTCGACCTGGTCGGCGGTGTAGCGGTAGACGTCGCCCTGCACCAGGTTCTGGTAGATCAGTTCCCAGTACAGGTCGGCCAGGCGCTTGTGGATCTCGGCGCGCTCGGCGTCGTCGCGCGCTTCGTCCAGGCGCGGCAGCTCGGCCAGGATGCGCTGCGTGAGCTGCTTCTCGGCGCCGTCGAGCATGCCGTAGGCCAGCAGCCGCACGTCGTCGGCGCTGTCGGCCAGCAGGTCGCGCAGCACCGGGCTGGAAGTGCGCGCCGGCATCGACTGCATGGCCACCAGCGCGGTCATGCGCTCGGGCAGCGGCGCGCGCGTGTTGCCGAGCTGCGCGCGCAGGCGGGCGCCGCCGCCGTGCGTGACGCGCGAGATCAGGTGGGTCACGAACACCGGCAGGCCGACCATGCCGATGCCGCCCGCGGCGCGGCGCGCCGGCAGCAGGCGCGCGATCAGCAGGCTGCCCGCGCAGACGATGCTGCCGGCCAGCGGCACCAGGAAGCAGAACGCGAACAGGTAGCCGTAGGTCCACGCGAACGGCACGCGGAAGCGCCGCGGCAGCAGCCGCCACAGCACCATCGCGATCATCGCGGCGGACAGCGCCTGCGCGCCCAGGAAGGCGAGCAGCAGCGCGCTGCTGTTGCCCGCGCGCGCAAGCAGCGCCAGGGCGGCGATTTGCGCGGCGATGCCGCCGATGCCGAGCTTACCCACGGCCGGCCTCGCTCAGCGCGATCGGCACTGGCACCGGCGCCGGCTGCACGTCCACGTGGCAGCGGTGCAGCAGCCGCACCAGCGGCTCCACCGGCGCGCTGGCGGGCACCGCCAGCGTATGCACGCCGATGCGCGCGGCCTCGAAGTCGGTGCCGAACTGGGCGCGCAGCATGTCCTCGATGCGCACCAGGTAGGCCGAGGCCGCCTCGCTGCCGGACAGCGGCATCAGCGTGAGCAGCGCGCGCTGGTGCGCGCTGGTCAGCGGCCACGCCACGTCGAGCGCGCGGCGGCTGCGGATGACCTGCTCGAACAGCGCGTCGCGCGATTCGTCCAGGTCGAACACCAGCGCCACCACCGTGCTTTCGATGCCGCTGTCGCGGCGCAGGCGCGACAGGCGCGCGTAGTCCAGCGCGAAATCGTACGGCACGCCCGGGATCGCGGCCTCGATGGCGCGCGTGGAGGCGGCATGCTCGATGCCGTCGGCGTAATAGCCCATCAGCACCATGAGCAGCTGCAGGTTCTCATAGTTGAGCGACAGGAACGGCATGCGCTCGACCACCAGCAGGCCGACCAGCTTGTCGGCGCCGGACAGCACGGGCGCGACCGCCAGGTAGCGCGTGGGCGGATGGTCGGGCACGTGGCCCGCCGGGCCGCTGGTCTGCAGGTGCGCGAGCTGGCGCGTCTCCAGGCAGTGGCGCACCAGCGCGTCGTCGGCATCGAACTCGAAGTTCGGGCCGATCCGCGCCGACGCCTCGCCGGCCACGGTGTCGCCATGCACCGCGTAGAGCGCGGCCGCCTCGAGCTGGCAGGCCTGCGCCACCACCGGCAGCATCGCGCGCGCGCCGACCAGCTCGCCGCCGGCGGCGCTGCCGTTCTCGAGCGACACCGCGCGCATCTGCGAGAGCGTGTCGCGCAGCGTGGTGGGCTTGGCCAGCAGGTCGTTTTCCAGCCGCGCGTGCGACACGCGCAGCAGGTAGTGGTTCTTGGTGAGCGCGGCCAGGCGTTCTTCCAGGTAGCGGTTGACCGCGCGCGCGCGCGCCAGCCGCGTGCCCCACACGTCGCCGAACTGGCCGGCCACCAGCACCATCAGCAGGCCGCCGAGGAAGAACAGGCGCGGAAACTCGCCCGGCTGCGCGCCGGTCTGGTGGAAGAAGAACCAGCCGCCGAGCATCATCAGCACGCTGCCCACGCCGATCAGCGTGCCGTAGCGCAGCGCCAGGATCATCGGCAGCAGCCAGGCCCAGGGAAAGCCCAGGCCGAGCAGCAGCGGATTACCGGGCAGCACCAGATAGGCCAGCCCCATCGCCAGGATCATGGTCACCACCAGCTCGACCAGCGATACCGGTCCGCTCGTGGCCGGCGCGATCAGCCGCAGATAGCGGCCGCCCGCGCCAATGCCCTGTCCTTCCCGTATCTTGTCGGCTGTCTTGGCCACGATCACACCCTCCTCCGGCTCAACCCTGGCGCAGCGGCGCCAGCAGGCGGCGCAGCAGCTTCTGCGCCGTGCCGGACAGCGATTCGCGGCTCCAGCCGCTGTCGCTGCCGGTGGCGGACCACACCACTTCGCCGGTGCTCACGTCCAGCAGCTGCAGCGAGATGCCCACCGCCGGCTCGCCGTCCACGCCGACCTTGTAGCGCCATTCCTGCACCGCGCCGGTCAGCGCGTAGCGCAGCTTCTGCGTGCGCGCCCATTCCAGCGCCTTGCCCACCGATTCGCGCTCGGCCGGCTCGAACAGCGTTTCCGGATTCAGGCTGGCCGGATAGCGGCGCACGTTGGTGACGCCGCCGGTCTTGAGCAGGCTCTCGGCGATGGCCTCGGCGCGCAGGCCGGCCTGCGGCGTCTCGGTGTAGTTGACGATCGGCAGCACCGCCAGCGCTTCGCCGGCGCTCAGCGCGGGCGCGCGGCCCACGTCCGTGACCGCGCAGCCGGCCAGCCACAGGGCCGCGCCCAGCGCACCGCACCAGCCCAGCAGGCGTGCCGCGCGACGCGGCGTCTTGCTCGTTGTTTCCATGACGCTTCTCCCCTTCTCGATTGAATCCGATTTCATGCGATGGACCGGCACGCCGTGCCGGGCCGGATCAAAAAAGCCATCTGTAACGCACCCCCACTTCGGTCAGCGGCGTGCCGCCGTTGCGCGCGGCGGTTTCGTGCTGCAAGTACATGGACAGGTGATCGTTGCCGAGGACCGTGCCCGCGATGCCCAGTTGCGCGCGGAAGTTCTGCCCCGCGCGGGTGTCGTGCAGCAGGCCGAGCTCGGCGAACGGCCGCCACTTGTGCGTGTAGTCGTCGAGCAGCTCGGTGCCGAAGCCGAAGGTCACGCCGGCCTGCGTGAAGCCTTGCGGCATGTAGAACGCCGGCGTGGCTTCGTCGTCGGTGGGCACCAGCGTGGCCAGCTTGCCGCTGAGCGTGCCGCTGCGCGTGTTGTAGCGGGCATGGGTGCCCACCAGCCGCACGGTGTAGTCGGGGTAGGCGGTGCGGATGCGGTAGCCGAGCTCGAAGTCGTACACCATGCCGTTGCCCAGCGACGAGCCGTCCTGGCCGCGGAAGCGGTTGTACTCGACGCGCGCGCCGGCGAACTCGCGCAGGCTGAAGTTCCAGGTCGCGCCCAGGCCAAGCACGTCCTTGGCGCCGCCCACGCGCAGCGCGGCCGATTCGTCGGCGCTCTGGTTCAGGCCCGCCTCGGTGGTGAAGCTCAGGCGGCTGTCCTCGCGCCACTCGCCGGTGAAGCGCGCGGTGGTCATGCTGTCGAGGCCGTCGCGGCGCCCCACCGCGAGGCGCCAGCGCTTGTGCTGGTCGCGGTAGCCCAGCGACAGCTCGCCGCGCTGGTCCGAGCCCGGCACGCCGGTGAGCTGGGTCTGGTCGGTGCTGTGCTGGCTGCGCCAGACGCCGCGCAGGTTGAGGTCGTAGCCGTCCCACAGGCGCACGCCGCCGGCCAGGCTGTAGTTGAAATAGGCCAGCGGGCTCTGGCGCTGGTAGGTCACGCGCGGCTCGATGGCCTGCGCGTTGAACAGCAGCGACTCCTGCACCGTTTCCTGCAGGCTGTCGTCGGTACGGGCGACGTCCTGCGTCTCGAAGGCCTGCGTCTGCGCCGCGCCGAGGCGGTCGAGCTGCATGTTGGCCTCGATCTGGTTGTCCACCGGCACGCGGCCGGCCTGGCGCTCCAGCACGCGGTCGAGCGCGTTCAGGTCGCCGCCGGCCAGCGCCAGCGTGACCTCGGCATAGGCCGGGCGCAGCAACTGGCGCGCGTACTGGCGCGCCAGCCAGGCACGCGCGAGCGCGTTGGATTCGTTCGACAGCGCCCACGCCAGCGCCACTTCCCTGGCGGCGGCGGAGACCACCGCCTGCTGGCGCGCCTCGCGCTGCGCCATGTCCTGCGGCAGCTTGAGCGCCAGCGGCGGCAGGCCCGGGATCTCGCCCAGGCGCGACTTCGGCGCGACCGGGCCGGTCCAGTCGGCGGCGCGGCTGCCGGCCATCACGGTGCGGTCGGCGCGCAGCATCTCCATCACCAGCCGCCGCGAGACGTCGCCCGAGGCGAAGATCTGGCCCAGCGCCACGGTCTGGCGCTGCAGCTCGGCCGGGGCCGGGCCGCCTTGCTCGTCTTCTTCCTCGGCGGCCGGGCCGAACGCGCGCGGGTCGGAGGCGCGGCGGCCTTCCGGGGTCTTGTCGCTGTGCAGGTCGATCCAGGCCTGGCGGCGCAGGCGCCAGCCGGTGTCGGTCTGGCCGATGGCGTCGTAGGCGTCGGCGGCCAGGCCCAGCCAGAGCGGGTCGGCGCTCTTGCCGCTGGCCATCTTGCGCAGGTAGTGCAGCGAGCCGCGGCCGTCCTGGAAGCGCATGCTGCCGGCGGCGAAGGCGCCCCACAGGTCGGGGTTGCCTTCGGCCTCGCCCTGCAAGCGCTGCATCATGGCGCGCACCTCGGTGTCGGAGCCCAGGTCCACCAGCGACCACATCAGCGCGGCCAGCGTCTCGCTGCCGGCGTCGGGCAGCGCGGCGGCGCGGCGCAGGTCGGCCAGCGCCCGCTCGCGCTCGCCGCGCGCGCGCAGGTACTCGGCGCGCATGGCGAGGAAGCGGCTGGCCTGCTCGGCCTGCCGCAGCTGCGCGGGCGTCATCGCCTGCAGCAGGCTGGCGACGCGGCCGTAGGCGCGCGCGCGGGTGTAGTAGTTGATGGCGAGCTCGAGCGACTCGAGCTTGCCGCCCTTGCGCCAGCCGGCTTCGGCGATGCGCCCGGCATCGATGGGCGAGCTGTCGTAGAAGTCGATCAGGTTGGAGAAGTCCGATTCCTCGGTGTCGCGCACCTCGGCCAGGCAGTCGTTGCGCCCGGCGCCGGGCGGCATCTTCAGGCAGTGGTCGTCGTGCGTCTCGGCCATCGCCAGCATCAGTTGCCGGTAGCCTTGCTCGAGCAGGTCGTCGCGCTGGTTCAGGCGCGCCAGCTCAGTCAGCGTGCGCCAGAACTCGATGTCGGCCGGGCCGGCTTTCTTCATCGACGGCACCATCGCCTGCAGCGCCTCGCGCAGCGCGCCGCGCACGTAGAGCAGGTTGGCCTGCTTGAGCGCGTATTGCGGGCGCGGGCCGAAGCGCGTCTGCAGCGCCGTGTACAGCTCGAAGGCGCGCGCGTCCTTGCCGGCGCGCTCGGCCAGCTCGGCCTGGCGCTCCATCGCCGGGCGCGCGTTGGGGCCCTGGCTGAGGCCCTGCAGGAACGCCATCGCGTCCTCGGGCTCGCCGAGCCGCTCGTAGGTGGCGACCACCTCGTCGATGGTGGCGAGGTCGCCGTTGCCGGCGCGGTGGCGCAGCGCGGCCAGGTAGGCGCGGTCGTCGTTGAGGGCCGGCGCCAGGCGCAGCACCGCCTTCCACGCGGCCTCGTCGTTGCTGGCCTGGGCGTATTCGAGCCAGCTCTGCAGCGCGACCGCGGGCTGGCGGTTCCATTCGGCCACCTGGGCCAGGCGCTCGCGCCAGCGCGCGGAGCCCGGCAGGCGCTTGACCGCGGTCTCGGCCACGCGCTGGGCATCGTTCAGCTTGCCGGCGGACAGGAACACCTGGAACGCGAGTTCGTAGTCGTCCGCGTTGAAGGCGCGATCGGCCGCGGCGGGATCGGTGGCGGCGGCAGCGGCGGGCGCGGCGGCGGGCGCCGATGCCGCGGTGGCGCCCGGCGTATCGGCCACGCGGCGCAGATGCGGCATGCCGTCCTCGCCCATCGCGCGGCGCAGCGCCAGCCCGCGCGGGCCGTCGAGGAACACCACGCCCTGCGCGGCCCACGGCTGCGTGGCGGCGATGCGCCGCACTTCGGCGCGCCGGAGCTCGGCGCGCGGCGCGGCCGGCAGGCCCTGCACGCTGGGCGGCTGGCGCAGCAGGCGCTCGACATAGCGCGCGGCCTGCTCGGGCCGGTTGGCGGCCAGCGCCAGCCGGGTCAGGTAGCGCAGGACTTCGGCGTTGTCGAGCAGCTTGCCGCCGCGCTGCTCGGCCTGGGCCAGCGCCTGGTCCAGCAGGTTGCCGGACTGCAGCGTCTTGAGGCCGGCCAGGAACAGCCGGCGCTGCTCGGCCGGGTCGGTGGCGCGCGCCTGCGCGCTGAACAGCGCTTCGGCGGCCTGCTGGTAGTCGCCGCCAGCCAGCGCGGCCGAGGCGGCCTGCGCGTTCCACAGCTCGGCGCGGGCCGGGTCGCTCTTGGCCAGCGCGCGGTAGAACGCCTGCGCCGGCTTGAGCGCGTTGACCGCGCGCGCGGTGGTGGCAAGGTCCTCGAGGTCGCCGCGCGACCACGGCATCGGCACGGCCTGGTCGAGCAGGCCGGCGAGGCGGTCCACGTACAGCTTGCGCTCGGGCGTGTCCGGCTGCGCGGCGAACGCGCGCTGCTGCATGATCTCGATGCGGGTGCGCAGCACCTGGCCGGGCAGGTCGGCGTCGGCGGGGTTGCGCACCGGGCCCTGGCGCGCCGCGTTGTAGCGCGCCTCGAGGCGGCCGAGCATGCTTTCGGCCTCGTCCAGGCGGCCGGTGCGCGCGTACTGCTCGGCCAGCACGGCCATGAAGCCGCTGTCGTCGGGCGAGGCGCGCCACCAGGCTTCCAGGTAGGCCATGCTCAGCCCGTCGACCGCGCGGCCTTCGCCGAGCAGGCGCTCGCGCAGGGTCTCGCGCGGGAACATCAGCGCCAGGCCGATCCCCACCATCGCGGTGAAGGTCAGCACGAACGCAGGCGGCAGCAGCCGCTCGCGCTCAGGCCGCGCAGGTGATTTCGACGCTTTGCTTGGCATTGTTCGGATCGGGAACGGGAGTGGTATCGATACGCAGCGTGCCGCGCTCGCGCACGCCCTGTACCGCCTTGCCATCGATGGCGACCCGGCAGCGCTCGGCGCCGGCGAGACGGAAGAAGGGCTTGGTGTAGCCGCTGAACTCGAAGCGGATGTGCTGCGCGCCGTCCTGGACGCCGCGCTGCCAGCCGCGCACGAAGCCGCTGGCCTCGACGATCTGCGGCACCGCCGGCGCCTGGGCCGCGCCGTCGCGCATCACGATGCGCGAGTCGCCATCGGCCAGGTGCACGTAGACGCCGCCGCCGGGCGCCGGCGAGGTGCCGGTCACGTTCAGCGAGGCGGCCACGTCGGGCACGCCGGCGCCGGTCCAGCGCACGTTGCGCAGGTTGCCGTCGCCGCGCACGATCCAGGCGCCGGGCTGGCCGCCGCTGTCGCCGCCGACCTCGCGCGCCACCGCCATGCCTTGCCAGTCGATCACCTTGCGCACGTAGTCGCTGGCGTGCACCGGCATCAGCGGCTGGCTCAGCACGTAGTCGTAGACCTTGTGCAGCGCCTTGAGCGAGGCGGCCTTGGTGCCGGAATAGTTGTGGTAGTAGATGTTGACCGACTTGAAGCGGTACGGCCGGTCGGTCAGCTCGTAGGTCTCGATCACGCGCTCGAAGCCGTAGAACGGGCCGTGCCACAGATTGGTGTAGATGTTCTCGTTCTGGTTGGGCGCGAACACCTGGAAGGTGCCGTCGCCCTTGTTCACGCCGAGCGGCGAGATCGCGGTCCAGGTCGGGTTGCTGCGCGTGATGAGCGTGTCGCCGCCGTTCATGTTGAGCACGCCGGCCTGGTCGGCCAGCTTGATGGCTTCGGCCGGCGCCTGGCAGTCGCCCGACCACAGCAGCATGCTGACCGGCTTGTTGGCGGGCGCCAGCGTGCGGTTGATGTAGTCGATCGAGCCGCCGATCTCGCGCCGCAGGTCCATCTGGTAGCCGGGAATGGCGAGGTGGTAGTCGTCGTCGCCTTCGGTCGGGTTCTGCGCGTGCGTGCCGTTGGGCACGGTGCGGCCCCAGTCGAACGGGTGCGAGAAGGTGTGGCTGGCCACCTCCACGTAGGGCTGCGCGAAGACCTTGCGCGCGATCGGCTCGAGCTGCGCGGTCAGCTTGGGGTACATGCCGTCGCTGGAGACCTCGCCCTGGATGATGGACATCGTCATCGGCAGGCGGTAGTGGTCCCAGATCTCGCGGAACAGCACCTCGCCGGAGAAGCCGCCGCCGGGGATCTCGGCGCGCGAGGCGAAGCCGTCGCCGTCGACGTGGATGGTCAGCAGGCGGCGCCCGTTCTCGGTGGTCACGTCCGGCACCGGCATGGACGGCAGGCGCAGCGCGGCGCGCAGGAAGTCCAGCGGCTGCACCACCCAGCGGTCCTGGTCGTTGACGCTCTGGCGCACCGCGTACGGGCCCATCACGTAGCCGCCCCAGGGCGTGATCGCGGCCGCGTCGTAGGTCAGCGTGCCCGAGCGCAGGCGCAGCAGCGAGCGGAAGCCCGGGCCGGCGCCCACCTGCACGGGGGCGGCCCGGGTGCGGTCCGGCGCCACCGGCATCTCGAAGCCCATCATCGGGTCCTTCGACACGATCTCGGCGGTCTTGCCGATCTTGCCCTTGACCGCCTCGAGCTGCAGCGACGACGCCAGCGAGCCGCCGATGCGCGCGCCGAAATCGTTCAGGAACGCCACCGGGATGCCCTGGCCGATGTTGCGCTGGACCCAGCTGAACAGGCGGCCCGGCTCGGCGCGCACGTTGCCGTCCATCCACACCACCACGCCGGCGTAGCGGTCCGGGCCGATCTCCGGCAGCGGCTCGCTGGCCTCGGCGAAGTCGACGCGGTAGCCGAGGTAGTTCAGCGGCATGGAAACGAAGCGCACGCCGGCGGAATCGTCGATCGACACGCCGGGCTCGCGGTCCTGCACCACCAGCACGCGGCGCGGCATGACCTCGATGCTGCCGATGCCGACCGTCTGCAGGCCGGGATCGGCCACGTAGGGAATGATGTCCTGCGCGCGGATGCGCGCCGCGGTGTCGCGCGCGCACTGGCGCTCGGCCGGCGGGCAGTAGTCGATCGAGATCACCGGCAGGCGGTACTGCTCGCGGATGGTGCGGGCCTGGCCGAGCAGCCACGCGCGGTCGGCGTCGCTGACTTCGGTGTAGCGCTTGTTGCCCTGGTCCCAGCCGCGGTACAGCGATTCGAACGCGACCGCGTAGGCGAGCTGGTTGATCTGCGGCAGGATCTCGAAGCCGCGGTTGAAGATCAGCCGGGCGTCCGGGTAGCGCGCCTTGATGGCGCGGATCACGGCGACCATGCCGGCTTCCTGCCGCGCGCGCTCGGCGTCGGTCTTGGCCACCAGCTGGTAGGAATCGAGCGTGTCGAGGAAGAAGCCGCGATAGCCGCGCTCCCACAGCGGCGCGATCACCTTGTCGACGTAGAAGGCGGGCCAGCCCGGCGCGGCCTGGTCGACCACGCGGGCGCCCCAGGCATCGTTGTTGCCGGTCAGCCAGGCCTTGGGCATGTCCTTGAGGTAGGGGCGCGACGGCTCGACCTCGCCCACGCTGACGTAGGCGAACCAGGCGGTCTTCGGCGTGGCGGCGCGGCGCGGATCGAAGCCGCTGTCGGGCTCGACCACGGCGATGTCGAATGCCTGCAAGGCATCCACGGGAGGCTTGCTGCCGTAGTGGAAGGCGATGTTGGGCGGACGCACGCCGGCCGGTGCGGGCGCCTGCGCCTGCGCCGGGCAGCACCAGGCGGCAAGCAGCGCCAGCAATGAGGCCAGCAGCGGCGCCAGCAACGCACCCAGCCCGACCCTGGTCATGATCGTATCCCGGCGGCCTCTTCGCACGGCCGGCACACGACGCAGGACGCCGTCCAATCGCAACAATTTCACTTGTTGGCCCCTTTTTTTTTGGCTTTTTTATTCCCGTCCTGGAGCCGCTCGCCTCGTCTGCTCTGAGCGCCGCGCTGCGGCGCCGGAAAGGCGATGCGTTCCAGGCATGGCTTGCTTACGTCTACTGCGCCCGCGCTGTCCGGCGTCGGCCGGTCAGTCCCTTTCGCGGTCATACCGAAGTGCAGATTTAAGCACTACGGTCGCAAATTCTGAGGCATGCCGATGGTCATGCCTATAAGCATTTCGGACTAGGGATTTCGCACGATGGGCGAATGCAGTCCCTTGTCACATCCGGCGACGATTCCGTGCGCGCGGCCGCAATCCGTTGATGGAACAGGGCATGCCGGCATCCGGCGCCTGTCTCCCAAGGTCGGCGATAGCGACTTTCGCATCACCGTGCCGTGTCGATACTTTCTGCATTTTTGTTGTTTTTGGGCAGCGACAACCATAGCACAGAGCCGTTCCGCCGAACGTCGGAATGGACGATAAACGACAGATGAAATACGACCCGCGAAATGGGCGGCACCCGGGAAAACCTCCACCCGGGCCGCGCCGGCAGCATCGGGAAAGGAATGGTAAGTCACCCGTTTCAAACCCAATGTCAACAATTGTCATACCTTGTTACGACATAGCTCTTACAGGTCGGCACTGTGTAGAATTTTCTCAAACAAGAAAACGACTTCATGGCGGCCCATCGCGGCCATATCGCACCGGACCCGCTCCGGCCACGCGCCGCCTCTCTCGGGAATATCCCTGGCCAGGTCACGGCGCGGACGAGCCGCGCGCGGACACGCATGGCCATCTTCGAAGGCAAACTCCGGCGCATCGCCGATGCGCCGCATTCCGTGGGAATCTCATGCCGTCTGATGAGAGCGCTGCCGTCATGGCGCTGCTGGTCCTGTTTACCGCCGTGCAATGCATCCTGGCAGCGCTGATGCTGGCCCTGCGCCGCAGCGCCGCGGGCCGTGCCTGGGGCGTGGGCCTGGCGCTGGCCTGCGCCGCCGGCCTGCTGGTGGCCGACGGGCCCGGCGAGCCGGCCTGGCCCCTGCTGCTGGCGCCGGCATTGGGGCTGGCCGCCCAGTTGCTGATCCACCGCGGCATCGTGATGGCCGACGGCCGCCGCGCGGCCACGCCGGGCGCCGCGGGCGCCGCCGCGGCCGCCATGCTGGCGGTGCTGGGCGCCGCCGCGCTGGGCGAAGGCAGCCGCCCGGCCGCGGCCGCGGGCTACGCGGCGGCGGCCGTCTGCGCCGCCTTCACGCTGGCCTGGCTGCTGCCGCGGCCGCAGGCGCCGGGCCGCCGCGCGCGCCCGCTGGTGCTGGCCGCCTGCGCGCTGCAGTGCCTGGCGCAATGCTGCGGGCTCTACGCGGTGTGGGGCGTGAGCGCCGCCGTGGCCGCCAGCCATGCCGAAGCGCTGCTGCTGCTGCGCCTGCTGCCGTCGTTCGTGGCGATCCTCGCGGGCCTGGCCGCCTTCACCGTGATGACGATGGAAGCCATGCTCGCCGCGCAGGAACGGCAGGCCCGGCTCGACGCGCTCACCGGCCTGCTCAACCGCGGCGCCGTCGACGGCGCGGCCCGGGTGCTGGCGGCCGAGTACGCGCGCCACGGCCACCCGCTGAGCTGCCTGGTGATCGACGTCGACCGCTTCAAGCGCATCAACGACAGCAGCGGGCACCGCGCCGGCGATCTCATCCTGCGACAGATCGCCGCAGTGGTGGAGGGCGAGCACCGCGCCACCGACGTGGCCGGGCGCTACGGCGGCGAGGAATTCTGCGTGCTGTGCCCGCATACCGCCGAGGCCGACGCGCTCCTGCTGGCCAACCGCATCCTGCGCGGCATCCGCGCCATCGCGCTGCCGCCGGAGATGGGCGGCTTCGCCAGCGCCAGCATCGGCGTCGCCGAGATGCGCGGCGGCGCGGGTGGCGGCCCGGGCGGCGGCGCGGCGGCCTGGGACCGCCTGTTCGGCAGCGCCGACCGCGCCCTGTACGAGGCCAAGCGGCGCGGCCGCGGCCGCGTGGTGAGCGCGTCCTCGCTGGAGGCCCGGGGGCCGGGCGCGGGGCGCGGGGCGCGAGCTGCGCCTGCCGGCGTGCGCCGAAGCCTGTCATTGAGCGGGGTCAGGCGAAGCCGCCGGCGCCGCGCGGAAATCGTGATGCCGGCGCGGTGGCCGGCTAGAATCCTCCCGTGCATGCATGGGCGGGCCCGCGCGCAGGTCCGCATCGAAACCATCCCTGGAGATCTCTGAATGAAGGCCGACAACATCCTGCAGACCATTGGCAACACGCCGCACATCCGCATCCAGCGCCTGTTCGGCACGACGCACCAGGTCTGGATCAAGTCCGAGCGCGCCAACCCCGGCGGGTCGATCAAGGACCGCATCGCGCTCTCGATGGTGGAGGCGGCCGAGCGGTCCGGCGTGCTCAAGCCCGGCGGCACCATCATCGAGCCGACCTCCGGCAATACCGGCATCGGGCTGGCGATGGTGGCCGCGGTCAAGGGCTACAAGCTGGTGCTGGTGATGCCCGACAGCATGTCGGTGGAGCGCCGCCGCCTGATGCTGGCCTACGGCGCCACCTTCGACCTGACGCCGCGCGAAAAGGGCATGAAGGGCGCAATCGCCCGCGCCGAGGAACTGGTGGCGGCCACGCCGGGCGCCTGGATGCCGCAGCAGTTCGAGAATCCGGCCAACGTCGAGATCCACGAGACCACCACCGCGCAGGAAATTCTCGCCGATTTCCCGCAGGGCATCGACGCGCTGATCACCGGCGTGGGCACCGGCGGCCACATCACCGGCTGCGCGCGCGTGCTCAAGCAGAAATGGCCGCAACTGAAGGTCTTCGCGGTGGAACCGGTGGCTTCGCCGGTGATCTCCGGCGGCGCGCCCGCGCCACACCCGATCCAGGGCATCGGCGCCGGCTTCATCCCGCGCAACCTCGACACCACGCTGCTCGACGGCGTGATCCAGGTCGACGCCGAGCCGGCGCGCGAGATGGCGCGCCGCGCCGCGCGCGAAGAAGGCATGCTGGTGGGGATTTCCTCGGGCGCCACGCTGGCCGCCATCGCGCAGAAGCTGCCCGACCTGCCGGCCGGCGCCACCGTGCTCGGCTTCAACTACGACACCGGCGAGCGCTACCTGACGGTGGAAGGTTTCCTGCCGGCCTGAGCGGAATCATGCGCGCGCGGCGCGCGGTGAACCATACTAAAAGGGACCCGGCCTTGCGCCGACCACCATGATAAGCGGCCTGTCCGCGGCCCGCCGGCCGCGGACAGGCCGGAACAAGGAGCAGAGATGACCATTCCCAGTTATGAAGTCGCCCGGCTCGCATCGCTCGCGGTGCGCCTGGCCCTGTCCTCGGGGCTGACGCACGAAGAGATGCAGGCCGCGCTCAGCCTCGCGGCCACGATGATCGAGCAGGACGAAGACGCCACCCCCGGCGGCGGCACGGCGGCCAAGGCCGCCCACACCAAAGTGACGCGCACGATTCACTGACGCCGCGTGGCGCGCCCTGTCCCTTACGCCAGCGCGCCCGCCCAGTAGAGTTCCGCCGCCGCCAGCACCGCACGCATCTGCGTGGTGTGAGCCAGGCGGAAGGCATCGTCGTAGACGGTCTGGTCCGGGAACTCCGTGACCAGCATGAACGGCACCGTGGAGCGGTGATCCTCCACGATCATGCACGGAATGCCGTTGATCACCGGGAACGGCACCGCGCCCGCATGCGCGCCCCAGGTGGCAAGCTGCCGCGCGTTGAACGCGGCCAGTTCCGGCGAGGCGGCCAGCGCCGCCGTCAGCGCCTGCATGAACGCCAGCGCCTTGTCCTCGACCCCGCCGTGATGGCGCAGGATCAGGAAAAATCCCTTGGGAATGGTCCAGGTCTCGAAGCCCGGCGGCACGTAGCCGGTGAGCGGGCGCGTCCACTCGTGGGCGGGATAACCGTGCAGGCTCATGTGCAGCCCGGCGCCGGTGCGCTCGGCCGCCTCCAGCCGCGCCGCCTTTTCGCCGAACGGCGCCGCGGTGCGCGCCTCGAGGTCGTCGCCCAGCGCGGTGTAGCGCGCGGCATGCGACATGTGGCGCGGATTGTCCTCGCGCAGCCGCGCGTGCAGCGCCGCGCCGTCCGGGTTCTCCAGCGCGATCACGGCGAAGTTGGCCTGCGGGCGCTGCCGCAGCGCGTGCGCCGCGCGCAGCGCGCCGACCACGCCGGAACTCTCGTTGGCATGCTGCCCGCCCGAGATCACCAGCCCGGGCAGCGCGCCTTCGATATGCGTGCCGTGGACCACGCGCCCTTGCGTGGACATCGCGCTGAAGCGCGTGCCGCCGAGCGCCGCCATTTCGGTGGCGGCCTCCTCGGGCGTGAGCGGGCGCGCCAGCGCGGCCAGCGCCGCCGCGGACAGCGGCGCGGCGCCGGCGGCGGCCGGCCGCGGGTGCGGCAGCACCTCCACGCGCACGTGCGTGGCGCCCTCGCTGGCGCCCGCATGCACGTCCGGCACGATCTGGCCCGGCTGCAGGGTGCGGTCCCCGCGCGGCAGGCCGGCGCGGTCCTGGAAATATTCCAGCACGGAAAAATACAGGTCCTCGTGCAGCGCCTCGCGCGTGCTGATGCATTCGTCCTGGTAGGCCAGCCGGCGCTCGATGCCGCCGGTGCCGATGGCGATGCGCAGCACGTCGAAATACGGCGCGCGCCCGCCCCAGCCATGCGCGCGGATCGCGTCCATCGCCGCGGCGAAGGCCAGTTCGTATTCGGTGGCCAGCGGCCCGTCCTCGACCAGCGCCTCGCCCTGCCACAGGCGCAGCCATCCGCACGGCGCGCCCGAGGCCGCGAGCGGCACGAACACGCGGCGGGCCTCGCCGCCGGCTTCGACCACGTAGTGCGCGTCGGCGTCGCCGTCGGCCAGGCGCAGGGCGCCCTCGGGCAGCAGGCCGGCCAGCGGATAGGCCTCCAGGCGGAAGCGCTGCGCCTCCTTGTCCGTGGCGGCCGCGGGCAGGCGCACCGTCACGCCGTGGGCGGCGCGCTGCGCCACATCCACCTCACCGGGAAAATCGTCGAGGAAGAAATGCACCAGCGGCTTGTACGCGCTGCGGATCTCCGCCCGCACGCCGGCGGCGGCCAGCCGCCGCTCGGCCGCGCGGCGCGCGTCGGCATCCTCGAACACCCACGCCTGGGCGCGCGCGCCGGGCATGGCCGCGAGGCGTTCGACCAGAGTATCGAGGGTGCGGGCAAAGGTAGCGTCGAGCAGGGTCGTCATGGCGTGGCCGGAGCGTAAGCGGATGGATGCGGAATGCGGCGTGCCGGCGGCGCCAGGCCGGCGGCACGAGCGGCCATTATAGGGAAGGCGACCGGAACACGCCGGGCGGCGCCAGGCAGCGCCGGCGCGCCCGGCGGCGCCCGCGGCCGTGCACATTTCCTTACAACCCGGACACACAGCGGTGCTGCGCGGTGGCTAAGCTGCACCGTTGTGCAAGCGCCGTCTTGCCTGTCTGAAGGAAGTCGCATGAATGACACCCGAGCACAGCCGCCGTCATGGCGCCCGGCAGCGCTGCCCGCGCGCCGCCGCGCCACCCCTGCCGCACCGCGCGCAGCCCTTGCGGCGCCGCGGCGGCAGCCCCGATGAAGTGGACCACCATCGTGCTGGTCCTGCTGGGATGGCTGGGCGCCTGCGCGGCGGCGGGATGGCTGCTGATGGCCTGCTCCAGCCTGCTCGCGCGATGAAGGCCCGCGCCGGCGGCCATGCGGCCCGCGCCCCGCGCGCGCGCGCGGCCGGGGCGGATCCGGCCCGCGCGGCCGTCCATTTCGTAACCGGGTATTTCAGCCGTCCCGCCGGGACCCGCGCCACGCGCGCCACGCGCCCGCGCCCGCACACCTGACCAACGCCGGCCCGTTCGCGCCAGGCAAGGAGAAACCATGTACGACCACGCCACCGCACTCGAGCGCCCGTGCGCCGCCTCCCATGCGGGCCACACCGCCCATGCCGCCACCGAGGTGATGATGTCTGATATCGGCCCGCTCAAGCTGTGCCGCAACTGCGGCGAATACTGGCCCGCCGACGGCGAGTTCTTCTCGCGCGACGGGCGCCGCCGCGGCGGCCTCGAGCATGTCTGCAAGGCCTGCCGCAAGGAGCAGCGCGTGGCGCGCTGACGCGGCACGGCCACCGGCCGCGCGGGCGCGCCGCGTCCATCCGCCATCGGGATGGCACCCGCGCGCGCTTGGTTCGCTGCCCCACATACCCGCCGGCCCCCCGCGCCGGAAACGGCACCGCCGCCTTTGCCTGGCGCGCGCACGCGACTTACCATGCAGGAACACGCCCGGCGACAGGGCGAAGACAGAGAGAAATCTGCGGTAAGGCGGGGACACTTTGGCGAACTATCTGGAAGAGTACTGCTCGCGCATCCGGCGCGGGTCGGCGGCGTCCGTGATCGACAAGCCGGTACTGGTTGATCGCGATCGCTTCTATGTCATGCGCTACGTGCCGTTCGAGCACACGCACGCGGACGCGCGGCTGGCGCTGGTGAGCACCACGCCCGGCCACACCCACGTGCAGCTCGCCGCGGAACTGACCGAGCGCCTGCTGCAGCGGCACGCGCCCGGGCGCGCCATCCAGCGCGAGAACAAGCGCCAGGTGGAGCTGGGCGGGCGGCTGGTGCGGCCCAACCTGATCCGCATGCTGGACCATTTCGGCATCCCGCAGCTGGTGGGCCTGCCGAACGCGGCCTCGCTGTGGGGCGACGGCTTCGCGCGACTGCAGCCGCTGGCCCTGCTGCCCTACGCCACCACGCGGCGCGGCCTGGCCTACGACGGCGACCTCGAAGAACTGATGGCGGTGCCGATGCTGCGCAACGTGTTCGAGGCGCTGTTCCTCGAGCGGCTCGCCCAGGCCGGCGGCGAAGTCCTGTACGTGGCGCTGGGCCGCACCGCGTGGGCCGCGCTGGGCCATGCCGTCGACACCGGCCTGCTGCAGCGGCGCCAGTTGCTCGGCATGCTGCCGGTGCCCGCGCGCGCCGGCAGCATGGTCAAGTATTTCCTGCGGCAGGTCGGCGCCGAAGCGCTCTCGCCGCGCGACCCGGTGCGCCACCGCACCGCCTGGCTCGACGCCGCGCACGCCGAGATGACCCTCGGCGTGCGGCGCCAGCGGCAGCGCCAGAGCGCCAACGAGCCCGGCCCGGAAAGCGCGCCGCTGAGCTGCCTGGAAGCCTGAGGCGCGCATCGGCGCGACGCATATGCACGGAAAGTCACCCCACATCGGAGGGGTGAATGTGGCACTTTTGCCGGCCGTTAGTCATCCCTGAGGGAATTGCCTCCCTCGTATTCCCGATCGGCGGCCCCTCGTGGCCGCCTCTTTTTTTGCCGTGCTCACGCGCGCAGATGCCACGCGCGCAGGTAATGCAGCAGGTCCAGGCCGTGCGCGCCGTGGAACCACACATGGCGCGACAGCGTAAGCGCGCCCGCCCACGACGCCGCCACCACCAGCGCATCGCAGCGCCCGCTCTTCCACCAGTTCAGCGAATGCCGCCCGCAGATCCACGGCACGCCGAGCGGATTGGGCCAGTCCGCCAGCAGATGCATGAGCCCGCCGCAGGCAAAGCCGAACGCCGGCGCGGCCAGCGCGTGGCTGCCCAGCGCGCGGTGCGACAGCACCAGCAGCGCGAGCCAGGCCACGCCCCAGTGCGTCCAGGTCCGATGGGCGATCCACAGGCGGCGCGAGCGCGACCACCACGCCACCTCCAGCCAGTCCGGCGCGCCGCCGCCGGCCACGCCCGCGGCAAAGGCCAGCGCGGCGCCGAATGAATAGGGGCCGCCCGCGCCGGCGCTGGCGACGATCGCCGCGGCGATCAGTCCGGCCGCCCATCCGGTGGCGTGGTGTGCTTTGCTGGAAGCCATTGCGAGGGCGCCTTGCCGGGCCATGAAAACGAAGGGCCGCAATGGTGGCAGATCGGCGCGCGGTTGAACAGCGCCGGCCGGGAACGGCGGGAACGGGCGCTGCGGCGGCGCGCGGAAGCACGCCGCCGCAGCGCCTGATGCCGCGCGTGTCGCGCGCGCGTTTTTTGCATTTCGATGAAAAAACGCTTCACAGCCGCAATGAAGGGCGCTACAATTGCGCCCCTCGCGACATGAAACCGCAAGGTGTTGCAAGCAGGTTCATGTCCCCTTCGTCTAGAGGCCTAGGACATCACCCTTTCACGGTGAGTACAGGGGTTCGAATCCCCTAGGGGACGCCAGTTTCGAAGGCATGCCAGTCACGCATGGCAGCTTCGGCAAGCGCGTCGGAGGCCGGTATCGTCCGGTTTCCGCAGTCAATGTGGAGCGGTAGTTCAGTTGGTTAGAATACCGGCCTGTCACGCCGGGGGTCGCGGGTTCGAGCCCCGTCCGCTCCGCCACAAGAAAATGCCCGCCGCCAGGCGGGCTTTTTTTTCGCCCTCCTTTTTTCCTTCCCCGCGTTGCCGCCGCCGCGTGGCTTCAGCCGCCCGCGCCGTCCAGCCCGCGCGGCAGCCGCACGTCGAAGCACGAGCCCTGCCCTTCCTTGCTGCTCACGCGGATCTCGCCGCGGTGCAGGTCCACCGCCAGCTTGACCAGATACAGGCCCACGCCCGCGCCGGCCGTGCCGGCCACGTTGGCGCCGCGCACGAAGCGCTCGAAGATATGGCCGCGGTCCTTGTCCGGGATGCCCATGCCGCGGTCGGCCACCGACACGCTGACGGTGTTCGCGTCGCCGCGCACGCGCACGGTGACTGGCGTGCCGGCGGCCGAGTACTTGATGGCGTTGCCGATCAGATTGCTGAAGGCCTGGAACAGCAGCTTGGCGTCGCCGTGAAAGATCTCCGCCACGCCGGGATCGACGATCTCCTCGATCACGGCCGCCGGCGAGCTCTCGCGGTGCATCTCGCAGACTTCGTGCACCAGCAGGCTGAGCGAGAAATCCACGCCGCGCAGCGTGGCCAGGCGGCCGCCGTCGAGCAGCTGCGAGGAATCGAGCAGATGGTCGATCAGGCTGGTCATGCGCCGCACCGCGCCGCGGATGCGCCCGCAGCGCTCGGCCAGCACCTCGGCCGACGGGCTTTCCTTCATGCGCATCAGGCGCTGCGCGTGGCCGTCGATCACGTTGAGCGGCGTGCGGAACTCGTGCGAAGCCATCGAGACGAAATTGCGCTGGAGCATGGCCATGCGCCGCTCGTTTTCCAGCGTGTCCTGCAGCATGGTGGTCTGCGCGGCCAGCGCGGCCTTGCTGCGCTCGAGCTCCAGCGTGTTGTCGCGAAAGCGCACCACCGCGCGCGCGATCTCGCCGATCTCGTCGCGGCGCCCGGCGCCCGGTATGTCGACGTGCGGGTCGTTGTCGGTGATGCGGTGCATGCGCTCGACCAGCGCCGCGATCGGGTTGGACACCGCCCGCACCAGGTAGGCCACCGCGGCGATCACCAGGCAGCACGACACCAGGATGGCGCCGGCGATCAGGCGCTGCGCCTCGCGGTAGGCGTCGGCCTCGCGCTCGGTCGCCGCGGCCGCGCCGGCCACGTTGCGCTCGGTCAGCGTGCCGAGCGTGCCGTTGGCGCGCTCGAACGCATGGCGCGACTCGCCGCGGTACAGCGCCACCGCCGGCGCGGTGTCCTTGCGGTAGGCCAGCGCCACCACGTCGTCCACGCACTGGCGGTAGGCGGCCCATTGCGCCATGAACTGCTCGTAGAGCGCCTGTTCGGCCGGGTCGTGCGCGATCTTGCCGTAGCGCCCCTCCACCTCGCGGATCACGTCGTCCAGCCGGGCGATCTGCGCCTGCGCCGCGCGCAGGTCGGCGCCGGTGGTGGCGATCAGGGCATCGCCCTCGAAGGCGCGGTAGTCGGAAATATAATTGTTGAGGTCGCCGAGGATGCGGTTGCTCTGCAGCCAGCGCCCGCTGATCTGCGCCGACACGCTGTGGAAGTTGCTCAGGCGGTTGATGCCGAACAGGCCCACGCCGGCCACCAGCAGCAGGAACAGCACGAACACGAGCGACAGCCGCACGCGGATCGGCCGCAGCATCGGCACCGAATCGGGCAGCCCGGCCAGGCGCCGCCCGAGCCCGCGGCGCACGCGCCGGCCGCCCGGCGCCGGCTGAATCGGGTGATTCATGAGACTGTCATCCTGGAAATCGCTTACGCTCTGCCCGCCCGCACCACCGAGGAACACCATGCACGACGCCAGCCGCAAGATACTCTGCATCGAGGACGATGCCGAAACGGCCGCCCTGATCGCCGAGGAACTGGTCGAGCGCGGCTTCGACGTGAGCATCGCGCATGATGGCGAGCAGGGCCTGGCCAGCATCCTGCGCGACGCGCCGGACCTGGTGCTCTGCGACGTGAGTATGCCAGTGATGACCGGCTTCGAACTGCTGGAGAAGATCGCCGCGCTGGCGCCGCGCTTCGCCGACATGCCGTTCGTGTTCCTCACCGCGCTGGCCCAGCGCGAGGCCGAGTTGCGCGGCCGCCGGCTCGGCGCCGACGACTACGTGACCAAGCCGGTGGACTTCGACATCCTCACCAGCATCGTCGAGACGCGGCTGGCGCGCGTGGCGCGCACGCGGCACGGCCTGCCCGACGTGCAGTTGAGCGAGCGCGAGGTGGAGGCGCTGGTCTGGTCCGCGCGCGGCAAGACCTCCGGCGAGATCGCCACCATCCTCGGGCTGTCCAAGCGTACGGTGGACTTCCATATCGACAACGCGCGCCAGAAGCTCGGCGTGGCCACGCGCATCGAGGCGGTGGTCAAGGCGGCCTCGGCCGGCATCATCAAGCCCTAGCGCGGCACAGCGGCCCGGCGGCACCACCCACTGTGATCAATCACAGTTTCGGGCCGACCCCATCCCCCATAGAATCTGCCCACTTTCATCGCTCCCGGAGCCTGGGCCGGTTTGCCCGCGCCGACGTTATGAGCAGATTCGCCCCTCCCCGGCCATCACTGGCCGACCTCGGCAGCGCGCCGCCGCCCGCGCGCGAACCGCGCCGCGCGACCACGCTGATCCATATCGGCGCGCGCGCCGCCAATGCCGCCGGCGACGAAGCCCTGGCCGACTACCTGATGGCCGCCTGGCGCCGCCTGCACGTGGCCAGCCGCCGCGCGCCGCGCTGCCCGCGCTGCGGCGCGGGCGCGGCCTTCCACAGCACCGACGAGGGCGGCCTGCCGCAGTTCCAGTGCTCCGGCTGCCGCCAGCCGTTCACGCGCCTGACCGGCACGCCGATGGGGCGCCTGCGCCTGGGCGACAAGGCCGAAGCGTTCTTCCATCTGGTGTCGCACCAGATCACCACGGCGGAAGCCGCGCGGCGGCTGCTCATCAAGAGCGAGACCGTCAAGCACTGGTCGCTGCAGACGCGCCTGTGGCTGCTCGCGCTCGATCCCACCGGCGCGTGGGAACGCCGCGTCCTGCTCGGCGTGCGCTACGCGGTGCTGCCGGAGGGCGACCCCGTGAAGCCGCTGGCCGCGTCGCCCGCGTGCCGCTGCGCGGTGGCCTCCGACGACAGCGACGCGCTCGCGGAAATGGAAAGCCCGCCGCTGCTGGTGCGCGTGTGTCCCGCGTGCGAGCTGAAGGCGCACTGATTTTTCTCCCTTTTTCCGTCGACATCCGCCGCGCGCCGAACCGGCGGCGCCGCGCGCGGCGCTAGTCGCCCGTCCGCGCGCCGGCGGTCTCGAACACCTCGCGCAGCCACTGCGCGAACACGCGCACGCGCGACGAAAGCTGGCGGTTATGCGAATACAGCACCGACACCGACATCGGCGGCGGCGGCAACTGCGGCAGCACCACGCGCAGGCGCCCGTCGGCCAGTTCGCCGGCCACGCGGTAGCGCGGCACCTGCACCAGCCCGAGCCCCGCGACCGACGCGCCCGTGTAGAGATCGGCCCCGGTGACAGACACCGTGCCCGGCAGTTGCACGGCGCTCACGCGGCCGTCCACGGTGAACTCCAGCGGCACCACCCTGCCGGTGGCGCTCGAGATGTAGTTGACCGCGCGATGCGCGGCCAGCGCCTCCAGGTCCGCCGGCTCGCCATGCCGGGCCAGGTAGGCGGGGCTGGCCACGGTGACTTGCTCGAGCAGCGCCACGCGCCGCCCCACCATCGACGAGTCCTGCAGGTTGCCCGCGCGCAGCACGCAGTCCACGCCTTCGCGCACGAGGTCCACGAGGCGGTCGTCCTCGCCGATATGCACTTCCAGCTCCGGGTACTGCGCGAGGAAATCCGGCAGCGACGGCACCACGAAATGCCGCGCCAGCGTGCCTTGCAGGTTCACGCGCAGCAGCCCCTTCGGCGCGGTGTTGCGGAACGACCCCTCGGCTTCCTCGAGGTCGGCGATCAGGCGCACGCAGCGCCGGTAGTAGGCCTCGCCGTCGTGCGTGAGGCGCACCGTGCGCGTGGTGCGCTCCAGCAGCCGCGTGCCGATGCGGCGCTCCATGCGCTTGATCAGGTTGGTGATGGTGGCGCGCGGGATGCGCAGGTCCTCGGCGGCCTGGGTAAAGCTCTGGCGCTCGGCGATGCGCACGAACGCCTGCATTTCCTGGAAGCGGTCCATCGCGGTGGCGGTCAATTATTGAGGAAGATGGAGCAATGATACCAATTCCCGGCCGATTATCCATTCACCGGAATGATCCATGACCCCACACCGGCCGGGTCAACGGCCAGATCCCGCGCGCCGACGGCGGCATCGCCTGAGCGCCGTCGCGCGCGCGCGGCAAGCCATCGCAGACCCCGGGGCGGGCCGCGCGCGTCCCGCCGGCCCGCGGCCGGGAGCCGCGCCGCACCGGACAAACCCCGGGCCACCTGCCTACAATGAAACTCCCATCACACCGCCGGCCAGCCCCCGCACATGACCATGCACCGCGCATCGAGGCGGCTTCTGGCCGGCCTGCTGGCCTGCGGCCTGCCGCTGTGGGCCGCCGCGCAGGCCGCGCCGCCCGGCGTGGCGTTCTCCACGGACACGCCGGGCGGCGCGCTGCCGGCCGGCTGGAAGAACCTGCCGGTGGCGCGCGGCAAGATGACCACGCGCTACAGCCTGGTGGCCGACGGCAACGTCACGGTGCTGGAAGCCAGCGCCGACGCCTCCGCCTCGGCGCTGATGCACGACGGCGACATCGATCTCGCCGCCACGCCCCGGGTGAGCTGGCGCTGGAAGATCGAGCAGCCCGTCGACAACGCCGACAACCGCGTGGCCGCGCAGGAAGACGCGCCCGCGCGGCTGCTTTTCCTGTTCGACGGCGACAAGGAAAAACTCTCGCTCGGCGACCGCGCCGCCATGCAGCTCGCGCACACGCTGGCCGGCGAAGACCTGCCCTATGCCACGCTGATGTACATCTGGTCCGACAGCGTGCCGGTGGGCACCATCCTCGACAACCCGCACACCTCGCGCGTCAAGATGATCGTGGTATCGGGCGGCCCCGGCGACGTCGGCAAGTGGCTGTCCCTGAGCCGCAACGTGGCGCAGGACTACGAGCGCGCCTTCAAGGAAGCGCCGGGCAGGCTCACCGCCTACGGCCTGCTCACCGATACCGACAACACCGGCGCGGTCGCGCGGGCGTGGTATGGGGATGTCCGGTTTTCGGCGGGGAAATAGCGCAGCAGGCGAAAGCGGGGGGATTTACGCGAAGGGGTTCAGCAAGCGAGCGCCGCAGCCCGCGAAGTCATCGACATTGCGGGTCACGACCGTGAGGTCATGCACCAGCGCCGTCGCCGCAATCAGCTTGTCCAGCGCATGCTCCGCGTGCGGTACGCGCAGGCGGCCCCAGACCTGACTGACGACATCGTCGATGGGCAAGATCCGCTCTGCGAATTCGCTCAACACGGACTCGAGCCAGGCCCCCAGAGCGGCAAACTGCGCGGTATCTCCGCGATGCCGGATCAACTCGACGCCACGCTGCAGTTCGCCGACCGTGACCACGGAGAGAAACAAAGCGGACTCTCGTTGCGCGGCCTCGCGGAAAAAGTCTCGCACCCCCGGGTTGGCGCGCTCGCGCTTGCGCGCTTCGCTGATGACGTTGGTATCAATCAAATACATGGACGGCCCCGGACGACGGATCGAGCCGCTCGAAATCGCTGTCCTCGCCGACATCCGGCATGCTGGCCAGGATCTCGGCAAAGCTCCTGCGCCGGGTTGCCGACAGGGCCTGCGCGAGGATCTCGCGGTGTTCCGCCTCTGCGCTGCGCCCGTGCGCGGCGGCGCGCTCGCGCAGCCGCTGCACCAGTGCCTCGTCAATCCCGCGAACCAGGAGAGTGGCCATGATTTCCCCTTCCGATACTGTCACGCAAGAACGATAGCACTGCTATCAACAAGGGGCAATCGGCGCACCGCCAGGAAACACGGTACCCGCCGAGAAGAGGCGGCAGCGCCACTCAAATGATCAATCCGCGTGAATCCCCCGCTCCCGGATCAGCTTGCCCCACTTCTGCGTTTCCTCGGCGAGGTGCTTGCCCAGTTGCGCCGGCGTGCTGCCGATCGGCTCGGCGCCGATGCCGGCCAGGCGCGTGCGCACCGACGGCCTGGCCAGCGCGGCGACCATCGCCTGGTTCAGGCGCGCGATCACCTCGGGCGGCGTGCGGGCCGGCACGAAGGCGGCGAACCACGGCGACAGGTCGTAGCCCTTGACGCCGGCCTCGGCCATCGTGGGCACGTTGGGCAGCGTGGTGGAGCGCCTGGCGGTCGTCACCGCGATGGCCGTGAGCTTGCCGGAGTCGATGTGCGGCTTGGCCGAGGTGATGCTGTCGAACATGTAGTCGACCTGCCCGCCGAGCAGGTCGGTCATGGCCGGGCCGCTGCCCTTGTAGGGCACGTGCAGCATCCTGACGTCGGCAAGCGAGGTGAACAGTTCGCCGGCGAGGTGGATCGAGGTGCCGTTGCCGGCGGAGGCGTAGGTGTACTTGTCCGGGTTGGCGCGCGCGGCGGCGATCAGGTCCGGCACCGTGGCGGGCAGCTTCCTGGCCTTGTTGGTGACCAGCACGTTGGGCACCACCGCCAGCAGCGAGACCGGCGCGAAGTCCTTGACCGGGTCGTAGTTCAGGCGCCCGTACAGCGCCGGGTTCACCGCCATGCCGTTGGCCACGATGATGAGCGTGTAGCCGTCCGCGGGCGAGCGCGCCACCATCTCGGCGCCGATGTTGCCGCCCGCGCCGGGGCGGTTTTCCACCACGATGGCCTGCCCGAGCGAGGCCGACATTTCCTCGCCCAGCGTGCGGGCGATATTGTCCATCGCGCCGCCGGCCGGGAACGGCACGACCCAGCGGATCGGCTTGTCGGGCCAGGCGGCATGGGCCGCGGGGACGGCGGCCAGGGTAGCCAGTGCGCAGGCGGCGCCGACGGCGAGGTTGCGCAGGAATGGCAGGCGCATCGAAGTCTCCTCTTGGGATTTATTGAATTTATCGGGTCCGGCGCGCGGCGGCGCTACCGGATCGACGACGGATGCTGCGCCAGCGGCGTGACGTGGATGGCCATGTACGGGAACAGCGGCAGGCCGGACAGCATCGCGTGCAGCGCATCGTTGCTTTCGGCATCGAACACGCTGTAGTTGGCGTACTCGCCCACCACGCGCCAGATGTGCGGCCATTTGCCCTGGCGCTGGAGGTCCTGCGAATAGGCCTTCTCGCGCGCCTTGATCTCGTCGGCCAGCGCGGCCGGCATGTCGGCCGGCAGCTTCACGTCCATTCTCACCAGGAAAAGCATGTCGTCGTCCTTGTCTTGTCATGTCGACGCGCATCGATGCGCATCGACGGGTTTCGGCGCGCTCAGGCGCGGCGGTAGTGGGCCAGCTTGTCCTCGTCCAGCGCCAGGCCCAGGCCCGGGCCGGGCGGCAGGTGCAGCGCGAAGTCGCGGTATTCGGGGCGCGCGGTCACGATGTCGTCCTTGAGCAGCAGCGGGCCGAACAGCTCGGTGCCCCAGGCCAGCCGCGGCAACGTGACGAAGCCGTGCGCGGCGGCGATGGTGCCCACGCTGCCTTCGAGCATGGTGCCGCCGTACAGCGCGATGCCGGCGGCGTCGCCCACCGCGGCGGTGCGCAGCATCTCGTAGATGCCGCCGGACTTGGAGATCTTCAGCGCGAACACGTCGGCCGCGGCCTGGCGCGCCAGGTCCATCGCGTCCTCCGGGCCGCACACCGCCTCGTCGGCCATCACCGGCACCACGAAGCGCGCCGCCAGGCGCGCCAGCGCGCCGCGCTGCTCGCGCGGCACCGGCTGCTCCACCAGGTCGATGCCGGCGGCTTCCAGCATGGCGATGCCGGTGGCGGCCTCGGCCTCGTTCCAGGCCTGGTTGACGTCCACCGTCACGCGCGCGCGCTCGCCCAGCGCGCGCTTGATGGCCGAGACGTGCGCCACGTCCTCGCGCACCGGGCGGCGGCCGATCTTGAGCTTGAAGGTATTGTGGCGGCGCGCCGCCAGCAGCGATTCGGCCTCTTCGATGTCGCGGCCGGTGTCGCCGCTGGCCAGCGTCCACAGGCAGGCCAGGTTGGGACGCACCGCGCCGCCCAGCAGCGCCGACACTGGCAGGCCCAGGCGCTTGCCCTGCGCGTCGAGCAGCGCCGACTCCAGCGCCGACTTGGCGAAGCGGTTGCCGCGCGCCACCGAGCCCAGGTGCTGCATGGCGGCATGGACGTTGCTCGCGTCGAGCCCGGCCAGCGCGGGCGCCAGGTAGGTGTCGATGGTCAGCTTGATGCCTTCGGGACTTTCGTCGCCGTAGCTCAGGCCGCCGATGGTGGTGGCCTCGCCGATGCCCTCGATGCCGTCGCTGCAGCGCAGCCGCACGATCACCAGGGTCTGGCGCTGCATGGTGGTCATGGCCAGCTGGTGGGCACGGATGGTGGGCAGGTCGACCAGGATGGCTTCGACGGAGGTGACGGTGGCTTTCATGCTTGCGTGACTACCTTGATGTCCGCCGGGCCTGCGGAGGGGGAGTGGCCCGGATTCGCTGCACGCAGTATCCGGCTTGACATCGGGGGTGTCCAAGACCGAGTATGTCCCGATCCATACCTTTAGAGTATAGAAAGGAGGCGCCGTGGAGCTTCGCCACCTGCGCTATTTCCAGGCCGTCGCGGAAGAACTCAACTTCACCCGCGCGGCCGAGCGCCTGCATATCGCCCAGCCGCCGCTGTCGCGCCAGATCCGCCAGCTGGAAGACGAGATCGGCACGGTGCTGCTGGACCGCTCCTCGCGCGCGGTGCGGCTCACCGAGGCGGGCCGCTTCCTGCTGGAACAGTCGCTGCAGCTCGGCCAGCGCATCGACGAGATCGTGGAAGGCACGCGGCGCATCGGCCGCAACGAGAAGCGCTGGTTCGGCATCGGCTTCGTGCCGTCGGTGCTGTACGGCTTCCTGCCCGAGCTGATCCGGCTGGTGCGCGGCTCCGACGCGGCGCTGGAAGTGGGCCTGTCCGAGCTCACCACGGTGCAGCAGCTCGAAGCGCTCAAGGCCGGCCGCATCGACATCGGCTTCGGCCGCATCGTGCTGGACGACCCCGCCATCACCCGCACCGTGGTGATGGCCGAACCGCTGATGGTGGCCGTGCCCGGCGGCCACCCCGCGCTGGCGCGCCCGCCCATGACGCCCGACCAGCTCGCCGCCCACCCGTTCGTGCTCTACCCCGCGCGCCCGCGGCCCAGCTACGCCGACCACGTGCTGGCGCTGTTCCGCACGCGCGGCCTGCAACTGCGCGTGGCGCAGGAAGCCAACGAACTGCAGACCGCCATCGGGCTGGTAGCCGCCGGGCTGGGCATCTGCCTGGTGCCGGCGTCGGTGCAGCGGCTGCACCGCGACGACGTGGCCTACATGCCCATCAACGCGCCCGGCTTCACCTCGCCGGTGATGATGAGCTACCGCACCGACGACCACTCCGCGCTGCTGGCCGAAGTGATCGCTCGCGTGGGCAAGCTGGCCGGACGCGGCGCCGAAACTGCTGCGGTGCGCAAGAAACCGCCATTTATCCCATGAACGGGTGATGCGCGCCCGCCGGCCGGTTTGGAAAGAGGAAGAGAGAAGAAACCAGAACAACAAGGACCCCGGGACAAGCACGATGTCCCCACCCCTCGCACGCCCGCGCCCCGGTCCACCACGCCCACCACGAAAACACGAGAATGCTATGTCGTGGCCGCCCAAACCGGTAACGGCAGATGGCCGAGCAAGCAGTGCACTCGCCATCATAGGTCTGACTACGAAACCAACACCACCAGCAAAGTCGTGGCCGCCAGAACCGGTAACGGCAGGATGCCAGCAGAACCACCAACCCCACCACGAAACCACCAACAACCAGAAACCCCAACGTTTCTGCCCCTGCCGGCCAGGCAGTCCGCTTTCTTGGCCTACTTTCTTTTCGGACAAAAGAAAGTAGGTCGCGCCGGGGGCGCGAAAGCCTTTGACTTTGACGTTCAGCCGTTGAAGTTAATCCTTTGACCTTGACCTTGAAGCCAAAGCCTTCAACCTCACCCCTTCAAATACATATTCAACCTCTTAGCCGCATTCCGCAAATGCGTCTCCGCCGCCTCCGCCGCGCGCTCCGCATCCCCCGCCACGATCGCCTCGTAGATCGCCTTGTGCTCGTCCTGCACCGCCTCGACGAGATTGGCGTGATGACTCTTGGTATTGCTCCTGGCCTGCCGGATCACGCGCCGCGCGCCGTGTTCGAGATGCTCGCTCAGCGCCTGGAAATGCGGGTTGTGGGTGGCCTCGACGATGGCCTGGTGAAAAGCGAAATCCTCCTCGTCGCCGAGCCGGTCGTTGGCGATCTCGTATTCCATGCCGATCAGCGCGCGCCGGATCCGCTTGAGGTCCTCGGGCGTGCGGCGCATGGCCGCGAAGCGGGTGGCGGCCACCTCGATCGTCACCAACAACTCCATCACCATCGCCAGCGAGTCTTTCTCGTCGATGGCCACGTCCTGCATGCGGAACGCCTGGCGCTGGCTGCGCTCGGTCACGAACACGCCGCTGCCGGCCTTGGGCGCGACCAGGCCTTCCGACTTGAGCTGCGACAGCGCCTCGCGCACCACCGCGCGGCTCACGGAAAACTGCTCGCACAGCACGCGCTCGCTCGGCAGGCGGTCACCCACGGCGAACTCGCCCGTCTGGATCGCGTGGATCAGGCGCCTGGCGATTTCGTCGGGCAGGTGCCTGGGCTCGGGATGGAACATGGTTCCCTCCGGGCGCTGGGTCAACGGTGGCGAGGCACCGGTCACGGTCTTGTTCACTGCTTGCTCCCTGGCGTCAGCCGCCCCGCGGCTGCGCATGATTCTTGAATTCTTGAATTGGCCTTACAGGTCAATGTAGCACGTCTTGATCGGGGTGAAACGTGCGGAATGCCCCGACACGGCGCCTGCGGCCATTTCCCCCGGCTTCCCGCCAAGCCAACCCATACAACGGAAAGCGGCAATGACGACGGTTCCTTGAGGCAAGCGCCGGCTACGCCTTGGTAGAAACCCTCACAGCGCGCACTTCGCCGTTGACGGCTTCCGCGCATCTCCCTATAGTAAACCTGTCAGACCACTTTAACCACAGGTCAGACCGCCACGGCGGACCCATCCCAGCGGCCCCGGACGATCCCAACAAGATAAGGAGACACTCATGAGCGGTAGCCGCATCCCCCGTCCTTTGTTCGCAGCCGCGGCGCTTTGCCTGCTGGCCGGCGCGGCATCGGCGGCGCCGGTGAAGGTCGCGCTGGTCGAGACGCTGTCCGGGCCGCAGGCCTCCACCGGCCTGATGTTCCGCGCGGCGGCGCGCTATGCGATCGACAAGATCAACGCCGCCGGCGGCTGGAACGGCGAGCCGCTGCAACTGGTCGAGTACGACAACCAGGGCGGCCCGGCCGGCGCCGCCGACAAGCTCAAGGCCGCGGTGGCGGACGGCGCGCAGATCGTCATGCAGGGCTCGTCGTCGGCGGTGTCGGGCCAGATCACCGAGGACGTGCGCAAGTACAACCTGCGCAATCCGGGCAAGGAAATCCTGTTCATGAACGTCGGCGGCGAAGCGATGGAGCTGACCGGCGAGAAGTGCCACTTCTACCATTTCAAGTTCGCCACCAACGCGCAGATCCGCGTCAAGGCGCTGGTCGGCGCCATGAAGCCGCTGCACGCGCTGGGCACGCGCGTGTACGCGATCAACCAGAACTACTCGTGGGGCGCCGACATGGAGAAGGCGACCATCGACTACGCCGGCCCCGGCGGCTACACGGTGGTGGAGAAGACCCTGCACGACGTCAACAAGGTGCAGGACTTCTCGCCCTACGTGGCCAAGATCGCCGCGGCCAAGGCCGACAGCGTCATCACCGGCAACTGGTCCAACGACCTGCTGCTGCTGATGAAGGCCAGCAAGGCCGCCGGGCTGAAGACGCGCTTCGCCACGGTGTTCCTCGACCAGCCCGGCAACATCGGCAACGCCGCCGACGTGGCGCTCGGCCACTTCGTCGCCCATCCGTTCAACGCCGAGGCCAGCGGCGCCGACAGCGAGCGCTTCGCCAGCGACTTCAAGGCCAGGCAGGGCCACATGCCCGCCTACATCGAGCCGCAGACCGTGTTCGCGGTGGAGATGCTGGGCGAGGCCCTCAAGACGGTCAAGCCCGAAGGCGGCAAGCTCAACACCAGCGCGCTGGCCAAGGCGCTCGAAGCGGCCCGCATCAAGACCTCGATGGGCGAGATGAGCATGCGCGCGGCCGACCACCAGGTGCTGCTGCCGATGGTGGTGTCGGAAGTCTCCAGGGACGCCAGGTTCAAGGTGGACGGCACCGACATGGGCTTCAAGCCGGTCAAGACCTTCTCCGCGGCCGAGGCCGCCACGCCGCCGCAGGCCAGCTGCAAGATGCAGCGCCCCGGCTGATCCGCCGCCTTCGCCCGGCACTCCGCCAGCACCACGCCAGCACCACACCAGCAAGACCGGCCCGGTTCCCGCCCTCCCGGCGCGGACCGGGCCGGACGCGGCCGGCCGCATCGCGCACCGCCGCGCGCCGCACCGGCTCGTTCCAAGGAAGCCTTCATGGAATATCTCATCGTCTCACTGCTCAACGGCGCCATCTACGGCCTGCTGCTGTTCATGGTGTCGGCAGGGCTGACGCTCATCTTCGGCATGATGGGCGTGCTCAACTTCGCCCACGCCTCGTTCTACATGCTGGGCGCCTACTTCGCCTACGCGCTGCAGGGCACGCTCGGCTTCTGGCCCGCCATCGTGGTCTCGCCGGTCCTGGTCGGCCTGGTCGGGGTGGCGGTGGAGCGCTTCTTCCTGCGCCGCGTGCACCACCACGGCCACGCGCACGAGCTGCTGCTGACCTTCGGCCTGTCGTTCATCATCGCCGAGCTGATCAAGCTGTTCTTCGGCAACTTCCCGGTGGACTACCGCATCCCGGCGGCGCTGGACTTTGCCGCGTTCCGGCTGGGCGCCTCGGCCTATCCGTTCTACCGCGTGTTCATGGGTGCCATCGCGCTGGCCATGTTCGCCGTCATCTACCTGCTGCTCACGCGCACGCGGGTCGGCATCGTGGTGCGCTCGGCCATCTACAAGCCGCGCATGGCCGAAGCGCTCGGCCACAACGTGCCGCTGGTCTTCATGGGCGTGTTCGGCATCGGCGCGGCGCTGGCGGGCCTGGCCGGCGCGGTGGCCGGCGCGTTCTACACCACCAACCCCAACATGGCGCTGGAGCTCGGCGTGATGGTCTTCGTGGTGGTGGTGGTCGGCGGCCTCGGCTCGCTCGGCGGCGCCATGCTGGCGTCGCTGCTGATCGGGCTGATCACGTCGTTCTCGGTCGGCATCGACCGCAGCCTCGCCGACCTGCTCGCGCTGGTTGGCGCGGGCACCTGGGCCGAGGACGTCGGCGGCCTCTTGACCCTCAAGCTCTCCAGCCTGGCCGGGACCATCCCGTTCGCGCTGATGCTGCTGATTCTGCTGGTGCGTCCGTCCGGGCTGATGGGCGAGAAGGAGTAAGCATGACCCAAGTCCCCCATTCCCCGCGCCTGCCGCGCGCCACGCACGCCGCGCCCGCCCCCCGGCTGTCGCCGGCGCAGAAGATCCTGCTGCTGCTCGGCACCGCCGCGCTGGTGGCGCTGCCGCTGGTGCTGTCGCCGTCGCTGGTCAACGCCTCGATCCAGATGCTGATCGCGGTGCTGTTCGCCGCCGCCTTCAACCTGCTCAGCGGCCAGGGCGGCATGCTCTCGTTCGGCCACGCGGCCTACTTCGGCATCGGCAGCTTCGCCACCGTGCACGCCATGAACGCCTTCGGCGGCAACGGCCTGCTGCCCACCCCGCTGCTGCCGCTGGCCGGCGGCGCGATGGGCCTGCTGGCCGGGCTGGCCGCCGGCTGGTTCGCCACCAAGCGCACCGGCGTGTACTTCGCCATGATCACGCTGGCGCTGGCCGAGCTGCTGCATTCGCTGGCGCCGCACCTGAAGGGCTGGTTCGGCGGCGAGGCCGGCCTGTCCACCATGCGCATGCCGGCGTGGGGCCTGAGCTTCGGCGACAGCAACCAGGTCTATTACCTGACGCTGGCCTGGGTGCTGCTGTCGCTGGCGCTGCTGTACCTGTTCACGCTCACGCCGGTGGGGCGCCTGACGCTCGGCCTGCGCGAGAACGCCAACCGCCTGCGCTTTCTCGGCTACGACACGCACCGCCTGGGCGTGCTGGTGTTCGCGGTCTCGGCCATGTTCGCCGGCATTGCCGGCGCGCTGCAGGCCATCAACATGGAGGCGGCCAACTACGTGGTGTTCGAGTCCTCGGCCTCGGCCGCGGTGGTGCTCAACAGCTACATCGGCGGCGTGAAGCTCTTCCTCGGGCCGGCGCTGGGCGCGGCGGTGATGACGTTCTTCGGCTACGCGGTGTCGGACCTGACGCGCTCGTGGCTGCTGTACCAGGGCATCGTGTTCGTGCTGGTGATGCTGTTCATGCCCACCGGCCTGGCCGGGCTGATCCAGTCCTTCGTCACCCACGGCAAGACCTACGGCCTGCGCGCGCTGCTGCCGGTCACGCTGGCCTATCTCGTCGGCACGCTGCTGCTGGCCTGCGGCACGGTGTTCACGGTGGAGATGCTGCAGCGCTTCTTCTCGCAGGACTACCGCTCGATGGCTTCCCTCAACGGCGGCGCCGGCTGGCCCGCGATCCCGCTGTTCGGCCGCGAGTGGGACCCGGTCTCGCCGCTGACCTGGCTGGTGCCGGCGGCGCTGCTGCTGGCCGGCATCGCCACGGCGCGGCTGGCCAACGGCCGCTGGCTGCGGCTGAAGGAGGCCGCGCCCGCCGCCGGGACGGAAGCCGCCGGCGCCGCCACCACCGCCCGGAGGACCCCGGCATGAGCACGCGCATGAACACCGAACCGATCCTTTCCCTGCGCGGGCTGCGCAAGTCCTTCGGCGACATCGACATCATCCGCGGCGTGGACCTCGACCTCGCCGGCGGCGAGCGGCATGCGCTGATCGGCCCCAACGGCGCCGGCAAGTCCACGCTGTTCCACCTGATCTCCGGGCGCCTGCCGCTCACGCGCGGCGAGATCGTGCTGGGCGGCGAGTCGATCCAGGGCCTGTCGCCGCAGCAGATCAACCACCGCGGCCTGGCGCGCTCGTTCCAGATCACCAACATCTTCGCCGGCCTGAGCGTGTACGAGAACCTGCGCCTGGCCGTGATGCGGCGCCACGGCCTGCAATACACGCTGTGGAAATTCGCCCACAAGCTGCGCGCGGTGCGCGACGAGACCATGCACCTGCTCGGGCAGGTGCGGCTGGCCGCACGCGCGCAGGACACCGCCGGCGAGCTGTCGTACTCGGAGCAGCGCTCGCTGGAGATCGCCATGACGCTGGCCTCGGACCCCAAGGTCATCATGCTCGACGAGCCGATGGCCGGCATGTCGCAGGAAGAGACCGACTACACCGCCGGCCTGATCCGCGAGATCGCGCAGGGCCGCACGCTGCTGATCGTGGAGCACGACATGGACGTGGTGTTCGCGCTCAGCGACCGCATCAGCGTGCTGGTCTACGGCGAGATCGTGGCCACCGGCACGCCCGACGAGATCCGCAACAACGCCCGCGTCAAGGAAGCCTACCTGGGCGAGGAGGTCAGCGTATGAGCACGCCATCCATGCAGAACGAGAGCGGCGCCCCGCTGCTCGCCGTGCAGGGCCTGCACGCGCACTACGGCAAGAGCCACATCCTGCACGGCGTGGATTTCCACGTCGGCCACGGCGAGGTGGTCAGCCTGCTGGGCCGCAACGGCTCGGGCCGCTCCACCACGCTCAAGGCCATCATGGGCCTGGTGCCGCCGAGCGCGGGCGAGGTCAGGCTGCGCGGGCGCGACCTGGCCGGCGCGCAGTCCTACGCGATCTGCCGGCGCGGCATCGCCTACGTGCCGGAGGAGCGCGAGGTGTTCGCCAACCTGAGCGTGGACGAGAACCTGCGCATGGGCGAGCAGCGCGCCACCGAAGGCGCGCCGCAATGGACGCTCGAGCAGATGTTCGACTACTTCCCGCGCCTCAAGGAGCGCCGCAACACCAAGGCCGGCAGCCTCTCCGGCGGCGAGCAGCAGATGCTGACCATGTGCCGCTCGCTGCTGGGCAACCCGCTGGTGATCCTGATCGACGAGCCCACCGAGGGCCTCGCGCCCAAGATCGTGGCGGTGGTCGGCGAGGCCATCCAGGACATCCACCGGCGCGGCGTGTCGGTGGTGCTGGTCGAGCAAAAGCTCGCCATCGCGCTGAAGGTCTCCAGCCGCGTCTGCGTGATGGGCCACGGCCGCATCGTCTACGAAGGCACGCCCGCGCAACTCACTTCCAATACCCAACTTCTGAAGGACTGGCTAGCCGTATGAGCACCTCTTTGCCGACTGGATACCCCAACGCGCAACCGTTCGCGCGCGCCACCTACCCCGGCCTGGCCGGCAAGGCCGTGCTCAACACCGGCGGCGCCAGCGGCATCGGCCGCGCGATGGCGCACGGCTTCGCCCGCCACGGCGCGCGGCTGATGCTGCTGGACCTGGACGCGGACGGGCTGGCCACCACCCGCGCCGAGCTGGAAGCGGCGTATCCGGAAGTCCAGGTCGATACCGTGGTCGCCTCGATCACCGACCCCGACGCCGTCGAGCGGGCCTGCGCCGCCACCGAGGCGCGCTTCGGCCGCATCGACATCCTGCTCAACAACGCCGGCATCTCGATGAACAAGCCCGCGCTGGAACTCACGCCAGAGGACTGGCGCCGCGCCATCGACATCGACCTGTCCGGCGTCTTCTACTGCGCGCAGGCGGCGGCGCGCCGCATGGTGCGCCAGGGCGGCGGCAACATCCTGAGCACCGCCTCGATGTGGGGCCTGGCCTCGTCGGCGCGGCGCCTGGCCTACTGCGCGGCCAAGGCGGGCGTGGTCTCGCTCACCAGGTCGCTGGCCGCCGAATGGGCCGAGTACAACATCCGCGTCAACGCGGTGTGCCCCGGCTACACCAGCACCGCGCTGATGGAAACGCTGCTGGCGCGCGGCGCCATCGACGGCGAGGCGCTGCTCGCGCGCACGCCGCTGCGGCGCTTCGGCACGCCCGACGAGATGGCCGAGGTGGCGCTGTTCCTGGCCTCGGACTCGGCCGCCTTCATCACCGGCCACGCGCTGGTCTCCGACGGCGGCTGGACCGCGGACGGCTTCTGAACGGCGCGCGGCGCCACCTCCCGAGCGCGACACCGCACACAACACCGAACACAACACGGCCGGCCACGACCGGCAACCGAGGATTCTCAAATGTCTGAACGTAGCGCCCTGCGCCCCGCCGCCGAATGGGTGGAACTGCGAGCCACCGACGAAGACTGGGCCCGCGCGGACCCGGCCCTGCTCGGCACGCTGCTGAGCCACCTGCACCTGATCCGCGGCTTCGAGGAAGCCGTGCTCGAACTCGCCGCCGAAGGGCTGGTCCACGGCCCGGCGCATTCCAGCATCGGCCAGGAAGGCGGCGCCGCGGGCTCCATCGTGCCGCTGACCGGCGCCGACCAGATCAACGGCTCGCACCGCGGCCACCACCAGTTCCTGTCCAAGGCGCTCGGCTACCTCGCGCCCAGCGGCATCGACCCGCGCGCGCCGCTGGCGGATGGCGTGCAGACGCTGCTGCAACGCACGCTGGCGGAGATCCTCGGCCTCGCGCAAGGCTACTGCAAGGGCCGCGGCGGCTCCATGCACCTGCAGTGGGCCGAGGCCGGGGCGCTCGGCACCAACGCCATCGTCGGCGGCGGCGTGCCGATGGCGGCCGGCGCGGCGTGGTCGCACCGCCATGCCGGCACCGACGCGGTGGCCATCACCTACTTCGGCGACGGCGCGGTCAACATCGGCTCGGTGCTGGAGACCATGAACCTGGCCGCGGCGTGGAAGCTGCCGCTGTGCTTCTTCATCGAGAACAACCGCTACGCGGTCTCCACCACGGTGGAAGAGTCCACCGCCGAGCCGCGCCTGTCCGCGCGCGGCATGGGCTTCAACATCCCGAGCTGGAAGGTCGACGGCATGGACCCGCTGGCGGTCTGGCTGGCCACGCAGGAAGCGCTCGCGCACATGCGCGCCGGCCGCGGCCCGACCGTGATCGAGGCGGACCTGTACCGCTTCTTCCACCAGAACGGCCCGTTCCCGGGCAGCGCCTTCGGCTACCGCAGCAAGGAAGAAGAGCAGCAATGGCGCGCGCGCGACCCGCTCGACCTGATGGCGCGCCGCATGCAGGAGCGCAAGCTGATCAGCGCCGACGAGATCGCCGCGCTGCGCGAGCGCGTGCGCCAGGCCATGCGCGAGGCCGCCGCCGCGCTGACCGGGGCAGACCCGTCCGGCAAGGCCGGCAAGCGCCGCATCCGCCCCGAGCTGTGGCCGAGCCCGGATTTCCGCGACGTGGGCATCCGTGGCGACCTGTCCGAGCTGGAAGGCCTGCGCTGCGAGGAAGAAGCAGGCTTCGCCGGCAAGCTCGCACCGCGCAAGTTCATCGACGTGGTGGCCGACGTCATGCACCGCCGCATGGAGACCGATGCGTCCGTGGTGGTGATGGGCGAGGACGTGCACCGCCTCAAGGGCGGCACCAACGGCGCCACGCGCGGCCTGCGCGACAGCTTCCCCGAGCGCGTGCTGGGCACGCCGATCAGCGAGAACGCCTTCGTCGGCCTGGGTGGCGGGCTGGCGCTGGACGGCCGCTACAAGCCGGTGGTGGAGTTCATGTACCCGGACTTCATGTGGGTGGCGGCCGACCAGGTCTTCAACCAGATCGGCAAGGCGCGCCACATGTTCGGCGGCCAGAGCGACGTGCCGCTGGTGCTGCGCACCAAGGTGGCGATGGGCACCGGCTACGGCTCGCAGCACTCGATGGACCCGGCCGGCATCTTCGCCACCAGCCCGGGCTGGCGCATCGTGGCGCCGTCCACGCCGTTCGACTACGTGGGCCTGATGAACACCGCGCTGGCCTGCAAGGATCCGGTGCTGGTGATCGAGCACGTCGACCTGTACAACGCCACCGGCGTGGGTCCGGTCGAGGACTTCGACTACCACCTGCCGGTGGGCAAGGCCGCCGTGCGCCGCAGCGGCGCGGAGCTGACCGTGCTCACCTACCTGTCGATGGTCGGCCACACGCTGGAAGCGGTGGAGCAGACCGGCATCGACGCCGAGGTCATCGACCTGCGCTGGCTGGACCGCGCCAGCCTGGACTGGGACACCATCGGGCAGAGCATCCGCAAGACCAACAACGTGCTGATCGCCGAGCAGGGCGCGCGCGGCACCTCCTATGGCGGCTGGCTGGCCGACGAGATCCAGCGCCGCTTCTTCGACTGGCTGGACCAGCCGGTGCAGCGCGTGAGCGGCGCGGAAGCCGCGCCCAGCATTTCCAAGGTACTGGAGCGCGCCGCCGCCGCCCGCACCGAGGAAGTGGCCGAAGGCCTGCGCCAGGCCATGCGCGACAAGGGCGCGGCCTGAGCGCCGCCGCCGGATACATCGAACACGCCAGACACAGCAAAGGAATTCCGATGAGCCTGAACATGATCGTCCCCCTGGAGGTCGGCATCGCCGTGCGCGACCTGCCGCGCATGCGCCGCTTCTACGAGCAGGTGCTGGGCCTGACCTTCGTCAGCGAAGTCGCCGTGCCCGCCGACAAGGCCGCGCAGGCCGCCATGCACGCCGCCGGCTATACCGCGGTGCGCCTGCAGACGCCCTACGGTGAACGCATCAAGCTGCTCGCGCCGGCCCGGGCGCCGGCGCCCGAGGCCGCGCCCGCCTACATCCTCGACAAGGCCAACGCCACCTACCTCACCTTCATCGTGGCGGACATCCAGGCCGTGGTCGACAAGCTGCTGGCCGCCGAAGTGGAATTCCTCACCGGCCCGCAGCGCGTGGAAGTGCGCCCCGGCACCTACCTGGCCTTCTGCCGCGACCCCGAGGGCAACGTGCTCGAGATCGTGCAATACGCGGACATCGCGGCCTATCGCCCCGACCTGCACCAAGCGAGGACCGCCTGACATGGCCACCCTGTTGCGCATGCCCGAGGTGGCGGCCAATGCCACCCACGCCACGCTGCAAGCGTGGACCAGGAACGAAGGCGATGCCGTGGCCGTGGGCGACTGCATCGCCGAGATCGAGACCGACAAGGCCGTGGTCGAGCTCAACGCCGACACCGCCGGCGTGCTGGGCCGCCGCCTGGTCGCGGCCGGGCAGGACGTGGAAGTCGGCGCGCCGATCGGCGTGCTGCTCGCCGGCGGCGAGACCGGCGTGGACGTGGATGCGCTGATCGCCGCGGCTGGCGGTGCGCCGGCATCGCAGGCGGAAGCGCCAGCGGAAACCGCCCCGCCCGCCGCCATCGATGTTGCTGGCGGCAACGCAACGCAGGCCGCCCGCGTCTTCGCCAGCCCGCTGGCGCGCCGGCTGGCCGCGCAGCGCGGCCTCGACCTCGCCGCGCTGCGCGGCAGCGGGCCGAACGGCCGCATCGTCAAGCGCGATGTCGAGCAGGCCGCGGCGGTTCCCGCGCCCGCGAGCGCGCCCCCGGTCGCGCCGCAGGCGCAGGCCAACACACCGGCCACCGCCGCGTTCACCGAGATCCCGCACAGCAATATGCGCCGCACCATCGCGCGCCGGCTGGGCGAGAGCAAGTCCACCATCCCGCATTTCTACCTCACGGCGGACTGCCGCATGGAGCGCCTGCTGGCGCTGCGCGCGGAGATCAACGCCGCCGCGCCGCGCAAGATCTCGGTCAACGATTTCGTCGTGCGCGCCGTAGCCGTGGCGCTGCGCGAAGTGCCCGCCGCCAACGTCGGCTGGACCGACGCGGCCATGCGCCAGTACCACCAGGCCGACGTCGCCGTGGCGGTCTCCACCGACGCCGGGCTGATCACGCCCATCGTGCGCGCGGCCGACCAGAAGCCGCTGTCGCGCATCAGCGAAGAGATCGCCGACCTCGCCGCGCGCGCGCGCGCCTCGCAACTGCGGCCCGAGGAATACCAGGGCGGCAGCTTCAGCGTGAGCAACCTCGGCATGTTCGGCGTGTCCGAGTTCTCCGCCATCATCAACCCGCCGCAGGCCGCCATCCTCGCCGTGGGCGCCACGCAGGCGGTGCCGGTGGTCGAGGACGGCGCGCTGCGCGCGGGGCAGGTGATGCGCTGCACGCTGTCGGTGGACCACCGCGCCATCGACGGCGCGCTGGCCGCGCAGTGGCTGGCCGCGTTCAAGCGCCTGCTGGAAAACCCGCTGGCGATGCTGATCTGAGGACCGCGACGTGGACAATGCCTCGTTTGACATGATCGTGGTCGGCGGCGGGCCGGGCGGCTACGTGGCCGCCATCCGCGCCGCACAGCTCGGCATGAAGACCGCGCTGGTGGAGAAGGCGCAACTGGGCGGCATCTGCCTGAACTGGGGCTGCATCCCGACCAAGGCGCTGCTGCGCTCGGCCGACGTGCTGCGGCTGGTGCGGGACGCGGCCGCCTACGGCATCAAGGTGGCGGCGCCGGCCGCCGACCTGCCCGCGATGGTGGCGCGCTCGCGCGCGGTGGCCGCGCAGCTCAACAAGGGCGTGACGGGCCTGATGAAGAAGAACGGCGTGACCGTGCTCACAGGCCACGGCCGCCTCGCCGGCAAAGGCCGGCTGGACATCACCGCGCCGGATGGCAGGACGCGCACGGTATCGTCCGCGCACATCGTGCTCGCCACCGGCGCGCGCGCGCGCCAGTTGCCCGCGCTGCCCGCCGACGGCAAGACCGTGTGGAGCTACCGCGAGGCGCTCGCGCCGCCGGCGCTGCCGCGGCGCATGCTGATCGTGGGCGCCGGCGCCATCGGCATCGAGTTCGCCAGCTTCTACCACGCGGTCGGCGCGCACGTGACGGTGATCGAAATGGCGGACCGCATCCTGCCGGTGGAAGACGCCGACATCTCCGCGCAGGTGGCAGGCAGCCTGGCGCGCGACGGCATCGTGCTGCATACGTCCACCGGCATCGCGCAGGCCGAACGCACCGGAGCCGGCTGGACGGTCACGCTGCAGGGCGGCAAGCCGGATGGCGCGAAAGTCGAGGCCGACGTGGTGCTGGTGGCCGCCGGCATCGTCGGCAACGTGGAGGGCATCGGGCTGGAGAACACCGCGGTCAAGGTCGAGAAGACCCACATCGTCACCGACGGGTTCGGCCGCACGGCGGAGCCCGGTCTCTACGCCATCGGCGACGTGGCCGGCCCGCCGTGGCTCGCGCACAAGGCCAGCCACGAAGGCGTGATCTGCGTGGAGCACATCGCCGGGCTGCAGCCGCACGCGCTCGACCCCGCTCGCATTCCGGCCTGCACCTATAGCCATCCGCAGGTGGCCAGCGTGGGCCTGACCGAGGCGCAGGCGCGCGCGCGCGGCCACCAGATCCGGGTCGGCAAGTTCCCGTTCGCCGCCAACGGCAAGGCCATCGCGCTGGGCAGCACCGGCGGGCTGGTCAAGGTGGTGTTCGACGAAGGCAGCGGCGAGCTGCTCGGCGCCCACATGGTCGGCGACGAAGTCACCGAGATGATCCAGGGCTACGCCATCGCGCAGACGCTGGAAACCACCGAGGCCGACCTGATGGCCGCCGTGCTGCCCCACCCCACCATGTCCGAGGCCATGCACGAAGCGGTGCTGGCGGCCTACGGGCGCGCGCTGCATATCTGAGCCGCGCCGCATTCCTGGAGAGACAAAGCATGTACAACTTCGACCAACGCACCCTGCTGCTGACCGGCGCCAATGGCGGCATCGGCCGCGAGACGGCCCGGCTGTTCCTCGCGCACGGCGCCAACCTCGTGCTGACCGACCTGGACGAAGCCGGCCTGGCCGGCTTCGCGCGCGAACTCGACCCCGCCGGCGAACGTATCGCCACGCTGCGCATGGACGCCGCCAGCCCCGACGACTGCGCGCGCGCCGTGGCGCTGGCGCAGGAGCGTTTCGGCGGCATCGATTTCCTGGTGCCCTCGGCCGGCCTGTACCAGGCGCAGCCGGTCGCGCAGATGAGCGACGCGCAATGGCGCCAGACGCTGTCCATCAACCTCGACGGCGTGTTCTATCTTGTGCGCCGCGCCATTCCCGCGCTGCGCGAGAACAGCGCCATCGTCAACCTGACCTCGGTGGCGGCGCACCGCGGCGCTTACTACAATGCGCACTATTCGGCCTCCAAGGGCGGCCTGCTCAGCCTCACGCGCAGCCTGGCGCGGGAACTCGGGCCGCGCACGCGCGTCAACGCTGTATCGCCCGGCGTGATCGAGACCCCGATGACCACCGAGCTGATCCAGAAACGCGGTGCCGACTCCATCGAGCAGACCCCGCTCAAGCGCCTCGGCCAACCGCGCGAGATCGCCACCGCGATCGGCTTCCTGTGCAGCGACGCGGCCAGCTTCGTCACGGGCGAAGTGCTGCACGTCAACGGCGGCCTGTACATCGCCGGCTAGGAAGTCGTTTCAAAAAGATCCTGGCGTCGTTGCGCGGCCTTGTCGTACGACTTGTACTGTCTGCGGCCGCACGCCTAGCCAGGACCGCTTCGCTTCATTTTGAAACAACTTCCCGGTCGGACGCCGCGGCACGCGCCAGCGCGTGCGCGCGCATCCTGCTAATCTGCCGCCTGTGGCTCGCCGCCCATCCCCCCAACACCGCTACGGAACCAGACCATGCTGAACCTCCAAGACCCCTCCCTGCTGCGCCAGCAGTGCTATGTCGACGGCCGCTGGATCGACGGCGAGCGTCATATCGACGTCACCAACCCCGCCACCGGCGCGCGCGTGGCCCAGGTACCGCAGCTCGGCGCCGATGAAACGCGCCAGGCCATCGAGGCCGCCAACCGCGCGCTGCCGGCATGGCGCGCGCGCACCGCCAAGGACCGCTCGGCGCTGCTGCGCAAGTGGTTCGAACTGCTGCTGGCCAACCAGGACGACCTGGCCCGCATCATGACCGCCGAGCAGGGCAAGCCGTTCGCCGAGGCGCGCGGCGAGATCGCCTACGCGGCCTCGTTCATCGAGTGGTTCGCCGAGGAAGGCAAGCGCGTCTACGGCGAGACCATTCCCGCGCCGGTCAGCAACCAGCGCATCGTCGTCACCAAGGAGCCGGTCGGCGTGTGCGCGGCCATCACGCCGTGGAACTTCCCGGCGGCCATGATCACGCGCAAGGCCGGCCCCGCGCTGGCGGCCGGCTGCACGATGGTGGTCAAGCCCGCCTCGCAGACGCCGCTGACCGCGCTGGCGATGGCGGTGCTGGCCGAGCGCGCCGGCATCCCCGCCGGCGTGCTGTCGGTCATCACCGGCTCGGCCGGCGCCATCGGCGGCGAGCTCAGCACCAACCCGCTGGTGCGCAAGCTCACCTTCACCGGCTCCACCGAAGTGGGCCGCACGCTGATGGCGCAGACCGCCTCCACCATCAAGAAGGTATCGATGGAACTGGGCGGCAACGCGCCCTTCATCGTCTTCGACGACGCCGACCTCGACGCCGCGGTGGAAGGCGCCATCGTCTCCAAGTACCGCAATGCCGGCCAGACCTGCGTCTGCGCCAACCGCCTGTACGTGCACAGCAAGGTCTATGACGCCTTCGCCGAGAAACTGGTGGCCGCCGTGCGCGCGCTCAAGGTGGGCGACGGCATGGACGACGGCGTGCGCATCGGCCCGCTGATCGACGGCAAGGCCGTGGCCAAGGTCGAGGAACACATCACCGACGCCCTCGCCAAGGGCGCGCGCGTGCTGGAAGGCGGCAAGCGCCATGCGCTGGGGCAGTCGTTCTTCGAGCCCACCGTGCTGGCCGACGTCAAGCCCAACATGCTGGTCGCGCGCGAGGAAACCTTCGGCCCGCTCGCGCCGCTGTTCCGCTTCGAGACCGAAGACGAAGTGGTGGCCCTGGCCAACGACACCGAGTTCGGCCTCGCCAGCTACTTCTACGCGCGCGACCTCGGCCGCGTATGGCGCGTGTCCGAGCGGCTGGAGTACGGCATGGTCGGCGTCAACACCGGCCTGATCTCCAACGAGGTCGCGCCGTTCGGCGGCGTCAAGCAATCGGGCGTGGGCCGCGAGGGCTCGCACTACGGCATCGAGGATTACCTCGTCATCAAGTACACCTGCATGGCGGGCATCTAAGCCGGCTGCGCACGGCGGGAGGGCGCGCGTCCCTCCCGCTTTTTCTCGCTTTCTCCCCTTTTTCCCGTCTCCCCGTTTCCCTTCCCACACCCGCCATGCAGATCGACGGCAATACCCGCCTTGTCGGCATCATCGCCGCGCCCGTCGCGCACGTGCGCACGCCGCAGCTATTCAACGCCTCCGCCGCCCGCCAGGGCCTGAACGCGACCTGCGTGCCCTTCCACGTCGAGCCCGCGCAACTGCCGGCCTTCCTCGCCGGCGTGGCCGGCGCGCAGAACCTCGACGGCCTCGTGGTCACGATCCCCCACAAGGAAACCGTGGTCGCCGCCTGCGGCGCGCTGACCGAAACCGCCCGCCTGGTCGGCTCCGTCAACGCCATGCGCTTCGACCGCGCGCAAGGCCACTGGATCGGCGGCAACTTCGACGGCGACGGCTTCGTGGCCGGCCTGCGCGAACGCGGCCACCGCCTCGCCGGCAAGCGCGTGCTGCAACTCGGCGCCGGCGGCGCCGGCAAATCGATGGCCTACGCCATCGCCCGCGAGCAGCCGGCCGAACTGGTCATCCACAACCGCTCCGCCGCCAAGGCCGCCGAACTCGCGGCCAGCCTGAAAGCCATCCTGCCCGCGGTGAACATCCGCGCCGGCGACGACGACCCCGCTGGCTTCGACGTGGTGGTCAACGCCACCGCGCTCGGCCTGCGCGATACCGACCCGCTGCCGATCCCCGCAACCCGGCTCGCCGCCGGCACGCTGGTCTGCGAAGCCGTGGTGCGCGACGGCGACACACCCCTGCTCAAGGCCGCGCGCGAGCAAGGCTGCGCGGTGCATCACGGGCAGTGGATGCTGTATGGGCAGATCGTGGAGATTGCGCGCTTCCTGGGGGTTGGGCTGGAGGCGGCGTTTGTTGAGCGGATATTGGGGCCGGCGGGGTGAGTTGACACGGGCATGCAATGCCGCGGCCGGAACCGTTCAGCAGGTATCCGGCGCGGCCTTGCGGATTCCCACTCAGGCCGCGACGGTAATCCCGGCGGCATGCTTGCGACGCGCGGGCTGCACCACGATCTCCACATGCTGGTCGAGCGACACCAGCGCCTGCATCAGCCGCTCCAGCGAAATATTCTGGAGCTTGTAGCGGCGGACCTGGGACACCTTGGGCTGGGTCATGCCGGTAATGGCGGCCGCCTCCGTCTGGCTCAGGCCCCGCTTGTCGAGCAGCGCATTGAACTTGAACGCGAGCGCGGCCTTTGCGGACAGGTCTTCGGCGTCGTCGAAACCGAGGTCTGCCAGTACGTTGTCGGTGCCCTGGAGTTGGCGCTTGCGATGCATCATGTTCTCCCGTTCAAACCGTGAATTATATCTGTTCGGATATATAATACAGGAAGCGAGGGAAGGTAGCAAAAGAGATTCGCTTTGTCTCTCCAATTCGACTTGCCGCATGCATTGCCTGGCATCCGCCTCCACAACCCTCGAGGGGGAGGGCGGACACAAGGCTCGGGTGAGAGACCGGCGAGAGACGACCGGCAAGCCCGAAGGCTCCTCGCCTTGGTCCGCCCATAGAGCACGCAAGGCGCTTCGTAAGCGGCCCACTTTAAAGGCCAAAACCCTCGAATCCGTTACAGGCTTTTGGCTTTCTAGCGCGCGATGTACGAACAACGTGTTTAGGCATCCGCAAACGGATTCCTGAGCATCAGCCTTCCCTCGATGACAAGCCCGTGATGCATGTCCTCGGTGTAAAGCGTCTGGCAGCCTTCGATGGATGCGGCGGCCACAATGCAGGCGTCATAGAACGATATGCCGTGGCACTCAGCGACCAGCCGGGCATGATCGTGGGTTGCCGCCGTCAACGGCACGACATCGCAAAGGCCTTTCACTACGTCCAGGAATTGCCCGATATCAGCCCACGCCATCTTGAGCTTGCGCGCGCATACATTGGTCACCTCGTTGAGCACCTGCACGCTGATCGTCGGACGGAGCTTGAGCAGCGCCTCTGACCGACCGGCCTTCGCCTCGTCTGCCGACAATAGATAGAGCACGATATTGCTGTCGACAAAAATCTTATTCTTCGTCCCGCGCATTGGCCTCGTCCCGGCTGAACTTGAAGTCGGCGGGCAACTTGCCGCGCAAGCGATGCAGACGTGCCAGCAGTTCGTCAGAGCCCGGCTTCCTGCGTACCGCAAAGGTACGCGGCGCATCGACGACGATCTCAATGTCGTCACCCTCACGCAACTCCAATGCCTCCACGACGCTGGACGGCAGACGCACGGCGAGGCTGTTGCCCCATTTCGCGACTAACATGTGACGCTCCCGGAAGATATACATTTTCATTGTATATCCAAGCGACTGGTATGCGTCGGGCTCCACGGCATGCAATGGCTCCAATGATGGCCCGGCGAGCGCAAACACTCGCCGGGCCGTGCCTCAACTATCAGCGGCCGGTGCGGGTCCTATTCCGTTAAAACCGTTTTCTGTCCCCGCAGCGCTGCCAGCTCGCTCAGCACAAGCGTCTCATGGGCGAGCCCCGCTGCCAGTGAGAAAATTCCGCTTTGTACTTCCTGATTCAACGCCCCGCACGCATTGCCTGACGCGGCATAGTCGCCGGTCATGCAGAGCAGTGCGTAAAGCTGACCTGCTTTCTCTGTCGCCAGGCTCAAGGGCGTTTCGGATGGCGCGTGGGACGTGACGAACAGGTCGGCGCCGGTGTGTTCGGCGGTGATGCCATAGCGGGTGTGTTTAGGCATGGCGCGCCCTCCTGAACGATACGGATGCGCGCGGGAGGGTGGTGATGGAGATTGCAATTTGCCCGGAATGGGCGAGCGAAGACCGTTGCATGGAGCATGCCTCCTTCTTTAGCGGATTCGATCCCGCTCCCCGCTGTCAGTCGGGGTGGGCGGGCGCAAGGCAAGGTGACAGACCGACAAGAAGGCGCCGGCGAGCCCGAGGGCTCCCCTGCCCAGGCCCGCCCGTATAGGCGTGCAAAGGCACGACGGACGCAATCATACCGCCTTGCGGCGGGCGTCCACCTTCTTGTTCGAGCTGTCAACTCGGTCGCCACAATCGCAGCGACCCGGCCAGTATAGATTCCTGTGCAGCGCCCAAACCCATCGGCAACAACTTTTAACCCTTGTTGCCGCACCCGTCGCCTCAGATCGCCCCATCGGCACGCAGCACGGCAATCGCCTGCGCGTCCACACCCCAATCCCGCAGAATCGCCCCGCTGTCCGCCCCCGGTTCCACCGGCGCGCTCGGCACGCCAGCCGGCGTGCGGCTGAAGCGCGGGGCCGGGGCCGGCTGCACCACGCCGTCGATTTCCAGGAAGGTCTCGCGCGCGCGGTTGTGCGGGTGGCGGGTGGCCTCGTCCCAGTCGAGCACGGGCGCGAAGCAGGCATCGCTGCCTTCGAGCAGTTCGCACCATTCGTCGCGCGTGCGGGTCAGGAACATCTGCGCCATGCGGGCCTTGAGCGCGGGCCACTGGCGCTTGTCCAGCTGCGCGTCGAAGGCGGGGTCGTCCAGCCCGCAGCGCTCGCGCAGCAGCGCGTAGAACTGCGGCTCGATGGCGCCCACGGCCACGTATTTGCCGTCGGCGCAGGTGTAGGTGTCGTAGAAGTGCGCGGCGCCGTCGAGCAGGTTGTCGCCGCGCTGGTTGCTCCAGCGCCCGCCGGCCTTGAAGCCGTACATCATGGCGCCGAGCAGCGCGGTGCCGTCGGTCATGGCGGCGTCCACCACCTGTCCCTTGCCGGACTGGCGCGCCTCGGCGAGCGCGCACATCACGCCGAACGCCAGCAGCATGCCGCCGCCGCCAAAGTCACCGATGTAGTTGAGCGGCACCGCCGGCGGCCGGTCCGGGCGGCCGATGGCGTGCAGCGCGCCGGCGATGGCGATGTAGTTGATGTCGTGGCCAGCGGCCTGCGCGAGCGGCCCGTGCTGGCCCCAGCCGGTCATGCGGCCGTACACCAGCGCGGGGTTGCGCGCGAGGCAAGCGTCGGGGCCCAGGCCCAGGCGCTCCATCACGCCGGGGCGGAAGCCTTCGATCAGGACGTCGGCGCGGGCGATCAGGTCCAGCACGGTCTGCGCCGCGCCGGGCTTGCGCAGGTCGATGGCCAGCGAGCGGCGGCCGCGCGCGGTCACGTCGCAGCGGGCCTTGCCGGCGCTGGTGGCGGCGGGCGCGCCGGGCGCCCGCGGCCGGTCGACGCGGATCACCTCGGCGCCCTGGTCCGCCAGCATCATCGCGCAGAACGGCGCCGGGCCGAGCCCGACCATCTCCACCACCTTCAGTCCCGCCAACGGTCCCGCCATGTCTTGTCTCCGGTTGTCTGCGCTGCGCCGGGCCCATCCCCGGATGCGTCTTGCCGGATAGTTTGCCACGGCCGCCGCCGCGGGAAATCGTCAATACCGACGAATCCCGGCCCGCCTCACGCTGCAAGCACCGCGAAGGCGGGCGGGTTGGCGGCCAGCGCGCGCCGCAGGGCGTTGGCGGTGAGCTCCTCCAATGCTGCCGGCACGGCCTGCCCGCTTCGCGCCAGCGCGCCAGCCACGCTCACCACCTTGTCGGCGCGGTAGCGGCGGCCGCTGCCGATGGCGGCCTCGAAATCGTTGGCGCGCCGGTTGATCTCCTCCGGCTCCGCCGCCACCAGCAGCACGGCGTGGGCCAGCACCACGTGCAGCGCGGCATCGGCGGCGCCGGCCGCCCGGCGCCAGTATTGCGCCGTGCCGGCGATCTTGCGCGCGTCCGTCTGCGGCCCCCACGCGAGATTGAAGCGGCCGTCACAGAAAGAGCCATCCACGGCCTGCCAGTGCGTGCGCAACCCAAGCTCGGCCAGCGCGCCGGCCAGCACTTCGCACAGGTGCAGGTAGACGCGTTCCGCGTGCGTGCCCGCGCCGCCGCGCACCGGGTAGGCCAGGCTCAGGTTGAGGATGCCCGGGCCCTGCGGCACCAGCCCGCCGCCGGACAACCGCAGCCATACCGGACAGCCGCGCGCGGCGAAGTCACGGCGCGCGGCTTCCAGTTGCGCATGGCGCAGGTAGCTGCGCGGCACCACCAGCGACACCGGCGCCTGCCACAGGTGCGACAGCCAGCGGCCGGCGGCGGCCTGCTCGAGCATGGCGTGCTCGGCGTGGAGGGGATCGGGGTCGGTTGGGTCGGGGGTGAAGGGGGTGAAGGGCATGGGTTGCGCCGTAGTGTGGTGACGTTGCACGGATACCGCTGTTCAATACCACCTCGCCCTCGCCCGAGTGGTGACTTGCCTTCAGGCCAGCCGTTCGAGTTGCTGGCCGACGTCATCCAGCCATGCCTGCTGCCGGCCGGCAATCGCGGCGAATCCCGCGCTGGCCAGCGGATGGCCGGCAAGCCGCTGCCAGTAAGCGCGGGCCAGCGGCAGCATCTCGTGCCAGACCGCGACCGGCGGCTGCGCGGGCGGCGTGAGCGGGTCGAGGTCGTCGCGCATGGCGCCGCTGTCGTGGGGCCGCAGGCCCATCGGCAGCATGTCGTAGGTCGGCGTCAGCGGAAACGGCAGCGCGCCGTCATGCAGGAAGGCCAGGTTGCCGAAATGCATGTCCGTGTTGCCGATCAGCCGGCCGAAGGCATAGAGCCGGCCGGCATCATGATGTGCTTGCTGCGTGATCACGCCCTGCGCGAACAGCGCGTCCGTCACGGCCGGCCACGCACTGCTGCCGCATCCGACGAACTCCGCGTCCAGCGCGTCCAGCGACACCACGCCGCGCCGGCCGCCCTGCTCGGTGCGGTCGAAGCGGGCGACCTGCAAAAAGCGCTGGCCGCCGACATCCAGCAATTCGCTCTGCGCCGCGGGCAAGCCGTGCCCGGCCAGGTGCCGCAGGGCGAGGTGCTCGGCCAGCAGCAGATCCCGCCAGCGCTGGCTGATCGCGCTGTCCTGCGCGGCGCTGAACTTGACCAGCACATCCCGCCCGTCCACCTGGACCGCGAACTTCGGCTGCTCGCCGCCGGCGCTGGAGCCGATCCGCTCGCCCGCCATCGAGCGCGCCGCCAGTTCCGGAAAGCGTTGCGCGCGCTCGCCGGCGGCGATGCCTTCCGGCCGTTGCGCGAGCCAGGCGTCGCGGCTCAGGTCGCCCAGCAGCAGGTTGCCGGTCACGTCATGCTGCCCCGCCGCCAGCGCGACCAGCACGTGGTCGTCGGTCCAGTTCCGCGGGTCGTCGGGCAGGCCGAGCCCGGCGGCGCGCTGGCGCGCCCAGTGCCGGCCTAGAAAGCCCTGCGGGCGCATGTCCTGCAGCCACCACGGCAGGCCTTCGAAGTGGCGATCGGGCTGGCCCGCCTCGCGCACGACAAAGCCCGGATGGACCGGCAACAGTTCGCCCCATTGCTCCAGCCTGCCGGCGGCCGTGACACGGTACAACGCCAGCTGGGCCTGCCCCGCCACGCTGCGGCGCGCCAGATACTGCGCGGCCTTGGCCTTGCCGATGCGCAGCACACGGTCGCTCGCGGCCGCGATGCGGCGCGACAACGTAGGCTGGCTAATCCCCAGCCGCTCGCACAGGTACCCCGCGTTGGCGGGGCCCCTGCCAAGCGCGTCGAGCAGCGCGGTGATGTGGGCAGACATGAATAGATACTGAATGGATCGATGTACGAGAAAATGATTGTATATCAATCGCTTAGCAACGTCTTCTCCAATCTTTTCCGTGGAATATGAATAGATATTGAATAGATAAAAAAGTGCCTTTCACGTTCCACGGCCCTCTTCACCCCCCTCTTCACCCTCCCAAATGCGCCCGCAACAACGCATTGAACTCGCCAGCCCGCTCCATCTGGCTCATATGCCCGGCGTCGTCGAACACCTTGACGGTGGCTCCGGCCGGCGCGTTCTGCGCATGGGCCGGCGGAATGACGCGGTCCTGCGCACCCCACACCACCAGCACCGGCTTATCGCCGAGTTTGCGGCCCGGCTGTTCGGTCTGCCGGCCGCCGCCGAACAGGCTGGCGCCGAGGCTGGCCAGGGCCTCGGTCACGCCGTCGAGGCGCTTGTACTTGAGCAGGTCGTCCAGCATCTGGCGGCTGACCAGGCCGGTGTCGGCGAACAGCAGTTCGATCACCGGCTTGAGGTCGCGCCGCGATTGCGCGTTGACGAAGCCTTCGGTGTAGCCGTTGTTGATCTCGTCGCCGAGGCCGACCGGCGAGACCAGCGCCAGCGAGCGCACGCGCTGCGGCGCGTCCACGGCCAGTTGCGCGGCCACGCCGCCGCCCATCGAGTGGCCGACCAGATGCGCCTGGCCGATGTCGAGCGCGTCCATGAACTGCGCAACGAAACCGGCCAGCGCGGCCAGCGTGGTGCCGGGCAGCCTGGGCGTGGACTGGCCGTGCGCGGGCAGGTCCAGCGCGACCACGGTGTGCGTCTCGGCCAGCGCGTCGAGGTTGAACAGCCAGTTGTCGAGGTCGCCGCCGAAGCCGTGCAGGAACAGCACGGTCTCGGCGCCTTCGCCACGCCTGGCGTAGCGCACGCGGATGCCGTCGATGTCGATGAACTGGTACGCGGCGGCGCCCGCTTCGGCGTCGTCTTCGTCGGCGGCCGGGGTTTCGTAGGCGGCCACGTAGGCGTCGATCTCGGCGTCGCTGACCTCGGGCGGGGCCAGCACGCCGAGCAGCGCCTTGACCGGCAGCACGTCGCCCACGGCGGCGACCTTGCGGCGCAGCGTGCCGGCGTCGGGCGCTTCCACGGCGTTGGCGATCTTGTCGGTTTCCACGTCGAGGATGGGCATGCCCACGGTGATCTGCGCGCCCTCTTCCACCAGCCAGTCGTTGATGGTGCCTTCTTTCATCGACAGGCCCCATTTGGGCATGACGATCGGGGTGATCTCGGCCATCAGTGTTCTCCTCCCTTCACGGTCTTGCGCGCGGCCTCGGCGATCTGCGCCGCGCTGGGGATGTAGAGGTCTTCCAGCGCGGGCGAGAACGGCACCGGCGTGTGCGGCGGGCACACCATCTCGATGCCGGCCTTGAGCGCGCCGAAAGCCCGCTGCGCGACCTGCGCGGCGATGTCGGTGGCGATGTTGCAGCGCGGGCTGGCTTCGTCCACCACCACCAGGCGGCCGGTGTTTTCCACGGTCTCCAGCACGGTGTCGATGTCCAGCGGCGACAGGCTGCGCAGGTCCACCACCTCGGCCTCGATGCCTTCCTTGGCCAGCGTGGCGGCGGCTTCCAGCGCGCGGTGCACCATCAGGCCATAGGTGACGATCGAAACATCCTTGCCGTCGCGCACGATATTGGCCTCGCCGAACGGAATCGCGTACGAGTTCTCCGGCACCTCGCCTTCGAAGCCGTACAGGTTCTTGTGCTCGCAGAAGATGACGGGGTCGTTGTCGCGGATGGCCTGGATCAGCAGGCCCTTGGTGTCGTAGGGCGTGGACGGGCACACCACCTTGAGCCCCGGGATGTGCGTGAACAGCGGCGTGAGCATCTGGCTGTGCTGGGCCGCCGCGCGAAAGCCCGCGCCGACCATCGCGCGGATCACCACCGGCGTCTCGGCCTTGCCGCCGAACATGTAGCGGAACTTGGCGGCCTGGTTGAAGATCTGGTCGAAGCACACGCCCATGAAGTCGATGAACATCAGCTCGGCGATGGGGCGCATGCCGCAGGCCGCCGCGCCGATGGCCGCGCCGACGTAGGCGGACTCGGACAGCGGCGTGTCGAGCAGGCGGTCGCCGTGCTTGGCGTAGAGGCCCTTGGTGACGCCGAGCACGCCGCCCCAGGCGTCCTTCTCGCCGTCCGCGCCGGCGCCGCCGACGATATCCTCGCCGAGCATGATCACGCTCGGGTCACGGGTCATTTCCTGGTCGATCGCTTCGTTGATCGCCAGCTTCATGCTGAGTTTGCGGGACATGGTGTGGTCTCCTGTCTGTGCTGTTCGTGCGGTCCGGTCTGCGATGCGCTCAGTAGCTGACGTAGACGTCGGTGAGCAGGTCGGCGGCGGTGGGGAACGGCGCGGCCTTGGCCTGCTGCACGGCGTCCTCGATCAGCGCGGCGACCTGCTCGTCGATAGCCTTCAGTTCTTCGGGGGCGATCACGCCGGCCTGCGTCACGGTGGCGGCGAATTTCTTCAGGCAGTCCTTGTTGGCGCGGATGTCGTCGAGCTCGCCGCTGGCGCGGTAGGTCTGCGCGTCGCCCTCGAAATGGCCGTAGAAGCGCACCATCTTGCATTCGAGCAGCGCGGGGCCGCCGCCTTCGCGGGCACGTTTGATGACTTCGCCGGCGGCCTCGTGCACGGCGAAGAAGTCGGTGCCGTCCACGGTCACGCCGGGAATGCCGAAGCCGGCGGCGCGGTCGACGTAGCTGTCCACGGCGGTGCCGTACTCGCGCGCGGTGGACTCGGCGTAGCCGTTGTTCTCGATGACGAAAATCACCGGCAGGTTCCACACGGCGGCCAGATTCAGGCTTTCGAGGAAGGTGCCCTGGTTGGAGGCGCCGTCGCCGGCGAACGTGATGCCGACCTCGCCCTTGCCGCGGAACTTAGCGGCCAGCGCGGCGCCGCAGACCAGCGGCGCGCCCGCGCCGAGAATGCCGTTGGCGCCCATCATGCCCTTGGACAGGTCGGCGATATGCATGGAGCCGCCCTTGCCGTTGCACGAGCCGCCCTTGCGGCCGTAGATCTCCTTCATCATCGCCGCCGGATCCACGCCCTTGGCGATGCAGTGGCCGTGGCCGCGGTGCGTGCTGGCGATGCGGTCGCCGTCGCCGAGGTGATGCAGGATGCCGACGCCGGCGGCTTCCTCGCCGGCGTAGAGATGGACGAAGCCGGGAATGTCGCCGCGGCCGAAGTCCACGTGCAGGCGCTCCTCGAAATCGCGGATGGTGCGCATGCGGCGGTACACGGCGAGCAGGTCTTCCTTGCCGAGCGGCAAGGTGTTCTGGCTGGCTGGGGTGGTCATGGCTGTCTCCTTCATGGTTTTGTGGTGGCGGTAAGGCTCTCGGCAAGCGTTGGCGGGCAGGAAGCGGGCGGCGGCGCGCGCCCGCAGCGCATCAGCCCGGCGGCAGCGGCGTAGCGCATGCAGGCGGCCACGTCGAGGCTGAGGAAGGCGCGCTCGCGCAGCGTCACGGTGACTTCGTCGCGCGCGCCGAACACCAGCTCGCGCTCGCCGTCCAGCGCGACGATGCCGCTGCGCTGGCGCACGCGGTGCGGCACGCCGTCGGCGAGGCGCTCCCAGCCGGCGATGGGCACGGCGCTGAGCAGCCCGGGCGCGATCGGCGCGCGCAGGTCGAAGCGGCCCTCGCCGGCGGCGGCGAGCTCGATGGCGAGGCCGCCGGGCTCGTGGCGCCCGACCGGCTCGAGCAGCCCGCCGATGGCGGACAGGCCGATGGCCTGCGGATCGGCGAAGGCGAGGTACACGGCGCCGAGCGTCTCGGTCTTCCACAACGCGCGCGCGCCGATGAAATGCTCGTGCGAGATCACCGCGTCCACCAGGGCGATGTCGTGGCGCACTTCGTGTTCGCCGGCGATGCGGACGTCGAGCCGCTTGTTGGCGGCCAGCGCCTGCGCGGCGGGAATGCGCCCGCTGGCGAACAGGCCGGTGGCGAGGCCGGTGATGGTGGCCTCGCGCATTTCGGGATAGGCGTTGTTGGTGCCGGTGGAGATGCCGGCAATCGGCACGCGGCCGCATTCGCGCACCACCGCGCGATGGGTGCCGTCGCCGCCGAGCACGATGATGGCGGCCACGCCCGCCTCGCGCATCATGCGCGCGGCCAGGAAGGTGTCGTCCACGCGCGCGGTGACGGGCATGTCGAGGTAGGCCACTTCGGGCAGCGCGGCGTCCGGCCCCTGGCGGCGCGTCAGGTGGCGCGCCAGCAGCACGCGCATGCCTTCGCGGTCCGGCATCATCAGCACGCGGCCCACGCCGCAGGCGGCGAGCGCGGCCAGCAGGCGCAGCACGATGTTGACGCGGTCGGCCAGCTGCAGCGTATTGGCGTTGGCGATCACGCGGCGGATGTCGCGCGCCGAGATCGGATTGGCGATGATGCCCACCAGCGGCCGCGCGGCCAGCGTCTGCTCACCCATGCCTGGTCTCCTGCCGTTTTATCTTGTGGCAGGCATATCGCAATGGGCGTGCCACCCGGCGCACACGCAGGCAAGGCAGCAAAAGCGCGGAAAAAGCGCGGGATTACCCGCAGAAAAAACGGCTACCGGCGAGACAGCCGGGGCCGCGCTGTGACAGGTGTCACAGCATCAGGTGTCAAGCCGCGCGACACCTGTCGCGCAGTCAGTGCGGCGCGTCGCGCTGGTTGGGCGAGGCGATGCCATAACGCGCCATGCGACGGTACAGCGTCATGCGGCTCACGCCGATCTGGCGCGCCACCGCGCTGAGGTTCCAGCCCGCCGCGCGCAGGTACTGCATCAGCAGCATGCCTTCGGGCGGAAGCTGGTGCGGATCGAAGTGTGGATCAGAGTGCGGACCGGGGCCGGCGACCGGCGCCGGCTGGACCGCTGGCGCCGCCGCGCCGGCCGGCGGCAGCGCGGGCGCCAGCAAGCCCGGTTGCCGCGGTGCGGCGCCGATGCCTTCGGGCAGGTCTTCCACTTCGACATGGCCGCCGGTGCAGACCGCGCGCGCGTATTCGAGCGCGTTGCGCAGTTCGCGCAGGTTGCCGGGCCACGCATGCGCATGCAGGCGCGCGCGCGCCGCCGGCGACAGGCTGACGGCGGCGGCGCCAGCGCCGAGCATCTTGCCGATCAGCCAGTCCAGGTCGGTGCGCTCGCGCAGCGGCGGCAGCACGAGGCGCGCGCCGTTGAGGCGGTAGTACAGGTCTTCGCGGAAGCGCCCGCTGCTCACCAGTTGATCCAGCGGATGGTGCGTGGCGGAAATCACGCGCACGTTGACCGGCACCGGCCGCGACGCGCCGATGGCCAGCACCTCGCCTTCGGCCAGCACGCGCAGCAGGCGCGATTGCAGTTCGCGCGGCATGTCGCCGATTTCGTCGAGGAACAGCGTGCCGCCGTCCGCTTCCTGGATCAGGCCGCGCTTGGCGCGCGGGCCGGCGCCGGAGAAGCTGTTGGGCAGGTGGCCGAACAGTTCGCTCTCGATCAGCGTCTCGGGAATCGCCGCGCAGTTGACCGCCACGAACGGCCCGCCGCGGCGCGCGCTGGCCTGGTGCAGCGCCTTGGCGAGGTATTCCTTGCCGCTGCCGGTCTCGCCGTTGATCAGCAGGTTGATCGGCGAATCCACCAGCCTGGCGGCGCGCTGCAATTGCTGCTGCAGCGCGGCATCGCCGCCGCACAGGGCCGCCAGCGGCGCCTGCAGCGGCGCGGCGCGCGCCACCACGGCCGGCTGCCAGCGCGGCGCCGGCGGCATCACGCTCAGGTAGAGCCGCCTGCCGCTGCGCGACAGCGCCAGCGCGCGCTGCTCGCTCGGGCGCGAATGGACGAAGCGGCCGAGCTCGTCCAGGCGGGCGTCGAACAGCGCCTCGAAGGCCATGCCCAGCACCGGCGCGCCCGATACGTTCGATACGCTCGATACGCCGCCGCCCGCGCCAAGCTCGGCCTCCAGCATCTGCTGCGCGCGCCGGTTGTGGCCGCTCACGCGGCCGGCGGCGTCGAGCGCGAGCAGGTATTCCGGGTTCACGTCGACGAATTCCGGCGCCGCGTCGAGCTTGAGGATCCAGTCCTCGCGGTGGCTGCGCAGGAAACTGGCGTTCTCGATGTGGCTGGCGTAGATGCGCACCATCTGCAGCGCCAGCCCCTGGCTGTCCTTGGCCTGCGGCGAGGTCAGCGCGGAGATGTCGAGGATGGCGCAGAGGCTGCCGTGCGAGTCGAACAGCGGCGCGGCGGTGCAGGTCAGCGGGATGTGGGTGGCGTCGAAATGGTCGGCCTGGTGCACCGTCAGCGCCTGCCCGGTGGCCAGCGCGGTGCCCACCGCGCAGGTGCCGGCGCCGGCTTCGCTCCACTGCGCGCCCAGGTACAGGCCGGCGCGGCGCAGGCGCGCGTCGGCATTGGCGTCGCCGAGGTAGTCCACGGTCACGCCCTGCGCGTCGGTGAGCAGCACCACGTAGCCCATGCCGGCCACCTGGCCGTAGAGCGTCTGCAGGCCGTGGCGGGCGATGCGGGTGAAATCGTCGATGCGCTGCTGGTGCTCGCGCAGCCGCGTCTGCGGCAGGATGCGGGCCTGCTGCATGCGCGCGGGGTCGAGCCCGTACTGGTGCACGCAGCGCCGCCAGGAATTCTGGATGATGGTCTCGGGCGCGCGCGGCAGGCGCGGCAACGGCGCGCCGGCGTGCGTGGTGAGCTGGACTACCGTGTCGATGTGCTCGCGTTGCCGCAGGTCCATCGTCGTCTCCTTGTCGTCTCCCGGCGTGGCGCCGTCCGGCTCTGCGTGCCTCTGGATGACGGGCGGCCGGGAATCCTAATGTATCCGACCGGGAGCGGCTTGGGCAAACCTCTTCATGCGATGTGCGCGGGCAGGCCCATGCGTGCGGCGCAGCAATTTTCGTATCCGTCCAATGTCCACGGCTCGGGTTTCGCCTTAACTTCGAGGCCTCCCACTCGCCCACGCCGGCCCATGCCGATCCTGTTCCCCCCGACCGAAGTCATCACCAGCGCACTCGACGGCACCCGCTACATCGTTTTCCAGGGGCCGGACCTGATCTCGAACGAACTGAGGAAGACCGGTGGCTTCGAAACATGGCTGCGCCCGTTCTTCGAAAAGCTGCTGCGCAACCAGTTGCCCGGCACCATTCTCGACGTCGGCTGCAACATCGGCACCTTCGTGCTGCCGCTGGCGCGGCAGTATCCGCTGCACCGCTTCGAATGCTTCGACGCGCAGCGGCTCGCGCTCTATTGCCTGGGCGGATCGATCGCGCTGAATTCCCTTTCCAACATCAACACCTACCATCTCGCGCTGTCCGACCGACCCGGCGAAATCGAGGCGCAGATCCCGGACTACCCGAGCCACAACAACATCGGCAGCTACAGCTTCGACGCGGAATTCAACGCTTTCCATCGCCGCAGCCCGCAAGGCGTGGCGGTCGAGCGGATTCCCGTGGCGACGCTGGACCAGGGCGAGTACACCGATATCCGCCTGATCAAGATCGACGTCGAAGGCATGGAGCTCCAGGTGCTGCAAGGCGCCCGGGAACTGCTCAGGCGCAACCACTATCCGCCGCTCGTCTTCGAGACGTGGAAATTCGCGTGGTTCGCCGAGCGCAGGGAAGCACTGATCGCGTGGGTGGAGGCGCTGGGCTACGAGGTCTTCCACTGGGGCTGCGACAGCTTTGCCCAGCATCCGGCCCACGGGGAAGTCATCCGGTTCTAGCGTTCCCGGGCCGCGAAGTGCGGGCGCCGCGCAAGCGCGCGCCGGCGGCGCGGAACGGGCGGGCGCATCCGCGCATCCGCCCGCACATCCGCGCGCGCGCCGGCTTCAGCAGCCGAGCCGGTCGGCCAGTTCCGTCATGCTGCCGGCCACCACGTCCCAGTCGGACTCGGCGGCGCGGTCCTTGGACTGGTTCGGCCCGTATTCCGTGGGCCGGTTGACGTAGGCCGTGCGCATGCCGTGCGAGCGCCCGTGGCGCAGGTCGCCGTTGTGCGCCGCCACCAGCATCACCTCGTGCGGATGCAGGCCGAGAAAGCCGATCACGCCGCGGTAGATGCGCGGATCGGGCTTGAAGTGGCGCACCACGTCGGCGCTGTAGATCGCGTCCCACGGCAGGCCGGCGTGCCGGGCCGTGTCGATCAGGCACGGCACGCTGCCGTTGGAGAACGTGCTCAGGATGTAGCGCTGCTTCAGGCGCGTGAGCCCGGGCACGGTGTCGGGCCAGCCCGAGAGCCGGTGCCAGGCGCGGTTGAGGTAGTCCTTCTCGGCCTCGTCCAGGCCCTGGATGCCGAACTCGTCGAGCAGCACGTCGAGCCGCTCGCGGTGCAGCACGTCGATGTTGGCCCAGGGCCGCGCGCCTTCGCGCACGCGGTCCATGCCGGGCACGTAGCCGGCGCGCCAGGCGTCGGCGAACGCCACCCAGTCCGCCTCGATGCCCTTGTGCTTGCCGAAGGCGGCGAGGTCGGCGCTGACGCTGCTGCGCCAGTCGACCACGGTGCCGAACACGTCGAACACCAGCGCCTTCACTTCGCCGAGGCCGTGCTTGCCGGCGTCCGCCGCCTGGCCGTTATTGCTGTCCATGTCTGCTCCCGTTGCGGCCGCGCTCAGGCGCTGACCTTGTCGAGCAGGGCGATGTCGTCGGCGCCGAGCTGCAGGCGCGTGGCGGCGATCAGGTCGTCCAGCTGCGCCACCGAAGTGGCGCTGGCGATGGGCGAGGTGATGCTCGGCCGCGCGATCAGCCACGCCAGCGCGACCTGCGTCGGATTGGCGCCGCGGCGTGCCGCCACTTCGTCGAGCGCGGCCAGGATGCCCAGGCCGCGCGCGTTCAGGTAGGCCTTGACGGCCTGCCCGCGCGCGCTGCTCTTGTCGAGGTCGGCCTCGGAGCGGTACTTGCCGCTCAGGAAGCCGCTGGCCAGCGCGTAGTAGTTGAGCACGCCCAGCCCTTCGCGCAGCACCAGCGGTTCCAGCTCGCTCTCGTATGCCGCGCGGGTGTAGAGATTGTAGTTCGGCTGCAGGCTCTCGTAGCGCGGCAGGCCGAGGCGGGCGCTGGTCGCCAGCGCTTCGGCCAGGCGCGCGGCGCCGTAGTTGGAGGCGCCGATGGCGCGCACCTTGCCGGCCTTGATGAGGCGGTCGTAGGCGTCCAGCGTTTCTTCCAGCGGGGTGTCCTGGTCGTCGGTGTGCGACTGGTAGAGATCGATGTAGTCGGTCTGCAGGCGCTGCAGCGAGGCATCGACGGCGCGCTCGATGTACGCGCGCGACAGGCCCTTGCTGCCTTCGCCCATCTCGATGCCGACCTTGGTCGCCAGCACCACCTCGGCGCGCTTGCCGCTGCGCTTGAACCACTTGCCGATGATGGTCTCGGATTCGCCGCCCCGGTTGCCGGGCACCCAGCGGGAATAGACGTCGGCGGTGTCGACGAAATTGAGCCCGGCGCCGACGAAGGCATCGAGCAGCTTGAAGGAGGTGGCCTCGTCGGCACTCCAGCCGAACACGTTGCCGCCGAATGCCAGGGGCGAGACTTCCAGCCCGGACCTGCCCAGTTTGCGCTTGGTGATGCTTGAGGTCATCCGTTTTGCTCCGCGAGTTGCATGCGATGTGCCCCCGTCAGGCCGGCCCGTCGGCGGCAGGGTGCCGCGCCGGTGGCCGGCGCGGCGAAAAGCACATTGTAGGCAGGGAACGGAAAGCTTGCTGGCGGGGTCCGCGGCGGCCCCTTCCGTGCGTCAGCCGCGCAAACTCAAAGCGCGGTGCGCGCGGCGGGCGCGAGGTCGCGCATGGCCTGCGCGGCGATCTCGAACGAGCGCAGGCGAGCTTCGTGGTCGTAGATCTGCGCGGTCAGCATCAGCTCGTCCGGGCGCAGGTCGTCGACGAAACGCTGCAGGCCGGCGCGCACGCCGGCCGCGTCGCCCACCACCGAGCAGGCCAGCGAGCGGCGGATATGGGTGGCCTCGGTCTCGCTCCACAGCGTCTCGATGTCGTCCACGGGCGGACGGATCGGGCCGGGCGCGCCGCGCACCAGCGCCAGGAACTGCTGCTGCAGCGAGCTGAACAGGCGGCGCGCCTGCACCTCGGTATCCGCCGCGAACACGTTCAGGCCGAGCATGACGTGCGGGCGGTCCAGTTGCTCGGACGGGCGGAAGGTCTGCCGGTACAGATCGACCGCCTGGCGCATGAAGCCCGGCGCGAAGTGCGAAGCGAACGCGAACGGCAGGCCCATCGCCGCGGCCAGCTGCGCGCTGAACAGGCTGGAGCCGAGCAGCCACAGCGGCACCTTCAGGCCCGCGCCGGGCACCGCGCGCAGGCGCTGGCCGGGGCGCGGCGTGTCGAAATACGCCTGCAGTTCTTCGACGTCCTGCGGGAAGGCGTCGGCGGTGTCCTGCGTGGCGCTGCGGCGCAGCGCGCGGGCGGTGGACTGGTCGGTGCCGGGCGCGCGGCCCAGGCCGAGGTCGATGCGGCCCGGGAACAGCGCCTCGAGCGTGCCGAACTGCTCGGCCACCACCAGCGGCGAGTGATTGGGCAGCATGATGCCGCCCGAGCCCACGCGGATGGTGGAAGTGCCGTTGGCGACGTGGCCGATCAGCACCGCGGTGGCGGCGCTGGCGATGCCGGGCATGTTGTGGTGCTCGGCCAGCCAGAAGCGGCGGTAGCCGAGGCGCTCGGCGTGCTGCGCGAGCGCAAGCGTGTTGCGCATGGCCTGGCCGGCATCGCCGCCTTCCACGATGGGCGACAGGTCAAGCAGGGAGTAGGGGATCATGGCGGCACTCATGGCGTAGATGCGGAACGTCGATGGGGGCGACGGACTGCGGCCGGCTCGACGATTTATTGAACGATCGCTATATTAATCACAGGCTGGTGCGACTGGCAACGGAAAAATATAATGACCACTATGAAAAAGAGTGTTTCCGGCGCGGGCCGCGGACGACCCCGGCAATTCGATCGCGACGCGGCGCTGGGCCAGGCCCTGGCGCTGTTCTGGCGCCACGGCTACGAGTCCACCTCGGTCGCTGCGCTCACCGAGGCGATGGCGATCACCGCCCCCAGCCTGTACGCCGCCTTCGGCAGCAAGGAGCAATTGTTCTACGAAGCCGTGGACCGCTACGCCGAGACCCACGGCGCGCTGCTGTACGGCCCGCTGGAAGCCGGCGGCAGCGCGCGCGACGCGGTGCGCGACCTGCTGGCCGGCGCGGCCGCGCTGTTCAGCGCCAAGGGCAGCCCGGCCGGCTGCTTCCTGATGAGCGGCACCAGCTGCTCGGCGGACTGCGCCTACATCGAGGACACGCTGCGCCTGCGCCGCCGGGAAAAGGAACAGGCCATGCAGGCGCGCATCGAGGCCGGCATCGCCGCGGGCGAGCTGCCCGCGGGCGCCGACGCGGCGGCGCTGGCGCGCTTCTTCAACGCGGTGATGCAGGGCATGTCGATGCAGGCGCGCGACGGCGCCACGCGCGCCGCGCTGGAAGGGCTGGCGGAGATGGCGATGCTGGCCTGGCCGGCGCCGCCCGCAAGGCCTGCCAAAGCGGCCAGAACAAAGGCGCCGCAGAGGGTTTAGGAAGCCGGCGGCTCCGGCCGGCGCCACAGCCACGCCAGCACGCAGGCCATGCACGCGATCGCGGCATAGGCCAGCCAGGGCCGGTGCATGCCGTACAGCAGCACGCCGGCGCACACCGTCATCGCCGCCGTGGCGCTCCACTTGGCGCGGCGGCTGACCATGCGGCCGTGATGCCAGTTGTAGAGCATGGGGCCGAACACGCGGTGGCCGAGCAGCCATGCGTGCAGCCGCGGCGAGCCCTTGGCCGCGGCCCACGCGGCCAGCAGCACGAATTCCGTGCTCGGCAGCCCCGGAATGAACAGGCCGAGGATGGCCACGCCCAGGCTGGTCAGCGCCAGCGCGGTCAGCAGCGCGCGCGCCGCGCGCGTGCGCGCCAAGCGCAGCGGGGCGTCGTCGACCTGCGCCGCGGCGCGGGCCCGGGGCGGCACGGCGTCGCGCGGGCCGGCTTTGGCGTCATCCACGGCGGTTCACCTCGGCGGCAAACCGCGCCGCGCTGCGGCAAGGCGCGCGGCCCCGTGCGTGAGGGCGGCAACGGCAGGTGGCATGGAATGGCTTCTCTCGGTTCGGCTGGCGGTGTGCGTGCCATTGTCCGCGCCGCCGCGCCGCGCGGCAAGGCGTGGCCCGCGCGACCCCGGCGGCGATGCGGCTTGCGCGCATATGCAAAGCCGAATTCCTTCGTTGAGCACGCCGCGCGGCACGGCATATGGTAGCGCTTTGGCGGCAGGCGCCGCCCTCTTCCCTTGCCAAGGAGCCTCGCCATGACCGTCGCCGCGACCGCCGCTGTGACCGCCGCCGTGACCGATACCACCGCGGACGCCGCGCGCCGGCACGCCGCCGGACAACCGCTCACCGTGCACCCGCTTTCCGCGCACATCGGCGCGCGCATCGACGGCGTGGACCTGCGCGCGCCGCTGCCGCCGGCACAGGTGGCGGCGATCCGCGCCGCGCTGCTGAAGTGGAAGGTGGTGTTCTTCCGCGACCAGCACCTGTCGCACGAGCAGCACATCGCCTTTGCCCGGCAGTTCGGCGAGCTCACCGTCGGGCATCCCGTGTTCGGCCACGTGGACGGCTTTCCCGAGCTGTACTCGATCAGCAAGCACCGCAAGGCCAACCGCTTCGAGGGCCAGGCGATCCAGCGCCCGTGGACCGGCTGGCACACCGACGTGACCGCGGCGGTCAACCCGCCGGCCGCCTCCATCCTGCGCGGCGTGGTGATCCCGCCCTATGGCGGCGACACGCAGTGGACCAACCTCGTGGCCGCCTACCAGGGCCTGTCCGAGCCGCTGCGCCGCATCGTGGACGGCCTGCGCGGCGTGCACCGCTTCACCGCGCCGGCCGGCGCCAGCGCTACCGGCGAGTTCGAGCGCGCGGTCAAGAGCCGCTCGCTGGTCAGCGAGCATCCGCTGGTGCGCGTGCACCCCGAGACCGGCGAGCACGCGCTCTACGTCAGCCCGAGCTTCCTCAAGTCGCTGTCCGGCTTCGCGCCGCGCGAGAGCCAGCAACTGCTGGAGCTGCTGTGGGAACACGTGGTGCGCCCGGAATACACGGTGCGCTTCAAGTGGGAGCCGGGCAGCATCGCGTTCTGGGACAACCGCGCCACCGCGCACCTGGCGCCGGCCGACATCTTCGACCTCGATTTCGACCGCCAGCTCTACCGCATCACGCTGGTGGGCGACGTGCCGGTGGGCGTGGACGGCCGCCCCTCCAGCGCGCTCGAGGGCGACCCGGTGCTGGCCGCGCACGGTGCGGCTTCGTAGCGCGGCGGCGCCGGCATCGGGCCGACAGCCGCCACAGACAAGCGCAGGGCCTCAGCGCGCCATCAGCGAGCCCATAGCGCCCGCGCCACCGCGTCGCCCGCCGCGCCGCCGCCGAACACGCGCTGGCCGATGACGAAGCCGAGCTCGCGGTAGCTCTCCCACTGCGCCTCGTCGAAGAACTGGTCGCTGGTGGGCTCCTGCGGGAAGGCCGGATGGCTGGCGCCGTATTGCCGCACGTCGGCCGGCGCGCCGGCGAGCGGGCACGGCTTGAGCAGCACGATGCGCGCGACCGGGCTGCGCGCGGCGGCGGGCTCGCCGGCGCGATAGACGTTGAGCAGCAGCGCACACTTGTCACCGGTTTTGTCGCCGGTTTTGTCGCCAGCTTCGTTGCTGCCCGCGCCGCGCGCCTGCGGCGGGAAATCCGCGGGCGTGCCGAACACGCCGCCGAGCAGCGGGTCCTCGGCGGCGGCACCATCGACCACGATCTCCAGCCCCAGGTCGATGCGCGCCAGCCGGATCAGGTTGGCGAGGTCGCCGAACTGGTAGCGCGGGTCCGCCCCGCAATCGCACAGCACGATCAGCGACACCCGGCGCTCCGGGCGCAGCAGCTCGTAGACCGCGGTGTTCTCGAAGTGGCCGCCGTCGGACAGGTATTGCCAGCCGCGGTGGGTGCCGTGGAAGCGCGCGCTCAACTCGCACGCCAGGTAGTACTGCGTGCGGAACAGCGAAATGCACGCGCCCAGCCACGGCCTGCCGGGCCGGTCGGCCTGCACGCGGTCGCGCTCGGCGCCGCCGGCGCGCGGCGCGCTGCCGGCATCGAGCGGATAGGACGGCCACCACGTGCCCAGGCGCAGGTTGGCCAGCCCCAGCAGCAGCGAGGTGCCGAGCGTGGTGGAGCGCCCCAGGCCGGTGGAGATGGCCGCGCCCGAGGTGGCGATCCAGTCGCCCAGCGTGCGCGACTGCGCCAGCTCGCTGCCGCCAGCCTTGTGCGTCTCCGGAAAGAAGCGCTGGCCGTCCACGGTGAAGCGCACGAAGGCATCGGGCGGCAGCCCGCGCGCGGCGGTGGGCGGCAGCGTGAACGGCCCCGGCGCGATGCACAGCGGCTTGCCCTTGCGGTCGCGCTGCACCAGTTGCTCGGCCGGGTCCACGGTCAGGTTGAGCGTGACGTTGATCAGGTGCAGCGGCGCCAGCATGGCGGGATCGTAGTAGGCGTTGAGGCTCAGCGCGTCGCCCTCGGCCGGCTCGGCCACGCTCAGGCGCGCGCGCTGCGCGGCGTGCTGCCGCGCGGCGGACCCGGCGCCGGCGGGCGGCGCGAAGCGCTGACCGTTGGAGCCGCCCAGGTAGGCGCGCGTGAGCCGCGCCGAGTAGAACTGCTGCAGCGTGGACAGATTGAGGAAACCGGCGAAGCGCCCGGCGATCAGCGTGAGCCCGAGCGCCAGCGCGCTCAGCGTGCCCAGCACGGGCGTGGTGTAGGCATTGCCGAACACCAGCCAGTCGACCGGCTCGGCGCCGTTCCAGCGCACCCACAGCACCAGCCACGACCACAGCACGAACACCAGCAGCGCCAGCACGGCGGCGGCGCTGCCGGCCAGCAGCGACACCGGCAGGCGCGCCAGCGCGGCCACGATGCCGCCCTTGCCCGCGCCGCCCTCGCCCTTGCCGTCGAGCATGCCGGCGCCGTAGCGCACCAGCCAGACCAGGGCGCCGAGCGCGCCGGCCGGGCCGAGCGCGCCCCACGGATGGCCGCTGGACTGCGTGTACAGGTAGAACGTGCGCGCCACGGTGTCCGCCACGCCCAGCGCCGCCAGCCACAGCACGATGCCGACCGCGCCGCTCAGCGCGCGCGTGGCGCGCACGCGGTAGGCCTGCACCGTGGCGGGCGGCTCGCGGCACAGGACGAAGCAGCAGGCCACGCCGAGCCAGCACAGCACGCCCGCGCCGAGCAGCAGGCAGGACACCACGAGGCCCGGCCCGAGCCAGTGCAGCCACGCCGCCAGCCCCAGCATCGCCGCGCCCGCCAGCGCGGCCAGCCGCGTGGCGAGGCTGTCGAAGCGCAGCGCCGGCTGCGCCTCGCCGGCGCGCGGGTAGACCAGCCAGTACGCCACCGCGGGCGGCACCGCCAGCAGCAGCAGCGCCGCCAGCGGCAGCCACAGCAGCTCGCTCCACCAGATCGCCATGCCGCCTTCGTTGAACACCTGGCGCGCGTCGTGCAGCAGGTCCATCTGGTGCCGGCCCAGGCCGATCCAGCAGCCCACGGCAAGATGGCGCAGCAGGGCCAGCACCGCCAGCAGCAACAGCAACGCGCTGCCGATCACGTACTGCATGGCGAACCAGTTGCGCACCACCAGCGCGGCCGCGTAGAGCGAATCGCCGCCGCCGGACGGGGTCAGGTAGCGCCCGTTCTCGCGCAGCCACGCCACCGCCGCGCGGCCGGGCTCGGCGGCATAGGACACCGAGGAACGGATGCGCCCGGGCGGCTCCTGCTCCAGCGTGCGGTAGGCCAGCGCCGCGGCCTCGGCGGCGCTGGTGCCGGGCTTCAGGCGCCCGGGCACGAACAGGCTGCAGAAGAAGGCGCCGAGGTAGCCGCCGCCGCTGACGGTGGAGAGGTAGTCGAACTGGCCGAGCAGCGCGGCGGTGGCCGGCGCGGGGGCCGGCGCGATGGCGTCGGGGCCGTCGCCTTCCTGTACGTCGGCGGGCGCGGCGCCGGGCGGCGGCGCCCGCCCGGCCAGTTGCGGCGGCGGCGCCTTGGCCAGCGCCTGCATCACGCCCAGGCAGAAGGTGGCGCTGCGGATGCCGCCGCCCGACAGCGCCAGCGCCCAGTTGCCCTCGCCGTCGCGCGCGCGCCGGGGAATGCCGAGCTGCCGGCGGCGCCGCGCGATGCGGGCGGGTTCATCTCCGGAAGGCTGGTCTTCGGCAGGCATGCGGCTCTCCCTCGCAGATGTCCGCCCAAGTATAGGCGGCGCCACGGCGGGTGGCGGCGCGAAGTGCCGGGCGGGCCGCCCGCGCCGGCGCGGGGCGGCATGAAGCGGCCCAAGACAGCATGAAAGCGTGATGCGGTACAGCGCGCCGCTTCCGTTCGGCAGCCCACCAAGCGGGCATGTTCAGCCTGTGCGCTTCGGTGTATGGTTGCGCACCTGATGCGGTCCCTGCCCCAGTGGCTATTCTTTTTGCATGACGTCCTGCCCGAATGCTCCCGCCGGCGCGCTGCTGCCGCGCTGCCTGTCCATCTTCGCCGCCTGCGCCGCGCTGGCGGCCCTGCCGGGCTGCGAGCGCGAGGCGGGCACGCCGGCCGCCCCGGCGCCGGCCTCCGCCGCGCAGGCCGCGCGCGACGGCGATGCCACGCCGCCCGATGACGCGCCCGCCTTCGCCCCCGCGCCGCTGGCGCGCCCGCTGGTGGCGCTGCGCGGGCTGACCAGCATGGCGGACGTGCAGGCGGCCTGGGGCAAGCCGCCCGAGATCACGCCCAACCAGGAGGAATGCGGCACGGCGCTAGACGAAGAGCACCTCATGGACTACCGCTACCCGGACGCGCTGATCGAGGTGGGCCGCAGCGGCGACGCCGTGATCCGCGCGCTGCACGGCATCCCGGCGGGCCTGACGCTCAAGCTCGAAGGCCGCGACATCACCGCCGCCACCACGCTGGGCCAGCTCGACGCGGCGCTGCGCCGGAACCCGCACTGGAAGATGGCCGAGGCGCCCGGCAAGGTGCGCAGCCCGTCCGACCGCGACGAGGGCGACCCGCTCGAGCACCTGGACTACACCACGCTGTACACGCTGGACGGCGACGGCGACCAGTACCGCCTGTATTTCCTCGGCGAACGGCTGGTCGGTTACGCCTACTGGGTCGGCTGCTAGAACCGCGCTCAGGAAGCGCGCGGCGCGGGTTCCTGGGCCAGGTCTTCCACGGCGGAGGCGCTGTCCTGCAGGCGCTTCCATTCGTCGAAGCCGCCGGCCAGCGCCCAGGTGTTGAGGTAGCCCGCGGCCTGCAGCCGCTCGGCGAGGATCGCGGCGGACACCTCGTTCGGGCACGCGCAGTAGATGACGATCTCGGTGGTCACGGGATGCGCCGCCAGCATCTCCAGCGGCGCGTGCAGGTCCATCGTCATGGCGCCGGGAATGCGCTCCTCGGCGCTGCTGCGCACGTCGAGCACGAGCGGGCCGCGCTCGCCGCCGCGGCGCGACTCCAGTTCCTCGACCGTCATGCGGCGCACGCGGCGGGTGCGCCGCAGCAAGCGCACGCGCCGCACGAACTTGTACGCCACGAAGGCCGCGAACGCGCCCACCACCGCCATCACCGCCACCGGGCCGTAGGTGCTGAAGGCGAGCAGGATCACTTCCACGAAATCGGTAAACACGATGCCGATCAGCAGCGCGCCGCCGGCCCACACCAGCGCGCCCAGCGCGTCGTAGAACAGGAATACCGGGAACGGCGTGGCGGTCATGCCGGCCATCGCCGTGGACAGCGCGCCCGCGCCGGGCAGCAGCTTGGCGAACACCAGCGAGCGCGGGCCCACGCGCAGGTAGAGCGACTGGGTCTGGCGGATGCAGCTGTCGGGCGAGATCGAGACGCGGCAGATGGTGCGCAGCATCGGCTGGCCCAGCCGCTTGCCGGCGAAATACCACGCGGTGTCGGCGATCAGGCAGGCCACGATGACCGCCGCCAGCACCACGCCGATCGACGGGCCGGTCTCGCGCATGCCGAGCGCGCCGGCCACGAACAGCATGGGCACGGCCGGCACCGGCAGCCCGGCCTGCTCGGCCAGCACATTGAGAAACACCAGCACCACGCCGTGATTCTCCAGCAAGGTCTTCAGTTCGCCCACACCGCCCACGCCACGCTCCGCGTCATTGCCTGCCCAAGATCTCTGGCGGCGCGCACGGGATGTCCGCGCCGGCGGGCATAGGCGCTAGTGTGCCACCACCGCGCCACGCATGCGGGCGCCGTCTTGCATGGTTGCCTCAAAATCCCTGAAGCCACGCCGCGCTGACTTTTCCGCGGGCAGCAGGCATCATGTCGGCTCCCGTTATCATGCACGTTCCATTCACCTCCCGCCCCCGGAGCCACGCATGCCCGCCGACCCCGCCCTGCAAGACCAGCTGATCGCGCGTTTCGGCCTGCGGGCGCATCCCGAGGGCGGCTACTACCGCGAAACGCACCGCGACGGCGCGCGCGTGGCGCGCGAAGGCGCCGGCGGCGCGGCCACGCATGCCGCCTCCACGGCGATCTACTATCTGCTGTGCGAGCGGGCGTACTCGGCGTGGCACCGCATCCGCGCCGACGAGGTCTGGCACTTCTACGCCGGCTGCCCGCTCCACGTGCACGTGCTGGAGGCGGACGGCAGCCTGACCACGCACCGGCTCGGCAACGCGCTCGAACATGGCGACGCGGTGTTCCAGGCGGTGGTGAAGGCGGGCTGCTGGTTCGCCGCCGAGCGCAGCGACCCGGACGGCTTCTCGCTGGTCGGTTGCACGGTGGCGCCCGGCTTCGAGTTCAGCGAGTTCGAGCTGGCCGACGCCGCCAGCCTGCGGGCCGCGTACCCGCGGCACGCGGCGCTGATCGCGCGGCTGGCGCCGGCCGCGCCGGGCTGAGCCGGCTACCCTCGACGATTGCCCACGACGTTCCCGCAGCGATTCCAACGATTCCCAACCCGCCGTACTTTCCCGAGAGCCTTGTCCATGAAATGGTTGTCCCTTGCAGCGGTCGCGCTGGTGGCGCTGGAGCACGTCTACATCATGGTGCTGGAGATGTTCCTGTGGGACAGGCCGCGCGGCCTGCGCGCGTTCGGGCTGACGCAGGAATTCGCCACCGCCACGCGGGCGCTGGCGGCCAACCAGGGCCTCTACAACGGCTTTCTCGCCGCCGGCCTGCTGTGGGGGCTGGCCGGCGCGGCGGTGCCGGTGCAGCTGTTCTTCCTGGGCTGCGTGCTGGTGGCCGGAGTGTTCGGCGCCTTTACGGCCAACCGGCGCATCCTGTGGCTGCAGGCCGTGCCGGCGGCGGTGGCCATCGCGCTGGTGCTGCTGGCCCGCTGAAGGTCCGCCGAAGACCCGCTGAAGACCCGCTGAAGACCCGCGCGGCTTCAGCCCGGGCGGCGGTATTCGTTCTCGATCCAGTCCGCGGCGCTGGCCTTGCTCAGCTTGAACGCGGGCGACACGCGCACCTGGGCCAGCTCCTCGCCGAGCTCGTCGCGGGCGCGCAGCACGGCGTAGGGATTGTCCTCGTCGGGCACGATGTCGAGCGTCACGGCAATGCGCGCGGTGTCGGTGTCCACCAGCACGCTCTTGTGCAGCATGGCGTGCAATTGCTGCTCGTGGCGGCGCAGCACCTCGGAGGCGGTCTTGACCAGCGTGGAGAACGCGCCGGCGTCGAGCGGCTTGGGGTTCTTCTTGTCGCGGCCCATCGTCCACGGGCCGACCAGGGCGGGCTCCGGCTCGCCGTCCTTGATCATGGCCACGGCCCAGCCGTCGTCGTCCTCGTTCTTGAGTACGCGGGCGGTCCAGCCGTCGGCGCGCCACAGGCGCGCTTCCTGGATCTTGTCGGCGTCATCCGCGGCTTGGTCGCCGGACGGTTCGGGCTGGTCGGTCATGGCAGGATCGGCATGGGAAACAAGGGCGCGATTCTACCCGCCCCGGCGCGGACCCGGCATTGAGCCTTGTCCGATACTTCGATCCCCTCCGAAGTTGTATTCAATGTCTTGATGTGCCGTCCTATGCTGGAGGCGTCGCCAAGACCCCCGTCTTGATGGCACCCTTCGATGTCGCCGCCACCTTGGGACGGCGACGTTTTTTTTCCCGCCGCGCGGGCCGCGGGCACCATTGCGAGGCGGCGCGCACAAGAAAAGCGCTGGCCCGGTGGGCCGAGGGGGTTTAAGATGCGCGATTATCGAACGACATGCGCGCAATCGCCCAATGGACGCCTCCCTTCCGAGCAGCCCTGGCCAGGCACCGGCCGCCACTGTCCGCGTCGCCCGTCCCCAGGCCGACCTTCTCAACAGCTTCTCCGGCGACCCCAACTTCATGCTGTCGCTGGCGCGCGGCCTGAGCGTGCTCGAGGCTTTCTCCGAACGTAAGCGCCCGCTGACCATCTCCCAGGTGGCGCAGCGCACGCAGTTGTCGCGGGCCTCGGTGCGGCGTTGCCTGTACACGCTGGAGCAGCTCGGCTACGTCAGCCAGCAGGGCGGCCAGTTCGCGCTGCGCCCGCGCGTGCTGCACCTGGGGCATGCGTATTTCTCGTCCACCGCGCTGGTGTCGCTGGCCCAGCCCATCCTCGACGGCCTCAGCGCGCGCATCCAGCAGACCTCGGCGCTGGCCATCCTCGACGACACCGACATCCTGTACCTGGTGCGCTCCGAAGTGCAGCGCGTGCTCACTTATTCACTCGGCATGGGCAGCCGGCTGCCGGCCTACTGCACCTCGATCGGGCGCCTGCTGCTAGCGCACCTGGCCGAGCCGGCGCTGGAAGATTTCTTCGACCGCGTGGACCTGCGCCCGCGCACCTTGCAGACCAAGATCTCGCGGCCCGAGCTGGAAACCAGCTTCGCCAACGCGCGCGAGCTGGACTACGTGGTGGTGGACGAGGAACTGGAACCCGGCCTGCGCGCCATCGCGGTGCCGGTGCGCGGGATTTCCGGCAGCGTGATGGCCGGCATCAGCGTCAGCATGAAGGCCACGCAGGTGTCCGAGGCGGAAATGGTCACGCGGCTGCTGCCGCCGATGCGCGAGGCCGCGGTGGCCATCGGCAAGCTGATCGCCGCGTAGGCGGCTGGAAGGGGCTGAAAGGGGCTGAAACGTCTGGAACGGCGGGCAACGCGCCCGCCGCTTGCCGCCGCGCTCAGCCGCGGCTGGCGAGCTCCAGCGAGAACACCAGGCGCTGCAGGAAATTCTCCATGCGGCCGTCGAGATTGGCGAAGGCGCAGCCGAAGTGGTGCAGGGCGCTGTCGTCGCGCCCGGCCAGCCAGTGGCCCACCACCTGCAGGTTCAGATCGACCTTGCCCAGCGGGCCGAAGTCCAGCCGGGCGCCGGATACCGTGGTGCCGACCGGCAGGCGCGTGGCATCCACCGTCTTGGAGCGCAGGCCCACGCCGGACAGCGAGAGGTCGGCGATGTCGAGCTTGAGCTGGGCGCCGTCGGGCATCTTGATGCTGCAGCTATGCCCCTTGGTGAGCAGGGTGCGCGCGCGGAAATGGCGGCGGCGCTGCAGGTGATACATCTTCTCCGGGAACGGCGCGATGAAGGCGGGCGCCCCCTGGAACTCGGTGGCCTCGGGCGCGCCGATCACGAAATTCACGGGCACGCCGCGCAGCGAAGCGGAAAACGCATTCTCGCTGGAGGCCATCAAGGCCTGGCGCTCCGGCTCGGTGCGGCACCAGTCGAAGATGAAGGTGCGGCTGGCCGGATCCACGTGCAGGACGGTGGTGACCATCTCATGCGCGGTGCGTGCGCGCACGTTGACGATGCATTTCTGCCACGCCAGATCGCGCAGCACGGTGCCGATCTGCGAGGAGTGGGTGAGGCGGTAGCGATCGTCCGACGACGCGCCCGCGTCCTGATCGGATTGCTCCGAGGAATCTTGGAGACTCATGAAATCACGCAAACGTCTTGAGGGGCCTGCGTCGCGCCAGAGTGGCTTGCGACGGAAAACGGGCTGACCCGCGCGCGAGGTGCGGGCGTCAGCGCCGCAGCATGTTAAGCGCGGCGCCTGTCGCTGCGCAAGCTCTTGTTGGTTCAACGGCGAAGTGTGGCAAAACTTAAGCCAGACTTCCGTGGGGTGGCCGTCCGGCGGCGTTCGGGCACTGCCGGTGCGTGCGGCCCGCCCGCGTGCGCGTGGCGCGGGTGCCGGCGCGGTCACTCCCGCGAGCCCCGCAACCCGGCCCGGACGCCGCGGCGTTTACGCTTGCTGCGCCAGCGCGTAGGCGCGGCGGCACACGTGCTGCGCGCCGTCGGCCAGCAGGTGACTCTGGTAGAGCACGAAGCGCCCGACCGCGAACGGCGCGCCGGCCAGTTCCGCCTGCGCGGCGCGCCACGCCTGCAGCACGGCGTCCGGCACGGGCTGCATGCTGCGCGCGAGCGTGATGTGCGGCAGGAAGCCGGCATGGCGGCGATGCCCCGCCGCCGCTGGCGGGGCGGTGCCCTCGTCGCCGCAACTATCCAGGGCCTGCCCGACGGCGGCGTGCAGCGCGTCGAGCGCGGCGCTGCGCGCGACGCCGGCCCACAGCACGCTGGCGCGGCGCCCGCGAAAACAGCCGGCCTGCTGCACGGTCAGCGTGAACGCCGCGCACGCGACCCGCGCCAGCGCCTGTTCGACGCGCTGCGCGGCGGCCTCGTCGCGCTCGCCGAGAAAACGCAGCGTGAGGTGGACCTGATGCGGCGCCGCCAGGCGCATGCCCGCCGCGCGCGGCACGCGCGCGAGCAGTGCGCCGGCCAGTGCCGCGGGGACTTCGATTGCCACGAACAGGCGTGCCATCGGCTCGATCTTTTTCAAGGTGCCCGGCGCCGGGCACCAGCCGGGCATCAGCCCGCCAACTAGCCGGCCATCATGCGCGGCTCGCCGCCGGCCGGCACGAAGCGCCGCTGCCGCATCCACTTGGTGACGACCCATTTCTCGCCGGCCCGCACCGGCGCGCCCGTGTGCAGGGTCCTGCCGTCGAGCTGGCCGGCCGCATCGCAATACTCAAAATACACCGCATTGCCCTTGCGCGGCGAAACCGCGTAGCCGATCTCGGGAAACGCGGTCTCGCCGCCGGCCTCGACGTCGTTGAGATACACCACCAGCGTGCTCACGCGCTGGCCGCTGCGCGCCAGCGAAGCCTGGTTGGCCGCGTTGGTCGGCATCAGGAAGTCGTAGTGCGGCGAGCTTTGCGCACCCACGCCGTAGCGCAGCACCTGCAGGCCCTCGCCGTTCTCCACCGGCAGCCGCATCAGCGCGGAGATGCGCTGGTCGAGGCGCGCCACCAGCGCGTTTTCCTGCAGGCGGAAGAACATGCCGTGGCTGGTGCGCCCCTCGCTCACCACGGTGAAGCCGGTCGAGGGATCGACCGTGGTGGACGGCGCCAGGCGCGGCTGCGCCATCGCCACCAGCGCGTCGCACTCGTCGTGGCTCAGCACGCCCTCGAGCACGGCAACGATCGGCTGGTCCATGCGCGACAGCACGCGCACGTCGCGGTCGGCGGCGCGCAGCAGCGTGCCTTGCGCCAGGCGCGGGCCGCCCGCCGCGGCCGGCACTGCGCGGCTCACGGTGATGCTGTCGCGCGGCGCGGGCGTGCCCTCGCGCCGCGCGCGCGCGAAGGCCGCCACCAGCTCGCGCGCCACCAGCGGATCGTAGCCCTGCGAGGCCAGCGCCTGCGCCATGTGGTCGGGCGCGCCGCCGCGTTGCAGTCCCTGCGTGATCCAGTCGCGCAGGGCGGGAGGGAAGTGGATGGTGGCGAGCGTGGTTTCTGGCATGGCGGAAAAATGAGGAAACGGGCGCCGCGCGGCGGCGAATGCCGGCAGCGGCCCGGTCCGGGTCAGATCAGGTCGTCGTTCGGGAGCCAGCCGTGCGGCGTCAGGTGGAAGCCTTCACGCAGCTGCATGGTCCCGCTGCCTTCGATCACGCGCGCGGCCATCGGAAAGGCGCGCAGCGCTTCCGGCGTGCGCATCCACGGCGCGGCATCGAGCTTGTAGGTGAACATCACCGCCGTCTGGGTCTTGCCGTCGAACGTGCGCGGCGGCTCCCAGCCGATCACCTTGTCGAGCGTCAGCTTGGCCACGCACAGGTCGCCCGCATGCGTGACCTTCCCGCCGTCCGGGGCCGGAATCTGGACCGGCTGGCGCAGGTAGAATTTCTGGCCCTCCGCGGACAGCGCGTATTGCCGCACCTTCTTCTGCACGGTGCCGTCCTCGTTCTTGTAGTCGACCATCGCGTCCTTGGCGGTGACGATGCCGAGTTTCTCGAGCACCGGCATCTGCACCGCGTCGCGCTCGGTGATGGGGCCATCCTTGTATTCGACGTTTACCGGCCAGTCGTACTTCGCCAGGCACAGGTTGCCCTTGTGCGCGAGATAGTCGTTCAGCGCGGCGGCGAAGGTTGCCTGGTCGGTCTTGGCCGCCTCCTCGGCGGTCTTCGCCTGGTTGCACGCGGCCAGTGCGGTGGCAAGGCCCAGCACGCATATGGCGCGCGCCATGTTTCGGTTCCAGGTCGGGCAGTACGTCATGAAAATGGTCCATTCAGTTGATCGGGATTGCGGGAGCGGCGTCATGCCGCCCCGCCGCAAACGCCGGGCCGCGCGTTGCCGCGCGGCGCCGGGGATCGCGTCAATTCACGCAGGCGCCGCTGGTCGGCGGGTTGGCCGGCGGCTTGTAGCCGTCGGTCAGCGTGCCGAGAAAGCACACGAGATCCTGCACGTCCTGCTCGGACATCGGCGTCGGCGAGCCGGGGGCCCGGCCGTCGAGCGGCATCTGCGTGTCGATGTTGCCGACGTAGGCCGCCGGCAGGTCGTCGAACTTCTGCACGGTGCCGCCGACGTACTGCGTCGTGATCAGGCCGTAGGTCGGGAAGCTGGCGTCCGGCGTGGCCTTCGGCGTGCCGCCGATCGTCGGATACCAGAGCTCGGGATTGGTGTCCCGCGTGTTGTAGAAGCGCACCAGCTGCGTCAGCGAATGGATCACGCCATTGTGGAAGAACGCCTGGCGCGTCGCCGAATTGCGCACCGTCGGCGCCTTGAACATGCCGCAGAACGCATTGGCCGCGCCCGGGGAAGCGGGCAGGTGGTCGGTCCGGGCCGGGCCGCAGACACCCATGTCGAAATAGCCCGCAGTGGCGTTCGCCGGGATCTCCGGGTTGCGCGGCACGCTGATCGCCTCGTACGAGAAGTCGGTAAACAACGCGCTGCTGCCGTTGAAGCCCGCGCCCTGGTAGTGGCACGAGGCGCAGTTGCCGCGGTTCGCGTCGGTGAACACGGCAAGGCCGCGCTGCTCCGCCGCCGTCAGCTGCCCGCCGATCTTGTTGCCCGCCCACAGGTCGAACTTGCTGCTGTACGGGTGGAAGCTCGGGTCTTCGCGCTGGTACGCCTGGAGCGCGGCGGTGATGTTGTCGAACGCCGCGTTGGTGTCGCTGAAGCCGTTGTCGCCGTATGCCTGCAGGTAGAGCGGCGCGTACGATGCCGCCTTCACCTTCGTCACCACGTCGGCGGGCGAGGCATTGTCCATCTCGACGGGATCGAGCAGGGGCAGCTTGGCCTGGTCGGCGAGCGTGGCCGCGCGCCCGTCCCACGTGAAGCCACCGCCCGGCCCGGGCACGCTGATGCCGTCCGGGTTGTCGAGCAGGTCGGAGTAGGGGGGCGTGTTGTCCTTGTAGCGCAGCGACGGCACCGCGCGCACGCCGGCCGACGCCAGGGCGGGGCCACCGAGCTGGACCGCGAGATTGTTCGGCGGGCCGTATGCGTAATTCGGATCGTGGCAGGTCGCGCACGACATCTTGCCGGAGCCCGACAACGTGCGGTCGAAGAAAAGCTGCTTGCCGAGCTGTGCCGCGAGGCTCAGCGCCGGCGTGCTCGGGGTGCCGGCCGCGGGTCCGCTCGGGCCGGTCGAAGGGTCGTTGCTGCCGGTCGTCGCGCCACTGCCGTCGCCGCCGCCACAGGCGGCCAGCATCAGCGAAAGCATGCACATGGCACCAGCCAAGAGCTTGCGCATGGTGAGTTCCTTTTGCGAGGTACGTCGGCCCCTGGGTTTGCCAGGCGTGCCGGGAAAGTCGATGTGAAGCGCTGGAACACGAATGGCCGGCGGCGGCTGGTCCTGCCCGCCGCCGCCGGCCCCGGGGCCGCGATGATGCGGCACGGCCGCTGCTGCCGCCGTGCCGCGCCCGCGCGGGCCGCGCCTTACTTGATTGCCCAGACGTTGGTCTGGTTGCCGTCCGGACCCACCTGCGCCGCCGTGTTCACGTCGGAAGACTGCTTCGCGGTATAGGTCGCCGGGATCTTGTACGCATGGTTCATCGGGCGGACCGAGTCGAAGTGCGTATCGGCGCTACCCGCGTACTCCGGCAGGTTCAGGATGTTCTGCGCAATGAACTTCTCGGTGTACTTCGAGCGGTTCATGTACGAGGTATCGACCTGCGGATCGGCGATCTGGAACATGTCCTGCAGCGTGCGGACGAACGAGAAGTGGCTGTAGGCGTCGCTGTCGACCACGTGCTTGGGCGCGTCCGGCTGGTTGGTCAGCACCGCGTAGACCGATTCGCCGTGGCCGCGATTGCCGAGCGTGTAGTTGGCGATCGTCGAATCCACCGAGAACGTGCCGTCGGCATTCTGCTTCAGCGGATTGGCCAGCGTGCCGTTGGACGGGTTCCAGCCGCAGCACGAATTGAAGCCGGAGGTGGCCGTGCCTTCGTCGAACATCAGCACGATGGCAACCTTCTTCTGCCGGTTTGCCCAGAGCGGCGAGGACTGGATCTTGGTCACGAGCTTCTGCACGAAGTTGTCGCCGCGCGTGATGATCGCGTTGCCGCCGCAATCGCTCGCGGTGACGGTGCCGTCCGCCGTCTTCACCGTGATGCTGTGCATGTCGTCGCACTGGTCGGGCATCAGGAAGTTCAGGTTGCCGACGTCGCCGCTTTGCAGGTCGGCGCCGAGCTGGTCGACCACGTAGTTGGACGGGACCGTGTAGTCGGAGCTGTTCTTCAGCGCCGCATCCCACTGGCCGCCGCCGAGCGTGCGGTTGCTGAACTTCCATTCCGGCGCGCTGCGCACGTTCTGGTAAGCCATGCCCGGATGGTGCTTGGTCTTGTACAGGCCGGCCGGCATCGGCAGGATGGCCGTCGAACTGCCGACCTGCGTGGCGTTGCCGTTGAGCGTGCCCGGCGGGTAGACGTTGTCGGGCGCGGTAACGGCCGCGTCGGCGACGCTGTCGGTACGGAAGTCCTGGCCCGGGTTCATCGACTCGCTATAGGTGCGCCACGTCATGCCGGAAGCCGTGATCGCGTTGAACAGGTTCGGGTGGCCGACGATGTTGTGGTTGACGTTCGGCGTCGAGGTGCAGGTGGCCGAAAACGGCGACTTGGCCAGGCCGGGCTGCGTGTTGTCCGGCATCGGCGTGTCCTGCGGTGCGTTCGCGCCGGTCGCGTTGCAGTTCCACTGATTGTCGTCGGTGATGCCCCAGTCGTCGGCGCCGCCGAGCGCCGTGTAGTTCGGCTCGCTCGGGTTGCCGGTGGCGAAATAGCTGGTGAACTGGTTGCCGGCGGTCAGGTACTCGTTGATGTGGGGCGCATACGGCGAATTCAGGATGGTCTGCGTGCCCTTGTTTTCCAGCATCACGATGAAGATGTTGTCGTAACGCGGAATGCCTTCGAGGTTGAAGGCGGCCTGTTGCGCCTGCAGGAACGTGATCGGCTCGCGGGTGTCGGTGGTCGTCGCGGTGGCGGCCGTCACGTTGCCCATGCCGGTCAGTTCCGGGTCGCCGCCGGAGACGGACAGCGCGTCCGGATAGAGATCGCCCCGGTCGAACTTCTTGGTCGCGTAGGTGAAGCGGTTGGCGAGCTGGTTGGCCTCGGTCAGCAGGGCCGACTGCGTCGCGCCGGATGCCGCGTTGAGGTCCGACAGCACCGCGTCGGCGCCGACGCCGACGCGCTGGGCCAGGTTTGCCTTCTCGACGGCGTAGGTCGTGCTGTTCGCTTCGACCAGGCGCTGCACTTCGCTCGACAGCGGGCTGATCACGACGCTGCTGCCGATCTGGTCATTCACCTGCGCCAGCGATGCGCGCAGCGCGACGCGGCTGCCCACGGCGGCCCCCGTTCCGGTATTGATCGCCGACGCGCCAACGTCGGCGATCAGCGCGACCGGCGCGCTGACGCTCAGCTTGAAGGCGCCATGCGAATCGGTGGTGACCGGGTTTTCCGAGGTGTCGCACTTGCCGTTGCCGTTGGCATCGGCGCAGACCAGCGCGCCCTGATAGTAACCAGCCTTCAGCGTGGGCTGGGCCGCGCTGCCCGGAACGAAACCACTGGCGGCGACGACGCCGGCAATGGTCTGCTGGGTCTGGCTCGGGCCAGTGCCGGCGCCGGTGCCTGCGCTGGCATTGTCGTCTCCGCCGCCGCAGGCGGTCAGCACGCAGGCCGATGCGACTGCAGTCAGGATGAGAATACTGCGGGGTGATTGGAACGATGACATTCCTACTCCGGGATATGTGAGGACCTACCGTTTTTATTGAGAAGCTCGGGGGAACTGCAAGAAAATCGAGCTGTTGTGAGGCGCCGGTAGTATTGGTCGATCACATGACAGGTCGGTGTCGTGGAACCATTAAGCACTTCATGAAATGTTAAATCTTATTACACGCGTAATTACATGATATTTATGTTTATGGATGTATGGACATTTCACGCGATGAACGCCGCGCCGCGGCGGCTGGCGGGATGCGGCGCGGCGGGGACCGGCGCGCCCGGCGATGCGGATTTCTCCGCGTATTGAAGCATACGCGGCGGCCGAGGCCGATTGCATTTATTCGGCCGATGCCAGGCATCGCGGGAATTAAATCCGAATAAATGTCCTTTTTATTTCTTAATGATCTGACATTGTTCCGGCGAATAAATCGGCAAGGCGGGCCGGCGCCCTCCCGCTCATGCAAATGCCAACGCCGACTGACGCAGGATGGGCAGCGCGGTCGCCGCGGCGGTGCCCTCGAGCCGCAGCAGCGCCCGCTTGCGGTCGGTGCCGCCGGCATAGCCGGTGAGGCCGCCGCCGGCGCCCAGCACGCGGTGGCACGGCACGATCACCGAGAGCGGGTTACGGCCCACCGCGCCGCCCACGGCGCGCGCGTGCGTGGGCGGCAGGCCCAGCTCGGCGGCGAGTCCGCCGTAGGAGACGGTCTCGCCGAACGGGATCGCGCACAGGGCCTGCCACACGGCATGCTGGAACGCGCTGCCGCCCAGCGCCAGCGGCACCGTGAAGGCCCGCAGGCGCTCGGCGAAATAGTCTTCGAGCTCGCCGGCGGCCTGCTCGAAGACGGCCCGCGCGGCGGCGGGCACGGCCGCGGCCGGCGTGGCCGCCGCGGGATAGTATTTTTGCCCCACGAAGAACAGCCCGCTCAGGCGGGCCTCGTCGGCGCGCAGCAGCACGTCGCCGAGCGGGCTGGGGATGATGCGGTAGGCAATCATGGCGTGTCCTTTTTCTCTGCCTTTTCCTGGCCGGCCGGCGCCGGCTCCTTGCGTTCCTCATAACGCCGCCACAGGTGGATGGCGGCGTAGGCCCGCCACGGGGCCCACTGCGCGGCGTGCTGCTTCATGGCGCGCACGGTGGCGATGCCGAGCACCTTGCGCAGCGCGTAGTCGGTGCCGGGAAACGCGTCCGGCCAGCCCAGCGCGCGCATCGCCACGTATTGCGCGGTCCAGTCGCCCACGCCTTCGATCGCGCACAGGCGCGCGATGGTTTCCTCGGGCGCGGCGCTCGGGTCAAGCTTCAGTTCGCCGGCCGCGACGCGGCTGGCGATGGCGCGGATGGCGCGGCCCTTGGCCAGCGGGATGCCGATCTCGCGCAGCGCTTCGGGCGTGACCTGCGCCAGCGCGGCGGCACTCGGGAAGCCATGGCGCAGGCCCGGCGCGGGCTGCGCCAGCGCGGGGCCGTGATGCGCGGCCAGGCGCGCCAGCAGCGTGCGCGCGTGCCTGACCGAGATCACCTGGCCCACCACCGCGCGCACGGCGATCTCGAAGCCGTCCACCGCGCCGGGCAGGCGCATGCCGGGCGCCTCGGCGGCGAGCGGGCCGAGGTGGCGGTCCACCACGTCGGGCCGGCAGCCCAGGTCGCACAGCCGGCGCACGCGCCCCAGCGCTTGCGGAATCACGTGCGCGAGCGTGCCGGACAGCGCCACGCGCACCACGTGGCGGCGCGGCACGTGCTCGAGCCGCAGCCAGCCCAGGTGCGTGGCGCCGCCGCTGTCGATGGCCAGCGTGCGCGCGTAGGTGCCGTCGCCGAGCTGCTCGATGCCGTCCACGGCGCGCACGCCGACAAACTGCAGCCACGCGGCCCAGGCCAGCGGCGGGCGGTATCCGAGCTCGAACACGAGCTCGTCGGCCACGTTGTCGGCGGCGCGCCTGCGCATGGCCAGCGGCGTGAGTCCGTAGCGCGTCTTGAGCACGTCGTTGAAGCGCCGCACGCTGCCGAAGCCGGCGGCATGCGCGACATCCGTCACCGTCAGCGCGGTGTCGGTCAGCAGGCGCTTGGCCAGCAGCAGCCGCTGGGTCTGCGCGTATTCCAGCACCGAGACGCCGAACTGCGCGTCGAACAGCCGGCGCAGGTGGCGCTCGGTGACGCCGATGCGCGCGGCCAGCGCGGCCACGCCGGCGTCCACCATGAAGCCTTCGTCGATCAGCGTGGCGGCGGCCTGGGCCAGCCGCCCGGACAGGTCCGACAGGCCGTGCCCCGGCGCCAACTCCGGCCGGCAGCGCAGGCACGGGCGGAAGCCGCGCTTCTCGGCCGCCGCCGCGGTCTCGTAGAACGTGCAGTTCTCGCGCTTGGGCGTGCGCACCGCGCATACCGGCCGGCAATAGACCCCGGTGGACGACACGCCCACGAAGAAGCGCCCGTCGAAGCGGCGGTCGTGCGAGGCCACGGCCTTGTAGCAGGTGTCCGGATCGAGTTTCATAGCGTGCATGCTAACCCGCCGCGCGCGCGGCATTAGCCGGATTCGGACATTTGCCTTGGCCTGCTGCGGTGCGGCAAAACGCGGAAATTTCGGAAAACGCGGCGCCGTGCCGCCACGCCGCGCGGCAGCGGCTAGAATCGGCCTCCGGACTTCTCTTGCCGCCTTCGCATGCGCCACGCTCTCCAGCGCCTTACCTGCCTGCTCGCCCTCGCCTTCAGCACCGCCGCGCCCGCGGCGCCCGCCGTGCCGCCCGCCGTGCCGCCCACACCCGCCGCCACCGCGCCGGCGCAGGTGGCCAGCGCCGAGGGCATCACCGAATACCGCCTGCCCAACGGCCTGCGCGTACTGCTGGCGCCCGACGCGGCGCAGCCCGTGACCACGGTCAACATGACCTACCTGGTCGGCAGCCGCCACGAGAACTACGGCGAGACCGGCATGGCGCACCTGCTCGAGCACCTGCTGTTCAAGGGCACGCCGTCGCTGCCCGGCAACACCATCGCGCAGGAGCTCACGCGCCGCGGCATGCAGTTCAACGGCACCACCGGCTTCGACCGCACCAACTACTTCGAGAGCTTCTCCGCCAGCGAGGAGAACCTGGACTGGGCGCTGAAGATGGAGGCGGACCGCATGGTCAACAGCTTCATCGCCCGCGCCGCGCTCGACAGCGAGATGACGGTGGTGCGCAACGAGATGGAGCGCGCCGAGAACGAGCCCGGCCCCATGCTGGCGCAGCAGATGCGCGCGGCGGCCTACCGCTGGCACAACTACGGCAAGGTGCCGATCGGCGCGCGCAGCGACGTGGAGCACGTCGCCATCGGCAACCTGCAGGACTTCTACCGCCGCTACTACCAGCCCGACAACGCGGTGCTGGTGGTGGCCGGCAAGTTCGACGCGGCCGCCACGCTGGCGCGCATCGGCGCGTACTTCGGCCCGATTCCGAAGCCGGCGCGCACGCTGCCGGCGCAGTACACCGTGGAGCCGCCGCAGGAAGGCACGCGCGAGGTCACGCTGCGGCGCGCCGGCGACGCGCAGATGGTGGCCGTGCAGTACCACATCGCGCCGGGCGCGCACCCGGACGTGGTGGCCATGCAGCTGCTGGCGGACATCCTCTCCGACGGCGCCGGCGGGCGCCTGTACAAGGCGCTGGTCGAGACCGGCCGCGCCACCTGGCAGTCCGGCTCGGTGGCGGCCATGCGCGACCCCGGCTCGGTGCTGTTCGCCGCCGGCGCGAGCAAGACGCAGGACCTGGAAGCCGCGCGCGCGGCGCTGGTGGCGCAGGTGGAAGGCTTCGGCGCGCACCCGGTGACGCAGGTGGAGCTGGACCGCGCGCGCACCCGCCTGCTCAACGCCTACGAGCGCCTGCTAGAGAATCCGGCCGGCTACGCGGTGGCGCTGTCCGAGGCCATCGCCAAGGGCGACTGGCGCCTGCTGCTGATCGCGCGCGACCAGGCCGCGCAGGTCACGCTGGCCGACCTGCAGCGCGTGGCGCAGAACTACCTGCGCCCGAGCAACCGCACGCTCGGCCGCTTCATCCCGCTCGACATGCCCGGCGAGGCGGCCAACGCCGCGCTGGCGCCGGCGGCGATGCCCGCCGCGCCGGACGTCGCGGCGCTGGTGGCCGGCTTCCGGCCCCAGCCGGCCAAGGCCGAGGTGGCCGCCTTCGATCCCAGCCCGGAGAACATCGAGGCGCACACGCTGCGCGGCGCGCTGGCCAACGGCATGCAGTTCGCGCTGCTGCCCAAGCCCAGCCGCGGGCAGACCGTGAGCGGGCGCATCGTGCTGCGCATGGGCGACCTCGACAGCCTGCGCGGGCTGGGCGCGGCCGGCGACCTCACCGCCGCCATGCTGATGCGCGGCACGACCAGCCTGGACCGGCAGCAGATCTCGGACCGCCTGGCCGCGCTCAAGGCCTCGGTCTCGGTGCAGGGCGACGAGGAAGCGGTCACGGTGCGCTTCGAGGCGCGGCGCGACACGCTGGCGCAGACGCTGGCGCTGATCCGCGACGTGCTGCGCGCGCCGAGCCTGCCCGCGGCCGAGTTCGAGACGCTGCGCGCCAACGCCATCGCCGGCATCGCCAGCGGGCTGGGACGGCCGGAGACGATCGCCGCCACCGAGCTCGGGCGGCACGGCAACCCCTACCCCGCCGGCGACCCGCGCTACGTGGCCACGCCGCAGGAAGACATGGACGCGCTCACGCGGCTGACGCTGGAGGACGTGCGCGCCTTCCACGCGCGCTTCTACGGCGCGGACAACGGGCAGGTCGCGCTGGTCGGCGACTTCGACCAGCCGGCGGCGCGCGCCCAGCTGGCCAGCCTGTTCGGCGACTGGCGCGCGCGGGCGCCCTATGTCCGCATCGCGCGCCCGTTCGTGGCGCTGCCGCCGGCCAGCCTGACCCGCGAGACCGCCGGCAAGGCCAATGCCGTCTACATGGCGGCGCTGCCGGTGCCGCTGACCAGCGACGCGCCCGACTATCCGGCGCTGGTGATCGCCAACCGCGTCTTCGGCGGCAACCCGCTCAAGAGCCGCCTGGCCGACCGCCTGCGCCAGCAGGACGGCATCAGTTACAGTGTGGGCAGCTTCGTGCGGGTCGGCGCGCTCGACGGCAACGGGCGCTTCGGCATGCAGGCGGCCTATGCGCCGCAGAACCTGGACAAGCTCCGGCGCGGCGTGCAGGAGGAACTGGCGCGGCTGGCGGCGCGCGGCATCACGGCGGAGGAGCTGGGGCAGGCCAGGAGCGGCCTGCTGCAGCAAGGCGCGCTGGCGCGCACCAGCGACGCATCGCTGGCCGGCATGCTGGCCAGCCACTTGTTCCTGGGACGCACCATGCGCTATGTCACGAAGTTCGAGCAAGGTATCGCCACGGCGAGCGTCGAGCAGGTCAACGCGGCGATCCGCCAGTACCTGGACCCGGCCAGGGTGGTCCAGATATACGCCGGGGATTTCTCTGTCACGGCAGCGCAAAACGCCGGCGCCACCATGAAGACGGACAGCGCGGCGGAAACGGCAACGCCGTCCCCCTGAAACGACGAGACTGGAGGAAAATGGAGGCCGCCGCGGGCGCCGCAGGCCGCTCGCGGCGCGGCAACGCGGACGGCCCGGGGGCAACCCCTTGCTGCAACCGCGCGTTGACTGTATATTCGTACAGTATATAAGAGACGTTATCGGAACAAAGCCGAACGATCCTGGCCACGACGCACGCGGCCGCGGACGGCACGAACGGTTCGGCCGGTGCATTCAGCCGGCATATTCAGCCGGTAGTTGCCGTGACCGCACTGCCGCGACCGCGCAATGACGCCAGGATTTTTTTTGATAGTGTCTCCAAGTCGATATAAGAGGTGTGGATGTCAATAGTGCGAGCTAGCAGCAAAGCAGAAGCGCTTCGGCTTCTCGCATCGAAAGATGTGCTGGCCCTTGAGCTGGACTATGAGACCGGATGGCAGGATGCCGTCGAACTGGGCCGGCTCGGAGAGAAACGCGGCATTAAAGTGCAGTACCGGGGACAGGAAAGCATCGCCGTCCATTCACGCGAAGCCCTGATCGAGGGGCTGGCCAAGACCAAGACCACCTTCCGCCAACGCAACCTGTATTGCCAGTTCGACCTCGGCACGCTGGCCGACCACGAACTGCTCGATCTCGAGGCCAAGGCCACCCGGCTGGGCGACTACATCCTGGCGGGCCACCTGCTCCGGGACGTGGACGCCGTGTGGCCGCAGGAAGCGCAGGAGCCGCGCCAGGAACAGCGCACGGAACCGCCGCAGGAAGCGCAGTAGCGCGCGCGGCAGGACACGCAGCAAGGACACCGCAGGCACCGCGCTTCCGCGGCCTGCACGGCTGTCCGCGCCGCCAGGGCAGACCGCATTGGCGTGGCCGCGACGGTGCACACCAGCACGCGCCATCTTCCGGGAAACACGCCCACGGGCAGCGCCCGCGCAACCGCGCCGCGCGCCGCCGAAGGCGGCGCGCCCCATCGACCCATCCCCAGCATGGATCCCCCCTTCCGCGCCAGAGCCGGCGCGGCATGCGTTCGTGCCTTGTGCCGGCGCGCGGCTCGCCACATCCGCCGCGCGCGAGAAAACCGGCCGTCCGGAATGTCACGCCGTGACAGGTCCATACGCGCCATGTCGCGCCGCCGCCATGCGGCGACAGGCACGCAGGACGGCCGCGCCGGCGCAATCGCAGTACACTGGACGCCTGCATGCCGGCTTGGCCCCCGTGGCCTCCTTGGCGCGGGGCGGCATGACGAAATCAAAAAGGCAAATCATGACCGATCTCTCCGCCCCCGTTTTTACCGCTCCCCCAACCGCAGAAGAAAAACGCAAGCGCATCTACGCGATCGTCGCCGCATCGTCCGGCAACCTCGTCGAGTGGTTCGATTTCTACGTCTACGCGTTCTGCGCGATCTACTTCGCCGGCTCGTTCTTCCCCAAGTCCGACCCCACCGCGCAACTGCTCAACACCGCGGGCGTGTTCGCCGCGGGCTTCCTGATGCGCCCGATCGGCGGATGGCTGTTCGGCCGCATCGCCGACCGCCACGGCCGCAAGAACTCGCTGCTGCTGTCGGTGACGATGATGTGCGGCGGCTCGCTGCTGATCGCCTGCCTGCCCACCTATGCCAGCATCGGCGCCTGGGCGCCCGCGCTGCTGCTGGTGGCGCGGCTGCTGCAGGGCCTCTCGGTCGGCGGCGAGTACGGCACCACCGCGACCTACATGAGCGAGGTCGCGCTCAAGGGCCAGCGCGGCTTCTTTTCCTCGTTCCAGTACGTCACGCTGATCGGCGGGCAGTTGCTGGCGGTGCTGGTGGTGGTGGCGCTGCAGCAGTTCCTCGACGAGCCGGAACTCAAGGCCTGGGGCTGGCGCATCCCGTTCGTGGTCGGCGCCATCACCGCCGTGATCGCGCTGTTCCTGCGCCGCACGCTGCATGAGACCACCTCGGCCGCCACGCGCTCGAGCAAGGAAGCCGGCACGCTCACCGAGCTGTTCCGCAACCACAAGGCGGCCTTCTTCACGGTGCTCGGCTACACCGCCGGCGGCTCGCTGATCTTCTACACGTTCACCACCTACATGCAGAAGTACCTCGTCAACACGGCCGGCATGTCGATCAAGACCGCCAGCTACGTGATGACGGGCTGCCTGTTCCTCTACATGTGCATGCAGCCGCTGTTCGGCATGCTGTCGGACCGCATCGGCCGGCGCAACAACATGCTGCTGTTCGGCGCGCTCGGGGCGCTCGGCACGGTGCCGGTGATGACCGCGCTCAAGGCGGTGCACAGCCCGTTCGCCGCGTTCGTGCTGATCTCCGTGGCGCTGGCCATCGTCAGCCTCTACACCTCGATCAGCGGCATCGTGAAGGCGGAGATGTTCCCGACCGAGGTCCGCGCGCTCGGCGTGGGGCTGGCCTATGCGGTGGCCAACGCGGTATTCGGCGGCTCGGCCGAATACGTCGCGCTCGATCTCAAGTCGCTCGGCCACGAGTCGAGCTTCTACTGGTACGTGACGGCGATGATGGTGATCGTGTTCGCCGTCAGCTTCCGGCTGCCGCGCCAGGCGAAGTACCTGCATCACGAGCATTGAGCGGGAATTGAGCGGGCATCGATGATGCGCCGGGGACGTGGCCCCCGGCGCTAGCGCGGAAACGCCGCGGGCCGGCGCTGCCCCGCGCGCGCGGCGGCATGCCTGGGCCCGAAGGACAGGCCGATGCCGATGCCGTCTTCCCACGCCATGTGCGTGCCCGCCAGATCGGCGGCGGGCAGGCCGAACGCGGTCTCGCTGGCCCACGTGCCGAGCGGGCGGCCGTCGCATCCGAGCGTGAGCACGGCGCGCTGCGCGGTGTAGGACAGCCAGCGCCGCGCCACGTGCGGCAGCGGCAGGCCGAGGCGCCGCGCCAGCGTGGCCAGCGCGTCGAGGTCCACCGCGCCGGGCAGGTGGCGGCGGCACGCCTCCAGCGGCATCAGCAGCCGGGCCGCGAAGGCATAGGCCAGGCCGCCGGCCGATTCGTCGTCCGGCATCGCCATCAGCGCCTCGTCGGCGCATTCCACGAACTCCAGGCCGGGACCGCCAAGCAACTGGCGGCCGAGCAGGTACGCGATCATGAAGCGCGCGCGCGGCGCGGGCAGGCGGTCGCCGTGGAGGATGGTCCAGGCGCCGGTGCCGGTGCGGTAGAGCGCGCCGTCGAAGCTGCGCAGCGGCGCCGCCTGGACCGACGACACCGGATCGGCGCGGCCCAGCGCGCGAGCCGCGCCGAGCGCGAAGCGCGCGGCGTCGGGCGGCGCCTCGCGCTGCGGCATGGCGGCCGTCAACGCGGCGATGACCGGATAGCACAGGGCACGGTCGGGCCGCGCGCCACCGTCGTGGACGGCCGGCGGCAGTTCGCCGCCGGGCGCAGGAACACGGGAAGCGGCGAATGCCATCATGAGTGGTCTCCGTCGGGGCAGCAGGACTGCGCGCTCTGCGGCCGCTGCGCGCGTGGGCGGCACGGGCCGCCGAGGAATGGCCGCGCGCGGCAGGGCGGGCCATGCCCGCGCCCGCCGCGCGCATGGCGGATCAGTCGCGCAGCAGCTGCTTGGCGATGATCAGTTGCTGGATCTGCGTGGTGCCTTCGTACAGGCGCAGCAGGCGCACGTCGCGGTAGAAGCGCTCGGCCTTGTACTCGGCGATGTAGCCGGCGCCGCCGTGGATCTGCACCGCGCGGTCGGCCACGCGGCCCACCATCTCGGTACAGAACATCTTGGTGCACGAGGCCAGCATGCTGACTTCGGGGTCGCTCTTGCCGGGCGTCTTGGCGTCGTAGCGCTGGGCGCAGTCGCGCACCATCGACAGGCCCGCGTAGAGCTCGGCCTGGCTGTCGGCCAGCATCGCCTGGATCAGCTGAAAATCGCCGATCGGCTGGCCGAACTGCTTGCGCTCCCTGGCGTAGGCCACGGCGTCGGTGATCAGACGGTGCGCCATGCCGCAGGCCAGCGCCGAGATATGCAGGCGGCCGCGGTCGAGCACCTTCATGGCGGTCTTGAAGCCCACGCCCGGCACGCCGCCGATGATGTTGGCGGCCGGCACGCGCACGTTCTCCAGCACCACGTCGCAGGTCTTGGTGCCGCGCTGGCCCATCTTCTTGTCCGGCTTGCCCAGCGAGATGCCCGGGGTGTCGGCCGGCACGATGAACGACGAGATGCCCGAGGCGCCGGCGCCGCCGGTGCGCGCCATCAGCGTGAAGGCGCCCGCGCGCGGCGCGTTGGTGATGAAGCGCTTGGTACCGTTGATGACGTAGTGGTCGCCGTCGAGCTCGGCCCGGGTCTGCAGCGAGGCCGCGTCGGAGCCGGCGTTGGGCTCGGTCAGCGCGAACGAGATGATGAGCTCGCCGCTGGCGATCCTGGGCAGGTAGGCCTGCTTCTGCGCCTCGGTGCCGTCCATCAGGATGCCCTGCGAGCCGATGCCGACGTTGGTGCCGAACACCGAGCGGAACGCGAAGGCGGTATGGCCGAGGTCATACACCACATCGCATTCCTGCGACATCGACAGGCCGATGCCGCCGTAGTTCTCGGGGATGGAGATGCCGAACAGGCCCATCTCCTTCATGTCGGCGACGATCTCGGCCGGCACGTCGTCGGTTTCCTCGAGCGTGTCTTCGGCCGGCTTGAGGCGTTCGTCGATGAAACGCTGCACCGACGCGCGCAGCAGCGAAAAGGATTCGGCATCCAGGCTCATGGGGGAAATCTCCGGTCAAGGCAAACAACGATGTGGCCAACATGGTACGCCGTCACCGTATTTTGACAATCCCACACATCTTGGACAGACTGGATAGCCAGACTTTACAATCCCGTGGATATGCTTCAGCAGACATATCCACGAAACCCGGATGGCTAATGCGAGGCGGCCTCGGTCGCGAGGTCGCCCAGTTCCTGCGCGCGGTCCGCGGTCATCTGCATGACGCAGGACGCGGCGCTCAGCCCCGCCAGGGTGCCGCCGTCGGGATCGGCCCGGAAGCCGCAGTTGGCATCGCGGAATTTCAGCCAGGCGCGCTGGGCGTCCAGCAGCGCCGGCTTGCGCGCGGGCGCGATGGCCTGCTGCAGGCGCTTGTAGGCCGCGTTCAGCGCCGTGTCCTGGCGCGCGGTTTCCGCGGCGATGCAGCCATGCATGCCGGCGGTGGTGGCGTCGGGCCCGTTCATGCAGGCCGTGTACCGCGTCGACAACGAACGCTCCGAACGCTCCGGACGCTCGCCCGCCTGCGCGCCGAGCGACGCCGCCAGCAGCAACGCCGCGCTCAAGGTTTTTTTCATCGGGAGAATGGGAAGGCGAGGGGGGAGAAACGGAAGAATGGAAGAACGGAAAAACGAGAAAACGGAAAAACGGCGCCGGCAACGCCCGCCGCGCGCGGCGAGGCGCGCCGCGGCCGGGTCGATGGCAAAGCCGGGCGGCGCGCGAGCGCCGCCGCGCAATCAGGCTTCAGCGATCAGGAAACGCGCGCGGTTCTTGCCCAGCCATGCCGGGGCGCGGCCGCGGCCGGTCCAGGTGGCGCCGGTCTTGGGATCGCGGTATTTCGGCGGCAGCGTGCTCTTGGGCTTGGCGGCCTTGCCATTGGCGCCGGATGCCGGACGGCCGCGACGGCGCTTGGGCGCGATGTCGTCGACCGTCAGCTCATATTCGGTCATCAGGCCCTGGATCTGGGCAATGACGCCAGCCACTTCGCTGGCGCGCATTTCCGCCAGCTTTGCTTCGAGCGCTTCCTTCTCCGCAATCAGTTGCTTGTATGTCGCCATTTGGATTCTCCTGGGGAGGGTTAATTGAATGATAGGGGGAAAATCGGATGCCGTAGCCTACCACGTTTGATTAATGAAAATATAGCCACGTAAGAACTTGATACAACCGTCCGAATTTCCTTGCCTATTGGCGCTGGCTGCCGCAGCGTGGATTGGTCCGATTGCGTCGATTGCGCGGATTGACAGGATTGGCGCGGATTCGCCACGGCCCAATGCACAGTCCGAAATGCCGGATTCACGTATTAGGCGAGGGGTTATTTCTCATTTCCATCATCGCCTTGATGGTTGCCGCGCCGCGGCATTCAGGCAATCGGCGCGCGCCCGAAAGGTAATCGAAAGCAAAAAAGCCGGCCAATTGCCCGCAACCGCCGCCGCTGGCGGCGTCCGGCGGCGCGCGCCGGCACCCGGCCGGGCCGTTTTGGGATATTGCACACAATTGGCAAAAATGACAGGAATTCCCCCCGAAACCGGCAAAGCCGGAGCTAAGCAGTATCCACTTTCCGGCCGCGGGCTATCGCGATCCGCGCGCCCGGCTTCCGAATACGGATGGCGAAATTGGCGCGGAAAGACGCGCATCGCGGCGCCGGACTTGAATCGCATTGGATTGCCTGCTTTGATTCAAACGCCCCCGCCCGCGCAATGCGAATTGGCGCGTCCGCATTGCATGCAGCGGCGGCATCCATTCTTTGCCCGCCGGCGCGCGGCGATGGCGGCGGGCAAATCGCAGGTCCGCCGCGGGCCGGATTTGGGACCGGATTCCGGACCCGATTCATGCCCCGATTCAATTCGGCGAATACGGAATGCCGCCGCCTGCGCCGCGAGATAAACCCGCGCCTCGCGCCCCGCCGGAGCGCGGCGCGCCAACGCGGCTAAACTCCTGCCACGCCGCCACGCCGGCATGCTTTCACTGCAAGGATTTCAAGCGCCACATGGACCTCAACGCCCTTCGCCTGTTCGTGGACATCGTCGACGCCGGCAACCTGTCGGCCGCCGCGCGCAAGCTCAAGATGACGCGCGCCAACGTGAGCTACCACCTCAAGGCGCTCGAGGAAGCGCTCGGCGTACAGTTGCTGCGCCGGACCACGCGCCACGTCGAGCCCACGCCGGTGGGCGCCGGCCTCTACGAGCACGGCCGCAACATCCTCGGCGAGGTGGCCGCCGCCAACGCGCTCATCAACAGCATGGGCAAGAGCCTGCAGGGCCATGTGCGCCTGTCGGTGCCGACCGGCCTGGGCCACGCGCTGATGTCGCAGCTGCTGGTGAAGTTCAAGCACCGCTACCCGGACATCACGCTCGACGTGGTGTTCGACAACCGCATCCACAACCTGGTGTCCGAGGACGTGGAAGTGGCCCTGCGCATCATCTCCACGCCGCCCGACTCGGTGGTCGCCACCGAGATCGGCGTGGTCGAGTGGATCGTGTGCGGCTCGCCCGGCTATCTCGCCGCGCATCCGGCGCCGCGCGAACTGGCCGACCTGCGCGGCCATGCCATCGTGTGCGCCTCGCCGATCGGCCAGAAGCTCAAGGCCTTCGGCACGCGCGGCCACGGCGCCGACGCCGTGCGCGAGCAGGTGGCGCTGGAACCCACGCTCAGTTCGGAGAACTTCGCCTTCCTCAAGGACGGCGTGCTGGGCGACGTCGGCCTGGGCATCTTCCCGCTCTACGCCGTCGCCGACGAGCTGGCGGCGGGCACGCTGGTGGCGCTGCTGCCCGACTACCGCATCAGCGTGTTCGGCAGCCGGCTCTACATGCTGACCATGCCCAACCGCTACCAGACGATGGCCACGCGCTACCTGCTCAATTTCCTCAAGACCGAGCTCCAGGTCCTGTGGCCGGCGCCGCGGCAGGCCAGCACGCAGGCCGATGCAACTCACGGCGAGGACTGAGCCCCGCATGGCGCGGGCGTCACCGCCAACCGTTCCCCACCGATAGCGGCTTTGCATCCGGGCGGCGCCGTCTATAGTAGGAAGCGCAGGGGTCCCCCGGCCCAGACTGCAACGTACAGCGAAGGAGACGCATCATGGCCTTGGCTACCACCCTGGCAAATTGCCTGAACAGCAGGAACAGCCGTTTCGATACCATCCGCCATCCCTACACCCTCAGCAGCATGGCCACTGCCGAGGCAGCGCACGTTCCCGGAGACCGCCTGGCCAAGACCCTGTTGCTGGAAGACGAGATCGGCTACGTGGCCGTGGTGATCCCGTCCACGCATCACCTGAACCTGTCGGCGCTGTGCGCGCAGACCGGGCGCACGCTGATCCTCGCGCAGGAGGACGAGATCCGCGAAGTCTTCAAGGACTGCGACTTCGGCGCCATCCCGCCCGTGGCGATGGCGTACGGCATGCACACCTACCTCGACGACAGCCTGCTGGCCCAGCCCGAAGTGTTCTTCGAGGCCGGCGACCACCAGCAACTGGTGCACATGAGCTGCGAGCAGTTCACCGAACTGATGGCCGGCGCCGAGCACGGCCGCTTTTCCCGCCACATGATGTAGGCCGGCGAATGCAGGCCCGCCGCGCGCGCGGCGAGCCTTTCGCCGCGCTACTGCAGGCTGATCCCCGACTGCTTGACCAGCTTCTCCGTGCGCGGGATCTCGGCGCCCACCATCGCGCTGAAATCCGCCACCGAGCCGCCGCGCGGCTCGGCGCCCGTGGCCGCCAGCTTCTCGCGGAAGCCGGGGTCCTTGAGCAGCTTGTTGATCGACACGTTGAGCTTGTTGACCACGTCCGCCGGCGTGCCCTTGGGCGCGACGATGCCGTACCACGGCGCGATGTCGTAGCCGGGATAGCCCTGCTCGGCGATGGTCGGGATGTCCGGCGCCATCGGCGAGCGCTTGCTGTTGGACACGCCCAGCGCGCGCAGCTTGCCGGCCTTCACGTAGGGCAGCCCGGTCATGATGGTGTCGAAGTACATCGATACCTGCCCCGACAGCAGCGCGGGAATCGCGTCGCCGGCGCCCTTGTACGGCACGTGCACGATGTCGATGCCGGCCAGCGCCTTGAGCATCTCGCCGGCCATGTGCGAGGTGGTGCCGGCGCCGAACGACGCATAGGTCAGCTTGCCCGGGTTGGCCTTGGCGTAGGCGATCATCTCGGGCAGCGTCTTGAACGGCAGGTCCGGGCTGGACAGCAGGATGTTGGGCGTGTAGGCCACCACCGCGACCTTCTCGAACGCATCGGGATCGTAGCTGAGCTTCTTGTACAGGAAGCGATTGGTCACCATCGAGGCGGGGCCGGACATCAGCAGCGTGTAGCCGTCGCCGGGCGCGCGCGCCGCGGCCTCGCTGCCGATCATGGCCGCCGCGCCGGGGCGGTTCTCCACCACGAAGGTCTGGCCGTATTCCTTGCTCAGGCCGATGCCGATCTGGCGCGTGATCAGGTCGGTGGCGGAGCCGGCCTGGAACGGCACCACGATGCGCACCGGCTGCGTGGGCCAGTCGCGCGTGGTCTGGGCGAACAGCGAAGGCGCAGCGGCGCCCAGCAGGATGGCGAGCATCGCCGCGCGTCGTTTCTGGAATGAAGGATTTTGCATGGTGTGGCTTGCCTCTAGGAGATTGGATCGTCCCGGCTCGGGGTGTGAATCAGTCAAGCAATTGCCATGCCATTGAAAAATGGCTTTTTTATAATTTCCAATACCGTTTACAGAGCAATATGCACCCTGTTGGATGATCGGTTCCGTTTCATGCACTGCGATGGAATTTCCGATCGGCCTCGAGGGCTTCAAGACGGAAAATGCAGGGCCGTACCGCACGGCGGGCAACGAGAACGCCCCGGCCACGCGATACGGCCCTGCTATTTTCCGTAAATCAGGCTGAATGGATTCAGCGAATTTCTTTAAATCAATCCCGTCATCCCAGATGCATCCAGGTGGTCTTCAGGTCCGTGTATTTGTCGAGCGCGTGCAATGACTTGTCGCGCCCGTTGCCGGATTGCTTGACGCCGCCGAACGGCACCGTGACGTCGCCGTCCATGTAGCAGTTGACCCACACCAGGCCCGCGCGCAGCCGGCGCGAGACGCGATGCGCGCGCGACAGGTTCGCGGTCCACAGCCCGGAGCCGAGGCCATACGGCGAATCGTTGGCCATGCGCACGGCTTCGTCCTCGGTGTCGAACACGGTCACGGCCAGCACCGGGCCGAAGATCTCCTCGCGCACGATCGACAGCGACTGCGACGGGCACTCGAAGATGGTCGGCTCGAGGAAATAGCCGCCGCTCTCGCCGCGCACGCGCTGCCCGCCCAGGCGCAGGCGCGCGCCTTCGCGCCGGCCCGCGTCGACGAACGACAGCACGCGGTCGAGCTGGCGCGCGTCGACGATGGCGCCCACCGCCGAGGCCGGGTCGAGCGGGTCGCCGGGCTGCATGCGCGCCGCGGCCGCTTCCAGCCGCGCCATGAACGCATCGTAGATGCCGCGCTGCACGTACAGCCGCGAGCCGGCGATGCAGATCTCGCCCTGGTTGTTGAAGATGCCCACGGCGGCGGCCTGCGCGGCGCGGTCCAGGTCCGGGCAGTCGTCGAACACGATGTGCGGCGACTTGCCGCCGCACTCCAGCCACACGCGCTTGAGGTTGGACTGGCCCGCGTATTCCATGAAGCGCTTGCCGGTGGCGGTGGAGCCGGTGAAGGCGATGCAGTCCACGTCCGGGTGGCGGCCCAGCGCCTGGCCCGCTTCCGCGCCCAGGCCCGGCACCACGTTGAGCACGCCGGCCGGAATGCCGGCCTGCCCGGCCAGCTCGGCCAGGCGCAGCGCGGTCAGCGGCGACTGCTCGGCCGGCTTGAGGATGACGCTGTTGCCGGCGGCCAGCGCCGGCGCCACCTTCCAGCTCGCCATCAGCAGCGGGTAGTTCCACGGCACCACCGCCGCCACCACGCCGAGCGGCTCGCGCGTGATGGTGGCCAGCGTGTTGCCGTCGGTCGGCGCGATCTCGTCGTAGAGCTTGTCGATGGCCTCGGCGTACCACGCATAGGTGCGCGCGGCCTCGGGGATGTCGTACAGCAGCGCGTCGCCGATGGGCTTGCCCATGTCGAGCGTTTCCAGCAGCGCCAGTTCCTCGCGCTGCGCCTCGATCAGCGCGGCCAGCCGCAGCAGCGCGGCCTTGCGCTCGCGGCGCGGCATCTGCGACCACACGCCGGACTCGAAGGCCGCGCGCGCGGCGGCCACGGCGCGGTCCACGTCGGCGCCGCCGCACGCGGCGACGTGCGCCAGCAGCGCGCCCGTGGCCGGGTTGCGGGTCTCGAAGGTGGCGCCACCGGCGGCGTCGGTCCAGGCGCCGCCGATGTAGGCCTGGGTGCGCATCGGCACCGTGGCGGCGCGCTGGCGCCAGTAGGCGAGGTCGTGCAATTCACTCATCATGTTTCCGCGGTTGAAGTGGAACGAAGGCGCATGGCGGCGCTTACGCGCCGGCCTGCGCCACCATCGCGCCTAGCAGCACGTTGGCGCCGGCTTCCAGGTGCTCGGGCCGGGCGTCCTCCACCTCGTTGTGGCTGATGCCGTCCTTGCACGGCACGAAGATCATGGCGGTGGGCGCCACCGTGGCGATGTACACCGCGTCGTGCCCGGCGCCGGTGACGATGTCCTGGTGCGTGTAGCCCAGCGCCGCGGCCTGGCCGCGCACGTGGCCCACCAGCTCGTGCGCGAACGGCGTGGGCGGGAAATACTGCACGTCCTCGATCTTCACGCCGAGCGGCGCGCCGGTGGTCTCGCCGCGCGCCAGCGCCGCGCAGGCCGCGCGCAGGCGCGCGTCCATCTCGGCCAGGCGGCCGGCGTCCTGGTGGCGCAGGTCCACGGTGAACTTCACTTCGCCGGGGATCACGTTGCGCGAGGCCGGATGCACCGTCATCACGCCCACCGTGCCGCGCCCGTGCGGCGCGAAGTCATGGGCGATGCGCACCACTTCCTGCACGATGAACGAGGCGCCGTACAGCGCGTCGCGCCGCAGCGGCATCGGCGTGGGGCCGGCATGCGCCTCCATGCCGGTCACGGTCAGGTCGTACCAGCGCAGGCCCAGCGAGCCCGTCACCACGCCGATCACGTTGTCGGCGTCTTCCAGCACCGGGCCCTGCTCGATGTGCGCCTCGAAATACGCGCCGATCCTGCGCCCGCCCACTTCGGCGTCGCCGGCATAGCCGATCGCGCGCAGCTCGTCGGCCACGCGCTTGCCTTCGTTGTCGGTGGCGTCCAGCGCGGTCTGCAGCGGGAAGATGCCGGCGAACACGCCCGAGCCCATCATCACCGGCACGAAGCGCGTGCCTTCCTCGTTGGTCCAGATCGCCAGCTCCAGCGGCGCCTCGGTCCGCACGCCGTGGTCGTTGAGCGTGCGCATCACCTCCAGCCCGGCCAGCACGCCGAAGCAGCCGTCGAACTTGCCGCCGGTGGGCTGGGTGTCGATATGGCTGCCGGTCATCACCGGCGGCAGGCTGTCGTCGCGCCCGGCGCGGCGGCCGAAGATATTGCCCACGCGGTCCACCGTCACGGTCAGGCCGGCGTCGCGCATCCAGCCGGCCACGAGGTCGCGGCCCTGCCCGTCGAGCGCGGTCAGCGCCAGGCGCGCGTTGCCGCCGCGCGGCGTGGCGCCGATGCGGGCCAGGTCCATCAGCGACTGCCACAGGCGCTCGCCGTCGATCTTCAGTGCGGTCATGTCGGGTCTCCTTGTTCTCGGTTCAGGCCATCGCCGGGACGAGGCCGGACAGGAAGGCATCGAGCGCCGGGCCGATCGCCTCGACCTCGTAGCCGCCTTCCTGCACCACCACCGTGGGCACGCCCAGCGCGTTGATGCGCTCGCCGATGCCGCGGTAGGCGTCCAGCCCCACGCGCAGCACGCTGATGGGATCGTGGACGTAGGTATCGAAGCCCAGCGCCAGCACCAGCGCCTGCGGGCGATAGTCGCGCAGCGCGTCGAGCGCGTTGTCGAGCGCGGCCAGGAAGCCGTCGTCCTCGGTGCCGTGCGCGAGCGGGAAATTCAGGTTGTAGCCGTAGCCCGCGCCGTAGCCGCGCTCGTTGGCGTAGCCGGTGTAGAACGGGTAGTAGCCGCTCGGGTCGGCGTGCAGCGAGATCGTCATCACGTCGGAGCGCTGGTAGAAGATCTGCTGGGTGCCGTCGCCGTGATGGGCGTCCACGTCCAGCACCGCCACCTTGCCGAAGCGCTTGAGCAGCGTCTCCGCGGCGATGGCCGAGTTGTTGACGTAGCAGAAGCCCACCGCGCGGTCGCTGTGCGCATGGTGGCCGGACGGGCGCGACAGCGAATACGCGATGCCCTGGCGGTGCTGCTGCTCGCACACGTACTGCGCGGCGGCCACCGCGCTGTGCGCCGAGCGCAGGATGGCGCGCCAGCTCTGCGGCCCGAGCGGCGCGCTCAGGTCGCCGAGGTAGTAGCCGGCCTGCGCGATGATGGAATCGGTCGGGCACGGCGCGCGGCGCGGCTGGTCCACGCGGCCGTTGTAGTACGGCGAAAGATTCGGCAGCACCTCGATGCCGGGCTCGAAGCCGGGCCGCGCCAGCGCCATCCAGCGCTCGTAGGCGTAGCCGAGGAAATCGAGATAGGCCGGGCTGTGCACGGCTTCCAGCGGCGCGCGGCCGAAATCGGCCGGCTCGGCCAGCGCGATGCCGCGCCCGGCCAGCGCGCGCTGCAGCGCATGGGCGCGCGCCGGCACGTCGGTCGGTTCGCACAGGCGGCCCGCGCGCATGAACTGGCGGGGCTGGTGCAGCAGTTGGTCATCCGAGAAGAAGGCGCGCATGATGTTGGGTTCGTGGTGAAGCGTGGTGAAACCTGGTGAAACGCGTTGGCTGCCGGTTCGCGCCCCTCTCCCACGACGCGGGAGAAGGGCGCGACACCAGGCGCTAGGCGGCCGCCCGCTGCCGCGCGAACGCCGCTTCGCGGATCTCCGTCAGCGTCACGCCCGGGGCGATGCCGTCGGCGTCGTAGCGCAGCTCCAGCAGCGCCGGCAGCTTTTCCCGGGCGGCGAAGGCCCGCGCGCGCGCGAACGCGGGGCCGAACGCGGCGTCGTTGTCCACCACCTCGCCGTAGCCGCGATAGGCGCGGATCAGCTCGGTGAACTCGGGGTTGTCGAAACCCAGCGCGATCGTGCGGCCCGGGAACTCGCGCTCCTGGTGCGAGCGGATGGTGCCCCAGATGCCGTTGTTGAACACCAGGATCACGATGCCGAGCCGGTACTGCATGGCCACGCCGAGTTCCTGCAGGTTCATCTGGAAGCAGCCGTCGCCGGCATAGCAGACCACCGTGCGCTCGGGGTTCTCCAGCTTGGCGGAGATCGCCGCCGGCAGGCCGTAGCCCATCGAGCCGACCGTCGGCGCCAGGCTGGTGCCCACGCCCTTGAAGCGGTAGTACGCATGCGGGAACAGCGCGTAGTTGCCGGCGCCCACGGTAAGGCAGGCGTCTTCGGGCAGCACGTCGCGCACGTGGCAGGCGGCGCGGTTCAGGTTGAGGCTGCCGGGCGCGGCCTTGGGCTCCTGCGCGGCCAGCAGCTCCTGGCGCGCGGCGCGAGTGCGCGCGGCCCAGGCCGGCTCGCGCGCGGGCGACAGGCCGTCGAGCGCGACGGCGAACGCGTTCACGTCCGCCACCACCGGCAGCGCGGGCTGGAACACGCGGCCCAGCTCGTTGGCGTCCGGGTACACGTGCACCAGCTTCTGGCGCGGCAGCGGGCTTTCCACCAGCGTGTAGCCCTCGGTGGTGGCCTCGCCCATGCGCGTGCCCACGGCGATCAGCAGGTCGGCCTCGCGGATGCGCTCGCGCAGCGCCTCGCCCATGCCCCAGCCAACGTGGCCGACGTAGTTCGGGTGATGGTTGTCGAAGCACTCGAGCCGGCGCCAGGCCACGCCCACCGGCAGCGCGAAGCGCTCGGCGAACGCTTCGAGCCGGCGCTGCGCGGACGCGCTCCAGCCCGAGCCGCCCACCAGCATGAACGGGCGCTCGGCGCGCTCGAGCAGGCCGGCCAGCGCGCCCAGCGCCTCGGGCGTGGGCGCGCCGTGCGCGCGCTGGTAGCGCGGCATGTCGGCCACCGCCGCCTTGCCCCACAGCGTGTCCTCGGGCAGCGCCAGCACCACCGGGCCGGGCCGGCCGCTGGTGGCCACCGCGAACGCGCGCGCGATGAACTCGGGAATGCGCTCGGTGCGGTCGATCTGCGCCACCCACTTGGCCATCTGGCCGAACATGCGGCGGTAGTCGATCTCCTGGAACGCCTCGCGCTCGCTGAAGTCGTTGCCGACCTGGCCGACGAACAGGATCATCGGCGTGGAGTCCTGGTGCGCCGTGTGCACGGCGATGCTGGCATTGGTGGCGCCGGGCCCGCGCGTGACGAAGCAGATGCCGGGCTCGCCGGTGAGCTTGCCGTAGGCTTCCGCCATGTAGCCGGCGCCGCTTTCCTGCCGGCACACGATCGGCTGGATCGCGTCCTGGTGGTCGTACAGCGCGTCGATGCAGGGCAGGTAGCTTTCGCCCGGCACCAGGAACACGCGCCGGACGCCCTGGATGCGCAGTTGTTCCACCAGGATCTGGCCGCCGTTGCGCTCGCGCGGCGCGGCGGCCCGGGTTGAAGATACGCTCATCGCTTGATCTCGATTTCCACGAACACGCACTCGCCTTCGTGCGCGTTGATGACGTTGTGCTCCACGCCCGCCGCGCGGTAGTAGGCGCGGCCCGCCACGAGCTGGCTGACCACCTCGCCGGCCGGCGTCTCCAGCCGCAGCGCGCCGGTGGTCATCGGCACCACCACGTAGTCGTAGCCGTGGCGGTGATGGCCGGTCTCGGCGCCCGGCGCGAAGCGCCACTCGGTGACGGCCACGCGGTCGTTGTCGATCTGCACGGTGGGAACGGCTTGGGGTCTGCTCATGCGTTTCTCCTGAAGGTGTGCCGGTCAGCGATCCACGCCGCCCATGCACAGGTACTTGGTTTCCAGGTATTCCTCGATGCCGTAGCTGGAGCCTTCGCGGCCCAGGCCCGACTGCTTGACGCCGCCGAACGGCGCCACCTCGTTGGAGATCAGCCCGGTGTTGATGCCGACCATGCCGTACTCCAGCGCCTCGGCCACGCGCCACACGCGGCCGATGTCGCGGCTGTAGAAATAGGAGGCCAGGCCGAACTCGGTGTCGTTGGCCATGTCGATGACTTCCTGGTCGCTGCCGAAGCGGAACAGCGGCGCGAGCGGGCCGAAGGTTTCCTCCCTGGCCACCAGCATGGCCGGCGTCACGCCGGCCAGCACGGTCGGCTCGAAGAAGGTGCCGCCGAGGCGGTGGCGCTTGCCGCCCGAGAGCACGCGCGCGCCCTTGCCCACGGCGTCGGCGATATGCTGCTCGACCTTGGCCACCGCGTCCTGGTTGATCAGCGGACCCTGCAGCACGCCGGGCTCGAGGCCGTGGCCGACCTTGAGCTTTTCCACCGCGGCCACCAGCTTCTGCGCGAAGGCGTCGTACACCTTGTCGTGCACGTAGAGGCGGTTGGCGCAGACGCAGGTCTGGCCGGCGTTGCGGTACTTGGAGGCCATCGCGCCTTCCACGGCGGCGTCGAGGTCGGCGTCGTCGAACACGATGAACGGCGCGTTGCCGCCGAGCTCCAGCGACAGCTTCTTGATGGTCGGCGCCGACTGGCGCATCAGGATGCGGCCCACTTCGGTGGAGCCGGTGAAGCTGAGCTTGCGCACCACGGGGCTGCCGGTGAGCTCGCCGCCGATCTCGATCGAGCTGGCGGCGTCGCCCGTCACCACGCTGAGCAGGCCGGCGGGCAGCCCGGCGCGCTCGGCCAGCAGGGCCAGCGCGAGCGCGGACAGCGGCGTGTCCTCGGCCGGCTTGAGCACCATCGCGCAGCCGGCGGCCAGCGCGGGGCCGGCCTTGCGCGTGATCATGGCCAGCGGGAAGTTCCACGGCGTGATGGCCGCGCACACGCCGACCGGCTCCTTGACCACCAGCAGGCGCTTGTCGGCCGCGGGCGTGGCCAGCACGTCGCCGTTCACGCGCTTGGCTTCCTCGGCGAACCATTCGAGGAAAGAGGCGGCATAGAGCGCCTCGCCGCGCGCCTCGGCCAGCGGCTTGCCCTGCTCGCTGGTCATCAGCACGGCGAGGTCGTCGGCGTTGGCGATCATCAGGTCGTACCAGGCGCGTATGACCTGGGCGCGCTCGCGCGCGGTCTTGCGGCGCCACGCGGCCTGCGCCACGCGCGCGGCCTCGATGGCGCGGCGCGTCTCGGCCGCGCCCATCAGCGGCACCGTGCCGATCAGCGCGCCGTCGGCCGGGTTGGTGACGGCGAAGGTGGCGCCGTTGTCGGCGTCCTGCCACTGGCCGCCGACGAAAGCCTGCGCGCGCAGGAGGCTGGAATCCTTGAGTTGCATGATGTTCTGTCTCGTTATGTTGGTGTGGATGTGCCGGAGGGTGCGCGGATGCGGCCCGGTGTCAGCGCGTGAGCACGTCGGCCAGGATGTCCAGGCCTTCGTCCATCACCGCGTCCTGGATGGTGAGCGGGAACAGGAAGCGGATCACGTTGCCGTACACGCCGCACGACAGCAGCAGCAGGCCCTGCTCGAGCGCGCGGTTCTGCACCTCGCGCGTGAACTCGGGGTCGGGCGAGCCGTCGGCGCGGCGGAATTCCACCGCCACCATCGCGCCCAGGCCGCGCACTTCCGCGATCTGCGGCACGCGCGATTTCAGGCTTTCCAGCCGCGCCACCAGGCGCTGGCCGAGCGCGGCGCCGCGCGGAATCAGCTGCTCGCCGTCGAGCACGTCGAGCACGGCCAGCGCGGAGGCCACCGCCAGCGGGTTGCCGGCATAGGTGCCGCCCAGGCCGCCGGGCGCGGGCGCGTCCATGACCTCGGCGCGGCCGCACACGGCCGACAGCGGCATGCCGCCGGCCAGGCTCTTGGCCATCGTGGTCAGGTCCGGCGCCACCTCGTAGTGCTCCATCGCGAACAGGCGGCCGGTGCGGCCGAAGCCGGTCTGCACCTCGTCGGCGATCAGCAGGATGCCGTGCTCGTCGCAGACCGCGCGCAGCGCCTTGACGAAGGCCGGCGGCGCCACGTTGAAGCCGCCCTCGCCCTGCACCGGCTCGAAGATGATGGCGGCCACGCGCTTGGGATCGACGTCGGCCTTGAACAGGTGCTGCAGCGCCTTGAGCGAGTCGTCCACCGACACGCCGTGCAGCGCGCACGGGTACGGCGCGTGGAACACCTCGCCCGGGAACGGCCCGAAGCCGACCTTGTACGGCACCACCTTGCCGGTCAGCGCCATGCCCATCATGGTGCGGCCGTGGAAGCCGCCCGAGAACGCGATCACGCCGGGGCGGCCGGTGGCGGCGCGGGCGATCTTGATGGCGTTCTCCACGGCTTCGGCGCCGGTGGTGAAGAAGGCGGTCTTCTTGGCCGAGCGGCCCGGCGCGCGCTGGTTGATCTTCTCGGCCAGCTCGACGTAGCTGGCATACGGCACGATCTGGTACGCGGTGTGGGTGAAGCGGCCGAGCTGGCGCTGGATCGCCTCGACCAGGCGCGGGTGGCGGTGGCCGGTGTTGAGCACGGCGATGCCGGCGGCGAAGTCGATGTAGCGCTTGCCCTCCACGTCCCAGATCTCCGAGTTCTCGGCGCGCTCGGCGTAGAAATTGCACATCACGCCCACGCCACGCGGGGTGGCGGCGTCCTTGCGGCGAACCAGTTCGGCGTTCTTCATCTGTCGTTGCTCCGTCTTTGATGTCAGGTTGGTGCGCGCCGCGTTCAGGCGGCCGCGCGGATCAGGGTCGGGTCCCATTCCTTGCCGGGGACCGCGGCGATCAGGCGCTGCGTGTATTCGTGGCGCGGCGCGTCGAAGATCTGGTCGGGCGGGCCGGACTCCACCACGCGCCCCTTGTGCATCACGATCACGTGATGGCAGATCTGCGCGGCCACGCGCAGGTCGTGCGTGATGAAGATCAGGCCGATGTTCAGGCGCTTCTGCAGGTCGGCCAGCAGCTCCAGCACCTGCGCCTGCACCGAGACGTCGAGCGCGGAGACCGATTCGTCGGCCACCAGCAGCTTGGGCTCCAGCGCGAGCGCGCGCGCGATGCCGATGCGCTGGCGCTGGCCGCCCGAGAACTGGTTGGGATAGCGGTCGAACGCGGACGGCTCCAGCCCCACCAGTTGCAGCAGCTCGCGCCCGCGCGCCTGCGCCTGCGCCAGCGGCACGCCGTTGGCGACCGGGCCGTCGGTGATGATGCGGCCCACCGTGTGGCGCGGGTTGAGCGAGGCGAACGGGTCCTGGAAGATCATCTGCACGTCGCTGCGCAGCGGGCGGAACTGCCGCTCGGACAGGCGCGCGATGTCCTGGCCGTCGAACAGCAGCTCGCCGCCGTCGATGCCGGTCAGCTTGAGCAGGCACTTGCCGATGGTGGACTTGCCCGAGCCGGACTCGCCCACGATGCCGAGCGTCTGCCCGCGCTGCACGCGAAAGCTCACGCCGTCCACGGCGTTGACCACGCGCTTCTTGCTGAACAGGCCGCCGCCGGAGACGTAGGTCTTGCGCAGGTCGCGCACTTCCAGCACGGTCTCGGCCGCGTCCGCCTGGCGCTCCTTGGCGCGCCCGTGCGGCACGGCGCCGATGAGCCGGCGCGTGTAGGGATGCTGCGGGTGGTTGAGCACCTGCTGCGCCGTGCCCATCTCCACCAGCACGCCCTTTTCCATCACCGCCACGCGGTCGGCGATCTCCGCCACCACGCCGAAGTCGTGCGTGACGAACATCACGCCCATGCCCTTCTCGGCCTGGATGCGCTTGATCAGCGCCAGGATCTGCGCCTGCGTGGTGACGTCGAGCGCGGTGGTCGGCTCGTCGGCGATCAGCAGCGCGGGCTCGAGCGCCAGCGCCATCGCGATCACCACGCGCTGGCGCTGGCCGCCGGACAGGCGGAACGGATAGCTGTGGGTCAGCGTGGCGGGGTCGGGCAGGCCGACGAATTCCAGCAGTTCCAGCACGCGGCGGTGGCGCGCCTCGCCCGGATAGGCGCCGTGCACGCGCATCACCTCGGCGATCTGCTCGCCCACGGTCATCACCGGGTTGAGCGCGGACAGCGGCTCCTGGAACACCATCGCCATGTCCTTGCCGCGCATCGACAGCAGGGTGTTCTCGTCCTGCGCCAGCAGGTCGCGGCCCTTGAACAGGATCTGCCCGCCCTGCGGCTTGAGGTAGGGCGGCAGCAGGCCCATGATGGCGTTGGCGCTCATCGACTTGCCCGAGCCGGACTCGCCGACGATGCACAGGATCTCGCCGGCGTGCAGGTCGTAGGTCACGCCGCTGACCGCGTGCGGGCGGTCGCCGCCGGCGGGCAGCGCGATGGTGAGGTCGCGCACGGACAGCAGCGGCACGGCTGCCGGCGCGGGATTCTGGTCAGGTGATTGCATGTGCGGCATCCTTTGGCTCACTCGCCGCGGCGGCGCAGTTGGGGGTTCATGGCGTCGTTCAGGCCTTCGCCGATCAGGTTGATGGACAGCACCGTGAGCAGGATCGCCACGCCCGGCCACACGCTCATCCACCAGGCTTCGCGGATCATGGTGCGGGCCGCGCCGATCATGAAGCCCCAGCTCATCATGTTGCGGTCGCCCAGGCCCAGGAAGGACAGCGCCGACTCGGTCAGGATCGCCGTGGCCACCATGAACGAGGCCGACACGATGATCGGCGACATGGCGTTGGGCAGGATCTGCGTGAGGATGATGCGCAGCGGCTTCTGCCCGATCACCACCGCGGCCTGCACGAACTCGCGCTGCTTGAGCGTGAGGAACTCGCCGCGCACCAGGCGCGCCACCGGCGGCCAGGAGACCACCGAGATGGCCGCCACGATGGAGTAGATGGTCGGGTTGAAGATGGCCACGATCACCACCGCCATCGCCAGTTGCGGGATGGTCTGGAAGAACTCGGTGAAGCGCATCAGCGCGTCGTCCACGCGGCCGCCGCAGTAGCCGGCCACCGAGCCGATCAGGATGCCGAACACCAGCGCCACACCGGTGGAGATCACGCCCACCAGCAGCGAGACGCGCGCGCCGTACAGCATGCCGGCGGTGATGTCGCGGCCCAGCATGTCGGTGCCGAACGGATAGGCGGCGTCGGCGAACGGGTGCACCAGCGGCTCGCCCACCATCAGCCACGGCGAGTCCTCGTACAGCACGGGCGCGAGCAGCGCCACCGCCACCACGGCCAGCAGCACCAGCAGGCCGATCACCGCGCCGTAGTTGCGCGCATAACGTCGGGCGAAGGCTTTCATGCCGTGGCTCCCTTGCCGCCCACCGCGATGCGGGGGTCGATGAAGCGGTAGACGATGTCCGTCACCAGGTTGAAGAACACCACCAGCGCCGAGGTCACGAAGAAGATGCCGAGCAGCAGCTGGTAGTCGCGCTGCAGCAGCGCGTCGAACATCAGGCGGCCGATGCCGGGCCACGAGAACACGGTCTCGGTCAGCACCGCGCCGCCGGCCATCTGGCCGAGCTGGATGCCGGCGAACGTGATCACCGGCAGCAGCGCGTTGCGCAGCACGTGCACGCGGATCACGCGCCCGGCCGGCACGCCCTTGGCGCGCGCGGTCTTGACGAAGTCCATGCCCATCACTTCCAGCATCGAGGCGCGCGTGAGGCGCACGTACACCGCCATGAAGAAGCAGCCCAGCGAGATGGTCGGCAGCACCATGTGCAGCGCCACGTCCTGCACGCGCGCCAGGCCCGTGTAGCCGGCGCCGATGGTCTCCATGCCGAACGCGGGCAGCCAGCCCAGCACCACCGAGAACAGGATGATGGCCATCAGCGACAGCCAGAACAGCGGCGTGGCGTACAGCAGCAGCGCGCCGCTCATCACCGCGCTGTCGACCCAGCGGCGCTTGTTCTCGTAGCGCGTGCGCGCCGAGATCACGCCCAGCAGCACGCCGAGTACGAGCGAGAACACGAACGCGCCGCTCATCAGCACGATGGTGGCCGGCAGGCGGTCCAGGATCAGGTCCAGCACCGGCAGGTGGTTGCGGTACGAGTAGCCGAGGTCGAGCCTGGCCACGCCCTTGAGATAGATGCCGAGCTGCGTGAGCACCGGCTGGTCCAGCCCGAACTGCTGGCGCAGCTGCCCGACGAAGGCGGCATCGCCGGCGCCGGCCTCGCCCGCCATGACGGTGGCGGGGTCGCCCGGCGCCATGCGGATCAGGAAGAAGTTGATGATGACCACGCCGAGCACGACCACGAGGGCCTTCCACAGGCGGGACAACAGGAAAGAGAGGAAATTCACGGCATGCTCCACGCGGGGCAAAAGCTGGGTCCGGGCGCCATCGCGCCCGCATTGCTGCGCCGCCCCGCACGCGCGGGAGCGGCCCGGTGCGCGCGCGGGTTCCGCAGCGGAACCCGCGCGCGCCCGTCACGCACGACTCAGTTCTTCTCGATGGAAACGTTGTCGAACGACTCGTTCAGCCCGATCGCGGTGGTCACGAGGTTCTTGACGTTCTTGCGGTACAGCGTGGGGAACTCCAGCTCGAACAGGTTGCCGGCGGCCACTTCCGTCACCAGGATCTTCTGCACCTCGCTGTACAGCTTCTGGCGCTCGCCCGCGTCCAGCGCGACGCCGGCCTGGGCCCACAGCGCATCGGCCTGCGGGTTGCTGTAGCCCTGCACGTTGGCGAACGGCGTGCCCTTGACGATGTTCTTGGTCACGTAGAGCCGCTCCACGCCCAGCGCCGGATCGCCGTACTGGTAGGTGTAGGTGACGGTCAGGTCGAAGTCCCAGTTGCTCACGCGGCTGGACCACGTGCCGGCATCGGCCGACTCGATGCTGACCTTGAAGCCGAGCTGCTCGAGCATCTGCTTGGCGTACTCGTCGAGGCGGTCCCAGTTGGCGCCGTAGGAGGTCGACAGGATCTTGACCGGGTACTGGCCGACGTTGACGCCGGACTCCTTGATCAGGTCGCGCGCCTTCTTCAGGTTGAAGTCATAGGCCGGCATGTTCTTGTCGAAGAACAGCGTGCTCGAGGAGAACGGGCTCACCGCCGGCTTGCCCATGCCGAAGAAGATGTTGTCGACGATCAGCTTGCGGTTGAGCGCGTGCATCACCGCCTGGCGCACCTTGATGTTGTTGAACGGCGGCTTGCGCTCGTTCATCAGCATCGTGGACATCGGCGCGAACATCTCCCAGCCCTTGGTGGTGTATTCCACGTTGGGCAGCGCGCGCAGGCGCTTGACGTCCACGTTGTCGACGTCGCCGCCGCGCAGCACCTGCACGTCGCCCTTCTCGAAGGCCACCGCGCGCGAGGCCGAGTCCGGGATCACGTAGAACACCAGCTCGTCCAGGTAGGGCTTGCCCTTCTTCCAGTAGTTGGGGTTCTTGGCCAGCTTGATGTAGGCGCCCTTCTTCCATTCCTTGAACATGAAGGGGCCGGTGCCGATGGGCTTCTGGTTGGCCGGGTTGTTGCGGTAGTCGGTGCCGTCGTAGATGTGCTTGGGCATCATCGGCATGGTGCCGGTCTCGAACATCGAGATGAACGGCGGGAACGGCTCCTTGAGCTTGATCTCCACGGTGCTGTCGTTGACCGCGCGGATCGAGTCCATGTACTTGTTGATCACGGCGCGCGTGCGCACGTGCACCTCGCGCAGCATCTTGTCGATCGAGAACACCACGTCGGCCGAGGTGAACGGCTTGCCGTCATGCCACTTCACGCCCTGCTGCAGCTCGAAGGTGTAGGTCAGGCCGTCCGGCGAGATCTTCCACGACTTGGCCAGCTCGGGGCGCGGCTTGAGGTCCGGGCCGTAGGTCAGCAGGCCCTGGTAGATCTTGCCGGCGATGTACTGCGTGGGCGCCTGCGAGTTCATCGCGCTCACCAGGATCGGCGGCTCGGGCTGGACGATGCCGGACAAGGTGCCGCCCACGGTCTGCGCGGCGGCGCTGCCCGCGGGCAGCAGCACCGGCGCCAGGGCCAGGCCGGCGCTGGCCAGCGCCATCGACACCAGGCTTTTGCCAAAGCTCTTTTTCAGGTGTTGGGTGAAGGATTTCATCGGTCAGTTTCCTGTGGTAGTGATCGTGCTCTGCGGATACGGAAGGTACGAAAGACGATTGCTGCGGCTGCGGTGACTGCGTGGTGGCTCAGGCGGCGGCGGGCTCGACGCCGCACCAGTCGTGCATGAACTGCGCGAGCGTGGTGGCCACGCGCACCATGCTCTCGATGGAGACCGACTCGTCGATGCCGTGGATGTTGCGCGCCACCGGCCCGTAGCAGGTCACGGGCGTGTCCAGCATCATGCGGAAATGGCGCGCGTCGGTGGTGGCGGTGGAGGCTTCGTGCCGCACGGGCTCGCCGGTGGTTTTCCGGTGCGCGGCCGCGAGCGTCTGCATGCTGGCCACCTCCAGGTCGAACTCGCAGCCCGGCGCGTGGAAACCCTCGTAGCGGATGCCGAGCTGCAGGTTGCTGGCCAGGCGCGCGAGCGTGGCGCGCACGCAGTCCGCCACGCGCGCCTTGGCGTCGTTGACGTCCATGTCCGGGAAGAAGCCGATGCGCACGCCCAGCGTGCAGGTGCACGGCACCGAGGAATTCCACTCGCCGCCCTGGATCTGGCCGATGTTGAAATTGACCGGGTGCGCGTGGTCGCGGTACGCGGCGGGCCGGTTCTGCGGCAGGTTCCACTCGGCCTCGAGGCGGCGCAGGTCGGCGATCACCTCGATGGCGGCCTCGACCGGGTTCACGCCGCTGGACATGTAGGCGGCATGCGCCGGGTGGCCGGTGAGATCGACGAACATCCAGAACACGCCCATCTGCGCGCTCATCAGGGTTTCGCCGAACGGCTCGGGAATCACCACGGTGTCGAACGAGGCCAGCTTGCCCGCGCCGACCGCGCTGCGCAGCGCGGCCACCGTGGCCAGCGCGCCGTTGCCGGTGTTCTCCTCCTCAAGCACGGAGTTGAAGCCGACCGCGCCGGCGGGCTGCACGCCGAGGTCCTTGAGCGCCTTGAACGCGGCCAGCGTGCAGACGATGCCGGCCTTCATGTCGCCCGCGCCGCGGCCGAACAGCCAGCCGTCCTCGACGAACGGCGCATACGGCGACTGGCGCCACATCGACTCGGGGCCGGTCGGCACCACGTCGAGGTGGCCGTTGAACAGCACCGAGCGCCCGCCCTTCGCCGCGGGCCGGTGCGTGGCCAGCAGGTTGTAGCGGCCGCCGTCGGGGCAGCACGGCGGCGAGAACAGCGGCAGGTCCTTGAGCGCTTCGCTGCGCAGGTAGATGTGCTCGGACGCCAGGCCGAGCTCGCACAGCGCGCCTTCCATGAAGGCCACGGCGGGCTGCTCCTGGCCCGACGGGCTGGGCGCCGCCACGAAATCCGACAGCGTGCGCACCATGTACGGCTCGAGCGCGCGCACGGCGGCGGCGATGGCATCGGTTGTGAGCGCGGGAAGATCTGGCGTGGCGGCAATCGCGGCACTGCCGGCGGGACGTTGCATGGTGGCTCCACTGACTGGCCCGGCATGCGCGAGGGGGGCGCTTCCGGAGGGGGATCGAATCAGCCGAATCGGCAAGACGTCGTTCAAAAAAACGACGAACCCAACAAGATGTATCGAAAGTTAGCCGATCATTGGTACCATCGGTAGGTCCATGTTTCGCTTTTTAGCCGGTGCCACTTTGAAAGAGACCATTTTGTCGGAGCTGCTGCTGCAGCGTCTGGAAAGGCCCGCCGATGGTGCGGAAGACAAGAACGGCGCGCATATGAACCGCCAGCTCTACGAGATCATTCGGCAGGAAATCCTTGCTGGGTCTTTGGTTGCGGGTAGCAAGCTGCCCGCGTCGCGGCTCCTGGCGAAGGAGGTCGGGGTCTCGCGCAACACCGTGCTGTATGCCTACGAACAGCTCCTGGCGGAGGGTTACGTCACCGCATCGAGCGGAAGTGGCACCTTCGTGTCGCAGAGTTTTCCCGACCATAGTGCATTGCACAACGTTAGGGCGCAAAGTGGCACCATCACTGTGCCCGCAGCGCAGCAAAACCCGAACCGCTTCACGCTGTCGCGGCGCGGCCAGCACCTGGTGTCGCATTCCGGTGCATCGGACCGGCAATGGGGCGCGTTCGTCGCGGGCGTGCCCGACGTTTCGCTGTTTCCGCACGCTGTCTGGGCACGCCTGCTCAACAAGCACTGGCGCGCGCCCAAGCCCGAACTGCTGACGTATGCGCACAACGGCGGCTACATGCCGCTGCGCCGGGTGCTGGCCGAGCACCTGCGGCTGGTGCGCTCGGTGCGCTGCGAGCCCGAGCAGATCATCCTGACCACCGGCATCCACCAGGCCATCGACCTGATCGCGCGGCTGCTCGGCGACCCCGGCGACAAGGCGTGGATGGAAGACCCCGGCTACTGGGGCACGCGCAGCCTGCTCAACAGCGCCGGCATCGAGACCATCCCGGTGCCGGTGGACGGCGAGGGCATCGCGCCCGACGCGGCCACGCTGCAGAACCCGCCGCGCTTCATCTTCGCCACGCCGTCGCACCAGTATCCGCTCGGCATGGTGATGAGCCTGTCGCGCCGGCGCATGCTGCTCGAATACGCGCGCCAGCGCGGCGCGTGGATCGTGGAGGACGACTACGACAGCGAATTCCGCTTCGAGGGCCGGCCGCTGGCCTCGCTGCAGGGCCTGGACGAGCACGACCGCGTGATCTACATGGGCACCTTCTCCAAGACGCTGTTCCCGGGGCTGCGCATGGGCTTCATGGTGCTGCCCAAGCCGCTCGCGCCGCATTTCGCCACGGGGCTGTCGGAGCTGTTCCGCGAGGGCCAGCTGATGCAGCAGGCGGTGCTGGCCGACTTCATCGAGGAAGGCCACTACGCCACCCACATCCGCCGCGTGCGCCAGCGCTACGCGCAGCGCCAGGGCCTGCTGCGCGAGGCCATCGCCGCGCGCCTGGGCGCGGACTGGCCGACCTCCACGCACGAGGCCGGCCTGCACATGGTGCTGCACCTGCCGCCCGGCGCCGACGACCTCGGCATCAGCATGGCGGCGCGCACGCAGGGCCTGACCACGCGGCCGCTGTCGCGCTACTTCGCCGACCCGGCCCGGGCCGCCAGCCAGGGCCTGCTGCTGGGCTACGCCTGCGTGCCGGACGACCAGATCGCGCCGGCCTTCCACAAGCTCGCCGAGGTGATCGAGCCCGCGCTGGAACACCTCGCGCGCACGCAGGCGCCGCGCCGCGCGGCCGCCGCGGCGATCAACCAGGAGGCGTGGAGCGGGGCGTAGCGCGGCCCGCGTGCTGCCGTGGCGCCATGCCGGGGGCGGCGATTGGCCCTTCCCGCTGCTTGCGGCCGTGGCCTAGTATTGCGGCTTTCGCATCGCCATCAGGCCGACATGACCGACTCCGATCCCGCACGCAAGGCGCCCGGCGCCATCCTCGGGGCGCTGGCAGCCCTGCTGGACGGCCCCGGCCTGCAGGCCGGCGACGCCATCGAGACGCGCTTCCGCAAGGACTGGTACGCGCCGCTGGGCGCGCCGCCGCTGGCCGTGGCGCGCCCGCGCGGCACCGCCGAAGTCGCCGCCGTGCTGGCGCTGTGCAACCGCCTGGGCCAGCCGGTGGTGCCGCAGGGCGGGCTCACCGGGCTGGCCGGCGCGGCCACGCCGCAGGGCGGCGAGGTGGTGCTGTCGCTCGAGCGCATGCGCGGCGTGGAGGAGATCGACGCGCAGGCCGGCACCATGACCGTGCTGGCCGGCACCACGCTGCAGGCCGCGCAGGACGCCGCGCGCGAAGCCGGCTGGCTGCTGGCGGTGGACCTCGGCGCGCGCGGCAGTTGCCAGATCGGCGGCAACATCGCCACCAACGCCGGCGGCAACCGCGTGATCCGCTACGGCATGATGCGCGACCAGGTGCTGGGGCTGGAGGCGGTGCTGGCCGACGGCACCGTGGTGTCCTCGCTCAACAAGATGCAGAAGAACAATGCCGGCTACGACGTGCGCCAGCTCTTCATCGGCAGCGAAGGCACGCTCGGCGTGATCACGCGCGCGGTGCTGCGCCTCGCGCCACTGCCGGCCGCCACCCAGACCGCGCTGTGCGCGCTCGCGGGCTACGAGGACGTGGTGCGTCTGCTGCGCCATGCCCAGCGCGCGCTCTCGGGCCGCCTCAGCGCGTTCGAAGTGATGTGGGCCGATTTCTACGCGCTCGTCACCACGCGCGTGGCCGGCGTGCGCGCGCCGCTGCCCGCCGGCCATCCGTTCTACGTGCTGCTCGACCTGCAGGGCAACGACAGCGCGCAGGACGCGCCGGTCTTCGAGGCCATGCTGGAGTCGGCGCTGGAGGCGGGCCTGATCCAGGACGCGGCGGTCGCCGCCAGCCACAAGGAAGCCGCGAGCTTCTGGCTGCTGCGCGACGCGGTGGCCGAGTTCCCGACCATGTGGACGCCCAGCGTGGGCTTCGACGTCAGCGTGCCGATCGGGCGCATCGGCGAGTTCGCCGAGACGCTGCGCGCGCGCGTGCTGGCCGCGTGGCCCGGCGCCGAGATGATGCACTTCGGCCACGTCGGCGACAGCAACCTGCACTTCGGCGTGCGCCTGCCCGGCATGGACGCCGCGGACTTCCCCGAGCACGACATCACCGACCTGGCCTACGGCGTGGTGCGGGATTTCCACGGCAGCATCTCGGCCGAGCACGGCGTCGGCTTCCACAAGAAGCCCTACCTGCACTGCTCGCGCTCGCCCGAGGAACTGGCGCTGATGCGGCTGCTGAAGCGGTCGCTGGACCCGAACGGGATTCTGAGTCCGGGGCGAGTGTTCGATCTGGGGTGAAAGCGGAGACAGGCACGCAGTCAGACCGGTTCGAGATCGCGTGGCGCAATCTCGCTCGTGATCTCCCCGCCATGTTCGCGCCGGGCGATCTTCAGGTCATAGGACTGCTGCAGATTGAGCCAGGATTCCGCATCGCCGCCGAAGTACTGTGCCAGCCGCAGGGCAGTGTCGGGGGTGATGCCGCGGCGCTCGCGCACGATATCGTTGATGCGCGCCGGGGTGACGTGCAGCGCCACGGCGAGTGCGTTGGCGCTCATGCCGAACGGGACGAGAAACTCCTCGCGCAAGATCTCGCCCGGATGGACCGGACGCATGCCGTTCTGGAAGCGGGCCATGATGATTTCCTTTCAGTGATAGTCCACGATCTCGACGGCCTCCGGGCCATCGGGCGTCCAGACAAAACAGACGCGCCACTGATCGTTGATGCGGATGCTGTGCTGCCCCTTGCGGCGCCCGCCCAGCATTTCGAGCCGGTTGCCGGGCGGCGAGCGCAGGAAGTCGAGCGAAGCGGCAGCGGCCAGCATCTCCAGCTTGCGTTCCGCCGCTGCCTTGATGTTCGCGAACCTGGGTACCCGCCGGCCGGTGAACAGCGCCGCCGTGTCTGCGCATTTGAACGACTGGATCATGGCGGAATTATATATCGCTTACCGATAAACGGTATAAGAGAAAAGCGGGCCGCGAATTCGCGCGGCCCGTGTGGAGAACGAAGCACGCTGCCGAAGTCGGGGAACGCTACTTCAGCAACTTCCCTTCCTTCGCCCCCAGCGGCGTATGCGCCTGCGACGCCACGAACACGCCGGCGTTGTCGTCGCGGCCTTGCAGCAGGTACTTCGCATCCGCCTTGCCGTAGGTCTGCACCGCCACGCCGGAGAGCTTGCCGATGTCGCTGGCGCGCAGGCGGTTGACGATCAGCACGGCGCGGGTGTCGGCGAAGTCCTGCATCATGTTCTGGTCGCCCTCGCTGTCGCCGGCGACGAAGACCGGGCCGTAGCCGTAGCGCGACACCAGGAAGCGCTCGATGGTCTGCGTCTTGCCCTTGCCCTGCGTCTGCGCGTAGCCGCGGCGGAACTCGGGCTGGATCACGCCTTGCGCGTCGCGCTCGAGCTCCATCGCCAGCACGCGGTCGGCGGGATTGTTGTAGCCGTAGGCGGGATTGGACGAAATCTCCTTGACCACGTCGACGAACGAGGCCGAGCACACCCAGACGTCGAAGCCGGCCGCGCGCATGCGGGCGTAGAGGTCCTGCATCTCGGGCACCAGCCGCAGGCCGTTCTTCCAGCTCACCGAGACCACGCCGGCGCGGCCGGGCAGCGCGGCGGGGCTGGTCCACCTGACCTTCTCGATCGGCTGCCCGAGCTGCCAGGCGACGGTGTCGGCGGTCAGGCTGCGCACCTGCGCCTCGGTCATGCCGGCGAAGTGGTAGGTCACCCACGGATAGGCCACGGCGTGGTCGAAGCTGTCGCCGATGGCTTCGTACAGGTAGCGCATCTTGGCGACGAAGTTCTGGTAGTGCGGGCTGGCCTTGACCTGCTCGAGCGACTGGCTGCCCTTCAGGCCGCTGTAGTTCCGGTACAGCCAGGTGTAGCTCTCGATGATGTCGGGCGCCACCTTGTCGATGTCGACCGGCTGGCCGGCGGCGTTGTTGAACGGCGCGTTGAACGCCTTGTGCGGGATGTTCAGGCGGATGGCGGTGTCGAGCTGCTGCGGCGTGGCGCCGAAGCGCAGGTTCTGCAACTGGTACACCAGCACCGCCTCTTCGATGTCGAGGAAGATGCTGGTGTTGTCCCAGTCGAACACCGCGTAGGGCGGCTTGCGCGCGTCGTAGCCGGGGCTGCCCTTGCCGTGGGCGGCGATCAGCGCGTCGATGCGGGCGCGGTTGAAGGCGTCCCACCTGCCTTGCGCCAGCGGCTGCACCGCGCTCTGCGCGGCGGGAGCGCCGGCGCGCGGGTCTTGCGTGGCGCAGCCGCCCGCGGCGAGCGCGGCGGCCAGCAGGGTTGCGATCAGCAGGCTCTTTTGCTTTTGCTTCATGGCGATTTCCTCGTTTTCGTTGTCGTGGGTGCAGCGGGAAAAAAGGCGTCACGAAGCCGGCCGGCCGGAGCCGGCGGCTTGGTCGGGCGGGGGTTCACTCGGATGCGGGCAAGGCGTCCGGCGCGGCGTCTGGCGCGATGTCCGGCGCGATGTCTGGCGGAGAGGGCGGCAGCGCAACCTCGCCGCTGTCGTCCTTCAGGTCCACGCCGCTGCGCCCGAGCGCCAGCGCGCCGCGCAGCAGGAAGGCGAGCTTGTCCGCCGCCTGCGCGTAGGGCAGCCCTTCGGGACGCACGTTGGAGATGCAGTTGCGCTCGGCGTCGCTGCGGCCCGGGCGCGGCGCGTGGGTGAGATAGATGCCGAGGCTGTCCGGCGAGCTCAGCCCCGGCCGCTCGCCGATCAGCATCACCACCTGGCGCGCGCCGAGCAGGTGGCCGGCCTCGTCGCCGAGCGCCACGCGCGCCTGCTCGGCCACCACCACCGGACCGATGGACCAGCCCGGCAGGCGCGCGCGCGCGGCCAGCAGCAGCGGCACGCCGTGGCGCCCGGCGGCCAGCGCGGAGAGGCCGTCGGCGATCACGAACACCACGTCGGGCGCCTCGACGGGGCGCGCCTGCGCCAGCCGCGCGCGGCTGTCGTCGTCGAGGCGGCGGCCCAGGTCGGGCCGGCGCAGGTAGTGCTGGCGGTCCGCCGCGGCGCTGTGCGCGGGCACGCTGGCGAAGCCGGCCGCGGCCAGCGCCTGCTCGATGTCGGCGCGCGCCAGCGGCAGGTGCACGGCGTCGCGCGCCTGCGCGTGGGCCAGGCCGAAGGCGAGCACGGTCTCGGTGGTCTGGCTGTTGCCGGCGCGGCCCAGCGCGATGCGCGCCGCGGTGAACTGGCGCAGGCGCTGCCACGGGTTGGGCTGGGTCAGCTTGCGGGACATGGCGGGCGGCTCACAGTCCGTGCGCCAGCTGCAGCAGCGGCTGCCGCTCGCCCGGCTCCAGCAGGCGGCCGTCGTCGCCGAGGATGCCCATGCGCCGCAGCCAGTCCTCGAACTCCGGCGCGGGCCGCAGGCCGAGCGTGTCGCGCAGGTAGAGCGCGTCGTGGAACGAGGTGCTCTGGTAGTTCAGCATGATGTCGTCGGCGCCGGGCACGCCCATGATGAAGTTGATGCCGGCCACGCCGAACAGCGTCAGCAGCGTGTCCATGTCGTCCTGGTCGGCCTCGGCGTGGTTGGTGTAGCAGACGTCGCAGCCCATCGGCACGCCCAGCAGCTTGCCGCAGAAATGGTCTTCCAGCCCGGCGCGGATGATCTGCTTGCCGTCGTACAGGTACTCGGGGCCGATGAAGCCCACCACGGTGTTGACCAGCAGCGGCGAGAACTCGCGCGCCACCGCGTAGGCGCGCGCCTCCATCGTCTGCTGGTCCACGCCGTGGTGCGCGTTGGCGGACAGCGCGCTGCCCTGCCCGGTCTCGAAATACATCACGTTGTTGCCCACGGTGCCGCGCGCCAGGCTCTGCGCCGCGTCGTGCGCCTCGGCCAGCAGCGCCAGGCCGATGCCGAAGCCGGCGTTGGCGCGCTCGCTGCCGGCCACCGACTGGAACACCAGGTCCACCGGCGCGCCCTGCTCGATGGCGCGCACGGTGTTGGTGACGTGGGTCAGCACGCACGACTGCGTGGGCACGTCGTAGCGGCAGCGCAGGTCGTCGATCAGGCGCAGCAGCGTGACGATGGCGCCGAGGTTGTCGGTGGCCGGGTTGATGCCGATGGTGGCGTCGCCGCAGCCGTACAGCAGGCCGTCGATCATCGAGGCGGCGATGCCCTTGGGATCGTCGGTCGGGTGGTTGGGCTGCAGCCGCACCGAGAGCCGGCCGGGCAGGCCGATGGTGTTGCGAAAGCGCGTGACCACGCGACACTTGCGCGCCACCGCCACCAGGTCCTGGTTGCGCATGAGCTTGCTCGCCGCCGCCGCCATCTCTGGCGTGATGCCGGGCGCCACGCGCGCCAGGGTGGCGCTGTCGGTCTCGTGCAGCAGCAGCCAGTTGCGGAAGTCACCCACGGTCAGCGCGGCGATCTCGCGGAAGGCCTCGCGGTCGTGCCGGTCGAGGATCAGGCGCGTGACCTCGTCGTCCTCATACGGCACCAGCGCTTCGCGCAGGAAATGCGCGAGCGGCACCTCGGCCAGCGCCATGCGCGCGGCCATGCGCTCCTCCTCGCTGGCGGCGGCCACGCCGGCCAGGCAGTCGCCCGAGCGCGCCGGGCTGGCCTTGGCCAGCAGCGTCTTGAGGTCGGCGAACAGGTGGCGGCGCGCGCCGACGGTGTGGGTGAAGGCCATGACGGTATCTCAGTCCGCGGCGGGCACCTGCGCGGGCGCGCCGCCGGCGAGGTCGCCGTGCGCCACCTGGTGGCGCGCGCGCCAGTGGTAGTGCGCGTAGCCCACGGCCAGCACGCCGGCATACAGCAGCGCGATCAGCGGGTTGAACCAGACCATCGCGCCGAGCGAGACCAGCGCGCCGGCCAGCGCGACGAGCGGGAAGACCGGATAGCACGGCGTGCGCCAGGGCCGCGCCATGTCCGGCGCGCTGCGGCGCAGGCGGAACAGGCTGGCCATGCTGAACAGGTACATGGTGAGCGCGCCGAACACCGACATGGTGACGATGTTGGCGGTCAGCGGCTGGCCGCCGATGACGATCAGGCCGTCGCTGTAGATGGCGAGGATGCCCACCACGCCGCCGGCCAGCACGGCGCGGTGCGGCGTGGCGAAGCGCGGGTGCACGCGCGCCAGCCAGCCCGGCAGGAAGCCGGCGCGCGCCAGCGCGAAGATCTGCCGCGAGTAGCCCAGGATGATGCCGTGGAACGACGCCACCAGCCCGAACAGGCCCAGCCACACCAGCATGTGCAGCCAGCCCGAGTGCTCGCCCACGATCATCTTCATGGCCTGCGGCAGCGGGTCGTTGATGTTGGCCAGCCGGGTCCAGTCGCCGGCGCCGCCGGCGAACACCATCACGCCCACGGCCAGCGCCAGCAGCGTGAGGATGCCGGTGGTGTAGGCGATCGGGATCGAGCGGCGCGGGTCGCGCGCCTCTTCCGCCGCCATCGCCACGCCCTCGATGGCGAGGAAGAACCAGATCGCGAACGGGATCGCGGCGAACATGCCGGGCACCGCCGCCAGCGAGAAGCCGTCCTGCCCGGCCCAGCCGCCGCGGGCGAAATTGGCCACCGAGAAGCCCGGCGCCACCACGCCCATGAAGACCAGCAGCTCGAAGATGGCGAACAGCGTCACCACCAGCTCGAAGGTGGCGGCAATGCGCACGCCGATGATGTTGAGGCCCATGAACACAATATAGGCGCCGACCGCGGCATGCTTGGGATCGAGCCCCGGGAACTGCACATTGAGGTAGGCGCCGATGGCCAGCGCGATGGCCGGCGGCGCGAACACGAACTCGATCAGCGTGGCCAGCCCGGCGAGGTAGCCGGCGCCGGGGCCGAATGCGCGGTAGGCATAGGCGAACGGCCCGCCCGCGTGCGGGATGCTGGTGGTCAGCTCGGTGAAGCTGAAGATGAAGGTGGCGTACATGGTGGCCACCGCCAGCGCCGTGACCATGAAGCCCAGCGTGCCGGCGCTGGCCCAGCCGAAGCTCCAGCCGAAGTATTCGCCCGAGATCACCAGCCCCACGGCGATGCCCCACAGCTGCACGGTGCCGAGCGTCCGGGTGAGCGTGCCGCCGCCGGCCGGGTGCGAGGGGCTGGCCGGGGACGGCGGATGCGGGGGCTGGCTGGACATGGCTAGGGTTTCTCCGGACGGTGTGCCGGCGACGGATCGTTGCCCCGGCCGCGGCGTTTCCGGCATCATCGCCAAAAGCGCGCGGGCAGCGTTATCGAAAATCGGCACCATTGCGAATCGGCACCATCGCGGATGTGGCATGCGGCGGCCGGCAGGCGCGGCACCCCCGGTGGAATGGAACTTGCAACGTTCAGGATCGTCCTGCGTACCCAAATCTTCGCCATGAACACCACCCGCGCCACCCGCGATATCCCGCCCGCAGCCCTCGCCACCTTCCGCGTCACCGCCGCGCGCGACGCCGACGAGCACGCCGCCAACCTGTCGCGCTGGAACCAGACCTACGACCAGCTATCGCCGGGCGCCTTCGCCGGCGAGGTGCGCGAACTGTGGCTGCCGCATGCGCAGGTGTTCGTCGAGCGCACCAACCGCAGCCTGCGCCAGTCCTGCATGGCCTGGCCCGATGCGATCTGGTTCGGCGTGCCGCTGCCCTCCGCGCAGGCGCCGGCCACCGTGGGCGGCACCGCCATCGCGCATACCGACATCGCGGTGCGGCCCGGCGGCACGGAATTCGAGCTGCGCACGCCCGAGGATTTCGGCATCTTCGGCATCGTGGTGCGGGCCGAGGAACTGGCGCGCTACATGGACGAGGTGGAACACCGCGACCCCGCCAGCGTGCTCGGCCAGCGCGCGGTGCTGTCGGTGCAGCCGTGGGCGCGCGCCCGGCTGTGCCGCGCGCTGCTGGAGATCCTGTCCGAGGCCGCGCGCCACGCCCCGCCGGACGGCCTCGCCACCGCCGACGCCAGCGAGGCCGCCCAGGCCTGCGGCGACCTGCAGGAGCGCCTGCTGGGCAGCCTCGTCACCCTGCTGATGGCCGCGAACGACAGCGCCGCGCGCCCCACCATCACGCACATCAACCGCCAGCGCACCGTGCAGCGCATCCGCGACTACCTGCTGGCCCACGCCGCGGACCCCATCGCCGTGCCCGACCTGTGCCGGCACTTCCACCTGAGCCGCCGCGCGCTGCAATACTGCTTCGAGGACGTGGCCGGCATGTCGCCGGCGGCCTACCTGCGCGCGCTGCGCCTGAACGGCGTGCGCCGCGACCTGCGCGCCGGCGCCGGACAGCGCACCGTCTCCGACGTGGCCGCGGCCTGGGGCTTCCACCATCTCTCGCAGTTCGCCCAGGACTACCGCCGCATGTTCGGCGAGCTGCCTTCGGCGGCGCTGCGCGGCGGCGCGAACTAGGCCCGCGCCCGCCGGCCGCTCCCCGGCGCCCTTCCCCCGCCGCTTCCTGCCCGCTTCCTGCCCTCTTCCCACCTCCTCCTGCATCTTCCCGCCGCGCCGCTGCCCCGGAAATTGCCCGGCCCGCCGCCGCGCCCGCCTTTGCGCGCGCGGGCGCGCTTGCCTTAGCCGCCTGCGGGACCGACAATCGAGCGCCGTACCATCCACAGATGCCGGCCGCCAGCGTGGGGCGGCCGTCCATGCAGGAGTCTCGATGAATCAACCCGATCCGCCACGCCTGCCCCGCTTGCCGGAGGCAGCGTGGTTCAACGTCGGCCTGGCCGCCTACGTCCTCACCGCCCTGGCCCTGTGGGTGGTGATGCAGGCCAACCTGGTCGCGGCGCTGCTGGCCGGGCTGCTGCTGTATTCGCTGGTGGACGTGCTGGCGCCGAGGCTCGCCGGCCTGCACCAGAAGCATGACGCACTGGCCGTGGCGCTGCTGTCCGCCATCACGCTGCTGGTGCTGACGCTCGGCGGCTGGGCGCTGATCCGCTTCGTCGGCGGCGACGGCAACCGGCTGGACACGCTGCTGATCCGCTCCGCCGACATCATCGACAAATCGCGCGCGCAGTTGCCGGGCTGGGTCAGCGACGCGCTGCCGCGCGGCGTGGACGAGCTGGCCAACGCGCTGATCGCGTGGCTGCGCGAGCACGCGCAGATGGCGCAGAAGTTCGGCGCGGAGGTGCTGCGCACGCTGGCGCATATCCTGATCGGACTGGTGATCGGCGCGATGGTGGCGCTGTACCGCGCCATCGCCAAGCCCAACCGCAGGCCGCTGGCCGCCGCGCTGGTGGAGCGCGCGCGCAACCTGCAGCGGGCCTTCGCGCAGTTCATCTTCGCCCAGATCAAGATCTCGCTGATCAACACCGTGCTGACCGCGATCTACCTGCTGGTGGTGCTGCCGCTGTGCGGCGTGCACCTGCCGCTGACCAAGACGCTGGTGGCGCTGACCTTCCTGGTGGGGCTGCTGCCGGTGCTGGGCAACCTGATCTCGAACGCGGGCATCGTGGTGGCGTCGCTGTCGATCTCGCTGCCGATCGCGGTCGCCTCGCTGGTCTACCTGGTGGTGATCCACAAGCTCGAATACTTCCTCAACGCGCGCATCATCGGCGCGCGCATCAACGCCGCCGCGTGGGAGCTGCTGACGGTGATGCTGCTGATGGAGTCGGTCTACGGCATCGCCGGCGTGATCGCCGGACCGATCTTCTATGCCTATCTCAAGCGCGAACTGGCGGCGAAAGAGCTGATCTGAGGCCGGCGCGCGCCAGGTCGGACCAATCCGGCCGCCGGCGCCGGTCAAGGCCCCGCCGGCCCGCCTTCCGCTTCCACCTCCACCCGGCTGCGCACGAAATCGATATGCGTCTGCATGGCCGTGCGCGCCTCCTCCGGGCGGCGCGCGAGGATGGCTTCGCACAGCGTGCGGTGCTGCAGCAGCAATAGCGCCGAGGCGCCCTCGTCCTGCACGCGCAGGCCGGTGCCGTTGATGGTGATGTGTTCGCGCAGCATGCCGATCACGCTGGTGTGCAGGTGCAGGAACATGGTGTTGTGCGAGGCCTGGGCGATGGCTTCGTGCAGCTTCGCGTCGGCCTCGGCCTCGGCGGCCTTGTCGTCCCGCTCGCGCGAGGTCTCCAGCGCGCGCAGCAGCGCGCGGATGCGCTTGAGGTCGGCCGGATCGGCGCGCAGCGCGGCGAAGTAGGCGGTGGCGCCTTCGAGCACGCGGCGAAACTCCAGGATGTCGTCGCGCAGCACCGGGTGGTCGGCCACCAGTTGCCGCCACGGCGAGGCGATGCCCGCGCGCAGCTGCTCGGTGACGAACACGCCGGCGCCGCGGCGGCTCTGCAGCAGGCCGCGCGCGCCGAGGCGCTGGATGGCCTCGCGGATGGTGTTGCGGGCCACGCCGTATTGCGCGGCGAGCAGCCGTTCGGCGGGCAGCCGGGTGCCGGCCGGCCAGGTGCCGTCGAGCAGCGCCGTCTCCATTTTCCGCATGACCTGTTCCACGCGCCCGCGCGCCTGCATGCCCCCCGCCATCCTCGTCCCCGTGTCATCCCGTCCGTCGCTGGTCCAACCAATTTGAACTGCGGCGCGTCTCGCGGAATTATGCGCCAAACAGTGGCGGACCTGATGGCCAGGCGACCGCCCCCCACGGAGCGAGACATGAATCCAAGGCGCTATCCCCCCGCCGCCGCCGCCCCGGCGCAGGCCTACCTGTTCGCCACCTGCCTGGTCGACCTGTTCGTGCCGCAAGCCGGCCTGGACGCGGTGCGCCTGCTCGAGCGCGAAGGCCTGACCGTGCATTTCCCGCGCGGGCAAAGCTGCTGCGGCCAGCCGGCCTACAGCAGCGGCAACCCGGAGCAGGCGCGCAAGGTGGCGCTGGCGCAGCTCGACCTGTTCGCCGAGCCGTGGCCGGTCGTCGTGCCTTCCGGCTCGTGCGCCGGCATGATGCGCCACCACTGGCCGCTGCTGTTCGCCGACGACCCGGTGGCCGGCCCCAAGGCACGCGCGCTGGCCGAGCGCGTCTACGAGCTGAGCGAATTCCTGCTGCACGTGCTGAAGGTGCGCTTCGACGCCACCGTGTCCGCCCAGCCCGACGAAACCGTGGTGCTGCACACCTCGTGCGCGGCGCGCCGCGAAATGGGCACGCGCCAGCACGGCGTGGCCCTGGTCGACGCGCTGCCCGGCGTGACGCGCGCCGAGCACGCGCGCGAATCCGAATGCTGCGGCTTCGGCGGCACCTTCTCGCTCAAGCATCCCGACATCTCCGGCGCGATGGTGCAGGACAAGATCGCCTCGGCCTGCGCCACCGGCTGCGACCGGCTGGTCTCCGCTGACTGCGGCTGCCTGCTCAACATCGGCCACGCCGCGCGGCACCAGGGCGCGCCGCTGCCGGTGGAGCACCTGGCCAGCTTCCTGTGGCGGCGCACCGGCGGCAACGGAGAGCCGGCATGAGCGCACTCTCCGCACGCGAGCGCATGCTGGGCCGCCTGCGCGCCGCCGCGCCGGCCGCCGCCACCACCGCCGCCGTCGACGCGCTGGACGCGCGCATCGACGCGCATTTCGACAACCGCCGCGCGCCGGCCACGCCGGCCGGCCTGGCGCAGGCCATGCAGGCCGCGCTGGACGCCGCGCACACGCAGGTCTGGTGCGCGAGCGGCGACGCCTGGCCGGCGCAACTGGCCCACAGGCTCGCCGCCGCCGGCGTGCGCCGCCTGCTGCTGGACCCGGCCGGCGCGGAAGGCGCGGCGCTGGCGCAGGCGCTGCCCGCCGGCGTGGCCGCGCTCGCCTACGACCGCCCCATCGAGGACTGGAAGGCCGAACTGTTCGACACCGTGGACGCCGGCTTCACCGTGGCGCGCTCCGGCATCGCCGCCACCGGCACGCTGATCCTGGCGCCGGACGCGCGCACGCCGCGCACGGTCTCGCTGGTGCCGCCGCTGCACGTGGCGCTGGTGTACGCCGACACCCTGCACGCGGACCTGCACGCCGCCGCGCGCGCCGAGCGCTGGCGCGACGGCATGCCGACCAACCTGGTGCTGGTGTCCGGCCCGTCCAAGACCTCCGACATCCAGCAGACGCTGGCCTACGGCGCGCACGGCCCGCGCGCGCTGTGGGTGGTCATCGTGACGCGCACCGCCAGCGCAGACGCACGATGAGCACGCACGCCACCTCCGGCGCACCCGCCGCCGCCCCGCTGCACTTCGTCCCCGCGGCCGACTTCAAGGCGCGCGCGCGCGCCGCGCTGGACGACCCCAAGCTGCGCAGCAGCTTCCGCGGCGCGATGGACTTCCTGCAGGCCAAGCGCGCCGTGCAGTTCCCCGACGGCGACGAGCTCGAACAGTTGCGCGACCTCGGCGAGGCGATCCGCCAGCATGCGCTCTCGCGCCTGCCGGACCTGCTGGCGCAACTGGAAGACAAGCTCACCGCGGCCGGCGTGCAGGTGCACTGGGCCGAGACCGCGGAGCAGGCCAACGCCATCGTCCACGGCATCGCGCAGGCGCACCGCGCGCGCCGCGTGATCAAGGGCAAGTCGATGGCCAGCGAGGAAATCGAGCTCAACCACTACCTGGCCGAGCGCGGCATCGACTGCATCGAGTCCGACATGGGCGAGTACATCGTGCAGCTCGCCGGCGAGAAGCCCTCGCACATCGTGATGCCGGCCATCCACAAGACGCGCGGCGACATCGCCGCGCTGTTCGAGCGGCACATCCCCGACACGCCCTACACCGAGGACGTGGACGAGCTGATCCAGACCGGCCGCCGCGCGCTGCGCCAGGCCTTCGTCGAGGCCGACATCGGCCTGTCCGGCGTGAACTTCGCCGCCGCCGACACCGGCACGCTGTGGCTGGTGGAGAACGAGGGCAACGGCCGCCTCTCCACCACCGTGCCGGACGTGCACATCGCCATCATGGGCATGGAGAAGGTGGTGGCCAAGCTCGAGCACATCGTGCCGCTGGCCAGCCTGCTGACGCGCTCGGCCACCGGCCAGGCCATCACCACCTACTTCAACCTGATCTCCGGCCCGCGCAACGCCGGCCGCGGCGAGCGCGACGGCCCGCGCGAGGTCCACCTCGTGCTGCTCGACAACGGCCGCAGCCAGGCCTACGCCGACGAGCAGCTGCGCGCCACCCTGCAATGCATCCGCTGCGGCGCGTGCATGAACCACTGCCCGGTGTACACGCGCATCGGCGGCCATGCCTACGGGACCACCTACCCGGGGCCGATCGGCAAGATCATCTCGCCGCACCTGCTGGGGCTCGAAGCCACCGCCGACCTGGCCACCGCGTCGAGCCTGTGCGGCGCGTGCGGCGAGGTGTGCCCGGTGCGCATCCCGATCCCGCAACTGCTGATCCGCCTGCGCACCGAGGCCAACCGCGATCCCGCCGAGCAGGTCGCGCACCCGCTGCGCGGCCAGGGCGCGAAGTTCAGCCGCAGCGAGCACCTGGTGTGGCGCTTCTGGAGCGGCGCGTTCGCGCATCCGTTCACGTACCGCGTGTTCCGCTGGGCCGCGACGCGGCTGCGCGCGTTCGCGCCGTCGCGGCAACTGGGCTGGACCAGGCACCGCGCGCCGCTGACGCCGGCGCCGCGCAGCCTGTCGGACCTGCTGCGCGAGCGGGGGCAGGCGGAGTAGGCGCGGCCTTTTGGGCCTGCCCTCGGTTTGCTCCCCTCTCCCACGCAGTGGGAGAGGGGAGCAAACCCGCAGCGACGGGACCGCTCCTGCAGCCCACAAGCCCACAAGAAAAACACAAAACACAAACCAAAACCACGCAAGAAGGCGCCCCCTTCAAGTTCATTTCAAACGCATCCATCGGAGGAGACCCGACCATGCAACCCTGGACCCAGATCTACACGCCGCTGGGCAGCTTGTGGCTGTCCGCGCTCGCGGCTGCGCTGCCCATCCTGTTCTTTTTTCTCGCGCTGGCCGTGCTGCGCATGAAGGGCCACGTGGCCGCGGCGATCACGCTGCTGCTGGCGCTGGGCGTGGCCGTGCTGGCCTACGGCATGCCGGTGCCGCAGGCGCTGGCCGCGGCCGGGTTCGGCTTTGCCTACGGCCTGTGGCCGATCGCGTGGATCATCGTGACCGCGGTGTTCCTCTACAAGATCGTGGTCAAGACCGGGCAGTTCGACATCGTCCGCGCCTCGGTGCTGGCCATCACCGACGACCAGCGCCTGCAGATGCTGCTGATCGGCTTCGCGTTCGGCGCCTTCCTCGAAGGTGCGGCGGGCTTCGGCGCGCCGGTGGCGATCACCGCGGCGCTGCTGGTCGGGCTGGGCTTCAACCCGCTCTACGCGGCGGGGCTGTGCCTGATCGCCAACACCGCGCCGGTGGCGTTCGGCGCGATGGGCATCCCCATCATCGTGGCGGGGCAGGTAACGGGCATCGACGCCATGCGCATCGGCGCGATGGCGGGCCGGCAACTGCCGCTGCTGTCGCTGGCGGTGCCGTTCTGGCTGGTGTTCATCATGGACGGCAAGCGCGGCGTGAAGGAGACCTGGCCGGCGGCGCTGGTGACGGGCGCCAGCTTCTCGGTGACGCAGTACTTCACCTCCAACCACATCGGGCCGGAACTGCCGGACATCACCTCGGCGCTGGTGAGCCTGATCTCGCTGACGCTGTTCCTGAAGGTCTGGCAGCCGCGCAGTGCCAGCCAGCGCGCCGGCGGCGCGGTGGCCGTGGGCGGCGGCGGCGCGGCGGCGCTGGCGCGCGTGGGCGGCGGGCTGGCCGCGGGCGGCCTCGGCAAGGTGGCGGGCGACAACCGCCGCGCCTCGCCCTACACCACCGCGCAGACGCTGCGCGCGTGGGCGCCGTTCGGCATCCTGACGGCCATCGTCACGGTGTGGAGCCTGCCGTCGTTCAAGGCGCTGTTCGCCGGCAACGGCGCGCTGGCCGGATCGGTGCTCAAGTTCAAGGTGCCGGCGCTGGACCAGCTGGTCATCAAGGCCGCGCCCATCGTGGCGCAGCCCAAGGCCTACGAGGCGGTACTGAAGCTCGACCTGCTGTCCGCCGTGGGCACCGCCATCCTGCTGACCGCGCTGATCTCCGCCGTGCTGCTGCGCATGAAACCGCGCGACGCGCTGGCCACCTTCGGCGAGACCGTGGCGGAACTGCGCCGCCCGATCCTGTCGATCGGGCTGGTGCTGGCCTTCGCGTTCGTCGCCAACTATTCGGGCATGTCCTCCACGCTGGCGCTGCTGCTGGCCGGCACCGGCGCCGCGTTCCCGTTCTTCTCGCCGTTCCTGGGCTGGCTGGGCGTGTTCCTGACCGGCTCGGACACCTCGTCCAACGCGCTGTTCTGCTCGTTGCAGAGCACCACCGCGCACCAGATCGGCGTGTCCGACACGCTGCTGGTGGCGGCCAACACCACGGGCGGCGTGACCGGCAAGATGATCTCCCCGCAGTCGATCGCGGTGGCCTGCGCGGCCACCGGGCTGGTGGGCAAGGAGTCGGAGCTGTTCCGCTTCACGGTGAAGCACAGCCTGCTGTTCGCGGTGATCGTGGGGGGGATTACGATGGTGCAGGCTTATGTTTTGACGGGGATGGTGTCGTAGTTTTTGGTATTTTAGTTTTCGACTTTAAAGTCGAAGGTTTTAACTTCAAAGTCAAATTCAAAAGCTTAAAGTCAAAGGCTTTCGCTCCCCCGGAGCGACCTACTTTCTTTTCCCCGAAAAGAAAGTAGGCAAAGAAAGCGGGCTGCCTGGCCGGCAGGGGCAGAAACGTTGGGGTTTCTAGGGTTGGTGGTTTCGTGGTGGGGGCGGTGGTTCTGCTGGCCTGCTGCCGTTACCGGTGCGAGCGGCCACGATCTGGCTGGCGGTATGGGTTTCGGGGTCAGACCTATGGTGGCGAGTGCACTGCTGGTTCGGGCATCTGCCGTTACCAGTTCGAGCCGCCACGACATAGCATCCTCGTGGTTTCGCGGTGGGCGTGGTGGACCCCGCGCGGGTGTGTTGGGTTTCGGTAAGCGCTGAGGGCTCCCCGCTGGCACATCTCAAGATCCCGCACCGGGTTCAAACCGGGGCCACCGCGCCCACCACGAATCCAGCACCGCCCCTATGCCGCACCCATCCGCCCCGGTCGCGGCAGCAGCCCGAAGGGCCTGGGCCTCCGCCATCATGCAGCGCCACCACGAATCGAACACCACCCGAGAGACAGTGGCCGCCAAAACCGGTACCGGCAGAATCCCAGCAGAACCACAAACCCCACCACGAAACCACCAACCCAAGCAACACTGTTCGGCTCTGCCCCTGCCGGCCAGGCAGTCCGCTTTCTTGGCCTACTTTCTTTTCGGACAAAAGAAAGTAGGTCGCTCCGGAGGAGCGAAAGCCTTTGACTTTGACTTTAAGCCTTTGACTTTGAAGTTAATCCTTTAAAGCCTTTGACCGTAAATTCCCCAAAAAGAAACCCCCTTATTCCCCATCATTCGCCGCCACCACCGGCAAAAACCGCTCCCCTTCCGCCAACGGCGCAAACCGATACGTCGCCGGCGTGCGGCTAAGCTTCACAGGCGCCCCCAGCCCCTTATACCCCCCCGCCATCTCCACCACCATCCCGCGGTGCGCGGTATGCGGATGCTGCAAGGCATCCGCCACCGACAGCACCGGCGCGCACGGCACGCCGGCGGCTACCAGCGTGTCGGCCAGGACCTTGCCGTCCAGCCTGGCCATGCGCGACTCCAGCTCGACCTTCAGCGCCGAGCGGTTGACCGAGCGCGCGCCCGCGGTGGCGAAGCGTTCGTCGTCGGCATATTCGGCGATGCCGAGGTGCTCGCACAGGATGCGGAACTGGCGGTCGTTGCCAACCGCGAGGAAGATCGGGTCGGTGGCGGTGGCCACGGTGTCGTAGGGATAGATGTTCGGGTGCGCGTTGCCGGTGCGCGCCGGCTCCTTGCCGTTCATGAACCAGTTGGCGGCATGCGGGTGCAGCAGCGACAGGCCCGAGTCGTACAGCGCGGCCTCGACGAACTGGCCGCGGCCGCTGCGCTCGCGTTCCTGCAGCGCCAGCAGCACGCCGAGCGCGGCGTTCAGGCCCGTGACCATGTCCACCACCGGCAAACCCACGCGCAGCGGGTCGCCGCCGGCTTCGCCGTTGATGCTCATGATGCCGGCCATCGCCTGGATCGCGGCGTCGTAGCCGGGCAGGCCGCCGAGCGGGCCGTCGGCGCCGAAGCCGGACACGCGGCAATGCACCAGGCGCGGGAAGCGCGCGCACAGCGCGTCGTAGCCCAGGCCCCATTTCTCCAGCGTGCCGGTCTTGAAGTTCTCCACCAGCACGTCGGCGTCGGCCAGCAGGGCGAGTAGCACCTCGCGGTCGGCCTCGGTGGTCAGGTCCAGCCGCATCACGCGCTTGTTGCGATTGAGGCCGAAGTAGTACGAGGCCACGCCGTCCTTGAACGGGGGGCCCCAGGTACGCGTGTCGTCGCCTTGCGGCGGCTCGATCTTGAGCACGTCGGCGCCGTGGTCGCCGAGGATCTGTCCGCAGAACGGACCGCCGAGGATGCGCGAGAGATCGACCACGCGGATGCCGGCGAGCGCGCCGGGCGATGCAGGGGGTTGGCTCGGGGATTGGCTCATCAGGGGGCTCCGTTCATGGCGGGAATGGCTTGGGAAGTGGCCTCGCCGGCGGCGCGGCGAGGCGGTGTCCGGTTATTTGGCGGGCACGCGCTCCACCAGCTTGAAGGTGCCGGTGGCCAGCGCCAGCAGCTCGCCCTGCTCGTTGCGGATCTCGCCGCGCGCGAAGCACATCGCGCGGCCGCGCCGCTCGCACCAGGCGATGCCGGTCAGCTCGCCGCGGCCGGGCGCGGTGAAGTGCACGGTCAGGTCGATGGTGGCCACGCCGTAGTTGCGCGGGTCGTGGCCGCGCGCGGCGCACGACAGCACGCAGTCGAGCAGCGTGGCGATGGCGCCGCCGTGGACTTCGCCGCGGCTGTTGGTATGGTCCGGGTGGTAGGGCATGCTCACGCGCGCCTCGCGCGCGTCGATCTGCACGCCGCGCAGGCCGAACACGCGCGACATCGGCATGGTCAGGCCGAACAGCGTGCCGGGGGGCTCGCCGGCGAATTCGTTGACGGGCGCGTTGGCGGGCGTGGCGGTGCGAAGATCGTTCATGGCGTTGCGGATACGAAAAAAGGAAGGGGGCGCGCCGCGGCGCAAGCGCGGCGCCCGGCGGACGGAGGTCGATACTACCGCCGATTGGCCCTTCCCTGACTGGCCGGCGCGGGTTGCCGCCGTAATGCTGCGCGATGATCGGCCATCGGCGGCATCGCGCGGCAGGCCGTCCGCGTCAGTCGAGCTGCGCGCCCGATTTCTGCACCACGCCGCGCCACTTGGCGACTTCCGCCTTGACGAAGCCGCCCAGCTGCTCGGGCGTGGTCGACGGCGGGAACTCCAGGCCCTGGGCCTGCAGCGTCTTGCGCACCTCGGGCTGCCTGAGCGCGTCGGCGAAGGCCTGGTTCAGCCTGGCGATGACCGCCGGCGGCGTGCCGGCCGGCGCCACCACGCCGAAGAACACCGAGACGTCGAAGCCGGGCACGCCCTGCTCGGCCACGGTGGGCACGTCGGGCAGCGCCTGCGAGCGGCCTTTAGTGGTCACGCCGAGCACGCGCACCTTGCCGCCCTTGATGAACGGCAGCGCGGTCAGCACGTCGGTGAAGGTCATGCTGACCTGGCCGCCGAGCAGGTCGTTGAGCGCGGGGCCGGTGCCCTTGTAGGGGATGTGGCGGAAGTCGGTGCCGGCCAGATTGTTGAACAGCACGCCAGCGAGGTGCGAGGAGGCGCCGTTGCCGGACGAGGCATAGGTCAGCTCGCCCGGGTGCGCCTTGCCGTAGGCGACCAGTTCGCCCACGGTCCTGGCCGGCACCGTGGGGCTGACCACCAGCACGTTGGGCAGCTGCCCGATCTGGATCACCGGGGCGAAGCTCTTGACCGGGTCGTAGTTGATCTTGCGGTAGAGGCTGACGTTGATGGCCAGCGGGGCCGAGGTGCCGAACATCAGCGTGTAGCCGTCCGGCTCGGCGCGCGCCACCGCCTCGGCGCCGATGTTGCCGCCGGCGCCGGCGCGGTTCTCCACCACCACGGTCTGGCCGAGGCTGGTCTTGAGCGCCGCGGCCAGCGTGCGCGCCATCACGTCGGTGGGGCCGCCGGGCGGGTAGGTCACGATCATCATGATCGGCTTGGAGGGGTAGTCTTTCTGCGCCAGCGCGGGGGCGATGCCCACGCACAGGGTGCACGCGGCGACGGCGGCAAGGCGTTGCCAAAGGGTCATGGTGGTCTCCTGTTGTCGGTCGTCTTCCGCCGGGCGAGGTGCGCCCGGGCGGAGTGCGCGGGCGCCGGGTGGGCGCGGCCGCGGGGGCTTGCTGGTGTTGCGGTGTTGCGGTGCTGCGGTGCTGCGGTGCTGCGGTGCTGCGGTGCTATGGTTCGTGGTGCCTTGGGGACTGCGGCATGGCTTGCGCTGGCCCTCTCCCCCGGCCCCTCTCCCGCGGGCGGGAGAGGGGAGCACGCAACGGGTGATCTCTTTTTTCCGCGGTGTGTTCAGAACAGGTTGATGTGGTCGACCGCGGCGGCGGCGCGCACGGTGCCGTCGGCCGGCGGCGCCACGGTGTCGGCCAGCCAGTCGGGCTCGGCCTCGCCGGCCAGCGGGTCCTGCGGCAGCACGCGGTGCACCAGCACGAGCTGGGCCAGGCGCATGCGGCGCTCGGAGCCGATGCGGCCGGCTTCCCATGCCATCGCCACGGCGCTGGTCACGTGGTACAGCGCGGAGGCGGCCTGGCGCGCCAGCACGTCGCCGTCGGCGCCGGCCTCGGCGGCGCGCGCGGCCAGCGCCACGGCGCGGCCGAGCGCGGCATCGAACGCGGCGCGCGCGCCCGGGTGCAGCGGCGTGTCGCGCAGCAGGCCGTCCAGATGGGCCTGCAGCACCGGCAGCGCGCCTTCGCGGCGGATCGCGCGCAGCACGTCCAGCGCGACGATGTTGCTGGTGCCTTCCCAGATCGAGCCGAGGTGGGCGTCGCGCACCAGGCGCGGGTCGCTCCATTCCTCGATGTAGCCGCAGCCGCCGCGGATCTCCATCGCGTCGCCGGTGACTTTGCGCGCGTCGCGGCAGGCGCGGAACTTGATCAGCGGCGTGAGCACGCGCATCAGCGCGTAGGCGCCTGCCTCGCCGGCGTCGGCGCGGCGCAGCGCCTCGGCGGTCTGGAACACCATCGTGCGGGCCTGCTCGGTGGGCAGCGCGAGCTTGAGCAACTGGCGGCGCATCAGCGGCATGTCGACCAGGCGCTTGCCGAACGCGCGGCGCTCGCGCGCGATGAACTGGCCTTCGGACAGCGCGCGGCGCATCAGGCCGGCGGCGCGCACGCCGTTGGACAGGCGCGAGTTGTTGATCATGTCGGCCATCTGCACGAAGCCGCGGCCGAGCTCGCCGACCAGGTGCGCCTGCGCGCCCTCGAGGCGGATCTCGCCGCTGGCCATCGAGCGCGTGCCGAGCTTGTCCTTGAGGCGGATGATGCGGTACTGGTTGGCGCTGCCGTCGGCCAACGTGCGCGGCAGCAGGAACAGCGACACGCCCTTGATGCCGGGCGCGGCATTGCCGTGCTCGTCTTCCACGCGCGCCAGCACCATCGCCAGCGCGGCGTCCGGGTTGGAGCAGAACCACTTGTCGCCCGACAGGCGCCAGCCGCCTTCGGCCCGCGCGTCGCGCACGGCGCGCGCGGTGGTGGCGGCCACGTCGGAGCCGGCGCCCTGCTCGGTCATGAACATGGCGCCCTGGTACAGGTCCTCGAAGACCTGGGTGGTCAGGTTGGGCAGATAGCGCGCGACCAGCGCCGGGTCGCCGAACTTGCGCAGCGTGCGCGTGAGCGAGTCGGTCATCGAGAGCGGGCAGCACAGCCCGAACTCGGCCTGCACGAACAGGTAGGTCAGCGCGTACTTGGCCGCCGCCGGCATCGGCTTGTCCCAGCCGAGCACGCCGCCGCGGTGCGAGGCCGCGGCAAGGCCGAACTCGGAGAACGCCACGCGCTCCAGCTCCACGTAGGCCGGATGCTTGTCGATGGCCTGCGCGTCCAGCCCGGTGCGGGTGCGGTGCGACAGCACGGGCTTGTTGTGGTCGGCGGTGTGCGCCAGCCGGTCCAGCACGCCGCCGGCCAGCGCGCCCATGCGGTCCAGGTGCGGCAGCAGGTGGGCGAACAGGTCGGGCGGCAGGTACAGCGGCAGCAGCGCGCGCAGGTCCGGGTCGCTGGCGAACAGGTTCACGCCCTGCTGGTCGGGCACCGGATGGGCCGGGGTGGCCGGGGTCGCAACGGAAACGGAAGCGGAGGCGGAAACGGAAGCGGAAGCGGCCGGCTGGCGCGCAGCGCTGGTCTGCATGAGGGATCTCCTGTGTTGGCCGGCACGCGCCGGCGGCGCCGGGCCGCGCTGGCAGCGGGGCTGCATGCGGGCCGGCGGTATTGCGGTAGCGGGTGTTGGTTGTCTCTGTTGCTTGTATTTGTGCTTTTCGCGGCCCTTTCTGGCTTCCTGGCGTTCCAGGACGGGGCGCTGCGGCAATCCGCCACACTGGCGCGGGACGGATGCCCTGCCTGCATTATTCAAAGCGCGGCGATTCGTGTCTAATTCTAAAATTGGCTTGATCCATATATTTTTTGTATCGACATGGAATTCCGTCACCTGCGCTACTTCCTCGTGCTGGCCGAAGAGCTGCATTTCGGCCGGGCCGCCCGCCGCCTGTCGATCTCGCAGCCGCCGCTGTCGCTCAACATCCAGCAACTGGAGGCGTCGGTGGGCGCCCGCCTGTTCGAGCGCGACAGCCGCGGCGTGCGCCTGACCGCGGCCGGGCGCGCCTTCCGCGAGGCGGCCGGCGCGCTGCTGGCGCAGGCCGAGGACGCCCGCCAGCAGGCCCGCGAGATCGAGGCCGGCGCCATCGGCCGGCTGCGCATCGGCTTCGTCGGCTCGATGCTGTACCGCGGGCTGCCGCAGCGCCTGTGCGAGTTCCAGGCCGGCTACCCCGGCATCCAGGTGACGCTGACCGAACTCAACTCGCAGGAACAGATCGACGCGCTGCTGCACGACCGGCTCGACGCTGGCTTCATCCACACCAACCGCGTGCCCGACGAGCTGGCCACGGCGCTGGTCCACAGCGAGCCGTTCCTGTGCTGCGTGCCGGCCGACCATGCGCTGGCCGGCCAGCCGAGCGTGGCGCTGGCCGCGCTGCGCGGCGAGCCGTTCGTGCTGTTTTCCCGCAAGGTCTCGCCGGACTACTACAACCGCATCTTCGAGATGTGCGCGGCGCAGGGCTTCTACCCGCAGATCCGGCACGAGGTGCGCCACTGGCTGTCGGTGGTGTCGCTGGTCTCGCAGGGCACCGGCGTGGCGGTGGTGCCGGCGGCGCTGCAGCGCTCGGCGATGGCGGGGGCGGTGTTCCTGCCGCTGGCCGAGGCCACGGTGCCGTCGGAGGTGTACTGCGCCTGGAAGGGCGCGGTGGAAGATCCGGCGCGCGAGCGCTTCCTGGAGATGGTCAGGGCGGGGTGAACGCCGCCCCGGAAAGAAAAATGCCGCCTGCTTTACCGGCAGGCAGCATTGTCAAGTACGCGTGGAACGGGGTGTTCAGCGTGAGGCCAGCTTACCGCCTGCACCGGCCTCAACCAATAACGCAAATGCGTTATTCCCCTCCCCCCATCTGGGAGGGGCGCGGGCGGCGGGCGGCCCCCGCCGCTCAGAAACCTTCGACCGCGATGCTGACGTGCCCCACGTCGGGCGCGGAGGCGAAGTGCTCGCCGACCAGCTTGCGCCATTCGGCGAAGTCTTCGGACTCGCGGAAATCCACCATGTGGTTCTCGACCGTCTCCCACTTCACTTCGAGCGTGAAGCGCGACGGGTTCTCGATCGAGCGGAGCAGGCGCAGGCCGTGGCAGCCGCGGGCGCGCCGGAACAGCGGCGCGGCCTTGGCCACGGCGGCTTCGAAGGCCGACTCCGAGCCGGCCTTGATCTGGAACTGGGCGATTTCGAGGATCATGTCTCTTGACTCCGTATTGGCTTGTCTTGCGGATGGGAAAGCCGGCCCCGCGGGCGCCGGGCGCGGCGGCCATGCCATGACGGCGGCATGTGTCGACTCGCATTCTATGCCCGGGCACGCTATGCTGTTGCGCCTTCGCCGCCGGAGCCTGGCGCAGAGCCTTGTCCGGCCCCGCCGTCAGCACGCTGGCGGCACGGCGAAAACCGGACGTCCCCAGGCAAAAGCGGCTACAATGGGAACGATTTTCATTTACGTACCCTGGCGTGAGTTTGCCGACCGCGTGCCGTGCCTCGCGCCAACGGACTGGAAGCCTCATGCGGTTGTCTGAACTTCCGCGGCGCACTGCCGCTGTCATTGTCTCGGTCGATGACACCTCCTCCAGCGATCCCGTTGCGCGGCGCCTGCGCGAGCTCGGCTTCGTGCCCGGCGAAGCCGTGCAGGTCATCGCGCTGGGACCGTTCGGCATGGACCCCCTGGTGGCCCAGGTCGGCTTCACCCGGTTCGCGCTGCGCCGCTCGGAAGCGGCGCGCATCACCGTGGAGGCCGTGAGCGCTTCCGTATCCAGCATCGCGCCGGCCGCGCAGCCCGACGCGCCCGCCGCCAAACGCACCGCCGCCTGAAGCGCGGCCCCTGCCAAGAACATGTCCGCCGCATCCCCGACCTCCGCCGCCCAGCGTCCCGCCTTGCGCGTGGCGCTGGTGGGCAACCCCAACTGCGGCAAGACCGCGCTGTTCAACCGCCTGACCGGCAGCCGCCAGAAGGTGGCCAACTATGCCGGCGTCACCGTCGAGCGCAAGGAAGGCCATTTCGTCTCGCCGGCCGGCCGCCAGGTGCGCGTGCTGGACCTGCCGGGCGCCTACAGCCTGCACGCGGCCAGCCTCGACGAGGCCATCACGCGCGACGTCTGCCTGGGCCAGCGCCCAGGCGAGCCGCGCCCGGACCTGCTGGTGTCGGTGGTGGACGCCACCAACCTGCGCCTGCACCTGCGCTTCGTGCTGGAGCTGCGCCGCCTGGGCCTGCCGATGGTGCTGGTGCTCAACATGAGCGACGCCGCCGAACGGCGCGGCATCCATATCGACCGCGACAAGCTCGCCGCCGCGCTCGGCATGCCGGTGGTGGAGACCATCGCGGTCAGGCGCGACGGCGCGGCCAGCCTGCTGGCGGCGCTCGACGCGGCCCTGCCCGACGCGCCGCCGGCCACCGACGCGCCGCCCTCGGACCTGGACGTGCACCATGAGGTCAAGCGCCTGCTGGAAGCCGCCGTCACCATGCCGGCGCGCACCGCGGCGATCGACGACCGGCTCGACCGCATCGTGCTGCATCCGGTGTTCGGCCTGGCGATCCTGGCCGTGCTGCTGTTCCTGATGTTCCAGGCGGTGTTCTCGTGGGCCGCGCCGGTGATGGACGGCATCGAGGCCGCCGTGCACTGGTTCGGCGAGCTGGTCGGCAGCCACCTGCCCGAGGGCATGCTGCGCAGCCTGCTGGTGGACGGCCTGATCGCCGGCCTGGGCAGCGTGATCGTGTTCCTGCCGCAGATCCTGATCCTGTTCCTGTTCATCCTGACGCTCGAGGAATCGGGCTACCTGCCGCGCGCGGCCTTCCTGCTGGACCGCCTGATGATGGGCGCGGGCCTGTCCGGGCGCTCGTTCATCCCGCTGCTGTCGAGCTTCGCCTGCGCGATTCCCGGCATCATGGCCACGCGCACCATCCAGGACCCACGCGACCGCATCACCACCATCCTGGTGGCGCCGCTGATGACCTGCTCGGCGCGCCTGCCGGTGTACGCGCTGCTGATCGGCGCCTTCATCCCGGCGCGCACGGTGGCCGGGCTGTTCAACCTGCAGGGGCTGGTGCTGTTCGCGCTGTACGTGGCGGGCATCGTCAGCGCGCTGGTGGTGGCCTACGTGCTGAAGTACTTCCGCCGCGACCGCACCGACCATCCGCTGCTGATGGAGCTGCCGTCGTACCGCATCCCCAACCCGCGCGACATCGCCATCGGGCTGTGGGAGCGCGCGCGCATCTTCCTGTCGCGCGTGGGCAAGGTGATCCTGACGCTGACGGTGCTGCTGTGGTTCCTGGCCACCTTCCCGTCGCCGCCGGACGGCGCCACCGCGCCGGCCATCGACTACAGCTTCGCCGGCATCATCGGGCGCGCGCTGGAGCACGTGTTCGCGCCGGTGGGCTTCAACTGGCAGATCTGCATCGCGCTGGTGCCGGGCCTGGCCGCGCGCGAGGTTGCCGTGGGCGCGCTGGCCACCGTCTATGCGCTGTCGGGCAGCGACGACGCCGTGGCCAGCCAGCTCGCGCCGATGATCGCCTCGCAGTGGTCGCTGGCCACCGCGCTGGCGCTGCTGGCGTGGTACGTGTTCGCGCCGCAGTGCATCTCGACGATGGCGGTGATCCGCCGCGAGACCAATTCCTGGAAGGTGATGGCCGCCTCCACGCTCTACCTGTTCGCGCTGGGCTACCTGGCCGCGTTCGCCACCTACCGCATCGCCCTGATGTTCAGCTGACCCGAGGTGCCGCTGCCATGAGCCTCTACCACGCCTTCGAAACCCTGCTGGTGCCGCTGATCGTGCTGGTCTGCGCGGTCTCCGTGCTGTCGCGCTACGCGCCGCGCTCGCGCGAGCGTTTCAAGGCCTGGCTGGCGACGCGCCTGGGCGGCGCGGCGGCCACCGGCTGGCGCCTGCGCGCGGTGGCGTGGCTGGCGCCGCAGGCGGTGGCGGGCTGCGCCAGCGGCTGCGACAGCGGCGGCTGCAATACCTGCGGCTCGAGCACCACCGAGGGCCAGCCGGCCGAGCCCGCGCGCAACGAGCAGGTCATCCGCTTCATCGCCAGGCGCTGAGGCGCGGCGGCCCCGGCGGCGCGAAACCGCCCGCCGGAGAATGCATCCGGCCCTCGCGCGGGCCACGCAGAATTGGGTACGCCCTGGCTTCCGGCCGGTTTACCGGCCGCCCTCCGGCACGGCCGCGACGCGGCTTTTCTCCGCGCGCTTCCCCAGCTTTCCCCAGCACAAGACGATGCCCGGCAGGCTTCCCCGCCGGGCATCGTTGCGTTGCGCGCTCAGCTCACCGTGCCCGGGATCGTGACCGTGACCGGCTCCTGCTCGGGGCCGGCCGTGCACGTTGCCGTCACCGAGAAGCTGCCCGCCGCCAGCGGCGTCACCAGGACCTGCGCGGCATTGACGCCGGGCGCGAGCGCCACGTTGGCGCTGGCGGTCCAGTTCCAGCCCGCGCAGTCGGAGAAGACGTCGTCGGCGCCGTACAGCTTGAGCGTGGCGGTGGCCGGGATCGGCAGCGGCAGGCCCAGCAGCAGGCGCAGCGGCTGCGGCCCGTTGTAGACCAGCGCCCACTTGGGCTGCTCGGTCACGGCCAGGCTCGCCCTGGGCGTGGCGGCGATCTTGCTGCTGGCCGCCGTGACCTGCAGCACGCTCTGCACGGTGGGCATGCCGGGCGCGATGGCGGTGCTGACCGTGGCCTGCCGCGTGGCCGCGTCCGCCGCCACCGACAGCGTGGGCGAGGCGGCGGCATAGGTCCAGGCGCCGTCGAAATCGGCCGTCACGTCCTGCGCGTCGCTGCGGATCACGCGGGCGGCGAAGGTCTGCGGATAGCCGTTGAGCACCGACAGCGCGTTGACCGGCGTGCCGCCCTGCGACAGCGCCAGCCGGTAGGTGTAGCCGGCGTTCTTCAGCACCGTGACCAGCATCTGCCCGCTGACCGCGACGCCGTTGGGCGCGGTGACGGAGACCGTGACCGTGCCGAGTGCGGCGGTGGCCGAGCTGTTGCTGCCGGTGAGCGTGGCGCTGTTCTGCGCGGCGCTGACCTGCACGTTGGCGCTGGAGCTGGCCCAGGCCCAGTCGTGCACGGCGGCGCTGACGTCGCTGCCGTTGGCGTCGAGCAGCGTGGCCTTGACCGGCTGCGCCTGGCCGTCGGCCAGCGACAGCACCGGGTTGGACAGCGCCAGGTTGTAGCTGGCGGCGGTGGGCAGCACGGTGATGGTGGCGGCCTGCGCCGGCAGCGTGAGCGTGCTGCTGTCGGAGGTCCTGATGGTGGCCAGCACCTGGATGACGGCGGTGCCGGCGGCCACGCCGGTGACGGTGGCGGTGCCGTTGGCGGCGGCCGGCACCACGGTGGCCAGCGTGGTGCTGGAGGAAGCCCACGCAAAGGTGCTGCCGGCGGTCAGGTCGTTGCCCTTGCTGTCCACCACCGACGCGCTCACCGAGATGCTGCGCCCGATGGCGACCTGTCCCGAGGTCGTGGAAAGCGAGACCGAGTACTGCACCGGCGTGAGGTCCGCCGCGGTGCCGGTGGTGGACGGCGCGGTCCCGGCGCCGCCCCCGCCACCGCTGCCTCCGCCGCCGCACGCGGCGAGCATCAGGGCCATCCACGCGCACGCCAGCCACGCCAGCCACGCCCGCTGTCCGCCGGCGCATTTCCCGGTGTTCTTCATGATGCCTGCCTCCTCCGTTGGTGTCTTGTCTGCGCCGGCAGCGAAACACTTCGATTCTTCTCAAGGCTAGTCACGATGCGCGCGTGGCTGTACCAGCCATACGGTTGAAGGTTCGAGGCCTGTGTGCGCCGTCGCACGCGCGAATGTGGGCCGCAGGGAAAGCCGCCGGTCCGGCAACGCGGACCCCGTCACGCCGGCGCGCGATCTCTGGCTCGCGGCAGGATGCGATCCGCCAGGGCCGCGCCGCGACCGGGGAAATGCAATGCCGGCCGATCGGCCCGGGAGCGGAATGCCCGAAAGCCGGCGCGAACCCGCGCCGGCTGGAATCGCCAGGATGGATGAAGGACAGATGGAGACGGCCTTGCCGTGATGCGGACAGAACTTGCGCGGATGGAACCCGTGCGGGCGAAGCCCGTGTGGCATGATCCGTACAGCAAGGCCCGCGCAGAAAAGCCGGTGTGCCCCGCCCCCACGGGGCACACCCGGAAAGACGCCTTTGCGGGGCGCCCACGACATGCTCGTTGCTGTGTTGCTCTTTGCTGTAACCGTGTGCACAGCGTAAGGCCAGCCGCCGCGCGCGGCCACGAATATTTGCGCATGTCCTTAGAGCGTGTCTGGCGCTTGGGAGCCGGCCACGCCAGGCCGGAGCGGGCCCCGGGCCGCGGCCGGGCGTCGCGGTTCCGGCGTTGCTGCATCGCCGCAAACCCGGGGCGCCGATCCACTCCAGCGCGCGCCCCAACGCGCGCCCCGGCCGCCATGCCGGGAGTCCGGCAGGGAGCCAGGCGGGGCCAGCGGCCCGCCCGGCGACGGCCCGGCAGCCCACTGTCGCGGCTTCGCGACGCAGCCGCCAGCGCCGGCAGCCGATACTGCTATTCTTGCTCTTGGTCAAGGTTCACATGGGAACGCTCCGCCACACTGTGCGTGAAGTCTTCCAATTAACGAGCCAACATCATGAAGAATCGTCTGCTTGTCCCCACCCGTCTCGCCACCACCGCCGTCGCCGTCCTGGCCCTGTTCGGCGCGCTTGCCGCCACGCCGGCAGCCGCAGCGGACGAAGCCCAGGGCAACTGGATGGTGCGCCTGCGCGCCACCTATCTCGACATGGCCGACAAGTCGGACCCGATCGGCGGGGTCGGCCCTTCGGACCTGATCACGGTCAACAACAAGTGGATCCCGGAACTCGACGTCACCTACTTCATCACGCCGCACATCGCCACCGAACTGGTGCTGACGGTGCCGCAGAAGCAGGACGTCTACCTGGGCGGCAGCAAGATCGGCACGTTCTCGCACCTGCCGCCGAGCCTGCTGCTGCAGTACCACTTCCTGCCTGAAGCCACGTTCCGCCCGTATGTGGGCGCCGGTATCAACGTCACCCGCATCTGGGGCGCCAACCTCGCCGGCAACACGCTGTCGCTGGACCGCTGGAGCGTCGGCCCGGTCCTGCAGATCGGCATGGACTACAAGCTCACGCGCAACTGGTTCCTCAACGCCGACGTCAAGAAGACCTGGATCTCGTCGGACGTGAAGGCCGGCGGCGTCAAGCTCTCGAACGCGAGCCTCGATCCGTGGCTGTTCAGCGTGGGCGTGGGCTACCGCTTCTGAGGCGGGCGCATGCGCAAGGCAAGCGGTCGTCCGCGGCGGGATGCGCGGGCGGCGGCAACGCGGCGGCGCGCAGGGCCGGTGACGGCGCTCGCGCCGCGCGTGCGTTTGTTGCGCGTTTTTGTTTTTTTGTCGTGACCGCGGGACCGACGAGCTAGCGGAACGCCGGCTCGTCGAAGCTGCGCAGCTTGCGCGAGTGGAGTTGCTCGGCGCCGGCCTCGCGCAGGATGCGGATCGCCTCGAGCCCGATCGTCATGTGCTGGCTCACGCGCTGGCGGTAGAACGCATTGGCCATGCCGCGCAGTTTCAGCTCGCCGTGCAGCGGCTTGTCGGACACGCACAGCAGCGTGCCGTAGGGCACGCGCAGGCGGAAGCCGTTGGCCGCCACGGTGGCGCTTTCCATGTCGATGGCGATCGCGCGCGACTGGTTGAAGCGCGCGTACAGCGACTTGGACTTGAGTTCCCAGTTGCGGTCGTCGGTGGAGACCACCGTGCCGGTGCGCATGCGCGTCTTCATCTCGTTGCCGGACAGGCCGGTGATGCGCGCCACCGCTTCCTGCAGCGCGACCTGGATCTCGGCGATGGGCGGCACCGGCACCCACGGCGGCAGGTCGTGGTCGAGCACGTGGTCGTCGCGCACGTAGGCGTGCGCGAGCACGTAGTCGCCAAGCTGCTGCGAGCGGCGCAGGCCGCCGCAGTGGCCCACCATCAGCCAGCAATGCGGACGCAGCACGGCGAGGTGGTCGGTCATGGTCTTGGCGTTGGACGGACCCACGCCGATGTTGACCAGCGTCACGCCGAGCCGGTCCTCGCGCACGAGGTGGTAGGCCGGCATCTGCGGCAGCGCGCGCGGGCGCTGCGCGTCGTCGGGCTCGGCCGCGCCGCGCACCTGCACCACGTCGCCGGGCTCGACGAAGCGCGCGTAGCCTTCGGCGCCCTGCGCATCGTCCGCCGCCATCAGCGAGCGGCCCAGCTCGATGAACTCGTCGACGTAGCGCTGGTAGTTGGTAAACAGCACGAAGCGCTGGAAATGCTGGGGCGCGGTGCCGGTGTAGTGGTACAGGCGCTGCAGCGCGAGATCCACGCGCTCGCCGGTAAACAGCGACAGCGGCCAGGCCTCGCCGGACACGGGCTCGAAGGTGCCGTTGGCGATGGCGTCGTCGATGCGGCTCAGTTCCGGAAGCACGAACGACGCCTCCAGCTCGCGCGCCTGCGTGTAGCTGATGTCGGTGGTGGAGGCTTCGATGACGAACGGCAGCGGGATCGGCCGCCGGCTCACGCCGACCACCACGGGCACGCGGTGGTAGCGCAGCAGGCGCTCGATCTGGTCGCGGTAATAATCGGCCAGCAGGTCGGGGCGCGTGACCGTGGTGCCGTACACGCCGGGGTAGGCCACCGTGCCCCACGAGGGCCGGCTGTCGGTCACCATCGTCTCGAGGTTGACCGAGATGCCAAGATAGGGATAACAGGCGTGCGCCGCGGACGGCAGCGGCTGCCCGTGCGCGAACGCGTCGAAGCGCGCGCGTATGGCGCCGACCGATGCCTCGTAGATCTCGAGGATGCGGGCGAGCGCCGCGTCGGCGTCGCTGAACTCGGCCAGCTGATCGGCCGGATGGGCGGAAGAGAAGATCGAGGCGTTCATGGCAAGCATGATACCCCGCCGCAAGAGGGAAGCAACATGGCGGGCCGCCAAATTGACGGGCCTGCGCGCGCTCGCTACACTGCCAGCAGTCTTTGGCGGCCCCGCGCCGTCCTCGCCTCGTGACGCCCCCCGACAGAAGGGCTGCGCCGAGTTGCCGTATGTGCTTGCATGGGAGCCCCGATGGAAATCCGCAATCTGCTGCCCGACGAAATCGAGGCGGCCAGGCAACTGCTTGCGGCCAACGGCTGGGCACACCGGGTTGCCAACACCGAGCGCTTCGCCCGCCTGATCGCCAATTCGCAGCGCGTCGCGGTCGCGGTCGACAAGGGGGAGATCGTCGGCTTCGCGCGCGCCCTGTGCGACGACGTCTCCAACGGCTACCTGTCGATGGTGGCGGTGGCGCCGAGCCACCGGCGCCGCGGCATCGGCCGCGCACTGGTGCGCCACATCGTCGGCAACGATCCCGACATCACCTGGGTGCTGCGCGCCGGCCGCTCTTCCGAGGCGGCCTTCTTCGGCCAGCTCGGCTTCGTGCCGTCGCTGGTGGCGATGGAACGCCGGCGCCTCTGAGCCGCCGCATCATGTCTTCCGCCACGGGCTGGTTCCACTGGGCGCTGCTGTCGGCGGTGTTCGCCGCGCTGACCGCGATCTTCGCCAAGATCGGCCTCGCGGGCATCGACTCCGACCTCGCCACGCTGGTGCGCACCGCGGTGATCATCGTGGCGCTGGCCTTGTTCGTGGTGCTGACCGGCAAGTGGAGCAACCCGCTGGCGCTGTCGCCGCGCACCTGGATCTTCCTGCTGCTGTCCGGCCTCGCCACGGGCGCTTCATGGGTGTGCTACTTCCGCGCGCTGCAGATCGGCGACGCCTCGAAGGTGGCGCCCGTGGATAAGCTCAGCCTGCTGCTGGTGGCGGTGTTCGCCGTGGTCTTCCTGGGCGAGCGCCCGAGCCTGCGCGAGTGGGCCGGCATCCTGCTGGTGGGCGCCGGCGTGCTGGTGCTCGGCTTGCGGCGCTAGCGCCGGCACGTCGCGGCAGCGGCGCCCGCGCGCGCTACCGGTCGGTGCGCACCGGCCCGTACTCGACCGGCACCCAGACATAACCGTGGCCTTCGGCGCGCACGTGGCCGATGCCCGGGAACGGCAGGTGCGCGCCGGCCACCCACAGCTTGCCGCGCGCGGCCTGCGCCAGGATCGCCTTGCGCGCGCTCACGGCCTGGCGGCTGTCCACGTCGAACGCCATCGCCACCTCCGGCCGGCGGAACTGCACCGCGTGGCTGTGCACGACGTCGCCCCAGACCAGCATGCCCTGCCCGCCCGACCTGAACAGGTAGCCGCTGTGGCCCGGCGTGTGGCCGTGCTCCGGCACCGCGGTGACGCCGGGCACCAGTGTGTCGCCGGCGCCATAGGCGCGCAGCCGGCCGGCGGCCTGGTAGGGCGCGACGGCGGCCCGCGCCAGCGCGAAGACCGCCTGCGCGTCCTGCGGCGCGCGCGCGGCGGCGGCTTCGTCCAGCCAGTAGGCGGCATCGGCCTGGTCGACGTACACCGTGGCGTTGGCGAACACCGGCTTGCCGTCGGCCACCAGGCCGCAGGCGTGGTCGGGATGCAGGTGGGTGAGCAGCACGGTGTCGACCTGGGCGGGCTCGTAGCCGGCCGCGCGCAGGTTCTGCGCCACGTGGCCCAGCGCGGAGCCGAAGCAGGCCGCCGTGCCGGTATCGACCAGCACCAGGTTGCCGCCGGTGTGGATCAGGTAGGCATTGACCGCGGTCTGCATGCCCGGCGTGCTGGCCACGAACATGCGCGCCAGCAGGCGCTGCACCTCGCGCGGGCTGCTGTACCTGAATATCTTTGTGTCGAGGTCGACATGCCCGTCGTACAGCGCGGTCACCTCGAACTGGCCCAGCATCATGCGGTAGTAGCCGGGCACCTGCGTCTTCTGCTGGGCCGGCGGGGCCGAGGCCGCCGGCGCCTGGGCCAGCGCGCCGGCCAGGGCCAGCACCACGCTCAGGGAAACCGCCAGCCGGCGGCGGCGGAGGAAACAAGGCAGGGTCGTCATGCAGCGCTCCAAAGCAATCCGGGGGCGGCGATCCTGCATTATCCCCGCAAAGTGCACTACGCGGCGGATCCGGCGGACCTGAGGTACGCCAGCACCGGTGCCAGCCCGGCCAGCGCGGGCGCCGCCTCGACCGCCCGCGCCGCCGTGCACCACGGATAGGGCAGGCGCGCCAGCCAGCCGTCGATAACCGGCTGCGCGGCCTCGGCGGGCAGGACCTCCATCGCCTCGATCACGATCTCCAGCGCCCGCACGCGGCGCTCGCCGCCGGTGCCGCCGAAGGTCCAGGCGTAGCGGCCGCAGCCCGCGCGCACGCTGCCGCTGGCCTTGTCGGTCATGCCGACCAGCCAGTCGCAGCGGTAGGTGGCGGCGTCGGCGGCCGGCGGCGCATCGGCCAGGCAGACGGTGTAGACGTTGTCGTAGGTCTGGCCGAAGCGCCGCACCAGCACCTCGCTGATCGCGGCCAGCCCCTCGCTGCGCGCGGGAAAGGCGATGGCCTCGGACTTGACCGTCATCTCCAGCACCGCGTCGGCGGCGAACGCATGCGCCATCCGGTGCGGGCGGTTTTCGTCCTTGGCGCGGATGTAGGCGACGATCAGCGACTGGGGATCGGAGGATGGCGAGAACGCCGGCGCGGAGGAAGAGTGCATGTTGGGCCTGTGTCGTGACTTGCGGATCTGCGCGCATGGTAGCCCGTGGCCGCGCGCCGCGGCGGCGCGGCCCTGCTGCCGGCAAGGTTGCCCGCCGCCGCGCTCACTCCGGCTGGATGTTGGCCGCCTTGATGATCTTGCCCCACTTGGCCGATTCCGCGGCCTGGAACTTCGCCAGTTCGGCCGGCGTGCTGGTGAACACGTCGGTGCCCGTGGACTGGTAGAAGCTGGCCGCGGTCTCGCTCTTCGCGGCCTTGACCATCAGCGCGTTGAGCTTGTCGACCACCGCCGGCGGCGTCTTCGCCGGCGCGTAGGCGGCGAACCAGTAGCTCATCTCGTAGCCCTTCACGCCGGCCTCGTCGATGGTCGGCACGCCGGGCGCCAGCGGCGAGCGCGTCTTGCCCGACACGCCCAGCGCCTTGAGCTTGCCGCTCTTGACCTGGGGCAGGCCGGTGGCGGTGTCGGTGATCATCATCTGGATCTGGTTGCCGAGCAGGTCGGTCACGGCGAGCGGGTTGCTCTTGTACGGCACGTGCAGCAGCTGCACGTGCGCCATCTGCTGGAACAGCTCGCCGGCGATGCGCGACGAGGAGCTGCCGCTGCCGAAGCTGAGCTTGCCCGGCTCCTTGCGGGCCAGCGCGATGAAGTCGCCCACGCTGTTGACCGGCAACTGCGGGTTCACCACCATGATCTGGCCGCCGCGGCCCAGCGCCGTGACGGGCGCGTAGTCCTTGACCGGATCGTAGGGCAGCTTCTTGAACAGGTGCTCGTTGGCGGCGTGCGTGGTGTTGGTGGTGATCAGCACGGTGTAGCCGTCGGGGCCGGCCTTGGCCACGTCGCTGGCGGCGATGAAGCCGTTGGCGCCGGGCTTGTTGTCGACCACCACCGTGACCTTGGCATCCACCGTGATGGACTGGCCGATCGCGCGCGCGAGCTGGTCGGTAGCGCTGCCCGCGGCGAACGGCACCACGAAGCGGATCGGCTTGTCCGGAAACTCCGCGCGCGCCGGCCCCGCCAGCAGCGCGAGCGCGGCGGCGACGATGCCGGTGGCCGCCTTGAGGGCGGGGGCAAGCTGGGTGTGTACGGACATGTTGGGTCTCCAGTTGGAATTCTGATGTTGTGGTTTGTGGTGGTGGCCGGCTGTGGTACCGGGTCAGGCAGATCAGCCGGCGCCGGCCAGGCGCGGCGGCAGGGGCAGCCGGAGCTGCAGCAGCAGGAAGGACAGCGCCTTGCCGTGCGTGTCGAGGTTGAGCGCGTCGTTGACGCCGCCGTCGAGCACGCCGTCGATGACGAAGTTCATGGCCTGCAGCGACGGCACCAGGTAGCGCCTGACCGCGGCCGGGCGGCGATGGCTGAACAGCGCGGCCACCGCGTCCTCGGTGACGTGGGCCGCGAGATGGTCGAAGTCGCGCGGGTCGTAGGCGATCACGCTGATGTTGGAGCGGTCGCCCTTGTCGCCGGTGCGGCCGTGCGCGAGCTGGTAGAGGGCAATATCGGCGGTGGCGCTGGTGTGGGCAGTATTCATGGCAGCAGGGTATGGCTGGCGGTGACGGCGCCGCGCGGCACCAGGCAGGACATGGCGTTCAGGCGCGCGCGCAGCGCGGTGCGCACGCCGCCGCCGCCGGCGGGGCCGCAGGTGTAGAGCGCGTTGACTTCGCGCAGCAGCGCTTCGGCCACCGCCTTGTCCTCGTGCGCGAGCGCGGCGCGCAGGCGCACGTCCTGCGCCTGCGCTTCGCCGGGCTGGGGCTGCCGCACGAGCTCGCCGGCGTCGTCGGCGAACACGCTGCACACGCCGATCAGGTCGAAGCGCACCGGCGCGTCGTGGCCGAGCACGCCCATGCGCCGGCGCACGATGTCCGCGGCCAGGCGCGCGCGCGCCGCGGCGTTGGGGCCGGCGTAGGAGATCTCGCCCTCGGCGATCCAGCCGCCTTCGCAGAACAGGTTGGCCTTGAGCTGCGCGGGCCGTTCGTGGCCGCGCACGTTGCGCACCGCCACGCGGTCGGGGCCGAGCTGCTCGACGGTGGCCGCGCCGATGTCGGCCACCACGTCGGGCGTGAGGTAGGCGGCCGGGTCGTGCACCTCGTACAGCAGTTGTTCCTTGACGGTGCGCAGGTCCACGCAGCCGCCGGTGCCGGTGGCCTTGCCGACCTCGATGTTGCCGTCGGCGTCCAGGCGCACGATCGGATAGCCGACCGCGTGCACGTCGGGCACGTCTTTCATGCCGGGATCGGCGAAATAGCCGCCCGTGACCTGGGCCCCGCATTCGAGCAGGTGGCCGGCGATGGTGGCGCGCGCGAGGCGGTCCCAGTCCTGCCACGACCAGCCGAAATGCGCCATTGCCGGACCCACCGCCAGCGCCGGGTCCGCCACGCGGCCGCACACCACCACCTGCGCGCCGTCGGCCAGCGCGTCGGCGATGCCGCGCGCGCCGAGATAGGCGTTGGCGCAGACGAAGCGCGCCTCGGGAAAACCGGCGCCGATGGCCTGCCGCAGCAGCGCGCGGCCGGCCTCGTGCGAGAGATCGTCGCCCTCCACCACCGCCACGCGCGGCGGCGCCAGGCCGAGTTCGGCCGCCAGCGCGCGCACGCGCGCGGCGGCGGCGCGCGGGTTGGCGGCGCCGAAATTGCCGACGATGGGAATGCCGTGGGCCAGGCACAGCCCGAGCACCGGCGCCAGCAGCGCGTCGAGCAGCGGCTCGTAGCCGCGCGCCGGGTCGGCGCGCCGCGCGAGCTGCGCCAGCGCCAGCGTGCGCTCGGCCAGCGTCTCGAACATCAGCACGGCGGGGCCGCCCGCGGCGATCATGGTGCGCACCACGGGCAGCGCGGCATCCGTGCGGTCGCCGGAAAAGCCGGCGCCGCAGCCGATCTGCAAGGTGGCGCTGGCGGGGACGGAAGCGGTCATGGGACGAAGCCTGGTGAAGCGGGCGCGGGCCCGCGATGCAAGGTCGGCGCCCGTGGGCACCGTGGGCAGATTCTAGGGCCGCCGGCCTGCGCCGAAAAACGGATAATTTGGATTAATCTATCGACTTTCCGGATAAAAGCGCGGCCGCGGGAAATGCGCTTGCGCACCCCGCCGCCGCCCGCTGCGATGAACCTCTCCGTCAAGCACCTGCGCGCCTTCGTGGCGCTGGTCGCGCACCGCAACTTCACCCGCGCGGCGCAGGCCTGCCACCTGTCGCAATCGGCCTTCAGCGCGCTGATCCAGACGCTGGAGGAACAGGCCGGCACGCGCCTGTTCGAGCGCACCACGCGCCATGTGGAGCTGAGCGTGGAGGGGCGGCGCTTCGAGGAAGTGGCGGCGCGCCTGCTGGCGGATTTCGAGACCGCGTTCGCGGAGCTGCGCGACCACGCCGAGCGCCGCAAGGGGCGGGTCTCGGTCGCGGCGCTGCCCTCGCTGGCGGCGGGCGACCTGCCGCCGCTGCTGGCCGCGTTCCACCAGCGCTATCCGGGCATCGCCATCGAGCTGTTCGACCTGCTGGCCGACGGCTGCATCGACATGGTCCGGCGCGGCCGCGCCGACTTCGCGCTGGCGCCCGCGCCGGCGCAGGACGGCGACCTGCGCGTGGAGCCGCTGGTGGCCGACCGCTTCCACCTGGTATGCCCGGCGGACCATCCGCTGGCGCGGCGCCGCCGCGTGGCGCCGCAAGCGCTGGCGGGGCTGCCGTTCATCCAGCTGTCGCGCACCAGCAGCGTGCGCCAGCACCTGGACGCGGCGCTGCATCCGCTCAAGCTCAACGGCGTGATGGAAGTGGAGCATCTCGCCACGGTGGCGGCGCTGGTGGCGGCGGGGCTGGGCGTGACGGTGGTGCCGGCGCTGGCGCTGTTCCAGTTCCAGCAGGAGAGCCTGGCGATCCGGCCGCTGCAGCTGCCGTCGCTGGTGCGCGACATCTGCCTGGTGCGGCTGCGCGAGCGCGGCGATTCGGCCGCCGCCGCGGCGATGATCGAAGCCGTGCGGGCGCACTTCGGGCGCGCCGCGGGCGGCGGCGCGCGCTGAACGGCGGTGCTGCCGTCAGAAGTGCGCGAGGTAGCCGCCGTCCACCGCCAGCACGTGGCCGGTGACGTAGGACGCGGCCGGCGAGGCGAGGAACACCGCCGCGCCCGCGACCTCCTCCGGCTGGCCCCAGCGGCCCAGCGCGGTGCGCTGGCCCAGCCATTGCGCCACGCTCTCGTCGGCCACCATCGGCTGGTTGGGCTCGGTGGCGAAGTAGCCGGGCGCGATGGCGTTGACGGTCACGCCGTCGCGGCCGAGGTCGGCCGCCATCGCGCGCGTGAGCGCGTCGAGGCCGCCCTTGGTGGCGGGATAGAGCACGTCGTTGGCGCGCGCCACCTGCCCGGCGATCGAGGTAACGTTGATGATGCGGCCGTAGCCGCCATCGCGCATGCGCTGCGCGGCGTGGCGGCACAGCGCGTAGGGCGCGACCAGGTTGGTCTCCAGCATCTCGCGCAGGTCGCCGGCGCCGAGCTCGGCCATGCCGCTGCGCTTGCGCGCGCCGGCGTTGTTGACGAGGATGTCGAGGCGACCGTGGCTGGCGTCGATGCGCGCGAAGGCGGCCGCGACCGCGGCTTCATCGGTGATGTCGAGCACCAGCGGCTCGGCGCCGCCGTCAAGCCGCGCCACGGCCGCGTGCACGCGGTCGGCATTGCGGGCGGCGATGATCACGTGGGCGCCGGCCTGACGAAGGGCGGTGGCGATGGCCAGGCCGAGGCCCTGGGCGCCGCCGGTGATCAGGGCCACGCGGTTGGTTAGGGAGAAGGGGGAGGTAGTCATTTGGGGACTATACCTCAGGGGGGATATGGGGGGGGCGTGGTTGGTTTATTATTTTTTATCTCTCAATTACCTGGATCTTCTCTTATATTGTTTAAATTCAACTTCTTAAATATTTAACTTCAAAGTCAAAGTATTTAAATCAAAGACTTAAAGTCAAAGGCTTAAAGTCAAA
>NZ_BBQM01000015.1 GCF_000876015.1 Cupriavidus basilensis | reverse complement strand
TGGATGAGGAGCGGTGGCTGAAGGCGACCCGGATGCCCTATTGCACGAGCGGCGTGTCGGCCGCGTCGAGGTCCACCCCTTCGATCACGGCCTGGCCCGCCAGCAGCCGCAGGTACTGGCGCAGCGCCGTGACGTAGGCCTGCTGGCGCATCCGCAGCGCCACCGCGGCGCGCACCGCCTCGAACGGCTGCGCCTCGCCGCGCTCGCGCGCGCGCACTTCCACCACGTGCAGGCCGAAGCGGCTGTGCACCAGCCGCGGCAGCACGCCCACTTCCTGGTGCCCGAACAGCTCGCGCGCGAACTCCGGCGCGCAGTCGCCCGCTTCCAGCCAGCCCAGCTCGCCGCCCTCGGCGCCGCTCGGGCAGTTCGAGAACTCGCCGGCGGCCTTGGCGAAGTACTCGCCGGCCAGTTCCGGGTCCGCGTGGCAGCGCACCTCCACCAGCATGCGCTCGGCGCGCTGGCGCAGCGCGTTGACGTCCATGCCGGGCGTCACCGCGAACAGGATGTGGCGCGCCAGCACGCGCTCGCCGCGGCTGTAGGCGGCGGGGTTGGCGGCGTGGTGGCGCCGGCACGCTTCCTCGCCGGGCTCGGGCACCTGCAGGGCGGTTTCCAGCAGGGCCTCGATCGCGGCGCTGGCCGCCTCGCTGACCACGCCGTCGACGGTGCCGGCGTCGGCCGCATCGAGCAGCCCGGCGCGCCGGGCCGCCTGGCACAGCAGTTCGGTGCAGGCGCGCTGGCGCAGCGTCTCGGGCGCGAGCGCCTCGCCGCGCGCGTGCAGGGCCTGGCCGTTCACCGACGCGACGGGGGCGACGGGGGCGAATGCCGTGGATGTGTGCCCGGTCATGGCGCGCTCCTCAATGCGATTGCCCGGGCTGCGCGCGCCGGGTGCCGCGTTCCTGTCCGGCCGGCAGGTTCAGGCGCCGGCTGCGCACCACCTGATACGGGCGGAACAGATAGGCCACCGAGGCGAAGCCGCTCCAGACATGGACCAGCCGGGTGAAGGGAAAGACCAGGAACACCGTCATGCCCAGCACCATGTGGAGCTTGAACACCCAGCCCACGCCCTGCATCAGCTCCGCCGTGCCGCCGCGCAGCGTCACGACGCGCTGCGCCCATTCGGCCAGCACCAGCATCATGCTGCCGTCCAGGTGCTGGCCGGACAGCGGTATGGTGCCCAGCCCCAGCGCCAGCTGCACCCACAGCAGCCAGAGGATGGCGATGTCGCCGGGCCGCGAGGTGGCGCGGATGCGCGCGTCGCCCAGGCGGCGATGCAGCAGCAGGCTCACGCCGACGAAGCCGAGCACGCCGGCCACGCCGCCGGACACCATCGCCAGCAGCTGCTTGGCGCCGGCGCTGATGAAATGGCCGTAGACCGCGTGCGGCGTGAGCATGCCGAACAGGTGCCCGAAGAACAGGAACAGCACGCCGACGTGGAACAGGTTGCTGGCCCAGCGCAGTTGCCCGGCGCGCAGCATCTGCGAGGAATCGCTCTTCCACGTGTACTGGTCGCGGTCGAAGCGGATCAGGCTGCCGACCAGGAACACGGCCAGGCAGATGTACGGATACAGGCTGAAGAAGAAGGTGTCGAGGGCGGCAGTCATGATCGCGCTCCGGTGGCGGGTCCGTCGCGGCGGACGAAATGGATGGGCTGCGGCGCGCCGGGCTTGTCCTGGCCGCGCGTGGCGCAGCCGTCGAAGGCGGGCGGCTCGGCCCAGGCTTCGTCGAGCGGCTCCTCGGGCGGCAGCCGCACCGGCTCGACGCGCTCGCCGGCCAACTCCAGCACGGCGGCGATGGCCGCCCGGTACGGGCTGTGGCGCTGCGCCAGCGCCGCGTGCACGGCGTTGAGGATGTGCGCCATCTCGGCCAGGAACGCGCGCGCGGTGGGCGCGGGCTGGGTGGCGGCGAACTCCAGCACCACCGGCAGGTAGTCGGGCAGCTCGCCCGGGCCCAGCGCCAGGCCGGCGGCCTCGTACATCCGCAGCAGGTCCACCAGCGCCTGGCCGCGCTCGCGCGAATCGCCGTGCACGTGCTCGAACAGGTGCAGCGCGGTGGCGCGGCCGCGGTCGAAGGTGTCGACGTAGCCCGCTTCCAGCTCGTAGGGGTCGCGCTGGCGCATGCCGTCCACCAGCGCCAGCAGGCCGTCGCGCCCGTCGTCGCCGAGCGCGCGGCTGTGCGCGATGCAGTCGCGCAGCGGCGCCAGCGACGCGCGCAGCTCGTCTCCGGGGTAGGCCAGCAGGCGCGCCAGCGCCAGGCAGATCCGCGCATCGAATGGTTTCATGGCCGCGTCTCCTACAGGGTTGCCTTGATCGGAATGGTGCGCCGCTTCTTGCCGCCGAACAGGCTGGTCTCGCTGGTGCCGTCCGAGCAGCCGTTGCCGAACGAGAAGCCGCAGCCGCCGCGCAGGTCGAAGGCGTCCTCGGCGTACTCGCGGTGCGCCGTTGGAATGACGAAGCGGTCCTCGTAGTTGGCGATGGCCATCACCTGGTACATCTGCTCGACCTGCGCCACGCTCAGCCCGGCCTGCTGCAGCGCCGCCAGGTTCTGGCGCCCTTCCACGTGCTTGTCGCGCTGGTACGCGCGCATGGCCAGCAGCCGCTCGAGCGCGCGCACCACCGGCGTGGTGTCGCCCGCGGTGAGCAGGTTGGCGAGGTACTTGACCGGGATGCGCAGCTGCTTCACGTCGGGAATCTCGCCGTTGATACCGACCTCGCCCGCGTTGGCCGCGGCCGTGATCGGCGACAGCGGCGGCACGTACCAGACCATCGGCAGCGTGCGGTACTCCGGGTGCAGCGGCAGCGCGACCTTCCAGTCCACCGCCATGCGGTAGACCGGGCTGCGGCGCGCACCCTCCATCCACGACTCGGGCACGCCGTCCGCGCGCGCCTGCTCGATGACCTTGGGGTCGTCCGGGTCGAGGAAGATGTCGAGCTGCGCCTCGTAGAGATCGCGGTCGTGCTCCACGCTGGCCGCCGCCTCGATGCGGTCCGCGTCGTAGAGCAGCACGCCGAGATAGCGGATGCGGCCCACGCAGGTCTCCGAGCACACCGTGGGCTGGCCGGCCTCGATGCGCGGATAGCAGAAGATGCATTTCTCGGCCTTGCCGCTCTGCCAGTTGTAGTAGATCTTCTTGTACGGGCAGCCGGACACGCACATGCGCCAGCCGCGGCACTTGTCCTGGTCGATCAGCACGATGCCGTCCTCTTCCCGCTTGTAGATCGACCCCGACGGGCAGGACGCCACGCAGGCCGGGTTCAGGCAGTGCTCGCACAGGCGCGGCAGGTACATCATGAAGGTGTTCTCGAACTGCCCGTAGATCTCCTTCTGGATGTCGTCGAAGTTGCGGTCCTTCGAGCGCTTGGCGAACTCGCCGCCGAGGATCTCCTCCCAGTTCGGCCCCCACTCGATCTTCTCCATGCGCTTGCCGGTGATCAGGCTGCGCGGCCGCGCGGTCGGCGCCGTGACGGATTCGGGTGCCGACTGCAGGTGGTCGTAGTCGAAGGTGAAGGGCTCGTAGTAGTCGTCGATCTGCGGCAGGTTGGGATTGGAGAAGATGCGCATCAGCAGCTTCCACCTGCCGCCCTGGCGCGGCTCGATGCTGCCGTCCGCCTTGCGCACCCAGCCGCCGTTCCAGCGCGCCTGGTCCTCCCATTCCTTGGGATAGCCGATGCCGGGCTTGGTCTCCACGTTGTTGAACCACGCATACTCCATGCCGGAGCGGTTGGTCCAGACGTTCTTGCAGGTCACGGAGCAGGTATGGCAGCCGATGCATTTGTCCAGGTTGAGGACCATGCCGATCTGGGCGCGGACTTTCATCGTCGCTCTCCTCGTTCTCAGGCGATGCCGGGGGCGCCGGCGCGGGCGGGCTCGTCGAGCCAGTCGACGCGGTCCATCTTGCGCACCAGCACGAACTCGTCGCGGTTGGTGCCGATGGTCCCGTAGTAGTTGAAGCCGTAGCTGTACTGCGCGTAGCCGCCGATCATGTGGGTCGGCTTGAGCACCACGCGCGTGACCGAGTTGTGGATGCCGCCGCGCAGCCCGGTGATCTCCGAGCCGGGCGTGTTGATGATCTTCTCCTGCGCGTGGTACATCATCACCATGCCGGGCTTGACGCGCTGGCTCACCACCGCGCGCGCGGCGATGGCGCCGTTGGCGTTGAACAGCTCGACCCAGTCGTTGTCGACGATGCCGGCGCGCACCGCGTCGTCCTCGGACAGCCAGACCACCGGCCCGCCGCGGTTGAGCGTGAGCATGATCAGGTTGTCGGTGTAGGTCGAGTGGATGCCCCACTTCTGGTGCGGGGTGATGAAATTCAGCGCGATCTCCGGGTGGCCGTTGGGCTTCCTGCCGCGCATCTCGTCGACGTTCTTGAGGTTGATCGGCGGCCGGTAGCTGACGAACCCCTCGCCGAAATCGCGCATCCACGGATGGTCCTGGTAGAACTGCTGGCGCCCGCTCAGCGTGCGCCACGGGATCAGCTCGTGCACGTTGGTGTAGCCCGCGTTGTAGCTCACCTTCTCGCTCTCCAGCCCGCTCCAGGTCGGCGACGAGATGATCTTGCGCGGCTGCGCCTGGATGTCGCGGAAGCGGATCTTCTCGTCCTCGCGGTGCAGCGCCAGGTGCGCATGCTCGCGCCCGGTGATGCGGCCCAGCGCCTCCCACGCCTTGACCGCGACGTGGCCGTTGGTCTCGGGCGCCAGCATCATCACCACCTCGGCGGCGTCGATGTCGGTGTCGATGCGCGGCAGGCCCTGCGTGGCGCCGGGCTCGTCGACCGTGCCGTTGAGCTCGCCCAGCGCCCGCACCTCGCTTTCCGTGTTCCAGCCGATGCCCTTGCCGCCGTTGCCGATGCGGGTCATCAGCGGCCCCAGCGCGGTGAAGCGCCGGTAGGTGTTGGGATAGTCGCGCTCCACCACGCTGATCTGCGGCGCGGTCTGGCCGGGCAGCAGCTCGCATTCGCCCTTCTTCCAGTCATGCACGCCGAACGGCTGCGCCAGCTCGGCGGGCGTGTCGTGCATGAGCGGGGTGAGCATCACGTCCTTCTCCACGCCGAGGTGGCCCGCGCAGACCTCGCTGAAGACCCGGGCCAGGCCCTTGTAGATCTCCCAGTCGCTGCGCGCCTGCCAGGCCGGGTCGACCGCGGTGGAAAGCGGATGGATGAACGGGTGCATGTCGCTGGTGTTGAGGTCGTTCTTCTCGTACCAGGTGGCGGTCGGCAGCACCACGTCGGAGTACATGCAGGTGGTGCTCATGCGGAAGTCGAGCGTGACCAGCAGGTCGAGCTTGCCCTCGGGCGCCTGCTCGTGCCAGCGCACTTCCTCGGGATGGGCATGGTCGGGCCCCAGGTCGCGGCCCTGCACGCCGTGGCTGGTGCCGAGCAGGTGCTTGAGGAAATATTCGTGCCCCTTGCCGGACGAGCCCAGCAGGTTGGAGCGCCACACGAACATGTTGCGCGGCCAGTTGGCCGGGTGGTCGGGGTCCTCGCAGCTCATCTTCAGCGTGCCGTCGTTGAGCGACTGGACCACGTAGTCGCGCGTGTCCAGCCCGCGCTGCTGCGCGTCGCGGTGCACCTGCAGCGGATTGGTCTGCAGCTGCGGCGCCGACGGCAGCCAGCCCATGCGCTCGGCGCGCACGTTGTAGTCGATCATCGAGCCGCCGTGGCGGGCCGGGTCGGCCAGCGGCGAGAGGATCTCGCCCACGCCGAGCTTCTCGTAGCGCCACTGGTCCGTGTGGGCGTAGAAGAAGCTGGTGGAGTTCATCTGGCGCGGCGGCCGGATCCAGTCCAGCGCGAACGCCAGCGCGGTCCAGCCGGTCTGCGGGCGCAGCTTTTCCTGGCCCACGTAGTGCGCCCAGCCGCCGCCGCTCTGGCCGATGCAGCCGCACAGCATCAGCATGTTGATGATGCCGCGGTAGTTCATGTCGCAGTGATACCAGTGGTTCATGGCCGCGCCGATGATGACCATCGACTTGCCGCGGGTCTTGTCGGCGTTCTCGGCGAACTGCCGCGCCACCGCGATGGCCTGCTGGCGCGGCACGCCGGTGATGCGCTCCTGCCAGGCCGGGGTGTAGGGCGCATCGTCGTCGTAGCCTCCGGTGGCGGCCGTGCCCGGCTGCTCGCCCGGCAGCCCGCGCGCCACGCCGTAGTTGGCCGCGAGCAGGTCGAACACCGTGGCCACCAGCGTCCCGCCCTGCCCGCCTTCCTCGCGCAATGCCAGCCGCACCGCCGGCACGCGCCGCGCGATCACGTCGCCGGCGGTCTTGCTGGCGGTGAAGTTGGGCGTGTCGATGCCGCCGAAATACGGAAAGCCCACGTCGACGACCTCGTGCGGCTGCGCGCCGTCCTCCAGCACCGACAGCTTGAGCCTGACCGCCTCGCCGTGGCGCGCTTCCTTGTCTTCCAGGTTCCAGCGGCCGGCGTCGGGCCTGCCGTCCGGGCCCCAGCGAAAGCCGATCGAGCCGTGCGGCAGCGCGACCCGGCCCTGGTCGTCGAAGCCGACCGTCTTCCATTCGGGATGGTTCTGCTGCGCCAGGCCGTCGGCGAAGTCGCTCGCGCGCACGTAGCGGTCCGGCACCAGGATCGTGCCGCCGCCGGGCAGCGTGCGCGCCTTGAGCGCGACCAGCATGGGCAGGTCCGTGTAGCGGCGCGCGTAGTCGTCGAAGTAGGCGCTGCGCCGCGCGAAATAGAACTCCTTGAGGATGACGTGGCCCATCGCCATCGCCAGCGCCGCGTCGGTGCCCTGCTTCGGGTGCAGCCACAGGTCGGCCAGCTTGGAGACCTCGGCGTAGTCCGGCGTCACCGCCACCACCTTGGCGCCCTTGTAGCGCACCTCGGTGAAGAAATGCGCGTCCGGCGTGCGCGTCTGCGGCACGTTGGAGCCCCAGGCGATCAGGAAGGTGGCGTTGTACCAGTCGGCGCTCTCCGGCACATCGGTCTGCTCGCCCCAGGTCTGCGGGCTGGCCGGCGGCAGGTCGCAGTACCAGTCGTAGAAGCTCATGCTGACTCCGCCGATCAGGCTCAGGTAGCGGCTGCCCGCGGCGTAGCTGACCATGCTCATGGCCGGGATCGGCGAGAAGCCGATCACGCGGTCCGGGCCGTGCCGCCGGATGGTGTACACGTTGGCCGCGGCGATCAGCTCGTTGACCTCGTCCCAGGTGCTGCGCACGAAGCCGCCCAGGCCGCGCTGCTGCTGGTATTCGCGGCGGGCCGCGTCGTCCTCGACCACGGCGGCCCAGGCGTCCACCGCGCTGCTGGCCACCGCGCGCGCGGCGCGCCAGTGCTTGAGCAGCCGCCCGCGCACCATCGGGTACTTGACGCGGTTGGCGCTGTACAGGTACCAGGAATAGCTCGCGCCGCGCGCGCAGCCGCGCGGCTCGTGGTTGGGCAGGTCGGCGCGCGTGCGCGGGTAGTCGGTCTGCTGGGTCTCCCAGGTCACGATGCCGCCCTTGACGTAGATCTTCCACGAGCACGAGCCGGTGCAGTTGGTGCCGTGGGTGGAGCGCACGATCTTGTCGTGCTGCCAGCGGTTGCGGTAGGCGTCCTCCCAGGTGCGGTCCTCGCCGGTGGTCTGGCCGTGGCCGTCGGAGAAACGCTCGCGCGTCTGGCTGAAATAGGTCAGGCGGTCGAGGAAATGGCTCATGGCGGGGCTCCGGTCTCGGTTGTGCGGATCGCGCGCGTGCTCAGCACGGCATCTCGGCGCCGCGGCGCCCGTAGTACCACCAGGTGATCGCCACGCACAGCAGGTAGAACACGACGAACACCCACAGCGCGGCCTCCGGCCCGCCGGTCGCGGCGATGGCGGTGCCGTAGCTCTTGGGGATGAAGAAGCCGCCGTAGGCGCCCAGCGCCCCGGCGAAGCCCAGCGCCGCCGCCCCTTCGGTATTGCCTTCCTTGATGGCGCGGGCCTGCGCCTCCTCGCCGGCGCCGTCCACCTCGCGCAGCTTCTGGTTGAGGAAGATCACCGGGATCATGCGGAAGGTCGAGCCGTTGCCGATGCCGGTGGTCAGGAACAGCACCAGGAACATCAGGAAGAAGCCGGTGAAGCTGCCCTGCGCCGGACCGGCGGCGAGCGCGTAGCCGCCCGCGCCCTTGGGCAGGAAATACAGCACCCCCACCACCGCCAGCGCCATCACGGCGAAGTTCCACAGCGTCACCGAGGCGCCGCCGAGCCGGTCGGCCAGCCAGCCGCCCACCGGGCGGATCAGCGCGCCGAGCAGCGGCCCCAGCCACGCGTAGGCCAGCGGGTTGATGTCGGGGAACTGGCTCTTGATCAGCAGCGGAAAGCCCGCCGCGAAGCCGATGAACGAGCCGAAGGTGCCGAGGTAGAGCACGCACATCAGCCAGTTGTGCTTGCGCCGGAAGATGGCCGCCTGCGCGGCGAACGACGCGCGCGCGTCGGCGATGTCGTTCATGAAGAACCACGCCGCCAGCGAGGCCAGCGCGATCCACGGAATCCAGATGTAGGCGGCGTTCTGCGCCCACACCTGGCTGGCCTGGCCGCTCTTGCCGACGATGGTCTGCGGGTCGCCGCCGAAGATGCCGAGGATGCCCACCGTCACCACCAGCGGGCTCAGGAACTGCACCACCGAGACGCCGAGGTTTCCCAGCCCCGCGTTCACGCCGAGCGCCGAGCCCTTGTGCTCCTTGGGAAAGAAGAAGCTGATGTTGGCCATGCTGGAGCTGAAGTTGCCGCCGCCCAGCCCGCACAGCAGCGCCAGCAGCAGCATGGTCGGGTAGCTGGTGGACGGGTCCTGCACCGCGATGCCGATGCCGATGGCGGGCACCAGCAGCGACGCGGTGGAGATCGCGGTCCAGCGGCGCCCGCCGAACAGCGGCACCATGAAGGAATAGAAGATGCGCAGCGTGGCGCCCGACAGCGCGGGCGCGGCCGCCAGCCAGAACAGCTGGTTGGTCGAGTAGCGGAAGCCGAGCTGCGGCAGGTTGACCGCCACCACGCTCCACAACTGCCAGATCGCGAACGCCAGGAACAGCGCCGGCACCGAGATCCACAGGTTCAGCTTGGCGATCGCCTCGCCCTCGCGCTCCCAGAAGGCCCGGTCCTCGGGCGTCCAGATGGTCAGCACGCGGCCGCCGCCGGCGGGCTTCGGGGTGTCTGCTGCGGTTCGGATCATTGCCGTCTCCTGGCGCGCTCAGGGCCGCGCCGCCATGCCCGCGCGCGCGCCGTGCGGGCCCATCATCTCGGTGCGGCGCACCTCGGTGAAATACATCCAGATCAGCGATACCCACACCACGCCGTACATCAGCATGAAGGCGCTCGAGCGCACCCCGGTGACGTCGACCAGCACGCCGAACAGGATGGGCAGCACGAAGCCGCCCAGCCCGCCGGCCAGGCCGACGATGCCGCTGATGGCGCCGATGTTGTCCGGGTAATCGTCGCTGATGTACTTGAACACGCTCGCCTTGCCGAACGCGAAGGCGATGCCCAGCACCGCCAGCAGCGCGGTGAAGGCATAGACGTTCAGGCCCAGCCGGAAGCTGCGGGCGCCGTCCACGGCGGCCACCGTGAATTCCGTGCGCGGGTAGCTCAGCAGGAACAGGCAGACCCAGCACACCCACAGCACCCACCACGTCACGCCGTGCGCACCGTAGCGGTCGGCGAGCCAGCCGCCCGCCGCGCGCAGGACGCCGCCGGGCAGCGAGAAGCAGGCCGCCAGCAGCGCCGCGGCGGACAGCCCCAGGCCGTACTCGCCCACGTAGTACTGCACCATCCACAGGCTCAGCGCGACGTAGCCGCCGAAGACGATCGAGTAATACTGGCAATACTTGAGCACGCGCGGGTCCCGCAGCGCGCGCAACTGCTCCCGCAGGGAGGCGCCGCCGCCGGCGACGTGGGCCGGGTCGTGCGCGCTCAGCAGCCAGAACAGCAGCGCCGTGCCGAGCAGGATGGCCGCGTAGGCGCGCGGCACCATCGCCCAGCCGAAGCTCATCACCAGCGCCGGCGCGATGAACTTGTTGACCGCCGCGCCCGAGTTGCCGGCGCCGAACACGCCCATCGCGAAACCCTGCCGGCTTTTCGGGAACCAGCGCGCGACGTACGGCGTGCCGACCGAGAACGAGCCGCCGGCCAGGCCGACGAACAATCCGGCCAGCAGGAAATGCCAGTACTGCGTGGCGTAGGACATCAGCCACACCGGCGGCACGCAGGCCAGCATCAGCACGAAGAAGACCACGCGCCCGCCAAAGCGGTCGGTCATGAAGCCGAGCGGCACGCGCACCAGCGAGCCGGTCAGCACCGGCACCGCGGTCAGCAGGCCGAACTCGGTGGCGTTCAGCCCGAGGGTCTTGCGGATCGGGATGCCGATGACGCCGAACATCATCCAGACCATGAAGCACACGGTGAAGGCCAGCGTGCTTGCCGCCAGCACGCGGATGGCCGGTGCCGCGACCCGATCCCGTTGCGATAGCGCCATGCCGCCCCCCCCTGTCTTTCGCCGGATTTCAATCTAGGCGCCGGCGGCGCGGCGCGACATAGGTCTGCCGGGCAGCCCGGCATGTCCGGAAGGAGTAGGGATGCGGCGCGCGCGGGGCCCCGGCCATAGTTCGAAAGAACTATGGCCAGGACACGATCAGGCGCTGTCGTGCCCGGCCAGGAAGACCGCCGCCTGCACCCGCGAACTCAGGTTGAGCTTGCGCAGGATGTGCTGGACGTGGATCTTCACCGTCGTCTCGGCGATGTCCAGCTGGCGCGCGATGGCCTTGTTGCTGGCGCCGCAGGCGATGCGGCGCAGGATGTCCAGCTCGCGCGGCGACAGCGCGGCCAGCAGGCCGGCGCGCGGATCGCCGGCGGCATCCTCGGGCCGGCCCGCGGGCGCGGCGCCGGCCGGACCGGCGTGCACGGCCTGGAACGCGGCGGCCAGCTTGGCCGTCATCTCCGGGCTGATGGCCGACTGCCCCCGCCAGGTCTGGTGGATGGCCGCCACCAGCGCGGCGCCCTCGATGTTCTTGAGCACGTAGCCATCGGCGCCCGCCTTGAGCGCCGCGCCGAGGTCGCGCTCGTCCTCGCTGACCGTCAGCATCAGCACGCGCGCCCGCGGCGCGGCCTCGCGCAGCCCGGGCAGCGCGTCGATCCCCGTCACGCCGGGCAGGTGGTTGTCGAGCAGGATCACGTCCGGCTGCAGCGCCTGGGCGCGGTGCTGGGCCTCGCCGGCGTCGCCGGCCTCGCCGACCACGCGCAGCGCCGGCTCCTGCGCCAGCAGCGCGATCAGCCCGCGGCGGAACAGGGTATGGTCGTCGACGACCAGCAGGCGGACCGGACCGGTGGCGGGCATCGGTGTCTCCCCTCAGTGGCCCGGCGCGGCCTCGGCCACGCGCGCGGGCCGGGACGGCGCCTCGCGCGGCGCCAGCCGGCGCGGCAGCGTCAGCATCACGCGCGTGCCCCGGCCGCTGTCGGAGTCCAGCGTCACGGTGGCGCCGATGCGCTGCGCGCGCTCGTGCATGATGCGCAGGCCCACGTGCAGCCGCGAGGCATCCGGCGGGCGCGCGGCGTCGAAGCCGCAGCCGTCGTCGCGCACCTCGAAGCGCCACGCCTCGGCCTGCCGCACCGCCACCCAGACCTGGGTGGCGCGCGCGTGCTTGCGGATGTTGGACAACGCCTCCTGGATCACGTGCAGCACCTGGACCTGCACGTCCGGCATCAGGGCCACGTCGCGCCCCTCGACGCGCAGGTGCGTGCGCAGGCCGGTCTGGTGCTCGAACTTCTGCAGCGTGGTGCGCAGCGCGGGCTCGATGTCCTCGTGGTTCGTGCGCGTGCGGAAATGCACCAGCAGCTCGCGCACGTCGCCGTAGGTCTCGCGCACGCCGGTCTCGATCTCGCCGAGCACCCGGTCGGACGCCGCCGCGTCGCCGCGGCCCAGCGCGCCGCGCATCAGCTCCACCTGGATGCGCAGGAAGACCAGCGACTGGGCGATCGAATCGTGCAGCTCCTGCGCCAGCAGCCCCCGCTCCTCGGCCACCGCGGCCTCCTTCTCGAGCGCGCCAGCGCGCAGCCCCTCCATCGCGCTGGCGAGATGGGCGGCGAGCGCCTCGAGCAGGGAATGGTCCTCCGCCGTCAGCACGGTCTCCTCGATGAAGAACAGGTCGATCTCGCCCAGCACCCGCTGCTGCAGCTTCACCGGCAGCGACACCAGGGTCCGGTAGCCCGCGCGCGCGCAGCGGATCGACGCATCGTCGGGCCGCGCCCCCACGGCGATGACCCGCAGTTGCGCGGTGGCGCCGTCCTGGCCGCAATGGCAGGCGCCCGCGTGCAGGCAGCGCTCCTGCTCGAGCAGGTCGCGCGGCAGGCAGTCGCCGGCCAGCAGCAGGTAGCGCTGATTGGCCGCGTCGGACCAGCGGATCGCCACCGCGTCGGCATGGGCGATGGTGCGCAGCCGGCGCGCGAAACCCTGGCCGAGCTCGTCGAGCGTCGCCGCCTGCGCCATCTGCCGGCTCATCTCGTACATGGCCGCCAGCCGCATGCGCTCGCGCTCGAGCCGCGCGGTCTTCTCGCCGACGCGCCGCTCCAGGTCGCCGTACAGCGCCTCCAGGTTGGCCGCCATGTGGTTGAAGCCCTCCGCCAGCTCGCCGAACTCGTCCCGGGACGTCACCGCCACGCGCACGCCGAGATCGGCCGCCTCGACGCGCTGCAGGCCGCGCCGCAGCCGCATCAGCGGCTCGACCACGATCAGGTAGCTGGCATAGAACAGCATCACCGCGCTGGCGATGGACAAGGCCACCATCGCCAGCTGGAACATGTGCAGCCGCGCGGTCCAGCGCGACAACTGCGACTCGATGTCGGACACCAGCGCATCGACGGCATCCGCGAAGCGGTCGATGTCCGCCATCGGGACCGGCGCGCCGCCGAGCCAGCGCGCGCGCAGCGGCGCCCAGATCTTGCGCACGCTGGCGAACTGCGCGCGCGTCTGGGCATTCCACGGCACCACCAGCGGGCGCGACGGATCGCCGCTGGCCAGCAGCTCCAGGCTCTGCTCGGGCTGGCGCAGCTGGGAGGCCAGGGCGGCGGCCGGCGTGCCGCGCTCCACCGCCAGCGCGATCCGGTAGCCCTGCATGCGCATGCGCCCCGCTTCGTTGACCGCCGCCGCGCCGCCCTCGATCTGCCACGTGACCCAGAGCGTCAGGCCGATCGACGTCAGCGCAAGCACCAGCGCCACGGCGCCGATCGCCAGCAGTTTGGTCAGCAGACTCCATCTCGGCCGGTCCATCGCGAGACTCCAGGTTGCGCGTGGCTCTGCTGCCGGGGGACGGGCAGGCGGCACGCTGCATGGCAGGATCTCCCGCCGCGGCCGTGGGGGAGCGCGGCGGCCATGCCAACGAAGCGGCACCCGGGCGCGCGCGCATCGTCACACCTTGCGCGAGGCGCCGCCCGGGGCGGCAGGCATGTTTCCTGATCGAAGAGAGTATATGCAAGGCCACGTGCCGGGGCCCGACTTATCTCGCGGGAGGCGCGGGAGGCGCCGGCCATGCCGCCCGCGCGCGGCAAGCGGCGCATCAGGCGCCCCGGCCGGGGCGCCGCCCGACGCCGGCCGGCCACGCGCCTGACGGTTCCCTCCAATGGCCCTAGAAGTTGTTTCAAAATGAAGCGAAGCGGTCCTGGCTAGGCGCGCGGCCGCAGACAGTACAACCAGTACGGCAAGGCCGCGCAACGACGCCAGGATCTTTTTGAAACGACTTCTAAATTATTGCGCCGGATTGCCGTTATGGTCGCAGGGGCTCACACTGCCACGGCTCGCGGGTCACCGCGCGGGCCGCGCGGGAACCGGGCCTTTGTCTCCTCACCAGCACCCGCCGCCATGCATGTCTTCCGCCCTTGCCGGCTCATCCTCGCCGCCTGCGCGTTGTGGGGAGCCACTTCCGCCGTGGCGCAGACCGCCATCGTGCTGTACTCCGAGGCCGGCCAGCGGCCCCAGTCCTACGAAGAAAACGGCATGCCCAAGGGGGCCTATATCGAGAACCTGAACCGCGTGCTCAAGCGGCTTCCCGAATACAAGGTGCAGATCCGGTTCGCGTCGTGGGCGCGCTGCGTCGAAGAAGCCAGGAACGGCAACAGCGCCGGCGTGATCGGCGTGTACTATCGCCCCAGGGAGCGGCCGTTCCTGAACCACTCCAGGCCGTTCTACACCGAAGACGTCGCGGTGCACTGCAACCGCGATTCGGTCGAGGGCCGCACGTTCAACACCTATCCCGACGACTTCGCCGGCCTGAAATTCGGCAACCAGCGCGGTTATCTCGCGCCCGGCAAGCGCTTTTTCCAGTTCGTCGGCGAGGGCAGGATCGAGCTCGTCGAGGGGCATGAATTCCACGATCTCGTCAAGAAGATGCTGGTGCAGGAGATAGACTGCGTGGTCAACCCCAGCGTCGTCATCAACGAGGCGCTGGTCACGCTCGAGGCCCAGGGCATTCCGGAGCGCATGCGCTACAAGTCCCGGCGTGTCATGACCATCAAGGGCGAGACCGTCCATATCGGCTTCAGCAAGAAATACGAAGAGTCGCACCCGGAGCTGGCCAGGTTCCGCCAGTTGTTCGACAAGGCCGCGGACGAATAGAATAGCCGGCTCCCCGATTTACCCGAGATCGCGCATTACATGCCACTGCTGCCACCGGTTCGGTCGATCCGGAACAGGATGATCGTGCTGTTCATCGTTGCCACCACGACAACGCTGGGCGCGTTCGCCGTGCACCGCCAGTGGCTGCTGCGGCAGGACCTCGAGCAGCGTTTCGAGCGCACGCGCGCGGAAGTGCTGGAAGGGCTCCGGCAAAGCCTGGCGGCGCCGACCTGGGCGCTCAACGTGGGCATCCTGCGCACCGGCCTCGAATCCACGCTGATACACCCCGAAGTCACCGAAGCCTGCGTGTTCTCGCCCGACCGCCAGGAGGTCTACGCGGAAGTCCACCGCGCCGCCGTCCCCGGCCGCGCCGCAGCATCAGGCACGCTACCCTGCGCCACGGACAACGGGCACGACGTGCTCGCCAACGTCACGATCTACCCGCCCGACGACATCGATCCGGAGCGCCGCAAGCAGGCCATCGGCCACGCCGTGATCCGCTTCACCCGCGACAACATGCACCAGACCCTGCACGCGGCGATGGCCCAGGGCGTGACCGAGGTCGCCGCCATCGACGTGGCGCTGGTGCTGCTGCTGACCTTCGGCCTGCGGATGGTCTTCAGCCCGCTCGAACACCTGCGCGGCGCCCTGTTCGAGCTCGCCTCCAGCCACGGCGACCATCTCGACGAACTCGACCAGCTCGGCCGCACCGAGTTCGACAGCGTCATCGACGGCTTCAACCTCGTGCTGCGCCGGCTCAAGCTCATCATCGCCCAGCGCACGGAAGCCGAGCGGCGCGCGCGCGCCGCCATCCAGTCCAGCCACCACGCCTTCGCGCAGATCCAGGCCACCCAGGCCGAGCTGGTCGAGAAAAACCGCCAGCTCGAAGTGCTCTCCAAGACCGACCAGCTGACCGGCGTGTTCAACCGCCGCCACCTCAACGAAACGCTCGGCAGCGCGCTGGCATGCGCGCGCGGCGACGGCAGCCCGTTCTCGATCATCCTGATCGACGTGGACCGCTTCAAGTCCGTCAACGACACCCACGGCCACCAGGCCGGCGACCAGGTGCTGGTCGAGATGGCCGGCCGCATCCTCGAAACCAAGCGGGCCACCGATACCCTCGGCCGCTGGGGCGGCGAGGAATTCCTGCTGATCTGCGCCGGCACCGGCCTGCGCGACGCCGTGCTGTTCGCCCAGGCGCTGCGCCACGCGCTGTCGGAGCGCGACTTCTCCGTGACGGGACGCATGACCGCCAGCCTGGGCGTGGCCTGCGTGCAGGACGGGGACACCATCCACGGCCTGATCTCGCGCGCCGACGAAGCGCTGTACCGCAGCAAGCGGCGCGGGCGGAACCGGGTGGAGTACGCGGGCGACGACCCGCCGGCGATGCCCGGCGAAGCGCCGCGCGGGCACTAGCCGGATGGCCCTCCTTCTCCCGCTGGAGGGCCATCCTGACCTCCATCAGTTGGCGGATCTTCGCCTCCACCGCCTTCTGCCCGTCGGCGGACATGTGCTTCCCGTCGTCACAATATGCGCCGGACTTCTCCCTCGCTGGGTATCAAGCGCATCGGAATATCAAACCGGGAAAAGACGTCGTTTTTTGTCGTCTTCTCCGCGCCCGGCTACAGCGCCAGCTCAAGAATCTCCAGCACGTCCGCCTCCCGCGCGATCGGACGCGGATTGGCCAGCACCGGCGCGTAACCGAGCGACCGGCGCGCGATCTCCCGAAAGTCGCCGCGGCCGATGCCCAGGTCCCGCAGCCTGCCGGGCAACCCGAGGGATGCGACCAGCTCCGCGATCAGCATGGCCGCCGGGACGTCCGGGCGTCCCACGGCGGCGGACAGTTGTTGCTGGCGTGCCGCGTTGACGCTGGCGTTCCAGCGCAGCACCGCGGGCAGCATCGCGCATGAGGTGTGGCCATGCGCCACGTCGAACGTGGCGCCGATCGCGTAGCCGATGCCGTGGCTGGCGCCCGATCCGGCGCCGGTGGACAAGGCCGAGATCGCCTGCCACATGCCGAGCTGCGACCGCGCCCGCGGGCCGCCGCGGTCGGGATGGCTCCTGATCGCGCGCAGCCCGTCGTGGAGCAGGCGCCATCCCTGCAAGGCATGGAGGTCCGTCACGGGATTCGCGCTCGGGGAACAGAATGCCTCCACGGCGTGATCGACCGAGCGCATGCCTGTCGACAGAAGAAGATCGATGGGCGTCATGCGCGTGGCGGCGGGGTCCAGGATCGCCGTTCGCGCCACCAGGAGTTCATGCCTGAAGATCTGCTTGGCCTTGGTGGCCAGTTCGGTCACGCCGGCCACGGCGGTGAATTCGGCGCCCGACAGCGTGGTCGACACCGAGACCATGCGCACGGGACTGGCGGGCGGCGAGATGGCGGTTGCATCGAGCAGGGCATCCACGGCGGCGACATCGCGCACGTCCATCCATTGGCACATCAGGGCGGCCTTGCAGCCGTCGATGACGGAGCCGCCGCCCACCGCGACGAGCAGGTCGGCGCGTGCGCGCCGCATCGCTTCCGCGATCTCCAGCACATCCTCGCGCGGGGTGTGCCCGCGCATGGTCGCGATGGTGCCGACGTGCCGTTTCCCGAGCTCGCGCTCGACCTGCTGCAGCGGCCCGCCGGCCATGCGCGCGAGGGACCGGCCCGATGCGACCAGGACCCGCCCGGCGCCGCAGCGCTCCGCCTCGGCCAGCACCGCGCGCCCCGCCGGCATCGCGAAGACCACGCGCCCGGGCAGGGCATTCTGATAGACGAAGGGGACGCGCCCGAGATCGTCGTCCTGCTCTTGCGCCGTCACCGGCGGCGGTTGCGGGGTCATGTGCGCGGTCATCTGATTTCCCGCCGCTGGCCGGCGTCGGCCAGGATGAGATCCGCGCCCTTCTCCGCCACCATCATCACGGCGCCCTGGATATTCCCGGAGACCATCTTCGGCATGACGGACGCGTCGACGACGCGCAGGCCCGCCAGCCCTCGCACCGACAGGCGCAAATCGACCACGGCGGCGGCGTCGCTCCCCATGCGGCAAGTGCCGAGCGGGTGGTAGATGGTCTGGCCGTTGTCGCGCGCGAAGTCGAGCCAGGCCTCGTCGCTGGCGCACGCGTCTCCCGGGCTGAGTTCCTGCACGACATACGGCCGCATGGCGCTTCGCGACACGATCCGGCGCGCGACCTTCATGGCGCCGACCATGCAGTCGCGGTCGACCTGCGCGTCGAGGAAGTTGGGGCGGATCGACGGCGACGCGAGCGGATCGAGCGACTTCACGTGAATGCTGCCGACCGATTCGGGCCGAAGCTGCGTCACGCCGATGGTCATGCCGGGCGCGCGGTCGAGGATGCGCTTGGACGCATCGGCGTAGCTCGCGTGCACGAAGAAATACTGGGCGTCGGGCGTGGCCACGTCCGGACGCGATTTCACGAAGCCGTTCACCAGGCCCGTTCCGAGCGTCAGGATGCCGGTCCTGCGCGTGAAGTATTCCGCCACGGCCAGCCCGAGGCGCCATCCGCGCGACATCTCGTTCAGCGTGACCGTGTTGCGCACGCGCCAGTTCATGCGCGTGGCGAAGTGATCGACGTAGTTCTCGCCGACGCCCGGCAACGCGTGCCTGACCGGAATTCCCAGCCGTTGCAGCAGCGCGGGCTGGCCGACGCCGGACAGCTCCAGGAGCTGCGGCGACTGGATCGCGCCGGCGCAGAGGATGACCTCGCGCGTGGCGCGCGTGGTGGTCTCCACGCCGCCGCGCCGCCACGTCACGCCGGTGCAGCGCGCGCCCTCGATTTCGATCCTGGTGACGAGGGCGTCCGTCACCACCCGCAGGTTGGGCCGGTCGAGCGCCGGCCGCAGATACCCTTCGTAGGCGCTCCAGCGCCGGCCCGCCGATTGCACGACCTGGTAGTAGCCGACGCCTTCCTGGGTCTCGCCGTTGTAGTCTTCGTTGTAGGCCCAGCCGTCCTCGCGGGCGGCATCGATGAACGCCTGCGCGATCGGGTAGCGCTCGCGCACCTGCGCGAGCTTCATCGGACCGTCGTGCCCGCGCGCCGGTCCGCCCCGCGGATAGTTCTCGATCTTGCGGAAATAGGGCTCCACGTCGCGCCAGCCCCAGCCGTGCGCGCCGCCGGCCGCCCACGCATCGTAGTCGGCGCTCTGGCCGCGCACGTAGATCATGCCGTTGATCAGCGAGGAACCGCCCAGGCCCTTGCCGCGCGGCACCGAGATCACCCGGTTGCGGGTGCCCGGCTCCGCCTCGGTCTGGAAGCGCCAGTTGTACTGCTGGTCGACGAGGAGCTTGCTGAAGCCCGCTGGAATGCCGATCCAGCGGCTCGCGGGCTCGCCGCCGGCCTCGAGCATGAGCACGCGATGGCGGCCGGAGGCGCTCAGGCGGTTCGCCAGGATGCAGCCTGCCGTGCCGCCGCCGACGATGACGTAGTCCCAGCCCTCCTCGCGGGCAAGCGCGCCTTCGCTCATGGGGCCGCCTGCAGCATGAAGTCCGCCATCATCTCGATCTGGCTCACGAGCATGGGCTTGCCATAGTGGATGCGGCAGCCCCGCTTGCGGGCGGCCGCGAGCAGCGCCGTCTCGGCCGGCTTCATGATGACTTCGGCCACCACCTGGTCCGCGGTCAGCCGTTCGGCGTCGAGCGGCAGCGCGTCGTCGGGCCGCATGCCGAGCGACGTGCAGTTGATCACCAGGTCATGTCCCGACGGGTCGCGCGTGCTGACCGCGATGGCGATGGCCGGAAACGCCACGCGCAGGCGCGCGGCCAGCGCCTGCGCCTTGGCCGCGTCGCGGTTGGCGATCGTGATCGCGGCGGCGCCGGCGTCGCCGAGCGCGTACGTGATGGCCGTCGACGCGCCGCCGGCGCCCGCCACGTAGACGCGCATCCCGGCGGGATCGAGGTCGTTGCCGCGCAGTCCGCCGACGAAGCCCAGGCCGTCCAGGATTCCGCCCCGCAGCCGCCCGTCGGGCAGGCGCCTGACGATGTTGACCGCGCCCACGCGGGCGGCCTCCGGCGTGAGTTCGTCGCACAAGGCGACGAACGCGTTCTTGTGCGGCACCGTGACGATGAACCCTTCGAGGTTCGACATCTGCCGCAGGCCGTCGGCCACCTTTGCCAGGCCCGCGACGGGCACCTGCATGGGCACCAGGGCCGCGTCGATGCCGCGCGCGGCCATCAGGCGGTTGATCTCCTGCGGCGCGAGGACCTGCTGGATGGGATCGCCGATGGTGGCCATCAGACGCGTGGTGCCGGTGATCTCGTTCATCTTGTCTCGGGGTGGAATGGCAGATTGGGAGATTGGGAATGCGCGCGGCGACGCCCGGGGCATCGGCCGTCCGCCGCGCCTCGCGCAAGACAGGTCCCGTCTCACGCGCCCGGCATGTCGGAGCGCGCCCGCGCGGCCAGCGCCCTCAGGCGCCCAGGAACCGCGGCTTGCGCTTCTCCATGAAGGCGGCCGCGCCCTCCCGGTAGTCGGCGCTCGCGAAGCAGGCCGCGATGGCGGTCTCGGCCGCGGCGACGTCGCGATCGCCGGGATCGTGGATGAGCTCGTTGACCGTCCGCTTGAGCGCCCGCAGCGTGAGCGGCGCGTTCTCGACCACGGCGGCGCACCATTCGTCGAACATCGCATCGAACGTCTCGCGCGGCGCCACCTGGCTCACGAAGCCCATGCGCAGCGCCTCCTGCGCGCCGAAGACGCGCGCGGAGAAGAACATGTCGAAGGTATTGGCCACGCCGACCACGGTCATGAACCGGCGCACGCCCACCACGCTGTAGCCCAGGCCCATGCGTCCGGCCGGCATGCGAAAGCGCGCGTCGTCGCGGCAGAAGCGCAGGTCGCACGCGGCGGCAAGGCCGAGGCCGCCGCCCATGCAGATGCCGCGGATCCTGGCGACGACCGGCTTGCTGCATTTCACCGGCGCGAGGTAGGCCTGCTCCACGGCCGCGTTGTAGGCCGCCTGCACCGCGGGGTCCGCCTGCGACGCGCCGAACTGCGAGATGTCGGCGCCGGAGACGAACGCGCTGTCGCCGTCGCCCTCCAGCACGATCAGCCGGATCTCGGGGTCGGCGTCGAGCGCGTCTAGCGCTTCCGGCAGGGCAAGCCACATGTCCCGCGACATCGCGTTGTACTTGCTCGGATTGGAGAACACGATGCGGCCGATGGCCGCCTCGCGCTTCACGATCAGTTCAGGCATGGCTCGTTCTTCCTCAGATAACCAGTTGTTCGCGGAGACCGGCGATCTCCGCAGCGTCGAAATCGCATTCCGCGAGAATCTCGGCGGTATGCTCGCCCCAGGCGGGTGCCGCGGCCACGATGGTAGCCGGCGTGCGCGACAGCGTCACCGGCTGGCTGATCACCTTGATCGGCTCGCCCTTGCCGGTGCGCGTATCGACCACCACGGCGAGATGCTGCACCTGCTCGTCCTCGAGCATCTCCGGCACGTCGTAGACCGGGCCGGCCGGCACGCCCGCGTCGTTCAGCAGCGCGACCCAGTGCTGCACGCCGTGCGCGCCGAAGACTTCGTTGAGCCGGCTGTTCAGGCGCGCGCGGTGCTTCACGCGCAGGGGCTCGGTGGCGAATTCGGCGTCGGCGATCCATTCGGGATGCCCGATGACCTTGCACAGCCGCATCCACGTCCCCTGCCCGGCGGCGCCCAGGTTGAGCAGCCCGTCGGCCGCGTTGAACACGCCCATCGGCGCGCTCGTCGGATGGTCGTTGCCCGCGGGCCGCGGGATGTCGCCCTCGTTCAGGAAGCGCGCAACCTGGAAGTCCATCATCGCGATCTGCGAGTGCAGCAGCGACGCCTGCACCCATTGCCCCTCGCCGGACTGATCGCGCTCGCGCAGCGCGATGAGGATGCCGATGGCGGTGTAGAGGCCCGTGCTCGAATCGGCGACGGCGATGCCGGCGCGCAGCGGCCCGGTCTCGGGATAGCCCGTCACCGACATGAGCCCGCCCATGCCCTGCACGATCTGGTCGAAGCCCGGCCGCGCCGCGTACGGCCCGTCCTGCCCGAATCCCGAGATGCTCGCCAGGATGATGCGCGGGTTGATGGCGCGCAGGGATGCGTAGTCGACGCCGAGGCGCGTCTTCACGTCCGGCCGCCAGTTCTCCACGACAACGTCGGCGGTCCTGACCATGCGCTTGAGGATGGCGAGGCCCTCGGGCTTCTTGAGGTTCAGCGTCATCGACCGCTTGTTGCGGTTGAGGTTCTGGAAGTCCCCGCCGAGGCGGTTGACGGCGAATATGTCTTCGTTCGGATCGACGCCGGCCGGCGGCTCGATGCGAACCACGTCGGCACCGAAATCGGCCAGCATCCGCACGCACGTGGGACCGGCGCGAACCCGGGAGAGGTCAAGTACCTTGATGCCCTGAAGGGCCGAGGATGCGCAGATGCGGGACATTCGTACTCCAGATGTATTTATGTTCGCGCAAAGCCCATTCATGCAAATGGGCACAAGCGAGCCTGGCAGGCCGTTCAAGGCTCGCGAAACTCAAGAGGTGGTGAAGAAGGGTCTCAGCGCAGCATGTCCTTCGGTAGCGATTGCAGCAGGTTGATCAGCGTCGCGCCCTCGGGACGCAGATGCGCCCTCATGAGGCGCACCGCCGTCTCGCCATCGCGCTCCTGGATCGCTTTCGCGATCTGGCCATGCTCGAGGTGCGCGTGCATGGCGTCACCCACCGCACCGAACGAATGGGAGCGGTAGGCGACCGTGCGGGTGCGCATGCGCAGGATCTCCTGGCGCAGGAACGTATTGCGCGAGCCGGCATAGAGCACCTCGTGGAACGCCATGTTGGCCTGCTGCCATCCGACCTGGTCGTCGGCCTCGGCGGCGGCTTCGCCGGCGAGATGGGCGTCCATCAGGGCTTGCCGCTCCGGCCGCGTCATGCGCTCGCACGCATAACCCGCGCAGAGCCCTTCCAGGTCGGACAGCAGCTCCCAGACGGAGACCAGCTGCTGCACGTCCATCTTCGAGACGATCGAGCCGCCGCGGGAAATGCTGCTGACGAGACCTTCGGACTTGAGCCGCACCAGCGCCTCGCGCACGGGGGTGCGGGAGACGCCGAACTGCGTCATCAGGCTCTCCTCGTCGATCGAATCGCCGGGCAACAGCATGCGCTGGCTGATCTGCGACTCGACCGCTCTGTAGATTTGGTCGCTCGTCGTCATGGCACTTGCCTGTATCGGAGGGTTCCCGCGAAGCGCGGGCGCTCAAGGGCGCGGGAACCGAAGCGGCATGCCTGCCGGTCGCCGGCACGCCAGGCCCTCGCGTGCGCTCGGAACGCGGGGCATGGGTGCGCGGGGTGGAAAAGCTCGGAAGTGTCTCTCACTGTGGATGGGTCGGAAAAAATCGCTCGAAGTCGTCGGGAAGCAGCCGGGTCAGATCGTCAGGTTGACCGTCACGGTCTTGAGCCGCGAGAAGCCTTCGGTCAGGGAAGACAGCGACTGCTCCTTGCCCTGGCCGCTCTGCTTGAAGCCGCCGTAGGGCTGGCCGAACAGCTGGCCCTTGCCCTGGTTGACCTGCACCCAGCCCGAGTCTATCTCATGGGCCATGCGGATCGCGCGCGCCGTGTTGTTCGAGAACACGTAGCCGGCCAGCCCGTAATGGCTGTCGTTGGCCATCTTCAGCACCTGCGCGTCGTCCTTCCAGGGAATCACGACGAGCACCGGCCCGAAGATCTCCTCCTTGGCCAGGCGCCACGCATTCGAGCTGCCGCCGAACAGCGTCGGCACGGTGAAGTACCCTTCGGCCAGCGGGCCGGAGGTCGGCGGCAGGCCGCCGGTCAGCAGCTTGACGTCCGGGTTCTTCAGCCCTTCCTCGATGTAGCTGCACACGCGCCCGTACTGCTTGCTGCTGATGAGGCTGCCCATGTCGGTCGCCTCGTCCAGCGGGTTGCCGATCTTGTAGCTGTTCATGAGCTTGACCAGCTTCTCCAGGAACGAATCGTAGATGGACTCGTGGAGGAACAGGCGCGAACCGGCGGTGCACGACTGGCTCTGGCGCGTGAAGCGCATGGCCGTGCCCACGTTCTGCACGACCCACTCTTCGTCCGCGTCGTCGCACACGATGGTCGGGCTCTTGCCGCCCAGCTCCAGCGAGACCGGGCCGATGCGCTCCGCCGCCGCGGCCATGATGCTCTTGCCGACCCCGGTGGAGCCGGTGAAGGACATCTTGTGGATGCGCGGATGCGACGCCAGCGCCGCGCCGCACTCCGCGCCGAGCCCGGTGACGACGTTGAGCACGCCCGGCGGGAGGAAGCGCTGGCAGATCTCCGCGAGGAACAGGCCCGCGAAGGGCGCATCCTCCGCGAGCTTGAGCACCATCGTATTGCCGGCCACCAGCGCCGGCGCGATCTTGATCGAGCACAGCACCGCGGGCGCGTTCCACGGCACGATCGCGCCGACGATCCCGAGCGGCTCGCGGCGCGTGTAGCTGAGGATGTCGTCGCCGAGCGGCAGCATCTCGCCCTTGAGCTCGCTGGCCAGGCCGCCGAAATAGCGGAAGGCGTCGACGCACAGCTGCGCCTCGGGCCGTGCCTGCGTGCGCAGCGCGTTGCCGGTCTCGTGCGCGATGATCCGCGCGAAGTCCTCCAGCTGCGCTTCGAGCGCGTCGGCGATCTTCTGCATCGCGCGGCCGCGCTGCGACGGCGTCACCTTCTTCCATGCGGTGAACGCGCGCTCGGCGGCCTGCACCGCGCGCTCGACGTCTTCCGCTCCGGCGCGCGGGATCTCGGCGATGACGCGCTTGTTGGCGGGGCACTCGACCGGCAGCGCGCGGCCGTCGGCGCTGCCCACCCACTCGCCGTTGAGCAGTTGCATGACGGGGCCGAGCCGGACCGAGGGTTCGGCCTGGCTTTGCAGACCATGAAATTCGTTGGACACGATCACTCCTGTGGATTGGGGCGGCTGGAGGACGGGACGCCCTGGGTTGATGGATGCTTGCTGGCCTCGCGCCGCGCATCGAGCAGCTTGATCAGCGAGCCGGTGATGCCGCGCGGCATCAGGAACATGCAGACGATCAGGATGCCGCCGTACACCGCGCCGGCGAGCGCCTGGCTGATGTCCGACGCATAGGACGGCACGAACTGCAGGAACAGGCCCGCCACCACCGCGCCGCTGATGGTGCCCAGGCCGCCCACGACGATCGACGCCAGGAAACCGATCGACAGCATGAGGGTGAACGAATCGGGGCCGATGAAGCCGATCGTGTAGGCCGCGAGCGCGCCGCCGACGCCGCCGAGCATCGATCCCGTGCCGAACACGACGACCTTGAGGTGGTTCACGTCCACGCCCATCGACGAGGCCGCCAGCTCGCCCCCGCGGATGCCGGCGAGCGCCCGCCCGGTGCTGCCGGCGACGAAGTTGCGCACCGCCCAGAAGACCACGATGGCGAACAGCAGCACGAAGTAGTAGAGCCACGCGTCCTGGCCCAGCGTGAACCATGCGGGCGGGTCCGGCTTGTCGAAGGTCAGGCCGGCGGCCCCGCCGGTGTACGACTTGAAATGCTTGACCAGCGGCACGACCGACACCGCGAGGATCAGCGTGATGAGCGCCAGGTACAGGCCGCGCAGGCGCTTGGCCGGGAATCCCGCGAGATAGCCGGCGCCGAAGCAGACGAGCGCGGCGATGCACACGGAAAGCGGCGGGTTCACGCCCAGCAGCGTATGCGTGAGGATGGCCGTGTACGCGCCCAGCGCGAAGAACATATTGTGGCCCAGCGAGACCTGGCCCACGTAGCCGGTGATCAGGTTCAGGCCCAGCGCCGCGATCGCATAGGTGAGCACGCCGGTGAACTGGAACGTGCGGTAGCCGGGGAAGACCAGCGGCACCAGGAACAGCAGCGCCGCGAACGCGAGCCAGCCGAGGGTCGACGTCCTGCGCACGGGCCGGGGGCCGGCCACGGCCGGCGCGGGGAGAATGCTCACCTTGTTCATACGCGCACCATCACGGTACTGCCGAAGAGACCTTCGGGCTTGACGATCAGAACCGCCACGATCAGCAGCAGCGGCAGGAGGATCTGCAGGTCGGCGCCCAGCCACGGCAGGTAGGCCATGGACAGCGACTGGGAGATGCCGACCACGGCGCCGCCGACCACGGCGCCGCGATAGCTCGTGAGGCCGCCGACCACGGCCGCCGCAAACGCATAGATGATGATCGAGCCCATCATGTTCGGGTCGATCGTGACGCGCGGCGCGACCAGCAATCCCGAGACCGCGCCCAGCACGGCCGCGAGGCCCCAGCCGATGGCCATCATCGCGGTGAAGGGAATCCCGACGAGCTTGGCCGAGGAGCCGTTGGAGGCGGCGGCGCGCAGCGCCATGCCCAGCCGCGTCTTCTGGAACAGCAGGAACATGCCCACGGAGATCGCCACCAGCACGGCGACCGTGCCGAGCAGCTCGACACTGACCCGGAACGAGCCGATCGAGAAATACTTCTCGGGGAAAGGCGAGTCGAGCGGCATCTGCATGAAGCCCCAGGTCGCGCCGCTGAGGCTGTTGAACGCGAGGAAGAGGCCCAGCGTGACGATGATGATGGTGAGCTCGTCCTTGTTCTGCACCGGCCGCACGAAGATCAGGTAGGTAGCCATGCCCACGAACAGCGAGACGACGATCGCCACCACGATCGCCCAGCCCAGGGGCAGGCCCCAGGCCACGCACTGCCAGGCGACGTAGGCCGACACCGTGGCCATCTCGCCCTGCGCGAAATTGGCGATGTTGGTGGTGCGATAGATCAGCACCAGCGCGAGGCCCAGCGACGCGTAGATCGCCCCGTCGCCGATGCCGTTGATGATCTGCTGGAGGAAATACTGCATGTGTGTCCCTCTCGTTGGCGTCTCGTTAGTGTCTCAGTGGCCCAGGTAGGCGGCGCGGATGCTGTCGTTGGCGGCGACCTCCGCCGCGCTGCCCGACAGCACCACCCGGCCGATCTCGAGGACGTAGGCGCGATGCGCGATCTCGAGCGCGAGATTGGCGTTCTGCTCGACGATCAGCATCGAGGTGCCGAGCGTCCGGTTGACCGTCTGCAGCGCGGCGAACAGGTGGTCGATGATGACCGGCGCGAGGCCCAGCGACGGCTCGTCGAGCAGCATCACGCGCGGCTTGAGCATCAGCGCCCGGCTCACCGCCAGCATCTGCTGTTCGCCGCCGGACAGGCTGCCCGCCTTCTGCTTGTGGCGCTCGCGCAGGCGCGGGAAGAGCGTATACATCTGCTCGATGTCGGCGTCGATGCCGCCCTTGTCCTTGCGGCGGTAGGCGCCGACCTGCAGGTTGTCCTCCACGGTCAGGTCGGCGAACGTCCCGCGCCCTTCCATCGCGTGCGCGACGCCCATGCGCGCGATGCGGTCCGGCCCCATGCCCTTGAGCGGCTTGCCGTCGAGCAGCACCTGGCCTTCGCGCTTGATCATGCCGCTGATCGACTTGAGCGTGGTGGTCTTGCCGGCGCCGTTGGCGCCGAGCAGCACCACGATGCTGCCCTCGGGCACCGCCAGGTCGACCCCGTGCAGCACCGCCGTCCTGCCGTAGCCCGCGGCCAGGCCCTTGATCTCAAGAACGTCCACGCTTCTTCCCCAGGTAGGCTTCGATCACGCGCGGGTCGGACTTCACGGCCTGCGGCTTGCCCTCGGCGATCTTGTTGCCGAAATCGAGCACCACGATGTCGTCGGAGATGTTCATCACCATGCCCATGTGGTGCTCGACCAGCAGGATGGTCACGTCGAAGTCCTGCCGCACGCGCAGCAGGGTCTGCGCGAGCTCGTCCACCTCGGAATGCGAGAGCCCGCCCGCGGGCTCGTCGAGCATCAGGAACGACGGGTTGGCGGCCAGCGCGCGCGCCAGTTCGATGCGCTTGAGCGTCGGATAAGGCAGGCTGTCGACGCGCTCGTCGTGAAGATGATCCAGCCCCAGCCGTTCCAGCAGCAGCATGGCGTCGCGCCGCAGCGCGATCTCCTCGGCGCGCCGCGACACCGGCACGCACGGCGCCATGAACAGGCGGGTGCGGCCGTGGTGGTAGCCGCCCAGCATGACGTTTTCAAGCACCGTCAGGCTGTTGATCAGCGCGAGGTTCTGGAACGTGCGGGCGATGCCCCGCCTGGCCATGTCCTTGGACTTCAGCCCCGTGATGTCCTCGCCGTCGAACAGGATGCGCCCCGACGACGGGTTGTAGAGGCGGCTGACGCAGTTGAACAGGCTGGTCTTGCCCGCGCCGTTCGGACCGATCAGGCCGCAGATCACGTTCCGGCGAACCTCGAACGTCAGCTCGTTGATCGCGACGATGCCGCCGAACCGCAGCGACAGCTTGTCGATCGCGAGCTTCGGCGAAGCCGTCGCCGGCAACGCCTCGACGGTCTCCGGCGGCAGCGCCATCAACACGGCGCTCATGCCCGGACGGCCTCGCCCGGCTTCGGCTGCCGGGGCGCGCTGCCCAGCCCGAGCTCCTGCTGCGCCTGCTGCGCCATGACCGACATGTCGGCACCCGGCGCGGCCGCGCGCAGCGACTGCGCGCACGAGGCCGCCACGCTGCGCGAGACCGTGCCCTTCGCGCCCATCGCGTCGTAGAGCGACATCGCCACGCGCACGTCCTTCTCGAGCAGCTGCATGGTGAAGCCGCAGGCGAACTTGCGGTCGACGATCTGGGGCTGCCAGTGCGTCATGGAGACCCAGTTCTGGCCGCTCGAGGCGTTGACGACCTTGAGCATGGTCGCCGGGTCCAGCCCGAACTTCTCGCCGACCGCGAAGGCCTCGCTGTTGACCGCGAGCGCGGTGGCCGACATCAGGTTGTTCAGCGCCTTGACCGCGTGGCCGGCGCCGACCCTGCCGACGTGGAACACGTTCGGCCCCATCTTCAGCAGCAGCGGGCGGGCCGCTTCGTAGTCGGCGGCGTCGCCGCCCACCATGATCGCGAGCGTGCCCTTCTCCGCGCCGATGGCGCCGCCCGAGACCGGCGCGTCGATGAAGCGCAGGCCGCGGCGCTTCGCCTCTTCGGCGTTCGCGACCGAGTTGGTCGGCGCCGACGAGCTCATGTCGATGATCAGGGCGCCCGGCTTGAGCGCGTCGAACAGGCCCTTGCCGCCCTCGCCGCGCAGGACGGCGTCGACCACCTGGCTGGTAGGCAGCATCAGGATCACCGCGTCCGCCGCGGCCATGTCCGCCACCGTCGCCACCCTGCCGCCGACCGCTTCGGCCGCCGCCGCGGCCGCGGCCGCGTTGGCGTCGCTGACCAGCAGCGTGGCCGAGCCCTTGAGATGCCGGACCATGCGGTGGCCCATCGTGCCGAGACCGATGAAGCCGACCGTGGCGAACGCGTGTTCTTTCACTTGTGTCATTTCAAATCGCTCCTCTGTGCTGCGCTGTGCTGTGCTGTGCTGTGCTGTCTTGGGGTTGGGATCAGTTCGACTTGGCGCGCGGTTCCCACGCGGGCGTGCGGCCCTCGTAGTTGAGAACGCCGCCGACCGGCACGAACTTCACGCCGTCGAACTGGGCGATCTGCACGGACTCGATCGGGTAGCCGTCGGCCGTCCCCTTGGTGTTCAGCCTGATGCCTTCGAGCAGGATCGGCACCTTGACGTTGTCCAGGCTGCGGATGGACGCCATGAAGGCGTCGCGCGTCGGCGTCTTCATCCGCTCCAGCACGGCCTTCGTGGCCATGCAGTCGTACCAGCCCATCGTCGCGTTCTGGTCCGCCACGTTCGCGCCCGGCGCGTACTGCTTGAGCTTGGTGAGGTAGGTCTTCATGTCCTCGTCGTTCGCGAACGCCGGGTTGGTCGCGTCCTTGATGTAGAGGCCGCTGTAGATGCCCTTGGAGATGTCGGCGCCGGCGGGCACCAGCGTGCCGCCGATGCTGGCGCCCACGTTCCAGACGATGTGCACCGGCTTCCAGTTGATGGCGGCGGTCTGCTTGATGGCCTGCACGACGAACTTCGGCGTGGTCGCCTCGACGAAGACGTCGGCCCCCGACTCCTTCAGGCGGCTGATCTTCGCATTGATGGTCGGCTCGCTGTAGCTGTGCTCCTCGTGGGCTACGATGTTCAGGCCGAGCGCCTTGGCGGTCTTGACGAAGGTGTCGGCGAAGAAGGGGCCGCCGCTGTCGTCGTTGATCAGCGCGATCTTGGCGTTCGGCCACTTCTGCTTGATGAACTCCGCGTACATGGCCGCCTCGGTGTTGTACGAGAGATAGCCGAGCATGGTCCAGGGGAACTTCTCGACCTCCGCCCTCGCGCCGAACATCGGGCCGCCCGAGCCGATGAAGGCCTGCGGTATCTTCTCGGCGTTGTAGTACGAGCGCGTTCCGAGGTTGGCGCCGGTGCCGTTGTTGCCGATCACGGCGAAGACCTTCGACTGCTCCACGAAGCGGCGCGCGTTCTGCAGCGCGCGGGCCGGCTCCATGGCGTCGTCGAGCGTCTCGATCTTGATCTTGCGCGTCTTGCCGTCGCCGACCTTGACGCCGCCCTGCTCGGCGTTGAGGTAATCGAAGCAGCCCTTGACCCCCACGCCGATGGCGCCGTAGGCGGCATTGGGGCCGGACTGCGCCACGGAGACCCCGAACACGATCTCGGAGTCGGAGATGCCCGCGTCGGCCGCGCGCGCCGCGGCCGACCAGGCAATGAGCGCGGACGCCACCGCGCAGAACATGAGGCGACGGCCCGAAGGGCTTCGACAAGGGCTCCGACCATAGATCATTCGCTGTCTCCTAGTTGTTGTGTTGAGAGTTCCGCCCTCAATCGGCCGGCGCTGCGACGTGTGTGGTTGGTCATCGCCAAGTCTTTTTACACGTCACCTCCGTATATTTATAGAATCTATCTGAATTCAGAAAAGCGCCTTAGGGATATTCCCGTAGCTGCACCGCCGCAAAATTCCGGCGCCGGCGGACGGCCGGGGCGCTGGAACCGACATCGGCAGCACAACCAGGAGGCAGGATCGATGGCAAATGAAAATGGGGCCGACGCGGCACCGGCAACGCAGGCGCCCGCGCTGGTGTCCAACGCCGTGAGCGATGCGCTGCGCGCGCGCTTCGGCGTCGAGGGCGCATGGTCGTTCGGGATCACCTTCCGCGCGCGATGGAGCGAAACCGATGCCTACCAGCACGTCAGCAACCGCACGCACTTCGTCTGGTTCGAGGAAACCCGCAACCGCTACCTGGAAGCCGCCGGCTATCCCCTGACCGGGCCGGACACGCCCGGGCCAGTCATCCGCGAGACGACCTGCACCTACGAGCAGCCCATCTCGCTTGGCGACGAAGTGCTCGTGACCTGCCGCACCGCGTGGGTCGGCCGAACGAGCCTGCGGATGGACTACGCGGTGTGGCACGGTGGCCTGGCCGCGACCGCGCATACCATCGTGGTCTGGTATCGCAACACCACCCGGGAACGTCTGCCGGTGCCGCCCGCACTGATTGCCTACATGGAAAAACTCGACGGCACGACGCGGCGCTGAGGTCGCGGATGCGCATCCGCCGGGCGAGAGCGCGTCCGCACATTCCCGGCAGGATGCGGCTTGACGCGCCGATGTGGAAAAAAGCACATCGGGAGCCGCGTCGCGCCGCGCCGGCAAGATCCCCGGGGCCGCGAGCGACCCGCCGGCCGCCGGGCATCCCCGCTCATTTTCCGCTCATTGTCATGAACCACACTGCCGTTGTGGAGGCAGCGCGCGCCGATGCGATCAAGGCCCGGTCGCCGGTCCGCCGCCTTCCCGATACGCTCTGGAGACCATCATGACCAAGATTGCCCGGCTGCTCGAGAAGCTTCACGTCACCCGCCGCTTCGCGGAAAGCTACGGACAACCGGCGATGACCCCGCGCCTCACTTTGCCGCTTTGCGAAGCATGATTTCACGAGCGACTTCGGTGACCAGTTCACGCAACCACTGGTGCGCAGCATCATGGCGGTAGCGGACATGCCACGCCATATCCACCGGGAATGTCCCCAGGTCCACTGGCGCGGCCAGTATCTTCAGCCGGGCATCGCTTGCGAGATGGCGACAGATCAGCGCAGGTAGCGTCGCGCAATAGTCTGTCGCGGCAACAAGTTCCGGAACCGCCATGAAGTGCGTGACGGATATCGCTACCTCACGGCGAAGGCCCTGGCGCTGAAGCGTCTGGAACAGACCCGCGCGCAGGCGGCCGGGTGGCAGCACATTGACGTGCTTGAGCTGCTCGTACTGTTGCCTGGACATTCGCTTGTGTACATGCGGATGGTCGGCGCGCACCACGCAGGCAATGCCGTCTTCCATCAGGGGCTGCACCACGAGGTTGTCAGGCGGGTCGACAATGCGGCCCAGCACCATCGCGGTAGCGCCGGAACCCACGCCGGTCTCGGCCAGGTCCGTGCCAAACGGCACCAGCCGCAGCCGAATTCCCGGTGCCCGCTCGCTCAACCGCGTGACGATTCCAGGCAACAGCACGAACTCGACGTAGCTGCTCGGCGCCAGTATGAACAGACGCTCCGCCTGCTTCGGGTCGAAGCCCTGCTGGCCCAGTACCAGCTCGTCGAGCTGGCCGATCGCGGCGGCGATGCCGGGCGCCAGCGCTTCGGCTTTCTCCGTTGGCTGCATGCCGTACCGTTCGCGAATGAACAGGGGGTCCTGCAACAAATCCCGCAGTCTCGCCAGGGCATTGGACAGCGCCGGTTGCGTCATCCCCAGCCGCTCGGCCGCACGCGTGACGCTTCGCTCCTCCATGAGCGTCAGGAATACGGGCAAGAGATTCAGGTCGTAGCGCATCCAGATATATTGTCAGAAAAATATCTGGAATCCAATAAATAAATTGGATGAATGAACAGGCAGTGCACATACTCCATTGCACAGAGAGGTTGCCTCCCCTGCCTGACGGACAGGCGGCAGCACTCTTTCCACACTGCATCCGCACACAGCCACTGGAGTCGCCATGTCTTCCGAATCGCTTTTTACCCCCTTCCGCCTGGGCGCCATCGACGTCCGCAACCGCATCGCCATGGCGCCGCTGACCCGGTCGCGCGCAGGCATGGACGGTGTCCAGACGCCGCTGGCCGTCGACTACTACGGACAGCGAGCGTCGGCGGGCCTGATCATCACCGAGGCAACCAACATCTCGCGCCAGGGTCGTAGCTATGCTTACACGCCCGGCATCTACACCGACGCGCATGTGGATGCCTGGGCACCCGTGACCAACGCGGTCCATGCGGCGGGCGGCCGCATCGTGATGCAGTTGTGGCATGTGGGCCGCATGTCGCATGTCAGCCTGCAGGAAGACGGCGCCGCGCCGGTAGCGCCGTCCGCCATCCAGGCTGGCGGCAACGTCTTTACCGAAGCCGGACACCTGCCGCCGTCGATGCCGCGGGCACTTGCCACCGAGGAGATCGCCGGCATCGTGGAAGACTACCGAAGCGCCGCGCGCCGCGCGAAGGCCGCCGGGTTCGATGGCGTGGAAGTACACGCAGCCAACGGCTACCTGCTGGAGCAATTCCTGCGCGACAGCACAAACCACCGCGAAGACCGCTACGGCGGCTCCATTGAAAACCGCGCACGCCTGTCGCTGGAAGTGGTGGAAGCTGTCGCCGGGGTCTGGGGCGCCGATCGCGTCGGGCTTCGCCTATCCCCCTTCTCGACCGCGGTAGGGGACACGCCGCTGGACAGCACGCCGATGGAAACGCACGGCTACCTGGCTCGCCGGCTCGGCGAGATGGGACTGGCATACCTCCATGCCGTCGAGGGGCAGTTGCACGGCGGCAACGGCGCCGCAACGTTCGACGTGCAAGCCCTGCGCGCAGCCTTCGGCGGCGCCTACATTGCCAACAATGGATACGACCGGCACCGCGCCCTGAACGCCACCGCTTCCGGTCACGCGGACATGATCGCCTTCGGCAAGCCCTTCATCGGAAATCCCGACCTCGTTGAGCGGCTGCGGTCGGACGTGCCTCTGCATGAGGCAGCGGCGGCTACCTTCTTTGGCGGCGGCGCCGAGGGGTACACCGAACTGGTCCGAGCCTAGGGCTGTCACGAGACTGGCCGGTGGGGGCTGATTGCCTCGGCCGGCCAGTGGAAAAGTCCAGATTTGAGCCACAACGCATCCGCCCCGAACAGAGGTCGCCGGAAACGCCCCGGCCGCCCCAGCGGCCGCAGCCTGCCAGCACGCCGGCGCGGGCTGGCAGGCCGGCGCGTGCCAGCTCCGCCTGACGCCTATTTTTCCTCAATGCGGTAATTCTTCAGCCACCGCCACAGCGTCGACCGATCAACGCCGAGCAGCGCGGCCGCATCCGCGTACTTGCCCCCGCTGCGCTCGAGCGCGTCCTTGATGCGCCGGACCTTGCGGCTCTCGTCGGGATTGCGCCGACCTGCCTTCATCATCGATTCGATCGCCGCGCGGCCGATGCGCTGCTGTTTCGCCGTGATTACCAGACGCGCGATGACATTCTGGAGCTGCCGCACGTTGCCAGGCCATGCGAACGCTTCGAGACTGCGGATAGCGGCCGCTTCGATCGACAACTGGCGCTGCTGCTCCTTCGCGTAGCGCGCGAGGAAAACGTCGACGAAGCGCGCGACATCGCCGCGCCGCTCGCGCAAGGGCGGCAGCGTCAACGACAGCACGTTCAGGCGATAGAAAAGATCTTCGCGAAAGGTCTTTTGCGCGACCAGTTCGTCGAGATTCTGATTCGTCGCGGCGACGATCCGCACGTTGACGGGAATGTTGCGCTCGCTTCCCAGGCGGCGGATGGTCTTTTCCTGCAGGAAACGCAGCAGCCGGCCCTGATTCGCATAGTCCATCTCGCCGATTTCATCGAGAAACACCGTGCCGTTATGCGCGACTTCGAACAATCCCGGCTTGCCTTCGCGGCTTGCGCCGGTGAATGCGCCGCCGACATAGCCAAACAGCTCGCTTTCGAGAATCTGCGCCGGCAACGCCGCGCAATTGATCGCGACGAACGGGCCGTCGGCATGACGCGATGCATTGTGGATACTCTGCGCGAATGCCTCCTTCCCGGTGCCGGTTTCTCCGAGAATCAGCACGCTGAACGGTGACTTCGCATAATCCTTCGCAACTTCGATGGCGTCCGTGATCGCTTCGCTCGCGCCGATGATCTGGTCGAACGTGAAATGGGCAACGTGGCCTTGCGCGTAAGTCTTCTTGCGGATCGCCACCTCCATTTTCTCGATCCGCGCGGTTTCCTGAAACGTCGCGATCGCGCCGATGGGACGGTCGTCGAAAACGATGGGCGCCTTGCCGCACACGAGCCGCGTGCCGTTCATGTCGATGATCTGATCGGCTTCGCGCTGATCGATTCTTATCGAGGCATCGAGTTGCAGCGCGGGCCATACCTGATCGATTTTCGCGCCGATCGCCGACGCGCGGCGAATGCCGGTGAGCTTTTCGGCGGCGAGATTGAAACTGGTGATATTGCCTTCGGCGTCGGTGGTGACGATGCCTTCGTACGCATTGTCGAAGATCGTATTGATCAGGATATTGCGCTCGCGCACCTGAACCATCGCGGACTGAATCTGCCGGGCCTGCTGTGCCGCCAGCAGAATCGCTTCCCTGCCCATCGGAATCAGGCTCGCGGCGATATTCGCTTCCAGCGCGCGCATGACGCTGACGCCGCCGCCGATGATGCCGTCGTTGCCGTCGTCGCGCGCGGCCCGCACGGCATTCGCGGCCTCGTCGCTGTGCGTGATCAGATATTTGCGCAATTCGACGCCGAGCAACTGGCCAAGCCAGTCGAGGTCGTAAATCATCGAGGCGAAACAGACGACACCGATTTTCGTCCCATGCGGCTTCATGCTTTCCACCGCGCGAATCAGATCGGAAATAGTGATGGGCACGTCGACGATCGGCGCCGCGATTCTCGAATCCTTGAGCGTGCGCGCGGTTTCCGCCCGGGCAATGATGATCTCGGCGCCCTCTTCGATCAGATCATTCGCGATCGGCCCCGCTTCCGTCATCAGTCCGACGCGAATGCGGATGTCGCGATGCGCCGCGAGCGCATCCTTCGCGACCTCATGCATTGCGTCGTTCGGCACGATGAAGCCGATATTCGCGGTCACATCCGGTCTCCTTGTTTATTTTTGGGGTCTGCGCCAGCGACGCAGTATGCAACACGATGCAACGCTATGCAACGCGAATGCAACACCACGCGATGGCGGCTGCAACGCCGGCGGGCCGGCAGCCCCCGTCACACCGTGAAATCGCCCCCTGGCAGATTTCTTGCTGTCATGAAGCCATCGACGAACCCGGCCCGAACAGGCGGAATCGACGAAATATAAAAAGCATATTGGAGACCTCGTGAAGCATTGCCATCCCTGTCCCATACCTCGCGCGATCTTCTATCGCACGTAGCGCCAATTCGAATCGCAATCGCTCTGCATCGACGCGTCAAGACGCGATCGGCTGGGTTCGTGCGCGCGCGCTTTTTGCCCCAACAGGCAAATTCAACCTGCCATCAGTTAAAGGAAAAGAAACAGCATGACTTATCAGATTGCCGTACTTCGTGGAGATGGAATCGGCCCCGAAATCACCGACGAGGCAACCAAGGTGCTCGACGCCGTGCAATCGGTTCAGCCCGGCCTCAAGATGGCGCTGACGCCGTACGACGCGGGCGCGGAGCACTACACGCGAACCGGCGAAGCGCTGCCCGCCGCGACCTTCGAAGCCGTCAAGGCCGCCGACGCGATTCTGCTCGGCGCGATGGGCTTGCCCGAAGTGCGCATGCCCGACGGCACCGAGGTGCAGGGCCGCATCATCATCCGCCTGCGCAAAGGCCTCGGCCTCTACGCGGGCGTGCGTCCGATCAAGCTGTACCCGGGCGTCACGCCCACGGTGGGCAGCAGCGGTCCCGTCGATTTCGTCATCGTGCGCGAGAGCACCGAAGGCCTGTTCGCGTCGTTCGACGGCGGCATGGAGATCCACGATGAAGTCGTCGGCGACACGATGCTGATCAGCCGCGCCGGCACCGAGCGCGTGAGCCGCTTCGCGTTCCGCACCGCGCAGGAACGCGCGGCGAAGCGCAGCGACGGCAAGGCGCTCGTTACCTGCGTCGACAAGGCGAACATCTTCCGTTCGCTCGCGTTCTTCCGCAAGGTCTTCACCGAAGTCGCCGAGCGCGAGTATCCGACGATCGAGCGCAACTACGCGCTCATCGATGCGCTGTCGCTCGCGATCATCCAGAACCCGTCGGCGTATGACGTGCTGGTGATGGAGAACATGTTCGGCGACATCCTCTCCGACCTCGCGGCCGCGTTGAACGGCGGCCTCGGCATGGCGCCGTCGGGCGACATCGGCGACCGCCACGGCCTGTTCCAGCCTTCGCACGGCTCCGCGCCGACCATCGCCGGCAAGGGCGTCGCCAATCCGCTCGCGACCATCCTGTCGGCGAAGATGATGCTCGAGTGGCTCGGTTCGCGCCACGGCGACGAACTCGCCACGCAGGGCGCCGAACTGATCGAGCGCGCGGTGTGCGAAGTGACCGCGAGCGGCCTCGTGACGCCGGATCTCGGCGGCAAGGCGCGCACCGAGGAGATCGGCGATGCGGTTGCGGATGCCGTGCGGCGCCTGAGCCGCTCTGGCCACGCAGGCAGCGCATCATGATGCCCGGCGCCGCGCTGGACGCATCGGGCCAATGGGCCGCGACCTCGCTGATCGCCGCTGTGGTGGTCGGCATCGCGGTCGTCATCGCGCTGATCAGCCTGTTGAAAGTGCATCCGTTCATCGCGCTGATCGCCGGATCGGCGACGGTCGGCCTGATGGCGGGCATGGGCGCGTCGGAGACGACCAACGTGTTTCTGAAGTCGTTCGGCGGCACGGTGTCGTCGACCGGCATTCTCATCGCGTTGGGCGCGATGCTCGGCAAGCTGCTTGCGGACAGCGGCGGCGCCCACGTCATCGTCGAGACCATCATCGGCCGCGTGGCGCTCGCGGCGTTGCCGTGGGCGCTGTGCCTGGTCGCGTTCCTGCTGAGCCTGCCGCTTTTCTTCGAGGTCGCGGTGGTGCTGATCATGCCGATCGTGCTGCTGATCGCGAAGCAGTCAGGACAGTCGACCATTCGCCTCGGTGTGCCCGCGCTGGCGTCGATTTCGCTGCTCAACGGTTTTCTGCTGCCGCATCCGGGTCCGCTCACCGCGGTCGCCGGGCTGCATGCGGATTTCGGCACGACGCTGCTGCTCGGCTTCGTCATCGCGATTCCGACGGTGATCATCGGCGGCCCGCTGCTCGGCAATTTCCTGGACCGGCACATGCGCTCGCCCGAGCCGCCCGCCGATCTCGTGCCGGCCTCGATGCCGATGGGCGGCCTGTCGGCCGCGACCCGCCGCCCGCGCTTCGGCTGGGCGCTCGCGACGATCCTGCTGCCGGTGCTGCTGATGATCGTGAAGACGCTCGTCGATCTGATGTTCGACAAGCACAGCGGCATGCGCGCGATCGGCGACGCGGTCGGCCAGCCGATGATCGCCCTGCTCGCCGGCCTCGTGATGGCGCATTTCACGCTCGGCGCCGGCGGCGGCCTGAACTTCCGTCAGATCAGCGAAAGCACCGGCCGCGGCCTGCCGGCGATCGCGAGCATCGTGTTCATCGTCGGCGCGGGCGGCGGATTCGGCGGCGTGCTGGTCGCCTCGGGCGTGTCGAAGCAGCTCGGCATCCTGATCGATCAGCTCGGCCTGCCGGTCTACCTGCTCGGCTGGCTGATCACGGCGCTCGTGCGGATCGCGGTCGGCTCCGGGACCGTGTCGATCGTCACCGCCGTCGGCCTGCTCGCGCCGGTCACGCATGCCGCGACGCCGCTGCAGTCCGCGCTGATCGCGCTGTCGATCGGCGCCGGCTCGCGCTTTTTCTCCCACGTCAACGACGCCGGTTTCTGGCTCGTCAAGGAGTACATGGGCTTCTCGGTGAAAGAGACGTTCAAGGTATGGACGCTGCTCGACTGCGTGATATCGGTCGTCGCGCTGGTCGGCGTCATGATCGTCGATGTGGTCGCGAGATAGATCGACGGCACGAGCCCGTCACGCCTGACCAGGCACCGCGGCGGCGATCACCAGCGGCGCCGCCGCGCCGGCCACGAAGGCAAGCGTGCGGATTACCGGCGGGACCGGGCGTGCGCGATCCTGGCGCCGACCCGCGCTGACGGTGCTCGGCGCGCGGGCCGCCAAGGCGCGCCGGGAAAGCGAACGGAATGACGCCGGGCCACGGACCGGAAACGTGCTCATGCATCCCATCAGGCATATTTAAATGCCGCCATATGGCTAATTCGCCGTATTCAAGTAATTTGTTAATTACCTGCTAGAATGATTTTCGACTCATCGTGCAAAAAAGGGCTTTCCCCGGTTCTTTTGCGAACTGGGATTAGCCCACTTCGCCGGAAAGAAGTGCGGTAGTCTCCCCCCGTTTGCTTCCACCGCATGTCGTTCTTTCCTCCCCGCGCCGCGGCCCGTTCGCGGCGCTCTATTGCCAGGACGACAGCGGATGCATTGCTCGCCACGACATATCGCGGCATGGGTGCGGATACTGATACTCGTGCCCGTGGGCGCCGCCGTGCCGCCTCCGGTATTCGCGGCATGCACGACCGCCGGCAACCTGACCACATGCAGCGGCACGACGAACCTCGGGACCACGCCGATCGGCAACGGCTCGGCGGGCCCGGATAACCGGACGGTCACGGTCACGGCGAACGGTTCGCTCATCGCGGGCGATGCCAGCGCGGTGAGCCTGCGCGACGGCGCCATCGTCACGCTGGAGGACAACGCCCTTATCACCAGTGCCGGCCGCACCGGCACAGGGCTATGGGGCGCAGGCAAGAACACCATCGAATTCCGCTCCAACGGGGTGCTCACGGTCGGCAATGGCGCCTCGGTGACCGCGACCGGCACGAGCACGAATGCCGAGGCCGTCAACCTGATCGGCTCCGGCAATACGGTCATCAACCACGGCACCATCTCCGCGATCAACTCGGCCGCCATCTGGTTCGAGGACACCGTCATCGGCGCGGCGAACACCATCGACAACTACGGCATCGTCCGCACGGGCAACGGGTCGGACCAGAGCATCATCTCCAACGTCATCGGCAGCCAGCGCAACGGCGACGTGCACTTCACCAACCGGACCGGCGCGGTGGTCTACGGCGGATTGTCGTTCGCCAACGGCAACGACGTGCTCACGCTGTTCCCCTCCTCCGTCGTCACTGGCGGGTTCAATGGCGGCGGCGGCACGAATACCCTCACGCTCACGGGCGAGGCGGGATCGAGCGACACGCTGAGCGGCAATATCAGCAATTTCCAGACGCTGACCAAGACGGGGCTCGGCACGTGGACGCTGCAGGGCTCGGTGGGCAGCAACAGCGGTAATACGGCGCTGTCCGTGCTGGTGCAGCAAGGCACGCTGGCGCTGTCCGGGGACAACACCAATTTCAACGGCTCGGTACTGGTGGATGCAGCCGGCATTCTGGAGGCGCGTGCGCAAAGCCTGCCGCCCAGCGTGACCGACAACGGCCTGGTGCGCTTCGTCCAGCCGGACAACGGCACCTATGCCGGCGTGATCGGCGGCAGCGGCTCAGTGGCGAAAACAGGCGCGGGCGTGCTGACGCTCTCGGGCGCCAACAGCTACCAGGCCGGCACCCTGATCCAGGGCGGCACCGTCGCCATCGGCGCGGACAACCGGCTGGGCGCCGCCGCCGGCGCGGTGACGCTCGACGGCGGCGCGCTGGAACTCACCTCCAGCTTCGACCTGTCGGCATCGCGCGCGATCACCGTGACGGCCAACAACGGCACCATCCAGGCCGATGCCGGCGTGTCCAGCACCGTCAGCCAGGCGATCACCGGCGCCGGCGCACTGACCAAGGCGGGGGCGGGACTGCTGGTACTCGCGAATGACAACAGCTACGCCGGAGGCACCACCATCAGCGGCGGCACGCTGCAACTGGGCAACGGCGGCACCACCGGCAGCATCGTCGGCAACGTGGCCAACGACGGCGCGCTGGTCTTCAACCGCTCCGGCCCGATCACCTTCGACGGCACCATCTCCGGCACCGGCTCCGTGGCACAGGCCGGCACCGGCGTCACCACCCTCACCGGCAACAACACCTACACCGGCACCACCACGGTCTCCAGCGGCTGGCTCTACGTCGACGGCACCAGAGCGCGGCCACCGGCGCCACCACCGTGGCCAGCGGCACGCGGCTCGCCGGCAACGGCATCGTCGGCGGCAGCGTGACCATCGCCGACGGGCCACCCTCGCGCCCGGCGCCGTGCCGCAGACCCCCGGCACGCTGACCATCAACGGCAACCTCAGCCTGAACCCCACCTCCAACCTGTTCTACAACATGGTTCAGGCCAACGTCGCCGGCGGCCAGCGCAACGACCTGACCGTGGTCGGCGGCAATCTCGTGCTCGATGGCGTCATCAACGTGGTGGACCAGGGCCAGACCCTCGGCCCCGGCGTCTACCGCATCATCGACTACAGCGGCACGCTGACCAACAACGGCCTGACGATCGGCTCCTACATGACGGCGCCGGCCACGCCGCAGGACACGCCGACCGTCGTCGCGCCGCTGACGAACTTCAGCGTCCAGACCTCCATCGCCGGGCAGGTCAACCTGATCAACACCAGCGGGCTGACGCTCAACTACTGGGATGGCGACCTCGGCCCCAAGAACAACGGCGTCATCAATGGCGGCTCCGGCACCTGGCGCGTGGCCGGGCCGGCCTCGACCTTCAACTGGACGAACCCGGATGGCACGATCAACGCGCCGTGGGCCAACGGAGAGTTCGCCATCTTCATGGCCACGCCCGGCACCGTGACGGTCAACAGCGACCAGGGGGCGGTCGTCAGCCGGGGCATGCAGTTTGCCAGTGACGGGTACACGGTGAACGGCGACCCGATTACGCTGCAGAATCCCGCCGAGGGCAACATCACTTATATCCGCGTCGGCGACGGCACCTCGGCCAGCGCGTCGATGACCGCGACGATCGATGCCAACCTCACCGGCACCGCGGCGCTGATCAAGGAAGACCTCGGCACGCTGGTGCTCAACGGAACCAACAGCTACACCAGCGGCACCGGCGTGTTCGGCGGCGCGCTGCAGATCTCCCGGGACGAGAACCTGGGGCAGGCAACGGGCGCCGTGGCCATCGTCAATGGCTCGACGCTGCGCACCACCGGCACCTTCGCCACCAACCGCCTGGTCATCCTCGGCAGCAGCGGCAACGGCCCCAGCAGCGGCACCATCGAGACCGCCGCCGGCACCACGCTGACCCTCAACGGCGCGATCAGGAAGATCCCTCGATCCCAGCCGCGCTGCAGAAGGCCGGCGCCGGCACGCTGGTCCTGACCAGCAACAGCAATAACTACAGCGCCGGCACCACTATCGCTGCCGGCACGCTGCAACTCGGCAACGGCGGCACCACCGGCAGCATCCTCGGCAACGTGACCAACAACGGCACGCTGGCCTTCAACCGCTCGGATACCGTGACCTTCGGCGGCATCGTCTCCGGCAGCGGCGCGCTCAGCCAGATCGGCGCCGGCACCACGGTGCTGACCAGCGACAACACCTACGCGGGCGGCACCACCATCACCGCCGGCACATTGCAGCTGGGCAACGGCGGCACTACCGGCAGCATCGTCGGCAACGTGGCCAACGACGGCGCCCTCGCTTTCAACCGCTCGGATACCATGACGTTCGACGGTATCGTCTCCGGCGGCGGCGTGGTCAACCAGATTGGCGCCGGCACCACGGTGCTGACCAACACCAACATCTACACGGGCGGCACCACCATCAGCGCCGGCACATTGCAGTTGGGCAACGGCGGCACCACCGGCAGCATCATCGGCAACGTGGCCAACGACGGCGCCCTCGCTTTCAACCGCTCGGATACCATGACGTTCGACGGTATCGTCTCCGGCGGCGGCGTGGTCAACCAGATTGGCGCCGGCACCACGGTGCTGACCAACACCAACATCTACACGGGCGGCACCACCATCAGCGCCGGCGCGCTGCAACTGGGGGCCGGCGCCGGTGCCGGCGGCGCCACCGGCAGCATCGTCGGCGACGTCAACAACAACGGCGTGCTGATCTTCAACCGCTCGAACGACCTGACCTTCGGCGGGCGGATCCTCGGCAGCGGTTCCGTGGTCCAGCAGGGCGCGGGCACGACCGTCCTCACCGGCGGCAGCACCTACAGCGGCGGCACCACGATCAGCGCGGGCACGCTACAGCTCGGCAACGGCGGCAACGCCGGCAGCATCGTGGGCAACATCGTCAACAACGCCACGCTCGCCGTCGAGCACAGCGACGTGCTGCCCATCGTCGGCGACATCTCGGGCACCGGCAACATCATCCAGCGCGGCACCGGCGCGACCGTGCTGCTCGGCACCAACAGCTATAGCGGCCCGACCAACGTCCTCAGCGGCGGGCTCTACGTCGACGGCAACCAGGCCGCCGCGACCGGGCTGACCACGGCCGCCGCCGGCAGCACGCTGGGCGGCTCGGGCATCATCGGCGGCAATGTCGACATCGCCAGCGGCGGCGCCCTCGCGCCCGGCCAGGTCGGCATCGCCCCGGGCACGCTGACCATCAACGGCAACCTCAACCTCAACGGCGGCTCGGCCCTGACCTACGGCTTCGGGCAAGCCAACGTGATCGGCGGGCCCCTCAACGACCTGACCGTGGTGCAGGGCAACCTGACGCTCGCCGGCACCTTGAACGTGGAGACCACCGAAGGCGGCAGCTTCGACCCGGGCATCTACCGCGTCATCAGCTACGCGGGCACGCTGGCCAACAATGGCCTGGCCATCGGCACCATCCCCTCGCCGGATTTCTTCGTGCAGACCACGGTCAACCATCAGGTCAACCTCGTCAACACCGCCGGCATGCTGTTCAACTACTGGGACGGCACCGCGGGCCCCAAGGACAACAGCCTGATCGACGGCGGCGACGGCATCTGGCAGAACGCGACCGGCAACAACAACTGGACCAACGAACTGGCCGTGCCCAACGCAGCCTTCGCCGACCGCGCCTTCGCCATCTTCATGGCGGCGCCGGGCACAGTCACGGTGGACGGCAGCCTCGGGCCCGTCACGGCCAGCGGCATGCAGTTCGCCAGCAACGGCTACGTCGTGCGGGGCGCCCCGATCACGCTGGTCGATTCCGCCGCCACGCCCGGGGAATCCATCATCCGCGTCGGCGACGGCTCCGGGCCGAGCGCCAGCTTCGTCGCCACCATCGACTCGGTCCTGACGGGCACCACCACCCTGGTCAAGAGCGACATCGGCACGCTCGTGCTCAACGGCGCGAACACCTACACCGGCGGCACCGCCATCCGCGGCGGCGTGCTGCAGGTGGCCGCCGACAACAACCTGGGCGCGGCGAGCACGCCGCTGAGCCTCGATGGCGGCACCCTGCGCACGACGGCGACCTTCACGTCGGCGCGCGCCGCCACGCTGGGCGAACAAGGCGGCACGTTCGAATCGCTGGCCGGCACGACGCTGACGCTGGCCAGCGCGGCAAGCGGCGCCGGCACGCTCACCAAGACCGGCGCGGGCACGCTGGTCCTGACCGCCGACAACACCTACACCGGCAACACCATCGTCTCCGCCGGCACGCTGCAGGTCGGCAACGGCGGCACCACGGGCAACCTCGCCGGCAACGTGATCAACGACAGCGTGCTCGCGTTCAACCGCTCCGACATCGCCACCATCCGCGGCAACATCTGGGGCTCGGGCGCGGTGAACCAGATCGGCAGCGGCGTCACCGTGCTGTCCGGCGACAACACCTATACCGGCGACACCACGGTGGCCAGCGGCACGCTGCGCGCCGGCGCCACGGGCAGCTTCAGCGCGGGCTCGCGCTTCGACGTGGCGGCGGGCACCACGCTCGATCTCAACGGCTTCAGCCAGACCATCGCCGGCCTCACGAACGGCGGCATGGTGCGGCTGGGCGGCGCGCCGGGAACCACGCTGCGCGTGGTCGGCAACTACGTGGGCAACGGCGGCCTGCTTGCGCTCAACACCTATCTCGGCGCCGACAACTCGCCGAGCGACCGGCTCGTGATCGACGGCGGCACGGCAACGGCGGCCACGCCCGCGAGCGTGGGCGCCAATGCCGCGGTGCGGGTGCCGGCCGCGGTCGCGGGCGGCAGCACGGCGATGGTCGTGTCCAACGTCGGCGGCCCCGGCGCCAGGACGACCGGCGACGGCATCCTGCTGGTCGATGCCATCAACGGCGCCACCACCGCGCCCGCTGCCTTCGTGATGGGCGGGCGGCTGCTGGCCGGCCCCTATGAGTATTCGCTGTTCCGCGGCGGCGCCAGCGGCGCCTCGCCCGACAGCTGGTTCCTGCGCTCGACCCTGGACTGCGCGGCCGCGCCAGGCTCGCCGGAATGCCAGAGCACCGGCGGCCCGCCGCCAGCGCCCCCCAACTACCGGTCCGAAACGTCGCTCTATACCGCCATCCCGTCGCTCGCGCTGACCTATGGCAACGCCCTGCTCGACACGCTGCACGAGCGCATGGGCGGACAGGTCGCGCCGCAGCCCGACGATCCCCGCAACCTCCGGCGCGCGCCGGTCCCGCTCGGCTGGGGCCGCTTCATCGGCCTGGGCGGCTCCAAGGACGGCGGCCGGCTGGGCATCTACGGTGGCAACGGGCCCGACTACGACTACCGCATGTTCGCCGTGCAGGCGGGCATGGACGTCTACCGGAAGCGCCGGCCCGACAACAGCGCGGACAACGCGGGGCTGTACTTCGCCACCGGCCAGGTCAACAGCGACGTGATGCATTTCGACGGCTCGCGGGCCGGCTCCGACCGCATCGACGGCGTCACGCTGGGCGGCTACTGGACGCACTTCGGGCCGGGCGGCTGGTACGTCGACGGCGTCCTGCAGGGCACGCGCTACGACACCACGGCATCCGGCCGGCTGCCCGCCACCACGCGGGCGCGCGGCAACGGCGTGGCGGCCTCGCTCGAAGGCGGCTACCCGGTCCCGCTCGCCAATGGCCTGGTGGTGGAGCCGCAGGCGCAGCTGACCTATCAGGCCGTGTTCCTCGGCGACACGCGCGACCAGGCAGCCTCGATCCGCTTCAACAACGAACGCAGCATGGTGGGCCGGCTCGGCGTGCGCGTGTCGCGCACGTGGGACATGGACCAGAGCGCCACGCGCGAGACGCCGCCGCGCAGGACGATGGCGTGGGCGCGCGTGAGCGTCGTCAACGAATTCCTCGGCAGGCCGGAAACACAGTTCTCGTCCGCCGACGGTTACGTGGCGTTCCGCTCGGACACCCGTGGCGCCGGCGCCAAGCTCGACCTCGGCGTCGACGCGCAGATCACCCGCGACACCTCGTTCTACGGCAGCGTGCAGGGCGTGGTCAGCGGCGACGGGCATGCCGTGGGCGGGCAGATCGGCGTGAAGGTCAAGTTCTAGGCAAGCGTGGGCCGTCCGCACCGACGGCCGCCAGCACAAGGAGCGATGCACGTGGTCCTCACGATATTCCGGCGTTGGTCCGTCGCGGCCCTGGCCACCGCCAGCCTGGGCGGCTCGGTCGCCGCGGCTGCCGATGCATCCCTGCCCGGCGGGGCGAGCTCGCTGCGCGAGTCCTATGGCGACTGGCTGGTGAACTGCGCGGTCACCGGGCAAGGCAGCCAGGCGCGCAAGGCGTGCGCGATGCAGCAGGAGCAGAAAGACGCCAAGTCCGGCCAGCGCGTGGTGGCGATGGAGCTGCGCACGGCGCCGGGCAGCAACGTGGCCACCTTCATCCTGCCCTTCGGCCTGGACCTCGCCGCCGGCGCCACGCTGCAGATCGACGACGGAGCAAAAGGCCAGGTGCTGCCGTTCCGCACCTGCGTGCCGGCCGGATGCGTGGTGTCATCGACCATCGATCCCAGGATGCTGGCCTCGCTGCGCAACGCCACCGCGCTGAAGATCCACGCCAGGGCCGATGGCGGCCGGGACATGATGTTCCCGCTCTCGCTGAACGGGTTCGGCAGCGCCTACGACAGGACGGTGGCACTGGCGAAGTGATGCGCCGCTGCGCCGCCGCTCAACGCAGCGTGTGGCCGGATAGCTCGACCGTCACCGTATTGAACACGCCATCGGGGAACCACACGCCGGGGCCACGCAGCCGCCCCGGCCTCCTGGTGGGGCCGGCGACCCCGCCTCCTGCCCGCGCGCTGAAGCAACTGCACGGCGAAGCGGCCCGCCCGTGGTCGGTCGAGGCATTGGCCCGCGTGGCCGGCCTGTCCCGCTCGACCTTCAGCGAGCGCTTTGCGCGGACGGTCGGCGTGCCGCCGATGCAATTCCTGATCGACTGGCGCATGGTCTTGATCAAGGCCATGCTTCAGCGCGAAGCGCCCCCGCTAAAGGTCGTCGCGGCGGCAATCGGCTATCCGTCGGCCAGTGCGTTCAGCACTGGCCTTCTGGCGTGAGGTGGGGGTGTCGCCGAGTCAGTTTGGCCGGGGTGTGGCGGCTGGTTGAGCGTGGGCGGCAGGGTGGCTGCGGTGCCGAAGTTGGGGCAATGCCGGCGGGATTCGGCTGGCTGAGCGGGGCCGGTACCGCTAATTGCCGGCCCGCAGAAGTGCGCCATGCGCGAGACGGTTGGGGTGCCCCCACATCCAGACCCACCGTACTGGAGACCAGCCATAAAATGTTCAGCATATTGGACAAATAATTTATATTTGACTAATACAATGAACATATGCCTGCATTCGCCGATACTTCTTCTGTCCTGGAACGCCAGTTGTTGCTTCAGCTGGGCGACCGCCTTAAGCGCCTCAGGAAGGCGCAGGGCATCAACACGGTCGAAATGGCCCGGCGGGTGGGCATTTCCAGGACCACACTTGGCTCGGTCGAGGCCGGAGATCCCGCGCCGACAATCGGCACGTACCTCCGGGTCATGTCGGCTCTCGGCGTTGCTGGTGACCTGGCCCTGCTGGCTGGTGATACCTTCCAGCCGCCCCCGGCAACCTCCGCGGCGGCGACGTCAAGACGCGCGCGCCCCCTGGTGCAGGTGCTGGTCACCACGGATTCCCAGCGGCATCAGGCACAAGATCTTCAAAGCATGGCGCTTCACAAAGAAGCAATCCGGCTGATTCAGGAAGATCCTGCGCTGCTCGAACGCGCCCGGGATACATTGCGGCAATGGCGCGCCAAGGAAGACGCTCGCTCCCGATCCCTCTGGGACGAGTGGGAGACAATTCTCACCCGGCGCTCATGGCGCAAGGTTCTTGGCCGGACGAGGCGTGCCCAGGAACTTCGCCAGGCATCACCACTGCCAACCGTACTGCCAGAAGATGTCCGACACAATGTGCTTGCCCAAATACAGGCGCTAAAGAACGAGGTTATTCTGGGCGACCGAAACGAAGAAGGGGCCACGTGAACCGGGAGGACCTGGAGCACATCATTCGAGCCGCAGCAGAAATCACGAATGAGTACGAGTTCGTGGTCATTGGCAGCCAATCGATCCTGGGGCAGATCCCCAATCCGCCAGCGGTCTTCACGATGTCCGCCGAGGCTGATATCTACCCGCTCAATGCACACCAAAAGGCCGATAGCATCGACGCCGCAATCGGTGAAGGGTCCAGGTTCCACGAAACCCACGGTTACTACGCTCAAGGTGTGGGCCCGGAGACGGCCTGCCTGCCCGACGGCTGGCAAGATCGCCTGCTGCGTAGTCAGGCAATACGTTTGCGGAAGTGGACTGCTTCGCGCCGCTCTACGTTGGCTTCGCCATTGGCATGAAAATGGGTGATATGCATCGACTTGTTGTGGTGCCTCTCTTGTGCCTCGGCGTCGCGCCAACGCTCAGCGAGCATAAAGCGCCGGTTGTCGTTCGCGTCGCCAGGAAGCTCATAGCCCGGATTGCCTTCCTCGGTCTCCGGCTTCTCCGTGACTGTCACAAGATCGGCGCGCAATGCATCCTGCCGTCCTTCCTTAGCATGGAGAATCGCCACGCCACGAATTTCGCGCATGACTACCCGTTCCTGAAAATGGTTGCTCAAGGCGGCAAGCCGCTGACCGCCGGTTGCCGCCTGTTTCGTCGACTTACTCGCTACGGTCGTACGAGAACTGGATGCCCGGCGTGCCGCCCGTTTCGATGAACAGGTTCATGAACGCGGGGACGGTCTCGCTGCGCTTCCAGTCCCGTTGCAGCTCGCAGAACAGCTGCACGGTAGAAATGAGCTTGCCGCCGGCCTGCTCGATGCGTCGCAGTGCGGCTTCATGCGCGGCCACGGATGTGCCACCCACGGCATCCACCGGCACATAGACCTCGTAGCCCTCGGCCAGCGCGTCCAGCGCCGGGAACGTCAGGCATGCCTCGGTCCAGAGCGCAGTCATGATGAGCTTTTTGCGGCCGGTTTCCTGAACCGCTTTCCGGAATTCCACGTCCTCCCAGCTGTTGATGCTGGTGCGATCGTAGGTCGGATAGTCGCCCAACACCTTGCGGATATGGGATACCGGCGACTTGTTGAGACCGGTTTGCACGTTGACCGTGGAATGCACGATCGGCAGGCCGTAAGCGATGGCTGCCTTAGCGCAGCCAACGATATTGTTCAGCATCAGTTGCCGATCCATCGAGGCAATCGAGTTCACCTGCACCGGTTGATAGTCGATGATGATGAAGGTCGAGTTTTGCGGTGTCAGCAGTTGATCCGCCTTCGGGTCACGAATAGATTCGCTGGCCATGATTACATCCTTTCTTTGACAGGTGCCCGCCATTGTTCCGGCGCGGGAGGCAACTCCGGGCAGGCAGGGGCGGTGCGGGCAGGATGGCCGTCCCTATTCTGGAAAAAAAGCCGGTCTTGCCCTGCAAGACCGGGATGAACGTCAAGTGGCCTGAACGAAGCGGCCGCTTTTGAAGTCGTCGAACGCCTGGATGAGTTCCGCGCTGGTGTTCATCACGAACGGCCCATGACCTGCTATCGGCTCGTCGATCGGCTCGCCAGTCAGTACCAGCACCATCGCGTCGCCATCGGCATGAATGGCCACGTTGCTACCCTCGCGGCTCAGCAACACCATTTCCGCCTCACGAGCCTCCTGGCTGCCGTTGAGGGTGACGTGTCCGGCCAGCACCACCAGCATGGCCGTGTGGCGCTCGGGAAGTGCGATCGTCAGATCGTTATTGCCGGACAGGCGCAGATCCCACATGTTGATGGGCGTAAACGTCTTGGCTGGACCCTTCGCGCCGAGCAGTTCGCCGGCGATCACTCGCCCCTTGCCGCTACCGTTGGGCAGATCGACGACGGGAATGTCGGCCGAGACGATGCCCTGATAGCCGCCAGGCGTCGTCTTGTCCTTGGCCGGCAGGTTCACCCAGAGCTGGATCATGCGGAACGGGCCGCCAGTCTTGGCGAACGCCGGTGAGTGATACTCTTCATGCAAGATGCCGGCGCCGGCAGTCATCCACTGAACGTCGCCAGGGCCGATGACCCCGCCATTGCCGGCGGAATCCTTGTGTTCTACCTGCCCGTCATAGACGATGGTTACCGTCTCGAACCCGCGATGCGGATGCTGACCCACACCACGACGCTTCGTCGTCGGCTCGAAGTAGTGCGGCCCCGCGTAGTCGAGGAGCAGGAACGGACTGATGTGCTGGCCGAGATCGTTGTACGAAAACACTGAGCGGACCGGAAAACCGTCGCCCACCCAGTGGCCGCGATTGTTGCCGTAACGGCCAAGAATTGCCTTGCTCATGATCATTTCCCGTGACTGCAGTAGTAATTACCGCTTCCTGCCATTGAAAATAGCAGCGCAACGATCGATCAGGAAGATTGCAATTTCCTACGCTCCGTCCTAATAATGGGACGATGCAAGACCTCAACGACCTCTATCACTTCGTGCAGGTGGTCGACCACGGCGGCTTTGCCGCTGCGGCTCGCGCCACGGGCATGCAGAAATCCAAGCTTAGTCGGCGCATTCTGCAGTTGGAAGAAAGGCTGGGCGTGCGCCTGCTCAACCGCTCCTCGCGCCGGTTTTCGGTGACGGAGATTGGCCGCGAATACTACGATCGTTGTGTCGCCATGCTGGTGGAGGCCGAAGCGGCCGATCAGGTAATCGCGCAGGTAAAGGCCGACCCGCGCGGCATCATCCGCGTAAGTTGTCCTGTGGCGCTGATCAACTTCCAGTTCGGCGAGTTATTCGCGCGCTTCCTTACCGCTTACCCGGCCGTGCAAATCTATCTTGAAAGCACGAACCGGCGCGTCGATGTGATCGCCGAAGGGTTCGACATCGCCATCCGCGTGCGCTTCCCGCCGCTCGAGCCGTCCGAGCTGGTCATGCGCAGGCTCGACACCAGTACGCAATGTCTGGTAGCCAGTCCCGCGCTGCAGGCGGTACGCGCCATCACCTCGCCCGCCGACTTGCACCATTCGCCCAGCATGACCCTCGGGCCGCCGCGGCGGGACTATCAATGGCAACTTGAACACGCCGACGGTCAGACGGCAAACGTCACTCATGTGCCACGTCTGGTCAGCGATGACATGGCGGCCCTGCGCGATGCGGCCATCGCCGGCGTAGGGGTTGTTGCGCTGCCGACGATGATGGTGTGGCGACAGGTCGAAGCGGGACAGCTCGTCCACATTCTGCCCGACTGGCGGCCACCGGCCGGCATCGTCCATGCCGTGTTTCCTTCCCGGCGAGGGCTGCTGCCCTCCATCCGGACGCTGCTCGAATTCCTGGCGGCCGAATGCGACGAAGCGCGCCGCCGGGCCGTTGTGTAAGGTGCATGATTCCGCGCAAGGAGCGAGCCTGTCTTGCTTGCGACGAAAGCAGGCTTGACGGTAGCAACAAGTATTGGGTCCCTGCAAACGGCATTTATCGAACACTTCGCAAGCGCCAGTTATTGGGGCGAATTCATCCCTCCGAGCCATCGTGAGCAACGGCTGCAACTGGCCGCACGGAGACGTTGCCACTGCGCGGCGCGCAGCAGTGACAGGACACAGGCGGCCGCCCGATCGGGCGCGCCAACGGAAAGGAATTGAAAGCCGCTCGAACCGGCTCTCTCCGGTGACACTTTCATTCCGCGTTGCCCAAAGCCTTACCCGGCGAGGATTGCGGGGACCCTGGAATGCCGCGTACACGCGAGTCGACACAATGGCCCTCGCAATGGCGACAATGTTGGTTCGGCAACCGGATCAGCCGGGCGAGTTGTGAAGGGGAACATGACCCTTTCAGACGCCCCCCACCGATTTCCCCTGATCCACTGGCAATTCGCTCACCACGCCGCGGCCGCGCCTGTGCCCTCCCCTGGCCAACGTCAGCAATTCCATCTCCGGATACATCCGATCGATCTCCGCGATGTCCTGGAAGGTCTCCTCGACGATCCAGTCCCGCAGCCTGGCTACGGTCGGACGCGGCGTGGCCGTGGCCTGCTGCACCAGGTAGCAGTGCCGCTCCGTGACATGGGCCTGGCGGATGGCCGGTACCAGGGTTCCCAGCCGCATCCAGTGCGAGACCACGTTGAGCCATCCTGGCGCGATGCCCTGGCCCAGCATTGCGGTCTGGATCACGATCGAATAGTCGGAGAAGTTCAGGCTGTACAGGTCGAGATCGCGTTTCCGCAGGCCGGGGAACAGGTTCGGCCAGTCGCGAAAGCTGTCGGTCAGGTTGATGATGATGTCGCTGCCGTGCGTGGAATCGTCGCGGTAGGCCGGGGTGCTGATCGGAAGAATGATTTCCGGCATCAGCAGCGCGCCGTTCTGCGGGGTCTCGCCAGCGGTAAAGAAGCGCACGCCCAGATCCACGTCATGCATCGGCCCTCCCACCTTGCCTGAAATCAGCTGAAAGCGCAGGTCGACGCCGGGAAAGTCCCGCCGCAGCTTTTCCATGCGCGGCATCATCCAGTGCGTCGTGAAGGCGGTCGACACCGACAGCGTGATGGTCTCCATGCCCGTGGCCCGCGCCTCGATTTCGCTGATCGAGGCTTCGATGCCATTGAAGCCCTCGGTAATGGCTCTGTGCAGCAGGCGGCCATCGTCGGTCAGTTCGATGCCGCCCCGGACCCGCTTGTACAAGGGCACGCCCATGCGCTCTTCCATGCGCGCCATCATGCGGCTGACCGCGGGCTGGCTGACGTAAAGCTCGGCCGCCGCCTTGGTCAGGCTGCCGCAGCGGCCAGCCGCCTCGAAAACGAACAGCGCATTGGCGCTCGGCAGTTTGCGGCGGAAATTGGCCATAACTTCAGATTATATTTGACCCAACAATTGGGAAGTTGCCCGGAGCCAGCGGCTGTCCCTAAACTCTCCCATCGAACAAGGAATTATGCAGCAAGCGGACTCCCTGCACACGACATGACAGAATCTGCCCTGCCACGGATCCTATTACATTGACACCGTCTTGTCATAACGCGACTCGCCCTTCGACCCCCCAGGAGCCCACCTGCCATGAATGACCGAAAAACGCTTGAAGACCTGATCGGACCCGCGGAAAGCACGCGCATCATGGATGCGATGCGCCGGGGTTTCACGCGCCGCGACGTCCTCGCCATGTTCGCGGCCGGCGGCATGCAGGCGGCGCTGGCTGGCAGCCTGGCGGGTGCGGCGGTTTCGGCGCATGCGCAGACGCCGCGCCGCGGCGGGCGGATTCGCGTGGCCGGGGACAATGCCGGCGCCTCCGATACGCTCGATCCCGCGCGCCAGTCGAACAAGGTCGACTATTGCCGCTGCAATATGCTCTACAACGGCCTGACCTGGCTGGATGCGACGCTGACGCCGCAGCCGGCGCTGGCGGAGTCGTTCTCGACGAAGGATGCGAAGACCTGGGTGTTTGCCTTGCGCAAGGGCGTCACCTTCCATGACGGCAAGCCGCTCGCGCCCGCCGACGTGGTGTTCTCGCTGATGCGCCACAAGGACCCCGCCACGGCGTCCAAGGCCAAGGCGCTGGCCGACCAGATCGAGACCGTGACCGCCACCGGCCCGAGCGAGGTGACGGTGGTATTGTCCGCCCCGAACGCCGACCTGCCGGTGATCCTCGGCACGTTCCATTTCCATATCGTGAAGAGCGGCACCACCGACTTCAATACCGGGATCGGCACGGGCCCGTTCAAGCTCAAGGAGTTCAGGCCCGGCATCCGCTCGGTGGTGGTGCGCAACGAAAGCTACTGGAAGTCCGGCAAACCGTACCTGGACGAGATCGAGTTCGTCGGCATCGGCGACGAGGGCGCGCGCGTCAACGCGCTGCTGTCGGGCGACCTGGACCTGGTCACGACGATCAACCCGCGCTCGGTCGCGCGCGTCAAGGGGTCGCCGGCACATACCGTGTTCGTCACGCAGTCGGGCCAGTACACCGACCTGATCGTGCGCCGCGACGTCGGTCCGGGCACCAACCCGGACTTCGTGATGGGCATGAAGCTGCTGCAAGACCGCGAGCTGATGAAGAAGTCGATCGCGCTCGGCTATGCGCTGACCGGCAATGACCAGCCGATCGACCCGACCAACCGCTTCTATTTCGACGGCCTGCCGCAACGGCAGTTCGATCCCGAAAAGGCGAAGTTCTACCTGAAGAAGGCGAACCTTGGCAGTGCGAGCATTCCGGTAGTGGCATCGCCGGCGGCCATGTACTCCGTCGATATCGCGCAGGTGCTGCAGCAGTCCGCGCGCCAGGCGGGGGTCAATCTCGACGTCAAGCGCATGCCGGCGGACGGCTACTGGTCCAATCACTGGCTCAGCAGCCCGGTGGGCTTCGGCTCCATCGTGCCGCGCCCGAACGCCGACACTCTCCTTACGCAGTTCTTCAAGTCGGACGCAACCTGGAACGAGTCGCGCTGGAAGGACCCGAAGTTCGACTCGCTGCTGACCGCCGCGCGCGCCGAGACGGACCTCGCCAGGCGCAAGCAGATGTACGCCGACATGCAGACGATGATCCACAAGGATTCGGGCATCGGCATTCCGCTGTTCCTTGCCACGATCGATGGCCACAGCAAGAAGCTCAACGGCCTGTCGCCGATCCCGCTGGGCGGCATGATGGGCTACGCCTTCGCCGAGAACGTCTGGCTCGAAGGGTGAGCTAGCGCCCGCAGCCCGCCTGCCCCCTGTTTTTCCATACCGCGGCCGCATGCAAGTGCGGCCAGGGACCCCTGTATCCGCTTTTTCTTTTTAAGCTCCTTTTTCCATAGAGAGGCACCTCATGGCACTACGTGATTTCAAGGTACTGACGTTCGACGTGGTTGGCACGCTGATCGATTTCGAAGGCGGCATGCTCGACTATTTCCATAGCGCCGTGCCCGGCAGCCCGATCACCGACGAAGCATTCCTCGCGGCTTACCGGCGCGCGCGCGCCGGCGACAAGACGATGTGGTATCCGGACGACCTGGAGCGCTGCTGGCACCTGATGGCGGCCGACCTCGGCTTTCCCGACTCCGACGAGCTGGCGCGCGGGCTGCGCGACTCGGTCGTGAACTGGAAGCCGTTTCCCGACTCGGTGCAGGCCCTGAAGCGGCTGCGCAAGCATTTCAAGCTGGTGGCCATGACCAATGCGCAGCGCTGGGCGCTGACGCACTTCGAGAAGGCGCTCGACTTCCCGTTCGACGACAGCAACACCTGCGATGACGCCCTGTCCGAGAAGCCCGACCCTCAGTACTTCGCCTATGCACGCGGCCGCTATGACGCGATCTGGGGCCTCAAGCAAGCCGACAATCTGCATGTCGCGCAGAGCCAGTACCACGACATCGGCGTGGCGCGGCAACTCGGCCTGAAGACCTGCTGGATCGAACGGCGCCATGCGCAGCCGGGATTCGGCGGCACCATGGAAGTGCCGCAGATCACCACGCCCGACTACCACTTTCATTCGCTATCGCAACTGGCCGATGCCGTCGAGGCCAACGCCTAGGAAATCGCTTCAGGAAGATCCTGGCGCCGTAGCGCGGCACGGCAAGTACCCCTTGCGCTGTCCGCGACCGCGCGGCTGGCCAGGACCGCTTCGCTTCATGCCGAAACAGCTTCCTGGTCCTCTCAACTCCCCGGCCGCGCCGTCAAGACGGGCGGCCTCAGCGCTTGCCTCATCATGCCCATCACCATCATCCCGAACTCCGTGCACTGCAACGACCTGGTCGACGACGGCCCGGTCGGACGACCGCTGAGCCAGCCTCCGTGCCGCACCAGCAGCCTGCGGGTCGCCCTGGAAGGCGCGGGCGACAACCGGACCGGCCTGTGGGAATGCACGCCCGGCTCCTATGAACGGCAGGTGCCGGAGGCCGAGGTCATGCATATCCTGGCCGGCTCCTGCGTGTTCACGCCAAGCGGCGGCGAGCCGTTGCGCATCAAGGCGGGCGACACGCTGTTCTTTCCCGCCAACACGACCGGCAAGTGGGAAATCCATGAGCCGCTGCGCAAGGTGTTTGTAATCCTGAAGTAAGGCGCCAGCCAAGGATGCGGACCGCGGCCAGGCCCGGTCCCGCAGAATCTGCGTTCCAGCCCCGCCAGTTTGCAATTCGCTATGGCGCAGCTCGGTCAAAACAGCGGCATGCGCGTCGGCATCGCCACTATGCTAGCCAGCATGAGCCCGATCGCCGCATCCACCCACTCTTCGCGAGCCCGGCCGGCAAGCGCCGTTGCGGCCAGCACGCAGCATCCGCGCCTGGGCATGGTGCTGGCCTATATCCACCAGCATCTGGGCGAGCCGCTGCCGTTGCGCAAGCTGGCCGCGGTCGTGGGGCTGAGCGTGGGCCGCTTCGTGACGGTCTTCAGGCAGACGGTCGGCATGACGCCGCACCGGTATATCAGCCTGAAGCGGATCCGCCATGCGCAGGCCCTGCTCCGGCAGGGGCTCTCCCCGTCGTTGGCCGCGCACGAGTGCGGGTTCTATGACCAAAGCCATCTCTGCCGCTGCATGAAAAGCGCGTGTGGCATGACGCCCAGCGAATTCCAGCTCACCGGCCAGGACACCGGCCGGCGCAAGCCGTCGTCCCTCGGTGCCGAATCCTTCCCCAGCGTCCCGTGAGAGCCGGGCGATGCGTCCGAAAGACTTCAACGTCCTGATTGCCGAACGGCGCCTCCGGCCCCGGGGGGCGCAACCGTCCGCGGGCCCGGGCGCATGGCTGGCGTCGTCGGCCGACGCTAGCCCTCCGATGTAAACAGCCGCTCGATCGGATAGTGCGTCTTGATGAACGGCGACTTGATGACGATGAAGCTGAAGTACTTCTCGATGCCGATCTTGCGGTCGAGCAGGCTCTCCATCAGTTCCTGGTAGTGGTTGACGCCACGCGTGATGAACTTGAGCAGGTAGTCGTAGCCACCGCTGACCAGATGGCATTCGACGATCTCGTCCACGTCCGCCACGGCCTTCTCGAAGCGCACGAAGTCTTCGCGGTGATGGTCTTCCAGCGTAATCTCGGTGAACACCGTCAGGACGTCGCCGAGCTTGTCCATGCAGATCCGCGCGCCGTATCCGGTGATGTAGCCCGCCTGTTCGAGCCGCTTGACGCGCAGCAGGCAAGGGCTGGCCGACAGCCCGACGGCGTCGGCAAGGTCCACGTTGGTCATGCGCCCGTTCTTCTGCAGGTGCGCCAGGATGCGAAGATCCAATCGGTCGAGTTTGACGGCCACGGACATGGTCCTTTGTCGCTTGTGAGTCACGCGGTATTTTCCACGCTGCCGGGCACCTGTGCAATTGGTGCGGACCCGCCTCCGGCAACCCGCGCGGCAGTCTGGCATTTGGCGCTGATCTGGCGCTGATCTGGCGCTGATCTGGCGCGGCTCAGTATCCCTTGCCGCGGTCCACCAGCCCGACCAGCGGTTCGCCGTCCCGGTGGCGGCGCAGATTGTCCAGCACGACCCGCGCCGCGGTCTCGGGCTGGGTCATGCTGGCAATGTGGGGCGTCAGCCATACCCGCGGATGACGCCACAGCGCATGGCCGGCCGCCAGCGGCTCGGGGTCGGTGACGTCGAGAATGGCCTCGCCGATCTGCCCCGCATCCAGTGCGGCCAGCAGGTCGGCGTCGCGCAGGTGCTGGCCGCGGCCGACATGCACGAGGCTGGCGCCGCGCGGCAGCGCATCGAACAGGCGCGCGCACAGCATGCCGCGTGTTTCGTCGGTCAGCGGCAGCAGGCAGACCAGGATGTCGGTGCGGCCAAGAAAGGCAGCCAGGCCATCCGCGCCGCTGAACGTGCGCGCGCCGTCGACGGCGCGCGGCGACCGGGCCCAGCCCGCGCAGTCGAAGCCGAACAGTTTCAGGCGCGCCAGCGCCGCTTGCCCCAGCGATCCCAGCCCGAGCACGCCCACGCGCCGGGAGGCGGCAGTGCGTACCTGGATCGGCCGCCATTGCTCGCACACCTGCTGGCGGCGATAGGCGGGCATGTCGCGGTGCAGCGCGAGCACCGAGAACACGACATATTCGATCATGCCGTCGATGATGCCGGGTTCGACCATGCGTACCAGCGGCACCTCGGCAGGCAAGGCGTCCAGGTCGAACTGATCGATGCCTGCGCCGGTGGAGAACAGCACGCGCAGGTTGGGGAAGCGCTGCGCGATGCCGTCCGGCGGCTCCCAGGCCGCCAGATAGGCCACCTGCGCGGGATCGCCGATGTCGGGCCACAGGCGAAAGTCGATCCCAGGTGCTGCCTGCGCGAACACTTGCGCCCAGATCCTGCCGCGCTCGGGGTCGGCCTTGTAGAGAAACGTTGCCTTCTGATCCATCTGTCGGTCCGGGTCGTGTGTTTGTGTGTCTGATCCGATGCCCTGCTCAACCGGTGGCCAGGTCGGCCAGGGCAAAGGTGGTGAAATCCGGCGAAGCCGGCGCGAACGCGCCTTTCTTCATCGCGCGCATGCCGCCCGCATGCACCAGCCCGAGGTCGCGCAGCCATGCTTCGATCTCCGGGTCCGCCACGGCGTCGATGCGCAGGAAGCGCCCGCCGGCCAGGCCGGCCAGATGCGCGATCATCGCCTTGGCCGGACCGGCGCCGGGCGCGACCACCGGGCCGATCATCGCGCCCCTGCCGAAGCGCCGCAGTATGGCGAAGCCGAGCGGGCCGTCGGCATGATCCAGCACTACCGCGCCCACGGCGTGGGCCAGCCACGCCTCGATCAGGCGACGGCGCCCGGCGCCGCTGGCCGCGTGGTCCATGGCGGCAATGCGTGGAAGATCCTTGTGTCCGGCCGGGCGGAGCCGGCAGCCCCGCGGCAGCGCCATCAGCGGCGCCTGGATGGCCTTGCCTTCGTAAGGGTGCACGTAGCCGCCCAGCGTGAAGCCGAGCCGCCGGCAGAACGCTTCGCTGTCCGTGGGCGCGTGCAGCAGCATGGGGCCATTGCCGGCTCCCGCGGTCAGCGTTTCCATCAGCCGCCGCCCGATGCCCCGGCCCCGCGATGCGGGCGCCACGCTGACCAGCCCGACCGACGCGCCGCGCGGCTCCCACAGCCAGCGCAGGCCAATGCCGGCGATGGTGTCGCCAAGCTGCGCGATACGGCCTTCGCCAAGGGCGAACAGCGTTTCCCAGTCGCTCGCGCGGTAAGGCCAGCGCAAGTGTTCCGACAGCGACAGGGCAGCGGCCAGGTCAGCCGCGACCATGTTGCGCAGATGCACGGGCTTGTCGTCCGACATGAGTGTGAGCGGTGCGGGATCCATGAGTGCGCCGGCCTCGCCGAAAGATGAGTGAGCGCCAATGATGCGATGAACGGCGGGACCCGGGATAGGAAAAACTTGCTGTTTCCCGAGCGCACTGAACCGGTGCCACGGCCTAGGGTAATCCCTCGATTTTTTTGGTGCAGATGCACTCGCGCCGGGCACCTGGCACACCATGCCAAACAGACCCCGCGAAACCACAGCATCCACTGTCGCGAAGGCCAATATCCTACAAAGTCCTCGTTGGCCCATGCTTCAATGACACCGTGTTGACGCGCTTCGCCATGTCGCCGCCAGACAAGCGGGCGGCAACAGTGCCGCGTCGCCGCCGACGCAAGCCGGGCCGGCATCGCGCCGGACTGCGCGGGCGATGGCGGGACAGCGAACCCGTATTGCCGTACTGCCGCATTGCCGTATTGCACCCCCTGTTCTCACAATCGATATGAAACTCGAAAGCTACTGGAATGACGGCGTTGCCCGCTTCGCCGGCGCCACCGAACCATTGACGTCGAACGTGGACGTCGCGATTGTCGGCGGCGGCTTCTGCGGCCTGTCCGCCGCGCTGGCGCTGGCGCGGCGCGGCGCGAGCGTGGTGCTACTGGAGGCGGGCAGCCGTCCGGCCGGAGAGGCTTCCGGCCGCAATGGCGGACATGTCAACAACGGGCTTGCGGTCGACTACGCCACGCTGGCGGCGCGCGTGGGCGCGCAGCAGGCGCGCGACTGGTATCACGCCTATGACGCCGCGGTCGATACCGTCAAGCACGTGATCGACGCCGAGCAGATCGACTGCGACTTCCTGCGTCATGGCAAACTCAAGCTGGCTTCCCGTCCTGGCCACCTGGACGCGCTCGCGCGCAGCTGCGATCTGTTGCGCCGCGACGGTGTCGACCTCGATGTGGAACTGCTCGACGCGGCGCAGACGCGTGCGGAAGTCGCCAGCGAGCGCTATCACGGCGCGCTGCTGTACAAGAAAAGCGGCCAGATGCACATGGGCCGCTTCGCGCTGGGCCTGGCGCAGGCCGCCGCGCGGCATGGCGCGCGCATCTATCTCGACACCCCCGTCCAGCGCCTGCAGCGCGTCGGGTCCGGCCACCGGCATCGCCTGCACACGCCGCGCGGCGTATTCGAAGCGGACCAGGTGCTGCTGGCCACCGGCGCGACGCGTCATGGCGGCTATGGCACGTTCGGCTGGATCCGCCGCCGCATCGTGCCGGTCGGCAGCTTCATCCTGGCCACCGAGCCGCTCGGGCGCGAACGCGCACAGGCCTTGCTCGCGGGGCGCCGCACCTACGTGACGACCGCCAATGTCCATCACTATTTCCGCCTGTCGACGGACGACCGGCTGATTTTCGGCGGACGCGCGCGCTTTGCCGGCTCGAACCCGCAGTCCGACGCCAAGAGCGGGCGGCTTCTGCGCGCGTCGATGCTGGAAGCGTTTCCGCAACTCGCCGACGTCGGCATCGATTACTGCTGGGGCGGTCTGGTCGACATGACGCAAGATCGCCTGCCGCATGCGGGGGAGCGCGACGGGCTGTACTACGCGATGGGTTTCAGCGGGCACGGCACGCAGATGTCCGTGCACATGGGGCAATGCATGGCGCGCGTGATGGCGGGCGAGACCACCGCCAACCCGTGGCGCGCGCGGCAGTGGCCGGCCATTCCGGGGCACGTGGGGCCGCCCTGGTTCCTGCCCGCCGTCGGTCTCTATTTCAGGCTGAAAGACAAGGTGTCCTGAACGCACGCCGCTGCCGCGCGCCGCATGACAGCTTTGCCAGTCCCACTTTCTTCGTCATTCAGGAGCCCTTTGCCATGCCAGCCCCGAAACCGCCGGATGCCCTGATCGGCCCAGCCGGCTACAACAAGCGTCTCATGGGTCTTGCGCCGGTTCCGCTGGGCGGCCCGATGGGTCATTCGCTCGCCGGGCACGCCTGGCGCGCAGCCTGAGCCATCGAAGGAGGAAATATCGTGAACCTCTTCATCTTGCGCCTGCTGGCGCGCCGGATCGGGCTCGCCCTGGTCTCCCTGCTGGCGGTTTCGGCGATCGTCTTCGCGATCACCGCCGTGCTGCCCGGCGACGCCGCGCAGGAACAACTCGGACAGGACGCCACACCGGAAGCCCTGGCTGCCCTGCGCGCCCAGATGGGACTCGACGTGCCGGCACCGCAGCGCTACGCGCACTGGCTCGGCAATCTCGTCAGGGGCGACGCCGGCGAATCGCTGGTCACGCACATGCCGGTCAGCGAGACGATCGGCAGCCGCCTGCCGCTTTCGCTGCTGCTTGCCGGCCTGACCGCGCTGATCTCGGTGCCGGTCGCGCTGACCCTCGGCATTCTCGCCGCCGTCTATCGCGGCACCTGGTTCGATCGCGCCGTGAGCCTGGGTTCGGTCGCGGTGGTCTCGATTCCCGAGTTCCTGGTGGCCACCCTGGCCGTGCTGCTGTTCGCGGTGCAGTTGCGCTGGCTGCCCGCGCTTGCCTATATCGGCAGCGACGATTCCTGGGAAAAGGTGCTGCGCTCGCTGGCGATGCCGGTGCTGAGCCTGTGCTGCGTGATCGTTGCCCAGATGCTGCGCATGACGCGCGCGGCGGTCATCGACCAGCTCAAGGCCCCGTACGTCGAGATGGTCCAGCTCAAGGGCGCCTCCGCCACGAGGATGGTGCTGTTCCACGCCTTGCCCAATGCGGTCGGCCCGATTGCCAACGCCGTGGCGCTCAGCCTGTCATACCTGCTTGGCGGCGTGATCATCGTCGAGACGATCTTCAACTATCCGGGCATCGCCAAGCTGATGGTCGACAGCGTCGCGCAACGCGACATGCCCGTCGTGCAGGTCTGCGCCATGATCTTCTGCGCGGCCTACCTGGTCCTCGTCACGCTGGCCGATGTCTGCGGCATCGTCGCCAACCCGCGTCTGCGTCACCGCTGACACCCTGCCGGAGCCGTTGTCATGTCTACTACTTCCAACACGCATGCGGCAGTCACGCCGCCCGGGGCGCGCCGCCGCCCGGGCCTGCCTGCCCTCGGCCCGGCCGGATGGATCGGCCTGCTGATTCTTGCCGCGTGGCTGATTGCCGCCATCGTCGGGCCGATCGTGATCCCGCAGGACGGCACCCCCGTGGGCGAGGTCCAGATCTTCGGCCGGGTCAGCGCCGCCCACTGGCTCGGCACCGACTACCTTGGCCGCGACATGCTGGCCCGTGTCATTCTCGGCGCGCGCTACACCGTGCTGGTGGCACTGGTGTCGACACTGTTCGCCAGCGGCATCGGCATCACGCTCGCGCTCCTGGCCTCGGTCAGCGGACACTGGGTCGACGCCTGCCTGAGCCGGGGCCTGGACACGCTGACCGCGATACCAAGCAAGATGTTCGCGCTGATCATGGTCGCGGCGTTCGGCTCCACGGTCTGGATGCTGGCCATCACCGCCGCGGTCATCTATGTCCCCGGGGCCTTCCGCATCGCGCGCTCGCTCGCGGTCAACATCAATGCGATGGACTACGTGACGGTCGCCCGCACGCGCGGGGAAGGCATCGGCTACATCATGCGCCAGGAGATCCTGCCCAATATCGCCGGCCCGATGCTGGCCGACCTGGGGCTGCGCTTTGTCTACGTCGTGCTGCTGCTGGCCAGCCTGAGCTTTCTCGGGCTCGGCATCCAGCCCCCCGATGCCGACTGGGGCTCGCTCGTGCGCGAAAACATCGGCGCGCTGTCCGACGGCAGCATGGCCGTGGTCGCGCCCGCGCTGGCGATCGCCAGCCTGACGCTTGCCGTCAACCTCGTCATCGACAACCTGCCGGGCCGCTCGGCACGCAACGGAGCGAAATAATGGGGACTTCCGTCAAGGTTACCGACCTGCGCATCACCGCGGGCCAGGCCACGCTGGTCGACGGCGTCAGCTTCGAGATCGAGGCGGGCAAGGTGCTGGCGCTGATCGGCGAATCCGGCTCGGGCAAGACCACCACGGCGCTCGCGCTGATGGGCTACGCGCGGCATGGCTGCGAGATTTCCGCGGGCAGCATCCAGGTAGGCCAGCACGACGTGCTGGGGCTTTCGCCCAACGAGCGGCGACGCCTGCGCGGCCGCTCCATCACCTATATCGCGCAGAGCGCGGCGGCGTCGTTCAATCCGTCGCGCACCATCATGGACCAGGTGGTGGAGCCCGCGCTGATTCACGGTTTGCTGGACCGGCGCGCGGCCGAGCAGAAAGCGGTGGCACTGTTCCGCGAGCTGGCGCTGCCGAATCCGGATTCGATCGGCGAGCGCTATCCGCACCAGGTATCCGGCGGCCAGTTGCAGCGGCTGATGGCGGCGATGGCGCTGATCACCGACCCCGACCTGGTCATCCTCGACGAGCCGACCACGGCGCTTGACGTGACGACGCAGGTCGAGGTGCTGCGCGCCTTCCGGCGCGCGGTGCGCGATCGCAAGACAACCGCGGTGTATGTCAGCCACGACCTTGCGGTGGTGGCGCAGGTGGCCGACCAGATCGTGGTGCTGCGCGACGGCAAGATGCGCGAGGCGGGCGAGACCGACCAGATCCTGTTCCGGCCGGCCGACGAATACACGCGCAGCCTGCTTGCCGCGGCGCGCCCGGCGCGGCGCCAGGGAACGGCGGCCGCGGCGCAGGCGCAGCCGCCGCTGCTCGAAGTGCGCAATCTGTCGGCCGGCTACGGCCCCGTCGATTCGGCCGGACAGCCTGCTGTGCGGATCCTGGAAGGAGTTGACCTGACGCTGTACCGGGGCCAGGCGATCGGCGTGATCGGCGAGTCCGGTTCCGGCAAGACCACGCTCGCGCGCGCCATCGCGGGCCTGGTGCCGCCGTGCGGGGGCAGCATCGTGTTCGACGGCGCGGCGTTGAAGCCGACGCTGGCGGGGCGCAGCCGAGAGGAACTGCGGCGCATCCAGATCGTGTTCCAGATGGCCGACACCGCGCTCAATCCGGTGCGAACCATCGAGGACATCCTGGCCAGGCCGCTGCAGTTCTTTCACGGCCTGCGCGGCGAGGCGTTGCGCGCCCGCATCCGCCGGCTGCTCGACCTTGTGCGGCTGCCTGCCGGCGTCGCGCAGCGTACCCCGGCGGGGCTGTCGGGCGGCCAGAAGCAGCGCGTCAACCTGGCGCGCGCGCTGGCGGCCGAACCGGAGCTGATCCTCTGCGACGAAATCACTTCCGCGCTGGATACGGTGGTGGGCGCCGCCATCCTCGACCTGATGGCGGAATTGCGCCGCGAACTGGGCGTCTCCTGCCTCTTCATCAGCCATGACCTGCACACCGTGCGCGCGATCTGCGACGAGATCGTCGTCATGCAGCACGGCCGCAAGCTGGCGCAGGTACCCCATGCCGACTACGACAGCAGCGGCAACCACCCCTACTACACGCTGCTCGCGCGCTCGGTGCCGGAACTGCGCCGCGGATGGATCGACGAGGTCGACCTGAACATTCCCGGCGCGGTGCCTGCCGCGCAACCGCATGCATCGCACCCATCCCTCTGAATTCGCATGAAAGGAGCCATTCCGATGTCGTTGTCTCTCCAGAACACAACCCTGCTGCCCGGGCGCAACCTGATCGGCGCCGAATGGAGCGGTGCGGCCGACGGCCTTACCCTGGCCGTGACCGATCCGGCCACCGATGAAGTGTTTGCCCAGGTGCCGGACAGCGGCGCGGCCGACGCGCGCCGCGCCGTCGACGTCGCGCATCGGGCGTTCTCCACCTGGCGCAAGGTGCCGGCCAAGCAGCGCGCGCAGATCATCAAGCGCTGGAACGACCTGATCGTCAGCCACGTCGAGGACCTGGGGCGCCTGATCTCGCGGGAACAGGGCAAGCCGCTGGCCGAGGGCAAGGGCGAGGTGCTGTATGCCGCCAGCTACGTGGAGTGGTTCGCCGAGGAAGCGACGCGGGCCGACGGCGACGTGATCGCCGCCCCGGTGGCGGGCCGCCGCATGTTTGCGCTGCGCGAGCCGGTCGGCGTCATCGCAGCGGTGACGCCGTGGAACTTCCCCGCCGCGATGATCGCGCGCAAGATAGCGCCGGCGCTGGCCGCCGGCTGCACGGTGGTCTGCAAGCCCGCCGAGGACACGCCGCTGACCTCGCTGGCGCTGGTCAAGCTGGCCGAGATCGCCGGGGTGCCGCCGGGCGTGCTGAACATCGTCACCACCTCGCGCGAGCGCGCGCCGGCGGTGGTCGACGTCTGGCTCGACGACCCGCGCGTGCGCAAGATTACCTTTACCGGCTCGACGCCGGTTGGCAAGCACCTGGCGCGGCGCTCCGCGGATACGCTGAAGAAGCTGTCGCTCGAGCTCGGTGGCAACGCGCCGTTCATCGTCTTCGACGATGCGGATATCGACGCTGCCGTCGACGGCCTGATGGCGGCCAAGTTCCGCAATGGCGGCCAGACCTGCGTGTGCCCCAACCGCATCTACGTGCAGGACAAGGTGCACGACGCGTTCGTCGACAAGCTGGCCTCGCGCGTGGGCGCCCTCGTGGTGGGCCCGGCAAGCGATCCCGCTTCGCAGATCGGCCCGATGATCAATGCGCGCGCGGTGGACAAGATCGAACGGCATGTCAAGGACGCGGTCAGCCGCGGCGCGCGCGTGGTCGTGGGCGGCGAACGTGTGCGCTCAGAGCGCTGCGCGGGTCCGAACTACTACGCGCCGACGGTGCTGGTCGATGTCGACGACACGATGGCATGCTCGTGCGAGGAAACCTTCGGCCCGGTCGCGCCGGTGACGCGCTTCCATACCGAGGCGGACGTGATCGCCGCGGCCAACGCGACGCCGTTCGGCCTCGCGGCGTACTTCTACTCCAATGACGTGCGCCGCATCTGGCGCCTGGCCGACGCGCTGGAATCCGGCATCGTCGGCGTCAATGAAGGCGCCGTCGCGGCGGAGGCCGCGCCGTTCGGCGGCATCAAGGATTCCGGCTACGGGCGCGAGGGCTCCCGCCACGGCCTGGAAGAGTACATGCACATCAAGTACGTGTGCCAGGGGCTGCTGGACTGACCGCCGACAGGCGTCGCCACGCAAGGCGGCCGACAGATGCCGGCCGCTTTGCCTTGCCGCCAGCGCGGACTCGCGCGCCAGCGAAGGAACTGCCGTTGGCACGGCGATAACGGTATTCGCTGCTGCGCGGCCCCGTGAATTCGGGAGAAGCTGCAAGACCTTGATCCCTATACTCGTTCCGAACCGGACGGGGAAGCGCTGCCAGGAACTGCCGGATGGCGCCCGTGGCCGGAGCAATGAGCGATCGGGTTCGCCATCTCGCCGCCATCGGGCGGCGCCGGTGCCCTTCTCCCTGACCCTCCGGTCGCATGCGACCACGCATAGACCACCAAGCGACGAACGCCAATGCCATCTCCACAGGCCCACGAGCCCACCGACATCAACGTGCTGCTGCGGCTGCGCAAGCGCCTGGAGTCCGCCACCACCGCGGAGGTGCGCTTCGACGCGGTCACTCGCGCGGTGTATGCATCCGAAGCATCGAACTACCGGCAGGTACCGCTGGGCGTGGTGATTCCCAGGACGCTGGAGGACCTCGAGACCACCGTGCGCGTCTGCGGCGAGATGGGTGTCGCCATGGTGCCGCGCGGCGCGGGCACGTCGATGAGCGGGCAGTCGGTCAACCTGGCGGTCTGCATCGATCACTCGAAGTACCTGCATGCCGTCGAGGCTGTCGATCCGACGCAGCGCATCGGCAGGGTGCAGCCAGGTGTCATCTGCGACCACCTGAAGCTGGCCGCTGCCGCGCACGGCCTGACCTTCGGGCCGGACCCCGCGACCCACAGCCGCTGCACGCTGGGCGGCATGATCGGCAACAACTCCTGCGGCGCCCACTCGGTCATGGCCGGCAAGACCGTGGAGAACGTAGAACGGCTGGAGATCGTGAGCGCGACCGGCGCGCGCTTCTGGGTCGGCGCCACCGACGACGCCGCCTATGCCGAGCACATGGCCGCCGGTGGCGAGCGCGCGCGCATCGTGCGGGGCCTGCGCGAGCTCGCCGAACGTTACGCGGACGACATCCGCGCGGGGTTTCCACGCTTGAAGCGCCGTGTGTCGGGCTACAACCTCGACCAGTTGCTGCCCGAGAACGGCTTTCATATTGCCCGTGCCCTGGTCGGCTCCGAAGGCACTTGCGCGACGGTGCTGCGCGCCGAGACCCGGCTGGTCGAAGGCTTGCCGCAGCGCGTGCTGCTGGTGCTGGGCTTCGACAGCATCTTCGACGCGGCCGACTGCGTGCCGGCGCTGCTGGCGCTCGGGCCGATCGCCATGGAAGGTCTCGACACCGGCATCATCGGCGGCCTCAAAGAACTCGGACTCAAGCTCGACGACATTGCCGAGCTGCCGGCCGGCAACGCCTGGCTGATGATCGAGTTCGGCGCCGTGCAGCGGGCGGACGCAACGGCGCTGGCCGAGCGCGCCGCCGCCGCCGCGGCGAGTTTCCCGAGCCGCCCCAGCCGGCGCGTGGTCGCCGATGCCGCCCTGATGGGCCGCCTGTGGTCGATCCGCGAAACCGGGGCGTCGGCCACCTCGCTGTCCACCGTGCCGGGCCAGCCCGATCCGACGGTCGGCTGGGAAGACGCCGCCGTCGAGCCGGCACTGCTTGGCCCCTATCTGCGCGAGTTCTCGGCGCTGGTGGCGCGCTACGGCTACAAGACCAATATGTACGGGCATTTCGGCGATGGCTGCATTCATTCGCGGATCACGTTCGATCTGCGCTCGGAAGCCGGCGTCGATGACTGGAAGCGCTTCCTGGCGGAAGCGGCGGCGCTGGTCGTCAAGTACAAGGGATCGTTGTCGGGGGAACATGGCGACGGACAGGCCAAGGGCGACTTCCTCCACCTGATGTTCTCCCCGCGCCTGATGCAGGCATTCCGCGAGTTCAAGGCCCTGTGGGACCCGCGCGGCCTGATGAACCCGGGCAAGCTGATCGACGCCATGCCGGTCGACGAGAACCTGCGTCTGGGGCCCGGCTACAAGCGCGATACGCGCGCGAGCGTGTTCTCCTACCCGATGGGCGATGGCCAGGGCTCGGGCTACGGCCGCGAGACCGAGCGCTGCATCGGCATGGGCAAGTGCCGCTCGCTCGAAGGCGGCACCATGTGCCCGAGCTTCAAGGCCACGCGGGAAGAACGCTATGCCACGCGCGGACGCGCGCGGCTGTTCTTCGAGATGCTCAACGGCGAGGTCATCAGCGAGACCCGCGACGCCGAGGCCGTCAAGGATTCGATGGACCTGTGCCTGTCGTGCAAGGGCTGCAAGAACGACTGCCCGACCCACGTCGACATTCCCAAGTACCGCAGCGAGTTCCTGCACCGCTACTACCAGCGGCGCCTGCGTTCGCCGATGGATGCGGCGATCGGCCGCATCGGGCAGTGGCTGCCCGCCGCGACATACGTTGGCGGCGCGCTCAATGCCGCGCTGCGCAATCCGGTCGCGCGCCGCATCGGCCAGCTGTTCGGCCTGGCGCGCACGGCGAATTTTCCCGACATCGCCCGCCGCGCCTTCCTTCGCGGCGCGACGGCGAAGCGGCTGCGCGAGCAGCCCGTGCATGGCTACGGCCCGCGCGATGTCCTGGTGTGGACCGACACCTTCAACAACGGGTTTACGCCCGGCGTGCTCGAAGCCGCCGTGACCGTCATCGAGCGGCATGGCTGGCATGCGCGCCTTGCCACGCGGCACGTCTGCTGCGGGCGGCCGCTCTACGACGTCGGCATGCTCGACGCGGCGCGCCGCAACCTGCTCGAGATTCTCGACGTGCTGGCCGGTCCGGTCGCGGCCGGGGTGCCCGTGCTGGTGCTGGAGCCAAGCTGCCTGTCGGTGTTCCGCGACGAAATGCCCGCCCTGCTCCCCGACGACCCGCGCGCCGGGGCGCTGTCCAGGCTCGTTGTCACGATGGCCGAGTTCGCCACGCGGGCGGACATCGCGCTCGGCGCGGACACTGCCGTCCACCTGCACGCGCACTGCCATCAGCGCGCGTGCGGCGGCACCTCGGCCGAAAGCGGGTTGGGCGCGAACGTGCTCGATACCGGCTGCTGCGGCATGGCGGGCGCGTTCGGCTATCACAGCAAGACGGCCGACATCGCCCGCGCGATCGGCGAAAGCACGCTGGTGCCCAAGCTCGCCGGCCTGCCCGCGCAGGCGCTGGTCGCCGCCGACGGCTTCAGTTGCCGCACCCAGATCCGCAAGCTGACGGGGCGCGAGCCACGCCATCTCGCCGAGATTCTTGCCGCGTCAGCGCCCGCCGGCGCCAGCGCGGCGCCCGCGTTTCATCCAGAACCGCAACCGCAACCCCAGTCGAAACCAACCCGCGACGTCGATCTCGCGGACCATGAAAGAGGTGTCATCCAATGAGTCAATCCAACCAAGCCCATATCGCGGCGCGCACCGAACATGTGCCGCATGGTGTCGTCACCGCCCATCCCCTGTTCGCGGAGAAAGCCGAAGGTGCCTATCTCTGGGACGTGGAGGGGCGGCGGTATATCGATTTCGTCGGCGGCATCGGCGTGCAGAATATCGGCCACAATCACCCGAAGATCGTCGAGGCGGTACGCCGTCAGCTCGATCGCGTCACGCATGCGGCGTTCCAGGTGGTGGGCTATGACGTCTATGTCGAACTGGCGGCCCGGCTGAACAAGCTGGTCGGCGGCGGCGAACCTTACAAGTCGCTGCTCGTGACGACAGGTGCGGAGGCGGTCGAGAATGCCATCAAGATCGCGCGCGCCTACCGCAATGTGCCCGGCGTGATCGCGTTCCGCGGCGGCTTCCACGGCCGCACGCTGCTGGGTTCGACACTGACCGGCATGAGCACCCCGTACAAGCAGAACTTCGGCCCGCTGGCCGGCGAGGTCTATCACACGCCGTACCCGGACGAATACCGCGGCTTCACGGGCGCCGACGCGATCCGCGCGCTCGAAGAACTGTTTGCGACGCAGATCGCGCCGGAGCGCGTGGCGGCCATCATCCTCGAACCCGTGCAGGGCGACGGCGGCTTCCTGCCGGCCGGCAACGAGTTCCTCCAGGCACTGCGCGCGCTGACCACCAGGCATGGCATCGTGCTGATCCTCGACGAGATCCAGGCGGGCTTTGGCCGCACCGGAAAGATGTTCGGCTTCCAGCATGCGGGCATCCAGCCCGATCTGGTCACGGTGGCGAAGAGCCTGGCCGGCGGCATGCCGCTGTCCGGCGTGGTCGGGCGCGCCGAGATCATGGACGCGCCGGCGCCGGGCGGGCTTGGCGGCACCTATGCGGGCAACCCGCTCGCCTGCGCGGCAGCGCTTGCCGTGCTCGACGTATTCGAGGAAGAGCAGATCCTGTCCGGAGCGCGCGCGCTGGGCGAAACGCTGCGGGCCGGGCTGGAGCGCCTGGCAGCCGAATTCCCGGCGGTCGGCACGGTGCGCGGCGTGGGCGCGATGCTGGCGCTGGAGTTCGTGCGAAATGGCGATCCGCTGCAGCCGGATGCGGAGTTCGCCCAGGCAGTGATCGACCGTTGCCGGGAAGGCGGCCTGCTGGTGATCAAGTGCGGCGTGTATCGGAACAACCTGCGGCTGCTTGCGCCGCTGAATACCCCGGCGGAGACGGCCGAGGAAGCGCTGGCGATTCTGCGCGCGGCAATCGAGAAGACCAGCGCGAAGCGCTAACCCGCGGCAGGCGGGCGCCGTGTGCTGGCTCCCGCCTGCCCTGCGCGAATGACATTGCGTGGGGGATTGTGCGTGGGAGTGGGTTTCGATGGCGGGACGGATTGCCGGAGAACCGAGGGTGCTTGTCGAGCCGGAACGATCCTTCGATCCGGCCTGACTTCGAAGGCAGCTTCATGAGGTACAACGGCCAATATTGCCGTGGATACAAATGGGCGGCTGCTGATGGTGAACCTGACGCCTGCAGACATTGCCGACAGTACAGGGGCAGTGACGGTACTGGAGGCCTTGAAGAGGCGTTGACCGGGCCTGAAACATCTGTTTGCTGATGGCGCGTACGATCGTCGCGCGCTGATGGATAAAGCCGCGACGCTCGACTTTGTCGTCGAGGTGGTGCGTCGCCACGAGGATCAGGTTGGCTTCGCGGTTCTGCCCCGGCGTTGGGTAGTGGAACGGACCTTCGGCGGGATGATTCGCTGGTGCCGCCTGGTCAGGGACTACGAGCGACGTCCCGACATGTCCGAGGCAATGGTCTATATCGCAATGGGCGGACTTCTACTACGCAGAGTCGCCCATCCTTGAATTTTCAAACAGGCTCTGAGAGCCGGGTCAGGGGTTTCCGACCAGCCACTCGCTGTAGGCGAAGGCGGCCCGGGCCTCGGCAATCAGCCCGTCCAGCCTGGCGGCGTCCTCCATGATCGGCCCCGCCGCCGCACGCAGCATCGGCTCCCAGTTCGTGGCCACGAGCGCGGCCGTCGCCTGCAACCAGGCGCCCGCCGCGTCGGCGTCCACCCCGAAATGGCCCGCCGCGGCGGTCAGCCGCGGCACCCCGGTGCGGGCCGTGCCGTCGGCGTTGGTGGCCATGAACAATCCGGGGCCGTCGGCGAGCGGCCGCGGCATTCCAGTCATGGCGGGCGTGATGTCGAACGCCGGCGCCAGCCGCCAACCGCGTTTGGCATGGCCGTCATGCAGCAGGCCGTGGTTTAGCGGGTGATCGTCGACGTTGCCGACCAGGGCATTGAAGGCCATGCGCTGCCACAGCTCGCGCAGCAGCGCGCCCAAGTCGTCGCGCCCCCTCGCCCACACGCGCACGGCATCGCCAAGGTTCAGGTAGGAGCGCCGCGGATCGCCCCTGACCGCGTCCAAGGGGAGTCGCAGCACCGTGTGGGCACTGGCGAACAGGCGGCGCTGCGGGCGATACGGATCCCCCGCGCGGTCAAACCGTTCGACCAGCAAGACCTGGTGCGAGCCGAAGGTGTGCAGCACCACTGGTGCCGCGTCCAGCCCCGCCATGTTCGCCAGGCGCATCGTCACGAACTCGCGGGCCGGCATGGCCGGCCGGTCGCCGCGGTCCTGCATCTTCGCCAGCCAGAGGCGGCCTTCATGCACCAGGGTCGCCTTCGGGCGCTCCCCGCCCGCGCTGGTGTCCAAGTCCTCGTTGAGCCGGCGCAGCGCTCGGCTGGCTGGCGCGGCCGCGTCCAGCTCTTCGGCGATGGACTTCAGTTCCTCCAGGCCCTTGGGCCGCCAGGCCAGCTTGCGGTCCATGTCGACGCAGACCTCAATGGCCCCGACGCCATCCGGGACCCCGCGCTCGAGCAGCTCGAGGGGGCTCAGCTCGGTACCCGCATGCGCATTCAGGCGGTCCGCGCCGTAGCCCGCCGGCTTAGCATCGCGGATCACGCCAGGGAGACCGTCGGCGGCAGAAATGGCGATACCGCGGGCACTGCGCACGAGGCGAAGCGCCACCGGATCCAGGGGGAGCGCGTCGCCGCGCGCAAGATAGTCGGGCCGATAGTTGAACCGGGCGGTGCGCTCGACCGTGAGATCGGCTGCATGCAATGGCGTGTCGCTCCCTGGCAGCCAAGTCCAGACAGGCACCGTCGGCATCAGCGGCCAACCCGCCGTTCGGCAAACGGAATGGCCTCAGGGTCGCGGTGTGGATCGAGCACATCGTCCACCTGGCCCAGCAAGTGCAGGCCTTGCAGGACCTTGAGCAGGTTGCCAATTGACACGCCGTCGGCGCCCTCCTCCAGCGATCGCAGCGTCGAGGGCGACACATCCGACAGGCTGGCGAGTTGCTCTTGCGTCATTTCCCGCAGTCTCCGCGCGAGGATCAGGCGCTTCCCCAAGCGCTCCAGGGAGCTCTTGACCAAGACAGGGGTGTGCTTAGGCGAGCGACGCGGTGGAATCGATGACATGGTTCAAAAATAGGGGTTATTCGCCATAATATCAACAAAAATCGCGAGAAAATTGTTGTCCTTATGCGGATGCGGTTCAAACACATCACTTCTTAGCTGTGGGGGCATACTTCGGGCACAGGACACTGTTGGGGCATGGTACCGTCGGACCGACAACAATCTTGGGCAGCCATTGGCATCGTTCGGGGGAAAGTGCGGGAACAACCGCTATGGCTGATCCCGCACTTTCAACACTTTTGTTAACGACTTGGCGCTTGGGTGCCCTTTTGCTTTTGGCGCACTTTCGGCGCCGCCAACCGTTGCTGCACGACCGTTAGGCTCCCGCCCCGACTCGAACCTTGGCTGTCTTCCGCGCGCGGAACTTCGGGCCGCCGCACTTCGCGCTAGCGCAACGCGACAGCGCCGCGCAGTCGCCCGGACCGTGCGCCTAGTCGCCAGCGACAGCTGGTTGTGGGAACACGAGCACAGCGCCTATTCGGCCGGTTGGGTTGGAGCACCGAGTAACCAGAGCCGCTGTAGTGCCCTTGCCGTGCCGCTGGCGCCGCAACCTGGGCCGGCACCACCAGCTGCCGGTGGTGCGCCGAAACCGACCCACAGGCTGGGACTATGCCGGCGCGCGCAGGCGCCACCGGCGCCGGCCGGCCCGGCCTGAATCTACAGAGTCGCCATCACGCCGTTGCGGGCCGGCCACGTGCCCGATCTGGACACCGCACTCACTGCAGGACCATGCGCGGACAGGCCCACCAATTGCCGATGCGTTGGTGCGAACCGTTCTTCCGCGAGCCGGCCAGCGCCCGCACAGCCGCGCAGCGCCGGGCGCGCTCTGCCGGCTAGGGCTAGCGGGGCGACCGACTGCCAGCAGGCACACGCTGGCACCTGCGCGAATCCACAAGCGACCGTATACGAGCGCACAACCAGCCAAGCTTCGAGGCAACTCTGACACCAGCACCGGCCAGCTGACCGCCCAAGACCTCCACCGCCAGTTGCCGGCTGCATGCGCCAAGCCAACCTCGATGCAGGGAGTGCGCTGTCGCTCGCTAGCGCTGGCGCCGGCGGGGCCGGCCAGGCTGGCAGGGATCTTCGACGCTTCCGATTACCTACACGCTCAAGCCGGCGCTGCCCGACGCGCGCGTGGCAGGCCGCCGCACACTGCGGTCTACAGCATCCTCTAGACGGAGACGAGCGCTGACCACGGAGGGCAGTTGACGACCCAAAGCGGTCGCTCGCGGGTGAGCCCGCCGCGTCCGCTTCTAGAGCATGACCGGCCCGTCCAGGTTCTTGGATCCGTTCTCGCCGAGGCAGCCGGAGCGCTTCCGTCGTGTGGCGGCGGAGTCAAGGCGACTCACGCAAAGCACCGAGTTGATTAGAATGACGCGGCACAGGCTTGTGTGCAAAGCGAACCAGATGCGTGCATGACTCGGGCTTTATTATGGGGCGTGATTTATAGTCCAAACCATCTCCGATTCAATAAGATATTCGATCATGAAAATCACAATTACCGCCAGCCACAAATCCGTTCCCCGGGGGCTGTCATTCGAATTGCCTAATTTTTCTATTTTCACTGGGAAAAATGGAAGTGGAAAGAGCCATCTTTTGGAGGCTATGGCCAACACATCGCTTTCAAATATTGTTATTGATGGCGCCGTCGCACAAAAAATAACACTGATCGGCTACAACGCATTAAACCCACAGGTGGACGAACAATGCGATTCCAGCCAAATAATCTCAAATGTAAATAACTGGTGGAATCAAATCAGCGGAATTGTCCAACAATACACTACCGCCTTAAATATGGGAGAGCAATTTTCTGATCCTGTCGCTCAATTCGTACCGAGAGTCGTTCACAATCCGCCACTCCAGTCGCTTTTACGGCAGATCCTTAAAAGATCAGGGAAACATCTCGATGAACTCACTCAAGACGATATTTCCGAAAACCTAAACGCAACGGATTTTTCACAAGGGAATTTATTTTTTAGCCAATGTGCACTTATTTTCAAAACATATCACCAGCGAAAGATAAAAAATGATTTCAACAAGTATCGCTCGGAAGTGCGAGGAATTATCGGTGCCAATTTTGTAGACGACGATGTTTTTGTAAAAAAATATGGACCAGCCCCTTGGGAATTGGTTAATGATGTGCTCGCTCGCGCGAATTTGCCATATCGCGTAAACAGCCCTGAGGTTGGCGATTTCGAATTGCCATATCGCCTCAGGCTCGTCGACGAAGCCACAAACATAAACATTTCCGTGAATGATTTATCGTCGGGCGAGAAAGTTCTTATGTCTTTGGCACTCGCGATTTACAACACGCAGGAACACGGTGACAGACCCGATCTCCTTCTACTCGACGAACCGGACGCGCCATTACACCCGGAATTCTCTAGATTGTTGATCGATACAGTAGTCGAGACGCTCGTCGAAAAGGCCAACGTGAAAGTTGTTATGACAACACACTCGCCTTCGACTGTCGCAATGGCGCCGGACAGCTCGATCTTCGAGATCAATAGGAAAACGAAATTTCCTCAATTGGTCAGCAGTACGCACGCGGTGCAGAATCTGACCAGTGGCATCGACTTCCTTCGTATTTCCTTCGACCGAAGGAGGCAGATTTTTGTAGAGAGCAAATATGATGTACTGTACTTCTCCGAGCTTTATAACGTCCTCCGTCGCCGTCGTAATTTCACGTTCGAGCCTGTTTTTCTTGAACCTCACAGTGGAACGTCCAACTGCACGGACGTCATCCAGATAGTTAGTCGATTGCGGCACTCTGGGAGCGACTTGGCGTTTGGCATCATTGATTTCGATTCTGTTAACAAGTCTACCGAGTCGATTTTCGTGCTTGGCGAGGGTGCTAGATACGCGATAGAAAATTATCTGCTTGACCCGATCTATCTGAGTCTCGCATTAATACGCTACGGCAAAAAGAGATTCGCTGATTTTGGGGTCGGCCATGACAAGCAGTCTTATACGGATGCCTTCAAACTAACCCAGGAGGAATGCCAGCGAATGATTGATTCGATCCTGCAACTTCTTTCAATTCAACTATCCGATCTAATGCCCGTCAAACTGGAAAACGGATATCAGCTATCTTATCCAAAAGCGTATCTTTTCCATCAGGGGCACGACTATGAGCGGATATTGCTTCGGGGCATTCCGGAGCTTAATGCAATAGCTCGTGGCCAAGGTGATTCAGCGTTGAAGCTTGGAATCCTGCAGGTCGTTGGTGAATTTCCGGAATTCCTGGCAGTGGAGGTTGGCGACACGCTCGCTCGTGCGTTGAATCCGATCGAGACACCAGTCATTTTGCAGGCTCCTGAAGTACCGTCAAAGATTGATGGAGTGAGCGCTGGGGTTTGAAGAAGATGGCGGCTAAGAGAAGCGTTTAGGATAATCTTCCTTGGAAATTATTACTCTATGTCTGCTACCCCGTCGCGGCATCACGGGACGAACGCCGACGCTTACGGCCGCCTGACGTCGGGCCCGAGGTATGGGGCCGGCGTCCATATGGGGGCGGTTTGAGCGCACGAAGGCGGACATTCGCGTTGACACCGCGGAAGACTCATTGTGGCCGAAATACGACATCCGCTACCCTTTCCTTCCCCACATAAAGCGCCCTCACGGAAGCCTGGCCCGCTGCCTGTCCCACCACGTGGGAGGCAGCTTGACAAACCCCTCCCCATCCTTCGCATTGAAGTCATAGCGGACACGGTCATCGATCCAAAGCAGGCGAGGAACGTCGGGATCCAGATAGGTGCGCTCAGCCAGCATTTCGCCACTGCGGGCATCGTAGAGCCGAAATACCACGCCCCATTCGCGCGGCAGGTAGCATGTCTCGCCGGTGTAACTCCCGACCGTCTCGCGCCGGCATTCTCGTGCGCCCGACCTGTTTAGTGCGTCATAGCAATATGGCAGACTCGCCAGCATTGCGACCAACAGAGTGCCAAGCATGAACAAGTGCTTCCGCCGCTGCCTTGTGCTGCTCATAGGTCGAACTCCACAACTAGCGGCGCTCCAAACCCAAGCCATTTCCTATCCGAGTACAGGACCAGGTCTCCGCCTTGCTTATGCTTCAACTGCCAGTCGCGATAGTCTTTGTTGCGGACGGGGTAATACACGTTCCTCTCCGTAATCATGCCGTCCCTTGCCACGGGGAACATTGGCCAATCCCACGCAGTCGCCTCCCCGGCCAAGGCTGCACCGGGAACGATGATAAACCCCGTCTTGTTCCAGTGCCCCAGGTACTGCGACCCGCTTCTGATCAGGCCATGCAGGTACGTACTGTCTCTGTCATGAAACGTGAAAACGTCGCGCATATAGACGGTAGCGTTATGTATCTCAACACGCCCTCGACCGCCATTTCTTGGGTAGAAATAGTGTTCTCCAACCGCGATATTTAGGGTAAAAGCGCCGAGCGATCCGTATAGATCGTCCATGAATAAACCATTTTTTATGGCAGTTCCTCGAACAAACATGGAGAATTTATCCGGAAAATCAGAATCCACCCTAGTCAGTTGAAACTGAAAACCACGGTGATAGCGATGCATATCCCCGCCACTGAGCCTCCATGCATCCCGATAGTGCGGTGACGGCTTGCTTCTCTTGAAAATCCTGATGATCGCATCCTTTGCTGCTTGCGAATACAGGCCAACGCTCACCAGTTCATCATATTTTTCTTTTGCACGCGGATATTTTAATATCCAATCCAGCTTGAACATCGTGGTATCAATCATGGCGTCAGGAAACGGATTTCCGTCCTGATTGATGCCACGGCGTGCGCCGTCATCCGTAGCCGCATAGTTCAGTTCGCCGGAGAACCACTTTCGCATGACCTTGGCGGACATGGGCCAGCCAATCCGCTCCATAGCCGGTGGTATGTCTTGTAGGTCAAATGGCTTGACCTTCCGCCTGGGAGTCTCTGGCCGGGGTGCCGGTTCCGGCTTGGGCGGCGATGGTGCGTTCAGCCATTCACGGAAGTCGATGAAGCTCTCTATCAGGTTCTTGCCTTCTCGCTTGGTCGCGGCAGGCTTTGGCCTGAATGGCGGGGGCGGCTGGTCGCGCAGCGGGGGTGCGGATTTCTCGCTGCTCAGTGCAAATTCCTCCACATCCAGAGGAATACAACTCTCCTTCTTCTTCCACGACCACGGCAATAGCAGACCTTGCATGTAGTAAGGAAGCGGCTCGTTTCCGTTCTCCATCTTTCCATCCTCCGACTCGGCGCACGATTTTTGAATTAACGCGCGAGTGGCCACGGAAATAAATCAGTAAAGTCCGAATCTGGATGAAATTCCTTCTTAACTGTACCAATTGGGATCGAATTCGTGCCGGGACTGCAAGGCACTAACCAGCCTTGCAGCCCCCCTCCTAAAAATCAACGCTGGCGCGTCAACTATCGCCCTCGACGCGACGCCCTTCACCGCCCAGCGCAGCAAGCTCACTCAATACCGCCGTCTCATGCGCAAGCCCTGCGGCCAGCGCCAGGAGACGGCTCTGCCCTTCCCTCGCGACATGACTGGCGCAAGTTGAGCCGTCAACCTGCTCGCTGGCCGCCACCAGCAACGCATTCAACTGCGCCGCTTTCTCCGCAGCCAGACTCAAGGGATTTTCGGAAGGTGCATGCGCGGTGACAAACATGTCCGCACCGGTATGTTCGGCGGTGATGCCGTAGGCAGTGTGCTTACGCATGGGACGCCCTCCTTTGCGGAGTGCGCATGCGCAAGGTCACGATGGGAAACGAGGAATAGGAATAGCCGGGACTGGCTGGCGAAGATCGGCGCATGGAAGGCCTCCCTCATAGGTGCGTTGACAAGGCCGCAAAGCGGCGGCCGTTCGCCCTCCTATTCGGGCCGCTAATCCCGGTTGCTGTGATTGCAGCAACGAAGCGAGTATAGCTTGCGCTGCATTCGACGCAAACTCACCGGGCTCAATTTGAGAATTGTCCCGGGTGCAGTGCGACGGGCCGCCGGATCAAACCCAGGCAGCCCCCAACCCCTCACTTCGCCAAAACCCCCCGAATCGTCTCGGCCAGATCCTTGGCCAGGAACTTGGACACATAAGCATCCGCCCCCACCTTGCGCACATGATCCTCGCTCGCCGTCCCGGACAGCGAGGAATGAATCACCACCGGGATCGACTTGAAGCGCGCGTCGCCCTTGATCTTGCGGGTGAGCGTGAAGCCGTCCATCTCGGGCATTTCGAGGTCGGTCAGCACCAGGGCGATTTCGTCCTGCACGGTGCGGCCGGCGGCGGCGGCGTGTTCGGCGATTTCGCCGAGCTGTTGCCAGGCTTCTTCGCCGGTCTTGGTCATGAGCACGGGCACGCCCATGGCCTTGAGGCCTTGCTCGATCAGGCTGCGGGCGAAGGCGGAGTCGTCGGCGGCGAGGATCTTGGCGCCGGGGCGCAGGTTGAGCTGGGGGCCGACGGTCTTGGGGTCGACTTCGGGCTGGCGGGTGGGCAGCACGTCGCGCAGGATCTGCTCCACGTCCAGCACCTGGACCAGGCGGGGGTTGTCGGTGTCGGTATCGAGCTTGGCGATGCTGGTGACGAGGTCGCCCTTGACGCTGGTCTCGGCGGAGACGACCTGGTTCCATTCGAGGCGCACGATTTCTTCCACGGCTTCGACGGCGAAGCCTTGGGTGGAGCGCGCGTATTCGGTGACCAGCAGGATGTTGAGGCCGCTCTTGGGCGTGCAGCCGACCAGCTTGGGCAGGTCGATGACGGGGATGACCTGGCCGCGGATGTCGGCCATGCCGAGCATGGCGGTGCCGCCGCCGACCACGGTCGTGACCTTGGGCATGACCAGGATTTCGCGGACCTTGAAGACGTTGATGCCGAACAGTTCGCTGTGCGTGGACTGGTCGGACTCGCCGAGGCGGAACAACAGCAATTCGAACTGGTTGTTGTTGGTGAGGTTGGTCCGTTCGTCGATGTCTCTCATCGCGCTGCTGCCGCTCATACGCTTCCTTTGTCCAGCCGGGGCGCGGATTGTGCCGCGCGGAGTTGATCGTGTCCCTGGGCCCGCGCCGCCACGTGGCTCCGGCAGCGCTTTTTTGCGCTGGCGCGGAGGTCCGGTGCTGCAATGACGGGCCACTGTCCTGGCTAACGGCCGAATGGCGGAAAAATTAAGGGCGATGGCAGCGCGCGGCCTTCCCTGGCGGTGCGGCGGCTAGCCGCAGGCGGGCCGCAGCAGGCGGTCGATGGCCTGGGCCACGCCGTCGTCGGCGTTGCTGGCGGTGACGTGGGCGGCGTGGCGGCGCACCTCGGGCTCGGCCTGGCCCATGACGATGGACAGGCCGGCGCGGCCGAACATGGGCACGTCGTTGGCGCCGTCGCCGATCACGGCGGTGCGCGCGAGCGGCACGCCGATGCCGGCGGCGAGCGCGGCCACGGCGTTGCCTTTATTGGCGTCGGGATGGGTGACGTCGAGGTAGTAGGTCTGGGAGCGCAGCGCGCCCACGTCGGCGCCGAGCTGGGCCTGGAGCTGGGCTTCCAGGCGCGCCAGCAGGCCGGGATCGGCGTCGGCGGCGACGATCTTGTCGACGCGGCCGAGGTAGCCGTCGAAGCTGTCCACCACCAGCGGGCCGTAGCCGAGGGTGTGGAGTTCGTGCGGCACGTAGGGGCCGTCGGTGCGGCGCAGCAGCCATTGGCCGTCGGCGAAGACCCAGGTGTCCACGCCGGTGCCGGCGAACAGGGCCAGCGTGTGGGCGGCGGCCTGGCGGGACAGGTGCCGGGACTGGGCGATGCTGCCGTCGGGCGCGACGATGGCGGCGCCGTTGAAGGCGGCGGTGGGCAGGTCGATGCCGAGCCGCTCCACCAGACGGCGCATGCCGCGCGGCGGGCGGCTGCTGACCAGCGTGAAGCGGATGCCGGCGGCGCGCAGGCGGGCGATGGCGGCCTCTGTTGCGGGGGCGAGGGTCTTGTCGGGGCGCAGCAGGGTGCCGTCCACGTCGGAGACCAGCAGGTCGATCGGGGGAAGCTGGGCAATCCGGGACATCGGGGGCGTCGGCATGGTCATGGCGTGGGGAGGCGTCGGGGGCGTCAGTCGCGCTTGTGCCAGCGGCGGCCGTCGCGCGCGAGCAGTTCGTCGGCGCAGCGCGGGCCGTCGCTGCCGGCCTTGTAGCCTTGCACGTCGGCGCTGTCGTCGTCGCGCCAGGCGTCGAGGAAGGGCTGCACGGCGCGCCAGCCGTTCTCGATGTTGTCGGCGCGCTGGAACAGGGTCTGGTCGCCCATCAGGCAGTCGTAGATCAGGGTCTCGTAGCCGGTGGAGGGCCGCATGTGGAAGAAGGTGGAGTAGGCAAAGCCCATCTGCACGTTGTCGATCTCCACGGCGGGGCCGGGGCGCTTGGCCTGGAAGTCGAACCACATGCCTTCGTCCGGCTGGATCTGGATGGTGAGGTAGTTGGGCTTGAGACGGTCCACGCGGGTGTCGCGGAACAGCGAGGACGGCGCCTGCTTGAAGCAGATGGCAATCTCGGTGTCGCGCACGGCCATGCGCTTGCCGGTGCGCAGGTAGAACGGCACGCCGTCCCAGCGCCAGTTGTCCACCATGAGCTTGAGCGCGACGTAGGTCTCGGTGCGGCTGTCGCGCGCGACCTTGGGTTCGCTGCGGTAGCCGGGCACCTTCTGCCCAGCCATCGTGCCGGCGCGGTACTGGCCGCGCACGGAATTGGCCAGCGCTTCCTCGCGCGTCTGCGGGCGGATGGCGCCAATCAGCTTGGCTTTCTCGGCGCGCACGGCGTCGGCGCCGAAGGCGGCGGGCGGCTCCATCGCGACCAGGCCCATGAGCTGGAACAGGTGGTTGGGCACCATGTCGCGCAGCGCGCCGGTGTGCTCGTAGAAGTCGCCGCGCTGCTCCACGCCCACGGTCTCGGCGGCGGTGATCTGCACGTGGTCGACGTAATGGTTGTTCCAGAACGCCTCGAACAGGCCGTTGGCGAAGCGGCTGACCAGGATGTTCTGCACGGTCTCCTTGCCGAGGTAGTGGTCGATGCGGTAGACCTGCTCCTCGCACATGGCGCGCAGCACGCGGGCGTTGAGCGCCTGGGCGGACTTGAGATCGGAGCCGAACGGCTTCTCGATCACCACGCGGCGGAACACGCCGGGCGACTCGGTGAGCAGGCCGGCGGCGGCGAGCCGGTCCACCACTTCGCCGAAGAAGCGCGGCGAGGTGGCGAGGTAGAACACGGCGTTGCCGGTGGGCGCGGCCTTGATGCGCGCGGCGATGTCGGCGTAGGTGCGGTCGTCGAGGAAATCGCCTTGCAGGTAGCTGATGCGGCGCGCCTGCGGGTTCCACATCTTGGCGTCGAAAACCTTGGCGCGGCCCTTGCCTTCCACGCCGCCCTCGGCGCCGGGACGCGCGCGGGCGCGGATGCCTTCGGCCAGCCGCTCGCGGAAGGCGGCGTCGGTCATGGCGTTGTGGTCCACGCCGACGAGGTGCAAGCCCTCGCACAGCAGGCCGTCGCGGCGCAGGTTGTAGAGCGCGGGCACCAGCAGGCGCGAGACCAGGTCGCCATGCGCGCCGAACAGGAACACCGTGGCCGGCGGCGGCTTGGGGGCCTTGGCCATCACGGGGCGGTGGTTGCCGGTGGCCTTGGTGGCGGCCTTGCCTGCGGCGGCTTTCGCGGGCGCTCTGGCGGTACCCTTCGTGGCCTCCTTGGTGGCTCCCGTCCTGGCCTCCTTCCCGCCCTCCTTCCCGGCGGCGGCCATTACGGCTTCTCCCCGCCGCCGGTCACGTATTCCACGTGCCCGCCGAAGCCGAAGCGCATGGCCGACAGCAGTTTCTCGCCATAGGTATGGTCCTGCCGCGAGCGGAAGCGCGCGAACAGCGCGCTGGACAGCACCGGCACCGGCACGGCCTGCTCGACCGCGGCGTCGATGGTCCAGCGGCCTTCGCCGCTGTCGGCCACCTCGCCGGGAAAGCGCGACAGCGCCACGTCGCCGGCGAGCGCCTGGGCGGTGAGATCCAGCAGCCACGAGGACACCACGCTGCCGCGCCGCCAGACCTCGGCCACGTCGGCGAGGTCGATGTCGAAACGCTCGGCCGCGGGCAGGCTGTCGGACGACTTGGTCTTGAGGATGTCGAAGCCTTCGGCGTAGGCCTGCATCAGGCCGTATTCGATGCCGTTGTGGACCATCTTGACGAAGTGCCCGGCGCCGGCCGGGCCGGCATGGATGTAGCCGCGCTCGGCGCGGCTCCTGGCCGGATCGCGCCCGGGCGTGCGCGGGATGGTGCCGTAGCCGGGAGCCAGCGTGTCGAACAGCGGGTCGAGCCGGTCCACCACCGCGGCCGGGCCGCCGATCATCAGGCAGTAGCCGCGCTCCAGCCCCCATACGCCGCCGGAGGTGCCCACATCCACATAGTGAAGCTGGCGGGCCGCCAGCTCGCCGGCGCGGCGGATGTCGTCCTTGTAGAAGGTGTTGCCGCCGTCGATGATGACGTCGCCCGGCGACAGCAGGCCGGCCAGCGTGGCGATCATCTGCTCGGTGGCCTCCCCGGCCGGCAGCATGATCCAGACCGCGCGCGGCACCTGGAGCCTGCCGACCAGTTCCTCGACGCTGGCCACGCCCTGCGCGCCTTCGCCGGCCAGTTCCCGCACCTTGTCCGGGCTGCGGTTGTACACCACGACTTCGTGCTGCCCGCGCAGCAGCCGCCTGGCGATGTTCGCGCCCATGCGCCCAAGCCCTACGATTCCGAGTTGCATGATCGGTCCTTTCATTGAGTCAGGGGGATGACGACATCTCAAAAACCAGCACACGTCTGAAACCAGCGGCCATTGTCCGCCTCCCGGCGCGCGCCTGCACGGGCCGCCGGGAAAAGCGCCGGCGCCCGATCGAAAGATATTGATGAATCACATCGATGCGGCCACCGGCTCTGCTTCGAGCGCGGCAACAACAGTAAATTCCACCTCGGCCCGCAGGGCATTTGCACGTTACTAAACGCACGCTTAAAATAGCGCGACCAGCCCGGCGGGATCGCACACGACCGGGCGGATTCTTTTTACCGGACTGCATCTGGGGACACGCACCGGCCAACCGCGCGCCCTGTCATGTCCTTGCCTGCCTTGCCGTCCCGCCACCCCCGTGTTGCCCTGACCTGTTCCGTGCCTTCGTCCGTGCCACGGCGCGAGTAGCCGCGCGCGCGGGCCACGCCAGCCTGCCCGCCTTGTCCGTCACAGCCCGCCACCCGGCCAACGCCAGCCGGCCGTGCCTTGCCTGCGTGCCTGCCCGCGTCCCTGTCCGCATTCATCCGCACACAAACCGCACCGATTCACCGCCCTCGCCCCAGCATGTCCGCAAACAGTTCCACCCTCGCCGCCCCCGATTCCGGGGACCAGCAAGGCAGCATCGGCCGGCGCATCGCCGCCATCGTCTTCTTCAACTTCATCGCCTACCTGACCGTGGGCCTGCCGCTGGCCGTGGTGCCGGGCTTCGTGCATGGCGACCTGGGCTATGGCACGGTCATCGCGGGGCTGGCGGTCAGCATCCAGTACCTGGCCACGCTGCTCAGCCGCGCGTGGGCCGGCAACCTGTGCGACCTGCAAGGCCCCAAGAAGTCCGTCACGCTCGGGCTGGCGCTGTGCGCCGGCAGCGGCCTGCTGGTGGTGCTGTCCAGCGCCTGCGCCGGCACCGCGTGGCTGAGCCTGGCGTGGCTGTTCGCCGGGCGGCTGGTGCTGGGCGCGGGCGAGAGCCTCGTCACCACCGGCACCATCGCCTGGGGCATCGGCGACGTGGGCCCGCGCTTCACCGGCAAGGTGATCTCGTGGAACGGCATGACCACCTACGGCGCGCTGGGGCTGGGCGCGCCGCTGGGCGTGCTGCTCGACAAACACCTGGGTTTTGCCGCGCTCGGGCTGGCCACCACCGCGCTGGCCGCCGCCGCGTTCCTGCTGGCGCGGCGCAAGTCGGCGGTGCCCACCGTCAAGGGCGCGCGCATGCCGTTCCGCACGGTGTTCCGCCACATGACGCCGTTCGGCCTGTGCCTGGCGCTGGGCTCGGTCGGCTTCGGCACCATCACGGCCTTCGTCACGCTGTACTACGGCAGCCGCGGCTGGGACCACGCCGCGCTGGCGCTGACCAGCCTGGGCGTGAGCTTCATCGTGGCGCGGCTGCTGCTGGCCGACAGCATCAGCCGCTTCGGCGGCTACCGCGTGGCGCTGTGCTCGTTCGCGGTGGAAGCGCTCGGGCTGGCGCTGATCTGGATGGCGGACTCCCCGGCCACGGCCCTGGCCGGCGCGGCCGTCACCGGCTTCGGCTTCGCGCTGGTGTTTCCGTCGCTGGGCATGGAGGCGGTCAAGCTGGTGCCGGCCAGCAACCGCGGCTCGGCGCTCGGCGCCTACGCGCTGTTCCTGGATCTGTCGCTGGGCGTGACCGGGCCGGTGGCGGGCGTCATCGCCAACCATGCGGGTTATAGCTCGGTGTTTCTGTTCTCGGCCTTGTCGGCCGTGGCGGGACTGGGGTTGAGCCAGGTGCTGGCGGCGCGGGCGCGGCGTGGCAAGCCAGGGGACAATGCCCTGACTTCAGCCTGACAGCGCCCGCGCCGGCATACGGCTGCGGTTGTCCACGCCGCCCCACCCCGATCAACGCATCTGGAACAACTCCTGGTGAAAGTTGCCGGGATCCATGCCGTGGGCCGCGAGGTCGCGGCGTAGTGCCTTGCCGAGGGCCGCGGGGCCGCAGAACCAGATGCTGGCTTCCCGCCAGTCCGGCACGGTGTTGCGCAGGCGTTCGCCGTTCAGCCGGCCGTCCCTGGCGTCCACCAGCAGATGCAGCCGGACATGCGCGGCTTGCGCGTCGGCCTGCAGGTTGTCGATGGCCGATGGCGAGAAGTCCGCGGTCGGATGGAACAGGTCGATGGCGTGCTGCTGGTCCCGCGCGCGGGCCAGATGCTTCATGCGCGCGATGAACGGGGTGATGCCGATGCCGCCGCCGACCCATATCTGCCGCTTGCACTGGTCGGTGAAGGTGAAGCAGCCGTAGGGGCCTTCCACCGTCACCGCGTCGCCGGCCTTCAGGCGTTCCGACAGCCGGCTGGTGTGGTCGCCCAGCGCCTTGGTGAACACCGTGATGCGGCGCTCCCGCGGATCCCACGCCGACGCGATGGTGTAGGGGTGCGCGCCTTCATTGCGGTCCGAGGTGAGAAACGCGAACTGGCCGGGCTGCTGCCCGGGCCAGCCGGGCTCCATGACGAGGGTGGTTTCCAGCACGCGCAGCTCTGGGTAGTAGGTCAGCGATTCGATATGGCCCGTCACCTTGCGGTGCGCGCCGACCTGCCTCGACAGCACGCGCACGGCGGCGACGGTGCCCGCCGCCGTCATGAGCGCCATGACGATGCCGACCGGCTGGAGCCAGTACCGGAATTCCAGCAGGATGATGGTATGGAACACCAGCACCAGATAGAGCGCGGCGAGAATGGTGTGGGTCTTGGCAAACAGGCGGTAGGGAAAGCGCCTGACCAGGGCCAGGACGATCAGCACGGCGGCGGCATAGAAGGTCCACTCGCCAAGGAACTCGGCCAGGTCGCGCTGGCCGCGGAACAGTTGCTCGAGAGCGCCCAGCGCTTGCCCGCCGCCACGCCGCGCCGGCCTGGTCAGCCAGCCCCAGCCGACCGCCCACTTGGTGCCCTTGGCCCACAGCCAGTGGACGACGCCGAACGCCAGCGCGGCGATGCCCAGCCATTTGTGCAGCCGGTACATCTTGTCCAGCCCGCCGAGCGCGGGCTCGATCGCCTTCGGCCGCGCGGCCAGCACCACGGCCACGCTCATCGCGCCCATCGCGATCACCCCGGTGTACTGGACCAGCACGTGGCGCAGCGGGAAGTAGCCGAACGGCTGCGGGACAAAGGTATCGGCGAGCAGCCAGAGCACGGTCAGCCCTGCCAGCAACGCACAGAAAGCGATCTTGATCGGCGCCATCGGGCATGCCTCCGAAAGCGAAGCGCGGCATTGCGGCACCGTGCGGCAAGCCGCCTTCTTTCGAAAGTATGCAATTCACTTGCGCTGGCGGCATTGCGCTGGGACAAGTCCGCGGGCGATGCCGGCCGGTTATGTCGTCGCCGGCGAGATCGCGCAAGCCCGCCCCTACCGCACCCTGACCGGCGTGCCCCGCGCGGGGTGACGCTACAGGGCCATCACGGCAAGCGCCCGCTGGCCCCGCCCGCGCCGCTAGCGCATGTCGGCAATGTCGCGCGCCTCGACGAGCGCACGCGGAAATCGCCGCCGCGCCACGATTAGCATCGCGCGCCCGATCTGCTCGGTGGTGGTGACGTGGGCCGGGAACAGCCGCCGCAGCAGCGGCAGCAGCGGCCCGAGCAGCAGGTAGGGAATCCGGTAGGCCGCGGTCTTGGAGCGGATGCCGTGCAGCGGCTGGATGGCGCCGGGACGGAACATGTAGGCCGCCTTGAACGGCAGTTCGAGCAGCGCGTTCTCGGTGCGGCCTTTCACGCGCGCCCACATCGAGCGCCCGCGCGCGGTGCTGTCGGTGCCGGCGCCGCTCACGTAGACGAAGGTCATGCGCGGGTTGAGCCGCGCCAGCACCTGCGCGGCGGCCAGCGTGATGTCGTAGGTGACGCGGGTGTACTCGGCTTCCGACATGCCGGCCGACGACACGCCGAGGCAGAAGAAGCAGGCATCGAAGCCGGTCAGCACCGCTTCGATGCCTTCGTAGTGCAGCAGGTCGGCGTGCGCCACCTCGGTCAGCTTGGGGTGCCGCTGACCGGTAGGCGTGCGCCCCACGGTCTGCACGCGCTGCACGTCGTCGGCCAGCAGGCATTCGCGCAGCACGCCGAGGCCGACCATGCCGGTCGCGCCGAATATCAGTACGTTCATTCGTGACTTCCTGTTCGATGAGAGCGGCCGCGCGTCGTGGTTTCCGAATTGCCGGCATGCCACTGCGGAAAAATCCGCTTGATCGCGGCGCCGCCATGCGGCCCGTTTTCCGCGGCGCGGCGGCACCGGCGCCGATCGCGCGCGGGCGCGGCATTTTTGCTTGACCCATGCCATGCCCGCCGCTAGAGTACGCGCATTCTCAACAACAGGGCATACCCAGTGGGCAATTGTTCCGACGACAGTAGCCGATCCAGGATCGGCATCACCGCCTGATCGGGCCACGGTATCCCTAATCCGTGCCCGCTCTGCGGCACGGTGCTTCGAGGCCGGGCGTCCTGCCCCGCCTGCTTTCCTGAACACGGTCTCCTTCCACCGGGCGCGCTGCGCGTCGCAGCCCGCCGGTGGCTGCGTTCGTCCACCGCCAGCGTGCCCGCGGCCGGCACGCGGCTTGTCCACGCCGGTCCACCCGGAACCGACCAGAGGCCAGACATGGACCCCGACCCTTCCTGCAGTCCGACGCGCCGGGAGCGCGGCGGCTGACCGCCTGACCTGCATCGCGCGCGCCGCCACCGGGCGCGCCGCGCGCATCCGCCTGGCTTTCCCCGCCCCGCTCTCCGCGCCGTCCCTCATCCCGTAGTCCGCCGGGCATGCGCCCGTCACCGGCCACCCGCGCGCGTTCGCGCCGCGCGGCGCCGGGGATGCGTCACGCCTGTCGATGCCGTTCGACTCCGCTCCGAGAGCCAGACAACCATGTTCCCGAATACCCCTTTCCTGCCCGCCGGCGCCTGCGCGCTGGCCGCCTGCCTTGCCCTGGGCGGCTGCGATGGCGGCGCGCATGCCGGCCCACCCGCGTCCTCTTCTTCACCCACTTCCGCGTCCTCTTCTTCACCCCCATCGTCCGCCGGACTCGTGCGCGATGGCGGCGCCATCTTTGTGCCCGCGGCCTCGCCGCTGCGCGCGCGCCTCGAGGTCCGCGCCGTCGCTGAGACGCCATTGCGGCGGCCCATCCCGGTCCCCGGCGAGATCGAGGCCGATCCGGCCCGGCTGGTGCGCATCGTGCCGCCGCTGCCCGGGCGCATCGCGCGCCTGCACGTGGCGCTCGGCGATGCCGTGCGCGCGGGCGACGCGCTGCTGACGCTAGACTCGGCCGAGCTGAGCGCCGCGCGCGGCGAGGCCGGCAAGGCGCGCGCCGCGCGCGAGCAGGCGCGGCTGGAACTGGAGCGCCAGCGCGCCTTGCTCGACGCGGAGATCGCCGCGCGCAAGGACTTCGAGCAGGCCCGGCTGGCCTACGCGCAGGCCAGCAGCGACGCCGACACCGCCGCCGCGCGGCTGGCGCAGCTTGGCGCAGGCGGCGGCGCGCCGTCGCAGCGGCAATACACCATGCGCGCGCCGCTGGCCGGGCGCGTGATCGCGCTGGACGCCGCGCCGGGCGGCTACTGGAACGACACCGCCGCGCCGGTGATGACGGTGGCGGACCTGTCCACCGTGTACCTCGCGGCCAACGTGCCGGAGAAGGACATCGGCGCGGTCTTCGCCGGGCAGCCGGCGCAGATCGCGTTCAACGCCTACCCCGGCGCGGCCGTCACCGGGCAGGTGCGCTACGTGGGCGAGATCCTCGACGCCGACACCCGCACGGTGAAGGTGCGCGTGGCCATCGACAACCGCGAGGGGCGCTACCGCCCGGGCATGTACGCCACGGTCGTGCTGGCCGGCGCGGCGCACCCGGCCCTGCTGGTGCCGCCCGCGGCGCTGCTGCAGGGCGGGCTGGAGACGCGCGTGCTGGTGGAGACCGCGCCGTTCCGCTTCGCGCCGCGCGTGGTCGCCACGGGCGCGCAGGCGGGCGGCATGGTGGAAATCCTCTCCGGCCTCGAGGCCGGCGAGCGCATCGTGGTGAAGAACGGGGTGCTGCTCCATGATTGACCGTTTCGTCACCCTGTGCTTCGAGCGGCGCGCCGTGGTGTGGCTGGTGTTCGCGCTGATGGCGCTGTACGGCGCCCATAGCTGGAAGCAGCTGCCGATCGAGGCCTATCCCGACATTGCCGACGTCACCTCGCAGATCGTCACCCAGGTGCCCGGCCTGGGCGCCGAGGAGATCGAGCAGCAGATCACCATCCCGCTGGAACGCGCGCTGCTGGCCACGCCCGGCATGCACGTGCTGCGCACGCGCAGCCTGTTCGCGCTGTCGCTGGTCACGGTGGTGTTCGAGGACGGCACCGATGGCTACTGGGCGCGCCAGCGGCTGCAGGAGCGCCTCAACGAAGTCGAGCTGCCGTATGGCGCCAGGCCCGGGCTCGATCCCTACACCTCGCCCACCGGCGAGTTCTACCGCTACACGCTGGCCTCGCCCACGCGCAGCCTGCGCGAATTGTCGGAGCTGCAGGCATGGACCGTGGTGCCGCGCCTGAAGAAGGTGCGCGGCGTGGTGGACGTGACCACCTTCGGCGGCCTGACCACGCAGTTCATGCTGGAGGTGGACCCCGCGCGCCTGGCGGCGTACAAGCTCACGCTGGCGCAGGTGAGCGCGGCGCTCAACGCCAACAACGCCAGCGCGGGCGGCGGCGTGATCGACCGCGGCGAGCAGTCCTACGTGGTGCGCGGCACCGGGCTGCTGCGCTCGCTCGGCGACATGGGCAACGTGGTGGTGACGGTGAAGGACGGCACGCCGGTGCTGGTCAGGGATCTCGGCACGCTGCGCTACGGCAGCGTGGAGCGGCGCGGCATCCTCGGCAAGGACGACGACCCGGACGCGGTCTCCGGCATCGCGCTGCTGCTCAAGGACTTCAACGCGGCACAGGCGCTCGACGGCGTGCACGCGGCCGTGCGCGACCTCAACGACAACCTGCTGCCGGCGGACGTGAAGGTGGTGTCCTACCTGGACCGCGCCACGCTGATCGACGCCACCATGCGCACCGTGGGCATGACGCTGGCCGAGGGCATGGCGCTGGTGGCGGTGGTGCTGCTGCTGTTCCTGGGCAGCCCGCGCGCGGCGCTGATCGTGGCGCTGACGATTCCGCTGTCGCTGCTGATCGCGTTCATCTTCATGCACCACCTGCGCATCCCGGCCAACCTGCTGAGCCTGGGCGCGATCGACTTCGGCATCCTGGTGGACGGCGCGGTGGTGCTGGTGGAAAACATCCTGCGCCGGCGCGAGCAGCAGGCGCAGCGCCCGCTGGCGCCGCGCGACGCGCTCGCCGCGGCCTTGCAGGTGGCGCGGCCGATGGGCTTCGGCATGCTGGTGATCGTGGCCGCCTACCTGCCGCTGTTCTCGTTCGAGCGCATCGAGTACAAGCTGTTCTCGCCGATGGCCTTCGCCGTGGGCGCGGCGCTGGCCGGCGCGCTGATCGTGGCGCTGGCGCTGGTGCCGGGGCTGGCGTGGCTCGCCATGCGAAAGCCGCGCCGCGTGTTCCACAACCCGGCGCTGGCGTGGCTCGGCGCGCGCTACCGCGCCGCGCTGGAGCGCGGCATCGGCAAGACGCGCCGGGTGGCCGCAACCTGCGCGCTGGCGCTGGCCGGCATGCTGGCGCTGGGCGCCACCATCGGGCGCGATTTCCTGCCCTACCTCGACGAGGGCTCGCTGTGGCTGCAGGTGCAGATGCCGCCCGGCATCACGCTCGAGCGCGCCGCCGACATGGCCAGCGAGCTGCGCCGCGCCACGCGCGCGTTTCCCGAAGTCTCCTACGTGGTCACGCAGACCGGCCGCAACGACGACGGCACCGACTACTGGACGCCTTCGCACATCGAGGCCAGCGTGGGCCTGCACCCGTACCGGACCTGGGCCTCCGGCATGAGCAAGCAGCAACTGATCGACAAGCTGGCGGCGCGCTACGCGCAGATGCCCGGCTTCACGGTGGCCTTCATGCAGCCAATGATCGACGGCGTGCAGGACAAGCTCTCGGGCGCGCACAGCGACCTCGTGGTCAAGCTCTTCGGCGACGACCTCGCCGAGCTGCGCGGCCTCGCCGCCCAGGTGGCGGACACCCTGCGCGGCGTGCCCGGCGCGGCCGACGTGGCGGTGGACGTGGAGCCGCCGCTGCCCAACCTGCGCATCGACCTGGACCGCGCCGCCGCCGCGCGCCACGGCATCAGCGCGGCCGACGTGGCCGAGCTGGTCGCCACCGGCATCGGCGGCGCGCCGGTCGGCCAGGTCTACGTGGGCGAGCGGCGCTACGACATGACCGTGCGCTTCGCGCCCGAGGCGCGCGCCGGCGCCGACGGCATCGGCGGCCTGATGCTGAACGCGGCCAACGGCGCCAGGGTGCCACTGGCGCAGGTGGCGGACATCCGCGCCACCTCGGGCGAAAGCGTGATCGTGCGCGAGATGGCGCGCCGCCACCTGATCGTGCGGCTCAACGTGCGCGGGCGCGACCTGTCCGGCTTCCTGGCGCAGGCGCGCCCGGCGCTGGACGCCGCGCTGCGCTACGACCCGCGGCGCATCCAGGTCGAATGGGGCGGCCAGTTCGAGAACCTCGAGCGCGCACAGGCGCGCCTGGCGCTGATCCTGCCGATGACGCTGGCGCTGATGTTCGTGCTGCTGTTCGCCGCGTTCCGCAACCTGCGCCAGCCCGCGCTGGTGCTGCTGGCGGTGCCGCTGGCCGCCATCGGCGGGCTGGCCGCGCTGCACCTGCGCGGCATGACGCTCAACGTGTCCAGCGCGGTGGGCTTCATCGCGCTGTCCGGCGTGGCGGTGCTCAACGGCGTGCTGATGATCGCGCAGATCAACCGGCTGCGCGCGCAGGACGGCATGGGCCTGCGCGCGGCGGTGATCGAAGGCGCCGCCAGCCGCATGCGGCCGGTGCTGATGACCGCCACCGTGGCCGCCATCGGCCTCACGCCCGCGATGCTGGCGACGGGTCTCGGCAGCGACGTGCAGCGCCCGCTGGCCACCGTGGTGGTGGGCGGGCTGGCCAGCGCCACGCTGCTGACGCTGTGGCTGCTGCCCGCGCTCTATTACCTCGTGGAAGCCCGCGCCGCGCGGCGCGCGGCCTGAGGAGAATCCGGATGAACGACAAGAACACGTACGAGCACAAGAACAAGCACAAACCCTTCGCCCTGCCGGGCCTGCTGGCGTGCGCGCTGCTGATGCCGGCCCACGGCGCGGCGGCGGCCGGGCCGGTGCGCTTCGCCGATTTCCTCGAGGTGGTCGAGCGCCAGAATCCCGGCCTGGCCGCGCAGCAGGAAACCGTGCGCAGCGCGCGGGCCGGCATCGACATCGCCGGGGTGCGGCCGGACCCGGTGCTGACCTATGGCCGGGGCAACATCGAGCTCAGCCGCGCGGTGACGCCGCGGCCGCCGCGCACGCATGCGCTGGGCCTGGAGATTGCGCTGGAGCTGGGCGGCAAGCGCGCCGCGCGCGTGCGCGCCGCCGGCAGCGGCCTGCGCCTGGCGCAGGCCGGCGAGCGGGGGTTCCGCAACGCGCTGTACGCGGAATCCGCGGCGGCCTTCGCCGAAGCCTGCCGCAGCCGCGACGCGCTGGTGCGCCAGGAGTCCGCGCTGGCGGCGCTGGGCCGGGTGGTGCGCGCCAACGAGACGCGGCGCGCGGCGGGCGACATCGGCGGGCTGGAGCTGGCGCAGTCGCGCGTGGAACGCGACCGCTTCGCCGCCGGCGTCACCGCCGCGCGGGCGGCGGCGGGAGCGGCCATGCAGGCGCTCTCGGTGCAGCTCGGCATGCCCGTGGAGGACGCCTTCGGCGGTGCGCCGCTGGCCTGCGATTTCGCCGCCTACGAGCCCGGCGCCGATGCCGGCGCGCTGGTCGCGCAGGCGCTGGAAGCGCGCGACGAGGTGCGCATCGCGCGCGCCGCGCTGGACCACATGCGCGACAACGCGGCGCTGGCGCGCGCCAACCGCTGGGTGGACCCGAGCGTGAGCCTCGGCCTGACGCTCGCGCCGGGCACGCCCGGCGATGGCGATGGCGGCGGCACGGCGCGCTCGCGCATGCTGGGCGTGTCGGTGTCGGTCCCGCTGCCGCTGTCGCGCCTGCAGCGCGGCGAGCTGGTGCAGGCCGGGGCGGACGTCACGCAGGCCATGCTGGCGCTGCGCGAGGCGGAACTGAAGACGGCGGCCGAAGTCCGCCGCGCCCTGCTCGCCTTCGCGGCCGCGCGCGAGAACTTCCGGCGCTACCGCGACGCGGTCAGCGCCGACGCCGACCGCGTGCTCGACGGCATGCGCCAGTCGTACCGCCAGGGCGCGGCGCCGCTGCTGGCGCTGCTCGACGCGCAGCGCACCGCCGACGAGACCTACCTGGACTATCTCCAGTCGCGCGCGGACCTGGCCGAAGCCACGGTGGCGCTGCAGCTCGCCACCGGCCAGCGGCCGGCGCTCTGAGCGCGGCGGCGGAGCATGAAATGGGGGCCGGCGCCCGGGTGCGACCCCGGGCGCCGGGCTTGCCTTTGTTACACCTTGATGTCGACGTTCTGGCCCAGGTGCGGCGGGTTGCTGGCGGCCACGCTGGCCGGCGCCACCGACGCCAGCAGCGCGGCCACGCCCTCGGCCTGCAGGTCCAGCGATTTGCGCAGCATCAGCAAGGGCACCGGGTCGGAACCGGCGTTGCTTGCCGCGCTGACGATGGCAGTATCCATGAGTGAATCGTCCTGTTTCGGGTTGCGGTTGGTGGTGCGGGTGGCCGGGATGCCGGCAGGCCGGCCGGAAAAAGCCGCGGCGCCACGCGCGGGAGGGATTCCTGCCAGTTTGTTGTCGGCCCGCCGCGACAAAGCTTTAGCGCGGCGGGCGGAACGTTTATGATAGGCAACCCCGCGCGCTCGTCCGCCGGGTCCGGAACAGCGGGCGGGGGAAAGACCGGATCGCCGGGGCGGTGGCCGCACCGGGCGGCGCGCCGGCGAAGATTGCCGCAAGAATTCCGGCAAGGATTCCGGCAGGACCAGTCACCAAAAAGAACATCATGGGTCGGGCGAAAAAAATAGCGGGCCGCATCGCGATTTCGTGTTTGACTGCCGGCATCTCCCTGCCCGGCCTGGCGCTGGATTCGGCGCAGTTGTACGAGCGCGAGTCGCCCAGCATCTGGGTCGTCACCGTGTTCGACGCCCAGGGCGGGCGCATCGGCCTGGGCAGCTCGGTGGTGATCGGGCCGGAGGAGCTGGTCACCAACTGCCACGTGCTCAGGAACGGCAAGTCCATCGGCATCCGGCGCGAGAACACCGCGCACAGCGCGCGCCTGGTGCATGCCGACGTGGAGCGCGACCTGTGCATCCTCCACGCCAGGGGGCTGGCCGCGCCGGCCGTGAAGATCGCCCCGCTCGCCTCGCTCAAGGTCGGCCAGAAGGTCTATGCCATCGGCGCGCCGCGCGGCTATGAGCTGACCCTGAGCGACGGCCTGCTGTCCTCCCTGAACCGCGACGCCGCCGACCGCGTGGTGCGCCTGCAGACCACCGCGCCGATCTCGCCGGGCTCCAGCGGCGGCGGCCTGTTCAATACCGACGGCCAGCTGATCGGCATCACCTACCTGATGCGCGCCGACGCGCAGAACCTCAATTTCGCCGTGCCCGCGCAGTGGATCGACGAGGTGCCGGCGCGCTCGGCGCTGGCGCTGCAGCGCTTTCGCAGCGAGGCCGCGGCCGTGCCGGCGGCCGCGGCGCCCGCGCGGGCGCTGCCTCCGCCGGCGCCGCAGCCGCTGCCGGCCGGCACGCAGGACCGGCAACTGACCGGCGCCGAACTGGCCGCGCATTTCACGCATCTCGGGCGCGTGGACGCCACCGCGCCGTCCGGCATCACGCTGTGGCTGAACATCCGCGAGAGCGGCGAGCTGGACGTGACCAATGCCGTCAGCCGCGGCTACTCGCCGGGCCGCTACCGTATCGAGCCGGACAGCGGCCAGGTCTGCATCGACATGGACAACCCCAAGTTCAGGACCATGCAGACGTGCTACCGGCTGACCGAGGCCGGCGGGCGCTACGTGATGCGCTCGGTCTCCAGCCCCTATTACTTTTCCTACGTGAAATAACGTGAAACAGCACGGCACGCCCTCCCTGTCCTGCCCGCCGTCCACGGGCATGCATTCCATGCGTCGCGCCGCCACGGCCGCCGCCGTGGCCGCCGCCCTGCTGCTCGGCGGCTGCGCGCCGGCGACCGTCGGCGTCTCCACGCGCGCCACCGACTACAGCGGCAAACCCACGCGCCTGTACGTGGTGGGCATGACCGGCATGGGCTGGGACAGCGATTTCTCGCAGGCCTTCGCCGCCAAGTTCCGCGAGGTGGCCGGGCAGTGCGGCGTGGCGGCGGCCTATGACGAGCTGTCCGGCCTGGAGCTGGACCCGAACGCCATCAACGGCCGCATGCGCGCGTTCCACGCCGACGCGCTGCTCACCATCTCCAGCGGCGGCGGCGTGCTCAGCGCCTACGGCCAGCGCCTGTCGATCCGCTACGCCAGCACGCTGACCGACGTCCGGCTGCGGCGCCCGGTCTGGAAGGGCCAGTACACCTTCAGCCGCGGCTCCACGGCGATCCCGATCGAGGAACGCGCCGCGGTGTTCGCCATCGACCTCACCAACAACCTGAAGAAAGACGGTTTCCTGAACGGCTGCGCGCCGATCGCGCTGGGCCAGAACGGCCGGCTGGACCCGGCGGCGGTGCCGGTGATCGTGCATGGCGCGCCCATCCGGCCGCCCGTGGCGGCGGACGGCGCGGGCGCCGCGGTGGTGGCGCATGGCCCGGCCGCGGGCCAGGCCGCCAATCAGGCCGCCAACCCGGCCGCCACGCCGGGCGTGCCCGGCGGCGCGACGCTGCGCGACCTGCAGGACCTGCTGCCGAAGTAAGCGGGCGCCGCGCGCCTCCCGAGGCACACCGCCTTTGCCATTGGCGGCAATGTGGGTGTTCTGTGCGCGGCAGCCGCCTGCGTTACCATGACGGTCCCGGTTTCTCCCCGTGCCCGCGCCCGGCACCGCGCGCGCCGCCCGCCTCCGCTTCCGCCATTGCCGCCACTCCCGCCATTGCCATGACTTCTGCTCTCCTGCTCGAAAACATCCACGACACCGCCGTAGAACGCTTCAAGGAAGCGCTCGTCACCGTGGAGCGCCGCAGCGGCGCGCTCGCCGGCGAAGAACTGCACCGCGCGCCGCAGGCGCACCAGATCCTCGGCATCCGCTCCGCCACGCACCTGGGCGCGCCGGAGATCGAGGCCGCCCGCCACCTGCTGGCCATCGGCTGCTTCTGCATCGGCACCTCGCAGGTCGACCTCGACGCGGCCGCGCGCGCGGGCATGCCGGTGTTCAACGCGCCGTTCTCGAATACGCGCTCGGTGGCCGAGCTGGTGATCGCCGAGGCCATCCTGCTGCTGCGCCGCGTGCCGGAGAAGAACACGCTCGCGCACGCAGGCAAGTGGGCCAAGGGCGCCAGCGGCTCGTTCGAGGCGCGCGGCAAGACCATCGCCATCGTCGGCTACGGCAACATCGGCTCGCAGGTGGGCGTGCTGGCCGAGGCGATGGGCATGCGGGTGGTGTACTACGACGTGCAGGCCAAGCTGTCGCTGGGCTCGGCGCGCGCGGCGCGCTCGCTGGCCGACGCGGTGTCGCACGCGGACATCGTGACGCTGCACGTGCCGGCCACCGCGCAGACGAAGAAGATGATCGACGCCGCCGTGCTGCGCCAGTTCAAGCGCGGCGCGATCCTCATCAATGCCTCGCGCGGCACCGTGGTGGACATCGAGGCGCTGCGCGCGGCCTGCGACGACAACCACATCGCCGGCCTGGCCATCGACGTGTTCCCCGAGGAGCCGAAGACCAACGCGGACCGCTTCACCAGCCCGCTGCAGGGCGTGCCCAACGCCATCCTGACGCCGCACATCGGCGGCAGCACGGAAGAGGCGCAGGAAAACATCGGCACCGAGGTCGCCACCAAGCTGATCGCCTTCCTGCGCACCGGCGACACCGTCGGCGCGGTCAACTTCCCCGAGGTAAGCCCGGGCCCGCTGACCTCGCCGGCGCGGCTGCTCAACGTGCACGGCAACGCACCGGGCGCGCTGGCCGCGCTCAACACGCTGCTCGCGCGCGACGGCGTCAACATCGTGGCGCAGCACCTGCAGACGCGCGGGGAAATGGGCTATGTGGTGACCGATCTCGACAAGGCGCCGTCGGCCGAACTGGTGGCCGCGCTGGACCAAGAAAGCGCATTCATCCGCTGCCGCGTGCTGCGCAACGAGCAGGGCTGACGCGAACGCCGCGGCGGCAGGCCGGCGGCCCGCCGCCGACGCACGCGGACCGGTCCGCGCGGATCAGCTCACGCGGAAATGCTCGACCGACTGGCCGGCATTGACCGCGCGCACCAGCCACGAGGGCATCGCGCCCTCGCCGTCCCACACCTGGCCTTCGGCGTTGCGGTAGCGGCGCGCGGGGGTGGCGGAAGGCGCGCCTGAAGGCGCGGCGGCTGGCGCCGGTTCGGCCTGCGCTTCGCGCGGCGGCCGGCTGGCCGGCGCGTCCGCCCGCGCACTCATCCGCTCATCCTTCCGCTCGATCTTCCCTCCGGCTTCCGGCTGCGCCGAAACCTCGGCCGGCGCCGCGGCCGGCATGGCCAGCGCCGCCTGGGCGTTGGCCGCGTTCTGCTGGCCCAGCCGTTTCTTGCGCTGCTGCCGCGGCGTCGCCGGCGGCGCGGTGACGGGCGCCGCCGGCAGCAGGCCGGCGGTCGGGCCGAGCGGCTCCACGACCAGCGTTGCGGCCGGCCTGGCCGCCGCAGGCGCCTGCTCCGCTGACGGCGCATCCACCGCCTCATCCTCCACACTCTCCACACGCACCGCCGGCGCCGCTGCCGCGAGCGCGGCCTCGATGTCCTCGGCGGTGATGCCCAGCCGCTCCATCTGGACGCGGATCCAGACAATGGCGGCGACTCTCTTCACGTCGGGGGAAACGTCGGCCGAGGCATCGGCGGGAACGGCCGGAGGAAGGTCCGGAGGAAGGTCCGATGAAGGGTCCGGTGAGGCGGCGGGGGCGATAGCGGTAGACACGATTAAAAACCAATAGAAGATGCGGGTAGACGGTTCATCATGCGGCGCTCTGCGCACACCCCTGACCCTGAAGCTCGCACATGATAGCCGAGCGCGGAAGCCGCCTCCCCGGACGGCACGAATGCCCGCCGGGCGGCGGCCGCGAGCGGCCTCTCCCCCTGCGCGAAAGCCACCGCGAAGCTGCTGGAAATCACACAATTCAAATGAGAACGATTATCATATGCGGCTTGCGCGCGGCGGCCGGCCACCGCGCAACGCTGCCGCCTCCATAGGACATATAGCCAATGCCTCGCCTCATTTCCACCGCCTCGCGAACAACTGTCGTGCCCGGCACGGCCGCCCCGGAGGCGCGCGCATGCGCCTGAGCCGCAACGGCCGCTATCGCCTCGGCGTGGCCTCGCGCGTGGTGGCCGCCATCGGCGGCGGCTACGTGCTGGCGGCGCTGGCCACCGGCCTGCTGGCGGTGGTGCTGCCGATGCCGCCGGCCGAGGCGGTGATGACCGCCACGCTGCTGTCGTTCTCGCTGTACGCATGCGCCGTGCTGTGGGTGTTCGCCGTGGGCAGCGCATGGCGCGCGTGGACCGGGCTGGCGGTGGCCGCCGCCGTCCTCGGCACCATCCTCGCGGCCGCGCTGGCCGCCGTGCGGAGCGGCGCATGAGGGCCGGCCTGCGCCAGTCGATGGCGTGGCTGCATGGCTGGTCCGGCCTGCTGGTGTGCTGGGTGCTGCTGCTGGTGTTCTGCGGCGGCACGGCCAGCTACTTCAAGGACGAGATCACGCTGTGGATGAAACCGGAGCTGCACCGCGCGGCGGCCGCGCCGGTGCCGCCCGCCGAGGCCGCCACCCACGCGGTGGCGTTCCTGCAGCACAACGCGCCGCGCTCGCCGCGCTGGTTCATCAGCCTGCCCGACGAGCGCAGCCCGGTGACGCAGGTGCTGTGGATACGCGCGCCCGGCGAGCCCGGCTCCGGCATCGGCGGCAGCCGCGGCCGCTTCGAAAGCCGCACGCTGGACCCCGCCACCGGCGCCTTCCTCGGCACCGTGCGCGACACGCGCGGCGGCGAGTTCCTCTACCGGCTGCACTTCGACCTGTACTACATGCAGCCGCTGTGGGCCCGCTGGATCATCGGCGCGTGCGCGATGTGCATGCTGGTGGCCATCCTCAGCGGCGTCATCACGCACCGGCGCATCTTCCAGGACATCTTCACGTTCCGCCCGCGCAAGGGCCAGCGCTCGTGGCTCGACGCGCACAACGCCACCGCCGTGCTGGCGCTGCCGTTCCACCTGATGATCACGTACACCGGGCTGGTGACGCTGATGTTCATGTACATGCCGTGGGGCGTGCAGACGGCCTACCGCGGCGACCTGCAGGCCTTCAACAACGAAGCCTTCGGCCGCGCGCCGCTGGGCTTGCCCAGCGGCCAGGCCGCGCCGCTGGTGCCGGTGGCGCCGCTGGTCGCGCAGGCCATGCGGCACTGGAACGGCGCCGGGCCGAGCCGCGTGGCGATCACGCTGGCCGGCGACGCCAACGCCACCGTCACCATCTCGCGCGGCAGCGCCGGCGCGCTGTCCGTCGACGAGCCGTCGATGCGCTTCGACGGCGCCACCGGCAAGCTGGTCGCCACCAACGGCGACGCGCCGGCACCCGCCAGCCAGACGCGCGGCGTGATGGTCGGCCTGCACGAGGCGCATTTCGCCGGGCCGCTGCTGCGCGCGCTGTTCTTCGTCAGCGGGCTGTCGGGCTGCGTGATGGTCGCCACCGGCGCGCTGCTGTGGGGCGTGAAGACGCGCCAGCGGCAGGCCAAGGCGCTGGCCGCCGGCGCCCGCCCCTCGTTCGGACTGCGGCTGGTGGACGCGCTCAACATCGGCGCCGTCGCCGGCCTGCCGATCGCGTTCGCGGCCTACTTCTGGGCCAACCGGCTGCTACCGGTGGCGATGGCCCACCGCCCCGACGCCGAGATCCGCGCGTTCTTCGCCGCCTGGGCGGTGGCCGCGGTGCTGGCGCAGCTGCACCCCGCGCGCGCCATGTGGCGCGCGCAGCTGTGGACCGGCGCGCTGATGCTCGCCGGCATTCCCGTGCTCAACGCGCTCACCACGGACACGCACCTCGGCGCGACGCTGCTGCGGGGACAGGGGCCGGCCGCGGTGGCCGGCTTCGACCTCACGGTGCTGGCGCTGGGCATCGCGCTGGGCGCGGCGGCGTGGGTGCTCGGCCGCCGCACGGCGGCGCGCAAGGCGGTGCCCGCGGCGCACCAGCCGCACGGCGCGCGCGACGCCAAGGGGGCGACATGAACGGCCTCGCCTTCCTGGCCGCGCTGGCGCTGGTGTTCAGCGGCTTCAGCACGCTGAGCCAGACGCTCGACCGGCACTATGCCGACCGCAACGGCCGCGGCAGCGTGCCCAGCGCCGCCGAGCGCGTGCGCCTGCACGGCCTGGGCTGGGCCGCGCTGGCCCTGGCACTGGCGGCGTGCGTGCTGGAACAAGGCTGGCCGATGGGCACCGTGGCCTGGGTCGGCATGCTGACGCTGGGCGCGCTGCCGGTGGTGCTGCTGCTGTCCTGCGCGCCCGCCCTGGCGCTGCGCGCGGCGGGCTGGAGCGGCGCGCTCGGCGGCTGCGGGCTGCTGGCGCTGCGCGCGCTGCCCTGAGCGCGCGCGGTGCCGAACATTGCCAGGCGGCGGCGCGGACAAACGCGCCACGCTCTCCGGCGGCGAAGCCTGCCTCTCGAGGATATGAAGGCCCGCCCGCCGCCGCCGGCTATCATGACGGCCATGCCAACCGAACGCCCCCCGCTTCAAGCCATGTCCGACCAGACCCCCGCCCAGCCTGCCCAAGACACGCCCGCGAGCCCGGCCTGGGCACTGGAGAATCCCTTCCTCGAATCGCTCGACGTGACCATCGTGGCATGGGAGCCCGACCTCGTGCGCATGTCGCTGACGCCGCAGCCGGCGCATCTCAACAATACCGGCGTGGTCCAGGGCGGCATCCTGGCCACGCTGCTCGATGCCGCGGGCGGTTATGCCGGCCTGTTCCCCGAAGGCGGCGTGCGGCGCGCGGCCACCACCATCTCGCTCAACGTCAACTACGTCGCCTCCGGGAAGCTGGAGCTGCTTACCGTAGTGGGCCGCCGCGTGGGCGGCGGGCGCCGTGTGTTCTTCTCCCACGCCGAAGTCACCGACAGCCAGGGCCGCGTGATCGCCACCGCGCAGGCGGCGTTCCGCCGCAAGGACCCGGCGGCGCCGGCCTGAAGCGGCGGCGCTATTCCCGTTCGTGCCCGCCATGCGCGGACAGCGGCGGCGCGATGTCCTCCAGCGCCCGCCGCTCGGCGTTGACCGCATAGCGCAGCGCGAACAGGCCCGCGACGATCACCAGCGCCGCGCCGATGCCGTAGCCGGCGGCCACGGCGGCGCGGCTGCCGCTGGCGATCAGCGTGCCGAACAGCAGCGGCCCGACGAAGCCGCCGCTGCCCGTGCCCACGGCGTAGAACACCGAGATCGCCAGCGCGCGCGTCTCCAGCGGAAAGACTTCGCTGACCGTGAGATAGGCCGAGCTGGCCGCGGCCGACGCCAGGAAGAACACGGCGGACCAGCACAGCGCCTGGCTGCGCGCATCGAGCCAGCCCTGCATGAAGGCCCAGCCCGTCAGCGCCAGCCCCACGCCGGAGAGCACGTAGGTCAGCGCGATCATGCGGCGGCGCCCCACGCGGTCGAACAGCGGCCCGAGCAGCAGCGGCCCCAGCACGTTGCCGAGCGCGAACGGGAACATGTACAGCCCCACGCGGTTGTCCGGCACGGCGTAGAAGCGCGTGAGCACCAGCGCGTAGGTGAAGAAGATGGCGTTGTAGAAGAACGCCTGCGAGACCATCAGCGCCAGCGCCACGGCGCTGCGCAGCCGGTAGCGGCGCAGCAGCACGCCGGCCACTTCGCGCAGCGTGGCCGCGCCGCGCCGCGCGAGGGCGATGCTGCCGGCCGCCGCCGGCAGCGCGCCGCACTGGGCCCGCACCTGCGCCTCGATGGCGACGACGATGCGCTCGGCTTCGTCCGCGCGCCCGTGCAGGAGCAGCCAGCGCGGGCTCTCGGGCACGTCGCGCCGCACCAGCAGGATCGCCACCGCGAGCAGCGCGCCCAGCGCGAAGGCGGCGCGCCAGCCCAGCGCCGGGCCCAGCACGCGCGGGTCCAGCAGCAGCAGGCTCAGGCCCGCGCCGAGCGCCGCGCCCAGCCAGAAGCTGCCGTTGATGGCGAGATTGACGCGCCCGCGCACGCGCGCCGGGATCAGTTCGTCGATGGCCGAGTTGATGGCCGCGTACTCCCCGCCGATGCCCAGCCCGGTCAGGAAGCGGCACACCGCGAAGAACCCGAAGCCCGGCGCAAACGCCGTGGCAAAGGTGGCCGCCGCGTACACCGCCAGCGTCACCAGGAACAGCGTCTTGCGGCCGAAGCGGTCGGCCAGGCGGCCGAACACCAGCGCGCCGGCCACGGCGCCCGCCACGTACAGCGAGCCGAGCCAGCCTACCTGCGCGGCATCCAGCCCTAGCCCCTCGGGCTGCTCGAGCACGCCGCCGAGCGAGCCCACCAGCGTGACCTCCAGCCCGTCCAGCACCCACGCCACGCCCAGCGCGGCCACCACGCGCCAGTGCCAGCGCGACCACGGCAGCCGGTCCAGCCGCGCGGGGATGTCGCTGTGCACCGCGCGCGCGGCCGGTACGTCCGGCATGGTCTGCACAAGCGGCATGGACAGGCTCCGGTGGACACCACAGCGCGGCGACCCGGCCTTTGCGTGCGGCGCGGCCATCGGCGGCAAGCCTTCATCATAGGCAGAATTCGGGCGGCGTCCGCGTCCCATCGTCCTCGTGGCCGGCGACGGACCCGGCGTGGCCGCCTCGCCGCCACTGGCGCCTGCTTCACTTTTTGATCCAAGTCAAGCAAATGGCAGAGCACAAACCCTACGGTGTTGGGGGCGTCAAGCGGGGCCGGGAATGAGACACTGCGTTCGGGCGGGAAAGCCTCTCGCCCATGTCACTTCTTCAATGCCCCCGGAGTCATTTCCCTGCGGGCATTTTTTTTGCCCGCGCCCCGCCGGCCGCTCGTGGCGCGAAGCGCTTTTTTACATCGATCGGAAAATCAGGGATGCCCGGTGCCGGCACCGCCACGCGGGCGAACGCGCGCCGCCGGCGCGCCCCTGCGGCCGGAAGTCCCGCCGGGCCGCGGGCGTGCAAGTCGACCGCAAGCGGGCTGTGCCCCGCGCGACGCGTGGCACGATTCCTGCGCGCCACCGGCATCGCGACATCGCGCGCGGCCCGGCCGGGCGGCGGGCATCGCGCAACAGGGAGGTAGCCTCATGGCTGGGGCTTCGCAGGCCGCGGGCGACGCGCGCGGCCCCGTTTTTCCCGGCCGGCGCGGCGTACCCGGAATGGCCCGGCCGCGTCAATAGTCCTTCGCGCTTACTCCCACGAGAGGGAGCCGCGCCATGCCGCCCGGGCGCACAATGCGCCCGTGGCCGTACCTGTCGGCATGCAACCTTGCCGGTAACGGCAGATCCTGGACCGAGCCCCTATGATCCGGAACCCGAAATCCCTGACCGACGCGGCGCCAGCGGGCAACCGCCCGCAGCCCGGCGGCGAACCCACGCGGCAGCAGCTCGCCGAGCGCCGCACGCGCGCGCTGGCCGATGCGCTCGAAGAAGCCATCCGCCGCCCGGCGCCGGCCGCCGGCACGGCAAGCGCGCGGCGCCGCGCGGCAGGCCAGTCGTCCTGAAGGCCGGATATCCGGCCCGCTAATCGGCCAGCGGAAAACCGAACACGTCCCGCGCGAGGTCGCGCTCGAAAGCCTCCGTCCACCTGACCGGGCCGTCCCGGTACTCGCGCGCCTCGCCGCCCGTCACGCGGACCACCGCGATCCGGCGCGGCGGCCGGCCGGCATCGCCGTCCCCCGCCGCCGCCGCGCTGACCTCGAAATCTTCCTGGGCAAATCCGTGCAGCGCGCAGGCCGACGCGAACGCGTCGCGCTCCTGCGCCGGCAGTTCGTGGAACCGCAATTGCGCCATCGCCGTCTCCCGGAAAACCGCCGCGCAGGCCGGCGGGTCATGAGACAGGCAGTATCGCAGCAAGGGGATTGGGCGGGCAACATGGCGCGGCGGCGCCTTGCCCCGGAGCGCCTTGGGGACAGGCGGCGGCAGGCAGCTACCGCGGCCGTTCGAACGCCGGCAGCGACGCCTGGTAAGCCTCCAGCAAGGTCCGCGTCAGCGCCTGGCCGTGATGGCTGTCGGCGCGGAAGGCATCGGGAATCTCCCACTCGAAGAAACCGTCCTCGGCAAAGGTGGCGCGCCCTTCCTGCTCGATCAGGATCGCGTGAAACGGCACCAGCCGCTCCTTCAGGTCGTCGCCGAGCAGGAAGCGGGAGAACCGGTACCTGCCCACCAGATGGCCGTCCCACTGCGCGAAGCCGAACTGCGCGTAGAGGCGGCCGACGGCGGTATGCAGCGTGAAGCTTTCTTCCTCGTCGCCGGGCAGTCCCGCGCAGGCCACGATCACGTCGGGCAGGAAACCGTCATGCGCGAGGCACGCGCTGACGAATTTCCGGAAGCGCGCCGCGTGGCCGCGCAGGCGCGCGACGCGCCTTGCTCCGTTCGCGGCTGCATTGCCCTGTCCCCTGATTGCCATCATTCCCGTCCCCGGCCGTGAAGTGCCGACAGTCTCCATGCCGCCGCCGGCGGCGGCAATAACACTTCCTGGGGGAAATTTCGCGCCGCGCCCGGCAGCCGCCGGCGCTTCTGCCCGGGCGACGTCTTCAACGATCCCTGCCCGCAGGCGGCGATGATGGTCGCGACCAAGGCCTGGCGCGGCCCCGCCGCTTCATGCTCCGGGTACAGTAGCGGATACGTCGAATACAAGACCAGCCCGCACGACACGGAGACAAGATGAACACAATCGGCATGATCGGCATCGGCATGATGGGCCACGGCATCGCCACCAACCTCGCCAGGCACGGCCACCCGCTGGTGCTGCTGGACCACCCCGGCAACCAGCCGCTGGACCGGCTGCTGGCCGCGGGCGCCGTCACCGCCGCCACGCCGGCCGAGGTGGCGCGCGCCGCCGATACCGTGATCCTGTGCGTGACCGGCACCCCGGAAGTGGAGGACGCCCTGTTCCGCGCCGACGGCGTGCTGGCCGGCCTGCGCCCGGGCACGGTGGTGATCGACTGCTCCACCGCGATTCCGTCCTCCACCGTGCGCATCGCCGAGGCCGTGGCGCGTGCCGGCGGCCGCTTTCTCGACACGCCGATGACGCGCACGCCCAGGGAAGCCGCCGAGGGCCGCCTCAACCTGATCGTCGGCGGCGAGCGCGCGCTGTTCGAGCAATGCCGCCCGCTGCTGGCCTGCTTCGCCGAGAACATCGTCTACGCCGGCCCCACCGGCTCCGGCCACCGGCTCAAGCTGCTGCACAACTACGTCTCGCTGGGCTTCTCCGCCGTGCTCGCCGAAGCCGCCGCCTGCGCCGGGCGCGCCGAGGTCGACCCGGCCGTGCTGCTGGAAGTGCTGTCCACGGGCGGCGGCGACAGCGTGGTGCTCGACCGCCTGCGTCCCTACATCGAATCGGGGGACGACTCGGGCTTCCGCTTCACGCTGGCCAACGCGCGCAAGGACATGGGCTACTACACCACGATGGCGCGCGAACTCGGCGCCGCGCGCGCCACCGCCGAGGCCGTGCTGGGCACCTACGAGCAGGCCGCCGGCAGCGAGCGGCCGCAGGCCACGGTGCCCGAGCTGATCGGCATCCTCGGCGGGAAGCTCGCGGGCTGAAAAAAAACGGCCCGGCATGCGCAAGGCATCCGGGCCGCGGTCCAGGCGACAGGCGGGAATCCGGCTTAGATGTCGTCGACCTTCTTCGGTTTTTCCGATGCCGATGCCGGCAGCGCGGCGATCTTGCCGGACTTGGCCAGCTTGAGCAGGCCTTCGCCGATCTTCGCCGTGCTGACCGCCTGCGCGCCGACCGACGTGACCACATCCTTGAGCGCGCCAAGGCGCGGCAGCAGGGTCGGGTTGGAGGTCACGCCCGACACCAGCGCGGTGCTGCCTTCGGCCAGTTGCTTGTCCTTGAGCACGCCCAGCATGAAGGTGAAGGCGGCATTGCCGAACGAGGCCAGTTGCGCCTGGTTCATGGTCTTGAGCTTGTCCTGCACTTCCTGGCTCGCCAGCGACTTCTGCAGCGCGGTGGCTTCGTCGTCGCGGATCTTGTTGATCGCCGCGGCCTTCTCGGCGGGGTCGGCGATGGCGTTGGCAGTGGCCAGCCGGGCTTCCTGCTCGGCGATGTCCTGCTTGCTCGCCACCGCCTTGAAAATGTGGCGGCTGGAGGTGCCGATCATCTGGTCGGCTTCCTGCGCGGTCTGGATGAAGGCATCGATGTCGCCCGCGGACACGGCGGCGCCCGAGGTGCCGCCGCCCACGCCCGGGATGGCCGCGGCGAGGTTGCCCAGGCCGAACGCCATGACCGGCGCGGTGGAGGTCAGCAGGATGCCTGCCATCAGGGCGCCCAGGAGTGCGGATGTTTTTTTCACAGCGTGTTTTCCTTAGTTGGGATTCAGCAATTGCTTCATGACAGCATCGAGACCGGCGCGGGTGTCCTTGTCCAGGTCGATGCGTTGCAGCACGCCGACGTTGTCGGCGTCCGCCGCGGCCGGGTAGCCGTTCGACGTAAAGGCGTGCTCCAGGATGGCCTGGCCGGCGGCGCTGCCGCCCGCCTTCTGCCGGTAGGCCAGGCGGATGCCATAGCCCTGCGCGCACATGCCGTCGTCGCAGGTCCGTTCCTTCGGGTCGATGCGGTACAGCGCTTCCAGGCACTTGTCGTAGGCGCCCGGGCGCAATTCGAGATTGCCGGCAAAGCCGGACTGCCCGCCGACCTTGCCCTTCACCAGCGCGGCCAGCCCCGGGTTCATCATGACCACGGGCGCCTGCGCGGCGCTGGCGTAGGCCAGCCAGTCGAAGCGCTCCAGCGCCACCGAGCCCACCTGGCTCTTCTGCGCCGGGCAATACGCCACGCGCTGGCCGGACGCGCCGGCACTGGCCACGCTGTCGAACAGCACGAGGTCGCCGGCCGCGGGCCGGGGCGGCTTGCCGGCCACCGGCAGGACCGGCGAGGCCGTGACGCGCGCGCCGTCGCGGCCGACCACGCTCGCTTCCCAGGTGGGCACCAGCGCGTCCTCGGCAATGCCGCCGGGCCGGCCCGCGTTGCGATAGGTGCGGATGGTGTCGCCGATCTGCAGGTTCATGCCGGGATCGTCGACCTCGAAGTTGTCGCCGGCCGCCCCGCTCACCTGCAGCGACAGCGGCTTGAAGCGGACCTCCTTGCCGAAGCGCTCGGCCAGCTCGTTGAGCGCGTTCTTCAGCACCACCTCGCGGCGGTCGGCGGCGTTGAAGCCCGACTTGTCCGTCACCGTGTCGTCGATGCGCTGGCTCACGTCGGCCGCGTACAGCACGCGCCCGTCGCGCGAGAGCAGCTCCGCGAAGACCCAGGCCTGGTAGCTCTGCCGGGCCTTGTAGCTGAGGTTGGTCGGCAGCTCGTAGTGGCGCGCCGGCGGCACCACCATGCGGATGAAATAGTCGGGCAGCGCGCGCCTGCCGCTGACCTCGTGCCCGATCCTGGTGTGGCTGTCGATGGACGCCTGGACCTGGCTGAAGTTGGCGTTGAGCGGCAGCGTGGCGAACGGCGCGCCGCTGCCGAGCTTGTCGGTAAACAGCTGGGTGCTGACCGCATCCGACAAGTCCGGGTTGCCGTCGCTGACCAGCGCCAGCACGCGCGGCTTGCGCACGTCCGACAGCGCCATCGTGTTGGCGCGGCTGAACACCGCGCCATCCCTGGGCGCGCCCAGCACCGGCACGGCCACCGCATAGCGCTGGCCGGCGTACTCCACGCGGATCTCGGACTCGCCGTCGTTCAGGACGTCGCCCTTGCCGATGCCGGCCTGGTAGCCCTGGTCCAGGATGACGAAGCCGCGCCAGGTGTCGGCCACCCGGGTCTCGACCACGTAGGGGTTGAACTGCGCGGCCGCGGCGGCCAGCGTGCTGTCCAGCAGCGCGGCAAAGCCCGCGCGGTAGGCGGCGGCCACCTTGGCATCGATGCCGGCGGCGCCCTGCGCCTGCGCGACGGTCAGCACGTCGTAGCGGGTCTGGCTGAACGACTGCAGCACCTCTCCGGTCATCGGGTTGCTGAAATACACGCTCAGCGTGATCGGCAGGTAGATGTCGGTGGTGCCGTCGCTCTTGTCGATCCGGTAGCGCGACACGCGTGTGACCTGCACCGACAGCGCCAGCGTGCGCAGGCGGTTCTTGCTGTCCAGGTCCGGCGCCAGCGCCTTGAAGTGGGCCTGCGCGCGCTCCTGCAGCAGCGCGCTCGCCTGCTTCACGTCCAGCGCCGGGCGGAAGGCCGGGTCGACCTTGCTGCTGCCCGCGCCCGCGGCGCCGTCGTCGAAGAAGATGCCCGGGACCACGTACAGGCCCGCCGCCGGCGCGGCCGCGGCGTGGCCGGCCCAGCCGGCGGCCGCGGCGATGGCGGCGCCGAGCGCCACGATATGCCGGCGCATCTCAGCGTCCCGCCTTGGGCTTGCCGCAGCCATTCATGCACAGGGTGACGATGTTGCCGTCGACCATCGAGTCGAGCCCGGCGAACAGCGGATTGCCGCCAAGGGCCATCGCCACGGCCTGGTCCAGCGGGTCGCTGCCCTTGTAGGTCGCCACCACCTCCAGCTGGCTCGCGCCGGCCTGGCGCTGCACGGCCTTGTCCAGCCCCGGCACGTTCTTGAGCGCCTGGTTGAAGGCGGTGCGGCTCATCAGCGAAAGATTGCCGCCGGTCAGGCGGATGACGTACTCCGCGCCGTACATGGTGCGCTTCTTGGCGAACTCCTGGATGCGCTTGCCCACCTGGTTGCCGAGGCTGCCGGCGAGCTTGACGGCCAGCCGGGCGCGGCAATCGTCGGACGACACGCCGGTCGCGGTTTCCGATTGCGTGGCCGAGCCGATGTCCTCGCCGGTCTTGGTGGAGAAGGTCTTGGTGCTGGCCACGCCCGTGCACGCGGGCTGGCCCGAGTTCCGGTCCACGCCCAGGTCATAGATCACCGACGAGCCGATCATCAGGTAGTCCGCGGTGGCTTCCTGGCGCGCGAAGTCCACGTACCTGGCCAGCTCGGCGCCGTTCTCGAGCTGGTCCAGCGTGATGGCGCGGTTGCCGAAGTACTTGCTCTTGAAGATGGCGTTGTCGAGCACCTTGATGTCGAGGTCGCCCAGCTGGCCCTTGAGCTCGTTGTAGGTGTAGTTCTTCTTGTCCGGGCCGGTGTTCTGCGGCTGGTACTTGACCAGCTTGCGGAAGTAGGTGTTGTTGTGGTCCTCGGCGCTGACGTTGCGCGCGTATGCCGATTGCGACGACGAGGCCGCGGCCACGTTGCTGCTGCTGGCCGCCGCCACCTGGCGCGAGGCCGCGCCCGCGGCCTGGTGGCTGCTGGCGCTGGCGGCGTCGTAGCGCGCGCTGTCGCGGCCCGCCACCGCGGCCTGGCCGCCGTAGCCGTCCTGCGCGGCGCCCGCCACCTGCGTGTCGCGCGCGGCGCTGACGCGGCCGGCCGAGGCATCCTTCACGGCATAGGCGGCCTGCTCCTTGGAGGCATAGGCGGCCTTGCTGCTGGCGGCATAAGCCGATTTGCTCGCGCTGGAAGCGGCTTCCTTCTCGTTGTAGCTGGCGCCCTCCTCGTGGCGGAACTCGGTCAGTTCTTCCAGCGGCGCGCGCAGGTTGGTCGGCGTGGTGAAGAACTCGTCCATCATCACCAGGATCGGCTGGCTGCGCGTGGTGGTGGTGTTCAGGGCCAGGCCCAGGTCGCTGATCTCCGTGCGCAGGGCCTTGTCGTCCATGCGCAGCGTGATGCTGACGCGGTACTCGCCGTCGGCCGAGCTGGGCGTGGCGCCGTAGAACGACTCCTCGCCCACCTGCACCACGAGGTCGTCCAGCCTGGCCTGTACCTCGGGGTTCTTGCTGGTGCCGGCGCCCACCACCTTGTCCAGCGCCGCCAGCACGGCATTGCGCCTGGCCTGGCGCAGCGCCGAGGTGCGCACCGAGTTCAGGTCTTCGGAGATCTTCGCCGTGCCGACGCCGCGCGCCTCGATGTCCATCGCGTACGCGGCCGGCGCGGCCACCACGGCCGCGATTGCCGCGCACAGCAGCGTCTTGTTGAAAGCGTTCATGTTTCTGGGTGCTGGAATCAGTTGGAAATCTTGACCGACACATCGCCGGCGCGCGCCTCGATGCCGGCCGCGGTCTGCTCGATGGCGGTGTCGCCCGCCGCTGCCGCCTGCCTGGTCACGCTGAAGCGCTGCAGCAGCGGCTGGTATTCGCTGGACGAGCGCAGCGGCGCGAGATAGGGGCTGGCGTCGATGCGCGCGCCGTCGCGCATGCCGTTGGCCAGCGCGGTCTCCAGCGCGGCGAGCGCGCCCAGCCGGCTGCCGACGGCCGCCTTGGCTTCGGCCGCCGCCATCCAGGCATCCGCGTTCTTGGGGTCCGCCGCCGTCAGCTGGTCCGCCAGCGCCGCGGCCTGGCCGAAGTTCTTGTCGGCGAGCGTGGCCTGCACCTGCGCCACCGTCGGCGCGGCGCCACCGCCGTCGATCCCCGGGAAATTGCAGGCGGCAGCGAGCAGCGCCGCCGCCAGCATGGTGGGAGGCAGCAGCCTGTTGATTCGGTTCATGGTCGTCAGTCTCGTATCAAGGATCCGCTCTGCGCGCCGGTGCGCGGAGCACCGTCTGCCCGGATGGGCCGGCGGCGGTTTTTCAACCGGCGCCTTCTCTTGCAGGGCGCCTTGCAAGTCCCCGTTATCGGCCTGACGCCGCGGTTCTTTAATGTCGAAGCGATATCGTGAAGAAAACCCGCAGGCGGCACGAATCAGGCCGCTGCACAATGCGTCTGACGAGGGGTATGGCGGGCAATGCGGGGGCGGTCGATTCTGACCGGCACCACGCGCGGGAGGCGCGCCGGTGCCGGTGCTATGATCGGGCGCTCCCTTCCCCGCACGCGAGCCGATGACGCCAGACTCCGGGCAAGACCAGCCCACGCCACCCGACGCCACGCCCGATACCACGCCCGGTGCCACGCCACGGTCCCGGACCGCCAGGCTCGCCAAGCCCGACATCCGCCGCCTGGGCGCCCGCTTCGTCGCCATCTCGTGGCGCGACCGGGCGGTCTCGTTCGGGCCCGCCGTGGTGTTCTGCATCGCCGCCGCGTGGCTGGCGGTGTGGCTGATCCAGCCGGCGCCGCCGAACACCATGACCATCAGCGCCGGCCCGAAGGACAGCTCGTTCTGGAACGCGGCCGAGCAGTACCGCGCGATCCTCGCGCGCAACGGCATCCGCCTCGACGTGCTGGCCTCCGAGGGCTCGCAGCAGAACGTGAAGCGGCTGGCCGACCGCGGGCAGTCCGTCGACGTGGCGCTGGTCCAGGGCGGCGTCTCCGGCGACGTGAACAAGGACGGGCTGGTCTCGCTCGGCAGCATGTTCTACGCGCCGATCAGCGTGCTGTACCGCGGCCGGGAGAGGCACAAGCTGTCCGACTTCCGCACGGCGCGCATCGCCATCGGCCGCGAGGGCAGCGGCGCCCGCGCGCTGGCGCTGACCCTGCTCAAGGCCAACGGCATCGAGCCCGGCGGCAGCGCCACGCTGATCTCCTATGACGGCGACGAGGCGGCGCAGGCCCTGCTCGACGGCAGGATCGACGTGGCCATGCTCACCGGCGACTCCGCCACCGGGCCGACCATGCGCAAGCTGTTCCGCGAGCCCGGCGTGCGCCTGCTGGATTTCGCCCAGGCCGACGCCTACACGCGGCGCTTTCTCTACCTGCAGCAACTGGTGCTGCCCGCCGGCGTGCTGGACCTGGGCAAGAACCTGCCGCCGCGCCCGATCCACCTGATCAGCCCCACGGTGGAGCTGGTGGCGCGCGACACGCTGCACCCGGCCCTGTCCGACCTGCTGATCGAGGCCGCGCGCGAGGTCCACGGCAAGGCCGGGCTGCTGCAGGGCGCGGGGCAGTTCCCCTCGGCCACCGTGCACGAGTTCCCGCTCAGCGACGACGCCACGCGCTACTACGCCTCCGGCAAGGGCTTCCTCTACCGCCACCTGCCGTTCTGGCTGGCCAGCCTGGCCGACCGCGCGCTGCTGGTGGTGCTGCCGATCATCGTGCTGCTGATCCCGGCGTTCAAGGTGGTGCCGTCGCTCTACACCTGGCGCGTCAAGTCGCGCATCTACCGCTGGTACGGCGCCCTGATCGAGATCGAGCGCGTGGCGATGGTCGATCCCACCGAGGAAGAAAAAACCTCGCTGATCGCGCGCCTGGATCACATCGAGGCGGCCGTCAACCGGCTCAAGATGCCGCTGGCCTACGCCGACCAGTTCTACGTGCTGCGCGAGCACATCGCCTTTGTCCGCCGGCGCCTGACCGGAACCTAGTCCACCGCGCCGGTCGGCGGGCACCCCCGCCCGGCCGGCGCAATGGATTGCCCGGCCCGGATGCTATGATGGCCGACGCCCACCGCAGAGCGGGCGCGGGGTCGGACAAAGCGAGTCATGAGCAAGAGAATCTGGGTATCGAAGCGGACGGCAGCCAGGGCCGCCGCCGCGAGGGGCGCCGGGGACGGCGCGCCTGCCGGCGGGCTGCTGGCGCTGTCGGCTACCGGCATCCTGGTGATCTGCATCGCGCTCGTGGTCCTGCACTATGGCTTCGGCTGGTTCGCCACCGCCTGCGAGCCGGCCGACGCCGCCTGCCCGGCGGCCAGCACGGCGACCATCAAGGAGCGCGTGGAGGCCCTCTACCGGACCGCCAACGATCCCCGCGCCACGCCGCGCGAGCGCGCGGACGCCGCCGCGGCGCTGCAGCGCCTGCGCGCCGCGGGCCACGTCCCGATGGCCGAGCGCGCCGCCTACGCGCACGAAAAACAGGAAGAGCAGGAAGAGACCGAGCGCCGGCAGCAAAGGGAGCAGCAAAAGGCATTCGAGGAAGAAGCCAGCCACCTGGCCGCGATCCGCGACCGGCTGATGCAGTATCCGTACCTCAGCGAATCCGACCGCCGCTTCCTCGAAGCGTCCGACGCGCTCGACCGCCAGGACCCCAGCCGCGTGCAGCGCCGCGAAAAGCTGGACCTGGCCCGGCAGCGCGGCGGCATCGGCAACGCGCGGGAAAGCCTGCGCCTCTACCAGCAACGGCAGGCCGACGACGCGCCGCGCCGCCAGCGCTATGCCGCCGGCGCGCCGCGCCCGCAAGACCCGCTGGAGCCGGACTTGCCGCCGTCCACATCCGCCACGCCGTCGACGCCGCCCGCGCCGGCCGCCGCGCAGGCGCCGGTGCCCGCGCCGGGAGCGGACCGGAGCATGTACCTGGGCGGATAGCCCGGCGCGCCATAAAGCAGCGCTTCAAGCCCTATCCAGCCGCAGCGCCCTTATCGCGCCCGGCGCGGCGGGCTACCCTTGGCGGCAATACGGGGCGGACCGGCCACGGGCCGCGGAGCGCCGCCCTCCCCATCACACTGCCGCGCGAGGATTCCCGAATGAGCTACACCATCAAGATCAATGGGTCGCCCCATACCGTCGATGCCGAAGCCGACACCCCGGTGCTGTGGGTGCTGCGCGACCTCGTCGGCATGGCCGGTACCAAATTCGGCTGCGGCATGGGCCTGTGCGGGGCCTGCACCATCCACGTCGACGGCGCGCCGGCGCGCGCGTGCCTGACGCCGCTGGAAAGCATCGGCACGCGCGAGATCACCACCATCGAGGCGGTGGGCGAGAGCGACGCCGGCAAGCGCGTCCAGGCGGCGTGGCTGGCGCAGCAGGTGGTGCAGTGCGGCTATTGCCAGTCGGGACAGATCATGTCCGCCACGGCGCTGCTGCAGAGCAACCCGAACCCGAGCGACGAGGAAATCGACTCCGCGATGTCCGGCAACATCTGCCGCTGCGGCACGTACGCGCGCATCCGCACGGCGATCCGCGAAGCCGCCGCCGGCGGCAACGCCCCGAAGGCGGCCTGAAGCCTGAGACGTGAACGACGGGGGACCGGCACGCCCCCCCCCGCATGCGCTAGGCCAGCCTGGCCGGGTCCACCGGCAGGCTGCGCAGGCGCCGCCCGGTCGCGGCGAAGATCGCGTTCATCAGCGACGGCGCGATCATCACGGTGGACACCTCGCCCACGCCGCCGGGCTCCTCGGTGCTGTCCACGAGGTGCGTCTCCAGCACCGGCGTCTCGTTGATGCGCAGGATGCGGTAGCTGTCGAAGTTGCCCTGCTCCACGCGCCCGTCCTTGATCGAAATCCGGCCGAACAGCGCCGCCGTCAGGCCGAACACCGCGCCGCCCTGCATCTGCGCGATCACGGTATCGGGCGAGATCGCGCGGCCGCAGTCCATCACGGTCACGATGCGCTTGACCTGCACCTGCCCGCTGGCATCCACGGCCACCTCCGTGACCTGGGCCGCGTAGGAGCCGAAGCAGAACGTCACCGCCACGCCCAGCCCGCTGCGCGCCGGCATGCGCCTGCCCCAGCCCGCCTTCTCGGCCGCCATCCGCAGCACGTGGCGCGCGCGCGGATGCTTGTCGAGCAGCGCGAGGCGGTAGGCCACCGGGTCCTGGCCCGCCGTGTGCGCCAGCTCGTCGAGGAAGCTCTCCACCACGAAGGCGTTCTGCGTATGGCCGACACCGCGCCAGAATCCGGTGGTGATGCCCGCGGCCGGCTCGCGCCGCACGTACTGGACCAGGATGTTGGGGAAATCGTAGGGGCCCGCCGCGTCGCGGATCGCATCGCCGTCGACGTTGTTGGTGAAGCGCGCCGGCAGCCAGCGCGCCAGCACCGACGAGGCGGTGACGCGATGCTGCCACGCCACCGGCCGCCCGTCGCGGTCGAGCGCGGCGCTGATGCGGTTGTAGTGATAGGGACGGAAGGTGCTGTGGCGCGTGTCTTCCTCGCGCGACCACACCACCTTGACGGGGCTCTTGACCTGCCGCGCCACGCGCACCGCCTGCGTCACGTAGTCCACGTCCAGCCGCCGCCCGAAGCCGCCGCCGAGGAACTGGTTGTGCACCAGCACCTTCTCCGCGGGCAGGCCCGTGACCTGCGCGGCGGCTTCCTGCGCGCGGCCGGGCACCTGCGTGCCGAGCCACAGCTCGCAGCCGTCGTCGCGCACGTGCACGGTGCAGTTGACCGGCTCCATGCAGGCGTGGGCGAGGAAGGGCTGCTCGTAGACCGCGCGCACCACCCGCGCGGCACCGGCGAGGACCGCCGGCGCGTCGCCCACCTTGCGGGCGACCGCGCCTTCGCTTTCGGAAGCGCGGGCCAGGTCGGCCACCATCTCCTGCGTGGAGTAGGCGGCATTGGCGCCGCCGTCCCAGCGCGGCGCGAGCGCGGCCAGGCCCTTGCGCGCCGCGCCGGTGTGGTCGGCCACCACGGCGACGGCATCGTCCAGGCGCACTACCTGCCGCACGCCGGGCACCGCCAGCGCGGGCGCGTCGTCCACGGCGGACAGCTTGCCGCCCAGCACCGGGCACGGCAGGATCGCCGCCACCTTCATGCCCGGCAGCCGCGTGTCGATGCCGTACACGGCGCGGCCCGTCACCTTGTCCGGCGAGTCCAGCCGGCGCTGCGCGGTGCCGATCAGCTTGAACGCGCCGGCCGGCTTGAGCGGCACCTCCTGCGGCACCGGCTCGCGCGCGGCGCGCGTGGCCAGCTCGCCGTAGCCGAGCCGGCGGCCGGACGCCGCGTGCGTCACCGCGCCGCCGCCGGCCTCGCAGGTGGCCGGATCGACCTGCCAGGCGCGCGCCGCGGCCGCCACCAGCATGATGCGCGCGGCGGCGCCGGCGCGCCGCATCGGCTCCCACGCGCTGCGGATCGAGGTGGAGCCGCCCGTCACCTGGAAGCCCAGCGCCGGGTTGTCGTAGTGCTTGTCGGCGGGCGCGTGCTCCAGCACCACGCTGTCCAGCGCGGTGCCGAGCTCCTCGGCCAGCAGCACCGGCAAGGCGGTGTAGGTGCCCTGCCCCATTTCCACGCGCGGCACGACGAAAGTCACCTTGCCGTCGGTGCCGATGCGGATGAACGCATTGGGCTCGAACGGCGGCCCGGCCTCGGGCGCGCCGGCGCCGTCCGCCAGTTCCCGCTGCGCCAGCGGCCACAGGCTGAAGGCCAGCACCAGGGCGCCGCCGGCCGCCACGCCCGCCTTGAGGAAGGTGCGCCGCGACACGGCCGCCGCGCCGGCCTGCTCTCGTTCCAGTACTTCGGGTTCCTTGTCCATTGCCATCGCACACCCCTTCGATCGTGTCAGTTCGCGTTGGCGGTCAGTCTACGGCCCGGCCCGCCGCCGCGGAACGGCGCGCGCCCGCAAGGCCTTTGAAGGGGATTTGCATAGTCGTGCCGCTGCCGTCATGCGTCCGCGCGGCGCGGACGGCTTCATTCCTGCCGGCGCCTTGCCCTCTCCCCCGGCCCCGCTCCCATTGCATGGGAGCGGGGAGACAGCAGTTGGCGCGGTTCCATGCCTCGCCGGCCGCCCGATACCGGCGCGCGCCGGCAATGGCGCTAGAATCGCGTCGTCGGCCAGTACGGCACCTGGCACCGCGAGGTGCCGCCCACTTCAAGGAAACCGAGCCGGATGCCTCAAGACCAACTGGATGGCCTTGCCACCTTCGTCTGCGTTGCGGAGTTCAGCAGCTTCTCCGCGGCCGCGGTGCGGCTCGGCGTGTCGCCGTCCGCCGTGAGCCAGTCGGTGCGGATGCTGGAAAAGCGCGTGGGCTTCGCGCTGTTCAACCGCACCACGCGCAGCGTGAGCCTGACCGAGGCCGGCGCGCAGTACCTGGCGCGCATCGGCCCGGCCGTGCGCGAGCTGATCGACGCCACCGAGGAACTCGGCGACCAGGGCCGCGAGCCCGGCGGGCTGCTGCGCCTGAACGTGCCGCGCTCGGCCTACATGATCGTGCTGCAGCCCATTCTCGAGCGCTTCCTGGCCGCCTATCCGCAGATCGACATGGAGATCTGCATCGAGAACAGCCTGGTCGACATCGTGGGGCGCGGCTTCGACGCGGGCATCCGCTTCGGCAACCTGGTGGAGCGCGACATGGTGGCGGTGCCCGTGGGGCCGAAGATGTCCGCGCACGTGGTGGCCTCGCCGGAGTACCTGCGCCGGCGCGGCACGCCAGCGCAGCCGGACGACCTCACCGTGCACTGCTGCATCGGCTTTCGCCACGTGAGCAGCGGCCAGGTGGAGCGCTGGGACTTCCGCAAGGGCGATGCCGCGGTGCAGCTGGTGGTCAAGGGGCGGCTGGTCGTCAACGACTCGGCCGCGCTGGTGCAGGCGGCGCTCGACGGGCTCGGCATCGCCTACATGATCAACGGCTACATCGATCCGCTGCTCGCGGACGGCCGCCTGGTGCGCGTGCTGGCCGACTGGAGCCCGGTCCTGCCGGGACTGACGCTCTATTACCCGGACCGCCGCCGGGTGCCGAACAAGCTGCGCGCGTTCATCGATTTCCTGGCCGCGCAGAAGCTCGGCGGCCAGCAGCCGCCCACGCCGCGCATCGACGGCACCCTGGCGCTGCACGAGCGCTAGCGACAGCCAGGCGGCGGCGATCCTGCAGTTTTCCTTAAAACCGCCGGAAGGCGTGCTTCAAAGAATAGGCTTGCGCGCCGCGCGGCGCGGCACCGACCATGACGGAACACCGTCACCGCCGTCACCATGCGCAGCAGCCTGCCTCCGCTCAATCCGCTCCGTGCCTTCGAGGCAGCCGCCCGCCTGCGCAGCTTCACGCTGGCCGCGCGCGAAATGCGCGTGAGCCAGGTCGCGGTGAGCAAGCAGGTGCGCGCGCTGGAGGAATATTTCGGCATGACGCTGTTCGAGCGCGGGCACCGCAGCATCCGGCTCACGCAGGACGGCGCGCGCCTGCTGCCGCCGCTCACGCGCGCGCTGGACGACATCGCCGCGGCCACCAGCGGGCTGAAGCATCGCGGCCGGCGCGACATGCTGTCGATCCAGGCCTACACCACCTTCGCGCAGCGCTGGCTGATCCCGCGCCTGGCGCTGTTCTCGCGCGCGCATCCGGAGATCGAGGTGCGCCTCACGGCGTCGCTACTGCCGGCGAGCTTCGAGCTGGGCGGCGTGGATGCGGCCATCCGCTCGGGCAGCGGCCACTGGCCCGGCCTGATGGCGGACCCGCTCGCGCCGCTGGAGCTGGTGCCGGTGTGCCGGCCGGGCCTGCTGGCCGGCGCGGCAACGCCGGCCGAAGCGCTGCGCGGCGTGACGCTGCTGCACTCCTTGTCGCGGCCCGACGACTGGAGCACGTGGCTGCGCTCGGCGGGCGCGGCGGCGGCCGGCATCAGCGCCCGCAACGGCATGAAGTTCGAGAATTCCGCGATGGCCTACGAGGCGGCCTTGCAGGGCGCGGGCATCGCCATCGGCATCCGCGTGCTGGTGGAGTCCTATCTCGCCTCCGGGGAACTGGTGGCGCCGTTCGGCCACGTCCACCGGCTGCAGGACGGCTACTACCTGCTGTACCCGGCGGGCGCGGCGCAATCGCAGGCGTTCCAGGCGTTCCGCGAATGGCTGCTGCGCGCGACCGCCGCCGCGCAGCAGGCCGACGGCGCTCCGCCATGCGCGCCGCTCAGTCCAGGTCGGTCGCCCCGGCCAGCTTTGCCGTCCGGCCCCAGCGCTCGCTCTCCTGCCGGATGAACGCGGCGAACTCGGCCGGCGTCTTGGCCAGCGGCGTGGCGCCCAGCGCGGCCAGCGCGGGCTTCAGGTCCGGCCCCTGCATGACGCCGCGCATGGCCTCAGCCAGCTTGTCCACGCTGGCCCTGGGCGTGCCCTGCGGCGCCACCAGCCCGAACCAGATCGAGACGTCGTAGCCGGGCACGCCGGCCGCGGCGACCGACGGCACGCCCGGGAACGCCGGCGAGCCCGCCGCGCTGGTCACGGCCAGCGCCCGCACCTTGCCGGCCTGCACGTTGGGCGCGTGCGTGGAAGCGGTGTCGAACATCATGTCCACGCGCCCGGCCAGGAAGTCCACCAGCGCCGGCGCGGAGCCGCGGTACGGCACGTGCAGCAGTTGCGTGCCGGTCATCGAGGCGAACAGCGCGCCCGACAGATGGCTGGAACTGCCGATCCCGGCCGAGCCGTAGGTCAGCTTGCCGGGGCTGGCCTTGGCCTGCGCGATCAGCTCGGCCACCATGCGCGCCTTCACCTGCGGGCTGACCACCAGCACGTTGGAGGCGCTCGCCAGCGTGCCCACCGGGGCGAAGTCCTTCTGCGGGTCGTACTTGAGCTTGCGGTAGATGTGCGGGTTGATCGCCATCGTGCCGGTGGTGGCGAAGAACAGCGTGTAGCCGTCGCGCGGCGCGGCCAGCGCATACTCCGCCGCCACCGAGCCGCCGGCGCCGCCGCGGTTGTCCACGATCACCGGCTGGCCGAGCTGCCGGCCCAGGCGCTCGGCCAGCAGCCGCGCCATCGCGTCGGTGGCGCCGCCGGCGGGGAACGGCACCACCAGGCTCAGCGGCTTGTCGGGGTAGGCGGCGTGCGCGGATGCGGCGCCAAAGGTGGTGCAAAGGGCGAGCGCGCTCGCCAGCAAGGTCTTGTGCATTGCCAGTCTCCAGTCTTTTGCTTGTGTGTTTTGCTGCGGCCCCGCCGGCGCCGCGGCGGGGTCCGCGCGGCAGGTCAGCCTGCCGTGTCGATCTGCTTGTCGATCTGCTTGTAGAGCACCGGGTAGTAGCGGTCGGCGTCGCCCGCGCCGCAACTGCGCGCGAGGACGTCCGCCGTATGCCGGCCCACGGTGGCCGCCACGCCGGCCGCCTCGGCCAGCTCCAGCGCCAGCGAGACGTCCTTGAGCGCATAGCGCGCCGGGAAGCGCCCGCCCGGGAAATCGCCGGGCAGCAGCGCCTGGCGCCCCTGCACGCGCACCGCGCGGCAGTCGGCGGAGCCGAGCTCGATGGCGTGGAACAGCACGTCGCCGTCCACGCCGTGGCGCCGGGCGATCGCCAGCACTTCCGCCAGCGCGTGCACGGTCTCGAACAGGAAGGTGTTGTGCAGGATCTTCACCACCTGCCCGGCCCCCGCCGGGCCGCAGTGCGTGATGTCCGTGCCCATGCAGCGCAGGTAGGGCATCAGCGCGTCCAGCGTGCCGGCGCTGCCGCCCGCCATGATGCTGAGCGTGCCGGCGATGGCCGCCTCCGGCATGCGCGCCACCGGCGCATCGGCGAACGCATGGCCGCCGGCGGCGGCCAGCGCGGCGAGCGACTGCGTGACGTGGACCGAGGTGGTGCCGGTGTCGGCCAGCGTGCCGCGCCGGCCCGCCGCCGTCCAGGCGCGCAGGACCTCGGCGCCGACCGACTCGGTGGCGCGGCCGTCGGCCAGGCACAGGAACACGATGTCGGCGGCCTGCGCCAGCGCCGCCACCGACGACGCCACCGCCGCGCCGGCCTCGCGCGGGCCGGCCGCGCGGGCCGGGTCGAGGTCGAAGCAAGTCACCGCGGCGCCCGCCTTGCGGGCCAGGTTGGCGCACATCGGCGCGCCCATCACGCCCAGGCCGATGAAGCCCAGGCGCGGCGCGGCGCCGCTCATGCCAGCCCCCACATCACGGTCTTCGGCTCCTGGTAGGTGCGGATGCCGTAGAAGCCCTTCTCGCGCCCGCTGCCGCTTTCCTTGAAGCCGCCGAACGGCACCGAGACCGACAGTTCCTTGTAGGTGTTGATCCACACCGTGCCCGCTTCCAGCGCGCGCGCCACGCGCCACGCGCGCGGCATGCTCGCGGTCCAGATGCCGGCGGCCAGCCCGAACGCGGTGCCGTTGGCCTGGCACAGCAGGTCGGCCTCGTCGTCGAACGGCAGCACGCACAGCACCGGGCCGAACACTTCCTGCTGGCACAGCCGCGCGTCGTTGGCCAGGCCGGCGACGATGGTCGGCAGGAAGAACGCGCCGCCGGCCAGCGCCGGGTCCGCCGGCCGCGTGCCGCCGGCCAGGATGTGGCCGCCGTCCTGCGTGGCCATCGCCACCATCGACTCGACCTTGTCGCGATGGATGAACGACGACAGCGGCGAGACCTGCGTGGCCGGGTCGTCGGGCAGGCCCACCTTCAGCTCGCGCGCGCGCGCCACCAGCCGCGCCACGAACGCATCGTGGATGCCGCGCTCGACGAACAGGCGCGTGCCGGCGATGCACGATTGCCCGGTGGACGAGAACACGCCGTACAGCACGCCGTCGAGCGCCTTGTCGAGGTCGGCGTCGGCAAACACGATGTGGGGCGACTTGCCGCCCAGCTCCAGCGCCACCGCGGCCATGCGCTGCGCGGCGGCGCGCGCGATGGCCTTGCCGGTGGCGGTGCCGCCGGTAAACGAGATCAGCCGCACGTCCGGATGCGCGACCAGCGCGCCGCCGGTCTCCTGCCCGAGCCCCGTCACCACGTTGAGGATGCCCGGCGGCAAACCCGCCTGCAGCGCCAGCGCGGCCACGCGCAGCGCCGGGCCGGGCGTGAACTCGGACGGCTTGAGCACCACCGCGTTGCCGGCCGCCAGCGCCGCCGCCACCTTCTGCGACTCCAGCGTCAGCGGCGAATTCCACGGCGTGATGGCGGCCACCACGCCGAACGGCTCGTACACCACCAGCGACAGGTGGTTGCCGCGCGCGGGCGCCACCTCGGACGGCATCACCTCGCAGATGCCGGCGAAGTAGCGGTAGGCGTTGGCGCCGGCCAGGGCCTGGTCGCGGCATTCCTGCAGGCGCTTGCCGTTTTCCTGCATCTGGCGCTGCGCCAGCCACTCGGCGTCGGCCTCGATCAGGTCGGCCAGCCGGCGCAGGATGGCCGCGCGCTTGTGCGGCAGCATGTCGCGCCACGCGGGGTCCGCCTGCGCGGCCTTCGCGGCGGCCACGGCGCGCTCCACGTCGGCGGCGCTGGCCGCGCCGATCAGGCCGTTGAGCACGCCGGTGGCGGGATTGCGGGATGCGAACGGCGTGCCTTCGCCGCGGGTCCATTCGGCGCCGATCAGGAACGGCTGGACGTCTTGGTCTTGCATGGAGTCTCCTTTATTTGGCGGTGCGTGCCGCACCTTTGCGTGAAGCCGACTCTCTCATGCCGGCAGGCGCGGCACAAATGAGAAAAACTGCGCCGTTGCCCAACCTGTGGTTAGGCAACGGCGCGCGTGGCCTGCGCTCGGCCCACATCTGGACCATGTCTGGACCACCCCGCCGGCGTGTCGCATTCCGGTTCAGGCGCTGTCGCGTCCTGGTTTGGCCGCGCGCGCGCCGGCCCATAGAGTGGACGCATTCATTCAACGGGGAACGTCATGGCCTCACACATGCAGCTACGCTTGCGGGCTTCGGCCTGCCTCTTCGCCGTCCTGGCCTGCGGGACGGCTTTCGCCGAGAGCTGGCCGGCGCGGCCCATCACGCTGGTGGTGCCGTTTCCGGCCGGCGGCGGCACCGACCTGGTGGTGCGCTCCGTGCAGCAGAAGCTGCAGGGCGAGCTCGGCCAGCCGGTGGTCATCGACAACCGCAGCGGGGCCGGCGGCACCATCGGCTCCACCTTCGTCGCGCGCGCCGCGCCGGACGGCTACGTCATCGGCGTCGCCACCACCAGCACCCACGCGGTGAGCGTGAGCGTCTATCCCAGGCTGCCGTACCGGCCCGCCACGGATTTCGCCTATGCGGGTTTCATCGGCACCTCGCCCTACGTGCTGGCCGTCAACAGCACGGTGCAGGCCACCAGCGCCCGCGACCTGATCGACAAGCTGCGCAGCGGCAAGGCCCAGCACAGCTTCGGCTCGGTCGGCGTGGGCACGGTCTCGCACCTGATCGGCGAGCAGTTCCGCAAGCTCGCCAACGTGCCGATGACGCACGTGCCCTACCGCGGCGCGGCGCCCGCCTATACCGACCTGATGGGCGGGCAGATCGAGATCATGTTCGACAACCCGGTCGGGCTGGCGCCGTACATCAAGGCGCACAAGCTCACGGCGGTGGCCACCACCGCGCCGACGCCGCTGCTCGCCGGCGTGCCCACCTTCGCCAGCCAGGGCATCGGCGATTTCTCGCAGGAGCTGTGGTACGGCCTGGCGTTTCCCAAGGGCACGCCGGCGGCGATCGTCGCGCGCATGAACGGCGCGCTCAACAAGGTGCTCAACGACAAGGACGTGGTCCGGGACCTGGCCGAGAAAGGCGTCACCGCCCGGCCCGGCACGCCGGCGGAAATGCAGGCCGCCGTGGCGCGCGACATCCCGTACTGGGGCGCCATCGCCAGGTCCGTGGGAGCGACGATTGAATAAGCCGGCCTCGATGCGGGTGCCCGGCCCGGGCGAAGTCGTGGTGATCGACGTGTTCGTCGGCACGCATGACGGCAATGGCAGCAGCGGCGGCAACCCGGTGCCGCTGGTGGCCGACGCGCGGGGCATGAGCGCCGCCGCCATGCAGCAGGTGGCGGCCGCGCACGGCCACGAGTCCGCCTTCGTGCTGCCGGCGAGCGACGCCGGCTGCGACCTGCGCCTGCGCTTCTTCGTGCCGCAGCACGAGATGGAGATGTGCGGCCACGCCACCGTGGGCACGCTGTGGGCGCTGCGCCAGTGGGGGCGGTGGAGCACGGACACGGCGCGCGTGGAAACGCTCAGCGGCATCGTGGACGCGCGCTGGGACGCCGCGGCGCGGCGCGTGTGGATCTCGCAGCCGGCCGTGCGGGCGCGCCCGCTCGCCGCGCCCGAGCGCCGCCGGGTTGCCGAGGTGCTGGGACTCGGGCCGGAGGGCACAGGCTTTGCCATGACCAATGCCGCGACCAGCCGCGTCAAGACGCTGGTGGCGCTGCCGGATGCCGCCATGCTGCATGCGCTGCGCCCCGACTTCGCGGCGATGGAGGCGGCGTGCGCGGCCATCGGCTCCACCGGGCTCTATCCCTACTCGATCGCGCCCGGCGCGGCCGGCGGCCATGCCGTGGCGCACGCGCGCCAGTTCCCGAAGTCCTCCGGCTACCCGGAGGATGCCGCGACCGGCATCGCCGCCGCGGCGCTGTGGGGGCATCTGGCCGGGTCGGGCGCGCTGGCCGGCGCGCACGGCGAGCCCTCGGCCCTCGCGGTGCGCCAGGGAGAAAGCATGGGACGGCCATCCGAGATCCTGGTCGCGCCGCGCTGGTCGGAAACGGGCGCGCCGCGGGGCTGCTGGCTCAGCGGCAAGGTGGCGTGGGCATGACCGCGCCGCCGGAGACGCCAGAGACGCCAGTGACACCGTTGACGCCAATGACGCCCGAGCAGCGGCTGGCCGCCGCCGGCCACGCCCTGCCGCCCGCGCCGACGCCGCGCGGCGCCTATGCGCCGTTCTGCGTGGCGGATGAATGGATCGCCGTCAGCGGGCAGACCTGCCGGCGCGACGGCGCGCCCATCGCCGGCATCTGCCGCGCGGAGGCCGACGTGGCGCCGGCCCGGCAGGCCGCGCAGGTCGCCATGCTGAACGCGCTGGCCGCGCTCAAGGCGGCCTGCGGCGGCGAGTTGCGGGACGTGGCCCAGGTCACGCGCGTGCGCGGCTTCATCCGCTGCGGCCCGGACTTCACGCGCCACACCGCCGTGCTGGACGCCGCATCGGAACTGCTGGCGCTGGCCTTTCCGGGCCATGCGCTGCCCGCGCGCACGGCCGTGGGCGCGGCGAGCCTGCCCGACCGGACCTGGATCGAGATCGAACTGGATGCGCGGCTCGCGCCCGCCGGCGCTCAGCCGCCGCCCGACGCGCGCAACAGCCGGGTCAGATGACCGCTGCTGGCAAAGCCGAGCTGCTCGCTCACGCGCGCCAGCGGGCGGCCTTCCGCCAGCAGCGCGCGCGCATGCGCGGCCAGCACGCGCCGCCGGATGGCGACCGGGCTGGCGCCGAACTCGGCCTGGCACGCGCGCTGGAGCTGCCGCGCCGACACGCCCAGCGCCGCCGCGGCCGCGTCGATCGACGGCAGCGCGCCGTCGCGCTCCAGCGCCGCGGTGAAGCACCTCGCCATGCGCAGCGCCAGCGAGGCCGGCGCCACCGGCGCCGCCAGCGGCCGGCTCGACATCAGTTGCGCCACGATGGCGCGCACCAGCCAGGCCGAACTGGCCGGCGCGAGCACGGGAGACAGCAGCGCCTCCAGCATGGCGACGGTCGCCCCGTCGAGGTGGACCGCGCCGAACACGCTGAACGCGCGCAGGTGCTCGGGCGCGAGGTAGAGCTCGCCATGCTGCTGCCGGCCGGCCTCGGCCACGGTCAGGTGCGTGGTGTGCGCGGGCAGCAGCACCGCGTCGCCGCGCACCAGCCGGGCGGTGACGGCAAGCGTGTCGCCGCCGCCGTGCACGCCGGTACGGCCCGCATGCGGTTCCCACACGCTCTTGAGGCGCCCCATGCGCGGCCACAGCAGCATGCCGCAGTCGTGCGTGTGCCACTCGCGCCGGAAATCCGCCTGGCGGCTGTCGTGCAGCGCGAAGCCGTGCGTGGCGGTCAGGTGAAGCTTGGGGGAAAGATGCGCGGGAGCGGGCATGGCGTGCGGGGCTCGGACGGGAAAACGGCCTGGATGGATGATACCCCGAGGCCGGCCCGGCGGACTTGCCACGCCGGTGCCGGCGCAAACCCGGCATGCCGGGGAGTCCGCTTCCCGCCGCCGATGCCGATGCCGGTGCCGGTGCCGGCGGCCACGCGCGTAAACAAAAAAGCGCCGCGGCCCACGGGCAACGGCGCATGGCAGCGATACGGCAATCAGCCGCGCGCGTCGTCGTGGTCGGTGGACATGGCCACGTCTTCCCAGCGCGCCAGTTCGTCCTCGACGAAGCGGTTGGTCTCGCGGATCTTGCTCACGGTGTCGGAGCCCAGCGGCAGCCGCAGCGGCGGCTCGGCGCTGTCGGCCAGTCGCAGGATCGCTGCCGACAGCTTGCGCGGGTCGCCCGGCTGCTTGTGGTTGGCGGCGGCCATCATCGTGCGCATGGCGCCCACCGTGTCGGCATAGGCGTCGATCTGGCGCGCCGTCGACACCATCGAGGTCGACTCCAGGAAGTCGGTGCGGAAAAAGCCCGGCTCGACCACGGTCGCGTGGATGCCCAGCGGGGCCAGCTCCTGGCGCAGCGCCTCGGTGATGCCTTCCAGCGCGAACTTGGTGGCGCCGTACACGCCCCAGCCGGCATACGAGGCATAACCGCCGATCGACGAGATATTGATGACGTGGCCGCTGCCCTGCGCGCGCATGGCGGGCAGCACCGCGCGCGTGACGCTCAGCAGGCCGAACACGTTGGTGTCGAACTGGCGGCGCGTTTCCACGTCGCTGGCTTCCTCGACCGCGCCGAGCAGGCCATAGCCGGCGTTGTTGACCAGCACGTCGATGCGGCCGAAGCGCGCCACGGCCTCCTGCGCGACGGCAATCGCGTCGGCCTCGCTGGTGACGTCGAGCCGTGCCGCCAGCAGGTCGGGATGCTCGCCGAGCACCGCGATGACGGCTTCGGGATTGCGCGCGGTGGCGACCACGCGGTCGCCACGGTCCAGCGCGTCGCGCGCGATCAGCGCGCCGAAGCCGCGCGAGGCGCCGGTGATGAACCAGACCTTGGCGGGCTGGCGGGTGGAATGAGTGGTCTTGGCGGACCGGGTGCTGGACTGCGACATGATCGATCTCCTTCGGGTTGGGTTCCGGTTGCGGCTGTCTTCGTGACGTACCGCGGCTTTGGAGTCTTCATGGTAGGAGCCAGTCCATTGGCAAACTAGATAGCGCTTGTTTGTCTTTTTAACAACTTCCTGTTGTGAATTGCGCGCGCGGCCCGACAGCCGGAAAAACAAGAAAGGCGGCGTGCGGAGCCGGCCCGCTTCATGCAAAGGATTCTTGATCTTTCACGTTTCCTGGCGCTTCCAGCTCAGTCCGGCGGCCAGTGCCAGCGCCGCGCCCACGGCCAATGAGGCCACGGCAAAGCCGAGCCGCACGTCCCGGGCGCTTGCCCCATCGGGCGCGATCGAGATGAATAGTCCGCCGATCATGGCGACGCTTACCGCGGCGCTGATCTGCAAGGTGGCGGTCACCAGGCCCGAAGCCAGCCCCGCCCAGCGGGTTTCGACATGGTCCACGTTCAATCGCACCAGCGCGGGCAGGGCGATGCCTTGTCCGGCGCCGATCAGAAACAAGGGCAACGCGAGCCAGGATGGCGCGCCGGCGCAAGCCAGCGCCGCGACCATGGCCAGACCGAGCACCTCCAGGATCATGCCGGCCGCGGCGGTGCGGGACCCCATCCGCCGGGCGATGCGCGGGCCGCACAGTGGCCCGAGGAAGAAGCCAATGCCGAGCGGCAGGATGGCCAGGCCGGCTGCCAGCGCATCGTGGCCCAGACCGGCCTGTTCGTACACGGCGAACACCAGGAAGAACGCGGCGAGCGAATAGAAGAAGAATGTCGATGCCAGGCTGCGCCGCAACCCGCTCACGGCCAAGAGCGAGGGCAGCACAAGAGGCGTCCCGCCGGCGAGCTCCTGTGCCTTTTCGTACCGCCAGAAGGCCCACAACAACGGCGTGCTCAGGATCAGCAGCGCCAGGCACCACCACGGCCAGTGGTGTTCCCGCCCTTCGATGAGCGGTACCACAAGGGCCAGCAGGCCAGCCGCCAGCAGCAATGCCCCCGGCACGTCCAGGCGGCCCGAGCGCTCGGCTCTGCTTTCACGCAGAAGCACCAATGCCGCCGGAACGGCAAACACGATGATGGGAAGGTTGATCAGAAAGACGCTGCGCCACCCCAGGCCCCACGGACTGGCCGAAACCAGCACGCCGCCCAGCAGTTGACCGCCCACGGAAGCCAGGCCGAATGTCGCGCCATATAGGCTGAGCGCGCGATTCTTCTCGCTTGCCGGAAAGATGGCGTGTATTGATGCCAACGATTGTGGTGCCATGATCGCCGCGGAGATCCCTTGCAGCAGCCGGCCGACGACGAGCATGCCCGGTGACGGCGCCAGGCCACACCATGCCGAAGCGATGCCAAAGCCGACCATGCCGCCTGCGAATACGCGCTTTCGGCCATACAGATCACCTAAGCGACCGCCCAGGATCAGCGTGACGGCATAGGCCGCGGCATACACCGAGATCACCAGTTGCGAGACATCCGACGATGCCTGCAGGCCCGTCCGCATGGCGGGGAGCGCCACGTTGACGATGAAGAAGTCCAGGGGCGGCAAGAGCGTGCCGGTCAGCAGGACAACCAGGGCGAGCCAGCGGCGGGTGTCAGGGGCCGCTGCCTCGGAGGCCCGGGTCAACGTAGTCATGACGCGCGCGCCTTAAAGTGCAACCGCTCGAACACGCAGCGGGGCGATGGCGGTGAAGCGCGGCACATCGGCCATCACGGCGGAGACTTCGGGTGACGCAAATGCGGCTTCAAGCGCCGCTTCATCCCGGAAGACGCATTCACAGAGGGCAAGCGTTCCTGCCTGCGCGGCCACGGGAAAGAATGCGTTCAGGCTGAGCAAGCCGTACTGTTTCCACGCCGTCATGACCAGCGGCAGGTGAACCGCAACGTAGTGGTCACGATCAAAACGATCTTGCGGTGTGCCCTGATAGGTCACATAGACAACAACATGGGAAGCTTCGGTGTTCATGGCTTGAGGTTCCAGATACGACCGCCCCCGGAATAGGCGCGCAGTCGGTCCGTGGGGGACATTGATGACGGGGCCATGATGGCACCCACAGTATTGTCCGTGGACTGCCATTTCTGTATATTTCACGTACATTTCTGAACGGATGTGCATCACATGGAATGGAACGACGTCCGCATCTTCCTGGCGGTAGCGCGCGGGGGATCCTTTGGCGAGGCCGCCCGGAGGCTGGACGTAAGCCATCCGACGGTGGGCCGCCGCATCAAGGTGCTCGAGGATGAAGCCCAGCAACCGCTCTTTCGCCGGACCAAGGACGGGCTGGTGCTGACGGATGCCGGTGACACCGTGCTGGCGCTGGCGGAATCCATGGAGGATTCCGCGCTGTCCATGGAAAGGCGCCTGGCCGGCAACCACGAGCGCCTCGAAGGCATCCTGCGGATTTCGTCGGCGGACTGGTTTGCCGGCCATGTCCTGGCTCCCGTCCTGGTCGAGTTGACGCGCCGTCATCCCGCTGTCGTGCCGGAGGTCATCGCGAGCTATCGATTGCTCGACCTTTCACGCCGCGAGACCGACGTGGCCTTCCGAATCGTGCCGTTCAGCGAACCGGATATTGTCCAGCGCCGTCTGATGCGAATGTCATACGGTCTCTATGCCTCGGCCGAAACCGCGCGGGCATTGCAGAACGACCCGGCATCCGTCGGGGTCATTCTCATGAATACCGCACAATCGCACTTTCCCGACGTGGCCTGGGTACTGGACCGGTTCCCGCTTTGCCGGCGCGTCTTCACAAGCACGAGCCGGACGGTCCAGGCACAGATGTGCCTGAGAGGCATGGGCATTGCGGTGCTGCCAAGGCCGGTTGGCGATGCCGTCTCCGGATTGCGGCGCATCGAGACGCCGGAGCCGCCACCGGCGCGGGATATATGGGTGGGCTATCACCACGACCTGCGGCACATGGAACGCTTGCGGGCGATGCTGGATATCGCCGGCATGATGCTGTCGGATTCCGCGACCGCAGCGCACTGAGTCGCATCCCTTCAAGGCGATGTCCGCGCCTTCTCCCGCGACAGTTCCGCCACCGCCGTCACGCCCGCCAGATGCAGCAGCGCCTGCTCGGCGCCCCGGCTCGCCGCCGCCACGAAATCGATGAAGCGCCGCACCCGCACCGGCATGTGGCTGCGATGCGGGTAGTACATGTAGAGCCCCACGCTGTTGCTCGTGAGCGCCGGCAGGATCGGCACGAGGCGGCCGGACTTGATGTCGGCGTGCACCGCGTAGGCCGCCAGCTGGCCGATGCCGATGCCCGCGCGCACCGCCTCGACCTCGGCCTCCACGTCGTTGAACGTCACCACCGCCGGCAGCTCCTCGTAGACCAGGTCGCCCTTGAGCGCGATCTCCCACGGCACCAGGCGGCCCGTGACCGGGCGGCGGAATCCGGTGCACTGGTGGCGCCGCAGTTCCTCCAGGCTCTTCGGCTCGCCGTGCCGCGCCAGGTAGTCCGGCGCGGCGCAGATCAGCAGCGGCAGGTCGCACAGGCGGCGCGCCACCAGGTTGGGCCCGGGGCTGGTGCCGGCGCGGAAACCCACGTCGATGCGCGCCTCGACCAGATCGGTGAACAGGTCGCTGAGCACCACGTCGAAGGTCACTTCGGGATATTCCTCGCGGAAGGCCTTCACCAGCGGCACCAGCACGCGGCTGCCCACCGAGGGCGGCGCGGCCAGGCGGATCAGCCCGTCGCTCTCGCGCTTGCTGGCGCGCACCTGCTCGAGCGCCTCGTCCAGCTGCCGCATGCCCGGGTCGGCCAGCGCGAACAGGCGCGCGCCCTCCGTGGTCAGGCTCAGCTTGCGCGTGGTGCGGTGCAGGAGCCGCACGCCCAGTTCCTGCTCGAGCGTGCGCACCGCCTTGCTCACCGCCTGCGGCGTCACGCCCGCGTCGACGGCGGCCTGGTGAAAGCTCCTGGCTCTTACCACGCCGAGAAACAGGGTCAGTACGCGCGCTTTGTCCATGATCGGCAACGTAGGGTTGGGAAAGCGGCAAGGATAGTACGTCCCGCGCACGTGCGGCGCGCCGGTTGCGCGGCCGACACAGCCCGCGCGTGGGCGGCGCGCGCGCCGCGGGCGCTTTGTGCGGCACCCCACAAACACGGGCCCGGCCTGCTTGTAGGCTCACTTCTCGCCGCCAGCGCGCCGGCCCGGCAGGGAGGCCGCGCGCGCGGCCAATCCCCGGAAAACACAAAACCGGACGGGAGCGGGACATGCTGCAGGAAGCGTTGCGGGAGGCGTTGCGAGAAGCGATGGAGCGGGCCAGGCAGATCCGGCGCAGCGAACGGTTCAAGTACGCGCTGGCCACCTTCAGCCGGCTGGCGCTGCACGCCCGGCAGCGCCTGAACCCGGGCGTGTTCGCCATCGACATCCACGAGAACTCCGGTTTCTTCTCCGTGCTGCAGATGGTCCTGTTCATCCTGATGTACTGCGAGGAAAAAGGCCTGGTCCCGCGCATCTCCGCGCACGGCCCGATCTACGGCGACCCGGACGGCAGGATCGACTGGTTCTCGACCTTCTTCGAAACCGTGCGGCCGCCACCGGACGCCGCGCCGGCGCGCAAGGTCAGGACGTCGCGCGTCCACGACCTCGTGCAACTGGGCCTGCGCGGGCGCTACGAAGCCCGGCTCGAACTCAAGAGCGCCAGCGCCCTGTTCCAGGCGCACTACCGGCCCGCGGCCTTCATCCGCGATGAAGTCGACGCGCTGTGCGCCACGCTCGGCATCGGCGAGACCACGCTCGGCGTGCATTTCCGCGGCACCGACAAGCGCCACGAAGCGGAATCCATGAGCTGGGAGGCGTTCTGCCAGGTGGTGGCGTCGACGCTGGCGGAGAACCCGCGCCTGACCAGTCTTTTCGTGTCCAGCGACGAGGCGGCGTTTCTCGATTTCTTCGCCGCGTGGCCGTTCGGCAAGCCCGTGCGCGTGGCGCCATCGAAACTGCTCGCCGACGGCAGCATGCCGATCCATTTCCGGGGTTACGCCGGCCTGGAAATCGGCCGCGAGGCGCTGGTCTCCAGCCTGCTGCTGTCGCGCTGCGGGTTTCTCGTGAAGACGCCGTCCTACCTGTCGGCGTGGTCCAAGATATTCAACCCGGCGCTGCCGGTCAGGCTGGCATCGCCGCCGCGCCCCGATGCGTTCTGGTTTCCGGACAGCCAGTTGTGGGCCGAGAACGACATGGCGCCGGCGGCGTGAGCGGCGCGGCGGCGCCCGCCTTCGTCATGGCGGCATCGTGCCGCGCGCGGCGCAAAGCAAAACGCCCCGAATGGCATTCGGGGCCATCGGGACGTTTCCGGCCGGCGCCGCCGGGGCAGGCGCCGCGCGCTTACTTGTCGGTGCCGACCGTCGGCGCCTTCTTGTGACTGCGTGTCTTCCCGTGCGCTTTCGTCGTCTTCGAGTCGGTCAGCGCGGAAGCGGTGCTCTGCCTGGCCCCCTGGGTATAGGGGTCGAACTTGTCGTTGGCCCGCGCCGTGTCCGGCACGTAGCCATCCTTGTTCGTCACACGCTGCGGGTCCGGCACGTAGCCGTCCTTGTTGGTGCTGCGCATGTTGTAGTCATAGCGGTCGGCCGGATTCGCCGGGCCGGCGGCATGGACGATACCTGGAACGAGAACGGCAATTGCCAGCGCGATAGCGATTTTCATAGGTCACTCCTTCCAATCGAGGTCCGCGGCCCCTCGCGCTAACCCGGCGCAGTGGCCTCCGTCTGACAGCGTAGCTGCCGGCACGGCAAAGTTCCAGTACGGTTTTTGCTTTCGGCCCGGGCGCCGCGCCCGCGCTACGGATTGGCATGCAGGTAGGCCAGCAGGTCCGCGATCTGCCGCTCGCTGCCGAGCCCCCAGAAACGCATCCTGGTGCCGGGCACGACCTTGCCCGGCGACGAAACGAACGCCGCCAATGTCTTCTCGGACCAGACAATGCCCGACTGCTTCATGGCGGCAGAGTATTGATAATCGCTCGTGCTGCCGGCAACGCGGCCGAAGATGCCATTGAGCTGCGGCCCGAATCCGCCGCGCGCCGACGGCCCGACGCTGTGGCACGACGCGCATTTCGAGGTGAAGACATTGCTGCCGGCCCGCGCGTCCCCGGCGGCATGCGCCGCGGCGTGAAACGCGAAGGCCAGGATCAATACTGTGGATTTTTTCATTGTGGCCGGGCAGCCGCGCCGGACGGCGCAGAGGCAGCCGGGCGGGGAGAGAAATTGTCGAACAGCACGGATTGTGCAGGATTATTGGACAGCCTATGCCAATCTTCCAGATTGAACCCGCGCGAGCCGCGCACTATTGTGTGGGTTCCCTGAACTACCCGCCCATATCGCCATGTTCGAAGTCCGCGGCTACGCCGTCCATAACGCCGAGTCTCCCCTCGTCCCGTTCCGCTTCCATCGCCGCGACGTGGGCAGCCACGACGTGCGGATCGAGATCCTCTACAGCGGCATCTGCCACTCCGACCTGCACCAGGCCCGCAACCACTGGAGCAACTCGCTCTACCCGATGGTCCCCGGCCACGAGATCGTGGGCCGCGTGGCCGAGGTCGGCAGCGCCGTGACCGGCCTGCGGGTCGGCGACTACGCCGGCGTGGGCTGCATGGTCGATTCCTGCCGCGCCTGCGCGGCCTGCCGTGCCGACCTCGAGCAATACTGCGAGCAAGGCGCCACACTGACCTACAACGACAAGGAACGCGGCAGCGACCAGCTGACCTTCGGCGGCTACGCCGAGCAGATCGTGGTCGAGCAGCGCTTCGTGGTGAAGGTCTCCCCCAAGCTCGACCTCAAGGCCGTGGCGCCGCTGCTGTGCGCCGGCATCACCACCTACTCCCCGCTGCGCCACTGGAAGGTCGGCCCCGGCCAGAAGGTCGGCGTGATCGGCCTCGGCGGCCTCGGCCACATGGGCATCAAGTTCGCCAAGGCGCTCGGCGCGCACGTGACGATGATCACCACGTCCCCCGGGAAAGGCAAGGACGCCACCCGCCTCGGCGCCGACGCGGTGCTGCTCTCGCGCGACGCCGACGACATGGCCCGCCACGCCCGCAGCTTCGACTTCCTGCTCAACACCATCCCGACCGGCCACGACCTCAACCCCTACGCCGCGCTGCTCAAGCTCGACGGCACGATGGTGCTGGTGGGCGTGCTGACCGACATCGAGCCGCTGGCCGGCATCAGCCTGATCGGCGGGCGCAAGTCCATCGCCGGCTCCGCCATCGGCGGCATGGCCGAGACGCAGGAGATGCTGGATTTCTGCGCCGAGCACAACATCGTCAGCGACATCGAGATGGTGCCGATCCAGGCCGTCAACGAAGCTTACGAGCGGCTCGAAAAGAACGACGTGAAATACCGCTTCGTGATCGACATGGCGTCGCTGAAGGAAGAAGCCGCCGCCTGACCCGCGGCGCGGGCGGCGGCATGCGGACAACGCAAGCGTTGCCCCGCATGCCGCCCTCCCCGCCGCGCGGCCTAGCGCACGATCTGCGGATAGATCCGGGTGCTGACCGCCACCATGCCCAGCAGCGTGACCCCGAGCACGGCCCCGTCCACCGCGAGGCCGATGCCGCCGCCGGCAGCGCGCCCGGACAGCAGCAGCGTGCGCAACGCATCCACCTGGTAGGTCAGCGGATTCAGGTGCGAAATGACCTGCAGCGCGCGCGGCATCAGGGAAGTGGGATAGATCGCGTTGCTGGCGAAGAACAGCGGCATGGTCAGCAATTGCCCCACGCCCATGAAACGCTCGCGCGTCTTCACCAGGCAGGCGATGATCAGCGAGAACGTGGAAAACACCGCCGCGCCGAGCAGCACGAACACCACCAGCCCCGCCAGCGACAACGGGTCCCACTGCATCTTGACGCCGAGCAGCGCGGCCAGCCCCATGACCACCACGGCCTGCACCAGCGCGCGCACGCCGCCGCCCAGCGCCTTGCCCAGCACCAGCGCGGCGCGCGGCGTCGGGCTGGCGAGAAACTTGTGCACGATGCCCAGGTCGCGTTCCCAGATGATGGAAATGCCGTTGAAGATGGCGATGAACAGCACGCTCTGCGCCAGGATGCCCGGCACCAGGAAATCCAGGTAAGGCACGCCGCCGGTATCGATCACGCGGCCGTGGCTCATGACCTGCCCGAATATCAGCAGCCACAGCGCGGGCTGCACCGCGCGCGTCACCAGTTCCGTGGGGTCGTGCCAGAGCTTGCGCACCTCCATGTCGGCAATGGCGAAGGTCTTGGCAACGAAGGCCACCACCGGCCAGGGCCTGCCCGCGTCGCGTTGCGGCAGCACGTCAGGCAAGGCGGTTGGCGGAGCGGCGGGTCTGAGAGGTTTCATCGTAGGCACCTTGCTGGGCAGCGTCCGCGCTGGTGTAGTGTTCGAAAACGTCTTCAAAGCTGGCATGCGCGCCGACGACAGCCTTGAGTTCCGCGGGCGAGCCGATCGCGGCGATCGTGCCGTGATTCATGATTCCGACCCGGTCGCACAGCCGCTCCGCCTCTTCCAGGTAGTGCGTGGTCAGCAGGATGGCGCTGCCGAACTCCGCCTGCAGCTTCTCCAGCTGCTCCCACACGGAGATGCGCGCCACCGGGTCCAGCCCGACGGTGGGCTCGTCGAGGAACAGGACCCGCGGCCGGTGCAGCGTGGATTGCGCGATCTCCAGGCGCCGGATCATGCCGCCGGAATAGGTCTTGACCAGCTTGTGCCCCACGTCGGCAAGATCCATGAACGCGAGCGCATCCTGGATGCGCTTCTCGCGCTGCGCGCGCGGGATGTCGTAGAGCTTGGCGAACACCAGCAGGTTCTCGAAACCCGACAGGTCGCCATCCGCCGACAAGGCCTGCGGCACATAACCGATGATGCGCCGCACGGACGCGGCCTCCCGCACGATGTCGAAGCCGCCCACCGACGCCGTGCCTCCGCTGGGCGGCAGCAAGGTCGTCAGCATCTTGATCAAGGTCGTCTTGCCCGCCCCGTTGCGGCCCAGCAGGCCGAAGACCTCGCCCGCCTCGATGGACAGCGTCAGGCCGCCGACCGCCGTCATGCTGCCGAAACGGCGGACCAACGCATGGGTTTCGATGATGGGCTGGGACATCGGTCTCCCTCGGGCAGGACTGGCGGGTACGGATGAACGGGCGCGGCCGTCCCGCATGCTGTCGTTGCCGGGCCGGCCGCCGATCTGCTCAATCTATACGCCGCCCGCCGGGGGCCCTTGATGTGGGTCAAGGTCGCTTCGCGGCCTGCGGCGAGCCATGTCATCCCGCGGCGGCGGGAACATACAGGATGGACCGGACACTAGCGCGCTTCGCCGCCCGCGGCGGCCATGCCGCTGTCCGTGGGCATGGGCAGGCCGGTGAATTCAACCTTGTGGGTTTCCATGCTGCAACAGGCATGGGGGCAGGCAGCGACGATACTGACATTCACTGCGCGGGCGACTTCCGGCTTGGCAGGGTCGTCCAGAAGGGATTTCCGCGCGCTCGACTCAATCCTTTCCGGATTGAATCCCCGGTCGAGAAAGAAGCGACGAACCGTCTCGGCCCGCGCACTGATAAGTGACACACCTCCTGCTTCACCCCCGACCCGATAAGCATCGACAAGGAAATAGTCGTAGTTCGGGTAGTTGACCCGCTGCTCCGCAAGCCATGTTCCCAGTTTAAGCGCCGCGTCGGCGGTCAGCATGTGTGAATGCTTGGGAAACCGCAGGTATATATCAGGAAAACCCGGACTGCATGCATACGTTGTGCCGGTCGACAAGCACATTGCCAGAATGGCTCGCCTGAGCCATTGCCTATGCCGACACATCGGTCCACTGCTATTTTTCTTGGACATCAGTTCTCCAGTTGATTGATTTCATTTCGATGGTTGCGGCCCGGGACAGCACGGATGCGGACAACGCGGATCGACGGAGATATAGGCGGTGTTCGCCAGCCGCCGCGCTTCGGCGTTCGGGGGGGCGTCGTAGCCGTAGTTCTTGATCTCCGCATCCAGAATGTCCGACTCCTTGACACCAAAATTCAACAGCAACCGCTTCAAGTCCTGCGCCCTGATCTTTGCCAGACGGGCCGATATGCCAACTCGTGGATTTTTCTGAACCGAAATGGAATACGTACCGTCATTGGGGAAGGACCGTCTCGCCATCCCCCTCCAGTCAGCCATGCGGCGAATTTCGCTGGCCGAAAGAGTGATCCGCTGGCCCTCATAGAGAGGTTCGTATTCAACATATGGCGGATGGCAAGCGAAAGCAGACCAAGTTGATACCAACGGGATTAAACCCAGTAAATATTTCATCAAGGCCTCCATACCGGAACGTTGCCGGTCCAGTTAGGAATATTTGCCACATAGTACGAAATATTATCTGCATTGTTTATGCAAAATTCATCTCGTGCGGCTGCCTTCTCCATTGATATGCGGATACTTGACCAAGTGTCCCTGCTATCCATCGCCAATGGAAAATGTGATATCTCATGTATCAGAATGGTAAGTTTTGACTCTTTATTGAACGGGACACCATGAATACTGTTTGCCTCGACATCGGTTCGGCAAAATATATCCCCGATAAAAATCATATACGTTCCATCGGGCTTACAGACGGAGGCCGTTGGTGGCAACTCATCCTCCCTAGCCCTCGGCACACACCCCACCCGCGCCAGCCCCTCCACCGTATAGCGCTCATAGTTCCTGTCGGTCAGCCCGCGCATGATCTGCCGCATGCGCGCCATCCCGCCACGCAGCCGCTCCCGCGTATCCTCCCGCGCATTGCCGAACCAGAGCCTGACCTTGTCCTGGTCCGCGGTGTCCCACCGTTCCAGTTCGGCCAGCCGGTCGCCCAGCAGCCGCACGGCCTTGTCGCGCAGCCGGTTCATGGTGGCGTAGAACTCCGCGTTGCTCATGTTCTGGCAGATCAGCGTGGGGTCGTCCGCGGCCGTTTCCCGCGGCGCGCCTTCGGTCAGCTTGTTCGAAGCCGCCACGGGCGCGGCGGCGCTGCCCGCCGGCGGACGGATGCCGCCGCGGTTCACCTCGATGGTGAAATCGTCCTGCGAGGCAATGACGACCGGCTTGTCCGCGCATTTGCAGTTCACGCGCGCGCCTTCGACCAGGACCTGCGTGCCCATCACGCTGAACGACGGCTGGCAGTCGTTGGTGACGACGCCGCTGCCCTGGCATGCCGGGCAGGTGGCGATGTCGCCCTCGACGCCGAGCCGCACGCCGTGGTGCGTCATCGCGCCGGTGCCGATCAGCGTGCCGTTGCTGCTGGTGCGGTCGCCGTTGCGGAGCGCTCGTCGCATGTCCATCATCAGAAGACCTCTCGCGGTTGGATGGGTTGGCGCGGTGACGGCCGTCGCCGCGCGATGCGGCGCTCAGGCGGTCGCCTTGACGCCGGGGCCGCCACGGAACACCGCGATGGGCACGAAGTGCCATTGCGCGGCTTCAGGGTCGTAGAGCGCGACCTGGTCGACTTCCGCGCCGACCGGCACGACGCCCGGCATGCGCTGTATGGCCAGCCCCACGGCCTGGTGCCGCTGCTGTTCCGTCCAGGTTTCCAGCAGGCCGTGCGAGTCCGCGTGCGCGAACAGCCCGGCGTGTTCGCGCAGGCGCTCGTACCTGGCCATGCCTTCGGGGCCGATCTCCAGATCGATGGCGTCGAGCCGCGTCTGCGGGATGTCCTCGGTCTGCATCATGCAGACGCTGGCGAGAGCGCCCTTGCGCCGGACCACGATGCGGCCGTCGCTCGCGGCCCAGCCGCAATGCAGGTTGAGATGGAGCTTGCCGCCGCCGTGCCGGATCAGCGGGCGCGGATCGAAGGTGGCCGCGCGCACCACGTGATACGGCTTGCCGGGGCCGGACATGAATGCGGCGTCGAGCAGGGCGTCGAAGGGCGAGATGTGCACGGACAGCGCGTCGCCGGAGTCGGCGTCGCCCTCCTCCACGAATTCGCACAATGCGTTGCACCAGTTCGGCTCGCCTTCCCTGGGCGCGTAGTTGACCAGCAGGAACAGCTCCGGCGTGGTGTGCAGGACATGCCCGCAGGGGCGGGATGGCGGGTTCGGTTGCGCCATTTGAGTACACCTCCTTTGAGTGACATTGGAGTGACTCAACATATACCCAGTATCGGGCGCGAAATAAATGGGAAATTTCTGTTTTTGCGCTCTCCGCCGCGCAAGATTGACCGCGCCGGGGTCCGGCGGGCCGTGTGCCGCCTTCGGGACGGCTCCTTTCCGGGCCGGCTGTGCCGCGCCGGCAGCCGGCGGACGCGGTGCCGCGGCCCCTCGGAAGAGGCAGGCCGAAACGCTCAAGCTTTGCCGGATTTCTCCGATAGCATCTCATCGCGCGCAAGACCGCCCGCGCCGGGCCATCGACGCAAGGCGAGGCGAGGCGGTCCACCAACCACCGGGCATCAGGACACCGGCCAAGACACCGAGGACACAAGTACAAGTGGAACCAACCGATCTGTATGCATTCCTGCGAGACACCAACCTCGTGGAGCTGATCGAGCAGAACAAGACGACCGACGACCTCTTCGACGTCATCAAGCTCACCGAGAACCAGCACTCCGACACGCTGGCGTGGTGCATGAACCCGAACGAGGGCCACTCCCAGGGCGATGCCGTCATCAAGGATTTTCTCGAGGCCGGTTATGCCGCCAGCGTGGATCCCATCTGGGACAACAAGCGGTTCTTCGAGAAATGGACGCCGGGCAGGATCCGCACGAGCAGTTTCGGCGCCGCGTTCGTTACCCGCGAATTCAGCGTCGAGGTGGACAACGGCACGAAGAAAGGCCGGCTCGACCTGTTCCTGATCGACCCGCAGAACAAGATGCTCATCACGATCGAGAACAAGGCCGGCGCGAACCTGACCGCCGAGCAGCTGGACAGGTACGTCAAGGCGGTCAAGGCCGAAGTCTCGTCGCGCCCGGTCTTCTCCGACTACGACCAGGCCTTTATCGTGCTCGACCGCGACCTGAAGGACTATCCGGAAGACGCCATCGAATCGCTCGGGAAACGATGGACGCTGCTCGACTACAGCTGGCTCGAAGCCTCGGCGAAACGCGCGCGGTTCCAGCTGGCGCGCGACAAGAACGCCGCGCAGCTGCTGGTTGCGTACTGCCAGAAGCAGACGGAATGGGAGAGCCCGGCGGAGCAGCGCATCTCCGAACTCGCCGCCGACCTCGCGCTCGCCCATCCGCAGGTGGTCGAGGCCATGCGCGAAGTGCGCAAGGAGTCCGTCCTCGACTGGAAACCGAAGTCACTCGAAGGCGCCATCGGCGAACTGCGGCTCTTCCAGGCGCAGTATCCCCAGGTCTGCGAGCAGCTCACCGGCATCCAGGGCGTGGCCACCATCGTCCAGCAACTGGTGAGGAGCATGCCCTCGCTGAACCAGGACCTGATCGAAACCGGCAGGACCTGGTTCAACGCCACGCCCGCGCAGACCGTGGATCTGCTGCGCGACGGCGACGATGCCTTCTGGCCGGTCTACATCAACGTGTATCGCGACGCCAGGGCCTCCCGCCCGGACGCGCCGAAGTTCAACCTTCGCCTGGTCTGGGCACGGGGCGAATTCAATGCCGCGATCTGCGACGAGCCGGAACTGCGCGCCCACTTCCAGACGCTCTTTCCCGGCCTGAAGAAATTCGCCGCCTCCGACATTCGCCGCCTGGTCATCAAGAAACACCTGTCCCAGGCCGATGCGGTCAAGGAGTCGAGGAAGCTGCTGGAATCCATCAGCGACCAGATCAGGAGCCGGCCCGTTCTTGCTGCCGACTGAACGAGGGTTCCCCGCCTGCGCTGCGGCGCCCTTCGACACCCCCTGGCGACGCCCCCTAGCGATGCTCCTGCCGGTGCGACGAAGCGCGGCGCGTCCAGACGGCCCCGCCGGACGCGCTCCTGACCTGATCCGCCCACACGCCGTCGATCAGATCGAGCGCCGGCGCCGGCAGCGGAACGTAGTCGAGGTCGATCGCGAAGCGCTGGCCATCGTGCAGCGCCCAGTCGAAGAATTTCAGGACTTCGAGGCTTCGCGCGGGCTGATCGGCCGCGGTGCGCAGCAGGATGAACGTGCCGCCGGCAATGGGCCAGCTCGCCGCGCCGGCCTGGTCGATCAGGAGCTGATACAAATCCGCGGAGCGCCGCCACTGCGCCGCCCGTGCCGCCGCCTCGAACGAAGCCTCGCCCGGCTGCACGAATGCGCCATCGCGATTGCGCACGGAGGCGGTGGTGAGGTTGTGCTCCCGGGCGTAGGCGTATTCGACATAGCCGATCGATGACTTCGTGCGCTGCACCGACGACGCCACGCCCTCGTTGCCCGCGCCCGTCACCCCGGTCGGCCATGCGAGCACCTTGTCCGCGCCGACCTTTGCGCGCCATTCCGCGCTCGACCGCGACAGGAACTCGGACCAGAGGAAGGTGGTGCCGGACGCATCGGACCGGTGCACGACCGTAATGAAGGTGCTGGGCAGATGCAGCCCGGGATTCAGCGCCGAAATGGCGGGGTCGTTCCATTTCGTGATCTTGCCGAGGTAGATCTCCGCCAGGACCTGCCCGCTCAGCCGCAGCTCCCCGGACTTGATGCCGCCGACGTTCATGACCGGCACCACGCCGCCGATCACGGCGGGAAACTGCATGGCACCCGCCCGCTGCAGTTCCTCCTCGGCAAGCGGCACGTCCGACGCGCCGAAGTCCACCATACCGTGCCCGACAAGATCGATGCCCGCGCCGGAGCCGACAGCTTCATAGCGGATGTCGACGCCCGTGGCGCGCTTGTACTCCGCGGCCCACTTCGCATAGATGGGATAGGGAAACGTCGCGCCGGCCCCGCGCAGGACCACGTCGGCGGCGAATGACGGCCGGTGCGCCGTCAGTGCCAGGGCGGCCACCAACAGCAGGATCAGGTGAGCAACACGATTCATGACTTCCCCCGGCGTCGCGCAAGCGTCACAAGCGATGGCTACAGTGATTGCGTGGAATGGGATCATAGATCGAATGCCGCAACGAGCAGATGACAGTCCGCGCCCGACGCAGCGGAGGCAACCGGCCGCCTGGATAGCGGCTGCGGCGCTGGCGGCCGCGCCCCCGGCATTCGGCGCGCACCCGCTGGAGGCCGAGGACACGAGCACCCAGGGCAAGGGCAATATCGAGCTCGAGAACGGCATGTCGTGGCTGCGCGCCGAGGGCGCGACGGTGTTCACGTATCAGCCGCAGATCTCATATGGCCTGACCCCGACCCTGGACCTGATCGTCCAGCCGTCCTGGATACGCGGGTTCGATCCGGATGGCGCGCGAACCCGGGGGCTGGGCGACACGAACATCGACGCGAAATGGCGCTTCCATGGCAGCGCCCCCTGGGCGTTCGGGACGAGGCTGGGCGTGACGGCGCCAACCAGCCAGCATGGCCTCGGGCTGCCTCACGACAAGGTGTCCGCGCACGCGCTGATGCTCGCTACCTACGATGCCGCGCCCTTCACGTTTCACGGCAATGTCGGACTCGCGCGCAACCCGGAGGGAAGCGGGGCGAGAACGTGGGAAAAGCGAGTGGCCGCGGCAGTCATGTGGGCAGCCAACGAGCACCTGATCCTGACGGCGGAGGCCGTGGCCGTCACCGACCCGAACCCCGCGAGCGGAGCCTGGCCGGTGACACTGCTGGCCGGCGTCATCTATACGGTGTTTCCGGGCCTGGATCTGGACATCGGCTATCAGGCCACCGTGCGGGCGAAGGTGCCATCGCGGGAATGGCTGCTCGGGATTACCTATCGGTTTGCGCCTTAGCGCCTGCCTGCAGATTCCCCGCAGCGAAGATTCCCCGCGGATGAGGTTCAACGCTCCGAGCAGGCCGCTATTGCCCGATCTCGCCATTCGCCCCGGGCCAGCGCCCGCTGCGCGCCAGTTCGCGCGCGACCTCCACAAGCACCACGCGCGCGCCAAGCGCGGCCGTCGACAATTCGTCGTCGGGCAGGCTGGCCAGCAGGCTGGTGCGATGCATCACGTCGTCGCGCAGGCGAATGGCGCGCAAGCCATCGGCGCCCGACGTGCCGCCATGCGGAATGCCCACGCGGGCCAGCAGCGAGCCGGGCTGAATCGTGGCGCCCACGCCAGCCCGCACCACATCCATCAGCGTGCCGGCGCCATCGACTTCGAGCACGACATTCGGCATGCCGCCAACTTCGCGAAACGCGTCGAGCACGAGATTGCGCAGCGTGTGGGTGCCGCTCGGGAGAATCAGCGGCAGATCGCCCAGTTCCGCCACCGAGGCTTCGTCGGCGTCGGGCATGCCCGGAAGACCGGCGCTGCCAAGCAGGAACAGGTGCTCGTCCAGCAGCGGCACCACGGTCCAGCGGCGCGCGGCATCGGCCTGGAATACGATGGCCAGATCGAGCTGGCGCGAGTTGAGCAGCGCTTCGAGATTGCCGGCCAGGCCCTCCACGATCCGCAGGCGCACGGCGGGATAGCGCGCGCGCATGGCGGTGACGAAGGGCAGCGCCAGCATCGCCGCAGTGGTGCCGGCCAGGCCGATGCTGACCAGCCCCGACAGCCGCCCCTGCTGTGCCGCGCTGGCTGCCGCCTCGACCTGGCGCAGGATCAGTTGCGCATGCCGGAAAAAATCGAGGCCGGCATCGGTGGGAAACACGCCGGTCGAGCGCCGCTGCAGCAGGCGCGTGGACAGCTCACCCTCCAGCCGGCTGATCTGCTGGCTCAGCGTCGAGGTCGCCAGATCGAGTTCGATCGCGGCGCGTCCCATGCTGTTCAACTCGACGACACGCACGAAATAGCGAAGCTGGCGCAGTTCCATCTGGATATAGGGGGGCGGGGGGTGTTCAAGTATACCGAACACCCGTTCAGCCAAGGCTCATGCCGGTTCCCGGTGCGCCATATAGACTCGCGCCAATGTCCTGTCCCCAGAAAGATTTCCCGATGAGCCACGGAGTTTCCGCATGACCGCGAGCGCCCAGCCGCGCGCCGCGCAGCCGGCGTCCAGTTCCGCCGATACGCAACGGCGCCGCGTCGATACCCGCTTTCGCGGCATTCTTTCCCTCGACGATTTCGAGCGGGCCGCGCAGCGGCGCCTGCCGCGCCCGATCTTCGGCTATGTCAGCGGCGGCGTGGAAGACGGCCTGTCGCTCGACGACAACCGGCGGGCATTCGCCGAATATGGCCTGCTGCCGCGCTTTCTGGCGGGCGTGGCCGGACGTTCGGCACAGGCCACGCTGTTCGGCCGCACCTATGCGTCGCCGTTCGGCATCGCGCCGATGGGCATCGTGGCGCTGTCCGGGTATCGCGGCGATATCGCATTGGCCAGCGCCGCCGCCGGCGCCGGCATTCCCATGATCATCAGCGGATCGTCGCTGATTCCGCTGGAGACCATTGCCGCCGCGGGCGACCGGCCGTGGTTCCAGATCTACCTGCCGCCCGATCTCGCGCGTACCGATGCGCTGCTCGATCGCGTGGCCCGCGCGAAGATCGAGACGCTGGTCGTCACCGTGGACGTCGCGGTGCCCGGCAACCGCGAGAACAACCTGCGTACCGGCTTCTCCACGCCGCTGCGCCCCACGCCGCGGCTCGCCTGGGACGGGCTGACCCGGCCACGATGGCTGCTTGGCACCTTCGCGCGCACGCTGGTCCGTCACGGCATGCCGCATTTCGAGAACTCGTTCGCCACGCGCGGCGCGCCCATCATGTCCCGCAATGTGGAGCGGGAATTCAGCGGACGCGCGCATCTGGACTGGAGCGTGATCCGCCATATCCGCGCCCGCTGGCAAGGGCCGCTGGTGATCAAGGGACTGCTCGATCCGGCCGACGTGCGATGCGCGATCGAAGCCGGCGCCGACGGCATCATCGCCTCCAATCACGGCGGACGCCAGCTCGACAGCGCGGTCTCGCCGCTGCGCACGCTGCCGGCGATGGTCGATGCGGCGGGCGGCCGGCCGGTGATGCTCGATGGCGGCATCCGGCGCGGCACCGACGTGATGAAGGCGCTGGCGCTGGGCGCGCGCTTCGTGTTCGTGGGCCGGCCGTTCAACTACGCCACCGCGTTCGGCGGACACGACGGCGTGGCCTACGCGATCCGCATTCTGCACGACGAGGTGGTGCGCACGATGGGCGCGCTCGGCATCAACGCGCTCGCGCAGATGACACCAGACCGGCTGGTACCGGTACCCCCGCGCTGAATTCCGCGACGACATAAAACATAAACACATACGGAGACAAAGATGGATCGACGACGTTTTCTCGCCACGGCCGGCACGCTGCCCTGGGCCGTGCCGCTGCTGCGCCCCGGATTGAGCGAGGCCGCCACCGGCTATCCGAACCGCGCGATTACCTACGTGGCGCCCTACCCGGCCGGCACCACCACCGACTTCGTGGCCCGCGCGGTCGCCCAGGCGCTCGCGGCCGAAGTTGGCCAGCCCGTGGTGGTAGACAACCGCGGCGGAGCCGGCGGCACGATCGGCAGCGGCCTCGTCGCGCATGCCCGGCCCGATGGCTACACGCTGCTGCAGGGCTCGACCAGCACCCACGGCATCAATCCCACGCTGTATTCGAAGCTGCCCTACGATGCCGAGAAAAGCTTCGAGCCGATCGGCCTGATCGCCTCGTCGCCGCTGATCCTGATCGTCAATCCGCAGTTGCCGGCACGCACGGCGCAGGAGTTGATCGCGCTGGCGCGCGCCAGGCCCGGCACGCTGCGCTACGGGTCGGCCGGCAACGGCTCCTCGCAGCACCTGGGCGGCCAGCTGTTCGAATCGAAGGCCAATGTCGACCTGATGCACGTGCCTTACAAGGGCGGCTCGGCGGCCATGACCGACCTGCTCGGCGGACAGATCGACATGATGTTCGAGATCTTCCCCACCGCCCTGCCCCATATGCAAAGCGGCCGCCTGCGCGCGCTCGGCGTGACCTCGCTGAAGCGCATGCCGCAGCTGCCCGAGCTGGCCACGCTGGCGGAGTCCGGCGTGCCGGGGTACGAGATGGCGACCTGGCACGGCATGCTGGCGCCGGCGGGCACGCCGCGCGACATCGTCGTCGCGCTGAACCAGTCGCTGGCCAGGGCGCTGGCCACGCCGGCACTGCAGGCGCGCTTTGCGGCGGCCGGCCTGCAGGCCGCGCCCGCCTCGCCCGAGGACTTCGGGCGCTTCATCCACGCCGAGGTCCGGCGCTGGTCCGGCATCGTGAAGGCATCGGGCGCACGCATCGAGTAAGCGGGCGCGCGCCGCGCACGCGCGCGAACTGGCCGACCGGCGAGCGCCGCGGTGCTCGGCTCGCAAGCGGGCCGGTCAGCCCGCCACGAGCGCTCTCAGCCGCGCCAGCGATGCATTCACGATCTCGCCATAGCCGCGCCGCTCCGACTCGCCGACCCACTGCGCGAACGCGATCCGAAAGACGGCGATGCCCGCCTCGGCCGCGAGGGTCGCGTCCGGCTCGCCGACACCGCGCTCGCGCAGCGCCTGCGCGAGCGCCGCGGACAGCCTCGCCAGCTTGCTCAGCTCGCGCTCGCGCAGGTCCGCGTTGGCCGCGATCACCGTGCTGCGCAGGCGGGCAAACGGGCGGCGCTCGTCATCGAAGAAATCGCCGGCCTTGGTCAAGGCGGCGGCGACCGCATCCAGCGCCGAAGCCTCGGCCGGCGCCTGGGCCAGCGCCTCGGCCATCGACTGCTGAAGACGCTCGGAGCCATTGAAAAGCACTTCGCGCTTGTCGGCGAAGTAGCGAAAAAACGTGCGCGCGGTCAGCCCCGCGCGCTCCGCGATGGCTGCCACGGTCGTCTGCTCGTAGCCGATCTCACCGAACAGTTCGATGGCCGCGGCACGGAAGCGGCTCTCGGCATCGGGCTCCCAGCGACCCATGTCCCCTCTCTTGTGTTGACACAAAGTGACATCATAAGTCTATACTGATGTCACTTAATGACATCAAGGAGCCCTACCATGCGAATTCTCGTCACCGGCGCCTCGGGCTGGATCGGCTCGGCCAGCGTCAAGGAACTCATCTCCGCGGGGCATCACGTCCTCGGCCTCGCCCGCAACGACGAGTCCGCCGCCAGGATCGCCGGGCTGGGTGCCGAGGTGGTGCGCGGCAGCCTGGACGACCTCGCCAGCCTGCGCGGCGCGGCGGCGCTGGCCGAAGGCGTCGTGCACCTCGGCTACAACCACGACTTCTCGCAGATGGCGGCCGCGGCGCAGACCGACCGCGCGGCCATCGACGCGTTCGCCGACGTGCTGCAAGGCACGGGTGGTCCGCTGCTGGTCGCCTCGGGCTCGCTGGGGCTGGCCCCGGGCCGCGTCGGCACCGAGACAGACATGCCGGACGCCGGAGTCCACCCGCGCATCGCCAACGCGGCCCACGCGCTCGGCCTGGCCGGGCGCGGCATCCGCTCCATGGTCGTGCGCTTCGCGCCGACGGTGCACGGCGCGGGCGGCGACCACGGATTCGTCGCGGTGCTGGCGCGCACCGCCCGCGAAAAACGCATCTCGGGCTACATCGGCGAAGGGCAAAACCGCTGGCCGGCGGTGAACCGGCTCGATGCCGGCAAGCTCGTGCAACTCGCGATCGACAAGGCAGCGCCGGGCAGCGTGCTGCACGCCGTCGCCGAAGAAGGCGTCGCCACGCGCGACATCGCCACGGCGCTGGGCCAGTTCCTGGACGTGCCGGTGGCATCGATTCCCGCCGAACACGCGCAGCAGCACTTCGGCTGGCTGGGCATGTTCTTCGGCGCCGACGCCCCGGCCTCCAGCGCGCGCACGCGGTCGCTGCTGGGCTGGGAGCCGACGCACGCGACGCTGCTGGAAGACATCGCGGCCGGGCACTATCCCGGAAAGTGAGTGAGTGAGTGCTTGAGCGGGCGCGCGGCGCCGTCGTCGCCAGCCGGGGCCGGCACCGCTCGCCCCGTCGCCGCCCCTCGATCTCGCCAGCGCCGGCCATGCACCGCCTGACGAAGGGGCGCGGCCGTTTGCTCAGTCCTTCTACGGCTTCTGCAAGGGCGCCGCGGCGGCCTGCTCGCGCATGCGACGGGCCTCGTCGCGCAGGAACTGCTGGTAATCGTCCAGATCGCCGTCGAAGGGCTCGACGCCGCCCTTGGTGACCAGCCAGAACTCGTCGCATACGGCGCGCAGCAGGGCACGGTCGTGACTGACCAGCATCACCGTGCCTTCGAATTCGTTGAGCGCCATGCCCAGCGCTTCGCGCGTGGCCAGGTCGAGGTGGTTGGTCGGCTCGTCGAGCAGCAGCAAGTTGGGGCGCTGCCACACGATCATGCACAGCACGAGCCGCGCCTTTTCGCCGCCGCTCATCGTGCTGACCGCCTGGTGGACCATGTCGCCGGTGAAGTTGAAGGTGCCCAGGAAGGTGCGAAGCGATTGCTCGGTGCCGCTCTGGCCGGGCGCGCGCATGTGCGCCGGCGTGTCCCTGGCAAGGCGGATCATGTGTTCCATTGGCGTGTCGAGCGGGCGCAGCACGTCGAGTTCCTGCTGCGCGAAGTAGCCGATGTTCAGGCCCTTGCCTTCGCTGATTTCGCCGGCAATCGGCGCCAGCGCATGCGCCACCGTCTTCACCAGCGTGGACTTGCCCTGGCCGTTGGCGCCGAGAACGCCGATGCGCTGCCCGGCCAGCACGGAACGGTTGATGCCCCGCACGATGACCGTGGGCGGCGTGCCCGGCGGCGCGCCGGCCGGCGCCGGGTAGCCGAAGCTCGCGTCCAGCATCGACAGCAGCGGGTTCGGGACGCTGAGCGGCTCCTTGAACTCGAAGCTGAACTCCGCGTCGGCAAGCACCGGCGCGATCTTCTCCATGCGTTCGAGCGCCTTGACCCGGCTCTGCGCCTGCTTCGCCTTCGAGGCCTTGGCCTTGAAGCGGTCGATGAACTTCTGCAGGTGGGCGATCTTGTCTTCCTGCCTGGCCATCGCCGCCTGCTGCAACACGAGCTGCTCGGCGCGCATGTCTTCGAACTTGCTGTAGTTGCCGCCATAACGCACGAGCTTGGCGTTGTCGACGTGCACCGTCACCTGCGTTACCGCGTCGAGGAATTCGCGGTCGTGGCTGATCACCACCAGGGTTCCCTGATAGCGCTTGAGCCACGCTTCCAGCCAGACCAGCGCGTCGAGGTCGAGGTGATTGGTCGGTTCGTCGAGCAGCAGCAGGTCGGACGGGCACATCAGCGCGCGCGCCAGTTGCAGCCGCATGCGCCAGCCGCCGGAGAAACTGTTGACCGGCTGGCCAAGCTGCTCGGCGCTGAAGCCAAGACCCTGGATCAGCGCCTGGGCGCGTGCGGGGGCATCGTGCGCACCGGCATCGTGCAGGGCCATGTAGGCGTGCGCCATGCGCATGCCGTCGTCGCTGGCCTCGGCCGCGGCGACTTCGGCCTGCGCGGCCAGCAGCACGGTGTCACCCTCGACCACGAAGTCGGTAGCGCTCTGCTCGGTCTCCGGCATCTCCTGCGCGACCTGGCCCATCTTCCATGCAGCGGGAATCGAGAACTCGCCGCCGTCTTCGTGCAGCGTGCCGTTGAGAAGAGCGAAAAAAGACGACTTGCCGGCGCCATTGCGGCCGACAAGCCCGATCTTCTCTCCGGGATTGAAGGTGGCGGACGCGCGGTCGAGTACGACATTGACGCCGCGGCGCAGCGTGACATTACGGACGGAGATCATAGGGGGCCACTTCGGAGAAGATCGGCATGATAGCCGACCGGACGCGCGGGGCCGTCTCTTTTCGGGCCGCGCGCGAGCAGACGGCCGATTGCGAACCGCTCGCGGAATCACGAACCGCTCGCGGAGACAGACAGCGGGCAGGCAGCGGGCAGACAGCGCTACAGGCTGCCGAGAAAGCCGAGCAACGCGGCATTCACCGCGTCCGGAGCCTCCTGCTGCAGCCAGTGGCCAGCGCCCGCGACGACTTCGCAGCCCCGCAGGTGGGGCGCCAGGGTCGGCATGGCCGCAACAATGCTGTCCATCCCCGGTATCGCGCGGCCTGTGTCGCGCTCGCCCACCAGATAGTACGCGGGCACCTCGACCTTGATCCCCTCGAAGGCGCCTTGCAGCGCCCAGTTCCTGTCGAGATTGCGGTAGTAGTTCAGGCCGCCGCGAAAGCCGCTGGTCTTGAAACCATCGACGACCGCGGCCAGGCAGGCGGCGTCGAGCCAGGCAGGCACGCTTGCCGGATCCGGGAGCGCATCCAGCAGGCCGCCGGCGCGCGCCACCATGCCGAACGGGTTGGGTGTAGCGGGATCGTCGCGTGGTCCGGCATCGCCGGAGGCCGCAAAGTAGATCTTGCGCACCGTCGTCTCTACGTCAAGCTCCAGTTCCCGCTCGGCGACGCCCGGCTCCGCGAAGTAGTGGGTGTAGAACATCGCGGCCTCGGTCCGCGGGAACAGCCTGCTGGGCGGCATCGGCGCCCGCCCCATGAGAGGCACGCCCAGCGCCACCACCGCGCGAAACCGGTCCGGTCGCAACTGGGCAGCCTGCCAGGCAATGGTCGCCCCCCAGTCGCCGCCGACGATGACTGCCTGACGCTCGCCCAATACATCAAGAAGGGCGACGAGATCGCCGATCACGTCAAACGTGGTGTACGCCGCAATGTCCGCGGGACATTCGCTGCGGCCATAACCCCGCAGGTCCGGTGCCACCGCCCGGAAGCCCGCGGCGGCGAGCGCGCTGCGCTGGTGACGCCAGGCAAGCGACGTCTCGGGGAAACCATGCACCAGCAGCACCAAAGGCCCGGCCCCCTGTTCCGTGACGTTCAGGCGAATGCCGTTGACTTCCAGGATGCGTTCGTGGACTGGGTTCATGGATCGAATGAGCGATAGCGTACCGGATCGTATAATACCGTAACTATCAACGTTACGGAAATGCACTCATGGCACAGGACACCCGTCTCGCCCGCTTGTTGCACGTGCTGATCCACATGCATCTTCGCGACGGCACCACCACATCGGAAACCATCGCGCAGATGCTGCACACCAATGCCGTCGTCGTGCGCCGGACCATGGCGTCGCTGCGCGATGCCGGGCTGGTCACATCAACCGGCGGCCGAGGCGGTGGATGGGAGTTGGCCTGCGACCTGAACCGCGTGACTGCGCGGCATGTGTATGACGCCATCGCTCATACCACCGCCTTCGCAATCGGGTCGGCAGATGACAATCCGAGCTGTCCTGTCGAAAAGGCGGTGAATCGACTCATCGAAAGCGCACTGCAGGATGCGGAGGCCGCGCTCCTGCGCACGTTGGGCGCCAGGCCATTGACGGCGCTCGTGCATGGGGTGGCGTCGGTGCGGGGGCGGCGGGGGTAGGTCTTCGGAGGGGGCGCTGCGGATGCTGGTGGGGGGACTGACATGGAGGGCGGTGACGACCCTTCTGGGCTCTTCGGCACGTTGCGAAAACAAGGCACATCCAAGAGCTAAAATCGTGAAACGTCTGACTATACCTGCGTCATTAGTAGACTTTTCGTGGCGTGATGTTATCTGGTCGATCCTAGCGGTTCACGGAGTGTTTGAGGGATTTCCGCTGCTAGACGTGCACGGCTGGGCTAATCCTGCACTAGGTCAGGACCTTTCAGTACCACTCATCACGCTGAGGAATGGCTGGATAGATTTGCTGTAACCATGTCGAATACCAGACGAGAAGAAACCACCACAGTCCGACTTCCTGACACAAGGTTCACATTCTGTCGCATACTCGTTTTTCCAGTCAGAGATGGACTTGACGTAGGAAGTCTCGACGTCACGATTCACAAGGCACAGCGGATGGTTATACACGGAAGTCTTGAGGCCATAGCTCCTCAAGATCTTCACGGCCTTGCTCAGTTCCGATTTGTATTCGATAGGGTCGATCCAGAGCGCATCTAGATTTGCTCGTGTGAAGCCTGTCATCTCCAGCGCCATCAGTGCGACATGATCGACAAACAGCAGATTGCGTGCAATGAATTCGGCCAGTTCCGGCAAGCCTTGACAGGTTTGCTTGTGGAGCACGATGCGAATCTCGACTTTCTGATTCAAGCGTTTGAGGTTGAGGATGCCGCGGATGGTTTCGTCGAACGCGCCCCTGGCTTGCACAACGTAGTCATGGCGAGCTGGATCGGCCGAGTAGACTGGTATGCCGACCATCATATCGGGATGGTTGACAGCGGCATACTTCTCCGAAAATTGTGCGTCTGCAAATGTCCGTCCGTTAGACAGGATATGCAGCGAGGTATGCGGCAGCCAATTCTTGATGTGATAGAGTAAGCCAATAAATTCGTCGCCATAGAGTGTTGGTTCACCGCCGGTAATGCCCAGATTGCGTGTTTCTCGCGGGATAACGCGAACGGTTTCTTTGGCTTCGTGCAGAAGCCAACTGTCATCTACTCGCTTGGGCGGCTGCGAGCACATCAAACAATAGTTGTTGCACTGCTCTGTGAGCAGGAGGCTGTTGTGGTTGGAACTTGCGCGGTACAGCGAGCGAACTCGGCCATCGCTGCTCAGAGCGATGACATCATCATCATCCAGGTACCGAAATTCGTCGCCTAGCAAAATACATGGCATCCCGTCCTCGAGTGCTTCAGGCCGAGAGTTGAAAGCCAAGTAGTGTGCAAATCCCACTGGTATCGGCCCCGAGCCTTTGGCTAGGAAAGCTTTGCCTCCGCGCAGCGGTTGAGGAAGCGTACGATTTGTGCTCAGACTAAATACTTGGCGCTGAGCGGTACGTTTTTCCTGCCAGATGACGCGCCCTGTGAGAGTTAGCATCGGTTCACCCACCGCATAAAGATTTCTTTCGCTTCAGCATCTCGACGCATGATGTCCAACAAGTGCTTTGTCACGCCCATCATGCGTCTGCAAAATTCGGATTCTGGTTTTCGACCCAAGACATCGCCATACATCGCATGATGAAACACCGGTTCAGCTCCGCACCACGGCTCAAAGGCGCAATCGCTGCACATTGGTGCAGAACCCGTAAATGAGTCCTCCAGCGCGCTGAGAAGAGCGTCATTTGTAAAGATCTGCTCGTAGGTGTTCTCGTATACGTTTCCAAGTCGGAACGTCGTATCTCCCATTTCGCGAAGCATGCGGCTTTCGTCCGACGCATATACTTCACCATCGTAATTGAACACCACCGCAGCGATACCTGCACCTGCCGGATTCATCAAATCAACAAACCCAGGATCACTCGACGTCAACATCTTGGTCAGAATGAGGCTGGAGTAATACTCGGTAAATGGCAGGCCAGCCTTGTTGAGTTCCAAGATGTAGTCCAACCCTTCTTTGTAAAACTGCAACCATCGCTCGGCGTTGTAGGCCTGGAAGCTCTTTGTCTTCATGGCAAAACCATAGGGAGACAAGTGTCGCAGGAAGATGCCGCTGAAGCCATGCTTGACGTACTCGTCGACGATGTCTCTGACGCGATTTAGGCTTGCTGGAGACGTTGTCATAAGCGCCGATACGGAGTCGTATCCGACAATATCCCTCGCCCGCTGAAGCCCTGCGACAAACCGTGCATGACTATCACGCCCTGGGCGCGCGCGATTCTTGTTGTGCAAGTCTTCCGGACCATCCAACGATGAAGATAGATAAATGTAGTGGTCTCGGCAGTACTCGAGGATTTCATCCGTCGCGAGTGCTAGAGTCGTCGTAATAACGAACTCGAGGTCGCGACCTTCAACGTGGCCACGTCGCTCAGCTTTCTCAACCACATATCGAATTAAATCGAAATTAAGCAAGGGTTCACCGCCCTGGAACTCAATTTTGATGGCCGGGTTGGGTGAACGGAAGACTAGCTCCAGGGCATTGTCCGCGGTCTCACGCGTCATGTCGAAGGCATCTTTGTCTTCTGACTGGCGAGATACTTGACAATACTGACAGCTATGATCGCAGCGCAATGAGACAACGAACAGATGCAAGTTCGTAAAGTTCGCAAGCTTACTGAGTTTGGTACGAGTCTTTAGCGCGAGCAATTCTAGACTCGCCTCGTCTCCATCTTCCCTAATAAAGTGCCGCGACCGCAGAGCGGTGTAGTCACTGTCTGAAGGCTTCAGGCGATGATGGACCAAGTCATTGAGCTTTTCGCGAGTCAAGAAGGTAAACTCACCAACCGTGTTGGTGAGAACCACCTCCTCACCGTCCAGCGGCTCGAACCGGAAAGGCAGGAGATGATACGTGCCAGAACGGTCCAAGTAGCTTTCCAATGGCTGGAACTTGCTCATCCTTGGAGTCCCGTGCGCGAAAAAGCGTATGCCAGGATGAGGTTCCGGGCGGGCTCTGTCTCTTCTTTGATTTGAAGACGCAGTTGCTGGTCAAGCAACTCCCGCTTGAAGTTAGCCAATATGTCGTCCAATGCGGCGCTTCCAGGCTTTACCGAATCGATTTCGCAAATTAGCTTATCCCCGCTTTGGGATATCAAGATGGTGAGGCGATCAATGAACCGATAGGCTGCCTTCTGAACAGCCTCCAGACGATAGATGGCGGGGTCCAGTTCCAGGCGTAGTGTCATCGTTGGCTCAAAAAAAAGGCTCCCAAAGGAGCCGGTACTAACATCCTGGCAACCTATTAGCGGCCGGAGTAGTGGGATGCATGGGACGCGTGAGATGCATGCGACTGGTGATAAGCCATCAAGTTGCCTTCTTCGGCATTGCGTTTCAGCACAAAGCTGAATGCGTCACCGCCCTGAGTACGAACCGCAACTCGCTCCTTAGTCGCAATGTCGGACGGGGCAACCGAGCTTTGCGCGGAAGAATCCTGCGTAGGAACTTGCATAGCCGGAGCATTTTGAGCGGCAAATCCAGCGGCCACTGCCGCGAATGCTTTGAGAAATCCTTTCATTTTGACCGTTCCCCTGAATGTTGATGTGAATTTTCCCCTACTGCAGCAGCACTCCAACCTAGAACGCGCGCCCGAACTTTGTCCTGAATGTAGCACGACGTTACAAAAAATTACCATTGAGTTTTGCGAGTATACATCCACTGCGCGCTTCGCGGTGCGTACGTTAAAGCACACGAAAGCCCCCTCGTTGTGGGGGCGGCGACCTGAGCGGCCACGAGAATGCGTGATTGCCCGCTTTCCATTCCAAGAGTAACCTTTGACGTGGCAGCAGTCGTGTGCACTGCAGCAACAAACATACCGGACAGCTAATCTCGTCAATATTAGGCTCGAAAACCGTGTCGTAGGCTGGGGATCTTCATGGGAAGGTTAGTCGACAGCAAACGGATCGGCCGACCGAAAGGCGCAAAGTTTTAGCCATTTGTCGCCACCGGGCGAGCATCGCTTCCTGGCCGGAAGGCCTCGATCGAATCGCACTTAAAACGCAAAATATCAAGCGAAGCTCAACGCCCGCCCACCTTCTTCATTGCCCCAAGAAGCGTCTGTCAGGCAGACCAATAGTCTTCACATGGATCGGCAGACTGGAAACTTGGGTATCCAGGATACGACAAGTGAATGAAGGCCGAAAATTCTCATCCCAGGCATCTGTTTTTTGCCCTATTGCGCCCTTCAGGCAGCCATCCGGCGAAGACTCTGCGGCGGGTGGCCCGTGACCCGTATGAACGCCCTGCGCATCCGCTCGGGATCGGCAAATCCGACCGAGTAGGCGATCCGCTCGATCGGCTCGGCGCCCCGCTCCACTCTCTGGCGTGCTACCTCGACGCGCAGCCGCTCGACGGCCTTTGCGGGCGTCTCGCCAGTTTCGGCCAGGAATGTTCGCCCGAACTGCCGGGGACTGAGGCATGCGACGGAAGCCAGTGTCTCGGTGGAGAGCGGCTCGTTCAGATGCTCGCGCATATACGTCAGTACCTCCCGAATCCTGTCGGACTCCGGCTCCATGTCGGCCAGGGCAGAGAACTGGGACTGGCCGCCTGGCCGGCGGTGGTACACGACCAGCGCCCGGGCTACGGCATGCGAGGCCGCATGGCCGAGGTCTTCTTCGATCAGCGCCAGCGCCAGGTCAATCCCTGCGGTCACGCCAGCCGACGTCCAGATATGCCCGTCTTTCGCGAAGATGCGGTCTGACTGCACCCTGGCTTTCGGAAACATGCGCTGCAGCTGGCGCGAGTGCTTCCAGTGCGTGGTTGCGCAACGACCGTCGAGCAAGCCAGCCTTGGCAAGTATGAACGCGCCGGTGCAGACGCTTCCGATGCGCCGTGTGCCGTTTTCCTGGGCGGCGGCAAGGTGCCCGGTGATTGCCGGCAGCCCCGCGGGGTCGTCCGATATCTCGCCACCGACGACCAGCAAGGTATCGAGTGTCGAAGGGATCGAATCGGTAATGACCTTCAGACCGCCGGAGCTTGCGATCTCGCCGCCGGCCTGGGAGACGACGTGACACCGGTATGCTTTGATGCCGGCGTCCAGCTCGGCCAGCTCGAAGGCCGCGAGCGGGCCGCTCAGGTCTTGAATCTGGAAGCCTGGGTACACGAAGAACCCGATGTGCCGAATTGCCAGCGCGGGATCGATGCTCATGCACATGTCGAACGTCGGGAGAGGCGGGAGAGGACAGCCGTGGCGCGATGCCCGTCGGGCCGGATGCTGTTCTCTCGCACGAGTCAAAATGGCTTCAGCACGGCGAGCATTGCGATGCCGGCGAACCCCGCCAGGAGCAACGGGCTCGCCCGCCAAGGTCTTGCGGCGGCCCCGCCGGCGAGGCGGCGAAGTCTTGCGGACTGCATGCCGTGCGCGGCCGCGAGCAGGAGAGCAAGGGCGAGCTTGACATGCAGCCACGGGGCGCCAAACCAGCCTCCGGACCTGGCAAGCAGAAAGCCGAGCACCAAGACCAGGAGCATCGCCGGCGTCGTGACCGCCCTGTCCCATCTGCGCAAGGCCGCCGAGATCCTCGCGACGTCCTGGCCGGATCTGGCCGCTGCCCACAGGAATGCCGCCACGGTCATCACGCCAGCGGCGAAGATCAGCGCGGACACCACGTGCAGTGCCTTGAGCCAGGGGTATGGCGCAACGAGACTCATCGGGACGGCTCCTCCCCGAGGCCGGCGATCTTGCGCGAGATGAAAGCCGCATTGAAGAATCCGCCGAACGGCAGGACGGCAACCAGAAACACGCGGATCACGTCGCTGCGCGACCAGCCGGCTTCGGCGACGGCTTGCATGGCGATCCACAGATAGATCAGCAACGCGAGGCCATGCAGCGGCCCCAGGACCTGCACACCGACGGGCCAGCCGCCGAGGTGCTTCAGTGGAACGGCGACGCCGGCAAGAAGAATGAGCGTGGTGCCCTCGATCACCGATGCGAACTCGAGCCGGCGAAGTTGTGCCCGCCGTTGCGTCACTGCCTCGGCATGATTCGGCTCGCCGGGAAAATCCGGTTCCTGGCCACGTCGAGAGGCGCGGCCTGCCAGGCCGGTGCGCGGGGACTGCGGTTCCATGAGGAATGGCTCCTGGTGTCTGGAAGATCGAAACCCTCGTTTTATATCCCGGGCGCGGGCACCGGCGTGAGTGGCAGAAACGACGAATTATGATTGTTTTCTGCCAAACATCGGCTGACAACCTGGCGCGGCCAGAAACGAGGGAAGTTCGTCCTTTCGCCATCAGGAGGCGTTGGCGAAAATGCCGCTCGACTTGACAACCAGCGACCGGTGATCGGATGAACACTCAGACCAAACTCAACGAACGCGCCGCGTCGCGTTCCAGGCCGCGTCCGGCCGTGTTGCGCCCGGCGGCGATCGCGGGCATCGCCGTGGCAATCGTCGGCGTCGGACTCTTTGTCTTCGCTCGCAAAACGCCCGTCGCCAACGCGGCGATGACGCCGCCGATGGTGTCGATATCGGCGCCACTCTCACGGCAGGTGAACGAATGGGATACCTACGTCGGCCGCTTCGAGCCCAGCCGCACGGTAGAAATCCGGCCGCGCGTATCGGGCCAGATCACCGCTGTCCACTTCGCCGATGGCGCGACCGTTCGTCGGGGCGAGTTGCTGTTTACCATTGACCGCAGGCCATTCGCGGCGGCCCTCGCCGAAGCCGGCGCGAGCCTGGCAAGCGCGCGCAGCGAACTTGCGCTGGCCCGTGCCGATGCGCAGCGGGCAGACAATCTGGTCGGCGAAGACGCTGTTTCGAAAAGCGAGCTGGACCGCCTCCACGCAAGGGTGCAGGCCGGCATTGCCGCCGTGGCGGGTGCGCAGGCCCGGGCCGACGCCAGATCACTGGATCTCGAATTCACCGAAGTCCGCGCTCCGATTGCCGGAAGGGTTTCATACCGGCGCGTCGACCCGGGCAATCTGGTCGCGACCGGAGAGGGCGGAAGCGGGACGCTCCTGACCACCGTCAACGCGCTGGATCCCATCTATTTCGTATTCGATGCGTCGGAGGCGCTCTATCTCAAGGCACTGCGCGCGAAGCAAGGCGGCGCGAAAATGTCCGCAATCGAGGTCCGCCTTCAGGACGAAGCCGACTATCGCTGGCGCGGCGCGCTCGACTTTACCGACAACGGCCTGGATCCGCGGTCGGGCACCATCAGGCTGCGCGCCGTCGTGGACAATCCCGGACTGTTCCTCGCGCCCGGCATGTTCGGCAACATGCGCCTGGCCAGCGGCGGCGCCACGACGGCGCTGCTGGTCCCCGACGCCGCCATACAGACCGATCAGGCGCGCAAGGTTGTGCTGACCGTATCGAAGGACGGCACCGTCGAAGCGAAGCCGGTGGCGCTGGGCCCGGTGGTCGACGGCCTTCGCATCGTGCGCTCGGGCCTGGCGCCGAATGACAACGTCGTCGTCGGTGGCGTGCAGATGGCGGTCCCCGGCAGCAAGGTGCTGACCAGGCCGGGAAGCATCAAGCCCGCGGCGCCCCTGAATCGCTCGCTCACGCCGGCGACCGCCGGCGAGGCCACCTTTGCCTCCTAGGGCAAGGCCCCGGCGGCATCTCCTCCTTAAGGAAAGCACTCCATGCGCCTGTCGCGCTTCTTCATCACACGGCCGATTTTCGCCGCAGTCCTGGCGGTCGTGATTACCATCGTGGGCGCCATTGCCTACTTCCGACTGCCGGTATCGCAGTACCCCGACATCATTCCGCCGACCGTCGTGGTGTCCGCCACCTATCCCGGCGCGTCGGCCGAGACGGTTGCCGAGACGGTCGCCGCGCCGATCGAACAGGAGATCAACGGCGTCGACAACATGCTGTACATCTCCAGCCAGTCCACCGGCGACGGCAAGGTTGCGATCTCGGTGACGTTCAAGGTCGGGACCAACCTCGATGCGGCGCAGATGCTGGTGCAGAACCGGGTCGCCACCGCGACGCCGCGCTTGCCCGAAGAGGTGCAGCGCCTCGGCGTGACCACCCGCAAGACCGCGCCGAGTGCGCTGATGGCGGTGAACCTGGTCTCGCCGGACGGCACCTTCGATCAGGACTACATTTCGAACTACGCACTCACCCAGGTACGCGACCGGCTGAGCCGGATCGACGGCGTTGGCGACGCCATCATTTTTGGCAGCCGGGAATTTGCCATGCGGGTATGGATCGACCCGGACCGGGCGGCATCGCTGAACCTGACCGCCGGCGAAGTGGTCGCGGCGCTTCGTGCCCAGAACGTGCAGGTCGCCGCCGGCGCGCTGGGCCAGCCGCCCAACGCGTCCGCCGATGCCTTCCAGCTGAATGTCCGGACGCAGGGCCGATTCTCCGATCCGGAACAGTTCGCCGACGTGATCGTCCGTACCGACAAGGACGGCCGGCAGGTCCGGGTGCGCGATGTGGCGCGCGTCGAACTGGGGGCGGCCGACTACGGCACCAACGCGTACCTGTCCGGCAAGCCGTCGATCATGATCGGCATCTTCCAGCGACCGGGCACGAACGCGCTCGAGACGGGCGAAACCGTCGAGCGCGTCATGCGGGAGACCGCAAAGTCGTTTCCGCACGGGCTGGAGTACCGCATCATGTGGAACTCCACGAAGTTCATCGCCCAGTCCACCGCCGCGGTCCGCCAGACGCTGCTGGAGGCCGCGGTGCTCGTGGTGCTGGTCATCTTCCTGTTCCTGCAGCGCTGGCGGGCGGCGATCATTCCGGTCGTCGCCATTCCGGTTTCGCTGGTCGGCACCTTCGCGCTTCTTGCCGTTGCCGGCTACAGTCTCAACAGCCTGTCGCTATTCGGCCTGGTCCTGGCGATCGGGATCGTGGTGGACGACGCCATCGTGGTCGTCGAGAACGTCGAGCGCAACCTCGGGTTGGGGCTGGGTCCGCTCGACGCGGCACGCAAATCGATGGATGAGGTATCGGCGGCCTTGGTGGCCATCGTGCTGGTCCTGTGCGCGGTGTTCATTCCGACGCTGTTCCTCACCGGACTGTCCGGGGCGTTCTACAAGCAGTTCGCGCTGACGATATCCGGCGCCACCATCATTTCGCTGATTCTCTCGCTCACGCTGTCGCCCGCCCTCGCGGCGCAGCTTCTGCGCGCGCACGACGCGAAGGACGCCGGGCATCCGGTCCTGCGCGCGGCGCACCGGGCGGGCGACGCGTTCAATCGGCGCTTCGATGCGTTCAGCGCCGCCTACGGGAAACTGACGGCGTGGCTGGTAGCCCGGCCCAGGAGGGTGATGCTGTCGTATTGCGGCCTTATTCTGGCGACGGTCGCGCTGTTCTGGGTGACGCCGACAGGCTTCATTCCCGCGCAGGACCAGAGCTATCTGATTACCGTGGTGCAATTGCCGCCGGGCGCGTCTCTTGCACGGACCGACGCCGTGCTTCAGGACGTTTCCAGGCGCCTGCTCGCGATCGAGGGTGTCAGGGGCACGATCATGCTTCCCGGTTATGACGCCGCATCCAATACCAATTCGCCCAACTCGGCCACCGCATTCATCCCCCTCAAGCCGTTCGAGGAGCGCGACCGTTCCGCGAACTCCATTCTGGACGAGGCGCGCAAGGCCACCGCGGATATCGACGGCGCGCGCGTCATGGTCATCCCCCCTCCCCTGATCGATGGCATCGGTTCCGCGGGCGGCTACAGGATGATGGTGCAGGACCGCAGCGGCCACGGGTACCAGGAACTGGGCGGCGAGGCGGGAAAGCTGATTGCCAAGGCCAACGCGGCACCGGGCCTGTCCCAGGTGTACACGTTCTTCAATACGCTGACGCCGCGGATCTTCGCGGACATCGACCGCCGCAAGGCCGAGATACTTGGTGTCCCGGCGGAGCGCGTCTTCGAGGCGCTCCAGGTCTATCTCGGGTCGGCCTACGTCAATGACTTCAACCTGCTGGGCAGGACCTTCCGGGTGACCGCGCAGGCTGACCAGTCTCATCGCGGCAACACGGCCGACATTGCCAACCTGAAGACGCGCTCGTCGAGCGGGGCGATGGTGCCGGTGGGGTCGGTTGCCACCTTCCATGACGAAACGGGGCCGTATCGCGTGGTTCGGTACAACCTCTTTCCGGCGGTCGAAGTGGACGGCGACACCGCGCCCGGTTCCTCCACGGGGCACTCGCTGGCGACCATGGAACGGCTTGCCGCCGACACGCTTCCGGCCGGCTATGGCAGTGAATGGACGGGTATCGCGTATCAGCAGAAGATCGCCGGCAACACCGCCGTGCTGGTGTTCGCGCTGGCCGTGGTGCTGGTGTTCCTCGTCCTGGCTGCCCAGTACGAGAGCGTCACGCTCCCGCTGGCGATCATCCTCATCGTGCCGATGTGCCTGCTCGCGGCAATGATCGGCATCAATCTCCGGGGCATGGACAACAACGTCCTGACCCAGATCGGACTTGTGGTGCTGATTGCGCTTGCCGCCAAGAATGCGATCCTGGTGGTGGAGTTCGCCAAGCAGGCGGAGGAGCAGGACGGCCTGACGCCCGTCGCGGCGGCAGTGCGCGCCGCGCAGACCCGTTTGCGGCCAATCCTGATGACGAGCTTTGCCTTCATTCTGGGGGCGGTGCCCTTGCTGATCGCCAAGGGCGCGGGCGCCGAGCTCCGGCAGGCGCTCGGGACCGCCGTGTTCTTCGGCATGCTGGGAGTGACGGGCTTTGGGCTGCTCTACACGCCTACCTTTTACGTGGTCTGCCGCGCCCTTGGCGCGCGGCTGTCGCGGCGCCGCCGGCCGGCGGCGCCGGCCCGGTTGCAGCATGCTGATTGAGGTGCACCGATGAGAATACTTACGCTGCCGCTTTCCATTCTTGCGCTGGCCTTGAGCGCCTGCGCCGTGGGTCCCGACTATGTGGCGCCCACCCTGACGGATTCCGCCACCGGCACCTTCGCCGCCAGCGCGGAGCCGGCCCTTTACGATGACAGGCCCGCGCATGACGACTGGTGGCGCCTGTATCGGGACCCGATACTCGATCAGTTGATTCAGGACGCGCTGGGCGCGAACACCGACGTGCGGGTGGCCGTCGCGCGTCTGGAGCGGGCGCGCGCGATGTTGCGCGACGCCGGCGCGGATCTTTATCCGGGCACCGGACTCGATGCCACGGCGAATCGCCAGAGACAGGCCGCCGTCCAGACGCTTCCCGGACTGGACCGGGAGAACACGCTCGTCGACGCGGGCTTCGGCGTGGCCTATGAAGTCGACCTTTTCGGCAGGGTGAGACGAAGCCTGGAATCGGCCCGCGGCGACTTCGAAGCCGCGCAGGCGGACCGGGATGCCGTCAGGGTGGCGATCGTCGCGGACACCACGCGGGCCTACCTCAATGCCGCCAGCGCAGCCCGGCGGCTCGCCGTCGCCCGTCGCATCGTCGAGTTGCTGGATCGCTCGCTGCGGGTGACGGGCGGCCGCGAACGGGCCGGGCTGGCCACGCCGCTGGATACGGCCAGAATGGCCGCCTTGCGGGAGCAGCGGCGTTCGAGCATCCCGGCGATTGCCGCCGAGCGGCAGGCCGCCCTTTTCCGGCTCGCTGTCCTGACCGGCCGTGCCCCCAGGGATCTGCCCGCCGCCGCGGCCACGGCCGATACGCCGCCGGCCATCGAGGTGCCGATTCCCGTCGGTGACGGGAAGGCGATGCTTGCCCGGCGGCCGGATGTCCGCGCCGCGGAGAGACGGCTCGCTGCCGCTACCGCGCGAATTGGCGTCGCCACGGCCGATCTGTATCCGCGGATCTCGCTCGGCGCGTCGATCGGATCGACCGGATTCGGCTTTGGCGATCTCTTCGGCGCCGGTCCCCTGCGATGGCTGGCGGGGCCGTCGATCTCCTGGTCCTTCCCGAACCAGGAGCGGATCCGCGCGCGCATCGCCGCCGCCAGGGCGGATAGCGATGGCGCGCTTGCCACCTTCGACGGCAGCGTGCTGCAAGCGCTGGCCGAGACGGAAACGGCGCTGTCGAACTACGCCCGCGCGCTTGACCAGCGCGCCGCGCTCGACGCGGCCCGGGAGCAGGCGGACCGCGCCGCGCGCATCGTCCGGGCCCAGCAGCGGGAGGGACGCAGCGACAGCCTTGCCCTGCTCGATGCCGAACGGACCTTTGCCGATGCGCAAGCGCAGCTCGCCGATGCCGAAGGCCGCATTGCCAACGCGCAGGTGGATCTGTTCAGGGCGTTGGGCGGTGGCTGGGCATCTCCCGGTTGAATGCATGACGGCGATGCCGTGCCTGGCAGGAATGACCAGGACCGATTGATTTCCGACACGCGCGCTAGAATGCGGTCTGCGTTGCCCGATTGTCACCATGGATCGCCGCCATGACCAAGGAGATGTGATTGAAAACCGTCGCCGTGCTTGCCCTCCAGGGCGTGGTGCCGTTCGACCTCGGTATTGCCTGCGATGTGTTTTCGCGGGTCGTGCTTGCGAACGGCAAGCCTGGCTATCGTGTACTGGTGTGCGGCGAGTCGGCGCGCGTGGACGCCGGCGGGCATTTTGATATCCGGGCGCCCGGGCGGCTGGAAGATGCGCTGGACGCGGATCTCGTGATCGTTCCGGGTGTCGACGATATCGAGCGGCGGGTTTCCGCCGGCGCCTGCCGAACGCTGAAGGCCGCGCGCGAAAGCGGCGCGCAACTGGCTTCGATTTGCACCGGCGCCTTTGTGCTTGCCGAAGCGGGACTGCTGGACGGCCATCGCGTGACGACCCATTGGGCGGCCGCGGACGAGCTCTCGCACCGCTACCCCGCGCTGGAGGTGGACACCGGCGTTCTGTTTGTCGACGAGGGGGACATCGTCACGTCCGCGGGAAGCTCGGCCGGTCTCGACATGTGCCTGCACCTGGTCGGGCGCGACTATGGACAGGCCGCCGCCGTGCAGGCGGCACGGCTCGCGGTGGCGCCGCTTCACAGGGACGGCGGACAGGCGCCGTTTATCCGGCAGCCCGTTGCCGATACGACGACAAGCCTTTCCCCCCTCTTCGATTGGATGCTGAAAAATCTCCACAAGCCGATCGACGTGACGGCGCTTGCGGCAAAGGCCAGGATGACACCGAGGACCCTTGCGCGCCGGTTTCGCGACCAGACGGGGACCACGCCCATTCAGTGGCTGATCACACAACGGGTTCGCCGCGCGCAGGAGCTTCTGGAGACCAGCGAAGCCTCGGTCGATCAGGTGGCTTCGGCATCGGGTTTCGATTCCCCGGTCACGTTCCGCGCACGGTTCCAGCGGGTGGTGGGGCTCACGCCGTCCGCCTATCGACGGCGGTTCAGGCAATCGTAGGGTGGCCTGCAAGCGGCGCGCATGGCCATGCCTGTGTCAGTCGCGGATCCCGCAACACATCGGGTACGTGTTACGTGGAACGCGCAACGTACCCCGCGCGATTGCAATACCGAGGAAAACTCCACCCCGGCGTCCGCTCAGTTCAGCGGCCTGACACGCCGGAATGCGGCCAGGATGGCCAGGTCATAGCCGATCTTCAATACGCCGCAGGCCAGCAACGGGGCGCCGGCCCAGCCCATTGCCATGAGTCCGCCGGCAAGCACCGGGCTGATCGCGGCGGCGAGGCTGCGCGGCACCGCGGTCAGGCTTGCCGCCGCTGCCCGCTCGGCGGGGGTGACCACCGCCATCACAAAGGCGGTGCGCGTTGGCACATCCATTTGAGACAGCGCGCTGCGCGCCAGCAGCAACAGCAACGCCAGCGGCAACGACGGTGCAAACGCGGCGGCGATCAGGAACGCGCTGGATGGAATGTGCGTAAACACCATCGTGTTCAGCAACCCGATCTTTCGGGCCAGCGGAACGGCGGCGAGCTGTGACGCCGTGGTCAGCAATCCGGCCCAGAAGAAGAACTGGCCCGCCGCGCCGGGCGACATCCCGAAACGCTGCATCAGCCAGAGCGACAGCAAGGCATTGACGACCAGGCCGCTCGCAAACGCATCCACGCTGAACAGCATCGCGAGCCGGATGACGATCCGACGCGATGGTCCCAGCGGCGCGGCCGTCGACGTCGAGTGCGGATGGGGTGCGGGCAGCCTCGCGTAGAGCGCCCAGAGCGCAATGCCGGTCAGGGCGTAGACGACGAACATCAGGCGCATGGCATCCAGGAACGACAGGCCGGCATGCCTGGCGAGCCAGCCCGGCACGGCCGCGGCCAGCGCCCCGAATGCGGCGGACAGCGAGCCCGCAAGGCCGTAGCGCGCAAACAATGCCGTGCGCGCCTCGGGCTTCGCGGATTCCGCCAGCCGTGCCTGCTCCAGCGGCAGGAACACGCTGACATCGCCCGAGCTCGGGTTCAGCGTGCCGACGAAGGCAACGATCAACAGCGGCCAGAGCGACGACAGGCCCGCAAAGGCCGCCCCGGTTGCGGCCATCATGACTGCCGCCCCGATCAGCAGGCGACGTTGCGCAAAGCGGTTCCCGATGAGTCCGACCAGAATGGTGGCAGTCGCGGAGCCGATCAGCGTGACGCTGCTGATCAGCCCGACGGCGAGCTGGTCGAAGCCGAGCGCCAGCAGGTACGCCGGCAACAGCACCGCCACGAAACCGTCGCAGAAGCCACGCAGCGCCCGCCCGGCAAGAAGCGGCATGACGCTTGCGTCGGCACCGGACGGCAGCACGAGGCCGGAGAGCATGGTGCGATTCACTGGTCGGCGGCCTCGGTTGTCATGGTGTTCTCATGGATCATGATGATCTCCTGTGGCTCGATGATGCGGCAGCGGACAGGCTGCCAGTCCGGTCCGGTCCTGAGTGGAAAGAAGCCCGGCAATCCGGGAACGGGGAACGGGGAACAAGCAACGGGCTAGCGCTTGCGAGCGCTGGAAAAGTGCGTGTAGAGCGAGTCGAGGACATGACCGGCCTCCGTCAGCAGCGCGTCGTCGTCGGGCAGGCGCTCGCGCGCGCCCGCCACCATCGCTTCGAAACCGCTCGCTTCCGCAACCGGCGTGCCGCCGATGTCCAGCACGTGAACCATCTGGCCGAGGCGTGCCAGTCCTTTGTCCTCGTCCAGCCCGAAGCTGGCGAGCAACACCTCGAAGGAAACCCGGTCGCCGACATGCGCGAATGTCGCGCCGTCGAAATCGAACGCCAGCGCCGCCTCCGGGCACTGGCGAACGTCTTCCAGCCAGAGGAAGCTGGCGTGGGGATCGATGAAGCGCCGGATCAGCCAGGCACAGGCAACGCGGTCCACCCAGAGGTGCCGTCGGGTTGCCCAGCATCGCCCCTGGTATTGGGCTGGGTCGCGTCTCGGGATGCTGCCCGCCCTGCCCTGTGGCTCGCCCGGCGACAGCATGGTGTCGATGGCCGCGTTGAAATCGCGCCACCGCGCTTCGGCGCGGACCGAGGCCTCGTTCGGGAAGAAGTCGATCCTGCGGATCGCGTCGAATCCGCGGCCGTACCGGCGAGCCATGCGCAGCAGTGCCGCTTCGTCCGTGTTGGCCAGCGTCACGCGCGCGCCGGAGAGCTCGGCCATCCAGTCCGCGTATTCGGGGGTGCGGTCGAACAGCGCGCGGTATTCGGCGTCCTGCCGCGTGTCGGTGGCCTGAACGGAGAGCGTCCAGACCTTGCCATCCTCGCCGGCCGCGTCCGACGCAAGCGCCTGCAACGGCTCACGCACGCCGGCCAGATCGGGCAGCAGATAGGCCCCGTCGCGCAGCGCGGCCGCGCCAAGCGCCTTGATGCCGCGCCAGAGGCGCATGCGGGCCGTGGCGGCCGAAGTGGGCAGGCTGGCAACCAGCAGCACCCATTGGGAGGGAAATGGAAGCGCAGTCATGCACCCAGCTTAGCGGGCCATCGCTTGCGCTTCAATGTTGTAGAGATCTCTACGTAGGTAACTGGCCGGCGCCGGACAGGTGACTATCGCGGCGCATGGGGCGCCGCGAGGCTCTCCATCGGGGATGCGCGGCGGCCCTAGCCGCGCAGCGAGTCCAGCACGGCCTGCAGCGGCAGCCTTTCCAGGTGGAAGCAGGCCTGACCGAGCCGCCCGGCATCGCCAGGCGCCTTGCGGCCGTAGGCGAAGCAATCCGTCGCCTTCTCGATCAGTTCGTCATCGGTGAGCGGCAGCTGCGCACTGCCGCGAAGGGCCTCCACGCGAATCGCCAGCCGGCGGCCGTCGCGCAGGTGAACGGCGACTTCGGCCCAGCGCGGGAAGGTCGGCGGTTCGCCCTGGCTCAGGTGCACCCGGTCGAAGAAGGCCTGGATCTCGGGCCGCAGAACCGGCTCGTCGCGAAAGCTCGCCAGATTTACCGCGCCATCGCAAATGGCCGCCGCCATGGCGTACTGCATGCTGAACTTGGCTTCGAGACCCGTGCGCGGGCGATCGTGGATGAGAGGCACCGTGGCGCGGTAGTTCGTCTTCACGTCCACGCGCTCCACGTCGTCGAGCGTGAACGGCGTTTCGCGCCGGATGTCGAGCATGCCCTGAATCGCCCGGTGGGTGGCATAGCACAGCGGATACTTCTTGATGTCGAGCCCCGAACGTTCGATCTCCAACGGCAGCTCGCCCAGGCGGTCGAGCTCCGCGTGCAGATCCTGGCCGTCGGCATAGAGCACCGCGTAGCCCTGCTTGCCGTCCAGCGCCGCGGGCGATGCATCCAGACCCGCGTCGGCCAGCAGCACGGACCGGAGCGCGATCGCATTCGCCTGTCCCGCCTGGAAGGCCTTGCCCATCGTGCCGAAGTTCTCCCGGGTTCCCGCGATCTGCGACACGAGGATGCCCAGCGCATGAATCGTGCGCTGCTGGTCGAGCCCCAACAGGCGCGCGCAGGCGGCGGTCGTGCCGAAGGCGGCGATCGAGACGGTGGAGTGCCAACCCTTGGCGTACTGGTCGTCCACGATGGCGCGCGCGATGCGGACGGTCACCTCCAGGCCCACCACGCAGGCGTCGAGCACCGCGCGGCCGGCACTGCCGAGCCCCTCGCCCAGGGCCACCACCGCGGGGAACATCGCAACGCTCGGATGGCCGCGCAGCGGGGAGCTGACGTCGTCGAAATCGAGCACGTGGCCCATCGTGCCATTGACCAGCGCGGCCATCTCGACGGGCAGGCGCTCGCCGGTGGCCCAGACCGTGGCCATGCGCGCGGCGTTGGTGCCCTGGCCGCGCGCATAGTCCAGCACCCGCGCGGACGCGGGCTCATGCGCGCCGCCCACTGCGACGGCGATGGTGTCGTAGAGCGCGCGTGCTGCGGCGGCGCGGGCCTCGGCGGAAATCGCCGAGGCGTCGAAGCCGACCGCGAAGGCGGCGATCTTCTCGCTGGCTGAAAGGTGCATGAATTCGTACTCCTGGTTTCGTTCGAAAAAAGCCTGCTCGCCGGCAGGTGGATGGATGACGCGCCACGCGCGTCGATGCCTTGAATGCTTATGGCCCCGGGTTGCCCGGGTTGCCCGCAACGCCTTCAATGCCTTCAATGCCTGAAGCCCGGGACGGAATGCGAGGCGCGCGAATGGAACGCGGCGCTTCGCCTCGCCCGGCATTCAGGTCGAGCGCTCATTCCGGTTCGATGCCGGCGCGCTGGATGACTTCCCGCCACTTGACCGTCTCCTTGCGCATGAAGGCCGACAGCTCCTGCGGCGAGGAGCCGATCGGCTGCACGCCGTCGACCATGAACAGCTTCTGCACCTCGGGATCCTTCAGCGCCGCGACGGCGGCGCGCTGCAACTTGTCGAGAATGGGCTGGGGCGTGCCCTTGGGCGCCAGCAAGGCGTACCAGACATAGGACTGGTACCCCGGCACGCCGGCCTCGGCGATCGTCGGAACTTCGGGATGCGCGGGAGAGCGCTGGGCGGTGGTGACGCCCAGCGCCACCATCTTGCCTGCCTGCAGGAAACTGCCGCCGCTGCCGAAGCCGGCGAACACGGCTTGCAGGCGCCCACCCATCAGGTCGGTATAGGCCGGCGAGGCGCCCTGGTAGGGGATGTGCTCCATGTCCAGCCCGGCCATCGACTTGAGCAGTTCCATCGACAGGTGCAGGCCGCTGCCGGTGCCGGAGGAACCGTAGGAGAACTTGCCGGGATTCTTGCGCACCAGCGCAATGAACTCGGGCAGCGTCTTGACGCCGAGGCTCGGCGAGACGGCCAGAAAGTACGGCGCCTGCGCCAGCAGCGAGATCGGCTCGAAGTCCTTGACGGGATCATAGGAGAGCCGCTTGACGAGTCCCGGGTTGATGGCCGCCTGGGCTGTCAGGGCCAACGCCAGCGTGTAGCCGTCCGGCTTGGCGTGGGCCACCAGGGACATGGCGATGCCGCCGCTCGCTCCGCCCCGGTTGTCGACGATGACCGTGGCGCCGAGCTGCTTGGACAGGGCAACGGCCATCGGCCGGCCGACGGTGTCGGCGCCGCCGCCCGAGGCGTACGGGAGGACGAGGCGAATGGGGTGGTCGGGGTACTCCGCGTGCGCGGCGGCGCTGAGCACAAGCGCCGCCACGGCGACCGCGGCGCGGCGCAGGGGACGAAGGTTGAGGATTGGCATGGTCTCCTTTCGTTTTATTTGGTTGGATTGTTCCGATTTCGGATAAGCGGCGCCGCTCAGCCGGCCCGCGCGCGCGTGAGCGCAAGAAGTTCGTCGCCGGCCCGGGCGAGAGCCTGCCGGGCCTGCGCGTTCCAGACGCCGGCGGCTTCGGCTGCCGCGCGCTCCTCGTCCAGCATGCGCATCGCCTCGTCTGGCTGGGGTCCGCCCGCGCCACGGCGCCGCAGGATCATCTGCTCGGCATCCACGCACTGGTTGTACTGCACGGCGTCGATCGGGAGTTCCGCGCCGGCCTGTTCGCGGTAAAGCGCGCAGGCCTGTTCGTAGGAGATCTCCGCCAGGCGCAGCCGCCGTTCGCGGCCGAAATCGGTCAGGAGCGAGGCGAAATGGTGGCCGAGGCGGAAAGGCACGCGGGCCTGCTGCATGAGCACGTCGGCAATCTCCGTGACCGTGGAATAGTCCGCATCCACCTCGCGGCGGGCCTGCTGCGCGTCGACCACGAGGCTGTCGACGATCCGCGTGAAAAGCGCGAACAGCGCCACGAAGCGCTTGGAGGACAGCGGGTCGTAGGCGCGGTAGTCGAACATGCCGGTCCGCACGTTGTGGGCGACGAGGAACGGCCCCTGCATCTCGCAGAGCAGCAGGCTGCTCTGCGCCCGCAACTGCTCCAGGGCGGCCGGATTGCGCTTCTGGGGCATCAGGCTGCTGATGCCCATGAGTTCGCCCCCGCGCATCGTGAGCCAGGGATGAGGCGTGAGGTACTGCGAATGCAGGTCCTGCGCAAACTGGCTGATCTGCACGGCGCAGCTGGCAAGCACGGATGCCAGTTCCAGGCTGCTGTCCACCGAGGCAAGATGGTTCGCGTCGTAGGTGTTGCGCACGATGCCGCCAAAGCCCAGCAGGCTGGCCAGGCGTTCGCGGTCGACAGGGAAGCTCGACGCCGCCAGGGCGGCCGCGCCCAGCGGACTGAGGTTGATGCGCGCATAGGCCTGCTCCAGCCGCTGTTGCTGCCGGCCCAGCGCGGCGACGACGGCCAGCAGGTAGTGCGCCAGCGTCGTGGGCTGGGCCTGCACGCCGTGCGTGTAGGCAGGAATGACCGTGCGCACGTGGTCCCCCGCCAACTTCAGCAGCCCGCGCCGCATGTCGCCCAGGCCCGCGTGCGCATCGAGCAGGTCGGCTCGCAGGTTCATGCGCGAGAGCGTGGAGGCAATGTCCTGCCGGCTGCGGCCGGCATGCACCAGCGACGCCGACGGGCCGGCCAGCGCCGCCAGCCGGCGCTCGTAGTCGAGATAGTCGCCCGAGGGGCGTGCGGCTGGCGCTTCGTTCTCGAGGGCCAGGATGGCCTGCGCAATCGCGCGGGCATCCTGCGCGCCGATGACGTCGCGCTCGGTGAGCATGACGAGGGAGGCCTGGTTGATCTGGCCGAGGAATGCCGGAACCCGCGCACCACCGCGGAAGGCTTCGTTGACGTCCTTGACGGCGTAGGCGGCGCTGGCGTGGCCGGAAGGTGCGGATGGTGCGGACGGTGCAGAAGGTGCGGATGGTGCTGACATGGAGGCACATGGAACGGAGTTATGTTGCCGCTAATGTGCGTCCCGTCAGTTCATGCCGTCAAATGAATTAATTGGCATCAATCATTGCCTGCATTGCATAATATGGCCATTGTGCCGAGACTCCCCGTGCCGCCATGTCGATGACCTTCCAGCAACTTCACTGCATCCGCCAGATCGTGGCCAACGGCTTCAGCGTTTCACGCACGGCCGAGGCGCTCTTCACCACCCAGCCAGGCGTGAGCAAGATGGTGCGCGCGCTCGAAAACGAACTGGGCATCGTGGTCTTCGCGAGGCGCGGCAATCGGCTGGTGGGGCTGACCGATGCCGGACGCGAGGCCTATTCGCTTGCGGGCCGCATCCTGCAGGACTCGCAGGCATTGCGCGGCCTGCGCGACAACGGGCAAGGCGGGCAGGCGCGCGGCACGATCCGCCTGGGCACCACGCATGTTCATGCGCGCTACCGGCTGCTGCCCGTCACCGGGCGCTTCCTGCGCACCTACCCTCACGTCCAGCTGGAGTACTCGGTCGGCACGCCGCCCGAAATCCACGCCGGCGTGCGCGACGGCAGCATCGACATCGGCCTGAGCACCATGCCGTCGAACGCCGCACCCGATATCCTTTCGCTTCGCGCCTACGAGATGGAGCGCTGCCTCGTCGTGCCGCGGGGGCACCCGCTGCTGGCACTGGGCGAGATCAAGATCAGGGATCTGGCCGACTGGCCGTGGATTGTGCACGACGAGAAATTCACGTCCGGCGCCGTGGTGCAGCGTGCGTTCCAGATGCACGGGCTACAGCCCCGCATCGTGATGCGCGCCATGGACGTGGACGTGATGAAGGCCTACGTGGCGCAAGGCGTCGGCATCGCCGCGCTGAACAAGATGGCGATGGAAGACGACCCGGATCCGAGGCTGCGCTGCATCGAAGCCGGGCATATTTTCCCTGCCTCGACGGCTATGGTCATGGTTCGACGGGATCACTTGCTCAAACCGTTCGCCTTCGACTTTATCCGGATGCTGCTGCCGCGCGTGCGGCGGACGACGCTGGTCGCGGCACTCGGTATTCCGACGTAGCGCAGACCTCGTTCCCACCATCCGCGTGCCGTGCGCGACCTTCGGCGGGACTTCTCTCGCCCGGCCAGCCCTGAAACGGACCGGACCGCGGCACGCCGGCGTGACGACGCCCGCGGTGGCGACTGCCGCTCGATGACGGTTGCGCGAATCCCTTCGTCGCAGAACAGCCTCGCGGCCGCCTGCTCCGCCCCACGCGATTTCATGGATGTCTTCATCGGTATCCGTTCGTCGTGGCGTGCAACAAGGCTGCCGTCGCGGCGAGAACGAACCGAAGCGGCAAACAGTAAACAGCCAACGGCAAACGGCAACGCCTACGTCAATCGCAGATCCCACAACACATCGAGTACGTGCTGCGTGGAACGCTCAACGTACCCGGCACGATGCGCGATACCGAGCCGGCGCCACAACGCCGGGCGCAGCGGACGCATGACAATGCGCCCGTCGAGCAATGGCGTGGTGGCCTCATGGGGCAACAGCGCCGCGCCATAGCCTGCCGCCACCAGGCTCTTGATCGCGTCGTTGTAGTTGAGCTGAATGCGCGGCGCGGGATGCTGCCCTCCGGCCGCGAACCATTCCGCGGTCAGGCGCGAGAGGCGCGTGGTCGCGTCATTGAGAATGAGAGGCTGGGCGGCGAGCCATTCCGGCGTGACGCGGGCCGGGCACCGCCAGTGCGCCGGCACAAAGGCCATCACGGGGTCGCGGCGCCAGGGCTTTATCACGAGTCCGGCCACCGGGGGCTGAGGCAGTGCGACCAGCCCGACATCGAGCGTTCCATCCGCCAGTCGGGACAGCGTTTCATGCGAAGTGAGCACCGCAATCTGAATGTCGATGGCGGGATGGTGCTGGCGCAGCGCTTCGAGCGCCTGCGGCAAGAGGTGCGCGATCACGCCGGTCGACGCGCCGAGCCGCACGCGCCCTTCGAGCCCCTGCACCTGGCGTTGAATATCGTCCAACGCCTGCTCCGCATCGGCCAGCAGCCGGCGCGCGCGCTCCACCAGCACCTCGCCTATCGCCGACGGCCTGACATGCCCGCGCTTCCGTGACAGGAGCGGCGCCCCAATGCGGTCTTCGAGTTCGGCGATGTGGAGGCTGACCGTGGGCGGCGCCAGGTGCAGTGCGCGCGCCGCATCGGCAAATGAGCCACGGTCGGCAATGGCGACCAGCGTGCGCAGACGGTCCAGGCTGATCTCTCGCATGTCGGCATCCAGATTCAGGAAAACTGAATATTAACGTTATCAAATTCAACTTTCTCTATTCTAGCGGTCCGGAGAACATAGGGGCTCGTTCTCCTTGTCACAACCCACAGTCACCGGAGTATTCCCCGTATGCGCTCTCCTGTTGTTTTCATCGACGGCGACCAAGGCACCACCGGGCTGCAAATCCACGAACGGCTGCGCAACCGGACCGACCTCGCACTGCTCACGCTTGCCGCCGCGGAACGCAAAGATCCGCGGCGCCGCGCGCAAGCCATCAACGCCTGCGACATCGCCATCCTCTGCTTGCCCGATGCCGCCGCGCGCGAGGCGGTGGACGCCATTGTCAATCCCGCCGTCAGAGTCATCGACGCCAGTTCCGCCCACCGCACGCGGCCGGACTGGACATACGGATTTCCGGAAATGGCGCCGGGACAGGCCGAGCGCATCGCGAACGCGCGTCGGGTCACCAATCCCGGTTGTTATCCGACCGGCGCCATCGGCTTGCTGCGCCCCCTGTTGCAGGCCGGGCTCATACCGGGCAACTACCCCGTCAGCATTCATGCGGTGTCCGGCTACTCCGGAGGCGGGCGTGCCGGCGTGGAGGAATATGAGGGACCGGGAGCCGTCAACGCGCCTTCATACCAGGTATATGGCCTGGAACTCGCGCACAAGCACACCCCGGAGATCCAGCAGCACGCCGGGCTCGCGCAGCGTCCCATCTTCGTCCCCGCGATTGGGGCGTTCCGCCAGGGCATCGTGCTGACGGTCCCCCTGACGCTGCGGCTGCTGGCACCCGACGTGGATGGCGCCGCGTTGCACGCATGCCTCGCACGCCACTATGCCGAGGCGGCCCACGTAAGTGTCACGCCGCTGCACGAATCGCGCGCCCTGAAGCACCTGGATCCGCAGGCGCTGAACGGCACCAGCGACATGCGCCTGAGCGTATTTCCCAACATGGAACACGGGCACGTCCTGCTGTCCGCGGTTTTCGACAATCTTGGCAAAGGCGCATCCGGCGCAGCGGTGCAGAACCTGAACCTGATGCTCACGCGGCAATAGCGGCCGATGGCCTGAGCTGACGTTCGGCCGCAACCATATGCCGACGATTGTTGCCGGCCGACGTGAGCCGCCTCGATACCATCGAGGCGCGCACCGCCGGCACCGCCTCACTCGTCGCCCGGCACGCCGTAACTGGGCGCGGCGAGCGGATTGAGCGCCCGCGTCACGTAGTCCTGCATCTGCGGCTGATACCTCCGCCACAGCGCGTCCAGCACGGTGACTGGATCGTCATCGGTCCAGTCCACGCGCAGGTCCACCAGCGCCCAGGTTTGCGTACCGGCGATCTTGAGCGCGGCCGAATGAACCGGTCCGGCTTCGCCGCCGGCCTTCACGGCGGCGTGCATGGCGTGCAGCAGGCGGTCGCCCAAGGCGCCCTCGGATTGCTCAAAGGCCGCCACCATGACGTCGGCCACCCGCCGGTCCGCCAGCATGTTGCCGGCGGCGAGGCATTGTTGGCCGGCAACGGCATGGCTCAGGCCCAGTGCTTCCTTGCCGGTGAAGAACGCCGTCCTTCCCTGCTGGTCGATGACGGCGACCTGGCGGTACTCGCTCCACTCACGGGCGGCCAGCGCCTGGTCCAACGCCTGCGCCGGCGGCAACTTGCCGGTTTCCAGCAGGTCCAGGATCTCCGGGCCCAGCGCGGGCAGCGTGACGTTCTGTGTGGCCACCGCGCCGACGCCCGCGCGTACCCAGGGGCAGCGCGCGCCGACGGAGATGCTCGAAGAGCTGATGGCGATACCGAGTTGCCCGGTCTGCGGGCAGCGGCCGACGATGGAAAATGTCATGTCAGGCTCCTTGCGCCGGCTTCGCCGTCCAGTTCTCGGGAATGACGGCAATCACGTCGATCTCCATCAGCCACTGCGGCTGGCCGAGGGCGCTGATGCACAGGCCCGTCGAGATCGGGAACACGCCCTTGAGCCACTTCCCCACTTCCTGGTAGACCGGCTCGCGGTAGCGCGGGTCGGTGATGTAGGTGGTGGTCTTGACGATGTGGCTCAGGTCGCTGCCGGCTTCCTCGAGCAGCTGCTTCACATTCTTCATCGCCTGCTCGGCCTGCGCGCGCGGATCGCCCAGCCCGACCAGATTGCCGTCGAAATCGGTGCCGATCTGTCCGCGGACATAGACGGTATTGCCGGCCCGCACCGCCTGGCACAGGTCATTGTCAAGCGCCTGATTGGGATAGGTGTCCTTGGTGTTGAACATGCGTATGCGATGGTGCGTCGGCATCATTTCGCTCCTGCGAAGGTGGTTTGCAATGGCGCCTCTGGGGCGATGGTGGTGCTGGCGACCTCGCGCGGGCGCGGCGCCGCCCTGGCGCGCAGGGCGACGTCGTAGGCGAGGTACTTGCGCTGGTTGGCGATGTGGTCGCCGACGTGCTTGGCGTCGTGCCACACGCCCCAGATGAACGATGAGCCGCGCCGGGACAGCCACGGCAGGCCCAGGAAATAGACGCCGGGCTCGCTGGATACGCCGCGCTGGTGTTGCGGCTTGCCTTGCTCGTTGAAGGCATCCACCTTCAGCCAGTCGTAGTCGACCGCATAGCCGGTGGCCCAGATGATGGTCTTCACGCCGGCCTGGGCCAGGTCCAGGCTGGCGATGGGGTTGCGCACGCAATCCGGGTCGGGCGGGATGTAGCGTGCCTGCGGATCCTCCGGCAGGTCCAGGCCGTTGCGCGCCGCATAGGCGTCGGCGGCGTCCAGCATGGCCATCAGGCTCTGGTCGCCACGCGCAAGGTTGGCGGCGAGGTCGCCTTCGAAGCTGGCCACGCCGTTGTCGAAGGCCTTGGTCAGCCCGACCAGTTTCATGCCGCCGTGCGCGAGCCGGCGAAAATCGATGGCCTGGCCGCCATAGGCGCCGCTGACGGCAATGGTCACGTGTTCGCGGCCGGGCACCGCGATTTCCTTGTCCCACTCGCCGAGCACGCCCAGCCACCAGCAAAAGTCGCGGCCGCGATAGGTGCGCGGCGGGCGGTCATGCGCGCCGACCGAGAGATAGACCTCGCGTCCCGAACGATGCAGTTCGTCGGCGATCTGTACCCCCGACGAACCGGCGCCGACCACCAGTACCGCACCGGCGGGCAGCTGCGCGGGATTCTTGTAGTACGCCGAATGCAATTGCGTCAGGCCCGCATCCACGGGCGCGATGGCGGGGATCACCGGGCGCTGGAACGCGCCCGTGGCCACCACGACGCGGAGCGCATGAAAGCGCCCGGAGCTCGTATCGACCACGAAGCCCGGTTGTCCGTCGCGGCGCTCGACGCCCAGGACCTCGACGCCGGTGCGCACGGGCGCGCCGAACTGCCGCGCGTATCGCTCGAAGTAGTCGGCCACCTGTTCCTTGGCGGCAAAGCCGTCCGGGTCCACGTTGTCGAACTCGAGGTTGGGGAAGCGGTCGTGCCAGGCCGGGCCATTGGCGACCAGCGAATCCCAGCGCCTGCTGCGCCACCGCTCGGCGATACGATCCCGCTCGAGTATCACGTGCGGGACCTTGAGCCGCGTGAGATGCTCGCTCATGGCGATACCTGCCTGGCCGGCGCCGATGATCAGCGTATCGATTGACTCTGTTTGCGCAGACATCGCTGCCTCCTTTGATAAATGACGCATTTCATGAGCATCAGATGTCCCGGTACGGGACGTGGAACCGCCTGTGCCCCCCGCTCGGGGGCAAATTCGTGGGTAGATCAGAAATCTATGTAATATTCGATCTGAATCCAAAAAAGCTATTCAATACCGGTCAACCGTCTGTTCCGTTCCAGTTCTCCAACCAGATCCGTCATCGAGATGAATCCACTTCGCTATTCGCTGCGCCAGCTACGCTACTTCGTGGTGGCCGCCGAGGAACTCTCCTTCACGGGCGCGGCCAGGCGCCTGCACATCTCCCAACCCTCCATCTCGACCGCGCTGGCCGAGCTCGAGGCGGCGATCGGCGTCCAGCTCTTCATTCGCCATCACGCCAGCGGCCTGTCGCTGACGCAGTCGGGGCGGGATCTGCTGGGCAACGCGCGCAACCTGCTCAAGAACGCCGAAGAACTGCAACTGGCGGCGGCCGAACTGGACGAAGGCATGACCGGCTCGATCGCGCTGGGCTGCATGGTGTCGCTGGCGCCGCCGCTCATGCCCGGCATCATCAGCCGCTTCGTGGCGGAGAACCCGTCGATCTCCATCCAGACCACCGAGGCCCATCAGGACACGCTGTTGAGCGGCCTTCGCGACGGTTCCATCGACATTGCCCTGACCTACAGCCTCGATATCGACGACGACATCCATTTCACGCCGCTGGTCTCGCTGCCGCCCTACGCCATCCTGCCCAGGACCCATCGCTTCGCCAACGCGCGCAAGGTGTCGCTGGCGTCCTTGCTCGATGAGCCCTATGTGATGCTCGACTTGCCGCATAGCCGCGAGTATTTCTCCTCCCTCTTCGACACCCTGGGCCGGCGTCCGGTCACTGCCTTTCGCTCGTCCCAGCCTGAAGTCGTGCGCGGCATGGTGGCCTGCGGACTCGGCTTCAGCATTCTCAACTTCCCGCTCAAGTCGACACGCACCGTGGGCGGTGACGAATTCGTCGTCAAGCGCTTCAAGGAAGAGGTCAAGGCGACCACGCTCGGCATTGCCCAGTCGCAGGCGATGAAGCCGCGCAAGATCGTCACCAGGCTGGCGGCATTCTGCGAAAGCCACATCCGCAAGATGCGCATCGACTGACCGCCGCGCGGGATGGCCGCGGCCGCGTGCGCGCGATCAATATCCCAGCGCATGCTGCACCTGGTGTTGCAAGGGCTGGCCATCGGACAGGCGCCGTACGTTGTCCACTATCTGCGTGGCCACCACGCCGGCATCCGATATCGCGGCGACATGCGGCGTGACGATGATCTTTTCATGCCGCCACAAGCCGTCATCGGCCGGCAACGGCTCGACCGGGAACACATCCAGCAAGGCGCCGCCGAGCCGGCCGGCGTCCACCGCCGCCAGCAGGTCGCCCACATGCAGCTGGTCGCCGCGGCCGACGTGGATCACGTAGGCGTCCTCGGCCAGCCGGGCGAACAGATCGCGCGACAGTATCTGCCGCGTGGCCGGCGTCAGTGGCAGCAGACAGACCAGGATCTGGGTGCCCGCCAGGAATTCGTCCAGCTGCCCCTCCGCGTAGCCTTGCACGCCTGCCATCTCGGTGCCCCGGCGCGACCAGCCGCGCACCGTGAAGCCGAGTTGCAGCAGCAGTGTCGCCACGGTCTTTCCCATCAGGCCCATGCCCATGATCCCCACCACCGTGCCGGGGGCGCTCTGCCCGGGCACGCGCTGCCACTGGACGGCGCGCTGATTGGCGCGGATGCCGTCGAACCCGCGATGGCGGTTCAGCACCCCCCAGACCACGTACTGCGCCATGCTCCGCGCCTGGCTTGCATCGACGATGCGGCAGATCGGGACCTGCAGGTTCGATGCCGACGAGATGATGCGATCGGCGCCGGCACCGATGCTGTGGATCAGTCGCAGGCCCGGCAGCCGCGCATAGCTCTCGGCCGGCGGCGCCCAGCTGATGGCCACTTCCGCGCGTGCCGACGCGGGGTCGTCCAGGGTGCAGATGTCCAGCTCCGGGGCAATCCGGCTGATGGCCGGTGCATAGTGCAGCGCGGCCTTGTCGGTGAAAACGAGTGCGGTCATGCGTTGGTTGCTTGCGGTGGATGGGCAGGATGCATGGCGGTCTCGGGCCGCCGCGCCGGTATGGCCAGTCCTCAGCTCGAGAGCGCGTGATATCGGCGCTGGTAGTACAGCAGGCAGGTCTCGATATCGCGGTCGTCGATGTGCAGCACCTCGCATAGCAGGACATCGTGCGTACCCACGGTGGAGCTGCCGATGATCTTGCAGTGCAGGGACATTGCCGCGCCGTCCAGCGCCGGCGCATACCCTTCGCAGCGGGTCCAGCTTCCATGCGAGAAGCGCTCCGGCATGGGCGTCTTTCCGGCGAAGGCGGCCGACATCTCCTGCTGGTCGGCGGCCAGGGTATTGATGCAGACGATGCCGTTGCCCACCGTGGTCGCATAGGCCGACGAGCCGCGGTTGAGGCACACCAGCACCGTCGGCGGAGTATCGGTGATGCTGCATACCGCGGAGGCGGAGAAGCCCGCGTAGCCGTGTTCCCCGTCGGTGGTGACGATGTGCACGGTGGCGGCGATCCGCGCCATCGCGTTGCGGAACTCCTGCTGCGTGGCGGCGGCCCTGTGCGCGGGCGCGCGGCTTGTGGTTTCAGTGAGCATAGGATGGGTCCTCGCGATCCAGGATGCGTTTCATCTCTTCGAAGTGGGCCACCGAGAAATCGCGGATGCCCTCCCAGTCTTGCGCGGTCTTTTCAGCCACCTCGTTCGACAGCACCTTCAGGGGCTGGCAGGTGGCGTAGGCGATGGCCAGGATCTGGCAGGCGCGCTCCAGCGTGTACATGTCGTCGAAGGCTTCGCCGATGCTGGCCGCCGTCACCAGCACGCCGTGGTTGCCCATCATCAGGCGCGACTTTCCCTGCAGCTGCGCGATCAGCCGTGCCCCTTCGTCTTCGGTATCGGCCATGCCGCCGAAGTTGCCGTCGACGGCCACCCGGTTGAAGTAGCGCGCCGTGTTCTGCTCGATGGGCTTGATGGCGGGGTCTTCCAGGGTCGAGATGGCGGTGGCGTAGACCGGGTGCAGATGCAGGGCCACCCGGATATGCGGGGCGCGGCGGTGCAGCTGGCCGTGGATTGCCCACGCGGTCGGGTCGACGGTGCCGGCGGCGGCAGTCTGCGGCGGGCTGTCGGCATCCAGCAGCAGCAGGTCGCTGGCGCGGATGGTCGAGAAATGCTGCCACTTGCGGTTCATCAGGAAGCGCTTGCCGTCCGGCGAGACGGCCGCGCTGAAATGGTTGGCTACGGCCTCATGCATGCCCAGGCGGGCAAAGAGCCGAAAGCACGCGGCCAGGTCGATGCGGAGTTGATGTTCGTTCATTGTTGTTGCTTGCCGGTTGCAGTGCGTCTCATGTCGGGGGAGCACCAGATCAAGCAGCCCGCGCCCGCGGCCGCACCAGTTGCAGCACCGCGAACAGCATCACGACCACGAACAGCACGATCGACGATGCCGCCGCGAGCGTGGGATTGGCTTGCAGGAGGATGTCGTCCCACAGCTGCTTGGGCAGGGTCGACTTGACGCCGCCGCCCATGAAGAGGGCAATCGTCAGTTCTTCGAAGGAGGTCAGGAAGCCGATCACGAAGGCCGCCGCCAGGCCGTTCTTCACCGAAGGCAGCGTGATGCGCATGAATACCTGGAAGCGGTTGGCGCCCAGCGTGGCCGCCGCCTGATCGATGGACCAGTCGTGCCCCTTGAAGGTCGTCAGCAGGATCACGAACACCATCGGCATGGCGATGACGATATGGCCGATGGCGATGCCGGTATTGGTCGCCACCAGCGAGATCTGGGCGCACAGGTAGAACAGCGCCATCGCGATCACGATCGACGGCACGATCATCGGCAGCAGGAACAGGAAGAAGATGCCGCCGGCCACCCGGCCGCTCGAGCGCGCCATGCCCAGCGCCGCCAGCGAACCCAGAATGCAGGTCGCGATCGCCACCAGGAAGCCGATGCCGAAGGATCGCAGCGTGGCATTGATCCAGAGCGGCGACTCAAGATAGACCTCGTACCACTTCAGGCTCAGGCCCTGCGGCGGGAAAGTCAGGAACTGCCCATCCGTGAACGACATCGGCACGATGGCCAGGATGGGGAGCAGCAGGATGGCAATCACCACGCAGGAAAACACCGGGAGCAGCGGGATCTTGACCATGCGGGCGACGTGGCGGTCGTACGCGGACACGATCCAGCCCGACGCGCGGCCCAGCGCATAGACCAGGCCCAGCCCGAACCTGCGCAGGTGGCGATGCCGCGAGCTGGATTGCTTGCTGTCGCTGCCGGCCAGCGACGACAGGCCGAACACCAGGTCGTAGACCACGCAACTCACCAGCGCGGTGATGACGAGCACCACCGCCAGCGCGCTGCCCATCTGCCAGTTCTGCAGCTCGTTGATCTGCACGATGATCAACTGGCCCAGCATCATTTCCTTGGGGCTGCCCAGGAAGGACGGGGTGACGAAGAAGCCGAGCGCGCTGATGAACACCAGCAGCCCGGCCGCGGCCACGCCGCGGATCGACTGCGTGAAGAAGATGCGCCAGAACACATTGGCGCGATCGGCGCCGAGGGTCGACGCGGCCATGGTCAGGCGGCGGTCGATCTGGTTCATCACCGGCAGCATGGTCACCACGGCCAGCGGCAGCAAGGTGTGCGACATCGCGAACACCACCACGTTGCGGTTGAACAGGAACTGCGACCAGTCCAGGCCCGCGGCCTGCGCCATGCGCTCGACGAAGCCGCCCCGCCCCAGCAGGATCAGCCAGGAAAAGTTCTTCACCAGCGTGCTGCTCCAGAACGACAGCAGCACGAACAGCGACAGGATCTGCTGCGAGCGCCTGGACAGGTTGGACAGCCAGTACGCCACCGGGTAGCCGATCAGCAGGCAGATGGCGGTGGTCTCGACGGCCGTGGCAAAGGTGTTGAGCAAAACCTGCCGGTAGACACTGGGGCCGAAGAAACGGGCAAAGGCGGCAAACGACAGTGCCCCCTGGCTGTCGAACAGGCTCAGCGGAAAGATCCGGAACGACGGCAACAGCAGGAAGATCGCCAGGAACAGGCCGCCCGGCAGGGCCAGCCACAACGGCCCCGGACGCCAGGGTCTGGCGCGGGCGGCGGTGCGGTCGAGGACTACGTCGGTCGGCACTTTCATGCGTTGCCCCGGATGCTCGGCAATGGACAAGGCTGCACCTTATGCGGTAACGGCATCGACATGCCGGTTGACGGGACGCGCCAGCCCCAGGTGCTCGCGCAGCGTGGCGCCGCTGTAGGCCTTGCGATAGACGCCGCGGCGCTGCATCTCGGGCACCACCATGCCCACGAAGTTGTGCAGGTCGTCGGGCAGTACGTGGAAGCTCAGCATGAAGCCGTCCGCCGCCCCGCTTTCCATCCACTCCATCATGTGGTCGGTCACTTGCGCGGCGGTGCCGCACAGAGTCACCTTGCCACGTTCATAGCTGGAATAGAGCTGGCGCAGCGTCAGCTTTTGCTCGCGGATCATGCCGGCGATCTGATTGAAATAAGCCTGGTGGAAGTTGGACTTCTGCGGAATCATCTCCACCGGCACCGGCTCATCCAGCGGCAGGCTGGTCAGGTCGGCTTCGAGATCCGCGCCCAGGCGCATGCGGCCCACGTCCGGATGGATCATGCGCTGCAGTTCCTGGTACTTGTCTTCGGCTTCCGCCTGGCTCTCGCCCACCACCACCGAGAGTCCGGCCAGGATCTTCAGGGAATCGGCGCTGCGCCCGAACTGCGGCAGGCGCCCCTTCAGGTCGGCATAGAATTTCCTGGCCTGGGGCAGGGTCGGGTCCGAGGCGAACACGACCTCGGCGGTCTCGGCGGCGAACTGCTTGCCCACCTCCGACGAACCGGCCTGAATGATCACCGGACGCCCCTGCGGCGTGCGGCGGATGTTGAGGCCTCCGTAGACCTTGAAATATTTCCCGGAATGGTCGGTGATGTGGAACTTGCCGGGATCGAAGTTGATGCACTGTTCCTTGTCCTGGACGAAGGCATCGTCTTCCCAGGTATCCCACAGGCTTTCGACCACCTTGTAGAACTCGCGCGCCCGCACGTAGCGGTCGTCGTGCGGCGGCAGCTTGTCCAGCCCGTAGTTGCGCGCCGCATAGTCGTTGGCCGACGTCACCACGTTCCAGCCCGCGCGGCCGTGCGAGATATGGTCCAGCGAAGCAAACAGGCGGGCGATGTTGTAGGGCTCGTAGAAGCTGGTCGAGGCGGTGGCGCCCAGGCCGATATGCTGCGTCGAGCCGGCCAGGGCCGACAGCAGCGTGATCGGCTCGAAGCGGTTCATGAACTCCGGGTTGCGGCAATGGATATGCAGCTTCTCGGTGCGGGCAGCGGGCGTGTCCGCGATGAAGAAGAGGTCGAACAGCCCCTGCTCGGCCGTGGCGGCGATCCGCCGGTAGTAATCGATGTCGGTGGCCGCGTCGCGCGGCGCGCTGGATTTGAGCCAGGAGGCCGGATGCGCACCGGTAGGATGCGTCAACAGGCCCAGATGTATTTGTCGATCGTTCACGTTACCACTCCTTCAAATCTGCCTTGCTTGTTCGCCGGACCGCCAGGGTCGGGCCCGGATCAACCCTGGATCAGCCACTCCTGGAACCGCTCGTTGGCGACGTCGTAGTTCTTGCCCCACCAGGCGGTGTCGCGACGGCGCAGTCCCTCGAGGTTCTTGGGATAGGTGGTAAGCAGCTCGGCGCGCTTCTGGTCGATCAGCTTGATCGATTCGGTATTGGTGGGGCCGTTGCCGGACAGGGTGCCGTATTCGGCGAGGCGGTCCGCGCGCATGCAGAAACGCACGAACTGCTGTGCCTGCTTGAGCTTCTTGGTGCCGGCCACGATCGACCAGCCGTCGACGTTGTAGGTGCCCTGCCAGACGATCTTCACCGGGGCGCCCGAGGCGATGGCGGCCAGCGCGCGCGAGTTCCAGGTGTCCGAGAGATCGACCTCGCCGCTTTGCAGCAGCTGGGTGTTCTGCGCGCCGTTGGACCACCACACCGAAACCGACTTGCGGATCTTGCTGAGCGACTTCATCGCGCGGTCGATGTCGAGCGGATAGAGGTCCTGGGGCGCCACGCCATCGGCCAGCAGGGCCAGCTCGAGGGTGCCGCTGGGCGAGCGGAAGAGGCCGCGGCGTCCGGGAAAGTGCGCGGTGTCCCAGAAATCGCGCCAGCTCTGCGGACCGCCCTTGGGGAACCTGTCACTGCGGTAGCCCATGACGACGCCGTAGACCGAGAAGCCGAACCAGTTCGCGGTGAGCATGCCGGGCAGGATGTTCTTGCCGTCGCCGGGCGCGTTGTCGAGCGGCGCGACGTAGTTCTTGGCGCTGGTCAGGCGCAGCACGTTGTCGGGGGTGACCATCGCCACGTCCCAGATGCCGGAGCCGGAGTCGACCACCAGCTTGAACTGCGTCACGGGATCGGATTCGTGGGCGACGTTGATGACGCGGATGCCGGTTTCCTTCTCGAACGGGTCGTAGAAGGCCTTGCGCATGGCCGGGCCAAGCGCGCCGCCGTTGTCGGCGACGGTCAGGGCTTCGGCGGCGGAGGCACGCGGCAGCCACAGCATGGGGGCGGCGGCGACGGCGCCCGTGACGGCGGCGGTCTTGATGAATTCGCGGCGACTATTCAATTTCTTGTTCATTTCAGGCCCCAGATAGTTGACGAGCAGGATGGATCAAGGCACTCCCCTTTGAGACGACTTTCATTTTTCGAGCAGGCGCGAATGGCTCTCGCGCCATTGCAGCGAGACGGTCGCGCCGACGTGGCGCGCGCGGCTGCCGGCGGCCTGGCGCACGGTCATCACGGTGCCGCTGCCAAGCTTCACCAGCAGGCGGGTCTCGGAGCCGGCGTAGATCTGCTCGATGACTTCCCCATCGACGTAGCCGCCCTGCTCCACCAGCTCGATGTACTCGGGGCGGATGCTGATGGTCGCCTCGGCCGACAGCGCGCGCGCGCTGTCGGCCGCCGGCACCGGGATCCTGCCGTCGACGCTCGAGAGCCAGCCGTCGCCGGCGACGCGGCCCCTGATCTTGTTGGAGATGCCGATGAAGTCGGCGGCGAAGGTGCTTTGCGGCTGCTCGTAGATTTCGGCGGGCGTGCCGATCTGCTCGATTCGCCCGGCATTCATCAGGCAGACCCGGTCCGACAGCGCCAGCGCCTCTTCCTGGTCGTGCGTCACGAAAATGATGGTGGTGCCGGTCTCGCGGTGGATGCGCTTGATCTCCACCTGCATGCTTTCACGCAGCTTGCGGTCCAGCGCCGACAGCGATTCGTCCATCAGCACCAGCGACGGCTGGTACACCAGACAGCGTGCCAGCGCCACGCGCTGCTGCTGGCCGCCGGAGAGTTCGCGCGGGAAACGCGCCGAGAAACTGCCCAGCCCCACCATCTCGAGCACGCGCATCACCTTGGCGCGGATGGCGTCGCGGTCCACCCGGCGCATTTGCAGCGGGAAGGCAATGTTCTCGTACACGGAGAGATGCGGGAACAAGGCATAGTTCTGGAACACCACGCCCACATCGCGCTGGTGCGAAGGCGCATGGGTGCGGTCGACGCCATCGATGAACAGCTCGCCCGAGCTGGGTTCGACCAGCCCGCAGATGATCTGCAGCAAGGTGGTCTTCCCCGACCCGGAGGGGCCCAGCAGCGTCAGCAGCTCGCCGGTACGCACATCGAGATCGACGGGGTGCAGGGCCGTGGTGCCGCCGTAACGCTTCGACAGCCGGAGCGCGCGCATCTTGATGTCGCGCGGCATGGCAGAAGTCCTTGCGACGTCATTGATCTTGGTGGCGGTATCTGCCATGAAAAACACTCCTTGAATCGACGGGTGTCCGGATGCGAATTCGGTGATGGACTCGCCTCGGCTTGCAGGCGCCGGTGAAATCTAACACCGCCCAATTAAAGGAAAATAAATATTTTCGAATGCACTGCATAGCAAACTCCTATGCATACCGACAGGCGTGTTTCCGCGTCTCCCCGGCATGGAGAAATAAGCGCAAAGAAGGGGCATGGGGCCGCGCCAGAGCCGGGAAAAGCGATCGTTTTGGGTGCGCGGAGCGGTACCGTGCACGCATGCCGGGCGCGCCGGCACTGCAGCGGTGCTACAGGAATCGCGTCAACTTTTCCCGATCTTTTTGGCCTGTCCGCCACAGAAGCGCAGCCGGCGCCCGGGAAGACCACGAGCCGCCGTCGATGTGAGGGCCATTGCGCGCCCGGGCGCCTGCGGTCCGCATCCACCGCGATCCCGGTATTCCGGCGGCCTTTCACCTGCCCGGGGGGCGTCGATGCATGGCCTGCGCGGCCTCGCGCCGGGCGTGCTCCGGCCATTTCCGGCATTTCCGGCCCCGCGTCCGGCATACCCCTTTAGAGGGGGCCACCGGGGAGAAACCCGGAAGCGGGAGGTCCGCGCTTGCCCAACCCCAGTACAATGCCCCCGGCCCGAACCGGGCCCAGAGCCAGAAAAACAAAAGCATCGAGGGGAATCACAAAATGGCAGTCGCGCTGACCAAGAAACTGTTACTTACCCTGGCACTTGCCGCCGCCGCGCAGGCGGCGCTGGCCGCCAACTGCGCGCCGGATTTCCGGGGCGCGGTCAATTGCCCCGGCAACAGCGCCTGCATGATGACGCGCTCGGGCGAGGTCCGCTGCGCCAGGGATGGCGGCGGGATCGCGCTGGACCGGGAAGGTGACGCGCGCTGCGGCGTGGGCCGCTGCGCGGTGGACATGAAGGGGAACGTGATGTGTTCCAGCACGGCGGGCGGCGGCGCGAGCCTGGACAGTTCGGGCGCGGTGGTGTGCGATGCCGGCTGCCGCCCGGGCTCCGGGACGGCCTGTTCGGCGCCGCGCTGAGGCAGCGCCTTCCGGCGCCGTTGGCGCGGACAAGCCCGTCATCGACAGCGCGCCGCGCCGGCCGCTGGCTCGTGCCGCAGCGCGTCTACGGGGATTGATGCATCGGGAACGAAGCGCGCCCTGGCACGCAATCAGCCGTCCACCTGCTCTCTTGCGGGCGCCGCCGCCTGGCGGTGCCGCTGGCTGAAGCGGCGCACGAACGCTTCGAAGCCTTCCACCTGCACGGGGTGGCAGAAGAAGTAGCCCTGGTAGGCGTGGCATCCGGCGTCGGCGAGGAAATCGCGCTGGGCGGCGGTCTCGACGCCTTCGGCGATCACCTCCAGGGCCAGGCTCTTGCCGAGCGCGACGATGGTCTTGGCGATGGCGGCATCGTTGGGGTCGACGAGGATGTCGCGCACGAAGGAGCGGTCGATCTTGAGCTGGTCGAGCGGCAGGCGCTTGAGGTAGGAGAGCGAGGAGTAGCCGATGCCGAAATCGTCGAGCGAGAACACCACGCCGGAGTCCTTGAGCGCGTGCATTTTCTCGGCGATGTCTTCCACGTTGTCCACCAGCACGCTTTCGGTGAGTTCGAGCTTGAGCCGGCGCGGGTCGGCGCCGGTCTCGCCGATCACGGCCAGCACGCGCGCGACGAAGTCCGGCTCGCGGAACTGGTGGACGCTGACGTTGACGGCGATGGTGAGGTGAGCGAGGTCGGGCTGGACCGACCAGCGCGCCAGCTGCAGGCAGGCGGCGCGCAGGACGCGGTCCCCGAGCGCGTGGATCAGCCCGGCTTCCTCGGCCAGCGGAACGAATTCGGCGGGGAAGATGATGCCGCGCTCGGGATGCTGCCAGCGCACCAGCGCTTCCGCGCCGGTGATGCGGTTGTCGACCGTGACCTGCGCCTGGTAGTGCAGCAGCAGCAGGTCTTCGTCGACGGCCTTGCGCAGGCCGGCTTCGAGCGCGGCGCGCGCCACCACCACGGTCTGCATGGCTGGATCGAAGAAGCGCATGGCGTTGCGCCCGCGCTCCTTCGACTTGTACATGGCGAGGTCGGCCTGCTTGAGCAGCTCGTCGATGGAGGCATGGTGGCCGTTGAACACCGTCACGCCGATGCTGGCGGTGCTGCGGTATTCCACGCCGTCGAGATGGTAGATCTTGCCGAGGATGGTGCGTATCTTCTCGCCGACGGCCTCGGTCTCGCTGGCCGCGAGTTGCCGGTTGCCGCTGAGGTTGCCGAGCACCACGACGAATTCGTCGCCGCCCACGCGCGCCACCGTGTCGCCTTCGCGCACGCTGGCGGACAGGCGCTGCGCGACCTGCTGCAGCAGCAGGTCGCCCTTGTCGTGGCCGAGCGTGTCGTTGAGGGTCTTGAAGTTGTCGACGTCGATGAACAGCAGCGCGCCGGAGGCGCCGCTCTGCGCGCTGACCGCGATGGCCTGCTTGAGGCGGTCGGCCAGCAGGGTGCGGTTGGGCAGGCGCGTGAGCGCGTCGAAGAAGGCCAGCTCGCGGATCTTGTCCTCGGCGATCTTGCGCTCGGCGTCGAGCAGCTTGCGCTCGGTGATGTCGCGCCCGCTGATGCGAAAGCCGGTGAACACGCCGCGCGCGTCGTGGATCGGGCCCCAGGAGACGGACAGCCACAGCACCGAGCCGTCCTTGCGCAGGCAGCGGAATTCCAGGTTGTTGCCGCGCAGGCCGTGCTGGCCCTTGAGCAGCTCGGGCGCCACGCGCGGCATGTCCTCGGGGTGGATCAGCGTGCCGGCGAGGTCGCGCATCGCCATGCATTCTTCCACGGTGTAGCCGGTGTATTCCTTGACGGAGGGATTGATCCAGCGCGGCCGGCCGCCCAGCCCCCACCAGACCTCCAGGTTGACGGTGCAGTCGGCCAGCGCGCGGAACTTCTCTTCGCTTTCGCGCAGTTCGCGGGTCATCAGCGAAGCCAGCCGCATGGCGCGGCTGCGGCCGCTGGCCATCGCCCAGGCCAGCAGCGCGAGCAGCAGGCTCAGGCCCGTGCCGGTCCAGGCGATCACCGCCTGCGAGTTGCGCCCGAAGCGCTCTTCGAAGGCCTTGTGGGCGGTCATGGAGAGCATCCAGTCGTGCCCGCCCACCACCAGGTATTCGTTGGCGGAGAGCACGGCGTCCGTGCTGCTGCCGCCGGCCTCGGGCGAGCGGTAGAGCAGCGCCGTCGCCGACGGCTCCACGCCGTCGTAGAGCGCCAGCGAGATCCCGGGCGGCTGCTCGCCGTAGAGGCTGGCGATGACCTCGCGCATGCGGAACGAGGCGTAGACCCAGCCGACCAGGCTGTCGCGCCGCTGCGCCGCGGTTTCCTGCGGCAGGCCGCGGCGGTACACCGGCAGGTACATGACGAAGCCGGGTTCCTCGTCGCCGCGGGTGTCCACGGCCAGCTGGACCTTGCCGGAGACGATCGCCGAGCCCGAGTCGCGCGAGCGCTGCAGGGCGAGCCGGCGCTCCGGGTTGAACCACGTGTCGAAGCCGAGCACGGGGGGATCGCCGTCGGCGGGCGGCTCGCGCTGGACGATGGGGGCGTAGGCCTCGCGCCGGCCGCCGGGATGGATGCCGTAGCCGGCCACGCCGGTGCCGCCGAGCGCGGCGACGTGGGCGTCCTTGTCTGCGGCCGGCACCCACTTGACCACGCCGACCGCCTGCACGCCGGACAGGTTGGCGTCGAGGTTGATGGCCTTGAGGTAGTCGTGGAACTGGTCGCGGTCCAGCGTGCCGCTCACGGCGAACATGCCGTGCACGCCGCGCAGCATCTGCTCGTAGGTGGCCATGCGCTGCTCGATGCGGCCGACGGCGTCGCCCAGCGCGAAGTTGAACTGGCTGCGCACTTCATGGCGGGAGGCCTGCTGGTCGTGGTCCCACACCGCCCAGGTCACGCCGAGCCCGGCGGCCAGGATCAGCAAGGGCAGCAGGATAAGGCGGACTGCGCTCACAGCGGCGACTTGAATTCGGTCATGGCGTCGACCATGTCGGATTTGAAATACTTGGCGAAGATCCGGCGCACGGTGCCGTCGGCGCGCATGTCGTCGACCAGCGCGCGCCATTTCTCCTGCTCGGCCGGCGGCAGCGCCTTCTTCGACATGATCAGGCCATGCAGCACGGGCGGGTCGTTGAACTCGACCACCGAGGTGACGTCGCGGATGTGCTTGGCGTCGAGCGCCGGATAGTCGAACGGTTCGATGATCATGCCCTGGATGCGCCGGCGCGCCAGCGCCTCGTAGAGCGGCTCGAGGCCGCCGGCCTGGCTGACGCGGTTGGCGGCGGCGAGCCGGTCCACCAGCTGGTTGGCGGACCTGCTGTAGCGGAAGCTGCGGATGACGCCGAGCTGGAAGCGGTCGTTGTAGGCGAAGTCGGACAGCTTCTGGATGCCGGCGTCCTTGCGCACCAGCAGATAGTATTTGTTGCTGAAGTACCAGGCGAAGGCGGCGTACTGGTTGCGCTCGGCGTTGGCGATGCCGGACAGGCTGAAATCGAGCGCGCCGGACTCGATCAGTTTCCAGATGCGCGCGCGCGACATCAGGCTGACCCGGATCTGGCATCCGCTGCGCCGGATCATCTCGTCGGCGAAGTCCTTGTCGATGCCGGTATCGGTGTCGAGCGAATAGAGCAGGCCATGATCGTGCAGCGCGAGCGTAAACGGCCGCGCGCAGTCCGGACCGCTTGCCTGGGCATTGCCCAGGCAGCACAGCGCAAGAAGTAGCCCGCCTAGTCCGTGTCTTGTCACTGTCTGACCCCGCAAAAAAAATCTGGCACCGATCGTTCTTTCTTATGACCGCGGCGGAACCCGGGCGAATCCCCCGGCCCTGCGAACCTCGGTGGTCCTTCAAATGTGCTTCCCGGCATGGCGCCGGGCCGGCCCCGGCGAAACCCCGCCGGGGCCGCATGGACAGCAAAGCCTGCATGCTCTCATGCAGGTGTCCGCGTGGGAAGGGCCGGGCGCGTTCCGGCGCCGCTCTTTGTTGCTGGCTTTCACATGCCGCGCCACTGGATATGCATACAGCACCGCCGCCGCGCGCCGCGCGGGCGCGATGGCGGCGGCGGGCCGCCACAGCCGCGCCTAGGGCTGGCCCAGGGTGCCGCCGGCGCGCCGCAGCGCCGCCCCGACCTCGCCGTAGAACTCCCGCAGCGCCGCCGTGTCCAGGTCCGGCGGCAGCAGCGCCGGCCACAGCAGCGCGACGAGGTCGCGCGCGGTGCGCTCGATGTCCCGCTCGATGTCCACTTCCCGCTGGCGGGCGATGGCGTCCCACAGGATATGCTCCATCGGCCCGAGGATGGCCGAGCGCAGCAGGCTCAGGGGCAGGTCGGCGCGGATCTCGCCGCTCTCGCGGGCGCGGGCCAGCAGGTCCATCAGCGGCGCGGTGTAGCGGCGCTGCAGCGGCACGAACACCTCGCCCAGCCCCGGCCCCTTGGCGCGGCCTTCGGAGAGCACCAGCGCGCACAGGCCGGTGCCCTGGATCAGGAACAGCCGCAGATGGGTGCGCACGTAGAACTCGAGCTGGGCCTTGGTGCTCTGGCCGCGCGGCAGGCCCGCCTCCACCACGCCGATGATTTCGTCGTACCAGTCTTCGATCACGCGCGCGCAGAGCTCGCGCTTGCCGTGGAAATAGGTGAAGACGGTGGCTTCGGAGATGCCCAGGCGCTGGGCGATCTCGGTGGTGGTGGCGCGCTCGTAGCCGAGCTCGGCGAAGACTTCGCGGCTCACGCGCAGAATGTCGCGGATGCGCTGTTCCGCCTTGGCGCCCGCGGGAAGGCGGCGCCGCACCGTGATGTCGTCCATCGACCTGTTACCTCGCATGCCGGAAGGCGCTGATTATAGTGCGGCGCGCATGTTGCGACGCAACAAGAAACGGCGCCGCCGGGCCGCCCGCGCGGGCCTTGGCGCGTGTCACGGCATTGTAATTGATCTTTACTCAACTCAAGGTTGCATTTTTTGGGCGCAGCGTGTACTTTTCCTGTCAGCGCGGCTGGCCCAACATGAAAACAACAGGCCTGGCAACCCAAAAATATGCGCAGCCCGGAACTTGAGCCGCACTCAACTAAGTTGAGCCCGACTCAGGAAACCGGGATCCGGACAAGATAGCGACAGCGCTTTGGAGACGAGTATGACCATGCAGGGTGCGGCTGGCCCATCGACATTGCCCGTGGCGGGCCTGTCCCACGTACGGGGCGAGACCGACACGCCCTTGTCCGAGCTGACGGTGCCGGCGCTGCTGGCCGGGACGGTGGCGCGCTTCCCCGACCGCGAGGCGGTGGTGTTCCGCGAGCAGGGGGTGCGCTGGACCTGGCTGGAGTTCTCGCAGGTGGTCGACGCGATGGCCGGCGGCCTGCGCCTGCTGGGACTGGTGCGCGGCGACCGCATCGGCATCTGGGCGCCGAACCGGGTGGAGTGGCTGGTGACGCAGTTCGCCACCGCGCGCCTGGGGCTGGTGCTGGTCAACATCAACCCGGCGTACCGGCTGTCGGAGCTGGAATACGCGCTCAACAAGGTCGGCTGCAAGGCCATCGTCGCGGCGGAGTCGTTCAAGACCTCGCGCTACCTGGAGATGCTGCAGACGCTGGCGCCGGAGCTGGCCACGAGCGAGCCCGGCCACCTGCAGGCCGCGCGCCTGCCGGCGCTGCGCTGGGTGATCCGCATGGGCGCGGAGCGCACGCCGGGCATGCTCAACTACGATGCGCTGCTCGCGCATGGCACGCATGCCATCAAGGGCGAGCTGGACGCCATCAGCGCCTCGCTGGACCGCTACGACCCCATCAACATCCAGTTCACCAGCGGCACCACCGGCGCGCCCAAGGGCGCCACGCTGACGCACCGGAACATCGTCAACAACGCGCGCTTCATCGCGATGGCGATGCGCTTCTCCGAGCAGGACAAGCTGTGCATCCCGGTGCCGTTCTATCACTGCTTCGGCATGGTGCTGGCGGTGCTGGCCTGCGTCTCCACGGGCGCCTGCATGGTGTTCCCGGGCGAGGCGTTCGACCCGGTGGCGACGATGGCCGCGGTGAGCGAGGAACGCTGCACCGCGCTGCACGGCGTGCCGACCATGTTCATCGCGCAGCTCGACCACCCCGACTTTGCCAGGTACGATTTCTCCACGCTGCGCACCGGCATCATGGCGGGCTCGCCCTGCCCCATCGAGACCATGAAGCGCGTGATCGCGCAGATGCACATGGCAGAGGTGACGATCGCCTACGGCATGACGGAGACCAGCCCGGTGTCGTTCCAGAGCGCCACCACGGACCCGCTGGAAAAGCGCGTGACCACGGTGGGCCGCGTGCAGCCGCACCTCGAAGTGAAGATCGTGGACGGCGCCGGCGGCATCGTGCCGGTGGGCGAGACGGGCGAGCTGTGCACGCGCGGCTATTCCGTGATGCAGGGCTACTGGGACGACGAGCCGCGCACGCGCGAGGCGATCCGCGACGGCTGGATGCATACCGGCGACCTCGCCACCCTCGACGAGGAAGGCTACTGCAACATCGTCGGCCGCGTGAAGGACATGCTGATCCGCGGCGGCGAGAACATCTACCCGCGCGAGATCGAGGAATTCCTGTTCCGCCACCCCAAGGTGCAGGCCGTGCAGGTGTTCGGCGTGCCGGACCCGAAGTACGGCGAGGAAGTGTGCGCGTGGATCGTGCTCAAGCCGGGCGAGAGCGCCACGGAAGACGACATCCGCGCGTTCTGCCGCGACCAGATCGCGCACTACAAGATCCCGCGCTATATCCGCTTCGTCGCCGAGATGCCGATGACGATCACCGGCAAGGTGCAGAAGTTCGTGATGCGCGAGCGCATGACGCAGGAACTCGGGCTGGCCGTGGTCAGGACGGCCTGATTCCGCCGCCTGATTCCCGGCCCGCATTGCCGCTTTCCCCCATTTCCATTCGACGCAAGGCCGCCCGCTGCCGGCGGCCCCTTCCCACAAGACGACGAGCACCGACATGACAGAACTCCCCGGCCTGAACTTCCACCTCGGCGAAGACATCGACATGCTGCGCGCGAGCGTGCGCGACTGGGCGCAGGCCGAGCTGGCCCCGCGCGCCGCCGAGATCGACCGCACCGACCAGTTCCCGATGGACGCCTGGAAGAAGATGGGCGACCTCGGCGTGCTCGGCATCACCGTGGCCGAGGAATACGGCGGCGCCAGCATGGGCTACCTCGCCCACATGGTGGCGATGGAGGAAATCAGCCGCGCCTCGGCCTCGGTCGGCCTGTCCTACGGCGCGCACTCCAACCTGTGCGTGAACCAGATCCACCGCAACGGCAGCGCCGCGCAGAAAGCCAAGTACCTGCCCAAGCTGGTCTCGGGCGACTGGATCGGCGCGCTGGCCATGAGCGAGCCCAATGCCGGCTCCGACGTGGTCAGCATGAAGCTGCGCGCCGAGTTCAAGGGCGACCGCTACGTGCTCAACGGCACCAAGATGTGGATCACCAACGGCCCGGACTGCGACGTGCTGGTGGTCTACGCCAAGACCGAGCCGGACCTGGGCGCGCGCGGCATGACCGCGTTCATCGTCGAGAAGGGCATGAAGGGCTTCTCGGTGGCGCAGAAGCTGGACAAGCTCGGCATGCGCGGCTCGCACACCGGCGAGCTGGTGTTCGAGGACGTGGAAGTGCCGGTGGAGAACATCCTCGGCGCCGAGAACGGCGGCGCGCGCGTGCTGATGAGCGGGCTGGACTACGAACGCGCGGTGCTCTCGGGCGGGCCGGTCGGCATCATGCAGGCGTGCATGGACGTGGTCACGCCCTACATCCACGACCGCAGGCAGTTCGGCCAGAGCATCGGCGAGTTCCAGCTGATCCAGGGCAAGGTGGCGGACATGTACACCACCCTGCAGGCGGCGCGCAGCTACCTGTACACGGTGGGCAAGAACCTCGACGCGCTGGGCCGCGAGCACGTGCGGCAGGTGCGCAAGGACTGCGCGGCGGTGATCCTGTACACGGCGGAGAAGGCCACGTGGATGGCGGGCGAGTCGGTGCAGATCCTGGGCGGCAACGGCTACATCAACGAATACCCGGTGGGCCGGCTGTGGCGCGACGCCAAGCTGTACGAGATCGGCGCGGGCACCTCGGAAATCCGCCGCATGCTGATCGGGCGCGAACTGTACGCCGAGACGATGTAAGGCCGCTCGCCAGCGCGACCCCTGATACGAGATACCCAGACCCATGCCCACGCTCGAAACCAAACTCAATGCGCGCTCGGAATCGTTCCGCGCCAATGCCGACGCCATGCAGGCGCTGGTCGACGACCTCAAGGCCAGGATCGCCAAACTGGCCGAAGGCGGCGGCGAGGACGCGCGCGCCAAGCATCTGTCGCGCGGCAAGATGCTGCCGCGCGAGCGCGTGCAGCAGCTGCTGGACCCGGGCACGCCGTTCCTGGAGCTGTCGCAGCTGGCGGCCTACGATATGTACGACGATGCCGCGCCGGGCGCGGGCATCATCACCGGCATCGGCAGCATCGCCGGGCAGGAATGCGTGATCGTCTGCAACGACGCCACCGTCAAGGGCGGCACCTATTACCCGCTGACCGTGCGCAAGCACCTGCGCGCGCAGGAGATCGCCGAGCAGAACAACCTGCCCTGCATCTACCTGGTGGACTCGGGCGGCGCCAACCTGCCCAACCAGGACGACGTGTTCCCCGACCGCGACCACTTCGGCCGCATCTTCTACAACCAGGCCAACCTGTCCAAGCAGGGCATCCCGCAGATCGCGGTGGTGATGGGCTCGTGCACGGCGGGCGGCGCCTACGTGCCGGCCATGAGCGACGAGTCCATCATCGTCAAGAACCAGGGCACCATCTTCCTGGGCGGCCCGCCGCTGGTGAAGGCGGCCACCGGCGAGGAAGTGAGCGCCGAGGACCTGGGCGGCGCCGACGTGCACACGCGCCTGTCCGGCGTGGCGGACTACTTCGCGCAGAACGACGCGCACGCGCTGTCGCTGGCGCGCAATATCGTGCAGCACCTGAACCGCCGCAAGCCGGACCAGATCCGCCTGCACGAGCCGCTGCCGCCGCGCTACCCGGTGGAGGAGCTGTACGGCGTGATCCCCACCGACACGCGCAAGCCCTACGACGTGCGCGAGGTCATCGCGCGCATCGTGGACGATTCCGACTTCGACGAGTTCAAGGCGCGCTACGGCACCACGCTGGTGTGCGGCTTCGCGCGGATCTGGGGCTACCCGGTCGGCATCATCGCCAACAACGGCATCCTGTTCTCGGAGTCGGCGCTCAAGGGCGCGCACTTCATCGAGCTGTGCTGCCAGCGCAAGATCCCGCTGGTGTTCCTGCAGAACATCACCGGCTTCATGGTGGGCCGCAAGTACGAGAACGAAGGCATCGCGCGCAACGGCGCCAAGATGGTGACGGCGGTGGCCACGGCGCAGGTGCCCAAGTTCACGGTCATCATCGGCGGCTCGTTCGGCGCGGGCAACTACGGCATGTGCGGGCGCGCGTATTCGCCGCGCTTCTTGTGGATGTGGCCGAACGCGCGCATCTCGGTGATGGGCGGCGAGCAGGCCGCCAGCGTGCTGGCCACGGTGCGCCGCGACGGCATCGAGGCCCGCGGCGGCGCCTGGAGCGCCGAGGAAGAAGACAAGTTCAAGCAGCCGATCCGCGACCAGTACGAGCACCAGGGCCATCCCTACTACGCCAGCGCGCGCCTGTGGGACGACGGCGTGATCGACCCCGCGCAGACGCGCACGGTGCTGGGCCTGGGCCTGTCGGCCAGCCTCAACGCGCCGATCGGCGAGATGAAGTTCGGCGTGTTCCGCATGTAACGCCCTGCCCCGCCCACGCCCACGCACCGCCACAGGACACCGAAATGGAATTCACCACCCTCACCGTCACCACCGCGCAGCACGTGGCCACCGTCACGCTGAACCGGCCCGACGTGCGCAACGCCTTCAACGAAACCGTGATCGCCGAGCTGACCGGCGCCTTCCGCGCGCTGGGCAGCGAGCCCTCGGTGCGCGCCATCGTGCTGGCCGGCAACGGCCCGGCCTTCTGCGCCGGCGCCGACCTGAACTGGATGAAGAAGATGGCCGGCTACTCGCACGACGAGAACCGCTCCGACGCGCTGACGCTGGCGCAGATGCTGCACACCATCTGGTCCTGCCCCAAGCCGGTGATCGCGCGCATCCACGGCGACGCCTACGCCGGCGGCGTGGGGCTGGTGGCGGCGTGCGACATCGCGGTGGCGGCCGAGGGCGTGACCTTCTGCCTGTCGGAGGCGCGCCTGGGCCTGCTGCCGGCCACCATCAGCCCCTACGTGATCCGCGCGCTGGGCGAGCAGGCCTCGCGCCGCTACTTCATCACCGCCGAGCGCTTCGGCGCGGCCGAGGCGCTGCGGCTGGGCTTCGTGCACGAGGTGGTGGCCGCCGCCGCGCTGGACGCCAAGGTGGCCGAGCTGGCCGCCACGCTGGCGGCCAACAGCCCGAACGCGGTGCGCGAGAGCAAACGGCTGGTGCAGGAGGTGGCCGGGCGGCCGGTCGACGACGACCTGCTGGCGCAGACGGCGGAGCGCATTGCCGCGATCCGCGCTTCGGACGAAGGGCGGGAAGGCGTGAAGTCCTTCCTGGAGAAGCGCGCGCCCGCCTGGAAGGTCTGAGGCACGCCGCACGCAAGGAAAAGACAAGAGGACCACCAGCATGTTCAACAAAATCCTGATCGCCAACCGCGGCGAAATCGCCTGCCGCGTGGCCGCCACCTGCCGCCGCCTGGGCATCCGCACGGTGGCGGTCTACTCGGACGCCGATGCCGGCGCGCGCCACGTGGCGCTGTGCGACGAAGCCGTGCACATCGGCGGCGCGGCCGCGCGCGACAGCTACCTGCGCGGCGAGCACATCATCGCGGTGGCCCTGGCCACCGGCGCGCAGGCGATCCACCCGGGCTACGGCTTCCTGTCCGAGAACGACGGTTTTGCCGAGGCTTGCGCGGCCGCCGGGCTGGTCTTCATCGGGCCGCCGGCATCGAGCATCCGCGCGATGGGCAGCAAGAGCGCGGCCAAGCAACTGATGGAAAAGGCCGCGGTGCCGCTGGTGCCGGGCTACCACGGCGAGGACCAGGACGCCGCGCTGCTGCGCCGCGAGGCCGACCGCATCGGCTACCCGGTGCTGCTCAAGGCCAGCGCCGGCGGCGGCGGCAAGGGCATGCGCGTGGTCGAGGCCGGCGCTGGCTTCGAGGCCGCGCTGGCCTCGGTCAAGCGCGAGGCATCGGCCAGCTTCGGCGACGACAAGGTGCTGGTGGAGAAGTACCTGACGCGCCCGCGCCATATCGAGATCCAGGTGTTCGCCGATACGCACGGCAACTGCGTCTACCTGTTCGAGCGCGACTGCTCGGTGCAGCGGCGCCACCAGAAGGTGCTGGAAGAAGCCCCGGCGCCGGGCATGAGCGAGGAGCGCCGGCGCGCAATGGGCGACGCCGCCGTGGCCGCGGCGCAGGCGGTGGGCTACGTGGGCGCCGGCACCGTGGAGTTCATCGCCAACCAGGACGGCTCGTTCTACTTCATGGAGATGAACACGCGCCTGCAGGTGGAACATCCCGTGACCGAGATGATCACCGGGCAGGACCTGGTGGAGTGGCAGTTGCGCGTGGCCGCCGGCGAGCCGCTGCCGCTGAGGCAGGACCAGTTGCGCATCCACGGCCACGCGCTGGAGGCGCGCGTGTACGCCGAGAACCCGGACAAGGGCTTCCTGCCGTCCACCGGCACGCTGCGCTACCTGCGCACGCCGGCGGCGGTGCAGTTCGAGCTGGGCCAGGACCGCGGCGGCCCGGCCGGCGCGCGCATCGATTCCGGCGTGCGCGAGGGCGACACCATCAGCCCCTTCTACGACCCCATGATCGCCAAGCTGATCGTGTGGGGCCGCGACCGCGAGGAAGCGCTGGCGCGCATGGCGCAGGCGCTGGCGCAGTACCACGTGGTGGGCCTGTCCACCAATATCGCCTTCCTGCAGCGGCTGGTGGCCTCGCCGGCGTTCGCCACGGCGGACCTCGACACCGGCCTGATCGAGCGCAACCACGCGGCGCTGTTCCCGCCCGCCGGGCCGGAGGGCATCGACGCCATCGCGCTGGCGGTGGCGGCGCTGCTCGACGCGCAGGCGCGCGCGCGCCGCGTGGACCCGGCCGACGCGCATTCGCCGTGGCGACACGGCGGCGCCTGGCGCCTGAACGGCGAGGCCACGCGCCGCTTCCGCCTGCGCACGGCCGAGGGCGAGACCGAGGCCAGCCTGCGCGACGACGGCGCGCGGCAATGGCTGAGCGTGAACGGGCAGACCGTGCCCTTCCGCGCGGCCAGCGCCGGCGACGGCCATGCGCTCGACCTTGGCGAGCGCACGGTCAAGGGCAGCACCCATCTCGACGGCGATGCCATCCATGTGTTCAGCGGCGACCGGCAAACCCGGCTGGAGGTGATCGACCCGCTCGCGCACGCGGCCGGCGCCGATGCCGAGGGCGGCAAGCTGGTGGCGCCGATGCCGGGCCGCATCATCGCGGTGATGGTCAAGGCCGGCGCCGTGATCGGCAAGGGCGACCCGCTCATCGTGATGGAAGCCATGAAGATGGAGCACACGCTGACCGCGCCCGCCGACGGCGTGGTGCAGGAAGTGCTGTACGCGGTGGGCGACCAGGTGCAGGACGGCGCGCAGCTGGTCACGCTGGAAGACGCGCCGGCCTGACGCCTTGCCCGGCATGGCCTGTGCCTTGCTGCGCCGCGGGCATCCACGGGGTGCCTGCGGCGCGGCTTTTGCGCGCATTTGACGGCGAATTCCGGCCCACGGCGGGGTATTTCGGGCATACTGCCCGCTCCCTCCCTCTAGCGGGGCCGGTTCCCGGCCTCCCCCTCTCCCCATGCCCGGGTATCAAACCAAGCAAGAGCGCGTTGCCATCGCGGGCGCGCCCGATTTGGTCATCCGCTGCCTGCTGGACCAGCAGCAGTTCCACGATCCCCACGGCGACGCCGAACGCATGGGCATTTCCTCCGCCGCGTGGCCGCTGTTCGGCATGCTGTGGCCGTCCGGCGCGCTGCTGGCCGAACGCATCGCCGCGCGGCCGGTGGACCCGGCCGAGCGCATCCTCGAGATCGGCTGCGGCACGGCGCTGGCCAGCCTGGTCGCGCACCGCCGCGGCGCCGACGTGACCGCCAGCGACTGCCACCCGATGGCCGGCCCCTTCCTGGCGGAGAACGCGCGCATCAACGGCCTCGCGCCGATGAAATACCGGCACGGCCACTGGGGCGCGGCCGACGGCAGCGACCCGAGCCTGGCAGGCGTGCAGAACGTGGCGGGCGACTTCGACCTGATCATCGGCAGCGACCTGCTCTACGAGCGCGACACCGACGGCAGGCTCGCGCGCTACATCGACAGCCACGCCAGCGCGGCCGCGGAGGTCTGGATCGTCGACCCCGACCGCGGCAACCGCCCGGCCTTCAACCGGTGGATGGCGGCGCTCGGTTTCTCGCTGGCGGAGCAGCGGCTGGACCGTCCCGCCGGCACCGACCAGGACGCCTACAAGGGACGCCTGCTGGTGTACACGCGGATGGCGCGGCCGGGCATCGTGGCGCAGTAGGCGGTGCGATGGTCTGGCGGGGGCTTGTGGTGGTGGCGGGCGCCTGCCCTCACCCCCGCGCCGCGCGCGCCCGCGCCAGCAGCAGTTCGCGCTCGCGCGCGTTGCGGGTCATGCCGGCGGCGCGTTCGAACTCGGCGCGCGCTTGCGCGAAGCGGCCCAGCTTCGACAGCAGGTCGCCGCGCACGCTGGGCAGCAGGTGATAGTTTTCCAGCGCGCCCCCCGCGGCCAGCGCATCGACGATCTCCAGCCCGGCCGCCGGGCCGAAGGCCATGCCCACCGCCACCGCGCGGTTCAGCTCCACCACCGGCGACGGCATGACCCGCGCGAGCGCGTCATACAGCGCGGCGATCCGCGCCCAGTCGGTCTCGGCCGCGCTCGGCGCGCGCGCGTGGCAGGCGGCCAGCGCGGCCTGCAGCGCGTAGGGGCCGAGCGCGCCGCCAAGCGCCCGCGCGCGCGCCAGCGCGTGCAGGCCGCGCCGGATCAGCAGCGGGTCCCAGCGGCCGCGGTCCTGGTCGGGCAGCAGCACCGGCCGGCCCTGCGCGTCGACGCGCGCGTGCGTGCGCGAGGCCTGGATCTCCATCAGCGCCACCAGTCCGTGCACCTCGCTTTCGTCCGGCATCAGGCCGGCCAGCGTGCGGCCCAGGCGCAGCGCTTCCTCGCACAGCGCGGGACGCATCCAGTTGCTGCCGGCGGTGGCGGCATACCCTTCGTTGAAGATCAGGTAGATCACCTCCAGCACCGACGCCAGGCGCGCCGCGCGCGCCTGCGGCCCCGGCACCTCGAACGGCACGCGCGCCGCGCCCAGCGCGCGCTTGGCGCGCACGATGCGCTGGGCGATGGTGGGCTCCGGCGTGAGGAACGCGCGCGCGATCTCGGCGGTGGTGAGGCCGCCGAGCAGGCGCAGGGTCATGGCCACGCGCGCCTCGCGCGACAGCACCGGATGGCAGGCGGTGAAGACCAGGCGCAGCAGGTCGTCGCCGATGTCGTCCTCGCGGGCCGCGTCGAGCCCATCGACGAAGTCGGGCACTATGCGGGCCTCCAGCGCGTCGAGCTCATGGCCGATCTGCTCGTGCTTGCGCGCGTGCAGCGCCTGCCGGCGCAGGTGGTCCAGCGCGCGGTGCCGGGCCGTGGTCATCAGCCACGCGCCGGGGTTGTCCGGCACGCCGCTTTCCGGCCAGCGCTCCAGCGCGGCCAGCAAGGCGTCCTGCGCCAGTTCCTCGGCCAGGCCCACGTCGCGCACCACGCGCGCCACGTGGGCGATGACCCTGGCGGATTCGATGCGCCATACGGCCTCGATCGCGCGGTGCGCCGGGGGAATCGCCGTCATCCTGCCGCCCCGGGGCATTCAGGCCGGGTCCGCGGCCTGCGGCTCCATGTACACCAGTTCCCAGATATGGCCGTCCAGGTCCTCGAAGCCGTGGCCGTACATGAAACCGTGGTCCTGCGGCGCGCGCGGCACGCGGGCGCCGGCGGCCAGCGCCTTGGCGACCAGCGCATCGACCTCGGCGCGGCTCTCGCACGACAGGCAGATCAGCACCTCGGTGCTGTGCGCGGTGTCGCACAGCGCGCGCGTGGTGAAGCTCTTGAAGAAGGCCTCGGTCAGCAGCATGGCGTGGATGTTCTCGCCGATGACCATGCAGGCCGCGTTGCCGTCGGTGAAGCGCGGGTTGAAGGCAAAGCCCAGGCCCTTGAAGAAATCCATCGCGCGCGGCAGGTCGGCCACGGCGAGGTTGACGTAGATTTGCTTGTGCATGATGTCCTCGTGGTGCTCGTGATGTGCGTTGCGCTCGTTGCGCTCGCGTCCGCTTCGGCGCCTTCAGCGCTGGCCCATGCCGAGCGCGCGGAAGCGGTCCACGGCGGGGCCGGGCGCGAAGTCCTCCAGTTCATAGAGCGGACGCACCTCGATCTCGCCGTCGGCCGTCTCGCCGTGCGGCGCGGGAAAGCGGCGCGCCCACTCCATCGCTTCCTCGCGGCTGCGCACCTGGATCAGGGTGTAGCCGGCCACGAGTTCGTTGGTCTGCGCGAACGGGCCGTCCGTCACCGTGCGCCGGCCGCCGGCATGGCGGATGCGCCAGCCGGCCGCGCTGGGCTTGAGCCCGGCGCCGTCGAGCAGCACGCCGGCCCTGGCCAGTTGCTCGTGATAGGCCGCCATCGCGGCAATGAGGCTTTCCTCGGGCATCTGGCCGGCTTCGCTGGCCTGGGTGGCTTTCACCAGGATCATGAATCGCATTGCATCGCTCCTCGGGTTGACCGTCGGTCGGAAGCCGGCGGCACCGGCATTGCGGTCGGTCCTGTGACCGGCCCGGTGCCGCGGCACATGCCGGCACGACGCGCCGCGCGCGGCAGGATCGACAGCGCGCGCGCGAAAATCCCGCGAACCCAGGGTAATTACCTAGAAGCATCCACCTCCGCCCATGCCGCCCATGCAGCCGCGTGGAGCTTCACGTAAAGCACGGCCCCACTTCGCGCACTTCCACCGTGCACCAGCTTGCGGCCGGACATTCGGCGGCGATGGCGATGGCCTCGTCCTGGCTGGCGCAGTCGAGCAGGAAATAACCGCCGACCATCTCCTTGGCCTCCGCGAACGGACCGTCGAGCAGGTCGCGGCGGCCTTCGCGCACCTGCACGCGCACGCCCCGGGCATCCGAGGTGAGCGAATTGCAGCCCAGCAGCACGCCGCGCTCGGTCAGGCGGCCGGCGAACTGCGTCATGCTCGCGTAGGCCTGCCGGCCCGCCTCCTCGGTGCGCGCGGCGCGCTGGCCGACAGGTTCCACGATCAGCAGCATGTACGGCATACGGGTCTCCAGCGCCTGTCGGGATTGGACAGGCCCCCATCCTGCACGCCCCCGGTGCCGGCCGCAAGCGGCCGGCCACCTGCGCGGCCCCCCTCGCTTCCTGGCCGTTAATTGCAGTGAGGATGCCGACGGCAGGACGCGACACGACGCGGCGGGCCGGCGTGCCGGTTTTCCCTTGCGGTCCGGCGCAGGCCGCCAATAATCCTATTCGCACGTCCGGCGCAGGCTGCCCCGGGCGACTGCATCGAATCTCGAACGGGAGCACGACGATGGGCGAAATGGTGAAGATAAGCACGGCGGACGGGACCTTTGCCGCCTACCTGGCGCGGCCGGCGGCGGCGAAGGCGCCGGCGATCGTGGTGATCCAGGAGATCTTTGGCATCAACGCGGACATGCGCAAGACCTGCGACGACTTCGCCGCGCAAGGCTACGTGGCCATCTGCCCCGATCTCTACTGGCGCCAGGAGCCCGGCGTGGAACTGACCGACGCCACCCAGGCCGAGTGGGACAAGGCATTCAAGCTCTACAACGGCTTCGACGTGCCGGCGGGCGTGCGCGACATCGACGCCACCATCCGCTACACGCGCGCGCTGGACGGCGCCGGCGGCAAGGTCGGCGCGGTGGGCTTCTGCCTGGGCGGGCTGCTCGCCTTCCTCACCGCGGCGCGCACGGACGCCGATGCCGTGACGGTGTACTACGGCGTCGGCATCGACCAGTACCTCGGCGAGGCCGGCAACATCCGCCAGCCGCTGCTGATGCATATCGCGGAAGCCGACGAATTCGTGCCGCGCGAAACCTGGACGCGGATCATCGCCGCGCTGTCGCCGCGGTCCCATATCGAGATACACACCTACCCCGGCTGCTCGCATGCGTTCGCGCGCAACAACGGCGTGCATTTCGACGCGGCCTCCGCGCAGGCCGCCAACGACCGCACCGCGGCCTTCTTCCGCGCCAACCTGTCCTGAGGGCATCCGGCCGGCGGCGGCGCTGTTGGCCGGCCACCGTCACCGCAGCGGCGCCTGTTGGGCGCGGCCCGCCTGTTCCGCGGCGCAAACGCGCGGCCCCCGCGCGCCAGGGCGGGCATGCGCCACAAATGCCGGCGCCGCGCCACCGGCACGGACCGTGCGTTGTCATGGTCAGGCGGGCCACACCGTTGGCCCGCCGCCAACATGACCCGTCACGGAGAACCATCATGGACACCCTCGAAATCAAGGACCTTCCCGCCGCGGAAGCGCTCGACCGCGAAGCGATGCAAGCCGTGAAAGGCGGCATCGGCAGGACCCCGGTGCAGATCGCGGCCTGGGAATTGTCGGGCAAGCCCGCCACGTGGCAGGGGCTGGTGCTCGGCGACGATGGCCAGCTGCACATGCCCACGCCGAAGTGATGCGCGCTGCGCGGCACGGGCGCGGGCGGGAAGAACGCCCGCCGCGCCCGGCTGCGTGGCCGGATACGTGGCCGGCTGCGTGGCTGGATGCGGCGCGCCGGCAGGCAGGACCGACATCCCGCCGCGGTTCATCAGCGTGACCGGCCACGAACGATTGGAAGACCGCAACGCGCGCACGCATCGGCGATGCCCTGCACCGCTGCGTCTGCCAGCGCATCGACACCCGCGACGATGCCTGCGACCACTTCGACCTCGACAACCCGCCGCACGGCAAGCTGCGCGCGGCGCCGGCAAAACACCTGTTGGAAATTCGCGCGCGACTGCTAGCATGAGAGGAAGCCGATTGCCCCGCTGCGCATCGCCGCCGCGCAGCGGATAGCACGGCGGCCCGCGCAGACATCTGCTCCGCCCGCATACGAAGGAGGCCGCCGACATGACCTGCTCCCGATCTTGGCAAAAGGCATGGCAACGGGCCACCCTGGCATGCGTGCTCGCCGGCGGCGCGCTGCTGGCGCAGGCGGGCGACATCACCGGCGCCGGCTCGACCTTCGTCTACCCGCTGCTGCTGAAATGGGCCTCGACCTACTACGCCAGGACCGGGCAGGAGGTGAACTACCAGGCCATCGGCTCGGGCAACGGCATCCGCCAGATCAAGGCCGCCAACGTTGCCTTCGGCGCCTCGGACATGCCGCTCAAGCCGGACGAGCTGCGCGCCTCGGGGCTGGTCCAGTTCCCGCTGGTGGCCGGCGGCGTGGTGCCCATCGTCAATCTCGACGGCGTGGTCCCGGGCCAGGTCCGGCTGACCGGGCAGGTGCTGGCCGACATCTACCTCGGCAAGATCGCCAGGTGGAACGATCCCGCCATCGGCGCGCTCAATCCCGGCCTCGCGCTGCCGGACCAGAAGATCCTGGTGGTACATCGCAGCGACAGTTCCGGCACCACCTTCAACTGGGCCAACTACCTGTCCGAGGTCAGCGGCGAATGGAAGCGCGGCGTGGGCGCCGGCACCACCATCAAGTGGCCGACCGGCGTGGGCGCGGTCGGCAACGAGGGCGTGGCCGCCTACATCAAGAGCGTCAAGGGCGCGATCGGCTATGCCGAGCTGACCTACGCGCTCCAGCGCAAGCTGCCCTACACGGCGCTGCGCAACAAGGACGGCGCCTACGTCGTGCCCTCGCGCGAGACGTTCAGCGCCGCGGTGGCGTCGGCGGACTGGAACCAGCAGCCGGACTTCTACCAGGTCATCACCGATCCGCCCGGCGGGCAGGCGTGGCCCATCACCGGCGTGGTGTTCGTCATCATGCCGAAGGCGCCCAGGGATGCCGCCAGCGCGAAGAACGCGCTGTCGTTCTTCCGCTGGGCGCTCAACGACGGCCAGGCCGACGCCACCGCCGAGCACTACGTGGCCCTGCCGCCGGTGCTGGTCAAGCAGATCGAGGCCTACTGGAGCGAGAACATGAAATGAGCCGGCGGGCTGCCGGCAAGACCGCGCGAAGGCGTCCGGCCCGCGCGGCTCAAGAAGGCACGGAAACGGCCGATACCGGTAAAATCAGACGCCGCCGATTCACGACGGCGCGCATACCTGATCCCGGAGTTGGCATGGAATCCCTCTCGTTCGAGTTCGTCTCAATCGAGGAAGCAAAACAGATACTGGACGGCGCGGTCCCCACGCAGGCCGAACCCGACTGGCCGACCATGCGGCGCCCCGAAAGCACCGGGACGCAGGTCCTCACCGACACCGCGCTCAAATGGCTGGCCTCGCTGCCGCCCGACGCGCGGCCGCTGGAACTGTGCCGCGGCTACGCCCGCATCGGCAACCAGATGGCCGCGCTCGCGGCCAGCCCCGCCGTGCTGTCGGCCTACCTCACCGACCTGCTGATCGACCGGCGCGGCGGCCGCCAGGGCTTTCCCGGCGGCATCGCGCTCGAACTGAGCCGCCTGCAGGAACACCTGCTGCGCACCATACAGCCCTGAACCAGCGCCGCCCGCGGTGCCGCCGGCGCGGCGGCACCGGCACGGCAGCGCTAGCGCGTCTTCGCCGGCGCGCAGTCCTCGACCATGCCGCGCACGCGGCCGCCACTGAGCAGCGGATGCCATTCGTCCGCGCTGCGGATCTCCACTTCCGTGCCTTCCCCGCCCCGGCGCAGGCTGACCAGGTGGTAATACCTGTACTCGGAATTGTCGGTACTGCCGATGCGGATATCCACCCTGCCCGGCTCGGGATACGACACCACGTTGGCGTCATCGCCCAGCCGGCCCTTCAGGCACGCCACCAGCGCGGCCGGGCTGGCCGCCGAGTGCACGCGCACCGGCTCCCTCGCCTGGATGGACTCCGGACTGACGCCGCTGGCGCATCCCGTGAGCCATGAAACCGCCAGCGCCAGCGCGGCGGACAGCAATACGCGTCGGTGGGACATTTTCTCTCCTTCGGCAAAAAACGGTGGCCGCATGTTACCGCAATCGGCTTGGGAGGCTGTCGGTGCGGGAAGGCGGACGATCGGACCAACCAATACACATGAGCGGACACTTTCGATTCCCGTACGTGGAAGCCTGGCAATGACGCCGCCCTACAGCCTTCTTCCGGCAATCGCGTCGACGTCGGTCCTTGATTCGAAGAATCCCCTGAGAGTCCTTATTTTTGGAATTTGTCAGATTTACTCTTCACACCGATTCCAGTCAAATGGCCAGCCATAGCGAGCGGGCGCGCTACCAAAGCCAGCATATACATATGTTCCTAAAGCCGGACTATCTGGAATCTACCCATGAGCCATCTGGAATACGAGATCGACAGCAACCAGCACCTGAGGCAAGCATTCGAAGATCTGCTGAGAGAAAGATCCGCCTTCTCCCTGCCCGAAACCTCCTTGACGCCGCGTGAAATCGTCAAGATGCTGGAACTCGACGAGATGGATCGGCGGATCCAGAACCGCAGGGCACGGTTGTTCTTCGACGGCACGCACCTGAAGTGGGTCGAGGGTCGAAATATGAGATTCTGGCCTGCGACCTCAGGAAAACAAGGCTATACCGCACCGATCCATCAGACGAAAAAAGATGTGGGGCCAATCCCCGAAGGAAAATATACGGCCCTGCAACGGGACTTCCAGCGCTGGGAAGACACCGGGATATTCAATCGAGCCGCTTGCCTGCTCAACATCATCAAGATCAAGGCCGGAAGATGGCCAGGCTGTACGATGGCCTGGGGCACCCGGCGCGTAGGTCTGCTGCCATACCCCGGGACTGAGGTCTACGGACGCAGCAATTTTACAATTCATGGCGGCTGGTTCCCGGGTTCCATTGGATGCATCGATCTTACGAATTCGATGGAAGCGTTTGCCAAAGAGTTTTTATATTATGCGAAAGACATGGAACTGGAAGTTCGCTATTAAGATAGCGGCGGCAATCATGCCCGGTCTGATCGCCGCGCTGATGCCAATCGACTTCTGGCATGCCTGGACCGCACCGGAAGCGTATCCGTTTGACGCCGCCGGACCCGCCGCCGCCATGTGGGCATACCAATCGCAGGCGCATTATCTGGTCTCGGTCGCCGCGCTGTGGGCGAGCAGCGTGCTGGCACTCTGCGCGTTGTTTGCCACAAGACATGGGTGGCGTCTTCGCTGGCTGTGCGCCATGCCCTTTCTTGCCGTCTGGGCGTTCTGGGTGCTGGACGGGTCTCGGCTGGCCTGACGCCAACGAAGCGGGTCGCGCAAAAAAAAACGGCCCGGAGAGCGACAACTCTCCGGGCCATTGCTTGCATCGTCACTGTAATGGATGGTGCGGCTGGCAGGATTCGAACCCACGACCCCTTGGTTCGTAGCCAAGTACTCTATCCAACTGAGCTACAGCCGCACGCGAGGCCGCGACTATATCGCAGCCGTGGAAAAATGCAAGCTTTTTCCGCGGATGGGGCGCCCGGCGGGGCGTTGCGCCCCGCGCCGGGCCGGACGGCTTACGCGGCCAGCCTGAACGATGCCACCGCTTCCTTCAGGCGCTGGGCCTGCTCTTCCATCGAGCCGGCGGCTGCCGCGGCCTGTTCCACCAGTGCCGCGTTCTGCTGCGTCACGGTGTCCATCTGCGTGACGGCCTGGTTGACCTGCTCGATGCCGGCGCTCTGCTCGGCCGAGGCCGCGCTGATCTCGCCCATGATGTCGGTCACGCGCTTGACCGCGCCGACAATGCGCTCCATCGTCTGGCCGGCGTGCGCCACCAGTTGGGAGCCCTTTTCCACGCGGTCGACGGAGTCGCCGATCAGGGCCTTGATTTCCTTGGCGGCGGTGGCGCTGCGCTGGGCCAGGCTGCGCACTTCGCCGGCCACCACGGCGAAGCCGCGGCCTTGCTCGCCGGCACGCGCGGCTTCCACCGCGGCGTTGAGCGCGAGGATGTTGGTCTGGAAGGCGATGCCTTCGATCACGGCGATGATGTCCACCACCTTGCGCGAGGCGCCGTTGATGTCTTCCATCGTGGTGACGACCTGGCCCACCACTTCGCCGCCTTCGACGGCGATCTCCGACGCGTTGACGGCCAGCGTGCTGGCCTGCTTGGCGTTGTCGGCGTTCTGGCGCACGATGCTGGTCAGCTCTTCCATGCTGGAGGCGGTTTCCTGCAGCGACGATGCCTGTTCCTCGGTGCGCTGGGAGAGGTCGGTGTTGCCCGCGGCGATCTGGCTGGTGCCGGTGGCGATGGCGTCGGTGCCGTTGCGCACCTGGCTGATGATGCGCAGCAGGTTGGCGTTCATGTCGGACAGGGCCTGCATCAGCTGGCCGGTCTCGTCCTTGCTGTCCACCTCGATGCGGCTGCCCAGGTTGCCGGCCGCGACCGTGCGCGCGATGGCGACGGCGCGGTGCAGGGGCCCGGTGATGCCGCGCGTCAGCCACACCGAGAACGCCACGCCGATGGCAAGCACCAGCGCGCCGATCACGATCATGCCGTTGCGCGCGTTCAGGTAGATGCCGTGGATCTCCAGCGCGGTGGCGTCGATGCTGGCGCGCTGGATGTCGAGCAGCTTCTGGATCTCGGCGAGGTAGGCGTCGCCGGCCGGCACGAATTCCTTCTCCAGCACCTGGTTGGCTTCGTCCGCGTTGCCGGCCTCCTTGAGCTTGGAGATTTTCTCGCGCGAATCGTTGTAGGGATTGCGCACGGTCAGGATCTTCTTGAACGCGGCCTTTTCCTCGTCGCTGGTCAGCATCGGCTCGATCTTGTCGCGCAGCGCGCCGATGGCGGCGAACGACCCCTTGGTCTCCGCCGCGAAGAACGCGCCCAGCGACGGGTCGGAGCTCTTGGCCACCGCGGTGGTGCGGCGCACGCTGGTATGCATCAGGCGGTACCAGTCGCTGACCATGCGTTCCTTGGCCAGCGGCTGCCGCATCATGTCGTTCGTGCGGTCGGCGACCTGTTGCAGGCGCACGATACCCAGCACGGTCATGAAGGTGGACAACAATATCACTACGCCGAAGCCAATGCCGAGGCGCACGCCAATTCCCAAGCTTTTCATTTCTTCTACCTGATTTGCGATTGAATGGTGGCGAAGTGCCGGTGCGTCGGGAGGAAAATGGACACCGGTCCGCCCTTTTTGCCTGCCGCCTGCCGGATGGAGGCCCATCTGGGACGATGATCCCTTATCGGCAAATCAGGGAAAACCTTTAGTTGCCCGCCGTCCGTCGCTTGCGCGGAGCACCAGCGGGAAGACGGCGGGAAGGCAGCGGCACCGTGCTCGCCGGGAACGCGCGCATGCCATGCGTGCCCATTGGAGCCGATCTCGATAATCGATACGACGCGCCGCCCCGGAAAAACGAAATAACGGCATCGAGCGACATCGGCACGTGACATTCGGATAAACAATAAAGAAAAAACCGAATAATCCCGGATCGTTTTTTTCATGACATGAAAACCATGAACTCCATACACTAGCAAGCAAGAACAAAAACGGCGCGACCCATGCGCGATTCCGCCCAGGAGGATCGCCAGCGCCGGACGACGAACGTCAGACGCCCCCATGCATCCAGCACGCCTCGAATGACGACGACCGGGTGGAATCCGTGCCCGGTCGAGCCATAGCCCCTCGGAAAACCACCCGCCGGAGCGCCGCGGATAACCGTCGCGCGCTTTCGCGCAGCATATTTCGTTTAGCCGCCGGCTAAATGTTCTTTGTTGTTTTCCACATAAAGGGAGAGGATTTTGAAACCCGGCATTATTCCGCTTGCAGGTTTATCTTTAATTTCCTGCAGCGCAGTTGCCCAATCGAGCGTCACCCTGTACGGCGTCATCGATACGAGCATTCGCTACACCACCCACCAGGCCACCGGCAACGGGCCCCGCAGCCAGATCGCCCTGACCGAGGGCGCCTTCAACAACTCCAGGTGGGGGATCCGCGGCGCCGAGGATCTGGGCATGGGCAGCAAGGCACTGTTTACGCTGGAAAGCGGCTTCGGCCCGGACACCGGACGAGCGGGACAGCAGGGCCAGCTGTTCGGGCGCCAGGCGTGGGTCGGCCTGGGCAACGACACCTTCGGGACGATCAAGCTGGGCCGGCAGATGGGTGCGGCCTATCTCTTCGTCATCGGCGTGGACCCCATCACCATCGGCAACTACACGGAACTGAGCTGGCAGACGGCGCTGACGGGACTGCGCTACGACAACACCGTCGACTACAGCAAGCAATGGGGCGGCCTGGGCGTGGAGGCACAGTACTCGTTCGGCGAGCGCGCGGGGCAGATGGCCAGCGGCAGCACCGTGCAGCTGGCCATCACCTATGACGTCGACGCGCTTCACGCGGGGGCCGTCGGCCAGCAATCGAAGGACGCCAACGGGAATGCGATGCGCCTGTGGACGGCCGGCGCCCGCTACGCGCTCGGCAGTTTCACGCTGCATGGCTATTACCTCGACTCCTGGCGCGAGCCCGGCTTCGTGATCGGCGCCAGCGGCAGCGGCACGCCGCTGGCCAACACCAGCATCGGCGGCAATGCCAATACCGTCCTCGGCACCAGCACGCAGACGTCCGAGCGGCGCGACAAGTACGCGGCAGTGGGCGTTTCCTATCAATCGCCGGGGGCGGTCAAGGTGACTTTGGCCTATATGCGCGACAACGTGACGGGGGTCCGCCCCGGCGTATCGGGCCTGGTACAGTCCGTGTACGCGATCGCCGTGTACAGCTTGTCCAAGCGCACCGATGCCTACCTGGAGGCCGACTACAGCAAGCTGTCGGGCGGCTCCATCACGGATCCGAACAACCCGGCAGGCTCGTTCGGTGGCGCGCGCTCCCGGACCGGCGCCGGCGTGGGCCTGCGCACGCGTTTCTGACCTCGGGGGGCTATGCCCCCCCGACCCGCCCAGGATAGGCGGCCGGCATGAAAAAGCCCGCACGACGAGAAGAATCGTGCGGGCGTGAAGGCGCCGGCAGGCGCACTATGAAGAAGCGGGCTGGCCGAGCCGAGGTTCAGCCAGCGTGCTCGCAGACGGGCCGCCGCTCAGGCAAGGGCGCCGTCGGTGAACGGGTCGCGCTTGTCGATACGCGCGCCATCGGTGAACGGGTCGCGCCTGTCGATGCGCGCGCCGTCGGTGTAGGGGTCGCGGGTACCGGCGCGCGCCGGCGTGGCCGATACGCCGGTGAGGTCCATGCCGGCGACCAGGTCGCCACGCGGCACCACCTTGCCGGCCCTGGCGCCGTCGGTGAAGGGGCTGCGTTGCTCGATGCGCGCGCCATCGGTAAAAGCATCCCGCCTGGCACTGGAAGCCTGGGCGCTACCTGCGGCGAAGGCCGCCGCAAGTGCGGCGGCAATGGCAACGGAGACAAAACGCTGGGTGTTCATGATGATTCCTTTCCTCGGAGGGGTACGGCTCCATCCGATCCATCGTGGGTCGCGATGCCGTATCCGATGCACACAGCTTATGCCTCCGCGGACGATTCTAAAAAGGAATAAAAATCATCATAACCAGTCTGCATTTTCATATGCAAGTCCCGGCGCGCCCGGTCGGCCGTGTTCAGTCCACGGTGATATGGCGCTTGTGGATGACCTCGGCCCAGCGCGCGCTTTCCTTCTGGATGGCCGTGGCCAGTTCGGCGGGCGTGCCGCCGGCGGCGTCCATGCCGACCACGGCGAGCTTTTCCCTGAGCGCGGGACTGGCCAGCACCTGGCCGGCCTGGTGGCTGAGCTGCTGGATCACGTCGCGGGGCGTGCCGGCGGGCGCCATCAGCGCGTACCACGAGACCGCCTCGAACTTGGGAAAGCCCTGCTCGGCGATGGTGGTCACGTCGGGCAGCACGGCGGAGCGCCGCGCGCTGGCCACGCCGAGCGCGCGCAGCTTGCCGGCCTTGATGTAGGGCAGCGCCGAGGAAAGCTGCGCGAACATCATCGTGACCTGGCCGCCCACCAGGTCGGTGATGGCGGGGCTGACGCCCTTGTATGGCACGTGGATCAGCTTGATGCCGGCGTCGAGCTGCAGCAGCTCGCCCGCCAGGTGCGCCTGGCTGCCGGCGCCGGGTGAGGCGAAGGTGAGTTCGCCGGGCTTCTGGCCGGCGAGCCTGAGCAGTTCGGGCAGCGTCCTGGCCGGCACGCCCGCGCTGACCACCAGCACGTTCTCGGCGGTGGCGAGCATGGCCACGGGCGCGAGGTCCGTCTGCTTGTAGGGCAGGTTCGGCATCAGCGTGGGATTCACCGCGATGTTGCCGACCGGCACCACGGCCAGCGTGTAGCCGTCCGGCGGCGCCTTGGCGACCTGGTCCACGCCGATGTTGCCGGCCGCGCCGGCGCGGTTGTCGACCAGCACGTTCTGGCCCCAGGCCTTCGACAGCCCTTCGCCGACGACGCGGCCGAGCACGTCGGCGGGACCGCCCGCGGGGAACGGCACCACCAGCCGCACGGGCTTGGCGGGATAGCCTTGCGCGCCTGCCAGCAGCGGCAGGCAGGCCGCCATGAGGGTGAAAAGGAAACGCTTCATCGCAGATACTCGGTTGGTCGGGAAAACGGGGCGGCGCGCGCCGGCAGGCCGCCGGCGCGCGATGGTCAGGGAACGCCAGTGCCGGTCAGCGCGAAGCCGGCCGCGTCGGCCTCGCGCGCGTAGCCGGCGAGCACGGCGTAGTCGGCCTCTTCCACCAGCGCGAAGCGCGCCAGGCACAGACTGGCCAGCAGCGCCGCGTTGCCGGCGTCGCGGTGCAGGTCGAGCAGCGCCATGCGGATGCGCGCGGCGGCGGTGTCGCCCAGCGCGGGCGAGGCCACCAGCGCCGGCACCGGCGACGCCGGCGTCACCGCCAGCGTCCTGAGCCGCGCCATGCGCCCGGGCACATGCAAGCGCAGCAGGTCCAGCACGTAGCTGTCCACCACGCCCACGTCCGCGCGGCCGGCGAGCACGGCGTCGATCACTTCGTTGGGCGTCGGCGTGGGCGTGTCGGCCGGGCGGTACGGCGCGCGCGTGCCGGGCGCGGCCTGGCGCAGCAGAAAATGGCGCGGCGCGTTGTAGCCCGAGTTGGACTCCGGCAGCATGTGCGCGAGCCGCATGCCGAAGGTGTCCGCCAGCGCCGCGGCCGGCGCGTCGGCCCGCACGATGAACTCGGTGAAATACACCGGGCACTGCCCGTAGCGTTCGGGCGAGGGCACCGGCGCGGCCAGCAGGCGCGGCCGCACCGCGGCATTCACGTAGGGGAAGCCGCACATGAACACGCAGCCGCAGTCGGGCCGCGCCCACAGGGCGCTGACCGGCGCCGGCGCGGCATGCTCCAGGTACGGCAGGTCCACGCCGGCGCGTTGCGCCACGCGCGCGAACAGCTCCCGCCACGCCTGCGCCACCGGCGCGGCCACCGAGTACATGCGTGCGTTGGCGATCATGCGTAGACCAGCTTCTGGCCCAGCCCCATGCGCTCGGCCTTCTTCAGGATGGCGTGGCCCAGCGCGATGTCGCTCAGCGACAGGCCGCGGTGCCAGAACAGGTTGGTCTCGGCGTCGCTCTGCCGGCCCGGCTTGCGGCCGGCGACGATCTCGCCGAGCTCGCCGTACAGGGTCTGCTCGGACAGCTTGCCGGCTTCCACGTGCGCGCGCAGCGAGCCGAGCACGCCGCCCTTGCACTGGCCCCAGTCGTCCACCACCAGCTTGTCCATGATGTCGGTCAGCGACAGCTCGACCGCGCTCATGGTGCCGTAGGGCACCACGAACGCGCCGGGCTTGATCCATTCGGTCTTGAGCATCGGCGTGGGGCGCTCCAGGCGCGAGGCTTCCACCACGATGTCGGCGCCGCGCACGCACGACTCCCAGTCCTGCGTGACCACGATCTTCTTGCCGAGGTCGCGCGCCAGGCGCTCGGCGAAGGCGTTGCGGCTTTCCGGGCGGCGCGAGTGCACGCGGATCTCGTCGAAGTCATAGAGGCTGTCGAGCAGGCGCACGTTCCAGTACGCGGTGCCGCGCGCGCCGATGTGGCCCAGCACCTTGCTGTCGCGGCGGGCCAGGTGGCGCGCGCCGAGCGCGGTGACGGCGCCGGTGCGCGCGTCGGTGATGAAGGTGGCGTCGATCATCGCCACCGGCATGCCGGTGCGCGGGTCGAACAGGTTGAGCATGGCCATCTCGGACGGCAGCCCCAGCTTGTAGTTGTCGACGTAGTCGCCGACGATCTTCACGCCGGCCAGCCCCAGCGGCGCCACGTAGCCGCGCAGCACGTTGAAGTGCCCGTTGAACGCCGGGTCCGGCGTCAGGTGCACGCGCGGCTCGATCACGGTCTGCCCGTTGCCCTGCGCCAGCAGGCCCTGCTCGACCGCATCGAGGATCTCCGCGTCGGTCATCGCCAGTCTGGCGATGTCGGGACCGTTGATGTAGGTCAGATGAATGTCGCTCATGCCGTCTCCTGTCTTCAGGTTTCAAGTAAGTGAATGCACGCGCCCGGTGCGTCGCGCGCGGCGCCCGGTGCATCGGCGCCCCATCGGCGTGCCCGGCGGAACCACTGTGGTGCGCGTTTGCCGCCGCGGCGGAAATGCCCGGCGTGGGGCGCCTTCGAGAGCAAGTTTAGGTATCGCGGCCATGAATGTCGTATGCTTATTTGTCCATCTGACTTAACATCATGTTATGGACTGGCGGGGCGCGCCGCGGGCCTTCGCCGGCCGCCCCGCGACCACGATGAAACTCAATCTCCGGCAGATCGAAGTCTTCCGCGCCGTCATGCTCACCGGCTCGATCAGCGCCGCCTCCAAGCTGCTCTACGTGTCGCAGCCGGCCATCAGCCGCCTCATGTCGCACACCGAGCAGCGCCTGGGGCTGGCGCTGTTCGAGCGCATCAAGGGCCGCCTCTACCCGACGCCCGAGGCGCGCCGCCTGCTCGGCGAGGTCAATGCCGTGTACGAGGGCATCGAGCGCGTCAACGAGATCGCCGAGGACCTCGCCGCCAAGCGCACCGGCAGCCTGCGCGTGTCGTGCAACCCCAACCTCGGCCAGACCGTGCTGCCGCGCGCGATCGCCGCGTTCCGCGCGGCGCACCCCGACATCCGCATCGTGGTGCGCACGCAGATCCCCGCCAACATGCTGCGCGCGCTGCTGTCCGGCCAGGTCGAGCTGGCGATCTCCAACATGCCGCTGGCGCACCCCAACCTGGCCGCGCGGCTGCTGGTGCGCAACCCCATCGTGGCGCTGGTGCCGGCCGGCCACCGGCTCGCCGCGCGCGCCTCGGTGCGGCCCGCCGAGCTGGCCGGCGAGCCGCTGATCGGCTACGGCGCCGACGTGCCGTTCGGGCTGCTGGTGCGCGAGATGTTCGGCGGCGAGGACGACCAGCCCGACATGCGCGTGCAGGTGGAACAGGCCCACGTGGCGCGCGCGCTGGCGCAGGCGGGCGCCGGCATCGCGCTGGTGGACGCCATGACCGTGTTCGGCCAGGACTGGCCGGGCATCGTGGCGGTGCCGGTCCGGACCAAGGTCAGCGGCTCGGTGCAGATCTTCCATGTGCAGACCGAGCCGCTGTCGCGGCTGGCGCAGGATTTCGTGGAGACGCTCAGGCGGCTGATGAAGAAGTGAGTGAAGACAAATGAGTGAGGACGCGAGGCCGGCCGCGCGCCGGCTGCATCCACCTGATATTCATAGTTGAAAGCCTTCGTTGGTGGCGCGCCCGCGCTGGCCGATACTCCGGGCTGATCCCCGTCCGCCATCGACGCGCAGGATGCATGCGCTCCCGCGCCGGCAGGACATTCCGACAGGACAACTTCGAATGCCAGCGCCCTCCTCCGCCCCCGGCTCCCGCCGCCTCGTTCTCAAGCAACTGGCCTCGCTGGCCGCCGCCGGCGGCTTCGGCTCCCTGCTGGCGGCCTGCTCGCGCGAAGGCGCGCCGCAGGCGGCCGGCGGCGCGGCAAATGGCGCGGCCGGCGGCGCGCCGGCGGTGGTGGCCAAGGTGGGCGACAAGGTGCGCTTCCGCTACCCGGACAACCCGACCTTCGACCTGGTCTACCTGGCCGAGCAGCTCGGCTATTTCGAGGGCACCAACACGCGCCCGCAGTACATCGGCAAGGTCGCCGCGCCGCAGATCATCCCGCTGACCGGCACCGGCGAGATCGACTTCGGCTCGCGCATGGTGCCGCTGGTGATTTCCGCGGTGGCCAGCGGCGCCGACATCAAGGTGGTGGCGGCCGGCAACAAGACGCTGCAGGACGCGCCGCACATGAAGTACTTCGTGCGCAAGGCCTCCGGCATCCGCCAGCCCAAGGACCTCGAAGGCAAGACCATCGGCATCAACAGCTTCGGCGCGTGCGCGGAGTTCGTCACCAAGACCTACCTGCGCCAGAAGGGCGTGGACGTCACCAAGATCAACTTCGTGGTGATCCCCGACGACCAGGCCGAGCAGACGCTGGCCACCGGCAATACCGACCTGGCCATCATCCACGCGCCGTTCTCGGGCCGCGCCGACCACGCCGACAAGCTGGTGCGCCTGTGGAGCGACTTCGACCTCGACGGCGGCCTGGGCGGCATGCAGCCGTACAGCGCGCACGGCAAGTTCATCCGCGAGCATCCCGAGTCGGTGCGCGACGTGGTGACGGCGCTGGCCAAGGCCGCCAACTGGGTCAACGCCAACCCCGAGGACGCGCGCAAGCTGGTGTCCGAGCGCATCAAGCTGCAGCTCGACTACGTGGACCGCTATGCCTACGTGGACAACCTGGTGGTGACCGAGCCGCCGATCCAGTACTACATCGACGTGCTGGAAGCCGAGGGCAAGCTGGCCAAGGGCAAGGTGACGGCCGCCAGCATCTACACCAACGAGTTCAACCCGTTCGCGGCCAAGGCCCAGGCGAAAGCCTGAGAGGCAGCGCATCATGACCGACAAGATTCTCGCGCGCGGCGTGCAGATGGACTACGCCGTGCGCGGCGAGAACGGGCGGCCCGAGAACGTGGCCGTGCTGCAGGACTTCAACCTCGCCATCCGCAACGGCGAGTTCCTTTCCGTGCTGGGCCCGTCCGGCTGCGGCAAGTCCACCTTCCTGAGCATCCTGGCCGGGCTGACCGAGCGCACCGGCGGCCACATCGCCATCGACGGCAAGCCGCTGGCCGGCATCAGCCGCGACCAGGGCGTGGTGTTCCAGGGCTATGCGCTGTTCCCGTGGCGCACGGTGCTGCAGAACATCGAGGTCGGGCTGGAGATCCGCGGCGTCAAGCGCGCCGAGCGGCGCCGCATCGCGCAGGCGCATCTGGAGCTGGTCGGGCTGGAAGGCTTCGGCGAGCGCTACCCGCACGAGATCTCGGGCGGCATGAAGCAGCGCGTGGCGATCGCGCGCTCGCTGGCCTACAAGCCCGAGGTGCTGCTGATGGACGAGCCGTTCGCCGCGCTCGACGCGCAGACGCGCGAGATCCTGCAGGGCGAGCTGCTGCGGATCTGGGAGCAGTACCGCAAGACCATCGTCTTCATCACGCACAGCCTGGACGAGGCCATCTTCCTGTCCGACCGCATCGCCGTGATGACGCGCCGGCCCGGCGCGGTCAAGGCCATCATCGACGTGCCGCTGCCGCGCCCGCGCCAGCCCGAGCTGCGCAACTCCGAGGCATTCGTGCGACTGCGCCAGCAGGCCTGGGACATCCTCAAGGACGAAGTCCAGTTCAGCGCCGCGGTGCCGCGCCCGCTCGGCGCCACCGCGAACCCGGGCGAGCGCGTGGCGGGCGAGCCTGCCGCGTCCCTTGCGTCCGCTACGTCCGCCGCGTCCACCACATCCGCCGCGCGCGCCGCCACCCCGGCGCCGCTGGCGGCCACCACCGAAGCCAAGGCCGTCCTGTGAGCGATCCCGCCGTCAGCACTTCCGCGGCGCGCCATCCGGCCGCCGCCATCCGCCGGCTTGCCGGCCCTTCGCTGGCCGCCCGCCTGGGCGACCGCGCGCTGGGCCTGGTCGGCATCGTCGGCTTCCTGCTGCTGTGGGAGCTGGTGCCGCGCGCCGGCATCGTCAGCGAGGCCTACCTGAGCCCGCCGTCGCAGATCCTGCCGGCCATCTGGCAGATGGCGCAGAGCGGCGAGCTGCTCAAGCACGTGGGCGCGAGCCTGCAGCGCTCGCTGTGGGGGCTGCTGCTGGCGATCGGCCTGGGCGTGGCGCTGGGCCTGCTGATGGGCTGGTTCAGCCGGCTCGAAGCCATCGTCGACCCCATCCTGCAGCTGTTCCGGCAGACCTCGGCGTTCGCGCTGTTCCCGGTCTTCATCCTGTTCCTGGGCATCGGCGAGCTGTCCAAGGTGGCGATCATCTTCTGGGCCTCGTTCTGGCCGGTGCTGCTGAGCACCATCAGCGGCGTCAAGCAGGTGGACCAGTTGCTGATCAACTCGGCGCGCTCGATGGGCGCGTCGCGCCTGTTCGTGTTCGGCAAGGTGGTGCTGCCGGCGGCGTCGCCGTCCATCTTCACCGGCATCCGCCTGGCCGGCACCTACTGCATCACGGCGCTGGTCGCCGCCGAGATGATCGGCGCGCATTCCGGGCTGGGTTTCCTCACGCTGAATTCGCAGGAGGTGTTCCAGATCCCGGCCATGTATGCGGGCATCCTGCTGCTGGCGCTGCTGGGGCTGGCGCTGAACTTCATCCTGGCCCGCATCGAGCGCCGCCTCACGCGCTGGCGCCGGGGGCTGACCCTCAATGCCTGACGTGTCTTCCACCATGCCGCCGCTCCCGCGCGCGGCGTCACGCGGCGGTCATCCGCGGCTGCCTATACTGGTTGCCGCGCTGGCCGCTGCCGTGACGGTGCTGGCGCTGGCCTGGCTCGGCCTTCCCGCCGTGCTCGGCCGCCTGCCGCTGCGGCTGCCGGTGGAGAGCCTGCCCGCGCCGGCCCTCGACCTGCTGCAGCGGCTGCAGCCCGAGCCGCGCTGGGACGCGCTGCCGCAGGGCCCGGTGCTGGCCGGGGCGCGCCGCCGCGGCGTGCTGGTCGTCGGCGTGCGCGAGTACGCCCGGCCGGCGCCGCCCGGCGCGTCCAACCCGCCCGGGCCGGACGATTTCGACGCCGGCCTGGCCCGTTTCCTGGGCGAGCGCCTGCGGGTGCCGGTGAAGCTGGTCGGGCTGGACGCGGACGGCCGCGCGCACGGCGCCGGCGCGCCGGCGCCGGACCTGGTCATCGCCGGCGCCCGCCCCGGCGCCGCCGGCGAGCCGCGCGTGGCAAGCCCCTACGCGGGCGGCAGCGGCCGGCTGATCGCGCTGCGCGGCAGCCCCTACCGGCGCGCCGGGGACCTGGCGCGGCGGCCGGTGTGCGTGGCGCAGGGCAGCCCGTATGCGCAGGAACTGGCCAGCCGCTATCATGCGGCCCCGGTGGTCTATGCGTCGGCGATCCGCGCGGTCGCCGCCTTCATGGCCGGCGAATGCCAGGCGCTGGCCGAGGACAAGCTGGCGCTGGCGCGGCTGGCGGGCCTGCCGGAATGGCGCTTCTACCGGGTGCTGGACCAGGACCTGGACGGCGACGGCGGCGCGCAGATCGGCCTGCGCCAGCCCGACCCGGACTCCGCGGCCTACCTGGACCGCGCGGTGCGCTACTGGGTCGGCGGCGGCGGCCTGGCGCGGGCGCGCGAGCAGCGCGCCGGCGACCTCGCCTACCAGGCCGGCGAGCTGCAAAGCGGCCTGGTCTGCCACGCCTGAGCGGCCGCGCTGCCGGCGGCGGCCGGCGCGCGCCCGTGCCATTCGCGAAAGATACCCCCCTTAATCCCCTCTTTTCTTGAAACTGTCACATAGAAGACATACGCCACTTCTAAAATCAGCGACTTCGAAATAATCCGGATACCTTGGCGATGTCTGACGCTCCGGCCGATACCAGCAGGGTCGAACCCCGCGCGGCGCGTTCCCGCTTCCGCCAGCCTTGCGCGGAAGACTTGTGCGTTGCCACGCCGTCGGTGACAACGGAACAGACCAACCAGGACGTGCTGGACGTCTTCGGCAGGCACCGCGACCTCGACAGCCTGCCGGTGACCGAGGACGACCGGCCGATCGGGCTCATCAACCGCGCGATCTTCATGTCGCAGATGAGCAAGCCCTACCATCGCGAGCTGTACAACCGCAAGAGCTGCATCGCCTTCATGGACAAGGAGCCGCTGGTGGTGGACGCGGCCATGAGCATCGAGGCGCTGACCTTCAAGGCGGTGGAATACGGCGAGAAGGCGCTGGCGGACGGCTTCATCGTCGCGCGCGAGGGCCGTTTCCTCGGCCTGGGGCGCGGCCTGCAGCTGATGCGGGTGGTGGCCGACATGCAGGCCGAGAAGAACCGCCAGATCATGCACAGCATCGACTACGCCAGCATCATCCAGCGCTCGATGCTGCGGCCCTCGCGCGAGGCGATGGCCCGCACGCTCGGCGACGCCGGGCTGGTGTGGGAGCCGCGCGACGTGGTCGGCGGCGATTTCTATCACTTCGCGGCGTTCGAGGACGGCTGGTTCGCCGCGCTGGCCGACTGCACCGGGCACGGCGTGCCGGGCGCCTTCATGACGCTGATCGCCTCCTCCATCCTGACCCAGGCCATCGAGCAGCGCGGCCCGCGCGACCCCGGCGCGCTGCTCATGGCGCTCAACCGCGGCATCAAGCAGATGCTCGGCCAGGAAGAGCGCTACGGCGACACTGCGGAATCCAACGACGGCCTGGACGCGGCCTTCTTCTGGTTCGACAATGCCAGCCGGCACCTGTCCTTCGCCGGGGCGAAGAGCGCGCTGTTCGTGCTGCACCCCGGCGACGAGGACGGCGAGATGGTGGAAGGCGAGCGCATGGGCGCCGGCTACCTCGACACGGGCATGGATTTCGCTTGGCAGAACCGCGTGGTGCCGACCGTGCCCGGCAGCGTGGTGTTCGTCACCACCGACGGGCTGGTCGACCAGATCGGCGGCCCCAAGGAGATCGCCTTCGGCAAGCGGCGCATCCGCGAAGCGGTGCGCGCCAGCCGGCATGAGCCGGCCGCGCGCATCAATCAGGCCGTGCTGGAGCAATACAGCGCCTGGCAAGGGCAGCAGAACCGCCGGGACGACCTGACCTTCTTCTGCTTTCGCGTTCAGTAAGCGGGCAGCAAGTCCTGACAACAACGCCAACGACACCACGCCGATGAACGGTACTTCGATTGACAACGAATATGGGGCCTTCTTCAAAATGGCCCGGGAACGCAACGTGATCTTCTACTACGTCGGCTATTTTTCCCAGAACATCATCGCCGCCATGTCGGACGCGGTGCGGCTGCAGCTCGCCGTCAGCGGCGTGGACAACTCGACGCGGCGCAAGCTGTTTTCCTCGTTCGTGGAAATGGCGCAGAATATCGTCCATTACTCCTCGGACGCGCTGACGCCGCCCACCCAGGACACCGACCAGCTCCGCCACGGCTCCGTATGCATCAGCATGATCGACGACCGCTACCGCCTGATGTGCTCCAACCCCGTGGCGATCTCGCGCGTGGCGCAGCTGCGCGCCGCGCTCGAGCCGCTGCGCACGATGACGCTGGACCAGATCAAGCAGGCCTACCGGGAGACCATGCGGTCGGAGTCGCCCGAAGGCAGCAAGGGTGCCGGCCTGGGCTTCCTGACCGTGGCGCGCGACGCCAGCGCTCCCCTGGAGTTCAACTTCCAGCCGATCGATGCGGACCCGGCGTCGACCATGTTCCACCTGGTCGCCACGATCTGAGCAGGACGAGAAAAACAACGTCATGGAAAACCTGTTCATCGCCGCAACCCCGTCCTCGCCCGAGGTGAATTTCGACTTCGCGCAGCATACGCTGTCGCTCAGGGGCGAGTCCTACCCCGAGAACGCCGCCGTGTTCTACGGCGACGTGATCGTGCGCATGCGCAAGTACCTGGCCGCGTGCGAAGACACCGAGGTCACCGTCCACGTGGCGCTGACCTACTTCAACAGCTCCAGCACCAAGGTGCTGTTCAGCATGTTCGATGCCATGAACGACGCCGCCGAGAAAGGCAACCGCGTGATCGTGAACTGGTACCACGACGTCGACGACGACACCATCCTGGAATTCGGGCAGGAGCTGCACGCCGACTTCCCGGCCATCGAGTTCATCGACCACGCCACCACCGCCACCTGAACCGCGCCGATCCGCCGAATGTCCGAGCCCGATCTTTTCGAGTTGGAGAACAGCGCCGTGGCCGGGGCCCGCGCGGTCTTCTGCAATCCGGATGCCGGCGCGCAGGCGTATCGCCGCACGCTCGGCGAGCTGATCGGCCACTACGAGCGGCTGATGCGCGAGACGCGGCGCCTGATCCGGCGCAGCGACCGCGAAGAACTGGAAATGAACCGGCTCAACCAGCGCCTGCAGGAACTGGCGCGCGAGCTCGAGTTCCGCGCCACGCGCGACACCCTGACCGGCGCGCTCAACCGCGGCGCGGTGATCGAGCAGGCCGGCCTGATCCTGGCCGGCGGCAGCCTGGCGCTGATCGTGCTGGACATCGACCACTTCAAGCGCGTCAACGACACGCTGGGCCACCCGGTGGGCGACGCGGTGATCCGCGGCGTCACCGAATGCCTGACGCAGACCGTGCTGGACGCCGGCATGGTCGGCCGCGTGGGCGGCGAGGAATTCGCCGCGCTGCTGCCGGCGCGCCCGCTCGGCGCCGCGATGGAACTGGCCAACCGCATCCGCGTGCGCATCGCCGACCACACCTTCTCCGAGGCGCCCGACCTGCAGGTGACGGCGAGCTTCGGCGTGAGCTGGAACCCGCGCGGCACCAGCTTCGAATACGCCTACGGGCGCGCCGACGAGGCCCTCTACGAGGCCAAGCGCAGCGGCCGCAACCGGGTGGTCAGCGCCCAGGCGTCCGAGGCGGCGCTGCCTTAAGCGCTGCCGCGGGGGCTGCCGCAGGCACCACCTTCAAGCGCCACCCTCAAGCGCCACTCGGGCGCTGCCCGATGGCCGGGCGCGCGCCCCGCCGCGTCAGCCGAGCGCCGCCGTGACGATGAATTCCACCAGCACCCTGGGGTCCGCCATCTCCGCCTGGCAGGTGGCCCGCGCCGGCGCGTGGCCGGCCGGCACCCACGCTTCCCACACCGCGTTCATCGCGGCGAAATCGCGCGGCAGGTCCTTCAGCCAGATCTGCGCCGTCAGCAGGCTGGACTTGTCGCTGCCGGCCAGCGCCAGCACGCGCTCGATCTCCGCCAGCGCCTCGGCGGACTGGGCGGCGATGTCGCCGTCGAGGTCGGCGGCGATCGCGCCGGCCAGGTAGACGGTATCGCCGTGCACCACCGCGTGGGACATCCGGGCGCTGGTTTCGAACCGTTGAATGCGAGTCATGCGTTTTTGCTCCGTGGTTGGTATCAGTGACATTATCCGCGCGGCGCCGCGCTCAGCTGCTGGTAGGCCAGCCGCGCGGCGGCCAGGTCCTCCAGCGCCGTCCCGACGGCCTTGAACACCGTGCGCTCGCGCGCCGCGCCGCGTCCGGCGGCGGTGCCGCGGGCCAGGCCCGCGAGGTCGCCGCGGATCGCTTCCGGCGCGAGGCAGCCCGCCGCGAAGGCGTTGATCAGGTCGCCGGACTTCGCCGTTGCCTCCGCCGTGTCGACCCATACGCCCGCGCCGGCGAAGCAGGCCGGCTCGGCCTCGGTCATGCGCGGCGTGAAGCTGCCGATCAGGTCCAGGTGGCTGCCCGGCGCCAGCCAGTCCGCGCGGATCAGCGGCGCGGTGGCCAGCGTGGCGCAGCTGACGATGTCCGCCGCGCGCGCGGCCGGCTCCAGGTCAGCGGCCGCCACGGCCGGATAGCCCTGTTCGCGCAGGCCGTGCGCGCAGCGCTGCGCGGCCTCGGCATCGACGTCCCACACCGCGATGCGCTCCAGCGGGCGCACGCAGGCCATCGCGGGCGCCACCAGGCTGCCCACGCGGCCGGCGCCGACCACCAGCAGCGCCTGCGCGTCGGGCCGCGCGAGGAAGTCGGCGCCGAGCGCCGCCGCCGCCGCGGTGCGCCGCGAGGTGATCTCGTTGCCGTCGAACATGGCCAGCGGCACGCCGGTGCGCGCGTCGTAGAGCATGTACGTCGAGTGCAGGCCCGGCAGGCCGCGCGCGGCGTTGCCCTCGTAGATATTGACGATCTTGACGCCGTAGAAGCCTTCGGCGTCCCACGCCGGCATCAGCAGCGAGATGCCGGCATCGGGCGCGCCGGCCTCGCCGATGGCGTGCGTGTGCCGCAGCGGCACCGTGGCGCCGGCGACGAATGCCTCGCGCAGGGCCCGGATCAGCAGCGGAAACGGTAGCAGGGATTTGAGCAGGGCGGCATCGGGTTGCAGCAACGGGGACTCCTGGCGGCGAGGGGTGAAAGCAGGGGATGAAAACCGGGGCGGAGGCGCGGGGCGCACCCCACGCCGGACCGGGACTCATCGTAATCACCGCCGCGCCGGCCTGCCATCGTCATTCGCGTTGGCAGCCTCGCGAATCGGCAATATACGAAGCCGGAGCCGCTATGCATGATGCTGGCCATACACATGTCCCACGAGCCCTCCGATTCGCCCCATGCCGCTCCCCTCCCCTGCCGCGCAGCCGCTGTCGCTGTTCGAGAAGATCTGGCAAGCCCATGTGGTCCTCGAGCAGGCGTCCGGCCAGACCCTGCTCTATGTCGACCGCCACTATCTCAGCGACGACCTGCCCGCCGAGTCGTACCACACGCTGAGCCGGCGCGGCATCCCGATCCGCCGGCCGGCGGCCACCGTCGCCATCCCGGACCACTACGCGCCGTCGCACAGCACCCGGCTCGCCGACGTGATCGATGACGACCGCCGCGACATGGTGGCGGGGCTGGCGGCGCAGGCCGCGCGCAACGGCATCGTCCACTTCGGCCTCGGCGACCGGCGCCAGGGCATCATCCACGTGGTGGGCCCCGAGCAGGGCATGACGCTGCCGGGCATGACCGTGGTCTGCGGCGACAGCCATACCTCCACGCACGGCGCGTTCGGCGCGTTCGGCTTCGGCATCGGCGCCAGCGAGGTCAGCCACGTGCTGGCCACGCAGACGCTGTGGCAGGCCAGGCCGAAGACGCTGCTGGCGCGCTTCACCGGCATGCCCGCGCCGGGCGTGACCGCCAAGGACCTGGCGCTCGCGTTCATCCGCCAGGTCGGCGTGGGCGGCGCCGCCGGGCACGTCGTCGAGTATGGCGGCGCGGCGGTCGAGGCGCTGTCGGTCGAGGGCCGCATGACGCTGTGCAACCTCTCGATCGAGGCCGGCGCGCGCGCCGGCATGGTCGCGCCCGACGCCACCACCCTCGCCTATCTGCGCGGCCGGCCCTTCGCCCCCGCGGGCGCCGAGTGGGCGGCCCGCAGCGCGGCCTGGCTGGCGCTGCGCGGCGACCCCGGCGCGGTCTTCGACCGCACCGTGACGATCGCCGCCGACGCCATCGTGCCCCTGGTGTCCTGGGGCACCGACCCGTCGCAGTGCTGCGGCATCGACGAGCGCATTCCCGAGCTCGCGCAGATCGCCGACGCGGACCGCCGCGCCGCGGTGGACCGCGCGCTGGCCTACATGGGGCTGGAAGCCGGCAGCGCCCTGCTCGGGCTGCCGGTCGACCGGGTCTTCATCGGCTCGTGCACCAACGGCCGCATCGAAGACATCCGGCTCGCGGCCAGCGTCGTCCGCGGGCGCCGCGCGAAGGTGCCGGCGCTGGTGGTGCCCGGCTCCGGCCTCGTCAAGGCGCAGGCGGAGGCCGAGGGCCTGGACCGCGTGTTCACCGCGGCCGGCATGCAGTGGGGCACGCCGGGCTGCTCGATGTGCCTCGGCGTGAACGGCGACATCGGCCGCCCGGGCGAGCGCCGCGTCTCCACCACCAACCGCAACTTCGTCGGCAGGCAGGGGCCGGGCGTGCGCACCCATCTGGTCAATCCCGGCATGGCCGCCGCCGCGGCCGTGCACGGCTGCCTGGCCGACTATCGCGAGGAACTGATCCATGCAGCCGTTTGAGCACGTCCACGGCATCGCCGCGCCGATGCGCGAGGCCGACATCAACACCGACCAGATCGTGCCGGGCCGCTTCATGCACAAGGTGCGCGAAGACTACGGCCGCTACTGCTTCCACGACCTGCGCTTCGATCCGCAGGGCCGGCCGCGCGCCGGCTTCGTGCTCAACCAGCCCGCGTTCGCCGGCGCCTCGGTGCTGGTGGCCGGCGCCAACTTCGGCTGCGGCTCGTCGCGCGAGCATGCGGTGTTCACGCTGGCCGACTATGGCTTCCGCGCCATCCTGGCGCCGGGCTTCGGCGACATCTTCTTCAACAACTGCTTCCAGAACGGCGTGCTGCCGGTGGTGTTGCCGGCGGACTTCGTCGAGCACCTGTTCGCGTGCATCGAGGCCATCCCGCGCGCGCGCATCGCCGTGGACCTGCCGCGCCAGCAGGTGACGGCGCCCGACGGCCGCGCGTGCGGCTTCGACATCGACGCCTTCCGCAAGCACTGCCTGCTCGAAGGCCTCGACGACATCGACGTGACGCTGTCGATGGCCGGCGCGATCGACCGCTTCGAGCAGACCCGGCAGACCCGCTTTCCCTGACCTCTCAAATCCACAGCGAGCCTTTTGACATGAAAATTGCAGTACTTGGCGGCGACGGCATCGGACCCGAAGTGACCGCGCAGGCGGTGAAGGTCCTGCGCGCGCTGGCATCCCGCGGCCTTTCCTTCGAACTGACCGAATGCCTGGTCGGCGGCGCGGCGTACGACCAGACCGGGCATCCGCTGCCCGCGCAGACGCTGGCGGCGGTGCGGCGCGCCGACGCGGTGCTGTTCGGCGCCGAAGGCGGCTTCCAGTACGAGACGCTGCCGCGCGGCCTGCGCCCCGGCGACGCGCTGCTGACGCTGCGCAAGGCGCTGGACCTGTTCGCCAACTACCGGCCCGTGGTGGCCTTCCGCGAGCTGGCGGGCGCGTCGTCGTTCAAGCGCGAGGTCGTCGAGGGCCTCGACCTGCTGATCGTGCGCGAGCTGACCTCCGACCTGTATTTCGGCGAGCCGCGCGGCATCGTGACGGAAAACGGCCGCCGCGTGGGCATCAACACCATGCGCTACACCGAGGACGAGATCGCGCGCGTGGTGCGCGCGGGCTTCGAGGCGGCGCGCCGGCGGCGGCGCAAACTGTGCTCGGTGGACAAGGCCAACGTGCTGGAAAGCATGGAGCTGTGGCGCGCGGTGACGGAAGAGGTGGCGCGCGACTACCCGGACGTCGCGCTGACGCATCTCTACGTGGACGCGGCGGCGATGGCGCTGGCGCGCAACCCGGGCCAGTTCGACGTGATCGTCACCGGCAACCTGTTCGGCGACATCCTGTCCGACGAGGCCTCGATGCTGACGGGCTCGATCGGCATGCTGCCGTCGGCCTCGGTCAACGCGCAGGGCAAGGGCCTGTACGAGCCCGTGCACGGCTGCGCGCCCGACATCGCGGGCAAGGACATCGCCAACCCGCTCGGCTCGATCCTGTCGGCCGCCATGATGCTGCGCGACAGCGCCGGCCAGCCCGAAGCCGCCGCGCGCGTGGAAGACGCGGTGCGGCGGGTGCTGGCCGACGGCCTGCGCACCGCCGACATCCACGAGCCCGGCTGCACGCTGGCCGGCACCGCGGCGATGGGAGACGCCGTGGTGGCCGCGCTGCTCGACCACTGACACGGCCAACGACGCCGGCGGCCCGCCCGGCCGCGACCACGATCCCTTCCTGCCAACGCCGTACAAAACCAGAGGATCCACTGCCATGCACATGCTGAACCCGACCCCAGAACGGCGCCCCGCGCGCCCGGCCTTGCGCTTGACTGCGCGCTTGGCTTCGCACCTCACGTCGCGCCTCACATCGCGACTGGCCTCGCGCCTGCTGCTGGCCGCCTCGGTCCTCGCCGCCGCCGCGGGCGCCGCCCACGCGCCGGCCGCGCTGGCCCAGGCCAGGACCACGCTGACCGTGTACACGACGCTGGAAAAGGAGCAGCTCGCGCCCTACAAGGCCGCCTTCGAGAAGGCGCACCCCGAGATCCAGATCGCGTGGCTGCGCGACAGCCCCGGCATCATCCTGGCGCGCCTGATCGCGGAGAAGGACGCGCCCAAGGCGGACCTGCTGTGGGGCGTGCCGTCGATGCACATCCTGGCGCTGAACAAGCTCGGCCTGATCCAGCCCTACGAGCCCAAGGGCTACGCGCAGCTCAAGCCGCGCTTTCGCGACACCGCCAACAAGCCGCCCGTCTACACCGGCAACGAGGCGTGGATGACCATGATCTGCTTCAACACCGTGGAGGCCAAAAAGCGCAACCTGCCGGCCCCGGTCACGTGGTCGGACCTGGCCAAGCCGATCTACCGCGGCCAGATCACCATGCCCAACCCGGTCTCGAGCCAGACCGGCTATCTCGGCGTCAACCACTGGGTGCAGAGCATGGGCGAGGACGCAGCGTGGAAGTACATGGACGGCCTGCACGCCAACATCGCGCTCTACACGCACAGCGGCTCCAAGCCGTGCAAGCTGGCGGCCACGGGCGAATACGTGATCGGCATCTCGACCGACATCACCGCGCCGCAGCTCAAGAGCAAGGGCGCGCCGATCGACATCATCGTGCCGGCGGACAAGCTCGGCTGGGACATCGAGTCGACCGCCATCATGAAGGGCACGCCCAGGCTGGCGGCGGCCAAGGTGGTGGCGGACTGGATGACCACCCGGGAGGCCAACGAGCAGTTCAACAAGTTCATGGCCGTGGTCTCGCACCCGGACGTGCGCCAGGTGCCGCCCAACTATCCGCCGAACGCCGAGGCGATGATGGCCGACGACAACGTCGCCAGGGCCGTGGAGAACCAGACCCGGCTGACCAACGAATGGACCCGGCGCTACGACGGCAAGTCCGAGCCGAAGCCCAACTGAAGCGGGAGCGCATCATGAACCCAGCCTCCGCCGGACCGATGCTCTCGCTGGAGCGCATCGCCAAGCGCTTCGGCAGGACCGACGTCCTGCACGACATCAACCTGGCCGTCGCCGAAGGCGAGTTTCTCTGCTTCCTCGGGCCGTCCGGCTGCGGCAAGTCCACCCTGCTGCGCATCATCGCCGGGCTGGAGGCGCACAGCGGCGGGCGGCTGTTCAAGCGCGGCGTGGACATCTCGCGCCTGCCGGCCGCCGCGCGCGACGTCGGCATCCTGTTCCAGTCCTACGCGCTGTTCCCGAACCTGACGGTGGCCGAGAACGTCGCCTACGGCCTGGTCAACCGGCGCATGGCGCGCGCCGACATCGCGCGGCGCGTGGAGGAGCTGCTGGCGCTGGTCGGCCTGCCCGGCATCGGCGGCAAGCACCCGGGCCAGCTGTCGGGCGGGCAGCAGCAGCGCATCGCGCTGGCGCGGGCGCTGGCGCCTTCGCCTGGCATCCTGCTGCTCGACGAGCCGCTGTCCGCGCTCGACGCCAAGGTGCGGGTGCACCTGCGCCAGCAGATCAAGCAGCTGCAGGCCGCGCTGCGCCTGACCACCATCATGGTCACGCACGACCAGGAAGAGGCGCTGACGATGGCCGACCGCATCGTGGTCATGAACCACGGCGCGATCGAGCAGATCGGCACCCCGGCGGAAATCTACCGCCACCCGGCCTCGCGCTTCGTCGCGGATTTCGTCGGCAAGATGAACTTCCTGCCGGCGCGGCGCACCGGCGACGCGCAGGCGCTGGCCGGGCAGACCGTGCTGCGCCTGCCGCCGCAGCCGGGCGCGCGCGAGGGCGAGCCGGTCACGCTCGGCTTCCGCCCCGAGGAGGTGTGTTTCCGCGGCCTCGGCGAGGACGCGCCCAACAGTTGCGGCGCGCGCGTCGCGCAGGTCGAGTTCCTCGGCGCGACGTGGCGCGCCACGCTGGCATGCCCGCAGCTCGGCGACGTGCCGGTGATGGCCGATTTCTCCAGCGACGACGCCCGCACGCTGGGCCTGCACGCCGGCCAGCACCTGCGCGTGGCGATCCGGCCCGAGCACCTGCATCTGTTTCCCGCGGGAGAGCCGGCATGACGTTCGCCTCACGACTCGACGGCGCGGCGCCGGCCGCGCGCGCCCGGCCGCGCCCGCGCGGCCTCCCGGAGCGGGCCGTCGCCGGGCTGCTGCTGGCGCTGCTGTGCGCGGTCGCGCTGGTGCTGATCGGCATGCCGCTCTACGCGGTGTTGTCGAAGAGCCTGCAGGATGCCGCCGGCCGCTTCGCCGGGCTGGCGAACTTTGCCGCCTACGTCTCCAACCCGGGGCTGGTGGCCTCGCTCCGCAACACGCTGATCGTGTGCGCGCTGACCACCGCCATCACGCTGCCGCTCGCGTTCCTGTACGCGCTGGCGCTGGTGCGCAGCCGGCTGCCGTGCAAGGCGCTGTTCAAGGGCATCTCGCTGCTGCCGCTGCTGGCGCCGTCGCTGCTGCCGGCGATCGCGCTGACCTACATGTTCGGCAACCAGGGCTATCTCAAGTCCTGGCTGGGCGGCCATCCGGTGTACGGGCTCATCGGCATCGTCGCCGCGCAGGTGTTCTACTGCTTCCCGCACGCGGTGCTGATCCTCGCCACCGCGCTGGGCCTGTCCGACGCGCGCATGTACGAGGTCGCGCGCTCGCTGAACACCCGGCCGCTGCGCGCGTTCCTCACCATCACGCTGCCGTCGGCGCGCTACGGCCTGATCAGCACGGCGTTCGTCATCGTGACGCTCTCGGTCACGGACTTCGGCATCGCCAAGGTCATCGGCGGGCAGTTCAACGTGCTGGCGATCGACATCTACAAGCAGATCATCGGGCAGCAGAACTTCCAGATGGGCGCGGTGGTGGGCGTGGTGCTGCTGGTGCCGGCCGTGCTCTCGTTCGTGATCGACGCCGTCGTGCGCCGCCGCCAGCGCGCGCTGCTGAACGCGCGCTCGGTGCTGTACCGGCCCGAGGCGCGCCCGCTGTTCGACGGCGTCATGGGCGCGTTCGCGGTGGTCGTGGCGCTGGCGATCCTGTCCATCGTCGGCACCGCGGTGTTCGCCTCGCTGGTCAAGCTCTGGCCCTACGACCTGAGCCTGGCGCTGGGCAGCTACGATTTCGCCGCCTACGACAGCCTGGGCTGGGGCGCCTACTACAACAGCCTGGCGGTCGCGGCCTGGACCGCGGCGGCGGGCACGGTGCTGGCCTTCGGCGGCGCGTACCTGGTCGGCAAGATCAAGGCCTTCCGCGCGCTGCGCCAGCTGCTGCATTTCCTGGCGATGCTGCCGCTGGCGGTGCCCGGGCTGGTGCTGGGGCTGGGCTTCGTGTTCTTCTTCAACGACCCCGCCAATCCGCTGTCGGCCATCAAGAGCAGCCTGTGGCTCATGACGATGTGCTGCGTGGCCCATTACTACACGGTGCCGCATCTCACCGCGCTGACCGCGCTGCAGCAGATCGACGGCGAGTTCGAGGCGGCCTCGGCCTCGCTCGGCGTGCCGTTCTGGACCACCTTCCGCCGCGTCACGGTGCCGATCTGCCTGCCCGCCATCCTCGACATCGCCACCTATTTCTTCGTCAATGCCATGACGACGGTGGCGGCGGTGATCTTCCTCTACGAGCCGCTCAGCATGGTCGCCTCGGTGGCGGCGGTGGCGATGGACGATACCGGCGACACCGCGGCGGCGTGCGCGATGGCGGTGATGGTGCTGCTGACCTCGGCGCTGGTCAAGTTCGCGCAGTCGATGCTGGCGATGCTGCTGGGGCGCCGCGCCCAGGCCTGGCGCCACGCGGGCAGGGACTGACGCGCGGCGCCGGCCGCGGCGCGCCGGCCTTGCGGCGGGTCAGGTGCCGCCGGTCAGGTGCTGGAACATCAGCCGCGTCGCCACCGGCTGCTGTTCCAGGTCGCGCACGCACACCTTGTAGTGCCGGTCCACCCAGTTCTCCAGCAGGCCGAGCGCGACCACGCCGGCCTGCGGCGACAGCCGCACCGCGTAGCTGTGCGGCACGATGCCGACGCCGAGCCCCGCCTGCACCATGCGGCACACCGCGTCGTAGCCCTCCACGCGCACGTGCGTGCGCGGGGTGATGCCGAGCTCGGCCGCCTGGCGCAGTAGCAGCGCCTGCAGCGCGCTGGTGGCCTCCTGCTCGACCATCTCGTGGTCGAGCACGTCGACGTAGCGCACCGCCTCGTGCGCGGCCAGCGGATGGCCGGCCGGGACCACGGCGACGAGCCGGTCCGAATAGCACGGCACCACCTTGAGATGCGGCGCCGGCACGTCGCCCCAGAAGATCCCGATGTCCGTCGCGCCGTCCGTGACGGCCTGCACCGACGCCGCGCTGGTGGCCGCGGCCAGGTCGATGCGGATCTCCGGATACAGCCCGGTGAAGGTCTTCAGCGCGTCGGGGAAATAACCGAACAGCGCCGACTCGCTCGCCAGCATGCGCACGTTGCCGCGCACGCCGTCGGCGTAGTCGAACATCTCGCTCTCGAGCTCGGCGAGATTGCGCAGCATGGTGCGCGCGTGGTTGAGCATGGCCAGCCCCGCCACGGTCGGCTCCACGCCCTTGCGATGGCGGATGAGCAGCTGCGTCTGCGTGGCATGCTCCAGGTCGGCGATGCGCTTGCTGACGGCCGAGGGCGCGATGAATTCCCGCTCGGCGGCGCGGTTGATGCTCTGCTCCTCGACGATCGCCACGAACAGCTTCAGCGTGACGAGGTCGAGGCGCGACACAAGGCCGCCGTGATGCCGGCCGCGCGCGGCCGGCCGGCATTGGCCCGGCGGCCTGGCGGCATCGGTCTGGGTATGGGTGGGCTTGACTGGCAGGTTCATGTTGGGCGAACACGGAGCAAGGTCCGTGCCCGGGCTCCGTGGGAGGTGACGCCGTGCGAATGGCTGCACGATCCGACGATGTGCGGGCCGCCGTCAATCCGGGTTCCTACCAAGCGCCACAGGACACGCCACCAGGCACGTCATCGAGTGCGCCACCGCGCGCGTCACCATTGCGGTGCACTCGCGGTTGACGATGCCACGCTCGCGAAACACGTATTTGCGCCGGCCACCGATGCGACGATCATTGATCACCGACCGCGCGCCACGGAGCGCGCGGCGCGCATCGTCCCGTCATGTCCTCTGCCATAGGAGCCAAGCCAATGCACCACGCCGTGTCCGAATCCTGCCCCACCCGCCTCGCCCGCAGGCGGCGAGCGCTGCGCCGCATCGGCGCGGGCGCGCTGCTGGCCGCGGGGCTGGGCGCGGCGCCCGCCGGCACGGCATGGGCACAGAGCGACAACACCGGGCCGCTGCGCCTGATCGTGGCCTATCCGCCCGGCGGCTCGGCCGACATCCTCGCGCGCATGCTGGGGCAGAAGCTCGGCCAGCTCCTGAACCGCACCATCGTCGTCGACAACCGCGCCGGCGCGGGCGGCATGATCGGCCTCAACGCGGCGGCGCAGGCCGCGCCCGACGGCAACACGATCTACCTGTGCGCGCTGACCACGCAGATCATCGGCACGCTGCTCAACAAGAACGCGCGCTACGACGTGGTGCGCGACCTCGATCCGGTCGCGCTGATGGCGAGCGCCCCGCACGTGCTGGTGGTGCACCCGTCGGTACCGGCCAGGGACTTCAAGGAATTCGCCGCGTGGCTGAACAGCCGCAGCGGCAAGGTGGACTATGCCTCGGGCTTCGGCACGCTGTCGCACCTCGAAGGCATCCTGCTCGGGCAGAAGCTCAACGTGAAGCTCAACAACATCCCCTACAAGGGTTCGTCGCAGGCGGTCACGGACCTGCTCTCGGGCACGGTGTCGTTCATGTTCGACAGCATTCCGTCGTCGCTGCCGCTCATCAACAGCGGCAAGGTGCGCGCGATGGCGGTGGCGTCGACGCAGCGCATGCCCGCGCTGGAACAGCTGCCGACGCTGGTCGAGGCCGGCATCCCGGGCTACGACGTCAACAACTGGTTCGGCCTGTTCGCGCCGAAGGGCACCGCGAAGCCGATGATCGACGCGGTCGACCGCGCCGTCGCCGAGGTGCTGAAGGACAAGGACTTCACCGCGAAGATGGCGCAGAACGGCTACACGCCGAAGTACGGCTCGAGCGCGGAGCTGGCGCGCGTGGGCGCCAGCGACGTGAAGCGCTGGGGCGGCGTCATCCGCGCGGCCAACCTGTCCTTGTGACCAGGCCCCGCCCCACGTCGCCTACGCCGCCTACGCCGCCTACGCCGCCAGCGGGAAGCCCGTGTCGAACGTGGTGCGCACGTCCAGCCGCTGCTTGAGCAGGCCGGCCTTGAGATAGAAGTCGGCGGTGCGCTGCTGCTCGGCGATCAGCGCGGCGTCGATGTTGCGCCACTGCGTGCGGCGCCGCTCGAACTGCAGCCGCGCGGCCTCGGGCGGGATGCCGATGATGCGCGCCAGCGCCGCGGAATAGCTGTCCACGTGCTGGTACGACCATACCTGCGCGCGCGCCGCGCGCTGCAGGAAGTCGCGCAGCACCTCGCGCTTGGTGGCCAGCGCGCTGTCGGTGGCGGCCAGGTAGCTCAGGCCCGACCACAGGCCGCGGCCGCTGACCAGCACGCGCGCGTGGCCGCTGGTCTCGGCCAGCGCGGTGTAGGGTTCCCAGGTCGCCCAGGCGTCGATCGAGCCGTTGACCAGCGCGAGCTTGGCGTCGGCCGGCGGCAGGAAGCGGATGTTGGCGTCCTCGGGCTTCAGCCCGGCCGACTCCAGCGCCTTGAGCGTGACGAAGTGGCCGATGGAGCCGCGGTTGGTGCCGATGTTCTTGCCGCGCAGGTCGGCCGCGCTTTTCCACGGCGAATCCGCGCGCACCAGCACCGCGGTGCCGAACGGGTCCGAGCGGTTGGCGCCGATGATCTTGATGGGCGTGCCGGCGGCCAGCGCGAAGATGGCCGGCGCGTCGCCGATCGGGCCGGAGTCCACCGCGCCCGCGTTGAGCGCCTCGGCCAGCGGCGCGGCGGCCGGGAATTCGGTCCACTGGATGTCGTAGGACAGGTTCTTGAGCTCGCCGGCGTTCTCCAGCAGGGCGCGCAGCCCGCCCTTCTGGTCGCCGGCCTTGAGCACCGGGCGCGCCTGCGCGCGCGCCGCGAACGGCAGCGCGCCGCTCGCCGCCGCCGCGCCCGCGGCCACGCCGTAGCGCAGGAATCGCCGCCTGGATGCCGTCATGTCCTGCTTCGCCGTCTCCGTCTGCCGTGCCATCTGCCGTGCCATCCTCCGCGTCATCATGCTCATGCCGCCTTGCGGCCGGCTTCGCGCTGCGCCACCAGTGCGCGCACGCGCGGGATCAGTTCGCGGCCGTAGTCCACCGCGTCTTCCAGCGGATCAAAGCCGCGGATCAGGAAGGTGGTGACGCCGAGGTCGTAGTAGTCCAGCAGCGCGTCGGCCACCTGCTCCGGCGTGCCGACCAGCGCGGTGGAGTTGGAGCGCGCGCCGGTCAGCTTCGCGATCTCGGTCCACAGGCGCTTGTCCACGCGCGCGCCCTGGTCGGCCGCGGCCAGCAGGCGGCGCGCGCCTTCGCTCTGCTGCGGGCCGCCCGGCGCCAGGCCGGCCACCTCGCGCAGGTGGCGCGTCCGCGCCAGGATGCGCTCGGCGCGCGCCCAGGCCTGCGCCTCGGTGGCCGCCAGGATCGGGCGGAACGACACCGAGAAGCGCACCTGCCGCCCGTTCCTCGCCGCCTCGGCGCGCACGCGCGCGGTGAGCTCGCGCACCTGGTCGAGCGATTCGCCCCACAGCGCGTACACGTCGGCATGGCGCCCGGCAACCTCGATGGCGACCTGCGACGCGCCGCCGAAGAAGACCGGCACGTGCGGGCGCTGGGCCGGCTTGACCTCGGAGAAGCCCTGCGTGAAGCGGTAGTACTTGCCTTCGTGGTCGAACGGCTTGTCCTCGGTCCAGATGCGCCGCAGGATGCCGAGGTACTCGTCGGTGCGCGCGTAGCGCTCGTCGTGGTTGAGGAAATCGCCGTCGCGCTGCTGCTCCGCATCCGAGCCGCCCGAGATGAAGTGCACGCCGAGCCGGCCGCCGCTGAACTGGTCGAGCGTGGCGATCTGCCGCGCGGCCAGCGTCGGTGCGGTGAAGCCGGGGCGGTGCGCCAGCATGAAATGCACGCGCTCGGTCACGGCCGCCGCGTAGGAGATGGCGAGCGTGGCCGAGGGGCCGGTGGAATGGTGCGGCACCAGCACGCGGTCGAAGCCGCCCTGCTCGTGCGCCTGCGCGAACGCGCGCACGTAATCGCGATCCACCGCCGGCCCGCTGGCCGGATGGATCTCCGACTGCTTCTGGGTCTGGATCATGCCAATGATTTCCACGCTCATCGAAGACTCCCCTGTTGCTGGTTTGCGGATGCGGCGGCGGCGCGCAACGCGCCCGCGCCGCGCGGACAAGCCATGAACATACGCCGCGCGGGCGCGGTTCTTAACGAATAAGAACGACGGTGAATATGCGGTTCACGCCGTGGCGGCCGATGGCGCCGGCCGCATGCCGACCGCATCCCTGGCCGCATCCCTGGCCGCATCCCTGGCCGCATATCCACAGGCGGTTTTCTTCTTTGCGCGCCCGCGCGCCCGCGCGTTAGCCTGCGCGGGCGCGGGGCCTGGCGGCCCCGCCGGCACGGCGGGAGTCACGATGGAACGAGTCAGGGAGCCGGCGCGCGCGCGGGCGGACCGGCAGGCCGGGACGCGGCGCGGCGAATGGCATGAAGGATGGCGCGGACGCGCGGGCGCCGCCGCCACGGTGGCGGGGCTGGGCCTGGCGCTGGGAACGGAGGCGGGCTGGCTGCAACTGGCGGGGGTCTTCCTGACCACCCTGGGCGTGCATTTCTGGGTGATGTCCCGCCAGCAGGGCGGCTAGGACCGCCGGCAGGAACGCGCCGCGAACGGGCGAGTCAGGCTGGCAAGCGGCGGCGGCATCGCGCCGCCGCCGGCGCAAGCCTCAGTCGACGAAGGCCTTTTCCAGCACAAAGTGGCCGGGATGGCTCATGTTGCCTTCGGTGAACTGGCGCTCGATCAGGATGTTGCGCACGTCCTTGAGCATGTCGGGGCTGCCGCACAGCATGATGCGGTCGTTCTCGAGCGAGAACGGGGGCACGTCCAGGCGCTCGAACAGCTCGCCGGAGGCGATCAGGTCGGTGATGCGGCCCTTGTTGTCGAACTCTTCGCGCGTCACGGTGGGGAAATACACCAGTTTCTCGCGCACCAGCTCGCCCAGGTACTCGTGCTGGGGCAGGTGTTCCTGGATCAGCTCGCGGTAGGCCAGCTCCTCGACGAAGCGGCAGGTATGGGTCAGCACGATCTTGTCGTAGCGGTCATACACTTCCGGGTCGCGGATGATCGACAGGAACGGCGCCAGGCCGGTGCCGGTGGCCAGCAGCCACAGGGTCTTGCCGGGCAGCAGGTTGTCGACCAGCAGCGTGCCGGTGGGCTTCTTGCCGACGAAGATCTGGTCGCCTTCGCGCAGATGCTGCAGGCGGGAGGTCAGCGGGCCGTCGGGCACCTTGATGCTGAAGAACTCCAGCGTTTCCTCGTAGTTGGCGCTGGCGATGCTGTAGGCGCGCAGCAGCGGGCGGCCGTTGACTTCCAGGCCGACCATCGCGAACTGGCCGTTCTCGAAGCGGAAACCGGGGTCGCGGGTGCAGGTGAAACTAAAGAGCGTGTCGGTCCAGTGATGGACGGAAAGGATGCTTTGCTGGTTCAGATTGCTCATGAAAAAAGCGCTGGAAAGCGCTGTATTGCGCCGGCGTCGGGGGGCCTGGTGCCAGTGGCGGGCGGGAAGCGTGCCGGTTGCGTTCAACAAGGCGGCTCCGGTCCGAAGGCAGGAAGGCGCGCCGATTCAAAGTGAGAAGATAGCGGATTTTAGGAGAAAACGCAGGCCGCGTGCCAATTCATGCCCGATGTCATGGTTTTATGCGGGTTTCGCGGCCGTTGTGCCTGCGTTTTCAGCGGCTGGTCTCCACTTGCGCCGGCTTCAGCGCCGCCCGGACAGGCGCCTGACCACCGAAATCAGCCGGTCGACCTCCTCCGTGGTGTTGTAGAAGGCCAGCGAAGGCCGCACCGTGGCTTCCAGCCCGAAGCGCCGCAGGATCGGCTGCGCGCAGTGATGCCCGGAGCGCACCGCGATGCCTTCCTCGTTGAGTGCCTGCCCCACCTCTTCGGTCTCGTAGCCCTTGAGCACGAACGACAGCACGCTGGCCTTGTCGCGCGCCGTGCCCACCAGCCGCACGCCCGGAATGGGCTGCAGCAGATGGGTGGCGTACTCCAGCAGGTCGTGCTCGTAGCGGGCGATGTTCTCGATGCCGACCCGCTCCACGTAGTCCAGCGCGGCGCCCAGCCCCACCGCGTCGGCGATGTTGCCGGTGCCGGCCTCGAAGCGGTTGGGCGGCGGCTGGAACACCGTGCGCTCGAAGGTCACGTCGGCAATCATGTTGCCGCCGCCCTGCCAGGGCGGCATGTCCTCGAGCAGCGCGCGCTTGCCGTAGACCACGCCGATGCCGGTCGGGCCAAACACCTTGTGGCCCGAGAACACGAAGAAATCGGCGTCGATGGCCTGCACGTCCACGCGCATGTGCGAGACCGACTGCGCGCCGTCGACCAGCGCGCAGGCGCCGGCGCGATGCGCCATCTCGACGATCTCCGCGACCGGCACCACGGTGCCGAGCGCGTTCGAGACCTGCGTCACCGAGACGATGCGGGTGCGGTCGTTGAGCAGCTTGCGGTATTCGTCCAGCAGCACCTGGCCCGAATCGTCCACCGGGATCACCCGCAGCCGCGCGCCGGTCTGCGCGGCAAGCTGCTGCCACGGCACGATGTTGGCGTGGTGCTCCAGGTGCGAGACGACGATCTCGTCGCCCTCGCCCACGTGCTTCGCGCCCCAGGTCTTGGCGATCAGGTTGATGGCCTCGGTGGTGCCGCGCACGAAGACGATCTCCTCCGGCGAGGCCGCGCCGATGAAGCGCTGCACCTTGCTGCGCGCGGCCTCGTAGGCGTCGGTGGCGCGCCCGGCCAGCGCATGCGCGGCGCGGTGGATGTTGGAGTTCTCGTGCGCGTAGAAGTACGCGAGGCGGTCGATCACCGACTGCGGCTTGTGGGTGGTGGCGGCATTGTCGAACCACACCAGCTGGCGGCCGTTGACGCGCTCCTGCAGGATCGGGAAGTCGCGGCGGATGGCGTTGACGTCGAACGGCACGCGCGCCGACGACGCGGCCCACGGCAGCGCTTCCTTGCCGGCGCGGTCCTGTCCGTAGCCCTGCGCGCCCGGCCCCTGCCGCGGCAGGTGCAGCGCGAGCGGATCGCCGAACGTGGCGATCTCGCGCAGCTCCGCCGCGCCGCCGTGCGGGGCGCGGCCCGCGCCTTCCAGGAAGTAGTAGGCGGGCGCGGCCGAAGCATGGGGCGACGGCGCGGCCGCGTGCGGCACGCCCAGCGCCTGGCCGCCGAAGCGGCTTTCCAGCGCGGGCGCCACCGTCACCGCCGTGTCCGGCAGGCCGTTCTGCGCCGCCGCGGTGGGCGCCAGGGACGGCGCGCGGTTGGGCAGCGACAGCACGTGCGTGGGCGCGGCCGGCAGCAGGTTGGCGCCCGGCACGTGGCCTTGCGGGATGGCCGCGCCGGGCACGCCGGTGCCGGTGCCGCCGGGGCCGGCCACGGGCGAGCCCGGCGGCGCGGGGTTGTTCACCAGCGGCGGCGACTGCACGGCGGCCGGCGAGGTGCCCGGCAGCGCCGAGAAGAACGCGCCCGCCAGCCGCGCCAGCGCGGCGGGATCGGGCAGGCCCGGCGGCACCGACGGCGCGCCCGGCAGGCCCGCGGGAGAACCCGCCGCCGGATTACTTGTAGGTGTCAGGGTAGTCATGGTACTTGCCGATCTCCACGTCATCGAGAACCGCCAGCGCGTCCGGCGAATGCACCGCCAGCGAGCAGTACAGCGAGATCAGGTACGAGGCGATCGCCTGGTCGTTGATGCCCATGAAGCGCACCGACAGGCCCGGCCCCTGCTCGCCGGCCACGCCGGGCTGGTACAGGCCGACCACGCCCTGGCGCTTGTCGCCCACGCGCAGCAGCAGGATCTTGCTCTTGCCGTCGGCCACCGGCACCTTGTCCGACGGGATCAGCGGGATGCCGCGCCAGGTGATGAACTGCGAGCCGAACAGGCTCACGGTCGGCGGCGGCACGCCGCGGCGCGTGCACTCGCGCCCGAACGCGGCGATCGCCAGCGGATGGGTCAGGAAGAAGGCCGGCTCCTTCCACACCTTGGCGAGCAGCTCGTCGAGGTCGTCCGGCGTGGGCGCGCCGGTCAGCGGGAACACGCGCTGCTCCTCGGCCACGTTGGCCAGCAGGCCGTAGTCGGGGTTGTTGATCAGCTCGCCTTCCTGGTGCTCCTTGATGGTCTCGATGGTCAGGCGCAACTGTTCCTTAATCTGGTCGTGCGGGCTGCTGTAGAGATCCGACACCCGGGTATGCACGTCCAGCACGGTGCTCACCGCGTTGAGGAAATACTCGCGCGGATGCTCGTCGTAGTTGACGAAGGTGCGCGGCAGCTTGCCCTCGTCGTCGCGCTGGGTGCAGGCCACCTTGACCGACTCGGGGTCCAGCACCTGGTTCAGGCGGTAGATGCCGGCTTCCACCGGCACCCACTGCAGGAAGTGCGTCAGCCAGCGCGGCGTGATGGTCGCAAGCTGGGGGATGGTCTTGGTGGCATTGGCTAGTTGCCGTGCTGCGTTATCGCCGAGCGCCGTGTGGCTGCTCCCGTGTACCGACATGTGCTGCTCCGTGGCTGATGGACAAAAGTGGGTGGGGGCTTATGACAAAAACGAGAATGCTTATTACCGCAGCGATTATCTGGAGCCGGCACGGGCCGTTCAACATGCTATAGACGGCAATCCGCCAACGGCCATCGCGGGCCGCGCCGCGGCGGCTTTCGCGGCGGCGCGCGCTCAGCGCCCGGCCGCCGCCGTGCCGGACTGCGCGGCGGCGCCGGGCGGGCGCAGCAGCCAGGAGATCGGCACGCCCAGCGCCGCGGCCAGCTTCTCCACGGTGACGATGGAAGCGACGGCGCTGCCGCGCTCGATCTCGCCGATGTAGGAGCGGTTCAGGCCCGCATGCTCGGCCAGTTCCTCCTGCGACCACGCATGCGCCTCGCGCAACTGGCGCACCGCCGTGCCCAGGCTCCGCACCAGGTCCGTCATGGCAGGCTGCCCTCGGCGGCAAGCGGCGCGCCGCCGCGCGCGCTCTCGCCGGGCGCGCCGCCGCTGCGGGCCGTCTCGTTGCGGGACACGGCCTGCGTCACGTGCGCGCCCGCCGGCACGTCCTGCGTGACCCAGACGTTGCCGCCGATCACCGCGCCGCGCCCCAGCGTGACGCGCCCGAGGATGGTGGCGCCGGCATAGATGACCACGTCGTCCTCGACGATGGGATGGCGCAGCAGGCCCTTCTCGAGCTTGCCGGTGGCGTCGCGCGGAAAGCGCTTGGCGCCGAGCGTGACCGCCTGGTACAGGCGCACGCGCTCGCCGATGATGGTGGTCTCGCCCACCACCACGCCGGTGCCGTGGTCGATGAAGAAACCGCCGCCGATCCGCGCGCCGGGATGGATGTCGATGCCGGTCTCGGCGTGCGCCAGCTCGGCCACGATGCGGGCCAGCAGCGGCAGCCCCAGCCCGTACAGCGCATGGGCGATGCGGTGGTGGATCATGGCGAGGATGCCGGGATAGCACAGCAGCACCTCGTCCACGCTGCCGGCGGCGGGGTCGCCGTGGAAGGCGGCCAGCACGTCGCTGTCGAGCAGCTCGCGGATGCGCGGCAGGCGGTCCGCGAACTCGCGCACCGCGGCCAGCGCCCGCGCCCGCTCGCCGGCCTCGTCGCGCTCGCCGTGGCGCGCGGCGTAGTGCAGCTCGAGCCGGGCCTGGGCCAGCAGGCCGTGCAGCGCGGCGTCGAGCGAGTGCGCCACGTACAGGTTCTCGCTTTCCTGGCGCAGGTCCGGCGGCCCCAGCCGCATCGGGAACAGCACGCCCTTGAGCGCGGCCACCACCTGCGCCAGCGCATCGCGCGAAGGCAGGTCACGCCCGCCCGGCTCCAGCAGCCGCTGCTGGCCCTCGCGCCAATGCTGGCGCACCTGCTGCAAGGCGAGCACGATCCCGCCGATCTCGAAGTCAGCCACTGTGATGCTCCCCGTTCTGCGTTGTGTTGTTGTGCCGCTCTGTCGCTCTAACGCTCTGGCGCTGCACCGCCGTCCCGCGCGGCGTGGCCGGGCATGCCCGGCCCCTGCCCGCCCCGGCTAGTCCTGCACCCAGGGCAGGTCGTGGAAGCGCCAGCCGCCGCTGCGGCCGCGCCGCTGCCGCTCGTCGAGGTCGCCCTCGAAGCCTTCCAGCACGTTGAACACATTGGCCAGCCCCGCCTTGGCGGCGGCCTCGGCGGCCAGCGCGGAGCGGTTGCCGCTGCGGCACAGCAGCAGCACCACGGCGTCCTTGCCGGTCTTGGCTTCCAGCTCGCGCACGAAGCGCGGATTGCGGGTCAGGCTGGTGCCGGTGGCCCAGGGCACGTGCACGCTGTCCGGCACGTAGCCGACGAACTTGCGCTCCTCCGCCGTGCGCACGTCCACCAGCACGGCGTCGCCCGCGCTGAACAGCGCCCAGGCCTGCTGCGGCGTCACGCGGCCCGCGTAGGGCAGGCCGGACGAACGTGCCACGCCGCGCGCGGCTTCCAGCACGGCATGGCTGGTCTGGTTTTCCAATGCAGTCGTCATGTGTCGTGTTCTCCTTGTGGCGCGCGGGCCGTGCGTTGCGCCGGCACGCTGCTCGCCTGTCATCCGCGCCCGTGGCACGGTTTCCGGTGGCCGGCAACCGCCTATAGCCATCACGTCTGCACTATGAAAGCGGGCGCGGAGATTGAAAACGAATAAAAACGCATTTCCAAAGACGGCGGCGGCACGCCGGCGCGCCGGCTTGACAGGCGGCGGCGCCGAGTCCAGATTCGAGTCCGGCCCGCGGCGGCGCGCGATGTGCCGCCACCGCCCCCTCACACCGGCAAAGGACGCCATGACCCCGAAGTCTTCACCGCACCGCCTCGCGCGGCGCGCCCTGCTGCTGGCCTGCGCCGGCACGCTCGCCCTGGCCGCCACCGCCGCGGGCGCCCAGGCCGGCAACGACGAGGCCGCGCTGGCCGCGGCCATCGCCGGCCCGCAGCGCAGCGCCGCCAACAAGGCGCGCGACGCCTACCGCCACCCGCTGCAGACGCTGCGCTTCTTCGGCCTCGCGCCGGGCCAGACCGTGGTGGAGATCGCGCCCGGCGGCGGCTGGTACACGGAGATCCTGGCGCCGCTGCTGCGCGAGCGCGGCAAGCTCTACGCCGCGCACTACGACGCGGGCGCGGCCGGCGAGGAAAGCGCGAAGGCGCGCGCCAACTACGCGCAGAAGCTGGCGCGCGACCCGGCCAGCTACGGCAAGGTGGTGGTCGGCACGCTGCCGCTGCGCCAGCCCGCCGATTTCGCCCCGCCCGGCAGCGCCGACCTCGTGCTGACCTTCCGCAACATCCACAACTGGATCCAGGACGGCCACCTGGACGACAGCCTGCGCGCCTTCTACGCGGTGCTCAAGCCGGGCGGCGTGCTCGGCGTGGAAGAACACCGCGCCACGCCGGGCACCTCGCTGGACCAGATGATCGCCACCGGCTACGTCACCGAGGACTACGTGATCGACCACGCGCGCGCGGCCGGCTTCGCGCTGGCCGGCCGCAGCGAGATCAACGCCAACCCGCGCGACGGCCACGACCACCCGGACGGCGTGTGGTCGCTGCCGCCCACGCTGCGCGGCGGCGAGCGCGACCGCGCCGCCTTCCTCGCCATCGGCGAGTCCGACCGCATGACGCTGAAGTTCGTCAAGCCGCCGGCGAGCCAGCCGTAGCCGCAGGCGCGCCGGCCGGCGCCGCGCGAGCATGCCGGGGCGCCGGCATCTGGACCGCGCCACCGGCTGCCCGTATATTCGGCAGGTTCCGCGGCGCCACGCGGCGCCCGCGCACGACAGACCACAACGGCAAACCCGGAGACCCCCATGCCCGCAAACAATCCCTTCAAGGCCGCGCTGGCGGCCGGCAAGCCGCAGATCGGCCTCTGGGTCTCGATGGCCTCGCCCTACCTGGCGGAAGTCTCGGCCACCGCCGGCTTCGACTGGCTGCTGATCGATGGCGAGCACGCGCCCAACGAGCTCGGCGGCATCCTGCACGCGCTCCAGGCCGTCGCGCCCTACCCGTCGCAGCCGGTGGTGCGCGCGGTGGCCGGCGAAGTGCCGCTGATCAAGCAGTTGCTGGACATCGGCGCCAGGAGCCTGCTGGTGCCGATGGTGGACACCGCCGCACAGGCCGCCGCGCTGGTGGCCGCCACGCGCTATCCGCCGCACGGCATCCGCGGCGTGGGCAGCGCGATTGCGCGCGCCTCGCGCTGGAACGCGCGCGCCGACTACCTGGCGGTGGCCGACGACGAAATCTGCCTGCTGGTGCAGGCCGAGACGGTGACGGCGCTGCAGAACCTGGAAGCGATCTGCGCGGTGGACGGCGTGGACGGCGTGTTCATCGGCCCGGCGGACCTGGCCGCGTCGATGGGCCACCGCGGCAACCCCGGCCACCCCGAGGTGCAGGCCGCCATCGAGGGCGCCATGCGCACCATCGTCGCCAGCGGCAAGGCGGCCGGCACGCTGACCTCCGACAACGGCCTCGCGCGCCGCTACCTGGAACTGGGCTGCACCTTCGTCGCCACCGGGGTGGACGTGCTGGTCTATGCCAACGCCGCGCGCAGGCTGGCCGCGGAATTCACCGGCGCCGCCGCGCCGGCCGGCGGGCCCTCGGCGGCGTACTGAAGCACTGCCGCCGCCCTCGCGCCCGCGCCTAGGCCGGCTCGGGCAGCCGCAGCATGTTCCACGTCAGCCCGAGCTGCGCATCGGTCCTGAGCGACAACAGCTGGCGCGACAGCCGCGCCAGATGCGCCTGCTCGGCCAGGTTCTTGCCGATCACGCCCTTCTCCCCGGCCGCGTTGGCGAGCACGCCTTCGAGGTCGCCGTACTGCCCCAGCAGCCGCGCGGCGGTCTTAGCGCCGATCTTCTCGACGCCGGGAATGTCGTCCGAGCTGTCCCCCAGCAAGGCCAGGTAGTCCGCCAGCTGGTGGCTGGCCACGCCGAACTTGTCCATCACGTAGGACTCGTCGAACCACGCGCGCTCGCCGTTCTTCGCGGTGGCGAAGTGGTTGCGCACCACGGCGCCGTCGGCGATCAGCTGGAGCACGTCCTTGTCGGTGCTCACCGGGATCGCCGCGCCGTCCTTGGCCGCGGTCCAGCGGTAATAGGCGGTGCCGATGATGTCGTCGGCCTCGAAGCCGTCGATGGCGACGGTCTGCAGGCCCAGCACCTCGGTCAGCGTCAGGCGGAAATCCGGGATCACCTCGGCCAGCTCCGGGTCCATCGGCTTGCGGTGCTGGCGGTACGGCGGATAGAGTTCGTGGCGCCAGGTCTTGCCGCCGGTGTCGAACGCCGCCAGCGCATGCGTGGTGCGGCACTCGGCGAGCGCGCGCCGGAACGAGGCCAGCGCCGAGATCACCGCGCCCTCGACCTTGGCCGGGATGTCTTGCGCCGGGTTGGCCTCGTAGACGCGGCGCAGGATGTTCAGGCCGTCGATCAGCAGGAGTGTTTGCGTCATGGTGCGTGCGGTGCGACTTCTCGTCAGACCCTCTATTCTGACGTGCCGGGCCGCCGGCGCAACCGCGGCGCGGCGCCGGCGGCCGGCCGCGCGCGGCAAAGTGGGCAAGACGGCGGGCGCGAAAGGCAACGGCGGCGATGGCCGCGGCGCTTCAAGCGGCGCGATTGGCGAGAACCCGGGGTTGCGCGCGCGCCCCACTCCGTCTAGTCTGACCACATCCAACCCGCGCCCGGAAATGAACAACAATCACGACACCCGCCAGGCAGTACTCGACGCCCTGCAGAAAGCGGGCACCCCGATGGATGCATACCAGGTCGCCAAGGCCGCGGGCGTCAGCCCGATCCAGGCCGCGCGCACCCTGACCAAGCTCAGCGCCAAAGGCATCGTGCAGCCCCAGGACCCGCTGAGCGACGAAGCCGACCTGTCCGCGCGCTTCACGCTGGCACCGGCGCAGAAGGCGGACGGCAGCACCGGCTGACGACTTCCCGGGCCGTTCCGCGCGCCCATGCCTCCCGGCACGCCGCCGGGCCACCGGCATTATTGCGCCGGCAGGAACGATGCGAAGCCCCGCCGACGCCGCTCCGATCACGTCGGATGATGGCCGTGAATGCGGTTTTTCCCACTTCATAGCACGAAGATGCGCAAACTTGCGCGATCTTTCCACCACCCAGCCCCGTATCGAGCACCCGGCTCCCACCGACAATGGAAAAAGAAAATCCAATCAGGACTTTCCATTACGCACCAATCCGGGTATATTTCGTTTCGCGGGGTGGAGCAGTTGGCAGCTCGTCGGGCTCATAACCCGAAGGTCGCAGGTTCAAGTCCTGCCCCCGCAACCAGGATTCCAGCAAAGCCCGCACGGTTCACGCCGCGCGGGCTTTGTGCTTTCCGGCGGCTGCCGCGCGCCCGCGCATGCCCGGCCCGCCGGCCAGGCATGCGCGGGCGTGGCCGTTCAGACCGGCAGGCCCTTGGCCCGCAGCACGGCGTCGAAGCGCTCGCGGTCGGCGGTGCCGGTGCGGTTGGATTCGCGGATCTGCGCTTCCTTCTCCAGGTGGGCGCGGGTCTTGCGCAGTACGTCGGCCGCCTCGGCCGCCGGCACCGCGATCACGCCGTCGGCGTCGCCGATCACGAGGTCGCCCGGCATCACCACCAGCCCGGCGCACGACACCGGCACGTTGATCTCGCCCGGGCCGTCCTTGCTCGGGCCGCGGTGGGTGTGGCCCCTGGCGAAGATCGGCATGCCCTCCTCGGCCCACTCGCACAGGTCGCGCACGGCGCCGTCGATCACCAGGCCGCCGAGCTTGCGGGCCACGCAGGTGGTGCGCATCAGGCCGCCGACCAGCGCCTGCGTCACGTCGCCGCCGCCGTCGATGACCAGCACGTCGCCGGCCTCCACCATCATCAGCGCCTTGTGGATCATCAGGTTGTCGCCGGGCCGCACGCGCACCGTGACGGCCGGGCCGCACAGCACGGTATCGAGCCGCGCGTGGTACTGGCGCAGGCCGATGGCGCCCACGTTGCGGCTCATGGCGTCGCCCACGGCGGCCACCGGCATGTCGCGGAAGGCCGCCACGAGGTCGGCCGCGGGACCGGCCGCGCGCGGGTTGATGCGGTAGCCGGCTGGCCACTGGACGGGTTGGGATTCGGTGCTCATGGGCGTCTCCAGGTTCGGTTTTCGGTTGGGCCGGGGCGGATCAGCGCAGCGCCTCGCAGGCCGCGCGCAGGCGGCGCATGCCTTCGCGCAGCTGCGCCTCGGAGGTGGCGAACGAGATGCGGAAGAACGGCGACATGCCATACGCGGCGCCCTGCAGCACGGCCAGGTTCTGCGACTCCAGCAGGTAGAGCACGAAATCGTTGTCGGTCTCGATGACCTTGCCCTCCGGCGTGCGCTTGCCGATCACGCCCGCGCACGACGGATAGACGTAGAACGCGCCTTCGGGCGAGTGGCAGGTGATGCCCGGCATGCTGGACAGCTCGGCCACCACCATGTCGCGCCGCGACTGGAAGATGCGCGTGCGCTCGGCGATGAAGTCCTGCGGGCCGTTCAGCGCCTCGAGCGCGGCGGCCTGGCTGATCGACGACGGGTTCGACGTGCTCTGCGACTGCAGCTTGACCATCGCCTTGACCAGCTCGGCCGGCGCGCCGCCGTAGCCGATGCGCCAGCCGGTCATCGCATACGCCTTGGAGACGCCGTTGATGGTCAGCGTGCGCGCCTTCAGGGCCGGCTCGACCTCGGCGATGGTGCAGAACTTGCGGCCGTCGTAGAGGATGTGCTCGTAGATGTCGTCGGTCATCACCCACACGTGCGGATGGCGCATCAGCACCTCGGCCAGCGCCTTGAGCTCGGCATGGGTGTAGGCCGCGCCGCTGGGGTTGTTGGGCGCGTTGAGCACCAGCCAGCGCGTGCGCGGCGTGATGGCGCGCTCCAGGTCCTCCGGGCGCAGCTTGAAGCCGTTCTCGGGCGGGCACGGCACGAACACCGGCGTGCCGTCGGCCAGCAGCACGATGTCCGGGTACGACACCCAGTACGGCGCCGGAACGATGACCTCCACGCCCGTGTCCACCGTGCACATCAGCGCGTTGAAGATGATCTGCTTGCCGCCGGTGCCGACGATGATCTCGCTGGCGGCGTAGTCGAGGTTGTTGTCGCGGCGGAACTTGGCGGCGATGGCCGCCTTCAGTTCGGGCGTGCCGCCCACGTCGGTGTACTTGGTGCGCGAGGCGGCCATCGCGCGCGTGGCGGCTTCGCAGACATGCTGGGGCGTGTCGAAGTCGGGCTCGCCGGAGGTCAGGCCGACGATGTCGCGGCCGGCGGCGCGCAGTTCGCGCGCGCGTTGTCCGGCCATCGAGCTCGGCGACGGTTTGATGCGGTTGAGGCGGGCGGCAATGAAAGTCATGATGCGGGCGGTTCCAGGTTGAGAGGGCGATCGAGGTTCGGGGTTCGGGGTTCGGGGCGGGCTCAGGCCAGCTTGCGGTGGTGGCGCAGGTACGGCACCAGCCCGCCGGCCGCGCGGATGGTCAGCACGATGTCAGGCACGGGCTCGCACGCGATGCGCCGCGCCGGCGCCGCGTGCGCTGCATGCGCCGGAGAGCCGACCAGCAGCTCGGCGCTGGCGCCGTCCAGGCGCAGCGCCAGGGCATCGCCTTCGGCAATGCCCGCGGTATCGGCGGTGATCAGCAGCAGGCCGTTGTTGATGGCGTTGCGCCAGTAGGTGCGCGCGAAGCTGCGCGCCACCACCACGCGGATGCCCGCGGCCAGCACCACCGTGACCGCGACTTCCATCGCGGAGCCGCAGCCGAAGTTGTGGCCGGCCACCAGGATGTCGCCATCGGCGACGCTGGCGGCGAAGGCGGGATCGAGGTCTTCCAGCAGGTAGCGGCGCAGCACCCGCGGATCGAGGCTGTCCTTCTTGCGGCTGGAGGCGATCAGGTAGTCGGTGTTGATGTCGTCGCCGAGCAGGCGCGCGCGGCCGTGGATGCGCTCGGCGCCGTCCGGCGACCGCCGCGATTGCTGCTGTTCTTGCTGCTGCTGTTGTTGCGCTATCTGCTGCATCGTCTGCTGCTCGGTTTGCTGCTCGGTTTGCTGCTGCGTTCACTGCATGGCTGGCATCGGGGGCCGCACCTGGGCCTCACGGCGCGAGGTCGCGCGGATCCACCAGGTGGCCGGTGACGGCCGCGCCCGCGCACGCGCGCGGCGACGCCAGGAAGATCTCCGACTGCCGGTTGCCCATGCGCCCCTTGAAATTGCGGTTGGCGGTGGAGATCACGCGCATGCCGTCGGCGGGAATGCTGCCGCAGGTGCCGCAGCACGCGCCGCAGCCGGGCGGCTGGATCTGCGCGCCGAGCGCCTCGAACTCGGCCAGCATGCCGCTGCCCGCCAGCTCGGCGCGCACCGTCTCGGAGGCCGGCGTCACCACCAGCCGCACGCCGGGCGCCACGCCGCCGCCGGCGCGCAGCACGTCCAGCGCCTCGCGGTAGTCCTTGCTGCGTCCGCCCGTGCAGGTGCCGAGGTAGACCATGTCGACGCGGGTCGCCGGCGCCTGGGCGAGGTCGATCACGCCGTCCACGCGGTGCGGCAGCGCCACCTGCGGGACGACGGCGCCGAGGTCGAAGTCGAGCGTGCCGGCGTAGGCCGCGTCCGGGTCCGCCGCGGCCGGCTCGTAGGGCTCGCGCGCGCGGCCCGACAACCAGGCCGCGGTGCGCGCGTCGAACGGGAACAGGCCCGCCTTGGCGCCCATCTCCACCGACATGTTGGCCAGCACGATGCGGTCGTCCATGTCGAGCGCGGCCACGCCGGGCCCGGCGAATTCCAGCGCCAGGTAGTTGGCGCCGCCCGCGCCGATGCGCCGCGCCATCGCCAGCGCGAGGTCCTTGGCCGAGGCATGGGCCGGCAGCGCGCCATGCAGGCGGATGCGCAGCGAACCCGGCACCTTCAGCCACAGCTGGTTGCATTGCAGGATGCCGGCCAGGTCGGAAGAGCCGATGCCCGAGCCGAAGGCGTTGAGCGCGCCGTAGCTCACGGCGTGCGAGTCGGCGCCCACCGCCAGCGTGCCCGGCAGCACCCGGCCGCGTTCCAGCATCAACTGGTGGCCGATGCCCTCGCCCGCTTCGAACAGGCCCACGCCGTGCGCCAGCGCATAGGCCCGCGCCACTTCCTGCAAGGCCAGCGCGCGCGCGCCGGAGGTGGCGCCGTAGTGGTCGAGCGCGAACACCAGCCGCTCGGGCGCCGCCGGCGGCGGCAGCGGCTCGCCCTCGGGCTGCATCTGGCGGAAGTAGTCCAGCGCCATCGGGATCGAGCCGTCGGTGCCCATGACGGCGTGCGGCGCGCAGATGGCGAGGTCGCCGGCGCGCACGTCGCGGCCGCCGGCGCGCGACAGCAGCTTCTCGGCCAGCGTGCGGCCCGGGGATTGGTCGGTGTTCGCCATCGTGTCGGTCGGGAGGAAGGGGCGGCGGCGCGGGGTCAGTTGAGCTTGATGTTGGCGGTCTTGACCACCTTGCCCCACTTCTCGTGCTCGGACTGGATCAGCCGCGCGAACGCCTCGGGCGGGCCGCCGACCGGCTCCACGCCCAGCTGCACCAGCTTCTCCCTGACCTCGTCGGTGGCCAGGATGCGGTCGATGGCGCGGTTGAGCTTGAGCACGATCGCGCGCGGGGTGCCGGCCGGCGCCACGATGCCGCACCACGACAGCGACTCGTAGCCCTTGAAGCCGGCCTCGTCCACGGTCGGCACGTTGGGCAGGCCGGGCAGGCGCTTGCGGCTGGTCACGGCCAGCGCGCGCAGCTTGCCCTGCTGCACGAAGCCGATGGAGGACGGCGCGTTGTCGAACAGCATCGTCACCTGTCCGCCCAGCAGGTCGGTCAGCGCGGCGGAACTGCCCTTGTAGGGCACGTGCAGGATGTCCACGCCCGACATCGCCTTGAACAGCTCGCCCGACAGGTGGGTGGAGCTGCCCGGGCCCGACGAGGCGAAGCTCAGCGTGCCCGGCTTGCTCTTGGCCAGCGCCACCAGCTCCGACACGGTGGTGGCCGGCAGGCTCGGCGAGACCACCAGGATGTTGGCGTTCTGCGTGACGTAGCTCACCGGCACGAAATCCCGGGCCACGTCGTAGTTCATGCGGCTGTAGAGATGGTCGTTGATCGAGAGCACGCCGGTGGCGCCCATCAGCAGCGTGTAGCCGTCCGCGGGCGACTTGGCCACCAGCTCGGCGCCGATGTTGCCGCTGGCGCCGGCGCGGTTGTCCACCAGGAACGGCTGCTTGAACTGCTGCGCCAGCTTCTCGGCGACGATGCGCGCCACCACGTCGGTCGAGCCGCCCGGGGCGAACGGCACCACGATGCGCACCGCCTTGTTGGGATAAGCGTCGTCGGCGGCGCCGTCGGCCGCGGCGGCCAGGCATGGCAAACAGGCAAGCAGTACTGCGCTAAGGCGGATCAGGCGCTTCATCGGGGGTCCTTGGTGGGGGGAAGAAGGTGTCGCTGTGCTGGCTTCGGGCTTTCTTGTCTTTTTGTCGTTCGCCACGCAGTACCGCCGCCGTGGATGAAGAACGATTCTAGGGACGCCGATTAATCCAGACAAACGAATTTATCTTGCCGATTTTTCTGAAAAGCTGAAAAATAGGCTGGCGCGCCACCCCCGCGCCGCCACCTACGCTCCGGACCCCGCCCCATGCGCCACAACGTCACCCTCAAGCAACTGCGCTGCTTCCTCGCCGTGGCCGATACCGGCTCGTTCACCGCGGCGGCGCTGCGCCTGTGCATGACCCAGTCCGCGCTCACCGCCACCATCCAGCAGCTCGAAGAAGCGGTGGACCTGAAGATGTTCGACCGCACCACGCGGCGCGTGGCGCTGACCCAGCACGCCGAGCGCTTCCGCCCCGAGGCGGAGAGGGTCGTCAACGGCTTCGACAGCTCGGTCTACGACCTGATGGCGCTGGCGCAGGGCAACCGCGGCCACCTGCGCATCGGCGCGGCCACCTCGGTCATCAACCTGTTCCTGGTCAGCGCCATCCCGCGCTTTCGCGAGACCTACCCCGAGATCACCATCTCGCTGCGCAACCCCGCCGCGCGCCAGGCCGAGCGGCTGGTGCTCGAAGGCGAGGTGGACTTCGCCATCGACAGCAAGTACCAGGGCCACGAGGGCCTGCACTACACCCCGCTGCTGTCCGACTGCTACGGCGTGGCCTGCCACCGCGACCTGCCGCTCGCGCACCTGGGCCGGCCGCTGCGCTGGGCCGACCTGCCGCCCGCCCAGTACATCGGCTTCAACGCGGACACCGGCATCGGCCACTTCCTGCGCAGCCACGCCACGCACTGGCCCGTGCTGGGCGGCGCGCACGACGAGGTGGAAAGCACGGGCGCGCTGTTCGCCATGCTCGGCACCGGCAAGCAATACTCGGTGCTGCCCGCGCTGGCCTACCAGGGCCACGCCTATCCGGGACTGGTCTTCCTCGAACTGCACGAGCCGCGCCTGTCGCGCGAGATCTGCGTGATCACCCGGCCGCTGCGCTCGCTGTCGCCGAGCGCGCAGCGCCTGCTCGGCGTGCTGCTCGACGACATCCGCCGCCAGCCGCTGCCGCCCGGCGTGACGCTGGCGGCGCCGGCGGCGCAGGAGTGAGGTGATTGCCGGCCGACTGCGCGCATGTCGCCACATGCATTTCCACACGGGCGCTAGCAATCGCCCTCATCGCAGAGTCCATACATGCCGGCAAATGGATCGTGCCATTTATATTTCCCGTAGAACAGGCTAACCACATCACCGGTATCCCAGAACAGGGTCGCCGCGCCTCCCGAGGATAGCTTCCACGTTCCACGCGTGTTGTCGCTGAAGGCAACCGTTCCTTTTGCATGGCACGGCGAGTAGCGATCATGCGCGCCCAGCTTCGCCGGGACAGGATAAGCCCTGGAAAAATACTGGCGCACCTGTGCCGCTGTCGGCCGGAATGCTCTGCACCCCCCGGACGGCGGGTCATCCTGTATGTCGCTCGCCCCGGCTAGTTCGACCGAGACATTTTTTACCGTCCGAGAAAAGGCCGATGGTGGCATACAAGCCAGATAAACAAGAACAGCCCAGGTCAAATATTTCAACGATCCCATTTTGCTGTCCTTGCCTCCGATTTCACTTTGTATGAAAGATCCGGATGCCGATAAACTTCCTGCATAGAAGTACCCAGCGTCTCGGATAACTCCCTGACCAACCATTCCAGAGATGCATTCTGCTGACTTGTCACTGGCTCATAGATTGCATCCTCGCCTTCGCCGGATATTGCTTTTCCAACCAGCTCGATGCCAACAGAATCGAAATTGGATGGGTATCTTTCTGGAAATTTCTTTTTGTGCTCTCGTCTCGACAGCTTCTTGTACTTGTTTCGCATTGAATATGCGGTCTTGAACTCCTCTGGCGAACAAGCCTTCGTGGCGACGCACCGGGACTTCAATTTCCCAACGTGACTGGTACCCCTGAGTAGTGAAGCCGTCTGATAGATAACACCACTTTTGTCGATCAGGAAATGGGCCCCATTGGCACCCGCTTCCTTATAGCTTTCAAACGCACTATTCGCGGTAGACCCTCCGGTTTGATGGACGACAATGCCATTGACCTTCTCCATTGGCCCGTTCTCGATTGCCGGAAAGATCTTCACGATGACGCGCTCCGCGTCCACATGGCCCTGCTTTGATATGAACAGCATGAAGTCTCCTATTCCATGATTCCTTCTATGTTGATCCGATCTGCGTCGTGAACGCATGCCCCATGCGCGATCCCGACGGCCAAACCTATCAAACATCAGAAATTGGATATATTGGACCCGTCTGATTTTCAATCGCGGCTTGCTTTTGCCATTTCCACGCGGTGAAACCGCTGCGACAAAATCGAAGATGCCGGTCCGCTGTTCGCGATAGCGCGCGGAAGAGGCCAATCTCCGCCGCGCGCGCCGCCTGCAGCCGCGCGGGGATTGGCCTACCATGCAACCCTCACCAACCACCGATCACCAAGGAGCGGCAAGATGGATTACGTGCGGTTTGGCTCGACAGGACTGAAGGTTTCGCGGCTGTGCCTGGGTTGCATGACCTACGGCGTGCCCGAGCGCGGCAACCACCCGTGGACGCTGGGCGAGGAAGCCAGCCGTCCGCTGCTCCGCCAGGCACTGGACGCCGGCATCAACTTCTTCGACACCGCCAACGTCTACTCGGACGGCACCTCGGAGGAAATCGTCGGGCGCGCGCTCAAGGATTTCGCGCACCGCGACGACGTGGTGATCGCCACCAAGGTGCACGGACGCATGCGGCCCGGTCCCAACGGCGCGGGGCTGTCGCGCCGGGCCATCCTGGCGGAGATCGACCACAGCCTGCGCCGGCTCGGCACCGACTACGTGGACCTGTACCAGATCCACCGCTGGGACCCGGCCACGCCGATCGAGGAAACGCTGGAAGCGCTGCACGACGTGGTCAAGGCCGGCAAGGCGCGCTATATCGGCGCCTCGTCGATGTTCGCGTGGCAGTTCTCGCGCGCCATCCACACCTCGCGCCAGCGCGGCTGGACGCAGTTCGCCAGCATGCAGGACCACGTGAACCTGCTCAACCGGGAAGAGGAGCGCGAGATGCTGCCGCTGTGCGCGGCCGAGGGCATCGCGGTGATGCCGTGGAGCCCGCTGGCGCGCGGCCGGCTGACGCGGCCGTGGCATGCCGGCAGCGCGCGCGAGGCCAGCGACGAGTTCGGCAAGACGCTGTACCGCGGCGCCGAGGATGCGGACCGCGCCGTGGTGGAGCAGGTGCACGCCATCGCGCGGGCGCGCGGCGTGCCGGCGGCGCAGGTCGCGCTGGCGTGGCTGCTGCAGAAGCCGGGCATCACCTCGCCCATCGTGGGCGCGTCCAAGCCGCATCATCTCGAAGACGCCGTGGCCGCGCTGTCGCTCGGGCTGAGCGCCGAGGAAATCCAGGCGCTGGAAGCGCCCTACGTGCCGCACGAGCCGGTCGGGTTCTAGCCCCGGAGCGGCCCGCGGCGGCAGATCAAGGCATCAAGACTTGCCGGCCGCCGCCGGCTCGCGCGCGACCAGCCGCAGCCCGCTGGCGATGCTGGCCACGCCGGCAAAGCCCGCGCCCAGCGCCAGCGCCAGCGTCGGCCCGTGGTGCCCGGCGATGCTGAAGCACAGCGCCACCAGCGCGGCGCCGGTGGCCTGGCCCAGCAGGCGCACGGTGGCGATGGTGCCGCTGGCGCCGCCGGCGCGCTCGCGCGGCGCGCTGGACATCAGCGCCTTGAGGTTGGGCGACTGGAAGAAGCCGAAGCCGGCGCCGCAGATCGCCATGCGGATGCCGATGTCGAGCGCGCTCGGTTGCGCCGGCATCAGCGCCAGCGAGGCCATGCCCGCGCTCAGCACCGCCAGCCCCACGCCGCCCAGCAGGCCCGGCGGATAGCGGTCCGACAGCCGCCCGGCGATGGGCGCCATCAGCGCCACCACCGCCGACCACGGCGTCATCAGGAAGCCGGTCTCGATCGGGCTGCGCCCCAGCACGCTCTCGAAGAAGAACGGCAGCGACACGAAGGCCAGGCCCTGCGCGGCGAACGAGCACACCGCGGTCATCGCCGACAGCGCGAACATCGGCCGCTTCATCAGGTCCACCGGCAGCATCGGCGCGGGATGGCCGCGCTCGCGGCGCAGCAGCAGCACGAAGGCCACCGCGAACACCACCAGCGCCGTCAGCGACTGCGCCGCCGGCGCGCGCTGCGCGCCCTCGCCCAGCGCGAAGATCAGCGAGGCGAAGGTAAGCACGTTGAGCCCGGCCGCCACGCGGTCGAAGCGGTGCGTGCTGCGCGCGGTCTGCGGCAGCGTGGGCCACGCCGCGGCCAGCGCGAGCAGGCCGATCGGCAGGTTGACGGCGAACAGCCAGGGCCACGGCCCCAGCGAGAGGATCAGCGACGCCACCGTGGGCCCGACCGCGAACGACACGCCCACCACCAGCGCGTTCAGCCCCACGCCGCGCCCGAGCCGGTGCGGCGGGAAGATCGCGCTGACCAGCGCCGCGTTCACGCTCATGATGGCGCTCGCGCCCACGCCCTGCAGCAGGCGCGCGGCCGCCAGCGAGGGCAGCGACCACGACAGCGCGCACACCACCGAGGACACGATGAACAGCATCAGCCCGCCCAGGTAGACGCGCCGGTGCCCGATGATGCCGCCCAGCGCCGCGAACGGCAGCACCGTGGCGACCATCGCCAGCTGGTAGGCATTGATGATCCAGACGGAGGCCGCCGGCGTGGCGTGCAGGTCGGCCGCGATGGCCGGCAGCGCGGTGTTGGCGATCGCCGTGTCCAGCGTGGCGAGCGAAACCGCCAGCAGCATGGCGGCCATGCCGCGGCGTTCGATGGATGTCATGGGCGCGTCTGCGGCGCGCGCTGCCAGATTGGAGTCCGCTGTGTTCGACACTGTCTTTACCGGTAACCGCTTCGGGCGTGCCGCGCGTGCGTCGCGTGCCATGCGCCCGCCATGTCTGATACATGGACCGCGGCTCGGCGCTGGGGGCCGGCCGAAAGCCGCGGCAAGCCGACACGATAAGGGAAAACGCGAATATCTGCTGGCTTGCCGGCCGCGCCGGCGCCGCGAGGCGGTCCGCGCGGCCGCGGCGCGCGCGCCGGCCGGCCCGGGAACCCGCGCTCCGCCCGCGGGTCCCGCGCCGCGGAGCCAGTCCGTCGCCACGCCCGGCGGGAGCAGCGCGAGCCGCACCGGCCATCCGGCGCCGACTGGGATTTTCCCTTGGTTTGCGGCCGCAAGCGCAGTCCCCTGCCTTTTCCGGCCCGCGCCGCGCCGCGCGCGCTTCGCCGGTGCCACCTTTGTCTGCTAATGTCTGACCCGCAGGAAAACCGGGGGAGGAGAGACCGCCGGTCCCGCGCCGCCCGGGCCGGCCAAGCACCGGCCCCTGGCCTGCGGCAATGCCCAAAGACAGGAGACAAGACAATGCGGCCCAAGGCCCTAGAACCGACCGAATCCGTGCTGCTCGCCCTCATGGCGAGCGTGCGCGAATGGCAGCGCGCGCTCGACCAGACCCTTTCGGAGGTCGGCCTCGACTATCCCGGCTGGCTGCTGCTGCGCGCCATCCGCCAGGAGGAGTTCGTGCGCCACGCACCCTATGCCGGCCTGATGCCGATCCCGGTGGCGCAGTCCGAGTCCATGCTCGGCCCGCTGCAGGCGGAAGGCTGGATCGCGCTCGACGCGGCCGGCACGCCCTTCATCCCCGACACGGCGCTGCCGCGCATCGACCGCGTGTACAGCGCGCTGAAGGCGCTGCACTCGGTTTCGCTGGCGCCGTTCAGCAGCGAGGAGCGCGCCGTGCTCACCGCGTCGCTGCTGCGCATGAAGGCCACCCTGCACGACCACTGCGTGCGCCGCGGCCGCCAGGCCGTGCGCCAGGTCGAGATGCAGTTCTGACCCCGGCGGGAAATACGATGACGGCTGGAGGATCGGCGCGACAGGATCCGCGCGGCAACGTGACCGGCGTGCGGAACGATGTCCGCGTGGCGCGAAATGGCGGCCCGGGTGATCCGGCAACCGCGCCGGCAACCGCGCCGGCAGCGAACGGCACCGTGGGCGGCACCGTCGGCGAGGTGGCGGCACCAGCCATCACGCCCGCGAAAACCGTGAAAACGGCCGGCCCGAAGACCCGGAAACCGGATCGGGCAGGCCGTCGCGGCGGCGGCGGGAATGCCCCGCCGGCGGCGCCGCGCTCAGGCGCACTCAGGCGCGCCGCATCCGGCCTTCCTCAGGCCTTCTTCACCCATGCGCTGCACCAGCCCTTGCTGGCGACCTGCTTGCCGGCGAACAGCGGGCAGGCGCCACTGGCGTCGGTCGCCTTGCCCTGGAACAACTGGCAGTTGCCGCAGTGCTGGGTGGCGTCGTGCTTGGGATACTTGGCCTTGTCGACCTTGCTGGAGTCGGCCTTGTAGCCGAGTCCGACCGCTTGCGGGTCCTTCTCGTCCACCAGCGGCCCGCTGCCCTGCGCGCGCGCGGGGAGGGACAGCACCAGCGCACCGGCGGCGACGATCGGGATGCCTTTCAAGAAATGACGGCGTGATGACATCTTTTAATCCTTTTTTCTGTGGGGGAACAACCTGGGCAGGCCACGCGCGCAAGACGCGGCAAGGCCGGCAGCCATCGGCGCGCCATGCGGCACGCCCGATACCGGCTCGGCCGCGCGGCAGGCCGCCGCGGGCGCCAGACACACCCGCCACGGACCCACGCCGGCGCCTGAAGCCGGTACCCGATAGATTCTAGGCCAACGCGGCCGCGCGGCGCCGCGCGCGTGATGCGCGCGGCGGCCGCGCTTGACGCAGGGCAACATAACGCCGGGAAACCGCACGCCGGCGGCAAAAAACGGGTAGGGGAAAGAAAACGGCCGGCGCGCGGCAACACCACGCGCCGGCCGCGCGCCCATCCGCGCGTGGCGCGCGGGCAGCAGAGAAAGACGGCGGGATGAGCGGGTCGCCGCCTAGCGGCCCGGCCCCATGTCCACGATCGCGCCGTTGGGCGCCACCAGGTAGAAGTCCGCGCCCACGCCGACCCAGTGGCGTCCCTTGGGCGGCGCCGGCAGGTTGTACGCGCGCCAGTCGTCCACCACGTACTGGCGGTCGCGGTATTCGGCCGGGAGCCGGTCGCCCTTGTGCCAGCGCGGCGGCGTCATGCGGTCGTTGTTGCGGTCGTCGCCCGGCCCCGGGCCACTCGCCTGGGGCTGGTACTGATAGCCGCGCCCGCGGTCGGGCCCGGGCTGCGCGCTGCCCTGCGCCGAGGCCAGCAACCCGGCGGCGAGCAACAGGCCCGCCAGCAATCTGCTTTTCACGGTTTTTGTCATCGAGCACTCCTTTGGTCGGCCACGATAGCCGCGGTGGCCGCGCGGTGGCGGCGCGTCGACACATCGATCCGGGCACGCGCCATGCCACGAGCCGGCCACGCGCGCGGCAATCCGTCGCAATGGCGTGGTTCGCAACTTCGATGCCCGCTTCAAGGATAGTGGCTGCGGCGCATGGCGCCGGCGCCATGCGCCCGGACCGCCGCGCGCGGGCCACGGAAAGGCCACGGCAAGGATGGGCGGGGAGGTCGGTAAGAATTGCAACGGGCGCACAAACTGCACGGGCGGCCGGGGAGGCGCCGTGAAATCCGGGACGCTTGTGTTCTCCCCTACTCTCCCACAAGTGGGAGAGGGGAGCAAACCGCCGGCCATATGAGAAGCACCAGCGCGCGCCGGGCCCGCGGCATTCGCGAGCCCCTCGCCGCCCGACCGCCTCAGTCCAGCTTGAACTCGCCGACCGCGCCCTGCAGTTGCTGCGCCTGCTCGGCCAGCGCGGTGGACGCGGCGGCGGCCTGCTCCACCAGCGCCGCGTTCTGCTGCGTGACCGTGTCCATCTGCATCACCGCCTGGCTGACCTGGTCGATGCCGCTGCTCTGCTGCGCCGAGGCCACCGAGATTTCCTTGAGGATGACCGTCACCTGGCGCGAGGCCTCGACGATCTCGCGCATGGTCTCGCCGGCGTGCTCCACCCGCACGGAGCCGGTGCGCACCTGCTCGGCCGAATCGCCGATCAGGCCGCGGATTTCCTTGGCCGCCGCCGCGCTGCGCTGCGCCAGCGTGCGCACCTCGCCCGCCACCACGGCAAAGCCGCGGCCCTGCTCGCCGGCGCGCGCCGCTTCCACGGCCGCGTTGAGCGCCAGGATATTGGTCTGGAAGGCGATGCCCTCGATCACGTCGATGATGTCGACCACCTTCTTCGAGCTGGCGCTGATCGCATGCATGGTCTCCACCACCTCGCCGACCACGGCGCCGCCGCGCTCGGCGATCTGCGAAGCATTGGCCGCGAGGTCGTTGGCGGCATGCGCGCGCTCGGTGTTCTGGCGCACCATCGTGGTCAGTTCGCCCATGCTGGAGGCGGTTTCCTGCAGCGCCGCGGCCTGTTCCTCGGTGCGCTGCGAGAGGTCGGTGTTGCCCACCGCGATCTGCCGGGAGGCATCGGTGATGGAATCGGTCGATCCCTTGATGCGGCTGACCAGGTCGGTCAGCATGTCTTCCATCTCGCCCATGCCGCGCAGCAGGCGGCCGAACTCGCCGCCGCGCTCGGTCTCGAATTCCTGGCTCAGGTCGCCGGAGGCCACGGTCTCGGCAATATAGACCGCCTCGCCGAGCGGCTGCTCCACCCCGCGCGCGATGACGAAGGTGAAGACCACGGCGGCCAGCAGCGCGGCCCCCCACAAGCCGTACATCCACGCGCGGGCGGAAGACACGGCCTGCTCCAGGCCGCCCCCGGCGGCGTCCGGCAGGCTGCCCAGCCCCGCCACGATCCCCGCCGCCGCCAGTACCAGCACCACCGCGAAACCGGCGCCCAGGCGCGCGCGGATGCTCAGGTTGCCAAAGAACGCCATCGTTTCATCTCCCCGTTATCATGGACTTCGCCCGTTTCGTCACCCGGTTAACGACCGGACCGGAGAAGAACTTTAGGAAAATATTCGCGCGCCGCGGTGACAGGCCATTGCCACGGGACCCGCGCGGGGCGCGGGATTATAGCGGACGATCGCCACGCCGGGAATCTCCACCGGCAGAACAGTGAAATCCACTGGTGGACATAATGGCCGCGGCGCGCTGCCATGTCCTTCGCGCCAGTCCCGGATTCGCGCCGCCGCGGCACCCGGAAAATCGGAATCTCCCGACGCATTCCGGTTAATGTATCGACATTGGAAAATCCAATGTAGCAAGACATTATTGCAATGGGAATTGCCGCCCCGATTATTGCCGCACTCATCAATCGATCGCACCGGAATCGCGGCAGATGACATGAAATGGCGCCAGCGCGCCTCACGGAAAACCGGCGCCCGGCGGCCATGCCGACGCACGGATTCCGGCGCGCATCCGCCATCGCGCGGCACCCGCGGCGATGCGCGGTTCGGCCCGGAACGCCCGCGCCGGCGCGCTCCGCGCCCGCCTCCCACACCCCGCCGCGGCACCCCGGAAAAACCTCGCGGCCCGTCTTCCGATTTGCGTGGTGGTACGCATGTTGCATATGCCAGCACTTCGATATGAGGCCAGAGCATATTGGCCATTGCTTTATTGCCACCCGCTGGCTTGAACAACTTGTCGGATTTAAAGACCGCGGTGCAGGGCCATGAATCACGCAGCCGTTCCTGATTTAAAGGGAAAGGGAACGGATCGCGGGCATCCTGCACCACCGGAAAAACATGATTCCCTCTTGTGGTGCCCCCCCCCAGGCTCCCCACGAGGGCCATCTTTATAGTCCCCCAGGGAGAAATCACGATGTACAAGAACAAACCGGCGCTTACAGCGTTGGCCGCGGCCGTCCTGGCCGCCGTCATGCTGGCTTCGTGCGGCGGAGATGATCCGAGCCCGCCCGTTGCCGTCACGCCCGCGCCCCCCTCCCAACCCGTCGTGCCGGACACCAGCTGCCAGATCCTCTCCAGCGACGGCAACGCCGTGGTGGTGGGTTCCGACCAGCCGGGCGACCCCGCGCTGCCCGAGCCGGCCTCCGGCTACCGCACCGGGCTCAAGCCCGTGTACGCGAAGAAGTTCATGGTCTCCAGCTCGAACGCGCTGGCCAGCGTGGCCGGCTGCACGGTGCTCAAGCAAGGCGGCACCGCGGCCGACGCGGCGGTGGCCGTGCAGGCCGTGCTGGGCCTGACGGTGCCGGAAGCCACCGGCCTCGGCTCGGGCGGCTTCATGATCTATTACGATGCCGCCGCCAAGACGGTGCAGGCCTACGACGGCCGCGAGTCCGCGCCCGCCGCGGCCACCGCCAACTACCTGCGCTACGTCGACGACGTCGCCGACCAGACCGCGCCCAAGCCCAGCGCCCGCGCCAGCGGCCGCTCGATCGGCACCATCGGCGTGCCGCGCCTGATCGAACGGGTGCAGAAGGAACACGGCACGCTGGCCTGGAAGGACCTGTTCGGCAACGCCATCTCGCTGTCCACCAACGGCTTCAAGATCGGCGGCCGCCTGGCCCAGGCGATCTCGTCGAACGCCGCCGCGCTCAAGCGCGACCCCGAGGCGCTGGCCTACTTCTTCGAGGCCGACGGCACGCCCAAGGCACTCGGCACGGTGCTGAAGAACCCCGCCTACGCGCGCACCCTGACGGCAATGGCCGCCGGCGGCGCCGACGTGCTCTACACCGGTCAGATCGCCGCCGACATCATCGCCAAGATCGGCTCGACGCAAGGCGCCGACGGCAATCCCACCACCCCGGGCAAGACCACGCTGGCCGACCTCGCCGCCTACCAGGCCAAGCTGCGCGACCCGGTCTGCACCACCTACCGCGCCTACTGGGTGTGCGGCACGCCGCCGCCGTCGTCGGGCGGCATCACCGTGGCCTCGGCGCTCGGCATCCTGGAGAACTTCGACCTGGCCCCGCTCAAGCCGACCGCCATCGACCTCGAAGGCGGCAAGCCGACCGTGCAGGGCGTGCACCTGATCTCCGAGGCGGAGCGCCTGGCCTATGCCGACCGCGACAAGTACGTGGCCGACACCGACTTCGTGCCGCTGCCGGGCGGCACCTGGGACACCATGCTGAACAAGCCCTACCTGCAAAGCCGCGCCGCCCTGATCAGCCCGACGCTGAGCATGGGCGTGACCACGGCGGGCAATCTCGGCGCGGTGCCGCTGGGCGTGGACGCCAACCTCATCGAGCACGGCACCAACCAGTTCACCATCGTCGACGGCAAGGGCAACGTGCTGACCGCCACCACCACGGTGGAGTCGAGCATGGGGTCGTTCCACATGACCAACGGCTTCCTGCTGAACAACCAGTTGACCGACTTCTCGGCCAATCCGCTCGACGGCGGCGGCAACCCGATCGCCAACCGCGTGGCGCCGGGCAAGCGCCCGCGCAGCTCGATGGCGCCGACGCTGGTGTTCAGGAAGGCGGCCGACGGTTCCATCGGCGAGTTCTTCATGGCGACCGGCTCGCCGGGCGGCGGCACCATTCCGCAATACGTGGTGAAGACGCTGGTGGGCGTGCTGGACTGGGGCCTCGACGCGCAGCAGTCGTCCGGGCTGGTGGACTTCGGCGCCAGCAACAGCGCCACCACCACGGTCGGCGGCGAGCATCCCAACGTCAACACCGCCAACAGCGGCAACGACGACCCGCTGATCGCGGGCCTGCGGGCGCTCGGCCACACCGTCTCGACCAGTTCGCAGGCGAGCGGCATCAACTCCATCATCCGCACCCAGCTCAACGGCGCGGCGGTACTGATGGGCGGCACCGACCCGCGCCGCGAAGGCGTGGTGCTGGGCGACACCTTCAACCCGTAAGCGGGAGCGGCAAGCGGTGGAACGCCGTGCGTTCCACCGCGGCGCCGGGGCACGGCGACGCCCCGGCGCCGCACCATGCCCGCGCCATGTATTCAGGACATCGACAGCCACTGCGCCAGCTGGCCGGCCAGCCAGCCGCAGCCGACGCACACCGCCAGCCATCCGCCCACGATGGCCGCGCAACTCTTCAGATCCATTTCCTCGCTCCGGTAAACCGGCCGCCGGCGCGGCGGCCCAGGGAATCTCCGCGGCGCCTAGTCGGCGCGGCTGGCCACGGCGCCGTCCGGCGCCGGCGGCGCGGCGGCCAGCGCCGGCGCCGCGTCCTCTTCCTCGTAGGCCGGCAGCGGGTCCGCGCCGTCGCGCAGCAGGTAGTGGCGGCGCTGCAGGTAGGCGTCGCGCACGAAGGTGTACTTGTCGAGCGCCGCCAGCGACAGCAGGTCGGTGGCGCCCAGCAGGTTGGCGCGCCCGTTGACGATGCCCGCGCCGGTCATCGCGTTGCGCCAGGCGGGATCGAGATAAGTGACCGGCGCCAGCCAGTGGTCGGCCAGCAGGCCCACGCCGTCGCGCGCGGTGCTGGGGCCGAACAGCGGCAGCACCACGTAGGGGCCGGCGGGCACGCCCCAGGTGCCGAGCGTCAGGCCGAAGTCCTGCGAGTGCTTCTGCAGCCCGGCCGGCGTGGCGATGTCGATCAGCCCGCCGATGCCGAGCACCGAATTGATGGCCACGCGCATCAGGCTCTCCGCGGCCTCCACGCCCTTGCCCTGCAGCAGGTTGTTGGCGAAGTTGCCGACGTCGGAGAGATTGCCGTAGACATTGCTGACCGCGGTGCGCACCGGGCTGGGCGTCACAGCCTCGTAGCCCTTGGCGACCGGCTCGGCCACGTATTTGTCGACCTGCTCGTTGACGGCGAAGACCGCGCGGTTGACGGACTCCAGCGGATCGGCCGGGCTGGCCACCGGGCTGCTCGCGCAGCCGGCCAGCGCCGCCGCCGCAAGCAGGGAGACGGCGTGCGGCGAGAACCGCCGGAAGGAGGGGAAGCTGGAGAACATGGGAACTCTTCGGGTCGGGTTGGAAAGCCGTCCCGCGCGGCGGCAGCGATGAAACCGTCCGCGCGAGCGTCTTCCGTTTGTTCTTGAGCCGTTGCCGCGACAACGGCGCGACAACGGCGCGATGGCGCAGCCGGCCCCTCTGCAGGGGCCCTCGGCAAGCCGGTGACGCGATTATCGTTGTCGACGCGCCGCCGATAAATGGCGAAAGCAGGGATTCTTTGTCTACGTATCGCCAACAATCGCCGCAATCAGCGGCGGCGGCGTGGCGGGGGCCGGCGCGGTTGTTGCCGCCGGTTGTCGTCGCCGGTTATCGTCACCCGTTGTTGTCGCCACGTGAAGAGTGTGTTCGCGCAAACCCCATTTATCCGCGCGCCGCGGCTTGCTATTGTTCGTCGCGGGACCCGGATACCTCCTCCCGGGGCCCTGGCGCCTGACACAGGCGCCCTGTTCTGTCTTTCAGGAAGCAGCCAGCTTGTTGTTCGCCTCCTCTCCGTGGCAACATTGCGGTTCTGCTTCGAGCGCAGCGTTTGCTGCGCTTTTTTTTGCGCGCGGGCGCCGGGCCGACGGTGGAGGCCCGGCCTGCGCCTATGCGTTCGGCCGCACCGCGGCGCCGCCGGCATCCGCGTCCCGCCGCGGCGGGCGCGACAGGAAACCGAACACCGCCACGGCGGACAGCACCGTGACCGCGGTCAGCACGTGCAGCAGCATGCGGAACGCCTCGCCGTAGCCGGCCACCAGCAACTGGCGGCTGACCTGCGGCAGCGCCTGCGCGGCATGGGCGAGGTCGCCGGTGGCCAGGCGCTGCGCCGCCTCGGCCAGCCTGCCGGCGGCGCCGGCGCCGGATTCGGCCAGCACCGCGCCCAGGCTGACGTTGGCGATGGCGGCCAGGATGGCGCCGACGATGGCCAGCGCGATGCCCTCGCCCGCCACGCGCGTGGTGTTGAAGATGCCGGTCGCCATGCCGGCGCGCTCCTTCGGCACCACGCTCACCGCGAGTCCGTCCATCAGGCCCCACGGCATGCCCGCGCCGATGCCGATCAGCAGCATCGGCGGCACCACGGCAAAACCGGCGCTGCCGACCTCGACCAGGCTGAACCAGTGCAGGCCCGCCGCCGCGACCAGGAAGCCGATGCCGGACAGCACGCCGGCCGGGACCCAGCGCGTGAGCGACGCCACCACCACCGGCACCACCAGCATCGGCGCCGACAACGCGATCATCAGGATGCCGGCGTCGATCTCGCTCAGCCCTTCGATGCCGATGAAGCGCAGCGGCAGCATCACCACCAGCACGATGTAGCTGTAGCAGGTGCCGATCGGCAGCATCTGCACGCCGACGAAGCGCGGGATGCGGAACAGGCTCAGGTCCAGCATCGGGCGCGCCACGCGCGACTCCACCGCGACGAAGACCGCCAGCATCAGCGCCGCGCCGGCCAGCGAGCCGGCCACCGCGGCGCTCGACCAGCCGCGCTCGGGCGCCGCGATCACGCCGAAGGTAAACAGCGCCAGCGTGGCGGTGAAGGCGATGGTGCCGGGCCAGTCCAGCCCCCGCGCGCCGGGGTCGCGGGTCTCGCGCATGCGCGGCAGGCCGAACAGCATGGCCGCCGCGCCGATGAGGCCGGTGGACAGGAACACCGAGCGCCAGCCGAAGACATCGATCAGCACGCCGGCCAGCAGCGGGCCGAACGCCAGGCCGATGCCGAAGCTGGTGCCCAGCATGCTGAACGCGCGCGTGCGGGCGTGGCCCTCGAACTCCTGCGCCAGCGCGGCCGAGCCGCCCGCCAGCGCGGCGGCGGCGGCGATGCCCTGCACCGCGCGCAGGATGTCGATCCACGCCACCGTCGGCGCCGCGGCCAGCGCGAACGAGGTCAGGATGAAGAAGCCGATGCCGATGCCGAACAGGCGCTTGCGCCCGTACACGTCGGCCAGCGCGCCGGCGGCCATCAGCAGGCTACCGAAGGTCAGCATGAAGGCATTGGTGATCCAGGTCAGCGACACGGCGCTGCCGCCGAGCTCGCGGCCGATGGCGGGCGTGGATACCGCGCCGCCGGAGAAACTCAGCGGCAGGACCACGGCGGCCAGGCATACCGCGAGCAGGATCAGTGGCTTGCCACGCTCGGGGGCGTGGGGGTCGGGTTGGGTCATGGAAAAGGCCGGTGATGGAAAGAAGAGGAAGAGAAGGGGCTGGCTGCCGGGATGCCGGGAAAGATGGATGACGGAGCGCGGGCGTCGCGGCACCGGCGGTTTGCTCCCCTCTCCCATGCAATGGGAGAGGGGAGCAAACCGCGGGCAATCTCGGCCTTGTCAGCAGCGCGGCATGCTTCGTGGCGCGCTCAATTGCTCGCCACGCTGCCCGCCACCACGTCGCCCCAGCCGCCGCCGAGCGCGCGGATCAGGTTGACCGTAGCGGCGGCCTGCACGCTTTGCAGCTGCACCGCGGCGCGCCGGGTCTGCAACGCGGTGCGCTCGGCGTCGATCACGTCGAGGAAGTTGATCGCGCCTTCGCGGTACTGCGTGCGCGAGATGTCGGCGGCGCGCGCGGCGGACTGCACGGCGTCGGCCTGCGTCTGCGTCTGGGCTTCCAGGATGCGCAGGTCGGACAGGCCGTCCTCCACCTCGCGGAAGGCCGTCAGCACCTGCTGGCGGTACTTGGCCACGTCTTCTTCATAGACCGCGCGCGCATTCGCCAGGCTGGCGCTGCGCCGGCCGCCGTCGAAAAGCGGGATGTTCAGCGCGGTGCCGGCCAGCGGCCCCAGCAGGAACGCGCGGCTGCTCCACTTGAACAGGTCGCCCAGCGTGGCCGACTCGAAGCCGCCGGTGCCGGTCAGCGTGAGCGACGGGAAGAAGGCCGCGCGGGCGATGCCGATGCGCGCATTGGCCGCGGCCATCGCGCGCTCGGCCGCCGCGATGTCCGGGCGGCGCTCCAGCAGCGACGACGGCAGCCCGGCCGGGATGCGCAGGCTGACCGCCTTGAGCGGCGCGGGCGGCATCGAGAACTCGGCCGGCGCCTTGCCCAGCAGCACGGCCAGACCGTGCTCCGAGGCCGCGCGCAGGCGCTGCACGCTCATCGCGTCGGCGCGCGCCGTGGCCAGTTCGGCGCGGGCGCGGGCCACGTCGAGCTCGCTGATGTCGCCTTCGTCGAAGCGGCTCTGCACCAGCTTGAGCGCCTGCTCGCGCAGGCTCACCGTATGGGCGAACACCTCGGTCTCGGCGTCGAGCCCGCGCAGCGTGAAATAGGCCTGCGCCACGTCGGCCTGCAGCGCGAGCTGCACCGAGCGGAACAGCGCCTCGCTGCGCTGCGTGTCGGCGCGCGCGGCGTCCACCGAGGACGCCACGCGGCCGAACAGGTCGACCTCGTAGGAGGCGCTGGCCTGCGCGCGCCACAGCGTCTGCTGCGGGATGCCGGTGCCGTCCGGCTGCAGCTGCGACGCCGCCGAGAGCTTCTCGCGGGTCGGGCCGAAGCCCGCGTCCAGCGTGGGGAACAGCCCGGCGCGCGCGGCCTGGTTGAGCGCCCGCGCTTCCTTCAGGCGCGCGGCAGCGGCGGCCAGGTCCTGGTTGGCTTCGAGCGCCTGCCGTTCCAGCGCGTCGAGCTTGTCGTCGCCGAACACGGTCCACCATGCGCCGCGCGCCACTTCCTCGGAAGGCCTGGCGGGCTGCCATGTGCCGGCCTCGCCCGGCTTGATCTGCGTCCGCGTCCAGTCGGCCGAAGCTTCCTTGAAGCCGGCCGCCGTGGGCACCGCCGGCTTGTCATAGGCCGGAGCCAGCGAGCAGCCGGCCAGCACCAGCAGGGACGCCAGCAGCACCGAACCCTTCGCGAGCCAGCGGGCCGACGGCTTGAATGAAGATGTCTTCATGATGATCTCCCCGATCCTTACTCGGCTGAAGCCACGGGCACCGCCGGCGCATGCCCGGCATGCAGCGGCTGCGTGTGGGCGTGGTGCTTGTCCACCAGCGGCCTGCCGCCGGCCATCTTGCGCAGCGCCACGTAGAACACCGGCGTGAGCATCAGCCCGAACAGCGTCACGCCGAGCATGCCGAAGAACACCGCGATGCCCATCGCCCGGCGCATTTCCGAACCCGCGCCGGTCGACGTCACCAGGGGAATCACGCCCATGATGAAGGCGAACGAGGTCATCAGGATCGGGCGCAGGCGCAGGCGGCTGGCTTCGATCGCGGCCTGCACGATGGTGCGGCCCTGCATCTCCAGCTCGCGCGCGAACTCCACGATCAGGATCGCGTTCTTGGCCGACAGCCCGACCAGCACCATCAGGCCGATCTGCGTGAAGATGTTGTTGTCGCCCTTGGTGAGCCACACGCCCAGCAGCGCCGACAGGATGCTCATCGGCACGATCAGCAGGATCGCCAGCGGCAGCGTCAGGCTTTCGTACATCGCGGCCAGCACCAGGAACACCAGCAGCACGCTGATCGGGAACACCCACAGCGCGGCGTTGCCGGTCAGGATCTGCTGGTAGGTCAGGTCGGTCCATTCCATCTTGATGCCGCGCGGCAGCACCTCGGCCGCGATGCGCTCGACCGCCGCCTTGGCCTGCCCCGACGAGTAGCCGGGCGCGGGGCCGCCGTTGATGTCGGCGGCGGTGAAGCCGTTGTAGCGCACCACCATTTCCGGGCCGTAGGTGGGCGTCACCTTGACCAGCGACGACAGCGGCACCATCTCGCCGGCGGCGTTGCGGGTCTTGAGCTGCAGCACGTCCGCCGCGGTGGCGCGGAACTGCTGGTCGGCCTGGGCGCGCACCTGGTAGACGCGGCCGAACTTGTTGAAGTCGTTCACGTACAGCGAGCCGAGGTAGATCTGCATGGTGTCGAACACGTCGGTGATCGACACGCCGAGCTGCTTGGCCTTGACCCGGTCCAGGTCCACGTCCAGCTGCGGCACGTTGATCTGGAAGCTGGTGAAGGCCGGGCCCAGCTCGGGCGCCCTGGCGGCGGCGGCCAGGAACTTCTGCGTGGCGTCGTTGAGCGCTTCGTAGCCGAGCGCGCCGCGGTCCTCGAGCTGGAACTTGAAGCCGCCCAGCGTGCCGAGGCCCTGCACCGGCGGCGGCGGGAAGGTGCCGATCTGCGCGCCCTTGATGTGGGCGTACCTGGCGTTCAGCGCGGCGGCGATGTCCGCCGCGGATTCGCCCTTGCCGCGCTCCTTCGACGGCTTGAGCACCGGAAACACCAGCCCGCTGCTCGACGAGTTGGTCAGGCCATTGACCGACAGGCCCGGAAACTGCGGCAGGTGGACCACGCCGGGCTGCTTCAGGGCGATGTCGCCCATCTGGCGCACCACCGCGTCGGTGCGGTCGAGCGAGGCGCCCGGCGGCAGTTGCGCGATGCTGACCAGGTAATCCTTGTCCTGCGCCGGGATGAAGCCGCCGGGCACGACCTTGCCCATCAGCACGGCGCCGCCGAGCAGCAGGCCGTAGACCACGAACATCATCATCTTGCGGTTGATGACGCCGCCCACGCCGCGGCCATACGACGCCGAGCCGCGCTGGAAGACCTTGTTGAAGGCGGCGAAGAACTTGCCGAATGCCGCGTCCATGATGCGCGTCAGGCGGTCCTTGGGCGCGTGGTGGTCCTTGAGCAGCAGCGCGGCCAGCGCCGGGCTCAGCGTCAGCGAGTTGAAGGCCGAGATCACCGTCGAGATGGCGATGGTCATGGCGAACTGCTGGTAAAACTGGCCGGTCAGGCCGCTCATGAAGGCCAGCGGCACGAACACCGCGATCAGCGTCAGCGCGATGGCGATGATGGGGCCGCTCACCTCCTGCATGGCCTTGTAGGTCGCGTCGCGCGGCGACAGCCCCTCGGCGATGTTGCGCTCGACGTTCTCCACCACCACGATGGCGTCGTCCACCACGATGCCGATCGCCAGCACCATGCCGAACAGCGACAGCGCGTTGATGGTGTAGCCGAAGGCCAGCATCAGCGAGAACGTGCCGACGATCGACACCGGCACCGCCAGCAGCGGGATCAGCGAGGCGCGCCAGGTCTGCAGGAACAGGATCACCACCAGCACCACCAGGGCGATGGCCTCGAACAGCGTGTGCACCACCGCGTCGATGCTCTCGCGCACGAAGCGGGTCGGGTCGTAGACGATCTCGGACCTGACGCCGTCGGGCATGTCCTTCTGCAGCTCGTCCATGATCTTGCGCACGTCGTCGGAGATCTGCAGCGAGTTGGCGCCGGGCTGCTGGAAGATGATGAGCTGCACCGCCTGCTGGTTGTCCATCAGGCCGCGCAGCGCGAACTCGGAGGCGGACAGCTCGACGCGCGCCACGTCCGACAGGCGCGTGACGGCGCCGTCGGCCGAGGTCTTGAGGATGATGTCGCGAAACTCTTCTTCCGTCTTCAGGCGGCCGCGCGCGTTGATGCTCAGTTGCGTCGGCACGCCCGCGTCCATCGGCGAGGCGCCGACGATGCCGGCGGCGACCTGCACGTTCTGCTCGCGGATGGCCTTGACCACGTCGGTGGCGGTCATGTTCTGGCGCGCCACCTTCTGCGGGTCCAGCCAGACCCGCATCGAGTAGTCGCCCGAGCCCCACATCACCACCTCGCCCACGCCGGGCACCTGCGCCAGGCGGTCCTTGACGTTGATCAGCGCGTAGTTGCGCAGGTAGGTCAGGTCATAGCGGCCGTTGGGAGAGGCGATGTTCACGCCCATCGTCAGCGTCGGCGAGGACTTGACCGTGGTCACGCCCAGGCGCTGCACGTCCTCGGGCAGGCGCGGCAGCGCCTGCGCCACGCGCGTCTGCACGAACTGCTGCGCCTTGTCCGGGTCGGTGCCCAGCTTGAACGTGACCGTGGTGGTCATCTTGCCGTCGCTGTTGGCCTGCGACTGCATGTACAGCATGCTTTCCACGCCGTTGATCTGCTCCTCGATCGGCGCGGCCACGGTTTCGGCGATCACCTTCGGGTTGGCGCCGGGATACTGCGCCCGCACCACCACCGACGGCGGCACCACCTCGGGATATTCGGCCGTGGGCAGCTTGGTCAGGGCGATCAGCCCCGCCAGCAGGATGACCATCGACAGCACGCCCGCGAAGATGGGGCGGTCGATGAAGAATTTGGAGATGTTCATGATGCGCTCTCGACGTAGGCCGACGGATCAGGCCGCCGGCCCGGTGGCGCGCGTGGCGTCGACCATCCTGACCGGATTGGCCTTGACGGGGTCGTTGGGGCGCACGCGCTGCACCCCGTTGACGACGATCTTCTCGTCGGGCTTCAGGCCCGAGGCCACCACGCGCAGGCCGTCGTGCATGGCGCCGAGCCGGATCTCGCGATACTGCGCGCGGCTGTCCTTGTCGACCACCAGCACGAACTTGCGGGCCTGGTCGGTGCCGACCGCGCCGTCGTCGATCATCACCGCCGGGTGCGGCTCGCCGCCGCCGACCCTGACGCGCGCATAGAGGCCCGGCACCAGCGAGCCGTCCTCGTTGTCGATGCGGGCGCGCACGCGGATGGTGCCGGACGAGGTGTCCAGGCGGTTGTCCACCGAGACCACGGTGCCGCGGCGCGAGTAGCCGCTCTCGTCGGCCAGGCCCAGTTCCACCGGCACGGCCTGCCTGCCGGTGTTGCGCATGTAGCGCAGGTAGGTCTGCTCGTCGACGTCGAAGGCGGCGTAGATCGGCGCCACCGAGACCAGCGTGGTCAGCAGCGGCGCGCTCGCGCCGGTGGAGACGATGTTGCCCACGGTCAGCTCGGCGCGCGACACGCGGCCCGCCACCGGCGCGGTGACTTCGGTGTACGACAGGCTGACGCGGGCGGCCTCGAGCGCGGCGCGGGCCGCCTTGAGCGTGGCGCCGGCCTCGCGCGCGGCGTTCTGCTTCTCGTCGTAGTCGCGCCGCGCGATGGCGTTGCTGCCGATCAGGCGGTCGGCGCGCGCCGCGTCGCTGCCGGCGTAGCTGGCGCGCGCCTCGGCGGCGGCCACCTGCGCGGCGGCGCGGTCGACCTCGGCCACGTAGGGGCGCGGGTCGATGGTGAAAAGCGCGTCGCCCTTCTTCACCAGCTGGCCGTCCCTGAAATGCACGGCCACGATCTTGCCCGGCACCAGCGGGCGGATGTCCACCTTGTCGATGGCCTCGAGGCGGCCCGAGTAGTTTTGCCACTCGACGATCGAGTCGCTGACGACGGTGGCCACGTCGACCTCGGCGGCCGGCGCGGGCGCGTCCGCCTGGGCGGAGGCGACGGGCTCGAAGCCCCGGGTGGCGGCCAGGCCGGCGACGCCGAGCGCGAACACCGTGCCCAGCGCGACGGACAGCCTCTTGCGGTTGGCGGTCATGGTTGAAACTCCTTTTCCTTTGGAATCGAGCGATCAGTTGGGTCCGAGCGGGTCCTGGCGAATCCGGCGCTGCCTGTGGGCATGCCCCCGGGGCGGACCGATGGAACCCAGTATGGCTACCGCCAGCGGGCGGATAAAGATGGCTTTCTTGCGAACTTTGTATCCATCATGGAGACAATTTGCGCGTGCGAAGCCACGGTTTTCGTGCGTGTCGCCACCCCGACGTCAGCGCGCGGCGGCCGGCGCCTCACGGCGCAGGGCCGCGGCGAGAGCCTCGATGTAGCCGTCCGCCAGCGCGCACTCGGACAGCGCGCATTCGAGCGCGAGCACGTAGTCCGCGTTGGAGCCGAACGCCCCCGAGGCGGCGGCGACGATCGAGGCCACGGTGGCGACGCTCGCGTCCGGCTCGTACTGCGGCCGCGCGGGATTGGCGACGAAGGCGATGGCGGCGGTGCCGGTGCCATCGGCCAGCGTCAGCGGCGCCCAGGTCGGCAGGTAGGAGCCCGTGACCATCTCGCGGATCCACAGCACGCGCAGTTCTTCCTCGAGCGTGGCGGCGGCCAGCCGCAGGGCCACGCCGTGCGTGCTGCCGCCGGCTTCCAGCGCCAGCATGCGGCCCGGCACCTCGGGCGAGCCGCGCCCGGCGGTCATGCGCAGGCAGAAGCTGCGGCGCCAGCCGTGCAAGGTGGCGATCTCGCGCCGGTCGAAATCCAGCAGCGGGTTCCACATCAGCGAGCCATAGGCGAAGACCCAGACGTCCGCGCCGGCGGGCCGCGCCCGCATGGTTTCGGCCAGCGAGGCCTCGATCTGGTCCTGGGTCCAGGCGACCTCCCGCGGCAGGCCGAAGCTGCCGAGGTAAGCGCCGGAATTGATGGTTTCTCTGGTGAGCATGCGTTTTTCCTGTACTGCCGTGCCATGCGCGCGCGCCGGCAATCCGGCCGCGAATTCATGGCGAATTCGTGGCGAATCCGCAGCGAGCCCGCCGCGGGACAGGCAGGCGGGCCCGCCCGTTTCGCGGTGTCCGGCAGCGCGCAGGCAGGCATCGGCGAGGGCATTGTGGCTGTCCGCCCGCGCTCGATAAACATGCTAGAGTGCGACTCTTTGTCTCCGGAGCGGAAACAATGTCCGAGCGCATCGATGCCTCCGTCGCCGACATAGAAGCGTTCGTCGCGGTCGCGCACAGCGGCAGCTTCACGCGCGCCGCCGAGGGCCTGGGAACCAGCAAGTCGAATGTCGGCAAGTCCGTGCAGCGGCTGGAGGCCACGCTTGGCACGCGCCTGTTCCAGCGCACCACGCGCGCGGTGCGGCTGACCGAGGACGGCGAGACCTACCTGATGGCCGCCGAGTCCGCGCTGGAGGGACTGCGCGAAGCCGGACAGGCGCTGGCGGCGCGCCGCGCCGAGCCGATCGGCAAGGTCCGCCTGGACCTGCCGGCGGGCTTCGGCCGGCTGCTGTTCCCGGCGCTGGCGGCACTGCGCCGGCACCATCCCAGGCTCACCTTCGAGCTGGCGCTCAACGACCGCATGTCCGACCCGGTGGCCGAAGGCTGGGACATCGTGGTGCGCATCGGCGAGCTGCCCGCCGACAGCGAGATGACGGTGCGCAAGCTATGCGACCTGCGCCAGGGCCTGTACGCCTCGCCCGACTACCTCGCGCGGCACGGCGAGATCCGCTCGGTGGCGGACCTGCCGGGGCACGATGCCATCGTCTTCCGCGGCCCGTCGGGCCGGCTGCGGCCGTGGCGCGTGGCGGACGGCGCGCACGTGCGCGAGATTTCCCCCAACCCGGTGCTGGCGCTGGCGGATGGCCAGGCGCTGGTGGACGCCGCGATCAACGGCTTCGGCCTGACCCAGATCCACGACCGCGTGGCCCGGCCCCATGTCGACGCGGGCCGGCTGCGCCACGTGCTGCCGGACGCGGACGTGCCCGGCCCGCCCGTGCACGCGATGATCCCGCTCGGCCTGCGCATGCCGGCCAAGACGCGCGCGGTGCTCAATCATCTCGTGGACTACCTGCGGCAGCCGCAATAGGCCGCGCCGGCGCGCGGCGCTGCCGGTCGCGTCGGCGGCAATCAGGAAGCGGCCTGCGAATCCTGCGCGCGCCACTCCTTGCGCCGCTGCCGCATCAGGTCCAGCGCGCGGCGCGCGACCTTCCACCACGCGAACGGCCGCGGGTCGGCCAGCATGCTGAGCGCGCGCGCGTAGTCGAGCGTGAGCCCCGGCGTCCACGCCATCGTGACCGCGCGCTTGCGGATCTGCGCGGCCACCCACAGCTCGGGCGTGGCCAGGATGCGGAAGAAGCTCGCCCAGCCGGCGCGGCCGCCGCGCAGGCGGGCCGCGGCGCCTTCGAGCGCGGCCTCGAGCGCGTTCGACACCGTGCTGGAGCAGTTGCGGTGCGTGAGGTTGTAGGTGGTGTCGGCGCGGTAGCGCTCCCAGAACGCGCTCAGCTTGCCCGGGTCGTAGTTGCGGATGCGCACGCGCACCGTCGACGGGCACCAGGCGCGCGACTCGGTGGCGTAGTCGGGCTGGAACTCGCCCGGCACGTCGTTCTCTTGCGTGGCCCGCAGGATGCGGCCGAACTCGTCCGGCGAGCGGTCGATCTCCACGCCCGGATAGAGGCTGATGTAGATGCCCTCGGGCGACTCCAGCGCGGCGTGGCCGGTCGAGATGACGCCGTTCACGTCGACCGCCGCGATGTAGCGGCCGATGATCGGATGGCGCAGCACCGGCGCCTTGGACGAGCCGGCCGGCGTCCAGACATGGACCGTCAGCGCGTGCTCCTCGTCGCCGGGCGGGCCGTCCCAGCCGGCCTCGGCGAACACCGGCCCGGCGCCGGGCTCGGCCCGGTCGGGCTCGACGGCGGGATGCCTGGCGCGGTTCAGCGCCGGGTTGCGCGCCAGCCGGCGCACGCGCGTGGCCAGCGTGACCAGGTTCAGCCCGCCGAAGAACAGGAACAGCCCGAGGCAATACGGCAGCGTGCCGACGTAGTGGGTCGGGAACGGCTGGTAGAAGAAGATCGCCAGCAGGATCTCCGCGCAGCCCCACGAGAACGCGGCCTTCCAGCGCCGGTAGCGCACCACCCACGCCGAGATGCACTGGAGCAGGCCGTCAACCAGGAACAGCGTGCCGAAGATCATCGACAGCAGGAAGTTGCCGTGGTGATGGCCGGCCAGGATCAGGATCGCCGCGCCGACCACGGCGAAGCCCTTGACGTAGCGCAGCACGCGCTGGCCGCCCACGCCGGTCCACGCCACCGCCAGCGTGGCCAGCCCCTCGGCGAGGAACAGCCAGGCGAAGACATCGATCGGGAAATAGGCGGCGCCGTCGAGCGCGTCGATGAACACCACGATGCCCGCGACCAGCCACAGAATGCCGATCGCCAGGATCGCGCGGGCGCGCTTGCGCAGATAATCGACGCCAAGCAGCAGCAGCATCAGCCGGACCATGATTCCCCTTTTCTGTGTTTGTCGTTTTTCGTATCTGTCGCCGTCCCGGCGCCGTTGCCATTGCCGCGCGCCGCGCAGCCTCGAAAATACCATCAATCGGCATGCCCGCGGCGCGGCCCGATTGGGCGGATATTCTGGATAATCCATCCAGGCCGGGACGGTTTATCCGCCGCCGCCGGGCGCTTAAGCTGGATGCCCTGTCAACCCATGAAGGAGACGTGCATGGCAGACCATTCCATCAAGGGCAAGGTCGCGCTGATCGCCGGCGGCGCCAAGAACCTCGGCGGCCTGATTGCCCGCGACCTCGCCGCGCAAGGCGCCAGGGCGGTGGCCATCCACTACAACAGCGCCGCCTCGAAGGCCGACGCCGACCAGACCGTGGCCGCCATCCGGGCCGCCGGCGCGCAGGCCGTGGCGCTGCAGGCCGACCTGACCACCGCCGCGGCCACGGGCAAGCTGTTCGCCGACGCCATTGCCGCCGTGGGCAGGCCGGACATCGCCATCAACACGGTCGGCAAGGTGCTCAAGAAACCGCTGGTGGAGATCACCGAGGCCGAGTACGACGAGATGGCGGCGGTCAACGCCAAGTCCGCCTTCCTGTTCCTGCAGGAAGCGGGCCGGCACCTCAACGACAACGGCAAGATCGTGACGCTGGTGACTTCGCTGCTGGGCGCGTTCACGCCGTACTATGCTTCCTATGCCGGCACCAAGGCGCCGGTGGAGCATTTCACGCGCGCGGCGGCCAAGGAATTCGGCGCGCGCGGGATCTCGGTCACGGCGGTGGGGCCCGGCCCGATGGATACGCCGTTCTTCTATCCGGCCGAGGGCGAGGACGCGGTGGCCTACCACAAGACGGCCGCGGCGCTGTCGCCGTTCTCCAGGACCGGCCTGACCGACATCGCGGACGTGGTGCCGTTCATCCGCCATCTGGTCAGCGACGGCTGGTGGATCACCGGGCAGACCATCCTGATCAACGGCGGCTACACGACCAAGTAAGCCACCAAGTAAGCCGCCAGGCGGACGCGCCCGCCGCCGGGCCGGCACGGCGGCGGGTGCAACAGATAGCGGGGAGAGGCAGTCGATGGCAGCGAGCCGGCCACATGGATAGATTCGACCAGTACCGCGTGTTCGCCCAGGTGGCGGAGATGGGCAGCTTCATCAAGGCCGCGCATGCGCTGGAGCTGCCGCGCGCGTCGGTATCCGCGGCGATCCAGCAACTGGAGGCGCAGGTCGGCGTGCGGCTGCTGCACCGGACCACGCGCCACGTGCGGCTGACCACCGACGGCGAGCAACTGCTCGAGCGCCTGCGCCCGCTGATGGCCGAGGTGGAGAGCATCGACCAGTTGTTCCACGCCGGCGGGCGGCAGTTGTCGGGCCGGCTCAGCATCGACGCGCCCAGCCGCATCGCCCGCCGCCTGATCGCGCCCGCGCTGCCCGGCCTGCTGCGCCGCCATCCCCGGCTGCAACTGTCGCTGGGCTCGAGCGACCGCGCCATCGACCTGGCGCAGGAAGGCGTGGACTGCGCGGTGCGCTTCGGCACGCCGCACGACAGCAGCCTGGTGGTGCGGCCGCTCGGCCACGTCGCCCTGGTCAACTGCGCCAGCCCGGCCTACCTGCGCGAGCACGGCGAGCCCGCCCAGCCCGGCGACCTCGCGCACGGCCACTGGGCGGTGGGCTACGCCTCGCCGCGGACCGGGCGCGAGCTGCCGTGGGAATACGCCGGGCGCGACGGCGCCACCCACACCATCGAGGTGCCCAGCCGCGTGATCGCGAACAACGTCGAGAGCTATATCGCCTGCTGCCTGGCCGGGCTGGGCCTGATCCAGATCCCGCGCTTCGACGTGCAGTACCTGCTCGACGCCGGCGAACTGGCCGAGGTCATGCCCGGCCACCGCGCCGCCGCCATGCCGGTGTCGCTGCTCTATCCGCACCGGCGCCAACGCTCGCGGCGGCTGGACATGTTCGCGCAGTGGTTCGAGGAACTGATCCGCCCGCACCTGGACGACTGAATCGGGCGCCGCACACGCCTATGCCGTCAGCGGCGCCTCGTATTCCTCGCGGAACTGATGCAGCGAACTCTCCACGACCGTCACGGCGCCGTCGATCAGGCCGCAGCGCCCGCTGCCCGGCAGGATGCTGCACAGGTTCTCCAGCGCCTCCAGGTCGGCATGCACGCCCCGGCCGGTATCGATCCGGTTGAGCAGCCGCATCAGCTGGAAGGTGCCGCCCTTGCATGGCGGGCACTGGCCGCACGAGCCCTGGGCGAAGAAGCTCACGTACTCGGCCACCTTGCGCACGATGCTGGTGCCTTCCGACACCACGATCATGGCGCCGGTGCCCAGCCGCGAGCGCCGCAGCCTGACCGAGTCGAAATCGAGCGCGACGTCGAGATCGCGTTTCGTCAGCAGGGTGTTCGAGGGGCCGCCGGTGAACACCGCCTTGAACTCCTTGCCCTGCAGCATGCCGCCGCCATGCTCGAACACGAGCGACTCGAGGCTCGTGCCCATCGGCAGCTCGTACAGGCCGGGGCGCAGCACGTCCCCCGAGAGCGAAAAGAGCTTGGTTCCCGCGGCATTGCCGACGCCGAGGTCCCGGTACCACTGCGCGCCGTGGCGCAGGATGCCGGGAACGTGCGCCAGCGTTTCCGCGTTGTTGACCACGGTCGGCGCGCCGCGCACGCCGTGCTCGGCCGGAAAGGGCGGCTTGCGGCGCGGGAACGGGAAGCCCCCCTCGACGCTGGCGATCACCGCGGTCTCCTCGCCCCCGATGTAGAGCCCCGAGCTGGGCACCACCTCCAGGGACACGGGCCCGCCCACCAGCCGCTCCAGTTCTGCGAAGCGGGGATGCCGCAGCCATTGCCCGACCGCCGCGCGCGTCGCCGCGAGGGATGCCGGCTGGTGCGGGTTGACGTACAGCACGACATGGTTGGCGCGGCACGCCGCGGCGGCGATGAGCGCGCCCTCGATGACCTGGTGCGGCGTGTGCTCCAGAAGGAAGCGGTCCTTGAACGTGCCCGGCTCGTCTTCGTTGCCGTTGCAGATGATGTACTTGTCGCCGTCCGGCGCGGCGGCGACCGGCGCCCACTTGCGATGCGTCGCGAAGCCGGCGCCGCCCATGCCGCGCAGGTCGGCCTGCCCGATCTCGCCGATGATGGCCGCCGGCTCGCGCAGCGCCCGCGCGAGCCCCTCCGCGCCGCCGACCGCGAGCCATGCGTCCAGGTCGGCGCCGACCCGGTTGTCTTCCTTCAGGAGAACCTGATTCGGTTGTGTCATCGCGCTCCCCCCGCCCCGCTCACCGGACCCCGCGGACCACGCGGCCCCGCGCGCCGGAATGCAGCCCCGCATCGACGCGCAGGTCGAAATTCGCGTAGCCCGGAAACAGCATCGGCGCCTTGACGTGAAGCGGCAGCCCCGCGAGCGTCAGTTCGCGCTGCCAGGCATGCACGTGGCCGATGCCCGCGCGGCTGGCCATCACGCCGTGCCACGACCCGGCCGCGCTGGCGCCCGCGCGCCGCCCCATGCTCAGGATGTCGAGCAGCGCGTTGCCCATCAGCCGGTTGCGCCCGTGGATGCCGCCCGCCACCTCGCCGACGCAGTACAGGCCGCCCACGTTCGTGGCGCCGTCCTTGCCGACCGCCACGCCGCCGTTCTGGTAATGGAGCGTCGGATAAACCAGGAAGGGCTCCCTGGCCGCGTCCTGGCCGCACCGGCGCGCGAGGTGGCTCAGCGTGACGAGGCGCTCGGCCAGGATGCCGGGATGCGCCATTTCCAGCGTCGGCGTGTCGAGGAAGACGCCCACCTGCTGGCCGCGCACGATGCCGCGCCCCTGCGCGCACTCGCGCAGGATCGACGAGGCCACGACGTCGCGCGGCTTGAGCTCGTCGACAAAGCGCTCGCCCTCGCCGTTGATCAGCTTCGCCCCGGCGGAACGCGCCGCCTCCGAGATGAGCCCGCCGGCGAGATGCTCGGGGTAGGCGATGCCGGTGGGATGGTACTGGAACGAATCGAGTTCGCGCAGCCGCGCGCCCATGCGGTAGGCCAGCACCAGGCCATCGGCCGTGGCGCCGTAATGGTTCGACGTCGGGAACGCATTCAGGTGCAGGCGTCCCGCGCCGCCGGTGGCGACGATCACGGCGCGCGCGCGCACCAGCACGAAGGTGCGCCATTCGAGGTTGTAGATCACCGCGCCGGCGCAGTTGCCGCGCTCGTCGGACAGCAGCTCGACCGCCGGGCACCGGTTCCACACCTCGATGCCGGGGTCCAGGTCCACCGCCTCGCGCAGCACCCGCATCAGTTCGAGCCCGGTGTAGTCGCGGTAGGAGAGGATGCGCGCGGCCGACGCCCCGCCCGGCTTCTTGCGCAGCAGATTGCCGATGGGCCGGTCGTCCTCCTGGTCGAACGTCATGCCGAGCCGGATCAGCCAGCGGATGACGTCGGGGCCGTCCATCACCATCTGCGCGACGAGTTCGGGATCGCCGCGGAAGTGGCCGGCGCGCAGCGTGTCCTCGAAATGCAGCTGGGGGCTGTCGTCCTCGCCGACGGCCGCCTGGATGCCGCCTTCGGCCATCACGGTATTGCTGTCGCCGAGGCGCAGCTTGGTGGCGAGGATGACGCGCGCGCCCTCCTTCGCCGCCGTGAGCGCCGCCGCGCATCCACCGCCGCCACCGCCGATCACCAGCACGTCGGTGGTCACGAGCTGGGCCCCCGCGATGTCCACGTCGTCGATCAGCGCGTTGGCCTGCAGCTGGCGCGCCAGATCCGGCTGGCATGGCTCTCCCCGGTTCACGCCGATGGCGAGCGGCACGCGCGCGTCCGGGCCGTGGTCGGGATGAAAGCCTTTCAGGAGGGCGTCGGTGGCGTCGTTGCCGGGATCGTCATCGGGCGCCGCATTGGAGCCGCCGGCACCGCGCACCGCCGGCGTCATGCCGGGCCGGTAGCGCTGGCGGGCCTCGTCGTAGGGAATGCCTGCAAGCATGGTATTTGTTGGTCCGGTCAGCGTGGCGGGCGCGCGCCCGGCGCGTCGAAATCGATCCGCATCTCGCCGCTTTCGATCTGCTGCAGCCGGTGCATCAGGTTCGCCGGGCGCAGCCACAGCGCCGCGGTCATGCGCCGCACGAACAGGCCGAGGTGGTTGGGCCGGATCAGCTCGGGACAGGCCAGCGTGCAGAGATTGCACATGACGCATTCGTCGAAGACGCGGCCGGACTCCGCCAGCTTGCCCTCGACGGCGAGGTTCACCCCGCGCTGCACGTCGAGCCCCTTCGGGCACGCGCGGTCGCAGCCGCCGCAGTGGCGGCAATGCGCGGCTTCGGGAAAGGTCTCGCCGATCGATTGCAGCAGATGCCAGCTGTCGCCCGCTTCTTCGGGGCGATAGACGTGGCGCACCGGCGCGGTGAAATACTCGAGCGAGGCCACCTGCATGCCTTCCTCGATCAGGGTCTCGCAGGCAAGCGCGGTGTTGACCTCGCGCTCGCCGCCGCGCCGCACCAGCACGCGGCAGGAGCCGCACACGCCCTGGCCCATGCAGCCGACGCCCTCCACGAGCGTCTGCCCCGCGTGCAGGAACGCCTGCAGGATGGAGCAGTTCGGCGGGGCATCGATCTGGTGGCCTTCGATGGTCAGACGTACCATCCTTCGCACCTTGTCATTTTGTCTGGCGGCGCCGGCGCCACGCTGGCGCACTTGCCTAAAAGATCATATAAACCATAGCACATGGCGGTTATGGCAAAGAGGCAAGCAAGAGGGGAATCGCGATGGCGCCATTCCGGGGGGTCGCTGCCACACGCGCGGCACTGATTTTCATCATCCTCACCCGCGCCGCGGAGCGCTCTGTCCGGCACATATGGCATCATTCCATCATTTTCGTCGGCCTGATCGTCCACATGATGCCGAAAGCCACCCAGGAAAAATGCACCAGACCGGTGCCATTGCCGCGGGCATCGCGGCGCGATTTCTTATTCTTTCCGTCGAAAAGATTCACTTCCGCTTGCGAAGTCCATCGATCAGGATTGCCTGAGCCTCGAACGCGCGCCATGCCGCCGGCAGGCACGGTTCGCGTCGACCGGCACGGGGACTTCGGCTGTCTTCATTCACTGTGTATCCCTCGAGGAGTTCGAAGATGCTCGCCAGGATAGTCGCGCTGTATCGCTACTTCATGTCCGTGGTGCCCTTCCGGCTGACGCCGGCCATCATCACCACGGTCGTGCTCATCACGCTGCTGCTCATCCCCACGCCGGCCGGCCTGAACGACAACGCGTGGGACCTGGTGGCCATCTTCCTGACCACCATCGTCGCCATCATTCTCAAGGTGATGCCGATCGGCGTGATGGCGATGATGGCCATCGTGATCGTGTCGCTGGCGCAAGTGACCTCGAACTCGTCCAAGGGCGCCATCGCCGATGCGCTGAGCAGCTTCTCCAATCCGCTGATCTGGCTGATCGTCGTGGCCGTGCTGATCTCGCGCGGGCTGAAGAAGACCGGGCTCGGCAACCGCATCGGCCTGATGTTCATCGCGCTGCTGGGCAAGCGCACCATCGGCATCGGCTACGGGCTGGCGATCTGCGAGCTGGTGCTGGCGCCGTTCACGCCCAGCAACACCGCGCGCGGCGGCGGCATCGTGCACCCGATCATGCGCTCGATCGCCGGCGCCTTCGACTCCGATCCGGCCAAGGGAACCCAGGGCAAGGTCGGCACCTATCTCGCGCTGGTCAACTACCACGCCAACCCGATCACCTCGGCCATGTTCGTGACGGCGACCGCGCCCAACCCGCTGGTGGTCGACTACGTGGCCAGGGCCACCGGCCAGGCGCTGCACCTGACCTGGACCACCTGGGCGCTGTGCATGCTGGTGCCCGGCCTGCTGTGCCTGCTGCTGATGCCGCTCATCATCTTCGTGCTCAACCCGCCCGAGCTGAAGGCGACCCCCAACGCCATCGACTACGCCAAGGGCGAGCTCGCGCGCATGGGCCCGCTCAGCGGCAAGGAGCGGGTCATGATGGGCGTCTTCGCCGTGATGCTGTTCCTGTGGGCCAACGTGCCGGCGATGATCTTCGGCCCGGCCTTCACCCTCGACCCGACCGTGGTCGCCTTCCTCGGCCTGTTCACGCTGATCATCACCGGCACGATCGACTGGGACGACGTGCTCTCGGAAAAGAGCGCCTGGGACACCCTGATCTGGTTCGGCGCGCTGGTCATGCTCGCGGAGCAGCTCAACAAGCTCGGCGTGATCGCGTGGTTCTCGGCGGACATGCGCGACGCCATCGCCGCCAGCGGCATGGGCTGGCTCGCGGTGGCCTCGGTGCTGGTGCTGGTGTTCGTGTTTTCCCACTACCTGTTCGCCAGCACCACCGCGCACGTCAGCGCGATGATGCTGGCCTTCCTCACCGTGGGCGCGCACCTGATCCCGCCGCCCTACGTGCCGCCCTTCATGCTGATGATGACGGCCGGCTCGGCGATCATGATGACGCTGACCCACTACGCCACCGGCACCTCGCCGATCATCTTCGGCAGCGGCTACGTGACGATGGGACAGTGGTGGCGGGCCGGCGCGGTGATGTGCGTGTTCGAGCTGATCGTCTTCGCCGTGATCGGCGGCGTCTGGTGGAAGATCCTCGGATTCTGGTGATCCGGCCGGCGGCCGGCCGGCGGCCGCCTACAGCAGCCGCAGTTCGGCCAGCGCCAGCGCGAAGGCGTCGTTGGGGCGCGGCTTGCGCGACATCTTGACCAGCGTGTAGCGCGCCAGCGGCGGCAGCCGCCGCCACGCCTCGGCCGGGGCCGGCGCGAGGCCGGCCCATGCGTACTGCGCCAGCACGGCGGCGGGCAGCGCGTCGAGCGCGCGCCACGACGCATCGGGCGCGGCGTCGAGCACGGCCGGCGCGCGGCCGATGTGCTGCCGCATGGCGGCGTCGAGCAATGCCCCGAAGCCGCCACCGTCATCGTCACCGTCATCTCCACCACCATCCTCGTCCCGCGCGCTGTCCAGGCTCGCCGCCACCAGCTGCCGGCGCGCGGGCAGCGGCAGCGCCTGCCACTCCGACAGCGCGATGGTCACGCCCGCGCGGTCGAGCGCGAAGCGCACGCTCATGGGAATGTAGCGCCAGAACTGCATGGCTTCGGCATCGGCCGGAAAGCCGAAGCAGGTGACGCCGGGTTGCGGTGCCGTGGGCATGGTGGTGGTCTCCTGGAGGCGCGTCAGCCGGCCGCGCGCGGCGCGGCGGTACGGTGCAGCAGCACCGGGATGGATTTCGAGGTCGGCGTGTTGCAGAGGTCGGCCACGCTGTCCAGCGGCACCAGCGGGTTGGTCTCGGGATAATACGCGCCGATGCAGCCGCGCGGGATATCGTACTCGACCAGCAGGAAACCGTCGGCGCGGCGCGCGATGCCGTCGTCCCAGACCGTGGTCATGTCCACCCAGTCGCCGGCCGCGAAGCCGAGCAGCGCCAGGTCGTCGCGGTTGATGAAGACCACGCGGCGCTGGCCGAACACGCCGCGGTAGCGGTCGTCCAGCGCGTAGACGGTGGTGTTGTACTGGTCGTGCGAGCGCGTGGTCATCAGCGTCATCAGGCGCTCGCCGTGCTGCGCGCGCGCCCGCGCGATGGGGGTGTCGGCGCTGAGCGGGTTGACCAGGAACACCGCCTTGCCCGAGGGCGTGTGCCATTCGCGCTCGCGCGCGGCCACGCGCAGGTGGAAGCCGCCCGGGTGGGCGATGCGCGCGTTGTAGTCCTCGAAGCCGTCCACCACCGCCGCGATCTTGTCGCGGATGCGCGCGTAGTCCTCGGCGTACCACAGCCACGGCACCAGCGCGTCGCCGAGCGTGGCGCGCGCCATGCGCGCGACGATGGCGGTCTCGGACATCAGGTTGGGCGAGGCCGGGCGGTTCATGCCGTAGGAGACGTGCACCATCGCCACCGAGTCCTCCACGGTGACGCCCTGCGCCACGCCGTTCTGCATGTCGATCTCGGTGCGGCCCAGCGTGGGCAGGATCAGCGCGGCCTTGCCGTGCACCAGGTGGCTGCGGTTGAGCTTGGTGGCGATGTGCACGGTGAGGTCGCACGAGCGCAGCGCGTCCCAGGTGCGCGGCGTGTCCGGCGTGGCCGCGGCGAAGTTGCCGCCCAGCCCGACGAACACCTTGACCTTGCCGGCGAGCATGGCCGCGATGGTCTCCACCACGTCGTAGCCGTGATGGCGCGGCGGCGAGAACGCGAACACCTCGCCGAGCTTGTCGAGGAACGCCGCGGCCGGCTTTTCCTCGATGCCCACGGTGCGGTTGCCCTGCACGTTGGAGTGGCCGCGCACCGGGCACAGGCCCGCGCCCTCGCGGCCGATGTTCCCGCGCAGCATCATCAGGTTGGTGAGCATCTGGATGGTCTGCACCGAATGCTTGTGCTGGGTCAGGCCCATGCCCCAGGTGCAGATCACGCGCTGGCCGCGCGCGTAGATCAGCGCCAGGCCCTCGATGTCCTCGCGCGGCACGCCGGACTCGCGCTCGATCACGCCCCACGGCTCGGCGCGCAGGTCGGCCGCGAACGCCTCGAAGCCGGTGGTGTGAGCGGCGATGAAGCCGGTGTCGAGCACGCGCGGCCGGCCGGCGGCCACGGCCTCGTCGTCGAGCTCCACCACGCGCTTGGCCACGCCCTTGATGAGCGCGTAGTCGCCGCCGATGCGCGGCTGCACGAACACCGAGCAGATCTGCGTGCTCGACATGGTCAGCATTTCCATCGGGTGCTGCGGGCTGGTGAAGCGCTCCAGCCCGCGCTCGCGCAGCGGGTTGATCGAAACCAGGGTAGCGCCGCGCCTGGCGCATTCGCGCAGCTCGCCGAGCATGCGCGGATGGTTGGTGGCCGGGTTCTGGCCGAAGATCAGGATGGTGTCGGCGTGCTCGAAATCGTCCAGCGTGACGGTGCCCTTGCCCACGCCCACGGTCAGCGGCATGCCGCGGCTGGTGGCCTCGTGGCACATGTTGGAGCAGTCGGGAAAATTGTTGGTGCCGTAGACGCGCGCGAACAGCTGGTACAGGAAGGCGGCTTCGTTGCTGGCCCGCCCGGAGGTGTAGAACGCGGCCCGGTCGGCGTCGGGCAGCGCGCGCAGGTGGCTGCCGATCAGCGCGAAGGCCTCGTCCCAGGCGATTGCCCGGTAGGTGTCGCTCGACGGGTCGTAGACCACCGGATCGGTCAGGCGGCCGTGCTGCTCCAGCTCGTAGTCGGTCTGCTTCATCAGCGCCTCGACCGTGTGGCGCGCCAGGAACGCCGGCGTCACGCGCTTGGAGGTGGCCTCGGCGGCCACCGCCTTGACGCCGTTCTCGCAGAACTCGAAGGTCGAGGCGTGCTCGCGGTCGGGCCACGCGCAGCCCGGGCAGTCGAAGCCGTCCGGCTGGTTCTGGCGGAACAGCGTGCGGTAGTTGCCGCCGGCCACCCGCTCCTTGAGCAGGTTGATCGCCACGTACTTGAGCGCGCCCCAGCCGGCGGCGGGGTGCGTATAGGGTTCGATGCGTGCTTTCGGCTTGCTGCTCATGGCGAGGCTCCGGGTTTCCGTACAGCGCGGTTGCGTCAGTGGCGGCAGGTTAGTGCGCGCGGCGGCGGGCGGCTTTCGCGGCGGCCCGCCGATGTCGGATTCGCACGGCACCGCGCGGACGGCGGGCCGCCATCACGCCGCCACCACGCCGCCACCGTGCGAATCGGAAGAACGCGCGGGCGGCGCGAATACAGCCGCGGCGCGGCGCGCTACGCTGCGGCCCTGTTCCGTCACACCCGCCATTCCACCGTCCCCAAGGCCCGCACCGTGATCGTCCGACCCCCGCAGAACTGGTTTCGCATGCTGTTCGTCTGGAACGGCTCGGTGCTCCAGGACATCATTCCGCAGCTGGTCTTCATGGCGCTGGTGAGCGGGCTCGCGGTGGCCACCGGCGGGCGCGTGCTGGGCGAGAAGATCCCGCTCAATGCCGTTCCCTTCACCCTGTGCGGCGTGGCGCTGACCATCTTCCTGGCGTTCCGCAACAACGCCAGCTACGACCGCTACTGGGAAGCGCGCAAGCTGTGGGGCCACCTGTTCATCGCCTCGCGCACGCTGGCGTCGCAGGCGCTGTGCTACGCCGCGCCGGTGGACGGCGCGTTCGACGGCGCGGCCTTCGCGCGCGGCATCGTCGCCTTCGCCTGCGCGCTGAAGCACCAGTTGCGCGGCACCAGCCCCGCCGCCGACCTGTGGCGCCTGCTGCCCGCGCACGCGGCGGCGGCGCTGGCCGCCAAGCAGTACAAGCCGGTGGCGCAGCTCAACGCGCTGCGCGCGGCGCTGGCGGCCTCGCACCGGCGCCTGGGCATCACCGGCACCCAGCTGTGGATGCTGGACCGCCAGCTCGACCGCCTTGGCGAGGTGGTGGGCGGCTGCGAGCGTATCGCCTCCACGCCGATCCCGTTCGCCTACGGCGTGCTGCTCCATCGCACGGTGTACGCCTACTGCATGCTGCTGCCGTTCGGGCTGGTCGACTCCATCGGCATAGCCACGCCGCTGATCGCCATCTTCGTGTCGTACACGCTGATCGCGCTGGAGGCGATCGCCAGCGACATCGCCGAGCCGTTCGGCCTGGCGCCGAACAACCTCGCGCTGGACGCCATCACGAACGGCATCGAACGCTCGCTGCTGGAACTGTGCGAGCTCGAACTGCCGCCCGCGGCCACGCCCGTGCGCGCCTACCACCTGACCTGAGGAAGCCCGCCATGCCCGAGACGACCAACCCGCCCGCCGCGCGCCGCGGCCCCGGCGGCCAGAACGACGAAGGCGACGAGCGCGCCGGCAGCATCGCCTGCGCGGTGGTGCGCCACGGCCCCGGCTTCTCCCGCCCCGGCCGCGACCGCGTGGCCGAGGAATTCCCGGTGGCGCTGGTCTTCAACGGCATCTCGCACGCGGTGATGATGACCACCCCGCGCGACCTCGAGGCGTTCGCGGTGGGCTTCGCGCTGACCGAGGGCATCGTCGGGGCCGCCTCGGACATCTTCGACATCGAGCTCGCCATGCATGAGAACGGCGCCGAGGTGCGGCTCCGCATCGCGCAGGAAGCCTTCCTGCTGCTCAAGCAGCGCCGCCGCAGCCTGGCCGGGCGCACCGGCTGCGGCGTGTGCGGGCTGGAAAGCCTGGCGCTGCTCGATCTCGCGCCGGCGCCGCTGGCGCCGGTGCCGGGCCGCGCCGAGATCCTGCCCGAGGCGGTCTGGCGCGCCGCGCGCGATCTGCCGGCGCACCAGCCGCTGATGCGCGAGACCGGCGGCATCCACGCCGCGGCGTGGTGCGCGCCGGACGGCGGAGTGCTGCGCGTGATGGAAGACGTGGGCCGCCACAACGCGCTGGACAAGCTGATCGGCCAGCTCGCGCTGGCGCGCGCCGACCTGCGCCAGGGTTTCGTCTTCATGTCCAGCCGCGCCAGCTACGAACTGGTGCGCAAGGCCGCGCGCATGCAGATCCCGGCGCTGGCCACGATCTCGGCGCCGACCTCGCTGGCGATCGGCATCGCGCGGCAGGCCGGCATGCGGCTGCTGAGCTTCTGCCGGCGCGACAGCCTCTCCGAGTTCGCCGGCGAGGCGCTCGCACACTGCTGAGCGCCCCGACGCAACGACCGGGGTGGCGGGCGGCGGCGCTCACGCCGCGCCGAACAGCTCCCTGCACAGCGCCGTGCCGCCCTCGGTCAGCCAGACCGTGCCGGTGGCGCCGTCCGGCTCCATGCGCACGGCCAGCAGGTTTCCTTCCTCGAGATCCACCAGCGTGCGCCGCAGCTCGCTCATCGGCAGGCCGGCGCGCTTGCGCAGGCGCGCCAGCGACATGGCGCGGCCATCGCCGGCCTGGCCGGCCTCCCAGCACACCGCGAGGATGCTCAGCAGCGCGGTGTGCGCCTGGGGGTCCCAGTCCGGGTCCGGGTTGGCGTGCGGGTCCTGGCCGGTCATGGCGTCTCCGTGTGCGTGCGGGGTCGGTGGTCGATGCGAAGGCCGGTTCAGCGGTCGGGCATGGCGGGCACCGGCGTCTCGCGGCTGCGCGCGAGCGCGCTCTGCGCCTCGCGGTTCAGCAGCGCGTAGCTGAGCCGGCTTTCCCACACCAGCGTGGCCGCGCCGGTCACCAGACAGCATACGCCCGTGTCAGCAGCACAGGCGCCCGCCGCGCCGCAAGCTAAACCTAGGTATGAATCGCGCAAACCATCCGACGCCGCCCGCAACCGTTCGTAGGGCTGGTGGCCCGCCCGGCGCTGCGATACCTTGAATCCATCGCGGACCGACGTCCCGCCCCCATCCAGAACCCACATCGAGGTCCATCATGTTCCATGCCCCGCTCGCGTGCCACCCCGCCCCGGAAGACCTCGCGCCGGCGCCGTCCCGCTGCCCCATCGACCAGGAAAGCGCCTGGCGCTCGCCCGGCGGCGCGGCGCATGGCGTGGTGCCGGTGTCGCGCTGGACGCGCCGCGCCGGCGCGCCCTGCGCGGTGGCCCATCCCGGCAACGACGCGCACCACTGCATCGCCATGAGCCTGAAATGCACCTCGCTGACGTTCACGCACGCCAGCCGCGTGGTGGTGTCCGGCCGCGTGACCGCGGGCGTGGTGCAAGTCACCGCGCCGCGCGTGGCGGTGCGCGCCACCTTCGACGCGCCCAGCGACGTGCTCCACCTGTACGCCTCGCAGGCCGTGCTGGCCGAGTGCTACCAGGACCTGTTCGGCCACGCGCATGCCGGCGACATCGTGCTCGGCGATCCGCGCCTGGTGCAGGACGGCGCGCTCGAGCGGCTGGGACAGGCGCTGGCGGTGGCGCAGACGCGGGACGGCGGCGCGGGCCGCATCTTCACCGACAGCGTGAGCCTGGCCATCGTCTCGCGGCTGGTGGCGCGCCACTTCCAGCAGGCCGCGCCCAGGGGACGCAACATGACCGCGCTGCCCGCGTGGCGCCTGCGCCGCGCCACCGACTATATCGACGCCCATCTGTCGGAAGCCATCGGCCTGGCCGACATCGCCGACAGCGCCGGCCTCACGCGCATGCATTTCGCCGCGCAGTTCCGCCTCGCCACCGGGCTGCGCCCGCACGAATACCTGCTGCGCCGGCGCATCGAGCGGGCCCAGGTGCTGCTCGGCGCCAGCGGCCAGACCATGCTCGACGTGGCGCTGGGCTGCGGCTTCCGCTCGCAGTCGCACTTCACCACGGTGTTCAAGCGCTTCGTGGGCGAGACGCCCTACAACTGGAAGGTCAAGAGCGGCCTCGAGCGCAAGGCCGCCTGATCCGCATGATGCGCCGCCGCCGCGCGGCGCGCGCCAGGCCATCCCGAACCGGAGGTGTCGACATGCCAGCCGACAGCAACGTCACCGACCGCGGCGCCCCCGCCCCGCGCGCCGCCGATCCCTGGCAGCAGGCCCTGCGCCTGCTGTCGGCCCGCGCGGAGGGCCTCGCGCCGCCGTGCGCGAACGCCGCGCCGCGCGCCGCGCGCGGCTACTACGGCGCGCTGATCAGCGTGATCGACCGGCCCGGCCCCGGCACCGCCACGCTGGCCTGGCGCGACGCCACCCACTGCCGCTACGGCGACCAGGAATGGGACGCCGCCACCGCGCGCGCGGCCGGCGTGTGCGCCATGAGCGGGCAGGCCATCGCGCCGGGCGACGCCATCTACAAGCCGCGCCCGTGCCGCCCGCGCCCGCGCAATGCCGATGCCATGATCCTGGCAACCGTGCTCGATGCCGCCGCGCAGTGACAGCGGCGGCGGCGCGGCGCGTGCCGCCGGCCTGCTGCGCTGGCCGCTCGCGCTGCTGGCCACCGGCGTGGCCGGCGGCGTGGTCGGCCTCGCCGTGGCCACCCTGCTCCACTTCGTGCAGCACCTCGCCTACGGCTACGGCGCGCTGGCTTCCGAGAGCTTCCTGCAAGGCGTGACGCAATCCTCTCCGCTGCGGCGCGTGGCGGTGCTGTGCCTGTGCGGCATCGTCGCCGGCGCGGGCTGGTGGGCCGTGTACCGCTGGTGCCAGCCGCTGCGCGGCATCGCGCGCGCGGTGCGGGCCGAAGCCTGGCTGCCGCCGTTCGCCACCACCTGCCACGCGCTGCTGCAGGTCATCACCGTGGCGCTGGGCTCGCCGCTCGGCCGCGAGGTGGCGCCGCGCGAGCTGGCCGCGATGCTGGCCGGCGTGCTGGCGCGCCGCCTCGCCCTGCCCGCCACGCACGCGCGCCTGCTGGTGGCGTGCGGCGCGGGCGCCGGCCTGGCGGCGGTGTACAACGTGCCGCTGGCCGGCGCGGTGTTCGTGCTCGAAGCGCTGCTCGCCACGGCGGGCTGGCGCGCGGTGCTGGCCGCGCTCACTACCTCGTGCCTGGCCGCGCTGGTGGCGCGCGCGGGGCTCGGCAATCATCCGCAATACCTGGTGCCGCACTATCCGGTGACGCCCGCGCTGCTGGCGTGGGCCGCGCTGGCCGGGCCGCTGCTGGGCGCGCTCGGCACCGTGTTCGCGCGCTGGACCGCGGCGGCGCGGCGGCGGGCCGCGGCCGGCTGGTGGCTGCCGCTGCTGTGCGTGCTCAACTTCGCCTGCATCGGGCTGGTCGCCACGCGCTTTCCCGCGCTGCTGGGCAACGGCAAGGGGCCGGCGCAGGTGGGCTTCGACGGCGCCTTCGGCGCCACGGCCGCGCTGGCCCTGCTGGGCCTGCGCGCGCTCTTCACGCTGACCAGCCTGCGCGCGGGCGCGCAGGGCGGCCTGCTCACGCCGGCGCTGGCCATCGGCGCGCTGCTCTCCATCGTGCTGGGCGAGGGCTGGTCCCTCGCCTGGCCCGGCACCGCGCCCGGCGCCTTCGCGCTGGTCGGCGGCGCGGCCTTCCTCGGCGCCACGATGCGCGCGCCGCTCACCGCGGCGGTGCTGATCGCCGAGTTCACGCGGCCCGGCGGCGCCTTCCTGCTGCCGGTGGCGCTGGGCGTGTGCGGCGCGTGGCTCGGCGCCGCCGGCATGCGCCGCCTGCGGGCGGCCGCGGCCTAGCCGCGCGCAGCTTCGCGCGCATCTCCGGCTAAACCAAAGGATAGGGTGGCGCTACCAATGCGCTAGCCCGGCGCACCTCGCGTACGAAGGCGCCGGCGCAACGCGGCTTCTATGCTTTCCAGCAAGGAGCCGGCATCGTGCGGTTCCCCTCGACGGCACACCTGCCGACACCACGCCTCGACCCACCGGAGAACCACCATGACCACCATGACCATCCTGACCCGACGCCTGCTCGCCACCGCCCTGCTCGCCGCCAGCGCGCTCGGCGCCACGCTTGCCCACGCCGCCGACCCGCGCGCCAGCGCGCAGGCCGGCGACAGCCACGGCTACCGCTTCAGCGTCGACAAGCCGCGCGACGTCTATACCGACGGCGCGCGCAACGACAAGCGCGACGTCTACCTGGACGGCGCGCACGGCCGCAAGTACGACGCCTTCACCGAAGGCGCGCGCGCCGGGCAGCCGCCGCGGCCGTTCGCGGGCCTGCAACTGGCCGGCCGCGACCAGAGCGGCGTGTCGGCATCGCCCGCCGACGAGCAGAACTCGCACGCCTGAACACCGCGACGGCACCGGCGGCGCCCGCGCTGCCGGGCGCCATCCACTCTCAACACGCATGCCGCACGAAACCGTGCCCAGCCGCATCGGCTCGCACCGATGACCGGCATGCCTTGCATGGAACGGGGAGGAAGAAGAAGAAGAAGAACCGGGACGGATCGTCGAATCCCGCGCGCCGGGATCCATGAGGGATGTTCACGTACTTCGATACCGCCGATGCCTCGGGCACCGGCACGCTACAACGCCGCCGCGCGCCAAACGCGCGCGCCAGGCACAACCAAAGCAAAGCAGCCCGCCCCGGCTGCTCCGGGGCGGGCTGCTGCCGGCGTGGTCTGCATTCAGGCCCCGGCGTAGAACGGGTTGCGCGGCAGGTCGATGCGCGGCACCGTGTCCATCGACGCCTGCATCGGCATGCCGGCCGTCTGCGCGGCGGCCGGCGCGGCTGCCTTGTCGTTGCTGGCCATCTGTTCCTGCGCGGCGACCTTGGCTTCGGCGGCCTGGATGTCGGCCGGATAGGTCGCGTTGTCGATGTGCGGATCGTAGCCGGCCTTCTCGAGGCGGATCAGGTCGGCGCGCACTTCGGCGCGGGTCACGGGGCCTTGCGCGCTCTGTGCGCTCTGCGCGAACGACACCACGGGAGCGGCCATGACGCAGGCGACGAGTACGGTCTGGATCAGCGATTTCATGATGATTACCTCTTTCGGTTGGGTGGCCCGCCGGAGTGCGGTGCCTTGGTTCTTGCGTCAGGATGTGAGCAAGTTGTGATCATTGTTGGTCAGACGTGGTGACTCGCGGCTGACCATCTGATTACAAGGTTGTCACGTTGGCGCTGCGCCGGTCTCGCGCCTCCCGCAAGCCGCTCTTTCCTCTCTTTCCGGGCCGCTCCTGCGCTTCCCGCGCAACATGACAGTTTGGTAATGCGCCGGTCAGCGCCCGGTAAGTCCGCCGCGCCACACTGCATCCATGACCCGGCGCCGCGCGGAACCGGCCCCGCGGCGCCCCGCCACCCCTTGCCTGGAGGCTTCGATATGGATCGTCGGACCCGCCCCGCGGCGCCCCTGTGCCTTCAGCCGGCGCGCGCTCAGGAACAGCACCGGCGTGGCGTGGCTCGCGCGCAGCGCCTTGAGCACCGACCAGCCGTCCATCGCCGGCAGCGTCACGTCCAGCACGATCACGTCGTAGGGATATTCCTGCGCCAGGAACAGGCCGTCGGCGCCGTCGGCGGCCACGTCCACCTGGCAGCCGGATTCCTGCATGCCCTTCTTGAGATAGGCGCCCGCCTTGGGCTCGTCCTCGATCACCAGTACGCGCATGTGCTTGTCCTCCGCGGCATTGGCGGCGGCCGGGAGCGGCCGCCGCGTCAGCTTGAAGGTAGTGCACGCGCGGCGGCGCGGACAGCCCTACGATCGGTTGCGCGGCGCGCCCGTCGGGGTGAGGCGGCTATACCGGGATATGGGCGGCGCGCGGCGCCGTCACGACAGCGCGCCGGACGTCATGCCGAGCGCCTCGGCCTTGAGCACGAAGTCCGCCAGCGAGCGCGAGCCCATCTTCTTCATGGCCTGGCCGCGGTGGATCTTCACGGTGATCTCGCTCAGGCCCATCTCGCCGGCAATCTGCTTGTTCATCAGGCCGCGCACCACCAGCGCCATCACTTCGCGCTCGCGCGGCGTGAGGGTGCCGTAGCGCCGGCGCAGGTCGGCGCTGGACTGGTCGGCCGCGCGCCGCGCGGCGTCGCGCTCGAGCGCGCTGGTCACGGCGTCGAGCATGTCCTGGTCGCGGAACGGCTTGGCGAGGAAATCGGTGGCGCCCGCCTTCATGGCCTTGACCGACATGGCGATGTCGCCGTGCGCGGTCATGAAGACGATCGGGATCGGGATGCGCCCGGCCGCGATCTGCTCCTGCACGGCCAGGCCGCTCTGGCCCTTGAGGCGCACGTCAAGGATCAGGCAGCTCGGCGCGTCGCCGAGCTCGTGCGCGAGGAATTCCTGCGCCGAGGCGAACGCCTCGACGCGCAGCCCCACCGAGCGCAGCAGCATGCCGACGGCGACGCGCATCGACTCGTCGTCGTCCACCACGTAGACGACCCCCGTACCCCCGCTTGCGCCGGGCTCATTGCTCATGGCTGGCTCCCTTGTTATTGCCTTCGGCCACGCCGGCGGCATCGCCGTCGTCCGGCTCGTGCAGGGGCAGCAGCACCTGCAGCAGCGCGCCGCCCTCCGGCGGCGACTCGGCCCAGATGCGCCCGCCGTGCGCCTCGATGATGGAGCGGCAGATCGACAGCCCCATGCCCATGCCGTCGCCCTTGGTGGTGAAGAAGGCGTTGAACAGGCGCCCGGCGTCCTCGGGCGCGATGCCCTTGCCGGAGTCGCGCACCTCGACCCGCACGTGCCGCTCGTCGGCCGCGCGCGTGGCGACCCGCAGGCAGCGCCGTCCGCCGACCGAATCCATCGCCTGCACCGCGTTCATCAGCAGGTTGATGAGCACCTGCTGGAGCTGGATGCGGTCGCCGCAGATCAGCGCGGGCGGCTCGCCCAGGCGCAGCTCGGCCTCCACGTGATGGTCCTGCAGCTCGCGCCGCACCAGCGCCAGCGATTCGTCGACCAGCGCGTTGAGGTCCATCTCCGCGTAGCTGGGATCGCGCTTCTGCGCCATCGAGCGGATCTGGCGGATGATCTCGCTGGAGCGCCGGGCGTCGCGGATCATCTGCCGGATCGACTCGGTGGCCTCGCCGACCTCGGGCTGCGGGCGGTTGAGCCAGCGCAGCGCGGAGTCGCCGCAGGTGACGATGGCGGCGATCGGCTGCGTCACCTCGTGCGCGATCGACGCCGCCAGCTCGCCCAGCGTGGTGACGCGCATCACGTGCGCCAGCTCGGACAAGGTGCGCTGCAGCGCCTGCTGCGTCAGCGTGGTGTCGGTGACGTCCATGAGCGCGCCCACGTACTCGTAGCGGCCGGCCGCGGCCACGGTCCGCCGCGCCACCAGGTGCACGTGCTTGACGGTGCCGTCCGGCAGCAGCAGGCGGTGCGCCACGTCGATCTGCGGCACGCCGGCACGCGCCTGCTCGCGCGCGGCCTGCACCAGCGCGAGGTCTTCCGGATGGGTGCGCTCGATCACCCGCTCCGCGCTCGGCTGCACGTCCCGGCCGTAGCCGAAGATGGAGTAGGCCTCGTCCGACCACGTCATGGCGCCCTCGGGCAGCCGCATGGCGATGCTGCCGGTCTTGCTCAGCTGCTGCGCCTCCGCCAGGAAGGCCTCGCTCTGCGCCAGCGCCGCCTCGGCGCGCTGGCGCTCGGTGATGTCGTTGTTGGTGGCGATGATGGCGACCGGCTTGCCGGCGCCGTCGCGCCACAGGGCCCAGCGGCTGGAGATGACCACGCGCGCGCCGTCGCGGCGGACGCGCTCCAGCTCGCCGTCCCAGCGCCCGTTGCGCAGCAGCTCCTCGTGGATCCGCTCCGGCGGGATCGGGAAACGCGTCTGCGTCAGGGTGTGCATGGGCTGCCCGATGGCCTGCGCGGCGGTCCAGCCGTACACTTCCTCGGCGCCGTGGTTCCAGAAGGTGATGATGTCGTTGAGGTCGTAGACGACGATGGCGTCGTGCGTCATGTCGAGCATCTGCACCTGCTCGCGCAGGCGCGCGTTGCTGGCCAGGTTGCGCACCGCCAGCAGCGAGGTGATGCCGATCGCCAGCAGGCTGAACACGCAGCGCGCCAGCGAGCCGCCGCCCATGTGCGCGCCCTTGGACAGCAGGAAGCCGATCACGGTGAGGACGGCGCAGACCACCGCCACCGCCAGCGTGGCGCGGCGCGAGCCGGTCAGCGCGACCAGCAGCACCACCACCACGTAGAGGACCGCGATGGCGATGTCCAGCGGCGTCAGCGCGTCGATCAGGAAGACCGCGACGGCCAGCAGCGCGGCCGCGCCCAGCAGGATGCGCGAGTCCGACAGCGCGGGGTCGCCCGCCCGGAACGACTCATTCATCGCGGGACTGCCGGCGCGCGGCGGGGCGCGAAGGGAATGGGGGCGGCGCATCTGGGGGACGGCTCATTTCGGACAAACCGATTCGATGGCATGGTTCCTCGGCGCTTCGTTTTCTGCGGTGGCCGGCGGCGGCCCGGCGCACGCGGCAAACGCGGCAAACGCGGCACGCCGGGCATGGCGCGGAAAATTATACCGTTGCGCGGCCTTTGTCCCCGTGCCGGAAACGACGAACCCGGCGGCCAATCCAGCGGCGGATCCGGCGGCAAACCCATCGACAAGTCCACCGGCGCCGCTCAACGGCCCGGCGCCGCGTCGCCGCGCGCGATCCGGTCCAGGCATTCCTGCACGGAAGCGCCGTCGACCGGCTTGCAGAGAAACGACAGCGCCCCGCTCTCCATCGCCTGCCGGCGGATCGCCTCGGTGCAGAACGCGGTGATGAAGATCACCGGAATGCGGCAGCCGGCCTCCACCAGCTTGCGCTGCATCTCCAGGCCGGTCATGCCCGGCATCTGGATGTCGGAGATCACCCCGGCCACCTCGGCGGCGCGGCCCGAATCGAGAAAGGCGTGGGCCGAAGCGAACAAAAGCACCTTCCAGCCCAGCGAGCGCACCAGGCTTGACGTGGCGAGGCGAACGGAATCGTCGTCGTCAACGATGGCGATTATCTGGTTGTTATGCAAAGCGACTACCTCGACCAAGCTGAGCAATGGGTCCGGCGCGCCAGCGGCGGCGGCAGTCCGGCTACCCTCGACTGCATGATACGGGCGGCGTTTTGCGCGCGGAATCATATATAGGTATATGCGCCGGCGCACGGAAACTGGTGGCCGTGCCGTCCCGGCATCACTTCCGGCGGGAGGCAGGAAAAGAGGGGGAGCGGCGGCGCGCGCCACGCCACCGCCTCGTGCTGCCTAGGAAGGCACCCACCAGCGGTGCAGCCAGCGCGCCAGCGTATCGAGCGCGAAGCCCAGCACGCCGATCACCAGCACGGTGGCGAGCAGCTCGGAGTAGGCCAGGCGGTCGCGCGTGTCGAGGATGAAGTAGCCCAGCCCGGCGTTGACGCCGAGCATTTCCGCCGGCACCAGCACGATCCAGACGATGCCGATCGACAGCCGCAGCCCGGTCAGCATGCTGCTGACCGCGCCGGGCAGCACCACGCGCGTGAGCATCTCGGCGCGCGTGGCGGCCAGGCTGCGCGCCAGCAGGATCCAGCGCGCGTCGAGCTGGCGCACGCCGGCGGCGGTGCTGAGCAGGATCGGCCAGACGCCGGCGAAGGCCAGCAGGAACACCACCGAGCGGTCGCCCACGCCGAGCGCCATCACCACCACGGGCATCCACGACAGCGGCGAGATCATGCGCAGGAACTGGAAAGCCGGCGAGACCGCGGCATCGACGGCGCGGGCGCCGCCGACCAGCAGGCCCAGCGGCACGCCCGCCAGCAGCGCGATGGCCAGCCCGAGCAGCACGCGCTTCAGGCTGGCGGCGACGTGCATGGGCAGGTCCGGCTGGCGCAGCAGCTCCGCCAGGCTGGCCAGCGTGGCCGCCGGCGTGAAGCGCGCCGCCAGGCCCTCGGCCCGGCCCGCGCCGGTGGCAAGCCACCACAGCAGCACCAGGACCGCCAGCCCGGCCAGGCCGCGCCACAGGTCGGCGTGGAACGTGCGCTTTGCGGCGCCCTTTGTCGTGCCCGTTCCCGCGCCCTTCGCCGGCGCGTTCGCGGTTGCGTTCGCGGGCGCGACGATGGCCCCGCTCGTCAGCCCATTCACCGAACCATCTCCCGGCCCCCGCGCCGGCACGTTCTCCCGCTGCGTCACGCCGCGATCTCCTCCTGCCGCGTGAAGCCCTCGGGGAAGCCGAAGGCCTTGAGGCCGCCGGCGTCGGCCAGCGCGCGCCGCACGAAGCGGTCGTCGACCAGCTCGCGCGCCGCGCGCTGCGGGTCGAGCGTGGCGAGAAACGCGCTGTTGCCTTCGATCAGCGTGCCCTTCAGGCGCCGCACCAGTTCCTCGGTGTAGCTCGGATACGGATAGGGCTGGAAGTCGATGCGGTTGTCCTTCCAGTCGGGATGGTGGATGGCGCCGCTGGCGAGATAGCGGCCGTGGTCGCCGGCATCGGGGGCGAGCACCTTGCGCAGCGCGTCGAGCGTGTGCGGCGTGTAGCGGTTGGCGCCGTCCTTCGACAGCAGCGCCGCGGCCTCGGCGCGGTGGTCCTGGGTCCAGCGCTGCGCCCTGACCACGGCGTTGACCACCTTCTGCGACCACTCGGGGCGGCGGTCCAGGTCCTGCTGGTGCATGAACACCACGCAGCAGGCGTGGTTGCGCCAGACATCGCCGGTGAAGCGCAGCACCTTGCCGATCTTGAGCGTCTCGGCGGCGGCGTTGAACGGCTCGGCGACGATGTAGCCTTCGATCTGGCGCGAGGCCAGCGCCGGCGGCATGTCGGACGGCGCCATCACCGCCAGGTTGACCTCGTTCGGCGCCAGCGCGCCGGTCTTCTTCGTCACCGGCACCAGGCCGTCCTTCCTCAGCAGCGTCTGCAGCACCACGTTGTGGATGGAGTACCAGAACGGGATCGCCACGGTCTTGCCGCCGAGGTCGCGCACCGACGACACCTGCGGCGCCACCGTCAGCGCGGAGCCGCCGACGTGGTTCCACGCCACCACCCTGGCCGGCACCTGGCTGCCGAAGCGCGCCCACACCGTCATCGGCGACAGCAGGTGGACCACGTTGACCTGGCCGGAGATGAACGCCTCCACCAGCTGGGCCCAGCTGCGCAGCAGGGTCGGCTTCTCGGCCTTGATGCCTTCCTGCTCGAAATAGCCGTTGTTGTGCGCCACCAGCAGCGGCGTGGCGTCGGTGATGGGCAGGTAGCCGATGCGCACCGGCGCATCGGGCTCCGCGGCCGCGCGCGCGTTCAGGGCATTGAGCAGCGGCAGCGCCCCGCCGGCGGTAAACAGCGTGGCGAGCTTGAGCAGCTCACGCCGGGACATCGGTACCTGGCACATCGTTCACCTCGTCGGTTGGGTTCGTGATTGGTCAAACGGAAGCCGGCCGCAGCAGCCGGCGCAGGTGCAGCACGATCTCGATGCGCAGCGCGCCGAGCGCCTCGACCTGCGACTCGCGCGGGTGCGGCAGGCCGATGCGCCATTCGTGCGCGACCGAGGCCGGCGCGCCGGGCGGGCCGCCGAGCAGCACGATGCGGTCGGACAGCAGCAGCGCTTCGTCGATGTCGTGCGTGATCAGCAAGGTGGCGGGCCGGTAGGCGCGCACGATGCCGAGCAGCAGCGCCTGCATGTCGACGCGCGTGATTTCGTCGAGCGCGCCGAACGGCTCGTCGAGCAGCAGCGCCCGCGGCTGGCGCGCCAGGCAGCGGGCCAGCGCCACGCGCTGCGCCATGCCGCCGGACAACTGCGCCGGGAACAGGTGGCGCGCGTCCAGCAGGCCGACCGCCGCCAGCGTCTGCGCCACGCGCCCGGCGCGCTCGCCGCGGCCGATGGCGGGCTGGCGGCGAAAGCCCAGGCCAAACCCGACGTTGTGCTCCACCGACAGCCACGGCAGCAGGCAGGCGTCCTGGAACGCCACCGCGATGCGCGGATGCGGCGCGGCCAGCGTCTCGCCCAGCATGCGCACGCTGCCGCGGGTCGGCTGCTGCAGGCCGGCGAGCAGGCGCAGCAGGCTGGACTTGCCGGCGCCGCTGGGGCCGATCACGGAGACGATCTCGCCCGGCGCCAGGCGCAGGTCGAGCCGGTCCAGCACGGTGCGCGCGCCGCCGCCGGCGCCATACGCCAGCGCGACGCCCGCGGCTTCGAGCAGCGCGCCGCTCATGCCGCCTCGCGCGGCGCCTGCCCGGGCTGCGGGCGCGCCAGCTCGGCTTTCAGCTGCACCAGGCTGGGCGTGACCACCGGCAGGAAGGCCGCCTCGCGCCAGCGCCGCGCGAAGCCGTCGTTGCGCGAGCGCAGGTAGGCCGCGCCGCCGCGCGCCTGCAGCTCGAGCTGCATCGCGGCCAGCGCCAGCTCGACCAGGCGGATGCGGATGGCGAACAGCGCGCGCGGCGCGGCGAGGAAATCGTCGCGGTCCGCGCTGCCGTCCGCGTTACCGTCCGCGTTGCCGTCCACCCCGCCGGCCAGCCGCGCGGCCAGCGCTTCCAGCTCGCCGGCCAGCGCGTCGAGCTCGTCGTCGAGCACCGAGCGGCCGGCGCCGCTGCGCCCGCGCGCCGCCGCCAGGGCGCGCCGCGCCAGCCCGATCGACAGGCCGCATTGCAGGCCGAGAAAGGCCGGGCGCACGCGCGGCAGGAAGTGGTGCGCGTCCTCGTGCAGCAGCCAGCCGGCATCCAGCGCCACGGCGTCGAAGCGCAGCGTCGCGGTGTGGCTGCTGCGCAGGCCGATCAGGTCGAGGTCGTTGCCGCGCGCCACGCCGGCCAGCGGATACGGGATGGCGTAGACGCCGGCGCGGCCGGTGGCGAGGTCGTCGGCCGCCACCGCGACCGCGAAGCCGTCCGGGTTCAGGTTGGTGACCCACGGCAGCGCGCCGTCGATCTGCCAGCCGGTGTCGGTGGCGCGCGCGCTGACCTGCAGCGCCTCGATGCCGCCGAGGAACTTCATGGCGTTGGACAGCCCGGTGGCGCCGGCCAGCGTGCCTTCCAGCAGCGGCCCCAGCCAGCGCCCGGCCAGCGCGCGGTTGGGCGTCTGCAGCAGGTATTCGATGAAGGTGCGCTGCCCCCACAGCACGAACGCGGCGGTCTGCGAATGCCCGGCCACCGCGGCGATGGCGGCGATGGCGTCCGAGGTCCTGCCGCCGTCGCCGCCGGCCGCGCGCGGCACGCCGACGCGGAACAGGCCGGCCTGCGCCAGCCGCGCGAGCAGCGCGGCCGGATCGGCGGCGCCGCTGTCGAGCGCGTCGGCGTGGTCGTCAAGCCATTGCGCGAGGGTCGGGTCGAGCGTGGTCATCGGGCACTCCTGTGCTTGGCTTCGGTGGCGGGCCGCATCAGGCCGCGCCGCGCGTCCAGCGGTAGCTTTCCAGTTCGGGGTTGAGCGGCGTCTGCGACAGGTTGTTGCCGAAGTTGCACAGCGTGGCCAGGGCCACGCCGAGCACCACGTCGAGCGCCTGGGCCACCTCGAAGCCGGCCGCCACGAAGGCGTCGAAATCGGCCTGCGGCACCGCGCCGCGGTCGCGGATCACGGCGCGGGTGAACGCCGCCAGCGCTTCGAGGCGGGCGTCCGGCACCGTGGTCTGGGCGCGCAGCGCGCCCACGGTGTCGGCGTCGAACTTCACCTTCTTGAGCGCGACCGCGGTGTGGCCGGCCACGCAGAAGCCGCAGCCGTGCGTGGCCGCCGCGGTGATCTGCACCACCTCGCGCTCGGCCAGCGTCAGCGAGCCGCGGCCGTTGATCTCCGACAGCGTCAGGTAGGCTTCCAGCGCGGCCGGCGCGTTGGACAGCGCGGCGATCAGGTTGGGCAGGTAGCCGTTGCTGGCGATGGCGCGCGCGACGAAGGGCCGGCTGGCCTCGGGGGCGGTGTCTGCGGTGTTGAGGGGAAAGCGGCTCATGGCGTCGGGGGAAAGGTGTTGGACACAGGCCGATTGTGCGATCCGCCGGTGCGCCCCGCCATGCGCGAGTGTCGCGATTTCCTGCTGTTTCGTCTGCGAATGCGCGCGCGGCTTATTCCAGCGCCGGCGCCGCGTGCGGCAGCGCCGACGGCGCGCCCGGCTGGCCCTGCTGGCCCGGCTGGCCCTGCCGGCGCACCGCGCCCGGCTGCTCGCCGGTGGCCTTCTTGAACGCCCGCGCGAACGCGGCTTCGGAGCGGTAGCCCACCTGCTCGGCCACCTGCGCGACGCTGCAGCGGCTGGCCAGCAGCTGCGACGCGATCTTCATGCGCAGCAGCAGCAGGAACGCCGCCGGCGACTGCCCGCAGGTTTCCATGAAGCGCTTGCAGAACGTGGCGCGCGACATGTGGACCAGCTCCGCCATCGACTCCAGCGTCCAGGGCCGCCCGGGATGCCGGATCAGCGCCAGCATCAGGCTGGAGAATTCCGCGCTGCGCAGCAGCGGCCACAGGCCGCGCGCCACGTCCTCGCGCGTGGCGAGATGCCGCACCACGTAGAACAGCAGCAGGTCGACCAGCCGCGCGATCAGCGGCGACGGCTCGGCGTCGCCGCGGCGCGCCTCGGCCAGGATCAGGTCGAACAGCGGGCGCGCGCCGGCCAGCGCCTGGTCCCGCGCGGGCAGCACGAGGTAGTCGGGAAACGGCGCCAGCAGGACTTCGCTCAGGCCGGGGCGGAAATCGAAGAAGCCGCAGGCCAGCCCGGTGCCGTCCGGCGCGGGCGGCTCGAGCGGCTGCATGGCCGCGGCCGGCGCGCAGGCCTGGCCGTCGGCATGCGGGCCGAGATGGTGGGGCACGTCGCGCAGGAAGAACACCGCGTCGCCGGCCTGCAGCGGCACGCCGGGCTCGCCGGGCAGGTGCAGCCAGCATTCGCCGTGCAGCACGAGGTGGAAGCCCGCGCGCATGCGGCCGGCGACCGAGGCGCGCCAGCTGCCGCAATACTGCCCGATGTGAAAGAGGGTGGTCTCGAGTTCCAGGCTGCTCAGAACCCAGTGGACCAGGCGATCCGTGTGATGCATAGCGTGCGAGGACGAGCGCCGCACGGGAAGCGCGGCCCGACTGGTCAAGATAGCCCACCAGCCGGGCACGGCTAAGGATTTTTTCCGCATGTGCATATGCGCATGCGGCGGGGCCGGCGATGCGCCGGCCCGGGCGCGGCGCACGCGGCTATTGCAGCAGCGCGTCCTCGAACGCCTGCTGCGACGGCGCGCCGAACAGCGCGTCGAAGCCGCGCGCGCCGCGCGCCGCCGGCTCGCCGCCGGCGTCGACGGGCGGCTCCATGCCGCCTTCCAGCAGCCGGCGCAGCGCGTCCAGCCCATCGGCCATCCCCTGCGCGGCGGCGCCGGGCAGCAGCGTGGTCAGGCTGACGCGGCGCACGCCGAGCTCGCGGATGCGCCGCAGCGGCAGACTGGCCGACGACGGGCTCGGCGCCAGCCCGGTGCCGATGCTCAGCGTGACGGGAATCTCCAGCGCCCCGACCAGCCGCTCCACGTTCGACGCGGTGCGCGGCGCGATCGGCAGCAGCAGGTCCGCGCCGGCCGCCTCATACGCCCGCGCGCGCGCGATCACCTGCTCGGGCGGCTCGCAGGCAAAGGCGTCGGTGCGGGCGATGATGAGGAAATCCGGGTCCCGCCGCGCGGCCCGCGCCGCGCGGATCTTGCCCACCATCTCCGCCACCGGCACCACTTCCTTGGCCGCGCCGGCGCCCCAGCGCCGCGGCACCACCTGGTCTTCGAGGTTGAGCCCGGCGGCGCCGGCTTCCTCGAACAGCTCCACCGCGTAGTGGACGCCGCGCGCGTTGCCGAAGCCGGCGTCGCCGTCCGCGGTGATCGGGATGGCCGAAGCCCGGACCAGCCGGCGGCAGTGCTCGACGGTCTCGGTCAGCGTCAGCAGGCCGATGTCCGGCACGCCCAGCAGCGCGTACGAGAGCATGGCGCCGCTGATGCAGGCGCTGCGGTAGCCGGCCTGCTCGACCAGCCGCAGGCTGAAGACGTCGTGCACGGCCGGCGCGACGACGAAGGCTTCCTCGCGCAGCAGCGCGCGCAGCGCGGCCCTGGCCGCGGCCGGCGTGGGGCGCGGCGTGGGAGGCGTTGAGGTGTTGGTTTCCATGCGAGTCTGCGCGCGCGCCGTCATGACGGCATGCACGCGGCCATGCGTCCGCGCGCCAGCAGCAGCGCGGCGCGGAGCCGCGCGCTTTCGGTCTCGTGCGGCAGCGCGCCGTCGTCCTCGCGCAGCGCGCCGGCATCGCGCACGGCCAGCGCCGCGCGCGCGGCGTCCAGCTCGCGCGCGGTGGGCGCGTAGGCCGCGTTCACCACCGCGACCTGCTCCGCGTTGACGCAGGTGGCGGCCTGGAAGCCGAACGCCCGCGAGCGCCGCACCATCGCCGCGAACTCGTCCGCGTTGCGGTAGTCGACCACGCTGGCGAGATAACCGAGCGGCACGATGCCGGCCGCGACCGCGGCGAAGATCATCTGCTGCTTGGGCAGGCGCAAGGTGTCCTCGGACGACACCATCGCGCATTCGCGGGCAACGTCCTCGCCGCCCAGCCCGATCGCCACCAGGCGGCGGCTGGCGCGGCAGATCTCTTCCATGCGGCCGATGGCCGCGGCGGTCTCCACCAGCGCGATCAGCCGGATGCCGCCGGCGGCCAGCCCGCGGCGGCGCTCCCACGCGCCGACCAGCTCGTCGACCAGCATCAGATGCTGCGCGCCCATCGCCTTGGTCATCATGATGGCGTCGGCGCCGGCGGCGACCGCGTGCTCGATGTCGGCGGCGGCCAGGTCCATGCGCCGGTTGATGCGCACCGCCACGCCCATGCCGGCGGCGCGGCACGCGGCGGCGGCGCGCGGCAGCGCCTGCCGGGCCTGCGCCTTGTGCGGATAGGGCACGAAATCCTCGAGGTCCAGGATGGCGGCATGCGCGCCGCTGCGCAGCGCGTCCTCGAGCCGCCGCGCGTCGTGCGCGGGAACGTACAGCAGCGATAGCCAGGGCAGCGGCGTGGCGTCTTGGGTCATGGGTTCGGTCAGTCGGCGGTGATGTGCTGCGAGACCACGATCTTCTGGCGCAGCTTGTATTCGCGGTGGATCAGGTCGGTGAACTGCTCGGCGGTGGTGGACTGCGGCAGCGCGCCGTTGCGCTGCAGGACCGCGACCAGCTCCGGGCTGCGCAGCGCGCCCGCGCTGGCGTCGCCCAGCACCTTCCGGACCGCGGGCGGCAGGCCGGCGGGGCCGGCCAGGCCGAACCACGCCATGTTGTTCATCTCCGGCAGGCCGGCCTCGGCGTAGGTCGGCACGTCCGGCAGCTCCGGAATCCGCTTCGCCGACGCCACCGCCAGCGCGCGCAGCTTGCCGGACTTGATGAAGGCCAGCGAGGACGACACGTTGTCGAACTGCGCGGCGACCTGCCCCGCCACCGTGTCGGCCAGCGCCGGGCCGGAGCCGCGGTAGGGCACGTGCGCGATCTCGGTGCGGGTCAGGCGCTTGAACAGCTCGCCGTCGAGATGGGCGATGCTGCCCACGCCCGAGGTCGCATACGAATACTTGCCCGGGTTCGCCTTGAGCAGCGCGATGAATTCCTGCAGCGTGCGGGCCGGGATGTTCGGGTTGACCGTCACCACGTTGGGCACGAAGGCGATCAGCGAGACCGGCGTGAAGTCGGCCATCGGGTCGTAGGCCGGCTTGCGCGAGGTCAGCGGCGCCGTGGCCAGCGTGCTCACGGTGGCGATGCCGAGCGTGTAGCCGTCCGCCTCGGCGCGCGCCACCGCGGCCGCGCCGATCATGCCGCCGGCGCCGGCGCGGTTGTCGACCACCACCGGCTGCCCCAGGCGCTTGCCCAGCTCCAGCGCGAAGGCGCGGCCGACGATGTCGGTGGTGCCGCCGGCGGCGTAGGGCACGATCAGGTGGATCGGCCTGGACGGATAGGCCTCGGCTGCCGGCGCCGTGCCGGACCAGGCCGCGGCGGCGATCAGGAGCAGGCCGGCGGCGCGGCGAAACGGTGCGCGGCGAAACGGTGCGTGGCGAAGCGGTGCGTGGCGAAGCGGAGTCGGCTTGGACATGGAGGACATGGCGGGCGCGTTGGCGAGAGGGGTCGGGATGGTGACCGTGGAGGAAAAGGAAAAGGCGGCGGCCGCGGCCAGCCGCGGCGCGATGTCGCGCGGGCCGGCCATCGTCATTCCTTCGGCATGCTGGCCGCGAGCTTGCGCATGACCGCCTGGCGGCCCGCGATGTCCCTGGCCCAGGCGTCGCCGTCGAGATAGGCCAGCACCGGCGCGTCGTTGCCGGCCTGGCGCAGGTAGTCGGGGTCCTTGAGCGTGGCCTGGATGGCCTGCCGCAGCCGCGCCACCAGCGCCGCCGGCACGCCGGCGGGCACGGCGATGCCGCGCTCGGCCGGCATCACGTCGTCGATGCCCTGCTCGCGCGCGGTGGGCACGTTCGGCACCGAGGCCGCGCGCCGCTCGCCCATCTGCGCGAGGATCTTCAGCGGCACGGCTTCCTTGCCCACGTCCTGCATCTCGCCGGTGGTCACGGCGGCGAAGTCGATATGGCCGCCGAACAGCGCGGTCTTGGACTGCGAGGTGCCGTTGAAGGGGATGTCGTTGAGCTTCACGCCGCCGGCGTTCTGCAGTTGCAGCAGCGCGAGATGGCCGTTGGTGCCCACGCCGTTGTGGCCGAACGAGAGCGAGCCGGGGCGCTGCCTGAGCGCCGCCACCACCTCGCCCAGCGTGTTGTACGGGCTGTCCTTGCGCGCCACCAGGATGGTCGGGTCGCTCAGCACGCGCGCCACCAGCCGCAGCGCGGCGGGATCGAACTGGGTCTTGCGGTACAGCGGCACGAACGCCATCGCCGGCAGGTTCACCACGCCGATGGTGTAGCCGTCGGCCGGCGCGCGCATCAGCCCGATGTTGGCGATCTCGCCGGCCGCGCCCGGCTTGTTCTGCACCACCAGCGTGGCGTGGCCGCCCAGGTGCTTCTGGATGAACGGCGCCATCGTGCGCGCCATCGTGTCGGTGCCGCCGCCGGCGGCGAAGCCGACCAGCACCTGGATCGGTTTGTCGTCGGGCCATTGCGCCAGCGCGCCGGCGGCGGCGCTGGCCAGCAGACAAAAGCACAAGGCACGCAGGCCGCGTTTGCTCATGATTCTTCACCGGGGCGTAGTTGGACAATGCGACAAAGATACGCAGCCCCCTCTGATGAAGAAAGCGACAAATATTCAATCCGTCACGTGAAGAAAAGGAATATGATCCGTCCCCATCGATCCGGGGGCCGCCGATGACGCTCAAGCAATTGGAAGCATTCTTCTGGGCCGCGAAGCTCAACAGCTTCGCGGTGGCGGCCAGGCGCCTGCATGTGACGCAGTCGACCCTGTCCAAGCGCATCGCCGAGCTGGAAAGCGACCTCGGCAAGCCGCTGTTCGACCGCACCGGCCAGCGCGCCGTGCTCACCGACGCCGGCGAGCAGCTGGTGGCGCACGCCACGCAGATGCTGGACATCGAGAGCCGCATCCGCGCCGACCTCGACGTGGCGGCGTCGCTGCGCGGCACCACGCGCTTCGGCATCAGCGAGCTGGTGGCCTCGACGTGGTTCCCGCGCTTCGTGGCGCGCGTGCGCCACCTGCATCCCAACCTCGCGCTGGAGCCGCAGGTGGACCTGACGCGCAACCTCGAGCGGCGCCTGGAGCGCGGCGAGCTGGACTTCGCCATCGTGCCGGGCCCGGTGCCGTCGACGGCGCTGTCGTCCGACCTGCTCGGCGAGCTGGAATACCGCTGGATGGCCGCGCCGCAGCGCCTCGCCGCCGGCACCCGGCTCACGCCCGCGCACTTCGCCGACAACCCGGTCATCATGCTCAGCGCCGAGGCCGGCCTGTCGCGCGCGCTGGAGAACTGGGCGGACAGCCAGCAGATCGTGATCTCGCGCGCGGTGGTGTGCAACAGCCTGTCGGCGGTGATCGCGCTGGTGATCGCCGGCGTGGGCATCAGCCTGTTTCCGCGCGCCTATGTCGCGCCGCTGATCCGCGCGGGCAAGCTGGCCGAGCTGTCGAGCACGCCCACGCCGCACAACCTGCGCTACTGCTTCCACTGGCGCAGCGGCGACGCGCGCTCGCTGGTGTCCACGCTGCGCGCGATCGCCGGCGAGGAGGCCGACTTCGCGGCGGCGTCGGCGCTGTGGCCGCTCATCGGCTGAGAAGTCGTTTCAAAAAGATCCTGGCGTCGTTGCGGGGCACGGCAAGTACCACTTGTACTGTCTGCGGCCCCGCGCCTGGCCAGGACCGCTTCGCTTCATTTTGAAACAACGTCTTGGGCACTGGTTAACGCCCCTCCGGGGCCGCGCCGGCGTTCGGCGTCCGCTCATTTGCGTCCGCTCACCTGCGCCAGCGCCTGCCTGACCGCCGCGACCGCGCGCGCCACATCGTCGCCGGTGGTGCGCCAGTTGCAGACCGAGACCCGCATGCAGCGCCGGCCGCGCCACGTGGTGCCGCCGAAGTAGGCCTCGCCGCCGGCGGCGACGGCGGCGATCACCGCGTCGGTGTGGCGCTCGTGGTCGGCGGCGCGCGCGCCGGCGCCCGGCGCCGGGAAGCGCACCAGCCCCTGGTTGACCTCGGAGCGCCACACCACCTCGGCGCCGTCGAGCGCGCCGATGCCATCCACCAGCGCGCCGGCCAGCGCGCTGGTGCGCTCCAGCAGTTCGGCCACGCCCTGCCGGCCCAGCTGGCGCAGCGCCGCGTAGGTGGCCACGGCGCGGCCGCGGCGCGACCATTCGGGGTTCCAGTCGAGCGCGTCGCGCGCGCCGTCCACCTGCAGCAGATAACTCTCGCGGTGCGACATCGCGGCGAAGTGCGCGGCCGGGTCGGCCACGAAGGCGTAGCCGCAGTCATACGGCACGTTGAGCCACTTGTGGCCGTCGGCCACCCAGGAATCCGCCGTGCCGGCCGCCGCCACCAGGTGGCGCAGGCGCGGGCTGGCCGCCGCCCACAGGCCGAACGCGCCGTCCACGTGCACCCAGGCGCCGCGCGCGCGCGCCAGCGGCACCAGCGCGGCGAAGTCGTCGTAGGCGCCGGTGTTAAGGTCGCCGGCCTGGAGCACCACGATGGCCGGCACGCCGGGCTCGCTGTCCAGCGCGAACTGCAGCGTGGCGGGCGCCAGCCGGCCGCGCGCGTCGGTCGGCAGGCTCACCAGCGCGCGGCGGCCCAGGCCCAGCAGCCGCAGCGCGCGCTGCAGCGAGCCGTGGTGCTGGTCGCTGGTCAGCACGCGCACGCGCGGCGCGCCCCACAGGCCGTCTTCCTCCACGTTCCAGCCGGCGCGCGCCAGCAGCGCGTGCCGCGCCGCGGCCAGCGCCACCGTGTGCGCCGTCTGCGAGCCCGTGACCAGCGCGAAGCTGGCCGCCGCCGGCAGTTGCAGCAGGTCCTTGAGCCAGGCGCCGCAGGTTTCCTCGATCACCGCCTCGGCCGGGCTGCAGGCGTGGATGGCGGCGTTCTGGTCCCACACCGAGGTCAGCCAGTCAGCCGCCAGCGCCGCCGGCAGGCTGCCGCCGATCACCCAGGCGAAGAAGCGGCCGCTGGCGCTGCGCATGAGGCCGTCGCTGGTGTTCTCGACCAGCTCGCCGATCACGCGCGCGGGATCGAGCGAGCCTTCCTGCAGCGCGGCGGCAAAGCGCGCGCGCAGCGTCTGCCGCGAGGCCGTGGCGGCCACCGGGCCGTCGGCCAGGCTGGCCAGGTAGTCGCGGGCGTGCGCCAGCGTCTGTTCGAGCAGGGGGATTTCGGTGGACTGGCCGGGGTCGTGCATCGTGTCTGCCTGCGGGCTGGGTGGTGTTGAGCGAAATGATCCTGCGCGCAAGACTAGCGGGACGATGCGCGCCGCGCTATCGACATTTCGCGGCGCTTCGTTTAGTTTTCCTCAACATGAAGACATCGCTCCCACCCCTGAACGCCCTGCTGGCGTTCGACGCCGCCGCCCGCTGCCTGAACCTGGGCGCCGCCGCCGACCTGCTGTGCGTGACCAAGGGCGCGGTCAGCCTGCAGCTCAAGCGGCTGGAACAGAGCCTGGGCGTGGCGCTGTTCGCGCGCTCGCCGCGCGGCCTGGCGCTGACGCCGGCCGGCGAGGTCTATTTCCAGGCCGTGAGCGGCGCGCTCGGGCTGATCGCACAGGCCACCGCGGCGGCGCGCACGGCCGCCGCGCCCCGGCTCGCCATCAGTTGCACGCCGGGTTTCGCCGCGCAGTGGCTGGTGCCGCGGCTGGGCGCGTTCGAGGCGCGCCACCCGCAGGTCGACCTGCGCATCAAGGCCTCCAACCAGGTGGCCGACTTCGCCCGCGACGGCATCGCCTTCGCGGTGCGCCACGGCCGCGGCCGCTATCCTGGCCTGCGCGCGCACAAGCTGTTCGACGACGACCTGAGCGTGGTGTCGGCCCCGGCGCTGCTGCGCGGGCGCCGCGCGAAACCGGCGCGGCGCGACGTGGCGGCGCAGGTGCTGCTGCACGACGAGCACCGCGGCGACTGGTCGCTGTGGCTGGCCGATGCCGGCCTGCCCGCCGCGCTGGCGCGCAAGGGGCCGGTCTTCACCGACTCCAACGGCGTGATGGAAGCCGCGCGCGCCGGCCACGGCGTGGCGCTGGTGCCGCGCGCGCTGGCGCAGCCGGACCTGGCCGCGCGCCGCCTGGTGGACTGGTTCGGCGCTGCCGCGCCGAGCGGGCTGGCCTATTACCTGGTGTATCCCGAGGCCACGCTGCACGGCGCCGGCGCGCCGGCCTTGCGCGACTGGCTGCTGGAGCAGGCCGGGCAGCCGGCGGCCGCCGTCATTCGAGACGGATGTTCGCCTTCTGGATGACGTCGCGCATCAGCGCGTCGTCGCGGCCGATCTGGGCCTTGAACGCGGCCGGGTCCTGGTAGTCCGCCTTCATGCTCATCTTGCCGAGCTGGTCCTTGTCGAGCCCGGCCACGATCTCGCGCGACAGCGCGCCGAGCCGGTCCACCACCGCCTGCGGCGTGCCCCTGGGCACGAACAGCCCGTACCAGTTGGGCACGTCGATGTCGGTGCCGAGCTCCTTCAGGGTCGGCACCGAGGGCAGGTCCGGGTTGCGCAGCGCCACCATGCTGGCCACGGCCTGCACCTGCCCGGCCTTGACCTGCGGCACCAGCACGCTGTCGTAGGCGATGTCGATGCGCCCGGACACCACCTCGGAGATCAGGTCGGCCGAGCCCTTGTAGGGCACGTGCACGGTGTTCATGCCGAGCTTCTGGTTCATCAGCTCGCCCATCAGGTGGGTCATGGTGGCCGGCCCGGCCGAGCCGAAGGTGTACTTGCCCGGGTGCCGCTTCACCTCGGCCACCACCTCGGCCAGCGTGTGGCCGGGAAAGTCCTTGCGCGTGACCATCACCGGGATCCACGAGGTGATCTTGGCCACCGGGATGAAGTCCTTCTGCGCGTCGTAGGGCGTGGCGCGCAGGTGCGGCGTCACCACGAACACGGCGGTCGGCGCCATGAACAGCACGCTGCCGTCGCCGGGGCTGCGCGCGGCGGCCTGCGCGCCGATCATGGCGCCGCCGCCGGGCTTGTTCTCGACGATGACCGGCTGGCCGAGCTTCTTGGCCAGCGCGTCGCCGTACAGGCGCGCGATGTTGTCGGCGTTGCCGCCGGCCGGATAAGGCACGATGATGCGCACGGTCTTGTCCTGCGCGCGCGCGGGCGCGGCGGCAAGCACGGGCAGCGCGAGGCCGAGCAGCGCGGCGGCGAGCTGGCGGAGGGAACGGCGGCGGTTCATGAGGTGTCTCCTGCGTTGGCGCTCTGGACGGCGCTCGGCGGTACTCGGCGGTACTCGGTGGGACTGCACGCGGCGCTAGCGCCCCTGGAAGTTGGGCGGGCGCTTCTCGCGGAACGCCTGCTGCCCCTCCCTGGCGTCCTCGGACAGGCGCATGGCGTCGAGCTGCTGCAGCGTGCGCGCATACGACTCGGCCGGGCTGGCCGGCAGCAGCTCGTGCACGAAGCGCTTGATCGCGCGTACCACCAGCGGCGCGTGGCCGGCGATCTCGTGCGCCATCTCCAGCGCCACGCCGAGCTGCTGCCCGGCGGGCACCACCTGGTTGACGAGGCCGACCTCGTAGGCGCGCGCGGCGTCGATGGTGCGCCCGAGCAGCATGATCTCCATCGCCACCTTCTGCGGGATGCGCGCGGCGATGCCGGTGATGAAGCCCTGCGTGAAGCCGAGCTTCGCCTCCGGATACATGAACCTGGTGTTGTCGGCCGCCACGGCAAGGTCGCACATGCCCAGCAGCGTGATGCCGCCGCCGATGCACCAGCCCGCCGCGGCGGCGATGATGGGCTTGTCGGTGGCGATGCCGGCGCCCGGCGTGCAGCGCCAGAACTCGGGGATGTCGTTCAGGTCCGCGCCGGCGGTGAAGGCCTCGTTGCCGGCGCCGGTGACGATGGCCACGCGCTGCGCCGAGCGGTCGAACTCGGCGAACGCGCGCTGCAGGTCCAGCGCCGTGGCCTGCGAGATGACGTTGCGCTTGGCCGCGTTGTCGATGGTGAAGACGGTGACCGGGCCATGCTCTTCGATTTTCAGGCAACTCATTGTGGTTCCTCCCCGAACCGCGCGCGGGCATCGACGGCGACGCAGCCGTCTGCGCCCAGCCTGAGCGGATTCACTTCGATCTCGAAATCGCGCTCGCCCATCTGCGCGGCGAGCGCACCGAAACGCACCAGCACGTCGACGGCGGCCTCCAGGTCCACCGGCGCCGCGCCGCGATAGCCGGCGAACAGCGGCGCCAGCCTGAGCGAGGCCAGCGCCGCGCGCGCCGCCGCGGCGCCGACCGGCGCCGGCAGCAGCACCACGTCGCGCAGCAGCTCCACCAGCACGCCGCCGCTGCCCACCACCACCATCGGCCCGAACTGCGGGTCGCGGCGCGCGCCCACCAGCAGTTCCACCTCGCCGCCGGCCATGCGCTGCAGGAACCAGCCTTCGATGCGCGCATCGGGCCGCGCGGCGGCGATGCGCGCCGCCATCGCGCCGACCGCGTCGGCCACCTCCTGCGCGCTGCGCAGGTTCAGCGCCACGCCGCCCACCTCCGACTTGTGCACGATGTCCGGCGAGACCACCTTGAGCGCGAGCGGAAAGCCCACCGACGGCGCGGCCTGCCGCGCCGCCTCGGCGTGCGCCACCACCGTGCCGGCGTTGACCGGGATGCCGGCCAGCGCGAGCAGCGCCTTGGCCGCCGCCTCGTCGAGCACGGCGGCGCCGGCCGGCAGGCTCACGGCCAGCCGCGGCCCGCCGCGCGCGGCGGCCGGCGCCGGCCGCCACGCCGACCACGCGGCCCACGCGCGCACCGCCTCCACCGCCTCGCCGAGCCCATCCGTGAACGGCTGGCCCGCCTGCGCCAGCACCGCGCGCGCGCCGTCGGCCAGCCGCGCGGGCTGCATCACGTGGATGACCGGCTTGCCGGCCTCGTCGGCGGCGCGCGCGATCCCGGCGGCCATGCCGGCCAGGTCGGGCGCGGTGGTGATGACCGCCAGGCACAGGTCGGCGCGCGGGTCGGCCATCGCCAGGCGCGTGCTCTGGTAGGCGAAGTCGGGCACCTCGGCCACCTTGGCGCCGAACAGGTCGACCGGATTGTCGGCCTGGCCGGGCACGTAGAGCGTGGCCAGCCGCGCGCGCGTGTCGGCGTCGAAGCGCGTCATCGGCAATTGCGCGGCGGCCAGCTTGTCGGCGCCAAGCGCGGCGCTGCCGCCGGAGGTGGACAGCAGCACCGTGTCGCGCACGCGGTGGCCCGGGTGGCGCGCCATCGCCGCGGCCAGCAGCAGCATGGCGAACACGTCGTCGAGCAGCACCACGTTCTCGGCGCGGCACACCGCCTCCAGCGCGGCGAAGTCGCCGGCCAGGCTGGCCGTGTGCGAGAACGCCGCCTGCCGGCCGGCGGCGGTGCGGCCGGCCTTGACCACCAGCCACGGCTTGCCGGCGGCGCGGGCGCGCGCGGCCAGCGCGCGGAAGCGCGCCGGCGACTTGATGCCTTCGATGTAGGCGCAGATCACCGCGGTGTCGGGGTCGTCGATCAGGAACTCGATGAAATCGCACAGTTCCAGGTCGGCCTGGTTGCCGACCGACACGCAATGGGTGAAGCCCACGCCCATCGCCACCGCGCGGTCGAACAGCGTGCCCATCAGCGCGCCGCTCTGCGTGACGAAGCCGATCGGGCTGCGCGGCAGCCGCTCGATCTCCAGCGCCGGCGACGAGCACAGCACCAGCTGGTTGCGCGGGCTGATGACGCCAAGGCAGTTGGGGCCGATCAGCCGCATGCCGGCCGCGCGCGCGATGGCCACGATCTCCTCCTCCAGCGCGCGCCCGGCGGCGTCCGCGTCGGAAAAGCGCGCCGTGATGACGATGGCGCAGCGCACGCCGCGCGCGGCGCACTCGGCCACGCGCGCCTTCACCTGCGGCTGCGGCACCGCCATGATGGCCATGTCGGGCACGTCCGGCGTATCGGCCACCGAGGCGTAGGCGCGCAGGCCGAACAGCGTGTCGCGGTTGGGGTTGATCGGATACAGCGTGCCGCCGAAGCGATGCCGCAGCAGCATCGCCAGCACGCGCCCGCCGAACTTGCCCTGGTCCTCCGACGCGCCGATCACCGCGACCGAGCGCGGCCTGAGCAAATCGGCCACCGGCAGCGGCGTTCTGGTCTCCTCCGGGGCGCGCATCTCAGGCCGCCATCTCGGCTTGCGCGGCCGCGCTGACCGGGCCGGTGTACTCGCCGCGCGCGGGGTAGTTGCGCGTGATGGCGAAATCCACCGAGGTCAGCAGCTCGGCGAACTGCGGCCGCGCGAACGGCATGGTCTGCACCGCGCCGTAGTACAGCGTCTGGTCGGGCCGCACCAGGAACACGCCGGGCTCGGAGAACATCGGCGGCTCGTCGATGCCGATCGAGGTCTTGCCGTGGCCCTCGGTCACGTACAGGCCCCACTGGCGCGCCACCGCCAGCGGCAGGCCGTAGCCCATGCGCAGCGCCGGCATGCCGATCTTGTCGGCCATCTTGCGCGCGCGCGGCGCGGCGTCCGAGCTGATCGCCACCACGGACACGCCGCGGGCATCGAACTCGGGCAGCAGCCGGCCCAGCTCCATCAGGTACTTGGCGCACACCGGGCAGTGGTAGCCGCGGTAGAACACCACGAGGGAAAACTGCGCCGGCGACTCGTGCTGCAACACGTAGTCGCCGTGGTCGAGCGTGGGGACGGCGAGGGCCGGGACGGCCTGGCGGGGAATCAGCATGCGGAGCACTCCGTTCTGGGGCATGGGCGGGACCGGCGCGCGCTGTCCTGCGCGCCGGAGCGGGTCGAAGCGAGGTTGGGATTCATGCTGCAGTGCACGCGGGCAAGGGCGTGGCGGGTAGCGCCACGGCGCGTGTTGCAGGCTTGAGCGGCATCGGTCATCCAGGTCTCCCTGTCGATGAAGCTACAGTAGGTGTTTCCCAAATACGGCACAACAGTTCCGTATTTGAGAACGGGCGGGGAGACGAAGCGAGGTGGCGCGAGGTAACGTGAGATGGCGCGAGGTGGCGCGAGATGGCGCGCAACCGCGCAAGCGGGAACCGGAAGCCGCGCGGAAAAAGCGGACAGCCGCGCTCAGTGCGCCCGCAGCGCGTCGACGATGCTCAGGCGCGCGGCGCGCAGCGCCGGGAGGAAGCCGCCGAACAGGCCCATCGCCACCGCGAACGCGAGCGTCTTCGCCACCACGGACGGCGTGAGGATGAAGCGGAACGACAGGTCGGCGAAGGTCTGGAAGTTGGTGGTGGAGAACGACGCGAACTGCATCAGCGCCGCGCAGGCGAGGCCGGCGACACCGCCGGCCAGCCCCAGCAGCATGGCCTCGATGAGAAACGCGCCGAGCACGTTGCTGCGCTTGAAGCCGAGCGCGTGCAGCGTGCCGATCTCGGCGACGCGGTTGGCCACCGAGGCGTACATGGTGATCATGGCGCCGATCATCGCCGCGACCGAGAAGATCACCGACAGCGTGAAGCCCAGGATGTTGATGAACGCGGACAGCGCCTTCGACTGGTCGCTGTAGAACACCTGCTCGCGCTTGGCCTCGCTGGCCAGGCGCGGGTCGACGTCGATGTCGGCGCGGAAGCCGTCGAGCCGGCCGGCCTGCGCCAGGCGGAACACCATCGCCGAATAGCTGGTGCGCCGGAACGACTGCATGAGCTGGTCGACGTCGCCCCAGATCTCGGAGTCGAAGCCGCTGCCGCCGGCGTCGAAATGCCCCACCACGGTCCAGTCGCGCTGGGCGAAGCGCAGGTGCTCGCCGATCTGCACGCCGTCGAATCCTTTGGCGATGCTGCTGCCGACCACGATCTCGGACGAGCCGGGCCGGAACAGGCGCCCGGCCACCAGCCGGACCTGCGGGCGCAGCGCCAGGCCCGCCGGCGAAACCCCGCGGATCACCACGTTGGAGGGCCGCGCCGAGCTGGCCTTGGTCAGCGAGATCAGCACCACCGCTTCCTTGGACACCCACGGGCGCCCGTCGGCGCCCGTCGCCACGGCCGGGTGCATCTCCATGATGCTGGCCTGCTCGCGCGAGATCGCGCTCTGAATCTCGGTCTCGGCGCCCTTGCGGATCACCACCACGTTGTCCTGCTCGCCGGTCGTCACCAGGGTCTGCTTGAGGCCGGCGTCGAGCATCAGCATGGTGGCGAACACGAACACCACCAGCGCCAGCCCGCCGGCCGTGAGCGCCGTGGTCAGGCGGCGTGCCCACAGGTTGCGCGCGATGTAGGAGAGCGGAATCGCCACGTCGGCTCCTTGCGCCTAGCCGATGGCCCGCAGGCCCTCGACGATGCGCACGCGCGCGGCCTGCACGGCCGGCACGATGCCGGCCGCCAGCCCCACCACGAGCGCGCAGGCCGCCTGCAGCTGCGCGGTCTCGCGCGACACGCTGAAAACCGGGAACACGCCGCCCACGGACTGCTTGAACAGGGTCGCCATCGGCGGCGTGGCGAGCATGCCGAGCGCGCCGCCGGCCACGGCGATGGCGACCGACTCGCCGAACACCAGCAGCGCCAGGAAGCCCGGCCCGAAGCCGAGCGCCTTGAGCGTGGCGTACTCCACCGTGCGCTCGCGCGCGCTCATCGCCATCGAGTTGGCCATCACCGCCATGATGATGACGATCACCACGTAGGACACCACGCGGATCGCCGCGATGATCTGGTTGGACATGGCCACGAAGCCGAGCTGGAAGGCCTGCTCGGTCTCGGTCAGGGTCTCGGCCAGGGAGTTCCTGAACACGCCGTCCACCGCGCGCGCGACCGCCGCGCCGTTGTCGGGGCTGGCCACGCCGACCACGTAGACGCCCACCTGGTCGGCCTGCCGCGGCGTGCGCTTGCGCACGGTCTCGTTGAGGTATTCCCAGTGGAACACCATCTGGCGCGTGATGGTGCTTTCGTCGCGCCCGTCGAGGATGCCGCGCACGACGAAGTCCCAGGTGCCGGGGTAGATGGTGCCCTTGAGCGGGACCACGTCGCCCACCTTGAAGCCGAACTGGTCGGCGAGCTGGCGCCCGACCAGCGCGCCGCGGCGGTCGCGCTGGTAATCGGCGCGCTGCTGCGCCGGCAGGATGAACTCGGGATAAAGGTCCAGATAGTTGTCGGAGACGGCGAACTGCGCGAAGAAGTTCTTGGGGTCGCGGTAGATGCCGCCGAACCAGTTGGAGCGCGCCACCAGCGTGACGCCGTCGACGCCGCGGATGCGGTTCTCGTAGCTCAGCGGCAGCGGGAACACCAGCGAGATGGCGTTGCGCGTCACCAGCCGCGCGCTCGACGCCGCCGAGGCGCCCGCGTACCACGCGTCCACCACGGTACGCAGCAGCCCGAACGCCAGCACCGCCACCACCAGCCCGGCCACGGTCAGCGTGGTGCGCAGCTTGTGGCGCAGCGCGTTCCTCACGATCAGCTTCAGCGCGAACATGGCATCCGTCCGCGGCGCCGCTCAGCCGGCACTGGCATGGATCAGCTCCCCTTTCTCCAGGTGCACCAGCGACTTCGCCGCGGCGGCCGCGTGCGCGTCGTGCGTGACCATGACGATGGTCTTGCCGAGTTCCGCGTTGAGCCGCTGCAGCATGGCCAGGATCTCCGCGGCCGAGGTGCGGTCGAGGTCGCCGGTGGGCTCGTCGGCCACGATCAGCATCGGGTCGGTGATGAGCGCGCGGGCGATCGCCACGCGCTGCTGCTGGCCGCCGGACAGCTCGGACGGATAGTGGCTCATGCGGTCGGCCAGGTTCACCATCTCCAGCACCATGCCGACGCGCTCGCGCCGCTGGGCGCGGCTCAGGCGGGTCAGCATCAGCGGCAGCTCCACGTTCTCGAACGCGGTCAGCACCGGCATCAGGTTGTAGAACTGGAAGATGAAGCCGACGTGGGCCGCGCGCCATTCGGCCAGCGTGGCCTCGGCCAGCCGCGTGATGTCGAGCCCGGCCACCAGCAGCTCGCCGCTGTCGGGCCGGTCGATGCCGGCGATCAGGTTCAGCAGCGTGCTCTTGCCCGAGCCGGACGGCCCCATCAGCGCGATGAAGTCGCCCCCGGCGATGTCGAGCGTGATGTCGGTCAGCACCGGCACGGTCTGCGCGCCGCGCCGGTACGACTTGGCGACGTGGCGGATGGCGATGAGCGGGGCGGCGGCGGAATGCATGCTACTTCTTCGCCACGGTGACGCTGGCGCCGTCGCGCAGCTTGTCGCCGGGCGCCAGCACCACCACGTCGCCCGGCGCCAGGCCGCCGACCGCGACCAGCTCGCCGAGCGCGGCGCCGGCCGTGACCGGGGTTTCCCGCACGGTGCCGTCCTTGCCGAGCACGTAGGCCACCTTGCGCCCGCCGCGCTCGACCAGCGCGGCGGGCTGCACCGCGACCACCGGCTTGCGGTCCTGCGCCGGCACCGGCTTGTCCAGGAAGGCGATCTTGGCGCTCATGTCGGGCAGCACGCGCGCGTCGCGGTCCACGAAGCGCACCTTGACCAGCACCGTGGCCTTGGAGCGGTCCACCGTGGGCACGATGCGCGACACGCGGCCTTCCATGCGCAGCGCCGGCAGCGCGTCGAGCTGCAGTTCGCAGGGCTGGTCCACGCTGATCTTGCCGATGTTGGATTCCGCCACGTCCGCCTCGACCTCCAGCGTCTCCATGTCGGCGATGGTCACGACGGCGCCCTTGGTGTCGGAGGCCGACGAGAACGGCGTGATGTTGTCGCCCACGTTGGCATGCCGGATCAGCACCACGCCGTCGAACGGCGCGCGGATCACGGTCTGGTCCACCGCCACCTGCGCGGCGCGCGCGTTGGCCTGCGCCGAGACGATGGCGGCGCGCGCGCTGCTGACCGACGCCTTCGCCTTGTTGTAGCGCGCGAAGTCGGCGTCGTACTGCGCCGTGGAGATGGCCTTCGGCACCAGCAGCGTCTCGGAGCGGCGCAGGCTGATCTCGGCGTCCTTCAACTCGGCGACCTGCAGTTCGTGGTTGGCCTGCGCCACGCTGACCTGCGCCGAGGCCTGCGCCAGCGACGCCTGCACGTCGCGGCTCTCGATGCGGGCGATCACCTCGTCGAGCTTCACGTGCGAGCCTTCCAGCACGCCCAGCCATTCGAGGCGGCCCTGCGCCTTCGAGCCGACCGCGGCCTTGCGCTGCGGCACCACGTAGCCGGTCGCGTTGAGCAGCGTGTAGGCCTGCGACGGGTAGGCGGAGGCGACCGTGACTGTCTCCACCGCGGGCGGCGCGGCCAGCCGGGCGCCGATGCCGAGCGCCACGGCGACGGCCACCGCCGCGGCCGCGTAGCGCAGCCACCTGCGCCGCCGGGGAACGGGAGCGAGCGGGCCGCGCTCGATTTTCAGCTTTGCCAGATCGTGATCAGCCAATTTCGGGCCTTTTTCTGCCGTTGGACGGTAACGTCGGGGATGTCGCGGCGCACCGGCGCGGGTGCCGCCGGACGAACGGCACGCCGCGGGGCACGCCGGGCGACGCATCGGACAATACATCGAACGACGCACCGGCCGGCATGCCCGCCGGCATACCCGCGCGCCGCGCATGGGAAGGGCGCCCCAGTATAGTGCCGTGCCCGGGCGGTGCTGGCAACACCACATCGAACATCGCGGCGGCTTGTCACATCCTGTTGCACGGCGGCCGCTCCCCCTCCCTCCCCGGCCCCGCGCCGCGCCCGGCAAAGGCCGCGCCTAGCGGATACACTACGCGCCGGATGATTTCCGCAAAAACGGGAGGGGATGCGATGGATCTGGGATTGCAGGACAAGGTAGCGATCGTCACCGGCGGCTCGCAGGGCATCGGCAGGGCCGCCGCGCTGCGGCTGGCGCAGGAAGGCGCGGCCGTGGTGCTGGCCGCGCGCGGGCGCGAGCGGCTGGACCAGGTGGCGGAGGAAATCCGCGCGCTGGGCGGGCGCGTGGCGGCGGTGCGGGCGGACGTGAGCCAGGCCGGCGACTGCGCGCAACTGGTGACGGCCGCGCTCGACGCCTTCGGCCGCCTCGACATCCTCGTCAACAACGCCGGCACCTCGGCCACGGGCGCGTTCGAGAGCGTGTCCGACGAAGCCTGGCAGGCCGACTTCGAGCTCAAGCTGTTCGCCGCGATCCGGCTGGCGCGGCTGGCCATTCCCCACATGCGGCAGCAGGGCGGCGGACGCATCATCAACGTCACCAACATCGGCGCCAAGCAGCCGCGCGCCAGGTCGACGCCGACCACCGTCACGCGCGCCGCCGGGCTGGCGTTCACCAAGGCCCTGTCCAAGGAATTCGCGCCGGACAACATCCTGGTAAACACCGTGTGCATCGGCCTGATCCGCGCGGGCCAGCACGAGACCAAGGCCGCGCAGGCCGGCATCCCGGTCGACGAGCTCTATGCCCGCATGGCCGGCGACATCCCGCTCGGGCGCGTGGGCCATGCGGAGGAAGCGGCCAACGTCATCGCCTTCCTGGCCTCGCAGGCGGCCAGCTACGTGACCGGCACCAGCATCAATATCGACGGCGGCACCTCGGCGGTGCTGTAGCGGCCCGCCGCGCGGCGCGGCGCTACGCCTGCGGCGCCTGCCCGGCCTCGCGCAGCACCTTGCCCGGGTTGAGCAGGTCCAGCGGGTCCAGCGCCTGCTTGAGCCGGCGCAGCAGGTCCATCTCCACCGCGCTCTTGTAGCGCGGCAGCACGTCGCGCTTGAGCTGGCCGATGCCGTGCTCGGCGCTGATCGAGCCGCCGTGCGCGTGCGCGCTGTCGTGCACCACCTCGTGGATCTCGTCTTCCACCGCGAACACCGCGGCGGCGCTCTGGTGCGGCGCGTGCGAGACGTTGTAGTGCAGGTTGCCGTCGCCCAGGTGCCCGAACACCACCGGCCGCACGCCGGGAAAGCGCGCCTCCAGCGCCGCCGCCGTGCCGCGCACGAACGCCGGGATGCGCGAGATGGGCACCGAGACATCGTGCTTGACGTTGCGGCCGTCGCGGCGCTGCGCCTCGCCCAGCGCCTCGTCGCGCAGGCGCCACAGCGCCTGGCTCTGCGCCAGGCTTTCGGCGATGACCGCGTCGGTGACCAGGCCATCCTCGAACGCGCTGCCCACCACCGCCTCGAAGCGCGCGCGGGCGTGTTCCTCGCCCTCGCCGTCGGACAGTTCCAGCAAGGCGTACCAGGGATGGTCCAGGTCCGGCAGCGGGATCGGCTGCTCCGGCACGTGGCGCGCGATCAGGCCCAGCGCGGTGTCGGAGATCAGCTCGAACGCGGTCAGCGCCGCGCCGAAGCCGGCCCGCGCGTGCGACAGGAAGGCCACCGCGTTGCCGATGCACGGAAAGGCCAGCAGCGCGGTCTGCTGCGTGGCCGGCAACGGATACAGCCTGAGCGTGGCCGCGGTGATGATGCCGAGCGTGCCTTCGCTGCCGATGTAGAGATCGCGCAGCGCATAGCCGGTATTGTCCTTGCGCAGCCCGCGCAGGCCGTCCCAGACCGCGCCCTCGGCCGTCACCACTTCCAGCCCGAGCGTGAGCTCGCGCGCGTTGCCGTAGCGCAGCACCTGGGTGCCGCCGGCATTGGTGGACAGGTTGCCGCCGATGGTGCAGCTGCCCTCGGAGCCGAGGCTCAGCGGAAACAGCCGGCCCGCGTCGCGCGCGGCCTGCTGCACGCTGGCGAGCACGCAGCCGGCTTCCACGGTGATGGTGTCGTTGTCCGTGTCGATGGCGCGCAGGCGGTTCAGCCGCCCCAGCGACAGCAGCACCGCGCGGCCGCTGGCGTCCGGCGTGGCGCCGCCCATCAGGCCGGTATTGCCGCCCTGCGGCACCACCGGCACGCGGTGCGCGCGGCACAGCCGCACCACCAGCGCCACCTGCGCCGTGTCGGCGGGCCGCGCCACCGCGAGCGCCCGGCCGTGCAGGCGGCCATGCTGGTCGGTGAGATAGCCGGCCGCGTCGGCGCCGGCCAGGACATGCTGCGCGCCGAGCCCGGCGCGCAGCGCTTCCAGCAAAGAAGAGGTCATGGGCAGGCTTCCTTCGCGCCGCGGCTGGCTCAGCCCGGCGCCTTGCGGTACTTGTCGTGCAGCTGGTGCAGCAGCGGCGTGGGCGTCATGCCGTTCTTCTTCTCCACCTCGATCAGCCAGCCGGTGCGGTGCCAGTCCTGCACGATGCGGTCGATCGCGGCCTGCGCGTCGGCCTCGCCCCGCCGCACCCAGATCACCGACGGCGACGGGATCAGGTCGCGCGGCGAGACGATCTCGTAGCCGCTCCAGTCCGCGTTGTGCTCCACCAGGTCGCGCAGGGTCGGGCTCACGTGCACCGCGGCCACGCAGTTGCCGCCGCGCAGCGCCAGCAGCGACTCGGGCTGGCCGCGGAAGGCCTTGATCTGCGCGCCGTACTGCTCGATCAGCGGCTTGGTGAAGTTGCTGCCCTGCGAGACGCAGACCGGCTTGCCGCGCAGGTCCTCCCAGCGGGTCACGCCGCTGCCCTTCCTGGCCACCGCCGCGCCGCCGACTTCCTCGAACGGCGTGGGCACGAAGGTCAGGATCTCGCTGCGCTCCTGCGTCCACTGCATGTTGGCGATCAGGATGTCGACCTTGCCCTGCTGCAGGAACTGCACGCGGTTGGATGGCTGCACCTGCACCGTCTCCAGCGCCACGCCGAGCCCCTTCGCCACGCCCTCGGCCAGGGTCACGTTGTAGCCGACGGGCTTCTGCGTGGCCGGATCGAGCGTGCCGAAAGGCGGGCCGGAAAGAATCACGCCGGCCACGAGCTTGCCGCGCTGGCGGATCTTGTCGAGCGTGGCGTCGGCGTGGGCGGCGGCGGCGGCCAGCGCGAGGCCGGCCAGCAGCGCGGCGCGCAGAACGCGCGAGGTCGCGCCGGAACGGGGAAGAGTCGGCATCGGCAATGTCATTTCGTGGTCTGCGCCAGCGGCGCGTGATCGAACTCGCCCTGCTGCGCCTTCTGGTTGCGCAGCCTGATGTAGGCATCCGGCACGCCGTACTTCTGCGCGGTGCGCAGCAGCAGGCCGGAGCGGTGCCAGTCGCGGACGGCCCCGTCGACGAACGCCTGCGTATCGGCCTCGCCGCGGCGCATCCAGACCACCGTGGGCGACGGGATCAGCTGGTCCGGCGTGGCCAGCTCGTAGTCCTTCCACTCGGCGGCGCCGTCGCCGTGCAGCTTCTGGTAAAGCGCCGGCTGCACGTGCACCGAGGCCGCGCACGAGCCGCCCTTGAGCGCCAGCAGCGATTCGGGAATGCCGCGCAGCCCCTTGACGATGGCGCCGTAGGTCTCCTGCAGCGGCCGGGCGAAGTTGCTGCCCTGCGAGACGCACGCCACCTTGCCGCGCAGGTCTTCCCAGCGGTGGATGCCGCTCGCGCGCGACACCATCGCCGCGCCGCCCACGAGATCGTAGGGCGTCGGCGCGAACGACAGGATCTCGCTGCGCTCCTGCGTCCACTGGATGTTGGCGATCAGCACGTCCACCTTGCCGGTGTTGAGGAACTGCACGCGCGTGTTGGCCGTGACCGGCACGGTCTCCAGCTGCACGCCGAGGCGCCGCGCGAGATCGGCCGCCAGATCGGTCTGGTAGCCGCCGACCTTGCCGCTGGCCGTGTCCATGAAACCGAACGGCGGGCTCGCGCCGTCGATGCCGACGCTGATCCGGCCGCGCTGACGGATCTTGTCCAGCGTGGCGTCGGCATGGGCGGCGCCGGCCATCAGGCAAAGCAGCGCAGCCAGCACCACGGTGGCGCGGGCGGTGCGGGCAGCGGGCGGAAAGCGGAAGACGGAAGAAGGCATGCGGGCCGCGCGGCGAGGCACGGGAAAAGGGGGGAACGGACAGGCAAGCGGGCATCTTGCGGGATCGCGCCGGCGGCGACAACAAAGCGTTTCGGATATGGATATGCGCGCCGCCCCACCGCCGTGGGGAGCCGCCCCGGGCGGCATCCGCATACACTGGCGCACGGGTTTCGCGCCGGCCGCGGCCGGAACCCGGTCCCGCCTCTGCGCAGCCTCACGTGTTGTCCTTACCGCCAAGAAAGGAAGAACCATGAAGCGATCCGTCCGGGTGCTACCCCTCGGCTGTCTTGTCCTGTCCGCCTGCACCACGCAGCTCACCCACGAGCAACTGGCCAGCCCCGGCGCCCAGCCGGCCGAGCCGGGTTTCTCCTATTACCTGCCGCGCCAGCGCTACACCGTCACGGCGACCTACGAGCTGCAGGCCTGCCAGCCCAGGATCGAAGTCGTGCAGCGCGCCACCATCGTCGAAGCGTCGGTCGCGGATCCGGCGCAGCACTATTCGCTGCCGCTCCAGTCGCTGAGTTCGGGCTGGAAGACCACCACGCTGACCGCGACGGTCTACGACAACCAGACCCTGCACACGGTCGGCGCGCAGGCCGAGGACCGCTCCGCCGCGGTGGCCAAGGCCGTGGTCGGGACGGCGCTCGGCGTGGCCCGGATAGTGGCTGGCATCCCCACCGCGGCCGTGGCGCCGCAGCCCTGCAGCCCCGGCATCCTGGACGCCCTGAAGACCGTGCAGGGCAGCACGGCCCAGCTCATCGACCCCGGCCTGGACGACAAGGGCCGGGCCAACGTGGCGGCCGCCGTCACCGCCGCGCGTGCCGTGCTGACCCTCACCCGGACCTACACGTTCGACCCCGACTGGAGCGAGGCGAGCCGGCGCATGGTCCATGCGCCGGCCGCGGGCGATCTCCAGGCCTGGTTCAGGAAGGACTATCTCGACGGCGCCGCCCGGCTGCCGGCGTTCACCACGGTGATCCGGCTCCGGGCCGTGCCCCCAAAGCCCGCGGAGCCGGCCCCCGAGTGGAACGGCAAGGGCATCGTCTACCGCGAACCCGCCCCCATCGCCGTCGAAGTCGCCACCGGCAAGAGCGACGGCACGCCGGAACGCCTGCTCGCTTCCGTGGAAACCCGCGCCGGCCAGTTCGGGCGGCGTCTCGTCCTGCCGCTCAGGAACGGCCCGTTCCAGAAAAACAACCTGTCCCTGAGCTTTGCCGCCAACGGCCAGCTGGAGAGCTTCACCTACGGCCAGGAGAGCACCATCGAGAAGATCGCCTCGTCGGCCTCCGACACCTCGGCCTCGGTGGAAGGCTACCTCGCCAAGAAACGGGCGGCCGATACCGCCGCGGCCACGGCGGCGGCCAGCGCCGAACTCGATGCGCTCAAGGCGCAGACCGCGCTGCTCAATGCCAGGAGCGACAAGATCGAAGCCGAACAGCGGCTGACGGGACTGGGCGGGGACTAGCGCGCGCGGCGCGGGAAGCGCCGCCCGCTCACACCGTCGCGCAGCGCCCGGCCCGCAGCAGTTCCTGCGTGTAGTCATGGCGCGGCGAGGAAAACACCTCGCCGGCCGCGCCGTGCTCCACGATGCCGCCCCGGCGCATGACGATGACCTCGTCGACCATCGACGCCATCACGTTCAGGTCATGCCCGATGAAGATCAGGGTCAGGTCGCGTTCGCGGCGCAGCCCGGCCAGCAGCGCCAGGACCTGATTGCGCACCGTGGCATCCAGTGCCGACACGGGCTCGTCGCAGACAAGCAGGCGCGGATTCATGGCGAGCGCGCGCGCAATGACGATGCGCTGCCGCTGCCCGCCCGAGATCTGGTGCGGAAAGCGCGCCAGCAGCGACGGCTCCATGCCGACCTCTTCCAGCATGGCGGCGCAGCGGCGCAGCAGCTCGCGGCCGGTCAGCGCGCGGTCCTGCGCGAGAAGCGGTTCCGACAGCGCCTGCAGCAGCGTGCGCCGCGGGTTCAGGCTGCCGGTGGTGTCCTGGAAGACATACTGGCAATGGCGGGCGAATTCCCGGCGCAGGCGCTTTTCGGCCGGGTTCATGCCGAAGACCCGGACCTGCCCGGCGCTGGGCGTCAGCAGCCCCATGATGGTGAGGGCCAGCGTGGTCTTGCCGGAGCCCGATTCGCCGGCGATGCCCAGGGTCATGCCCGCGTGCAGCCGCAGCGCCACGCCGTCGAGCACGCGCTTGGGGCGGAACCGCCCGTAGTCCACGCAAAGGCCGGCGATATCGACCACGACGCCGCCGGCGGCCGGCATGCCGCGCCGGCTGACGGAGAGCCCGGCATGCGCATCGAGCAGGGAGCGGGTATAGGGATGGCGCGGCGCATCGATGATCTGCCGCGTGCCGCCCTGCTCGACCAGGTGCCCGCCGTACATGACGGCGACGTGATCCGACATTGCCGACACCACGTCCAGGTCGTGCGAGATGAACAGCATGGCCATGCCGCGCCGGCGCTGTATGTCGCGCAGCAATGAGAGGATCTGCGCCTGCGTGGTGACGTCCAGCGCGGTGGTCGGCTCGTCCGCGATCAGCAGTTCCGGCTCCGCCGCCAGCGTCATGGCGATCATGGCGCGCTGCTGCTGCCCGCCCGACAGCTCGAACGGGTAGCGGCGCAGCATGCCGGCCGGGTCGGGCAGGCCGACCTCGTCCAGCAGGCGCGCGGCCCTGGCCCGCCGGTCCGCCGCGCGTTCGCCGTCGACCGGCTTCAGGCTCTCCAGGATCTGGGACCCCAGCGTCATGATGGGATTCAGCGACGTCATCGGGTCCTGGAACACGATGCCGATCTTTTTGCCCCTGATGTCCTGCCAGCCGGGCTCGCCCAGGTGCATGAGCTCGGTGTCCCGATGGCGGATGCTGCCCGTGGCGGCGATGCCGTCGGGCAGCAAACCCATGCAGGCCAGCGCGGTCAGCGACTTGCCGCTGCCGGACTCGCCGATCAGGCCGACGGACTGGCCGGGATGGATGTCCAGCGTGACATCGTGCAGCACCGGCTTGCCGCCGTGATGCGCGCACAGGGACCGGATGGATAGAAGGGGAAGAGAATGCACGTCGGTCATTGGCGGGAAACCTTGGCCAGACGCGGGTCCACCCAGCGCAGCAAGGCGTCCGCCGCGAGATTGGCAAGAACGATGAAGGCGGCGATGGTCATGATGGAGACCTGGATCACCGGATAGTCGCGGCTCAGGATCGCCTCGAGCGTCAGCCCGCCGAGCCCCGGCAGGGAGAACAGCGCTTCCATCGTCAGGGTTCCGCCCACCAGCCCTCCCAGGATCACGCCGGACAAGGCAATCACCTGCGACAGGCAGTTGGGCAGGACATGCCGCCAGGTGACGCGCCACGCGGACAGCCCCTTGGCGCGCGCGGTGCGCACGAAGCCGGAGCGCGTGGTTTCCTTGAGCTCCTCATAGAGCGGCTTGGCGATCTGGCCGGCGATGTCCAGCCCGAGAATGAGCACCGGCAACAGCATCTGGCCCCGGATGGGCAGCCACCGGAGCCAGATCGAGAACACCAGGATGCCCAGCGCGCCGGTGCAGAACGTGGGCACGGCAATGGACCAGATGTTGATCGCCTCGATCAGCGCGCCCAGGCCCAGGCGCTGCCAGGTCAGCGCCAGGATGGCCAGGCCGATGCCCAGCGCCAGCCCGACGGCCAGGCTCAGCAGCGTCAGGCGCAGGGTGCGCGGCAGCGCTTCGGCCAGCATCGTGGCGACCGGCGCGCCGTAGCGCATCGATTCCCCGAACTCGCCATGCGCCGCGTGCGCGAGCCAGCGCTCGAACTGCACGGCGGGGCTGCGGTCCAGCCCTAGGTCCTTGCGCAGCGTGGCGAGCTCCTCGGCCTTGTAGTCCCCGCGCGCGGCGTAGTAGTCGGTGATGTCGCCGGGCGTGGCGCGCACGAGAAAGAAGATGACGAACGAGATCGCCGCGACGGTGAGCAACTGGCGGCCCAGATGCATGATGGCTTCGAGCATGGGATGCATGGTTCAGGCTCCCGACGGACGCATCCGGGCCAGCGGGTCGAAGCGCCGGCGCAGCTGGCTGCCCACGATCGACAGCGACAGCGAGGTCAGCGCCAGCGCCAGCACGGGAAACAGCAATGAATTCGGCGCGTCTTCCGCGTAGGGCACCGCCATCGCGATGATGCGCCCCCAGGTGGGCACGTCGGGCGCCACGCCGAGGCCGAAGAAACTCAGGACGGACTCGATGACGATGGCGCGCGGCACCACGATGGCGAGCTGGGTCAGCAGCGTGCCGGCGACGTTGGGAAAGATGTGCCGCCACAGGATGGTGGAGCGCGGGATGCCCAGCACGTGCGCGGCGCGCACGTAGCCCGAGGTCATCTCGCGCTCGCTGGCGGCGCGGGACACGTAGCCGAACAGCGGCATGAACGAAATGCCGACGGCCAGGATCACGGACTGCGTGCCGACGCCGAACGCAACCATCATCGCCAGCGACAGCAGGATCGGCGGCAGGGTCCGGATCATGTCGAAGACCATGTAGAGCGCGGTGCGGACCACGCCGCCGATCGAGCACGCGACCAGGCCCAGGCCGGCACCGCCGACCAGCGCGATGGCGCCCGAGAAGACCGCGACGATCAGCGTGAAGCGCGTGCCCGCGACGATGCGGGCCAGGATGTCCCGGCCGAGATTGTCGGTGCCCAGCCAGTGCGCCGCCGAGGGCGCGCCGTTGCGCGCCAGCAGATCCTGCGCGTACGGATCCTGGGCCAGCAGCATGGGGCCGAGCGCCGCGGCCAGCACGGCCGCGAGCAAGATGGCCCAGGGCCAGCACCGGCCCAGGCGGGAGAGTTGCCGGCGCATCAGGCGGCGAGCCACGTGCGGGCCAGTCCCCCGTCGACGCGGTGCTGGCTCCAGGTATAGCCGGTGGAATAGCCGCGCACCGACGGCGCGACGCCGATGGCGTCGGCCGCGTGGCCGATGCCCAGCGTGTACAGCTTGTCCATGACGTGCTGCCACGCCTGCAGGTAGCCCGCCTTCGCCTGCTGCGCATTGGGCGCGGTGACGGCGGCGTTGATCCTGGCGTCCAGCTCCTTGTCCTGGATGCCGCCCCAGAGCATCGGGCTCGGGCCGTCGGAGAGCAGGCGCGCGTAGCGCAGGTAGACGTCGGCGCGCGGGCCGGAATGGAACGGCGCCAGATCCCAGTCGTACTGGCCGAGCGCGCGCTGGGCGCCGATGTCGTCGAGCGCCTGGTGGTCGATCTTGAAGCCCAGCTGGCGCACCATCTGCACGGCGACCTGCGCGTAGTCGTTCTTCCACGAGACCACCTTCAGCGTGTGCGCCGCCGGGTCGATCCCCGCATCCTTGAGCAGCTTCCTGGCGCGCGCGAGATCCGGCCTGGCGTAGGGGTCCTTCTCCTCGATGGCGCGGTCCCAGTAGAACGTGTCCGGACGCATGGGCTGGTCGCTGGGCCAGGCCCCCTTGACGATGAAGTCCATGTACGCGCGCTTGTCGATGCACAGCGCGACCGCTTCGCGCACGCGGGCGTCCTGCATCAGCGCGCTCGGCTTGCGATTGTTGAACGACAGGAAATACCAGGCCGTGTCCTTGAGGGTCTGCACGCCGACCTTTTCCTGCCGCAGCGTGGCCAGCTTGTCGTTGCCGACGTAGGCGACCTGCAGGTCGCCGGAACGCAGCGACAGGCTGTTGTCGCGGTCGCCCTGCAGGTCGAACTCCACGACGTCCAGGTAGGGCAGGCCCGGCTGCCAGTAGTTCTTGAACGCCGGCGCGGTGAATTTCACGTCGGGCTGCCATTTCCCGAACATGAACGGGCCGGTGCCGATGGGCTGGCGGATGGTGTCCTCCCAGCCCGGCGACTCCGGCGCCACGATCCACAGCTCCGAGATCAGGTTGAGGAACGGGGCATAGGACTTGCTCAGCTCCACATGCAGCGTGTTGGGCGCGCTGACCGTCAGGCTGCTGATGAGCTTCATCGCGCCGCTCAGCCAGCCGCCCTTGACCTTGTCGCGCACGCGCTCGAAATTGGCCTTCACGTCCGCCACCGTCATCTCGCGGCCGTTGTGGAAGCGCACGCCCTTGCGCAGCGCGAAGGTGTAGCGCTTGCCGTCCGGGGAAATCTCGAAACGCTCGGCGAGAAACGGCTTGACGGTGCCGTCGTCGGCAATGCTGGTGAGCGTTTCCACGTAGACCTGCTGCACCGCGATGGAGCCGGCGTGGCGATGCGGGTCCGCCGTATCCAGGCCCAGCAGGGCGATCTTGAGGGTCCCGCCGCGGCGCGGCGTGCCCGCGGTCTGCGCGCTCAGCAGGCTGCTGTGCAGCCCGGCGGAAGTCATGACGGAGCTGGCGGCGGCGAGTTTCAATAGCGTGCGGCGTTTCATGCTTGGGTGTCCTTGCTTAAGTGACCAACGCGGATCGGTGATCAGTTGGAAGAGTCCGGGAAGGGAATGGCCTCGCCGTCCATGCCATCGGCGGGCAGTCCGAGATGCCGCAGGATGGTGGGGGCGTAGTCGACCAGGCCGACGGGATGCCGGCTGACGCGCCCGGGGCCGAAGCCGCCGCCTTGCGCGATCAGGAACGGCGCCTGTTCGTTGACGCCGAGCCCGCCGTGCTGCCCGCGGCCGTCGTATGACTTGGGGTCGGCATGGTCGGCCACGATCCAGCTCGCGCCCGCGACGGCGTGCGCGTTGACGCTGTCGACGTGCCCCATCGTGACCGCGAGGGTGCACACGGACTGGTCCTGCGGCATGCCGATGCGCGCCAGCGCCTCGCCGTGGAACAGTTCCGCGCACCACGGCTGGCCGCGGAGGAATTCGACGATGGCCGGAATGCGCGCGGCGGCGGCGGGCATGACCCCGAGCACGAACGAGGTTCCGTTCGGCGCCACCACCACTTCGCGGCTTTCCCTGCCATCCTTGAGGCCGGCGTCGACCAGCGCCTGCTCGACATCGATCTCGCCGAGCACGGTTTCCATGCCGTGATCCGAACCGACCAGCAGCAGCACGTCCTCGCCGCGCTCGCGCAGCCGGCCCACGTGTTCGAGCACGCGCGCCAGGCAGGCCTCGGCATGCCCGATGGCGCGCAGGTGCGGCGGCGAGCCGAGTGCCTGCCCGTGACCGGAATGATCCGGCTCGGACAGCCACAGCGTGGCGAGCGTCGGGGCGTCGCCGGCGAGCAGCATGGCGCAGAAGCGTTCGGTCATCTCCGCGTCGCCCGCCGCGCCGCTGGCGATGTCCAGCGCCTGCGCGCCGGTGTGCGGCACGTGCCCCGGGCCGTAGGACCCCGCGCGGTGATACACGTGGCCGTGGGCATCCGGGTCGTGGAAATAGGCCGCGCCCGGCGACACGTTGGAATAGATGCGCGCGCCGCCATGCGCCGCCAGGCGCTCGGCGAGCGTCGGCACCCACAGCGTGCGGCCGGTCGCGGCGCGCAGATGCTCGCGGAACGCCGGTTTGCCGACCGAGTGGTTGTGCAGGCCGTCGGGCTGCTCCAGCAGCATGCAGTTGCCCAGCAGCCCGTGGCGGCGCGGCCAGCATCCGGTTGCGATCGAGGCGGAGCTGACGCGGGTGGTCGACGGGAACACGCTGCGCACGTCCGCAAACCACGTGGCCCGCGCCGCCAGCCCCGTGAGCAGCGGGCTGTTCGCCGGCGTGACCAGGTCGCGGCGCAGGCTGTCGCAGATGACCACGACCGCTCGCCTGCGGTTCACGGCTGCACCCCGTTGAGCGCGAAGTCGAAGATGCGCCAGCTGTCGATCGGCATGCAGGCCGCCTTTTGCCGGTACGCCTCGTTGAGCGGACGGTTGAGGATGAACGGCACCTTCGTTTCCGCGAGCGCGCCGTGCGTGCGAAGGCGATGCCCCCTCAGCCCGGCGAGATCGTGCAGCCTCGCGGCGCTGCCGATGCACACGTCCTTTCTTCCCACCACGACCACATCGGCCTCGCGGTCGGCGGGCTGGTCGAAGAGCCGGCAGGCGGCCTCCCGGCCCAGCGCCAGGTCGACCCCGTCGAGCGCCGAGACCGCGTCGATGATCGCCTGCGGTGCGACCTTGCCCTTGCTCCACACGCGCACGAATCCGCCCAGGGCGCCGTGGTGGGCCACGAACGCATCGGTGATCGGGCAGATCACGGTGGTTTCGCCGGCGCCGAACTTCGCGTCGAGCACGTCCTGCAGCCAGATCACGTTCGGTTCGCCGGCGGCATTGCTCTTGTCGCTCATGCCGTGATCCGCGGTCAGCGCCAGCACGATGTCCTGCCCCGCCAGGCGGCCGAACGCATCGTCGAGCTGGCGATAGAACGCGCGCGCCTCGGCATCCTCGGGGGCGAACTTGTGCTGCACGTAGTCCGTCAGCGACAGGTACATCAGGTCCGGGCGGCGTTCCGCCAGCAGCTTGATGCCCGCCTCCAGCACGAACAGCGAGAGCGCCGTGGAATACATGTCGGGCTTGGGCATGCCGACGTACTCCAGCACGTTCTCGATGCCGTTGTCGGCCAGCGTGCATCGGTCGGCGTGCTCGGAAGAGAACGACACGTGCCCCCGGGACACGTCCAGGTCCTTGCCCAGCTGGCGCCGCAGCTTGTCCTTCGCCGTGATCGACACGACCCTGGCGCCCGCGTTGGCGAAGGCCGAGAGGATAGTGGTGCTGCGCAGCAGCTCGGGCCCCGTCATGGCCACGGGCGCCCAGGTCGCCGCGTCCAGGTAGAAATTGCCCGAGATGCCGTGCACCGAAGGCGGCACGCCGCAGATGATGGACATATTGTTGGTGCAGGTGACGGAGGGCATCGAGCCGTCGGCCACCGTGGCGAACCCTTCCCGGACGAAGCGCGCGATGTTCGGCACGCTGCCGTCGGCCAGGAACCGGCTCAGGTATTCCGGGTCGCCCCCGTCGATGCAGACGACCACGACAGGCCGCCCGGGCCACAGATAGGTATTGCCGTTCACTTCCACTGCGCGCTGCATCTTTTTCCTTGTGCTGACGTTTCGTTCGGCATGATGCCCTCGCTTTATTGCATATTGTTGACAATCTGCAGTTAGACGGAAGATCGGTATAATGCACGCCTGAACTTGCCAAATGCACATGAACTCGCCGAACGCACTTGAAGTGTTGCGCACGCAATCGTTGACCGGCCTGGTGTACGAAGAGCTGGAGAAGCGCATTGCTTCCGGGAAAATCCTGCCCGGCGTCCCCCTGCGCGAGGTGGCGCTGGCCAATGACATGGGCATCTCGCGCGGCCCGGTCCGGGAAGCATTCCGCATGCTCGAAGAGCGCGGCCTGGTCGAATTCGAGAAAAACATCGGCGTGCGCGTCCGCAACCTGGACCTGCGCCAGGCCGAGTACCTCTATCAGGTGCGGATCCCGCTGGAGGGGCTGATCGGCGAGACCGCCACGGACAACATGTCGGCGGCGCTCGAGGAGGCCATTTCACAAGTGCTGGACCGCATGCAGGACGCGGTGTCCCGGCTGGACGTGGAAGCCTATGCCGCGCTGAATTTCCAGTTCCACGACGAACTGGCCCGGGGCTCGGGCAATCCGGTGCTCTACGATGCGTACCGGCGCGTGGTGGTGCAGCTCAATCTCTTCCGCAGCTACTCGTTCCGGCACAACCCGGCGACGCTGGCCGGCTCGCTGCAGGAACACCGGATGATCTTCGACGCCATCCGCGGCCGCCAGCGCGAGCGCGCCAGCGAACTGCTGCGCCGGCACACGCAGGCCAGCCTGCAGAAGGTACGCGCGGCGATGGAGCACGCCGGGGACGACGAGGGCCACGAGAGCGCCCGGTAAGAACGGAAGACGCCGGCGCGGCCCGCGTGCCGGGTTCCGCGGAGCATGCCCGGCGTCGGGCCGGCGGCCAGATCACGCCGCGACAAAGTCGTTGACGCCCCCTGTTGTCAATGAAGCCCCGAGTTTCCAGAATCCGTGCTTCCGGCTCTGGCGGGAATGCAACAGCGGCACGATGTCGCTCCACTTTTTCACGGAACCTGGCCATCTTCCACGCGGGTGATGCGGATCAGCCGGCTTCCCGGGACAAATCCGGCAGGTAGATCTCTCCGGCCATGAGACGACGCGCGGTGCGGGCAAGGCCCAGCGATCGCAGGCGGATATCTCTCGGCTCGCCGGGCCGGTCCGGCTCAACTTCCACCCGCACGGCCATTACCCCTAGTGGATGGCCGATCCGCAACGACTGCGCCTGTGCGCCATTGTCACCCAGCAGGCGATGCACCACGCTGCCTGGCACGCGCGAAATCGCTGCCGCACATAGCGCGCCCGTGCCGGCCATGCTGTCGTGACACTTTCCCAGGAATACCAGCCGCGCGCGCACATCCATCGAACCTGCCTCATGCATGGCGCCCGTGGCGTCCCGGTAATCGCCGGCGGGCGCCACCAGCACCATCAGCGGAATGCCCGGCTTGTGCTGGCTGCGCCAGTCTGGCCACATGCCGATCCGCTCCCCCGCCTTCGCCTGGATCTCCGAGACGGCGTCCATCAGCGCGATATCGCCAGTCAATGCATCGGGCGACTCATGACCGGTCAGCCCCAATGTCGACGCCTGCACGAAGACGCACGGATTGGCGGCATCGCAGATCGACACTTCCAGCGCCCCGCCGCTTTCCAGCGCGATGACCTCGGCCGCCAGCCCGGTCGGCAGCAACTTGCCGGTTTTCGCGCCGACGGTATCGGTGTAGTCCATCAGTATCTCGGCGCCGCTACCAGGCACGCCGGGTATGGCGTAGTTCCCGTGCACCCGGGCCTTGCCGTGCGACACGGGGACCTGCATTGCCAGAATACTGTCGGTATTGGTGTTGTAGACCCGCACCGTCGTGACCGGCTCCACGGCCGCCACCAGGCCCTCGTCGATGGCAAACGGGCCCACCGCCGACGAGATATTGCCGCAGTTCGCGGTGTAGCCGATCAGGTCTCGCTCGACGTCGACCTGCGCAAACGTGTAATCCACGTCGGCACCGTCCCGGGTAGAGCGACGGACCAGCGCCACCTTGGACGTGACCAGACGGGAGCCGCCAAGACCGTCGATCTGAAGATGATCGGGCGTACCCATCGCCCGCTTGAGCATGCGGTCGCGCTCCGGACCCGGTGGCGGCACATCGGACTCATGGAAGAACAGCGCCTTGCTGGTACCTCCGCGCATCAGCACGCAGCGGTATGCCACCTGTTCGTTCGTTTGAGGCATCGTCGCTCCTCAGGCCACAAGCCGTTCATTGGCCTGCCGCCAGGCGATCAGGTCCGCGATGGTGACGATCGGCAGTCCGTGCCGCCGCGCGAACGCCACCAGCTCCGGGAGCCGTGCCATGGTGCCGTCGTCGTTGACCACCTCCGCCAGCACGCCCGCCGGCTGCATGCCCGCCAGCCGCGCCAGATCCACGGCGGCTTCGGTATGGCCCGGCCGGCGCAACACGCCACCCGCGCGGGCACGCAGCGGAAAGACATGGCCAGGCCGATTGAAATCCCCCGCCTTGCGCGCCCGGTCGGCCAGGGCGCGCAGCGTCGCCGCGCGGTCCGACGCCGAGATTCCCGTGGTGGTGCCGTGTCGGTAGTCGACCGTCACGGTAAAGGCGGTGCGCATGCTCTCGGTGTTCTCCTTGACCATCGGCGGCAGGCTCAGTGCGTCCAGCCGCTCGCCCGGCAATGCCGCGCAGATCACGCCGCTGGTCCAGCGCACCATGAAGGCGATGGTCTCCGGCGTGGCGGCCTCGCAAGCCATGATCAGGTCGCCCTCGTTCTCGCGGCCGGCATCGTCCACCACCACGGCAAGCGATCCCGCGGCAATGGCCGCCAACGCGCTCTCGATCGGATCGGTCTGCATGATCAGGCTCCGCGGAATGCCGGCACCTCGAGCGTCATCAGCGGCGCATGCTGCTGCGCGCCGAAGGTATCGCGCTCGCCTACCCCACCCTGGTCGCCATGCCGGCGCAGCGTGAACTTGAAGGCCAGCGCGGGCTCGAAGAACATGCACGTCAGCAGGTCGCGCTCGGGAACCCCATAGAGCCGCAGCACGGTCTCCGGATTGAGCACGCCGCTGTCGCGCACATGGCGATAGCGGTCGGCATCGGCAAAGATCACGTCGAACGTGATCTCGAACGGCCCGGAGTTCTTGCTCCGGATAACATCGGCGATATCGCGCAGCGTTGCCATGATCAGACCTCCAGCATGCGATAGGGAAACAGGGACTCCGGCGCATCCACCGTCATCAGGTGATAGATCGAGAACCGGCACACGGGTCCAATGGGGTTCTCCGGCGGGTTGAGCGGCAGCGCGAAGTTGCCGGCCGTGGCCTTCTGCCCGGGATACGGCATGTGCAGCACGCCAATGCGGGTGGCGCTGCAGATGGCATTGGCAAGTGCCTGCGTGGGCGCCGTCACCTCGCCCAGCACGCCCACTTCATGAGGCACAGCATCGCGTAGCGGTTCCTGCCGCCCCATCACGGCATGCTTGCCGTAGACGTGGAAGTGCAGCGTGGCCTCTCCGCCTTCGAGCTCGGGAAAGATGCCCGCCATGCGCGCGCGCACGCGCTCCAGGAACGGATCGATCTGCCCGATCAGGATCGGGTCGCGCACGCCGCCGATGAAGATCGTCCGGTAGCCGCATATGGCTGCGCCTTCGAGCTTGACCTGGTAGCCATCCGAAGGCCGGAACACGCTGCCGCGCACGCGTGTGGTCTGCGGATCGATCTGTTCGTATTGCGCAGCGGTCAGGTCCAGCACGCCGCCGGGCCCGGCCAGCAGGTCGGGGCGCGTCTTCTCGTACAACGTATGCGCGGCAACGGACAGCGGCGTGCAGCGCTCATGCGGACTCATCGGCGTCAGGTCGAAACTGTCCTCGCGCACCGTGGCAAGGATGACCTTGCCCTTCGGCTCCGCGCAGACGCCACCGCACTCCATGATCTTGCCCATGTGCCAGTAGATGCCCGGCTCATCGATGCCATGCAGCATGCAGAACGCGGCGAATGGGGCAGGGTCGTAGGCGCGTCCGCACACGACAACATCGGCATCCGGCTGCTCCCGCAACACCTTCAGAATGGGCTCGACGCCCATCTGCGCCACGATATGCGCCGACCCGTCGATGTCGGCAACCGTCAGCGCCGGCGCCGACGCGCACGGCGCAATGCCCCCCGATGCCAGGCTGTCGCGCACGATGCCGGCGTCCACGTCGGCATAGATGGCCGCCACTTTGAGACGCCGCCCCAGCTCGGCTGCAATCGTGCCGATGATGGCGATGAGATCGTCCACATGGCGCGCGGTGCCCGGCCCGCCTGCGGAGCCGATCAGCAGCGGGATCCTGCGCGGGCCAATGCCTTGCAGGATAACCCGCAGATCGCGCGCATATGCCTCCGGGGATACGAGCATGGCACCCAGGCCAAGCTGATAGGGCCCGGGGTCCGTGGACCCCGAGTCAACGATGACGGCCTGCGCGCCGGCCTCGATGGCGCGGTTGAAGTCTTCCACCGGGATGCCATACCCGAGCATGCCGACCGGCGTCACGATCCTGATTTCCTTCATTGCCTCTCCTTCCAAGATGGGACTGAAGCCACCGCGGCGCGCTACCGCCCCGCAGTCTCACTGCCAAACGCCTCGTCCAGCGAACGTCGTGTCGTTTCGATACCGAGCCAGGCGATCATCACCGCCTGGATGGCGCCCATCAGTACGAGCGCCAGCGTCACGCCTTGCACGCCATTGAGCTCGTAGAGCGCCGCCACTGTCACGGGCGCAAGAATCGAAGCGCCCCGCCCTGCTGCGCTCGCCAGACCGGTGCCGCGCAGCCGCAACTCCGTCGGGAAAAGCTCGGGCACATAGGTGGAAAATCCAATCGTTCCCGTAAAGTAGAGCGATGCCACCAGCAGGAAGCCCACCACCGTCGTCTGAGCAAGCGTGGCCATGTTGGGGTACAGCAGCCCAAGCCCGGCGCACAGCACCGAGTTCACGATCAGCAGCCGCCGGCGCGGAAAGCGATCGGACAGATAGCCGCCCAGCACGATCCCAAGCAGGCTGCCGCCCGCCATCATCGCCGTATGGCCGAGTGAACTTGTCAGCGACAAGCCGCGTTTGACGAGGAACGTGGGCAGCCAGATGATGAATCCATAGATTGCGCACAGGCCAACCACATTCATGACCACCGCCAGGACGGTCGAGCGCAGCAGTTGCCCGTGAAACAGGTCGCCGAAACGATAGACCGAGGGGGCGCTGAAGGTGATCTCCGCGGGTATCTGCAAGGGCCCGTGCTCACGCTCGGCGATGGTCTCGATGCGCGCCAGAATGGCATCGGCTTCCCGGTGACGTCCCACTGATTCCAGCCAGCGCGGCGATTCCGGCAGCTCCTTGCGCAAGAACCACACCAGCACGCCTCCCACGCCGGCGATGCCGAACATCCAGCGCCATCCCAGACTCGGAATCACCCAGTAACTGACCAGGCTCGAACCCACCAAGGCCGCCGTGGCGCAGAAGAACAGCACCGCGCCCCACCTTCCGCGACTGGACGGCGGCACGAACTCGGTGATGGTGGCGTAACCGACCACGATCTCCGCTCCGAGCCCGATACCCATCAGCAGGCGAAACACGATCAGCCATCCCATCGATGGCGCTACCGCGGCAGCCAGCGACATGACGCCGAACAAGATCAGGTTGAACTGGAACGCGAAGCGGCGGCCATACCGGTCGCCAAGCCATCCGGCCAGCGCCGCGCCGAGCAACGCGCCCAGCGCGCCGGCCGATACGAACTGGCCATTGGCCTGCATCGTGCCCCAACCTTCGCGGGCCAGGGCCACCATGATGCCGCTGGCCATATAGAGGTCGAAGGCGTCAAAGAACAGTCCGGCACCGATCAGTGCGGCCAGACGCCGGTGAAATGAGGATTCCGGCAGGCGGTCGAGCCGCTGCGAGGCGTTGTACGGCATGTTGTCTCCATCGTGGACGGCGCGGGGTGACATGGACCCCGCGTCCGGTTGCATCGCGTTGAGCGTCCGGTGCTCAACGCATCGTGCAGAGCGCCATCAACGGCGCCAGCGACGGCGCATCGTCAATGGCGAAGACGGCCCGCGCAATCGATTCGGCCTGCTCGCGCGGGATGGCGCGCGATGCGTTGAGCACGAACTTGGCCAGCAATGCGTCGCGCGACATCGGATTGTCCGGCGTGCCAAGGCTAGTCGCCATACGGCAGCGGAACACCCGGCCGCTCCTGAGCGTCGCCACCACCTCACCCGGGAAGTGTTTGGGGAAATCGCTCTTGGTGTCCGGCACGCAGAAGGTCTTGGCCGCGACAGCCAGCACGGCGGGATCGTCGATCGGCTCATCGTGGAACGTCGCCAGGTCGACGCGTCCCTTGACCAGCGCTACGGCCACGGCGTATTGCACGCTGAACAGCGCGGCATATGGCGTGGGGGGACGGATGCAGCGCTCGCGCGGCTCGGCCACCATCTTGTGCAGCATCGGCGTCAGCGGGCAATCGATGCGCTCGATATCATCCAGCGCGAACTGGCCTCGCAACTCCAGCGCGGCGTCCACGAAGGCATGGATGAAGTGGCAGCACGGATAGGGCTTCAGCGCGATGCCTCGCGCCTGCCATTCGCTGCCCAGCGCACGGGCCGGCGCGTTGCCTTCCTCCGGCACGGCTTCGATATGGGCGGCATAGAAGCCCCTGTGCCCTTCGAGCACGGTGGCTGGCCCCTGGAAACCGGCACGCCCCAGCGCGGCCGCAGCGATGCCGCTATGCGCGGCCCAGCCCGGATGCAGACGCTTGAGCCAGGACTTTCCGCTCTCCAGGATGCCCGAGGCCAGACTGCCGCACAGCCCCAGCGCCCACACCAGTTGCTGTTGTGTCATGCCGTGCAGACGCCCGGCTGCGGCCGCCGACGCGAAGGTGCCGCACAGCGCGGTGGGATGGAAAGCCCGGTCATGAAACCTGCCCGCCCCGACTGCCGCCAGCCGGCAGCCGATCTCCAGTGCGACCACGAATGCCACCAGCGCGTCCCGGCCGCTGGCGCGGTTGGCCTCGCCACAGGCCAGCGCCGTGGCCATCGCCTGGGCGCTGGCGTGATAGATCGCGCCAATGTGCGTGTCGTCGAAATCGAGCCCGTGGGCCAGCACGCCATTGACCAGCGCCGCCGATGCCGCTGGCAGCTTCCTGCCACTGCCGATGGCCGTGGCGTCGGTGCCACTGCCGAGGGTCCGCGCGGCCTCCAGCGTGGCCGGGGCGAACTCGAACGTGTTCGAGGCCAGAGCGATGCCGATCACGTCGAGCAGGTGCTCGCGCGCCAGGTCGAGAACGTCCCCGGGGATGTTTTCGTAGCGCAGGTTCAGCGCAAAAGCGGCAAGCTGCTCCGCCTGCGTGGGGGAAAGTGCGGGGCTGTCCGTCGCAGTCATGCGTATGTCTCCATGTTGGTATCCTGGTAGCGGTCGGATCAGGCGGTCTGGCGCCACGCGCGGGTCGCCGGGCGATCCATGCCGAGCGAGTCGCGCAGTGTCTGGCCCGGGTACGCATTGCGATACAGGCCGCGCCGCTGCAGTTCGGGCACCACGAGCCGCACGAAGTCCTCGTAACTGCCAGGTACCGAAAGCGCCTGGACGACAAAGCCGTCGCAGGCATCCCGGAACCAGGCTTCCATCTCGTCGGCCACCTGCTTCGCGGTACCGACGAAGCACGGGCCTTCACGTACCGTGCCGCGACCGGACGCCTCCACGAAATCGCGCACCGACGGGTTGCGCTTGCCGCTCTTGGCGATCACGCGGTCGCGCAGGCTGTGCCACGACACCGCGGCCAGTTCGGCATCGGTGAACGGCTCGTCGTAGCCACGCTTCGAGAAGTCGACGTTGAGCACTTCGCACAGCAGCGCCAGGCCATCGATGGGCCGCGCCAGCGAATCGATCAGCGCGAACTGCTCTTTCGCCTGCGATTCGGTCTCTGCCACCACTACCTTGACGGCCGGCGCCACCTTGACCGACGCCGGATCCCGGCCCGCTTCGGCGATGGCACGCTTCAGCTGCGCGTATTGTTTGCGGCCCGCCTCCAGGTTCGGATAGGCCGCAAACACCAGCTCGGCCCAGCGCGCGGCAAAGGCAATGCCCCGCCCACTTTGCCCGGCCTGCAGCAGCACCGGGTGCCCCTGGCGCGAACGCGGCACCGGCAGCGGCCCGCGCGACTTGTAGTATCTGCCGCGATAGTCGAGCCGATGCACCTTGTCGGGATCGGCAAAGCGGTCGTTCTCCTTGTCGAGGATCAGCGCATCATCCTCCCAGGAATCCCAGTGGCCCATCACCACTTCCATGAACTCGTCGGCGCGGTCATAGCGCGCGTCGTGCTCTTCGTGCGCATCGCGGCCGAAGTTTTCCGCTTCGGAGTCATTGAGCGAGGTCACCACGTTCCACGCCACGCGGCCTTTCGTCATCAGGTCCATGGTGGCAAACAGCCGCGCCACGTGGAACGGCTCGTGGTACGTGGTGGAGTACGTCGCGCCCAGCCCAAGGCGCGAGGTGACCGATGCCATCGCCATCAGGACGGGCGTGGGATCCATCTTCACGGCCCGCACGCCGTGCGCCACGGTTTCACGATGGTCGTCGCCGTAGATGTCGGGCATGGCCAGCCGGTCGTCGAAGAAAGCCATGTCGAACAGGCCATCTTCCAGCGTGCGCGCGATGCGCTGGAAGTACTCCGGTGACAGGAAGTCGGACATGGTGGCGGGATGGCGCCAGGAGCCGACATAGTTCGAACAATTCTGCGCCTGCAGGAAGGCCACCAGGTGCATCTGGCGGGACGATGGCGAGGTCATGATGCGTTGGACTCCATTCAGTGCCGTGTTCGGCAGGTGGAATGCATTCTTGACGACGCCAACGCCTTGAACAAATCATCAAGCCCGATACAATTATTCGCAAAGCCAATAAATCACGGAGACCCGCACCCATGCCCCCAGCACGCCCCATCGGCGACGCCATATCCAGCGCCGGCGTCGATCTGGCCGAGATCGAGACCTTCCTCGCCGTCGCGGAGACTGGAAGCTTCAGCCAGGCAGCGGAGCGGATGCACATCACGCAGCCCTCGGTAACCGGACGCGTGCAGCGTCTCGAAGCGGCGTTGGGCACGACACTGCTCACCCGCACCACGCGGCGCGTGGAACTGACCGACGACGGCAGGCGCGCCGAAGCGGCCGCCCGGGCGGCACTGCATGGACTGCGCGAGCTGGTAGGAGAGTTCCGGCAAAGGATCAGGCAGGCCCGCCAGCGCGTGGTGATTGCCGCCACGCCCATGATTGCCGCGTTGAGCATGCCCGCCATCCTGCAGGCTTATGGCGAACGGTACCCTGACGTCCAGATGGAACTTCTCGACGTGAAATACACCGAGGCGCTAAACGCACTGGATCGTGGCGATGCCGACGTCGCGGTGATGTCGCTAGACGAGATCGACTTGTCAAGCTACAAGTTCCAGCACCTGTGGAACGGGACGATGGTCCTGGTGGTGCCGTCGATTCATCCGCTGGCGAGCCTGGAGCGCGTTGGCGCGCGCGAGCTGGCCTTCCACCCGCTGATGCTGATCGAGCAATACCTGCCCGTGCGCGCCCGTATTGCCGAAGCCATGGAAAAGCAGGGATTCTCGTTGCCGCCCTCGAAAATGGTCGGGAATCTGAACACGTTGATGGGGATGCTCGATGCCCGCATGGGCATCACATTGTTGCCGCACGGCATGGCCGAACGCTGTCGTGACGTCAGCATCGTGCCACTGGCGGTCGATGGCCTGTCGCTGACACGCCGCTTCGGCGTCGTATTCCCGTACAAGACCGACCTCAGCACGGCAGCGGCGAGCTTCTGCAAGTTCCTGGGGCGCGCGGTGGCTGGCGACGAGCGCTCCTTGCCGCAGTCCAGACGTTCCTGACGCGGCCTCGGCATTCGGCGGCCTCCCGGGCCAATCTGCCACGTCGATTTATTGGCGCAGCCTATGGGTTCATCATCATTGCCGAATTGTTGCGAGCGCGCCGTCTTCATAGACTCTGGCCGTGCAAGCCAAATCATGGAGACCCGTCATGCATGCCGCCACCGAACCGCTCGACGCCCGCGAATTGCGCAACGTCCTGGGCAATTTCGTGACTGGGGTCACGGTCATCACCACGCGCGACCCGTCGGGCAAGCCGCATGGTGTGACGGCCAACTCCTTCAGCTCGGTGTCGCTCGATCCGCCGCTGATTCTCTGGAGCCAGTCGTTGAGCTCCCGGAGCTTTCCTGCGTTCCGCGAGAGCGACCACTTCGTTGTCAACATCCTTGCGGACGACCAGACCGCCATCTCCAATCATTTCGCCAAGTCGGGCGACGACAAGTTCGCGTCGATTGACTATGAGGATGGCCATCGTGGTGCCCCGGTGCTGCCCGGATCAGCCGCTTACCTCGAATGCACGAAGGTGGCGACCTATCCCGGCGGCGACCACGTTGTGTACCTTGGCAAGATCGAGCGTTTCGTCAATGCACTGCGGCGGCCACTGGCATTCGGGGCCGGGAAGTACATGGTGACCTCGTCGCACGAACTTGCGCCATCGTTGTCGCCCCTTGGCACCTCGTCGCCGGCACGACTTGACGTAGTCCGGCACGTCATCAGCGCCATGCCCGCCATCGCGGAATCGCTGGGGGAGCACACACTCTGCCTGGCGGTCTGGGGCAATCGGGGTCCAACGGCCATTCACTGGGAGCCCTCGCGCCAACCAGTCAGCGACCAGCTCCGGCTGGGATTGGTGATGGGCACGACTCAGTGCGCTACCGGCAAGGCATTCGCCGCGTTCCTTCCTCCGGAGATCACGCGTGCCTTCATCGACGAAGATTTGCGCATGCACCGGTCGCCGGGCGAGGACACGCATGCCCAGCGCGAAGCGCTCGATGCCGAATTACTCGAAACACGCACGCACGGCATTGCGCGAGCTACGAATACGGCGCCCTCACGACTACACAACATACCCGTGAACGCATTTAGTGCCCCAATCTTTGATCGACAAGAACATATGGTCCTGGCGCTTTCCGTCACAGCCCCTGCGTCGCGCATGGCGTCGGATTGGGACGGCGAGGTGCCTCAACGACTTCGGCGCGCGGCACAGGCGCTCTCCGAGCTTCAGTGATGGTATGCGTTCCCACAGTGCCCCGTAGCTCGCATATGCCTCGTTTGATGAGGAGACCACATCGGGAGACAACCTGCCCATACGGCATGCCATCTTCGCTTCAGGCCCATCCCGGCAAATATATTAATCAACCGCGGCGCCAGCCGCGCCCGGCCGGCAAAGGGCCAGCGGGACGACCAACTGCCGGCAGGCACACCAGCGGGCACCCCGCGCGAATCGACCGGCGACCGCATGCGGGCTCACAATGAGCCAAGACCCGAGGCAACGCCGACACCGGCCAGCTGACCACCCAAGACCAACACCACCAGTTGCCGGCAGCATGCCACGACCCAACCTCGATGCGAGGAGTGCGCTGACGCGCGCGGGCGCCGGCGGGGCCAGTCGGGACTGCCGGGACCTACAGGCAGCCAATTTCCGCTTGCTGGCCCGAGCCATGCGGGCGACCACGCGTCGCCAGCGCCCCCAACGGACCCAGCTACCGCGACGCAGGCTACTTGAAGAGCTGCGTTTCGCCATTGCCATCGAGGCCGGCATCATTGCCAGGGTGATTTGGAGGACAGCTGACGACCCAACGCGGTCCCTCCAATATCCACAAAGCAGACGCTGGTGGTGCGGTCAGAGCACGCTCATCCACCCTGATGCTTCAAGGTGTCCGATGAACAAATCCAATGAATCGCGTGAGAGATCCAATGTCGCGACATAACCGCCTTTGCGATGAGGTTCGATACGTTTTACCAACGTAACTCCCGGGGCTCCTTCAAGGGTCCGGCGCAACACCTCAATCTCTGTCGCTGCGTCGGCCAAAGGGTAGTTTCGCCTCATCAGTCGGAGGCCGAAAGGCACAACTTTCAGCACGTGCGTCGACCATAGAGCGTCAAATTCAGCCCCAGTGATTGTGGTACCGATGAACTCAGCGGCGGCGTTAATCTCGGCAAGCGGCGGAACCGGAAGCAATCCTAGCTCAGTCCCATGAGCCGTGTGTTCGGCCCAGGCGTACCCAACCCGCCCATCTGCAAAGAACTCGAGCTTTCGAGTTTCCATGCGTTGCTCGTCGAGTTCTGAGACAAGACGCGTAGGTTCCGTTCCCAGCGAGTGACGCCACTGAACGTCAATGAACTCGCATTGCGAGTTCTTCTGCCATCGCTTTGCCAATGAAAATGCGCGATGACGCAGTCGCTGCTCGATGGTAGGACTTTTCGCTAATGCGAGTAAAAGATCGGCCAACTCGGCATCAATTGGTTGGCCTGACTCTATCCATCCAATCGCGAGGCCAATCCAGTAGTCCAAGCCCGACATGAGCCCCGCGACAACGGATTCTCTTGCTGATGATTCGCTATGAGATGCAGTCGAGTGGGGCTGTTCAAGTGGAAGAAGCTTGCTACTTGGATTCTCGTGCATGTGTCTATGGTCGATAGCTAGGGAACTTGGTGCAGGACCTCGGCAAGGTTCGACAGTCTAAGCTTCGATGACCTCGCGCAGCCGGCCTAAGTCTGGCGACTCCGATTCGATGTAGAGAATATCGTCCGCCGAGCCTGTCACGTTGTCAGCGATGCCAATGACGAAATCGCGCCCGAATTGCAGGCGCAGATGGGCCAAGCGTGCAACGACACGCTCTATGTCAGCAAACCATTCGCGTCGCTCACGTCCGGGGTCGAGTAGTGCCAAGTTGATTCCAAGGCCCCAATCCGGCAAATCGCCTGGGCGACTGCCAACGGCCACGCTCTTCTGGTTGACTACGACGGGGCGTGAAAGGACCCAGCCCTGCGAGGCAACGAACTCGACGAGTTCCCTCTCGATGTCCACGACGTCGTCGTCGAGATCTGAACCATCTACGTATGCATACAGGGTGTGTTGTTGCATGGCGCTCTGGATAGTTGAGGACATGATCTACGCATTGTGTGCAATCTAGCCGTTGATGTCGACTGGCGGCTCCTGGCCGGTAAGCGCCGCTTGGTGGTTCGACGGTCTGGCCTTGCAGGCGGGAGACTGCCAGTGGTAGTCGCACTCCGACATGTCCACCATCCGGTTAGGGAAGAAACTACCGCACCTTAGCAATCAGCTCTGAAGCGATTCTTTCCTGATCTTCGGATATAGGACGGCGCCTGTCTTGTTATATTCAATTCATCGGCCATGCCGGAGAAAACCTGACTCAATCAATAGTCGACCGACCTCACGCAGCGAGCGTTCACCACGATGGTCTTCGTCGCCACGATGGCCGCCACAGGATTCGACGAATAGCCCATGAGCCAGGCGAGGCCGGTCGGGTTGGAGGAATATTCCGTCGACGTCCAATAGGGACCGGTCAGACTGCCGAAACCCAGCCGCATCAGGTTGTCTTCGACGTTGGCGATGCCTGCCGGGCAGTTGGCCGAGTTGCCGGCGGCGCCGACCTCGCAGGCCGCGGGCAGATACCACGTCCCCGGAGGCGCGCCGCCGGACGTGCGGGCGTTGCAGAGGTTTGCCGCGTAGGTCAGTGACGTGCCGAACGACGCGACGATGGCCGAGGTGTTCCCCGCTCCATCCGTCAGGCTCTGCGCGGATGCCCCGACCGCCGTCCCAATGTCACCCCACACGCCCGCGCCGGCGTCGATCGAACCCACCACCTTCGCGGTGGACGCGCTCGTGACCGCGAATACGAGATCGCCGCCGACACTGAACGCCAGCGCGGTCGTCGGATTGGGGCTGCCGACGTTATCCGCGGCGACAGCGATGCCGCCCTGCGCGACATAAGGCGTCGTCGAGGTGAATCGCAGCATGCAGCTTGCACTGGAGGGCAGCATGGCGCAGTTGCTGGCGTCCTGCGTCACGCCCGACCACGCGGACGGAAGCTGTGCTGCCACGTTGGTCGCCGCATTCGATCCGATGTTGGTCACCATGATCGTGCCCGTACCGCCGTTGACGGGGATGACGCCCGTGGCCGCCACCGAAAGCGTGGTGGTATTCGTGATGCACGACACGCCGACCGTCGTTACGTTATGCGCGGGCAGGGTGCCGCTGCCATTGGCCACCATGCATGTCTGGATGGCAGGCTGGGTCAGCACCGTCACGTTGTAGGGGCTGCCTTCGGCAGCCGGCGTGGCGAACGTGAAGGTGCCATTGCCCGTGACGGTCTGCGTGTCCGCGCCGTTGAGTTGCAGCTGTAGCTGCCCGGACAACCCCGAAACGGTGCCGCCAACGGTGTAGGTGTTCGTCGCGCAGGTAATCGAGACGTTCTGCACCGCGGCGCTCCCCATCAACCCGGTGCCATTGCCCACGGTGCAGGTCTGGCTGGCGGGCTGCGACTGCACGGTGACCGCGTACGCACCGCCCTCGGCGATCGCGGTGGGGAACGTGAACGGGCCATTGCCGGTAATGGCGAGCGTATCGCCGCCATTGTTCTGCACGGTCACGGTGCCCACGAGCCCGGATGCCGTGCCGCCGACGGTGTGCGTATTCGTCGCGCAGACGACAGCCACGTCCTGGACCGCCGTGGCGCCGACCGTCCCGGTGCCATGACTGACCGAACACGTCTGCCCGGCGGGCTGGGTGGCCACGGTCACCGCATACGCGCCGCCCTGTGCGACAAGCGTCGGGAAATTGAACGTGCCGTCGGTGCTGGTCGACAACGTGTCGCCACCATTGTTTTGCAGGACGACGGTCCCGGCGAGGCCGCTGACCGTGCCGCCAACGCTGCGCGCCGTGCCGGAGATGGTGTACGTGCGCGTCCAGATCGTGCCCTTCTCTCCGACCGTGCCGTCGAACGTCACCGCGTTGGGGTCCAGCGTCAGGGTCACGGTCTGGCCGTCGTTGCAGCGGCTGCCGGCAAGCGTCACCGAGACGATCTTGCCGGAGGCGTCGACCGTCGGCGTGGCGGTCGGCAGCGTGCCGCAGGTGCCGCTGGTCTTGAAGAAGCTGGCGCCCAGCGCGGATACCTTCGCGTTGAACGTCGCCACCACGCTCGTGGGCAGCTCGGTGGGCGTGCTCGAGTTGGCGGCGACGGAGACCAGCGCGGCAGTCTCCGGTGTCGTGGGCGGGGTGGGGGTGGTGGCTGGATCGTCCCCGCCACACGCCGTCAAGAACGCCGCGCATAGCGCGGCCACCCAGCGCACCTCGATTCCCCGAGCCTTCATGATTGGATCCCTGCCGTTTTTTCGTTCGATAGTGAGCCGAATCCTACACAATCGGGGCCGCGCAAGCCATGCTCGTGAAGCGGGGTGGAGGGGTTGCACGTCAGTTGCGGCCCGCCATGACCCCGCCGTCGATTATGGTACGGGCAGCAACTCATGCAATGCCCGCCACTCAGGATCTCTGAAAATCTGTAGTTCGATGGGGTATCAAGAGCGCTGAGACGTGACTACGCTCCCTCGCCAGACGCGGCAGCGACGTGTTGCCGCACCGCTCCTCCGCCCCGCCGTTCCATACTAAACTTTCACAACTTACTAAAAATTCAAAAAAGACAAGCAATGCACCTGTCGCCCCTGATCCAGCGCTTCGTGCTCCATTTCGGTGAAATGGGCAGTCGCTGGGGAATCAACCGCACGGTCGGGCAGATCTATGCCCTGTTGTTCACCGCCTCGCGCCCGCTCAACGCGGACGAAATCGCCGAGGCGCTCGGGTTCTCGCGCTCCAACGTCAGCATCGGCCTGAAAGAGCTGGAGTCGTGGAGCCTGGTGCGGCTGTCGCACCAGCCGGGCGACCGGCGCGAGTATTTTTCGGCGCCGGACGATGTCTGGGCCATCTTCCGCACGCTGGCCGAGGAGCGCAAGCGCCGCGAGATCGACCCCACGCTGTCGATGCTGCGCGAGGTCCAGCTGGAGTCGCCAGCCAGCGCGGAGGACCGCCATGCGCAGGCGCGCATGAAGGAAATGTACGGGCTGATCGTGCTGGTGACGAGCTGGTTCGGCGACATCCAGAAGCTCGACGTGGCCACGCTGGAAAAGCTGATGAAGCTGGGCGCCAAGGTCAACAGGCTGCTCGAGATGAAGGACAAGCTCGGCAGCGCCATCGGCGGCAAGCCGCGCGCCGAGACCCCCGCCCCCGGGACGAAGTCGAAGGCCCGGCCCGCCCGTCCCCGCAAGGAGTAGTCGCATGTCTTTCCCGCTCGACCCGGTGGTGCTGGCGCGCGTGCAGTTCGGCGCCAACATCACCTTCCACATCCTCTTTCCGACCATCAGCATCGCGCTGACCTGGGTGCTGCTGTTCTTCAAGCTGCGCTTCAACAAGACCGGCGACGACCGCTGGATGGCGGCCTATCGCTTCTGGGTGAAGATCTTCGCGCTGACCTTCGCGCTGGGCGTGGTCAGCGGCATCACCATGAGCTTCCAGTTCGGCACCAACTGGCCGGGCTACATGGAAACCGTGGGCAACATCGCCGGCCCGCTGCTGGCCTACGAGGTGCTGACCGCGTTCTTCCTGGAGGCCACCTTCCTCGGCATCATGCTGTTCGGCGCGCGCCGCGTGAGCAACCGCACGCATACCGTGGCCACGCTGCTGGTGGCGGGCGGCACCACGCTGTCGGCATTCTGGATCCTGGCGCTGAACTCGTGGATGCAGACGCCGGCGGGCTTCGAGATGATCGACGGCCGCGCCCACGTGACGAGCTGGATCGCGGTGATCTTCAACCCGTCGTTCCCCTACCGCCTCGTGCACATGCTGCTGGCGTCGGGGCTGACGGTGGCGTTCCTGCTGGCGGGCATCTCGGCCTACCGCTGGCTGCGCGGCGACCGCGCGCCGGAGGTGCTGTCGTCGCTGCGCACCGGGGTGGTGATCGCGGCGGTGCTGATCCCGCTGCAGATCGTGGCGGGCGACCTGCACGGCCTCAACACGCTGCACCACCAGCCGGCCAAGATCGCCGCGATGGAGGGCATCTGGAAGACGGAAAAAGGCGCGCCGGCGGTGCTGTTCGGGCTGCCCGACGCGAGCACGCAAAGCAATGATTTCGAGATCGCGATCCCGAAGCTGGCCTCGCTCTACCTCACGCACAGCATGGACGGCGAGATCAAGGGCATCGACGCCTTCGCGGGCAAGCACCCGCCGGTGGCGCCGCTGTTCTACGCCTTTCGCATCATGGTGGGCGTGGGCCTGCTGATGCTGGCGGTTTCGTGGAGCGCGGCCTGGCAGTTGCGCCGCCGGGGCCAGCCGTCGCGCTGGATGGCGCGCGCGCTGCTGGCCATGACGTTTTCGGGCTGGGTGGCGCTGGTGGCGGGCTGGTACGTCACCGAGATCGGCCGCCAGCCTTACCTGGTCTATGGCGTGCTGACCACGGCGCAGGCCGCCTCCAAGGTGCCGGCCGCGATGATCGGCGCCACGCTGGCGATGTACCTGGCGCTCTACGCGGCGCTGATCGCGGCCTACATCTCGGTGGTGTTCTACCTGGCGCGCAAGGCAGGCACGGACGCCGGCGAGCCCGGCATCGAAACCGCCGGCATCGCCCCCCCTCAAGCCGCGCTGCCCGGCGCGCTGCGGAGCGCGCAATGAACGACCTGACCCAACCCGCCGGCTGGATGCCGCTGGTGTTCCTGGCCCTGATGGGCATCTCCATGCTGGTCTACGTGATCCTGGACGGCTACGACCTCGGCGTGGGCGTGCTGCTGCGCCGCGCCGGCGATGCCGACAAGGACACCATGATCGCCTCGATCGGCCCGTTCTGGGACGCCAACGAAACCTGGCTGGTGCTGGGCGTGGGCCTGCTGCTCACGGCCTTCCCGATCGCGCACGGCATGATCCTGACCCAGCTCTACCTGCCGGTGGCGCTGATGCTGGCCGGGCTCATCATCCGCGGCGTGGCGTTCGACTTCCGCGTCAAGGCGCGCGCGCACCACAAGCCGTGGTGGAACCGCGCGTTCTACGCCGGCTCGCTGCTGGCCGGCTTCTCGCAGGGGCTGATGCTGGGGCTGTACGTCACCGGCTTTCGCCACGACTGGCCGGACATCGTCTTCGCGGTGGTGGTGGGGCTGTGCCTGGTGGCCGGCTACTGCCTGCTGGGCGCGGGCTGGCTGATCATGAAGACCGAAGGCGCGCTGCAGCGCCGCGCGGTGTACTGGGCAAGGCGCAGCCTGTGGCTGACCGGCACCGGCGTGACGCTGATCTCGGTGGTGACGCCGCTGGTGAGCCAGCGCATCTTCGACAAGTGGTTCTCGCTGCCGAACATCATCCTGCTGGCGCCGATCCCGCTGGTGACGGTGGCGCTGTTCGTGATCCTCGACCGGCTGCTGCGGCGCATGCCGGCCATGCTCGAACGCGGCAACGACCGCTGGTGCTGGGTGCCCTTCGCCGGCACCGCGGTGATCTTCCTGATGGCGTTCAATGGCCTGGCCTACAGCCTGTTCCCGTACCTGGTGGTGGACAAGATCGACGTCTGGCAGGCGGCGAGCGCGCCGGAATCGCTGGGCGTGATCCTGGCCGGCGCGGCGGTGGTGCTGCCGACCATCCTGGGTTACACGCTGTACGCCTACCGTGTATTCTGGGGCAAGGCGACCGACCTGCATTACTACTGAGGCCAGCGAGGCCCGGCGGGCGGCCGCACCCATACTCGCACCGACCAAGGTACAGACCGCCCCATGAACGGCTCGCAAGGCCAGCAACCCGGCACGCCACCCGCCTCCCCGCCGCCCGCCCCGCTGCCGCGGCGCCTGCTCGACCGCCTGCGCGCCGGCGCCGGCGCGCAGGTGCGCGGGCTCACGCGCAGCAACTCCGGCCTCAGCCTCGACTACGATAACCCGCCCGGCGATCCCGGCCTGTTCGGCCCGGACGCGGTCTGCTGGCGCGTGCACGCGGATTTCCCGGCGATGCTGGCCGGCGGCGTCAGCGCGCTGCTGCTGCAGACGCTGCACCCGCTGGCGCTGGCCGGGGTGTGGGACCACTCCACCTTCCGCACCGACATGCAGGGCCGCCTGGGCCGCACCGCGCAGTTCATCGCCGGCACCACCTACGGCAGCCGCGCCGACGCGCTGGCGCTGATCGAGCGCGTCAGGCGCATCCACACCACGGTCAGAGGCATCGCGCCCGACGGGCGCCCCTACGCGGCCGACGACCCGGCGCTGCTGACCTGGGTCCACGTGGCCGAGGTGTCGAGCTTTCTCGGCGCCTACCTGCGCTACGTGGGTCCGCTGCCGGCGGCCGACCAGGACCGCTATTACGCCGAGGTGGCGCAGATCGCGCGCCTGCTCGGCGCCACGGAAGTGCCCGACAGCGCCGCCGCCGTGGCCGCCTACCTCGAGCGCCTGCGCCCCGAGCTGGTGGTCAGCGAGCGCACCCACGAAGTGGTGCGGCTGGTGATGGCCATGCCGGTCGCCAGCCCGCTGCTGGTGCCGGCCGTGCGCATCATGGGCGATGCCGGCATCGCGCTGCTGCCGCGCTGGGCCCAGCGCGAGCTTGGCCTGCACGGCGCGGCCGCGCTGCGCCTGCCGGTGTCGCTGGCGGGCATGCGCATGCTGGCGCCGACGCTGCGCTGGGCGCTCGGCAGCGGGCTGGCGGCGCGCGCGCGCCGGCGCGCCGGGAAGCCGGCGCCGGCGGCGCCGGTGACGCCCGTTTCCTGATCCTGGCCGTCCGCCGCGGGCGCGGCATGGCCTAGTCGCTTTTCCATTTCTTGGCTCTGCGGGATATGCCGCCGCGGCGCTACATTGGGTGCTCCCGCGAACCGCGACAGGCACACGATCCGCATGCACGCACCCATCGAATTCAGGCACCTGGAAAGCCGGCAGGACTTGCTGGCCGCCTTCCCGGTCATGAAAGAACTGCGCCCCCACCTGGACAGCGCGCCGGCCTTCGCCAGCCAGGTGCGGCGCCAGCACGCGCAGGGCTATCGCCTCCTCGCCGCCTGCCGGCACGACGCCGTGCTCGGGCTGGCCGGCTACCGCCTGCAGGAGAACCTGATCTACGGCAGGTTCGTCTACGTCGACGACCTCGTGGTGAGCGCCGCCCTGCAGCGCGGCGGGCTGGGCGCGCAACTGCTGGAGGCCGCGCGCGCGCAGGCCGTGGCGCTGGGCTGCGCGCATTTCGTGCTCGATACCGGCCTGCACATGGCGCTGGCGCAGCGCTTCTATTTCCGCCAGGGCCTGCTGGCGCGCGGCCTGCATTTCGTCGCGCCGCTGGCGCCGGGAGCGCCGTCATGATGCGGGTCCTGCACGTCAACGGCAGCCCGCACGGCGCGGCCAGCCACGCCAGCCGGCTGGCGGAGGAAATGATCGCCGGGCTGCGCGGCCCGGACGGCGAGGCAAACCGGGATTTCCGCCTGGTGCGGCGCGACCTGCTGGCCGAGCCCTTGCCGGCGATCGGCCAGGCCTATGCCAGCGCGATCACCTCGCCGCCGCCGGGCACGCCGGGCGCGGCCGACGCCGCCACCCTGGCCGCCGCGTTCGGCTGGTCCGAGCGCCTGATCGGCGAACTCGAGCAGACCGACCTGCTGGTGATCAGCACGCCGATGCACAACTTCACCGTGCCGGCCTCGCTGAAACTGTGGATCGACCACGTGCTGCGCATCCACCGCACCTTCGCCGCGACGCCGGCCGGCAAGGTCGGGCTGCTGCGGGACCGGCCAACCTTCGTGCTGGTCGGCTCGGGCGGCTTCCATGCCGGCGAGCGCGCGCGCCAGCCCGATTTCCTCACGCCCTACCTGCGCCACGTGCTTGCCACCATCGGCATCCATGACGTGACCTTCGTGCTGCTGCAGGGACTGGTCGGCGGCGATGCCGCGGTGGCCGGGGCGATAGCCGCCGCGCGCCGGCAGATCGCCGGCGAGATGGCGCGGCTGCGCGGCATGCCGTGGCCGAAAAGCGCGGCGACGGAGATCGGCGAGATGCCATCGCGGCTGGCCTAGACTTCATTCAGGCACCCTTGCCCGGATGCGGGCGTCCATGCCGCGGGCGCGGCACGCGCCTGGCGCCGCGGGGCGCATGGGAGGCTGCCATGCAAGGCTTCCAACTCACGTTGTTCACCGTGGAAAACCGCCGCCACCACGGCAAGCAGTTGTCGCACTGGCTGCTGCAGGTCCTGCGCGAACTGCATATCCGCGGCGCCACCCACCTGGTGGCGGCCGAGGGCATCGGCCACGACCGCCGCTTCCATAGCTGGCATTTCCTGGAGTTGGCCGACCGGCCGGAAGAGATCACCGTGATCGCCACCGGCGAGGAGGTGGCGCGCCTGTTCGCGCGGCTGGCGGAGGAAGACGTGCAGGTGTTCTATGCCAGCACGCCGGTGGAGTTCGGCTTCCTCGGCAAAGGGGCGCCCGCGGGGCAGGGGCAGTGTGAAGGTCAGGGTCAGGGACCGCCCGCCCCCTGACGCCGCCGCCGTCAGTCGAGGCTGGCGGCCACCGTGGGGGCCTTGCTGCCGCGCAGGGTCGTCTCGGGCAGGCGCGCCACCAGGAACGGCGCCACCAGCGACACCGCCGCGCTGAAGAGGAACAGCACGCGGAACGCGGTTTCCGCGGCGGCGCGCACCGCGCCCGCGTCGGCCGCGTCGCCGCCCACCATCGCGCGGTGGAACATGCTCATCAGCACGTCCTCGCCGCCGCCCAGGTCGGACACGCCCATGCCGCCGTGGCGCAGCAGCCCGATCAGGACCGTGGTCAGCACCGCCACGCCCACCGCGCCGCCCAGCATGCGCGAGAACGCCGTCAGCGCGGTGGCCACGCCGACCTGCTGGGGCGGCACCGCGTTCTGCGTCGCCACCAGCCCGCTGGGCAGTTGCAGCCCGATCGACACGCCCAGCACCACCATCACCAGCGCGGTGAGCGCCACCGCATGCGGCTCGACGAAGGCCAGTACCACGATAGCCAGCGGCGCGACCAGCGAGCCCGCCAGCTGCAGCGGCTTGTAGCGCCCGCTCCAGGACATGGTGCGCCCGGCGATGAAGGCGCCGAACGGGATCGCCAGCGTCAGCGGCACCAGCCGCAGCGCCGCGCTGTCGGCCTGCGCGCCGCCCACCACCTGGAAGCGCAGCGGCAGCAGCACCGACATGGCGATCAGCTGGAAGAAGCACAGGAACAGCGTGATGCAGCAGATGGTCACGGTCGGCACGCGCAGCATGCCCAGAGGGATCATCGGATCGGCCACGCGGCCTTCCTGCCAGACGAACAGCGCCAGCCCGGCCAGCCCGGCCACCAGCAGGGCCAGCGTCTGCGGCGCCAGCGGCGACTGGCCCTGGCCCAGGCGCGTGAGGAACACCAGCACGCCGGTCAGGCCGCCGCCGAACAGCAGCGCGCCGAGATAGTCGATGCGGTGGCGGCGCCCGCCCGCGGGCAGGTGCTTGAGCGCGCGGCGCACCACCACCAGCGCGAGCGCGGCCAGCGGCAGGTTGATCCAGAAGATCCAGCGCCACGACAGGTAGTGCGCCAGGTAGCCGCCGATCACCGGGCCGGCCATGCTGGCCACGGCCCACACGCCGCTCACGTAGCCCTGGTAGCGGCCGCGGTCGCGCAGCGGCACCACATCGGCGATGGTGGCCTGCGAGACCGAGATCAGCCCGCCGCCGCCGAGGCCCTGCAGGATGCGCGCGACGATCAGTTGCGGCATGGTCTGCGCCAGCGCGCACGCCACCGAGGCCAGGAAGAACAGCACGATGGCGAAGGACAGCACCGAGCGCCGCCCGAGCAGGTCGGACAGCTTGCCGTAGATCGGCGTGACCACGGTGGAGGCCACCAGGTAGGCCGACACCACCCACGCCATCACCTCGAAGCCGTTGAGCTGTAGCGCGATCTCGGGCAGCACCACGGCCACGATGGACTGCTCCAGCGCGCCCAGGAACATCGCCAGCATGATGCCGAAGATGACCTGCATGACGGGCACCGGCGGCGTGGCGAGCGGCGCGGCGCCGCCGCCGGGCGGCCGGGCCGCGCCCTGCGCGGGCGGCGCGGCGGAGGCCGCCGCCGATGCGGCAGGGGAAGAAGAAGAAGGCAAGGCGGAAACCGGCGGGAACGACGTCTGGGAGGCGGCGGGCATGGGCGGGCGGGAGGAGGGAAACGCGGAAAAAGGACAACGATTGGCAGGCTGGGGGGCCTCGCACATCGCTGTTTTTTGTATACAAGGGGCATATTGTAGGCCGAAGCCCGCCGCCTTGCAGCGCCCTTTTCGGGCTGATTTCCGGCGGCTTTCCGGTGGCTGCCCGATGTTTTCCGGCGGCCCTTTCAGCGCGCTTTCATTGGCCTTTCAGCCCGCTTTCACCGCCATCGCGCCACTGCGCCGCCGCCACCCGGGGCCTTTCCGGTGCCGCGCCCGCCTGTCTTCGCGGGCGGCACCGCGCCCGCGTCAGAAGGATTCCCAGTCGCCGTTGGCCACCGCCAGATTGCCGGCGGGCACCGCGCGCGGCGCGCGCCGCGCCGGGGCCGGCGCGGCGGCCTTGGCCGGGCGCGCGGGCAGCGACTTGGACGACAGCACCGGCTCGCGTCCCAGGCGCACCACCGGCGCGCGGGCCTTGCTCGGCAGCACCGGCGCGCGCGTGCCGCCCACGGCGGCCAGCGGCGCGGCGGATCTGGCCGGGGCCGCGGGAGCGGCCAGGGCCTTGGCCGGCGCGGCCGCGCGGACGGCGGGCGCCGCGCGCGGCGCCTCGGCCGGGGCCGCGGGAGCCGGCGCGGCCGCCACCGCGCGCAGCGGCGCGGGGCTCTTGGCGCGGGTGGCCGCCGGGCGCGCGGCCGGGGCACGTGCCGCCGGGGCCCGCGCCGCGGGCTGCCGCGCCTTCACGGCGGCGGCGGCGGACGCGGCGGCAACCGGCGCGCGCGCCGGCGCCGGACGCGCCGCGCCGGTCTGCTCCTGCGTCACCTGGAAGCGCGACACCTCGCTCACCAGGCCGGCGGCCTGCTGCTGCAGGCTCTCGGCCGCGGCGGCGGCTTCTTCCACCAGCGCCGCGTTCTGCTGCGTCACGCTTTCCATCTGGGTGATGGCGCGGTTGACCTGCTCGATGCCGGAGGACTGTTCTTCGCTCGCCGCGGCGATCTCGCCCATGATGTCGGTCACGCGCTTGACCGCGCCGACGATGTCGTCCATCGTGCGGCCGGCGTCCTCGACCTGTTTCGCGCCATGCGCCACCTGCCCCACCGAGCCGTTGATGAGCTGGCCGATTTCCTTGGCCGCCGACGCCGAGCGCTGCGCCAGGCTGCGCACCTCGGCCGCCACCACGCTGAAGCCGCGGCCCTGCTCGCCGGCGCGGGCGGCTTCCACCGCCGCGTTGAGCGCCAGGATGTTGGTCTGGAAGGCGATGCCCTCGATCACGCCGACGATCTCGGCCACCTTGGCCGACGACTGCGAGATGTTCTGCATGGTCTCGACCACGCCGCGCACCGCGCGCCCGCCCTCGGTGGCCACGCCCGAGGCGCTCACCGCGAGTTCGTTGGCGTGGCGCGCATTGACCGCGTTCTGCCGGACCGTGGAGGTAAGCTGCTCCATCGAGGCCGCGGTCTGTTCGAGCGACGCGGCCTGTTCCTCGGTGCGCTGGGACAGGTTGGTGTTGCCGCTGGCGATCTCGCGGGTGGCGCCGTCGATCGAGCGCGACGCGCCCTGGATGCCGTGCACGAGCGCCGCGAGCTGGCCGAAGGCCCGCTCCAGCGCGCCCAGCATGCGGCCCATTTCATCGTTGCTGCGCGTCTTGATGGCGTAGGTCAGGTTGCCCTGCGCGAGCGCCTGGGCGGCGTCGAGCGCCTGGCGCGCCGGGCCGGTGATCGAGCGCGTGATGCCGAGGCCCAGCGCCGCCGCCAGCGCCACCGCGACCGCGGCCAGCCCCACCAGCAGGTTGCGCGCCATCTCGTAGCTGGCGTTGGCTTCGTCCACCGAGGCCACGGCCACCTTGCGCCCGGTTTCGGCCAGCTCGGTCAGCTTGTCGAAATAAGGCGCCTGGGCCGCCGGCAGCGTGGCCACCATCGCGCTGCGGGCGCCGTCGAACTCGCCGTTCTGCAGCTGGCGCAGCACCGTGTCGAGCTGGCCGTTGTAGACGTCGCGCGCCTCGATCAGGCGCGTGTAGTTTTCCTGCGCCGCCGGCGAGGAAGCCTTGGCCATCCACTTGCCGAGCGCATCCAGCGCGGTGCTCATGTCCTCGCGCAGCGCGCCGATCTTCTCGGCGTTGCGCCGCACCGCGACCGGATCCTCGTTGAGGGTGGCGTCGCGCGCCAGGATGCCGACCCACAGCGCGTCCTGCTTGACGCGCTCGATCTCCATCACGCGGAACATCCGCCCTTCCACCGTCAGGCGCATCGATTCGTTCATGGTGCGCAGGGACATCGCCCCCAGCACGGCCACCGCAACCAGCAGCAGCGCCACGACCGAAAACGCCACGGTCAGGCGCGCCCCAATGCCAAAGTTTCGCAACCAACGCATTTCCCGGCTCCTTTTTTGCTTTTTCATCGCGGGCGGCACCCTGGTGCCGGACGAACCTCCGGACCGACGCCGCATCGCAGCCTTAACGGCACGCACCGGGCAAGCTTGAGGATATTTCCGCGGTTTGTTGAAATAAGGCAAAAACGCGCCGGTTAGCGGAGATATGCAGGGAAAAAGCGGGGCAATTCGGGGAATTGACAGCGGGCGTCCTGTCGTCTAATGACGGCACGCACGCGGGGGGGCGCCGCCGCCGGCCGCTGCCGGCGACATCCGGTGGCACCCAGGCGGGCGCGCAAAAAAAGAAGCCCACGCGCGGGGTGCTCGTAGGCTTTCCAGGACTGCTAGGAACCGAAAGGTCCAATAGCGAATATAAACCCGCTTACATGAGGTGTAAATCCAATTTCTATCAGGGAAACCTCTGATATAAAAGTGCCGGCCCCGCCATATCGATGGTATCGGGGCGGCGCGAGGAACCTCGGCCGGAACAAGCCAGGGCTGCGCGGCAGCCCGCAGACCTCATGTTGCACCTTGGGGCTGCGGTCGGACAGCATTGGGATTTGCCACACAAGTGTGCATGAATCCACATTCGGCCACTGTGATGCAATCGATTTTTTAGAGGTTTACCTCTAGGCCAGGTGCGCTCTCCCAACCGTCCACATTTGTAAAATTTTGTTACCCTCGCGCCTGAAGTCTTCCCCTTCTCTTCCGGCGGCGGCACTCGCCACCGGTGGCGGGGCGGTATCATCGGACCCGTCTCCCGCGTACCAGCCGCGGCTGGCCGCGCTCCGTGCCGCCAGCCCCCTGGCCGGTCCCGGGAGCGGATGTTTCATTCCCGGTTCCGCCAAGGCCAGGCCGCAGTCCGCGCTCCGCAGTGCGTCACACCCCAGTTGCCCAGGCCTGGCCATCGAATCCCTGCCAGCCGACAGAACCCGCGCGGGCTCTTCCGGAGAAGTTGTGAACAAGAAGGAAATCAGGGTGGACCGCCCTAGCCGCAGACTGCAGCACCAGCAGTTGTCCACCCATAGCGCGAGCCGGAAGCCCGTGGTCGTGCACCTGTCCAGCGGTACCCGCCTGCATGGCGTGATCGTGGCCGCGGACAACTATATGGTATTGCTCGCGGAGGACGCCGGCGATCCGCTGCCCCAGGTCGTCTACAAGCACGCCATCGCCGTCATCACGCCGGCCCATGCGCCCGAAGCCCAGGCCAGCGTGCCGGGCGCGGAGAGCTCGCCGGAGTTCGTCAGCCCGTACGTCCCGCGCACGCGCAAGCGGCGCTGACGACCGGTTCCGCGCGCCCACCATGCTGTTTACTAATAGCACCGCCAAATATGCAGGACAGTTTGAGCCCATCGCAAAAGTCACTCTAAATCTTTCCCGGCCCCAACCGATAACCCAAACAACGGTGGCACTTCTCGCCCTGCATTGCCAGGCAGCCAACGTTGCGGCAACAGCCGGATTGCACAACTCACTGTAAAAGAATAGGAGTCGTACCATGTCGATGGTCATCAATACCAACACGTTGTCCCTGATGACGCAGAACAACCTGAATTCGTCGCAATCGTCGCTGAACAGCGCGATTCAGCGTCTGTCTTCGGGCCTGCGTATCAACAGCGCCAAGGACGACGCAGCGGGCCAGGCGATCGCCAACCGTTTCACCGCCAACATCAACGGCCTGGGTCAAGCCCAGCGCAACGCCAACGACGGCATCTCGCTGTCGCAAACCACCGAAGGCGCGCTGACCGAAGTCAACAACAACCTGCAAGCCATCCGTACCCTGGCCGTGCAAGCCGCAACGGGCTCCAACTCCGCTTCGGACCTGCAATCGATCCAGGACGAAATCACCCAGCGTCTGGCTGAAATCGACCGCACGTCGCAACAAACCGACTTCAACGGCGTCAAGGTGCTGTCGTCGGCTGCTTCGTCGCTGAAGGTGCAAGTCGGCGCGCAAGACGGCCAGACCATCTCGATCGACCTGAAGGAAATCAGCACCACCACCCTGGGCATGACCGGCTTCACGGTTGCCAAGAACTCCCTGGCCACCAGCGCCCCGATCACGACCGTCGTGGCCGGCACGGGTTCGGCTCCGAACGCAGTGGACCTGAGCGCCGCCGCCACCTCGCTGTCGACCGCCACCGGCAGCACCGTCAACGCCAAGGACCTGCAACTGAGCAACGTGCTGGACACGGCCGGCAACGCCACCTCCAACTACGTCGTCAAGTTCGGCAGCGACTACTACGCCGCTTCGGTTGACGCGGCTTCGGGCGCTGTCACGCTGAACACCGCCGACATCAGCGTCGGCGACGCCGCCAACGGCAACACCGGCAGCAGCATCGCCGCCCAGCTGGTCAAGGTCGGTGCCGACTCCGCCGGCGCAGCCGTGGCCTACGTGACCCAAGGCGGCAAGAACTACGCCCTGGACGCAGCCGGTCAAGGCGCGCTGGCCAACGGCGGCTCGACCACCACCACGATCTCCAACGCCACGCAGATCGAACTGAGCACCAAGGGTGCCACCACCGCCACCACCGAATTCACCGGCGTGGGCAGCTCCAACCCGCTCGACACGATCGACAAGGCCCTGGCTACCGTGGACAAGCTGCGCAGCTCCCTGGGTGCCGTGCAGAACCGCTTCAACTCGGTGATCTCGAACCTGGGCTCGACCGTGACCAACCTGTCCGCTTCGCGCTCGCGCATCCAGGACGCCGACTACGCCACGGAAGTGTCGAACATGTCGCGCGCCCAGATCCTGCAACAAGCTGGTACCGCTGTGCTGGCCCAGGCCAACCAGACCACGCAGAACGTGCTGTCGCTGCTGCGTTAATCGCAACAGTAGCCGCACCCCTGGCGGCGCCGGACCTTCGGGCCCGGCGCCGCCGGGAATGCTTCCAGAGCGGTCTCCGCTCTGAAAGCGTTTCCACCGGAGCCACCCGCTCCGACCGTCCCTTGCGAGAGACAGACCATGATCAGCCCGACCGAACAGCTAGCCAAGTTGCCCGCCGCGCCGTTGCCCGCCACCCCTCTCGCTGCGGCACCTGCGGCCCAGGCAGGCGTGCCGGCCGGGAGCCTGCCGGGCGCCATCGCGGCGGGCAAGGCGCCGGGCGACAAGGCGCACGCCGAAAGCTCGAAGGAACTGGCCAGCGCGCTCACCAGCCTGACCGAGGCGCTGCGCGCCACGCCGGTGGAAGTGCGCTTCAGCATCGACGGCGACACGCACCAGATCGTGACCACGGTGGTGGACAAGTCCACCGGCGACACCATCCGCCAGTTTCCCTCCGAAGAAGTCCTGCGCATCACGCGCGCCATCGACAGGCTGCAAGGCCTGCTGATCCACCAGACCGCATAGGCGGCCCCCGCAGTCTCTCCCTCGAACAAGACAACACAGGCAGCAAATCATGAGCACACCGATTTCGTCGATTGGCGTTGGTTCCGGACTGGACCTCAGCACCCTTCTGACCAACCTGCAGTCGGGGGAGGAAACCAAGCTGCAGCCGATCACGGACGCGCAGACCGCGGCCACCACCAAGCTGTCCGCCTACGGCCTGCTGCAGGGCGCGCTGGCCTCGTTCCAGAATGCCGCCGCCGCGCTCGGCGCCGCCAGCCTGTACAACAGCACCACCACCTCGTCGAGCAACACCGGCGTGCTGACCACCAGCGCGGACAAGACCGCGGTGGCCGGCAACTACGCCGTCAACGTGAGCCAGCTCGCCACCTCGCAGACGCTGGTGTCGAACGGCATCACCGACGCCACCGGCCAGCTGCTGGGCAGCGCCAGCATCAAGATCGAACTCGGCACCACCGCCGCCGACGGCACCTTCACGCCGGGCAGCGGCACGCCGACCACGATCAACATCAACGGCACCAACAACACGCTCACCGGCATCCGCGACGCGATCAACGCATCGAACGCCGGCGTCACGGCCAGCATCGTCAACGACGGCAGCGGTACGCCGTACCACATCGTGCTGACCTCCAACACCACCGGCGCCAAGTCCAGCATGCGCATCTCGGTGGGCAGCAACGGCAGCGGCGACCCGTCCACGATCAGCGGCCTGCTGGCCTACGATCCGGCCGGCACCAAGTCGATGACGGAGAACATCAAGGCGGTCGACGCCAAGCTGACCGTCAACGGCCTGGCCATCACCAGCGCCAGCAACACCGTGCAGGGCGCGGTGCCGGGCGTGACCATGACGCTGACCTCGCTGGGCGCCAGCAACGTCGGCGTGAGCACCGACACCTCGTCGATGGCGGGCGCCGTGCAGAGCTTCGTCACCGCCTACAACACGCTGCAGAGCACCGTGGCCAAGCTCGACAGCTACGACGCCGACACCAAGACCGCCGGCACCCTGCTCGGCGACAGCACCGTGCGCACCATCGAGAGCCAGCTGCGCGGCGTGTTCAACACGGCGCCGACCGGCAGCAACGCCATCAACCTGACGCAGGTCGGCATCGGCTTCAACGCGGACGGCAGCATGTCGCTGGACACCTCCAAGCTGAACGCGGCGCTGACCAGCAACCGCGCCGGCGTGCAGCAGCTGTTCAGCGGCAGCGACGGCAAGTCCGGCTACGGCAACCAGCTCTCCAGCCTGGCCGCCAGCTTCACCGCCACCAACGGCGTGCTCACCACCGCCACCGCCGGCGTCAACACGCAGCTCAAGTCGCTGGGCGACGACTACACCAACATGTCGAACCAGATCGACGCGACGATGGCACAATACCGCGCCCAGTTCCAGCAGCTCGACACCATCATGGCGCAGATGACGTCCACCAAGAACTACCTGACGCAGCAGTTCGCCTCGATGAACGGAACGTCGTCGAACTGAACGCGCCGGGATCATTGCCGACACAGCTTCAAACCCAGGGATCGTCATGTACGCACGCACCGCCGCCAATGCCTACGCCAACGTAGGCGTCCAGACCGGGGCCATGAGCGCCTCGCCGCACCGGCTCATCGTCATGCTGTTCGACGGCGCGCGCGCGTCGATCGCCCGCGCCCGCTTCCACATGGAAGCGGGCAAGGTCGCCGACAAGGGCATGGCCATCTCCAAGGCCATCGAGATCATCGAAAGCGGCCTGCGCGCCTCGCTCGACCATACGGCGGGCGAGGAGCTCGCGGCCAATCTCGACTCCCTCTACGAATACATGGCGCGCCAGCTCATGCTCGCCAACCTGCACAACGACGACGCGCGCCTGCTCGAAGTGGACAAGCTGCTGGCCGACATCTCGGCGGCCTGGGGCCAGATCGACCCCGCGCGCGAGCCCGAGCCGGAGCATCAATTGCTGCGCCCCAGGGACGCCGTCTCCATCGGTGCCTGACATGCTCACGCAAAAGAACCACCTGATCGCCTGCTATGAAGCCTTGCTGGTCCTCTCCGGCCAGATGTGCGAGGCTGCCCGCGCCGGCGACTGGGATGCGCTGAGCGCCCTGCAGGCGCGCTACGTGGCGCAGGTCAACGTGCTGCGCAACAACGACGACGTGGTGCTGCTGTCGCCGCAGGAGCGCCGCTACCGCTACCAGATGCTGGAGACCATCCTGTCGCAGGATGCCGCCATCCGCAACCTGGTGATGCCCCAGATCGAACGGCTCGGCCACCTGCTCAACAACTCGCGCCGCCGCCAGGAACTGCATCACGCCTACGGCGCCGACGCCCGTTACTGATCGCGCCGAATGGTCGGCATCCATCTTCCGCCAGATCCCGCGCTGGCGCTGCGCAACACGGACCCGCAGGGACTCAAGTCCGCGCTGAGCGTGGCCAAGCTGGCCGCGCTGATGCCCGCCGGCGCCGTCACCGAGACGGTGGCGCCGGCCGACAGCGGCGCCACGGTGCAGCAGAACCGCCCCGGCATAGTCACCGGCGGCACGCCGAACCCCGCCGACGGCGCCGCGCCGGCCTCCGCGCGCGAGACCTTCAGTTCGGCCGCGCGCGTCATCCTGGACATCCTCGAAGGCACCGAGCCGGCCCCGCTGCGCGGCTCGGCCCCGCTGCTGCCCAGCGCGCCGGCACCCGGCAGCACCGGCGCGCTGGCCGCGGCGCTGGCGCAGCAGGTCGGGCAAAGCGGCCTGTTCTATGAATCGCACCTGGGCCAGTGGGTCAACGGCACGCAGCCGCTCGACGCCCTGATGCGCGAGCCGCAGGCCGCGCTCGGCCCCGGCCCGGCCGCGCCCGCCAGCGCCCCCGCGCCCGGCGCCGACGACGGCGCGCCGGTCCTGCAGCTGACCTACCAGCCGGCCCCCGTGGCGCCGCCCACGGCGGCCCAGGCCGCCGCGGCGGACGCCCGCGCGGTGGCCGCGGCCACGGTCGCCATCGTGGCCCAGCCGGACACCCAGGCGCCCGCCGACGACGCGCCGCCCCCCGCCGCCAACCCGGCCAACGCGGCCAGCCATGCCGCGCAATCCAGCGCGCCGCCGGCCACGTCCGGCCTGCCGGTCCCGCAGGGGCCGTCGGCCCATCTCGCGCAGCAGGCCACGCAGGCCTACCAGGCCGCCTCCGCCCCGCTGCCGCAGGCGCGCCACGTGGACGCCGACGGTGTCGTGGCCGATGGCCGCGGCGGCGACGCGCGCCTGGGCGCGGCTTCGGCCACCCCGGCCGCCGGCCCGGCGGTCCACCCGGACGCCGCCGCGCTGGTGCGCCAGCAGCTCGACACCCTGGCCACGCAGCAATTCCGCTGGATCGGCGAGGCCTGGCCCGGCACGCCGCTGGACTGGCAGATCCGCCGCGAGACCGAGGAGCGCCACGCGGGCGGCCACGGCCAGGCGCCCGACCCGGCGCGCGCGCCGTGGTCGACCAAGCTGGTGCTCCAGTTCCCGCACCTGGGCACCGTCGAGGCGCGCCTGAGCGTGGCCGGCAACCGCATCGAGGCGCGCCTGGCCGCGCCCGACTCGGTCAACCGCCTGCACGCGGCCCGCGCGCAGCTGCAGGAGCGGCTGGCCGCCACCGGCCTCGATCTGTCCGCGCTGGCCGTCAACGGCATCCTCTCGCCCGGGGAGAACCTGCCTTGAGCCAGCCCATGCCGCAGGACGACGCGCGCGGCAGCGCGGTCGCGCTGGCCTACGAAGAAGGCCGCGACGGCAGCCCGCGCGTGGTGGCCAAGGGCTACGGCGAGATCGCCGACGCCATCATCGCGCGCGCCCGCGAGAGCGGCGTGTACGTGCACAACTCCCCCGCGCTGGTGACGCTGCTGATGCAGGTCGACCTGGACTCGCACATCCCGCCGCAGTTGTACGTGGCCGTGGCCGAGCTGCTGGCCTGGCTGTACCAGCTCGAAAAGGCCGCCGCCGGCGAGGGCGCGGCCGGCGCGAAGCCGGCCCGCGGCGCCTGAGCCGCGCGCCGGCGCCCGATCCGGCACACCCCGGCCGCGAGCGCCCCCGGCGCGCCGCCAGCCACCGCCACGGGCCATGAATTGGCCCCGTTTTGGCCTTGTATTCCCGCCTCTGAAGAAAACGCCGCCCTGATACGGTTGAGGGCGTCGGATATTGTCATTTCTCCTGTACGCGCGAGGCGTCGTGGGCGATCGGAATGCCAGCTCCGGCATGCCTGGAAATCCACTCACGATGAAACGACCCCAGCACGCTCCCACCTTGCCGCCGCCGATCGCCAGGGCCCAGACGCTCTATGAGGCGGGGAAGTTCCGCGAATCCCTGGCGCAGGCCGACAAGGCCGAGAAGCTGCTGGGCCGGCAGGCCGAGATCCGCTACTGGCAGGCCGCGGCCTACCTGGGGCTGCATGACACCATCCGCGCCGGCGAGGTCATCGACCAGGCGCTGCGGGAATTCCCCGAGCACACGCGCCTGATGGCGCTCGGCGGCGCCATCGCCATGCGCAACGGCGACCACGCGCGCGCGCGCGCCTGGCTGGAGCGCTGCATCGAGCTGGCCCCGGGCCAGATCCACGGCTGGATCAACTACGGCGCCCTGCTGGCGGAACTGCGCGAGTACGCCGGCGCGCGCGACGCCGCGCAGAAGGCCCTCGCGCTCGATCCGCACGAGCCGGTGGCCTACGCCAACTACGCCAGCGCGCTCAAGGAAACCGGCGAGATGGACGCCGCCATCGTGGCCCTGCGCCGCGCGGTGCAACTGTCGCCGCGCGACGCCGCGATCCGCGCCAACCTGCTGTTCGTGATGCTGTTCGACCAGGCCACCACCGCGCAGGACCTGCTGCGCGAGGCCAAGGCCTTCGGCCGCCAGCTCGCCCCCCTGCTGCGCCCGCAGCCGGCGCGGCCGCAGCGCCCGGGCGCGCCGATCCGCCTCGGCCTGCTGTCGAACGACCTGCTGCGCCATGCCTGCGCCTATTTCATCCTGCCGCTGCTGGCCAACCTCGACCGCAGCCGCGTGGAAGTGGTGGCGCTGTCGCTGAACCCGGTCAGCGACCACGTCACCGACAAGATCCGCCTGAACGCCAACCGCTTCGTGCCGCTCGCGGGCATGTCGCGCGAGCAGCTCATCGACACCGTGCGCGCCGAGCAGCTCGACGTGCTGATGGACCTCGGCGGCCATACCGGCAATTCGCCGCTGCAGCACATGGCGCACGGCCTGGCGCCGGTGCAGATGACCTGGCTGGGCTACCCCGGCAGCACCGGCATGGAGGCCATCCGCTACCGCATCAGCGACTGGACCTGCGACCCGGCCGGCTTCGAGTCGCACTACACCGAGACGCTGCTGCGCGCGCCGCAAGTCTCCTACGTGTACGCGCCGCTGGTGCAGGACCCGCTGTCGGTCTACGCGCCCAAATACCGCGTGCGCGAGACGCCCGCGCTGCGCAACGGCTTCGTCACCTTCGGCTCGTGCAACAACCTCGGCAAGATCACCGCGCGCACGCTGGCCCTGTGGGCGGCGGTGCTGGCGCGCTGCCCGGGCAGCAGGCTGCTGCTGGAGCTGCGCGAGATCGACCAGGAATCGGTGCGCGCGCCGCTGCTCGCGCGCCTGGCGCAGGCCGGCATCGACCCGCAGCGCGTGACCTGCGTGCCGCGCGCCAGCGCCAACCAGTACCTGACCTACCACGACATCGACATCGTGCTGGACACCGCGCCGCTGACCGGCGGCACCACCACCTGCGACGCGCTGTGGATGGGCGTGCCGGTGGTCACGCTGGCCGGCAACGCCTACCACGCGCGCATCTCGGCCACGTTCCTCAAGGCGCTCGGCCTCGACGGGCTGATCTGCGCCGACAAGGACGCCTACGTCGACGCCGCCGCCACGCTGGCCGGCGACGTCGACGGGCTCAACGCGCTGCGCCTGGGCATCCGCCAGCGCTTCGAGCAAAGCCCGGTGGCCGACGGCGCCGGCTTCGCGCGCTGGCTCGAGACCGAACTGGCGGCGCTGGTCGACCCGCGGGGTCTGCGCGGTCCGGCGCCCGCCGCCCAGCACGACGGCATGTTCTTCGCCGGCGCCTGGCACGGCATGGGCGAGATCGTGGTGGCCATCGCCGGCCTGCTCGAGGCCGGGCGCTTCGGCGAGACCCGCAGCCTGCTGGAAAACCTGAGCGCCAAGTGGAGCAAGCACTGGCTGGTGCCCTACGTGCTGGCCGAGATGGAATACCGCGGCGGCAACAAGGAGGCCGCCATCGACCTGCTGATGGAAAGCGTCGGCCTGCGCGCCTACCACGTGCCGCTGTACCGCCTGCTGAGCGCGCGCATGGACGAATGCGGCTACGACAAGACCGTGCTGGCCGACTTCCTGCAGCAGCAGTTCGGCATGAGCCTGGACTATCTCGGGCAGCAGGCCGTGCCCACGGTGTTCGACGTGCTCGGCATCGAAGTCGTGCCGGCGCAGCCGTCCGCCACCACCACCGAACACGCGCCCGCCTGAGCCATGAAGAAAACCCTCGCCACCCCCAAGGCCAACCAGCACATCCAGAAGGCCGACGCGAGCTATTTCGCCGGCCGCTACCAGGAGGCGATCGAGCATGCGGCCAAGGCCCGCAAGCTCGACCCCGGACTGCCGCAGCCCTACTACTGGCTGGCCTTCGCGCACCTGGCGCAGCACCATGACGAAGAGGCCTACCAGTGGATCGCCAAGGGGCTGGCGGTGGCGCCGGACAACCCCGACCTGATGACCATGCGCGGGCGCATCCTGAACAAGATGGGCCGCCTGCAGGAAGCGCGCGAGCAGCTCGAGACCTGCGTGGCGCGGCACCCGCAGTCGCTGGGCGGCTGGGCCAACTACGCCATCGTCCTGCGCGTGCTCGGCCTGCACGCGCAGGCCCTCGAGGCCTCGGTCAAGGCGCTGGCGCTGGCGCCGGACAACGCCTCCGTGCTGGCCAACTACGCCAACGACCTGCGGGACACCGGCAACGCCGAGGAAGCCGTCGGCATCCTGCGCAAGGCTGCCCGGATCGAGCCCGAGAACCGCAGCATCCGCACCAACCTGCTGTTCCTGATGCTGTTCGGCGAACAGACCACCGCCGCCGACCTGCTGGCCGAGGCGCAGGGCTTCGCCCGCCTGCTGGCCGCCAAGCCGATCCCCGGCGCGGCGCGCACGCCCGCGCCGGCGGCCGGCGGCCGCATCCGCCTGGGCATCCTGTCCAACGACCTGTACCGCCACGCCTGCGCCTACTTCCTGGTGCCGTTCCTGGCCAACCTGGACCGCGCGCGCTTCGAGGTCGTGCTGCTCGGCCTGCACGCGTACCGCGACCAGATCACGCACAAGCTCGAGATCTATTCGGACCGCTTCGTGCAACTGGCCAACAAGAGCGACGCCGACGTCGTGCAGGCCGTGCGCGACGAACACCTCGACGCGCTGATCGACCTCGGCGGCTACACCGGCACGCCGCCGCTGCAATACATGGTCCACGGCCTGGCGCCGGTGCAGGTCACCTGGCTCGGCTACCCGGGCAGCACCGGCATCCCGGCCATCCACCACCGCGTCACCGACTGGACCGGCGACCCGGCCGGCTTCGAGGCGCACTACACCGAGAACCTGCTGCGCGCGCCGGTGTTCGCCGCCTACCAGCCGCTGGTGCACAGCCCGCTGCTGGCCTACCAGCCGCAATACCAGGTGCGCGAGACGCCCGCGCTGCGCAACGGCTTCATCACCTTCGGCTCGTGCAACAACCTCGGCAAGATCACCGGCCGCACCCTGCGCCTGTGGAGCGCGGTGCTGGCGCGCGTGCCCGGCAGCCGCCTGCTGGTGGAAGCCGCCGAGCTGGACAAGGACAGCGTGCGCGAGCCGCTGCTCGCGCGCATGGCGCAGGCCGGCATCGATCCGCAGCGCGTGACCTGCATCCCGCGCGAGGGCAAGAACCAGTACCTGACCTACCACGACATCGACATCGCGCTGGACACCTCGCCCGTGACCGGCGGCACCACCACCTGCGACACGCTGTGGATGGGCGTGCCGCTGGTGACGCTGGCCGGCCCGGCGTTCCACACGCGGGTGTCGGCGCCGTTCCTGCACGCGGTGGGGCTCGACGGCCTGATCTGCGAGACCGAGGCGGACTACGTGACGATGGCCGCGCAGCTGGCCGCCGACGCCGAACAGCTCAACGCCCTGCGCCTGAGCCTGCGCCACCGCTTCGAGAAAAGCGCGATCTTCGACGCGGCCGGCTTCACGCGCTGGTTCGAGGACCAGCTCGCGGAGCTGGTCGGCCGGCACCGCGACATCGGCCACCTGGCGCCGCGCGCGCAGGACGGCGTGTTCTGCGCCGGCGCCTGGCATCCGATGGAGCACCTCGTGCTGACCATCGGGATGCTGCTGGAAGAAGGCCGCCACATCGAGCTGAACAGCCTGCTGGAGAACATGTCGGCCAAGTGGAGCAAGCACTGGCTGATCGCCTTCGCGCTCGGCGAGATGGCGCAGCGCACCGGCGACCACGAGCGCGCGCTGGAACTGCTGATGGAAGCCGTCAACCTGCGCCCGTACCACCTGCCGCTGTACCGGCTGCTCAGCGCCCGCATGGAAGCGGGCGGGCACGACAAGACACCGCTGGCCGAGATCCTGCAGCAGCAGTTCGGCCTGGACCTGGCGCTGATCGACAGCCAGGGCCGTCCTTCCACCCACGAGATCCTGGGCATCCAGGTGTTGGAGAAAGCCGCATGAAAGCCGTCATCCTGGCGGGCGGGCTGGGTACCCGCATTTCCGAAGAGTCGCACCTGCGGCCCAAGCCCATGATCGAGGTCGGCGGCAAGCCGATCCTGTGGCACATCATGAAGATGTACGCCGCGCACGGCATCAACGACTTCGTCATCTGCCTGGGCTACAAGGGCTACGTCATCAAGGAGTACTTCGCCAACTACTTCCTGCACATGTCGGACGTGACCTTCGACATGTCGGAAAACCGCATGGACGTGCACTGCCGCAAGGCCGAGCCGTGGCGCGTGACGCTGGTCGACACCGGCGAGGAATCGCAGACCGGCGGGCGCCTGCGCCGCGTGCGCGACTATCTCACGCCGGGCGAGCCGTTCTGCTTCACCTACGGCGACGGCGTGTCCGACATCGACCTCACCGCCGAGATCGCCTTCCACCGCAACCACGGCCGCTGGGCCACGGTGGCCGCGGTGCAGCCGCCCGGGCGCTACGGCGCGCTGGAGCGCACCAGCGAGGGCATGGTGGCCGGCTTCGCCGAGAAGCCGCGCGGCGACGGCGCCTGGATCAACGGCGGCTTCTTCGTGCTGCAGCCCGAGGTGATCGACCTGATCGGCGACGACAAGACCAGCTGGGAACAAGGCCCGATGGAAGAGCTCGCCACGCGCGGGCACCTGCTGGCCTTCGAGCACCAGGGCTTCTGGCAGCCGATGGACACCCTGCGCGAGAAGAACATGCTCGAGCAGTTGTGGCAGTCGGGCGCGGCCCCGTGGAAGACGTGGTGAGCACGGCGGGCGCGATGAGCGCGATGAGCGCGGCGAACCCGATGGCGGACAGGCTCGGCCACTACGCGGGCCGCCGCGTCTTCCTGACCGGGCACACCGGCTTCAAGGGCGCCTGGCTGGCGCTGTGGCTGGCGCGCCTGGGCGCGCGCGTGAGCGGCTATGCGCTGCCGCCGGAGCAGCCGGCCGGCCTGTTTACCGCCGCGGGCGTGGCCGACACGCTGCACGGCCACCACCTGGCCGACATCCGCGAGGCCGATACGCTGGCCCGCGCGCTGCGGGACGCGCAGCCGGAAATCGTGTTCCACCTCGCGGCGCAGCCGCTGGTCGGCGCCGGCTACCGCGACCCGGTGGCCAACTGGGCCACCAACGTGATGGGCACCGTCAACCTGCTCGACGCCGTGCGCCAGTGCCCGGGCGTGCGCGCGGTGGTGGTGATCACCACCGACAAGTGCTACGACAACAAGGAGTGGGTCTGGGGCTACCGCGAGACCGACCCGCTCGGCGGCCACGACCCCTACAGCGCCAGCAAGGCCGCGGCCGAGCTGGTCGCCGCCAGCTACCGCAATGCCTTCCTGGCCGAGCGCGGCGTGCTGGTGGCCACCGCGCGCGCCGGCAACGTGATCGGCGGCGGCGACTGGGCGGACAACCGCCTGGTGCCCGACGCCGCGCGCGCGGCCGCCGCCGGCGGCGTGCTGGAGATCCGCAACCCGCACGCCACGCGCCCGTGGCAGCACGTGCTGGAGGCGCTGCACGGCTACCTGCTGCTGGGCGCGCGGCTAATGGGCGGCGAGCCGGCCCTCGCGCGGGCCTTCAACTTCGGCCCGCAGGCATCGGGCAACCTGGCCGTGGGCGCGGTGCTGACCGCGCTCGAACGGCACTGGCCCGAACTGCGCTGGCAACTGGCCGACACCGGCGCCGGCGCGCCGCACGAAGCGCGCAACCTGCACCTGGACTCGTCCCTGGCCAGGGACATGCTCGGCTGGCAGCCGCGCTGGGCGCTCGACCAGGCGCTGGCCGCCACCGCCCACTGGTATCGCGCCGTGCAGGCGGACCCCGCCGCGGCCCGCGCCGTGACCGAACGACAAATCGATCAATTCCGCGTATGACAGACGCTGTCCAAGCCAACCACGCCGCCACGCAGGCGCCCTGCCGCGCCTGCGGCGCGCCGCTGGCGCAAACCGTGGTCGACCTCGGCCTCTCGCCGGTCTCCAACGCCTTCATCAAGGCCGGCGACGCGGCCCGCGCCGAGACCTTCTACCCGCTGCACGCGATGGTGTGCGAGCACTGCTGGCTGGTCCAGCTGCGCGACGCCACGCCGGCAGAAACCCATTTCCACGACGACTACGTGTATTTCTCCTCGTATTCGTCGTCCTGGCTCGAGCACGCGCGCCGCTACGTCGGCGCCATGACCGCGCGCTTCGGCCTCGGCGCCGGCAGCCGCGTGATGGAGCTGGCCAGCAACGACGGCTACCTGCTGCAGTATTTCGTGCAGGCCGGCGTGCCGTGCCTGGGCGTGGAGCCCACCGCCAACACCGCCGCCGCCGCGCGCGCCAGGGGCGTGGACAGCCGCGAGCTGTTCTTCGGCACGGCCAGCGCGCGCGCCCTGCGCGAGGAAGGCTGGCAGGTCGACCTGCTGCTGGGCAACAACGTGCTGGCGCACGTGCCGGACATCAACGACTTCGTCGGCGGCATGCCGGTGGTGCTCAAGCCGCAGGGCGTGATCACGCTGGAATTTCCGCACCTGCTGCGCCTGATCGAGCAGAACCAGTTCGACACGCTGTACCACGAGCACTACTCCTACCTGTCGCTGGCGGCGCTGCAGCCCGTCTTCGCCCGGGCCGGCCTGCGCGTGTTCGACGTCGAGCACCTGCCCACCCACGGCGGCAGCCTGCGCGTGTTCGCCTGCCACGCGGGCGCGGCCCACGCCGCCACGCCGGCGGTCGCCGCCGCGCTGGCCGAGGAGCACGCCGCCGGCCTGACCAGCACGGCGCTCTACGCGGGCTTCGCCGAGCGCGTGCGCAAGGCCAAGCGCGACCTGCTGTCCTTCCTGATCGAGGCGCGCAACGCCGGCAGGCGCATTGCCGCCTACGGCGCCGCGGCCAAGGGCAACACGCTGCTCAACTACTGCGGCGCGGGCACCGACTTCATCGACTACGTGGTGGACCGCAACCCCACCAAGCAGGGCCGCCTGCTGCCCGGCACGCGCATCCCGGTGGTGGCGCCCGAGCACGTCTTCGGCGACCGCCCCGACTACCTGCTGATCCTGCCGTGGAACATCAAGGACGAGGTGATGGCGCAGATGGCCGGCATCCGCGAGTGGGGCGGGCGCTTCGTGGTGGCCATCCCGGAAACCGCGGTGCTGCCATGACGGAGCTGCCATGATCTTCACGCCGACTCCCATCGAGGGCGCCTGGCTGGTGGACCCGGAGCCGCTCGCCGACGAGCGCGGCTTCTTCGCCCGCACCGTGTGCGTGGACGCCTTCGCCGAGCGCGGGCTCAACGGCCGCTTCGTGCAGCAGAGCGTGTCGCGCAACACGCGCGCGGGCATCGTGCGCGGCATGCACCTGCAATACGAGCCCGCCGGCGAGGACAAGCTGGTGCGCGTCACCACCGGCGCGGTGTTCGACGCGCTGCTGGACCTGCGGCCCTATTCGGCCAGCTACCGCCAGTGGTTCTCGGTGGAGCTGTCGGCGCACAACCAGCGCGCGCTCTACATCCCGCGCGGCGTGGCGCACGGTTTCCAGACCCTGACCGAGCTGTCCGAGGTCTTCTACCAGATGACCGTGCCGTTCGCGCCCGCGCACAGCGGCGGCGTGCGCTGGGACGACCCGGAGACCGGCATCGCCTGGCCGCCGTGCGCGTCCCGGCTCGTCTCCGCCAAGGACATGGCGCTGCCTCGCCTGGCGGCGGCCCGCGCGTACTGAACCCTCATCCACACCGCATTCAACCGGTCACCGACCAACAAGCCAAACTTCGGAGCCAATCCATGAGTACCGACACCTTGCAGAAACTGTCCCAAGCCCTGCGCGAAGTTGGCAACAGCGAGGCCGCGCGCGACCGGCTGGTCGCCCTGTGCAAGTCCATCGAGGCCGACCTGTCCGGCTACGCGGGCAGCGTGCGCGACGACATCACCGGCCCCATCGTCGACGCCATGTACGACGACGACTCGCGCCTGCGCAAGACGCTGGCCGACGGCACCGTGTTCGAATTCCTCTACCGCACCAAGATCGCGCGCGACTTCCTCATGAGCACGCCGGCGCAGCCGGACCACGTGTGGGAGCCGCAGACCACCAAGCTGCTGGTCAAGCTGTGCCAGCGCGGCGGCAACGCGGTGGTGGGCGGCGCCTACTTCGGCGACCAGGTGATCCTGATGGCCCGGCAGCTGGCCGCCGCCGGCGGCACCTGCCACGCCTTCGAGCCCAACGCCGACCAGCTCGGCATGCTGCGCAACAACGCGAAGCTCAACGCGGTGGAGAACATCAAGAGCTGGCGCCTGGGCCTGTGGTCCGACAGCAGCACGCAACTGCGCCTGGTCGGCAACGACTCGTTCGCCCACGCCGAGCGCGCCGAGGCCAGCACGGCCACCGACGACAGCAGCTTCGCCACCATCACCATCGACGACTACTGCGCGCAGCAGAAGCTCGACAAGCTCAGCCTCATCATGCTGGACATCGAGGGCGCCGAGCTCGACGTGTTCAAGGGCGCGAAGAACCAGTTGTCGCGCCCGGCCCCGGACGCGCCCAACATCGTGTTCGAGGTGCACCGCCACTACGTGGACTGGAGCAACGGCCTGGAAAACGCCGAGATCATCCGCATGCTGCAAGGCTTCGGCTACAGCGTGTTCGCGGTGCGCGACTTCAACTCCAACGTGGACATGTCCGGCCGCCCGATCGAGCTGATCCCGGTCGACGAGGTCTACCTGGAAGGCCCGGCGCACGGCTTCAACATGGTCGCGGTCAAGGACCCGGCGCTGCTGCAGGGCGCGGACTTCTCGGTCTGCCACCACGTCAGCCCCAAGCTGCTGTGGCACCGCGACCCGGCGCTGCACCACCCGCTGTCGTGAGCGGCGTGAGCAACGACGTGAGCGCCTCCACACCCGGCGGCCCCGCCGCGCCGTGCACCGTGATCGGCGGAGCCGGCTTCGTCGGCCAGCGCCTGGTGCGCGCGCTGCGCCACGCCGGGCATGAAGTCTACGTGCCGCGCCGCGACGACGCCGGCCTGTTCGAGCGCGACCTCGGCCGTGTGTTCTACTGCGCGGGCCTGACCGCCGATTTCGCCGCGCGCCCGTTCGACACGGTGGAAGCCCACGTCGGCCTGCTGGCGGCGCTGCTGCGCGCGGGCCGCTGGGACCACCTGATCTACCTGTCCTCGACCCGCCTGTACGACAGTTCCGCGCTGCCGGTGGGCGACGAAGCCGGCGCGCTCACGCTGCAGCCGGCCAACCCGCGCCACCTCTACGACCTGTCCAAGGCGCTGGGCGAGAACCTGTGCCTCACGCTGGCACCGCGGCGCACCGCCGTGGCGCGCCTGTCGTGCGTGTTCGACTGGTGCGCCGGCGCGCCGGGCTTCCTCTCGGAATGGCTGCAGCGCGCCGCCGCTGAGCGCGCGTTCCGCCTCGACAGCGACGCCGCCTTCGTGCGCGACTACATCCATCTCGACGACGTGGTCCAGGCGCTGGCCGCCATGTCCGCGCAGGGCGCGCAAGGCATCTTCAACGTGGCCAGCGGCGCCAACGTCTCCAACGGCGAACTGGCCGAAGTGTTCAACCGCGCCGGCTGGCAGGTCGAGCTGGCCCGCGCCACCCGGCCCCAGCCGGCCGCGGTGTGCAGCGTGGCGCGCCTGCGCGCGCTCGGCGTGGCGCCGCGCGACGTGCGCGACGTAGTGGCCGCTCACCTGCAAGGAATCCGAACGTGGAACTGATCGACCAGACCCCGCAGAGCCTGGCGGCCTATACCTGCGCCCAGGTGGCCGCGCTGGTGCCGGACGGCAAGGCCGACGCCCTGCTGCCCGTGATCGCCCGCCACCAGCCCGAAGCGCTGGCCCGGCTCGAGCGCTGCATCGCCGCCGTGCGCATGTGGCAGCCCGGGCGCTTCAACTACCTGCATTCGAGCCAGTACTGCCAGTATCTCTATTACCTGGCCAACACCATCTGGCGCAACGAAGGCAACGCGCAGGCCTGCACGCGGCTGTTCCTGCTGAACAAGGCGCTCAACGGCATCGACATGTTCTACGAGGTCGAGCTGCCGGAAGTCTTCTTCATCGGCCACTCGGTCGGCATCGTGCTGGCAAAGGCGACCTACGGCAATTATCTGGTGCTGTACCAGAACTCCACGGTCGGCAAGAACCACGGCGTGGCGCCGGTGATCGGCGACGGCGTGGTGATGTATCCCAACACCGCCATCATCGGCCGCAGCCACGTGGGCGACGGCTCGGTCATCGCCCAGGGCGTGAGCGTGGTCAACCGCGACACGCCCGGGCATTGCCTCGTGTATGCCGGGCACGGCGGCGATCTGGTGTGCAAGCCGGCCCGCGAGCCGGGCGCGGCGGAGTATTTCCGGATATAAGGCAAAGGCAGCGGCGCCGGGAAATCCGGCACGGCGGCATTCGCCAGCCCCCGCCCAAAAAACGCGAAAACCCCCGCCCGCGCCCGCGAACGGAGGTCTTCTTCCGGCAAACGAACCATCTAGGACCGGCGCCGCCGGCCCGGCGGCCGTTACACCGTCATGCTCATGATTTCCTGGTAGGCGCCGGCCAGCCGGTTGCGCACCTGCACGGCGGTCTGGAACGACACGTTGGCCTTCTGCATGTCGATCATCACGTCGTTGAGCGACACGCCGGGCTTGCCCAGCTCGAAGGCGTCGGCCTGGCCGTAGGCGTGTTCCTGCACGGCGCTGACGCGCGCCAGCGAGCGCTGCAGTTCGCTGGCGAAGCTGCCCGGGCCGGCGGCCGCGGCCGTGGTGGCCTGGCTTTGCGTGCCGGTGGCGCTCTGGGCCAGCCCGCGCAACTGCTGCAGCATGCCTTCGATGGAAGAGATGGTAGTCATGGCGATCCGCTCGGAACCCGCCGCGCCCGCTCGGGGCAAGCCGGTCCCGCAAAGAGTCAAGTCGTTGAACATGGCGCCGGACCCTCCCCGCGCCGCTGCCGGCAAATCCGCCGGGGTGCGCGCGCATGCCGCAAGACCGCATCCGCGCACGCCACCTGTGCCAGCCCCCGAAGCGTACCTGCCCCGCCGGGCGGCCCATTGCGGGAAATCGGGTGGAAAACGAGGCTTATTCCCGTGATTGTCGGCGCCGCGCCTGGACGATGATCGATACCGTGCCGGATCTGGGGCGCTGCCGCGTTGCCGCGCCCGCTCCGGGACCCGAATCTTGATCAACTATCGCGGGGAGTACGCGTGTTTTGTCAGCAGCGTGATCTTAGCCATGCCGTAGCCGGGATGCTCCAGGCCAGCCGGGGTGGACAGGGCAGCCAGAGCGCCGCCCGCCATCCGGCCCTGCCCATCCTGGCCATGACCGGGGCGCGCGCATGAACGCCGTGGCCGCCCTGTCGGGCAAATCCGAGCTGTTCGAGCGCCTCAAGGCCAATCCGCGCCTGCCCATGATGCTGGGTGCCGCGGCGCTTGCCGCGGCCATCGCGGTGGGCGTGCTGTGGTCGCGCGCGCCGGACTACAAGGTGCTCTACAGCAACCTGTCCGAGCGCGACGGCGGTGCCGTCATCGCCTCCCTGCAGCAGATGAACGTGCCGTACAAGTTCGCCGAGGGCGGCGGTGCGGTCATGGTGCCGTCCGACAAGGTCCACGAGACCCGCCTGCGCCTGGCTTCCCAGGGCCTGCCCAAGAGCGGCACCACCGGCATGGAGCTGATGGACTCGCAGAAGTTCGGCATCAGCCAGTTCGCCGAGCAGGTCAACTACCAGCGCGGCCTGGAAGGCGAGCTGGCGCGCTCGATCGAGTCGATCGGCGCGGTGCAGTCCGCGCGCGTGCACCTGGCCATCCCCAAGCCCACGCTGTTCGTGCGCGAGCGCCAGAAGCCGACCGCCTCGGTGATACTGCAGCTCTACCCGGGCCGCGCCATCGACGACGGCCAGGTCGCGGCGATCAGCTACCTGGTGTCGTCCAGCGTGCCGGAACTCACGCCCAAGTCGATCTCCATCGTCGACCAGCACGGCAACCTGCTGTCGGGCAACGGCACCAACGAGCGCATGCTCGACGCCAGCCAGATCAAGTACGTGCAGGCGCTGGAGCGCAACTACGCGCAGCGCGTGGAAGCCATCCTGGCGCCGCTGGTCGGCCAGGACAACGTCAAGGCGCAGGTCACGGCCGACGTGGACTTCGCCATCGTCGAGCACACCGACGAGTCATTCAAGCCCAACCAGGACCCGACCCGCGCGGCCATCCGCAGCCAGCAGTCGAGCGAATCGAGCCAGCAGGGCGCCGCGCCCGTCGGCGGCGTGCCCGGCGCGCTGTCCAACCAGCCGCCCGCGCCCGCCACCGCGCCGATCGCCACGGCCCAGCCGCCGCGCCCCGGCCAGCCCAACCAGCCGGGCCAGCAGCCCGGCCAGCAAGGCCAGGCCGGGCAGCCGGCGCAGACCGGCGCCACCAGCACGGCCCAGACCGGCCCGAGCAGCAACCGCAAGGACTCCACCACCAACTACGAGCTCGACCGCACCGTGCGCCACGTGCAGCAGGCCCCGGGCGGCGTGAAGCGCCTGTCGGTGGCGGTGGTGGTCAACTACCGCCAGAAGGCCGGCGCCAACGGCAAGATGGTGGCCGAGGCGCTGCCCGCCACGCAGCTCACCCAGATCGAGAACCTGACCAAGGAAGCGATGGGCTTCTCCGCCGAGCGCGGCGACTCGCTCAACGTGGTCAACAGCCCGTTTACCGCCGAGGTCGACATCAAGCCCGAACTGCCGCTGTGGAAGCAGCCGGACATGATCGCGCTGGCCAAGACCGTGGCCGGCTACCTGATGCTGGCCCTGCTGGCCGCGTTCGTGTGGTTCAAGATCGCCCGCCCGGTGCTGCGCAAGTACACCGCGCCGCCGCTGCCGCCGCCACAGGAGAAGACCGCCGAAGAGCAGGCCGTGCTGCTGCCCGCCGAAGAGCCGTCCAATCCGGAAGTCCTGCGGCTTGCCGCCAAATACGAAAGCGATCTCGCCCTGGTGCGCGACGCTGCGCAGCGCGACCCGCGCCTGGTCGCCAGCGTGATCAAGAACTGGATGTCCAAAGATGAACGATGAAGGGTTGCAGAAGAGCGCCATCCTGATGATGTCGCTCGGGGAAGACGCCGCGGCCGAGGTCTTCAAGCATCTCGGACCGCCGCAGGTGCAGGCCCTGGGCCAGGCGATGGCGGCGCTCACCTCGGTGACGCGCGAGCAGATGGCCGAGGTGCTGGCCGAGTTCCGCTCCGAGACCGAGCAGTACATGGCGCTGGACGTGGACTCGAGCACCTTCATCCGCAGCGTGCTGAACAAGGCGCTGGGCGAGGAACGCGCGCTGTCGGTGATCGAGGACATCCTGGAATCGCGCGACCCGGGCAGCGGCATCGACTCGCTGAACTGGATGGATTCCACCTCGGTGGCCGAGCTGATCCGCGACGAGCATCCGCAGATCATCGCCACCATCCTGATCCACCTGGACCGCCAGAAGTCGTCCGAGATCCTCGGCATGTTCACGGACCGCCTGCGCAACGACGTGATCCTGCGCATCGCCACCTTCGGCGGCGTGCAGCCGGGCGCGCTGCAGGAGCTGACCGACGTGCTGACCAAGCTGCTGGCGGGCCAGAGCCTCAAGCGCAGCCGCATGGGCGGCGTGCGCACCGCGGCCGAGATCATCAACCTGATGAGCACGGCCCACGAGGAAGCGGTCATCGAAGGCGTGCGCCTGCACGACGGCGACCTCGCCCAGAAGATCATCGACGAGATGTTCCTGTTCGAGAACCTGATGGAAGTGGACGACCGCGGCATCCAGCGCGTGCTCAAGGAAGTGGCCACCGAATCGCTCATCGTCGCGCTCAAGGGCGCGCCGGTGGAACTGCGCGACAAGTTCATCCGCAACATGTCTACCCGCGCCGGCGAAATGCTGCGCGAAGACCTCGAGGCGCTGGGCCCGGTACGGGTCTCGCAGGTCGAGGCCGAACAGAAGAACATCCTCCAGGTGGTGCGCCGCCTGGCCGAAGCCGGCGAAGTTGTAATCGGTGGTGGCGACGATGCCTACGTCTGAACGTGCCCTCGGCCAGTTCCGCGGTTATGCCGCGGACCCGGCCTACACGAATGCCCGCGGCGACCGCCAGGGCAACAGCGGCAACAGCGGTGGCGGCGACGGCGGCGATGGCCGCCGCGCGGGCGGCCGCGGCGGCCCGCGCCAGAATGGCCAGGGCAATCAAGGCGGCCAGGGCGGCCAGGGCGGCCAGAACGAATTCACCAGCTTCGCCCCGCCGGGCGGCCGCACCCCGCAGAAAAGCGGCTGGCAGCGCTGGCAGATGGTGTCGCTCGACCCGCGCGACGCCGAGCCGGAGCCGTCGGCGTTCATGCCGTTCGAGCCGGCCCCGCCCCCGATCGACTTCGCCGCGCTCGACGCCATGCGCGAAGGCGCGCGCAAGGAGGGCTACGCCCAGGGTTATACCCAGGGCCAGACCCAGGGCTACGGCGACGGCCACCGCGAGGGTTATGCGCGCGGCCTGGAAAGCGCGCGCGCCGAAGCCGGCCGCCTGCAGGAGCTGGCCGCCACCTTCAGCCACGCGCTCGGCCGCGTGGACGAGGAAGTGGCCCAGACCCTGATCGCGCTGGCGCTCGACGTGGCGCGCCAGCTGGTGCAGCAGACCGTGGCGGCCGATCCCGCGGTGCTGCTGCCGGCCGTGCGCGAGCTGCTGGCCGCCGAGCCGGCGCTGTCCGGCTCGCCCTGCCTGCTGCTCAACCCCGAAGACGTGGCGCTGGTGGAAACCCACCTGGCCGGCGAGCTCGAAGCCGCCGGCTGGAACGTGCGCGCCGAACCCGCGGTGGCGCGGGGCGGCTGCGTGGCCAGCGCCGCCAGCGGCGAACTCGACGCCACGCTGTCCACGCGCTGGAACCGCGTGGTCAAGGCGCTCGGCCGCGACGACCCGTGGGAGCCGCCCCATGCCTGACAACAGCGCGGCCAAGCCCGACCACGCCGCGCCGGCGCCTGCCGCGCCCGCGCTGCCCGGCCTGCACGGCCAGCGCTGGCGCGACGCGCTGGCCAGCGCCTCGGCCGGCCTCGCTGAACTCGACAGCAAGCGCAGCTGCGGCCGCCTGACGCGCGCCGCCGGCCTGGTGCTGGAGGCCGTGGGCCTGCGCATGCCGGTCGGCAGCGACTGCCTGATCGAGCTGCCCGGCGGCCAGTCGCCCGGCGGCAAGGGCACCGGCCCGCGCATGGCCGAGGCCGAAGTGGTCGGCTTCGGCGCCGACCGCCTCTACCTGATGCCGCAGTCCGACGTGGTCGGCCTGGTGCCCGGCGCGCGCGTGTACCCGCTCGAACCCACGCCGCGCCCCAGCGGCGACGCCGCCCCGCGCGAGCCCGGCTCCAAGCGCCTGCCGGTCGGCGAAGGGCTGCTGGGCCGCGTGCTCGACGCCGCCGGCCGCCCGCTCGACGGGCTCGGCCCCATCAGCGCCGCCACCGAGGTCACGCTCGGCGGCACCCAGATCAACCCGCTCGAGCGCGCCCCGATCGAGACCGTGCTGGACGTGGGCGTGCGCGCCATCAACGGCATGCTCACGGTCGGCCGCGGCCAGCGCATGGGCCTGTTCGCCGGCTCCGGCGTGGGCAAGAGCGTGCTGCTGGGCATGATGGCGCGCTACACCAGCGCCGAGGTCATCGTGGTCGGCCTGATCGGCGAGCGCGGCCGCGAAGTGAAGGACTTCATCGAGAACATCCTCGGCGAGGACGGCCGCCGGCGCTCGGTGGTGGTGGCGGCGCCCGCCGACACCTCGCCGCTGCTGCGCATGCAGGGCGCCGCCTACGCCACGCGCCTGGCCGAGTATTTCCGCGACCAGGGCCGCCACGTGCTGCTCATCATGGACTCGCTCACGCGCTACGCGATGGCCCAGCGCGAGATCGCCCTGGCCATCGGCGAGCCGCCCGCCACCAAGGGCTATCCGCCCTCGGTGTTCGCCAAGCTGCCCACGCTGGTGGAGCGCACCGGCAACGGCCCCGAAGGCGGCGGCTCGATCACCGCGTTCTACACGGTGCTGACCGAGGGCGACGACCAGCAGGACCCGATCGCCGACTCCGCGCGCGCCATTCTCGACGGCCACATCGTGCTCTCGCGCAGCCTGGCCGAGTCGGGCCACTATCCGGCCATCGACGTGGAAGCCTCCATCAGCCGCGCCATGACGGCGCTGGTCGAGCCGATGCAGTTCGCCTCGGTGCGGCGCTTCAAGCAGCTGATGTCGCGCTACCAGCGCAACCGCGACCTGATCAGCGTGGGCGCCTACGTGCCCGGCAACGATCCGGAACTGGACCTCGCCATCCACCTGCACCCGCAGATGGAAGCGTTCCTCCAGCAGGACATCCACGAGCGCGCCGGCTACGACGCCTCGATCGGCCAGCTGCACGGCATCTTCCAACGGAGCGAACATGGCTAAGCCATCTGCATTGAATACCTTGGCCGACCTGGCCCAGAACGATACGGATGCGGCCGCGCGCGAGCTGGGCCGGCTGCAGGGCCTGCGCAACCAGGCCGAGCAGCAGCTTGCCGCGCTCACCCAGTACCGGCAGGAATACCGCGAGCGCATGCAGGCCATCGCCCAGGACGGCATGACCTCCACGCGCTGGCAGGACTTCGCCCAGTTCCTGGCCTCGCTCGACACCGCCATCCGCCAGCAGACCGAGGCGCTCGCGCGCGCCGAGGCGCAGCTGCTGGCCGGGCGCGCCAACTGGCAGCAGCAGAAGCGCCGCCAGAACTCGTTCGACACCCTCATCACCCGCGCCGAGACGCGCGAGCAGCAAGCCCTCTCGCGCCGCGAGCAGCGCGACACCGACGAATACGCCGCGCGCGCCGCCCGCCTGCAAGTCGCCGACCGCCACCGCTAAGCCGCCAGACACCGACCATGATCGATATCACCCAGATTGTCAGCAACACCGCCAGCAGCGCGGCCGCCTCGCGCAGCGCCGGCAGCACCGACGCCGCGCAGCAGGGCTTCGGCGACGCGCTGGCGCGCGCGCGCGACGACGGCAATGCCAATGGCGCCAAGAATGCCGGCAACAGCGGCAACGCCGGCAGCCAGGCCGCCGCCCCGGCACAGGACACGCAGAACACGCAGAACGCCCAGAACGGCAACGCCGCGCAGAACAGCGCCGCCCAGGGCACGCAAGGCAATACGGTGGCCGGCAAGCCCGCGCGGCCGGGCGGCAAGGACGGCGCCAGGAACGGCGGCAAGGATGGCGACAAGGACGGCGAAGCGGCCGACGCGCAGGCCGTGAACCCGGCCGCCCAGGCCGCCGCCGCCGCGCTGGCCGTGCTGCTGCCGGCGCAACCGGCCCAGCCCGCCGCGCCGGCCACGGCCGGCGACGGCGCCCTGCCCGGCGTGGCCGCGGCCGCCCTCGGCGGGCAGGCCGGCCTGCCCGGCCTGAAGGACCCCACGCTGCCGTCGGCCGCCGCCGCCGGCACTGCCGCGGCCGACGCCGCGGCGGCGGCCTCGAGCGCCGCCGACACGCTGGCCACCATCGCGTCCCAGCGCGCCGCGCTGCAGCCCGTGCCGCAGCACACCGCCGCCACACAGGCCGCCGACCGGCCCGCCACCGCCGCCACGGCCGATGCCGCCAAGGCCGGCCCCGACCTGGCCGCCAGCCTCAAGACCGCCATCGCCGGCCAGCAAGGCGGCGGCGCCAGTGGCGGCGGCCAGTCCGCCGGCCAGCAGGGCACCGCCGGCCAGCAGCACAAGGCGCCGCTCCAGCCTGGCGAAGCCACCGGCGCCAGGAACCCGCTGGCGCCCGCCGCCGACACCGCCGCGGCCGCCGCCCCGACCAGCGCGTCGCAGTTCGCCGCCGCCCTGCGCGCGGCCGAGCCCGCCGCCACCGAGGCGGCTCCCGCCGACACGGCGGCCAGCACCCTGGCCGCCGCCGGCACGATGGCCGCCGGCCCCGCGCCGACCAGCAGCGGCCTGTCGCCCGCGACCTCGCTGCCGGTGGCGCCGCCGGTCGGCGACGGCCAGTGGCCGCAGGCGCTCAGCCAGCAGATGGTGCGCCTGTCGACGCAAGGCAACCACACCGCCGAGCTGCAGCTCAACCCGCCCGACCTCGGCCCGCTCAAGGTCGTGCTCAGCGTGGTCAACGACCAGGCGCAGGCGCAGTTCGTCTCCCCGCACGCCGCCGTGCGCGCGGCGGTGGAAGCCGCGCTGCCGCACCTGCGCAGCGCGATGGCCGACAGCGGCATCCAGCTCGGCCAGGCCTCGGTCGGCGCCGACAGCTTTGCCGGCCAGCCCGGCAGCGGCCAGCCGCAGCAGCAGCGCCAGCCCGGTAGCCAGCAGACCGCCTTCGGCGCGCCGGCGGGCAGCCAGCCGGCCCCGGCCGGCGCCGTTGCCGCGCCCGCGCGCACCCTGGCCCGCGGCGAGGTCGACACCTTCGCGTGATCCCGGCCGCGCACGGCGGGCCGGCGCGCACCAGCGCCCCGCCCGCCGGCGGCCATCGCGGACCACGCGCGCCGTCGCGCGCCAGCGCGCGCCATCGCGCCTACCATGTGGTTTGAGCGCAGGCCCGCCGCCTGCGTCCCCGGCCACCATGACCTTCGACCTCTTCGATTCCCTGCCGCAGCTGGATCCGCCCCACGCCGAGCCGATCGTGCCCGGCGCGACCGTCCTGCGCGGCTTTGCCCGCGCCCATGAGCAGGCGCTGCTCGCCGCCGTGCGCGAGGTCGCCGCGCAGGCGCCGTGGCGCCACCTGATCACGCCGGGCGGGCAGCGCATGTCGGTGGCGATGACCAACTGCGGCCGGTTCGGCTGGGTCTCCGACGCCAGCGGCTACCGCTACGAGCCGGCGGACCCGCTCGGCGGCGCGCCGTGGCCGCCGATGCCCGCCAGCTTCCTGGCGCTGGCGCGCGCGGCCGCCGCCGAGGCCGGTTTCGCGGGGTTCAGCCCGGACGCCTGCCTGCTCAACCGCTACCTGCCCGGCACGCGCCTGTCCCTGCACCAGGACCGCGACGAACTCGACCTGCGCGCGCCCATCGTCTCGGTCTCGCTGGGCCTGCCCGCGGTCTTCCTGTTCGGCGGCCTGCGGCGCGCAGACCCGTGCCAGCGCGTGCGCCTGGCCCACGGCGACGTGGTGGTGTGGGGCGGCCCGGCGCGGCTGGCCTTCCACGGCATCGCGCCGCTGGCCGACGGCGACCACCCGCTGACCGGGCGCGAGCGCATCAACCTGACGTTGCGCAAGACACGCTAGCCGGCGCCGCCGCCATTGCCGAAAACGCGCGACTGCGCGTATGCTGCTCGCGCCGCCGGCATCTCCCGGCAGCGGCATCTCCCGACAGCGCTCCCGACCCTCCCGACAGGACATCCGAATTGCCCCGCATCTGCCTGAACATGATCGTGAAGAACGAGGCGCCCGTGATCGCGCGCTGCCTCGCGTCGGTCAAGCCGTGGATCGACCGCTGGGCGATCGTCGACACCGGCTCCACCGACGGCACCCAGGCGCTGGTGCGCGCGTGCATGGACGGCCTGCCCGGCGAACTGCACGAGCGGCCGTGGGTGGACTTTGCCCACAACCGCAACGAAGCGCTGGCGCTGGCGCGCGCCAACGCCGGCGCCGGCGACTACGTGCTGTTCATCGACGCCGACGAGACCCTGCGCGTGCCGCCCGGCTTCCGCTGGCCCGCGCTGGGCGCCGACGGCTACCGTTTCCTGTGCGAGCTGGGCGGCTGGCACTACCGGCGCAACGCGCTGGTGGCCGCCGGCCAGCCGTGGCGCTGGGAAGGCGTGCTGCACGAATACCTGACGCAGGACGCGCCGCACGCATGGCAGCACCTGGACGGCCCCGCCATCGTGGTGTCGCGCGACGGCGCGCGGGCGCGCGATCCGCATACCTACCTGCGCGACATCGAGGTGCTGGAGCGCGCGCTGGAGAAGGAGCCAGCCAATCCGCGCTACCGCTTCTACCTGGCGCAGAGCTACCGCGACGCGGGGAACGTGGAGGCCAGCCTGGCGCAGTACCGCGCGCGCGCCGCGCTGGAGGGATGGGACGAGGAGCGCTGGTTCGCGCTGTTCCAGATCGGCGTGCTGACCGAACGGCTGGCTGCGGCGGACGCGAGCGTCGCCGCCGGCGCCGTGCGCGACGCCTACCTGGCCGCCTACCAGGCGCGTCCGGCGCGCGCCGAGCCGCTGTGCGAGCTGGCCCGCTGGCACCGCCTGCGCGGCGAGTTCGCGCAGGCGCACCTGTACGCGCAGCAGGCCGCGGCGCTGGCGGTGCCGGACGACTCGCTGTTCGTCGACACCTCGGTCTACAGCTGGCGCGCGCTCGACGAACTCGTGGTCAGCGCTTACTACATCGGCGCGCTCGACCAGGGCCGCGCCGCGCTGCGCAAGCTGCTGGCCGACCGGCGGTTTCCCGAGTCCGAGCGCGCCCGCATCGAGGCCAACCGGCCGTTCTACGGTTTGTAGGCGCTCGCCTTGCGCCCGCTCCTTGCGCGGCAGCCGGCGCCGCTCAGCCGCGGTCGACCCAGTTGACCCGGGGAAACTTGCTGGCGAACGCCGCCGGCATCGGCATCACCTGCTTGCGCGCATAGCTGAAGAAGACGAAGCCGGACTTGGCCAGCGCGATCAGCGCGCCGTCGCTCGGGCGCGTGATGCGGAAGGTGATGTCGCCGCCGTAGCGGTTGAAGTCCATCACGCCCACCTCGAACAAAAGCTGGTCGCGCGCATGCGCCTCGTTGCGGTAGGTGGTGGCGAGATCGGTGACGATGGTGCCGACCTGCTCGGTCTCGGCCGCCTCGCCGTCGCCGCTGCGCAGGTCGAACAGGAAACGCGCGCGCGCCTCGGAGATCATCGAGATCATCGAGTCGTTGCCGAGGTGGTTGGCGCTGTTGATGTCCGTCACGCGCACCGTGAGATGGGTGCTGTAGTAGTAGTACTGGTCTTCGGGGAATTCGAGCTTGAGGCGGGCCATGATGCGGTGAAGGCGTGAGCGTGGAATGGGCAAAAAGAAAGGCCCCGGGAAGGGGCCTGACTGGGACTGCTGGCGAGGATTGCCGACCGTTGGCTCCCCTCTCCCGCCTGCGGGAAAGGGGAGCTCACCGCCGCCGGTCGCGTGCCTTACATCGACACCGTATCCGCCACGTCCTTGAAGTCCTCGATCTGGTCGAAGTTCATGTACTTGTAGATCTTGTCGCCGTTGGCGCTCAGCACGCCCATGTCGGCCATGTACTCTTCCTTGGTCGGGATGCGGCCGAGGCGCGAGCAGATGGCGGCCAGTTCGGCCGAGCCCAGGTACACGTTGGTGTTCTTGCCCAGGCGGTTGGGGAAGTTGCGGGTGCTGGTGGACATCACCGTGGCACCTTCGCGCACCTGTGCCTGGTTGCCCATGCACAGCGAGCAGCCCGGCATTTCGGTGCGGGCGCCGGCGGTGCCGAACACGCCGTAGTGGCCTTCCTCGGTCAGTTGCTTGGCGTCCATCTTGGTCGGCGGGGCGACCCACAGCTTGACCGGGATGTCGCGCTTGCCTTCGAGCAGCTTGGACGCCGCGCGGAAGTGGCCGATGTTGGTCATGCACGAGCCGATGAACACTTCGTCGATCTTGGCACCGGCCACGTCGGACAGGGTCTTGACGTCGTCCGGGTCATTCGGGCAGGCCACGATGGGCTCGTGGATGTCGGCCAGGTCGATCTCGATGACCGAGGCGTATTCGGCATCGGCGTCCGGCTGCAGCAGCTCGGGGCTGGCCAGCCAGGCTTCCATCGCCTTGATGCGGCGCTGCAGGCTGCGCGCGTCGGCGTAGCCTTCGGCGATCATCCACTTCAGCAGCGTGATGTTGCTGTTGATGTATTCGATGATCGGTTCCTTGTTCAGGCGCACCGTGCAGCCGGCGGCCGAGCGCTCGGCGGAGGCGTCGGACAGCTCGAACGCTTGCTCGACCTTCAGGTCGGGCAGGCCTTCGATTTCCAGGATGCGGCCGGAGAAGATGTTCTTCTTGCCTTGCTTGGCCACGGTCAGCTCGCCCGACTTGATGGCGTACAGCGGAATCGCGTTGACCAGGTCGCGCAGGGTCACGCCAGGCTGCATCTTGCCCTTGAAGCGCACCAGCACCGATTCCGGCATGTCCAGCGGCATCACGCCGGTGGCGGCGGCGAAGGCCACCAGGCCCGAGCCCGCCGGGAAGCTGATGCCGATCGGGAAGCGGGTGTGCGAGTCGCCGCCGGTGCCGACGGTGTCGGGCAGCAGCATGCGGTTCAGCCACGAGTGGATCACGCCGTCGCCGGGGCGCAGCGAGATGCCGCCACGGGTGCTGATGAACTGCGGCAGCGTGTGGTGGGTCTTGACGTCCACGGGCTTCGGATACGCGGCGGTGTGGCAGAACGACTGCATCACCAGGTCGGCCGAGAAGCCCAGGCAGGCCAGGTCCTTCAGCTCGTCGCGGGTCATCGGGCCGGTGGTGTCCTGCGAGCCGACCGAGGTCATCTTCGGTTCGCAGTAGGTGCCCGGGCGCACGCCCTTGCCTTCGGGCAGGCCGCAGGCGCGGCCGACCATCTTCTGGGCCAGCGTGTAGCCGCGGCCGGTGTCGGCCGGGTTCTGCGGCAGGCGGAACAGCGTGGACGGGGCCAGGCCGAGCGCTTCGCGCGCCTTGGCGGTCAGGCCGCGGCCGACGATCAGCGGAATGCGGCCGCCGGCGCGCACTTCGTCGAACAGCACGTCGGACTTGACCTGGAATTCGGCGACGACCTGGCCGTTCTTCAGAGCGCGGCCGTCATAGGGGCGCAGTTCGATGACGTCGCCCATTTCCATCTGCGACACATCCAGCTCGATCGGCAGCGCGCCGGCGTCTTCCATCGTGTTGTAGAAGATCGGGGCGATCTTGCTGCCCAGGCACACGCCGCCGAAGCGCTTGTTCGGCACGAACGGGATGTCTTCACCGGTGAACCACAGCACCGAGTTGGTGGCGGACTTGCGGCTGGAGCCGGTGCCGACCACGTCGCCCACGTAGGCGACCAGGTTGCCCTTTTCCTTGAGCGATTCGATGAACTTGACCGGGCCGCGCTTGCCGTCTTCTTCCGGGGTGATGCCGGGGCGCGCGTTCTTCAGCATGGCCAGCGCGTGCAGCGGGATGTCCGGGCGGGTGGTGGCGTCGGGGGCCGGCGAGAGGTCGTCGGTATTGGTTTCGCCCGAGACCTTGAACACCGTCACGGTCAGGCTTTGCGGCACTTCCGGGCGGCTGGTGAACCATTCGGCGTCGGCCCAGCTTTGCAGCACGGACTTGGCGTTGGCGTTGCCCTGGTCGGCCTTTTCCTTGACGTCGTGGAAGGCATCGAACATCAGCAGGGTCTTCTTGAGCGCGGCGGCGGCGACGGTGCCGACTTCGGCGTCGTCCAGCAGCTCGATCAGCGGCGAGATGTTGTAGCCGCCCAGCATGGTGCCCAGCAGTTCGGTGGCGCGCGCGCGCGTGATCAGCGGGCAGGCTTCCTTGCCCAGCGCCACGGCGGCCAGGTACGAGGCCTTGACCTTGGCGGCATCGTCCACGCCGGCCGGCACGCGGTGGGTGATCAGCTCGACCAGGGCCTGCTCTTCGCCGGCGGGCGGGTTCTTCAGGAGTTCGATCAGCTCCGCAGTTTGCTTCGCGGTCAGCGGCAGAGGGGGAATGCCAAGCGCGGCGCGTTCGGCTACATGGGCGCGATAGGTATCAAGCATGGGATCCTGCGGGGTAATAGGGGTTGGGAAGACCTAGTTGTGCCGTGATTGTAGAGTGAAGTGCGCCCGCGGTCAAATGTCTTATATCTTATATAAGAGTTGAATTACACAATCACAGTAAAAACAATGGCTTAGACTTCCCGCCCCGTCGGAAACCCACAACAGGAGACCTTGACCAAATTGCTCGGGCAATCCCCCGGGAAAGGCCCCGGCGAGCCCGTTCAGCCGTAGTGCGCGTCGTCCAGCAGCATGTCCTCGAAGAACGCGCCGAAGCGGTGCCGCGGGTCGCGCAGGTGGATTTCCAGGATCCAGCGCATCGGCAACGGGCAGCTTTCCAGGTCGGCCAGCGAGCCGGTGTAGATGGTGGCGTGCGGGAAGTCCGAGACGCGGTGGCCGGGCAGGTCGAAATTCAGCTCCCAGCCCATCTTGCGCGCGGTGCGGTCGGCGTGATCGTAGAGCGCGTGGCCGGTCAGCCCTTCCTTGCGCCAGACCGCGCGCACGTCGTGGAACAGCGCCTCGGCGTCGCGCGCGCAGCGGGCGTATTCGGCGTCGTGGCCGACCGTGAAGCTGGCGCCGCCGTCGCCCTCCCAGGCGTCCACGCGCGGGGCGATGTCGATGAAGAAAAGGTCGTTTTCCCGCAGCACCACGCCGGGCACCGAGGCCTGCTTCATCGGCTTGATGGTGTTGCCGCCGAAGCGCACGCGGGTGGGGTGCCAGCTCAGCGCGAGGCCGGCGTCGAGCAGCACCGAGCGGGCCATCGCCACGGCGTCTTCCTCGACCATGCCGGGCGCCACGCGGGCGGCGATCTCGCGGATGGCCTGGCGCGTCTTGTCGCGCGCCAGCAGCATGCCATCGACGGAAAAGGCGGGGCCGACACGTTCGGCGGCGGCAACATCGGTCTTTGTCATGGGGTCTCTCCGGGTCAGGTGGCGCGCGCCGTGTGCGGCGCCGGTCAGGAACCAGTATGGAGAGCGGGCGGCCCGGGCAGAACCGCCTCCGGCGGTGCCCTGGCGCCAAATGGCGGCGTTTTCGCGCCAGCGCGGGCCGCGCCGCCCGGCTAACATGGCGGCCATCGCCTCCCGCCATCCGGCCCGCCCATGAACCGATCCGTCGCCATCCTTGTCTTTCCCGGCGTGCAGGCGCTGGACGTCAGCGGCCCGCTCGACGTGTTCGCCGAGGCCAACCGCTTCCTGCTGCCCGGGGACCGCTACCAGCTCGGGCTGATCGGCACCGAGCGCGGGCCGGTGGCCTGCTCCAACGGCATGGTGCTGCACCCCCAGCGGCATTTCGCCGACATCGACGCCGATGTCCCCGGCCTGCTGCTGGTGGCGGGCGGCCCCACGCTGCCCGAGCGGGCCTTTCCCGCCGCGCTGTACGCGTGGCTGCGCCAGGCCAGCCAGCGCGCCGCGCGCTTCGGCTCGATCTGCAACGGCGCCTTCCTGCTGGCCGGCGCCGGGCTGCTCGACGGGCGCACCGTGACCACCCACTGGAACGACGTGGCCGCGCTGGCCGCGCGCTGCCCGGCCGCCCGCGTGGAGGCGGACCGCATCTACGCGCAGGACGGCAGCCTCTACACCTCGGCTGGCGTCACCGCCGGCATCGACCTGTCGCTGTACCTGCTGGCGCAGGACCACGGCGAGGAAGTGGCGCTCGACGTGGCCAAGCGGCTGGTGGTGTTCATCCGCCGCGCCGGCGGCCAGTCGCAGTTCAGCCCCTACCTGACCCCGCTGGCGGAGGCGGCGTCGCCGGTGGCGCGGGTCCAGCAGTATGTGCTGGCTCACCTCACCGAGGATCTCACCCTCGACCGGCTGGCGGCGGTGGCCAGGATGAGCAGCCGCAACTTCTCGCGCATCTTCGCGCGCGACGCCCGCGCGACCCCGGCCGAGTTCGTCGAAAGCGCCCGGCTGGACGCCGCCCGCGTCATGCTCGAGCGCAGCGCGGTGCCGCTGAAGACGGTCGCCTACGCATGCGGGTTCCGCGATCCGCATCACATGCGCGCGGTGTTCCGCCGCCGGCTCGGCGTCTCGCCGCAGCAGTACCGGCACAGCTTCGGCGGCCCGGCCGACGCGCAAGCGCCAATGGAATCAAGCAGTTAGCCGGCCGGCGCGGCAGCGCGGGGCGCGCCGCGCCGGGGCGCGGCCGGCCGCGCGGCGGGGCGCCGGCCATCCACGGCGCCGCCCTGCAGCCACCCCGCCACCACCGGCCACCGCCCGCCGCGCGGCCCGGGGCGCGGGTCTGCGGCGGGCGTCCGGCCCATCGCGGGCGCAATTCCGGCTCAAGTTCCGTGCACGCCATTCGTTAACCCCCAGTAAGACCATCCGCATCATCCGGATGACGCACCCGCTTGGCTCAAATGGCCAAGCTGAGCGGGTTTCACCCTTTTTTTCGGCCCTTTGCTTGCCCTGTCTTCACCCAAGAATGGCAGGGCATTCCGATACAGGCATCTCATGGCGACTACGCTCACTTCTTCCCAGGCTGACGGCAACAAGAGCAAGCGCGGGCGACTGCTGCTGGTTCTCGGCGTCGTGATCGTCGCGGCGCTGGGTGCCGGGGGCTTTTTTCTGGGCAACATCCTGAGCAACCGCCAGCCGCCGGTGCCGGCGGCTCCGGTCGTGCCGCCGCCGATCTTCGTGCCGCTGGAGCCGTTCACCGTCAATCTCAAGAGCGAAGACGGCGACCGTTTCCTGCACACCGGTCTGTCGCTGAAGGTGGCGGACGCGAAGGATCAGACGCGCATCACCGAGTACCTGCCGGAAGTCCGTAGCCGGATCCTGCTGCTGCTGTCGGCCAAGCAGCCGCCCGACCTGGCGACGGTGGAAGGCAAGCGCCGCCTGGCGCAGGAAATCCAGCGCGCCGTCAACCAGCCGTTCGCGCCCAACCTGCCGGCTCAGCAGGTCGTGGACGTCCTATTCACATCCTTCGTGGTGCAGTAAGCACGTGCCCTGCCCCACCAGCAAATCCGACATGAATCCGTCCCTGCCTGCCTTGCCCGTACAACAGCACGCGCGCCAACGCCAGCGCGCGGGCTGATCGGCACATGGTCGCTTTCATTCATCACGGCACTCACGGGGCAGGACACTAGATGGCCTACGACAAGTTCCTCTCGCAGGACGAAGTAGACGAATTGCTGAAAGGCGTGTCGGGCGAAGCCGACCTGCCCGAGGTTTCCGCGCCGGTCGCCGAGGACGGCGTGCGCCCGTACAACCTGGCCACGCAGGAGCGCATCGTGCGCGGCCGGCTGCACACGCTCGAGATCATCAACGAGCGCTTCGCCCGCCAGCTGCGCACCGCGCTGTTCAACTTCATCCGCCGCGGCGCCGACATCTCGGTCGGCTCGATCCGCATCGAGAAGTACGGCGACTTCGTGCGCAACCTGCCGGTGCCGACCAACCTGAACCTGGTGCACCTCAAGCCGCTGCGCGGCACGGCGCTGTTCGTGTTCGACCCCAACCTGGTGTTCCTGGTGGTCGACAACCTGTTCGGCGGCGACGGGCGCTTCCACACCCGCGTCGAGGGGCGCGACTTCACCCAGACCGAGCAGCGCATCATCCGGCGCCTGCTGGACCTGGCGCTCAACAGCTACGGCAACGCCTGGCACGCGGTGCACCCGATCGAGCTGGAATACGTCCGCTCGGAGATGCACACCAAGTTCGCCAACATCGCCATGCTCAGCGAGGTGGTGGTGACGACCGCATTCCATATCGAACTGGGCGCCGTGGGCGGCCAGCTTCACGTCTGCTTCCCGTACTCGATGATCGAGCCCGTGCGCGACCTGCTGATGAACCCGCTGCAGGACGAGGTCGAAGTGGACAAGCGCTGGATTTCCCAGCTGTCGCAGCAGATCCGCTCGGCCGAGGTGGAACTGGTGGCCGAATTCGCCCACCTGGAAAGCACCGTGGCCGAAGTGCTGTCGCTGCGCGCCGGCGATGTACTCCCCATCGAGCTGCCCGAGCAGGTGTTCGGCAAGGTCGATGGCGTGCCCGTGATGCAGTGCGGCTTCGGCACCATGAACGGCCAGTACGCGCTGCGGGTAGAACGGATGATCAATCACCAAGAAAGCGATTCCAACAAGGAAACCGACCATGACTGACGGCAAAGACGACAAGCCGGCCGACCCGATGGACGACTGGGCCAGCGCCCTGGCCGAGCAGACCAGCGCCGAGGATCTCGCCGCTGCTGCCGCGCCGGCACCGGCAGTCGCAGCCGCCACCGCAGCCGCGACGCCGGCCGCCTCCAAGGTCTTCCAGCCGCTGGAAAAGGAGGTGCCGAGCGGCTTCCACAACGATATCGAGATGATTCTCGACATCCCCGTGCAGCTCACGGTGGAGCTCGGCCGCACCAAGGTGCCCATCAAGACCCTGCTGCAGCTCGCGCAGGGTTCGGTGGTGGAACTCGACGGCCTGGCCGGCGAGCCGATGGACGTGCTGGTCAACGGCTACCTGATCGCCCAGGGCGAAGTGGTGGTGGTCAACGACAAGTTCGGCATCCGCCTGACCGACATCATCACGCCGTCCGAACGCATCCGGAAGCTCAACAGATGATCGCCAGCCTGCGCCGGATGGCCACCGCCGGGCTCGTCGCCGGCCTGGCGCTGGTGCAGGCTGCGCCGGCGGCGGCGCAAGCCAGCGCCGCCGCCGGCAATCCCCCCGCGGCCGGCATCGCGGCCGGTACCGGCGCCGCCGCGGGCCACGTCGGCCCCAGCGGCGCGGCCAGCATGGCCCAGGCCGGCCTCGGCCTGTTCGCCGTCATCGCCCTGATCCTGCTGCTGGCCTGGCTGGCGCGCCGCGCCGGCCTGGTCCGCCACGGCCAGGGCGGCACCATGAAGGTGGTCGGCAGCACCGCGCTCGGCCCGCGCCAGCGCCTGGTGATGGTGGAGGTGGGCGACACCTGCCTGGTGCTGGGCGTCAGCGCCGGCGAGATCCGCACGCTCCATACCCTGCCCGCGCAGGCCGCGCGGGCGCCGGGCCAGTCTCCGGACCCGGAGCGCGGCGGCCCGGCCAATCCGGCGGGCAGCGGCAGCTTCGGCCAGAAGCTGCTGCGCGCCATGCAACACAACCTGAAGTCATGAATTTCCTGCCCGGCGCCTCGCGGCGCGTTTTCCAGCAGCGGCTGCGAGGCCGCCTGCAGGCTCTGCGCGCCTGCGCCGGCCAGCCCTCGCGGCTGGCCTTCGCCGCCGCGCTGGCCGCCGCCTGCCTGGCGCTGGTGCTGCTGCCCGCCCTGGCGCAGGCCCAGGCGCTGCCCGGGCTGACCAGCCGGGCCGGCCCCGGCGGCAGCCAGACCTGGTCGCTGTCGGTCCAGACGCTGGTCCTGCTGACCTCGCTGTCGTTCCTGCCGGCGGCCATGCTGATGATGACCGGCTTCACCCGCATCATCATCGTGCTGGGCCTGCTGCGCAACGCGCTCGGCACCGCCACCTCGCCGCCCAACCAGGTGCTGGTGGGGCTGTCGCTGTTCCTGACCTTCTTCGTCATGTCGCCGGTGTTCGACCGCGTCTACACCGACGCCTACAAGCCGCTGAGCGAAAACAAGATCAGCCTGGAGGACGCCGCCGAGAAGGCCGCCGTGCCGCTCAAGGCCTTCATGCTCAAGCAGACCCGCGAGAAGGACCTGGCGCTGTTCGCGCAGATGGCCAAGGCGCCCGAGATGCAGGGCCCGGAGGACGTGCAGATGCGCATCCTGGTGCCGGCCTTCGTCACCAGCGAGCTCAAGACCGCGTTCCAGATCGGCTTCACCGTCTTCATCCCGTTCCTCATCATCGACCTGGTGGTCGCCAGCGTGCTGATGGCGATGGGCATGATGATGGTGCCGCCGGCCACCATCTCGCTGCCGTTCAAGCTGATGCTGTTCGTGCTGGTGGACGGCTGGCAACTGCTGCTGGGCTCGCTGGCGCAGAGTTTCCTGAATTGAACACGGGGCGCGCCCGCCGCGTCCCCACCGAGACCGCTCCATCATGACGCCGGAAACCGTAATGAGCATCGCCACCCAGGCGATGAAGATGACCCTGATGCTGGCAGCACCGCTGCTGCTGGTGGCGCTGGTGGCCGGCCTGGTGGTCAGCCTGTTCCAGGCCGCCACCCAGATCAACGAAATGACGCTGTCGTTCATCCCCAAGCTGCTGGCCCTGTTCGCCACGATGGTGCTGGCCGGCCCGTGGATGATCAACACCTTCGTCGACTACATGCGCGAAGTCTTCCAGGGCATTCCCGCCCTGGTGCACTGATGCGGGCGTAGCGCCCGCGCCGCACCCACGCTGCCCTCACACCGCGCCCGCCGTGCTGTCCGTCACCTCCGCCCAGCTCTACGCCTGGATCGCCGCGTTCCTGTGGCCGCTGTTCCGGCTGCTGGCGCTGCTCAGCACGGCGCCCCTGTTCGGCGAGTCCACCATCCCGCGCCGCGCCAAGGTCGCCCTGGCCGCGCTGATCGCGATGATCGTCTCGCCCACCATCGACAAGCTGCCGCTGACGCCGGTGTATTCCTTCGAAGGCTTCCTCATCATCCTCAACGAGGTCGGCATCGGCCTCGCGGTGGGCTTCACCATGCGGCTGGCCTTCGCCGCCGTGCAGTACGCCGGCGAGACCATCGGCCTGCAGATGGGCCTGTCGTTCGCCTCGTTCTACGACCGCTCCTCGGGCGGCCAGACGATGGTGCTGGGTCGCTTCCTCAACGTGGTCGCCACCCTGATGTTCCTGGCGATGGACGGCCACCTGATGCTGCTGGCCACGCTCGCCGACAGCTTCGCCACCCTGCCGATCTCGTCCCAGCCGCTCTCGGGCGAGGGCTGGTCGGCGGTGGCGGCGGCCGGCGCCAGCGTGTTCTCGTCGGGCATGCTGCTGGCGCTGCCGCTGATCGCCGCGCTGCTCACGCTCAACCTGGCGATGGGCATCCTCAACCGCGCCTCGCCGCAGTTGTCGATCTTCGCGGTCGGCTTCCCGGTCACGCTGGCCGGCGGTTTCCTGATGATGGTGCTGGTGATGCCGCAGATGAGCTCGTACATGGGACGGCTGATCGACAACAGCCTGGCCGAGGTCGGCATGGTGCTGGGGCAGCTGGGGCGGTAGACGGGCCGGCATCGAGCGCGGCGGCCTTTTACGGCAGCGCGGCGACGGCGTCGAGCCGGCCCGGCAGCTCCTTCATGAAGGCCGCCCGGGCGCGCGGGCCGGCATACTCCGCCTCTTTCTTCGCATCCTGGATCAGGCGGGCGAAGACCACGCCGCGGCCATCCTTCTCCGCCCAGCCGACGAACCATCCATAGGCGTGGTCCCAGTCCTCGCCGCCGTCGGCCAGCCGCGGGGCGCCGGTGCCGGTCTTGCCGTGCACGGCCCAGCCGTTGGCGAGCGTGCCGAGCGCGCTGATGCGGCTGGTCATGTCGTACGCCCGCGCGCTGACCGGCAGTTCGCGCCGGACCACCTTGCGCAGGAAGGCGACCTGCTCCAGCGGGGAAATCCGCAGCGAGGCGCCGAGCCACGCATGGGTCAGGCCGTCATGCCGGCCCGGGTTGCCGGTGACGTCGCGGTTGCCGTACTGGAAGGCGTCGACATAGCGCCGGAAGCGGGTCTCGCCAAGCTGGCGCGTGACCTGCTGCGAATACCAGACGATGGAGTTCTTCATCCAGCTCGCGGGATCGGTCGTGACCCGGCGCGCGGGATTGCGGTCGCCGTATTCGGCGCGGTAGGGCATGGCCGGGGCGTGCGCGTCGACCAGCAGGCCCGCGTCGAACCCCATCAGGCTGATGGGCAGCTTGAAGGTGGATGCCGGCGTGACGCGCGTGCCGCAGTCGCCTTCCTGCGTCAGCAGCCTGCCGGTGGCGGCGTCGGCCATCACGGTGCACAGCACGTCCGCCCGGGCCGCGGGCAGGGCCAGCGCCGCGCCCAGCGCGGCGAGGATTGCGAATCGCTTCAAGATGTTCTCCGTGGTGTCGTGTTCTTGTCGGGGATGACGCCCGGGCCCGGGGCACGAAGCGCAGCATAGGAGGACGGCGCGCCGGCGCCAAGGCCGCGCGCTGTAACCTGCGTAACATGGCGCCCGCCGCGCAGCACGTCGCGGCCAACCTCGGCCTGTGCCTGTGGCTGTTCTGGAACCACGCGCTGATCGACCCCGCGCGCGCGTGGCCGGCCGGGCAGGTGCAGCGCCAGGCGGTGCGCTGGCTGGGCTTGTCCGAATGGATCTGCGACCGCTTCGGCGTGGGCGGCGGCTCGGCGTGGAACATCATCTTCCTGCTGCGCATCGCGCGCGGCAACTGCAAACAGGACGGCGGCGGCGCGCTCGCCGCCTTCCGCGCGCAGCGGCCGCTGCGGCTGGACGACGCGGTGGATGCGCTGCGCCCGTTCCACGCGCCGTTCGCGCGGGCCAAGGGCTTCATCAGCTGGTCGTCGCTGGCCGGCTTCGCGCTGGAAGAGCACGACGGCGGCCACGTGCGCTACGGCGCCCTGCAACTGGCCAACCTGCTGCTCGAAGCGAGCTGGTTCGAGACCTTCGAGCAGGGCGCCACGCCGGCCGCCTTCGCCGCCGTGGAGCGGCTGGCCGGGCTGCTGGGCAAGCTGCGCCCGGCCGAGCGGCGCTTCTTCCAGGCCGCGCTGGCGGCGCTGCCGCGCGAGCTGCGGCTGGCCGCGGCCGAAGCCGGCAGGCACGCAGGCCGGCGCGCCGATGAAGCGGCCGGCAAGGCGAGCCGCAAACAGGCCCCGGGACAAGCCCCCAAACGGTCGCCCAAGCCGTCGCCAGAACTATCGCCAGAGCAATCCCCCAAGCAGGCCCGCGCCGGCACGCACAGCCGCCGGCCACGCTGACACACAAGCGTCATCCCGACGCAACATCGCCTCCCTATAGTCGCGCTCGCCACTGACAGGGAGACAAGAATGGGCACTCACAAGGACAATCACCACGTGCGCCCCGGCATGGCCGCCATGCTGGCCGTGCTGGCCACGGCGGCCGCGCTGTACGGCTGCGGCAGCGAGAACCCGGACGCGGCCGCCGCCGCGATCGCCCCCGCCGTTCCCACCGCGCCGGCCGCGCCTGCGGCTCCGGCCGGCGACGCCGCCAGCGCCGCCGCCAACATCCAGGCCGCGTGGGTCGAGATCGGCGACAGCAACCAGGCCATCGCCCGCGTGATCACCAGCTATGCGGCGCCGGCCGCCGCCGGCGACGCCCCGCCCGCCAACGCCGTGTGCCCGCTGCTGACCGTGGACGGCGTGCAGCAGCGCATGGCGCTGCGCGTGGGCGCCGGCACCATGCCGCTGCGCCCCACCGCCAGCGCGCCGGCCGACTCCAAGCCCTCGGATTTCCCGGTCTCGGCGTGCGAAGCCACGCTGCCGGCCGGCGCCTCCGCCGCCAGCGTGGCCGGGCGCGCCCTGCCGCTGCCCAAGGCCAGTCCCCGGCGCGTGCTGGTGCTGGCCGATACCGGCTGCCGCCTGAAGAAGGCCGACAACGCCTACCAGCCGTGCAGCGACACCGCCGTGTGGCCGTTCGCCACGCTCGCGGCCACCGCCGCCGCCATGAACCCGGACCTGGTGCTGCACATCGGCGACTACCACTACCGCGAGAACCTGTGCCCGCCGGACATCGCCGGCTGCCAGGGCACGCCGTGGGGCTATGGCTGGGATACCTGGCAGGCCGACCTGTTCAGGCCCGCCGCCGCGCTGATGGCCAGGGCGCCGTGGGTGGTGGTGCGCGGCAACCACGAGGAATGCGCGCGCGCCGGCCAGGGCTGGTTCCGCTTCCTCGACCCGCGCCCGTACACCGAGGCCCGCTCGTGCAACGACCCGGCCAACGACGGCAGCGCCAACTACTCCGAGCCCTACACGGTGGCGCTGGGCACCGACTCGCAGGTCATCGTGTTCGACTCGGCCAAGGCCGGCAAGACCGCGCTGCCGACCAGCGACCCGCAGTTCATCGCCTACCAGAAGCAGTTCCAGACCGTGGGCTGGCTGGCCAGCAAGCCGGGCATGGTCAACACCATGTTCACCAACCACCATCCGGTGCTCGGCTTCGCGCCGGTGGCGGGCAGCGCGCCGGCGCCGGGCAACCTGGCGCTGCAGTCGGTGATGAGCAGCCTCAACGCCCAGGCCTACTACCCGCCGGGCATCCAGGTGGCGCTGCACGGCCACGTGCATGACTTCCAGGCCATCAGCTTCGCCTCCAACCACCCGGCCACCATCGTGTCCGGCAACGGCGGCGACAACCTGGACGTGGCCCTGCCCGACCCGCTCACGCCGGGCGCCGTGCCCGCGCCGGGCACCACCATCGACAAGATCACCCATCACAACAGCTTCGGCTTCCTGCTGATGGAGCGCAGCCCGGCGCCCGCCACCGGCTGGACCTTCAAGGCCTACAGCGTGGCCGGCAAGCTGATGGCCACCTGCGCGCAGACCGGCACCACGCTGGCCTGCGACAAGACGGGTTTCCTGGCGCCGTGACGGCATCGGTTTCCGCCACCTGCGCGGCCCGGCCCGCCGGGCCGCGGGCCGCCGGCATCCGCATCGCGCGGGCGGCGCGGCAGCTCGCCGCCGGCGCTGCCGTCCTGGCCGCGGGCCTAGCGGCCGGCGCGCCCACCGCACCCACCGCGCCCGCCGCGGACACCGTGCTGACGCCGGGCGCGCCGCCATCGGTGGTGGTCGACACCATCGGCAACGGCACGCCCAAGGTGGCCGCCAGGGTCGACCCGACCGCCGCCGTGTTCCGCCCCGACCCGGCGCTCGCCGCGCTCGGCAGGCGCATCTTCTTCGATACGCGCCTGTCCGAGCCGCGCGGCCTGTCCTGCGCCGGCTGCCACGACCCCGCGCGCGCGTTCGCGCCCACGCTCTCGCACGCCGCGCTGGCCGGGCCGCGCGTGCCGCAGGGCAGCCGGCCCGGGCACTTCAGCCTGCGCAACGCGCCCTCGCTGCTGTACGTGCGCTACGTCCCGCGCCGGCACTTCTACCAGGACGACGACGCGCCCTACGCCTCGCCGTTCGGCGGCCTGTTCGCCGACGGCCGCGCCGACACGCTGGCCGAGCAGGTGCGCGGCCCGCTGCTCGACCCCGAGGAGATGAACAACGGCACGCCGGCGCGCCTGCTGCGCAAGGTCGGGAGCACGGAACTGGGGCCCGCGCTGGCCGCGCATTTCGGCCCCGCGGCGCAACGCGATCCCGCGCAGATGATGCTGGCGCTGGGCCGCGCGCTGGAGGCCTACCTGCAAAGCGACGAGATGGCGCCGTTCAGCTCGCGCTTCGACGATTACCTGCGCCGGCGCGCGCCGCTGTCGCCGCAGGAAACGCGCGGCCTGGCGCTGTTCAAGAACCCGGACAAGGGCAACTGCATGAGCTGCCACACGCTCGCGGACACCGCCAGCCGGCCCGAGCGCTCGCTGTTTACCGACTTCGGCTACGACGCCATCGCCGTGCCGCGCAACCGCGCGCTGCCCGCCAACCGCGACCCGAAGCATTTCGACAACGGCCTGTGCGACACCGCGCGCCGCCTGCGCTGGCCCGAGCCGGGGCAGTGGTGCGGCTACCTGCGCACGCCCGGCCTGCGCAACGTGGCGGTGCGCCAGAGCTTCATGCACAACGGCGTGTTCACCACGCTGCGCGACGCGGTGGCGTTCTACAACACGCGCTCGACCGATCCCGGCAAGTGGTATCGCGGCGGCAAGCCCTTCGACGACGTGCCCGCCGCCTACCGCGGCAACGTCAACGTCAACGCGACGCCGATGAACCGGCGCGCGGGCACCACGCCGGCGCTGACCGAGGCGGAGATCGACGACATCACGGCCTTCCTGCGCACGCTCACGGACGCGCCCTACGCGAGCGCCATGCCGCCGGCCGCGGCGCCGGTGGCCGCGCGGCCCTAGCCCTAGTCGGCGGGCCGCGCCTCACGGCGACGCGCACACCGCGTCCGGCTCGAAGCCGCGGAACACCTGCTGCGTGGGGTCCGGCGTGGCCACGATCTCGCCCGAGGGCGCGCGCAGCAGCCGCAGCACCTGGCCGGCGCAGTTGCGGGCCGCCGCGTTGCGCTGGTAGCGCAGCTCGTACTGCCAGCCCGGCAGCGGCACGAACGACACGCCGATCGCGCAGCGGTAAGGCTGGTCGTCCGCCGCCGAAGTCGCCGCCGCCGTCAGGTAGATGCGGTGGCTGGCCACCAGCCAGCGCTCGCGCGTGCGCGCGGGCGGCTCCGGCGAGATGCCCCACATCTTCAGGTCTTCCTCCTTGCCGATGGCCGCCGCCTGGTGGCCGGTGGCCGCCAGCAGCGCGGGCCGCGGCGGCTTCGGGCACTTGCCGGCATCGACCACGCTGAAGGTGGTGTTGTCGTCCGTATTGGTCACGAGCCGCACGCGCGCGGCGGGCGTGCCGGCCTCGACGCGGTAGCGGGTCACGCAGCCGGCCAGCAGCGTGGCCAGCGCCAGGCTCATCAGGACAGCGGATCGGCGGACATTCGGCATGGGCTGGCGGGAAAGTAGGCGTCCGCTCAAGCATAGGCGTTCCGGCCGCCCGCGCGCCGCCGGGCAAAACCCCGAGCCGGCCCGCGCATTGACTTCCGTTCCGGTTCGGCCTTACCCTCGCCTGAGCCTCCGGCCCGCGCGGCGCGCGGTACCGGAAGAAAACCGGAAGAAAACCGGAAGAAAAACAAAACAACAAGAACAATACAAAGACAGAGACAATTCCTCGTGAGCACCGCCGCGCCTTCCCGCCTGTCCGAACTCCGTCCCGTCCTGCCGATCCTGCTCGGCGCCTCCGTCATGCTGAGCCTGGCGATGGGCCTGCGCCAGAGCCTGGGCATCTTCATGCCGCCGCTGACCAGGGGCATCGGCATCTCGGTTGCCGATTTCACGGCCGCCATCGCGGTGCAGAACCTGGCCTGGGGACTGCTGCAGCCGATCGCGGGCGCGTGGGCCGCGCGCGTGGGCTTCCGGCCGCTGATGATGGCGGGCTCGCTGCTGTACGTGCTCGGGCTGGTCATGCTGGCCACCGCGCAGGGCATCGTCGGGGTCACGCTCGGCGCCGGCGTGGCCATCGGCGCGTCGATGGCCTGCACCGGCAGCGCCTTCGCGATGGCGGTGGCCGCGCGCCCGGTGCCGGTGGCGCTGCGCAGCACGGTGCTGGGCATCGTCTCGGGCGCCGGTTCGCTGGGCGCGCTGGTGGCCGCGCCGGTCGGGCAGGTGGTGGCGCAAGCCTACGGCTGGCGCGTGGGGCTGGCGGCCTTCGTGGTGCTCGCGCTGGTGATGCTGCCGGCGGCGTGGTTCGCCGGCCGCGTCGACCGCCTGCCGCTGCCGGTGCCGCCGGGCGGCGTGCAGCAGAACGCGCGCGAGGCGCTGGGCACCGCGCTGCACCATACGCCGTTCCTGGTCATGGGCGCGGCGTATTTCGTGTGCGGCATGCAACTGGTGTTCCTGACCACGCATCTGCCCTCCTACCTCGACATCTGCGGCATGGACCCGATGCTCAGCGCCAAGGCGCTCGGCGTGATCGGCGGCTTCAACGTGCTGGGCAGCCTGTTCTTCGGCTGGGCCGGCGGGCGCGTCAACAAGCTGCTGCTGCTCGGCGCCATCTACACCATCCGCTCGCTGGCGCTGACGTGGTATTTCACCTCGCCGCCCACGCCGGCCAGCACGCTGGTCTTCGCCGCCGTGATGGGCTTCCTGTGGCTGGGCGTGGCGCCGCTGGTGGCCGGCTGGATCGCCGAGACCTTCGGTCTGCGCTGGCAGGCCATGCTGGGCGGGGTGGCGTTCTTCAGCCACCAGATCGGCAGCTTCGTGGGCGCCTTCGGCGGCGGGCTGGTCTATGATGCCCTCGGGTCCTACACCCTGGCCTGGCAGATCGGCGTGATGCTGGGGCTGGCCGCCGGGCTGGTGCAGATCGCCTTCGCGGTCGCCGCGCGGCCGCGCCCGCCGCGCATGGCGGCGACGTGATGGGGACGTGACGGCGACATGAAGGCAACATGAAGGCGATGTGACGGCGCACGCCAGGCCCCGGCTGCGCCGAACGGCAAGGAGGAAATGTCATGGCCCTGACGCTGCACTACCATCCGCTGTCATCGTTCTGCCACAAGGTCCTGATCGCGCTCTACGAGAACGGCACGCCGTTCGCCGGCCGCGTCGTCGACCTCGGCGACGCGGCCGACCGCGCCGCCTTCGTGGCGCTGTGGCCGGTCGGCAAGTTCCCGGTGCTGCGCGACGACGCGCGCGCGCAGACGGTGCCGGAGAGCACCATCATCATCGAGTACCTCGACCGCCACTATCCCGGCCCGCGGCCGCTGCTGCCCGCCGACGGCGACGGCCGGCGCGAAGCGCGCCTGTGGGACCGCCTGTTCGATCTCTACGTGCACCTGCCGATGCAGAAGATCGTCGGCGACCGCCTGCGCCCGCAAACCGAGCGCGACCCGCGCGGCGTGGCGGATGCGCTGGCTGGCCTGCGCACCGCCTACGGCGTGGCCGACAAGCACATGGCGGAGCGCACCTGGGCCGCCGGCGAACAGTTCTCGCTGGCCGACTGCGCGGCCACGCCGGCGCTGTTCTACGCGGGCATCGCACAGCCGTTCGCCGACACGCACCCGAATCTCGCCGCCTATTTCGAGCGGCTGGTGAGCCGCCCGAGCGTGCGGCGCGTGCTGACCGAGGCACAGCCCTATTTCTCCATGTTTCCAATGGCAGACAAGATCCCCACCCGCTTCCTGGCCGGCCAACTGCCCTGAAACGCGACGGCGCGTCCGTCCACGCGGACAAAACCGGGATTGAGCGGAATTGGCCGCGCTACTCCGCGTTTTGAACCGGCGGCCGTTGCGTAAGATGCGCTCGTGCCTCCAGAGGAGGTACGGCGCCCCCGACCATCAGTCCTGCCCAGCCCCGCGCGCGTACCCGCCGCGCGGGGCTCTTTTTTTTTGCCGGCGCAACGCGCGGCGAAGACTTCCGGCGCGAATGAGCCGCGAGCCCCCGGCATCCCGATGCGGTCCGCCGGCCCCGGGCGGCGTCCCGCTCTCCGCCGGCGCGCCGCGGGAGCCCGACCGGCCCATCCGCTAAGATTCGGCATCCCAGCCCTCGGAGCCGCCACATGCGCAACCTGGATTTCAGTTCCTGGCAGGGCCTGCTTTCGACCTTGTTCGGGCTGGCCTTGATCACCTTGATCGGCGTCGGCATACGCCTCGTCGTCATGCAGACGATCCAGCAGCGCCGCGAGCGCGAGAACCGGCAGATCAACGAACGCCTGCGCACGCTCATCGCCGCCTACAAGACGCTGGGCGGCTCCTTCACCGGCAATCTCGCGGTCGATCCCACGCACCTGCGCGACCTGCGCCGGCGGAGCGCGGGCGCGGACGGCCCCGACGCGGAACAGGCGGCCGGCGCCATCGCGGCGGATGCGCCGGCCGCCGGCGCCTGGCCCAGCGTCGACCGCTCGCGGCGCATGCGCGACGCGGTCGAGGCGGCCTTGTCCGACATCATCCTGCTCGGCACCGAGGAACAGGTCCTGCTGGCGTCGAAGGCGGCCGCGGAACTGGCCGCGGGCCGGCCGACGCATACCGACGAGCTGGTGGTCTCGCTGCGCAACTTCATCCGCCAGGTGCTCGACCTGGAGCCGGTGCCGGCCAGCCTGCAGATTCCGAAGCAGGGACCGGCCCGCCCGTCCGCGGCGCGCGGCAAGGCCGAAGGCGGCGCCAAGGGCGGCGAGGGAAAGTCCGGCGGCGGCATGGGAGGAGGAGGTGGTGGTGGTGGTGGTGGTGGTGGCGGCGGCGGTGGTGGCGGGATGGGCGTCGGCGTGAGCCTGCCCGTCGAGGACGACCAGGAGCATCACCACTAGCCGCGCCCCGATGCGGACCCGCGCTATGCCGACGCTAACCCGGCACAATCCGCCGCCTTGCCGGCGCTGCCGGCCGGAGAACGAGGGCCGCCGGGGAATCTACTGGTAGTCGATCAGCACGGTAACAGCGCCAGTGATGGTGCCCGGCGTGACCGTATCGCCGGTCTGGAAATAGGCTGCCTTCATCGGGATCGCATACGATCCGCCCGTGCCCTTGTCGTAGGCACCGACCTGCACCGACTGCTTGAACGTCACCGGCGTGCCGCCACTGTCCGTGAGCCGGATATTGACCCCGCCCGCGCTGGAACCCGAGCCCGCGGGCAGCACGCCGGGCGCGTTGGCGACCGTGCCGCCGGCCGGATCGAGCGCGTAGCCGACGCGGTTGTAGCCGGGCGGGCAATTGAGCAGACGGACCTCGAAGCCGATCTCGCCGGTGGTGCTGCCCGCGCCCGTGAACGCGCGCTTCTGCGCGGGCGGCATCGTGATGGTCTGGCTCGGCGTCTGGCAGGTGCCGGCGATGGGCTTGATCTTGCCGGCCAGCTGGATCGAGGCGAAGCGCTGGTAGCTGTAGCAGGCACTATAGCCCGGGGTCGCGGTCGCGCAAAGGTTCAGGTTCGCGCGCCAGCCGCCAGCCAGATCCCCCTGCGACATCGTCGCCTCGGTGCGCACCAGTTGCACCTCGAGCGGACTGGATATGGTGACTGCCGGCGCAAAGGTGGTCGTGGTGAGCGGAGCACCGTTGAGCAGCACCTGCAGACCGATGCCGGACACGTCGACGTCGACCACCGGCCCGGCCGCGGTATAGGCGCCGCCGTGGACCCAGAACGAGGGCCGTGCCAGCGTGCAGGTCGGCGCCCCGCACAGTTGCTGCGGCGTCACCGACTCGCGGACCAGCACGGTGCCCGGCGCGGCAAGCGCGGGGAACGCGAGATCCCGCCCGAATGCGGTGACGATGTTGTCGGCCACTGCCCAGCCGCATGCGGACGACAGAAGCACCGCGATGGCGCCGGCCGCGATCGTGCGGCGGGGCCGCACAGCTTGCGCAATTTGCGCAGCTTGCGCACAAAAGCTGCCTTCGTCTTTCCTCATGGTGGTCACTTCGATGAATGGATGGGACGTGGCTAGTATCTGTAAATGTCCCGGCACATGAAATAAGACAAGTACCAAATCGTGGGCGGTGCAGCAAAACCGCGGATGATGTGACGAATTGGCGGGATTGCGATGCCGTGCGGGCCCCGCCACTGCCCCATGCCGTGGCTGCCGGCGCGAAGGCCGTCGGTGCGGGCACGGTAGCTAGTGCCGTGCCCGCGCCGGCCTCCGCCTACCGCGGCGGCAAGTCGGCAACGGCGCTGCCGATCTGCGCGGCGCGCCGCGCGTTCATCTCGGCCACGCACGCGAGGCCGAGCATCTCGTGCGTGTTGCCGGCACCGCCGCCGCCGAGCGCGGCGGCGAATTCGCACTGCGCGTCGCGGTAGCGCGCGAAAACCGCGCCGGATGCCTTGAGCTTGCGCGCGGCGGCGGTGGCGTACCTGGCGTCCTCGTCCCACGCGGCGAGCGCGGCCACGGCCTGCCGCTCGGCTCGCCGCAGCGCGTGCTCGCTCGCGCGCGCCTTGCCGGCGAGGCAATCGCGCATGCGGGCCTGCGAGCCGGCGCTGCATGCCGCGCGCGCGTTCTCGACGCCGCCGGCCTGCGCCGGCATGGCAAGCAGCGACGCGGCCAGGACCAGGCAAGCGGGAAGCGAATGCGCGACGGATATCACCGTGCGCATGCGGCCGCCCTTTCCCCGCGCGCCGGCCCGGGCGCGTACCCGGGCTGCCTGGCGTGGCCGGGACCGCCGCCGTTGCAGCGCCGCGCGACCGGGGCCGTGCCCCGTCCCGACCGCCGCCTCGTGGACCGTGGCGTCGGCCGCGCGCGCGTTGCGGTGCCCGCGCCTGGCCACGCCGGATTCACTGCGCGTCGCCGTCGAACACGCGGAAGACGAACGCCTCGGCGGGCGCCGCCTGCGCGTCGGCCACGTCGATCTCGATGCGCCGCAGCGCGCGCTTCGACGAGAACGCGCCGAGCCATTGCGCGGCGAGGCGCGGCAGCACGTGCTGCTCGATGAAGCCGATCAGCAGCCGCGCGCCGGTCTCCTGCACCAGGCAGCGGCCGGTGATGTAGTCGACCACCGCCGGCGCGTAGGTCAGGCCGATCGCGTGGTTCGAGGCCATGCGCCTGACCACGCGGTCGAGGTGCAGCGCGACGATGCGCGACAGCGCTTCCTGCGCCAGCGGGCGGTACGGCACCACGGTCACGCGGCCGAGGAAGGCGGCCGGGAACACCGTCAGCAAGGCCGGGCCAAGCGCCGCGCACAGGCCTTCGTGGTCCGGCGCGAGCGCCTCGTCGGCGCACAGGTTCGCGCTCAGGTCGGAGCCGACGTTGCTGGTGAGCAGGATGGTGGTGTTGCGGAAGTCGATGTAGCGGCCGTCGCCGTCTTCCATGTAGCCCTTGTCGAAGACCTGGAAAAACATCTCGTGCACGTCGCCGTGGGCCTTCTCCACTTCGTCGAGCAGCACCACCGAATAGGGCCGCCGGCGCACCGCCTCGGTCAACACGCCGCCCTCGCCGTAGCCGACGTATCCGGGCGGCGCGCCCTTGAGGCCGGACACGGTGTGGGCTTCCTGGTACTCGCTCATGTTGATCGTGATGAGGTTCTGCTCGCCGCCGTACAGCGCCTCGGCCAGCGCCAGCGCGGTCTCGGTCTTGCCCACGCCGGACGGGCCGGCGAGCAGGAACACGCCCAGCGGCTTGCCGGGGTCGGTGAGGCCCGCGCGCGCGGTCTGCACGCGCTCGCCGATCTGGCGCAGGGCGTCGCCCTGGCCGATCACACGGGCCGCGAGCGTATCGGGCAGGACCTGCACGGCGGCCACTTCGTCCGTCACCATGCGGCCGACCGGGATGCCGGTCCAGTCGGAGACGATCTCCGCCACGATGGCTTCGCCGACCTCGGGAAACACCAGCGGCGACTCCTGCTGCAGGTCGGACAGCGCCTGCTCCAGCTCGGCCAGCGCCGCCGGCGGCATGCCGGCCTCGCGCGCGCGCAGCAGCGCCTGGGCGGCGCCCGCCTGGGCCTGCCAGCCCGCCTCCAGCGCGCGCTCGTCGGCTTCCAGCGCGGCGATGCGCCGCCCCACGGCGGCCATCGCCTGGTCGTTGCCGATGCCGATGCGCCGCTCGCTGTCGAGCAGCTCGCATTCGACGCGGGCGGCCTGCAGGCGCTGGCGCACGTCCTGCAGCTCGCGCGGCGGCGCGTGCTGGGACAGCGCCACGCGCGCGCAGGCGGTGTCGAGCAGGCTGATGGCCTTGTCCGGCAACTGGCGCGAGGGGATGTAGCGATGCGACAGCGTCACCGCCGCGCGGATCGCCTCGTCCAGCACCACCACGCCGTGGTGGCCGGAGAAGGTCTGCACGAGGCCGCGCACCATGTCGATGGCGGCCGCTTCTTCCGGCTCGGGCACCTGCAGTACCTGGAAGCGGCGCGTAAGCGCGGGGTCCTTCTCGATATGGCGCTTGTACTCGGCCCAGGTGGTGGCGCCGATGGTGCGAATGGTGCCGCGCGCCAGCGCCGGCTTGAGCAGGTTGGCGGCGTCGCCGGTGCCGGCCTGCCCGCCCGCGCCGATCAGCGTGTGGATCTCGTCGACGAACAGGATCACCGGCATCGCGGACTTCGCCGCGGCCTCGATCACGCCCTTGAGGCGCGCCTCGAACTCGCCCTTCATGCTGGCGCCCGCCAGCAGCGCGCCGACGTCGAGGCTCAGCAGCCGCACGTCGGCCAGCTTGGGCGGCACGTCGCCGTCGACGATGGCGCGCGCCAGCCCTTCGACCACCGCGGTCTTGCCCACGCCCGCCTCGCCCGTGAGCAGCGGGTTGTTCTGGCGGCGGCGCAGCAGCACGTCGATCATGGTGCGGATCTCCAGCTCGCGGCCGACCACCGGGTCGATCTCGCCGGCGCGGGCGCGCGCGGTCAGGTCGGAGCAGAACTGCTCGAGCGGCGCGCCGCCGGCCGGCGCGGCCAGCGCGGACGATGCCTCGCCCGGCAGCGCGGCGGAGAAATCGCTGTTGTCGTAGGGCGCGTCGTCGGCCTCGGGCGAGCCGTCGATCCACGCCGGCAGCATCTCGCGCAGCCCGTCGAGCGGAATCTTGCCGAACGCCGGCGAGACCGACAGCAGCACGCGCCGCAGCTCCGGCGTCTTGACCAGCGCCGCCAGCAACCACGCGCCACGGATGCGGCGGTCGCCGAAATCGAGCGTGGCCAGCACCCAGGCGCGCTCGATCGCGGTCTCGATGTGATGCGAGAAGTCGCTGATCGAGCTCGCGCCGGCGGGCAGCGCGGCAAGCGCGCGCAGGATGTCCTGGTCGAGCGCGTCGGCGTCGACCTCGCAATGCCGGAGGATGCGCTGCAGGTCGCCGTCGGGTGCCTGCAGCAGTTGATGCACCCAGTGCACCAGCTCGACATAGGGGTTGCCGCGCAGTTTGCAGAAAGTCGTCGCGGATTCAACGCTGCGGAACAGCGAGTTTCCGAGCTTGCCGAACAAAGCCTGTCGTGAAATCGTCATAGTCTCGACCGTGAATGATGGGGCGTGCGCGCGGGAGCGCATCCGCCGCGCGGCGTATCGGGAGCACCGTTGTCCGCGCGGGATGCGAGTCGGAAGCGGGCCGGATGCGGGCGGGGATGCAGGCGGGAATGCGGGCAGCGCCGGGCGGGAAATCCGCCGTGCGAAAAAAATAAGACATTAATGGCGATCATTGCCGATTGCCAATAAGACTAGTATCAATCTTTCATTCAATTGTGTCGGCAATGTCATGAGGCGGAATAAAAGAAATCCACCTGGCACATGCCGCATTCACGATACCGGACGGGAATAAGCGTCGCATTGCCCACGCCGCAAGCGCGCCGCGACTTCCCTGGCGTGGCGGCGCGTATTGCCTTGTCCTGCCTGGATTTCCCGCCCGCGATCGCGCGCACGGATCGACGCGCGGATCACATCGGCGATTCGCCGCGCCGCCAAATTTAGAACAATTCCTATATCTACAAATCGACCCGTGGCATAGCATCTCCCCGGTTTGCATCACACGCTATTCCGTCTTCCGCGTTTCACCTTCCCACTCCGCGCCGTCATTGGCAACGGAAACGGGAAATGAAATGGAGGCGGGCGAAATACCACCCTTTGACGATGTCGAGAGAGAAACTGGCGGCGCACGCGCATCCCGGGCCGCACCAACCCATCCCGGCCGGGAGCGACGCTCCGCGGCCCGGCGGCGAAGCGCCGCCGCCGGACGGCCACGCCGCGCCCGCGCCGCCCGACCTGATCGCCATCGGCAACGCGCTGGCGCGCAGCGAGCCGGCCCACTTCCGCGACCTGGCCGCGCTGGCCGGCGCGCAGGCGGACCCGATGCAGCACCGCGACGCGGCGGCGGGCGCGCCGGCGCCGCTGCTCATCTTCGACGAGGAGCCGCTGGCCGGCCCGGGCGCGCTGCCGGAAAGCGACGACGATGCCGACCCGCTGGCCGGCCTGCTCGCCGAGTACCGCCGCGCGCTGATCCACCGCGAGCGCGACCACGACGCGCACGAGCTCAAGGCCATCGGGCGGCCCCAGGTCGCCATGCCGCTGCCGGAGGACCCGTTCCTCGACGCGCGGGGCCGCTTCGAGACCGGCTCGCTGCTGGGCGACCTGCTGGGCAGCCAGCAGAACATCGACACCGTGCTCGGCGAGATGGACACCTTCCGCGCCGACCACCTGTTCGCCGAGGAAGACCGCCACGAGATCCTGGCGCTGCTCGCGCCGGCCCGCAAGGCCGGCCGGGCGCTGTCGCAGGCCGCGCTGCTGGCCCGCCAGGAGCACCACCTGATCAGCGTGGACAGCCATTTCCCCATGCTGGTGGCGCGCACCGACACGGACGCGCCGGACGAGACAGGCGCCGACATCGGCGCGGACGCCGGCGCCGACATCGACGCCGACACGCAGGCCGCCGGCACCGGCGCGCAGGCGCCAGCGGACGCGCCGTCGGCACACACGAACCCTTCACCGGAACCCCACGATGACGAACAACCTTGACATGACCGTTTCCACCGCCGCCGCCGATGCCGTCAGCGCCGCCACGCTCGCCGGCATGCTGCGCACGCAGTCGCTCGACCAGTTGCAGCGGCGCACCGCCGAAGCGGTGCGCAAGCGCCCGGCCGATACGCAGGAACGCTGGCTGCTGTTCCAGCTGCTGTGCATCGACGGCGAATGGAACCGCGCGCTCAAGCAGCTCCAGACCTGGGCCACGCTGGAGCCCGCCGGCGAAGCCCGCGCCCAGCTGCATCGCGGCCTGATCCAGAGCGAGCTGTTCCGCATCGAGGTGTTCGCCGGCCGGCGCACGCCCGGCTTCATCGCGCCGGCGCCGGCGTGGGTCGAGACGCTGCTGCAGGCCAACGCCCGGCTCGGCGCCGGCGACGTGGCGACGGCCGACACGCTGCGCCGCGCCGCGCTGGAGCAGGCGCCCGTCAGCCCCGGCGAGAGCCCCGAGATGGGCGCCTTCGCCTGGCTGGCCGAAAGCGACACGCGCCTGGGCCCGGTCTGCGAGATGGCGGTGGCCGGCGGCTACCGCTGGATTCCGTTCGAGCAGATGCAGTCGCTCACCTTCACGCCGGCCGGCACGCTGACCGACCTGGTGTGGCGCCCGGCCACCGCGGTGCTGCGCGACGCCACGGTCCTCAAGGGATACCTGCCGACCCGCTACGTCGGCTCCGACGCGGGCCCGACGCCGTGCCGGCTGGCGCGCGAGACGAGCTGGACGGACGTCGGCGACACCGGCGTGATCGGGCTGGGGCAGAAGACCTGGAGCACCGACCAGGGCGACTGGGGCCTGCTCGACCTCGGCAGTTGCCGCTTCGCGCACGGAAACGACGATGCGGCAGCCTGACAACTGGCACCGGCCCGCCTACCTGCCGTCGCTGCTCGACCGGCTGCAGGACGACGCGCCCAACAAGCGCAGCGAGCGCCCCGACGCCTATGCGCCGGACGGCGAGGGCATGCGCAGGATCATCCGGCGCGACCTGAGCCTGCTGCTCAACACCACCAATCTCGACGGCGAACTCGACGCGGCGCGCTTTCCGGCGGCGGCCGCGTCCGTCGTCAACTACGGCGTGCCGCCGCTGTCCGGCAGCTACCTGAGCGACCGCAACTGGGAATCGCTCGAAAAACTGCTGCGCGCCGCGGTCATCCATTTCGAGCCGCGGCTGATTCCCGAGTCGGTGGCGATCCGCCCCGCGACCGATCCCGGCGCGGCCAGCTACAACAAGCTGGTGTTCGAGATCAGCGGCCTCATGCAGTGGTCGCCGTATCCGCTGGAGTTCCGCATCCAGAGCACCTTCGACATCGAAATGAACAAAGTGACGCTCGATCCGGGCGCACGCACAGGCAGCTGACATGGACCCGCAGTTTCTCGACCACTACAACCGCGAGCTGACCTACATGCGGGAACTGGCCGGCGAATTCGCCGCCCGGCACCCGAAGATCGCGCGCCGGCTCGGCATGCAGGGCATCGAGGTGGCCGACCCGTTCGTGGAGCGCCTGATCGAGGCGTTCTGCTTCATGTCGGCGCGCACCCAGCTCAAGCTCGAAGCCGAGTTCCCGCGTTTCACCCAGCGCCTGCTCGAAGTCACCTACCCCAACTACATGGCGCCCACGCCGTCGATGGGCGTGGCGCGCCTGCGGCCGAGCCTGCGCGAGGGCAATTTCAGCAAGGGCTTCAAGGTGCCGCGCCACAGCGTGCTGCGCTCGGCGGTGCCGCCCGGCGAGCAGACCGCCTGCGAGTTTCGCAGCGGCCACGACGTCACCATCTGGCCGATCGAGATCGTCGATGCCAAGCTCACGGCGATCCCGCCCGACCTGCCGCCCACCGAGCGCCACCTGCGGCCCCACGTGCAGTTGCGCGGCGCGCTGCGGCTGCGCCTGCGCACCGTCGGCGAGATCCGCTTCTCGCAGATCGCCGGCCTCGACCGCCTGCCGCTGTACATCAACGGCGACGAGCGCATCGCCTCGCACCTGTTCGAGCTGATCCACGCCGGCAGCGTCGCCTCGGTGGTGCGCGCGTTCGGCGCGGCGCGCGGCGAAGGTCATGTGGTGTCCAGCGCCGCGGTCGATTTCGAGGGGCTGCGCGCCGACCAGAGCCTGCTGCCCGTGCCGTGGAACACCTTCCACGGCCACAACCTGCTGCAGGAGTATTTCACCTGCCGCCAGCGCTTCTATTTCTTCGCGCTGACGCAGCTCGGCGCCGGCCTGTCGGCCATCGACGGCAGGGAGGCGGAGATCGTGCTGCTGCTCGACCGCCTGCCCGAGACCCTGACCTCGCACGTCGACGCCGCGCGCTTCCTGCTGTTCTGCACGCCCGTCATCAACCTGTTCCCGAAGCGGACCGACCGCGTCGAGATCAACCGCGCGCTGACCGCCTTCCACCTGGTGCCCGACCGCAGCCGCCCGCTCGACTATGAGGTCTTCTCGGTGTCGCGCGTGTTCGGCCAGAAGGCGCAGACCTCGAACGAGGTGGTCTTCAACCCGCTGTACCAGACCCTGCACAGCGACACCGGCAACTACGGCCGCTACTTCTCCATCCTGCGCGAGCGGCGCACGCTGTCGGCCAACGTGCGCAAGTACGGCACGCGCACGCCGTACATCGGCACCGAGGTCTTCGTCTCGCTGGTCGACCAGGCCGAGGCGCCCTACGCCGACGACATCCGCTACCTGTCGGTGGAGGCCTGGGTCACCAACCGCGACCTGCCCCGGCTGATCCCGCGCAACGGCGTCAGCGACCTGACCATGCAGGAATCGGTGCCGATCGAGGGCGTGAGCCTGGTGCACGCGCCGAGCGTGCCGCGCGAGCCCTACGCCGCCGGCGAGACCGCCTGGCGGCTGATCCGCCAGCTCAGCTTCAACTACATGCCGCTGGCCGAGCTCGACCACGCCGACGGCGGGCAGGCGCTGCGCAACATGCTGCGGCTGTTCGTCGGCAGCGGCGACCACGAGCAGGCCGCGCAGATCGACAGCCTGGTCGGCGCGCGCACCGAACCCGTGGTGCGGCGCCTGCCCGGCCACGGGCTGCTGGTCTACGGGCGCGGCGTGCGCTGCGAGCTGACCGTGGACGAGACCGGCTTCTCCGGCGTCAGCCCCTACCTGTTCGGGCTGGTGCTGGAGCACTACCTGGCGCGCCACGTGTCGATCAACGTCTTCACCGAGACCGAGCTGCGCTCGATGCAGCGCGGCCTCGTCACGCGCTGGAAGGCCCGCATGGGCGGCCGCGGGGCGGTGTAGCCATGCACGCGCCCACCCCGCATCCGGTCGACGCCGGCTCCCCGATCCATCCCGACGCGCTGCGCGCGTGGTTCGACGAGCGCGCGCCGTGGCAGTCCAGCTTCCTCGGCCTGCTGCGCGCGATCTCCGCGCGCGCGCCCGGCATGCCGCTGCCGGGCACGGCGAGCCTGCCGGGCCAGGAACCGTTCCGCATCGGCCAGCAGCCTTCGCTGGCCTTCGCGCCGCGCGAGATCGCCGCGCTGGACGTGCGCGGCGGCCACCTGGACATCCGCCTGTTCGGCCTCGGGCTGTGGGGGCCGCAGGGGCCGCTGCCGCTGCACATGACGGAGCTGGCCTACACCCGCGCCGAGAGCCACCAGGACCACACGCTGAGCGCGTTCGCCAACCTGTTCCACCAGCGCGCGCTCACGCTGTTCTACCGCGCCTGGGCCGCGTCGCAGGCCACCGTCTCGCTCGACCGCCCCGACGACGAGGCGTTCTCGTTCTACGTCGGCAGCCTGATGGGCACGGACACCGCCGAGGCGGCGCTGACCCATCCGCCGACCCACGCGCGCTACGCCGCCTCGGCCCACCTGGTGCGCGAGGCGCGCAACCCGGACGGACTGGCGGCCACGCTGTCCCACTATTTCGGCGTGCCGGTGGCGGTCGACGAATACGTCGCGCACTGGATCCGCGTCGCCGGGCCGGAGCGCACCCGGCTGGGCGCGCCGGCCGAGTCCTCGATCGTGTGCGAGGGCGCCATGCTCGGCGAGATGGTGCCCGACTGCCAGCACAAGTTCCGGCTGGTGATCGGCCCGCTGGACCTGGACCAGTACCTGCGCCTCACGCCGCACGGCGACGACCTGCCCACGCTGGTCGACTGGGTGCGCGCCTTCGTCGGCTACGAATACGACTGGGAAATCAAGCTGCTGGTCAAGCCGCGCGCGGCGCCGCCGGCGCGCGCCGACGCCGCGCAGCGGCTCGGCTACTCCACCTGGCTCGGCGAATCGCTGGACGACCTGCCGGTCGTCGGCATGGTGTTCGAGCCGGAGAAATACTGTGCCTGACCTCGGAGATTTTCACGCATGAACGCGAACACGCCGGCCGCGGCGCTGCGCTACGCCGATCTTCTGGAACCCGTCTCGGCCGACGCGCCGTGCGGCCCGGACCTCGAATACGATCCCGCCTTCGTCATGCTGCAGGCCGCCATCGCGCCGCGGGCCGACGCGCAGTACGGCGATTTCGTCGACGCGCCCCAGCCCGCCAACTGGGCCGAGGCCGAGCGCGACTGCCGCGCGCTGCTGCTGCGGACCAAGGACATCCGCCTGGCCGTGATCCTGGCCCGCTGCCGCACCCGCCAGGGCGGCGCGGCCGGCCTGCGCGACAGCCTCGCGCTGCTCAAGGCCATGCTCGACCGCTACGGCGACGCGCTCCACCCGGTGCCGTTCTTCGAGGGCGAGCCCGACCCCGTGGTGTGCGCCAACGCCATCGCCGCACTGGCCGACGCCGACGGCGCGCTGGCCGACGCGCGCGACATCCCGCTGCCCAAGACGGCGGGGCTGCAACTGCAGCTGCGCGACATCGAGAAGGCCTTCGCCGTGCCGCGCCAGAAGGACGCTCTGGCGCCGGAATCGGCCAGCCGGCTGCTGCGCGAGTTGTGGGCCAGGCGCGACCCGGCCGTGGTGGCGCTCGCCGAGGCGCAGCGGAGCGCCGCCGAACTCGATGCGTGGAGCCGGGAAACGCTCGGCGCCGACGCGCCCGACCTCGGCGCGCTGACGAAGCTGCTGCAGCCATTCGCGCCGGCCAGCCTGGAATCGCCCCACGCGGCGGCGGCCCAGCCCGCCGGACTTCCCGCGCCGGCGGCGGACATGCCGGACACGGGCGACACGGCGGATGCGCCCAATGCGCCGGACACGCGGGCGGCCCCGCCGGCGGCGCCCGCGCTGCCGGCAGCCGCCGGTCCCGCGGACGCGCCGCGCCCTTGCGCCGGCCCGCCGGCCGACCGCTGGCAGGCGCTCGCCGCGATCCGCGACACGCGCCTGTGGTTCGAGGAGAACGAGCCGAGCAGCCCGGTCATCGTGCTGCTGCGGCAGGCCGAGCGCATGGTCGGCAAGCGCTTCTCCGAGCTGGCCCACATCATCCCCGCCGACCTGCTGCCGCTGTGGGACGCCGTCGATGCGTAGTCCGGGCCGGCCTTCCCGTTTATCCAGCGCCCCCGACTTCCGCGCGGGTTTCCGCCCCGGACCCGCCTCGTTTCCACGCCGTTCCCATCTCACTCCCTTCCAGCCATGAAAAGACCTTTCGCGCTACTGGCCTCCCTGTCCGCCGCCGGCCTGCTCGCCGCATCGCCGGGCGCCTTCGCCGAATGCCGGCCGATGACGCAGCCGGAGATCGACTACTCGGTCAACGTCGAAGGTATCAGAGCCCAGGCGTATTCGTCGTTCCAGATCAACTTCCCGGGGCCGGCCGAGGTCGATCCCGACCTCGGCATCGGCGAAACGATCGCGACAGGCGAATACAGAATGGACGACCGGCTCCGGTTTGCCATCTGCATCACTCCGTCCGGGACAATCAACTACGGGTTCTTCGCACCGTTCACGCTTTCCGTGCTGGGACAGAAAATCTATGACACCGGCATCCCCGGCGTCGGCTTCCGGCTCAGCTATCAGCGCCCCAACAACGGGCGTGTCGACGTCATGCCGGTCGCGCTCCCGTGGGCAGGCAGCAGCAGTGTGTACTACAACATCAATGCCGGGGCGGTATACCGCATGGAGCTGATCAAGACCGGCAACAACATGCCGAGCCGGTCGGTGGTGAATCTGGGAACGGTTGCCACCTTCTACGGCGACCTGCCTGCTCCGGCACTCGGGCACATCAGCGTCAACAGCATCGAACTCAAGGTCCTGCCGAAGTGTCATGTCGACAGCAGCACGCTGAACATCGACTTCGGTCCGTTCGGCCCGGCCGACGTCTCCACCACCGCGGGCCCCACGCGGCAGGTCGATTTCACCGTGCGCTGCTCCGGCCCGACCCCGCCCGCCACGATCACCGCCACGCTGGCCGGCACGCCCGACGGCGACGATCCCCGCTTCATCCGCAACACCGGCGCCACCAACCTGGCGATCCGGCTGGCGGACCGGAGCACGTCCTACGTCCTCAAGCCCAACGACAGCAACAGCGCGCTCATACACGAGCCGTATGGCGCGATGGCGTCCAGCTTCTCGCTCGACGCCACGGTGCTGCGGGTCGGCAGCCGGACCCCCACGGCCGGCCAGATCCAGGCCACGGCGACCGTCACGCTGAGCATCCTGTGAACGAACACCTTCCCTTCTCATCACCGCATCTCATGAAATGAAACCCACGATTTTTGTCCAGATGGCCAGCTACCGGGACCCCGAGCTGATCCCGACGCTGCGCGACCTGATCGAACGCGCGGACCGGCCCGACATGCTGCGCATCGTCGTGTGCTGGCAGCACGCGCTGCACGAGACCGTCAGCGAATTCTTCGCGCGCGGCTTCGCCAAGTGGCGCCTCGATGCCAGCGGCCAGCACACGGTCCATACGCTGGCCTATGGCGATGCGTCGATCGAACTGATCGACGTGCCGCACATGGCATCGCAGGGCGCCTGCTGGGCGCGCAACCTGATCCAGCAGCAGTACCGCGCCGAGCGCTACACGCTGCAGCTCGACTCGCACCACCGCTTCGTCGATGGCTGGGACAGCCAGTTGACCGACATGCTGGAGTCGCTGCGCGCGGCCAGCCCCAAGCCGGTCCTCACGGCATACCTGCCGTCGTATTTTCCGCACGACGATCCCGGCGGGCGCCGCCAGAACCAGCTCGAAATGCGCTTCAGCCACTTCAGCAAGCGGGGCGTGGTGGTCTTTTGCCCGGCCCGGCTGTCGCACGCGACACCGCGGCAACCCGTTCCGGCGCGCTTCTACAGTGGCCATTTCACGTTCGCCGACGGGAGTTTCTCGGTCGAGGTGCAACATGATCCGCAGTATTTCTTCCTTGGCGAGGAAATCTCGATCGCCGCGCGCGCCTATACCCACGGCTACGATCTCTATCACCCGCATCGGCTGATCGCCTGGCACGAGTACACGCGCAAGGGCCGCACCAAGATCTGGGACGACCACTCGGCGCAGGCCAAGGCCGACGGCGCGATTCCGATGTACTGGGGGGAACGCGACAATATGTCGTACCAGCGCAATCGCGCGCTGTTCGGCATCGACGGCGAGCCGCGCGGCGACGCCGAATTCGGCCCGTACGGACTGGGCAGCGAGCGCACGCTCGCCGAGTACGAGACCTACGCGGGCATCGATTTCACCCATCGCGGCGTGCAGCGCGCGACCCTCGAGGCCGCGCCGCCGGCGCAGGGAATGGTGCCGGCGCGTGGCACCGAAGCGGAGTGGAAGGCATCGCTGGTACGCTCGAACGAGCTGCGCCTGTGCCTGCATCGGAAGACAATGAACGCGGCATCGACGAAAGTCCACACCTGCCGCATGACCGTCCATGACGCCACAGGCAGCGTGCTGCACCATCGCGTCATGGAGGCCGAGGAATTCGGCCAGGCCATGCGCGGCGAGTGGTTCGACCGCAACCTAATCTTCACCTCCGGGCTCGGGCAGCTTCCCGCCAGCTACGTCGTCGAACTGCTCGACGATGCCGGTGAGCAACTGGGACGGATAGAGCAGGCGGTCGAGGCCTGACATCCGGAGCGCGGGCGCGCATGGCTGCATGCGCGCCATTTGCACCGCATGCCCGTCCGGATTGCCGCCGGTCAGCGGATTGAACACGTAGCGGTACGGGCTCGCGCCGGCCGGCGCGGTGCGGTCGGGGCTCAGATAACGGCCGGCGTCGGGATCGTAGAAGCGCGCGCCATTGAGATGCAGTCCGGTTTCCTCGTCCGCGTATTGCCCCGCGAAGCGCAGCGGCTGCCGCGCCTGCTCGCGCAGGCCGGTCGACGGCGCCAGTCCGCCCCAGGCCTTGTAGCGGCCGCGCCAGACCGGCTCGCCGCTCTCGTCGGTGAGCGCCACGGCGGTGCCGGCGCCATCGGTGTGATAGTGCAGCACGCGCATCGGGCCCAGCGTGCCGTCCTCGAGGCGCTTCTGATCCACGCAGGCCAGCGGCGCGTAGGCCGTCAGGCCATCCGCGGCCGGCTGGTACAGATAGGTCCGGATGCTGTCGCCGGTGCGCTCCTGCGCCAAGCGGCCGCCCTGCCAGACCAGTTGCGTGGCCTCGTCCTGCGCGCCGCCAAAAAGTGACCCCGGCAATCCGGGCAGCCCCTGCAGTCCGGCCAGGCCGGGCTCGGCCGGGCCGGCGCTGCGGCGGATGCAGCGGCCCAGCGCGTCGTAGCGGTAGCGCACCACGCTGTCGCGCTGCCGCGCGGCGACGAGCCGGCCCTCGGCATCCCACTCCAGCGACAGCGCACCGGCCGCGCCGTGCTTGCCCGTCACCTGTCCCCAGGCATCGAATTCGTAGCGGTAGCCGCGGCACTCGAGCAGACGGTGGTCCGCGTAGATGGCGGGCTGCCAGCCGGCGCGCGGCGTGTCGAGCAGGTTGCCGGCCCCGTCCCACGTGAAATACTCGATGCCGAGGTCGTCCGACACGCAGCGCAGCAGCGCGCCGCGCCGGTCGTAGTCGAAATGGATGCGGCCGTCATAGCGGTCGTCCAGGCGCGCGAGGTTGCCCGCAGTGCTATATTGCAGCTCGCGCCATTGCAGCACCTCGCCCGGTGCCATCTCGCCGTTCTCGCCAGGCACGGCGGTCATGGCGAACCAGCGCAGCGGCCAGCCGGTCTCGGTGTAGTGAGTGTGGAGATAGAGCGCGCCCTGCGAGCGCAGCACGCAGCGGCGCATGGCGTCGTGCTGGAACGCGGCGATGCCATGCATGTCCTGGCCGCTGCCCAGGCCGAGCAGCGCGGGCGCGCCCGCTTCGTCGTGCTCGGTCTTGACCGTCTGGCCGTGCGGCAGCGTGACCTCGGTCGCGCGGCCGGCCGCGTCGTAGAGATAGGTCAGCGTGCCGTTGGCGCCGTGCTCGGCGGTCATGCGGCCGAGCGCGTCGTATTCGAAGCGGATCGTGTCCGGCTCCAGGCCGAGCGCGCGCCCCGCCTCGGTAGGCTCGTAGCCGACCGCCTCGGGCAGTCCCCGGCGCGTGTAGATGAAGCGATAGCGGGCATGCTGCGTCTCGCGCGAGACCAGCCGCCCGAGCGCGTCGTGGTCGAACGTCTCGGTGCGCGCGAGCGCGCCCGCGGTGGCCGTGACCTGCCCCAGCGTGCCAGCCGCCGCGTAGGCGAACTCGCGCCGCACGCCGTCGGCATCCGTCACCGACTGCAGGTGCCCGGCCGGGTCCCAGGCCAGTTGCTGTATCGCGCCGTTGCTGCCTGCGGTGCGCGTGCGGCGGCCGTGCGCGTCGTACTCGTGCAGCGTGACGTGGCCTTCCTCGTCGACCGCGCGCACGACGTTGCCGCGCGCGTCGCGGTGCCAGTGCCGGGTCTGCCCGTCCGCGCCGGTCCACGACACCGGCTGGCCTGCGGCGTTCCAGGCGTGGCGCTCCTCGCGGCCGTCCGGCAGCGTCACCACGAGCGGGCGGCCCAGCCGGTCGGGCTCGATCCTGGTGAGCGCGCCCTGCGCGTCGATGACGGACACGACGTGGCCGGCGGCGTCGCGGCCATAGGCGGTGGCGCGGCCGCCCGGCTCCACGCACCGCGCCAGCTGGCCGCGCGCGTCGTACTCCAGCACGGTCGCCTGGCCCTGCTCGTCGGTGCGGTGCTCCGACAGGCCGCCGTCCTGCTCTTCGTGCCGGATCTGCGTGATGCCGTGGCGCGGCGACTGGCGGCGCACCGCCTGCAGGCGGTCGTTGCGCTGCCACAGCCAGGTCCGGCCGTCGTCATGGCGGATGCTGACGAGCTTGCCGGTGGCGAAGGCATAGACCCGCGAGCATTCGGCGCCGAGCGGGTCGATCTCCTGCGTGACGCGGCCCAGGTTGTCGTAGACCGCGCGCAGGCGCCGCTCGCCGGGCAGGGCCAGCATGACCGGCCATCCCGCGTCGTTGTATTCGAAGACGTGGCGGCGCCCGTCGAAGCCGACGTGGGCGCGCACGCGGCCGCAGGTGTCGTACTGCCAATGCGCGGCGTGGCCGAACACGTCGACCGCCTGGCTGGTGCGGTTCTCGATGCGGTAGGTGCAGCGCTCGTGCGCGCCGTCGCTGGTGATCCGCTCGGCCACGCGCTGCGCGCCGCCCACGGGCTGCCACACGTAGCGCGTGACGTGGCCCAGCGGCCCGGTCTCCTCGACCATGCGCCCGCCGGCATAGGCGAAGCGGCGCACCACGTCGCCGAGCCGGTTGCGCACCTCGGCAAGCTGGCCGTGCGCGTCGTAGCCGTACCTGGCCAGGAAGCCGGCGGCGCCGCCGTCGACGCACTCGATGCCGGTCAGGCGCGAGCTCGCCTGCGCGTAGTGCAGGCGCAGCTCGTGCCCGCAGGTGCCGCGCATGCGCAGCAGGCGGCCGGCCTCGTCCCAGATGCAGCCGATGCGATGCTGGTGGATGTCCTCGACGTACTTCAGCCGCGCCACGCCGCGCGCGTCGAAGTCCCCGAACACGCGGTAGCGCGGCGTCAGGTCGGCCACCACCATGCGCCCGTCGGGCAGGCAGGCGATGTGCAGCTGCTCCGCCGACACGATGACCTGGGCGCCGCGCGCCGGCGCCGGCACCGACAGCGCGCGGCCCTGCTCGTCGGTGTAGACCAGCCGGTCGTGCACGCGCGCGAGCGTGACTTCCCAGGGCGAGCGCCAGCCCGGTCCCAGCAGCCCGCCGCCGGGCAGCAGGCTGGAATAGAAGCGGTTCCAGGTGATCGGCAGGCGTCCGGGCAGCGCGAAATCGGCCTCGTTCCACGGCAGGCATATCTTGGCCCCGGTGGTCATGTCCACCGTTTCGCACAACAGCCCCGAGAGCGCGCGGCGCGCGCCGTAGCGCCCCGCGAGGTCGCCCGGCTGATGCCGGAAACGGCCCGCCGGCGGCGCCACCTCCAGCGATTCCAGCACCACGCCTTCCAGGCCGGCCAGCACGCCGCCCAGTCCTCCGATCCCGCTCATGCTTCTCCTTTGCTCAACCGCCGATGGAGACGTCGCCGGAGCCCGTGACGATGGGCGCTCCGCATGACGTCAGGCTGCCGACGAACGCCGCCGGCAGGCCATTGATGAAAACCGAGCCGGAACCCAGCACCACCGCCTGCGCGGAACAGTGCGGCCCGCACACGGCGATGCTGCCGCCGACGAAGGCGGCGGGGATGCCGTTGATGGACACGTCGCCCGAGGCCGTGACGACCACGCCGCCGTGGCCGATGGCGTCGCCGAGCCTTGCTGCGGGACTACCCATGATGAATCTCCTTCAGAAGAAATGGGGCGACTGCGCCCTGGTTCGCGTAAACGCCGCGGCCCCTTTTCGGTCCCGCGGAGGGACCGCGGCGGCGCCGGATCAATCGACATCACCTGTAGTTTCGGGATACGTCTCGGGCGGCTCCGGTGTCGATGGTTCCGGCGTTGACGGCTCTGGTGTCGACGGCTCAGGCGTTGACGGTTCTGGTGTCGATGGCTCCGGCGTTGACGGCTCCGGTGTCGACGGCTCAGGGGTTGACGGTTCTGGTGTCGACGGCTCAGGCGTTGACGGCTCCGGTGTCGACGGCTTCGGCGTCGACGGCTCCGGCGCCGGCGGCAACGGCCGCAGCTTCGGCGCCGTCACCGAGAACCCGAACGCGGGCAGCGGGATCGGCGGCACGACGCCGCTGCCGCCGCCGCCGCCGCTGGCGGCGCTGTCGGAGTCGCCCGGGTTGAGATCGACCTGCGAGCCCTGTATCACCACGTGGCTGCTGCCGATGATGCGAATCTTGGTGCCGACGATCTTGATGCTGCCATCGGGCGACAGCGTGATCCCGGCCGCGCCGCAGCAGAAGTTGATCAGGCCGCCCACGGCCAGCGCGTAGACGCCGCCGACCGAGGTCGAGTAGGCGCCGCCGACCGCGACCGCGCGCGCGCCGCCGACGTTCAGCGCGGACGCGCCGCCGACCTGGGTCGACTCGGCGCCGCCCACGGAATAGCTGGCGGCGCCGCCGACGATGCTGGTAAACGTCGCGCCGACCGAGCACGAGTACGTCAGGCCCACGCCGAGCGAGAGGTTCACGCCGACCGTGTGCGACTCGTTGTTCTTGGTCAGGCGGTTCATGTCCTTCTCCGCCTGGATCTCGACCTCCTCCGCGCCGAGCTTGTCCTCGAAGCGGATGGCGTTGTAGTTCTGCCGCCCACCGGTGATGGTCTTGCTCTTGAAGCCGCTCTTGGTCGCTTCCGCGGGCAGGTCCCACGGCGGCGGCGTCATGGTGTTGTAGAGGCTGCCGAGGATCAGCGGGCGGTCCGGGTCGCCGTTCAGGAAGCCGACGATCACTTCCTGCCCGATACGCGGAATGTAGATGCCGCCGAAGTTGGTGCCGGCCCAGGCCTGGCTGACGCGCACCCAGCACGAGTCGGTGGCGTCGTTGCGCGCGTAGCGGTCCCACAGGAAGCGCACCTTGACGCGGCCGAATTCGTCGGTCCACACCTCCTGGCCCTGCGGCCCGACCACGATGGCCGACTGCGGGCCGTGCGTGGTCGGCTTGGGCGTCTCGCGCGGCATGCGGAAGACCTCGCCGGTGGGCTGCACCACCAGCTCGTTGTTGCATTCGTAGCGATGGCCGCTGCCGGTCTCGTCGGCGACCTCGGTCAGCGCCAGCGCGGATTCGATCACCAGGTATTCGCGGTTCGCTTCCTCGTGCTGGTGCCGCGTCAGGACGAAGGTCTGCCCGCAGCCGATGCCGCGCACGTTGCCCTTGCCGTAGGCCCGCGTGCCGGGCGCGCGCCGCTCCTCCATGCGCACGCGGCTGATGAGCTCGCCGTGCTTGCTGTCGGTGTAGTCGCCCGGCCACTCGTAGAGCTCGCCCTCGCCCCAGTTGGTCTCGCGCGGCTGGTGGTTGGAGGTGCCGATCAGCGCGCGCGGGCGCGTGAAGTCGAAGTCGTCAATGACCACGCGGCCCGGCCGCAAAGCCTCGTCGGTGGAGAAGTAGCCGATGTACTCGATGTCGATCTTGCCGCCGTCCGGATGGTGGACCAGCTCGTGATAGGCCTCGCTGGGCGACTTGCGGTGCGCGCCGATGTGGTCGCACAGCACGAGGCGGTGCTTGTTGTCGGTGTGCTCGAAGAACCAGTAGATGCCCCACTCCTCCATCAGACGCTGGATGAAGTCGAAATCAGTCTCGCCGTACTGGACCTGGAACGCGCGCGGCTCGTTGCGCTCGCTCTCGCCGCGCACCGAGTACTTCTCGATGTCGAGGCGCTTTTCCACCGGATAGGGATAGTCGTGCAGCACCGTGTCGATGATCTCGACCACGGTCTTGTCCTGGAAGATCTTGTAGTCGCTGGTCAGCGTGGCCAGCCACAGCCAGGGCCGCAGCTCCACGCGGTAGATGTTGTAGCGGCCCTCGCCGCGCAGGAAGCCCGCCTTCACCACCAGCCCGCTGATCTCGCGCACGCCCGCGCCCACCCCGCCCAGCGCCCCCGTGCCGATGCCGTCGAGCTGCAGGCTGACCGTCATTTCCGTGCCGATCATCGCCTTCAGGTCCAGATTGGCACTGGTGGACAGCGGCACGTGGAAGTCATCCGGCGTGCGCAGGAGCAGCTCGTATGCGTAGAGCTTCCCGAGATGCTCCTCGCCCCGCAGGGACAGGAACCGGAGTGCCGGCTGGCCAAGCAACCGGGGCATCGCGTCGCTGCGGATGGCCACCGTGTGATCCTGGACAATCCGGCTCGCAGAAGAATTCATTGACATACAGTCCTCTCGATCCTACTCAACCAAACAAATTTGCGCCACGCGGCCGGCCCGGCCGCGCGGCTTCGCACCGCGCCGCTCAGGGCCGGGCGCCGCCGCTGTTCAGGGGCGGCTGCACGCGCACCTGCGCGCGCCGCAGCAGCACCTCGATCAGTAGATCGGCGCCGATGCCCTGCGCGGCCTCGACCAGGTAATCGGCAGCCAGGTCGAGATCCCTCGGACCACGCGCGTCGACGATCTTCTGGCCGAACTCGGCCACCCGCCGCATGCAGTAGACCGCCCGCGGCCCCGGCACGGCGGGCTCCCCCGCCGCCGTGGCGATGCCCTTCACCCATCCGACCGGCGTCGCGTGGACGCCCAGCCACTCGCCGAGCATGCCGGCAATGGTGTGGAGGTTGCCGGCGGCGCACAGCGCGGCCACCCTGGCGCCGTCCACCTCGCGCAGGCGCCAGGCGGCGCGCCACAGCGCGCTCTCCAGCTTCTTCGCGTGCGGCAGGCGCCGGAAGGCGACGATTTCCCGGTATTCCCGGTGGCGGCTGCGCAGCGTGGTGCAGTTCGAGGCGATGGCGCGCTCGAGCGCGCGCGTATCCGGCTCATGCCGGCTCGGCAGCTTGTCGAAGGTGTAGGTGTCAGCGTCCCTGATGTTCATGAATCCGCCTATTGTCCTGTTGACGAGTAAGGGGCCATGCCGCCGGCCGGCTCAATGCACCGCCGGCAGCCCGGCGCCGTCCGGCCGCGCCGCGGCCATCTTGCGCGCGCCGCCGGGGCCGCGGCCCGCGGCGGTGCCGGGGCAGCGGAAGTCCTTCAGCAGGCTGGTCGCGAGCGGGTTGAACTGCCCGCCCGTGACCAGTTCCAGCGCCGCGTGCCGGCCGTCGAAATCGAAATCCACCACCAGCCGGCTGGCCGACGCGGTGCCGCTCAGGCGGCCGCGCTCGATCAGCCGGAACAGCGCCCACGGCCCGCTGGCGACGATCGTCGAGGTGTCGGGCCGGATGCGCGGCCTGGCCGTGATCTCGGCCACCGCGCCGCCGCGCGGCCCGGGCCAGCTCAGCGCGAAGGGCCGCACCGGGCCGTGCGCGTAGCGCAGGCCCTGGCCGTCCACGTCGACCGCCAGTTCGGTGATCTCCGGGTCGATGGCGGCGATCCTGGCATCCATCTTCCACGCCATGCGCTTGGCGCCGGGCTCGCGGAAGAACAGCTCGCGGATCGCCGCGGCGCGCTCGAACGGCTCCAGGCTCGGCCCCTGGATCGGCGGCATGCCGGGATTGAGCGCCTTGTAGCGCCACGGCCTGACGTTGGTGTCCACATAACTGGCGAACGATTTCTGGAAGAAGTCGTCGAGCAGGCCGCCCGCGGCGAACACGCGGTTGAAGTCCTCGATGTCGACTTCCTGGCTGCTGGCCGCGAACGGATATTTCCCCTCGATGGCCAGGCGGCAGCTCGCGCCGACGCTGGAATCCATCTGCAGCGCCAGCAGCGCGCCCACCTCGCGCCCGACCTTGCTGGCCGACTGCGAGGCGATGCCGCCCAGCACCAGCCGCAGCGGCGCGGGCAGCTTGTCGGCCTCCATCTGCAGCGTGGTGCCGATGTCCAGCGCGGGCGGCATGCTGCTGCTGGCCAGCGCGTTGTCGGCCACCGCCAGGCGCGTGTACTGCTCGTTGAGCAGCGCGATGAGCGCGTCGAGCTGCAGCGCCTTGCTGCCGCTGACCGGCGGATTGCTCATGGCCGGGCCGCTGCCGGTGTCCGCCTGGCCGGTGACGACCTCGCGCAGCGCGGCGAAGCGGTTGTCCACCAGCTCTTTTTCCAGCCGCTGCTCGGGCCGCTGCGCGGCAATCCTGGCGGCGGTGGTCGCCGCCGCCTGCGCGGTGCCGGACTTGCGCCCCACCGCAGCCAGCGCCATGTCGGCCAGCGACGAATCCTCCTCGCGCCCGGCCAGCGACAGCGAGGTCTCGCGCACGGCGGCGCGGGCCAGCCGCACCAGCGGCGAATCCGGCGAGGCCAGCACGCGCAGCGTGTTGAGATCGAGCGCCAGCGTGCCGCCGACGCTCTGCGTGCCGGCCGCCGCCGGCCGCACGTCGGCCAGGAACTGCTGCCAGTGGTTGCCGTAGTCGGTCAGGTACTGGCGGCGGATGTCGTCGGCAATGGCCGACCTGCCCGCCACCAGACTGGTGTTGCGCAGCCCGCCCAGCGGCGCCGCGGCGGCCTCGGCGCGGCCCATGACCCAGGCGTCGTCGCTCTGCGCGCGCGCCAGGAACTCGGGCAGGCGCTTGCCGAAGACCTCGTGGTAGCCGTCATAGGTGTAGAGGCCGGGAACGCCGCGCTCGTACCGCGTGCCGTCGGCCAGCACGAAGATCGACGCGCCCTGGATGCCGGCCGCGCGGGCCAGCGTGAAGTTCTCCGGCGCTTCCTTCTCCATCGAGGCCATCGCGCGCTCGTAGAGCCGGCGCGGCGCCGGGTTGCTGCTCAGGAAGCTGCGCGCGCGCTGCACCAGCGCCGCGTCCTGCGGCACGCCGGGTCGGGCCGGGCGCGCGGCGAACATGGCGTCCAGATGCTGGCTCATGGCCTCGCGGCCGCCCATCGCCGTGGCGCCGTCGGTGCGCTCCCAGTCGCGCAGCACCCAGTTCCCGACCGTCTGCGCGTCGAAGCGCTTGTCGTCGTAGAGCATCAGGTAGGCCATCAGCGTGCGGTAGACCTCGTCGGCGTTGCCGGCGTCGACCTGCGCGCCCAGCACGGTCTCGACGCGGCGCACCACCTGCGGGAACAGGGCCTGGTGCAGCAGGCTCGAGTACGTCGTCCGCGACGCATCGACGATGACGGGCGCCGTGTACAGGCCGTAGCGGTAGGCGCCGCCCGGCGCGAGCAGATCGAGGCTGCGGTACTGCGGCAGGTCGCGCGAGGCGTCCAGCATGCCGGCGATGGCGCCCGCCCGCGGCGCCTTGTTGTAGGCCTTGACGCTGGCCGCCAGCTCGCCGGTCTTCTGCGAGATCACCGTCAGGTAGGCGCGGTTGTTGTCGAAACTCACCGTGAGCGCGCTGACCAGCCACAGGAACAGCGTGGCGACCAGCAGGTGCCCGGCCCAGCGCACCATGCACAGGCGGATCTCCCATTTCAGGTTGGGCCGCACCAGGTGCGCTTCCGGCACGATCACCTGCCGGAACACGTCGCGCAGGAAGTAGCCGCGGTGGACCGGCGGCGCCGCGTCGGCGCGGGCGGCCTCGGCCGCGCCGTCGTCCGGGCGCAGCCTGGCGAGCCGGCGCCGCAGGCGCTGCATCAGCGTCTCGCGGTCGGCCGGCACGATCTGGCCGGTCTGCTCGGTGCTGGTGAAATAGACGCCGCGCATGGTGGTCTGCAACTGCGTGTCGTCGTAGCGCGAGTCGAGGAACACCAGCCCGAGCGTGTCGACCAGGACCGCGCACAGGCTGCGGAATTCCCGCGGCAGCGCGTAGAGCGTCTTGCGGCGGTCGTTGTCGTACTCCTCGAGCAGGCGGTTGTTGAGGCCGGCGTCGATGCGCGCCTCCAGTTGCGCGAGCTCGCCGGCGCAATGCTGGCGCAGGTCGGCGACCTCGGCCGAGGCGCCGTCGCCGCCGTGCGGCAGCGTGAAGCCCCAGGCCTGCGCGCGCCCTTCCGCGCTCAGCGACTGGAAATACTCGGGAAAGCCCGGCAGCAGGTCGAGCTTCGTCACCAGCACGTAGACCGGGAAGCGGATGCCGAGCTGGTTGCGCAGCTCGCCCAGCCGCGCGCGCAGGCTGGCCGCCAGCGCGGTGCGCTCGCCGTCGGACTTGTCCAGCAGTTCGGCCGCGCTGATGGCCAGGATGGCGCCGTTGACCGGCGCGCGCGGACGGTGCTTGCGCAGCAGGCCGAGGAAGCCCCGCCATTCCGCCGCGTTGACCGCCGCGGCCGGTCTGCTTTGCTGGCCTTGTTCGCCGCGTTCGTCATCTCCGGCTTGTTCGGCCTGCTCGGCCTGTCCGGCTTGCTCGACTTGTGCGTCGCTCCGGTTCTCGTGCTGGACGTAGCGCCCGGCCGTGTCGATCAGCACCGCCTCGTTGGCGAACCACCAGTCGCAGTTGGCGGTGCCGCGCGCGCCGCGCGGCGCCGACTGCGCGCCCATCTGGTCGGCCAGCGGGAATTCCAGCCCGGAGCCCAGGATGGCGCTGGTCTTGCCGGAGCCGGGCGTGCCCAGCATCAGGTACCACGGCAGCTCGTACAGATGGCGGCCTCTTTCGAGCACGCGCGTGCGCAGCGTGCCGCCGCGCAGCCGCTTGAGCTGCCCGACCGCCTTGGCGACCACCAGGCTGACCGTGCGGATCTCGTCGCGCGCCACCGGGTCGGCCTTGTCGGAGGACGGATTGAGAATCCGCTTGAGCAGGTCCGGGTTGGCGCGCACCGCGTGCCACAGCCGGTACAGGCCATAGGCCGAGTAGCAGAAGACGATCACCGAGATCAGCAGCACGCGCACCCACACCGGCGCCAGTGGATGATGCTCGGCCAGCCCGAACAGCGGCCCCGCGTGCCACAGCAGCACACACAGCGCGACGGCGGCGACCGGGCTCAGCGGCCACCCCAGCAGCCAGAACAGCAGCAGCGCCAGCAGCAGCACGATGACGGTCACGCGCGGGCCGGCATCCTCGAGCGGATGCAGCTGGCCGAAGGCCAGCAGCGGGCCGACGAACCACACCGCCAGCGACAGCAGCGCGACCGCGATGAACGCGAGCATCTGCCGCGAGAACAGGAATCGAAAAAAACGTTTCAAGTAAGACATGGCGGGCTCCGTCGCTACAGCGTCACCGTGATTTCCACGCGGCGATTGCGCGCGCGGGTTTCAGCGGTGGCGTTGTCGGCGACCGGTTGCGAATCGCCCCGGCCGACCGCCTGGATGCGGCTGGCGGGGGTGCCGTGGGCCTGCAGAATCTGCGCGACGTAGGCCGCGCGCTTCTCGGAAAGCACCTGGTTGTTGGGAAACTCCGCGCTGCGGATGCGCTGGTTGTCAGTATGGCCGGTCACGGTCACGCGGCCGCCCACGCGCGCCACCTCCTGCGCCACCTTGACCAGGATCGGGTCGATCTCCTGGCGCACCCGGGCCTGACCGGACACGAACATGGCATCGCCGCGGAACACCACCACGCTGCGGCGCTCGTCCTCGGCCACGGTCAGCAGCCCGCGCGCGATTTCCTGCTTGAGCAGGATCGACAGGCGCAGGCGCTGCGCCGGCACGGCCGGTGCCTCCTTGCCGATGGCGAGAATGCGCGCGGCCAGCGCGTTGCGCTGCGACAGCAGGTGGTATTGGTAGAACGCGAACAGGCCGAACAGGAACAGCACCGCGCACGCGGCCGTGGCCCACACCGGCACGCTGCGCAGGAACGGCAGCTTGCCGGCCTGCGCGCCGCGCCAGTGCGGCGACAGCTCATGCTGGAGGGCGTCGCGCGCGCCGGCGATCAGCGTCCACAGGCGCTGGCGTATCTGCTCGAGATGGCGGCGGCCGTCGGCGACCACGCTGTAGCGCCCCTCGAAGCCCAGGCCGAGCACGCGATAGAGGATCTCCAGGATGTCGACGTATTCCTGCGGGTCGGTCGCCATGCGGCCGATCAGCAGGAAGAACTTCTCGCCGCCGTCGACCTCGCCCTCGAACGTGATCAGCAGGCTCTGCGCGGCCCACACGCCGCCGCCGCCCCAGCGCGTGCGGTTGGCGGCTTCGTCGAGCGCGGTGCACAGGCAGTAGCGCACCACCGCCATGTGCTTCCACGGCAGGTCGGCCTTCTCGCACAGCTTCTGGAACACGCTGACCTCGCGCACCAGCAGGGTGCGCAGGCTGGCCACGGCGTCCGACGAATCGAGCGCAGCCGGCATGTCGGCCAGCGCCCGCAGCAGCGGATGGGCAGCCTCGAGCAGCGGGTTCGCGGCCGCGCGCACCGCCGCCAGCCGCGCCGGGATGTCGACGGGCAGGTCGAACGCGCCGTCGCCTTCGGGCGCTTCCGGCGCGCCGAGGGTGCCGAGGGTGCCAGAAGCGGGCCGCGCCATCCCGGGCAGCAGGCCGGCGTCCGCGCCGGCGCTGGCGGCGGCATCGGACAGGAAATCGAACGCGCCGTCATCGAACGTGGCCGAGCTCATTTATGACGCACTCCCCACAGTTCGAGCTTGAGCTCGGGGAAGCGGCCGGCGATGTGCATGGCGAGGCCGCCCTGCTGCGCGATCTGCTCCCAGAACGGCCCGCTGCGCGACAGCTCGTAGTAGATGAAGCTGGAATTGAACGGAATCTGGCGCGGCGGCACCGGCAGCGGCAGCAGCGTAAGGCCCGGCAGGTGCGAACGGATGAGCTCGGGCAGGCGCTGCGGCTGGCTGATCTTGGTCTGCGCCGCGAACTGCTGCTGCAGCACGTCGGGCGACATCTGCGCGCCGACCGCGAGCACCAGGCTGGAGTAGCCCGCGAGATCGGCCGGCAGCATGGTGGCCACGCGGATGCCGTGCGGCTGCTCGGTCAGCGGGATCGGCTGCGCGCCGCGGATCAGGACCTGGTTGAGCAGGTAGTGGACCTCGTCGACCAGCGGCCGGATGCTGCGGTATAGCTGCGCGTGGTCGTAGCCCGGCGTGGGCAGCGGACGGCGCGTCTGCGGGCGCACGAAGGTCGACAGCTCGCCGGCCAGCATGGCCAGCTCGCGGTACAGCGTCGCCGGCGGCGTCTCGCGGATGCGGCAGACGTGCTCGAGCAGCGGCTCGTAGCGGTTGAGCACCTGCAGCAGCAGGTAGTCGGCCACTTCCGCGGCGGCGCCGGCGCGACCGTCGCCGCCAGACAGGCGGGCCGCGAGCGCGTCGGCGCGCAGCTTGGCCAGGCCATGCAGTTGCGTGGCCCATTCGCGCAGCAGCGGATTCGCGCCGTAGTGACAGACCGGCGGGATGTGGTCGGTGTCGTGCAGCGTCACCGAGCCGTCCGCGCGCAGCGCCTTGACGCGCGTGAGCGCGATGCCGATCCACGACTGGGTCAGCTCCTTCTCCGGCAGCAGGCGCAGGCGCAGGTTGGCCAGCTGGACCGGCTTCGGGCCCTGGCCGATCGCGTTGCTGTCGCGCAGCTCGTTCTCGAAGGCGGCATAGCGCGCCAGCGAGCCGGGCTGCTCGTCGAACGCGGTTTCCTCGGTGTTGGGCAGGCGCAGCGGCACCGCCAGGTAGATCATCTGCTCCTGGTGCTCGGGCCCGATGGTCAGCGGCGGCGGCGGCGGCGTGTGGCCGGGCACGTCGAACGGCGTGCCGTCCGGGAACACGCCCGTGCCGTTCTTGAACACGAGCTTGCCGAACGACAGCGATTCCTGGTCGATCTCGTACTGGCCGAAGCCCCAGAAGAACGGGCCGAGCACGGCCGCGCGCTTGTGCGCGAAGTGCTCGAAATAGCGTTCCTGCTGCTGAAACAGCTGGGGAAGGAGAAACAGCCCTTCGCTCCAGACGACTTTGTTATGCCAACTCATTGCAACTAATCCAATTCAGTAACCAGAATGGCCTGCTGGCCGATATCGACGTTCAGCCTGACCTTGGTGCGCGGCATGACCGCCCGGTACCAGCCTTCCTCGGGCACCGGCGGCGCCTGGTAGACCGCGCGCCATACGGATTTGCCCAGCTCGCGGTAGGCGGCCAGCACGCCGATCGCCACGGTGGCGGGATTGGCGCGCCGGCGGATGTCGCGCGTGTCGCCGGGGCGGAGGATGAATTCGTCCATCGCCAGCGCGTCTTCGCCGAGCACCTTCCTGCTGTCGTTGTGCAGCGTGAAGAAGTCGGCGTTCTCGAACGCCGTCGCCGATTTCAGTTCGTAGATCCGCACCATGACGGGCGCCGGGCGCCCCTTGTCGTCCGGATTCGTGCCTTCGCCCGACTTGATCCGCACGTGCAGGTCCGCCCGCTCCTTGCGCGGCTGGGGCAGGCTGCCGCAGGCGGGCAGAAGCAGGCATAGCGTCCCCGACGCGAGCCACCGGGTGGCCGCGCGCCGCGTCATGCGCCGGGAGGAAAGTCGAGAAGGCATCTGGATGATCATGTCGGGGAGGACCGCTGGCCGCACCGCCCGCCGCGCGGGCGCTCCGGTCAGCAGCCTCGGGCTCCGCCGCGGCGCGGCGGAGCCCTCTTCCGGAAAACCGGCGTCGGGGGTTAGGCTGCGTTCTTCTTGACGTCGAACGTTGCGGTGATCGCGCCGCCGCTGCCGCCCTGGGCGTTCTGCACCACGTATTCCTGCTTCAGGCGCGAGAACGACAGGCGCACGCTTTCACGCGGACGCGATTCGCCGGTGGCGACGCCGGACGGGCTCACCTGGGTCACCAGCACGTCGCTCATGGTCAGCTTGATGTACTCGAGCGGGTTGCCGCCGGCCTTGCGGACCACCAGCTTGGCTTCGTCGATATGCTTGCCCAGCAGGCAGTACTGGATCAGGTTGGGGCTGGCACGGTCGATGTAATGCTCGAACTGCAGATCGTCCACGGTCGCCTTGCCGGCGCCGCCACCCGAACCCAGATGCATGTTCGACTGCTGGGACACGTTCCATGCCCAGCTCAAGACTTCGATTTCGCCCTTGTGCGTGGCGTCTTCCGCTTCACCATCAATGCCGTTGATCTTGAGGAAGATGTCGTGCGACATGGCAATACTCCTTACGTTCTCGGTTAACAATGCGTTGAGGCAGGCAGGGATGTTTCACGAGCGCCTGCCCGTCGCTCGGCCGGGCGGCCGTCAGGCCGCCCCGCATGCCTTGATGCCGGCCGGGACCGCGCGGCAGGCCGCGCCCGGCCGCGGCCTCGCATCGTGTGTGTGGGGTGGCCGTGCCGCGGCGGCACGGCCGGGCGTCAGGCGGCTTCCTTGACCGAAGGCAGCTTGGCGACGAGGCGCAGCGATACCGTCAGGCCTTCGAGCTGGAAGTGCGGGCGCAGGAAGAACTTGGCCTGGTAGTAGCCCGGGTTGCCCTCCACGTCCTCCACGACCACTTCCGCGGCCGCGAGCGGGCGGCGCGCCTTGGTGTCCTGCGAGGAATTGCCGGGATCGGCGTCGACGTAGTTCATGACCCATTCGTTGAGCCACGTCTGCATGTCGCTGCGTTCCTTGAACGAGCCGATCTTGTCGCGCACGATGCACTTCAGGTAGTGCGCGAAGCGCGAGCAGGCGAACAGGTACGGCAGGCGCGCCGACAGGTTGGCGTTGGCCGTGGCGTCCGCGTCGTAGTATTCGGCGGGCTTCTGCAGCGATTGCGCGCCGATGAACGCGGCGTAGTCGGTGTTCTTGCGGTGGATCAGCGGGATGAAGCCGTTCTTGGCCAGCTCCGCCTCGCGGCGGTCCGAGATGGCGATCTCGGTCGGGCACTTCATGTCCACGCCGCCGTCGTCGGTCGGGAACGTGTGGCACGGCAGGTTCTCCACCACGCCGCCTCTCTCCACGCCGCGGATCAGCGTGCACCAGCCATAGTGCTTGAACGAGCGGTTGATGTTGACCGCCATCGCGTAGGCGGCATTGGACCACGCGTACTTGCGGTGGTCGGCGCCGTCGGTCGATTCCTCGAAGCCGAACTCGTCGACCGGGTTGGTCTTGATGCCGTAGGGCAGGCGCGACAGGAAGCGCGGCATGGCCAGGCCGATGTAGCGCGCGTCCTCCGAATTGCGCAGCGAGTTCCACGGCGCGTACTCGAGGTTCTGCGTGAAGATCTTGGTCAGGTCGCGCGGGTTCGCCAGTTCCTGCCACGAATCCATCTGCAGCACCGACGGCGAGGCGCCGGTGATGAACGGCGCGTGCGCGGCGGCGGCCACCTTGGCGATCGAGCCGAGCAGGTCCACGTCGGGCGGGGTGTGATCGAAGTAGTAGTCGGCCACCAGGCAACCATAGGGCTCGCCGCCGAGCTGGCCGTATTCCTCTTCGTAGATCTGCTTGAAGAACGGGCTCTGGTCCCAGGCCACGCCCTTGTAGCGCTTCATGGTGCGGCGCAGGTCGTCCTTGGACACGTCCATGAAGCGGATCTTCAGCTTCTCGTCGGTCTCGGTGTTGGTGACGAGGTGGTGCAGGCCGCGCCACGCGCTCTCCAGCTTCTGGAAGTCTTCGTGATGCAGGATCAGGTTGATCTGCTCGGACAGCTTGCGGTCGATCTCGCCGATGATCGCCTCGATGCTCTTGTAGGCGTCATCGGACATCGTGATCGAGTTGGCCAGGGCCTGCTCGGCCAGCGTCTTGACCGCGCCTTCCACCGCTTCGCGCGCCTGCTCGGTCTTCGGCTTGAATTCGCGCGACAGCAAGGCATTGAAATCCGGTTGCGTGGCGAGCGTCGCCTCGGCGGACCGGGATTGTGATTCACGTACAGCCATTTCTACTCCTGTGGACTAGTCCAGATTCAATCTTTTCCTTCAACGAAAATCAGCGTTTTTCCGCCGGTGCGGCAGCGCCTTTCTTTTCCGTTTCGGGCTTGGGCGCCTTGGCCAGCGCGCTGAGCAGCGCCGGGTCCTTGAGGACCTTGCTGACCAGGTTCTCGGCGCCGGACTTGCCGTCCATGTAGGTCTGCAGGTTGGCCAGCTGCGTGCGCGCATCCAGCAGTTGCGCCAGCGCGTCGACCTTCCTGGCGATGGCCGCGGGAGAGAAATCCTCCATGCTCTCGAAGGTCATGTCGACCATCATCTGGCCGTCACCGGTCAGCGTATTCGGCACCGAGAACGCCACGCGCGGCTGCATGGCCTTCATGCGCTCGTCGAAGTTGTCGATGTCGATGTTGAAGAACTTGCGGTCGCTGACGGCGGGCAGCGCCTCCAGCGGCTTCCCCGAGAGGTCCGCCAGGACGCCCATCACGAACGGAAGCTCGACCTTCTTCTCCGAGCCGTAGATCTCGACGTCGTACTCGATCTGGACGCGCGGCGCGCGGTTGCGCGCGATGAATTTCTGTGAACTGTTTGAAATGACAGACATGAACTCTCCAGCCTTATGTCTTTTGGTAAAAATCTATTGAAAAATTCTTCGTTTTTAGAATTCCCAATAAAACCAGTCGCAATGCTACGTGTTTGGTTGTACCGCTTATATGGGAATTGTTCGAAAAATGGCTTTCGACTCTGAATTTATTGACGCCGTGAAAATGAAGATGACGACGCTGCTCCTGGCGCCGGACCACGCGCGCGCCGGGGCGGCGCGGCGCGTGAAGTGCCGGGCGCAACGGCTTACCGCGCCGCGCTCTCGGGAACGAAGAAGATGTCCACGCGGCGGTTCTGCGCGCGGCCTGCCGCGCTGCGGTTGTCGGCCACCGGGCGCGTGTCGCCGTAGCCCTGGATGGCGAAGCGCGTGACGGGCAGGGGGCCCTGCGCGACGAACCAGTCGCGAATCGCCCGCGCGCGCGCTTCCGACAGCACGAAGTTCGCCTGGGCCGAGCCTTCGCCATCGGCGTGCCCGGCGATCAGGATGCGCTGGCCGGGCGTCGCGCGGATGCGGTCCAGCACGTCCTGCAGGTCGCGCCGCGCGGCGCCCGGCGCGAACGTCGCCTTGCCGCTGTCGAACAGCGACAGGCTGTCGATGCGCACCGCGGGCTGGGACGGAAGGCGCGACGCCAGTTCGTCCAGCGCGCGGTCCAGCGGCGCCAGCGCCGCCGAAGTACCGTCGCCATGTTCCTCGCCTGTGTGCCAGTAGGCATACAGGCCGGGGAAGGCACGCAGGATGGCCTGATGATTCGCCCATGCCGCGATGCCCAGCCCGAAGGCCAGCGTCGCGGTTGCCAGCAGCAGCGGCCGCCGGTGCGGCCACGGGCGCGCGCGGCTGTGCGGCGGCGGCGCAGCGGACCTCGCGGCCGGCGCCGTGGTGGCGGCCAGCGGCGTCAGCACGGCGTGGAACGCTTGCGCCGGCGGCGCCTCGAATTCCGCCTCGAATGCCGCCTCGGGAACCATCGCGGGCGCGGGTGCGGCCACCGGCGCCGCCGCCGGCAGCGGCTGCCCGACCGGCACGGGCACCGGCAGCGGCCCGGTCGCCGGCGTCGTCAGGCGCGGCTGCATGCCGGTGCGGCCGACCAGCCAGCGCGACCACGCGCCGGGCCGCACCGGCGTCTGCGCCAGGTCGGCCAGCAGCAGGCCCTGCAGCGCCAGCGGCGCGGTGTTCGCCAGCGACGACAGCGAGGACAGCAGCGCCGCGGCGTCGAGCCACTCGAACACCGCCAGCCCCAGCGCGCCGCGCGCGGCGCTGCCGTGCGGCGGCGCCTGCTCCAGTTGCGCGCGCAGCGCCCGCAAGCGCTCGCGGACGTGGCCGGTGCCGGCCAGGACCGGCGCGCCGAAATCGACGGCATCGCCGAACCATCGCGGCTCCCGCGGCGCCGGCGCCTGCGCGCCGAGCGGGCCCAGGCAGGCATACACCGCGAGATAGCAGGGCAGCACGCATCCGGGATGGCACAGCGCGGTCGCCAGCACGTGCTGCCACTGCGCGAACTCGCGCCGCAGCGTCGCCTCGTCGTCGCCTTCGGGCAGCACGGGAATCAGCGCCGCGTCGGGGAAACGGCCGCGCGAGGCCTTGACCTTGGCCATCGTCTCGGCCAGTTGCGCGGGCGTATCGACGCGCAGCCACACCGCGCGGTCGTCGCGCCGCAGTGTGGCGCGGGACGCCTCGCGCGCGAACAGCGCGCCCGCGTAGGGGCCGAGCACCAGGACGACCGGCAGCTCGCGGCCGTCGGCCGCGGCCTGCTCCGGCGCGCCTGCGCCGCCGTCCGGTTCCGCCCGCGCGCCGGCCGTCTCTTCCGGGTGCCGCCCCGCGGCCGCCGCCAGGCGGCGGCGGTACGCCTGCCGCAGGTCGCGCCCTGCCAGGAAACCGAGTTCGAGCACGAGGTCATACCAGTCCAGCAGCGCCGGCGACGGCGCCGCCGAGTTCAGCAGCGCCTCGATGCGCACGCGCACGCGGCTGGTGCCGTCCTGCGCCGCGTGAAAGCGCGCCTGCAGCGTCTCGCGCATCCAGTCGTCGCGCTGGCCCGGCGGCAGGCCGCGCAGCGTCACCTCGTCGAGCAGCACGCAGTGCGCCAGGCCGATCTCGCTCACCGCGGCCTCGGCGTAGCCGCGGTCCCGCAGCGCCTGCGCCAGCGTTTCGGCAAGGCCGGCGCAGCGCGCGCGCCAGACGTGAATGGGCGGCAGTTGCGCGCCGTGGGAAAGCAGGGCGAGATGCAGCGCGGTGTCGTGCATCAGCGGGCGCAGCGATGCACCGGGTGTTCCGAGGTTCATGCGAGGAAATGTCTGGATGGAGCGATGCCGCCGTCACGGCATCTGGAGGATGTAGGTGACGTAGGTCTGGACCACGCCCGCGCCGGTCTGGCCGGTGGCGAAATAGCGCGCGAAGAACGGGATCTGCAGGTTGGTCCGGCCTTCGACCGGCACGGGCCTGACCGTCGAGCGGTCGCCCACCTTGATCGGCGAGCCGTCGCCGTTGGTGAGCTGGACCTGCACGCGGGTCGCACTTTGCACGCCGGCCTGGTCCTGCACCTGGAGATTGCCGGTGCCGGGATCGGTGGTCGGCCCGCTCTGGAAATAGGCGATGACCGAGTCCACGCCGCTGTCGCATTGCACCGGGATGTGGAAGCCCGTGGCCCCGGCGGTCTCGCCGGCGGCGGTCAGCACGCGCGTCGAGATGGTCGGCAGCGTGACGGTCTGGTCCGTCGCACCCGCCGCGACCGTGCACGACACCGCGTGATAGGTGCCGGTGAAGTTCAGCGTGACGGTCGGCGAGTCCGCCGCGAACGCGGCCGGCGCGGTCCATGCCAGCGCCAGCGCGGCCAGCGCGGCCCGCCGGGCGCCGCGCGCAAGTTGTTTCAACGTATGCCTCTGTGTCGTCATTTCGGTTCGCCCGACGAATTGGATTGCTGGACCGGCGCAGGACCGGGATGGGACGCCGCCGCGCAAGGCGGCAGCGCCGCGCCGGCGCGCGCCCCCAGGCGGACGCGGCGCGGATGTCTTCGCCCGGACGCGCATGCCGCTGCCCTCACGCGGACGGCCGGCAGCGCCATTGCACACGCAGCGTGGTGGCGCCTTTCCTGGCCTGCAGGCCGGCCGGCGCAATCGCGTAAGGCACGGTGCAGCTTTCCTCCGCGCGCTCGCCCCACTTCGCCGTGAGCGCGCCGCTGCCCTCGAGCCCGCGCAGGAACGTCATGCCGCCCTGCCCGACGCCGCCCAGCGACTTGCCGGACGTGTCGAACAGCTCGGCGCCCATCGGCAGCGGGCTGCCGTCGGCCTTGCGCACCGTGGCGATAAGCGGCCGCCCCAGGCGCGTGGCCATCTTCACGAACACCACGGCATTCAGGCGCGGGACCACTTCCTCGCTGGTGTTGTTCAGCTCGACGTCGTCGGGCATGGCGGCCGGATCGAGCGCCACCGTGTTGGCGCGGTATGGCATCAGCGACGGAACCACGGCATAGCCGAAGCGGTCGATCGAGGCCCCCTGGCCGTTGATCACCTTGCCGCCCTTCGCCCCCTTGGCTTCGATCAGCGCGGCGGCCGCGCCGAGCGGCGGGCTCAGCGTCACGCCGCCGCGGTGGACGACCACCGCGCCCGTGGCGCCGAGCGACGCCTGGCGCGTGCGGTTGTTCAGCGACGCATTCGCCGTGACCGTGCCGACCGGCGAGCGGTACGTGCCGTAGCCGCCGAGCGAGGCGTTGGTGCTGTCGCCGCTCACGATGCGCGCCATATTGACGCCGTAGTCGAGGCCGATGTCGGTGCGGCTGCCCGACAGGCTGGTCTGCAGCGCGCTGTTGCCGCTCGAATCGCGCGAGGCCGATGCCGACAGGAAGCTGAACGTGTTGCGGTTCGCCGCGGTGGCGCGGCCGAGCGGAATCGACAGGTTCAGCCCGACCTGCGTCACCGTGCGGCCGTTGCCGTCGGTGGCGCGCTGCGCGTAGAGCGAATAACCGACGTGCCGGAACACGCTGCTGAAGCCAAACTGGAACTGCAGGTCGCGCCCGCGCGCCGTGCCCCAGTAGTTCTGCGTGCTGCCCGATACATAGAACGCGCTGCGCGTGCCGACCTGCTGGTTGACGTTCACCTGCAGGCGGCTGCGCGCGCGATAGTCGCGATAGTCGTCGGTGCCGCCGGCGCCGGCGTGGTCCTCGCGCGCGCGGACCGCGTCGCCCAGGCTGTAGAAGCCCGGCGTCGAATAGCGGTAGGCCGCCAGCGAGAAATTGGTGCGCGAGCCCGGCATCATCTTGCTGTAGCTGGCGCGCGTGCTGATGCCGCTGCGGTTGCCGCGCCCCGGCAGCTCGGTGCGCGCGGCGGTGGCGTCGAACGCGATCGCGCCGATCGGCGTGTTCAGGCCGAAGCCGAGCACGCTCGAGACGTAGCCGGCCGATGCCAGCACGCCGCCGTAGGCCGTCACGAGATTGGTGAGGCCGTGCTGGTAGGTGCCCTGCGCGACCCACGGCGTGGCGCCGTGCGCGGCATCGCGGTAGCGGCCCGCCGCCACGCTGAAGCGGTAGCTGCCTGGACGCAGCATCTGCGCCACCGAGGCGAACGGCACGGAGAACTGCCGCGCGCGCCCGTCGGACTCCGTCACCGTGACCTCGAGGTCGCCGCCGTAGCCGGTGGCGGGCAGGTCGGTGAACTCGAACGGGCCCGGCGGCACGCTCGCTTCGTAGATGATGTTGCCGTTCTGCCGCACGATCACGCGCGCGTTGGTGTCCGCCACGCCGCGGATGACCGGCGCGTACGAGCGCAGCGAGTCGGGCAGCATGCGGTCGTCGCTGGCGAGCTGCACGCCGCGCACGCCGAACGAATCGAAGACCTCGCCGCTGGTGTAGCTGTCGCCGGCGGTCAACTGGCTGCGCAGCGCGGTGATGTCGCGCTGCGCGTAGGCCTCGAGGCTGCGCCAGCCCACGCCGGCGCCGCGGCTCATCCAGCTCACCGTGGAGCGCTGGCGGAAGCGCCAGGCACCGATGTTCAGCCCGCTCTGCAAACCGAGATAGGCGCTGCTGAAATCCTGCGTGCCGGTCTTCTGCTCGCTGGTGTAGGTGTTCAGGCTGTATTGCAGCAGGCCGGCGTCGATGCCGTTGTCCCAGCGCGCGGGGTCGATGTACCCCCGCGGCGTCTTGCTCATGGCGAGCTGCGGGATGGTGAGGTCGAGCTTCAGGTCGGCGCTGTCGAACGAGGCGCTGGCGCCCGGCAGTGCCTCGCGCAGCGGCAGGCAGGTTTCGGGGTCCAGCGTGGCGCGCGCGGCGTCGACGGTGGCGTCGGCGTCCTCGTCGTCCAGCCCCTTGAGCTGGCGCACCACCGCCTGGCTGTCCACGCCGAGCCGCTCCAGCGTCGCGAGCGTGAAGCACGGCGACGCGGTCTCGCTGCCGGGCACGGCGCGGAACTCGACCTCGAGGCGGCCGCGCCCGGCGCCGTTGACGGAGACGTCGACCGGATAGGTGCCGGGCTCGACCGGATTGCCGCGCGCATAGCGCGTCAGGTCGACGCCCTTGCCGGCGAACAGGGCGGAATTGAAGGCCACCACCAGCGGCTCGGCGGGTTCCTGGCGGCTGGCGGGCGCGCGCGGCGGCATGCCGTCGGCCAGGATCTGCGGGGCGGCGCTGGGGGACAGCGCCGCCAGTTCCACGCTTGGCCGGCGCGTCACGGCGAGCTTGCCGGCCTCCTCTGCGGATGCATCCACGGCCCACGCTCCCGCGCCAAAGGCCAGAATCGCTGCCGAAACCGTTTGACGGCAGCGGAAAACGCCATGATCGCCGCCCTGCGGTCCACCCTGCATTGCCCTGCTTACTACGCCAGCCACTCAGCTCACCCCCAATCGTTTTACCGCCTGGTCCACTTACTCCACTGTTTCCACGTTTGCCGTGTCCTTCACTTCCGCGCCGTAGTCATTGAGCAGCCCGTAGGAAACGAGCCCCGGCGCCTTCACCAGGCCCGGCTCGCCCTGCTTGCGCTCGAAATCGAGATGGCCGAACGGCGCCACCATGTCCTGGTTGAACGATGTTTCCCCGTCGCCCGACTTCAGCGACACGCGGCTGAACGAGATGTGGTACGGGGTCGGGTTGTCGACGCGCAGCACCGGGCCGCCGCCCTTCTCGTCTTTTGCGTCTTTTGCGTCTTTCGCGCCCGGCACCAGCCGCCACTTCAACCGGGCCCGCACGGCGGCGGGGTCTTCCTGCAGCGCCGCAGGCCGGTAGAACAGCTTGATGCGGGTACGGAAGGCGAACTGCAGCAGGTTGCGGCTGGCCGCGTCCTGCGCCGTGGGCGGGATTTCGAGGACGTTCAGCCAGTAGAGCGATTCGCGCTCCGGCGGCGCGTTCTCGCCCGCGTACATCACCCTGAGCGTCTGCCCTTTCTTCGGCTCCATGCGGAACACGGGCGGCGTCAGGACAAAGGGAACCTGGATTTCGTCGGGCTGCGCATTGACGTCGCCGTCGTCGATCCACGCCTGCACCAGCACCGGCGAATTTTCGATATTGGTCATGCGTACATTGACCTCGCGGCTTTGCTCCGGATAAACGACCCGCGTTCCGGTAATGACGACGGCTGCCTGCGCCGGCAATAACATCATGGCCACCATGAAGGCGCCGATTTTCCATAAGCGCACGCAATACTCCTTTTCATTCTTTTTCCGGAAAATTCCGAACCGCCTCTGGCGAGACAGCCCGGAATTCGCCGATCCCGGCGGATCGATTTAGTTGTAGGCCAGCGTAAAGCGGGCGAACGATTCCACCTTGCCGGCCGTGGTGGCGGCGGTGGCGTAGTACTGGCCGCCGTACGTCAGCGTCGCGCCGCGCGCGGCACCGGTGCCGGTGAGGTTGACGGGCTTGCCGCCGGCGCCGAGCGGAATCGGCGCGCCGCCGTCGCCGTCGACGAGCTGCACGTTGACGTTCCCTGCCGGGTTGGTGGTGGCCAGGTTCTTCAGGTTGCGGGTGGCCGGATCCATGTTGTCCATCTCGAAATGCGCCTTGACGGTGTTCAGGTCCGCGGAGCACTGCGTCACGCCGATGGTGAACGAGGTGGCGCCGGCGGTGGCGCCCTGGGTGGCCAGCGCGGTGGTCGACACCGTGGGCATCGTGACGGTCTTGTCTTCGTCGCCGGCGGTGATCGAGCAGGTGCTGCTCACCAGTTCACCGTTGAACTTCACCTTGCCCGCGGATTGCGCGAACGCGGTTTGCGCAGCGGCCAGGCCAAACAGCGTGGCGATGGAAAAAACGATTGCGTTCTTCTTCACTAATTACTCCTGTTCATATGAATAAAAGGCACCAACTTTTAATTGGTCGGCGAGATTGACGGGATTTTCTGCGGAATAATGAAAATGGATTCGCCTTATCCCGTCGATCAAACCCGAGGGCGATAGTAGTGCGCGGGATACGGGTGCGCCATATGACAAGTATTAAAGTCACCCGCTTGAAGTAACAGAGTGAAATGCATGTGCCGCACAGCCCATATTGGGATACCGATATGGCTGCAATGGAAACATTTCAGACACAAAGCGCGGCCACGGATATTCGAATCGGGGCGCTGGAACGGCGATATGGAAATGGGCGCGCGGGCTTGGGCGCGCAGAGCGACGGCGCGCGGAACGCGTATGGGAAGCGAGCACGAGGAAAGCGGCGAGGCGGAGAACACGCCGGCCGTTCCACCCGGCGACCGCCGCGCCGGCGCGGCCGGGACGCGCGGAGCCGGCGGCCTGCCCGGACGCCGCGACACGTGCGCCGCAAACGCCGCATGGCCGGCGGCGGCCGGACCGCCGATGGCCGCCCCCGCCGGCAGCGCTCACGCCGCCGCCGGCACGGCCTCGCGGCGCGGAGGGCCCGTTCTTACGCACCATTAAGGTGCATTTACGGCGCCGGGCGCAAGAAAGCGGGCCAAAGTCAGGCCTCTGAAAGCAAAATCAGGCAAAATCTCACATTTACCGCGGACTGCGATCCAGCCGGCGGCGCCTTCCCTACCTATTTCTTGACCTTGAGGTAAGCAATGAGTACCCAGCCCACCATCATCTACACGCTGACCGACGAAGCCCCGCTGCTGGCGACCAGTGCCTTTCTGCCTATCATCCGCACGTTCACCGCGCCGGCCGGCATCGACGTCACGACCAGCGATATCTCGGTGGCTGGGCGCGTCCTGGGCGAATTTCCCGAATTCCTGACCGAAGAGCAGCGTGTGCCGGACAACCTGGCGGAACTGGGCCGCCTGACGCTGCTGCCGGACACCAACATCATCAAGCTGCCCAACATCAGCGCCTCGGTGCACCAGCTGGTCAGCGCCATCAAGGAACTCCAATCGAAGGGCTACAAGGTGCCCGACTACCCGGAAGATCCGAAGACCGACGAAGAGAAGGCCATCCGCCAGCGCTATTCCAAGTGCCTGGGCAGCGCCGTGAACCCGGTCCTGCGCGAAGGCAACTCGGACCGCCGCGCGCCCGCCGCCGTCAAGAACTACGCCCGCAAGAACCCGCACAGCATGGGCGAGTGGAGCATGGCTTCGCGCACCCACGTGGCGCACATGAAGCACGGCGACTTCTATCACGGCGAAAAGTCGGCCACGCTGGACCGCGCGCGTGAAGTGCGCATGGAACTGGTCACCAAGAGCGGCAAGACCATCGTGCTCAAGCCCAAGATCGCGCTGCTCGACGGCGAGATCCTCGACAGCATGTTCATGAGCAAGAAGGCGCTGCTGGCCTTCTACGAAGACCAGATGGAAGACGCGCGCAAGACCGGCGTCATGCTGTCGCTGCACGTCAAGGCGACCATGATGAAGGTGTCGCACCCGATCGTGTTCGGCCACGCCGTCAAGGTGTTCTACAAGGACGCCTTCGCCAAGCACGCCAAGCTGTTCGACGAACTGGGCGTGAACGTCAACAACGGCCTGATCGACCTGTACACCAAGATCGAGGCGCTGCCGGAATCGAAGCGCGAGGAAGTCATCCGCGACCTGCACGCCTGCCACGAGCACCGCCCGGAACTGGCGATGGTGGACTCGGCCAAGGGCATCTCGAACCTGCACGCGCCGAACGACGTGATCGTCGACGCGTCGATGCCGGCCATGATCCGCATCGGCGGCAAGATGTGGGGCGCCGACGGCCGTCCGAAGGACACCAAGTGCCTGATCCCGGAATCGACCTTCGCCCGCATCTATCAGGAAATCATCAACTTCTGCAAGACCAACGGCAACTTCGACCCCACCACGATGGGCACGGTGCCGAACGTCGGCCTGATGGCGCAGAAGGCCGAGGAATACGGCTCGCACGACAAGACCTTCGAGATCCCCGAAGACGGTGAGGCCCGCGTCGTCGACAACGCCACCGGCGAAGTCCTGGCCGCGCTGACGCAGCAGGTCGAGCAAGGCGACATCTGGCGCCTGTGCCAGGTCAAGGACGCGCCGATCCGCGACTGGGTCAAGCTGGCCGTCACCCGCGCGCGCAACTCCGGCATGCCCGCCGTGTTCTGGCTGGACCCGTACCGCCCGCACGAAGCCGAGCTGATCAAGAAGGTCGAGACCTACCTCAAGGACTACGACACCAAGGGCCTGGACATCCACATCATGTCGCAGGTGCGCGCCATGCGCTACACGCTGGAGCGCGTGATCCGCGGCCTGGACACCATCTCCGTCACCGGCAACATCCTGCGCGACTACCTGACCGACCTGTTCCCGATCATGGAACTGGGCACCAGCGCCAAGATGCTGTCGATCGTCCCGCTGATGGCCGGCGGCGGCATGTACGAAACCGGCGCGGGCGGCTCGGCGCCCAAGCACGTCAAGCAACTGGTGGAAGAAAACCACCTGCGCTGGGACTCGCTCGGTGAATTCCTGGCGCTGGCCGTGTCGCTGGAAGACCTCGGCCTCAAGACCGGCAACGCCGCCGCCAAGATCCTGGCCACCACGCTCGACGCCGCCACCGGCAAGCTGCTCGACAACAACAAGAGCCCGTCGCCCAAGACCGGCCAGCTCGACAACCGCGGCAGCCAGTTCTACCTGGCCATGTACTGGGCCCAGGAACTCGCCGCGCAGACCGCCGACGCCAAGCTGGCCGCCCACTTCGCGCCGCTGGCCAAGAAGCTGACCGACAACGAGAAGACCATCGTCGGCGAGCTGTCGGACGTGCAGGGCAAGCCGGCCGACATCGGCGGCTACTACTGGCCCGACTCCGCCAGGCTGGAAGCCGTGATGCGCCCGAGCAAGACGCTCAACGCCGCGCTGGCCGCCACGCAAGGCTAAGCAGGACCGGCCCGAAAAAAACGGCCGGGCCGCCCCGAGGATCGGGGCCGGCCCGGCCGTTTTTTCGTTTGCGGCAGCCGGATGGCTCCCTGGCGCGCGGGCCTTGCCCGGGCGCCGGCGCGGCTAGTCCCAGAGACTCCGGAATGCCGCCGCCACGATCACCGGGATGGTGAGCACCAGCGGAATCGCGAAATACGGCAGGTCCAGGTCGACGTAGCGCTTGTAGATGAGCCAGGCGATGCCGAGCGCAAGCGTGACCAGTCCCACGAGCACAGAGAGCACATTCAAGGTCCGGTCCGACGGACGCTTTTGCGCTCGTTCCTTGGTGGAATGCGTGTCCATTTCAACTCCGAAGCAGGTCGTGGCGGGCATCCGGTGCATTCAGTCTACTCCAGCCCGCGCCGGCGTGAATACCGGTCTGCCGGGCCGGCCGCCGCCACCGTTGTGACGCGCATGCCATTTCCGCCGGGCATGGCATCCGCCACCGCCAATGTGTCAAAATGCCACGGCTCGCGCGGCCCCGGCCGCGCCCCGCTTCGGGTAGACTGCACGCGCCCCGATCGCACACCCACATGACGCCCCGCAAACGCATCTCGACTACCGCATGGCTCGGCTTGCTCGCCATGTGGCTGATCGTGTTCGCGCCGGTCGTCAGCCAGTTCGTGGCGTCCGCCCATGCCGCCGACCCGGCCGGCTACATCTGCTCCGCCGCCCATCCCGACGATGCCGCCCGCCAGCCGGCGGCCACCGACCTCGCCGCCTGCGGCTACTGCGACCTGCTGGCCGATCATCCGGCGGCGCCCGCCATGCCCGCGCCGCCGCCCACGCTCGTCCTGCTGATCGCCTTCGTCGCCGCGGCGGCGCTCTTCACCCGGTTCGTGCCGCTCGGCGCGTTCCCCTCGGGACGCCCGCGCGCCCCGCCAGCCCTGCCTCGTCTGCGCCCCTGAGTATCCGCGGCGCCCCTGCGCGCCCGCGGCGTCCGCATGCACCGGCATGCGGGCGACGGACATCGATTCGAGGTAGACCCAGATGCACAAGATGCTTTCCCGCGGCCGCACCGCGCTGCGCGAGGCCGCTCCCGCGGCCGCCCGCACCCTGCTTTGCGCCGCGCTGGCCGCGCCCGGCGCCCACGCCCAGGAGGCCGGCGGCAACCCGGCCAGAGCCGCCGGCGAAACCGGCGCCGACGACCACAGCCTGCCCGCCGTGAGCGTGACCGGCACGCGCTCGTTCGCCGAGAAGAACCAGTTGCCGCAGACCACCGCCGGCATCACGGCGCAGCAGGCAGCCGAGACCATCAACGCGATGGGCACGGAAGACATGCTCAAGTACCTGCCCGACGTGCTGGTGCGCAAGCGCTTCATCGGCGACACGCAGTCGCCGATGGCCACCCGCACCACCGGCATCAACGCCAGCGCGCGCAGCCTGATCTATGCCGACGGCGTGCTGCTGTCCACGCTCGTGAACAACAACAACGGCAACGGCTCGCCCCAGTGGTTCATGGTCGCGCCCCAGCAGGTCGAGCGCATCGACGTGATGTACGGCCCGTTCTCCGCCGCCTACCCCGGCAACTCCTACGGCGCCGTGACGGAGATCGCCACGCGCATGCCGAAGAAGCTGGAAGGCAGCATCGAAGTCACCGGCGCGATCCAGCACTTCGGCCAGTACGGCACCAGCGAGAACGAGCCGTCCCAGCAGTACAGCCTCACGCTGGGCGACCGCGCGGGCAAGCTGTCGTGGTGGTTCAGCGCCAACCATCTCAACAGCTTCAGCCAGCCGCTGAGCTTCGGCACCGTCACCCAGTCCACCACGCCGGCGGGCGCCGCGCTGCCGGTCGTCAGCGGCGCCTTTGCCGAGCGCAACCGCACCGGCGGCGCGATCCAGGTGATCGGCGCGGGCAACTTCCAGCACACGCTGCAGGACAACGCCGCCATCAAGCTGGCCTACGACTTCACGCCCGCGGTCAGCGCGGTCTACTCGCTCGGCTACTGGCAGAACGACGCGAAGGCCAGCGCCCGCACCTACCTGAGCACCGCCGGCGGCACGCCCTATTACGGCGGCGCCGGCGGCAGCGTCAACATCGGCGGCTTCGCCTACAACGCCAGCACCATCGCCGGGCAATTCACCGGCAACAACGTCGAGCAGCAGCACCTGATGCAGAGCCTCAAGGTGGAAAGCCACACGCAGGGCGTGTTCGACGGCGAGGCGACGGTCAGCAATTTCTACTACCTGCGCGACCTCAGCCGCCTGTCCACCGGCACCTACCCGGCCGCGCTCACGGGCGGCCCCGGGCGCGCCACCGACATGAGCGGCACCGGCTGGACCACGCTCGACCTCAAGGGCACCTGGCGCCCGCAGGGCGTGGCCGGCGCCAACATCGTCAGCTTCGGCGCGCACTACGACCAGTTCAAGCTGGTCAGCCCGACCTACACCACGGCGGACTGGACCGCCGGCAGCAGCGGCGCGCTGTTCAGCAACTCGCTCGGCAAGACCCAGACCACCGCGCTGTGGCTGCAGGACGTCTGGCGCGTGGCGCCCGGCGTGCAGGCCACGCTGGGCGGGCGCTACGAATGGTGGCGCGCCTACGACGGCTACAACTTCTCGCTCGGCAGCAACGGCGCGGGCGTGTCGATCAGCCAGCCCAGCGTGGACCAGTCCGGCTTCTCGCCCAAGGCTTCGCTCACCTGGGACGCCACCGAGCGCTGGTCCGTCACCGGCTCGTTCGGCAAGGCGCTGCGCTTTCCCACGGTCGGCGAGCTGTACCAGAGCGTGCAGACCGGCACCACCTTCACGCAGGCCAACCCGTTCCTGCAGCCCGAGCGCGTGCTGTCGAGCGAACTGGCGATCGAGCGCCACGACAGCGACGGCAAGATCCGCCTGTCGGTCTTCAACGAATACGTCTCCAACGCGCTGATCTCGCAGACCTCCAACATCGCCGGCTTCGCCACGCCGGTATCGTTCACGCAGAACGTGGGCAAGACGCGCCAGACCGGCGTGGAGCTGGCCGGCCAGCAGGACAACGTGCTCATCCGCGGGCTCTCGCTCTCGGGCAACGCCACCTATGTCGATTCGCGCATCCTCTCCGACGACAGCTACGTGCCCACCGTGGCGGGCGCCACCGCCACCGGCAAGCGCGTGCCCTACGTGCCGACCTGGCGCGCGACGCTGGCGGCCACGTACCGGCCCGACAACAAATGGACCTACACGCTGGCGGGCCGCTACAGCTCGCGCGTGTACGCCACGGTCGACAACACCGACGTCAATCCGGCGACCTACCAGGGCTTCCAGAGCTTCTTCGTGATGGACGCGCGCGTGCGCTACGAATTCGACAAGCACTGGAGCACGGCGCTCGGCGTGGACAACCTGAACAACCGGAAGTATTTCCTGTTCCACCCGTTCCCGCAGCGCACGTTCTATCTCACCGTGCGCTACGCGCTCTAGGCGCGCCGCCGCCGGCCCGCGGGCGCTCTCGCGCCTGCGCCGCCACCGCCACCAGCGCCTCGATCAGCCCCGCCACCGGCGCCCGCTTGAGCGCCGACTGTCGCACCAGCACGCCGATCTCGCGGAACATCGGCTCGCCCGGCAGCGGGATCTCCACCACGTTGCGCGTGCGCCCGAGCGGCACCAGCTCGGCCGGGATGATGGCGCAGCCCAAGCCTTCGCTCACCATCTGCAGGATCACCGCCGGCTCGTCCAGCTCCATGCCGCCGTCCACCCACAGCCGGTGCCGGCGCAGGTAGCGGTCCACCAGCTGGCCGCCCATCGAATGGCGGTTGTAGCGGATGAACGGCAGCGCCGCCAGCGCGGCCTTGAGGTCGCGCGGCGCGCCCCTGGGCGCGATGCCGACGAAGCGCTCCTGCATCAGCGGCACCCACTTCAGCTCCGGCGGGATGCCCAGCCGCGGCTTGACCAGCACGGCCACGTCGAGCTCGCGCGCGTCCACCTGCGTGAGCAGCTGGGTGGACATGCCGGGGACGACGTTGACGTGCGTCTTCGGAAAGCCGTCGCGGAAGCGCTTCATCGCGCGCGGCAGCAACGCGGCCTGCACGGTGGAGACCGCGCCCAGGTCCAGCGGCGCGGTGTCGGGGGCCGATTGCGCGTGGCCCTTCATCGACTCGTACAGGTCGATGAAGCGGCGCGCCTCCGGCAGCAGGCGGCGCCCGTCCCCGCTCAGCGCGACCGATTTGCCGGCGCGGTCGAACAGCGTGCAGCCCAGGTCTTCCTCGAGCCGGCGGATCTGCGTGCTGACGGCGGACTGGGTCAGCCCGAGCCGCGCGCCGGCCGCGGAGAAGGAGGCCGTCTCGGCGGCCACGAGGAAGGTCTGGAAGTAGCGGATCATATATAGAAACTTTCGATACTCAGAGCAGAAAACATTCGTTTCATATTACGAGTTCTGCTGATTACAATCAACGGACCAGCGCCGCGCCGGCCGCGGCGCGGAACCGGCCAACCCGTCCCCCCGAGAGCCCCCGATGAGCGCCATCCCGCTGTTTCACCTCGCCTTTCCCGTCAACGACCTGGCGCAAGCGCGCCGCTTCTACGGCGGCCTGCTCGGCTGCCCCGAAGGCCGCAGCTCCGACGCCTGGATCGACTTCGATTTCTACGGCCACCAGGTGGTGGCGCACCTGGCGCCGCAGGAATGCGGCCATCGCGCCACCAGCGCGGTGGACGGCGACGAGGTGCCGGTGCGCCACTTCGGCGCGATCCTGCCGATGCCCGAATGGGAAGCGCTGGCCGACAGGCTGCGCGCGGCCGATACGCAGTTCGTGATCGAGCCGCACGTGCGCTTCAAGGGACAGGTCGGCGAGCAGGCCACCATGTTCTTCCTCGATCCGTCGGGCAACGCGCTCGAGTTCAAGGCCTTCGGCGACCTCAGCCAGGTGTTCGCCAAGTAAGTGCCGCCAGGCCGCAAGCCACGTTTGCCAAGCAGGCGCCGGATCGTTCCGGCGCATTTTTCCAAGCCCCCTCACCTACGGATTCCAAGATGACCGATTTCGTGATCCAGCCGCCCGCCCAGGCGAGCGTCGCCGTGGCCGGCAGCGATGCCCGCTTCCCCATCCGCCGCGTGTTCTGCGTCGGCCGCAACTACGCCGCGCACGCGCGTGAGTTCGGCAACGACCCCGACCGCGATCCGCCGTTCTTCTTCACCAAGCCGGCCGACGCCGTGGTGCCGGCCGAAGGCACCGTGGCCTACCCGCCGCTGACCGGGAACCTGCACCACGAGATCGAGCTGGTGGTGGCGATCGGCAAGGGCGGCGCCGACATCAAGCCCGAGCAGGCGCTGGATTTCGTGTGGGGCTACGCCGTGGGCGTGGACATGACCCGCCGCGACCTGCAGGACGTGGCCAAGAAGATGAGCCGGCCGTGGGACTGGTCCAAGAGCTTCGACGCCTCCGGCCCAAGCGGCCCGCTGCACCCGGTGGCCAGCGTCGGCCATCCGGCCAAGGGCCGCATCTGGCTCGCGGTCAACGGCGAGACCCGCCAGGACGGCAACCTCGACGAACTGATCTGGCCGGTCGCGGACGTGATCGCCTATGTCTCGCAGAGCGTGACCCTGGCCCCCGGCGACCTGATCTTCACCGGCACCCCGGCCGGCGTGGGCGAACTGCGCCAGGGCGACAAGGTGACGGCGGGCGTGGAAGGCGTGGGCGAGATCGCGTTCACGGTCGGCAAGCGCTGAGGCAGCGGGGTCAGGCATCGCAAGCGGACGGTTTTTTCCAGTCCGACAGCATTCGCCAGCGCTGGCCCTCTCCCCCGACCCCTCTCCCGCGAGCGGGAGAGGGGAGCGAGGCCGGCCCAAACCCGGCTATCCCCGGCTTATACTTCCCCGCAGCAGCGCGGATCGCCGCGATCCGCCGTCGAGAACACGCCGGGGGCACGTGTCGCCTGGCGAAGACCAGCCAGGAGACAAAGCCCGATGCGCGAGAACCGGATTCGAAAGATGTGGGCGGCCGACCAGGCCGTGGTCAATGGCTGGCTCTCCATCCCCAGCAGCTTCGCGGCCGAGACGATGGCGCACCAGGGCTGGGATTCCCTGACCGTGGACCTCCAGCACGGCGCGCTCGACTACCGCGACGCGCTCGCGCTGTTTACCGCCGTGTCCACCACCGACACCGTGCCGGTGGCGCGCGTGCCGTGGAACGAGCCCGGCATCCTGATGAAGGTGCTGGACGCCGGCGCCTACGGCGTGATCTGCCCGATGATCAACACGCGCGAGGACGCGGAGCGCTTCGTCGCCGCCACGCACTACCCGCCGCTGGGCTCGCGCAGCTTCGGGCCGATCCGCGCGCTGCTCTACGGCGGCGCCGATTATCCCGAGCGCGCCAACGAGACCATCGTCACCTTCGCCATGATCGAAACCCGGCAAGGGCTGGACAATCTCGACGCGATCCTCTCGGTGCCGGGGCTGGACGCGGTCTACATCGGCCCGTCCGACCTTTCGCTCGCGCTCGGCTGCCGCCCGGTCTTCGACGACGTCGATCCGCCGGTGGCCGCCGCCATCGCCCACGTGCTGGCGCGCGCGCAGGCGCACGGCGTGGTCGCCGGCATCCACAACGGCGCGCCGGAAGCGGCGCTGCGCCGCATCGGGCAGGGCTTCCGCTTCGTCACGGTCGGCTCCGACGCGCGCCTGATGGCCGCCGGCGCCCGCCAGGTGGTGACGCAGATGCGCGCCGGGCAGGCGCCGGCCGGCGGCGGCGCCCAGGGCTACTGACCGCCGGCATGCCGACCATGCCAGCGCGCGCTACACGTACTTGCCGGTGATGCCGCCGTCCACCACCAGCTCGGTGCCGGTGACGTAGGCGGCCGCGTCCGAGGCCAGGAACGCGCAGGCGTGCGCCACCTCCCACGCGCTGCCCATGCGGCCCAGCGGCACCTGCGCGGCGCGCGCTTCCTTCGCCTGCTCCAGGCTGGTCGCGGAGAACATGCCGGCCACCGTGGTGGCGATGCGCGGCGTGTCGATCAGGCCCGGCACCACCGTGTTGGCGCGCACGCCGTGCGGCGCGTACTGCTGCGCCAGCATGCGCGTGAACTGGATCACCGCCGCCTTGGTCACGTTGTAGGCCAGGTGCGGATAACCCAGGTAGCGCATGCCGGCCACCGACGAGATCGCGACGATGGCGCCGCGCCCGCGCGCCACCATGTCGGGCAGCACCTGCTGGCTGGCCAGCAGCAGGCTGCGCACGTTGACGGCGTGGATGCGGTCGAAGTCGGCCGCGCTGGTCTCCAGCGGGCCGCCGGTCTTGCCGATGCCGACGTTGTGATGGAGCACGTCCACCACGCCGAAGTGCTCGCGCGCCTCGGCGAACAGGCGCACCACGTCGTCCTCCACGGCGACGTCGCCGACGAAGGTCTCGGCCGTGCCGCCTTCGGCGCGGATCAATGCGGTGGTTTCCGCGGCCGAGGCCGCGTCGCGGTCCACCACGCAGACCCGCGCGCCGAGCCGCGCGTAGGTCACGCTCGACGCGCGGCCGATGCTCCAGCCCGGCCCGGCCGAACCGGCCCCCGCCACGAATACCGTGCGCCTGGACAGATCGAGCGGCAGCGCCGGCGGGCGCGCATCCCGCGTCGCGTCCGCCGTCATGCGCCCTCTCCCGCCGCGCGCCCGCCTTCGCCCACGTAGGGAATGGCGTGCTCGACGGTATCCCAGATGAAGCGGCCCGACGGGCTTTGCTGTTCCTCGACGATATGCGCCACCAGCCCGGCCGCGCGCGAGATCACGGCAAAGCCGCGCATCACCGCCGTGGGCACGCCCAGCTCGCCCAGCAGCGCGGCCACGGCGCCGGTGGCGTTGATGGTGATGGGCCGCCCCGCCACCGCGTCGACCGCCGCGGACAGGCGCTCCAGCGCGCGGATCTTGTCGCCGCCCAGCTCGGGCTCGGCGCGGCCCATCTCCAGCAGCTTGTAGGCGCGCGGGTCCACCGGCTTGTGCAGGTGGTGGCCGAAGCCGGGCACGTGGGCCTTGATGGACTTGTAGTGCCGCGCGATCTCCATCGCCTCGGCATCCGGGTCGGCGGCCGCGCCGATGCGGTCGAGCAGCTGCGAGCAGTTTTCCATCGTGCCCACGAAGGAGCTGCCCACGGCCAGCAGGCCGGCGGCGACGGCGCCCTGCAGGTTCTCGGGCGCGCTCATGTAGATCAGGCGCGTGGCGATGGCGCTGGGCGTGAGGCCGTGCTCCATCAGCACGATCAGCACCACGTCGGTGATGCGCAGGTCCACCGGGCGCGGCGCGCGGCCCAGGATCTGCATCAGCATCACCTCGGTGAAGGTCTGCTTGCCCATCAGGTCCTCGACCAGGTCGGCATCGCGGTAATGCAGGCTGGTGAGCGTGTGCGTGCACAGGCGGGTGACGGGCGTGGCGGCGTTCGAAGCGGCGTTGGTCATGGCTTGGTCTCTTGTTGTGCGGAGGAACGGAGGTGCGGAGGCGCGGACGATCAGGATACGTCGGCGGGCGCCAGCGCGCGGTCGCGCACGGCGGTCTTGAGCACCTTGCCCACCGGCGAGCGCGGCAGGCTGGCATGGAAGTGGATGCGCTTGGGCGTCTGCACCGGCCCCAGGCGCTCGCGCACGAAGGCGATCAGCTCGGCCTCGCTGGCGTGCTGGCCGGGGCGCAGCTCCACCGCCGCCTGCACCGCCTCGCCCCATTTCTCGTCGGGCACGCCGAACACGGTGCATTCGTGCACGGCGGGATGCTGGCCCAGCGCGTTCTCGACGTCGATCGGGTAGACGTTGAAGCCGCCGGTGATGACCATGTCCTTGAGCCGGTCCTTGAGATACAGGTAGCCGCGCGCGTCGATCAGGCCGCGGTCGCCGGTGTGCAGCCAGCCGTCCACCAGGGTCTCGGCGGTCTTTTCCGGCAGGCGCCAGTAGCCGCTCATCAGCAGGTCGCCGCGCGCCACCACCTCGCCCACCTCGCCGGCGGGCAGCAGGCGGCCGTCGGGCGCCATGACGGCCACGTCGCTGAACCACGTGGCGCGGCCCACGGCGGCCCAGTTGCGCTCGTCCTCGAAATCCTCGGGGCGCATCACGGTCAGGTTCTGCGGCGCTTCGGTCTGGCCGTAGGTGGTGCCCAGCACCGGGCCGAAGAATTCGCGCACCTCGCGGATCTTCTCGGGCGGCATCGGCGCGCCGCCGTAGATCAGGCGGCGCAGGTGCGGGAAGTCCGCGCGCGAGGCGCCCGGCAGCGCCATCAGCATGTAGACCAGCGTGGGCGGCATGAAACACACCGTGCCGCCGCGCTCGCGGAAGGCGGTGCGCACGGCCTCGGCGCCGGCCTCGGCCAGCACCACGTGGCAGCCGCCCTGCGCCAGGATCGGCAGCAGGTAGGTGGAGGTGCCGTGCGTGACCGGCGCGGCCACGATGTAGCGCTCGTGCTCGTCGAAGCCCCAGGTGTGGATCTGGTTGGCGATGTTGGCCATCCACGCGCGGTAGGTCTGCATCACGCCCTTGGGCGCGCCGGTGGTGCCGCCCGTGAACTTGATCGCCTGCGTGGCCTCGGGCGGCAGCGAGAACACCGGGCGCGCCGCGCCGGCATGCTGCGCCACCAGCCCCGCCAGCGTGCGCTCGCCGGCCGGCGGCGGGCCGCAGTAGATGCGCTCGCCGGGCGCGCCTTCGAGCAGGCCGGCGCAGGCGGGATCGATCACCAGGATGGACGGCTCGGTCGCGTCGATGATGCGGCGGATCTCCGGCCGCGTGCTCTTGGGATTGAGCGGCACCCAGACCTTGCCGCAGGCCAGCGCCGCCAGCAGCGCCACGATGTGCTCGGCGCTGTTGCGCGCGCAGATGCCGACGCGGCTCTGCGGCGCGGGGTCCAGCGCCACCAGCGCCGCGGCCAGCGCCGCGACCCGCTCGGCCAGCGCGTCGTAGCGGATGGCGCCCTCGGGCGCGTCGATGGCGATGTTGCCGGGCCAGCGCGCGGCCGCGCGCCAGAAGAAATCGATCGGGAACATGCGGTAAATCCTCCTTATTCGGCTTTGGCGCCGGACTGCTTGACGACATCGCGCCAGCGCCTGGTTTCGGATGCGATCAGCTTGCGCAGCTGGTCCGGCGTGCCGGGCTCGGGCGTGGCCGCCAGGTCCTGCAGGCGCTGGCGCACGTCCGGCATGGCCAGCACCTTGCCCAGCGCGGCGTTGAGCCGCTCGACCACCGGCTGCGGCGTGCCCGCCGGCGCGGCGAGCGCGAACCACGACTGCACGTCGAAGCCGGGAAAACCAGACTCCGCCACGGTCGGCACGTCGGGCAGCAGCGGCGAGCGCTGCGCGCTGGTGATGGCGATGGCGCGCAGCCGGCCGGCCTTCACGTGCGGCAGCGACGACGGCGTGTTGTCGAACATCGACTGCACCTGCCCGCCCAGCAGGTCGGTCACGGCCGGCGCGCTGCCGCGGTAGGGCACGTGCAGCATGTTGAGCCTGGCCTGCATCTTGAACATCTCGCCCGACAGGTGGATGGACGAGCCGCTGCCCGACGAGGCGAACGTCACGCCCTCCGGCGCGCTCCTGGCCAGGCGCATGTAGTCGGCCAGCGTCTTCACCGGCAGCTTGGGGTTGACCACCAGGATGTTGGGAATCCGCGCGATCAGGCCGACCGGCTCGAAGTCCTTCTGCGGGTCGTAGCCAAGCTTGTCGTACAGCGAGGCGTTGATGGTGTTGGCGATGGTGTAGACGTAGAGCGTGTAGCCGTCCGGCGGCGACTTGGCCACCAGTTCGGCGCCCACGTTGCTGTTGGCGCCGGCGCGGTTGTCCACCACCACCGACTGGCCGAGCTGCTCGCCGAGCTTGACCGCGACAAGGCGGGCGATCACGTCGGTGGCGCCGCCGGCGGAATAGCCGACCACCAGCCGGACCGGCTTGGTCGGCCACGCGGCGGGCTGGGCCCGCAGGGCCGGCGCGGCGCCGCAGGCGAGCGCCGCGGCGAATGCCAGCAAGCGCCGGCGCAGTGCGTTGTGCGAAGTCATGTTGTCTCCTGTTTTGGCGGTGCGATGCCGTCTCGGGCCCCCTTCTGACCGCGCTGCGGCATACTGCGGGGTGGCTCCGTCGACCGAGAAATTCTTCCCCATGCCTGCCCGCACTGCCAGCCGAAACGTCCGCCAGCCGGACGTTCACTCCGCCGCCGAGGCGGCCGAAGACTGTGGCGCGCGCACCTTGCGGCGCGGCCTGCAACTGCTCGACGCGGTGCTCGACAGCGGCCGCGACGGCCTGCGCGTGGTGGACCTGTGCCGCATCGCGGCGCTCGAGCGCGCCACCGTCTACCGCCTGCTGGCGACCCTGATCGAGAGCGGCTACGTGGCGCAGCGCGGGCGTTTCCGCTACGTGGCGGGACCGCGCGCGGCGGCGCTGGCGCAGCCGCGCGCCACGCCCGGCTTCGCCGCGCGCCTGCAGCCGGTGCTGGCGCGCGTGAGCGCCGCCTGCGGCGACGCGGCCTTCGCCATCGTGCGCGAGGGGCCGATCTCGCATTGCATCGCGCGCCACGTGGGCACGCACCCGGTGCAGATCCTCGTGATCCAGATCGGCACGCGCCAGCCGCTCGGCGTGGGCGCCGCGGGGCTGGCGCTGCTGGCCGCGCTGCCCGACGAAGAGATCGAGCGCTGCATCGCCGCCAACGCGCCGGCGCTGGGCCGCTACGGCGGCATGACGCCCGAGCGCATGAAGATCCTGGTGCGCTCCACGCGCGAGCGCGGCTGGTCGGTGATCGGCAACCACGCCACCAGCGGCGTGCTGGCGGTCGGCATGGCGGTGCACGCGCCGGACGGCGAGCCGGTCGCGGGCATCAGCGTGGCCTCCACGCTGGCGCGCATGCCGCGCGAGCGGCAGCAACTGATCGCGCGCGCGATGCGCGAATCGCTGGCGACGCTGTTGCCGAAGGGGTTGTGAGGGGACGCGGCGCACGGCCCGCGAAGTAGCACCGCCGGGCGACAGACTGATGACCGCCGGCGCATCGGCGCCGGCAGTTCAGTAGCCGCGGGACGGGACGCGCGGAACGCGCGCGCCGGCATGCCTGTTGGCTGGACAACGCCAGGTGGCGCGAGTAGCCTACCCGGGCCACCGTGACGTGGCAGACCCGTCATCCACCAGGATGAGGCAACCCCCCAGGCTCAGACCGGGCACCGGCCCGGCCACACTCAAGAGGCCCCCATGAGCATCACCAGCAAGCTTCGTTTCGCCGCAACCATCCTCGGCACCGCCGCGGCCCTGAATGCCGCCTGCCTGTACAGCGGCAGCGCCGGCGCGCAGACCGTCAACGCGCCGCCCGCGGGAACGGCCACCGCGACGCCGGACAACGCGGTGCTGCTCACCGTGTTCCTGCGGCACGACCAGTCGCGCCCGCTCAGCGAGCTGAACGCGCAACTGGCCAAGCAGGGCTTCTACAAGGCGTTTCCGCCGGCGGGCGTCGAGGTGGTGAGCTGGTACGTCGCGATGGGGATCGGCCAGGTCATCACGCTGCGCCTGCCCGCCACGCGCATCCGCGAGGTCAACCGCGTGCTGGAAGACACCGCCTGGGGCGCGTACCGCACCGAGTTCTACCCGACCTACGACTACAAGGCCGTCGGCCTCGCCGAGCACGACAAGGCGGCCAAGTAACCGGGGATCGCGCGGCCGGGCCGGACCCTGAGCGGACCCTAAGCGCCGGCGATGAGGCTTGCGACCCGAGCCAGGTTGTCCGGGCTGACGTGAATCAGTCCCCGGCCCGGCACGTCGATGTCGGCGATGAGGGCGAGCGAAATCGAGATGACCGCGGGAAACACCACGAGGAGCCCGCGGTGATTGCGAACGCCGGCGCTGTAGCCGATGAGCGCGCTGCAGAAGGCGGCCAGCGCCGTGATCAGGCCCCAGGCCGCGGGTGGTATCTGGCTTCGCCAGCTGGCCGTCGAATTCTCATACGAACCGAGCAAGTCGCTCATTGCGGACACCGGCAGCACGGCGACCGGATTCGGCTGCCTTCCGGCGTTCCGCGCCACGATCGCCCACATCTGCGACCTGAGCAGATTCGCATTGCCGGCCAGCTCATCCGTCTGCCTGCCGTGGCCGGTCTGGTAAAAACGCAGCCGCGCATCCAGATACTGCCGGAGCAAGCCGCGCACTTTGCCGGCATCCTCGCCCGGCAACAGTTCCGCCTTGAAAAAGGCGGACTCGATCCTGTTGGCCTCCATTGCCTCGTTGGCCTGGCGCGCGTTGTATCCGCCGATGGCAAGCGAGAAGGCGAACCCCACGACCAGCGCCAGCAGCGTCAGCGTGGCGCTCAGGACCACCCTGATATCGTCGGTGGCCCCCGATTCGGCGTTCCGCACATACCTGGCGCCAACCGCGCCGCACGCGCTCACGACCGACAACAGGGCAAGGTACTGCAGGAGCAGCGGCCATGAATAAGGCACGACGTGGTAGAACTGGTGCAGCATGGCAATGTTTTCCAGGGGCCGGTTCGATCACAACGCCGCGCGGCGACGCTCGATGCTTAATTCCTGATGTCTTGCTTCCCGACGCGCCGCCGCGTCATTGCCCGAACAGCAGGCGCGTGTACTTGGGCGAGACCACGCCATCCCGAACGCCGTTCTTGTCGAAATATCGGCCGAACCGGCACACGCGCTGATTGGCATCGCAAAACAGACCCGATTCGAAAGTGAATGCCGTCAGGTCGAATTCTCCCTGGGAGCGCAATCTTTCCACCGCCTTCCTGCCAAGGTATCTCTGCGTCAGCGCGTAGGATATTCCGCCTGCGCCCGCGCACACGTAGCGGTCGCACAGGACCCCCGCTCCGGGCGAGAACACCTTCCCCGGCTTTGCCGCCCAGGCAGGCGCGGCAAGCACGGCCGCAAGCAACAGCGGGAGGAAACGGACGAAGCGGACGAAACGGACGAAACATCTGATCATGACTCCCTCGGCATCTCTTGTCTCCCAATGCGATCGCCGCCACGAGGATCTCCCCGGGCAAGACCGGAACCAGCCTTGACGCGCTTCTCGCGGAAATTCGCCGATGTAGTATGCCATCAGCCAACGGCAACGTGACGTCTCCGTGGCCGGCAAGACCAGTCACGCGCATTTGTCCGGCGCCGGGCATGCCGCATTGAACGGCAGCCCGCACGTCCCGCGCGCGGGAATTGGCTGGAAAGATCCGCCGCGGGAAGCGGCATGACGGCCGGCGGCGGTTGCGCGAACGGCAGGCCGCGGGCGTGTGGAATTCGATGATGTGCATTCGATGGCGTTCGGGCGGAACGCCATCGCGGAGGGCTCCGGGCCGGCGCCGGCCCGCCGCTCAATACGTTTCCAGGTGCAGCCGCCCCTCGCGCCTGAGGTCGGCGCCCAGCGTCTCCCACGACAGCCCGGCCTGCTGCGCCACGTCGCGCAGCGCCAGCACCACGCCCTCCTCCATGCTCTTGAGACCGCACACGTAGAAATACGTGTCGGGGTCGGCCAGCAGCGCCGCGAGGTCGGCGGCGCGCTCGCGCATGGCGTCCTGCACGTAGCGCCTGGGCTGGCCCGGCGTGCGCGAGAACACCATGTTGATGTCGATGAAATCTCTGGGCAGGTTCTGCAGCGGGCCGAAGTAAGGCAGTTCCTCCCTGGTGCGCGCGCCGAAGAACAGCATCAGCTTGCCGCCCTCGAACTTGCCCGACTTGCGCAGCCGGCGGCGCCATTCGGTCATCGCGCGCATGGGCGCGCTGCCGGTGCCGGTGCAGATCATGACGATGTTGGAGCGCGGGTGGTTGGGCATCAGGAAGCTGCTGCCGAACGGGCCGATCACCTCCACCTTGTCGCCCACCTGCAGGTCGCACATGTAGTTGGACGCCACGCCGCGCACGGGATTGCCCTGGTGGTCTTCCAGCACGCGCTTGATGGTCAGCGAGAGGTTGTTGTAGCCGGGCCGCTCGCCGTTGCGCGCGCTGGCCACCGAATACTGGCGCGCGTGGTGCGCGCGGCCGGCGGCGTCCACGCCGGGCGGCACGATGCCGATCGACTGGCCTTCGAGCACCGGGAACGGCAGGGCGCCGAAATCCAGCACGATGTGGTGCGTGTCGTAGTCGTGCCCGGCCTCGCGCCCGACCTCGGTCACGCGCACGTTGCCGGTCACGGTGGCGGCGATGGTCCTGGCGGCCTTGGCGCCGTACAGGTTGGTGTAGGCATGCGCGGCCGACCACGGCGGCACGGTGGCGCCGTACTGCGCGCTATTGAACGCTGCCTCGCCGCTGGCGGCGGCGGGCAGCGAGACGGCGGCCGGCGGCGGCGGCTCGGCGCCGGCCGCCACGCCGGCGGCGGCCAGCTGCTCGGGCGTGAGCTCGGCCGGCAGCTCGTCCCAGCCGAGTTGCTCGCCGATGCCGTAGGCGCGCGCGCGCGGCATGGTGCGCCAGTTGTCGATCGAGCCGGTCGGGCACGGCGAGATGCAGGCCATGCAGGCGTTGCATTTGTCGGCATCCACCACGTAGTTGCGCGCGTCGTGCGTGATGGCCGCCACCGGGCAGGTGGCTTCGCAGGTGTTGCAGCGGATGCAGATCTCGGGGTCGATCAGGTGCTGCCTGACGACCTGGATGTCGGACATGTCCAAGGCGATCTCCGGGTAGCGTGCCCCCTGTGGCCGGGGGCTTCCCCATTGGCTTGCGGCGGCAGGCGCGGGGGTCCCTGCCGCAGGTAGCGCCCGCGCGCGGGCGCGGCGCTCAGTTGAAGCGCACGTACTCGAAATCCACCGGCTGGCGGTTGATGCCCATCACCGGCGGCGCGATCCAGTTGGCGAACTTGCCGGGCTCGACCACGCGGCCCATCAGGCTGGACACGAAGGCGCGGTCGCCGTCGCTGGGCAGCCACTGGTCCACGTTGTCGCGCCATTCGGCCTCGGAGACCACGCGGCCGTCCGGCGAGATCTTCACGCCCGAGAGCGCGCCGATGTTGCGGTGGAACGCCTTGTGCGGCACCTTCAGACGGAACGGGATGGCGGCCTTCTCGATGACCTTGTTCCAGCGCTCCACGCCGGCCATGCTGTCCTTGATGTAGTCGTCGCGCAGCACTTCGTTGAGCGCGTTGAGCAGCGGCACTTCCTTCTCCACCAGTTGCCCGCCCACGGCCTGCAGCACCTTGTAGCTCTGGCCCTTGAGCACGTGGTCGTCGGTGCGCTTGCCTTCTTCGTAGCGGCCCTTGAGGCCGGTGCTGTAGAAGGTGGCGGCGTTGCTGGACTCGTCCGCGCCGAACAGGTCGATGGTGACGCTGTAGTGGAAGTTCAGGTAGCGCTGGATGGTCGGCAGGTCGATCACGCCGGCCGCGCGCAGGCGGGCCGGATCGTCGGTCTTGAGCTCGTTCATGACCTGGCAGGTGCGCTGGATCACGCGCGACACGCCGCTCTCGCCCACGAACATGTGGTGCGCTTCCTCGGTCAGCATGAACCTGGTGGTGCGCGCGAGCGGGTCGAAGCTCGATTCGGCCAGCGCGCACAGCTGGAACTTGCCGTCGCGGTCGGTGAAGTAGGTGAACATGAAGAACGACAGCCAGTCGGGGGTCTGCTCGTTGAACGCCTGCAGGATGCGCGGATTGTCCTGCTGGCCGCTGCGGCGCTCCAGCAGCGCCTCGCCTTCCTCGCGGCCGTCGCGGCCGAAGTACTTGTGCAGCAGGTAGACCATCGCCCACAGGTGGCGGCCTTCTTCCACGTTGACCTGGAACAGGTTGCGCAGGTCGTACATGCTCGGCGCGGTCAGGCCGAGGTGGCGCTGCTGCTCGACCGAGGCCGGCTCGGTGTCGCCCTGGGTGACGATGATGCGGCGCAGGTTGGCGCGGTATTCGCCGGGCACGTCCTGCCAGGCGTCCTCGCCCTTGTGGTCGCCGAAGTGGATCTTGCGGTTGGCCTCGGCCGGGTTGAGGAAGATGCCCCAGCGGTAGTCCGGCATCTTCACGTGGCCGAAGTGGGCCCAGCCCTGCGGGTCCACGCTGATGGCGGTGCGCAGGTAGATGTCGAAATTCTGCGAGCCGTCCGGGCCCATGTCGTTCCACCAGCTCAGGTAGTTGGGCTGCCATTGCTCGAGCGCGCGCTGCAGCGTGCGGTCTTCGCTGAGGTTGACGTTGTTGGGGATCTTTTCGCTGTAGTTGATGCCGGACATCATTGTCTCCGTGGCTGGCTGTGCTGCGTTGGCTTGGGTGGAGAAGGATCGGTGCCGGCCGCGGCGCCCCCACCGGGAAACGCGCCGCGCCGCCGGGGGCGTGCGGTCTAGACGCGGTTCCAGTCGAACGCGGCCTTGTCACCCTTGCCGTAGACCTTGAGCGCGCCCTTCTCGCCCACGGCGTTGGGGCGCTGGAAGATCCAGTTCTGCCAGGCGGTGAGCCGGCCGAAGATGCGGGTGAACATGTTCTCGGGGCCGTTGAAGCGCAGGTTGGCTTCCATGCCGGTGAGCGCGTCGGGCGACATGGCGGCGCGCTCCTCCAGCGCGATGCGCACTTCGTCGGTCCAGTCGATGTCGTCGGGGTTGGCGGTGACGAGGCCGAGCGCGTGGGCCGCGTCGGCGTCGAGCGGCTGGCCGGCGCGGGCGCGCACCGCTTCGAGCGCGGGCTGCTCGTCGTAGAAGCGGCGGCCCAGGCGGCTTTGCCCCGTCACCATCGGGTAGAGGCCGAAGTTGGCCTCGGCCACGGTGATCTTCGGCGCGCGCGCCTCGTCGTCGGGCAGCGCGAGGTGGTAGCTGCGGTCGCAGGCCAGCGCCAGTTCGAGGAAGGTGCCGGCGAAGCACGAGCCTGGCTCGATCAGCGCGAACAGGCTGCGCGACGACACGTCCAGGCGCGCCAGCGTGCGGCGCAGCAGGCCGATGGTCTCGCGCACCAGCCAGTGGTCCTTGTGCGCGAGCAGCGTGGCATCCATCGCCAGCACGTCGGCGGCCTCGCCCTCGGTCTTGATCAGCCAGGTGCCGATGTCGAGCTCGTTGGTGCGCATCGACAGGATGGCGTCGTCCAGCTCGCGCGCCAGCTGCAGCGGATACCACGCGGCGCCCGCCTCGGCGATGGCGCCGAGCGTCCGCGGCTGCGTGGCCGACGGCGCCCTGACGATGAAGGTGGCGCGGCGCGCGGCGCGGTCGATCTCCACGCTCACGTGCTCGTAGCGCAGCGCATCGGCGTCCACGCCGCGCCGAAGCGGGGTCAGCGCCACGCCGCGGCCGTCGGCCGGGCGGTCGCTCCGCGCGGCCAGCGCCAGCGCGCGCTCGCGCACTTTCTGCGCGAACACGGCGGGCTTGGCGATGTCGTCGACGAGGCGCCAGTCCTTGGCGCGCTGGCCGCGCACGCCTTCGGTGGTGGTGCAGAAGATGTCGGCGAGATCATGGCGCACGTGGCGCTTGTCGGTCACGCGGGTCAGGCCGCCGGTGCCCGGCAGCACGCCCAGCAGCGGCACCTCCGGCAGGCTCACGGCGGAGGCGCGGTCGTCGACCAGGATGATCTCGTCGCAGGCCAGCGCCAGCTCGTAGCCGCCGCCGGCGCAGGCGCCGTTGACCGCGGCGAGGAATTTCAGGCCGCTGTGCCGCGACGAGTCTTCCAGGCCGTTGCGGGTCTCGTTGGTGAACTTGCAGAAATTCACCTTCCAGGCGTGGCTGCTCACGCCCAGCATGAAGATGTTGGCGCCCGAGCAGAACACGCGGTCCTTGCCGCTCGTGACCACCACGGTGCGCACCTCGGGATGCTCGAAGCGGATGCGGTTGACCGCGTCGTTGAGTTCGATGTCGACGCCGAGGTCGTAGCTGTTGAGCTTGAGCTTGTAGCCGGGGCGCAGGCCGGCGTTCTCGTCGATGTCCACCGCCAGCGTGGCAACGGGGCCGTCGAACGTCAGCTTCAGGTGCTTGTATCGGGACGGGTCGGTCTGGTAATCGACGCGGGGGGCGGTAGTCATGCGGTGTCTCCTCGGCAGCGAAGCACGATAGTGCAGTGATCGGGAATCTGGTGGAACGAAATATAGTTCCCACCAAAACCAACGTCAAGCACTATTGTGCATCTTTTCTGCCGAAGCGCCTGAAACGCCCCTCCGCCGCTAGAGCGGCAACCGCAAGGCCCGCCGCACCACGTCCCGCAGCGCCTGGAACGTCTCCTCCAGCGGCTCGGCGCTGGTGTCCACGCTGAACTCCGCCTTGGAATAGAACGCCGCGCGGCCGGCCAGGATGTGGCGCAGGTCTTCCATCGCCTCCTTGCTGGCGGCCATCGGCCGCAGGTCGCCCTGGGCGCGCACGCGGCTCATATGGTCTTCCGGGTCGGCCTGCAGCCACACCGTGGTGCAGTGGGCCAGCAGCAGGTTGAAGGTGGCCGGGTCGGACACCAGCCCGCCCGGCGTGGCGATCACCGCCTCGGGATAGATCTGGATCGCCTCCTCCAGCGCGCGCCGCTCGTAGCGGCGGTAGGCGTTCATGCCGTACAGGCCCTGGATCTCGGAGATGCTGCAGCCGGCGAACTGCTCGATCTCGCGGCTCAGCTCCACGAACGGAAAGCCGAGGTCCTCGGCCAGCATCGCGCCCAGCGTGGACTTGCCGGCGCCGCGCAGGCCGATCAGCGCCACGCGCGGGCTGCGCGCGGCGTTGCCGCCGCCGGTGCCCAGCATCTCGCCGATGGCGATGCGCACGCGCCGCAGCGTGGCTTCGTCGCGGTGCTCCAGCAGCTCGCGGATTAGCAGCCACTCCGGCGACGAGGTGGAGACGTCGCCCAGCAGCTCCGCCAGCGAGCATTGCAGCGCGCCGGCGACGTGCTGCAGCACGAGGATGGAAGCGTTGCCGCTGCCGTATTCGAGGTTGGCGAGGTGCCGCTCCGACACCCCGGCGGCCAGCGCGGTGGCCTTGCGGGTCAGGCCGCGGCGCGCGCGCAGCTCGCGCACGCGCTCGCCCAGGCCGGCCAGCAGCGTGTTCCGCTCGCCGGCGCTGGCGGCCGCGGAAGCGGCGTCCTGACCGGCGGCGGGCTGTGCGGCCGGCTGCGCACCCGGTTGTGCTGCGCCGGCCTCGCCCTCGTCCAGCGCGGTCTCTTGCTCGATCGGCTGCTGGATCGGCTGCTCGATCGGAGTTAACCCGGTCGCATGCAATATATTGCTTGACATGATTTCTCGTCGGCTCTATGTTTCACACATGCACAATAATGCATGAAGCGTGGGTATGCAACCCGGCTAAGTCTAATGGAGCCCCCAGATGTCCCCAACCGAATTTCATGCGCAGGCATTCCGCGCACGGATCGCGCGGCTGACGGCCGAGATCGCCGGCCGCCCGCTCGATGCCGCCCTCGACGCCTGGCTCAACACCGAACACGGCGCCGGCAGCCCCGCCTACCGCGAACTGAAAGCCGCCTGCGAGACCGGCTTGGCCGAGGGCTGGCTGTGCGACCGCGAAGGCGGCGGCATCCGCTACGGCCGCATCTTCAGGCCGGACGACGAACTGCACGGCTTCTCGGTCGACGTGGTGGACATGCGCGACATCGCCGGGCCGCACCACGTGCATCCCGAAGGCGAGATCGACCTGATCATGCCGCTCGAAGGCGACGCGCGCTTCGACGGCCGCCCGGCCGGCTGGCTGGTCTGCCCGCCGGGCAGCGCGCACCGGCCCACCGTCACGCAGGGCCGCGCGCTGGTGCTCTACCTGCTGCCCGCCGGGCGCATCGAATTCACGCGGTGAATTCGCACTAGATTCACACCACAGGCAACCCGCATCATGACCGAACTGCTTTCCAACCATCTCGGCGGCCGCTGGCAGGCCGGGACCGGTGCCGGCACGGCGCTGCGCGACCCCGTGCTGGGCCACGAACTGGTGCACGTGGACGCCGCCGGGCTCGACCTCGCCGCCGGCTTCGCCTTCGCCCGCGAACAGGGCGGCGCGGCCCTGCGCGCGCTCGACTACCGCGAGCGCGCCGCCCTGCTCGGCGCCGTCTCCAGGGTGCTGCAGGCCAACCGCGACGCCTATTACGACATCGCCACCGCCAACAGCGGCACGGTGCGCAACGATTCGGCGGTGGACATCGACGGCGGCATCTTCACGCTCGGCACCTACGCGAAGCTCGGCGACGGGCTCGGCGCGCGCCGCTTCCTGCTGGACGGCGAGGCCGCGCGCCTGGGCAAGGAGCCGCTGTTCCAGTCGCAGCACGTGCTCGCGCCCACGCGCGGCGTGGCGCTGCTGATCAACGCCTTCAACTTCCCCGCCTGGGGGCTGTGGGAGAAAGCCGCGCCCGCGCTGCTCTCGGGCGTGCCGGTCATCGTCAAGCCCGCCACGGCCACGGCATGGCTGACGCAGCGCATGGTGCGCGACGTGATCGAGGCCGGCATCCTGCCGCCCGGCGCGCTGTCCGTGGTGTGCGGCAGCGCGGCCGGCCTGCTCGACCAGTTGCAGCCGTTCGACGTGGTGTCCTTCACCGGCTCGGCCGACACCGCCGCGCTGATCCGCTCGCATGCGGCGGTCACGCGGCGCTCGGTGCGCGTCAACATCGAGGCCGACAGCGTCAACTCGGCGCTGCTGCTGCCGGGCGAAGCCGCCGGCGGCGAGGCGTTCGACCTGCTGGTGCGCGAGGCCGCGCGCGAGATGACGGTCAAGTCCGGGCAGAAATGCACCGCCATCCGCCGCATCTTCGTGCCCGCGGCGCTGTACGGCGCCGCCGCCGAGGCCATCGGCGCGCGCCTGCGCAAGACCACCGTGGGCAACCCGCGCCACGACGCGGTGCGCATGGGCGCGCTGGTCAGCCGCGCGCAGCTGGACACGGTGCGCGAGGGGCTGGCTTACCTGCGCGAACAGGCCGAAGTGCTGCACGACGGCGCCACGCACGCGCTGGTCGACGCCGACCCGGCCGTGGCCTGCTGCGTCGGCCCCACGCTGCTGGGCGTGCGCGATGCCGATGGCGCCGACGGCGCCGACCGCGTGCACGACACCGAGGTGTTCGGCCCGGTGGCCACGCTGGTGCCCTACCGCGACGCCGCCCATGCGCTGGCGCTGGTGCGGCGCGGGCAAGGCTCGCTGGTGGCCTCGCTGTACGGCAGCGACGCCGCCGCGCTGGCCGCCGCCGCCGTCGCGCTGGCCGACAGCCACGGCCGCGTCCACGTGGTCTCGCCCGAAGTGGGCCAGTCGCACACCGGCCACGGCAACGTCATGCCGCAGTCGCTGCACGGCGGCCCGGGCCGCGCCGGCGGCGGCGAGGAACTGGGCGGGCTGCGGGCGCTGAACTTCTATCACCGGCGCAGCGCCGTGCAGGCCGGCACCGGCGTGCTGGCGCAACTGTAGGCCGGGCGCACGACCCGCCACCCACCAGGGGAGACAAGCATGACCATCGACACGCCCGCGCAGCCGCCGGGCACACCCTTCAATTTCGCCGCGCACCTGATCGCCCGCAACGCGCGGCGCGCCGGCAAGACCGCCTATATCGACGACCGCGGCAGCCTCAGCTACGGCGCGCTGGCCGAGCGCGTGCGCCGCCTGGCCGCCGCGCTGCAGGACTGCGGCATCCACCGCGAAGAGCGCGTGCTGCTGCTGATGCACGACTGCAACGACTGGCCGGTGTCCTTCCTCGGCGCCATGTACGCCGGCATCGTGCCGGTGGCGGTCAACACGCTGCTCACCGCCGACGACTACGCCTACATGCTGGAACACAGCCGCGCCCAGGCGGTGCTGGTGTCGGCCGCGCTGCTGCCGGTGCTGCGCCAGGCGATGGCGCAGGGCGGCCACGAAGTGAAAGAGGTCATCGTCTCGCACCCGGACGGCGCGCCCGCCAATGACGCCAATGATGCCGCCGACGCCGACTACGCCGGCACCGTCGCGCTCGACGCACTGCTCGCGCGCCACGCGCCGCTGGCCGCGCCCGCCGGCACCGGCCCCGACGACCCCGGCTTCTGGCTCTATTCGTCCGGCTCCACCGGCCGCCCCAAGGGCGTGCTGCACAGCCAGGCCAACCCGTACTGGACCGCGCAACTGTACGCCGGCCCCATCCTCGGCCTGCATGAAAACGACGTCTGCTTCTCCGCCGCCAAGCTGTACTTCGCCTACGGGCTCGGCAACGGCCTGAGCTTCCCCCTGAGCGTGGGCGCCACCGTGGTGCTGATGGCCGAGCGGCCCACGCCCGAAGCCACCTTCCGGCGCTGGCTGGAACACCGGCCCACGGTCTTCTTCGGCGCGCCGACCGGCTATGCCGGCATGCTCGCCTCGCCGGCCCTGCCCGCGCGCGGCGCGGTCGCGCTGCGCCTGTGCTCGTCCGCCGGCGAAGCGCTGCCCGCCGAGCTCGGCGAGCGCTTCACCGCCCACTTCGGCTGCGAGATCATCGACGGCATCGGCTCCACCGAGATGCTGCACATCTTCCTCTCCAACCGCCCCGGCCAGGTGCGCTACGGCACCACCGGCTGGCCGGTGCCCGGCTACGCGGTCGAGCTGCGCGACGAGGAAGGCCGCCCGGTGCCCGACGGCGAAGTCGGCGACCTCTACATCCAGGGGCCGAGTGCCGCGCTGATGTACTGGGGCAACCGCGAGAAATCGCGCGAGACCTTCCGCGGCGGCTGGACCAAGAGCGGCGACAAGTACGTGCGCAACCCCGACGGCAGCTACTGCTACGCCGGGCGCAGCGACGACATGCTCAAGGTCAGCGGCATCTACGTCTCGCCGTTCGAGGTGGAAGCCACGCTGGCCCAGCACCCGGCCGTGCTCGAGGCGGCCGTGATCGGCGTGCCCGACGCCGCCGGCCTGACCAGGACCAAGGCCTTCATCGTGCTCAAGCCCGGCGCGCGGGCCGGCGAGGCCGAGCTCAAGGCCTTCGTCAAGGAACGCCTGGCGCCCTACAAGTACCCGCGCGTGATCGAGTTCGTGCCCGCGCTGCCCAAGACCGCCACCGGCAAGATCCAGCGCTTCCGGCTGCGCGAGCTGGAAGGCGCGCCGGCCTGACGCCGGGTCGCGCAAAGCGCCACGATGGCCGCATGCCTGCCGACGGTCTGCTCCCCTCTCCCATGCAATGGGAGAGGGGAGCAGACCCGCAGTCATTCCGCGGCGCGCCTCACGCCGCCGCCTTCGCCTCCTGGTACGCCGCATACAGCCGCTTGAACACCGGCCCCGGCACGCCCGCGCCGATGGTCTTGCCGTCGATGGCCACCACCGGCAGCACTTCCTTGCTGGCCGAGGTCAGCAGCACCTCGTCGGCCGCGAACACTTCCTCGCGCGCGATGCGGCGCGCTTCCAGCGAAATGTCCAGCCTGGCGCAGAGCTCCTCCATCCAGCCGTAGCGGATGCCTTCCAGGATCAGGTTGTCCTTGGGCGGCGCGCTGACGCGGCCCTGCGTGACGATCCACACGTTGGACGAGGACGCCTCGGTCAGGAAGCCGTCGCGGAACTGGATGCTCTCGGTGACGCCATGCTCGGCCGCGTTCTGCGCCGCCAGCACGTTGCCCAGCAGCGAGGTGGACTTGATCTGGCAATGGAGCCAGCGCTTGTCTTCCTGCGTCACGCACACCACGCCCTGCTCGCGCATCTGCGCCGACGGCGGCGTCATCGGGTTGGTCATGATCAGCACCGTCGGCGTCACCTCCCTGGGGAAGGCATGGGCGCGCCGCGCCACGCCGCGCGTGACCTGGATGTAGACCATCTGGTCGGACAGCCCGTTGGCCTTGACCACGCGGTCGATCAGCGCCATCCATTCGGCCTCCGTATGCGGATTGGGAATGCCGATGGTTTCCTGGCTGCGCGCCAGCCGCGCCAGGTGCTGCGGCAGGCGGAACGGCCGGCCGCCGTAGATGGGCACGACTTCGTACACGCCGTCGCCGAAGATGAAGCCGCGGTCCAGCACGGGGACGCGGGCTTCGGACAGGGGCGTGAGTTCGCCGTTGAGGTAGACGATGTCTTCGTTCATGGTTGGCAGGGGTCTCGGGGCAGCGGTGGAAGGGAATGCGGCATTCTTCCACAAGCCGCGGCGGCGGCTCATGCAAATTAAGCATGACGCGCGGGCGGCCTCTGTGCCTGCCGCCGCACCCGCGCGGGCGCGCCTTCCTTGATCGCGCGGCAAGAATCATTTGCCTGCCACGGGGTTTTTGCCGGAGCCGGCCGCCCCGACAATCGCTTCATCCACCCATCCGAAGCGAGGCAACCATGCTGTTCACCCCCTACACCCTTGGCGACATCACCACGCAGAACCGCATCGTGATGCCCCCGATGACCCGCTCGCGCGCCGCCGCCGGCGACGTCGCCACCGACCTGATGGCCGAGTACTACGCCCAGCGCGCCAGCGCCGGCCTGATCATCTCCGAAGGCACGCAGATCAGCCGGCAGGGCCAGGGCTACGCCTGGACGCCCGGCATCTACACCGGGGAGCAGGTGCGCGGCTGGCGCAAGATCACCGACGCGGTGCACGCCGCCGGCGGCCGGATCTTCGCGCAGCTGTGGCACGTGGGCCGCGTCTCGCACACCTCGCTGCAGCCGGGCAACGCCGCGCCGGTATCGTCGTCGGCGCTGGTCGCCGAGGGCGTGAAGGTGTTCGTCGACGCCAGCGGCCAGGGCCCGCAGGGCGGCGTGGGCGAGATGGTCCAGCACTCCGCGCCGCGCGCGCTGTCGATCGACGAGATCCCCGGCATCGTGGCCGACTACGCCCGCGCCGCGCGCAATGCGCTGGAAGCCGGCTTCGACGGCGTGGAGCTGCACGGCGCCAACGGCTACCTCATCAACCAGTTCATCGACTCGCAGGCCAACGCCCGCACCGACGCCTACGGCGGCTCGCTGGCCAACCGCCTGCGCTTCCTCAAGGAAGTGGCGCAGGCCGTGACCGACGTGGTCGGCAAGGACCGCATCGGCGTGCGCCTGGCGCCGCTGACCACGCTGCAGGGCGCGGTCGACGACACGCCCGAAGCCACCTACCTCGCCGCCGCACACGCGCTCGGCCAGATCGGCGTGGGCTACATCCACATCGCCGAGGCCGACTGGGAAGACGCGCCCGTGATGCCCGCCGCCTTCAAGGAAGCGCTGCGCGCGATCTACCCCGGCACGCTGATCTACTCCGGCAACTACACCAAGCCGCGCGCCGAGGAAGCGCTCGCCCGGGGCTGGGCCGACCTGATCGGCTTCGGCCGCCCGTTCATCGCCAACCCGGACCTGCCGTATCGCCTGCGCCACGACCTGCCGCTCAACACCGGCGACCGCGCCAGATACTTCGGCGGCGCCGAGGCCGGCTACACGGACTATCCGCGGCACGCCAGCAACACCGGCGCGCAAGCCGATGCCGCCTGATCCCGCCGCCAAGGAGACCGCCATGCCCGGCGCACTGGACAAACTGACCGCCGGCGGCTTCAGCGTCGGCGTGGAACTGCCGCTGGACAACGACTGGTCGCCCGCCGGCGAAGCCGCCCGGCGCGCATCCGGCCGCCTGCCCGGCGAACCCGACATGGCGCGCCACGGCGAACTGGCCCGGCTGGCCGACCGGCTCGGCTTCCGCGCGCTGTGGGTGCGCGACGTGCCGCTCTACGACCCGCAGTTCGGCGACGCCGCGCAGGTGTTCGAGACCTTCAGCTACCTCGGCTACCTCGCCGGCGTGACCGGGCGCATCCTGCTCGGCACCGCCGCCGTGGTGCTGCCGCTGCGCGAGCCGATGCTGACGCTCAAGTCCGCCGCCACGGTGAACCGGCTCAGCAACGGCAGGCTGCTGCTCGGCGTGGCCAGCGGCGACCGCCCGGTCGAATACCCGGTCTTCGGCCGCGACTTCGCGCGCCGCGGCGAAACCTTCCGCGAGCACGTGGCGCTGCTGCGCGACGCCGGCGCGTCGCGCCTGCCCGAAGGCGTGCGCATGCTGCCGCGCCCGGAGCAACCGCTGCCGCTGCTGGTGGCCGGGCTGGCCCAGCAAGCGCCCGCCTGGGCCGGCGAGCACATGGACGGCTGGCTGGCCTACCCCGGCACGCCCGAGGACCACGCGCGCCGCAGCGCCATGTGGCGCGGCGCCGCCGGCGCCAAGCCCTACATCAGCTTCATCCACCTCGACCTGCTGGCCGACCCCGACGCGCCGATCCGCCGCCACCGCTTCGGCGCGGCGGTCGGCCGCAACGGGCTGATCGAAGAACTGCGCGCCATGCGCGCGGCCGGCGCCGCGCACATCGCCCTGCACTTCCGCCGCAGCCAGCGGCCGGTCGGCGAAGCGATGGAGGAAATCGCGGCGCATGTGCTGCCGCATTTTCATGGTGAGGCGGTGGCGGCTCAGGCTCCAGCATGCATCGCGGAGACCGTGCCCCATGAGATGCGCGTGGTGGCGTAGCCGCGGCGCGCGGACCGCTCGTCACCCGGTCCGCGCCCCCGCCTGACCGAACAGCGCGGCCTGCGCCTGCGCGCAAGCCGCGCCGATGCAGCGCCCGAGTTCGTGCAAGGCGTCGTCGGCAAGCTGTCCGCTGAACGTGTGGGTACTGACCGCCAGCGCTGGCCGGCCGTGCGCATCCGCTATCGCCGCGGCGACCGAGACCACGCTCTTGATCAGCACGCCGGCATCCACCGCGTAACCACGCTGGCGCGCTTCGTCGATCTCCGCGAGATAGCGCTCGAATGGCATCGGCGTATTCCAGCGGATGCCCGCGAAGGCTTCCCGCAGCCGGTCGGGGGACACCTGGCCGGCAGCCGCGGCCGCGCGCCCGATCGCGCCGGCGTACAGCGGAATCCGCATCGCGCTGCGGAACTCGATATGCACGCCGAGCTCCGGCTTCAATCGATCGAGCAGCAGGAAGCGCGGCGAATCTCCCCTTGAATCCCGTGGTGGAGCGCGCTGCGAATCCACCACCCGCCATACGCTGACGGTGGCCTCGAACTGGTTCGCGATGCGCTGCAGTCCCGGGCGCAACAATTCCACCTCCGTCTTCCCCAGCATGACCCGCGCCAGTTCCAGCAGGCCGAGATCGAGGCCATAGGTCTTGGTGGCCGGCTCGAAGGCAACCAGCCGCTCTTTCACCAGGGTCCTCAGGATGTTCAGCGCGGTCGACGGATTCAGCGCGGCGATGCGCGCGATGGCGGTCACGCCCAGCGGCTGCCGCGTATCCGACAACACCCGCAGGATCGATGCCGCCTGTATTACCGCGCCAACGTCTTTGCCTGCTTCCATTGCGTTCTCCGGTCAAGGCTCGAATGGCCCGATAGCCGGTCACTCTACACAAACAAATTCCTATTATTTACAGCAAACAAAGCCTTTGAAAAATCATGAAAAATTAGTCGGCAATTCATTTAATCGGCGAACAACAAATTCATGGTATTTCCCTACGGTGAATATCATTGACCATAGAAAACCTTGGGTATAACTTGTTAGTCAACCGGCACGCATAAGGCGACCACTTTCGCCAGACACCGCCGACCCGGCCCCCTGCCGCGCCGCATGCCCCGGCCGGCCACAAACCCGTCGAATCCACCCGCCCCCGGCGGCGCGCTGCACGCGAGCCACCGGCGGCCTCATGCTGCCCGCGACATGATCAGCTACGACATCGTTACCTTTGGCGAGGCGCTCGTCCGCCATGAACGGTCCACTCCGGTCCCCACCGGCGACGAGATCCTGCTCAGGATCTCGGCGGCGGGCGTATGCCATACCGACGTCCATACCCGTTCGGGCGCATACGACCTCGGCGGCGGCAAGGCCCTGCGCATGGCGGATCGCGGCATCCGCCTGCCGCTCACGCCCGGCCACGAAATCGTGGGCGAAGCCGTGGCGGCGGGGGAGCACGTGGACCCGGCCATGCTCGGCAAGCCATATCTGGTCTATCCGTGGATCGGCTGCGGGACCTGCGCACCGTGCCAGGACGGCCGCGACAACATGTGCGCCCAGCCGCGTTCGCTGGGCGTCTTCCGCTCCGGCGGCTACAGCGACCATGTGATCGTGCCCGCCTCGCGCTTCCTCGTCGACATCGCCGGGCTGACCCCCGAGTCGGCCGCGCCGCTCGCGTGTTCCGGGCTGACGACCTACAGCGCGCTGCGGAAGCTCGACGCGCAAACGCTGGGCGCGACCTCGCTGGTCGTGATCGGCGCCGGCGGCCTCGGCCTGATGTGCGTGCGCCTGGCCCGGGCAATGGGCGGCGCGGGCACCATCGCCGTCGACATCAACGCGGACCGGCGCCAGGCCGCCGCGCTGGCCGGCGCGCGCGCCTGCTTCGACCCGGCGCAGGCCGGCGTGGCCGAGCGCATCCGCGCAGCCGCCGGCGGGCCGATCCTGGCCGTCGTCGACCTGGTCGGCTCGGCCCGGAGCACCGCGCTTGCCCTCGACCTGCTGGCCAGGGGCGGCAAGCTGCTGCTGGTAGGCCTGGCCGGCGGCGAACTGACCCTGTCCTTGCCACTGCTGCCGCTGCGCGCGCTTTCCCTCGAAGGCTGTTATGTCGGCACCTTGCAGGAGCTGCGCGACCTCGTCGCGCTGGTGCGCAGCGTGGAGATGGCGCCGATGCCGACCACCTGCCGGCACCTTCACGAAGCCAACGACGCGCTCGACGACCTGGAAGCCGGGAACGTCGTCGGACGAATCGTACTGCGCCCCTAGGCCAGGCATCCGGCCTGGCCGGCATCCAACCGCGGCGGCCACCGCACCGCCGCGTCCAACCACACAAGGAGACGGGTTCAATGGATATGACTGCCCCCGAACAGACGCAGCAGCGCTCGGCCGAGGACGCCACCTACCGGAAAATCACCGCCAGGCTGCTTCCCATCCTGCTGCTGTGCTATCTCACGGCGTATCTCGACCGCATCAACATCGGCTTCGCGCAGACCGCCATGAGCGAGGACCTCGGTTTTTCCGCCGCCGTGTACGGCTTCGGCAGCGGCATCCTGTTCATCGGCTACCTGCTGTTCGAGGTGCCAAGCAACTATGTGCTCGAGCGCATCGGCGCCAGGAAGACGCTGGCCCGCATCGCGCTGCTGTGGGGCATGATCTCCTCGTGCATGATGTTCGTACAGACGCCGATGCAGTTCTACGTCATGCGGTTCCTGCTGGGCGTGGCGGAAGCCGGCTTCTTTCCGGGCGTGATTCTCTACCTGACCTACTGGTATCCCGCCGGGCGCCACGCCAGGATCGTCGCGCTGTTCATGACGCCGATCGCGTTCGCGGGCTTCATCGGCGGGCCGCTGTCGGGGTGGATCATGCAGAACATGGCGGGGCTCAACGGATGGAAGTCCTGGCAGTGGATGTTCCTCATCGAAGGCCTGCCGTCCATCGTCATGGCGGTGGTCGTGATGCTGTTCCTGGTGGACCGGCCCGACGATGCCAAATGGCTGACGGCCGGGGAGAAGCGCATCGTCAGGCGGGCGGTGGAGACCGGGCGCGCCGGAAGCAGGTCCGGCTTCAACGAGACACTGGCCGCGCTGCTCAAGGACGCGAAGCTCTATCCGCTGCTGTTCGTCTACTTCGCGCTGGTCTGCGGCGTGGTCACTACCGCGAGCTGGATTCCGGCCTTGCTCAAGACCGTGTTCCCCGCCGGCACGCCGCAGCAGCTCGGCCTGCTCACGGCCATCCCCTATGCGCTCGGCGGCATCGGCATGGTCTGGATCGGCCGCCGCTCGGACCGCACCGGCGAGCGGCGCTGGCATTGCACGCTGTCGGTCCTCGCCGGCGGCGCCGGCATCGCGGGGCTGGGCTGGAACACGGACAGCCTGGCGCTCGCGGTCGCGGCCATGTCGGTCGCGTCGGTCGGCATCTTTGCCGGCTTCCCCACCTTCTGGGCAGCCGCCACCCATCATCTCGACGAAGCGAAGGCCGCGTCCGGCATCGCGCTCATCAGCTCGGTGGGGCTGATCGGCGGCTTCATCAGCCCGATCGTGATCGGCACGCTGCGGACCACCACCGGCAGCTTCAGCGGCGGGTTGTACGCCGTGGCGGCGGTGCTGCTGGCCGGCGGCGCGACCATCTTCGCCACGCTGGCCGCGCCGCGCGCGCGTGGCGCCATCCTCGCGGACGGCCCCGGCCGCTCGCTGGAGCCGGGCAACCACCCATGAACCTGTTCGCGCACTTCAGCATGACCATCGGCGGCGCGCCGGTCCTGGCCGCCGATACCCTGCCCGTCATCGACCCGGCGACCTGGCAGCGCGTCGGCGACGCGCCGCGCGCCACGCGGGCGCATCTCGACCACGCGGTCGCCGCGGCACGCGGCGCCTGCGCGGACTGGAGCGCGGCTTCCCTGCAAGAGCGCCAATGCCTGCTCAGGCAGCTGGCGGCCAGAGTCAAGGCCCGCGAAGACGACTTCGCCCGCCTGCTCACGCTGGAGCAAGGCAAGCCGCTCCATGCCGCGCGCGGGTCCTGCTACGAGGTGCGCAGCGTCCAGGCGTGGCTGGAGGCTGTCGCGCGCATGTCGCCCGCAGCCGAGGTGCTGCTCGACACCGCGCAGCGGCGCGTCGAAGTCCGCCGCGAGCCGCTCGGCGTGGTCGGCGCCATCGCGCCGTGGAATTTCCCGATGACGCTGGCGGTCTGGAAGATCGCGCCGGCGCTGCTTACCGGCAACACGCTGGTCCTGAAGCCCTCGCCGTTCACGCCGCTGACCATGCTGAAGTTCGGAGAGCTGGCCCGCGGCATATTGCCGCCCGGCGTTCTCAACGTGGTCAGCGGCGGCGACGAGCTCGGCCCCTGGATGACCGCGCACGCCGGCATCGACAAGATCGCATTCACCGGCTCCACGCAGACGGGCAAGGCCATCCTGCGCGCCGCTGCCGACACCATGAAGCGCGTGACGCTGGAGATGGGCGGCAACGATGCGGCCATCGTCATGGACGACGTCGACATCGATGCCGTGGTGCCGAGACTGTTCTGGGGCGCGTTCGCGAACAACGCGCAGTTCTGCCTGGCCATCAAGCGGCTGTACGTGCACGAGCGCATCTACGACCGCCTCACCGCCGCCTTCGTCGCCTTCGCCAGGACCGTGAGAGCCGGCAACGGCCTGGACCCCGGCGTACAGCTCGGTCCGGTGCAGAACCGGCGGCAATACGATCGTCTGGTCGAGCTGATCGCATCGTCGAAGGCGCGCGGCGACACCTTCCTGCTCGGCGGAGACATCCCCGCGGGGCCGGGCTATTTCGTGCCGGTGACGATCATCGGCAACCCGGCCGACGATGCCCGCGTCGTCGTCGAAGAAGCATTCGGCCCGGTGCTGCCCATCCTCCGGTTTGCCAGCATCGACGAAGTCGTGCGGCGCGCCAACGACTCCGACTACGGGCTGGGCGCATCGGTCTGGTGCGCCGACCCCGCGACGGCGAGCAAGATTGCGGCGCGCCTGGAAGCGGGCACCGTCTGGATCAACACGATCCATGTGCTGTCGCCAGACTATGTCTTCGGCGGCTACAAGCAATCGGCCTTCGGCAGGGAAAATGGCATGGAAGGACTGCTGGAGTACACCAATACGAAGACGGTGGTGACGGACTTCTGAGCCCCCGGCCATCGTCACGTATCGGACGTCGGCGGCGGATCGGACGCGGTTCGGTCGGCCATCCGGCAGTCAGGGCTTTTCGCGGCGACAAGAAACCCGGTCATCCGACCGGGCTTCAGGCTGCATGCAACCCCCGACTTGCCAACGGGTTGCTCCCCTCAATCCCAGACCGGCGCCAGCCCCTCCGGACTGGTCAAGCGCCCGCCGCGATCCAGCGCGGCGATGGCGGCCATGTCCGCATCGTTCAGCCGCACGGCCAGCGCGCCGAGGTTGCTTTCGAGGTTGGCGCGCCTGGTGGACGACGGAATCACCGCATAACCGAGCTGCATGGCCCAGGCCAGCACCACCTGCGCGGGCGTGGCGGACAGGCGCGCGGCGATCCGCCCGATCACCGGGTCCTGCAGCACGCTGCCGTAGCCGAGCGTCATGTAGGACGTGATGTGGATGCCCTGGCTGCGGGCGAACTCGGCCACCTTGCGGTTCTGCAGGAACGGATGCAGCTCGATCTGGTTGGTGGCGATCGCGCCGGCGCCAACGGCGTCGATGGCCTCGCGCATCAGCGCGATGGTGAAGTTGGACACGCCGATCTGCCGCGTGAGGCCCTGCTCGCGGGCCTCGGCCAGCGCGCCCATGAACTCGGCCACCGGCACCGCGCCGCCGGGCGAGGGCCAGTGGATCAGGGTCAGGTCGACGTGGTCGGTGCGCAGCTTGGCGAGGCTGTCCTTGAGGCTGGGCACCAGCTTGCCGCGCGAGAGGTTCTCGATCCAGATCTTGGTGGTGAGGAACAGGTCGGCGCGGGCCACGCCGCTGGCGGCGATGGCCGTGCCGACTTCGGCTTCGTTGCCGTAGATCTGCGCGGTGTCGATGGCGCGGTAGCCAACCTCGAGGCCGTTGCGCACGGAGTCGATGGCGGCCTGGCCTTGCAGGCGGAAAGTGCCGAGGCCGAGTGCGGGAATGCTCATGTTCGTTCCTTTGTCAGGTAAGTGGCGGCCGGGGCTGACGGCGGCCCGGCCGGAGATCGGGGGGTGGCGGGCAAGCGCGCTGGCTCAGTCCACCGGCATGTCGTGTTCGATCCAGCCGGTGACGGAGTCGTGCGCGGGCCGCCAGCCGAGCTCGGTGCGCGCGCGGCGGGCGCGCACGCGGCTGTTGGAGCCGAAGGAATAGCGCGCGGCGCCCTCGCCCCACACCGGCGCGGCCTGCGCCACGGTCCAGGACTGCGCCGGGCCGAGCCCGAGGCGGCGCGCGATGGCGGCGCCGATCTCGGCGTAGGACGCCTCGCCGTTCTCGACGAAGTAGAAGGCGCCGGCCGGCGCGTGCTCCAGCGCCCGCGCGTAGAGCGCCACCACGTCGGCGATGTGCACGTTGGACCAGCGGTTCACGCCGCTGCCGACGATGCGCACCACCCCGCTCTCGCGGGCCTGCGCCACCAGCGGCGGGATCTGCACGCTGTCGGCGTGCAGCCCGGCGCCGGTGCCGTAGATCATGCTGTTGCACAGCACGATGCCGCGCACGCCGTCGGCGGCCGCGGCCAGCACCATCTCGTCGATGGCGTGGCGGGCCTGCTTGTCCGCTTCCACCACCAGCGGCGTGTCTTCGTCGAAGATGCGCGCGGACAGCACGTCGCCGCCCACGTCGTCGCCGATCACGCTGGAGCCGCTGGTGTGCAGGAAGGGCTTGCCGCTGCCGCGCAGGCCGGCCAGCAGCGCCTCCACGGCGCCGCGGTGGTCGCTGCTGGCGGTGTTGATGACGGCGTCGGCCTGCGCGGCCTCGCGCGTCAGCAGGGCCGCGTCGTCGAGCGTGCCGGCCACCGGCACGATGCCGAGGCGGACCAGCGCGTCGGCCTGGGCCGGGTTGCGCACGAGACCGCGCACGGTGTGGCCGTCGGCCAGCAGCCGCGCCGCGACCGAACCGCCGATGAAGCCGGCGGCGCCGGTGATGAAGATCTGCATGGGAAACTCCTCATGCCGGGCAAGCCCCGGCTTTTGCACATGGCAGGAGTATCCGGGCAAGCCGCGGCGGGAAACACCCGCCGCCGCGCAGAAGAGACTTGACCGCGGCGCAAGAATCGCCGGGCCGCGCGCGCCTGGCCGAGCCTCAGCCGGCACCGACGGAAACGCGCAGCGGTCTCGCCATGCGGGCAGCGGCGCGAGCGCGTCAAACCCGGTGGGGCAGACCTCGGAGCCGGCCCGGAAATGCAATGACGCGCGAAACCTGCCAAGCTGCCGGCAGGTGGCACGGCCAAGCGTTACAACCTTTAAGCTGTATCTCTTGATTACAGCTTATATAATGTTCTTTTCAAGAAATACACTTCATAGACTGTATTTTTGAAAAACAGCCTATACTCTGTATTCAAGGCACGCACCGGAAGACCGCCGTGAACTACCCGATCCAGACCGTCGACCAGCTGGCACCCACGCTCAAGGCCTTCCGCCGCGCGGCCGGCATGACGCAGGCCGAGCTGGCGGCTCGGCTCGGCATCACGCAGCAGACCTATGCGCGCCTCGAGGCAAATCCGCAGGTAGTCAGCCTCGCGCGCTTTCTGCGCGTGCTGTCGGTGCTCGGCGTCCAGATGACGCTCGGGGCGGAAGACGCGACAACCCAACGGCAGAGCCCGACCAACACCTGGTTTTCCGGCGACCAGTCCTCCCCCCCTGCGGCCAGGCACGTGCAGGAGGCCGCCGCCCGGTACGCAGCGCCCACGGCCACCCGCAAGCAACCCGAGGCCGGCGCATCCGCCTCCGCGAAACGCCCGGCCGCCACGAAACGCAAACCGGCCAGGCAGGATTCGGACAGCGCGCCTGAACAGTCCAAGCAGCCCAAGCCTGTCGTCTCCAGGCGCGAGCAATGGTAGGCATGGCGCGCGCACCGCGTCACCGCCGCCTGCACCTGTGGATGAACGGTCTGCCGGTCGCTGGGACAAATTTGCCCGGGCACGCCCCCGCCTCGCGCCTCAGCTCTGCCTGAGCGCCATCGCCAGCACCCGCGCCACGTGCAGCGCCTCGGCCTGCGCGCCGTCGTGGATCTGGTGGCGGCAACTGGTGCCGTCGGCCACCACCAGCGCGTCCGCCGCGCGCTTGCGCACCGCGGGCAGCAGCGAGAGTTCGGCCATCGCCGTGGAGGCGTCGTAATGCTCGGCCTCGTAGCCGAAGCTGCCCGCCATGCCGCAGCATGACGATTCGACCGGCGACACCTTGAGGCCGGGAATCCAGCCGAGCACGGTCTGCACCGGCGTGAAGGCATCGAACGCTTTCTGGTGGCAGTGGCCGTGCACTACCGCCTCGCTGGCCGGCAGCGCGCCGAGGTCGAGCGCGAGCCGCCCCGCGCGGTGCTCGCGCACGAGGAATTCCTCGAACAGGAAGGCTTGCGACGCCAGCTTCGCGGCTTCCTCGCCATAGCCGTAGCCGAGGAACTCGTCGCGCAGCGACAGCAGGCAGGACGGCTCCAGCCCGACCACCGGCACGCCGCGCTCCACGTAGGGCTTGAGCGTGTCCAGCAGGCGCCGCGCTTCCGCCTTGGCCTCGTCCACCAGCCCGGCGGCGAGGAAGGTGCGGCCGCAGCACAGCGGACGCTCGCCCGCGCGGACGTTGAAATGCACGGTGTAGCCCGCGGCTTCCAGCACCTGCTGCGCCGCGCGCGCGTTGTCCGGCTCCATGTAGTTGTTGAAGGTGTCGACGAACAGCAGGACTTCGCGCGCGGGCGCGTCCTTGCCCCCGGTGCTTGTCGTCCGCGCCGTCGACAGGAACGAAGTCCGCAAGCGCGGCAGCGAGCGCTGCGGCGCGAAGCCGAGCGCGCGCTTGACCAGGCCGGAGATGCCGGGAATGCCATCGGCCAGCGCGAGCAGCGGCGCCAGCCGGCTGGCCAGCGGCGCGTAGCGCGGCATGTACGCCACCATGCGCTCGCGCAGGCTGGTGCCGTGCCGCCGCGACCACGCCTGGCGCGCTTCGATCTTGAAGCGCGCCATGTCGATGCCGGTCGGGCAGTCGCGCTTGCAGCCCTTGCACGACACGCACAGGTCCAGCGCTTCCTTGACCTCGGCGCTGGCCAGGCCGTCGTCGCCGAGCTGGCCGGAGACCGCCAGCCGCAGCGTGTTGGCGCGCCCGCGCGTGACGTGCTGCTCGTCGCGCGTGACGCGGTAGCTCGGGCACATGGTGCCCGCGTCGAACTTGCGGCAATGGCCGTTGTTGTTGCACATCTCCACCGCGGCCGCCAGCCCGCCGGCGCGGTCGGTGCCGGTGCCGGGCGCGCTCTCGGCGCCGGTGAGCGGGTCGCGCGTGACGTTCCATGCCGACCAGTCGAGCGCGGGCGTGAGCGGCAGCGCCGCGTAGCCGGGCGCGAAGCGGAAGTTCTCGCGCGCGTCCATGCGCGGCGGGCGCACGATCTTGTCCGGGTTGAAGCGGTTGTCCGGGTCGAACAGCGCCTTGATCTCGCCGAACGCGGCGTTGATGCGCGGGCCGTACTGCCACGCCACCCATTCGCCGCGGCACAGGCCGTCGCCGTGCTCGCCGGAGTACGCGCCCTTGTACTCGCGCACCAGCGCCGCAGCCTCCTCGGCGATCTCGCGCATGCGCACCGCGCCGTCGCGGCGCATGTCCAGGATGGGCCGCACGTGCAGCGTGCCCACGCTGGCGTGGGCATACCAGGTGCCTTCGGTCTCGTGCTTGTGGAACACCTCGGTGAGCCGGCGGGTGTATTCGGCCAGGTGTTCCAGCGGCACCGCGCAGTCCTCGATGAAGGAGACCGGCTTGCCGTCGCCCTTCATGCTCATCATGATGTTCAGACCGGCCTTGCGCACGTCCCACAGCGCCTTCTGCGCGCCCGCTTCCGGCATCTTCACCACCGCGCCGGGCAAGCCCAGGTCGCCCATCAGCTCGGCCAGCGCGTCGAGCCGGGCCAGCAGCGCGGCGTGCTCCTCGCCGGCGAACTCGACCAGCAGGATGGCCTGCGGGTCGCCGCTCAGCGCCCGCTCGATGACGGGGCGGAAGGCGGGGTTCTCCATCGACAGGTCGATCATGGTGCGGTCGACCAGCTCCACCGCCACCGGCCCGAGCTTGACGATGTGCCGGGTCATGTCCATCGCCTGGTAGAACGTGGGGAAGTTCACCACGCCCAGCACCTTGTGCGCCGGCAGCGGCGCCAGCTTGAGCGTCAACTGGCGGCTGTAGGCCAGCGTGCCCTCGGAGCCGACCAGGATGTGCGACAGGTTGGCGTGGCCGTCGTCGGTGTAGGCGCGCGGATTCTGGCAATCGAAGATGTCGATGTTGTAGCCCGCCACGCGGCGCAGCACCTTGGGCATACGCTCGGCGATCTCGCCGCGCTCGCGCGTGGCGATGCGGCGCAGGTCCGCCAGGATGCCCGCCACGCGGCCGCCTTCGGCCGCATGCGCGAGCGAGCCGAAATGGCACTGGCTGCCGTCGGCCAGGATGGCGTCGATGGCCAGCACGTTGTGGACCATGTTGCCGTACTCGATCGAGCGCGAGCCGCATGAGTTGTTGCCGGCCATGCCGCCGATGGTGCACTGCGCCCCGGTGGAGACGTCCACCGGGAACCACAAGCCGTGCGGCTTGAGCCACGCATTGAGGTGGTCCAGCACGATGCCCGGCTCCACCGTGACGGTGCGCGCCGCGGCGTCGAAGTCCACCACGTTGTTGAGCCACTTGCTGTTGTCGATCACCAGCGCCTCGCCCACGGTCTGGCCGCACTGGCTGGTGCCGGCGCCGCGCGCCAGCACCGGCAGCCGTTCCTCGCGCGCGATCTCCAGCGCCGCCAGCAGGTCGGCCTGGTCGCGCGGCACCACCACGCCGAGCGGCGTGATCTGGTAGATCGAGGCATCGGTGGCGTAGCGGCCGCGGCTGGCGCGGTCGAACAGCACGTCGCCGCGCAGCGCCTTGCGCAGCCGCGCCGACAGCGGCGAGGCCGCGCCGCGTTGCGGCGGCACGAGGTGGACCGGCTTGACCAGCAGGGAGGAAGGCGTGGGGTTCATGGCGTTTTTTTGTCGAGGCTTGTGGAATCCGGCGCCCGGCTAGCCGAGCGTGAGTGCGACCGGCGGCAGCCCGGCGATGGTGCCCAGCGCCACGCCGGCCTGCGCCGGGAAATGCATGCCGGTGTAGGAGCCGGTCGTGACCAGCGTGCCATGGCCGAGCGTGATGCCGCGCGCCGTGCAGTGGTTCACCAGCCACGGCAGCAGGCGGCGCGGATCGCCGGCGGGATTGGCCGGCGCGCCGGCGACCACGTCCACCCCGGCGCCGCCGAAGGTGAAGGACAGCGCGGGATGCAGGAACGGGTAACCGGGCTGGTAGCGCACGCAGTCGCCGACCACCAGCGCGCCGTGGTTCTGCAGGTCGGCCAGCTGCGCGAGCTTGTCCACCGCGGGCCACTCGCGGTAGCGGCTGGCCACCACTTCGATGGCGGCGGCCATGTATTCGATGCCGTCCAGCACTTCCTCGTCGGCATAGGGCGCGGCGCGGGGCGCGAAGACCCGCCCGAAGCGGAACGCGATCTCCAGCTCCAGGCCGGGCCGGCGGAAGCTGCCCGACTTCAACGCGGCGGGGCTGGCATGCACGCAGTCGGCCGGCAGCGGCGCGCCCTGGACCGGCCCGGTGGCGGACTTCGCGCCGACCTTCCAGCCGCCGATGCCGGCGCCGCGCTGCCGCAGCACTTCGGCCTGCACGGCGTAGGCCGCGTCGGCGTCCCGCGGCAGCAGCGCGGCCGGCAGATCGGCGAAGCGAAGACCGTCGCCGCCGGCGCGCGCGAGCAGGCGGGCCAGTTCCTGCTGCGGTTGGGGATGAAGTTGGGGATCGGAATGACGCATGGCGGGATGCTCAGGCATGCAGGTGCGTGGGACTGGCCGCGCCGGCGGCATCGGCTTCGAACTTGCTCTCGGGCTGCATGCGGAAGGCCAGCACCACGCCGACGCCCATCAGCAGCATGCTGCCGATGAAGGGCAGTTCCCAGCTGCCGAAGCGGTCGATCAGGTAGCCCGACAGCACCGGCGAGATGATCGCCGCCAGCGCCGAGCCGGTGTTCATCATGCCGCTGGCGGTGCCGGAGTATTCCGGCGCGATGTCCATCGGGATCGCCCACATCGGGCCGATGGTCATCTCGGCGAAGAAGAAGCCGGCGGACAGGCAGGCCATCGAGACATAGAGCTGGTGCGTGAACAGCATGGGCAGCAGCGAGATCATGGTCAGCAGCATGCAGACCGCCACCATCCAGCTGCGCGCGCGCTTCAGGCTGCCGGTGCGCTCGTAGAGCTTGTCGGTCACCACGCCGCCGAGCGTGTCGCCGAGCACGCCGGCGAAGAACACGGCGGAGGCGAACACCGCCGACTTCTTCAGGTCGAGGTCGTAGCTATGCAGGAAGTACTGCGGAATCCAGCTCAGGAACAGCCACAGCGTCCAGCCGTAGCAGAAGTAGACGACCGTCACCGGCGCCATGCGCCGGAACAGGCGGCGCCACGGCACGTTGGGCGACTTGCTGCGCGCCGCCGGCAGGGTCTCGAGCTCGGCCGGCGTGATGCGCGGATGGTCCTTGGGCTGCTCGGTGAAGGTCAGCGCCCACAGCGCCACCCAGACCAGGCTGATCGCGCCGCAGAGGTAGAACGATTCGCGCCAGCCGTAGACCGCCATGATGGCGACCACCGCCGCCGGCGCCACCGCGTTGCCGACGCGCGCGCAGGCGTGGGTGATGCCCTGGGCGAAGCCGCGCTTGTCCTTGGGCACCCAGCGCGCCATCGCGGCGGTGGCGGCGGGAAAGGTCGCGCCTTCGCCGAGGCCCAGCAGCAGGCGCGCGGCCAGCAGCGAGACCAGCCCGCCGGCCATGCCGGTGAGCAGCGTGGCGATGGCCCACAGCACGCCGCACGCGATCAGCGTGCGGCGCGCGCCGAAGCGGTCGCTGACCCAGCCGCCGATGATCTGGAACACGAGGTAGGGATAGGCGAAGGCGGAGAACACCAGGCCGATCTCGGTCTTGTTGAGATGGAACTCCTGGCCGAAGCCGGCCGCGGCGGTGCTGACGTTGACGCGGTCCAGGTAGGTGATGAAATACATGATGCACAACATCACCAGCACGATGCTGGTGGCACGAAAGCGCTTCATTGCTTGTCTCCGGTCTTTTTTTGCCTGCCCGGCGCCCGCCTGGGCCTCGGCTTTGCATCTCTTGTGCGTTTCCTGTGCCGGGCCCGCTCTGCGGCGGGCTTGCGCGCGCGCGGCAGGCGGCGGTGCTGCGATCGGCAACACCGCTCCCTGGCCTCGCCCGCGCGGGTGAAGCCATGCCTGTGCGTACTGCTGTCCGGCTGTTTGCTGCTATGCGCCGCTATTTGCCGCCATTTGCCGCCGAGCGCCGCCACTGCGCGGGAAGGCCGCGGCGGCGCGGCCTTCCCTGTGAAACTCAGGCCGCCGCCTTGAGCGCCGGCTTGTCCTCCAGCGAAACCAGGTAGTCCATCGCCGCGGCCACGCCGCTGGCGGCCACCGGCACGCCCGAGAGCTTCAGCCCCATCTCGCAGCCGGCCAGCGTGGCCATCAGGGTCAGGTCGTTGCAGTCGCCGAGATGGCCGATGCGGAACATCCTGCCGCGCATCTTGCCCAGCGCCTGGCCCAGCGACATGTCGAAGCGTTCGTAGATGCGCTTGCGCACGGCGTCGGCGTCGACGCCCTCGGGCATCATCACGCCGGTCAGCACCGGGCTGTAGACCGCCGGATCGGCGCACTGGATCTCCAGGCCCCAGGCCCGCACCGCGCGGCGGGTGGCCTCGGCCAGCCGCTGGTGGCGCGCGAACACGTGGTCCAGGCCTTCTTCCAGGATCATGTCGAGCGCCTCGGACAAGCCGTAGAGCAGGTTGGTGTTGGGGGTGTACGGCCAGTAGCCGTTCTTGTTGGCCTCGAGGATCTCGTCCCAGCCCCAGAACGCGCGCGGCAGCCGGGCCTGCCTGCCGGCCGCGATGGCCTTGGCCGAGAGCGCGTTGAAGCTGATGCCGGGCGGCAGCATCAAGCCCTTCTGCGAGCCCGACACGGTCACGTCCACGCCCCATTCGTCATGGCGGTAGTCCGCCGAGGCCAGGCCGGAGATGGTGTCCACCAGCAGCAGCGCCGGATGGCCGGCCGCGTCGATGGCACGGCGCACCGCGGCGATGTCCGAAGTCACGCCGGTGGAGGTCTCGTTGTGCACCACGCACACCGCCTTGATGGCATGGCCGCCGTCGGCGCGCAGGCGCGCCTCGATCATGTCGGCGCGCACCCCGTGGCGCCAGCCCTCGATGCCGGGCAGGCCGATGAATTCCGGCTTCAGGCCGAGCGCCTCGGCCATCTTCTTCCACAGCGTGGCGAAGTGGCCGGTCTCGAACATCAGCACGGCGTCGCCGGGGCTCAGCGTGTTGGTCAGCGCGGCTTCCCAGGCGCCGGTGCCGGAGGCCGGATAGATGATGACCGGCTGCTCCGTCTTGAAGATCTTCTTGATGTCGGCCAGCACCTTGCGGCCCAGCGCGCCGAACTCGGGCCCGCGGTGATCGATGGTCGGGTAGCTCATCGCGCGCAGGATGCGGTCCGGCACCGGGCTCGGCCCCGGGATCTGCAGGAAGTGGCGGCCGGCGGGGTGGAAATCGAGCTTGATCATGGGCAGTGCCTCCTTTATTTGAATCATGAATTTTGAATTCAAAATACTTTAGCAACGAAACGGCCCCGATCCAAGGACGGAATCGCCGCCGCGGCTCGGTGTTTACCCGCGAGGCGCTTGCGGCCAATGAGATGCAGTAAAATGCGGAAAACGCAAAGGGAAGGACTTTGTATGCAAAATCCACAAAATCCGGGCGACAGCGGCGTGCCCCGTCCCGCCCCGATCCTGCCCAGGGTGGAACGGCAGCGGCTGCACGAGATGGTGGTCGAGCACCTGCGCAAGTTCATCGTGGAAGGCGTGCTGTCGCCGGGCATGAAGCTCAACGAGCGCGAGCTGTGCGAAACCCTGGGCATCTCGCGCACGCCGCTGCGCGAGGCCTTCAAGGTGCTGGCCGCCGAGGGCCTGATCGAGATCTCGCCGCACCGCGGCGCCAGCGTCTCGCGCATGACCGAGGCGGAGATGTGGGAGACCTTCGAGCTGATGAGCGGCCTGGAAGCGTTCTCGGGCGAGCTGGCCTGCGAGCGCATCACGCCGGCGGAGCTGGCCGAGATCAAGGCGCTGCACTACGCGATGCTGGCCTGCCGCGTGCAGAACGACCTGCCCGGCTACTACAGCCGCAACCAGGAGATCCACGACCGCATCAACGAGGCCGCCCGCAATTCGGCGCTGCGGCAGACCTACCAGTCGGTCAACCGCCGCCTGAAGGCGCTGCGCTTCCGCTCCAACCACCAGACCGACAAGTGGGACCGCGCCGTGCACGACCACGAGGACATGATCAAGGCGCTGGAAGCGCGCGACGGCAAGCTGCTCGGCGCCATCCTGCGGCGCCACCTGCTGGAAAAGCGCGACGCCGTGATGCAGATCCACCCCGACCCGGTCGGCGACGTGGTGACGCACAACGACTGAAGCCGGGCCTGCCGGCGCGGCGGGCCCCGCGCTCCCGCGCGCGCTACGCCGCGGCGCCCATCGCCCCGGACAGGCTGTCCGTCAGGAACGACATCAGCGGCCGCACCAGCTCGGCCGGCGCGGACTCCTCGCCGAGAATGACGATCTCCGTCATCGGCAGCGTCGGCCAGGCATCGCCCGACGGCAGGATCTGCAGGCCGGGCTGCGCGAACGAACGCCCCAGCACCGTCACGCCGAGACCGCCCGCGACCGCGGCCTGGATGCCCATCAGGCTGGCCGAGGTGCACGAGGAATACCACTCGCGGCGGATCGCGTCGAGCGAGCGGATCATCACCTCGCGGTAGGTGCACGGCGGCAGCAGCAGCACCAGCGGCACCGGCTTGTCCGGGTCCGGCGGGCTGTCCTTGCCGCTCATCCACACCAGCGGCTCGCGCCAGATCACGCGGCCGCGCTGGGCGCTGCCGTCCTTCTTGGCGATCACCACGTCGAGCCTGCCGTCGTCGTAGGCGGCCAGCAGGTCGCAGCTCAGGCCGGTGCGCAGCTCCAGGTGCATGTCCGGGTAGAGCCGCCGGAAACGCGCCAGCAGCGCGGGAAGCTGCATCGGCACGAAATCCTCGGCAATGCCCAGGCGCAGGTTGCCGGCGGCCGGCGGATCGGTCAGCGCGCGCACCGCCACGTCGTTGAGCTCCAGGATGCGGCGCGCCATCACCAGCAGTTGCTCGCCCTCGCGCGTCAGGCTCAGCGCGCGGCTGGTGCGGTGGAACAGCTTGCGCCCGAGCAGCTCCTCCAGGCGCAGGATCTTCTGGCTGACGGCCGACTGCGAGCGGCGCACCACCTCGGCGGCGGCGGTGAAGCCGCCCGTCTCCGCCACCGCGACGAAGGCGCGCAGCAGGTCTATTTCCAGGTCAGGGCGCATGGCATCGAGTCGATTCAGTCGAATTTCAGATTGTTGGGATTAAAAGTATTCGATTGCCTGATGAAAGGCAAGCGCATACCATCCTCGCCGATGCTCCCGAACCACCCTCGAAAACCAGCAAGCACCAGATGAAACTCTCGACCATCGCCCGCACCCGCTACACCACCAAGGCCTTCGACCCGGAGCGCCGCGTCCCGCAGGAAACCATCGACGACCTGCTCACGATGCTGCGCCACAGCCCGTCCTCCGTGAACTCGCAGCCGTGGCACTTCGTGGTGGCCGGCACGCCCGAAGGCAAGGCGCGCGTCGCCAAGGGCCTGCATGGCGGCTTTGCCTACAACGAGCGCAAGGCGCTCGACGCCTCGCACGTGATCGTGCTGTGCGCGCGCACCGGCATCCCCGACGCGCACCTGGAAAACATCCTCGAGCAGGAAGAGCGCGACGGCCGCTTCCCGCTGCCCGACGCCAAGGCCGGCCAGCGCAAGGGCCGGCTCGGCTACGTCAACCTGCACCGCTACGACCAGAAGGACCTGCAGCACTGGATGGAAAAGCAGACCTACCTCGCGCTGGGCACGCTGCTGTTCGGCGCCGCCACGCTGGGCGTGGACGCCACGCCGATGGAAGGCTTCGATTTCCGCCTGCTCGACGAAGAGCTCGGCCTGCGCGAGAAGGGCTTCACCAGCGTCGTGCTGGTCGCGCTCGGCTACCGCAGCGACAAGGACTTCAACGCCAAGCTGCCGAAGTCGCGGCTGCCCGCGCAGACCGTGCTGTCGTTCATCTGAGCGCCGCGTACCCCGATCGAACGACGCCGTGCCGCCGCGCGCCTGCGTTGCGGCCGGCGCTGCGCCGGCATGCGGGCGGCGGCATCCGCCTACGTCATGCCTTATATCAGTCTTTAATTATTTTTTGATTCGTTCGGCGAAATTTCTACCAGCCTTGTCCCGGCGGAAATAGCCTCATTGAAAAGGCGCCTCTTTAATTCATGGCGCCGCTTTTCCCGCCACCGCTGCTTTGTCTTGCTTTGTATTGATTGTTAATACAGGTGCATTGCAATACCACCACCGCCGCGGACCGCGGCAATCCGCCGAAAACCAGACTGGACGCGCTTTCCGGCGCTTTGGCATCCAGCGCATGCCCGCTGCCGCCGGGCTGGAACGCGGCATTGCCGCTTGGACCGGCGTCGCATGGAAACGACGCCAAACGGAAATTCACCGCCGATCGATGCCATGCGGTTCAATTTTTCCGCGCATTGCGACGATAATCCCCCTGCCGAATTTCCCCGATCATGGCCCGTCTTTCCCAATGCGGGAATGACCGGTTCTTTACCGCTTGCGCATCGCCCGGCATTCCGGATTTCCGGAATCCGTCTTTCCGGGTTTCCGGAAACCGCAATCCATCAAGACACAAGGCCGGCGCGCGTGCGCCGGCATGCAACCCACGGTGACGACATGACCTTGCCGAAAGGCCTGTTTCTCGCGCTGGCGCTTTCCGCTGCCCTGCTGGGGTGCGGCGGCGGCGGCGAAGACGCGCCCGCCGCAACTCCAGCCGCCGGCGTGCCCGCCGCGCCCGGATCGCCCGCCCCCAACGCGCCCACCGCTCCCGCCACGCCGGACCCGTCCGCGCCGGCCGTGCCGAAGAGCGCGAAGCGCGGCATTGCCTACGACCTCGCGTCGCCGGCCGATCTCGCCGCGCTGTCGCCCGGCGTGAGCTGGTGGTACAACTGGAGCCCGCGGCGCAATGCCGGCGTGCCGGCGGACTATCGCGCGCGCTACGCGATGGACTTCCTGCCGATGATGTGGAACGGCACCGAGGACACCACCGAGGTGGAGGCCTTCCTCGCGGCCAATCCCGGCGTGCGCTACCTGCTGGTGATGAACGAGCCCAACCTCGCCGACCAGTCCAATCTCACGCCGCTGCAGGCGGCGCAGCGCTGGCCGGTGTTCGAGGGCATCGCCGCGCGCACCGGCGTGCAGATCGTCGGCCCCGCCATGAACTGGGGCACGATGCCCGGTTATGCCGACCCGGTCGCGTGGCTCGACGCGTTCTACGATGCCTACCGCGCCGCCAACGGCGGCCGCGACCCGCGCATCGACTACCTGGCCTTCCACTGGTACGACTACGGCCTCGCCGGCCAGCTCGACCGGCTCGCGAAATATGGCAAGGCGTTCTGGGTCACGGAGTTCGCCAACTGGCACAGCCAGGCCGACGGCGCGCAGATCGATTCGGTGGCCAAACAGAAGGCACAGATGGCGAACATGGTGGCCATCTGCGAAGACCGCGCCGACGTGTTCCGCTATGCGTGGTTCACCGGCCGCGAGGACAACGACACTCACTTCACCAGCCTGCTCGGCGCCGATGGCCAGCTCTCCGAGCTCGGCTCGTTCTACGTATCGCTGCCGTTCCACTGACCGCGCCGGCGCATGCCGCCGCACCACCGAGCTATAGAGCCACCGAGCCAGACAACCATGCCAATCCACGCCCCCTCCCGCCGGTCCGGCCACGCCGGCACCGGCCTCGCGCCGCGCGCGGCGGCGCTGTTCGCCGCCGTGCTGGCACTGGCCGCGCTGGCCGCCTGCGGCGGCGGCGGTGACGGCGGCGCGCCGGCCGCCGCCGCGCCCGCCGACACCGCCGCCTACGCGCCGCTGTTCGCGCCCGGCACGCCGGTCAACGAGCAGATCCAGTACCGCGAGGCGGACGGCACGCTGGTCACGCTGATGGGCTCGCGCCCGACCGAGCGCCACGCGCGCGAGCGCGGCGAGGCCTGGGACGCGCCCGACGCCGGCCCGGGCCGCTACCTCACCTTCCCCACCTTCTATTTCCAGAACCGCACCTTCGGCCTGGAGATCCGCGACGGCGTGCCCGCCGGCCGCCAGCGCATCGAGATCTACCTGCACGTCAACCAGGGCGTCTTCGACGGCACCACCTTCAGCCTGTTCCGCAACGTGCTCGACCCGACCGTGCGCGACTACGGCTGGGCGCTCAACTACGGCTTCAACAACCCGAAGGAAGGCGGCCAGCCCATCTGCCGCGAGGGCCAGCCGCGCGAAGACTGCATGATCGTGGTGGACTCCAACTGGCGCACCGATCCGCACAGCGCGCTGAAGATCGGCGACCCGATCGAGCTGGCGCCGGCGCCGCGGCTCAAGCGCGACCCGGTGGTGGATGGCGGCGGCAGCCGCTACTACTCGTTCGAGCAGCTCTACGTGGTCGGCGTGGGCATGCGGCCGTGGTATGGCATCGCGCCCAATCTCGACTCCGCGCCGCTGCCGGCCGAGACGCTGCTCGGCGGCGACGCCAGCATCTCGTACAACTACTCCGAGGAGCCGATGCGGGTGTTCCAGCAGATGGCCAACAATATCGGCATCGTCAACACCCAGCGCTTCGTCGAGGGGCGCCGGCTGTTCCACACCTCGTTCGCCGACGGCAAGCACTCCGAGCACGACGCCGACAACCCGGTGTTTGCCGAGCACATCGGCCAGCTCGGCCCGCGCTACAACCAGCCGCGCTGCATCGAGTGCCACACGCAGAACGGCCGCAGCCTGGCGCCGGCCATCGGCGCGCGGCTGGACACCATGTCGATGCTCGTCGCCGCCGGCGGCAAGGCCGACCCGACCTACGGCCTGAACGTGCAGCAGCACGCGCAGGACCCGGGCGCGCCCGACTACGGCGTCAGCGTGGCATCCTACGAGACCACCGCGCGCACCCTGTCCGGCGGCGAGACGGTGGCGCTGGTCAAGCCGTCCTATGCGTTCAAGGGGCCGGTGCCGGCGCAGTTCTCGGCGCGCCAGGCGCCGCAGGTCATCGGCATGGGGCTGCTCGAGGCGGTGGCGGAGCCCACCATCCTGGCGCTGGCCGACCCGGACGACAGGAACGGCGACGGCGTGCGCGGCATCCCCAACTGGGTCGCCGATCCCGAGACCGGCAAGACCCATCTCGGCCGCTTCGGCTGGAAGGCGACCAAGGCCAGCATACGGCAGCAGGTCGGCGACGCGCTGATCAAGGACATGGGCGTGACCTCGCCGGTGTTTCCCTCGCGCGGCTGCCAGCGCGAGGCCGCCGACTGCCGCGCCGCCGCGGCCACCTCGGTCTCCGAGACCGACCTGCAGCGCCTCACGCACTACCTCTCGCTGATCGGCGTGCCGGCCCAGCGCAGCCTGCGCAGCGGCTTCCCGGACGGCGTGCGGGTGTCGCCCGAGCACGACGTCGACCCGCCGCAGATCGCGCGCGGCGGCACGCTGTTCGCGCAGGCGCGCTGCGTGGCCTGCCACACGCCGACGCTGAAGACCGGCAACACGCACCCGTTCGCCGAGCTGCGCGACCAGACCATCCACCCGTACAGCGACCTGCTGCTGCACGACATGGGCCCGGGCCTGGCCGACACCCTGAGCGAAGGCCGCGCCACGCCGAACCTGTGGCGCACCGCGCCGCTGTGGGGCGTGGGCTCGCTGCGCTTCGTCCAGGGCGGCGAGCAGAACGTGCGGCTGCTGCATGACGGCCGCGCCCGCACGCTGACCGAGGCGATCCTGTGGCACGGCGGCGAGGCGGACGACAGCCGCGCCCGCTTCGAGGCGCTGCCGAAGGAAGACCGCGCCGCGGTGGTCGCCTTCCTGCAGTCGCTGTAGCGGCCTGCGCGGCCGCGCGCCGCGCTCAGGCGCCGGCGCGGCGGTCCCGCCCGGCCGGCTGCGGCGCGCGGCCGCCCTCGCGCAAGGCGGTCTTTTCGCCCACCCGCCGGCGCAGGATCTTCTCCACGTTGCGGATGGCGAAGATGTGCAGGAACGACGTGATGTGCGCGTCCACCGCCAGCTCGGCGCGCTCATGTTCGTAGAGCTGCTCGACGTCATCCACCGGCATGTGGGCTTTCGCTGCCAGCAAGGCGACGAGGCCCTTCTGGTCGGGTTGTCTGAGTTTGTGAACGGACATCATCGCTCTCCGGCGGTCCAGCGGGAATGAAGCAAGTGACGGGAACCGGCGCCATGCGCGGACCCGTATCCATGTACAGCATATGACCGGCGCGCCAGCGCCGGCGGAAAGATTCGCGCCGGCCTTTGACTTGTCTCAAGCATTGGTGCCGGCCCTTTCCGTTTGTCGCAAAACGGTCATTTCCGCTGCCCAGACTCTGCCGCATCGACAATCGAGCCAGAGGCCCGCATGCAAAAATCCGATGCCGTCGCCGCGATGGGAAAGAGCACGCTGCTGCTCCCCGCGTGGATCCACGCCGCGCTTGCCGCGAATGACCGCCTCAAACTGTACCTGACGGTCCTGCAGGCCGCCGCCGCCCACGCGGAGCAGCCCACCACCGAGCCGCCGGACTTCGGCCGGGAAGCGGCGGCGGCCGGCATCGAGGGCCGCTGGCTGCGCGAGCTGCCGGCGGCCGCGTCGCGGGTCGAAGGCGCGCTCCTGATGCCCGGGCTGCAACGCCTGGCGCGGCACCTGGCGGAGGACCTCGGCGTGATGGCGCGGCCGCTGCTCGAAGTGCCCGACACCGGCGACGACCTGCGCGAACGGGTCAGGCACTGGAGCGGCTGGCTCGGCACGCTCGGCGCGCCCGCGGCGGAGCAGCCGGGCGGCGAGACGCTGCGCAACGGCCAACTGCGCGCGCTGACCAGCGGCAAGCGCGCGGACAAGCACAGGCATGACGGCGCGCCCGGCGAGGACGACGACAGCCTGCACCTGCTGGTGATGGATCTGCACAAGCAGCTCAACCACCTCGCCGGCACCTTGTCCGGCGAACAGGTCGACGGCGCCCACGTGTGGCAACTGCTGCCGGCGGACCGCGCGCGGGTGGCGGCGTTCATGCGCGGCCTGAACCGCACCGCGCCGCTGAAGTTCGACCATCCCGGGCTCGACACGGCCGCCACGCGCGACGGCGCGCGGCTGCTGCTGCAGAACGACATCGGCACCAACGACGCCCACGTGCTGGTGCTGCAGGTCGAGGGCACCACGATCACGCTGCACTACTCGGACCTGCACCGCGCCCGCTTCGCCTTCTTCCAGGCGCTGCTGGCCCCGTTCGGCGCGCAGTGGACCGAGACGCAGTCGAAGGTCGATGCCGCGCTCAACGAAGGGCGGGCCTACACCTTCGGCACCGCGCGCTTCGAATGCGCGGGCACGGCGGCGCTCGACGATGCGCTCGAAGGCATCGGCTCGCGCATCGTGTTCCTGATCGACTGGAACCGCGCGCGCAAGCGCCTGCTGCCCTTCGTCGGCAAGGCCGAAGCGATCGACATCCTGCGCGAGGTGGCGCGCTGCGACGCCGGCCACATGGCGTGGCTCAAGGCCGGCGGCGAACAGATCGTGTTCGCCGCCATGCAGGCCGCGGGCGAAGATGCGTTCCGCATCGGCGACCGCCTCGACGCCGTGCTCGGCCCGCCCGACGCCCGCGCCTTCCTGGTCGAGGTGCTGTGCCAGGCCAGCCGGGCGCTGCTGGCCGGCCAGCCGCTGGCGCTGGTCGCCGACGAAACCCGCATGCTGCTGGCCCGGCGCATGCGCCAGCACGGCAGCGAGTTCGACCTCATCGAAGAACACGCGGCCTATTGCCAGGCGCTGGCGCAGGCCGTCAGCGACGGGCTGGCGCACGACGTGGTCGCGCCGTCCGGCAAGGCGGAGCGCGAGGCCGCCGGCGAGGCCGGTAAAGCCGCCCATAGCCTGGCGGCGCGCGCCAAAGTGTGGGAGCGCCAGGCCGACCACCTCGTGATGCGCGCGCGGGACCACGCCCGGCGCCAGCGCCGCTGGCAGCCCGCGGCGCGCCTGCTGGAACTGTCCGACGACATCGCCGATGCGCTCGAGGAAGCCGCGTTCCTGATGAGCCTGATCGCCGAGGACCACCACCAGGGCTGGAACGCCGACATCCGCCACCTGCTCGGCAAGCTGGCGCAGACCGTGCTCTCGGCGACGCAGGAACACGTCAAGGCGCTGGCCATCGCGCGGCAACTGGGCGCCGGCAGCGATGCCGCCGACGACGACGCCTTCCTCGCCGCGTCATGGAACGTGCTGCGCGCCGAACGCGAGTGCGACGAGCTGCTGCGTGCCGCCCGCCGCGCGATCCTGGCCGCGATCCGCGACGCCGGCGCGCTGATGCTGGCCAACGACCTGGCCATCGCGCTGGAACTGGCGTCCGACCGCCTGCTGGTGGCCGGCTATGCGCTGCGCGACGTGGCCTTCGGCCAGGCCGGAGCCCAGGGATGAGCCCGGACATGAACGCAAACATGAACGCACCCGACCCCGCCGCGGCTCCGGACTGGCCCGACGCCCTCTACCTGATCGGCTGCGCCGCGCCGGTCGGCACCGCCCGCCTTGCGCATCCGGCGCACGAACCCTCCGCGCGGACGATGGGCTTCAAGGCCTTCAACCTGCTGCGCATGGCCGCGCTGGGACTGCCGGTGCCGCCCGCGTTCGCGCTCGGCACGGTCTATTGCGCAAGCGCCGCCACCAGCCCGGCGGCCACCGCGCCCGCGCTCTGGCGGCCCGGGCTGCAGGCCCTGGAACACGCCACCGGCCTGCGCTTCGGCGACGCCAGGCTGCCCCTGCTGCTGTCGGTGCGCTCGGGCGCGCCGGTGTCGATGCCGGGCATGATGGAGACGCTGCTCAACATCGGCCTGTGCGACGCCACGCTGCCCGGCTTCGTGCGCCAGACCGGCAACCCGCGCCTGGCGTGGGACACCTACCGCCGGCTCGTGGCGAGCTACGGCGAAGTGGTGGCCGGCGTGCCGGCGGCGGTGTTCGATGCCGAGAGCGCGGCGCTGGCCGGCACGCGCGACGAGCGCGACCTCGACTTCGCCGAACTGCGCATGCTCACGCACCGCTACCTGGAAGCCTACGCGCGCGCCGCGGGCACGCCGTTTCCGCAAGACCCGCAGGCCCAGCTGACCGGCGCGATCGGCGCGGTGTTCGCCAGCTGGCGCTCGCCCAAGGCATGCGAATACCGCCGCCAGCGCGACATCCCCGACACCATCGGCACCGCGGTGACGGTGCAGACGATGGTGTACGGCAATGCCGGCGGGCGCTCGGGCTCGGGCGTCGGCTTCACGCGCGACCCGGTCAGCGGCGAGCCGGCGCTGTGGATCGACTTCCTGTTCAACGCCCAGGGCGAGGACGTGGTCTCGGGGCGGCGCAACGCCTACGGCCACGACGAGCTGGCCGCCGTGATGCCGGCGGTGTGGCAGGACCTGGCCGACGTTGCCGCCACGCTTGAGCGCGCGTTCGGCGACATGCAGGACTTCGAGTTCACGGTGCAGGACGGGCGCCTGTACCTGCTGCAGACCCGCAACGGCAAATGCTCCGCGCAGGCCCTGGCGCGCATCGCGCTCGACCTGTGCGACGCCGGCATCATCCCGGCCGCGGTGGCGCGCGAACGCACCGCCGCGCTGAAGCCGGAGGAACTGGTGGCCACGCACACCGTGTCGCCGGACGGCACGCCGCCGACGCCGCTGGCGCAGGCGGCCAGCGCGGCCAACGGCATCGCCGTCGGCGCGATCGCCTTCGACGAAGCGGCGGCGCGCGCGCGCCAGGCGGCCGGCACGCCGGTGGTGCTGGTGCGGCGCGACGCCGAGACCAGCGACATCGCCGCGCTCGAACTGGCGGCGGGCCTGCTGACCCAGCACGGCGCGCGGACCTCGCACGCCGCCGTGGTCGCGCGCCAGCTCGGCAAGGTGTGCCTGGTCGGCTGCGCCGCGCTGCAGCTCGACGAGACCGCGCGCACGCTGCGCGTCGGCGAGACCACCCTGCATGAAGGCGACCTGCTGACCCTGGACGGCAACCTCGGCCTCGTCTATGCCGGCGCGGTGCGCACCGTGACCGAGCCGCTGGCCGACCTGCAGGCCCGCCTCCGGCGGCTGCGCGGCGCCGATGGCCAAGCCACGGCAGGCATGCGGCCGGCCGCCGGGTAGAAGCGCGCAGCGCCGGGGCCACTCAGACCACGTTGATGACGACGTCGATATTGCCGCGCGTGAGCCTGGAATACGGGCAGGTCTGGTGCGCGGTGTCGGCCAGCGCCTGCGCGACCTCGCGCTCCAGCCCCGGCAGGCTGACGTTCAGGCGCGCCTGCAGGAAATAGGCCTCGCCCGACTTGACGAGATCGACCTCGGCATCCACCGCGAGGTCCGCCGGCAGCGCGACCTTCATCTTGCCCGCGGCCAGTCCCAGCGCGCCGATGAAGCAGGCCGACCAGCCCGCCGCGAACAGCTGTTCCGGGTTGGTGCCGCCGCCCGCGGTGCCGGGGGACGACAACTGGATGTCGAGGCGGCCGTCGCTGCTGCGCGACTTGCCGTCGCGGCCGCCGGTGGTGTGGGTCTTGCCGGTGTAGAGCACTTTCTGCGTCTGGGTCATGATGAACTCCTGGTGGTGAAATCGGGGCGGGCACGGCCGTGCCGCCCGGGGTCAACTCGCCGGCGGCGCGGGCGCGGCCGGCCATGACCGCATGAGACACGGCCGGCATGTCCGCTGTGTATCGGCATCGGCCGCAAGCGTAAGGCAGTGTCAGCGGCGCGCGCGCGGATACACTGCGATACAAAGAGGGCGGCCGGCATGGCCCCCGGCGCGGCCGTCTTCCGGTATTTTCGGTGCCGTTGCCACGCCGTCTTCCGATCCACGCCGAAGGTGCTCCCGATGGAACCTCATATCGATCACATCCTGATCGTCGACGACGACCGGGAAATCCGCGAACTGGTCTCGGCCTACCTGACCAGGAACGGCCTGCGCGTGACCGTCGCGCCGGACGGGCGGCATATGCGCGCCTTCCTCGACGCCAGTGCCGTCGACCTGATCGTGCTGGACCTGATGCTGCCCGGCGACGACGGCCTGGTCCTGTGCCGCGAGCTGCGCGCCGGCCGCCACAAGGCCACGCCGGTGCTGATGCTGACCGCGCGCAGCGACGAGACCGACCGCATCGTCGGCCTGGAGATGGGCGCCGACGACTACCTGGCCAAGCCATTCGCCGCGCGCGAGCTGCTCGCGCGCATCAAGGCGGTGCTGCGCCGCACGCGCATGCTGCCGCCCAACCTGCAGGTGACGGAAGCCGGCCGGCTGCTGCGCTTCGGCGCGTGGCAGCTCGACACCACCGGCCGCCACCTGATCGACCGCGACGGCACCGCGGTCGCGCTCAGCGGCGCCGAGTACCGCCTGCTGCGCGTGTTCGTCGACCACCCGCAGCGCGTGCTCAACCGCGACCAGTTGCTCAATCTCACGCAGGGGCGCGAGGCCGAGCTGTTCGAGCGCTCCATCGACCTGCTGGTCAGCCGGCTGCGCCAGCGCCTGGCCGACGACGCGCGCGAGCCGGCCTACATCAAGACCGTGCGCAGCGAAGGCTACGTGTTCGCCATGCCGGTCGAGATCGCCGAGCCCCGCCAATGAGCGCCGCCGCCGCGCGCCTGCTGCCGCTGCCGCGCACGCTCGGCTCGCGGCTGTTCCTGATCCTGCTCGCCGGGCTGACCATCGCGTACGGGCTGGCCTTCGGCGTGGTCTTCGCCGAGCGCTACCTCACCGCCCGGGCGGTCATGCTGGGCACGCTGGAAAGCGACGTGGCGACCTCCATCGCCATCCTCGACCGCCTTCCCGCCGACGAGCGCGCGCAATGGGTGCCGCGCCTGGACCGCGGCACCTACCGCTTCGTGCTCGGCCCCGGCCTGCCCGGCGTGCCCGACCTCAGCGCGCGCGGCGCCGACATCGCCGCGCGCATCCAGGAAGCGGGCGGCCGGCGCCATCCCGTCAAGATCGAATCCATCCCCGGCGACGGCAAGCGCCTGCAGGCCCACCTGACGCTGAGCGACGGCAGCCCGCTGACCATCGACGTGCATCCCGCGCCGCTGCCACTGGCGCAGTGGCTGCCCTACGTGCTGGCGATCCAGCTCGTCCTGCTGCTGCTGTGCTGCTGGTTCGCCGTGCGGCTGGCCATCCGCCCGCTGGCCGACCTGGCGCGCGCCGCCGACGCGCTGGACCCGGACAAGCCGGCGCCGCGCCTGAGCGAGGCGGGGCCGGCCGAGGTGGCCCACGCGGCGATGGCGTTCAACGCCATGCGCGACCGCATCGCGCACTACGTGGAGGAGCGGGTGCGGATCCTCGCGGCGATTTCCCACGACCTGCAGACGCCGATCACGCGCATGACGCTGCGCGCCGAGATGGCCGAGGATTCCGCCGGCAAGGACAAGCTCGTGCAGGACCTCGCCGAGATCCAGCGTCTGGTGCGGGAAGGCCTGGCCTATGCGCGCAGCACCCACGGCGACGCGGAGGCCGCCGCGCGCATCGACATCGCCTCGTTCATCGAGAGCCTCGCCTACGACTACCAGGACACCGGCAAGGCCGTGACGACGGCCGGCCGCATCGACGGCGCCATCGTCACGCGCCCCCACGCGCTGCGCCGCATCCTGACCAACCTGATCGACAACGCGCTGAAGTTCGGCGGCGCCGCCGAGCTGTCGGTGCGCAGGGACGCCGGCGGCGCGGTGGTCATCGCGGTGCTGGACCGCGGCCCGGGCATCCCGGAGGACCAGCTGGAAGCGGTGATGCAGCCGTTCTTCCGACTCGAGCAGTCGCGCAGCCGCGAGACCGGCGGCACCGGGCTGGGGCTGGCCATCGCGCAGCAGCTCGCGCTGGCCATCGGCGGCACGCTCGCGCTGCGCAACCGCGACGGCGGCGGGCTGTGCGCGGAAGTCACCCTGCGCTGAGCCGCCGCTCCTCAGTACTTGTCGACGTCGAGCACCGCCTGCGCGAAGGCCCGCGGGGCCTCCTGCGGCAGGTTGTGGCCGACGCCCCTGATGATGCGGTGCGTGCGCCTGCCCGAGAACATGCCGGCGTAGGCGGTGCCGTCGGTGGCCGGGGCGACGCCGTCGGAATCGCCGTCCAGCGTGATGGTCGGCACGGCGATGACGGGGCCGGCGGCGAGCCGCTTTTCCAGCGCGTCGTGCTTCGGATCGCCGGCGGCCAGGCTCAGCCGCCAGCGGTAGTTGTGGATCACGATGCTGATGTAGTCCGGGTTGTCGAAGGACGCCGCGGTGCGCTCGAAGGTGGCGTCGTCGAACTGCCACTGCGGCGAGTTGACCTTCCAGATCAGGTTGGCGAATGCCTTGCGGTTCGCCTCGTAGCCGGCCCGGCCGCGCTCGGTGGCGAAGTAGAACTGATACCACCAGCCCCACTCCGCCTTGGGCGGCAGCGGCAGCTTGTTGCGCTCGAGGTTGTTGATCAGGTAGCCGTTCACCGACACCATCGCCTTGCAGCGCTCGGGCCAGAGCGCGGCGATGATGTTGGCGGTGCGGGCGCCCCAGTCGTAGCCGGCGAGGATGGCGGTCCTGATCCCGAGCGCGTCCATCAGCGCGACGATGTCGAGCGCCACCACCGCCTGCTGCGCGTTGCGGAAGGTCTGCGCGGACAGGAAGCGCGTGGTGCCGTGGCCGCGCAGGTGCGGCACGATCACCCGGTAGCCCGCCGCCGCCAGCATGGGCGCGACGTCGACGAAGCTGTGGATGTCGTAGGGCCAGCCGTGCAGCAGGATCACCACCGGCCCGCCGGCGGGCCCGGCCTCGGCATAGCCGACGTTGAGCTCGCCGGCATCGACCTGCCTGAGCGGGCCGAACGAGGCCGGCGCGCCCGGCGGCGGGCCGGCCTGCGCGTGCGCGAAACGGATCGCGCCGAACGGGGCGGCGGCGAGGGTCATGGCCGCGGCGCCGAACAGGCGGCGGCGCGGCTGGTTGATGTGGTCGGGCATGGTGCTCTCTCCGGGTGATGGCGGGTCATGCACAGCATGCGGGCCGCGTGTATCCCCCGTGTATCGCCGCGCGCCGGACTTGCATGCCCATGTAGCATAGGCGCGGGCGGATACATGGCGATACAAGGCCGGCGCGGCGGAAGCCGCGGGGGCCGGAGAGAGAGAGAACGCCGGGCGGCATGCGGGCGCCGCCCGGCGCACGCGCCGGCTCAGCGCCGCGCGCGCGAGGCCGGCCCGTGCACCTTGCTCAGGCCGCCCTCGCCGCCGCCATGCGCGGGCAGCAGCGGCGAGGTGGACGAACTGGACAAGGTGGACAAGGTCGACGAGGCGGGCGGCTGCACCACGCGCAGCGTGCGCGTGGCCGGGTCGATGTCCACCCAGGCGCCGTGCGCGATCTGCGCCGTGATGTCGACATCGAAGCCCGCCAGCAGCGTCACGTCGCCGAGCGCCGCGCCCTGGGCCAGGATGGTGTTGACCGAGTTGAGGACGATGGCCAGCGGCGCCATGTGGCGCGACTGCATCTCGTGCAGCATCCAGGCCGTCGCCACGCCGCCCTTGGCGGTGTCGAGGATCAGGATGCGGTCGAGGTACGACTGCCCGGCCAGCTTGTGCCCGGGCCGCGAGAACACCCCTTGCAGGCGGTCGAGGTCGTAGCGCGCGGAGAAGCCGTCGGCGGCGACCAGCGCCTGGCCCGCTACCGGGCGGCCCATCGCGTGGCGGGCGGTGAAGATCGTGTCGCTCATGCGAGTTCTCCGGTTTCTGCCGCGTCGACGCATTGCTCCATCGACGCCAGCATGGGTACGTAGCCGTAGCCGCCCAGGATGTTGACCATCTTGGCGCTGTTGGTGGCCAGCCGCGTCCAGCCCTTGGCCTCGCGGATCTCGCGCGCGTAGGACTGGTAGAAGCACATGCCGGACATCACCGTGCCGCCGGCGCGCTCGATGGCGGCCGTGTAGCCGAAGCGGTCGCAGTCCGGCTTGACCTGCGGGCTCGTGATCGCCAGCAGCGGGCGCTTGAACTGCCGCCCCTCGCACAGCCCCGCCAGCTGGCGCAGCTCAAACAGGCTCAGTTGCGGCGCCGAGAACACCACCACGTCGATCTCCTTTTCCACCGCGTAGCTCTGCTGCAGGCCGCGCACCTCGGCCTGGCCGATGCGGTGCGCCACCGGCAGCGCATCGCCGCCCACGTCGGACAGGCGCGCCGCCTCGGGCGTGATGCCGACCAGGTGGAACAGCGCGACCGAGCCGAAGCTGGCCATCGCCGCGCCGAAATGCTTGAGCTGGTCGGAGGTCGGCGCGGCTTCGAGGCCCTCGATGACCGGCACCTGCCAGTAGTTGCCCGCCAGCCGCCCGATCACGCCGCCCAGCGCGCCCCAGTCGTTGAGGCTCTGCGGCGTCCAGTCCACGCGCAGCCGCAGCGTGGCCCGGCGCTGCGCGTCGAGGTGAAAGCCGTAGCGCGGCGTGCGCCCGGTCAGGCCCGCCGCCAGCGCCGACGGCCCGCCCTCGAAGTTCGAGCGCGCGCCGCTGACCGAATTCGAATAGATGACCACGCCGGTGTCGCCGAACGCCACGTGCTCGCCGCGCGTGGCGGCCAGCACGGTCTGGTAGTTGATGCAGGTGTCGGTCATGCTCACGCCCAGGCGCGTGAAGGCGTCGATGGCGCGGCGCTCCAGCTCCAGCATCCACTCGGCCTGGCCGAGCAGCGAAGCCTTCTCGAAATCGGTGCCGCGCGGGTCGGTGATGGTGGGGATGCGCACGCGCCCGTCGCCGGCGTCGGCCAGCCGCTCCAGCCACATCACGCCGGCCTGCCCCAGGCTCTCGGTATCGGCCATGATGTGGGCCTGCGACACCGGCACGAAATCCTGCGCGCCAAAAAAGTCGCCTACCTTGATCTGGTGTTCGATGACAGTGCGCGCCACGGTGCCGGCCTCGCCGGCCAGCATGGCTGCCTCTTCGTCGTTGAGTCTCATGTCGTTCTCTGTCGTTCTCTCTGGTGGGGGTTCCGGATAACGGGTGGCCGGCGCCGGGGTCAGCCCGGCGGCCGCGCGCGCGTCTGCACGCCGGCCAGCGGGCCTTGCGCGGTGACGACGAACTCGTACCTGTCGGGGCGCACGTGGAAGGCCGAGATCTCGCACAGCGCGTCGTGCTCGTCGAACGAGCGGCGCAGCAGCACCAGCGCGAAGCCGCCGCGCCCCAGCGCCAGCGACGCCGCCACCGGCGCGCTGGCCTGCTCGGCGCTGATGGTGGTTTCCACGCGCGCGATGCGGTGGCCGAGGCCCTGCTCGACGATGCCGTAGATGGTGCGCTCGGCCGCGACTTGCTCGCCCAGCGCCAGCGCCGCGTCGGGCAGCCACGACGCCACCACCGCCAGCGGCTCGCCGTCGACCAGGTAGCGCCGCTCCAGGTAGGTCGACAGGCCGGGCGCGCGCGGCGCGCGCGCGCCGAACGCGGTCAGCGTGGTTTCGGGGATCACGCCCTGGCACAGCAGTTCGTCGTAGAAGCCGCGCGGCGTGTCGAGCTGATGCCGCACGCGCCCGCGCGAGACGAAGGTGCCCTTGCCCTGGCGGGTCTCGATCAGCCCTTCGTCGACCAGCTTGCGCAGCGCCTGGCGCGCGGTCACGCGGCTGATGCCGAAGCGGCGCTGCAGCGCCGCCTCCGAGGGCAGCAGCGTGCCGCGCCCGGCGTCGATACCGTCCCGCAGGATGCGGCAGACCTGCTCGTACAGCGGCGTGGCGGCGTGGCGGTCCAGCACCGCGTCGGCGCGGATCTCGAGCGTCTCAGTCAACCGTCGCTCCCGAGCTCTTCACCGCGCGCGCCCACTTGGGAACTTCGGTCTCCACCAGCGCGCGCAGCTCCGCGGCGCTGCTGCCGACCGGCTCGATGCCCAGCTTGCCCAGCTGCTCGCGCATCTCGGCGCTGCGCATGACCCGGGCGGTTTCCGCCTGCAGCTTCTGCTGCACGGCGGCCGGCAGGCCCGCCGGCGCGAACAGCGCCCACCAGGCCTCGGCCTCGTAGCCGGGCACGCCGGCCTCCGCCATCGTCGGCACGTCGGGCAGCACCGGGCTGCGGCGCGTGCCGGACACCGCCAGCGCGCGCAGCTTGCCGGCGCGGATGTTGGCCAGCGGCGACTGCACCGGGTCGAACATGGCGGGAATCTGCCCGCTCAGCAGGTCCGAGATGGCCGGCGCGCTGCCCTTGTAGGGCACGTGCAGCAGCTCGGCGTGCACCGCGTCGGCGAACAGCGCGCCCGCGAGGTGCCCCGGCGAGCCGCTGCCGGCCGAGCCGTAGGCGATCGACTTCGGCTTGCTGCGCGCCAGCGCGATGAACTCGGCCAGCGTGTGGGCGGGCACCGAGGGGTTGACCGCCAGCACCACCGGCGCCGACGCCAGCAGCGAGATCGGCGTGAAGTCGGTCGACGGCTGGTACGGCAGCTTGCGGTACAGGCTCTGGTTGATGGCGTTGGTGCCCACCGTGCCGAGCAGCAGCGTGTAGCCGTCGGCCGGCGACTTGGCGACGAGGTCGGCGCCGATGATGCCGCCGGCGCCGCCGCGGTTGTCCACCACCACCTGCTGCCCGAGCTGGTGCGACAGCGCCTGCGCCAGCGGGCGCGCCACGATGTCGGTGGGCCCGCCGGGCGGGAACGGCACCACCAGGCGGATGGCCTGCTTCGGGTAGGCCTCGGCGGCGGATGCGGGCGCGGCGAGCGGCAGGACGGAGAACAGGCTGAAGGCGGCGGCGCAGGCCGCCGCGAAAACGCGGGTGGACACGGTGATTCCTCAAGCGGGCGCCGGACAGGTCCGGGCGAAGACTTGTATTGAAACGTATTAATACGAGTTTTCTAACGAAGGCTTTCGCACATGCATATGCGAACCGTGCGGCCACAACGCGTGCCGCTGCCGCGCGCCGCTGCCGCCGGACGCCGCGCCAGCCGGCAAATACGCATATGAACGAAGCTTCGTTTGCCGGCCGCGAGCGCCGGGCTAGCATCATGGCCTGTTGCCGCGCGGCGTCCGGCCTGGCCGGACGCGCCGCGGCGCCCACCGGAAACCAACTTGACTCCAGCCATCCCGACCGTGCCCGGCACCTCCGGCCGCACTTCCAGCAGCACCTCCCGCCGCACCTTCCTGCTCGGCACCGCCCGCGCCGGCGCCAGCCTGGCCGCCCTGGGCGCGCTGTCGGCATGCGCCACCACCGCCGCCACCGCCGAGCCGGTCGCCGAAACCACCTCGGGCCGCCTGCGCGGCACGCGCGCGCAAGGCGCGTTCGCGTTCCGCGGCGTGCCCTATGCCGCCACCACCGCCGGCGACAACCGCTTCCGCCCGCCGCTCGAGCGCCAGCCGTGGGCGGGCGTGCGCGACGCCCTGCAAGGCGGCGCCTCGGCCCCGCAGCCGCAGGTCGGCAGCCCGGCCGAGTTCGCCTGGTACTGGTCGGCCATCCCCGCGAGCGAGGACTGCCTGTCGCTGTCGGTATTCACGCCGGCGCTGCGCGACCACCGGCGCCGCCCCGTGCTGGTGTGGCTGCACGGCGGCGCGTTCGCCATCGGCGCCGGCACCTCGGCGGGCTTCGACGGCAGCCACCTGGCGGTGTCGCAGGACGTGGTGGTGGTGTCCGTCAACCATCGCCTCAACGTGCTGGGCGGGCTGTTCACCGGCGAGCATCCCGAACAGTTGTCCGCCGAGTCGGGCAACCTCGGCACGCTCGACCAGCTCGCCGCGCTGAAATGGATCAAGGCCAATGCCGAGTCGTTCGGCGGCGACCCGGCCAACATCACGGTGTTCGGCCAGTCGGGCGGCGCGGCCAAGGTCACGGCGCTGCTGGGCCTGCCAGCGGCGCGCGGCTACATCCAGCGCGCCATCGTGCAGAGCGGCTCGGGCGCGTGGAAGCTGGCCGGGCCCGAGGCGGCGGCGCGCGCCGCGCATGCGTTCCTGCGCGAGTTCGGCCTGAACGCCGCCAGCGCGGGCCGCCTGCGCGAGGTGCCGGTGGCGCAGCTGGTGGCCGCGTTCGCCAAGGTGTCGGGCGCCGCCGGCGGCGTCAGCGAGTTCCGCCCGACGCTGGACGGCCGGGTGTTCGCCGACGATCCGTTCGACCCGGTGGCCTCGCCGCTGGCGGCGGACGTGCCGGTGCTGATCGGCAACGCCGCCGACGAAGCCACCTTCTTCCTCGCCGCCGACCCGCGCAACTTCTCGCTGGACGCCGCCCAGGCGCGCCAGCGCATCCAGCGCTTCCTGCGGCTCGACGGCGCCGCCACCGACCGGCTGATCGAGGCCTACCGCGAGCGCGACGGCAAGGCCACGCCGAGCGAGCTGCTGATCCGCATCGCCGGCGACTACAACTACCGGCTGCCGACGCTGGCCGTGGCCGAGCGCAAGGCCGCGCAGCAAGGCGCGCCGGTCTATGCCTACGAGTTCGACTGGAAATCTCCCGCGCGCGGCGGCGCGCTGGGCTCACCGCACACGGCGGAGGTGCCGTTCATCTTCGGCACGCTCGACGCGGCGCGGCCGCTGGTGCAGGACAGCCCCGACCAGCTCCAGGTGCGCGACCGCATGGGCGCGATCTGGGCGCAGTTCGCTCGCACCGGCCGGCCAGGCGACACGGTGTCGGGCTGGACGCCCTACGACGGCGCGGCGCGCACCACCGCGCTGCTGGGCAAGTCATGGGAGGCGCGGCGCGATCCCGCCGCGTACGCGCGCGCGGCGTTCGCGGGCATCCCGCTGTACGAGTACAGCTTCCCGGTGTCGTTCACCCGCGACTGACGCGGCTGACGCCGGCCGCTGCTGGCCGCTGCTGGCCGCTGTCGGCCGCGCGCCCGGCGCCATGCCGGCGCGCGGCGGCTTCGCGCTCAGCGGTGCGCCTGCCACGGCGTCAGCGCGCGCGACAGCCGCCGCATGGCGAGGTCGAACAGGTAGGCGATCAGGCCGATCAGCACGATGCCCATGACCACCACGTCGGTGCGCAGGAAGTTCGACGCATTGAGCACCAGCTGGCCGAGCCCGGCCGTGGCCGCCACCATCTCCGCCGCGACCAGCGTGGTCCAGCCGAAGCCGATGGCGATGCGCAGCCCGGTCAGGATGTCCGGCAGCGCCGACGGCAGGATGACGTGGCGCACGAGCTGCGCGCGCGTGGCGCCCATCGACAAGGCCGCATGCAGCTGCTCGGCCTGCACGCCGGCCACCCCGGCGCGCGTGGCCAGCGCGATCGGCGCGAAGCAGGCCAGATAGATCAGCAGCAGCTTGGCGGTCTCATCGATACCGAACCAGATCACGATCAGCGGCAGGTAGGCCAGCGGCGGCAGCGGGCGGTAGAACTCCAGCACCGGGTCGAGGATGCCGCGCGCCACGCGGCTGGTCCCCATCAGCAGCCCCACCGGCACCGCGCTCAGCGCCGCCAGCGCGAACGCGCCGAACACGCGCCACAGGCTCCAGCCGATGTGCTGCCACAGCGGCAGGCCGCCCTGCACGTTGCCGTCCCACGCCTGCACCGCGGCGCGCCAGACCGCCGCCGGCGGCGGCAGGAACAGCGGCGCGATCCAGCCCGCCGCGGTCACGCCCCACCAGCCGGCCAGCAGCGCCACGACCGTCGCCACGGTGATGGCCGCGGTCCCGCCGCTGCCCAGCCGCGGAAACGGCCGCGCCGCGGGCAGCGGCCCGGCTGATGCGGCTGAGGCAGCCGCCCCGGCCGGCACCTCGCCGGGCGCCGCCGCGATGGCGGGACGGATGACATCGTCGGCCTGGCTCATGCGCCTTGTCCGTGAACGAGTTGCAGCAGACGCTCGCGCCAGTCGATGAACTCGGGCGACGACTTCACCGCCCTGGCGTCGCCGCCGCCGATATAGCGCCGCAGGAACGGCACCTGGAAATCGTGGGTGATGCGGCCCGGCCCCGCCGACATGACGATCACGCGGGTGCCCAGGAACAGCGCTTCCTCCACGCTGTGCGTGATGAAGAAGACGGTCTTGCCGGTGGCCGCCCAGACCCGCGCCAGCACTTCCTGGACCGACTCGCGCGAGAGCGCGTCGAGCGCGCCCATCGGCTCGTCCATCAGGAGCACGCGCGGATCGTTGGCCAGCGCGCGCGCAATGCCCACGCGCTGCTGCATGCCGCCGGACAACTGGTGGATGGGCGTGGCGCCGTGGCGCTCCAGGCCGACCAGCGCGAGCTTCTCCCGCGCCACGGCGAGGCGCGCGGCGCGCGGCACGCCGCGAAAGCGCAGGCCCAGCGCGACGTTGTCCTGCACGTTGAGCCACGGCATCAGCGCATGCTTCTGGAACACCACGCCCAGCCCGGGGCCGGGACCGGACACCGCCTCGCCGTCGAGCAGCACCTTGCCGGCGGACGGCCGGATGAATCCCGCGAGGCAGTTCAGCAAGGTGGTCTTGCCGCAGCCCGACGGCCCCAGCGCGACCACGAACTCGGCCGGCGCGATGGACAGGTCCACGCCGGCGAGCGCGAGCGGCGCCTGCGCGCCGGACGGCGCGAAGCGCACCGACAGGCGGCGCGCCTCGATCCGGCCGCCGGCCTTCGGGCTGCCGGCATGGCCGGGCGCGTGGCCGGGCATGTGACTTACTGCGCTGCCTTGCGTACCCATGTCGCGTTCACGCCGGACGCATAGTCGGGCAGCACGTTCTGGATGGTGCCCTGCTCCTTCAGGAAGGCCGCAGTGGCCGCCAGCGACCTGGCCGCGCCGCCGCCGAGCCAGGCCGCCGAGGCCTGCTGCTGCAAGGTCGGGAATTCGTACAGCGCGAGGCTGGCCGGCACCTCGGCCGGCTCGGCGCCGGACCATTTCGCCACCGCCTTGACCTGGGCCGAATCGGCGCTCCAGGCGGACTTGTTGTTGCGGTACGCCGCGTCGGTGTCGGCCAGTATCTTGACGAACTCCGTCAGGAAGGCGTCGTTGTCGCGCGCGAACGCCTTGCTCACCACGATGCCGTCGAACGTGGCCTTGCCGGTCTGCGCGGCAATCTTGCCCGAGGTGGTCAGCACCTGCCCGCTCTTCTTGGCCTTGGCGAGAACCGGGTCCCAGATGAAGGTGGCGTCGATGTCGCCGCGCTCCCACGCGGCGGCGATTTCCGGCGGACGCATGTTGACGATCCTGACGCCGCGCGGATCGACCTTGGCGGCCTCCAGCGCCAGCAGCGTGTGGAAGTGCGAGGTGGACACGAACGGCACCGCCAGGCGCTTGCCCTTGAGGTCCGCCAGCGACCTGACGTTGCTGCCGTTGCGCACCACCAGCGCCTCGGCATCGTTGATGTTGTCGAGAATCCAGAACAACTCGATGTCGAGGCCCTGCGACAGCCCCGAGGCGATCGGCGCCGAGCCGGCCTCGCCGATCTGCACCGAGCCCGAGGCCAGCGCGCGGATCACGTCGGCGCCGCTGGCCAGCTTGCGGAAGCTGACCTTGTAGCCGGTTTTCTTCTCGACCGCCTGCGCATCCTGCGCATAGCGCCAGGGCACGACCATGTCCTGGTAGGCGATCACCACCTCCCGGGATTGCGCCGCGGCGCCACCCGCCAGCAGCAGCGTCGCGCAGACCATCATCGTGTTCAGAAAGCGCTTCATGTGTGTGTCGTCCCGGATCGAAAGGGACCAGTATAAGAAGCGGCATTTTTCGCCCGAACGAAGATTTCCTCCCATGCTTATCCACATTCGGCCCACGCCGCATATACGGCCAACGCCCAAGCTATCTCGCAAATATTCTTACGCGCGGACGGCGGCGGCGCTCAAATGATGCCCTGCACATTCACCGCCTCAGGCATCCAACGGCATGGCTCTCGACATCTTCTGGTTCCTCCCCACTTCCGGCGACACGCGCTACCTGGGCAAGTCCGACTTCGGCCGCGCGCCGACCATCCCCTACCTGCGCCAGATCGCCGTCACCGCGGAGAACCTCGGTTACGACGGCCTGCTGATCCCGACCGGCGCCTCGTGCCTGGATCCGTGGGTGGTCGCCTCCAGCCTGGTACCGGTCACGCAGCGCATCAAGCTGCTGGTGGCACTGCGCACGTCGCTCGGCGGCCCGGGCCCGTCGGCACGGCAGGCCGCCACGCTCGACCAGGCGCTGAACGGCCGGCTGCTGCTCAACGTGGTGCCGGGCGGCGACGCCACCGAGCTGGAGGCCGATGGCGTGTTCCTCGCCCACGACGAGCGCTACCAGGCCGCCGACGAGTACCTGCAGATCTGGACCCGCCTGCTGCGCGGGGAGACCGTCGATTTCGACGGCAAGCACTACAGCATCCGCAAGGGGCAGGTGTTCCACGCGCCGGTGCAGAAGCCCTATCCGCCGCTGTATTTCGGCGGCTCCTCCGACGCGGCGCACGACCTCGCCGCCAGACATGTGGATGCCTACCTGACCTGGGGCGAGCCGCCCGCGCAGGTGGCGCAGAAGATCGCCGACGTGCGCGCCCGCGCGGCCAAGCTGGGGCGCACGGTGCGCTTCGGCGTGCGCCTGCACGTGATCGTGCGCGAAACCGGCGAGGAAGCGTGGGCGGCCGCCGAGCGGCTGATCAGCAAGCTGACCGACGACGACATCGCGCGCGCGCAGCAGAACTACGCGCGCATGGATTCCGTGGGGCAGCAGCGCATGACCGCGCTGCACGGCGGGCGGCGCGACCGGCTGGAGATCGCCCCCAACCTGTGGGCCGGCGTGGGGCTGGTGCGCGGCGGCGCCGGCACGTCGCTGGTGGGCGACGCCGAGACCGTGGCCGCGCGGCTGGCCGAGTACGCGGCGCTGGGCGTGGACTCGTTCGTGCTGTCCGGCTATCCGCACCTGGAGGAAGCGATCCGCTTCGCCGAGCTGGTGTTCCCGCTGCTGGGCAAGGAAGCGGTGACGCTGCGCGACCAGGCGCAGACCGGCGGCGCGTTCGACATTCGCGCCCGCTGAGGGCGGGCGCGAGAGTGAACATGAAGGCGAACGTAAGGCGAACGTAAAGGCGAACCGGGCCGGCGGCAATCCGCGCGGGGATCGCGGTGCCTGCCGGCCCGAAGGCGACGGCGCTTACTTGGCCGTCGGCATGGCGAACTCGGCGCCGCGGGTGGTGTCGTCCGGCCAGCGCTGCATGACGCTCTTCTGCTTCGTGTAGAAGCGCACGCCCTCTTCGCCATAGGCGTGCATGTCGCCGAACAGCGAGCGCTTCCAGCCGCCGAAGCCGTGCCATGCCATCGGCACCGGAATGGGCACGTTGATGCCGACCATGCCGACTTCGATGCGGCGGGCGAATTCGCGCGCGATCTGGCCGTCGCGGGTGTAGCAGGCCACGCCGTTGCCGAATTCGTGCTCGTTGACCAGCCTGACCGCGTGGGCGAAGTCGTCGGCGCGCACGCACGCCAGCACCGGGCCGAAGATCTCTTCCTTGTAGATGCGCATCTCCGGGGTCACGTTGTCGAACAGCGTGCCGCCCGTGAAGAAGCCCTGCTCGTGGCCCGGCACCTTGTAGTTGCGGCCATCCACGAGCAGCTTCGCGCCTTCTTCCACGCCGAGCGCGATGTAGCCCTCGATGCGTTCCAGCGCCTGCCGCGTGACGACCGGCCCCATTTCGGCATCGGGCTCCATGCCGTTGCGGATGACCAGTTCGCGCGCGCGCGCTTCCAGCTTGGGCATGATCTTGTCGGCGACGTCGCCGACCAGCACCGCCACCGAGATGGCCATGCAGCGCTCGCCGGCCGAGCCGTAGGCCGCGCCGATCAGGCCGTCCACGGCCTGGTCGATGTCGGCGTCGGGCATCACCACCATGTGGTTCTTGGCGCCGCCCAGCGCCTGCACGCGCTTGCCCAGCCTGGCGCCGGTTTCATAGATGTAGTTGGCGATCGGGGTCGAGCCGACGAAGCTGGCGGCCTTGACGTCCGCGTGCTGCAGCAGCGCGTCGACCACGGTCTTGTCGCCCTGGACCACGTTGAACACGCCGTCCGGCAGACCCGCCTGCTTGAGCAGGCCGGCCATGAACAGCGACGCGGACGGATCGCGCTCGCTCGGCTTGAGGATGAACGCATTGCCGGCAGCAATGGCCACCGGGAACATCCAGCACGGCACCATGCAGGGGAAGTTGAACGGCGTGATGCCGGCGACCACGCCCAGCGGCTGGCGCAGCGTCCAGTTGTCCATGCCGGTGGAAACCTGGTCGGTGAAGTCGCCCTTGAGCAACTGCGGGATGCCGCAGGCGAACTCGATGATGTCGATGCCGCGGCTGACCTCGCCGGCCGCGTCGCTCAGCACCTTGCCGTGCTCGGCGGTGATGATCGCGGCCAGTTCGTCCTTGTGCCGGTTCATCAGCTCGAGGAACTTCAGCATGACGCGCGCGCGGCGGATCGGCGGCGTGTCGGCCCATGCCGGAAACGCGGCCTTCGCGCTGGCCACGGCCGCGTCCACGTCCTCCACCGAACCCAGGCGGACCTGCCGCGCGACGGCGCCGGTGGCCGGATTGAACACGTCCTGGGTGCGCGTGCCGGTGCCGACGTACGGCTTGCCGGAAACGTGGTGGATGACTTCGGCGGAACTGGTGTAAGGCGCGGTCACGGGTATCTCCTGTCGATTGTGCGTCCATGCGGTCGACGCAGTATATGAATGGCGCGGGCAACCGGGTAGACGTCCTTTGCCAAACATATTGTTCAGGATTTTGACCTGCTACCATACCAGGCATGCGAATGATCGGCATCGCGGAGATGTAGTGCGCGGTAGTGCGCGGCGGGAGGCGGCGACAAGAATGCGGCAAGGAAACGTGGAATATCTCTGGGAGCACCTGCACTGGCTCGTGGTGCTCGACCAGCAGGGCAGCTTCAGCAAGGCGGCCGCCCGGCTGGGGGTCAGCAAGGCGTCGATGAGCCAGCACATCGCCGACCTGGAGAAGGCGGCCGGCATCATGCTCGTGCAGCGCACGACGAGAAGCGCCACGCTCACGGCGGCGGGGCGCGAGCTGGTCGAGTCGACGCGCGGCGCGTTCGATCGGATTGCGACGAGCTTCGCCAATGTCCGCGATCTGGCCGGCGCCCCGCGCGGCCTGCTGCGCGTGACGGCGCCGGTGGCGTTTTCCCGCCAGCAGCTGGTCCCGACGTTGCCGGCCTTCCTGCGGCGCTACCCGGACATACAGATCGAGCTGGACATGTCCGACCGCATCCGCCCGCTAGCCCAGGAAGGCTTCGATCTGGCCGTGCGCCACACCGCCGCCCCGCCGGAGACGCACGTGGCGTGGGCCCTGGCGCCGACGCGGACGGTGCTCGCGGCCAGCCGCGCCTACCTGCGCGCGCGCGGCATGCCGGCCTCCCCGGCCGCGCTCGCCGGGCACGTCTGCCTGCACTACCCGCGCACGCATGGCACGCCCACGTGGACCTTCGTGTCGGCCGATGCCGGGCAGCCGGACCCCGTCACGGTGCCGGTCTCGGGCCAGCTGGCCGTCAACAACAGCGAGGCCTTGCGGGACGCCGCGATGTCGGGCCTCGGCATCGCCCTGCTGCCCGATTTCAGCGCCCAGTCCGCGCTGCAGAGCGGCCGGCTGGTCGAGGTCCTGCCCGGCTGGCGCTCCACCGGCGTCTTCGGCGAATGGCTGTACGCGATCCGGCCCTACTCGGCCCATGCGTCCAGGGTCTCGCAGGTATTCGTCGAGTACCTGCGCGAGGCCTACGCGCAGGGCTTCGCGCCGCGCCAGCCAAAACGCCTCCACCGGACTTGAGCGGCCCGGTGAAGGCGTGGGACCGGCCTGGCCGACACAGTGTCGGGCCGGACGGGATCAATAGATCGCGGGTTCTCCGGGCGAGCGTCCGAACGACGTTTCGAGGTAGTCGAAGTCGCAGCCCTTGTCCGCCTGCAGGATGTGCTGGGCGAACATCCAGCCGTATCCGCGCTCGAAATTCCGCTCCGGCGGCGTCCATTCCTCGCGCCGGCGCTCGAGTTCCCCGGGGCTGACCAGCAGCTCCAGCTTGCGCGCCATCACGTCGATCTCGACGAGGTCGCCGGTGCGGACCAGCGCAAGCGCGCCGCCGACGAAGGCTTCCGGCGAGACGTGCAGGATGCAGGCGCCATAGCTGGTGCCGCTCATCCTGGCGTCCGAGATCCGCAGCATGTCCCGCACGCCCTGCTTGACGAGCTTGCCCGGGATCGGGAGCATGCCCCACTCCGGCATGCCGGGGCCGCCCTGCGGGCCGGCATTGCGCAGCACCAGCACGTCGTCCGCGCTGACATCGAAATCGTCGCGGTCGATGACCTCCTTCAGCGAGGGGTAGTCGTCGAACACGATGGCCTTGCCGGTATGCTTCATCAGCCGCTGCTCCATCGCGCACGGCTTGATCACGCAGCCCTCGGTGGCGAGGTTGCCCTTCAGCACGGCCAGCGCGCCCTCGGGGTAGATCGGCTGGTCGATGTCCCGGATCACGTCGTCGTTGTGGCAGGCGGCATCGCGCACGTTCTCCGCGATGGTGCGGCCGTTGACGGTGAGCTCGTCGGGCGAGAGGAAGCCCAGCAGCTTGCGCATCAGCGCGGGCAGGCCGCCGGCGTAGTAGAAATCCTCCATCAGGTACTTGTCGCCGCTCGGCCGCACGTTGGCGATGACCGGCACCACCCGGCTCGCGCGGTCGAAGTCGTCCAGCGTCACGTCGTGGCCGGCGCGGCGCGCCATGGCGATCATGTGGATCACGGCATTGGTCGAGCACCCCATCGCCATCGCCACGGCGATGGCGTTGTCGAACGCGCCGCGGCTGAGGATGCGGCCCGGCACCAGGTCTTCCCACACCATCTCGACGATGCGGCGCCCGGAGGCCGCGCACATGCGCACGTGATTCGCGTCGGGCGCCGGGATCGACGACGCGCCCGGCAAGGTCATGCCCAGCGCTTCCGCCACGCCGGTCATGGTCGACGCGGTGCCCATCGTCATGCAGTGGCCGTGGCTGCGCGCGATGCCGCCCTCGATGTCCTGCCAGTCCTGGTCGTTGATGACGCCGGCGCGCCGCTCGTCCCAGAACTTCCAGGCATCCGAGCCCGAGCCCAGTATCTTGCCGTGCCAGTTCCCGCGCAGCATCGGGCCGGCGGGCACGTAGATCGCGGGCAGCCCGGCGCTGATGGCGCCGAGCAGCAGCCCCGGCGTGGTCTTGTCGCAACCGCCCATCAGCACCACGCCGTCGACCGGATGCGAGCGGATGAGCTCCTCCGCCTCCATCGCCAGCATGTTCCGGTACAGCATGGTGGTCGGCTTGACGAAGTTCTCCGACAGCGACAGCGCCGGCAGTTCCAGCGGGAAGCCGCCGGCCTGCAGCACGCCGCGCTTGACGTCCTCCACGCGCGTCTTGAAGTGGGCGTGGCACGGATTGATGTCCGACCACGTGTTGATGATGGCGATGACCGGCTTGCCCGCCCAGTCGGCCGGGGCATAGCCCATCTGCATGATGCGCGAGCGGTGGCCGAATCCTCGGAGGTTGTCCGGCGCGAACCACCGGGCGCTGCGCAGCTCTTCTGCTTTCTTCATGGTCACTGTGGAATCTGGGTCGGGTATGGGTTCGGACGCGCGTCAGATGCGCGTCTGACGCCGTGCCTGCGCTCGCTCAGTAGCCGCCGGGCGCGGGGGCGGCGCTCGCCTGGCCCGGGTTGCGAAAGCGCGCCGCGGCGGCGTCGAGCCCGTTTCTCAGCATGACGGTATCGAGCGCCACCGCGACGAACTGCGCGCCAAGCGCCAGGCATTCGCGCGCGCGCGCCTCGTCCACCATGAGGATGCCGGGCGCCTTGCCGCAGGCGCGGATCCGGCGGATGGCGTCGTCGATGGCGCCGCTGACGGCGGGATGGCCGGCGTTGCCCGGATAGCCCAGGCTCGCGGACAGGTCGGCGGGACCGATGAAGATGCCGTCGATGCCATCGACCGCGGCGATCGCCTCGATCTGGTCGAGCGCCTCGGCCGTCTCCACCTGCACCAGCACGCACAGTTCCTCGGCCGCGCGCGCCACGTAGTCCGCCGTGCGGCCGAAGTTCGCGGCGCGCGTGGAGCCGCCCATGCCGCGGATGCCGGGGATGCCGGCGCTCGGGTAGCGCGTCGCCAGCACGGCGGCGCGCGCTTCCTCGGCATTCTGGACGAAGGGCAGCAGCAGGGTCTGCGCGCCGATGTCGAGGTAGCGCTTGATCAGGACGGATTCGTTCCACGCCGGCCGCACCACCGCGTGCGCGGGCAGCATGCCCTCGGGCGGCTGCGCCGCGGCGGTGGCCTGCAACTGGCTCAGCATGAGCGGCACATCCGTGGGCGTGTGTTCCGTGTCCAGCAGCACCCAGTCATAACCGGCACCCGCGATGAGCTCGGACACGTATGGCGACGGAATGGTCGACCACACGCCGATCTGCGCGCGCCCGCTCTGCAGCGCGCGCTTGAAATGATTGATAGGCAGCATGTCTGTACTTAATTCGTCCGGATGTTGGCGCTCTTGACGACGGGTACCCAGCGGGCAACTTCGGCCGAGATGAAGCTCGCGGCCTGCTCCGGCGTGCCCGGCGTCGAGACGCTGTTGATCTTGGCGAGCTGGGCGACGACGTCCGGCTGCTTCAGGATTTCCTGGCAGGCCTTGTTCAGCCGCTGCACGATTTCCGGCGGCATCCCGGCGGGGCCCTCCAGGCTCGTCCAGGAGTAATTGACGATGCGCGGCTGGCCGGCCTCCGGCATGGTCGGCGTGTTCGGCAACGCTTCCAGCCGCTGCGAGCCGGCCACGGCCAGCGCCTTGAGCTTGCCGCCCTGCACGAACGTCACCGCCGACGTCGCCGGCACGAACAGCAGGTCCAGCTGCCCGCCGATCAGGTCCGTCATGGCGGGCACGTCGCCCTTGTAGGGCACCGAGTTCAGCGAGATCCCGACGGTCTGCTTGAACAGCTCCGTCGTCACGTGGCTGGAAGAGCCGATCCCGGTCAAGGCGACATTCAGCGAATTCGGGTGCGCCTTGGCCAGCGCGATCAGCTCCGCCACGGTGTTGGCCTTGAGCTGGGGCGCCGCCACCAGCAGCATGGGCGCGCGGCTCAGCATCGCGATATGCGTGAAGTCCTTGCGCGCGTCGTAGCGCACGTTCGCGTTCACCAGCTGGTTGATCGCATGCGTGCCGGGCCCGCCGATCACCAGCGTGTAGCCGTCCGGCGCGGCGCGGGCCACCATGTCCGAGCCGAGCGAACCGTTCACGCCCGGCCGGTTTTCCACCACGAACGCCTGGCCGAGCACACGGCCCAGCTGGTTGGCGATCAGCCGGCCGACCACGTCGGTCTGGCCGCCCGGCGGGAACGGCACCACCACCGATACCGGCCGGGAAGGATAGGTGTCCGCGAAAGCGCTGCCCAGCGGGGCGAGCAGGCCGGCCAGCAGACAGAACAGAACAGTGCGGCGATTGGCCGCGCGCGAGCGATGATCCATCGTTTGTCTCCTCTTATGATTGCGCAATCATATCCCCTGGAGCCGAGGAAGAATCAGGCGAAACAAGGGATGACCGCTGATATTTTGTGTTGCCATCATGATTGCCGTAACATTGCAATCATTTGACGTCGACAAGGCACAGATGGCTTCCCGTCCCGCAAGCGTGGCGCCCACGCTGAAAGACCTCGCCCGCCTCGCGGGCGTGTCCCCCATGACCGCCTCGCGCGCGCTGCACCGCCCCGACCTCGTCGCCGAGGCGACGCGCCTGCGCGTGGAAGCCGCCGTCGAACAGACCGGCTACGTGCCCAACTCGCTTGCCGGCGGGCTGACCTCGCGGCAGACGCGCCTGGTGGCGGCCATCGTGCCGTCCATCGGCCACTCGCTGTTCTCCGACATGCTCGACGAACTCGTGGGCACGCTCGAAGCCGAACGCTACGAAACCACGCTGGGCATTTCCCGCTACGATCCCGTGCGCGAGGAAAACTGGCTCGCGACCATGCTGAGCCGGCGCCCCGACGGCGTCGTGCTGACCGGCATCGAGCACACCGCGCGGACGAGGCGGCTCCTGCTCAACGCCGGCATCCCCATCGTCGAACTATGGGACTACACCCCGCACCCGCTCGACGTGGTGGTCGGGTTCTCGCAGGAAGACGCCGGCCGCGCAGCCTATCGCCACCTGACCGCCTGCGGCTACCGGCGCGCGGCGCTGCTGCGCTCCGACGACAGCCGCGCCGCGCGCCGGGCACTCGGCTTCAGGCGCGCCGCCCTCGAAGCCGGCGCCCCCGAACCCATCGAGATCGTGTTCCCCGAATCCAACCCCCAGGCCGGCCGTGGCCGCGAAGTGCTGAAGGAACTGCTGCAGCGCGCCCCCGAGACCGACGCCGTCTTCTGCAGCTCCGACGCCCTGGCGCTGGGCGTGCTCGCGCACGCGCATGCCGTCGGCATCCGGGTCCCGGATCAGCTGGGCGTAATGGGCTTCGGCAACCAGGCCCTGGCGATCGACGCCGTGCCGGCGCTGTCGACGCTGTGGGTCGACGGCACGCGCATCGGCAACCGCGCCGCGCGCGCGCTGCTGGCGCGGATGCGGGGGGAGGAAGCGTCGCTGGCGGTGGATGTGGGGTTCGAGACGATTGCGCGGGAGAGTACGGACAAGACGCTGTCCTCATCCGCATGACAGACGGCGCTCATTTCGGCGACTGCGCCTGTGCCGGTTCGCCCGGTTCGGCGACGAGCTGGAAAGTCGAGAAGCCCGCATGGGAAGCCAGTTTCCTAGCGGCTTCCCATGCGGGCTTCTCGAGCTTCAATGTGCGAGCTGCGCAAGTTCCGATTCACTCGCGCAACACGCACCCACCCCTTACATATACTTGAACAGATTCATCCCCTGAATCTGCATGAACGACTGCTGCGCCGCCTGCAGCGCCGTCTGGCGCTGGTAATACTCGGTGATCGCCGAGTAGTAATCCAGGTCCTGCAGGCCAGACAGCGTCTGCTTGTAGTTCAGCGAGCGGTTGGAGCCGATGGTGTCGAGCGAGTCGAGTTCCTGCATGCGCGAGCCGACCGAGGACTGCACCGTGCTGACGTTGTCGAGCGAGTTGGCCATCTTGCGGTTGGTGGTGGCCAGCACGTTGCTCAGCGCGGCGCGGTCGGCGTCGGTGACGATGGGCTTGTTGAGCGCGGTGATGACGTCCTGCAGGTTGGCGAAGATGTCGGTGCCGGCCTGCTGCGCGGGCTGCAGGTTGACCACGTCGCCGTCCTTGGGCGCGCCCGTGACCGACAGGGACAGGCCGCCGACCTGGATGCCGGCGCCGTCGGTGTAGTCGACCGGGGTGCCGATGGCCACGGGCGCCGCGCCGCTGTTGTCCATCAACTGGTACTGCATCTTGCCGCTGACGGGGTCGGTGGCGAAGTTGATCGACAGCTTCTTGCCGTAGTCGGCGTTGGTCGGGTCGGTGACGGAGACCGCGCTGAACGTGGCCGTGCCGGTGTTGCCGGCGGGTGCGGAGGCCACGTAGGTCGCGGTGTTCTGCACGCTCATGAAGATGGAGTAGCCGTTGTCGTTGGTCGGCATCTGGCGCGCCACGTCGACCTGCAGCAGTTGCTGGCCGGTGTCGCCGCCGTACTGCACGGCGCCGCTGGCGTTCTTGGAGAACGGCGGCGTGGCGGACTGGTAGCCGGCGAACAGGAACTGGCCGTTGCCGTCGTCGGCGTTGGCCAGGCCCACCAGCTGGTTGTACGCATCCTGCAGCGACGATGCCATCGAGGCGCGGTCGGCGTCGCTCATGGTGCCGTTGCCGGCCTGCACCACCAGGGTCTGGATGTTCTGAATGACCGTGGTCACGCTGTTGAGGGAGTTCAGCTCCATCGACAGGTTGGTGTTGGCCTGCTTGCGCGAGGTGGCGTACTGGTTGTTGATGGCGCTGGACTGCGAGACGATCAGCGCGCGCGTGGCGCCGACCGGATCGTCCGACGGCGTGAGGATGCGGCTGCCGGTGCCGAGCTGCTGCTGCACATGCATCAGGGCGCTCTGCTGGCTGTTCATCGAGGCCAGGCCGAGCTGATAGAGCGTGGAGCTTGCGATGCGCATGTCTGTTCCTTTCTGTGTCCGGGTCGTCGGGGCGATTGGCGGGCGATCTCGATCGGGCGGGCGATCAGCGGCCGATACCGATGATGGTATCGAACAGGTTGGTGGCGGTCTGGATGACCTTGGCGTTGGCCTGGTAGAGCTGCTGGAAGCGCAGCATCGAGACCGTTTCCTCATCCATGTTCACGCCGGACACGCTCTGCTGCGCGTTGTTGACCTGGGTGGTCACGCTGTCCTGCGAGGTCGAGGCGATCTGCACCGACTTGGCGCGGCTGCCGACGTCGTTGACGAGCTGGGCGAAGGCGTCGTTGTAGCTGGACACGCCGCCGATGGTCTTGGTGCTCTGCAGCTTGGCCAGCGCCAGCGCGTTGCCGTTGTCGGACACGCCGCTGAGGTTGGGCGCCAGCGTGAAGGTGTCGCCGGCCTTGGGCGCGCCGTCGAAGCTGACGGTGATGCCGTTGAACGAGAACTCGGTGGCGGTGCCGTTGGTCGTCGGGCCGGTGGTCGGCGTGACCGGGTTGCCGGCGGCGTCGGTGAAGACGTAGCCGGTGCCGTTGTAGGTGGCCGTGATGGTGCTGGCCGGCAGGGCGAAGCCCTGGGCGACGCTGCCGACCTTGACGGTGCCGGTGCCGGTGTTGGTAGTGCCGTTGCTGGTGCGCAGCGGGCCCCCGGCGGCGATCTTGGCCGGGTCGGTGATGGCCATGTCCATGGCCGCGGCGGCGTTGCGGGTCGGCTGGATCTGGAACGAGTCGTTGGTGCCCATCGAGGTGGCGGCCGGGATGGTCACGTCCACGCCGTCGGCCGACAGCGTCAGCGGATAGGTGGCGGTGGCGCCGGCCTGGGTGGCCACGACCTTGCTGTCGGAGGCGCGCACCAGGTTGTAGTTGGTGCCGTCGAAGCGCAGCGTGTAGTCGCTGGTGGTGAGCTGGGACGTGTCGCTGATGGCCGCCGTGATGCCCGAGGTGCCGGTGTTGGTGCTCTTGGCGATGACCCCGGGCGTGCCCAGCTTGAACAGGTCGCCGCCGATCTGGCCGGTCAGGTCCACGCCCAGCTTGTGCTGGTCGTTGAAGGTCTGCGCCAGCGTGACCGACAGGCGGCCGATGGCGTTCTGCGCCGGGTCCAGGGTCTCGCTGCGGAATTGCAGCAGGCCGCCGAGCGAGCCGCCCTTGAGCGCGCTTTCGTCCATCTGGTACACGTTGCCGTTGGACTGGGTGAACGCGACGGTGGTGCGCGAGGGGTCGTCCGACGACTGCACGGCCTTGAGGTCGTACGAGGTGGAGCCCATCACCAGCGGCTGGCCGTTGCCGACGTAGACGTTGAACACGCCGTCCTGCGGCACCACCTTGACGCCGACGATCTGGGTCAGTTGCTGGACCAGCTGGTCGCGCTGGTCGAGCAGGTCGTTGGGCGGCTGGCCGGCGCCGGCGGCGGTGGCCTGCGTGATCTGGGTGTTGAGCTTGGCGATCTGCTGCGAGTAGGCGTTGACCTGCGTCACCTGGCTCTGGATCTGGGTGTTGACGCCGTCGCGCAGCTGCTGGAAGTAGGCGTTGGAGGCGCGCATCTGGCCCACCAGCGACTGCCCGGCGTTGAGCATGTTCTGGCGCGCGGCGGGGTCGGCCGGCGTGTCGGACACGCCCTGCACGGCGGCGAAGAAGTTCTGCATCAGCGGCGCCAGGCCGCCCTTCTGGTCGGCCAGCAGGTTGTCGATCTGGCTGATCTGGTCGGAGTAGGTCGAGAGCTGGGCGCTCGAGCTCAGGGCGCCGCGCAGCTGGTTGGTCAGGAACTCGTCATAGACGCGCACCACCGAGGTGGTGTTGGAGCCCTGGCCGAAGAAGCCGGCGCTGGTGTACTGGCCGCCGGCCGAGGCGATGATGGTGTTCTGGCGCGTGTAGCCGGGCGTGGCGGCGTTGCTGAGGTTGTGGCCAACCGTGGTCAGCGCGTTCTGCGCCGTGTTCAGGCCCGAAAGTCCGATGTTGAAGAGAGACATGCTCTAGCTCCGCGTCTGGTGGCTGCCGCGCGCCCGACGGGACGATCCGCGCACCGTGGCCGCCAGGGCGCTTCGGTGCCGGTTCGCCGCTGCCTGGATCCACGGCGGTGAATGGTGTAGGTAACGGCAGAAGTACGAAAAGACTTTAGGGGCGGCGGCGGATTTTCCTGCCGGCGGGCCGGCAGGCCGCCTCAGACCGGCACCTTGCGCATGATCCGCACGAGTTTCTCCCCGTAGGCGGGATCGGTGGCGTAGCCGGCCCGCTGCAGGCCGCGCGCGGCCTCGTCGGCGCTGCCCGCGGCCAGCACCTCGGCATAGCGCGGGTTGTTGCTCAGCAGGCGGCCGTAGTCGGCGAACGCTTCGTCGTAGGAGCCGTAGGCGCGGAAGCGCGCGCGCACCTTCTGCGGCTGGCCGTCGACGTATTCGGTGGTGGTGATCTCCGCGACCGGCCCCTTCCAGCCGGCGCCGGCCTTGACGCCGAACACGTTGAAGGTGGTGCTGCCGTCCGGGTGGGCGATCTCGCGCCGGCCCCAGCCGGATTCGAGCGCGGCCTGGCCGAGGATCAGCTTGGCGGGCACGCCGGTGGCGCGCGCGGCCGACATCGCCGGCCCCGCCATGCGCGAGACGAAGGCGCTGATGTGGGCCGGCGTGTCCTCCGGCAGCGCCGCGCCGTTGCCCTGCCAGGCGCCGGCGTCCTGGGCCTGGCCCTGGTACTGGCGCAGGCCGGCGGTGGGGTTCCAGTTCGCGCCGGGCACCACGCTGCCCAGGCGCGGCGTATTTCCGTCGCCGCCGCCGTCGCCGTTGCGCATGTCGAGCGCGCCGGCCAGACCGGGCGCGGCGTCGTCCATGCCGGACTGCATCAGGGCCTGCTTCGCGGCCGAGGCACCGGCGGTGCCGGCCAGCTCGGGCGGCACCGCGGCGCCGCTGGCGCGCGCGAGCTGGCGCACCATGACGTCGGCCAGGCCGATGCCGCGCGTGGACATCTGCTGCGAGAGCTGCTGGTCCATCATCGACATGTAGAGCTTGGTCTGCTCGTTGTCGAACAGGCCGTCCTGCGGCGTGGCGTCGCGCATGCTCTTGAGCACCATCTGCGTAAACACCGCCTCGAACTGGCGCGCCGCGGTGCGCAGCGTCTCGGGGGTGGCGCCGGTGCGGGCGCTTTGCTTGAGGCCTTCGAAGCCCTGGGTGTCCAGGGCGAAGCGCTGCGAGAGTTCGGCCTGCGCGGCCATGCGGCTGGCGGACATGTCAGATGATCTCGAGGTCGGCGCGCAGCGCGCCGGCGGCGCGCATGGCTTCCAGGATGGTCTGCAGGTCGGCCGGCGTGGCGCCCAGCGCGTTGAGGCCCTTGACCACCGCGGACAGCGAGGCGCCGGCCCGCACCATCTGCAGCGAGCCGCCCTGCTGCTTCATGTCGATCTGCGAGACCGGCGCGACCACGGTCTGGCCGCCGCTGAACGGCGCCGGCTGGCTGATCACCGGCTGGGTGTTGATCACCACCGAGAGATTGCCGTGCGCGACGGCGCAGTCGTCCACGGTGACGGCCTGGTTCATCACGATCGAGCCGGTGCGGGCGTTGAGGATGACCTTGGCCGCGGCCTTGGCGCGCGTGACCTCGATGTTCTCGATGCGGGCCATGAAGCCCACCCGCGCCGACGGCGCCTGCGGCGTGCGCACCTGCACCACGCGCCCGTCCAGCGCGCTGGCCACGCCGCCGCCCATGTTGCGGTTGATGGCGTCGACCACGCGCTCGGCGGTGCCGTAGTCGGTCTCGCGCAGCTCCAGGTTGAGCAGGCCGCCTTCGGGCTGGAAGGCCGGCACGGCGCGCTCGACGATGCCGCCGTTGGCGATGCGGCCCACCGCGAGCTGGTTGACCTGCACCCGGCTGCCGTTGGCCGACGCGCCCGCGCCGCCCACCAGCATGTTGCCCTGGGCGATGGCGTAGACCTGGCCGTCGGCGCCCTTGAGGGGCGTCATCAGCAGCGTGCCGCCGCGCAGGCTCTTGGCGTTGCCCATCGACGACACCACCACGTCGAGCTGGGTGCCGGGCTGCGCGAATGGCGGCAGCGTGGCGGTCACCATCACCGCGGCCACGTTCTTGAGCTGCATGTTCTTGCCGGCCGGCAGCGTGATGCCGAGCTGCGAGAGCATGTTGGTCAGGCTCTGCGTGGTGAACGGCGTCTGCGTGGTCTGGTCGCCGGTGTTGTCCAGGCCGACCACCAGGCCGTAGCCCACCAGCGGGTTGTCCCGCACGCCCTGGAAGGTGGCGAGGTTCTTGAGCCGCTCCGCCTGCGCCGCGCCTGCCAGCAGGCCCAGCGTCAGCGCGAGGAAAAGAGCGCGGACGAAGCGGCGGCGCAAGACGGGGAACGAAGACGGGAACATGATGCGGTCAGCCATCAGTACGGTGAGACGTTGAGGAAGAAACGCTGCAGCCAGCCCATGTTCTGCGTTTCGTCGATGTAGCCCTTGGCGGTGTACTCGATGCGCGCGTCCGCCACCTGGGTGGACGGCACCGCGTTGTCGCCGGTGATCGTGCGCGGATTGACCACGCCGGAGAAGCGGATGAACTCCGCGCCCTGGTTGATGGCCATCTGCTTCTCGCCGGACACCACCAGGTTGCCGTTGGGCAGCACTTCCAGCACGGTCACGGTGATGGTGCCGTTGAAGGTGTTGGCGGCGGTGGCGCCGCCGCTGGCCTTCAGCCCGTTGGCGCCGCTCATGCTGGCGTTCTGGCTGCTGCTGAACAGGCCGCCGAGCGCCTTGGGCACGGCGTCGAACGTCAGCGCGCTGTTGGAGGTGCGCGTGGCGTTGGTGCCCGAGTTCTTGCTGGCGTTGACGTTCTCGCTGATCACGATGGTGAGGATGTCGCCCACGTTGCGCGGCCGGCGATCCTCGAACAACGGATTGCCCGCGTACGAGCCCTGGAAGATCGATCCGCTCGACGGCCCCACCGAGCGCGGTTCGGCGCGCGCGGTGGTGGGAAGCTGGACCAGCGGCTCGCGCGGCATCATCGCGCAGCCGGTCGCGAGGCAGCACAGGGCGAGCGCGCCCAGGCGGATCAGCGAGGCCATCATGTTCATCCGAGCTGGGTAAGGCGCTGCAGCATCTGGTCGGAGGTCTGCACCGCCTTGCTGTTGATCTCGTAGGCGCGCTGGGTCTGGATCATGCTGACCAGTTCCTCGACCACGTTCACGTTGGACGCTTCCACGTAGTTCTGCTGCAGCGTGCCGGCGCCGTTCAGGCCGGGCACGGTGGCGTTGGGCGCGCCCGAGGCGTCGGTCTGCACGTACAGGTTCTCGCCCAGGCTTTCGAGGCCGGCCGGGTTGGGGAAGGTCGCGAGCTGGATCTGGCCGACCTGCACGTTGGCGCTCGAGCCCGGCTGCGTGACCGAGACGGTGCCGTCGCGCCCCACGGTCAGCGAGGTGTAGTTGGGCGGCAGCGTGATGGCGGGCTGGATGACGAAGCCGCTGGAGGTCACGAGCTGGCCGTTCTGGTCGGTCTGGAACGAGCCGTCGCGCGTGTAGGCGGTGGTGCCGTCGGGCATCGTGACCTGGAAGAAGCCCTGGCCGATGATGGCCACGTCCTTGCTGTTGCCGGTCTGCTGCGGATTGCCCTGGGTGTGGATGCGCTCGGTGGCCACGGGGCGCACGCCGGTGCCCAACTGCAGGCCCGAGGGCAGGTTGGTCTGGTCCGACGACAGCGCGCCCGGCTGGCGCACGGTCTGGTACATCAGTTCCTCGAACACCGCGCGGCTGCGCTTGAAGCCGTTGGTCGACACGTTGGCCAGGTTGTTCGAGATCACGTCCATCTGCGTCTGCTGCGCATCGAGGCCGGTCTTGGCAATCCAGAGTGAGCGGATCATGTTTGTCCTTGCATGGCCGCCGCTGGGCGCGGCGGCGCGTCAGATCGTGAAATCAGTTGGTCGAGAGCAGCTGGTTGGCGCGCTGGTCGTTGGTGTCCGCGCCCTGGATCATCTTCATCTGCATCTCGAAGCGGCGCGCGTTGGCGATCATGTCGACCATCGCTTCCACCGGGTTGACGTTGCTGCCTTCCAGCGCGCCGGTCAGCACGCGCACGTTGCCGTCCTGCTGCAGCGGCTGCGCGCCGGGGCGCAGGCGGAACAGGCCGTCGTCGCCGCGCGCGATCGAGTCCGGCGGCGGGTTGACCAGCCGCAGCCGGCCGATCTGCGCCAGCCCCTGGGCGGTGTCGCCGGGGCCGCGCACGGTGATGGTGCCGTCGCTGCCGATCGTGACCTCGGCCGAGGGCGGCACCGCGATCGGGCCGCCGTCGCCCATCACCGGCAGGCCGGTGCTGGTCTGCAGCTGGCCGTCGGGCGACACCTGCAGCGAGCCCGCGCGGGTGTAGGCCTCGCTGCCGTCCGGCGCCTGCACGGTCAGCCAGCCGTTGCCCTGCAGCGCCACGTCCAGCGGACGCTCGGTGTAGGTCAGCGGGCCGGCCTTCATGTCGGCGCCCGGCGTCGAGGCCAGCGTGAACGCGCGGGTCGGCGAGGCGTTGCTCACCACCGGCACCGCGCGGAACATGTTGACCTGCGCGCGGAAGCCCGGCGTCGAGGCGTTGGCCAGGTTGTTGGACACCGCGGCCTGCTGGTCGAGCGTCTGCTTGGCCCCCGACAGGGCGGTGTAGATCATGCGGTCCATGGCGTTTCCTCAGCGCCGGCCTGCGCGGCCGGCGACATGCTCTGCTGCTCGGTTACAGGTTCACCAGGGTCTGCATGACCGTGTCCTGCGCCTTGATGGTCTGCGCGTTGGCCTGGTAGTTGCGCTGCGCCACGATCAGGTTCACGAGCTGGCCCGACAGGTCCACGTTGGAGTCTTCCACCGCGTTGGACTTGAGCGTGCCCGAGGCGCCGCCGGCGGCGGCGACCACGGCCGGGCCCGACGAGCCGGTTTCCGACCACACGTTGTTGCCTTCCGGCTTGAGGCCCTGCGTGTTGGCGAAGTTCGCCAGCACGACCTGGCCCAGGGCCTGGGTCTTCTGGTTCGAGTAGCTGCCGAGGATGGTGCCGTCCGGCTGCACGGCGAAGCCCAGCAGGCTGCCCGCGGCGTAGCCGTCCTGCACCGGCGGCTTGGTGTCGTTGTCGCCGGCGAACTGCGTGGTGCCGGTCAGGTTCATCGCCACCGTCATCGCGGCGGCGCCGTTGGAGGCGGGCAGCGCGATGTTGGTGGTGGCGCCGGCCGCCGGCACCACCAGGTTGCCGTTCGGGCCGAACTGCAGCGTGCTCGTGCTGACGATGTTGCCCGCCGCGTCGGTCAGGTTCATGGTCCAGTCGGTGCCGCCGGCATTCGGCGCGGGCAGCGCGCCGGCGCCCGGGGTGCCGGTCGAGAAGTAGGCGGTCAGCTGGCGGGCGTTGCCCAGCGAGTCATAGACCGTCACGCCGGTGCTGTAGTTGAACATGTCGCTGGTCGGCAGCGCCGCCGGCACCGGGGGCGGTCCCGGCAGCGGGCCGGTGCTGGCGAACGGCGTGACGGGAACCTTGCTGCCGGAGTCGAGGTTGAACGACATGGCCAGCGACGTGGTCGCGCGCGCGGCCATCGTGGTGTTCGGGATCACCAGCGGCTGCGGCTGCACCGCGCCGCCGCCGGTCGTGCCGGCCGGGTAGCCGGTCAGCGCCAGGCCTTGCGCGTTGGTGATGCTGCCGTCCGGCTGGCGCTGGAACTGGCCGTTGCGCGAGTAGAACACCGACCCCGTGGAGTCGGTCATGCGGAAGAAGCCGTTGCCGTTGGTGATGGCCACGTCGAGCGCGCTGCCGCTAGATTCGATATTGCCCTGGTTGAACGACTGCACCACCGAATTCACCGTCACGCCCAGGCCGATCTTGGTGCCGGCGTACACGTCGGCGAACTGCGCGGTCGACTGCTTGTAGCCGACCGTGTTGGCGTTGGCGATGTTGTTGCCGATGACGTCCAGGTTGGATGCGGCGGCGTTGATGCCGCTTACCCCTTGACCGAAACCCATGATGTTCCCCTAATGAACTGGTTAGCTGACGAATCGCAGATAAATCAAAGAATGCGGCGCACGTCGTCGACCGACGCCGTGCGGCCATTGCCGATGTCCACCAGCACGCCGGTGGAGTCACCGCTGATGCTGCCCACCTTGCCGTAGACCAGCGCGACCGGCGAGACGTCCTTGCCATCGGCGGTGGCCGCGACCTTGAAGGTGTAGTCGCCGTCCGGCACCGCCACGCCGGCATCGTTCTTGCCGTCCCAGGTGATGTCGTGCACGCCCGCGACCTGGCCCTTCATGTCGATGGTGCGCACGATGTTGCCGTCCTTGTCCAGCACGTTGACCGTGACCGCGTCGGCCGTGGCCGGCAGGTCCACACCGATCTGCGTCGGCACGCCGCCCGCCACCGTGGCGGTGTTGCCCGGCACCATCACCGTGTGGCCGATCAGCGACGCCGAATCCATCGCGCGGCTGGCCGCGACCTGCGACAGCAGCGCCTGCAGCGTATTGTTCATGGTCTGCATGCCGCTCACCTGGCTGATCTGCGCGAGCTGCGAGGTGAGCTGCGAGTTGTCCATCGGGTTGAGCGGGTCCTGATTGTTCATCTGCGTGACCAGCATGGTCAGGAAGTTGTTCTGCAGGTCGGCGGCGCTGGCGCTGCTGCCTTGCAGGGCGTTGTTGATGCCCTGGGTGCTGGTGTCGACGGTGGTAGTCATTGCGGGTCCTGGTTTCTGGGCGTCACTGACCGAGGGTCAGCGTCTTGAGCATCATGGTCTTGGCGGTGTTCAGCACTTCGACGTTGGCCTGGTAGGAACGCGAGGCCGAGATCATGTTGACCATCTCCTCCACCGGGTTGACGTTGGGCATCGTGACGTAGCCGTCGGCATTGGCCAGCGGGTGCGTCGGGTTGTGAACCATGCGCGGCGGCGACGGGTCCTCCATCACGCCCTCGACCTGCACGCCGCCCACGTCGCTCTGGCCCGGGGTCGGCGCCAGGCCGAAGATGACCTGCTTGGCGCGGTAGGGCTGGCCGTTGGGGCTGACCGCGCTGTCCGCGTTGGCCAGGTTGGAGGCGGTCACGTTCATGCGCTGCGACTGCGCGGCCATCGCCGAGCCGGCGACGTCGAAGATATTCATTGCTGGCATGGCGTGCTCACTGCTGGATGGCCGACAGCATGGTCTTGATCTTGGCGCTCATCACGGTAAGGCCCGACTCGAAGTGCACGGCGTTGTCGGCGAAGGCCACGCGCTCGGTGTCCATTTCGACGGTATTGCCGTCGATGCTCGACTGCAGCGGAATGCGGTACTGGAGGTCCATGTCGTCGGCCACCGGCGCCTGGCCGGGCAGGTGCCGCGCCGAGGTGGTGGACAGCGACACGCCCTCGGCGCGCTTGCCGCGCTCGACGGTCTGCGCCAGCGTGCTGGAAAAGTCGAAGTCGCGCGCCTTGTAGCCGGGCGTGTCGGCATGCGCGATATTGGAGGCAATCACCGATTGCCGCTGGGTCCGCAAGCTCAGCGCTTCCTGCTGGAAGCGCAGCGCCGCATCGAGTCTGTCAATCATGTCTGTGTCTCGCTGGAGGGAGAGAGCGACGAAGGTCGACCTTCTTCAGGTGTGCCATCTTAGGTTCGGCCCTGTCATCCCAATCGCGCGAATAGGGCAAAAAAACCCGCGTATTTCGCCACGAGCCCGAAGGCGCGGCTGCCTACAATGGGTCCTGTTCCGCGGCCCGGCCCGCGCGCCCGCCGCGCGCCGCCGGCCCGCAGCCTTGCCGGATGTACACATGAATCCTCGCTTCTGCGTCACTTTGTGCGCCACTTTCCGCGCCGCCCTGCGCACCGCCACGCGCGCGCTGCCCTGCGCGCTGGCCGCCGCCGGCGCGCTGTGCGGCGGCGCGCTGGCGGCCCCGCCCTCGCCTTTCACCGAGGATCCGGTGCGCGCCGCCGTGGAACAGTTCCTCGAGCGCCAGACCGCCGGCCTGCCCGGCAAGGCCAGCATCCAGGTGGTGCCGCCGTCGGGCGGCCGCGCGCCGGACTGCCCGCTGCCCGAGCCCTTCCTGCCGCCGGGCGCGTCGCCCTGGGGCCGCATCTCGGTCGGCGTGCGCTGCGGCGGCGAGCGACCCTGGACCCGCTACGTGCAGGCGCGCGTCTCGGTGGTGGCCGACTATTACGTGGCGGCCCGCAACCTCACGCCCGGCGAGCCGCTGGACCCGTCCGACCTGGAACTGCGCCAGGGCGACCTGTCCGGCCTGCCGCGCGCGGTGGTCACCGACCTCGCCCAGGTGGCGGGCGCGGTGGTCGCCAACCGCGTCGCGGCGGGCTCGCCGATGCGCATGGACCTGCTGAAGAAGGCCATTGCCGTGCGGCAGGGCCAGAACGTGACGGTGGTGGTGGAAGGCGAGTCGTTCCAGCTCAGCAGCGAAGGCAAGGTGATGGCCGACGCCGCCGCCGGCAACAACGTGCAGGTCCGGCTCAAGAACGGCCAGGTGGTCAACGCGCTGGTGCGCAACGGCGATACGGTGGTGCTGCAACAATAGCGACAATAAGACAATAGGCCCGCGCGCCGGCCCGGCGCCGCCGCCGTGCATGAGACAATGGCGCGCCGCGCTGCGCACGAAGTGCAGCCGGCATCCCAAGCCCGTGCCCGGACGGCCGCGATCCGCACCGGGCGGCCCTAAAGTTCTGCCGCCGCCGTCCGATAAGCCAGAGGAACCCAGCAAGGAACCACCGTGAAGATCAATCAGACCACCTCCTCGAGGCCGGCCGACGCCAGCGACGGCACGCCGCGCAGCGTGGCGGGCGCCCCCGCAGGCCCCGCCGCCGCCCCGGAAACCGCCGGCGTGCGCGTCAGCCCGCTGGCCGCGCAGGTGCGCGAGATCGGCGCGCGCCTGGTGGAAGACCACGACGACGATATCGATACCGCCAAGGTGGACGAAATCCGCCAGGCGATCGCCGAAGGACGCATCAAGATCGACCCCAGCAAGATCGCCGACGGTCTGCTGGCGTCGCTGCGCGAACTCAACGGCGGCGCCTGACGCGCCACACACCGCGGCGGCCAAGCCAACCCACGTAACATAGGCAAGCCATGAGCCAGTCCCTGATCCAGAACCTCGCCCGGGAAACCGAGCTGTCCAAGGAATTCGCCGCCGTGCTGGGCGAAGAGCGCGCCATGATCAAGGCGGGCGACTACCAGGCGCTGGTCGGCCTGCTGGAGCGCAAGGTCGAACTGGCCGGCCTGCTGCAGACGCAGACGCGCGCGCGCGAGGCGCAGATGGGCGCGATGGGAATCCGGCTCGGCGCCGGCGGCCAGATCACCGGGCGCGACCTCTCCCCCGCCATCGAGACGGCCTGGCGCAACCTGCTGTTCGCCGCCCGCATGGCGCGCGACGCCAACACGCTCAACGCGGCCGTGGTGGACGCGCACCTGGAGTTCACCCAGGAAGCCATCCAGACGCTGCGCCAGCGCGGCGACACCGGCGGCACGCTGTACGGCAAGGACGGGCGCACCCAGCAAGGCCCGCAGGGCGTGAGCCTGGCGGCCGGCTGAGGCTGGCGGCGCGGGGGAATCGATAAGAAAACCCGCAACTCAGTTACCGAAACACCCTTGGCGACGCGCGAACATGCGGTACGCCAACGGTGGCCACACCGGATTTCAGGTCTCCGGCGAACCGGTCAATGCGTCTAGAATGCCACTTTTTTGGGATTCCTCCGTACATGGCGGAGGAATTCGCGAACTGGCAGCCGACTGCGCCATCGTCAGACGCGGGGTGATACCGCCATTCCCAATGCCGCGGCCATCGGCGGAAACACCCGCCAACTGCAGCGTGCTGCCCCGCAGCTCGATCTTCACCGGGTCGGTCTTCTTCCACTGCTTTTTCGGCACGACCACCTTCCAGACCGCTTCTTTGTCCGCTCTGCGGAAGAACGCCACCACGCCGACATACCCGGCATCGGCGTGCATCGGCTCACTCAGGCTCACGCTCGCATCCGGGCGCAGGATGACGTCCCTGGTTGCCAGCAGATCGGGCTTGAGCGACTCGAGATCGTTGGCCTGCAGTTGCGCGTAGCTCAGTTGCTCGAAGGCCTGCGGCGTCTTCAGTTGGTAAACCCTCACCACCGTCGACAACGATTGTCCGGCGCCGTCAGCATTTAACGACAACCGGCTGGTGAGGTCGAGGTTCATGGTCTTGACCTGCGTCGTGAAGACCCACTTCGCCGCCTCCACCGTGCTGTCCTTGATCCCTTGCCCAACGCCGCAGCCAGCCACAACAAGGGTGGCAACCAGCAGTCCGGCTCTATTTTGAAGCTGTCGCCCCATCGTATTGATCCTCTTGGCGTATCAGGTTTTCGTGTTGCATTCGTCTTGCGCGCGGCCGGCACAGCTTTGCTGCCTGCTACGCTGCGCCAGCTCCGTTCCATGTCCCAAGTTGCACGCGCGTCATGCCCGGCATGGCGCCGTCGACGTCGTTGGCTTCCGCCACCGCCGGACATCGCAGTTGCGTGGTGTAACCCAGGCTCGCCTGGTCCGAATTCAGGGCTGGTGCCGGCATCAGCGCGGGTCTTACCCGCATCTCCAGATGGGCATGCGCTGCGTAGCCGAGATAAAAGCGCAGCAGCGCCATCACCTCCCCATGCATGCGCCTGCCCGGCATCAGCTCCAGCACCGATTCCCGTGTCTGCGGCGTGATCGCCACGCGCACGGTGTTCGCGCGATCGTAGAAGCCGCGTCCCAGCACGCAGTTCTCTCCGAGCGGCATCCGTTCGTCGGCGTCGAGGCGCACCCACACGGGGTAGAACTCCTCGACCGCAATCCGGGCGTCCGGCACGGCGTGTTGCAATACGCCGGCCAGGCCTTCGGCCGTGCGCGTGCGCTGGCTGGCCAGCCCCAGCATCGACAGCAGTTTCTGCGTGCCAACGGTGTCCTCGATCCGGGCCTGGCCGGCTTCCATCTCGCCGAAACCCAGCCCGAGCAGGCTCAACAGATAACGCGACACGTCGTCCTGGCCGCCCGGACGGAAACCCACCGGATAGCGATACTTGCGCGCGACGCGGTAGAACTGCGTGACAATCCGGTGGTGGAACAGATCGAGAAAGGCTGCGAGCGGCTCGGCCCCGTCGCGACGCTGCGCAATTTCATCCACGAAGTAGGACGGCATGCGCGCATCGACGCCATAGAGGCCAAGGAAGGTCGTGCGGACCACGGGCGGCCGATCGGGGTGGTCGCTGTCGTGCTCGATTGCCTGGATCTCCCGCCCCGGGAAACCCAGCCGCCCATGCGAGCGGAAACGCACAGGCTCGTTGGCCGGTGAATCGGTCGTACCCAGCGGCGGGTGCCGCGGCGCGGACAGCTCGATCAGTTCGCAGAGCCGGAAGACATTCATCCGTGGCGCATTGGCGAGCAGCGCCGGCAGCAAGGCGCCGGCCGGGGAGGACGTCGCAACCTGGTCTGTCATGCTCAAAACGGAGCCCCCTCCCCTTTGCTGTCGGGCCACGCCAGACGCTTGCCGGTGGGCTGGGACACGATCACCAGCCGGGTATACAAGTTCACGGTCGCGTACAGCGACAGGAACCGGTTGAGCATTTCACCGAACAGTTCCACGTCTCCCTCGCCGGCAAAACGGGGGCTGTCCAGTGTCACCACGATCTCCACGCCACGCAGCAGGCCTCCCTTGACGAGCTTCTGGAGCGGACGGTGCCGCACGTCGGAAATGGCATCGATGCGCCGGCGGTTCAGTTCCCCGTCCGTCCAGTCGTACAGCGCCAGGCTGCCGCGCAAGACTTCGGCATCGAGCAGCGACAGGTAGTTCGGCGCGAGGTGCGACAGCACCCGCCAGTGAAAGCGGTCGCCGGTGGGGGGATATACCGGCAGGGTCGGCGCGGTCAGGTTGCGCACCGTGCCGATATTGGTGAAGCCGCCACGCATGCGGGTGATGCCGGCCTCGCGCAAGCCCTTGCGCGGCAGCATGCCATTGGTGCCGGTCACCGATAGCGACAGGGTTTCCTGCGGCATGGTTTGCTGCTGTTCCCAAGCATGGCCACCAAGGACGACCCAGGTGTCGAACCTGCCCGAGGGACCGCGACGCACGCGGGTGTGGAAGTAGCGCTCCGGCATCTCGTGGCGCAGCATGCCGCCCCGGTGGCGGAACGCCGCAAACGGCGCGTACTCGAAGCGCTGGCCGCTGCCGGCTTCGAATCCGCGTACGGTATCGACGGAATATGCCTCGACATGCTGCCCATGCTGCTCCATCGCCCGCACCCGGTACTCGGTCTCGAAGTGAGTGACGGAGATCGGGTTGGCTTCGAGCTCGAACAGATTGATGATGGGCGTGCAGAAGAGCCGCACGTTCTCGGCCGAGAAGCGCATGTCGTCCGGAAACGGCTTGTGGAGTACCACCTCCACGTCAAAATGCTCCGCATCTTGCGGGATGGCGTCCATGTCCAGCCCCACCAGGTCCACGAACATGAATTTCTCGGGGAAAGTGAAGTATTCCAGCAGCAACTGGTAGCCGCCAAAGGCGTTGTCAGGCTTGGGCCAGAGGCGCTCCTCGGCCGCAAATCCCGCCGGTTCCAGGCGCAGGCCCGCCATCGGCTGGGGTGCACCGGGCCGGTCGGCCGGGTAGCCCGGGACCCGTACCAGCACGGCCAGCGGCTCGGCGGTGAGCGCGGCATAGAGCGCCAGCGCCAATGGCCGGTCGGCATGGAGGTAGAGCCGCAGGCGCGGCACCGCCAGTTGCTCGCGGCGCCCCTGCATCTGGAGTGCGAGCCGCAGCCGGATCACCGAGCGGCCATCCTCGCGCGCGTGAGCACTGGCTTCAGTGAGCCGCAGTGGGTACAAATCGACCGGCTGCGTGGTCCGATAGATGCACTCGACGCTGTCGCCGCCGTTGGCGGCCTGGGTACTCAGCGCAATCGGGTCGGACGTGACTGCCAGCCCGGCCGGCAACGTCTCGTGGCGTTGCAACGCGCCGGCGGTCGGGGTCAGTTCGAGGATCGACAGCGAGGGAATCATGCGCAGGTAATGCGGCCATAGCATGCTGACCAGTCCTTCGGTCAGTTCCGGCAATTCGTCGTCGAGCTTATGGCGCAGCCGCCCCATCAGGAAGGCGAAGCCCTCGAACAGCCGTTCAACGTGGGGATCGCGCTCGCCGATGCGGTCGATGTTGAGCATCCGCGCGCGGTCCGGAAATGCCTGGGCGAACTCCTTCCCGGCCTCGCGCAGGTAGCGCATCTCCGCCTCGTAGTAGCGCAGGATCTCGTTGTCTTGGGTGGGATGGTTCATGAAATAGGTAATTGGTTCTGCAGCTAGGCGAGGGCCACCGCGCGGGCCGGGTCGATGGCGGTCAGGTCGCCCACCAGTGCGTCGATGCGCTGCGTCAGCGTGGACTTGTCCGCGTCCTTGCGGGTCAGGCGGGCTTTGAGCAGCCGCAGCAGTTGCTGCTTGGCTTCGAATACGAGCGACGGCTCCCAGGCGGACAGTTGGAAGCGCTGGGCAGCCAGATCGAGAGCGGACAGCAGGTGCAAGGCTGTGTCCGGCCGGCCAGCACGTTCGGCCACGCGCGCCATGACCAGTTGCCGGACGAAGCGATCCCGTTCTCCATCGGGCACTGGCAGGCCCTGCAGCCAGGCGAAGGCGGCATCGAGGCTCTGCTGGGCGGCGAGGTCGGCCGCCTGGGCTTCCGTCTCCGCCCAGTCGGTGCTGGCGGATGCGACCGATACCGGTGCCACCGCTTCGCCGCGCTCCACATCGCGCACGGTGGCATGGCGTGCGATCCACTCCAGCGTGGCGTCGTCCGCGAACGGCGTGCCATCCGTAAAGGCCAGCCGATCGAGGCCGGGCAGGCGCTCGAGCATCAGCGCGCAATCGGTCGCCAGCAGGTCGCGCACGCGGGCATACTCGCCGCCCGCCTGGTCCTGGGCGGTGAAGGCGTAGTACTGCAAGTCCAGCCAGAAGTGGTTCGCCCCTTCGGCGAAAGCCTGTTCGACGCGGTCGAGCAGTTCCGGCCACTGCTTTTGCAGCAGCAGGCGCCTGAGCTGGGCCCGCAGTTCGGCGCGCGGCGCCAACAAGCGGGTCTTGCCGCTCGCCTCATGCGGCGGCACGTCGGTCAGCGTATCCCAGCGCACGCAGCGCATCAGGCGATACGCCGCGAGATAGCCCTGGGGCTGCTCGCGCAGGAAGAGCGCCATCTGGCGCGTCCGGTCGAGCAGGTCGCGCGTGGAGGCCACCTCGCCGGCGGCAGGCGGGAAGGTCGACGAGGTGGCGGATGGTCTTGATAGCTCACCGATGCCGGTACTCTCGGCGGCCAGTGGAGACTCGACGCGCTCTTCGAAGCGGCGGAATAGCCCGTCGAGCGCCGGGCGCGCCGACTCCGGCCACTGCGCGGTGCGCTCCAGGATCAGGGCCAGCGCGGAGAGCGTCCGCTCCAGGGGCGCGCCGGTCAAGCCCTGCACCCGGTCGAGGCGGTCGGTAAACGTGGCGCCAGCCAGCCATTCGAGCGCGGCCTTGCGGCTCTCGGCGCGGGTGGGCAGCATCTGGGCGCCAAAACGGTCGATCAGCGCCGACAGCAGTTCGAAGCCACAGGCTACCCCTTCCGCACCTTCGCGCCGCATACATCCGTAAGCATAGTATGCCGCCAGGCGCACATCCTTGGCGACATGCTTGAGCAATTCGCCTGCGGATTCCATGATCAGCGCGTCGTCGATATCGGACAACTTGGCGACTTCCTCCTTGATAGCGAGGAAGCCGTCGTCGTAGCCGGGATCGTCGCCAACCGGGGCATCGGGGCGAATTGGTTGCAGCCACGGCTCCCAGCGGGCCTGGGCCGAGCGGGCAAGCGCGGCGGGCGCGCGGGCGCCAAACAGTGCGTTGAGGAGGTTGCTGAACATGATTTCCTTCTCAATTAGCGCGAAC